>OZ253563.1:0-2702500 GCA_965262855.1 Arenicellales bacterium
CCAACTTTGTGGAGCAGTTTGGAGTCTGTGAATGGGTGTAAGTGATGCTCACTGTCAAGAGATTGCAATGCTTTTGTTTCGAACAATTCAAGGTTTTTCATGCAGCATCAAACTCCTCAGTCGGTTAACAATGAAAAGGATTGTCTTTGAATAATCAGATTGAGAGAAACTCTACCCGGCATTTTACTGCCATTGACTGAATCAAATTTTTTCAAGTATACGTTTTCCCCTGTTTGAGGTGATTTCGCTGGAGCGCGAAATAGAGACAGGTTGCAACTCATTCAAGGATTTTGGCTAGCTTCTATTCTAGGATCGTCAATTATCTTCTCTTCTTGATAGTAAGCCGAAAATCCGACTTTCTGATAGGTTCTTGCAGCATTTGGAGAATCAAAATTGCAGGTATGCACCCAGACTCGCTCAGGATTCGCCGACCAGGCCGTGTCTGTTGTTCGCCTCAGAAAATAAGTTCCTAGCCCGCGCCCGATGAATTCTGGAAGCAGCCCGAAGTATGCAATTTCGACTTCATTCTCAATGCGCAAATCCAGCTCGCTATAGCCAGCAGGTGTGCCATTCACATACAGCACATAGATTCGCACTTCAGGATGCTTGATGATTTCCTCAAGTTGCTCATCTGAAAGAAGATTACGCTCATACCAAAGCCAAGATCCTCCAACCGAGTTATACAGGTATCGGTAGAATCCGGCGTTGGGTTCATGTGCGCGAATAATTGAAAGGTTCTCGAGCCTGTGTGGATCGTATCGGTAACTCTGTGGAATTTTCATCTCCAAATAAGTTATAACCATCCGCAGTTTGCCAGGCGGCAGTTCCTCGGGAGTGTTTGCGATGGAGCGGGGAGCGCCTCGTAAGAGGGTAATGGGTGACTGTTGTGATTTTCGCATGGGAATGAATGTTGTGAGCAATCAGAACTTTCCCTATTTTATAGTATGGCCGAGGAGCGTCGACGAATTCAAACACCATTGATGAGTGTGTCTGTTGCTGGCAGATAAAAAAGACTCGTAATTTTTCGGAATATTTATGGAAATTAATGGAAGCAGGACGCTACCTGCATCTCGTGCAAAGGTATGGAAAGCACTGCATGATGCGGAATTGCTTGCTGGTTCGATTGCTGGCTGTGAAGCACTGGAGTGGGTGTCGGACAATGAACTGAAAGGGCGACTAAACATGAAGATTGGCCCTGTGAAGACAAAGTTCAATATCTTTTTGACGATCAGTGATTCTGAGGAGGAGTGCGGTTATACCTTGGAGGGTTCTGCAAAAGCGGGTGCTTTGGGTTTTGCTGGTGGAGAAGCAAAGATCAGTCTGTCAGATGCAGGTGATGGGTGTGAACTTTCCTATGAAGCACAGGTCAAAACCGGCGGCAAAATCGCACAGATCGGATCAAGGCTGATGAGCAGCCTATCGAAAAAGCTGGTTGACGATTTCTTTGATGCATTTGTGACCGGAATGGAGTCGTGAATTTCGGTAGTTGTGCGTTTGTTTTTAGTCAGAAAAGGCAAAATTCTTTGCCACTTCCAATGCTGACGTTGTACACTTTATTTATTCATTACGTTTCGGCCTGAGAATCGTATACAAAGCGGGTATTTTTGATTTGCCCATGGGATGAATGAGGGCCGTAGCGATGACCAATTTAGATAAACAGGAGGAGAAGCTATATGAACGTATCTGTCTCAATGACAGTCAACGGCAATAGTGTTTCGGCGGAGGTTGAAGCGCGTACTTTGCTGGTTGACTTTTTACGTGTGAACCAGAGATTGACTGGTACACATGTGGGATGCGACACCAGTCAGTGCGGTGCCTGTGTTGTTCACGTGAACGGCAAATCGGTAAAAAGCTGCACCATGTTGGCGGCCCAGGCGAATCATGCTGAGGTTGCAACGATTGAAGGTGTTGCTATCAACGGCCAACTGCATCCAATGCAGGAAGCATTTCGTGAAAATCACGGACTGCAGTGCGGATTCTGTACGCCTGGCGTGATTATGAGTGCTTTGGATCTGGTGAGCGTGAATGCCGACCCGTCCGAGCAGGAAATTCGGGAGTGGCTCGAAGGCAATTTGTGTCGGTGTACCGGCTATCACAATATTGTCAAATCCATTCAGGCTGGTGCAAAAGCCATGAGGGAGGTGTAACCATGGGTGACACAGGAATTGGCGCATCAGTGCGCCGTAAAGAAGATTTACGATTTGTCAGAGGTGCAGGAAAATACACCGATGACATGAATCTGGAAGGCCAGGCTTATGCCTATATTCTACGTTCTCCGCATGCACACGCTTCGATCAGATCGATCGATACGTCTGCGGCGAGAGCCAGTGATGGCGTGATCGCCGTTTTCACGGCGGAAGACATGACGGCAGTCGGTGGCATCCCCTGCGGTTGGCAGGTTCATGGCAAGGATGGCAGTCCGATGGCGGAACCTAAGCATCCAGTGCTTGCCGAAGGTAAAGTGAGGCACACGGGAGATCCGGTTGCGGTCGTTATCGCCGCATCCCGCACCCAGGCGCGAGACGCTTCCGAGGGCATCATCATTGATTATGATGTGCTTGATGCTGTTGTTGACATGCCGCAGGCGGTGATGGAAGGAACAACAAGCGTACACGATGATGTTGGCACGAATGTTTGCTTTGACTGGGCTTTGGGCGACAAAGACGCAGTTGATGAAGCATTTGCCAATGCCGATCATGTCGCAAGTCTGGATTTGGTGAATAATCGGCTGATAGCCAATGCAATCGAACCCCGATGCGCAATTGGTGATTATGATCAGTCAACCGGACAGTACACGCTGCATACGACCAGTCAGAATCCCCATGTGATTCGTTTGCTGATGGGAGCTTTCGTTCTGGGATTGCCCGAACACAAGCTTCGAGTTAATGCTCCGGATGTTGGCGGAGGTTTTGGTTCCAAGATTTTCCACTATGCTGAAGAGATTATTGTGACTTGGGCTGCTGCGCAGCTCAACAAGCCTGTGAAGTGGACCGCAGATCGGAGCGAATCATTTGTGTCCGATGCTCATGGTCGCGATCATGTGACTAAAGTGGAACTCGCACTGGACGGAAATGGAAAATTTCTGGCTCTTCGAGAAACCACTCTGGCGAATATGGGTGCCTATCTTTCAACGTTTGCACCTTGTGTTCCCACTTACCTGCACGGCACATTGCTGGCGGGGCAGTATTCAACTCCCGCCATCTATTGTGAAGTCAAAGCGGTTTTTACAAATACCGTACCGGTCGATGCATACCGCGGAGCAGGACGTCCCGAGGCGACCTATCTGCTGGAGCGTATCGTTCAGGTTGCTGCAGATGAATTGGGAATTGATGCTGCGGAAATTCGCAGGCGCAATTTCATTCAACCGGATGAATTCCCTTATCAGACGCCCGTCGCGCTGGTCTATGACACTGGAAACTATGAAGCCAGCATGGGCAAGGCGCTTGCAGCGTCTGACTACGACGGATTCGCCGGACGTAAGGAAGCTTCCAGGCGCGCGGGTAAACTGCGCGGCATCGGAATCGCATCTTACATCGAAGCTTGCGGAATTGCTCCGTCGAATATCGCAGGAGCGCTTGGCGCTCGTGCCGGGCTCTACGAAGCGGCGACTATTCGAGTCAACCCGACCGGTTCAGTCAGCGTTCTTACCGGATCGCACTCTCATGGACAGGGACACGAAACTACTTTCGCTCAGGTTGTTTCAGACAAACTGGGAATAGATTTTGAAAGTGTCGACGTTGTTCATGGAGATACTGACAAGATTCCGTTTGGCATGGGGACTTACGGTTCTCGATCAATTGCAGTGGGAGGCGCCGCCATCGTCAAAGCGATTGACAAAATCGTCGCGAAAGGCAAAAAGATTGCCGCACATCTGCTTGAGACATCCGAATCGGATATTGAGTTCGAGAATGGACAATTCGTTGTACCCGGAACGGACAAAGCCAAGGCGTTTGGAGAAATCGCTATGGCTGCTTACGTTCCTCACAATTATCCTTTGGAGGAACTCGAGCCTGGTCTGGAAGAAACTGCTTTCTACGATCCGAAGAACTTCACTTTCCCTGCAGGCACCTATGTCTGCGAGGTTGAAGTGGATCAAGATACCGGCACTGTGGACATCGCGAGTTTTCACGCGACCGATGATTTCGGTACGGTGATCAATCCGATGATTGTAGAAGGTCAGGTACATGGCGGCCTGGTACAGGGAATCGGGCAAGCAATACTTGAAGGTTGCAACTATGACGAAAATGGACAGCTGCTTTCAGGATCGTACATGGACTACACCATGCCACGAGCAACGGATGTACCTTCGTTCACCGTGGATACCACGGTAACCGAATGCACACACAATCCACTGGGTGTGAAAGGTTGCGGTGAAGCAGGTGCCATTGGGTCCCCGCCCGCCGTGATGAACGCGATATTGAACGCACTGTCGGAAGTCGGTGTCACTCATCTGGACATGCCAGCAACACCGCATCGAGTCTGGCAGGCAATTCGAGATGCGCAAGCATCCTGACAGGAGGAATAATCATGTATGCATTTGACTATAAGAATCCGTCGAGTCTTTCTGAAGCGACGGACATGTTGAGAAGTTCCGATGACGGTCAGCTGATCGCAGGCGGTCATACGCTGTTGCCAACCCTGAAGCAGCGGCTTGCTTCAGCGAGCGATCTGATTGATCTAGCGGGCGTGAACGAGCTGAAAGGAATTTCGGCACAAGATGGATCGGTGACAATCGGTGCAATGACGACGCACGCTGAAGTGGCAGCGTCATCAGATGTACGGAATTCGATTCCTGCACTGGCTGATCTTGCGGATGGGATTGGAGACCCGCAAGTCCGAAACAGAGGTACGATCGGCGGGTCCATTGCAAACAATGATCCGGCTGCCGATTATCCGGCCGCTCTGGTTGGCTTGGGTGCAACTGTCAACACCGATAGCAGATCGATTCCGGCAGATGATTTCTTTACTGGAATGTTCGGAACGGCACTGGCAGAGAATGAAATCGTAACCTCGGTTACATTTCCAACAGTTGACCGTGCTGCCTATTGCAAGTTTCCGAATCCGGCTTCACGCTATGCAATTGTCGGTGTGTTTGTATCGCAGGGTACGGGAGGTGGTGTCCGAGTGGCTGTTACTGGCGCTGGCGCGGGTGTATTTCGAGTCAGCGAGATGGAGTCTGCCCTGGCTCAGTCATTTTCATCTGCAAGTGTTGCAAATGTTCAGATTTCGGACGAAGGTCTGAATGAAGACATTCACGCCAGCGCGGAATATCGAGCTCACTTGGTAACGGTGATGGCAAAACGGGCAGTTGATAAGGCAAACAGCTGATTTCGATTAATTCGGCATATACAGCGGGTACTCGAGGCTTTGCATATCGGGTACCCGCATTCGACATATCATCGTGAGCACAGGCGTTCACTTCCACTACTGATTGACGCATGAGTCATCCGCACGACATACAATCCACTCTGTCGCTCCTTTCTTCCGAAAACTACATTGCTGACCGGAGTTTAGCGACAGCAATATACCTGTCCTTGAATCTGTCGCGGCCACTGCTTCTGGAAGGGGAAGCGGGCGTTGGTAAAACCGAAGTCGCCAAGGTCTTGGCGGCGTCGATGAATCGACCCTTTATCCGGCTGCAATGCTATGAAGGTCTTGATGTATCTTCTGCAGTCTACGAGTGGGACTATCCGCGGCAAATGATTGAAATACGTCTGGCAGAAGCACAGGGAGTGCATAACCGTGACGACATTGCAAAGGAAATATTTTCAGACGAGTTTCTGATCGCACGACCCTTGCTCCAGGCACTTAGAGACAGTGGACAAGGAACCCCAGTATTGCTGATTGACGAGATCGACAGAGCGGACGAACCGTTTGAAGCCTATTTACTGGAGATTCTGTCTGATTTTCAAGTCACTATTCCCGAAATCGGCACTGTGAAAGCTGCAGAGCCGCCCGCAGTGGTCATCACCTCGAATCGAACCCGGGAAATTCATGATGCACTGAAGCGTCGGTGTTTTTATCACTGGGTTGAATTTCCGAATGCAGAGCGGGAACTTGCAATACTTGCTGTAAAGGCGCCGAGTGCCAGCAGTGAACTGGCTAAACAGATAGTTGGATTTGTGCAAAATTTACGTGATGAAGACCTTTACAAAGTTCCAGGCGTAGCCGAAACGATCGACTGGGCACATGCACTCGTGCAGATGGACGTGATTGATCTGGCCCCCACGGTGATTGATGACACGCTTGGTGTTTTGCTGAAATACCAGGACGACATTGAGAAAATCCGCGGACATGAAGCCTCGCGAATTTTGGAGAAGGTTCACTCGATTGCCGGCATGTAGTGTATAGGCGATGGTTGGTACACAGACGGAAGAAAGCAGTGGACAGTTCGTAACGAACCTGGTTCACTTTGGACGAATACTACGTTCATCGGGATTGCCGGTTGGGACTGGGAGAATTCTTGATGCGGTTCGAGCGGTCAGTCTGGTAGGAATTTCCGACCGGGAAGATTTCTACTGGACATTGCATGCGGTTTTCGTAAATCATCCACGTCAGCGACTGATTTTCGATCAGGCGTTTCGAGTATTCTGGAAGAATCCAAGAATTTTCGAGCGAGCGATCTCAACTCTGCTTCCCGAAACAAGAGTGCCGCATAGTGAAGAGTCAGCGGAGGAACTTGCGCGAAGACTGGTGGAAAGCCTTTACCCTGGCAGAGAAGCTGGAGATCTGGTATCCGAGAAGAAGGAGGAAATTGAACTTCGTGCATCGCTCACGTATTCGGACCAGGAACGATTACAGAAAGCAGATTTCGATAAGATGTCACGCGCAGAGATGGAACAGGCAAAGCAGGCTGTCAAGAATATGCGGGTTGCCTTTAACAGAATTCCGACAAGACGCTATCGAGTTCACGCTTCTGGAAACAAGCTTGATATGCGTAAAACCCTCAAGCAGAGTTCTCGCGGATCCGCAGACGCAATTTCGCTGGTGCGTTGCAAACGTCAGCTTCGGAAGATGCCTGTTGTCGTGCTCTGTGACATATCCGGTTCGATGAGTGAATATTCTCGAATGATTCTGCATTTTTCGCATGTGCTGATGTCGAGTCGTTCGAGTGTCTCCTGCTTTGTATTTGGGACGCGTCTGACGAACATTACCCGACAGTTGCGAACTCGCGATGTTGATTGTGCAGTCGATGAAATTTCCGATTCGGTTGCAGATTGGTACGGAGGGACGCGAATCGGTGAATGTCTCAAGGAATTCAATCGAAACTGGATACGCAGATTGCCGATACATATGGCTGTCGTACTGCTTGTCACCGATGGTCTGGACCGATCTGAAACGGGCGATCTTGAGCCGCAGATCAGCCTTCTGCATCGATCCTGCAAACAGTTGATCTGGTTGAATCCGTTGCTGAGATACGATCAATTTGAACCGAGAGTAAGCGGCGTTAGAACGATGCTTCCGCACGTAGATGCATTTTTGCCGGTTCACAATCTGAATAGTCTGAACGATCTCGCTGAATCTCTCAGCACAGAAGCGTACAAAAACGAGCCTTTTTTAAGAAAACATCGAGAATATTGGCGAGCTCAGATGTTGAAGACAAGATCAAGTTCTGCGGACCTGGTAACTGTATAGATGTCAGAAAGAGAATTGAATCCATCTGTTTTGGATACCGCATCGCGCTGGCTTGCGCAGGGACATGGTGTCGCCATTGCTACAGTGATTGCAACCTGGGGTTCTTCTCCGCGGCCCGTTGGAAGTCAGTTAGTGGTCAATGACCAGCGATGTTTTGAAGGTTCAGTTTCAGGCGGATGTGTGGAAACAGCCGTCATTGAGGAAGCTGTAGATGTGATCGACTGCCAGAAGCCACGCATTTTGGCTTATGGGGTGAGCAATGAACAGGCGTGGGAGGTCGGGCTTGCCTGCGGCGGACAGATTAAGGTTTATGTCGACCCTCTGATTGCAGATTAGTGTTCGTCGGGTAAACATGAAAACTTCTATTCTTCAGCAAATTGTCCAGGCGCAGCAGCAACAGCGAGCTATTGCGCTGGTAACTTGCCTAGATGATGAAACACAGAGTACGTTCATTCCAAGTGCGCTACAAGGCGACAGTCCTCTCGAATCATCCATCGCAGAAGCTTTTCGAAGAGACAAGAGTCAGGTTGTTGAAATTGAAGGTGTGCGTCAGTTCATTCAGATTTTCAATTCACCATTGCGACTGATGATAGTAGGTGCCGTACACATCGCGAAACCGCTGATTTCGATGGGTCAGTCATGCGGATATGAAGTAACTCTGATTGATCCCAGACGCGCGTTCGCTTCTGCGGATAGATTTCCGGATGTTACCATTGTGAATGGTTGGCCGGACAAAGTGTTGACTGAAGTCGGTCTTGACGCTAGAACTGCGGTTGTGACTTTGACACACGATCCTAAAGTTGACGAACCGGCACTGATTGCAGCGTTGCAATCGGAAGTGTTCTACATCGGCGCACTCGGTAGCCGACGTACTCATCGAGAGCGATGCACGAGATTGGAGGAAGCTGGGATTTCAGCACAGCAACTGCAGAGAATTCGTGCTCCTATAGGGCTTGATATTTCCGCACAATCACCTGCTGAAATTGCAGTTTCTATCATGGCTGAAATGACTGAGTGCTTACGGAAGGGAAACGAACGATGAAATTTGGCCGTACCCAAGTCGATCAGACCGAAGGGATGATACTTGCACATTCCTTGCGGGTTATGGGCCGAAAATGGAAGAAGGGCAGAGTGCTTTCAAGGCATGATGTAGACGTGCTGACTCACGAAGGATACAAAACAATCGTTGCTGCAAAGCTGGAACAGGACGATGTCAATGAAGATGCAACTGCGGAGGCAATTGCACAGGCTGTTGCCGGGCAGGGAGTGGAAATTCGAACGGCAGCGACAGGGCGGTGCAATCTTTATGCCAGACACAGAGGACTGTTGAAGCTCCGTTCGAATAGAATTGATGAGATCAATTCAGTCGATGAAGCGTTTACGGTTGCGACGTTGCCATCCTACAGCAGTGTTTACGCTGGGCAACTGCTAGTATCGATTAAAGTGATTCCATTCGCAGTCAGCCGAAATATGCTGGATGAATGCATTTCAGTTGCCAGTCATGGACTGCCGCCTGTCAATGTGTTCCCATATCAACCTTTATCTATCGGACTGATACAGACTCATACACCATGGTTTAACCAAAATTTGCTTGAAAAGGGTTCGAACATGCTCAAGGAGAGAGCCAATATGCTGGGGTCGACGATAGTTGTTGAACGAGACTGCGATCATCACGAAAATGAGATTTCAAGATTGCTTGGAGAGTATTTTGAGAAGCAGCTTGATGTGATATTTTTGCTAGGCGCATCAGCGATTCAGGACCGATACGATGTCATTCCTCAGGGAGTTGTGAATGCGGGTGGGAGAATAGAACATTTTGGAATGCCCGTGGATCCCGGAAATCTGTTACTCATAGCAAGATTCGGCAAGACTACGATTTTAGGTTTGCCCGGATGTGTTCGATCACCGAAACGCAATGGTTTTGATTTTGTGTTCGAGCGAATCGCAGCAGGGCTTGAAGTGAATCGGGAAGATGTCATGAAAATGGGAAGAGGGGGAATACTGACCGAACCGTCCCGACGGCCGGAGCGTCGAACTGTTGGGCGTACGCAGACAGCTGCCGGTGCCAAGAAAATTGCTGCGATCGTTCTCGCGGCTGGTCAGTCTCAACGGATGGGGGAACAGAACAAGCTCTTGCTTAAATTTGGAGATCAGTCAGTCATTCAGGAAGTTGTGAATAATCTGGTACAAGCCGAAGTCGATCAGATTTTTGTCGTTACCGGGCATGAAGAAGAACGAGTCAGGAATGAATTGAAAGACAGGCAGGTAACGTTCGTCCACAATCCCGAATACGCTGGCGGCCTCAGTACATCGCTGCGTACGGCGTTGTCCACTTTACCGGCCGATTTTGCGGGTGTGCTCGTGTGTCTGGGAGATATGCCATTTGTCAGAAGCGATCAAATCGACGCACTGATCAATTCCTTTGATGCGGATTTGCAGCACAATATCTGTGTTCCAACTTATCGTGGGAAGAGGGGGAATCCTGTGTTGTGGGGTAGAAGATACTATCAGGAAATGATGGAAGTCCGAGGAGATGTCGGGGCGAAGCATATGATTGGCGACTATGAGGAGCGTGTCATTGAAGTTGAAGTTGACGATGCTGGAGTCGTTGCAGATCTGGATACACCGGAATCCTATTCAATGCTTGTTTCCGGGCGATCCGATATTGTGAATGAATCGGGCCGAGTGCCTGGTTCATAGGCTTGCCTTACGAAAATGGAACAGGAAGTTTACTGGCGACTGGGGGTATTCTTCGCAATTCTTCTTGCGGTTGCGCTCTGGGAAACCTTTCAACCTAGACGGACATGGCATCTGCCCAGAACTTCGCGATGGACGAATCATCTGCTGTTGTCATTTATCAATACGCTGCTCGTCCGTTTGATCATTCCGCTGACTGTAGCTGCTTATGCTCTGATCCTAGAGAGTAAGGGAATTGGTTTACTGAATTGGCTGCCTCTGCCATACTGGATTGCAGTTATTGCTGGCGTCGTTTTGATGGATCTTGCAATCTACGGACAGCATGTATATTTCCATAAATTGGATTTTTTCTGGCGATTTCATCGCATGCATCATACCGATCTTGATTTTGATGTTACCACCGGAATCCGTTTCCATCCGATTGAAATTGTCATATCAATGGTCATTAAATTTGCAGTGGTGTCGGTGCTGGGTCCTCCGGCATTGGCATTTATTGTCTTTGAGATTCTGCTAAATGCAACTTCCATGTTCAATCATGGAAACATCCAGATTCCATTAGCGGTTGATCGAGTTTTAAGATTCTTTATCGTAACTCCGGACATGCATCGAGTCCATCACTCCATAGTCAAACACGAAACCGACAGCAACTTTGGATTTAACCTGCCATGGTGGGACCGGCTGTTTGGAACTTATCGAAATCAGCCTGCTGAAGGTCACTTGGAGATGACGATTGGTCTGCCAATATTTAGAACGGACAGCGAAAATCGAATTGATCGATTGATCAGTCAGCCTTTTCGAAACGCTCACCCTCAGGAGTAGGGGGTGGGGAGTGCGTGTATTTTAGTCACTGCCAGAAAAATCAAGCTCGCTAGTAGCCAAGACCCTGTATTGATCCCAACTCTCCAGAACCTTGCATATTTGATCATCAAATTCTCGAATTAATGCACGAAGTTTTTTTCTACATCAAGGATGAGTTAGTCCGCTGGGGTCCACTAATGCGATAACGAAATTGACATCATTCGTATACTTAATTATCATCAAGTTCCACTGAATGTCGGTTGCAGCGCAATACTCGGGCTTGTTAGCATCCTCAATTCTTATTAAAGTTCGGTTCATGTCAAATTCGATCAAACATCCAATTTATTTCACAAGTTTGTTACTTGAAAATATCCGTACTTTCGGTGAACAGCAGACGCTCAGTCTCATTGATAAAAATGGTTCTCCCGCTCCGTGGACCATTATCGTCGGCGACAATGGGATAGGTAAAACAACTTTACTTCAATGCCTTGTTAGAATGCGCCCCAAATTCAACGAACCTTCGGACGACAGTTCCGGTCCACCTCCGCAGCCAATTGAGCCCGAATTGGCGAGTGAAGTAGATAATGATGTATTGAAGGCAATGGTGCGAAATTCAAACAATGCGATGGCTTCACTTAAAGCACACTTTTCAGTAGGAGAACCTATAAATTCAAATAATCCTGGGATGAAAAAGAAATCAATTTCGACTTGGTGCGAAATCTCACAAGACACTAAAGGGGACATAGATCATTTCAAATACGGTGGTGAAACCCTGAAATCAATTGATATTGAAGAACCGCTTGTACTTGCTTACGGTGCTGGCCGATTTCCAAGTATTGGTAAACTCGTAGAAGGCAGCCTTGAACCTGTTCAATCTTTGTTTGAAGACGTAACCGAAATCCCCAATGTAGAGTCGCGTTTGTATCATCTGGATTATTCAGTATCGAAGAAACAGTTTGGCGCGAAAACTAAGCTCAACCGGTTGAAGAAAATGCTCTCAGACATCTTGCCAGACATCGCACGTCCCCAGGATATTGAGATTCTAGGCTTGCCAAATCCCGGAGGAAATCCAGATCAAGGAGGAATTATAGTGAAGACGCCCTATGGTTCTGTGCCCTTCCGTCAACTAAGCCTAGGTTATCGGACAGTCTTCGCTTGGACCGTGGAAATTGCTTGGAATTTGATTCAACGCTATCCAGACAGTAAAAACCCCTATGGCGAGCCTGCAATAGTTATTGTCGACGAGATTGACTTGCATCTTCACCCTAACTGGCAACGTGATATTCGTAAACACTTGACCAACTGTTTTCCGAACATTCAGTTCATTGCCACGGCGCACAGCCCTTTAATTGCACAGATTTCACTGGATGCTAATTTAGCTGTCCTCCGAAGGGAATCCGATTATGCGGTAGTTGAATCTGACCCAGTCACTATCAAAGATTGGCGCCTTGATCAGGTTCTTACAAGCGAACTTTTCGGTTTCGAATCGGCACGGAATCCAGAGGTTGCGAAGCAAATGCAGCGTATGCGATATCTTTCTCAGAAACAGGAACTTTCTCATTTGGAACGCAAAGAACTTGGTGAATTAGACCAATGGATTCTTACCTTGCCTACTGCGGAATCGCACGAAGATCAAAAAGCAATGGAGAACATTCGCAAGGCTGCCGTGCTTATTGCAGAAATCATAAGTCATCATGATCTTGATTCGTAAACCGAATTCGCCTACACGATTGGAGGCTGGAATCGCGCGAACTCAACAAGATTGCATTGCATTTGATAAAAATAGAAAACACTACTTAGATGGAAACAGTTTTGAATTTAAACAACAAATTTATGGTCACAAGGATGTCAAAGACTGCCTATTTTTAGCTCAGCATGGAAAGTGTTGTTATTGTGAAGGAAAGATTGGTGCTCACGACTATGGTGATGTCGAACACTATCGACCGAAAGCAGCTGTAAGGCAGGATAAAAATTCACAAAAACTATATCCTGGGTATTACTGGTTAGCATATTGTTGGGAGAATTTGTATTTCTCCTGTAGGAAATGTAACCAAAATAAGAGCATATTTTTCCCTTTAGTTGACCCGGCAAAACAAGCGCGCTCCCATCACGATAATATCGCCAACGAGGAGGCGCTTCTCCTCCAACCAAGTGGCGCGGATAATCCTCGTAACCATATCAAATTTGTTGGTCCTCGCATTAAAGCTGCATCCGAAACTGGACAGAAGACCATTGAAATCATCGGTCTCGACCGAGAAGAGCTTTTGGAAGAGCGATTAGAGCGATTAAATCTTATTAAAGCCAGTATTGTTATTGTTAATTTTGCAAACCATCTTCATAATTTTCCGATAGAGAATCATAGGAAGGATGAGTTGATGGAATACTACTATGGTGCCCGCAAATTTCTCGACAATGCGGTAGAACCAGCCGCTCGGTACAGTGCTATGGCTGCAGACTACGTATCTACGCTAGGTATCGAAGCTTCGCAAAACGTAACCGGCTAGACTTCGTCCAATATCTGTCAACCCGCCTGCACTGCTTAGTTGAGAAACTTGCATGACTTCTTGAGCGATTTCGACTTGGCGTTTTTCTATATGCGCTCTTTCGTCGAGAGTTAACGAATATTTGTGCTCTAAGGCGTTAAAACACGCATATATTACTGAAAACACGTAGAGTCCATGTAAAACACCATCGATAGGGCGCATGGTTCGTTGCCATGGCGAGAAAGCACATGCATTACAGTCGCCTACCAGCGGAACTGCGAAATTGATCAATGTGAGTTGCAGGTGCATGCATTCGTGAATAATTGATTCAACAAGACGTAATGTTCTATCCGACTTGGATATCGGTACCGATACAAATATTGAGAAAGGCACTGCTGGGTCGCTATAGCTCACATCAAAGTTAACTCTAGGCGTTTGCAAAATATGCAGTGTCCGCAAATATTCTGCAACGATTGTATGCAAACTTGGAATTGACGCAATTACAGATAGTGCGTGATGAAATACCTCGACGAAATTCGTTTTCGAACTGTACGCAGGAAACACTAATCCAAGTTGTTCATAGCGCGCTCGGGTTGTTGCTGGCAATACTTCAAATCGGCATTGATGCGAATTGTCCAAGCTAAGTGTAGTAATTACCAAACGCTCGGCTGTCGAATCTTTCTCCAACCATCGATGCGTCCCGTAGTTCGACGCGTTGAATCCATGGTACGCAAGGCGGCGCCATGCCTGCTTAGCTACGATTTTGGAAAGATTAGGGAACCACGGTTCGGAAGATTGAACCAGTGCCTGCCTAAATGCGTCTGCAATTTGAACGCACACAAGGCTTGGCGAAGAAGGAATAAACAAGTGTGAAACGCTTTCCACGGTAAATTTTGGAAACCGCATGATTGGATTTCTCGGAAATCTCAAATCCGATTGCGCTTCCAGAGATAGGACGAATAATTCGGTGAATATCTTCTGGATCAAACTTATTAAACAGCATAAGAAATCCTCCATCTTCATCAAGTAAACCTCGATTGACCTGAATGATGAAACGATGAGTTTCTTCACCAGTAAGATAGTCATTATGAATGCCGATTCGTTGTCCGGGCATTAGCTTGTGCGCGACGAATTTGATCCGCTCATCCAGATTCACTTTGAAAATTTCCGATATCTCTTCTCGAAGTGCGGTGAGATTCTTAAGAGAAATTAACTGGGACAGGCCATCTGGAAGGGTTGCATCGAACATACTGAACTCGTATTGTTCATAAAAATCTGTAGTTACGAGCTGCCATGGTGCATTGTTGTCGAACCATTCAAGAAGTGCACGCTCAAGACTCAGCGGGAGGCAACGTTGCCATAGAATATAGCGGAACGGAGAAACATGAAACTCATGCATCCGGTGAGCACTAATACACAACTGCTCGCGGGAAGGACGCATGGAAAGTCAAAAAAGGTCGCAATTACCTATTGTGGCGGTGGTATGTACGATTATAGATTGTCGATGCGACGGGTTGATCTTTCTGGTTATTTCGTACTTCCTCGATAATTCGCCTCAAGGCAACACTACTAATATTTTCTAGTTTAACATCCAAATCCTCAATTTCATGAGGTTTCCGACGCCCGACCGAATCAACTATGTTGTCCATCTATTGCTCCTTCAATAATTCACGCTACCGCATATTGCGCAACCCGTTCCCGCATGCGCCTGATCAACAACAATTGGTCAGCGCAGAAAATGGATGGGTTATCAAATCCACGATCATCACTCCACCGATGGGCAACCATCCCACCACCACAGACATTATACTCATGACAGGCGCGACAAGCGGAAGCAGTCGGACGCTGTTGTTGGTAATAGTTGGCGTACGTCTGGCTGTGGACAATATCGACTAAACTATCCGATAGGATAGACCATGATTCGGCCTCGAATTGATCAGCAGCATTGTAAGCGACTTTCAATGTATCGTTCTTACTGACTCCACCATCTGTATCTATCACGAGAATACCATAATCGGTTTTACCTACACCTTCTTTCTGTGCCCTTCCACCTAAAATTAAGCGAAGCATATCATCAAAGATACGCACACGTGGCGGCTCCGGATCGCTCAGATAAATGTCAAGCAATCTGACCATCCAATTTCCATATTCTGTCGAATTAACACTCGCTTTCATGAATGGCAACCGATCATGGTTTCCATCGCGAACAAGAAAATCAATACTGGGGGCTCTTGTTGCTTTAAGTGCGGTATAAACTGTATCAGGGTCCGACGTGGGGTCAACTACGGCTAGAACTCCTGCGAACAAAGGTCGGGCATCCATTCGAGTTGTTAGTCGATTAATCGCATTTAGCACTCGCCTATGTGACCCGCGTCCGGCGTGGTCCACTCGGAATCGATTGTGCACGTCAGATGTGCCATCAATGCTAATCGATACACCAACGTTATATCGGATGAAAATGTCGATGACATCATCCGAAACGAGTATGCCGTTCGTTTGAACATGAATTTCACAAGGTGGAGGAAGGACATTTCGGAGTCGCCTGCACAACTCACGCAACCGATTCGTTCCAATTAGCAGTGGTTCGCCGCCATGCAACACGACGCTGATCGGTTGCTTTTGATGGGCGTAAAGCTCTGATAAGCGTCGGATAGTCGCGTTCCGAACAGGTTCAGACATACATTTGGGCTGCTTACGCCAACCGTCATCACCTAAGTGATAAACATAGCAATAACTACAATTTAGATTGCATCGACTAGCGACTTTCAAGAGCACAGTATCGACCAAAGTTGGAACTTGCGGTAAGTTCACGAATTTTTACCTGTGCGGACCGGAGACAGTGTTAGAAACGAACAAGAGGAGTCAACGCTTGCTAGCGAAATCTTCATTGACGAAACGTGTCAGGCCAATGGTTGTAAAACTGTTACTCGGATTCACTGCTGTCCCAGCGTTTAATCGAATTCAAATAATTTGTTAGATAATTGCGTGTTCGATTGTAAAAATTTGCTTGGTTAAATAATTGAAATAATGGAGTATATTCATACAGAGTCAAGCTCAATGTTTGAAAATTGGATGTGTAGAGAATTTGCTCCATATGTGACAGTTAATTGATGATCATGCACAGCACGTTAGCCGAAACCACAATCTAAAACTAGCTCTTAATTACGTTTTCAGACGCGCTGTCTACAGTGCTCATGTGAGGAAGTTTGTGAAATTGAATCCACTGCAAATGAACTTGATTATTTGTGACTGTTATAGCATCATGACTTCAGACTTCTGTTTGGTTCTATTATCTTCAAAGAAAAGTTTATCACCTTTTTCGAGCCGTGCCTCGAACAATTGGTACATGCGCAGTGCTTGACGTAGAAGAGCAGTCTTGCTCATATCCTTCTTCTCGCTAAGTACTGCTAGAACGTACATTTCAGCTTCTGTCAGATTGAGTGTCATGGTCTTCTTTGTGCTCATTTATTCTGCTACTACCCGTTCACTAAATTCGGAGTCAAGCTAAATATAGACCATATTTGGCTATAAATCAAGCAAAAATTAAATAATTAAAAATGTATTTGTAGCTATATTATTGTGAAACAAAGGGGCGATTTCTCTAAAAATCGGCACATCGGATTTTGATGACAATCTGCCACTGACTACAGATTAGTTAAAATTCAGAGAACACTATCGCATGAATGGGTATTGTCTGGTATGATGGGTTCCAATTTTTATTCTTAATTTTGTCAATGATTTGCTGTTGCATTCAGGAGGGCTTGCAAGTCAGTGGGGGTAAGAATTGGAATTAAAAATTCTGAAGTCAATGAAAGTAAATCTCTGTCGCCAGTAACTAATGCACAAGCATTTCCTACCACGGCGAGTTCCAAAAAACATCTGTCATTTGGATCTCTGCATGTTGGAACAATCGGCTTATTTGATATTGTTACCGGCTCACACCAAGTGAGATTATCAGCAAGCAAGGCCTGTTGATCGTTTGCTGTTAAATGGAATTTTGGATACGAAAGCGTTCGAATGAGTTCTATAACAGTTTCTTGGCTGATCAGTGGGCGAACTGTTGCTGATTTCCATGCGTTGCGTAACCATGTCAACGAACCATCGGGGAACAGTAAAGCTGACAATAGAACATTCGTATCAATGACCAGACGCATCTCCTCTATTTACTCTGACGAGCCCAAGCAATGGCTTCAGTGATATCGGCTTCAGTCACGCCGAGCTCGGCTAGTTTGGCTCTAACAGTGTCAGCTTGCACAATGTTTAAGGGCGTCAAAACGATACGCCCTTTTTCTTTGACAACATCAAAATACTCTATTCCCGGAAAATCGGAAATCACTGATTTAGGTAGAGTCAACTGATTTTTAGATGTGAGTTTTGACAGCATAATTTGTTAGCAGAGTAGATAAAACAAGGAAACACGGATAAAAGTATATCATACATCCTTATTTTCTAACTACAGCTTTGAGAATCTGCTAAACGCTACTTCCATGTTCAATCATGGAAACGTTCAGGTTCCACCAGCGCTTGATCGAGTGTTAAGATGCTTTATCGTGACACCGGACATGCATCGAGTCCATCACTCCATAACCAAACACGAAACCGACAGTAACTTTGGATTTAACCTGCCATGGTGGGACCGGTTGTTTGGAACTTACCGAAATCAGCCTGCTGAAGGTCACTTGGAGATGACAATTGGTCTTCCAATATTTAGAGCGAACAGCGAAAACCGAATTGATCGATTGATCAGTCAGCCTTTTCGAAACGCTCATCCTCAGGAGTAGAGGTAGAGAGTGCAGGTCTGTTAGTCACTGCCAGAAAAATCAGGTTCGCTAGTAACCTAGACCATAGGTTAAATTGTTCTGACCGCTTCGATTCAGTCAAGAAATTGATCAATCAGTGTCCGCTTCAAAGCTTCATTTGGGACTTATAAAACACGCGTGATGAGGAGCGAGCAAGCTCTCAATTTCGCCATCAACAGTCAGCTTCTTCCAGATGTTCAATGGAAAGTTTGACATTGAAATCGCTTGAAATTTAAATCCATCCAATTTGAAATTGAATTTTTCCTTGCATTTATAAATTCTTTTTGCACAATGATCACTTTCATCACAAACTCGCCATAACGAGTACTGAAACCCGGTAGGTCGAACAATCGGACATGGAAGATTTTAAGTTATGAACAAACAGGCATCTGACAATATCGATCGTACTGCTATATGGAGTGTAGCCGAGGCTTGGCGTGCAGCCTTTTTCACGATTTTCTTCATAAACATGGGAATAATGTCCATCTGTGTGACATGGTCGTACACTGGAACACCGCCCAAATTCATTGAAGGTATAATCAATGTTGAAAAAGGACTGGCATTTGTCACTGTGTTCAATGTGGTATTTGCATTTTTTCTAACGGAGGTATATCGCGTGTTGTCTGAGTTGATTGCAGAAAAATATAAACTAAGACGTTATATTCAAGGCAAAGCTGACGGTAAGCTTGAAGGCATCGCGGAAGGTAGGTCCGAAGGGATCGCCGAAGGGATCGCCGAAGGGATCGCCGAAGGGATCGCTGAAGGGATCGCTGAAGGGATCGCTGAAGCCAACAGACTCTGGCTTGACTGGATTAAACGACGGGATGAGGCACTGTCGAAGGGATTAGTGTTCAATGAACCGCCGCCTAGTGAAACAAATTCTTCGAACTGATGTACAGTACTGGAGGTATATCGCGTGTTGTCCGAAATGATTGCAGAAAAATATAAACTAAGACGTTATATTCAAGGCAAAGCTGACGGTAAGCTTGAAGGCATTGCTGAAGCCAACAGACTCTGGCTTGACTGGATTAAACGACGGGATGAGGCACTGTCGAAGGGATTGGTGTTCAATGAACCGCCGCCTAATGAAACAAATTCTTCGAACTGATGTACAGTACTGATAACGGAATCATTCGAACGATGCTCTCGCTCTTAGCTTTCTAGGTTTTAGCATAAATCTTGAAAGTCAATCAACGGGTGGTTTTCTGTCGTTCTCTGTTGGCATCAACACTCTGTAAAGTGGCTCAGTTGAATTTTTAACCGAACCGAAACTTAAGTTCGACTCACAGATCTGAAGTGAACCAATTCAAAATTGACTGTGTGGGAAACGCTTGGTAGTTTCGCATGCTGTCATGAGATTTCAATTTGAACAAGACTTTCGTTGATTGAAGCTGTTAATAATTCAACAATCTGATCGATAATCGTCTCGTCCGCAATGTAGGGCGGTGCGAGCAGTACGTGATCGCCGTGAAGTCCATCTATTGTTCCGCCAGCTGGATAGCAGAGCAACCCGTTTTGTTGGCATACGCGTTTCAAGACGGCATGAAAGGAATACTTCGGATTCAGCGATTCTTTACTTGTCCTGTCTGCTACAAACTCGATTCCAACAAGCAACCCGCGACCTCGGATGTCACCGACATTCGGATGCGAACCTAAGCGATCTTGCAACTGGCTGACCAGATAGTCTCCCTGCTTACGTACATTTTCGAGCAAACGATCCTCTACAATTGTGTTCAACACAGCTAACGCTGCCGCGCAGGCAATTGTATGTCCCATGTAGGTAAATCCGTGCATAAGGGCTCCTGACTCTTCGCTTATGGCAGAAAAAATTGAATCTGAGCAGAGAGTGGCTGCAATGGGTTGATAGCCGGCGCCAAGGCCCTTGGCGAGCGTCACAATATCGGGAACGACTTCATCCTGTGTGCAACTGAAGAATGTCCCGGTTCGTCCGCAACCAGACATTACTTCATCCAGAATGAGAAGGATATCGTAATCATCGCAAATTTTACGAATATGCTGCAGATAGCCATCTACAGGAGGCTGGACACCTGCGGTGGCGCCTCCGACTGTTTCTGCGACAAAGCCGATTACAGAATCCGGTCCTAGTTCAACTATCTTTTGCTCCAATTCGGCGGCAATTCTGAATCCGTACTCCCGCTCTGATTCCTCTTCTCGTTGCTCTCGATAAGGGTAGCACGGTGCAATCGCATTGGAGCCCATCAGCAGAGGGCGATACGGCTCTTTTCTGGGTTCGTTGTTGCCAACGGAGAGTGCTCCAAGAGTATTGCCATGAAAGCTTTGACGGCGCGAAATAAAATGCTTTCGGCTTAGCTCGCCGCGTTCAACATAATATTGTCTAGCCAATTTCAATGCCGTTTCTATCGCTTCTGAGCCGCCGGAAACAAGAATGGCATGGTTAATGTCGCCAGGCGCCAAAGATGCCAGTTTATCGGCCAACTCTTCAGCTGCGGCTGTGGTGAAAAAGCCTGTATGCACATATGCAAGTTCAGCTGCTTGCGCTTGAATCGCTTTAGTAGGAGCGGGGTGGTTATGACCAAGACACGATACTGCCGCACCACCGCAGGCATCCAAGTATTTTTTACCTATAGTGTCATAGAGATAAACCCCTTCGCCGTGTGTCGCGACTGGGAGCGTTGCGCAGGGATTTCTATGGAAAACGTGAGTCATATTGAGTAGCTGCTCCTTTGTGTGATTTTGGTTGAAGACTTAGCGTTCGGCTTTGAAATTTTGCATTCAAGCGTCGGGTTCTTGTTGTACGGGTGAGAGGAGGAATCGATTTCTACGCGATTAAAGAGAGACAGAAAGGAATTCGTGTAGCGGATGGTTAAAAGTGGTTTGTGCAGTCGGATATTTCCAGATTTTGTGCATCAAATGTACACCTTTACTTAAGCTAAAAATGGGGTTCGACAATTTCGACATCCGTGTATTGTTGAAATGATCTTTCTTTGCCACTTGACTCATTTGCGTAATTCGCCAAGTATAAACAGAATCGCACAAGAAAATGTACAAATTCGCTAAGAATTGGCGTTGTGATTGCATAGAAATCAGAGAGTTACTGGATTTTCGAGCAGAGTTGGACAAGAGCAAATTAATTTCTTGTATGGATGCAGGAAATTCGCTGTTGTCAATTTGTGAAATTCTTCTCGGATGCTTGTCTATCCACAAGACTGGATGCCAGTCTTGTACTGAGCAGAACAAAGTGCAAATGTGAATTGAGTTGCCAGTTCGGATTGAAAATTTCGTATTATTAACCAGTCAATTCGATTACCTGAAACCAAAATTTAAGAATAGAATTTTCAATGTTTGAGAATTCATTGTGGTTGCGGATTTATGGACCTAGTGAAAGCTATGAGTACTGCATCAGTGATCCCAGTAATTCTGGAAAACTCCCCCGAATTTGATATGGCGTATTTACTCGTTTGACGAAAATTGCTTTGATAATAAGCAAAGTGAAAATTATTGATTGAATTGGAAACAAGATTTACAAAGTGTAGCTGGGTATGAGCGAAATTGAACTACTGTTTTTGTCGAAGGATGACGTTGAATCTCTGGATTTAAGTTTGTCCGAGGTTATGGATGCAATCGAAATCGGACTCGTTGCACATGGTCAAAAGAAAGTAATCATGCCCTCCAAGAGCCATCTGGTTCTTGATTTTCCGAACAAGCTGTTTAACATTCTCAAGGGGTATGTAGAGCCTGTTAATGCTGCCGGCGTCAAAATCATCGGAGATTTCCACGACAATTATCAGCACAATCTTCCATCAGAGTTTGCCCTACTTAATTTGTACGATCCTGAAACGGGCGTGCCTATAGCAATTGTTGACGCGACATTAAATACCTGGATGCGAACTGGTGCGGTGACTGCGCTTGGCGCTAAATATCTGGCGAGTGATTCTTCCCGTGTGCTCGGTCACATCGGTGCTCGCGGGACTTCATGGTATAACGTGCGAATGCTCGATCTATTATTTGATTTTGAAGAGATTCGCGTTACCAGCCGCAGAGCGGAGTCTCGGGAACGGTTTGCCGAAATCCTGTCCGCTGAACTGGGCAAAGAAATTCGTGCCATGGACAATACCAAAGACACGGTTAGAGACGCAGACATCATCATCGACGCATCCCGACTACTGGAGCATGAAATTCTCGTAGCTGACAAAGATGTGAAACCTGGAGCCCATTTGCAAGCATACGGAGCGGTTATGTCCGTAGAACGAACATTGCCATTTTCAGTCGACAAGTTCGTAGTGGACGATTGGAATCAATGCAAGATATCCCCATATGGGCAGTTTGCTGATCTTGTGCAAAAAGGCGAACTACGCGATGAACATGTGTATTGCGATATTGGAGAAATCGCCGCGGGGTTGAAGCCTGGTAGAGAGTCGGAAAGCGAACGAAGCTTGTTCTGGCACAAGGGGTTTGCGGTCAGCGATATCATGCTCGGAATGCTGGCTGTAGAAAAAGCGAGAGAGCGGAACATAGGCACGAAGCTTATGTACTATTCTCGTCCGAAGGATATGTAGTTTAGGATTTGATGAACTAGCCTCATGTCTGCCGACCATCTAGTTCGCAAAAAATCAAATTTGGTGTGGATCGACCTTGAGATGACAGGTCTTTCACCCCAAAATGATCGCATAATTGAAATCGCAACGATCGTGACTGACATTCATCTTAGTATCGTCGCGGAGGGACCTGAGATGGTAATCCACCAAAGCGATGAACGACTGGACGGGATGGATGACTGGAACAAAAAAACGCATGGTGAAAGTGGTTTGATTGATCAGGTGCGAGCATCCGAAATTGATGAAGAGGAAGCTGAACGACGGACTCTTTCATTCCTCCGTCGCTATGTCACTAAAAAACGCTCCCCTTTGTGTGGCAATGCAATCTGTCAGGATCGAAGATTTCTGGATCGTTATATGCCCCAGGTTTCGGCTTATTTGCACTATAGACATCTTGATGTCAGTACGATTAAGGAACTTGCTAGGAGATGGCGGCCGGATTTAACTTCCAACCAGAATAAGAGCAGCAGACACCGTGCGATGGATGACATACGAGAATCAATTGAAGAACTGCGAGGGTATCGAGACAATTTCTTTCTGACGAATCCAATTGAGTTCGAATAGCGCGGCTCAAACTTTGGCAATTCCGGTGTGAGGCTAAAAGAGTACGAACAAGAAATGCTCGAAGGCGAGCATGGCTATCCACGCAAGTGGGCTATGCAGCAGCAGATGCAGGTTGCGCATTTCTTCGGTGCGACTGACTTCGTAAAAGTTTCTCAATCACACATCATGTGTGACACAGAATCACTGGGACTGGCAGGAATCGAACACCTGGAGAGCATCGCGTCACACAGCGAAGAACACAGACGGGTTGCAGTTCCAGCTGTCACTGATCCGCGGGGAATGGATCTAAGTGTTTACAAGAAATTCCGCCAATCCGAAGAGTTCGCCGAGCGTGAAAGGCGTACTACGAGCGCCCTGCAAGCGATGGGCGTGTTGATGACAGATACGTGCATCAATTATCAAACAATTTCACCTCCAGTATTCGGAGAGCATGTTGCGTTTGGCGATACTGGGTCGACAATTTATGCGAACAGCGTTTTTGGTGCTCGCAGTAATTTTGAAGGAGGTCCGGCTGGGTTAGCAGCAGCGCTTACTGGTCGTGTACCTCGCTATGGCTATCATCTTGATACTCATCGTGAAGCTACGCATCATTTTCAAGTCGATTTTCGTCCACGTACACTTTCTGACTGGGGTGCACTCGGCGCGGTAATAGGCAGAAAAACCGGCTCATATTGGACTACACCTTGGATATCAGGAATTGACGGCAGTCCTATATCCGATGAACTCAAGCATTTTGGAGCAGCACTGGCGAGCTATGGCTCAGTTCCATTGTTTCATCTGGAAGGAGTGACACCTGAAGCTCTGGACCAGACAACCGCCAGAGATAATGCTAAACATTCGACCGTTCCTATCAGTCGCGCGGACATCAAGGAACTCTACGCACGCACAGAGCAATCGATAAATGTTGACGTGGTAGTTTTTGCGGCACCTCAGTTATCGATTTTTGAAATTCAGGATATCGTCACAATTCTTGATGGGAGAGAAGTACACAAGAATACGGAACTACTGATTGCGACTTCTCCTGAAATCAAATCCGCTTGCGATCGATTCGGATTCACTTCCAAACTGGAAGGAAGCGGAGCGATTCTGCTAAGCGGTGTTTGTTTTTATCAAATGTATGCAAGAGAGTTGAGTCTGGCAAACAACTGGAAAACGCTTGCCAGCAATTCCGCCAAACTGATCAATATCATTGCTGGATATGGCTACGAACCGTATTTAGCTACGACTGAACAGTGTATTGAAGCTTCGATTTCGGGAAAGCTATGACAAATAGCAATCAGATTTTCAGATGCGAAGCTGGCATTGGTCGGCGCGTGCGCGGAGTCGCACTCTGTGCAAATGATAATTTCAGTGCCCGGTATGATCTGGATCGGATTCGAGGCATTTTTTCGCGACCGACACACAAGCTATATGGAGAAAGTTATGTCGAGAAAGTTCTTGTGCTGAATACTGCAAAAGGAGGAGTTGCGAGTTCGTGGATGCTGCTTGACATGGTCAGTCGAGGAATGGCTCCAGTTGCACTTGTTCTGAACTCAGCGAACCCGATCATGGCACAGGGAGCGGCTTTTGCTAATATGACGCTCATGCATCGTTTTGATGTTGATATTACATCCTGTATTAAGAGCGGGGATTGGGTGACTGTTGATCCACAGGAGGGTATTTTAATCAGAGAGACTTAACGATACGATCGCTGCGCTTACTTTTCAAAAGAGAAATATTTACTGGTGTACATTAAACCCTATGATTCTTGTTTTTTCATATAACCTCATGACTTCTTTGGTTTGGCTAGCAACACTACTTCCGCAAAGGAATCACAATTAAAGAACTGTTCAGGATGTTTCCAGATAACGCTTCAGCCGAAGCGTGGTTCATAAAGCAACGATGACCAAATGGCATTGAATGCCCGCATTGTGGATCACACAAAGTCCAGTCAGGCGCAAAACATAAGTCGATGCCATTGCGTTGTCGCAATTACAAGCACTGTGGTAAGCGTTTCAGCGTAAAGACAGGAACAATTATGGAATGTGCTAAAATCGAATATCAGGACTGGCTGATCGCCACATACATGTTGACTACAAGCCTTAAAAGTGTGTCCTCAATGAAACTTCATCGTGGACTTGGCATCACGCAAAAATCGGCATGGTTTCTGGCGCATAGGCTCAGTAAGGCTTTGGAAGCGAGTGGCTGTCAGTTTACAGCGACGGTCGAAGTGGATGAGAGTTACTTCGGCGGGAGAGAACGCAACAAGCGCAGGAGTAAGAAATTGAATGCCAGACGCGGAACAGTCGGTAAAACGGCTGTTGTTGGTGCTCGTGACCGCGATTCAAACGACATTACCGCAAAAGTTGTAAGAAGCACGGACGGACAAACGCTTCAATCATTTGTCCGAAACAACTCCAAAACAGGCACTGCCATTTATACCGACGCGGCCAGTTCCTATGATGGACTAGACGAAGATTACAGTCATGAGTCGGTGAATCACTCCGCCGGTGAGTATGTGCGTAAAATGGCACATACCAACGGGATTGAAAGTTTCTGGGCAACCTTGAAACGAGCACACAAAGGTACATTCCACAAAATCAGTCCCAAACATCTGCAACGTTATATAAACGAGATTTCCAGCCGTCATAACATTAGAAGCAGCGACACCATTGATCAGATGCAAGCCATCTGTCAAATGATGCTGGATAAAAGGCTTCAAATCAAAGACCTGATTGCCGATAACGGATTGGATTCAGGCGCGAGATGGGAGCAATGAAACTGAATCGTTTTATTGTTGGGACGCTGTTGATGTTCTTAAGCACGATTGTCCTGAAAACTACATAGACTTGATTGTGACGAGCCCGCCGTATGACAATTTGAGGAATTACAATGGTTTCTCTTTTGATGCCGGTTCGATGTTGTCTGCGATTTTCAGAGTGACAACACCTGGAGGCGTTTGCGTTTGGGTAGTTGGCGAAAAGATCAATGGCGGTCGAAGCCTATCGAGTTTCAATCATGCTTTCGCAGGCCGAGATTGCGGGTTTGTTGTCATAAAGGACGGGGATACCTGCACGAAAATATGTTGAACATTGCACATCAACGAGCTACCGATAACGTTGTGTCACACAGACTACGCCACTTCAAAAACCACTCTGTCGGCATTGTTAACAGTGTTGATGGCGATATTGCAACAGTATGGCTGATCGGAACTGACCAAGTTTGGGATGTTCCTTCAAATGAAATTGACGAAATGGATGTCGTTGAAACCGGAGATAAGAAATTCCATAAGATTTGCAATATCTGCCATTGTCTACTTCCTGTTGAAGATTTTGCACAAAACCAAACAAACTTGCACGGGATCATTCGTAGACCGAGTTGTAGACAATGCAGAACTGATATAGATAAGCGAGCGCTAAAAGCATCGCAGGCAAGAAGAATGTAAAAGAACAGACCGAAAAAAGGAAGTCCGTTCAAGTGCCCAATTTGTCAAAAACGATCAATAGTCGACGTAACGGCAAAGATTGTTGCAGATCACAACCATCATACTGGTGATATTCGAGATTTTATATACGACAGTTGCAATACCGGACTCGGACGATTCAAGAACGGAAAGGACTGCTTACGAGACGCATTGAGATATATTGAAGAACGAGAATTTTTTTCAAACGCTACCAAAGGAGACAGTCAAAATGAAACAAAACACGAATAGTAATAAACGCCCAGTTGTGAAGCTGAAACCTCACACCTATCAGCCGAACAAGGCGGAACTTAAATCCGATTTGCGTATTCCTGCTACATTTGAGCAAGCAGTCACATCACTGGATAAGCCGGTAGCAGTCACCCAAATCCGAAATTAGAGAATGAATTCGCTTAACATTAGCAAGATTTTAGCGAATTTACTGAATTTTTCAGCTCCGATTATCGAAGACAGGAGCAACACGAAGAATTTGTCTGGATTTGCAGGAGATTGCCAACCTGATGCATTGTCGACTGGCATTTTCGCCACTGTGCAAAGGTGCGCAACCCTTCCGGAGAGTCGGAATGGATTCAAGCCCGGTTCGAAAAAGCGCCCCCGAGGCGCTCAGCTCATAACAGAAGCGGAAAGCCTCGAATATGATCCAGCGCTTCATCCATCACCTTGCGGTGGCAGGCATTGACTTTCACTGTCCATTGCCGGGCATGGCGTACGATCAGTGCAGCGACATCATACAGACGCAAACGCACTGTAGGAGCACGGGCAGTTGACAACGAATCCGGCAATACCATCCGCATCAAGGCAAACAGGTTATAGGCAATTGAGCTTAACATCAGCCATGCTGCATTGGCATGAAAGTCCCCACAGGGCAATCTGGCGGCGGCGAAATCACTGCGAAGCTCCTTGATTCTGTTTTCGCTCGACTCGCCACGCTGGTTATAAAAATGCACCACCTCGGGGTCTGATAACTCATCCTTGTTGGTTGCAATCGCACGATAAATGTTGCGCCCCCGTACCCCTGTTTCATCATCGCTGTTGATCAAAATGTCCAACTGTGAGTTGTCATCATCATCAATGTGCTTTCTTTGCACAATCAGCGTAAACGCTTCTGTTTTTGTCATCACATGCAACGTGCGACAAACCTGTTCTGTGTCCGATTCACTGCCATCACGATATACCAATGGGCGCCATTCGCAATCTTTGATTTCAGAGATGGTTTCTTTGACCGCACTATCCATCTTGGCACGGATCGCAAAGCCCATGCCACTGTCCATCGCATAGTTGATCACCCCGGCTTGATAGCCGGCAGCATCAATGCGAACATCCGATACCGACACACCCTCCGGCAATGCCGACTCACAGCGCTGGATGAACTGTAAATTCTCTTTGTTCGGAGATTCATTGCCTTCTCGAAACTCTACCGCCACCACCTGGTCGGTTTCAGCGATGTGCCCGACCATCGGCGTGTAGCCACGGTGCTTCTTATACGTGTACCGAGCTGTGCGCTTGTTCGATTCGATCACCGTAGCATCTATGTCCAAGGTAATCTGCGTTCGGTTGTAAAGCCCTGCTGCAAGAATTGTTTTGTTAATATTGACCAATCCTTGCATCGCCTGACAACTGCGCCCGACACGCCGCAACCAATTGCCCAGTGTCTTGGCCCCAGGCAAATTCCCGCAGCCCAATAGCTTCATCAAAGGCTTTTCTTTTTGCAAATGGCTTACGTCGTCAAGACATTTGCCGCCTTCATGAAACAGCAACATGAAAATATTGAACATCGCTCCTTGACGGTAGCCGCGGTTGCTGCCCGCTACAGGCAATTGCCGATCTGCCAATTGTTCCAGACCAAGACGCTGCATTAGCTGTGCAACGACGATCAAACCGACGCGGGAGGTTAAAATACGTTTGCTGATTCCAATTTTATGGGGTAAAATCGACATCAGCCTTGTACCTCTGAGATATTTTTGGGCTTCACCCATTGGGTGAAATCCGATTTTTGTTGAAAACCTTATTGTACAAGGCTTTTCTATTGATCTCAGATTTCTAATTGCGGATTAGGGAGTCAAGCGTGAAGTGCGTTAACGCCGCAAATGATTTATACTTCGTAACCCGCAAATTCTCTATTCTTATGGAGGAATATTAATGAATCCGTCTTATTGGGCACTTGGAATTTCACTCACTTTGATGATTACAGTAATTACTAGTGCTTACAAGTTTGGTGTCTGGAAAGGGAAGCTCGATAACGACCGAACAAGTTTCAGGGAATTTATGAACGAAGTCCGAGCAGACATAAAACTAATTTTAACTAGGCTTCCACCAACGCCAACGACAAGCGCAAGTCCGATCAGGCTTACAGACTTGGGAGAACGCATTTCAAACAGTATCGATGCTAAAAACTGGGCTATAAAAACAGCACAGGAATTGGTCGATGAGACGAAAGACAAGGACTCTTTTGAAATTCAAGACTTCTCATTCAAACATGCTAAAGCATTTGATCCTGATGAAGCGCTTCTTGAAAAAATGCGTGAAGCTGCGTTTGAATCAGGGATAGAATTATCAGGAGTGAGAAATGTTCTTGGTGTCGTTTTGCGAGATGAATTGCTGCAAATGAACAATTTACAACGCTCATCACTTGACAAATAATTAGGATATTTTTATCCATACTTTCGGCACTCATCTATATAATTCCCTTTGTTATTGGTCTGCCTCTTTTGGGTTTTCGTTCTTTCATTTCTCCACTTATCTGTTTGATTATCACGTTGCTTGGCGTGTGGAGTTATTCATTGAGTGATTCCATAATCTCTCTGATTTTGGAATCAGTGCATCCGCACTGTCTCAAAATAGAATGAATATTGCGTCCATCCAGTACCTCCTGCTTTGGAACTGCCACATGATGAGTACCACCAATTTTCCTGTAGGTTTAAGTCCGCTTTGTTTGATGGTCGAACTAGTAGCCTAGTCCTCTTAATGACTTAATAAACCGCTGACGTGGAATAGTCATAATTTGAATGCACTAAAAGATCAATTGGGACACTTGCTCCTGTATCCTTCTCCATTGCGTATTGCTGTGAACCCCATCCACGGTCACTAAAGAATTTCTCCAGTTCTCCTTTTGTCAAAAGCCGTTCAAGAATTGAATTAACTGCATCTTGAATATTGAGATTTAGTTCGTCAATAGTAGGACCCTCCATTGTCAACCCTAGAGGGTCACAAATTCCAATCCAATTACCATGTTCACTTTGAAATACATGCCATGTGATTGTGCCTTCTATGCGAACTGCACCAGTCTTCTTCATATCTAAATCTCCTTTTGTGTTAGCAATTTGTATACATGTTGTATGTAATTTATGCATTTCTTTGCTAAATCTATGCAAATAACACGGAATCTTTACTGAAATCATTTTACGGTAAAGAAGTTCCCATGTATTCGCCTAACTCAGGGAGTTCCCCTTTGCTTATGAAGACTGTTGTATTTCAAGGGCAACCCGGCCTACGGGGTTCCGAAAAATTTTTACAACAGAGATTCTGTGGAATATGCGCTACATTTGTATACAAATTACACCAAATGATTACTTTTTGTAAAATCACGACTTGAAATTGGTATGCAAGCCGTTAAGTACCAATCATGATTTAATGAACTTACAGGGGACGAAATGGCACATCGTAAATTTCGATGCTACGTGCATGGCAAGGGTTCAGAGTGGGAAGCCATTTGTACAGATTTAGACATTTCCGTACAGGGAGATTCATTTGAAGATGCAAAATCATTACTCAATGAAGCCCTCGTTGGTTTTATTGAATTACTGGAGGGAGATTCAGAAGCTGACCAAAAGCGTTTTCTAAAACGAAAATCGCCTCTTTGGTTGCGGTCTCTGTATTATTGGAGATTGGTGTTATTTAGATTGTATGATAAACAATCTTCACAGAAAGAATATGTCCTCAATATTCAGGTCCAGTCATCATCGTAAGTCAAGAATCGGAATGGTGCTCGATGGGCATCATTGATCTTTAGTTCTTCTCCTAGATAGTTTGCTTCACTAATTTCGGAAAATGCCTTCTCCAATTGCCCTGACAATTTGGCATCTGGACTGAAGTAGTAGATTTCATCCCATTTTCTATTTTTACGGGCAATCAAATGTGCAACGAGGATTCCAGGATAGCGATTATTAGTTTTGAATGTTCGCTCTACTTCGATTGCGATCCGGGTATGATCAGGACGGACTGCAACTGCATCAGGATAGACTTCACCTTTTTTCATTAGACTGTTTCGTGCGTTCTTCTTCCAACTGCGCCAACCTTTACGTTCTGCAATGAGTCGTAAGCGCTGAATATCCAGTTGATGATTCATTGAAGTTCGTTTAACTGATGTTTTGTAGAATACCGGTCGAGATTCAAGATTCCTATCAGTTTCCTGAACAAGTGCAACTCCTCGTCTACTAATTCCCCAAATCTGTTCAGTTGAGCTGAATCCAGTAGAAAATTGATAGTTTCTAATCAACTTTGCTTTGGACTGTTCTTTGAGAATTCCTTCAATCTGTTCATTTGACACATCATTGAGCAACTCAAAAATTATGTCGATATGAGTCCATGTTTCTTCATAGAGGAAATAAAACAATCTATCCTTTGGTGTTCTGTCGAACAGCGACGTATGTTTCGATTCATCATGTGTCTCTGAAATTACACTCTTCGGTATCCGCTCCAACAGATCTATACTTTCACCAGTTGCCAATTTTGCGGGTTCGGGGTAAATTTCCACTTTCTGGACAGGCAATGCAGTTGCTATAGCTAGCTGGGGCAGGTCAGTTCCTAGGCAAACCGCACATCCTTTCGGTAAACTCATAATCGTATTCACATCGTATAAATTTCTCTCTGTTTCGCCTACGGACCGTGATGCAGAAAGTGATTCCGACAATTCGAGATTTCTCACAGTGCTACTGCTCTGAGTGGAAACCAGAATCCGTCCGGTTTGATTGGAAATCCATGAAGCAGTGTCCTTGTCCGATGGACGATAAAGCCATTTGATTGGAGTCGTGTCAAGAATGGTTGTACGAACTCCGTCCTCTGATAGGTCGGATCCACAATTCGCGAAGTCTCCTAGAGACTGGTGTGCCAACAGAATATTGCATCCCTTGTCACGAATGGCTCCCAGAGCGTTCACTGACGTTGCACTCAACAGGTATTTGAACTCATCGAGAAATATTGAGCAGTGCCGATTTCTGTTTCGCGTTTGCTCAATGATCTGAATGATTCGAACAAATAACATTTTTTGGAGAATCACTATCGGATCATTTCGCATCGAACCTACTATGTAAATGCACCCACCGTCGCGCAATGGTGCAGAAAGATCTACTCCTGTTCGAGTTTGAATGCAGATTTGTTCACCCACCTCATCAATAGCTGAGAAGAATGCTTTTGCGCCATTCGATAAATCACGGTCGATTAAAAATTTTGCCTTGTTTCCCATTTCAGTAAGTGACAACGATTCTTTCTCCAAAAGCGAAGCTGCAAATCTTGCCGCTTTGCGATCATCTAACTTGTAGAAGTCTGAATCGCTGCCACGGCGACTGAGTTCCAGACCCGCATAGAGCATTTCAGCAGCTTCATCCGGAGATGAATTCAGAAGTGGATTCAGTTGTGGTATGGGTTCGCTGAGGTCAACGAATTGAAACCGTACGCCTGCACTTTTACATGCCTCATGAAACACACTGGGTGCCCACTCATCATTCTTGGGGTCAAATACGAATACAGCATCACCGTATTTCAGTGACTGTGTTAGTGTTACAGCCGCCTGAATTCCTTTACCAGTGCCCGGTGGCCCCATAATTTGGACATGACTGCTTTTCCATGTCGAACGTTCAAGAGTTACAGGCCTGCCATAAATGTCTATGCCTAGGAACATTTCATTTTTCAATTCTGCAGCAGTGAACTGTTTTTCAAATTGAATTGGAACTGTTCCTGGTAATTCTTTTCGAATGTGCCGAATATCAGTCAGTGTATCTTTCAGCCCGGCAGTTCGTGTTCGTTTGTTCAGAATCTCAACTACGAACGGTTCAAAATATCTTCCTGCGAAGTATGCTAAAACTCCTCCAGCAACAAGCCCTAGAAATGTAAAAACAATGTTACTGACTTGGAAAAATGTCACATAGCCGATAGAACCTGACCGACTGTAAACAGCAGCAATTACAAAAAGAACCGCTGTTAATGGAACAGCACCGCCCACTACTCGAATTGCATAAGTAATCCATGTGTGTTGCCGGGGAAATAAAAATAGAACTCGAGTACCGAATATAAAAAGTAACGCCAGGCAGAAAATCGTGAATTGAAATCCCCAACCATTGAGAATTACAAATGAACCAACTAAGCTATCAATTCTTTCTGTAATTGTGTCCACAATCCTACCTAGTCAATTTTGCGAGACATGTCATTAGGTTATACAGGCAATGATTTTCTGAGATGTGCTTTATGTCATGACAGTTCACAAAAAGAACACCTTGCTAATGTTGAAAGGTGTTGATGTATTGGAACAGGTTTGGTGCTTGTTCTGTTTTACTTGAACAGTGATACTGGTTATTAGAACACCTGATTTGGTCAATGTATGGCTACATTTAGGACTGAAAGTTCAGAGCCAATGCGTCGAGTGATGGAGATTCCAGGATTTGAACCTATCGGGGGTGGGCAGATTTGTGGTGGCTTTCGGTGATGGTCAAGCATTCAAGTGCGGACGGATGGTGTCGTCGTGGCTGGGACTGACACCGTGCCCTGCCTATACAGCACAAATATGTACTTGACTTTTAATTTGCCTGCTGATACATTACGCAATTATGTATCAGCAGAGCCAGATCCGCCACCATCTGACGTCGCCTGAAGGCGTTGCACGCCTACAGGTGCTGATGGCTGGGGAAAGCTTTAAGAACCGTTCGGCAGTCGGTCACCGGGTCTGCGAGGAATTTGGATTTCACGATGCCTGCGGCGGTGTTCAGTTGGTCGGCTGCATGAAAGTGCTTCGAGACCTGAACGATTCCCAGCGCATTGAGTTGCCGGTTTCAACACGTGTCAAGCGACAGGTCAAGGCGCGCGGACTTGGCTATGCAGTGGATGCAGCCGAGGGTGTTCCAGGTCGGGTGGATCAGGTATCGGGTCTGAAGCTGGTTGTGGTATGCGATGAAGGCCTGCTTCGGGTGTGGAACGAGCTGGTCGGTCGGGAGCATCCAAAGGGAGCGGCGGTTCATGCAGGTGCGCAGTTGCGTTATCTGATTGATTCCGAGCATGGCTATCTGGGAGCCATAGGATTTGCCGCGTCGGCTTTGACGTTGCGGTGTCGGGATTGCTGGATCGGCTGGGACCAAGAGCAGCGTTGCGCGCAGTTGAATCGGGTGATTGGACTGAGTCGGTTTTTGATTCGTCCCGGGGTTCGGTGTGCAAATCTTGCGTCCAGGTCCCTGGGCCTGTGTCTGCGTCGGCTGAGTTCGGATTTCAAGCACCGCTACGGGTATCGTCCGTATTTGGTTGAGACGTTTGTGGCGGGGCGCCTTCGCATAGCGGGGTTTCGCTGCGTGCGTCGAACTGGACGCATGTAGGAGAGACTTCGGGGCGTGGTCGGATGTCTGGGAACGAAGCCTGCACGACGGTCAAGTCGGTGTATATATATGAGTTGGCGCGTGACTGGCGCAAACGGCTTGGGGTTTTACCGCAGCGGGTGGCGCCACGGCAGACCGGTGAGGGTTTGGATATTGGAGTCTGGGCAGGCAATGAATTTGACGGAGCCCCGCTGGGGGATTTGAGGTTGAGCAGGCGATTGGTGAAAAGCGCGTCGCTTCAGGCGCGACAGCCGATGGCGTCTTTCCCATCGGCGGCGGGTGCGGAGCGTGCGGCAGTGTTTGGTCATTACCGGATGATTGACCAGCCGGCCGACTCGGAAGTGACGCCGCGCAACATTCTGGCACCGCATCGGGCGCGCACGCTGCAGCGGATGCAGAATCAAACCGAAGTGCTGTGCGTGCAGGACGGAACCGATCTGAACTTTGCGGATCACGGCGAGTGCAAGGGGCTGGGTCTGATCAGCAAAAACAAGGCTTCTGCCGGCACTGTGGGCATTCATATGCATTCGATGCTGGCGTTGGATGAACAAGGCGTGCCGCTGGGCGTGCCGCACATCGAGTATGGTTCGATTGAGGATGAAAAGATGCTGCGCTGGTCACGCGGTCTTCAGGAATGCTCGGCGATGGCGGCCGAACTGGAAGGGGTGAGACTGGTGTCGGTGATGGATCGCGAGGGCGACTGTTTTGAGCTGTTCGTTGCGCGGCGGCGTCTGGGCAATGTGGAGCTGTTGGTTCGTGCCAGGTACAATCGCAGTTTAGGCAAAGGTGTCGCGAAGCTGTTTGACGCGATTCGCAAGCAGTCCGAGCAGGGTCGGCTCGAGGTGTTTGTCGGACATCGTTCGGCGCGGAGCAGCAGTCGCAGTCAGAAAGCGGTTTCAAAACAGGCTGCGAGGGTTGCCCAGGTGTCGCTGCGCTGGCGTCAAGTGCAGTTGCCGGTGCCGAGCCGCAGTGAGCTAAAAGACGAGCCGCCGATGCCATTGAGTCTGGTGCATGTTCAGGAGATTGAGGCGCCGGCGGGCGTCAAGTCAATCGAATGGTTTCTGCTGACGACGCTGCCGGTGAATTCGCGTCGCGAGGCTGAGCGGGTGGTCGAGCGTTACCGTCTGCGCTGGCGGATCGAAGACTGGCACCGGATTCTCAAGTCGGGTTGCAAGGTGGAGTTTCTCAAGCACCAAAGCGGAGACCGGATTGAGCGTGCGGTGACGATCAACGCAGTCATTGCCTGGCGGCTTGCGGCGATGACGTTGCTGGGACGCGAAACGCCGGAGCTGCCCATGGAAGTGATGTTCACAGATGTCGAGATTGGCGTATTGCAGGATTTTGCGAAGGATAACAAGCTGCCGGTGCCGGACAATCTCGGTGCTGCGGTGGTGACCGTGGCGATCACGGCTGGCTATCTGAACCGTAACAACGATCCGCCGCCCGGTTATTAGAAAATATGGGAAGGTTACATTCGGTTGGTCAACATGTCGCAGGCTTACGAGTTGGCGATCCGCAGGTCTAAAGACGGCTGGCTGTATGAGAGGTTAAGTTCTGATTAGACTTGTGTGTAATAGGCAGACCGCGGCTGCAATGCTGATAAAATCACGCCACATGCGCACAAACCGGTCATCGGCAGAACCGACCGACGGCTGCCGCGGCGCAACTCGCCGGGGCTTTTTGGCCTCACCTTCGAGCAGCATGCGACGGGCATCGGCCGCCAATGGCATCACATACACATCCTTGATGGTCTTGTCAGAGCGCTTGACGGTCTTGCCAATCCGCTGCCAGCCCGCCGCCCGATAACTGCTGGCGCTAAAACGCGCCGCTTCAACGAAGGTCTCCATCAGCACCGGCCGCACGCCCCATCTTGTCTGCCAATCGTCTGCCATGCACCGTGCCGCCAGCGACAATGCCTTCGAGGCCAGGTTCGACACCTGCACCCAGGGCAAGATCAAAAACCGCGCATTTTGCACCACCTGCTTCAAACGCTTCTTGTAGCGCACCGGTTGCCAGCCGATCCATTCATCCCGGCACGGCAACTTCGCACTGGCCCGCTGAAACAGCAAACAACCCAGCCGCCGGTTATCTTTGTCAACAATGAAATAACGCAAGTGACATCCCATCGGCTGACGGTAGCCCAGATAATGATAACGATCCACCAGCTCGTTCCACTGCGCCTTGTCCGCCTCGCACTCCACCAACTGCAGCGCAATCGGCGACAGCTCCGACAAACTCGCCACCACCGCCGCACCCGGCTCACTCCGCTCGCTCAACTCCAGTCGCTTGCGGCCCCCCCGAACCTTCGTCTCATCCTTGCCCGGCAAGCGCAATACACCCGCAGCCTGCAACTCCTCGAGCATCTTCAAACACGCATAAGCGCTGTTGACGCCCCCATCCGTTCGCCAATCCAAATGCTCACAGATCGTCTGCGCCAACTCGTTGCGACTTAAGCGCGGAAAACTGTCAACCGTCTGCTGGACCTCGACCAATTGCTGGCGCGTGAATCGCTGCCCGCAAAAGGTCGTCCTGTGCAATCGCTTGATGCTGTCGTCCATCGCGTATTCTCCTGATAAGCTTCAATGTTCACTGTTATTTTCGCAGAACCGGTGGTGTTTGTCAAGGGCTCAGGACAATTTTTTTGCACTCAAAAAACATGATTTACATCAATGACTTGCAAATCACCAACGACCACGTGTTCGGAATTTTTCAAAACGAATGCCATTGCATGCTCAAGTAGCTGAGCGAACGACAGAAACACATTCAAGGCAGCCTCGTGCGCCGGCATCTGAAGCACGGCACCTTAATGCTATATGACGTCACCTCCAGCTATGTCGAAGGACGTTGCAACGCACTGGCTGACTACGGCTACAACCGTGATCGCAAAAAAGGCAAGATGCAGCTGGTGTATGGTCTGCTGTGCTCGGCCGAAGGCTGTCCGGTGGCCATTGAAGTGTTCCGTGGCAACACCTCGGATGCAGCCACGCTGGCACCGCAGATTGCAACCCTGAAAAAGCGCTTCGACATCGAGCATATCGCATTGGCTGGTGACCGCGGCTTGATCAATGCCCGCATCCGCTCACATCTGCACGATTGCGGGCTGGATTGGATCTCGGCGCTCAAAGCGCCCGACATCCGAAAACTGTGCGTACACTCGCAGCAGTTTCCGTTCGCTGCTGGAGTGCCTGTCCGCTTGCAGCTTGGTGGAAATAGCGCCCAAGTCGCATCCCCAACATACTTTCATCCTGTGTGCCGAACCGACGCCGATTCAGAATAAAGCTTTTCAACTGCTGAAACTCAATCCCAGGGAACTTGTTCCCATGAAACTGACAGCCTGATTTCATGCAACTCGCTGTCGTTGCTGGCTTATCCGTCCGTTTTGATGATGAAGTTCCGATTAAAAAAACGGGGTGCACAAAGCACCCCGTTTCTAAATCGTAAACCAAGTACGAACTATGGTCTAGAAATCAACTTTTAAACCTATCAGCGATGAAGAGTCTAGATCCGCTGGATCCAAATGTTCAAAGATGATGCTTGCGCCTGAGCCTAGACTGTTAGTCAAGACAATCAAGTTCTGACTCTTATCTTTACCCGCATGTTTATGCATGGGACCATAAACTTCGTCAGTATTACTCACTTGAACGGCATAGGAAACTCCAGAATCGCCAAGGGAACCACCTACATGTAGGATGCTTGTGTCTGCTTCACCTTTACCGGTTTCTGTGTCTACGTAGTCTGTACTGCCCAATCCAATGGTCAGGTTCACTCCAGCCGCTCCTGCTGAAATCGTAACTCCAGTAAAGGTTTTTTCGTCGTTTGCGTTATCCCAGTAACCGAGCCCAACTCCGACCGGACCTAAATTCGCGCTTGCGCCAAATTCTATCCTTTCATCAGTACCGGTCACCTTATCGATTTGAAAGCTCACATCGCCGGCATTTGACGAATAGGAAGCTGAATTTGCGTTTCGATAACTGGCACCGCCAAATACACCATTCACATATGACGGATCAACTGCAAAGCCGTAATGGATAGCACTAGCCGACCAGATTTGACCCATTGTAATAGTTCCAAATCCACCGGAAAGGCTGATTTGGGACAATCGGCCGCCGCCGTTTGCAACCCCGTCACTCCACACAGAATTACCTGCGCAGAAGTCTGAGTCAGGGCATAATGCGTCGCCGTCAGCGTCGTTTTCAACGTCTGTTGATTGACCATCTTGATTTGCATCTCTCGTATCAGGCCCAGATGAGAGCCCGCCATGACGATTACCGGCAGATGTAGCGTTCGTTGTATTCATCCTTGCTTCATATTTGTAAGATGCGGTCAGTCCTTCGGAGACTTCGTGCGATCCTTTGAATCCCCAACGAGATGTGAAGTCACCAACCTCTGCATCGCCTGAACCAAAAGTTACTCCGGTCCTGAATGAACCGTACAGACTTGGCCCAGCAATTTCTGCCCCGAGGACAACTGACGGGACACTCAGTTGGCCTCTGACACCCAAAGAATACGCTTTTTCATCTATTCTGCTTATGTTGTCCTATGTTAGAAACTGCCAGATCTGTTGCAATACAGCAACACTTTCGAATATTAGTAAAGTGCTCATTGTGTGAACTGTAATGACATAAGGGCACCTCTATAAACCCTGATATCTCAGGGCTACGGGGAGCCAAATGAAAATTTTTGCGAACTTTCGCACATTGCGATCTTCAATTTCGAGATTTTGAACATTTTTCACCGATTTTGGGTGAAAACAGCCAGAAATTGCCGTTATTTCAATTTTTTCACCCCGAATTTCGCTCATCCAGGCACAACTTCCCCTACGCCGCCGCAACCGGCGGCTCCAAATAACTCAACCGTCTCATGTTGTAGCAAAGATTCCGCAGCCCAATCCACGTTGTGGCTCGCGCCAGCCCTATACATCGCATGTGGCGCTCATGCATCTCATTGCTCATCGCACCAAACACATGCTCGACTCTCGCTCGCACTTTTGAATACGCTCGGTTTACCTGCTTTTGACGAGCATTCAATGACTTGGTGCGGGTGCCTTTGTGATTGATCCGCGGCTTGTAACCCAACGTTGTCAACTCCTGTATTGCCGACTCTGAACGATACGCACTGTCAGCCCACACTTGCCGATCACCTTGCTCATCATCGCTTAACACTTCCATTAACATCTTACTGTCATGCGTGCTCGCCGCTGTCACACACCAATGGGCAATGAATTTCGTCTGCCGATCCGCCGATATGTGATTCTTGTAGCCGTAATAGTTCTTCACCCCTTTCCTCGTCCATCGTGCCGCAACATCCTTTTGACGCAGCTTGTTCGGCTTCGCTTCCCAGTCCTCTGGAACCTCTCCGCCTTTGATCTTGGTGTTTTCCTCGCGGCTGTTGCGCTGCACCGGTACCGACACTATCGATGAATCTACAATCTGTCCGCTAGTCAACTCATAGCCGCGTACCCACAACTGATCCTTGAACATTCCAAACAATTCATCCATGCAACCGCTTTTCGACAACTGATCGCGATACTTCCACAACGTCTTTTGGTCCGGCACTTGGTCTATGCTCTTCAGTCCGGCAAACTCCTTGAAACTCGTTCTATCCAACAACATAAACTGCAACTGGTGGTCACTTAATCCGTGCATTGCACCCAATAGCAACGCTCTGAACATCACCACTGCATCCCACGGCGGGCGACCGCGGCGGCGTTGCTTCCCGCCGCTCCCGAATACCTGCTCCAATCGAGGACGAAACACCTCCCAGTCTACCAACTGTTTAATCTTCGCCAGTCCATCGAATTCCCGTAAGGCGCGTTGCTGGTTCTCTCGCTCAAACAAATGCCGCTTTTCCATCGTGAAATTCCTTGCTGTATCGCTGTAAAATGAATACTTATTCGATACTGCGTATTATCTCATTTGCAACAGCTCATCGCCACCCGTATTGGCGAATAAATAGACGTGCCCATAAAGCAAACCACAGAAAATCATTGCCTGTATAACCTAGTGAGATGCCTCGCAAAATGGACTAGGTAGGATTGTGGACACAATTACAGAGAGAACTGATAGCTTAGTTGGCTCATTTGTGATCTTCAATGGTTGGGGACTTCAATTCACGATTTTCTGCCTGGCGTTACTTTTTATATTCGGTACTCGAGTTCTATTTTAATTTCCCCGGCAACGCACATGGATTACTTATGCAATTCGAGTAGTGGGCGGTGCTGTGCCAGTCACAGTGTTTCTTTTTTTAATTGCTGCTGTTTACAGTCGATCAGGTTCTATCAGCTATGTGACTTTTTTACAAATTAGTAATATTGTGTTTGCATTTTTGGGGCTTGTTGCGGGAGGAGTTTTAGCATACTTCGCAGGAAGATATTTCGAACCGTTCGTAATTGAGATTCTGAACAAACGAACGCGAATTGTGGATCCGACTTATCAGAGGACGGAGTTCGTACAACCATTCTTGACACGACTCCAATCAAATGGCTTTATCGTCCATCGGACAAGGACACTGCTTCATGGATTTCCAATCAAACCGGACGGATTCTGGTTTCCACTCAGAGAAGTAGCACTGTGAGAAATCTCGAATTGTCGGAATCATTTACTGCATCGCGGTCCGTAGGCGAAACAGAGAGAAATTTATACGATGTGAATACGATTATGAGTTTACCGAAAGGATGTGCGGTTTGCCTAGGAACTGACCTGCCCCAGCTAGCTATAGCAACTGCATTGCCTGTCCAGAAAGTGGAAATTTACCCCGAACCCGCAAAATTGGCAACTGGTGAAAGTATAGATCTGTTGGAGCGGATACCGAAGAGTGCAAATTCAGAGATACATGATGAATCGAAACATATGCCGCTGTTCGACAGAATACCAAAGGATAGATTGTTTTATTTCCTCTATGAAGAAACATGGACTCATATAGACATCATCTTTCAGTTGCTCAATGATGTGTCAAATGAACAGATTGAAGATATTCTCAAAGAACAGTCCGAAGCAAAGTTGATCAGAAACCATCAATTGCCTACTGGCTTCAGTTCAACTGAACAGATTTGGGGGATTAGTAGACGTGAAGTTTCACTTATTCAGGAAACTGATAGGAATCTTGAATCTCGACCGGCATTCTACAAATCATCAATTAATCGAACTTCAATGAATCATCAACTGGATATTCAGCGCTTGCGACTCATTGCAGAACGTAAAGGTTGGCGCAGCTGGAAGAAGAACGCACGAAACAGTGTAATGAAAAAAGTGAAGTCTATCCTGATGCAGTTGCAGTACGCCCTGATCATTTCCGTATTGCAATCGAAGTAGAGCGAACAATCAAAGCTTATGATCGCTATCCTGGAGTCCTCGTTGCACATTTGATTGCTCGTAAGAATAGAAAATGGGATGAAATCTACTACTTTAGTTCAGATACCAATGTGTCACGGCAATTGGAGAAGATATTCTCCGAAATTAGTGAAGCAAACCATCTAGGAGAAGTGCTAAAGATCAATGATGCCCACCGAGCACCATTCCGATTCTTGACTTACGATGATGACTGGACCTGAATATTGAGAACATTAAATTCAGCAAGTATAATTTTCTTGTTTCATCATTCGAATTTTGATACTGATTCGGCCACTATCCGCGTAGATTGATTCAGTTTGTTTTCTCCCCAATAGTGTTGTCTTCGGGTGAAATTAGAATTAGTGAACAGAATATATTTGAATTAAGATGTTGCAAACTTACAACATATATAGTGTGTATATTCCATTTAAACACTTTTTTTGAACGAAAATCAAATCTAGTGGCTTTCATGCTATTAACATTGTTAACCATAACGTGTAAATCTTATTTGATTTGCAGTTATATCTTTAATTTAATTGATATTTCTATAGGAATTAAGCAATGAAAAAATTATTAATAACAGTATGTCTCTCGGGACTACTGAGTGTCCCGTCAGTTGTCCTCGGGGCAGAAATTGCTGGGCCAAGTCTGTACGGTTCATTCAGGACCGGAGTAACTTTTGGTTCAGGCGATGCAGAGGTTGGTGACTTCACATCTCGTTGGGGATTCAAAGGATCGCACGAAGTCTCCGAAGGACTGACCGCATCTTACAAATATGAAGCAAGGATGAATACAACGAACGCTACATCTGCCGGTAATCGTCATGGCGGGCTCTCATCTGGGCCTGATACGAGAGATGCAAATCAAGATGGTCAATCAACAGACGTTGAAGACGACGCTGACGGCGACGCATTATGCCCTGACTCAGACTTCTGCGCAGGTAATTCTGTGTGGAGTGACGGGGTTGCAAACGGCGGCGGCCGATTGTCCCAAATCAGCCTTTCCGGTGGATTTGGAACTATTACAATGGGTCAAATCTGGTCGGCTAGTGCTATCCATTACGGCTTTGCAGTTGATCCGTCATATGTGAATGGTGTATTTGGCGGTGCCAGTTATCGAAACGCAAATTCAGCTTCCTATTCGTCAAATGCCGGCGATGTGAGCTTTCAAATCGATAAGACGACCGGAGATGGTGAAAGTTTAGAACTTGGTGCAAGTGCGACTTTAGGTCCGGTCGGAGTAGGGCTCGGTTACGCAAGTAACGCAGACGACGAAGCAGGCTTTACTGGACTTGCTTTATCAGCAGGTGCGGCTGGAGTGAACCTGACCATTGGATTGGGCAGTAGCAAAGACGCTGATGGCGTAAAATCAAAGATGAACGTCCTACATATAGGTGGTTCTGTTGGCGATACTGGCCTTTCTTATGCCCTTCAAGTAGCTAATTCCGATGCCGATGCTGACGCAGGCGATCAGAACCTGATTGTCGTGACTAACAGTTTAGGCAGCGGCGCAAGCTTGATCTTTGAACATGTGTCTTACGGCGACGCCAGAGAAGCTTCATCTCTGCTTGGTCTAAAAGTAGATTTCTAGACGAAAGTTCGTACTTAATTTACAATTTAGAAACGGGGTGCCTTGTGCACCCCGTTTTTTTTACTGAATATTTGCAAACAGTTTAGTTATTTTCCTCAACCTGATAGGCATTCGACCTGTCATTCCAGTTTTCAGTCATCCATTGTTTCGATCTGCAAAATCGCCGCGGCGACAACTCCAAATTTGCTTTGATGGCTTGTGAATACTAAAGAGGATCATTGAACACACTACAGCACGGCTATCGTGAGGCTATGTCGGCTTGGCGGGGGACTATTGCACTCAATGGGTAACCGGTTGTTTGCGCTTGAAGCTAGCCTCAATTCCAAACACATTCAATTGACAAGACAAATACGGTTTCAAATGAACCGTATCCGTAGTTGTGATCATCCAGCCAAAGAATGGATTCTATGATCTTAGCATGACCCAGTCGCCAGCAGACGTGGATAGTTGCTTGTCGACCGAGGCTGACGATGAATGTGCGATTCTGATCTCTGCACCCAAACACTCATCCAGTGCTTGCCTTTGCGTCTTCCAAACCTTTGCCGAGGTGCACGCGTACCAGAGATTCGACAAATCTCGTCAGCCAACAGCGTTGTTTGCAAATCAGGATCCAGCTTCATCGACACCGTGGCAGATGACGCTTCTATGTGAAAACAATCTATGGCATTCTTGATCGGGTTTTTGTTGGTCATTGGACGTGCGCATACCGGTCAATCAGCTCGAGTGGCAGTACATCCATCCAATTGGTACGCAGCACGGTCGGTATTTCATGGCCGAGTCCCTTGTGATCTGAATGGAGATGGAGTGATCGAAACAAACGGCGGTAAAAAAAATGATGTTACGCACATGGAAAACAATATCTTGGAATACCACCGGATAAACCCAAAACATCTTTCACAGGTCTTGCGATTACCAGTAGCTTGTTAGGAGTGAATTTTGGTATAGGTGTTGGGGTCAAGGATACGGGAGTGGACGATTTTGCATCTACAACTAATAAGGTGGCGGTCACATATTTGGCTTTTAAATGGTACAGGGATTATCTTTACTCCTCTAGCCCTGATGAAATTCGAGCACAGAATCCTTATCATTCAACCGGTTTCTTACAACCTTTGTTTTTACCGGATTCTTCCTGTGTCGGCATCTCCTGTTTTTTTACCTATGCAATACCTCAGCCGGTTTCCTGTTTACTCTTGTCGATCTGTCGGCTTACTATCTTCGGGTAGTTTTTCTGCTTCACTGCTTGCTTACAAGCTTCATCTCAACTCAACAACGGTCTGCTTTGTTTACAAACGCTCCACGCATTGGAGTGGTCAGGTCATCACAGCAACTGCGGATCGTAGTGTAGGTCTTTGGCCAGCACCACCCAGAGCGCCAACCCACGCCAACTTGTTGGCAATCGCGATGATCGCCTTATGGCGACCTCGGCGTTTCGCAATCTCGCACGCCCAACGGCTAAGGATCTGTTTTGTCCTTCGCTTCGGCGCTCCTCAATACTGAACGAGTACCGTGAATCAGCATGGTGCCTAGATAACGGTTGCCAGGCTTGCTGATAGCGAGCAGAATCGGTTTGCCACCGTTGCTGTGCTGGCGCGGTCTGCCTATTACACACAAGTCTAATCAGAACTTAACCTCTCATACAGCCAGCCGTCTTTAGACCTGCGGATCGCCAACTCGTAAGCCTGCGACATGTTGACCAACCGAATGTAACCTTCCCATATTTTCTAATAACCGGGCGGCGGATCGTTGTTACGGTTCAGATAGCCAGCCGTGATCGCCACGGTCACCACCGCAGCACCGAGATTGTCCGGCACCGGCAGCTTGTTATCCTTCGCAAAATCCTGCAATACGCCAATCTCGACATCTGTGAACATCACTTCCATGGGCAGCTCCGGCGTTTCGCGTCCCAGCAACGTCATCGCCGCAAGCCGCCAGGCAATGACTGCGTTGATCGTCACCGCACGCTCAATCCGGTCTCCGCTTTGGTGCTTGAGAAACTCCACCTTGCAACCCGACTTGAGAATCCGGTGCCAGTCTTCGATCCGCCAGCGCAGACGGTAACGCTCGACCACCCGCTCAGCCTCGCGACGCGAATTCACCGGCAGCGTCGTCAGCAGAAACCATTCGATTGACTTGACGCCCGCCGGCGCCTCAATCTCCTGAACATGCACCAGACTCAATGGCATCGGCGGCTCGTCTTTTAGCTCACTGCGGCTCGGCACCGGCAACTGCACTTGACGCCAGCGCAGCGACACCTGGGCAACCCTCGCAGCCTGTTTTGAAACCGCTTTCTGACTGCGACTGCTGCTCCGCGCCGAACGATGTCCGACAAACACCTCGAGCCGACCCTGCTCGGACTGCTTGCGAATCGCGTCAAACAGCTTCGCGACACCTTTGCCTAAACTGCGATTGTACCTGGCACGAACCAACAGCTCCACATTGCCCAGACGCCGCCGCGCAACGAACAGCTCAAAACAGTCGCCCTCGCGATCCATCACCGACACCAGTCTCACCCCTTCCAGTTCGGCCGCCATCGCCGAGCATTCCTGAAGACCGCGTGACCAGCGCAGCATCTTTTCATCCTCAATCGAACCATACTCGATGTGCGGCACGCCCAGCGGCACGCCTTGTTCATCCAACGCCAGCATCGAATGCATATGAATGCCCACAGTGCCGGCAGAAGCCTTGTTTTTGCTGATCAGACCCAGCCCCTTGCACTCGCCGTGATCCGCAAAGTTCAGATCGGTTCCGTCCTGCACGCACAGCACTTCGGTTTGATTCTGCATCCGCTGCAGCGTGCGCGCCCGATGCGGTGCCAGAATGTTGCGCGGCGTCACTTCCGAGTCGGCCGGCTGGTCAATCATCCGGTAATGACCAAACACTGCCGCACGCTCCGCACCCGCCGCCGATGGGAAAGACGCCATCGGCTGTCGCGCCTGAAGCGACGCGCTTTTCACCAATCGCCTGCTCAACCTCAAATCCCCCAGCGGGGCTCCGTCAAATTCATTGCCTGCCCAGACTCCAATATCCAAACCCTCACCGGTCTGCCGTGGCGCCACCCGCTGCGGTAAAACCCCAAGCCGTTTGCGCCAGTCACGCGCCAACTCATATATATACACCGACTTGACCGTCGTGCAGGCTTCGTTCCCAGACATCCGACCACGCCCCGAAGTCTCTCCTACATGCGTCCAGTTCGACGCACGCAGCGAAACCCCGCTATGCGAAGGCGCCACAAACGTCTCAACCAAATACGGACGATACCCGTAGCGGTGCTTGAAATCCGAACTCAGCCGACGCAGACACAGGCCCAGGGACCTGGACGCAAGATTTGCACACCGAACCCCGGGACGAATCAAAAACCGACTCAGTCCAATCACCCGATTCAACTGCGCGCAACGCTGCTCTTGGTCCCAGCCGATCCAGCAATCCCGACACCGCAACGTCAAAGCCGACGCGGCAAATCCTATGGCTCCCAGATAGCCATGCTCGGAATCAATCAGATAACGCAACTGCGCACCTGCATGAACCGCCGCTCCCTTTGGATGCTCCCGACCGACCAGCTCGTTCCACACCCGAAGCAGGCCTTCATCGCATACCACAACCAGCTTCAGACCCGATACCTGATCCACCCGACCTGGAACACCCTCGGCTGCATCCACTGCATAGCCAAGTCCGCGCGCCTTGACCTGTCGCTTGACACGTGTTGAAACCGGCAACTCAATGCGCTGGGAATCGTTCAGGTCTCGAAGCACTTTCATGCAGCCGACCAACTGAACACCGCCGCAGGCATCGTGAAATCCAAATTCCTCGCAGACCCGGTGACCGACTGCCGAACGGTTCTTAAAGCTTTCCCCAGCCATCAGCGCCTGTAGGCGTGCAACGCCTTCAGGCGACGTCAGATGGTGGCGGATCTGGCTCTGCTGATACATAATTGCGTAATGTATCAGCAGGCAAATTAAAAGTCAAGTACATATTTGTGCTGTATAGGCAGGCCGCGGTGGCTGAGCAATACGATCGACGCTGGCAACAGCGAAGACGGGTGCTCAATACGTTGCTGATCATGCTGTTTGTGTTCCGTCTGGTGTTTTCAAAGAATCATCAGGGCTATCAGATCACGGTCAACGAATTGTGGGCTCAGAGTCGGCTGCTGGGTGTGGAGCTGCCACAGCCGCAGCCGCCAGTGGCGTCCTCGATGTGTGTCGCCCGCCACAAGCTCGATGAGCAGGTGTTCAAAACAGTCTATCGGCAGGTGCTGGCGCGTTTGGATGAGCACTTGGGTGAGGATGCCCGTCGCGAGTGGTGCGGCCGGCGACTGCTGGCGGTAGATGGGAGCAAAATCAACTTGCCGCGGGCGCTGCTTGAAGCCGGCTATTCCCTGCCTTCCCAGGGTTGTTACTATCCACAAGGCCTGGTGAGTTGTTTGTACCGGCTGGGCGACCGCATGCCAATGGATTTTGAGTTGCTGTCGCACCTGGACGAACATCAGCCCGCGCTCGGGCATCTGAAATGGTGCCGGGCGGGCGAAGTGGTGGTATACGACCGCGGTTATTATTCGTTCGAGTTGTTGCGCCAGCATGCGATACGCGGCATCGACTGTATTTTTCGCCTCAAGCGTGGCAGTGCAGGTGCCTTTGATGAGTTCATTGACGGCTGCGAGGATGAACGCGTCATTGATGTTTTGCCGAGCGAGTCTCGCGCCCGGCACTGGCGCCGGCGTCATCCGGGTAAAACCTTGCACCCGATCCGGGTGCGCTGCGTCAGATACAGCGCCGGTGGCAATGACTACTGTCTTGCGACCACGCTGTTGGATCAAAACCAGTTTCCGGTCGCCGCACTGTCGGATGCGTATCACGGCCGCTGGGGCATTGAAGAGTTGTACAAAATCTCCAAGCGGTTGGTGGAAATCGAGCAATTTCACGCCAAGTCCGAGCGCGGCGTGAAACAGGAGCTGTATGCTCATTTTGTGCTGCTGGCGCTGTCTCGCTCGTTCGGTAACCAGTTGGAAGACGACCTGAATACGGGTGCTGTGTGCGATCAACCCAAGATGCGTGCGAATTTCAAGAATGTGCTGGTGACGGTGGCGAGAAACTTTGAAGCGCTGATGCTGGGCAACTGGCAACTGGCTTCGAGCGCGGTATCGAACATTCTTCACAGCATCGGTAATTGTCTGCAAAAGGAACGTCCAGGACGGTCGTATCCGCGCATCTCAAAGCGTCCGGATGAGCGGTTCAGGAATGCCAATCGAAGAACTAGAACGGCCTAAAAAAACTGAACCATTGATCAGCTGCAGGTCGTCCAAATCTTGGGAAAATACCGAACTGTTAAACGAATAGCTTTTTTTTGCTAAACGAATGCCATTGCATGCGCACACCAATGCCTGGACGATGAATGGTGATGACCGCGTGGCAGGGTCAACTGATGGCGACTGCCCAGATACAGCTCTACACGATCCGCGTAGAGCCGCACTCCCAGACGATGACCGATCAGACGCGAAGGCACCGTGTAAAACACCTTGCGCAGAACGAAACCGCTGGAACGGGTGACCCGTACGCTGGTCTCCTTGTAATCCGTGGTGCGTCGGCCCGGCAACGCCCGCAGCACTTCGCGCTCCGCCTCAATTTTCTTGCTGTGCCGCAGATTGATATTGCCTGTGATTTGGGCGATCAAATCCCGATACTCATCCAGCGTCTCGAAATCTTTCGAGCCACGCAGTGCCAGCGCATCTTCGACCGCACGTTTCAGATGTCCATGCGGACCTTCAATGGCGCCGTTTTCGTGCGCCACGCCTCGATTGTTGCGTGTCGCCCGCATCCCGTAGTGCTCGCACAACTGGCGATAACTCTCGGTCAGGTCCTCGCCATCATCCTTGCTGATATTGCGAAACGCTGCCGACAGGCTGTCGGTGCGGCATTCACGCGGCACACCGCCTAAAGTCCACAGCGCATCCTGCACTCCCTGCTCCAATGCAGCAAAGCTCTCGCCACCCTGAACTACATCGACATGGGTGAAGCCCGACCACGCCAGGCGGAAGTGATACAGCTTGTGATCAAACTTGCACCCGCCAATCGTCACACCGGTCTTGCTCATGTCGGTAAAGTCCGATATGCCCATGCGCCCCGGCTCCTGACGCTGGCGGAATATCACTTCCTGCTGCGGTCCATGCTGCGCTCTCCAGTCCCGAATGCGACGCTCCAATGTGCGCCTCACGCCGGCAGTGAGCTGTGGATTAAGGCGCATCACTTCCCGATACACAGCCACCGCACGCAGGTTCGGGCATTTCTCCAGCATCGGCACCACTTGTTCCTCAAATATGCCTGCCAATGGATCCGGCCGGCGGCGACCGCGCGGCACTTTGGGTTTTTTACACGGAAGCCGACTGTCCTTGTCGATTCGGTAGCCGGTAGCACAACTGAATCCAGATTTCACAGCGGCTCTCTCAATCGAATGAGTTAGTTTTAGTTTCATGAATTTTCTCACTTGATAATCATTTACATGACATCCCGGCATCTTGTGAACCCCGCATGGCTGCGAAATTACAAGTTTAGTGCCGGAACTGTCGCAAACGTCAAGTCAGCAATTCAGAGGGTCGAAAATTCTTTCGACCGCGCGTCCTGAAACTCCGTTCGGACTTCGTCCTCACTGCGTTTCAGGACGCGAAACCTTTTCTTACCCTGATTGTCGCAAGATTCTTATTTTGATTGTCGCCCTATACGGATGCGTATCACGGCCGCTGGGGCATTGAAGAGTTGTACAAAATCTCCAAGCGGTTGGTGGAAATCGAGCAATTTCACGCCAAGTCCGAGCGCGGCGTGAAACAGGAGCTGTATGCTCATTTTGTGCTGCTGGCGCTGTCTCGCTCGTTCGGTAACCAGTTGGAAGACGACCTGAATACGGGTGCTGTGTGCGATCAACCCAAGATGCGTGCGAATTTCAAGAATGTGCTGGTGACGGTGGCGAGAAACTTTGAAGCGCTGATGCTGGGCAACTGGCAACTGGCTTCGAGCGCGGTATCGAACATTCTTCACAGCATCGGTAATTGTCTGCAAAAGGAACGTCCAGGACGGTCGTATCCGCGCATCTCAAAGCGTCCGGATGAGCGGTTCAGGAATGCCAATCGAAGAACTAGAACGGCCTAAAAAAACTGAACCATTGATCAGCTGCAGGTCGTCCAAATCTTGGGAAAATACCGAACTGTTAAACGAATAGCTTTTTTTTGCTAAACGAATGCCATTGCTTGAGCATGGCCAGGACTTCGTTGCCGGACACCGCGCCGAGCTGCAGCATTGCGCCGAGGCTGGAATCGGCAGTGTCCGGCGACAGTCGGCGTGCGGTAGCGAGTTTGGAATCGGGATTGAGCAGCCGAGTTGCGAGTGCGCCAACCGCGATCTGGCGATTGCGGGTCTTGCTGCGTCTGAGGATTCGTTCCAGCCCCAGTTGTTTGAGGCATCCGAGTACTGCGGCGGCGGCGCCGTGAGGTAGCGTGCGTACAATGCGAAACGCGCCAGCGGGTGAATCCAGTGCGATGCCGCCGGCCAGCAGAATTTCGATGCCGGCCACCAGAGTGGGCTGCACTGCGGTGAGATTGCACAGGGTTTTCTTAACAATGCGTTTGCCTTCTCGGCGATGTTCGCGTAGCAGAATGGTTGGCCGATAGTTGCGGTTGGGGATGCGGTCGATACGAAGTGTCATGGGAACACAAAACCATACAAAAAAACGGAAATCTCAACAGAAATTTCCGTGATTGCAAGGGGTTTGGATGAAATTTTAAAGTTAATTCAAGATGAAGTTCCGTTTAATTACTGAAAATTCATAAACAATGTAGCTATTCCCCTCAACCTGACAGGCATTCGACCTGTCATTCCAGTTTCCAGTCATCCATTGCGTCGGTCTGCAAAATCACCGCAGCGACAACTCCAAATTTGCCTTGATGTCTTGCGAAAGCCAGAGAGGTTCATTGAACACACTACAGCACGGCTATCGTGAGGCAATACAGGCGGGGTTATTTAACTCAATGGGTAGCCAGTCGTTTGTGCTTGAAGCCAACCTCAATTCCAAACACATTCAATTGACAGGACAAATACGGTTTCTAATGAACCGTATCCGTAGTTGTGATCATCCAGCCAAAGGATGGATTCGATGATCTTGGCGTAACCACTCGCCAGCAGGCGTGGATAGTTCGCTTGTCGACCGAGGCTGACGATGAATGTGCGATTTTGACCTTTGCGCCACACACATATGGAGTGCCTACCTTTGCGTCTTCCAAACCTATGCCGAGGTGTGTTCCAGAGATTCGACAAAGCCCGTCAGCCATCAGCGTTGTTTACAAATCAGGATCCAGTTTCATCGGCACCGTGGCAGATGGTGCTTCCATGTGAAAATAATCAATGGCATTCTTGATCGTGTTTTTGATGGTCACTCGACGTGCATACCGATCAATCAGCTTGATGAGATTGGTTCCTCCCACAGTGTTTTCCAATCTAGAAATGAGTTTGAAACTAAGCCTCTTCAAAAAAATATTATTCAACAGCAAGCAAAAACATTGAGCGCGCCAAATCAGTCTGTGAGTTGAAAAATAGGGACTATAGACCTGTGCTCTTTTTCCTTTAAGCTTGAGTCCGTTGCAGTTTGTCGATTGCAAAAAATAATTTCTTCCGTGCCGACCGTAAACGGTCGGCAGCTTCATTATTGCTGTACTGAGCCGCAAACGCATCGAGAGTTTCAATCGTCACGCTCGCTTTCAAATTTTGCTCCGCATCCGACAGCGACTTCAGCTTTTCATAGGGCGTCTGAACATCCTCATAGCGATAAAACCGGCGCTGTCGTCCCCGCTCATCAAGCTCCACTTGTGCAAACAGGCACGGCCGGTGATAATTCACATACCGGTTCAGATGCTGTCGATGGAACTCGTTCAGCGTCGCCGCACACTGCTGGGGAATGTGTGCGTATCCGAGCAGTTTCCGCAACACATGACCATTCTTGTATTTCACCAGTGCATTGTCGTTGCTACGCCTGGCTTGGGATTTGGTGAATTCAATGCGAAGTTTCTCCAGCAGTTCAGCCACCCGGTGGTTCACATATTCACTGACGTTGTCGCTGTGAAAACCAGCAACCTCAAACGGCAATATGTCAAACAGCTGCTGCAGCGCCGGGATTAGATATAGTTCCGAGATTCTCTCCACCGAAACCACCGCTTAAAACTGCGTGACCTGGTCTACTGCATTGATATGGTGCACACCTTTGTGTCCGTCTCAGCCACCCTGATGCGAGGGCAAAATTATGCTTTCACCATCATTGATTTATTCAGAAAATAGCAATGGCGGCCAAGGAAGATGAATTGATCTTGGGGTCCGACTCCAAGCGTATCGAAAATTCAAGAAAAAGAGAAAGTTCAACTCGAAGCAGTTGCGAAAAAGCAGGCAAACTATCTAAATATTTATTGTGTCAACGTTGCACTAACTCAACATCACGGTCTGCCAAAGCGTAATTGTTGTAAACGTGCTCATTGTGCGCAACCACGATTTAGTTAACTGATGTTTAGTTCATAAAAAAGACACTCTGTATAATTACGTCGTACTATGGCTTGGCCGTCTTACTTAATAAATCTCGAAGAAAATGTTGAACGACGAAACAACTCTATCCGGCAACTAAATTACTTAGGATTGGAATGGCATCCTATCGATGCTGTAAACGGTTGGAAGCTCTCTGAGACAGATATTGAAAAATTCTACAATGCAGAAGCCAATCGCTACCAAGCCAAATCCCCTCTAACAGCTCCAGAAATCGGGTGTTACATTAGCCATCTAAAGGCATGGGAAAGAATCGCATCTGGAAATTCAGCGGGCGGTTTCATATTCGAGGATGATTTTCTTGCCACAGCAGAATTAAGTAGCATTCTCGCTGATATTAGCGACGATGGTGGGTCGACTTGGGATATGATCAAACTCTTTTCCCTAGATAATTCACCTCATACTATAGCCCGCCAACCTTTGGGACAACAACACGAAATTGTAATTCCGTACCGTGTACCTTCCTGCATGATTGGTTACGGCGTGACAGTTGCAGCGGCGGCTCGTCTAGCAGATCATACAATTCCGTTCTTTCGTCCGGTGGATGAAGATATGAAATTTTTTTGGGAAACAGGAATCCGAGTGTCACTTGTACTACCGTGCCCCATAACTGTCGGGGACCAACAAACCTTGACAGGAACAATCGGAGACGAGCGACGAGGCAAGGATGTTGAACCCATTCTGAAAAGGATCAATTACGCTCTAAGTAACGTAAAGTATCAATTGCGATACAAATCAAAACTACACTTCCACCGCAACAAGTGGATCAAGCAATGAACGCAGACGATATTCGAGTTTTACACCTGCATTTTGGCAAAGAAGGCGGTCGGGAACGTTTTCTGGTGAATCTGTCTGGTGCGTTGAGTACACGTGGCGTAAAACAATACTTCATAATTCGACCTGGCCGGTCGTGGGAAACAGATGTCTCAAAACTCGGGCCAGTTCTGTTAAATAACAATAGGCAATTGACTCCTTCAGGATGGTTATTGCACTCGAAGTTGCGGCGAATTATTCGTGACTGGCAACCAACAGCTATTATGGCTTGGGCCAATCGTGCCGCTCGCCTGATTCCAAAAGTTGACATCCCGCTAAAATTTGTGCGATTGGGTGATTATCCTCGGCACATAAAGCATTACGGGAATTGCGATTTCGTAGTGGGCAATGTACCGGGAATAGAACAGAGGTTACGAGATTTGGGATGGACTCGACCGGTAGTGACTATTACTAATTTCCCTAGTGAACAAGTTGTCGTTCCGGCAAAACGTACTGACCTTGATACACCTGAAGACGCTTTCCTAATTACCTCAGCCGGACGATTCGTACAACGCAAAGGTTTTGACAGCCTTATTCGAGTCGTAGCGGAAATTCCCGATGCTTGGTTATGGCTAGTTGGCGATGGCGAACAACGAGTCGAACTTGTCAAACTGGTCAGCAAGTTTGGAATAGCCGGAAGAACGCGTTTCATTGGTTGGAATCGAACCCCTATGAACTATATAGCAGCGTCTAACGTGTTTGTTCTGCCATCACGACATGAACCTCTAGGAAATGTGGTGCTTGAAGCTTGGAGGACAGGTATCCCGGTTGTTGCGACACGTTGTGAAGGCCCAAGTTGGTTCATGACAGATGGCGAAAATGGTTTAATGGCGGATATCGACGATGTGGAAGCAATTGGAAATGCCGTTAATAGAATTCGTTGTAATCCGGCATTTGCGCAGAAGCTAGTGCAAGGTGGTTATGCTCAAATTGGTGAGTATTTTTCCCGAGACCGCATCGTTGATCAGTACTTGAACTTGCTTAGTCCCAGACAGGAAAGGAATTACGAAAAGTTCATTTCAAGAAAATATGAAACTTGAAGATTCTCGTAATAAATGTCGCTGAGGATTCCGGTCGTCTAAACTTTCAGGAAGCGCAAATGGACGCTCTTGGATTGGCTTGGGAACGTGTTGATGCAGTCACGCCGCGCACCTTGTCGCCTCTGGCATCCAATCCACTTTGGCATCGCTGGCAACGCCCGATTCTTACCACGGAAATGGCACTTGCTACTTCACACATGGTTACTTGGCGTCGGGTCGTATACGATGATAATCCTTGTCTTATTTTAGAGGACGATGCCCTTTTATCCAGCGAAACACCCGCATTACTGGACTTACTTTCAAACCAGTCGGACTTAGAACATGTGACACTTGAGAATCGACGACGTCGAAAAATAGTTGTGCGACAACACGACACTAAAGGACGCCCTATTCGACGCCTAATCCAAGATCGAGCAGGGGCAGCAGCTTATGTCCTGTGGCCTAAAGGTGCAAGAAAACTTTTAGAAATAGGAGAGACTAGTCCTGGACCTGCTGACGCGATGATCAGTGATTGCAATGCACTAAATTCATGGCAGGCTTGGCCAGCACTTTCAATTCAACTAGAACATTGTGTACACTACGGACTAACGGCTCCCTATGTAACGAATACCTCTGTTCATCTGAGTGCCCCTATTGATCGTCGTGTATATCCAAGTTTGAAACGGTTCGGATTTCGTTTTCGACGTTTTCGCGCTCAGATTGAAATGGGTATGTGCCTACTTGTAAACTTTCCCATCACGGAAAAAACAATGATTCCAATCTCCGAAAAATGGCCGACCGTAGAACTATGAGTGAAGGAGATTTTCGTGTAGAAAATGTGTGACATAATTTTTACTCATCACAAATATATTGAAACACTAGTGTCCCAACGCTAAATAGAATAAATTTAATTGCTTAGGGTATTTATTTCTAGTCAAAGTGTGGGCGCTTTGTCGAACACAATTAAGCTCAATATCTACAAAATTGTGTAGATACCTATATCAAAATTCAGCCTTTTTTGATTCTAGCAATCAATGCGTAAATTGATATGCAGTCCAAATTCAGAATGCCTGATCTATACTGTTTTGTATCATGAGTGAGGCAGATAATTCTAAATATATCAATAAATTAGACTTCCATATTTAGAGATATTGAAGAGCTATACCCGAAAGTAGTGCGTGGGAGGTTTGAAAAAAAAGTGGCGTATCTGGTTTAACATGTAAATGAAAACATTTTTTACAAAAAACCAGAAAGGTACGCCACTATGAATAAGGATAACGTAATTTCATTTGAAAATCGAGAACTTTTTGAAGATCCACTCACAGATTTGATTCGAGCCGGAGCCCGTCAGCTGATCGCACTGGGGGTTGAGGCCGAATTAGACGAGCTTATGGCGAAGTATGCTGGCCAGCATACCGAAAGCGGTCATCGGGCGGTCGTTCGAAGCGGTTACCATCGGCAACGCCAGATTCAGACGGGCATTGGTGCGGTGACGGCGAAGATTCCCAAGATACGTTCGACCACTGGAGAGCCGGTGACGTTTCGCTCCTGCCTGATTCCGCCCTATGTGCGAAAGACACGCACGTTGGAGGCGTTTGTGCCATGGCTGTATCTGAAAGGGATCAGCAGCGGTGAGATGGGCGATGTGCTTGGCGTGTTGCTGGGTCAGGAAGCCAAAGGATTTTCCGCCGGGGTGGTATCGCGACTGAAAGCCGAGTGGGAAGAAGAGCGTGATCAGTGGATGGTGCGAGATTTGAGCAAGGAGCGATGGGTATACCTGTGGGTGGATGGGATATACAGCGGATTGCGCAGCGAGGAGGTCAAGTTGTGTTCGCTGGTGGTGATCGGCGTGAATGATCAAGGCGAGAAGAAGTTTTTGACGATCGAAGACGGGGTTCGCGAGTCTACGCAGAGCTGGCGCGAGGTGTTGCTGGATCTGAAGGCGCGTGGGATGAACGTGCCGAAGCTTGCGGTTGGCGACGGTGCGCTGGGGTTTTGGTCGGCTCTGGATGAGATTTATCCAGACACCCGTCACCAGCGCTGTTGGGTGCACAAGACGGCGAATGTGTTGAATGCGCTTCCGAAGTCGGCACAGCCGAAAGCGAAGGAGGCATTGCGCGAGATCTGGATGGCTGAGACTCGATCCGATGCACAGCGTGCGTTTGATCAATTCATCGACACATACCAGGACAAGTATCCGAAAGCGACTGAGTGTCTAGAGAAGGACCGCGAAGAGTTGCTGGCGTTTTACGATTTTCCGGCGGTGCACTGGCAGAGCTTGCGTACCACCAACCCGATTGAATCGACGTTTGCGACGATCCGTCATCGCACGCGTCGCTCGAAAGGGTGTTTAAGCCGAAAGGGGATGCTGTGCATGATGTTCAAGCTGGGTCTGTGTGCGCAACACAACTGGCGCAGGTTGCGAGGATTCCGGCAACTTGGGAAAGTGATAGAAGGTATACAATTCAAAGACGGGATTGAGACAAAGCAGTTTGACAACCAGGTAGCCGCGTGAATTCACCCCACGCACTACTTTCGGGTATAGCTCGATATTGAATCCCGAAATGTTAGATAAATTCTTTGAAAACACCAAAGGCAGAATTAAAAGTTGGGATTCTTCGAGAAAACGAAGAGTGTAATGAAAAAGTTCAAATCATCTAATGGCGGTCCAAGTGTTGTAGTTTTAAATCTTCATAGGAGATTTACTGGAATCTCGGCAACAATTAAGTCAGTTGTCCCTCACCAAAGAAGAGAGTTGGATATTGCCATTGTTGACATCGGAAATTTGGAACTGGGTGGCGAATACTCAATTGTCGATATTGCAATTAGGGGTTTCACAGACCCGGATTTAGGAAAGTTTCGTGTTTGGCATGCCCGGCGAGATATAGACATGATTTTGGGAATTCTGTTACGAGATATTTTTCGCCAACGGTGGCGAGTTGTATTCACATCTGCCGCAAATAGGCGGCCGGGGAGGGCATTGAGATGGCTGATTAATAAAATGGATGCCGTAATCGTGACATCGGAACATAACATCCAATTTCTTGATTGGTACACTGCAAAAATTCAGCATGGTGTGGATACGGAAATTTTTAAGCCGGAAAAAATCTACGGAAAAGCAGCAGCAAATCTAGAAGGCCCGACAATTGGATTTGTCGGACGAATTCGTCCACTGAAAGGTGCAGATTTGTTTGTGGAAGCCATGATTCAGATTATTCGAGAATATCCAGATTGTAGTGCTGTTCTGGCGGGATTGTGTCGACCAAAATTTTCTGAATTTGAAAAAAAACTGCGTGACCGAATCAAGAGCGTTAATCTGGAGAAGCGGATAGTTTTTTTGGGTGAACTAAAGAGAAAGGCTCTAATCCAACTATACCGCCAAATGGAAATATGTGTTACACCGTCACGTGTTGAAGGCTTTGGGCTGGTTCCACTTGAGGCATTGGCATGCAGCACTCCAGTGGTTACGTCTGACACCGGTGCTTGGCCCTGGATAGTCGATTCAGAAGTCGGTGGTGTCGTAAGAGCAGGAGATTTAGAGAGTCTAACGGAAGAAATTCGATTATTGCTCTCGGACCGCGTACGGCTTAGGAAGATGAGAATTGCAGCGCGGCAACGGGTTGTCACGCGTTATTCGATAGAAGGTGAAGCAAACGCGCTGAACCAATTGTATCGACAGTTAATGTCAGGTCGTCCGATTGAACGGATAACCGTGGGGGACTAGTTTTGGGTAAACATTCACTAAAATCGTGATGACTTTCACTAGCTGTTTCCAAATTTACAGACCGCTCCGATTTCAATTTGAGCCTCTATCAAGTCTTAGCGGATGTAGTTTCAAACCAAATTATCTATACCAATAAGAAATTCATTATGGTTAACGACAATACACTTCCGATTTCGCTTTAGATTCTTGCCATATTCGTTTATAAAATTTCTTTCTTCGACACTTTCACTCACTATAACACCGTCTTTACATTGTCCAATCAAACTTTCCCAAAGATTTAGCTCCGTTTCAATGTTTCGAAAAAGTTGAATAGGTTCAAAATCCTTTCGGCTAGCATCTACAAAATCACTAATTTCCGCACGATAATTGGCAACCAACCAATATATATCGTCCAAATCGATGCGAGAGTTGTACCATTCAGGTCCATACTTTTTCGATAATCTGTCTGTTCTTTTCAATACCTTATGTTTGAATTTGTACTGATGTAGATCTAGTTTGCTAGACAGTCGATCAAATGTTAGGAAAGGAATATGAAAAAGTGGTTCCTCAACTTTCATTTTTTTAACTAACAATTTTCCAAGCAAACGGCTGCCGTATGCAAAAAATATAGCGGAATGATTTCCATGAGTTACGTATAAATTTTTTCCACTCCAGTTTCTAATTGCTCCAGTGTTGTATCCTAATTTCTTGACCTTTGATTTGCTGAGTTGAAAATCAATTATGCTGTCAGATTCAATTCTAGAATCGTCGTGGCCATCTTTGAATATGCCGTTTCGCCATCTAAATGAGATACATTTGGCATATCTATACTTGCATAGAAATTGGTGTATCTGTTTCTTGTTTTGAAACGGCAAAAATTCGTCAATATCCAAAACAAATATCCAGTCAAACTTGTTTTCAGAATTTATGACATTTAACAATGCATTAATATTGATATCCAAGCGATATGTGGAAATTGTAGATCTAAAAACAGTCACTCTATCGCAAGATAGGCAACGATAGTCTTTGCTTGAATTGTGGTCAATGAGAAACACATGATCCACAATTCGCAGATGGTATGCCAAAAACGCAGGTAAATAAACCGGGGAGTCGTTAAATTGGCAAATAATACAAGAGGTCTGAAAATTATTTTCTTGCATACTTATGAATGTTCCTAAATTAAATTCCTAATTAGTGCGAGAGTTTGCCACTAGAAAATTTAATTTTGTAAGTGTTTGGTTAGCCTATGGCAGAAATATACGGTGGTTTTCGTCGAATTCTTGGTGCTATAGCTATCACCCCAAATTTTCAACGGGAAACGCTCGTACATAGAAAAACTTGATCCAAATGGAAAACTGAATACAAAGGGACTATGCAATTGACAAATAGAATAACGAATTCATTCTGTTTTGTTTCAGGTTTCAGATTAAACAGAAGCATAGGGCCAATCTACCAGAATACGCAGTTTAAGGCTTGATACCGATGAATTCTCCCTCTTTGGGGCAAAAAATAGGAATACTAGCAGTTGCTAAATATTCATCGACAGCTTTCTTGCTCCCTGACCATGTGTGATAATCGTCAACGATCAATACACCTTTGGAAACCAAACGTGGAAACAGGTGGAACATTTCATGTTTGGTCGATTCGTACCAGTCCGTATCCAAACGCAGAATCGCTATTTCGTCGGGTAATGTCCCCGGTATTGTCTCTTCAACCTTTCCCTCGACGAATTTGAATCGATTAAAGTTGTATTGAGTAGTGGCTAAGTTTTGTCTGACTTCATCCAGACTAGCTCGGCACCAATCCGATGAATCGGAGCCGGTTTGAAGTAAACGAAATTTCTCTTGAGGATTGGCATAGCTCCCCAAGCGATTGTCGAATTCTGAGGGTTTTGGCATACCGCAAAATGTATCGTACAGATAAAAGGTTCGATCAGTAACACCAAGTTGCTTTAGGGTTAGAGCCGCAGCCATTATTGCGCCACCACGCCAAACGCCACACTCGACGATTGCACCAGGAATCTGCCATTGATTCACATAGCGTACTGCTTCGATAAACGAAGAAAGTTTATTGAACGAAATCATGGTGTGATTGTGCACTTTCAAAATGACTGCTCGTGTGTCTTCGTCATAGTTGGAAATCTTTTTTTGCACACGTCGCTTTCGTCGATGGTTTCGTATGTAACTAGCGAAATTTTTTAGCCGAGAATTAGTCATAATCAAGTTTTTAATTTTACAATTCGCAAAATTCAACTTCGCTTGGAATCATGGAACAAACATGGACAGAAATGTTTCTAGTTGACTTTGAGGTGATAACATTGAATGAAAACGTTCGACCAAGCCGTGAAAATCTTCATTGATAAAATCTGATTGTTATGTTCATCGTCACGAATTTTGTCATTATCAACTGAATCTGTGATTCCGTCGATAAAATGTCGAACCTCTCCAGTCAAGTGTCTAATATATTAGTGCATATCATGCTGGAATGGCACTATGATGAAGATGGAAATTAGATCAGATGAGGTTACAGACCACAAAAAAAATGACACATCTAATGACATCTTGCGGTCGGAATATTACATGCCAGAAAAGTCAAACTTACGATCGCTGAAATGATGAAGTAATCCATGTTGAATTGCCGAACTATATTGGGCTAGCTTAAAATGGCAAATAGTGTAATACCAAACCCCAAACAAAATTACTAAATCGAGGTGGCGTGAATATGCTGTGCCCTAGAGTGTTGGATTACTTGATAGCGTCTGCAGGATGGTTTCTGGAAACCCATAGTAATAATTCTTTCACAGAATGCAATACCCAAATCCGAAATTAGAGAATGAATTCGCTTAACATTAGCAAGATTTTAGCGAATTTACTGAATTTTTCAGCTCCGATTATCGAAGACAGGAGCAACACGAAGAATTTGTCTGGATTTGCAGGAGATTGCCAACCTGATGCATTGTCGACTGGCATTTTCGCCACTGTGCAAAGGTGCGCAACCCTTCCGGAGTCGGAATGGATTCAAGCCCGGTTCGAAAAAGCGCCCCCGAGGCGCTCAGCTCATAACAGAAGCGGAAAGCCTCGAATATGATCCAGCGCTTCATCCATCACCTTGCGGTGGCAGGCATTGACTTTCACTGTCCATTGCCGGGCATGGCGTACGATCAGTGCAGCGACATCATACAGACGCAAACGCACTGTAGGAGCACGGGCAGTTGACAACGAATCCGGCAATACCATCCGCATCAAGGCAAACAGGTTATAGGCAATTGAGCTTAACATCAGCCATGCTGCATTGGCATGAAAGTCCCCACAGGGCAATCTGGCGGCGGCGAAATCACTGCGAAGCTCCTTGATTCTGTTTTCGCTCGACTCGCCACGCTGGTTATAAAAATGCACCACCTCGGGGTCTGATAACTCATCCTTGTTGGTTGCAATCGCACGATAAATGTTGCGCCCCCGTACCCCTGTTTCATCATCGCTGTTGATCAAAATGTCCAACTGTGAGTTGTCATCATCATCAATGTGCTTTCTTTGCACAATCAGCGTAAACGCTTCTGTTTTTGTCATCACATGCAACGTGCGACAAACCTGTTCTGTGTCCGATTCACTGCCATCACGATATACCAATGGGCGCCATTCGCAATCTTTGATTTCAGAGATGGTTTCTTTGACCGCACTATCCATCTTGGCACGGATCGCAAAGCCCATGCCACTGTCCATCGCATAGTTGATCACCCCGGCTTGATAGCCGGCAGCATCAATGCGAACATCCGATACCGACACACCCTCCGGCAATGCCGACTCACAGCGCTGGATGAACTGTAAATTCTCTTTGTTCGGAGATTCATTGCCTTCTCGAAACTCTACCGCCACCACCTGGTCGGTTTCAGCGATGTGCCCGACCATCGGCGTGTAGCCACGGTGCTTCTTATACGTGTACCGAGCTGTGCGCTTGTTCGATTCGATCACCGTAGCATCTATGTCCAAGGTAATCTGCGTTCGGTTGTAAAGCCCTGCTGCAAGAATTGTTTTGTTAATATTGACCAATCCTTGCATCGCCTGACAACTGCGCCCGACACGCCGCAACCAATTGCCCAGTGTCTTGGCCCCAGGCAAATTCCCGCAGCCCAATAGCTTCATCAAAGGCTTTTCTTTTTGCAAATGGCTTACGTCGTCAAGACATTTGCCGCCTTCATGAAACAGCAACATGAAAATATTGAACATCGCTCCTTGACGGTAGCCGCGGTTGCTGCCCGCTACAGGCAATTGCCGATCTGCCAATTGTTCCAGACCAAGACGCTGCATTAGCTGTGCAACGACGATCAAACCGACGCGGGAGGTTAAAATACGTTTGCTGATTCCAATTTTATGGGGTAAAATCGACATCAGCCTTGTACCTCTGAGATATTTTTGGGCTTCACCCATTGGGTGAAATCCGATTTTTGTGAGCTATACCCGAAAGTAGTGCGTGGGAGGTTTAAAAAAAAAGTGGCGTATCTGGTTTAACATGTAAATGAACACATTTATTACAAGAAATCAGAAAGGTACACCACTATGAATAAGGATAACGTAATTTCATTTAAAAATCGAGAACTTTTTGAAGACCCACTCACAGATTTGATTCGAACCGGAGCCCGTCAGTTGATCGCACTGGGGGTTGAGGCTGAATTAGACGAGCTTATGGCGAAGTATGATGGCCAGCATACCGAAAACGGTCATCGGGCGGTGGTTCGAAGCGGTTACCATCGGCAACGCCAGATTCAGACGGGCATTGGTGCGGTGACGGTGAAGATTCCCAAGGTGCGTTCGACCACTGGAGAGCCGGTGACGTTTCGCTCCTGCCTGATTCCGCCCTATGTGCGAAAGACACGCACGTTGGAGGCGTTTGTGCCATGGCTGTATCTGAAAGGGATCAGCAGCGGTGAGATGGGTGATGTGCTTGGGGTGTTGCTGGGTCAGGAAGCCAAAGGATTTTCCGCCGGGGTGGTATCGCGACTGAAAGCCGAGTGGGAAGAAGAGCGTGATCAGTGGATGGTGCGAGATTTGAGCAAGGAGCGATGGGTATACCTGTGGGTGGATGGGATATACAGCGGATTGCGCAGCGAGGAGGTCAAGTTGTGTTCGCTGGTGGTGATCGGCGTGAATGATCAAGGCGAGAAGAAGTTTTTGACGATCGAAGACGGGGTTCGCGAGTCTACGCAGAGCTGGCGCGAGGTGTTGCTGGATCTGAAGGCGCGTGGGATGAACGTGCCGAAGCTTGCGGTTGGCGACGGTGCGCTGGGGTTTTGGTCGGCTCTGGATGAGATTTATCCAGACACCCGTCACCAGCGCTGTTGGGTGCACAAGACGGCGAATGTGTTGAATGCGCTTCCGAAGTCGGCACAGTCGAAAGCGAAGGAGGCATTGCGCGAGATCTGGATGGCTGAGACTCGATCCGATGCACAGCGTGCGTTTGATCAATTCATCGACACATACCAGGACAAGTATCCGAAAGCGACTCAGTGTCTAGAGAAGGACCGCGAAGAGTTACTGGCGTTTTACGATTTTCCGGCGGTGCACTGGCAGAGCTTGCGTACCACCAACCCGATTGAATCGACGTTTGCGACGATCCGTCATCGCACGCGTCGCTCGAAAGGGTGTTTAAGCCGAAAGGGGATGCTGTGCATGATGTTCAAGCTGGGTCTGTGTGCGCAACACAACTGGCGCAGGTTGCGAGGGTTCCGGCAACTTGGGAAAGTGATAGAAGGTATACAATTCAAAGACGGAATTGAGACAAAGCAGTTTGACAACCAGGTAGCCGCGTGATTTCACCCCACGCACTACTTTCGGGTATAGCTCGATTTTTGTTGAAAACCTTATTGTACAAGGCTTTTCTATTGATCTCAGATTTCTAATTGCGGATTAGGGCAATAGCTAAAGATCGCTATGCGAAAAATTCTAGATATACTGGTTCGCCCATTTGGTTTGGCCGTTGTATCGGCGCGAGAAATCGAGATGCCTTACTTTCATCACTATAAGGGTGGTTATGAAGAGTATAAAAAAACTCAGATTTATTTTAACAAGAAGAAGCTCAATAGCGTTTGGGCAGATGAAACCACATTGGGCGCAATAGTAAATGACTTGAAATCTAATGGACTAGGAGTTAATGGTATTTGCCACGGTGCCCGAAATGGTTACGAAGTAAATTACTTTAGAAAACATCTTGACAGTGAAGTTATAGGTACCGATATTTCCGATACAGCCAAGAATTTCCCAAACATGGTTGTTTGGGATTATCACGACCAAAATCCAAAATGGGTCAAGAGTTTTGATTTTGTATATTCAAATTCACTTGATCAAGCACTCTATCCCGAAAGGGCTCTCAAAACTTGGGCACATCAACTTAACGAAAGTGGCCGAATTTACATTGAACATACGATTGAGCATTCCACTAGAAGTGCCAGCGCAATGGACCCATTTGGAGCAAATCCCATGATAATGCCTTACCTGTTCTTTGACTGGGGTAAAGGTGTCTACGAACTCGAAGATATCATTCAAATTTCGCGTAAAAAAAACTATGACCTTAAAGCTTGGGTGTATGTGTTGCGGGTCGCCTAATTCCAAACAACCTGACACAGCGTTTTCCTTTTTGATTTGTAATTTTGCTAGTAACTTCGGATGTTAATTCAGAAAAAGTTCGACGGGGCCGGGTAAACCGTTCTACGCAGATTTTTCACTATGAAAGCTTTAAGGTGGGTAAATAAACATACATTGTGAATTCGTAATTTGTCGTCCTTGAATGACACGTTTATGTCGTTGTTGGAGGTAATTGAGAAGGAGACAAGCCCACTAACCCAACGTTTAAGCTTTGTCTGCTGGAATTGAACTGTCCAAACACTGCATCCATTACCAAAATTATTTGCAAATCTAGAAAATAATTAAGGCGCTTTCATTACGAACGCCAATTGTGTTCAGCATAGTACAACCGTTCATTCATCTGATCATTCAGCGTAATATTCAGTAATTGGTAATTACTACTTTTTTGTCAAAGAGATGTACATCTACAAACCAAATTCTGTGGTGTTACCTCCCAACTCCAAAACAAAACGGATCTTTCCAACAACAAAACGCCTCTATGAAGTCACTAACATGGATACCAGAGTTGATTTGCACGATGTCATGCCAAGCCCGTACGAATACAACATTTTGGCTCGTAACTTAGATACAAGAACTGTGTTCTTTGACGTCTATATTGATTGGAACACAAAAATACTTTATGGAATCGGCCCTTGTTTGTTCAATTTAGAAAATGAACTCTTTCCTATGGAAATATTCGTTAACGGTATTAATACCAAGTTCAAGATCTATCGACAAGGAAGTCTTTTTTTCATCAAGTCAAAACGCCTTCCAGGTTCACTGCCGAAATCAGTACACATTGAGTTGGTATTCAAAAATTTTACTCACTCGATGAATCTAGACTTGCAGCAGTGTCAACAATCCCTCGAATCGAACAGTAGCGCACCTATTACGATATCAACTCTACAAAAGAACAATGATATTCAGTGGGTTCTCGATTGGATACTCTATCACCGACGTTTGCACAACGTTGAGCGAATCGTCCTTTACGATAACGGAAGCACGAATCGAAATGAACTCATAGAGAATCTAAAGGCATTGGAACCGGAAGTTATCATTATTTTTATTGATTGGCCATTTCCTTATGGAATTTTACCTTACAAGGCAACTCAGGAAGGATCATTGAACCATTGTCGAATACGGTTCCCTATAAAGCATGGTTACTGCATCAATCTCGATATCGATGAATATTTAGCTAAATCTGGAGAAAAGAGTCTTCTTGACTACTTAAACGCCAGTCTCAGCTATCCGTTTTCTGGAGTGTGCTATATCAAAGAATGCAAGGTACCTAACATAACCAAATCTAACCGAAAAGGTGTTCCGAGAGTATTGGATTTTTCATTTCGATTTAGGAAATTTGGCCATAATCCTACGAAAAATTTTACTTATCACTATATGAAGTATATTTACAAATTCAATAGTCCTTATTATTTCTATGTACATACAACCAAATTAGGTAGACATGAATTATTTGAACAAAAATTTAACATTCTGAAACGGATGCACTATTGTTACAAAAAATCTCTATGGAAATTAGAGCGCTTTAGGGTGAAGCGTCAAAGTACAACTGAGGATTGGAGGAATAAATTTCCCCCATTCAATAGTATTTATGCTGACGAATCAGAGTTTTATTTTTTTCACTTTCTCGGACTCAGTATGAATTGGCTGAAATTGCCTTTGAAAGAAACTGTTGAATTCAACAGCGAACTGCATATTAAAGAGCCATTGATCGAGGAATTGTGTGAAAAAGCACGATTAGTTTCATTCCCTTAAAACCTTAAAAACAAACCTAGTTCGATCTTTTCCGCCTGTAGTTGAACAAGACATCAACTGCGGTCACCAACTCTACTGCTTAGCGGAGATGAATGACTGGTCGACGTTTCACGAAAGCTTAAACTACTACGGAGCTTTCGAAACCTCTTCAGCCCATCGAAATCAGGTCCGTCTCCAACAATCTGAAATCGAATTCTGCAATCGCTGGCCAGAACCTCCGGAATTGCTTTCAGAAGAAAATCAAATCCTTTTTTCCTTACAAATCTGCCAGCAGCAAATACTTTTGTAATTCTTGGTCGGCAGACAACTTCGGAGACAGGCTCGACACGTGAGAAACGTGGAATTACTTCTGAAAATACAGGGTCAACTAGATTCTTGTGATAGTTCGAGGTTGCCATCTGATTCGTCGAAGGAACCAGTATATCGGCACCCTTGTAGTATTTATGGTTGATACTATTGGGAAGTGACGCTATGAGTGGCCAGCGTCGTACCTGTGATTTAAGTTTGCCCGCAAACAAAGTGGCGCGGGACCCGAAAGACTGTACGATATGGGGCGGGGGAAAAGAAAAGAATTCATCTAGCGCTTCGCCGATTTGACGGATTGCAAACGGATCGTGAAAACCAAACCGATTGTTGATGACTGCTATGGATGATATTCCAGCTTCACGCAATTTGATCTCTACGACAGACTCGTTCCGAACTACAGGCAGAACAGGGAAGCCGCGTTTTGACAGTTCAATCGAATAGTTCAGGAATGCCTGTTGCATGCCACCGTAGTTTTGGTCCAACATGACCAGAGCGATTCTCATTTGTTTTGATCTTCCTGAGAGCTTTGTGGACACACAGTGCTATGAATCATGACGATCAGATAATGCTCTTTCATAGGTGTTTGATCTACAATTACGTTTAGGGCACGTCTATTTATTCGCCAATACGGGTGGCGATGAGCTGTTGCAAATGAGATAATACGCAGTATCGAATAAGTATTCATTTTACAGCGATACAGCAAGGAATTTCACGATGGAAAAGCGGCATTTGTTTGAGCGAGAGAACCAGCAACGCGCCTTACGGGAATTCGATGGACTGGCGAAGATTAAACAGTTGGTAGACTGGGAGGTGTTTCGTCCTCGATTGGAGCAGGTATTCGGGAGCGGCGGGAAGCAACGCCGCCGCGGTCGCCCGCCGTGGGATGCAGTGGTGATGTTCAGAGCGTTGCTATTGGGTGCAATGCACGGATTAAGTGACCACCAGTTGCAGTTTATGTTGTTGGATAGAACGAGTTTCAAGGAGTTTGCCGGACTGAAGAGCATAGACCAAGTGCCGGACCAAAAGACGTTGTGGAAGTATCGCGATCAGTTGTCGAAAAGCGGTTGCATGGATGAATTGTTTGGAATGTTCAAGGATCAGTTGTGGGTACGCGGCTATGAGTTGACTAGCGGACAGATTGTAGATTCATCGATAGTGTCGGTACCGGTGCAGCGCAACAGCCGCGAGGAAAACACCAAGATCAAAGGCGGAGAGGTTCCAGAGGACTGGGAAGCGAAGCCGAACAAGCTGCGTCAAAAGGATGTTGCGGCACGATGGACGAGGAAAGGGGTGAAGAACTATTACGGCTACAAGAATCACATATCGGCGGATCGGCAGACGAAATTCATTGCCCATTGGTGTGTGACAGCGGCGAGCACGCATGACAGTAAGATGTTAATGGAAGTGTTAAGCGATGATGAGCAAGGTGATCGGCAAGTGTGGGCTGACAGTGCGTATCGTTCAGAGTCGGCAATACAGGAGTTGACAACGTTGGGTTACAAGCCGCGGATCAATCACAAAGGCACCCGCACCAAGTCATTGAATGCTCGTCAAAAGCAGGTAAACCGAGCGTATTCAAAAGTGCGAGCGAGAGTCGAGCATGTGTTTGGTGCGATGAGCAATGAGATGCATGAGCGCCACATGCGATGTATAGGGCTGGCGCGAGCCACAACGTGGATTGGGCTGCGGAATCTTTGCTACAACATGAGACGGTTGAGTTATTTGGAGCCGCCGGTTGCGGCGGCGTAGGGGAAGTTGTGCCTGGATGAGCGAAATTCGGGGTGAAAAAATTGAAATAACGGCAATTTCTGGCTGTTTTCACCCAAAATCGGTGAAAAATGTTCAAAATCTCGAAATTGAAGATCGCAATGTGCGAAAGTTCGCAAAAATTTTCATTTGGCTCCCCGTAGCCCTGAGATATCAGGGTTTATAGAGGTGCCCTTTAGTCAATAGCCAGTCATCCAAATGTGGAATCTTCAATCAACACTTTGGAAAATCTAAATCGGCACTTACAGGTAACAAAAATGAAAACAGCAATGATTGCAGGAATATTAGCAATTACGTCATTCGCTCTTGCTGGTCCGGCTTTTGGAATCTGTCCATATGACTTAAACTGCATCAACAATCCCTACGGCGCTGGAAATCCATACAAAGCGGATGGGTTGATGAACCCATATAGCCTGTACGGCAGTCCATACAGCAATCGATCTTGGACCAACCCCTTTGCAACCGAACCACCGAAGATATATGACCGCGATGGAAACTATCGAGGTCGACTCAGTACGAACCCTTTTCACCCTGATTCAATTTCAAATCCATTCGGACGTTATGGAAATCCATATTCTTATGAAAACCTGATGCGTCGCTATGGGGTAGGAATTCCATACAGTACGGAAGAATTTTACATTGTTCCTATACGGTAACAGTCAAATTTGGTAAATTTTCTTGGCTGTGAATTCCCAACTTCTCAGCGAAATCTAATCTTCAACAGCGCAATTCATCTTTGTCTTCCTAGTGTTGAGATGCCAATTTTTATTCCCCAGATCTGCCGTTTTAAATTCCCCACTTTGGAAGACAAAAAGATTAGCTGTACGGTCCGTTAGAGGACCGTACAGCTAACCAAAAATTTGCCCTGTAAACTTGGTTTTTTGAGATCGAATCCAAGTGGGGCATCACCATGATAACAAATGGGGAAATTTTTATGATACATACATTGAAATCTCAAGGGCTGAGCGTCAGTGAAATCGCCCGTCAGCTCAAAGTGGACCGCAAGACGGTGCGCAAATACCTGCGTTTCAATGCCGACGACCCGTCGGCCATGCAACGAAAACCCAGAACGCGCAATCTCGCTGATGTTCAGCCCTTCGGCTTTGAAGTTGTGAATCATGATAAATTCTCCCACTGTTATCATATGGCTTTGCCCTTTATGGATTTCCAAAACCCAACGTTATAGGGCAAATTTTCAAACTTTCCTTTCTGCCCGCGCGCGGGCAGAAAGGAAAAACTTTCACTGCCACAAGGTGGGGAATTTCAACCGACAGAAATGGGGAGTTTCAACCGACACTGACAAACATTTTTCCCTCGGTAATTTCCGATTCGGCAATTTGCGCACATCCTACCAAAGATGTGGCAAACCAAACTGTCATTGCGCACAGCCAGATGACCCCGGACATGGCCCGTACTGGATCATGGCCCGTACTGGATCCTGGCCCGTACTGTGAAAGGAAAAATCTTCAACCGAAGCATACCTCGACACGCCTTGGAAGCAACCCAAGAGCAAATCGACAATTACCACTGTGGGTTCGCTCCGCACCGTGCCCATCATACTTCTTTTTTGTGCGTTCGATTTTCTCGCCAAATACCGTTCGCGTCAATCGAGCGTTGCTCGAACGCAGAACGGTATTGTCGGACTTCAACTGCTTGAGCTGACGACCCAAGCCTTTCACCTTGTTCCGTAACTGCTCTACCGTTTGGCGCAGCTGCTTGATCTTCCGTCCCTGACGAACCAGCACATTGCTACTGCCGCTAACGCCTGTAAACGCCTGCAACTGACCCTTCAGTTTCGCAACCTTGCGCTGCAGCTTCAATTCCGAACTGCGCTCTTTACGCAACTCCCGAATTTCCGCAAGCAACTGCGCCTCGCGCGCTTTCGACTTGCGATGATGGGAGTTCCACAAATTCGCTTCGCAACGGGTCTTCACCCATTCAACTCGAAATACCTCAATCTCCTCTTGCGAGGCATCTTGTCGTTCACCCCTCGGCGCTGCACTGCCCGCAATACTGAAATGCTGTTGTTCGTCAGTGAATTCATACATAATCCACTATATACATCATCATTTTATTTTTCGTGTCCAGTCAAGGTTTGGTTGCCATCAACACCGCACTATGCAGACTAAACTAAATTGATGATCACTCGCTTCTCGCAAACAACCTATACCAACACCAACAATCAGCGGAAACAATCACGGCTTCAGCGAATGGTTTCAGTAAAAATCTGCAAAAATTGTCCCGTTAGTTCTGTATTACGATTTGAATCGTGCAACAGCTTCTTGTAGCTGTTGTATTAGATTTTCACCAAATGGAATATCTTTCGATCCCCAATTGTCATTGTTTGGTTTCGGACATATCTTGTTTTTAAGTATTTTATTCCCACGAAAAATTGACGTGTCCTGAACTATCCAGAATCCGACAGGATTAAACTTTTTGTCCAAGTGAACCACGTGTAATTGATCCCAACCACAATGGATTGGTGACATTCTCCGTGTGCTCGAATATCCAGAAATCGTTTTTACTTGCACTTTTAACAAAGATGTGTCGTCGGAAGATACTTCGATGTCCCAACCAGAATTAGTGATACCACCGTAATTTAGGCTGCAACTGGGATAACAATTAGTTAAATAGAGGAACACATAAAATTCACCAATACAGCCAGTTTTTTGATCCCCTTTTGGAATTAAATTAGAATTTTCCTGCCAGTATTCAATTTTCGAGTAAGCATCTGAATATAACTCAATTACTTCAAATAGCCCGCGCGCCTTCTCATTAATTTCATTCAGTCTAATTTCTTGCGTGGCTTTCATTTTGACTTACATAATAATTTACATTATTTTGGATAAGATTTAAGTTTTTGAATTTATATACTCCAATTGGAATTTTATAAACTTGCAGCAATTCGGGCCCAAGCAATTTTATTGTTGAAACACTAGGAACATTTTGTTTCACGCCAATATAATTGTAACCGTGCCGACCGTGAATTATAGTTTTTGGGGAAAGATATCTTTTACCTCCCTAATCCGCAATTAGAAATCTGAGATTAATAGAAAAGCCTTGTACAATAAGGCTTTGAACGGCAATCGGGTTTCACCCAATGGGTGAAACCGAAAACTTATCTCAGAGGTACAAGGCTGTTGTCGGTTTTACCCCATAAATTAGGAATCAGCAAACTAAATTTGACCTCCCGAGTCGGTTTGATAGTCGTTGTGCAGTTGATGCAGCGCCTTGGGCTGGCACAATTGGTTGATCAGCCATTACCTGCACCGTGCAGCAACCGCGGCTACCGTCAAGGGGCGATATTCAATATTTTCATGCTGCTGTTTCATGAAGGCGGCAGGTGTCTTGACGACGTTGTCACTGTCGATTGAAAATCCCCACTTCATACCGTTTGAAATTCCTGTACTATTGATCTTGCTGAGAGGTGCGCTCCACGCACTGGTTGACCGAGATCAACTGATTCGTCCCAGTTATCACTGGATACCGTGGCGGATTTGAGCGCACGGGTGCGTTGGCGATGGTGGCTGCCAACCTGCATCGCATTGGTCAACTGCTGCAGCGCCGAGAGCGTGAAATCCTTCGGTGGCGGAAAAAGGCGCGTTTGCGCGCCGCCTGGCACCGCGGCATCAAATTCGACGATCGATGGGACACTTCTGCTCAGACGGGAACGGATATCCATGCATCAAGCGGCTGTCTGGTCTAGATTGGAATCTATGATTAAAGTTGTAGTCAGAACGTCTGATATTATTCTCAAAGCTCTCATTCTCAAACAATTTCTCCAGTTTCCAAAATTCCAACACTATCCTTGAGACGATACTCTTTCCACTTTTCGAAAAAATCAAAACCTAACTCCGTATGTCGATCTAAACGGTTCCCAATATATTTTTTTAATTCTAAAGTCCATGTTTGATTGTTGCCGCTGGTTTGAGGTTTCGTTCCTAACCAAGCCTCATGACTCATTGTCATTTTCTCCTTGATTTCCGCAGTTGGAATTAGATAACCGATAACTTTGCCAAATGTTCTCTCACGCTCAGGCATAACCATCAAGAGCCAGTAGGTGCCTTCTATATTCAAACTAGCGTTTGGGTCGGGCTGATTAGCTGTAATGATTAGTCTGTGGTCATTACAAGTCCTGATTCGGACAGATATTTTACATGGCGTCAAGCCAATCATCGAATTGCCGCGGGTAATATTGCCAAGAGGCATTTTGTTCTTTTTTATCAATTCCACGCCAGCTTTGCGCAACAATTTGTTATCGATTTGATTTCTCTGTTTCATAAAATTCCCTGTACCATGTCTTCTTCGTATGTCTCGATTATTGCAGTGAGTACGTTGTTGAGCTAAGAAGCACAAAATATGCGTCCCGGATTCTCGTACAAGTACCTCCAGCGCATAAACATCTCCCTATGGAAGCACAGCGTCTCTCGAATTCCCGGGCGTTTGGGTGGGGAGTCCAAGTAGCGGGTTCGGCACCTCCGCCACCAGCATCATCTTGAACTGACAAGTGTCAAGACGACACCAGCGACGCGGGCCCGATTCATAACCCTAATACGCCTTGCCACAGGGTTGACACGCGTGAATACAACCGAAGTGCGAAACCTTCATCGTGACTTTTTGGCCAGTCAACAAAAGTGCTGCGTCCGCTACTGCCCAAGGAACTTGTATACCCAGCAATTTCTCCTAATTCTGTTTGGATTCTATCCTGTCACCAACTCCAATTGTTCTGTTAATACTGTTCCGAAAATACTATTACCCACACTATTTGATGGAGACTCAAATTTACTTCCCCCCAATACCAACTCCTTTGTTGAAATTCCGCTACGTAGCCCTATATCGCAAAATTCGGTAATGTTGCCGCGTAAGTATGATGGAAGTAAATCGGAAATGACCTGAGAACACGCAGGTCACGGCGACATCGCTCGTTTCGCGCAGCAAAGGGTGAATTTGCTTGGGGACAAGGCGAAAGAGTACCGCGCCCAGGCACGTCGTCTCCGCGAAAAGCTCGCGGAATATCTGAGTGAGCATCCAGATTTCACCCTCAAGAAGATGCTGCTTTCGGGCAGCCTCGCAAAGGGAACAGCTCTACGGTCGCTTAATGACATCGATGTGGCTTGTTACATTAGTGGCGCCGATGTACCCAGCGATGTCACCGAATTGCTCGAGTATTTGGTCAAACGCCTCCGGAAAGCATTTCCCAACTTTAGTCATGACCAGGTCAAACCGCAAACTTACTCCGTGACGGTGTCATTCCGTGGTTCGGGTCTTGATGTTGATGTTGTGCCAATTCTCTATGACGACGATCCACATTGGTACGGCAACCTCGCCAGCCAAGATGACGGTTCCTTCCTGAAAACCTGCATTCCGCGACATCTCGAATTCACCAGCAAACGCAAGCGCGCGCAGAAGCAGCACTTCGCACAGGTGGTGCGGCTGGTAAAGTTCTGGGCAGAGAAAATCAAGCGAGAGCATGAGGGATTTCGGTTTAAGTCTTTCATGATCGAAATGATTCTCTCGCACCTTTGCGACCAAGGGCTCGATTTCGAGGACTATCCCGAGGCGTTGCAGCACTTTTTTACCTACGTCGCTCGTAGCAACATGCGAGAAAGGATTATCTTCACCGACTATTACTCGTCCACGGCAGTTGGGGTGTTTTCGGAGCCGGTGCAGATTATCGACCCGGTGAATGAGGACAACAATGTTAGCAGGCTGTACACCGCTACGCAGGCGGATACGATCGTAGATGCTGCACTTGACGCGGGTGATGCCATTGATGCCGCACTCGCCGCGCCGACAAAGCAAGAAACAATCTATTACTGGCGCAGAGTCTTTGGTTCTTCGTTTCAGGTGTGAAAAGACTAATGAGTTACAGTATCACGCATTCAGAATCGTCTACCTTCACCCGCACACACGCGAAGCATTTGGCGGCCAAAGTCGCAACCGACCTCAAGCGGATGCAGAGGTTCTACGGTGAACCAACTGATAGCAGCATTGTTGATTACGAAACCGAGGTGATCGAGTTTCTTAGGGAAGGATATCTCGGTACTGTGATGTACGGCTTTCAGCGCAACGGCAACTGGGTGGAGCCGACATTGAACTATACGGCGCGTGATCTCAATGACACTTCTGCCAACGACGACGACCCTGGACGTATTCGTCCAGGCGCTGATATCAGCGGTGCATCGTTCTACAGCTATCTAACTTACAGTCCGGTTTGGGACAATTTGGGCGAAGCACAGAAACGAAGTTTCAAAGAACGTCTTCCCTTCGAGCGAACCGGGGCGCCACAGCCGGGCATCAACGGTTATTTGAGTCAAGATCTGACTTATTCGTCAGGTGGTCGCGCACTCAACCGGGCGATCGTACGGAGTTGGTAGTGACAACACGGCCAGCCATCGATTATCTATTCGAGCAGCGTATCGTCTATCCGGACTTTGAGCCAAAGGAACGCTTAGCTATGTTGGTTGGACTGGATAACCACATAACGCGTTTGGCCAAAATCCTCGGGCTGCTTATCAATCCGGCTGGTTTTAATGTATGGGTGAAAAAGTTTCATCCAGGTGCCAACGGATTGGTGAACGCAGTGCTCGCGAGGCCCCCTCTCGTCGTTCTAGCCGGCGATGTCGGATCCGGAAAGACTGCGCTTGCTGAATCGATTAGCGACGCCGTTGCGCGTCAGGAAGGTATCGAAATCACATTGTTCCCGCTGAGTCTCTCTACGCGTGGTCAAGGGCGTGTCGGCGAGATGACTCAACTGTTGTCAACCGCTTTCGACTATGTGCTTGAGGAGGCGAAGAAGCTCAAGAGCATAGCCGGAGAAAGGTCTCGCGGCGCAGTCATTCTTTTGGTCGATGAGGCTGATGCACTAGCCCAGTCGCGCGAGACAACGCAGATTCATCACGAAGACCGAGCTGGTGTGAACGCATTTATCCGGGGAGTTGATCGCCTTGGCAAAGGAAAGCTTCCTGCTGCAGTGATCATGTGTACAAATCGACCTCGCGCACTGGATCCCGCGGTTCGTCGCCGAGCGGCAGATATTTTGACGTTCACGCGTCCCGACGATGAGCAGCGTCTCGCGGTTATGATGCCGCCACTCCAACAGCTTGGTTTCTCGCAGTCGCAGATCGAAACCATCATAGCTGCCACCGGACCACGTGAAGGTGGTAGTTGCGGGTTTACGTTCTCAGACCTTACGCAACGGCTTTTGCCTGCCATCGTCCTAAACGCTTATCCAGTTCAGCCTGTTGATCCGAATACGGCACTGAAAATTGCACACGAGATGGAGGCGACTCCTCCGTTTCAGGACGGTGCACTATGAGCAACTGGTCCTTGCCTCAGCTACTAGCTGGTCTACACGACGATATCCAACAACGCCTGAAAACCGTCCGCAGGACCTTCGACCATCCTGGCACAAAAGGTGATGCGAGCGAAAAGGTGTGGTTGGAACTTCTTCAGACTTATCTGCCCCAACGCTATCAGGCAGCCTCGGCCCATGTTGTCGATAGCGTAGGGACGTTCAGTGAGCAGATTGATGTTGTAGTGTTTGATCGGCAATACTCTCCTTTCATCTTCAACTATGAAGGACAGACCATCATCCCGGCCGAGAGTGTGTATGCAGGCAGTATTCGAAGCCAAACAGACCGTCAATGCCAGCCAAGTCAAATATGCACGGAAAAAAGTTGCGAGCGTACGTCGTCTGCACAGAACTAGCCTGCCAATTCCCTATGCGAAAGGAACCTATCCGGCGAAGCCGCTTATTCCCATATACGGGGGACTTCTGACCTTCGAAAGCGACTGGAATCCCGCCTTAGGTAGTTCCTTTCGCGATGCACTCGAAAGTGGCGAGAGCGACGACTGCCTTGATTTGGGTTGCGTCGCGGCCCATGGGTATTTCAACTTTGATCGCAATGGTGGATGCTACGAAATTTTCAATGGCGGCAAACCTGCGACCTCGTTCCTGTTCAAGCTGATCTCACTGCTTCAGTTTAGCGGGACTGTACCAATGATTGATGTGCAGGCGTATGCGAATTGGCTATCGAAGTAGTCATGTGCGTATTCTGATTTATATGAACACCTTATGTTGAGCTTTACATAAAGCGTTCACTTTCATCAGAACACGCAATCTGTCCTTTGGATAATGGCCGACGGAGTTTGATGATAAGAAGATGACGGCTGCGCTGTTGGATCGGCTGACGCATCACTGCGAAATTATTGAGACCGGCAATGAGATCTGGCGTTTCAGGAATCGAACCTGATGAAAAGTAGAAAGGAGGGCGAATTTTGGGAATTGTTACTGAGCCCGAGCCTCGGCTCGGGCTCAGAAAAGGGCCGCAATTTTAAATGACATTTGACATATGTTGTAATTTTTCGCGTTGAGCTTTCACCAAATTTTTCAAAGATTATGTATCGATGGGATATTTAATTCTATGCAGCGAGTGAAAAAACTATATAACAGCGGACAATTTGTAAATGTAGAATCACCTCTCCTGCAAAAGTACCAGAAATCCAGTGCAGAAAGCTCATCATCCAGTGAAGAAGAAATGAAATATAGAAATGAAGTAATCAAATACATCGAGTTCGGCCGCTCGCAAGCGAGAGGCATAAAATTTGGGAAAGGTTACTTAGAGGCGATAAAACGAACAGAACTGATTTAACCTAAAGTTAACGGGGAAGAATGACGATGCAGCGTTTTGTTTATCTTCCCGAAACTCCAGATTCGGTAACAACTCAATGAAAGACAGAAATCCCAAACTCAAATTCGACCTTGATTGTGTCCAGCATTGGGCGAGTAGGTACGAATATGGAGGGCAAAACAAAGTCACTAAGCTCGTCAAGCAAGTACGAAAACGAGGTTACTTGAGAAGGAGCGAACTCATCACTGTAGGCAAGTGGAAATCTCCCAGATCCGCGGGGAGTATTGACAACAACGAAAGGTTGTTCATAAAAGAAGTAACTCGATTCGCTCTGAGCACGAAGTGCGACAGGGCTGCCATCGAGAGTTTGACAATTTTGGACGGTGTCGGGGAGCCAACTGCGTCCGTCATCCTTCATTTCTTTCACAAGAAAGACTACCCGATTTTGGACTTTCGAGCACTTTGGTCGGTTTCTCTGATTGACGGTGACAAATACTATTACAGTTATGCTCTGTGGTCAGAGTATGTTAATTTTTGTCGGAAAAAGGCAAAAAAGGCAGACGTCAGCATGCGGGATCTTGATCGTGCGCTGTGGCAGTATTCGAAGTGCAATCAGCAATGAAGGCAAACTTCATTGATTCCTGGAATGAAGCTCCGTTCAAGCGCATGACTGGACTGTTTTCATTTTAATCAACTCAGCGATTCGGACCTTTACTTCGGACAAATCCCTGCCAAGCCCGCATGCTTTTTCGAGCGGATTGCGGATTTGAAGGCTTGGATGCCGGGTGTTAGTGGCATTCACGTTTGATTCAGAGCCGGTTTTCACTTCGGGGAAACCGAAACGTCGCCTGGTCTGTGGTGCGCCTTTGAGATATTCCAGAATTTGAACGAATTCGCTCTGCCGAGGAAAATTCTGCGACAGCCACACCCGTCGCGTAATGATGTCGGTCCCGACAGCAATCTTCAACAGCCTCAGGCGTAAGGTCGAGCATTGGGCTTGCGCCAAGCGCGTGCCTCGGGTTACGAGTCTTTATAGCCAGTTACTGCAATGTTGGATTCGATGTAGTCGGCGCGAACATTTCCCCTCAATGGAATTTTCCATTCCATTTCAGTACGTGCGTTCTGAAGCATGCGAAAGCCGGGATGCAAGGAGAGCATCAGGCGTTTTCTTCGTTCGCGTTTCGGGGAGGTGGTTACAAACCAACAATTGCAGTAAAAAATCGGTCCGGACATTACCAAAAGGACGCGGCGCGTCCGCGAATTACGCAACGACGAAAGGTAGATGGTATTAACCCGAAATTCACTACATGAATAAGGTGAAAGCCCAGTAAATACGCAGATTTTTGGAAAATCAACCGACACTGACACGGCACGCTGATTCTCTACGATGTCACCTCCAGCTATGTCGAAGGAAAGTGCTGTGTGCTTGCCGCATTCGGCTACAACCGAGACCGCAAACGCGGCAAGATGCAGATCGTCTATGGCTTGCTGTGTGCCGCCGATGACTGTCCGGTCGCGGTTGAAGTGCTCCCCGGCAACAGCGCCGACCCCAGCACTGTGGTCACACAGATCAGCAAGATTCGCAAGCGTTTCAACATTCACAACGTAGCGCTGCTCGGCGACCGTGGCATGATTACCTCGGCGCGCATCCGCGAGGATCTACTGCCGGTCATACTGGATTGGATCTCGGTGCTTCGAGACGCCGACATCCGCAAGCTGTTCAAAGATCAAACTGACAGTCAAATCGATACGAAACTTTGCACCAACGAACTGCAACCGGACCAGGTGACGGAAATCGTCAGTACCGAGATTCCCAGCGAGCGATTGCCGGTGTGCCTGAATCCGCGCCTTCGCCAAGAACGGGCAAAAAACGCGAACAGCCGCTGTGCGCCACTGAAACCATATTCACCGAGATCGCCGCCGCCGCTCGCAGCCACAAATCAAATTCCGCCAGCCGCGACCGCAACATTAAACGGCTTGGACGCGAAGCCAACCGCCACAAAGTCGAAAAGCACTTCGACATCACTGTCACCAATGGCGACTTGCTGTGGTCGCGAAATCAGCAGCGAATCCATAACGAAGCTCAACTCGACGGCATCTATGTGATCCGAACCTCGTTGTCGGCTGATGCCATAAACGCCCATGATGCAGTGGCAGCTTACAAATCTCTGTCCACAGTTGAGCGCGCTTTTCGCACCATCAAGACCACCCGGTTGGAGGTGCAGCCCATTTATGTCTACAGCGAACGCATGTACGCGGACATGTGTTCGTGTGTATGCTCGCCTGCTACCTAGAATGGCACTTGCGCCGGCGACTCAATCCGTTTCTGTTTGACGACCCACAACCGCCAAGCCGCTCCTCGCCGGTTCAGCAGGCGAAAGTCTCACAGGCGGCAGCACAAAAAGCCAGCTCCAAAAAGACTTCTTGCGGGGATCCGGCTCACAGCATGACTACGCTGCTTGCGGATCTCGCCACCTTGTGTCTCAATGAAGTAACCTTGCCCGGACTTTCCGATAACATCCTCACAACTACCATCAAATCAACCCCGCTGCAGAGCAAGATCCTCGCCACACTCAATGTCGACTCCAATGCAGGTGTTTTCATCAGAATGACAGGTTGATTTTCTAAAAGTCCACGTATTTACTACGCTTTCGCCTTATCCTTGTGGTGAAGTTCGGTCTAGTTTGAAGGGTTGCCTCGGGCGATTCTGCGAGTACGCGGGCCGGAACGCGAGTGAATATCGAACAGCCCTCGAAAAGTATTGATGCGGAAACTGCCAGCAACAGTTTCCCCCATTGCCCTTATTCCGCCGTGCCACTAGTCGACTCTACCCCAAGGTGGAGGTTTCTTTGAGGCTAACCCTTGTTTAAATGACTTCGTCTTGAAGTTCATTATCCGCACCAATACTCTGAAGTAGGGCAGAATATTGGTCAGGGTCTTTTTCCCTAATTTTTTGGAGGATAAAGTTTGCAATTTTCTTCATCTCCGGAACATCTATTGGCAAAACACTTCGCTCAACCACCCCGGCTAAATGTGAAAACTCATTAGCGACCCGGCCCGTCAGAGAGGTAGCTAATGCGCCACCACCAAAAAATCGTGCTAATTTGTCGTCTTGTTCTACAGCATTTGGGTATTTGAAATACAAAAACGCCTCAAGAAATTTTCTGACATTGTTGCCAAAGTTATAGTAGCAATCGGAGTTTTTATCATTCACAGTCTGAGCATTAGCGCATCTGAATATTTGGTGGAATAGAAAGTTAAACTCTGTGACGTAGTCTTTCAGATAATTCGGCATTAAGGCAACATAACTAACTTGATCAGTTTGGTTAATGATGAAATACTGTGACTTCTTTTTGTTCGATGCTCCGGGTAACCTTTTCAGGTATTTCAAAAAGTCCAAATTATGAGTCGAGATGAACAGTTGTCTGAATCTATCACGTTCGTTCTGCTGCCCGTTTTCCTCAAATTTCTCCGGAGTAACAATTTCACAATTTATGAGGCTGTAGACAAAAAAGACATGATTTGCATCCAGGCTGGAAACTGGATCATCAATCCAGATGATAGGCTGATTCCCTTTTGTCTCCACATCCTCCAATTTTGCCATGAAATAGCAAAAAGCAATTAGGTTGCATTCTCCTTCACTGAGTTGAAACGCCTTCTTACCATTGCGGGTTACTTCAAACCGATATCCGAGGGAAGAATCCTCTGAGGTTTCTTCAATAGCTTCAAGAGAAAGCGACTGGTGTCCAAAAAAGTGATTTAAAAAATAATTTACCCGACTCGCCCCTTTGCTCTCATCTTTCAATTGAGCTTTCAACTCTCTTAAATTTGCTTGCTTACTTTCTACCGCTATTATTGCTTCAGTCTTTGATTTCTCCGCTTTATCCAAATCATCTCTTAATTGTGCAATAGCATCACACTCATCGGTGTATTTTATGTCAGTAATATACGTAAAGACTTCATGTTGGCGAAGAGCTACGCGGGCATCTGACTGTTTCGCACTCAATGTTGCTGTATTATTGTTCGATTCAGTTCTCAACTCTTCGTAAGAGTCTCGAACAGCATTCAAATCCTTCACAATGGATGTTGGAGCATCAAAGCTTATAGGGGTGAAAATATTACTTTCTCGATTTTTGAGTTGTTGCTCTAAAGATTCAAGATTCTTGCCATACCTTGAAGAGAGTTTTGAAAATTGTTCTTCCAATGCTTCAAGCCTCTGAGTGAAGTTGGAATAAAAATCTGATTTCTTGAAGTCAAGCAAATCGGGAAGTCGGGTTTTCTCAATTTCTATAGATTTAAGCAGTCCATCGATTGCGGTCCGCAGCTCTTCAGATTCTTGATTGAAATGCTTTTCCAACTTTTCCCAAATATCTGTCGGGAGGTTGCTACCACAAAATGCGCATTTTGTCCTTTTATTCTTGTGGAGTCCTTGGCCAGTCCGTACCCATTCTGCCAAAACGGCATCGTTCAGCAGCTCTTGAATAGGGTCTGACGCTCGTATCTTTTTTTCGACAATATCTTTTGCTTGCGAGGCGAGATCTGAATAATTTAAATCAAATAATGCGCATTCCTTGATCTCATTTTTTGGGTCTTCACTGAGCAAATCATGATAAATTTTCACTTGATTATCAGTGAGCCGAATATATGAAGCCTTAGATACTGAATCTATATCGCTTTTGATCTTCGTTACGTTATAGTTGGCATCGCCAAACGCTCTATTATGCTTAATACCAGTACCAGGTTCATTGGCTTTGTCACGCAACTTGCTTTCTAGTTTCGAATATTTGTCACTATAAGCTTCTTGGGACTCACTAAAGGTTTTCTCGGCATCATGCAGTTTGCCGATCAAGCTTGATTTATCGTCCTCCGACCCGAGTTCAGATTCATGTTTTTCAATCTCCTCCTCGAGATTGGCGTTATCTTCACCCAATATTGCGAAGGAATTGATGGGAGACTCATCGTCAACGATGAAGCGAAGGTTGTCTTTAACGAAATCTTCGTTGAAAACCCGAATAATTTTGCCATGATTGTTCAATGAATTTTGGGTAAATTTATTTCCACCATCAAAACTCAACTGAAATTCGGGGGAAGTATATTTGTCTGAAATTAAACCAGTTTCGAGAAATCTGAATATTCGTGACAGGGTCGTTTTGCCTGAGTAGTTGCGGCCATATAAGATGTTGATCTTTTTAAACTCAGCAATATTATTACCATCATCCCTTACGGATGAATCCCAACTGAAGTCCTTAAAAACCGCCATATTTTTTATTAAATCAATTCTTTTGATCTCATCTCCCACCAGTGACACCTCTAGAAAGTAAAATCGTATCGGCCCCGAAGAATTCCATTAGAGTTATGATCGAAAGTAGTGCGTGGGGCGAAATTACGCAACTACCTGGTTGTCAAACTGCTTTGTCTCAATCCCGTCTTTGAATCGTACTCCTCTCTATTCAAGGAATTTCAACGTCCCAGTTACACAACCGCTACGATTCAAACAATCGGGAGAACACCAGCTTAAGCTATTCATAGATACTTTCTTTGATAGGCCGTCCGATAATCTTCATCCTGACAAATACATATTTTCCTGGGATCTTTTGCAGCTGGATGTACGTGAAACTTTGGCTGCGGTTTAAGTACGTCATATTGTGTTTTAAAACTACCTACAGACCCACCCAGCGCATTTTGTACACCAGCAGCTGCCAGAAGAACTCCAGCAAGTGCTGACTGGTGGGCCAAAGGAACATGGACATCACCTGCTGGCGCCCCTGCCTGAGCTAAAGGAATAACAGCACCTCCACAAAAGCCTTCGTTATACAGGCTTCTAATCGGGCGGCCTTCAAATGGGAGCATACGCTTGATCGGGATATTTCGTGCTGTAGCTATTGCCTTGAGCAAATCCCGTGGAGTACCTTCGTTTTTATAAAGTAGATCACGTATTTCCATTAACCTGTCAGGAACACCGAAGGATTCGGTGATAATTTCGTCTTCATTTTTGCTGGTGCCATTGGGCAGATATAGACAATAGACACAGGCACCATCTAGAAAATCATGCGTAGAAACACCTAAGTCGCCAGGTTGAGTCCATGCGTTAGCTATCCAACGAGGCAATGAGGCTTGAGCAGCACGACGATGGTATGCAGAATCAAGGGCTAAAAGAAGACGATCTACCTTATGACGTTTTTTCTGCAAAAACTCAGCAAGTTCACATTCATAAGCTTTAGCTCTTAATACCCTATTAAATTTTTTGACAACAAAATTTGCCTTTGGTTTTCCTTCGTCGTCACGTTCAGTCAACACGTAACGCTGTAGATTTCCTAAATCGACCGACTCATGATCTACAATCGCAATTGAACCTTTCAGTGTTGTACGAGCCAATGCCCAAGCTACTGCGTTGCCAATGGCACCTGCTCCGGCAAGAACTATGTCGCCAATATCTCCTGTAATTTCCGCTTCAGCACTCCTCATTTGATCGGTATTAGGAATCGAAAATTTCGTATTTCGATCGAGTTGTGCTTCTGGCAAGAATATGTAGCGAAATAAGTTAGCCGCTATCAAACATGCCGCAACCCCTGCACCGAATGGATTGTTGCTATTTCCACATGCTTGTGAGCGATGTGTAGAAACTGTAGAGCTCCAGCCATCAGAGCCTATAAAAATACGCTGAGTAGCACACCGTCGTAAGCGAGTTAAGCCGATTACTATCTCAACTGTCGGCTTTCCCGATAACTCAATACTTGGATTAATACTGGATGCCAAAGCACTGGCTTCATCAGCAAGATCTTTATCTAGCTCGGCGCGAAATGCAATTGTTGGATATAAACGTGCCAGTAAACGAACTAAAAGATCGACAATTGCCCGACCTTCATAACCACTAGCATCATGCCCGATGGTGACACCAACACATACTTTACTTAAGACTGACTCAAGTCTCTGTTGATCCAGCCCAGATATGGCTTGAGAAATAGCAATAGCATTACGTTCAAAATAATCTGGAATTGCCACGGTTATTCTTCCATACGCAGAATTTGGCGTGCCTCAATGACTGACAGCGCCTTCCATCCAGTTCTTGTCAAACGATATAAAGCAGTATCACGACCGCGAACACCAAAACGGCAAAAATCAGGAACTACAAGAGATAAACCCCCAAGTGTAGTGACCATAGGATAAGCGTCATCTGTGTCTGAGTGATAGGCTTCAGTGGGGTGTGTATGAATCTGAATTCCAAGCCGTTCGCCGTTTTCATACAGCCATACGTTTAATCGGTGAAGTTCATCTGCATCAACACGAACGCACAATTCATTAGAGATGCGAAAAGCGGTTTGTTTCGGCACATGTGCTGTTCTAACAAAAAAGCAATCCTTGTCAATTACACCACTCCAGAGTACAAAATGTTCATTACCATCACAGCCTGCATCACGTAATTGTTGATCCGTCTCATCGCAAATGTCAGGTGGAATGATGAACTCACGAATTGAATCAAAGGTATTCATTCTTGAGAAACATGAAATTTGAACTCAATCTTTGGGATGATTTGTACACTAAGGCCATCAATTGTCTCGAGTCCATATTTTGAAATAATTTCTATAAGCCGAATAAGACGACCTGCACCAGACGGCCGATGCAGTTCCCAATGGTCTCCACTGTGTGCAGGATGTTCATGATATTCACGGACACCTGCTAAGCACAAGAAAGGAATATCATCTGGACCGTAAGCTTGCATTAATATCTGTACCGGTAGTCCCACTTCTGGGGCACCAGGCGTATTGGATGCTGGAAGCAATCGGGGTAATTGTGTTGGCAGTTCAGAATTTTTATAAGGCTTACCAGTTATAGGATGAACTAGTCGAACGGATGGAGGCGCCACATCATAATTTGTGTAATCGAAAGAAACCCCCGTCAAGATTGTGACGGGATTTGTTTTATCCGTTGCCAATATTACGAGCGCATGAGGGTATTTGGCATATGCCAAAAGCCAGCCCCGTCGGCAGTATTCTTCACTCTGTGAGCGAAATTCATTTATTTCTCGATTAAATTTCTTCCGAGAAACGGCCGGATCAGTAGACTGTACTGAAGACATTATTAACCGCCTACTCCAGCCTTTAAGTTCAGGTACAATTTTGTATCCTTTTCTAATACAAAATCCTTGATCTCTTTATCAAGATCGAGGATCTGACCAGAGGCATCTCGTAGCTCCCAATTATCAATAGGTTGGCCAGAATTTCCTGAATCTTTGAGTGCAATTTCAACAGCCACCCGCATTGGTTTATTTACATTGACCTTAACAGGAACTGGATGCCCATTAACGATGATTGTGAATTCAATTTGCTTTATACTCATAACATAGTCCTTTCCAGAGATATCCACAGTATACACTGTATGAAATGGATATTGTACACAACCATAAAAAATTAGTCAAGGGGCCCGGAGGAATTTATGTCTGAAGAAATTCATTTTGAAGTAAAGTTTGTCCCTGCAGGTACAGGATCTGAAGTTTGGGATGATCCGCACGCAGAACATGTTATCCGCCGTTTTATGCCCCAGGGCAGGCAACATGGCCCGATGCTTGGTGTCCTTCATTTTGGCGCAGTTCACCCAACACCAAGCGTCCTACGAAATGTAGTTGTAACCGTAGGTGAAGATGTAAAAGCTGGTCGATACGGTAGTTTCACTTTTTTTGTTAGTAGTGAGGACGAGGATACTCGAAGTGTAATTGGTGATATTGCTGCATCGAATAATATTGCGATGTTCGTAAGCTCATCCTCAACTGACTTTGAGCAAGCAGAACCAGTTGGATTTCTAACGGCAAAGGATCATGAAACTTTAAATCTTGTTTTAGAAGCTGGCGGCACGGTTACCACATTAGGCTTTGCCCGTCAGGTCGACATTGAAATAACGGCAGCTGGAAATCGCTTAGTTTCGCTCCATAAGAAGGGATACCTACAGCGTGTGGAGCGTCCTCATCCTGTAGGAGATCTTTTCATTGAACCACGTTCAGTACATATTTCATAGTTAATTCCTTGTGTCCTGTCATTCATCAAGTATCGGATAGACCTCGTTGTCAAATGTCATTGAAAACTGACACCCGATAGGGGTCATTATTCAATGACAGTCAACAGCGGGTTTAATAACCGCAACAGCTATTTACAAATGGTAGGATGCCCCCAGGTGCTCAAGGCACAAGGGATTTTTGGTAATCCCGATCGCATGCCCAACCTGATCCGGATTGAACCAGGTATTCGGTGATATTGTAGAGAATCCTGCCTTCGCAATTCGAATCCAACAGTTTCTTATAAAATAATTGCTGTTAAATGGTACAGGGTAATTTTCAATGACATTTGACACATGGAATTTGTAACCGCTTCCGGGTTTGCTAGTCGAGTGTTATAGGTGCGCATTCTGACGAAAATGAACAGTCGTTCTGATTGAAAGTGAACACCCGTTCTGATTCAAGATGAACACTCATTCCGCTCTAATCTGAACACTTGTTTCAGTCAACCTGAGAACGGAGTTTCCGACGTATTGTTCAATGGCTCTTTGTACTTTACAAATTCGTGTCAAGTCAAGTTTTTTATCCAATCCATATTTTCAATGAGGCACGAAAAAGTTATTCATAGACTGTTGGTAAGTATGCCATTCACGGCGAAACCATTAATACTTATCAATAGGCTGTGAATAACTTTTTCCCTGTTTTTTCGATGCTTTTACAAAAAAGCAGTGCCGCAAAGATTTCAATCTACCCCTCGGCAGTGCGCTTGCGCATTGATTCTCCTTTGAGTTCAAGGCGGTATGCGTTGTGCATCAGTCGATCCAAAATGGCATCCGCAAGCGTGTTGTCTCCGATGCTTGCGTACCATTGATCGGTGGGTCGCTGACTGAGGATCGCAGTGGCGTGTTGTGCGTAACGGCCATCCATGATTTCCATCACTATCTGCACTTCCTGACTATCTGCAGTAAATTAACGCAAGGAGCGTATCTTACTGAAATTGCGGATCATTTGGTGGCGACCTGATTCGATGACTAGACATAGTTTTCTTCGATTCACAGACTGTTGAGAAAGCCGAGTAGTCGGTCACCGGGCTCGTAGCGACCTGGGGTGCCCGGTAGCGGTGTTGTTTTGGCAAGCGCTTGCTCTTTCATCGCGAGGGTTGCCTCCAGATAAATCTGGGTGGTCTCGACGGATTCATGCCCAAGCCAAAGCGCAATCACGGAACGATCGACACCGGCCTGGAGAAGGTCCATGGCCATGGTGTGACGCAAGCGGTGAACGGTAACCCGTTGGTATTTCAATGAAGGGCACACCTTTGAAGCTGTCATGCGATGTTTGTTCAACAAGTACTGCACGCCACTGACACTGAGTCGTTCACCTTTGGCGTTGGGAAACAGCACACCGTGAGTGCCACGCGGTGGTTCTTGCAGCCACGCTTTCAAAACCGCGCGGGTCGTTCTCGCAAGCGGTGTACAGCGTTCTTTTCGACCTTTGCCCAATACCCGGATGTGAGCGCCAGTGCCAATGACGACGACATCCTCTCGTTGAAGTCCGGTCATTTCCGATAATCGCAGACCGGTTTGCACCGCCGTGAGTATAAAGGCATGGTCTCTGCGCCCCAGCCAGGTTTTTTGGTCCGGTGCCGCGAGCAAAACATCGACTTCCTCACGGCTGAGGAAGCTGACCTGTTTGCGGGTGAAGCGCTTACTCGGGATTGCCAGCACTCTTTGAATCTGAGCCGAATGGCTTGGCAACTCGAACGCCACGTAACGAAAGAACGAATGAATCGCGGTGAGGCGCAAATTGCGACTGCGAACGGTTACACCTCGGTATTTTTCCAGATCTTCCAGGAAAGCCACGATCAACGGTGCGTCGATCTGCTCGAATGTTAGATGCGAGGGCGGCTGATGTAGGCGCTGTTGTGCAAAGATCAGGAATTGGCGAAACGTGTCTCGATAGGAACGAATAGTATGAGGGCTCGCCTGACGCTGGTGCATCAAGCGCCGCGTAAAGAAATGCTCCAACAAGGGAGCCAAACTAATATCAGAGGTCATGGTTGTTCCTCCCAGCGACGCTCTAAGCGATGCATCGCTTCACGCATCAACTCGGGACAGTTCTCTAAATACCATTGCGTATCAGCAACATGCACATGACCAAGATAGGTCGACAGAACGGGCAGGAGACGCTCGGGATCTTCACCGCATCGATACCAGTTCACCAAAGTTTTGGTTGCGAATGTATGACGAAAGTCCTGCAGACGGGGTCCATGACTGTCACCCTCACCCCGCAGTCCAATCTGGCGCGACAGCTCGTAGAAAGCGCAGTGCAGGGTTGCACCGTCTAACTGATTCCCCGCACTGGAGACAAACAGGTAGGACGACACCGGGCGTCCGGCCCAATGCTTGCGCAATGGCATTCGTTTAGCAAAAAAAGCTATTCGTTTAACAGTTCGGTATTTTCCCAAGATTTGGACGACCTGCAGCTGATCAATGGTTCAGTTTTTTTAGGCCGTTCTAGTTCTTCGATTGGCATTCCTGAACCGCTCATCCGGACGCTTTGAGATGCGCGGATACGACCGTCCTGGACGTTCCTTTTGCAGACAATTACCGATGCTGTGAAGAATGTTCGATACCGCGCTCGAAGCCAGTTGCCAGTTGCCCAGCATCAGCGCTTCAAAGTTTCTCGCCACCGTCACCAGCACATTCTTGAAATTCGCACGCATCTTGGGTTGATCGCACACAGCACCCGTATTCAGGTCGTCTTCCAACTGGTTACCGAACGAGCGAGACAGCGCCAGCAGCACAAAATGAGCATACAGCTCCTGTTTCACGCCGCGCTCGGACTTGGCGTGAAATTGCTCGATTTCCACCAACCGCTTGGAGATTTTGTACAACTCTTCAATGCCCCAGCGGCCGTGATACGCATCCGACAGTGCGGCGACCGGAAACTGGTTTTGATCCAACAGCGTGGTCGCAAGACAGTAGTCATTGCCACCGGCGCTGTATCTGACGCAGCGCACCCGGATCGGGTGCAAGGTTTTACCCGGATGACGCCGGCGCCAGTGCCGGGCGCGAGACTCGCTCGGCAAAACATCAATGACGCGTTCATCCTCGCAGCCGTCAATGAACTCATCAAAGGCACCTGCACTGCCACGCTTGAGGCGAAAAATACAGTCGATGCCGCGTATCGCATGCTGGCGCAACAACTCGAACGAATAATAACCGCGGTCGTATACCACCACTTCGCCCGCCCGGCACCATTTCAGATGCCCGAGCGCGGGCTGATGTTCGTCCAGGTGCGACAGCAACTCAAAATCCATTGGCATGCGGTCGCCCAGCCGGTACAAACAACTCACCAGGCCTTGCGGATAGTAACAACCCTGGGAAGGCAGGGAATAGCCGGCTTCAAGCAGCGCCCGCGGCAAGTTGATTTTGCTCCCATCTACCGCCAGCAGTCGCCGGCCGCACCACTCGCGACGGGCATCCTCACCCAAGTGCTCATCCAAACGCGCCAGCACCTGCCGATAGACTGTTTTGAACACCTGCTCATCGAGCTTGTGGCGGGCGACACACATCGAGGACGCCACTGGCGGCTGCGGCTGTGGCAGCTCCACACCCAGCAGCCGACTCTGAGCCCACAATTCGTTGACCGTGATCTGATAGCCCTGATGATTCTTTGAAAACACCAGACGGAACACAAACAGCATGATCAGCAACGTATTGAGCACCCGTCTTCGCTGTTGCCAGCGTCGATCGTATTGCTCAGCCACCGCGGCTGCAATGCTGATAAAATCACGCCACATGCGCACAAACCGGTCATCGGCAGAACCGACCGACGGCTGCCGCGGCGCAACTCGCCGGGGCTTTTTGGCCTCACCTTCGAGCAGCATGCGACGGGCATCGGCCGCCAATGGCATCACATACACATCCTTGATGGTCTTGTCAGAGCGCTTGACGGTCTTGCCAATCCGCTGCCAGCCCGCCGCCCGATAACTGCTGGCGCTAAAACGCGCCGCTTCAACGAAGGTCTCCATCAGCACCGGCCGCACGCCCCATCTTGTCTGCCAATCGTCTGCCATGCACCGTGCCGCCAGCGACAATGCCTTCGAGGCCAGGTTCGACACCTGCACCCAGGGCAAGATCAAAAACCGCGCATTTTGCACCACCTGCTTCAAACGCTTCTTGTAGCGCACCGGTTGCCAGCCGATCCATTCATCCCGGCACGGCAACTTCGCACTGGCCCGCTGAAACAGCAAACAACCCAGCCGCCGGTTATCTTTGTCAACAATGAAATAACGCAAGTGACATCCCATCGGCTGACGGTAGCCCAGATAATGATAGCGATCCACCAGCTCGTTCCACTGCGCCTTGTCCGCCTCGCACTCCACCAACTGCAGCGCAATCGGCGACAGCTCCGACAAACTCGCCACCACCGCCGCACCCGGCTCACTCCGCTCGCTCAACTCCAGTCGCTTGCGGCCCCCCCGAACCTTCGTCTCATCCTTGCCCGGCAAGCGCAATACACCCGCAGCCTGCAACTCCTCGAGCATCTTCAAACACGCATAAGCGCTGTTGACGCCCCCATCCGTTCGCCAATCCAAATGCTCACAGATCGTCTGCGCCAACTCGTTGCGACTTAAGCGCGGAAAACTGTCAACCGTCTGCTGGACCTCGACCAATTGCTGGCGCGTGAATCGCTGCCCGCAAAAGGTCGTCCTGTGCAATCGCTTGATGCTGTCGTCCATCGCGTATTCTCCTGATAAGCTTCAATGTTCACTGTTATTTTCGCAGAACCGGTGGTGTTTGTCAAGGGCTCAGGACAATTTTTTTGCACTCAAAAAACATGATTTACATCAATGACTTGCAAATCACCAACGACCACGTGTTCGGAATTTTTCAAAACGAATGCCATTGGCTGCGCCACTCGGTGGCGATGTCGATTCTGCAAAGTACCGGGGATGTGCGCAAAGTCTCGCTTTGGCTCGGCCATGCAGACCTGAAAACTACTGAAATGTATCTTCGCGCATCTCCGGTCGAGAAGCTGCAAATTCTTCAGACCAATACTCCGCCCTCGATTCAGCCTGGAACATTCGCTGGAGTGGAGGATCAGCTGGTGAGGTTGCTTAGCGGAAAATGAGGTGCGAAATTAATGTCGAGTAAGATCCAAACTAAATATTTGTAACAAAACCAGTTTGTTGAGCTTACTCGACATTAATAACCACTCGACATTAAGGTATGTCTTGCCGCTGCCGCAGGGGCCAGTAACCAGCAGATTTTGCCCGCGCTCAATCCACTGGCACTGTGCCAGCTGTGCGATCTGCGATTTTTGAATGTTTCTCGAATGCTGATAGTCAATGTCATGGATGGCGGCCTGCAGTTTGAACTTCGCTTGGCGAATCAGCCGCTGCTGCTTGCGCGTTGCACGGCAGTGAAGTTCGTGCTCCACTAACAGATCCAGACGCTCCGTAAACGACAGCCCTTCATAGGTGCCGACCTGTTCAAGTTGGGTTTGCAGCGCCTGCGCCATGCCGCCGAGGCTCAATTGGCGCAGCCGCTGGGTGGTTTGGTTGCTCATGGTGATCTCCTAGTGAAAGTGTTTGGCGCCACGGATGTTTTCGTGCTGTTGTGGCAACTCAACCGCTATCTCAGTGTGTTGCGGCAGCTGATCGCGTTGGGTTTGCAGAATCGACTTGATTTGTTTCAATCGCATCAGGTTTTCCTGATTGGCGATGCGACACGCCTGATTGATGCGCGTCACCGGATAGTGACGCGTCAGATTGAGTAGTCCGAGACACACCCGATAGGCCTGTTCAGGATGCGCTTTGCGCTCCAGCTGAGCGCTGACCCACAGTTGAATTTCCGGCCCTTGCCGCCGCGCCCAGCTCTTGAGCCGTGCCGGATTCCATTTGCTGTGCTCGGCGTGGCGCCGCGGCATGTGTGCAGCCTCGGTGGTAAATCCGTAACTGCGTTTTCGCCGATGCGCCGCAATCTCGTTGCCCTGGTAAAACATCCGCACCAGGCTGTCGCTGCCGTGCACTTCAACATGCAGGCCCACATACTGATGCGGCACCGAGTAGTAGTGACACGCATAGTGGACGTGATAATCGATGCCGACCTTGGCCCGCTTGATGTCAACGTACTGATACGCATGCCGTGGCAAGGCTCGAAGTGCCGGCTGCTCCAAACGCGTGAAGGTGTCGAGCCGATTGCCGGGCATCTCTTGACTTCGTAGAAAACTCGATTTTTACTCGATTTTCCGGATTTCATTTTTCAATATTATCATCATCTTGCAAGCGTCCATCCTGAAAAACAGCGATGTAGTGCCCTCATCAAAATAATACTTGCATATCAATCCGGACTGATGTATAACTTCATCCATGTTTGTAAGAAAGAAATTCGATGCCGCCCGAAACCGATACCGGGTGCAGATCGTGCAGAGCTTCCGCGACGGCAAGAAGGTGCGCCAGAAGATTATCCGCCATGTCGGCACCGCGCCCGGCGGCGCCCAGCTGACAAAGCTGATGGAGCTCGGCGAGTTCATCAAGGAAGATCTCCGGCAGCAGTCCAATCCGCAGCAGGAGCTGTTCACGCCCAAGCAATACGCGGATCTTCTGAGCCAGTGCCGACGCAACCGCAAAGCGGCGCACCTCGGCGTCGACCTTGGACAGTGCCGGGAACAAAACCGCCTGAACATCGGCGTGCGCGAAGCATTCGGCCGGCTTTACTCGAGCATGGGCTGGGACCGCCTGCTCGGTTCCCGCAAAGCCAGCGCCAATCGCATCATCAAGGAACTGGTGCTGGCGCGCATCGCCCAGCCGCGGTCGAAACGCGGCACCGTCATGGAGCTGGCAAGAGACGGCGGCGTGACGCTGAATCTGGACTGGGTCTATCAGTCCATGGACTATCTTGACCCGCGGGTGATTGACAGCATACGCCGAAACGCGTCGGCCCGGGCTGAGGAACTTTTCACGCAGCCGATCGATGTCCTGTTCTATGACACCACGACACTTTATTTTCAAAGCGACCGGGAAGACTACGGCCAAAACAAAGATCCTCTTCGCTTCAAGGGCTACAGCAAGGACGGCAAGCCGCATCGAACCCAGGTGGTGCTGGCATTGCTGGTGACCCGCGGCGGGATTCCGCTGGATTATGAGCTTTATCCGGGCAATACCTACGAGGGCGACACGCTGTGCCGGGCGCTCGATGGCATCACCGAACGATACGATGTGAGCCGGGTGACCGTGGTGGCCGATGCAGGGCTGTTCAGCCACAGCAATCTTGAATGGCTGCGCGAGCGCAACCTGCCCTACATTGTGGGGTTTCGCGCCAAGAATGCGACGCGCAAGCTCAAGGAGCAGATTCTCGATGCCGACGGCTATGAGGGCTATATGTTCGACCAGGATGGTGAGGCTCAGTGCAACTGCAAGATCATCGCCCGCGGCGAGGAGCGAATCATCGCGACTTATTCAAAGAAGCGGGCGAGAAAAGACCGCCACAGCCGAGAGCGGGCGCTGGAGAAGCTGCTCAAGCGCCTGAAGCGTAGCGCAAAGCCGCTCAGCCTGGTGTCAAAAGGACATGCGCGGTTTCTCAACGTTCCATCTGACGGCGAGGCCACGGTCAATGAGGAAAAAGTGGCACAGGCCGCGCGCTGGGACGGCATCCACACCATCATCGCCTGGGGCAACGATCAGCTCAGCACCACCGAGCTGCTGCACCAATACCGTCAGCTGTGGCACATCGAACGCGGATTTCGCACCAACAAGCACGATCTGAGGATCCGACCGATCTTTCATTGGACAAGCCGGCGCATCCGAGCCCATATCGCCATCTGTTTCATGGCGTATTGCTGTGTGCAGCACATGAGCCACCGGCTCCAGGCGCTCGGACATCCGATGAGTCCGGAATCGATGCGGCGCGAACTGAACCACCTGCAGGTCAGCATTCTGGAAAACCACCAAGACGACCGCAGATTCGCGATACCGAGCAACGCGTCGGCGCAAGCCAGACGGATCTATCGCTGTGTGAACCTCAAGTGGAGCACCGTACCGTTTGAGATCAAGCCCATGTGACAACCGACCTGATCCTTGCCAAATCGCTGCTGACACTGTGGCGCAATCTGACCGGTTTTGGTACCAACCTCAAAATGTAGTGCCCACATTTGAACCTCGATTCAATTAAAACAACTATTTACAGCGAAAGTTCTATTAACTCAAGAAAACTACTGAAATGTATCTTCGCGCATCTCCGGTCGAGAAGCTGCAAATTCTTCAGACCAATACTCCGCCCTCGATTCAGCCTGGAACATTCGCTGGAGTGGAGGATCAGCTGGTGAGGTTGCTTAGCGGAAAATGAGGTGCGAAATTAATGTCGAGTAAGATCCAAACTAAATATTTGTAACAAAACCAGTTTGTTGAGCTTACTCGACATTAATAACCACTCGACATTAAGGTATGTCTTGCCGCTGCCGCAGGGGCCAGTAACCAGCAGATTTTGCCCGCGCTCAATCCACTGGCACTGTGCCAGCTGTGCGATCTGCGATTTTTGAATGTTTCTCGAATGCTGATAGTCAATGTCATGGATGGCGGCCTGCAGTTTGAACTTCGCTTGGCGAATCAGCCGCTGCTGCTTGCGCGTTGCACGGCAGTGAAGTTCGTGCTCCACTAACAGATCCAGACGCTCCGTAAACGACAGCCCTTCATAGGTGCCGACCTGTTCAAGTTGGGTTTGCAGCGCCTGCGCCATGCCGCCGAGGTTCAATTGGCGCAGCCGCTGGGTGGTTTGGTTGCTCATGGTGATCTCCTAGTGAAAGTGTTTGGCGCCACGGATGTTTTCGTGCTGTTGTGGCAACTCAACCGCTATCTCAGTGTGTTGCGGCAGCTGATCGCGTTGGGTTTGCAGAATCGACTTGATTTGTTTCAATCGCATCAGGTTTTCCTGATTGGCGATGCGACACGCCTGATTGATGCGCGTCACCGGATAGTGACGCGTCAGATTGAGTAGTCCGAGACACACCCGATAGGCCTGTTCAGGATGCGCTTTGCGCTCCAGCTGAGCGCTGACCCACAGTTGAATTTCCGGCCCTTGCCGCCGCGCCCAGCTCTTGAGCCGTGCCGGATTCCATTTGCTGTGCTCGGCGTGGCGCCGCGGCATGTGTGCAGCCTCGGTGGTAAATCCGTAACTGCGTTTTCGCCGATGCGCCGCAATCTCGTTGCCCTGGTAAAACATCCGCACCAGGCTGTCGCTGCCGTGCACTTCAACATGCAGGCCCACATACTGATGCGGCACCGAGTAGTAGTGACACGCATAGTGGACGTGATAATCGATGCCGACCTTGGCCCGCTTGATGTCAACGTACTGATACGCATGCCGTGGCAAGGCTCGAAGTGCCGGCTGCTCCAAACGCGTGAAGGTGTCGAGCCGATTGCCGGGCATCTGTTTGAAAGGGCGCTGATTCAGATCGTCCAAAAGCTCTCGAATGCGCTCATTGAGCTGCGCCAGTGAAAAAAATCGCTGGTGGCGAAGACGCGCCAGAATCCAGCGCTCCACGATCTGTACGCTGACTTCCACCTTCGATTTATCTTTCGGGCGGCGCGGACGCGCCGGCACCACTGCCACGCCATAATGCTCGGCCCACTGCTGGTAGCTCGGGTTGACATCCGGATCATAACGACATGCTTTGTGCACGGCCGATTTCAGATTGTCGGGAACAATCATCTCGCTGCAGCCACCAAAGAATTTCACCATCCGCGTATGACTGGCCAGCCACTCCTGCAGCGTCTGCCCCCAACTCGCTTCGGCATAGGTGTAGTTGGAGGCGCCCAGTACGCCAACGAATACCTGCGCTTGGCGCACTTTGCCATGCGCCGCATCGTGCACCGGCACGGTGCAGCCGCAGTAATCCACAAAACTCTTCTCGCCGAACCGATGAGTTTGACGCATCGAACGTTTCTGGCGAGCTCTCCAGCTCACAAACAGGGCGCAGAACTGCGAGTAGCTGTAGCAACGTCCAGGATGCTGTGCAATGTATTCTTCCCACAGCAACTGCAGGGTCATGTCTTTGCGTTTCAACTCCTGATGAACTGTGCTCCACTCGGGCAGCTGAAATTCTCCCCGTCCAGCACCAGATCTACTCGGGTACAAAAGCTTCACCAGCGCTTCATCGGCCAACTCCTCGGGCAACGGCCAACCCACCCCCGCCCGTGCGGCTTTATTCAACAGATTCTGAATCGCACCCACGCTGGTATCGGTGTGGGTGCTGATTTGTCTGACCGACATTCCCGCTTCGTGTCTTAAGCGCAATGTTTCTCTGATCTTTCGCATCGTCATTCTCCGGTTCGCCATACCGCCCTCCTTGAAATGGGCAAGCATAGCAAGTTGTCTTAATAACGTCGGAAAAGACTCCGAAATCCCCGTTCACTTTCAATCAGAACGGGTGTTCACTTTCAATCAGAATATGTGTTCACTTTCAATCAGAATATGCAATAGGTGTTGCTAACGATGCGTTGGCTTATATTCTGGGTTACTTTGGTCTAACTTTAGTATTCTTGGAGAAATAAATTTTTAAAGTTAATTTTTCGTTAGAATCATGCACCATGCATGATAATCAAAATTATCTCTGTTAACAGGTAGTATAGTACTGCTTATATTTGGAACGTAAATTTTCTATGGTTTATTTCAAGGTAAAGTGTGAGTGGTGTGTCAGGAGCAAGTAACAATATCATTGTAGTAGCGAGTTGGGATGACGAGGCGCAGGTTTGGATTGGGATAAGCGAAAATGTCCCTGGATTAGTTGCGGAAGCATCGACCTTTCAAAAGCTGATTGGAAAACTTCAGATTCTGATACCAGAACTGTGTGAACTCAATAGTCACCTGATCGATATCCCCTTGGAGAGAGTTTCAATCTCGGCTGATTATCAGCGATTTGAACAGGAAATTCGAGTCGCATAGTCAGTGGCAGGGTATACGAGAGAGCTGAAAGCAATTCTCAAACGGGCAGGTTGCGAGAAGAGACGTCAAGGTAAGGGTGATCATGAAATTTGGTACAGTCCAATTTCCGGGGTTTGTTTCCCTGTTGATAGTGACATAAGATCCCGTCACACGGCGAATATTGTATTGAAGCAAGCAGGATTGCCAAAGGCGTTCTGAAATTATGGTGGTCGTGCCGTATTCCTAGTTGGTGTATGGTTGCAATATCGTTGATAAAGTGGAATGTCGTCAGCTGAACATTGCATTGATGAAAGCCAATGAACGGGAAAGACAACTATATAGCACAAGAATTCGACCCTGACACCGCGCCGGACCTATCCAAGGACGGTTGGCCAGAGAAGTTCTCCAAGACGGCCGTCCGCCGAGGGCGTCCGTTAAGCGAATATCCCAAGGTGTCTACCACTATTAGGTTGTCGCAGGATGTGATCGACCATTTCCGGGCCGGCAGTCGCGGCTGGCAAACACGGGTTGATGAGGCGTTGCGCGACTGGATCAATCATCACGATGCAGCGTAACCGGTAATCCTGCCAATAATTTTCTATTGACTGAAAACACTGCACATTGGGCGAGTAGTCGGATGCTATCGTAAATGTTTTACGTCCAAGTTGTCGTGTCAGAAATTTGATTAAACATCCTGGCAATCGATTCGGTCCAATTGCTCTCGGATATGATTGTCAGTTGGCAGTTTGCGGATGCCGAATAAAGATTGACACGCATTTTTTTTATGCGCCTGATGGAAAGTTCTTTGATGTTCCAGAAAAGACGGCGACTGCATGAAAAAAGCCGAAAACGCTGCCATTGCGATATCGGCGAAGGTGCACTGTGTGTTGCTGCCGTTGTGAGGGTCTGCGATCTTGTCGAATCGTTTTCACTATTTGCCAATGAGATGATTGACCATCAATTTCATGTTGGCGTGTCATAGCATATTCCGCACAAAAGTACAAGTCAATGAAAACAATGACTTACGTTGATATTCAATGAACCGGATTACAATTGACTACCAAAATGAGAATTGCTGAATGATCTTGTGACATATGATCACAATTGGGAGTAGTCATTTATAATTGCTTTAAAGGAAATTTTCTAAGTAGTTTGTACAAAAAAACGACAAAGTGACCGTTGAAATTTTCGGCTCGGACGACTAAATTCATTGAATGCAATGCTGCATAAATTTTTTGGTCCGTAAATTCAGACGATAACTATTAATCTAATTTGCATAGCAAGGCTTTGTCATGCACAATGATGAACCGACACTGATTGATTCCCTTGAACGGACTCCGTTGATTAAGGAAGTCGGCGAAACTATTGCTCACTGCAAACCCCCGCAAGTTTTCGGTATACATGGTGATTGGGGACTCGGAAAGACTAGTTTTTTGCATCAAGTTGAATATTATTTAACCGGTGAATGTCCTCAACAATCTGAAGAAGAATTAAAGAAGGCGAACGAATGTAATTACTCAAATAATATTCACAGAAAAATAATTCGAACTATCTGGTTTGATGCTTGGCGATATCAGCACGATAACGCACCTGTTGTTGCATTGTTGCAAGAGATGCGCGCACAACTAACATTGGGACATCAATTTACCGAAGCAACTAAACGAGCCGTTGAGACAGTGGTGCGTGGTGGATTGCATTCGCTGGAGGGGCTAACAAAGCAAATTGGATTTCAGTATTCTAAATTTAAAGAGGCAAACCGTGAATGGGAAACCAACAATTTTGCATATTCACTTCCGTCACACGCACTGCGCGAACATCTGCAAAAAGCCATCGCAATGCTTTTGCCCCAAGAGTTAAATTCGGACAATAGTGATTTAAAACCGCGTCTCGTTATCTTCATTGACGACATTGACCGTTGCGAACCAGAAGTCGCTTATCGTTTGTTGGAAGGCTTGAAGATTTATCTCACACTGGATAACTGTGTTTGTATTCTTGGTATGAACAAAAAGGCCGTTGAGAATGCAATTGGTTTCCGAATATTAGGGTCGGTCGTTGATGTCAACACAGGAATCAATTCCTCGGAGAACCAGACAAATTTGAGTGCCGTAGCTTATATGGAAAAACTTTGCCAGAATGTATGGCAGTTGCCAGCGATTCAAAATACAGGACAAGTACTTGTTCAACTTTTAGAGGCTACGGTGACTCATAATTGCCTACGGGAATGTATCGAACAAGTTGTTAAAGAAATCCAATGCCTACCACCAAATCCACGACGGCTTAAGGGGCTTGCAAACCTGATTGGAAGATTATATTCTCAGTTCTCACATGAAAATTCGTCCGACGAAGCGGCAGTTATGGACGCAAAAATGCTATTAATCGTCGCCTATGTCTACCAATTTCACCTAGACATTTACATTCGCTGGGAGGCTGAACCGGATTTTTACAATAAAATCTACGATTGGTGTTTTCATTCTAAAACTAATATTGAAATTCTAAGGTCGCTGAAACTGCCGAAACAGATTAAAAGTGAAGAAAGTACAGCTACACCACTCACCGAAATTGAAAGTACCTATCCAGACCCAACGGAGCTATACCCGAAAGTAGTGCGTGGGAGGTTTGAAAAAAAAGTGGCGTATCTGGTTTAACATGTAAATGAAAACATTTTTTACAAAAAACCAGAAAGGTACGCCACTATGAATAAGGATAACGTAATTTCATTTGAAAATCGAGAACTTTTTGAAGATCCACTCACAGATTTGATTCGAGCCGGAGCCCGTCAGCTGATCGCACTGGGGGTTGAGGCCGAATTAGACGAGCTTATGGCGAAGTATGCTGGCCAGCATACCGAAAGCGGTCATCGGGCGGTCGTTCGAAGCGGTTACCATCGGCAACGCCAGATTCAGACGGGCATTGGTGCGGTGACGGTGAAGATTCCCAAGGTGCGTTCGACCACTGGAGAGCCGGTGACGTTTCGCTCCTGCCTGATTCCGCCCTATGTGCGAAAGACACGCACGTTGGAGGCGTTTGTGCCATGGCTGTATCTGAAAGGGATCAGCAGCGGTGAGATGGGCGATGTGCTTGGCGTGTTGCTGGGGCACGAAGCCAAAGGATTTTCCGCTGCGGTGGTGTCGCGACTGAAAGCCGAGTGGGAAGAAGAGCGTGATCAGTGGATGGTGCGAGATTTGAGCAAGGAGCGATGGGTATACCTGTGGGTGGATGGGATATACAGCGGATTGCGCAGCGAGGATGTCAAGTTGTGTTCGCTGGTGGTGATCGGCGTGAATGATCAAGGCGAGAAGAAGTTTTTGACGATCGAAGACGGGGTTCGCGAGTCTACGCAGAGCTGGCGCGAGGTATTGCTGGATCTGAAAGCACGTGGGATGAATGTGCCGAAGCTAGCGGTTGGCGACGGTGCGCTGGGGTTTTGGTCAGCGCTCGATGAGATTTATCCGGACACCCGTCACCAGCGCTGTTGGGTGCACAAGAGCGCGAATGTGTTAAATGCGCTTCCGAAGTCGGTACAGGCGAAAGCGAAGGAGGCAATGCGCGAGATCTGGATGGCCGAAACTCAAGCCGATGCACAGCGTGCGTTTGATCAATTCATCGACACATACCAGGACAAGTATCCGAAAGCGACTCAGTGTTTAGAGAAAGATCGCGAAGAGTTGCTGGCATTTTACGATTTTCCGGCGGTGCACTGGCAGAGCTTGCGTACCACCAACCCGATTGAATCGACGTTTGCGACGATCCGTCATCGCACGCGTCGCTCTAAAGGGTGCTTAAACCGAAAGGGGATGCTGTGCATGATGTTCAAGCTGGGTATTTGTGCGCAACACAACTGGCGCAGGTTGCGAGGATTCCGGCAACTTGGGAAAGTGATAGAAGGTATACAATTCAAAGACGGGATTGAGACAAAGCAGTTTGACAACCAGGTAGCCGCGTGAATTCACCCCACGCACTACTTTCGGGTATAGCTCAGACCCAACTGATACCAGAGTATTTTGGATTCAATCTCTAATTCTAAATTTAGGTTCCGAGGTTACTCCCAGTCAATTCCAAATTTACCTTCACGGCACTAAGACATGAAAGGTTCCAGCACGGTATATGAATTAACTCAAAATGTCTTGGTGAATAACCATGAACTTCGAGATTACCTAAAAAATTTGCGAGATTGGCATGGATACATCCGATTTCTTGGATTGCCTGATAGACGAGACAATCCAGATATATTGATTGACCGATTATTTGTCGAACCCCTCCTGAGCCGCCGCCAAGTATCCCCTGATGAGAATCCAGCACTCTGGATTAGCAAGGCGGAGACAGTTTTTGATATCCTCAAGGTAGGTAAGCCTACAATAATTCTGGGCGACCCGGGAACTGGTAAATCCACATTATTTAATTATTTAGTTTGGTTGTTAGCACGTCCGACAGAAAAAATTTGGATGGAACGGATGGGTCGCTGGCTACTGCCGATACCGATGGTACTAAGGGAACTTGACCTTAGTGAGGTTATTGATTTTCGGGGATTATTGAATGCATTCTTTGACCATCCGATGAGCGAGCCGTTGCGTGAAACCACGTTTCTAGATCAAAAGCTCAATGAAGGAAATGTGCTCTTTTTGTTGGACGGTATTGATGAACTTGGTGACGTAAATTCTCGGAAGAATCTTCGAAATGCTGTTTTTGAAGGGTTCGAATTATATCCTCACTGTCAATGGTTGCTGTCTTCTCGAGTGGTTGGTTATGATGAAGTACCGTTTAACAATAGACTAGAGTTGCAGCAGTTTTATTCTGATTCGCCGTCACCACATGTAGAAGTTTTAAAGAAGTCCGCAACACTAAAGCCGAAACGTATAACTTTAGAATCTAATACATCTTCTGAATTCCTGGGAACAAAGTTCAATATTGCAGACTCTACAATCATCCGCTATATTGCACCTTTTGATGAACCGCGAATTGAAGCGTTTGCGTTAAATTGGTATATGCAGCGTGAAGCAGCAGAGACCCGCGCAAATACTGCAGCAGTCAATTTAGTAAAAGCAGTTCATGCCGATTACTCGATTCTTCGTCTCGCTCGTGTTCCCAATTTGCTGACAATGATGGCATTGATCCACCGCATTGAAACTACTCTTCCACATGGACGAGCACTATTATACGAGCGCATTGCTGAGGCTTACTTAGAATCAATTGATAAGTATCGCGGTGTTTATTCTGGTGCTTATAACTTTCCACAGAAAATGCGTTGGCTAGCACGTGTAGCTTACGAATTACAGCTTCGACGTTCTGATGACCGAGACCAAGAGAATGGTTTAAGTAAATCAGAGTTGCTTGTGGAGTCCCAAGATGTTATCTCGTGGATCAAAGAAGAGCTGTCGCCATCGACAAATTCTGAAAGTTTGTCGGCAGAAGAGTTTCTAGATTATGTTGGCAGGCGGAGCGGACTTTTTTTGCCACGTAGCGAGAATCGTTATGCTTTCGTTCACCTTTCTTTTCAGGAATACTTCGCAGCGCTTGCACTCGAACGAGAGGTTACGAGTCCCAATTGGGTTAAAAATGAATATACACCACTCGGACTAAAGCGTGACACTGTGTCAAAGTTGGCAGAATCAAAAGTTTGGCGCGAAACATTTTTATTTCTATTTGAGTTGCTTTCCTCAAAGGAATCATGGCATTCTGAATTTTTAAACGCGGTGTTTGGGATTAATTATGAAAAAGTAAATCTAGAATCATCAAATAGTTCTGCGATAGAATTAACTCTATCGCTTGCATTTTTTGCAACCAATCGACGAACTGGATTTTCATCATCAACGAAACAGCGTGCAGTCGATACTGTAATTTTAAATTTACTTAAATTCCAAGAATCGGAGTTATCTAATAAGCGAACATCAATTGATAGGCGAAAATTCCAATTTAATTTTAAAGAGTTGTTTAGCGATGATTCTGTTTTAAATGAAGAAATACTAAAGAAGATTTCTTGCCAGGTAAAGAAACTACAAATTCGACATCTTTTCTTTAGTCAAACTCATGTAACTGATGTTAGCCCACTAGCAGGCCTCGAATCACTTGAATTGCTTGACTTACAGGGAACTCATGTAACCGATTTGGAACCGTTATCCGAGTTGGCCTCGCTTAAGTCATTATATTTGACAGACACTCAAGTTACGGATTTAAGTCCGCTAGCGAATCTGAAATCACTTGAAATACTTGATTTAGAGAATTCGCTGGTAACTGATGTTAGCCCACTAGCAGGCCTCGCATCGCTTAAAGTGATTGATTTAGAGAATTCGCTGGTAACTGATGTTAGCCCACTGGCAGGCCTCGCATCGCTTGGATTGCTTGACTTACGAGGAACTCATGTAACCAATTTGGAGCCATTGTCCGAACTGGCTGCGCTTAAGTGTCTACTATTATTGAATACTGAGGTAACTGATGTTAGCCCACTAGCAGGCCTCGCATCGCTTGAATTGCTTGACTTACGGCTAACTAAAGTTACGGATCTAAATCCGCTAGCGAATCTGAAATCACTTGAAATACTTGATTTAGAGAATTCGCTGGTAACTGATGTTAGCCCACTGGCAGGCCTCGCATCGCTTGAAATGCTTGACTTACGGGGAACTCGTGTAACCGAATTGGAACCGTTGTCCGGGCTGGCCGCACTTAAGAAATTGTATTTAGTAGCTACTGAAGTTACGAATATAAGCCCGCTAGCGAATCTGAAATCACTTGAAATACTTGATTTAGAGAACTCACCGGTAACTGATGTTAGCCCACTGGCAGGCCTCGCATCGCTTGAATTTCTTGACTTACGAGGAACTCATGTAATCGATTTGGAACCGTTATCCGGGTTGAACTCGCTTGAGTCATTATATTTGACAGACACTCAAGTTACAGATTTAAGTCCGCTAGCGAATCTGAAATCACTTGAAATACTTGATTTAGAGAACTCGCTGGTAACTGATGTTAGCCCGCTGGCAGGCCTCGCATCGCTTGAAATGCTTGACTTACGGGGAACTGGTGTAACCAATTTGGAACCGTTGTCCGAACTGACCGCGCTCAACGATCTAATTATTTAGAACACATTATTAAAGTTCACATAAATTCTTCGTGGAGATATAGTCAAAAGTAGTGCGTGAGGGTAAATCACGCGGCTACCTGGTTGTCAAACTGCTTTGTCTCAATCCCGTCTTTGAATTGTATACCTTCTATCACTTTCCCAAGTTGCCGGAATCCTCGCAACCTGCGCCAGTTGTGTTGCGCACAAATACCCAGCTTGAACATCATGCACAGCATCCCCTTTCGGCTTAAACACCCTTTCGAGCGACGCGTGCGATGACGGATGGTCGCAAACGTCGATTCAATCGGATTGGTGGTACGCAAGCTTAGCCAGTGCACCGCCGGAAAATCGTAAAATGCCAGCAACTCTTCGCGATCTTTCTCTAAACACTGAGTCGCTTTCGGATACTTGTCCTGGTAAGTGTGGATGAATTTATCCAATGCACGCTGTGCATCGGCTTGAGTCTCGGCCATCCAGATCTCATGCAATGCCTCCTTCGCTTTCGGCTGTACCGACTTCGGAAGCGCATTCAACACATTCGCCGTCTTGTGCACCCAACAGCGCTGGTGACAGGTGTCCGGATAAATCTCATCCAGAGCCGACCAAAACCCCAGCACACCATCGCCAACCGCAAGCTTCGGCACATTCATCCCGCGTGCCTTCAGATCCAGCAACACCTCGCGCCAGCTCTGCGTAGACTCGCGAACCCCGTCTTCGATCGTCAAAACTTCTTCTCGCCTTGATCATTCACGCCGATCACCACCAGCGAACACAACTTGACCTCCTCGCTGACCAAACCGCTGTAAATCCCATCCGCCCACAGATATACCCATCGCTCCTTGCTCAAATCTCGCACCATCCACTGATCACGCTCTTCTTTCCACTCCGCTTTCAGTCGCGACACCACCCCAGTGAAAAATCCTTTGGCTTCCTGCCCCAGCAACACGCCAAGCACTTCGCCCATCTCACCGCTGCTGATCCCTTTCAGATACAGCCACGGCAAAAACGCCTCCAGCGTGCGTGTTTTTCGCACATAAGGCGGAATCAGGCAGGAGCGAAACGTCACCGGCTCTCCAGTTGTCGAACGCACCTTGGGAATCTTCACCGTCACCGCACCAATGCCCGTCTGAATCTGGCGTTGCCGATGGTAACCGCTTCGAACGACCGTCCGATGACCGTTTTCGGTATGCTGGCCATCATACTTCGCCATAGGCTCGTCTAATTCGGCCTCAACCCCCAGTGCGATCAGCTGACGGGCTCCGGTTCGAATCAAATCTGTGAATGGATCTTCAAAAAGTTCTCGATTTTCAAATCAAATTACGTTATCCTTATCCATAGTGGCGTACCTTTCTGGTTTCTTGTAAAAGTTGTTAATCTACATGTTAAACCAGATACGTCGCTTTTTTTCAAACCTCCCACACACTACTTTTGAGCATAACTCTGGTTATGTCTTGGTGCCTCCAAATTAATGACTAGAGCGACAATTAAGAGGGTTGTAACGATTCTATTTTTCGCAGAATCACTGTGGTCAGTCATTCTGTATATTCAATCGCTATTTACCGGCTCACTTAAAGTGATTGGGGCGCTAGAGGTTCACCCGCCCATTTTTCTCCTCTTAGTAATACTGGGCATTGGAATCATCATAGCGATAAACTATGAATGGATTCTTAAAAAACTGCCTTCACATAAGTTTCGTGCTTGCTCGCCAATTATTGATGAATGCCTAAAGAAGGCTACGAAACAATGCGGGATGGCTATCCTTTACGAAAATACACTCGTACAGCAATCAAGCCCTCATATCTACAGTGCATTCACAGGACTTTCTCTGGAATTGCAATATCTCCGTGTCAAATGCCCGGCTATCAATAAAAATGACGAGAATTACTTGAGTGTTTGGTTTGAATATCTTGTTAAATTGGCGCCGTACGCAAAACATGGAGACTTACGCAGAGCCCGCAAAATCAATTTTCCATCAGTGTCTGATAAGTGAGGTTTGCTGTGTCTATATTCCGAGCCGAAGTGCGGCGTTAACGTTAACAGTATTTAAGGGTATTTTTCGCCCAGTTATAGTTGCGACGCCACTTTTTGCAAACTCCCCACGGACTACTTTCGACTATATCTGTAATTGCCTGCACTGCATTAAGTGCACTGTAGAGGTGAAGTAGTACAAGTAGTTGGATATCTAGTCTGATCACGATCAGGCTGAAAAAAGAAGGTGCTTGCACCTCCCTTTTCGTTGATGAGAGAAGCACGATGAAAACCAACTCCGCCAGATCAGGCAACTCGAAAGTAAATTTTTACCTTTCTTGAATTGGAAACTGAATAGAATGTGCATGTAAGTGCATGTATAAGCGCCACGGCGCGATGTAACCGAGATGAAGCCCTCAAAAATAGAGGCTGGTATTAATTCGCGACGGTCTTGGATCTAAGGAGTAAGTAGATGTTTGTGAATATGTTGATTCGAGGGGGATTGCAATTGTGGAAATAATCGTACTGTTGGTGTTGTTGCCGCTATTTTTTCTTCCGATAATCATAGCCGTTAAGAAAAACCATCCACATAGAATACCGATCATTTTGGTCAATATTTTTGGGGGATTGTTTTTCGGAGTGGGTTGGCTGATTGCCTTGGTTTGGTGTTTTATAGTGCCGAGCGAAACTCAATCAACCTCCAATAGCAGCGCGACCGAACTGGAAAAACTCTACGACCTGAAAGAAAAAGGGGGTATATCCCAAGAAGAATATGATTCAAGGAAGAAGACGTTACTGGGTGACCTTTAACAAAAACAGAGCTATACCCGAAAGTAGTGCGTGGGAGGTTTGAAAAAAAAGTGGCGTATCTGGTTTAACATGTAAATGAACACATTTATTACAAGAAACCAGAAAGGTACGCCACTATGAATAAGGATAACGTAATTTCATTTGAAAATCGAGAACTTTTTGAAGACCCACTCACAGATTTGATTCGAACCGGAGCCCGTCAGTTGATCGCACTGGGGGTTGAGGCTGAATTAGACGAGCTTATGGCGAAGTATGATGGCCAGCATACCGAAAACGGTCATCGGGCGGTCGTTCGAAGCGGTTACCATCGGCAACGCCAGATTCAGACGGGCATTGGTTCGGTGACGGTGAAGATTCCCAAGGTGCGTTCGACCACTGGAGAGCCGGTGACGTTTCACTCCTGCCTGATTCCGCCCTATGTGCGAAAGACACGCACGTTGGAGGCGTTTGTGCCATGGCTGTATCTGAAAGGGATCAGCAGCGGTGAGATGGGCAATGTGCTTGGCGTGTTGCTGGGTCAGGAAGCCAAAGGATTTTCCACCGGGGTGGTATCGCGACTGAAAGCCGAGTGGGAAGAAGAGCGTGATCAGTGGATGGTGCGAGATTTGAGCAAGGAGCGATGGGTATACCTGTGGGTGGATGGGATATACAGCGGATTGCGCAGCGAGGAGGTCAAGTTGTGTTCGCTGGTGGTGATCGGCGTGAATGATCAAGGCGAGAAGAAGTTATTGACGATCGAAGACGGGGTTCGCGAGTCTACGCAGAGCTGGCGCGAGGTGTTGCTGGATCTGAAGGCGCGTGGGATGAACGTGCCGAAGCTTGCGGTTGGCGACGGTGCGCTGGGGTTTTGGTCGGCTCTGGATGAGATTTATCCAGACACCCGTCACCAGCGCTGTTGGGTGCACAAGACAGCGAATGTGTTGAATGCGCTTCCGAAGTCGGCACAGCCGAAAGCGAAGGAGGCATTGCATGAAATCTGGATGGCCGAGACTCGAGCCGATGCACAGCGTGCATTTGATCAATTCACCCACACTTACCAGGACAAGTATCCGAAAGCGACTGAGTGTTTGGAGAAGGACCGCGAAGAGTTACTGGCGTTTTACGATTTTCCGGCGGTGCACTGGCTAAGCTTGCGTACCACCAACCCGATTGAATCGACGTTTGCGACGATCCGTCATCGCACGCGTCGCTCGAAAGGGTGCTTAAGCCGAAAGGGGATGCTGTGCATGATGTTCAAGCTGGGTATTTGTGCGCAACACAACTGGCGCAGGTTGCGAGGATTCCGGCAACTTGGGAAAGTGATAGAAGGTATACAATTCAAAGACGGGATTGAGACAAAGCAGTTTGACAACCAGGTAGCCGCGTGATTTCACCCCACGCACTACTTTCGGGTATAGCTCACAAAAACAACCACGTGAGGCCAGCACAAAAAGCCTGACATTACACATTGTAGGCCGTAAATAGGAGGTGTTCCACCTCCTATTTTATGTTTTGAACTTGCGAGGACGTCGCCGCTGTATAAATGCTATCGAAGGTACTCGTTAACAATCTCCGGACGGAAATGTCCGAGCTCCTGGCTAACCAGCGTCATGCGAATCTCTCGGGTGTGGCCGAGTTCGACCAGCTCGATCAATCTGTTATGTACGTAAGCGTGACGCAATCCATGCGCTCCCGTTGACCATCGAAGCGCTTTTTACTGGTCTCAGTAAAATTCGGGAAAAGTACATGCCGACAGAGATGTCGTATTGCGAGGTGTATCTGATTCCACGGTCAGTCACGACCTTGGGTTGGGTGAGTCTGCGACTTTCGAGTTCCCGGGCCAGCTGGAATGGAATCAGAACTTCGTGCACCAGCCCCCTTTGCCTTTTACCGTATACACGGTGCCTTCTCGGCCGTCGAACCATTCCGGCGACGATTCTCGGTGTTCGCCAGGCGTACGGAAAGCGCGGAGCGATCGGACAGACGGCTGCAGATCAGATCGACCTGCTCGCGGGTATACGCTCGGGGTTGATTCGCAAGTCCTCGTCCGCTTTTATAGGAAGATTTGATTCGGGGAAGTCTGACATCTGCACCGGTCGTCTGGCGCAGCAGGAACTGTGTCGCCTGACGGGCCCGATCGAGGGTTTTCTACCCAACCATCCCGGAGCGTTCTTCGAGCCAGTGCGTAATGTTCACGACGGATGCGCTGCGTAGGTCACCGAGGCGTTGCGCGACTGGATCAATCGTCACGATGCAGTGTGACCGGTAATCCTGCCAAATATTTTCTATTGACTGAAAACACTGCACATTGGGCGAGTAATCGGATGCCATCGCAAATGCTTCACGTCCAAGTTGTCGTGTCAGAAATTTGATGACATATCTTTCAGTCTGAATTTGAAGCTAACAACGCGCTTCAATCGTCGCGCACACAATTCCTTGCTGACCAAGTTCCGGATTCGGCGATCAGGCGACGCCGGTCTCATGGCTCAAGAACCTGCATCTGGGATTTGTAAACAACTAACGGACGCAATAATGACCCGTAATGACCTACGCTTTTTGCATGATCACTTCAAAGGCGTACCGGATGTGCGTCGTGTGAAGGGGTGCAAGCACGGCATCGTAAACGCGCTGGCGACTGGCGTCACGCTTAGAACCTTGGAAAAGAAACGCCACTTTCGGGGCGTCGGTACTAACGTCGGCGGAGTCACAAATTGTAGTTGTCAATGAAAGAGGGGGCACCATGAAGTGAAGTGCCGGGGCTATCAACGAAATTCAGCCGGAAGCCATTTTTTTTCGTTGAGAGTTTCTAATGCAATGCCCACCTGATGTGGGGAGTAACGTTTCTTTCGTGGATTCCAGGCGTAGAATTTGGTGGTTGTATCTTCAACATCTGTTACTTGTTCATGCTTAACCCGAACTTCACCACAAGGATAAGGTGAAAGCGTAGTAAATACGCGGACTTTCGGAAAATCAACCTGTCATTCTTATGGAAACACCTGTAGTGGGGTCGACATTGAGTGCGGCGAGGATTTTACTCTGCAGCGGGGTTGGTTTGGTGACCGTTGTGAGGATGTCATCGGAAAGTCCGGGCAAGGTCACTTCATTCAGACACAGGGTGGCGAGGTCGGCAAGCAGCGTAGTCATGCTGTGAGCCGGATCCCCGCAGGAAGTCATTTTGGAACTGGCTTTTTGTGCTGCCTCCGGTGAGACCTTCGCCTGCTGAACCGGCGAGGAGCGGCTTGGCGGCTGTGGGTCGTCAAACAGAAACGGTTTGAGTCGCTGGCGCAAATGCCATTCCAGGTAGCAGGCGAGCATGCAAAGGAACACATGTCCGCATACATGCGGTTCGCTATAGACATAAATTGGCCGCACCTCCAACCGGGTGGTCTTGATGGTGCGAAAGGCACGCTCGACAGTGGACAGAGATTTGTAAGCGGCCACTGCGTCATGGGCGTTGATGGCATCCGCCGGCAGCGAGGTTCGGATCACATAGAGGCCGTCGAGTTGAGCTTGGTTGTGGATTCGCTGCTGGTTTCGCGACCACAGCAGGTCGCTGTCGGTGACGGTGATGTCGAAGTGCTTTTCGACTTTACGACGATTGGCTTCGCGTCCGAGCCGCTTCATGGTGCGGTCGCGGTTGGCAGAATTTGGCTTGTGGCGGCGCGCTGAGGCGGCGATCTCGGCAAGGATTTTTTCAGTGGCGCGCAGCAGATCCTCGCGTTTTTGCGCCCGCTGTTGGCGAAGGCGCGGATTGAGGCACACCAGCAAACGCTCGCCGGGAAACTCGGCACTGACGATTTCCGCCACCTGGTCCGGCTGCAGTTCGCTGGCGCAAAGTCTGGTATCGATTTCACGATCTGTTTGATCTTTGAACAGCTTGCGGACGTCGGCGTTGCGAAGCGCCGAGATCCAATCCAGTGTGGCTGGCAGCAGATCCTCGCGGATGCGCGCCGAGGTAATCATGCCGCGGTCGCCGACCAGCGCTACTTTTTGAAGGTTGAATCGCTTGCGAATCTTGCTGATCTGTTTGGCCAGTGTGCTGGGGTCGGCACTGTTGCCGGGGAACACTTCAACCGCGACCGGACAGCCATCGGCGGCGCACAGCAAGCCATAGACGATCTGCATCTTGCCGCGTTTGCGATCTCGGTTGTAGCCGAATGACGCCAGCGCACAGCACTTGCCTTCGACATAGCTGGAGGTGACATCGTAGAGAATCAGCGTGCCGCCGCGCAAGTGGCGATTGGCGAGGCTTTTCTCGATCCACTTTTGCCGTTCTCCGAGCCAGTCAAGCATATCGAGTATTTCATTGCCGTGCACGGTATCGAGCTTGAGCAAAGTGCCCAGCGAGCTGTCGGCGGTTTCGGGCGAAAGCGCTCTGGCAGTAGCGAGTTTGGAGGCGGGCGAGATGATGCGGGCGATGATGGCCGCCAGTGCCAGGTCGCGCTGACGCGAGGCGGTTCGATGCAAAATACGCGGCAGTGCAATTTGCGAGGCCAAACTGAGCACAGCCGCGACATGTCCGTGCGGCAGCGAGCGTTGGACGGTGAATGCCTGGTCGAGGGAGCTGACGATGACGCCGCCTTTCAAAAGGATGCGGATGGCATCGACGATGAATGCAGGGGTTTTGGAGAGGTTGGCGAGGGTTTTGCGTTCGATGCGTTTACCGTTTCGTTTGGCGTAGCGCAGCAGAATCGCAGGTGGGCTGTTGCGGTTGGGAATGGATTCGATGTAAATAGCCATAGTTAAATTTATGAACATGGAAACATATACAGAGCAATTATAGTTTATTGGATAATAATAAACAAGAAACATAATGAATTAATACATGGAAACAAATATACACAGAAAAAAGCGGAAATGTCAAAAAACAATTCCGCTATAACAAAGCACTGGAATGAATTATTGAGGTTAAATCAAGATGAAGTTCAGCTTAACAACCCAATGAACCGTTGCGAGGAGTTCAAGACCAAAAGGAGTCTCGAATCCGTCGATTAGATTGTGGACAGAATCTAATCGATCAAGGGTTTCTCGTCTATCGGATAGGAACTGTTCGGCATCCTTCAAGGCGCCTGGCACCAATTCAATCGGTTTGCTCGGTGCATCACCAACATCGAAGTAGCCCGAGACTAAATGACCTTCGATAGCGTTGAGGACATGACGCAGGTTTTTTGCATAAGGGCCATATTGGCCCTTAGTGTATTGTAGGTTTAAAGGTTCTCCTGCTTCCTGCATGAAGTACATGAGCTTATGGATTTCAAGCAATGACACGAAAGGGTCCATCAATCCGCGAAGATAACGATCGATTAGCGCGACTAGCACAGCGTAGCTCGTAGTCATGGCAGGAACTTCGAGTGAAGAAGTTGGAACTGATTCGCTGTTCGGCTCGAAGACAATAATCTTTGCATCTTCAATGTTACGAAGTGCTGCTTCAATGCGAACTCGCACGTTAGCCCAATCAAGACCTCCGAGGCCGCTTCCGAGTGGAGGAATTGCAATTGATCTGATGCCGCGACCACGAATTTCATTGACAAGTGCCTTCAATCCAGAGTCGATATCCTCTATTCGGCTCTTACCGCGCCAGTGGCGCTTTGTCGGAAAATTAATTATGAACTTCGGATTTGTCAGGGTGCCGGTTTCAAACACGAACATTTTGCCCGGCTGTACCTTTCCTTGTTCACAGGCGATTTTGTATGTTAGGAAGTTCTCTCGGAAGTGGTTCTTGTACTGAAGGGCAATGCCGCGGCCCATGGTGCCGACGCAATTAACGGAATTAACAAGCGCCTCCACGTCTGCCTGCAAAATATCTCCTCTCTGATATTCTATAAAGGCCATCGTCTTCAATAATCCCCTAAAACCGAACTAACCGTTTGTCTCACACCCACGCACCTCGCCCTTAATCTCTTACAGATTTTATATCTAGTCGCTTCTATAAACTGTAAGAAACAATTCTGCTTACAGAACAAAATCAACTGATTGAATCGTAGTTTATTTAGAGTAATTGCATTAAAAAAGCCTGTATCAGGTTGGATTGATGAAGTTTACCGGTGTATGTTGTTCGCTAGATCAACTGAATGACCGCCCTTCGGTTGAAAAGGTTGATGTTTATGGTATGCAACCGCTTACGTAAACGTTGGAACCGTTCACAATGCTATCAGATTCAACTCCGACCGATACTGAAACCGAGAACACCACAGGAGTGCTTGAAGAATGCACTTAGAGTAGAGTTGAGAAGTGTAGTAGGGATAGTACTTGTGGTGGGGACCGCCGGAAATTAAGTCAATTTGAAGTCTGTTTGCTTAGTTATTCGCCGATGGGCGGTATGACCAAAAAAGCCAGTTGGAGCGACGGATTCATGCTCAATGCGATACACGTCGCTGCAAATCTTGATTAAAAATCACAAAGAAATTGAAAAGAGGTCACCGTACACATCTTCGAGTAAGTTTTAATACTTTCACCGAAATCTACTTCTTCAACAACTTGATGAAAATAACGAATGAGTGAAAATATTAGATATTTTTCACTAAATATGCTATTATCAACGTGTGATGAATATAGCGAATACACTGAACAACTTCCAAATCAATGCCGTGGACGCTGTCCATGACCTTCTTGCACATGTACCAAACATAGAAGTCAGCTTGGTTGATCGTGAGTTAACTCTCGGGCCCGACTACCAAATTGATGCGCGAATCGGTTTTAGCCAAGGAGAGGTTAGCTACGCACTCATTCTCGAAGCAAAGAAGAACGGCGCTCCTCGCTTTGTGCGTTCTGCAATCCATCACCTCAAGAGCTACTTGGCCCATATGCATCAGTTCGTTCACGAGCATGTCGGCTCCCGTTTGATTCCGATGATTGTCAGTCCCTACTTGTCTCCCGAGTCGCGGTCTATCTGCATCAATCACAATGTCGCCTATCTAGATCTTTTCGGGAACGCGCATCTCTCTTTCGAGAATGTGTATATCGAGCGAACTGTCGCAGAGAAGCCGAAATCTGAAACCCGTGCACTGCGGTCAGTTTTCAGTCCGAAGGCCGGCGCTATCCTGCGCGTCTTGCTTCGCGATCTCGGTCGTACTTGGCGTGTCGCCGAACTGGCCGAAGAAGCCAATGCGAGCTTCGGTCATGTCAGTAACGTTCGCAATATCCTGCTTGAGCGGGAATGGGCAAAGATTGGCAAAAAGGGAATCGCTCTTATCCGGCCCGACTCAGTCCTGCAGAGCTGGCGCGCAAACTACCGTCGGCCAGTCGGTCCGCGCATCTACGGATACACGCATCTCCACGGAAAACAACTCGACAGATGCTTGATAGAACAACTCAATACGAATCTCCATCGTCCACGCGCAATTTACTCTTTGCACTCTGCTGCGCAATGGGTAGCGCCGTATGGCCGGGACGGCACACATAGCTTTTATTGTGACGAGTCCGGTGCCGAGTTGTTGAAAAAGGCGCTGGATATAATTCCTGCGACAAAGGGACCGAATGTCATCCTGCGTATCCCGATTGATGAAAGTCTGTTTGAAGACGCCATTGAGCCGGCGCCAGGTATATTCTGCACCAGTCCGATCGTTACCTATCTCGATCTATGGAACGGAAACGAGCGCGACCGTGAAGCCGCCGAGCATATGGCTGGCGAGTTGTTTCCATGGTTATAAAAGACCCTCAATTCGCCAGTAACTATGATGACCGCACAACAGCTGCGGTCAAATCCGTATTGCTTGAAATCGGTCAAATTCTCGGTGAATTCAGAGGTAAGTTTGTCGTCATCGGCGGCGCTGTTCCGTGGCTTTTATTGAACGAACCCGAAATGCCGCATATCGGCACCCAAGACGTAGACCTCAATCTGGACGCGGAGGCCTTAGGCGACGGCGAATATGGCAACCTCATCAGGTCCCTGCAGAATCAAGGTTACAATCAGCGGGCCAACCTGAATCGCTTTCAGCTTGTGCGCACAGTGCCTGCCCGTGACGGCGGACCTGATATCGACATCGTGGTCGACTTTCTCATGCCGCGTGATGCCAAAATAGCAAAGAATAACCCGCCGTTCACCAGCAATTTCGCCACGCAGCGCGCCGACGGCGCCGACCTAGCGCTAAAGTTCAACGAGATGATCGAAATCGAAGGTGATATGCCCAATGGTGGAAAAAATAAAGTGGGCATCGCTGTAGCGTCGATTCCAGCCCTTCTAGCGATGAAAGGCTACGCCATCAACAATCGTTTGAAACAAAAGGATGCCTATGATATCTACTACTGTATCCGAAATTTTCCAGGTGGAATCGCTGCCCTCGTCGAGGTGACGGTGAAGCTCCTTGAAATCGAAACGGCGCGTAAAGGCTACTGTTTTATATCCGAAAAATTTCGTGACATGGATGACTTTGGGCCGACGAGTGTGCGTAATTTCGTGGAGAGTTCCGAGGTACTCGTCAATCAAAGCGCGGAGCAATGGCAACAGGACGCTTTCGGACAGGTTAACGCTTGGCTCAGAGCACTAGGCCTGAGGTAATCCATTGCGACAATGTCGAAAAACTGAGTCCGCAGCATGGAAAGCGGCTTTAATTTCAACTTAGCCAAGATATGTGTGGGAGAGTTGCCACCTAAACCTAGGAGATCGAGGTCGTTGATCGAACAATAGAGCATGGATTTTCATGCTCAAAACACCATTGCACGATTCAGCACGAATTGCTCTCGGTGGACTGATGATATGCTAAGTTTGTAGAGAAGCCATTCGATGGCTTAGTGTGCGCGCGTATGCTGGCCGGTATCCTGATGCACGCTCCCAAATTGCATGTGACGCGTCCTGACATATGCACCAAATTTTCAAAGGAGAATCTGGAATCACACGATCACCCCCGGATGTTGCAGAAACCATTTTATGTAGCTTGGAATTGCTCATCTCTGTGATAGGTGTTTGATCTAACAATTCCGCATAGTCAATAGTCAGTCATCGAAATGGTTCCGATAGAATTTATTGTGCCACTGCAACAATGATTGATGGCAGAGCCGAAATTTGCTGAACCTTTGAAAACTCAAATCCGGATTCACTGAACAGCTGTTTGAATTCACTAACAGTTCGTTCTTTTCCGCCAGAACTCACAAGTAGATGGAGGTCGCAAAGCCCTCCACTAGATCCAGTTTCGGGTAATACCATTTCCACCAGAAAGAGTTTTCCGCCTTGTGGTAGCGAATTACGTGCATTGCGAAGTATCCGAATTGCAAGATTGTCATTCCAATCATGAAGAACGCGAGCCATTACGACTACTTCGACTTTGATTCCCCAGTCTTCAAAGATGTTGGCTGCGTGTAAATTCACGTTGTTTGTGCTTTGTTCCACCATATTGATGACTTCCGGCCGGTCAAGAATGGTGACAGATAGTTCTGGGTATTCTGCCAATAACACAAATGCAAGCGAGCCGGTTCCACCACCTGCATCAACCACTCTTTCCTCGCCTTCGAGACGCAAATTTTTGGGAACTTCCCCGTAGTCGTGAAGAGCATAACTCTTCAGCGCACGATGATGAGACTGCAATCGGTCAGCATCACAAGCAATACTCGAAAAATAATCTTGTGAATATGTACTAATCTTGCCACGAAGCATATCAGGAAGATGTTCCCATTTATGCGTAAAGCATTCTCCGTATTCCAATGCGGCATCAGCCAGCGTCAAGGTGTGGTCACGTTTCAGGTACTCTCCCTTTTCCGTTGTTTTCCACTGCCCAAGGGAAAATTCAGTCAAACCGAGTTCAGCCAACGCACGCAGAATTCGTCCTGCATTTTCACTTTCTAATGCACATTTATGGGCAATTTGACCTTCGGATGCAGGTAGTGCTTCAATCACCTCGAGTTTGACAGCTGTCCGAATTGTCTGTGTTCGCCAGAATCCGACTAAATCGTCAGACAACTCCGAGAAATTGCTTGCTGTTGCTGGATGGAGTTCAACCAGAGATTTTCCGAATTCATCAATCACCTCAATCCGACCGAAAAGGTCTTCAACGCGCGCTTGTCCATTGTAAAAAGGCTCTACAGCAGCAAACCGTCTTTCGTATAGCGGATTGCCTGCTAAATCAATGTGCATCCATCCATCGTGATCTCGGGCGCGGGCGAAGCCTTTGTGATAAACATCAAGGTCGACGAAGCAAACACTATGAATTTCTCTCCCGCTACGATCAATGTGAGTTGAATGCCCATCACTGTTTTGGACAACAGCCATGCCATCTCTGAAGTCACCTGCATATCGCCATCGCTCAATGTATGCCGGAGTCCCGTCAGGCCTTATGTGGAAATATTTGTTTTCTGTGGTACGAACGGTACAACGTTGATCCTGAAAATTTCCGCACCAGTCATAACGGACGTCATACAGTTCAGATCCGTCAATTCGTATGTGATGCCAATCACCCGAATTCATCACCGCGGCGAGATTTTCGTAGAATCCGAATGTGCGTTCAAATCTCCTTCCGTAAGCTGGAGTTCCGTCCATCTGAATATGCCAGGCTAATCCGCTTCGAGCAACCGCAGCAAGCCCTGGCTCCTGGAATTCCAGCACCTCATCGAAGCGTTGGTCATAGAGTGGGATATCGTCGCAGACGTGATATGTTCGGTCAGGGGAAATTCTTGAGTGTTGCCACATCACTATTCTGCTTGAACCGGTATTCGCATGTTGCATTTGAGGCAAAGGTCTCGAGTCCCGTATGTCGCGGTCAAGGATTCGTAAGCTTCACCATTCCAGATATCCGCAAATCCCTGCGTATTCAGGTTGCCGAATTCCCCGAGCGTCAGCCGTTGCGCATCCGGCGCACAGCAAGGGTTGAATCTTCCTTCTGCGCTGACCCATGCTTCCTGTCCAAGAAACGGACATGCCGCCCCAGGAGCCAAGTCTTCGCGTACAGCCTCATCCAATTGAAAAATGTTCTCCAGAAGAATATGCTCGCCATTTGGCAATGTATGTGTCTGCGCGACACTTCGAACTCGTTTCACTGCACTGTTCCAACGCCTTATTGCGTCTGTATTTCTGCGCATGGACAGTTCCTTGATAGCGTCAAAGTGAGCCCACAGATGATGGCCCTTTACGCGATCAACGCCAAGACTGATGGCGAGCCGAACGATTTCGTCCAGTTCGGCGATATTCACTTCCATGAACGTAACCTGAAACGTTACCCGGCACCTATGGTTGATTTGGGCTGCAAATTCGTCACGGACCGCGATGAAATTTTTGACATTGTCCAGCACCATTTCCCAGTTTGAACCCAGCATGATTGATTCTTGTGTTTCTTTCGTTGCACCGTTCCAGGAAATTTTCACATCCGATGCTACAGGCACGATCCGCTCAGCCCAGACTCTTGCGCCCAGTCTAGGGAAAGTTCCATTGGTAGTAAGATTAAGCTGCACATCGTATTGATTGCACAACGCCAAAATCTCCTCGAAATGCTCATACAGTAGAGGCTCCCCCATTGTCGATGGAATGATTTCACGAAGATTGCCCAACGCGGCAGCTTCTGACACTGCCTTGTTCAACAGTTCCAGAGTCATTTCGCGACGGGGTTTTCCTTCTTTGCGTCGATTGTGTTGTAAAGGGCTGTGTGGCGAATGTTCCTCGCACATGATGCAGCGCATGTTGCAAGTGTCCGGATTCGTATCCAGCGTGATTCGCCATGGTCCGGGTTCCTTGACAATTCGAGTACCGGCGCGAATTCTGGAGGCTTCTTCGTACAGATTCTCCAGTTCATTGACATGGGTGGTAATATCCGGAATATTTCCGTCTTTGTCGTGTATGTATCCTCGCTCCCCAAGATGTCGAGCAAAGGAAGGGTTGTCAACGAAACGCTGCATCTGCTCGGAAAGTGATTTCGGGGTACGATGCTTGAATAGCAATCCGTTGATTTCGTGATCCACATACTCTGCCATACCGCCTACATCAGCTGTAATAACTGGCACGCGAGCTTGCTGGGCTTCATGTATGACAAGTGGTGAATTTTCTACCCAAATCGACGGTACTACAATTGCATCCACGCGATTGAACACATCTTGAATAATATTCTGATTCCGATATTCGCGAATCCATTCCACTCGTTTTGAGGTACCGTTCAGAAGATGTTCGGCCATGGATTTGAGAGCTGCTGTGTCCTGTCCCCTGGGTCGTCCCCAGATTCTCAGGATGGAATTTCCTGTGACGTTGTTATATCCACGAATCAGATCGTGTATTCCTTTTGCTGGAATATGGGTGCCGATGTAACCGAATGTAAACGGCTCTCCTGAAATTCGCTTTCGATTTTGCATTCGTGAAAGATCGAACCCGTAGTCAAGGTAGTACAACTTATTTTCCGGCACCCCGAACTCATCGCGAAAGCGGTTACGCAGGTATCTTGATGGAGCGACAAATCTGTCAACGGACTGTGTCATCTCCCGCAACAGATGCATGCGACGGTTTACCCAGCCAGTCCAGTAGGCGACATCCGCATCTTCATCTTCGGAAGCACCACCAAAGTAGCGTGCGTAACATCGTTTCGCACATTTTTGATCTTCCTGCCCACTGCATATAGCCCAGATATTGTTGGAATCTTTTGGGCGTCTCTGAATGAACTGGCCTCTCGGACACATAATCCAATAGTCATGCAGGGTGAAGATGACCGGAATTCCTTGTCGCGCTACTAAATAGGGTAGGGAAATAGAAAGATGGTTCAAGTGCCCAAAGTGGACAATATCGGGTTGTAATTGTTTAAGAACTTCCGAGAAGCGTCGATCGATTCCATTTTCCTGGTACCGGTCTCTGTTACGCGGATTGTTGACAACATGCAGTGTAACTCTTGAGTCATCGGGGTCAGATTCAACTCGCAATTGAAAATCAGGTGCGAAAGAATCTTCTTCACGAGTAAAAACATGAACATCATGACGATTGGCAAGTTCGTGGCACAGTGTTTGAGTGTACACTTCGGATCCGGCATTGTAGCGAAGTGGGTAACCGTGAATTACCTGGAGAATTTTCATCTATTAGTTTCCCTATGCATTTTCGACACTCATCTTGAGTTGAAAATTCCGAATTAGATCACTCATACCTTGTCGAATGTTAATTTCAGGTTTCCAGTTCAGCAGGTTCAGGGCACGCGTCCAGTCACCGTAAAAATTCTCTACGTCATATTTACGGGGCAAAGCGGTTCGTATTGAAGAACCACTGCCGGCAAGTTCAATGGTGAGCGACGCCAAGTCACCAAGGGTGATTTGCTGTCCGGTCAAGAAGTGAATGGGGGGAAATATTGAATTTGTTAACTCTGTCATTGACTGGACTAGCATCGAGATTCCCTGAACTGTGTCGTCAACGTGAGTGAAATCAAATGTATTGTTAAGGCCGTCAACTCGCAGAGGCTGGCCCAGCACCGCACTTCTGGCGAATGCCGGTACAACGCGGTCGGGATGGTCGTGGACATTGCCATAGACGTTGGAAAATCTCACGATCGCGGTTTGTGCTCCTCTGAGGTGAGCGGCATGGGTGATTCGTTCGCCTTCAGCCTTAGAACGCCCGTACACATTGATTGGTCGTATGGGGGAATCCTCAGTGACCGGCAGTAAATCGGGTTTGCCGTAAACCTCGCGACTGCTAGCAAAAATCAGCCATGGTGGCTGCTCCGCTTCTTCTATCGCTTGAATAACGTTTACTAGTCCACCGACATTGGTGTTCCAACAGTTTTTTGGGTCCCGCTCTGCCCAGACGACACGGGAAACTGCCGCAAGGTGTACAACGCCGATACAATTTCTTATGGATGAGCGAATGGATTCAATATTTTGCACATCCCCCAGCTCGACGCCTACGCCATTTATATCCAATCCAACTACGTCGAATTGTCGGGACTCTAGCGTCGCGCGAAGTGCGCTTCCAATCAGTCCTTCCGATCCTGTAACTAGGATTCGATTGGTCATTTCAACAAACTTGGAAAGTAATAGCGCCCCAACGCCATAGCATCGGGGTGCTATATCAGAACCTACTTCTTTTTACTTGGAATGGGCACCGGGTTTGGTCTTGATTGACCGCGGTCTTTCCAATACGTCGAGTTTTCCGGGTTAAGTTGCCGGGAACGATTGTTCTGGCTTTTTTGGGTATCATTATTCATGATAAACACTCCATAAAAACCACTATCCCTTCCTCAGGTATTGAAAGCCGCCCGGAGTTAAGACGTATGATATTTACCACAGATAGGGTTTAAAAATTATTCTCCAGATTCTTGTACTTCCTCACCCACTTTCGGAACGAGTCCTACAGCGTTCATCATTCACCTGTTCAAAGACACAAAAAGAGTACCTAAGAATCGAAGAACATTGTATATCAAACAGTTATCCACTGTTGTCATAGAGTGATTTTTCTGTGTCATTCTAGGGAACTGTTATGATAGCCAATAGAGGTCATTCGATTAAAATCGATCAAAACCTCACAGCAAAGAATATCCGCCGCGGTCCAAAATTTTTTTGAATTGAAAGATCTTGAACGGTTCGGGGGGACAAACACTCTAAGGGAAATGACTATGAAACAGGTGATGTCAGCATCCATTTTGAAAAATAAGCGGGCCCAGTTGAGCCAAAGCGCAATCCTGGCGTTGATATGCGCCGTATTTCTTGCAACGTCGGTATTTTCAGTCAATCCGCTGAACAATGCGGCCGAGAGGTCTGCGGAATCCTTGGCAGCGTCAACTACAGCGACCTTGGTGGTATTGGCGGGAATAAATGCCTTCCTGTCCCTCGCACAGGAATTTGAAGCTAGTATTACCGTGGCAACGGTCCAGCCTTTAAAAACGCTTGAACCCGTTGATGATTTGGTAGAACGCGTGGCAAGCGCATTGTTAATTGTTACTGTTTCTCAATCGTCTTGTCACTTGCATTTAATCCGGTCGCCAGTTTTGGTTGGGCAATTTTGCTGTGTTATTTTTGTATTAAAACTTGGACCAGCTTCGATAAGGAAAACAACGGGTTGGTTGAATTTTCGAATGATACTGACATTAATCAGTTCTCTCGATACCTCATTCGAGCAGGGCTTGGCTTGAGTTTGGTACTACCCGTAGCTTTTTTGGTTTCGACTTATTTTGGGGATTTTCTGACAAAGGCTGTTTGGCAAAAGCATCAATTGGTATTAGAAGAGGTTTCAACTTTATTGAAGGATTCTTCAGACAGCGACTGGATATTTGCACCGCAGGAAGTTAAGTCATCTGTTCCGCAATCGGATTCGTCTAACGATCCGCTGGAAACGGGGTTTATGTCTGGCGTTCTCGGTGCTTGGGACAAGGGCCACGATGTGGTTGTCGGGATTGCAGATCAGGTAGGCAGTGCCACAAAGGCAACAGTGTCAATGGTTAAAAATTACATTGAGGCAACAGGGATAGTTATTGCCCACACAGACGATTTGATATTCAGTTTGATCACGATTCTTGCAGTGTTCATATTCAAGGTACTTGTATTACCGGTCATCGTTGCATTGATCATTTTTGGATTGCTTAAATCGAGTGGTTTCGGCAGAGCCTACAAAGAGATACCTCGTCGTTGGGTAGAAATTGAAACTTCGCCAGACATATCCACCACAAAACCCAAAGTACAAGAAAACCCTTAGGTGTCGTTATGAATCTTGATTGGTTTTCAATTGACAGTTTCAAAAGAACGGTCTTTAAAGGTGGGTGGCCTGTGAAAGATCTACGTTCTTTCAGGCGAAGTGGAAAACTGAGTGAAGAAGCACCTGAAAACAGTGGAGTCTATACGGTAATTCGAAGTAGCGTTTTACCACAAGTATTTGCCGAAAAAGGGGGGTGGGGGAAATGACTGGCCGCTGGAACCCATGCTCAAAGCCTGTATTGCAAGGATCGTCTACCAGCATCCGTCGGTGGAGTCGTTTCGCCGCGAACTGCAGCGCAATCCTTCGCTGATGCTGGTGTGTGGATTCAAACTGATGGCTGGCGGTAACGCCCGACAGCACTATCGGGTGCCGTCCAAGAGCGCGTTTTCAAGATTCAACAGGCAACGATATTCCCGGCAAGGGCGAGACCTCGGACGCGGACGTCCGTTAGGGCAGGCACGAGTATCACTACACCGATCAGAAAGGCCGGCCGCTGATCAGAATTTCAGCAATGGTGCGGATTCTTTCCGTCAAAGTCCATCAAGAATTAACCTCAATTTGTATATTCTGTTCCTATATTTGTTCCCTTTCCTTGGATGATGAAATGCATCTTGATAGGTACCAAATATTATTGTGAAGGAACAATTGTTTCAGGAACAAGAAGCCGAACGGGTTTGATGCTAGACCGATTTGTCTCAACATCTGCGGGAGCTTCAATTGTAGTACTTACATCTATGAATGAACTTTTACTTGTCCCATGACAATGTCTTACATTCCACTGCACACCCCATTTATCGCAATTAGTTCTACAATAATGGCAACCATCACTTGCAGTACCACTTGGATGTGCATTCACAGCAGCGGGTGCCGAAGCTATCAGTATCAAAAAACACAGTATGTACTTGGGACTCATATTCTCAGTTCCTTTATATTTCCTGATTATTAATCTCTTCCGGAAACCTAGTACTTAGCTAATTGGATGTGATTCAATTTCGAACGCGGAACGAATGTCTGGAGGATAAACTTGAAGCACTGCTGTCGAAACTGCCACTTTCTAGCACAAGAAGAAAATTGGTCTGATGGACGGATTATGTACTGTCCATATCCCCTAAAAATGAGGACTCACTCGAACTTCCAGCGCGACCCCCCTTTGTGCTGTTTTCGCGGTATATGGAATAACTTTGATACCCGATTCACGCCAAGGGAAAGTCTGTTACAGCTAGTAAGTAAACAACGAAACGGCTCTTGTTATTTCTGGCCATTCAAAGAAGGAATGTCATGTGAAGCCGTAGAGTCTTTGCAAACGAAGGAATCAGTAGAAAAAAACACTTCGTATGCAAAAAAAAGCTATTGCATTGCCATAGTTGTCGTGATTATGACAGCCATTAGCCTTTTATACATGATTGCCAAAGACATTCTATTTTGAAGCGCAAGTAGCAACTATATGTGTGAGTGAGAACAGAGAGAGAAATCCGTGCTCACCTAAAGACCTATGCAATGATACCAAGGAAGCATGAACTGCACTGGGAAACTCTGGAACTGGACACGAAAGCACTCGAAGTCAGAGCGAGACAATTTGGAACAAGCTATTCTAAAAAGCTACAATTCGGTATTGTCTAGGTAGCTTTTACAGGTGTTCTTTTTGATTGTCCTAACCGGAATTATCCATAATTTTATTTGGAACTATAGAATACTTTGGGTAAGGGAACTTCCGACAAAGCATCAAATACCATTTGTACTCAACTTCGGCATCTTCGCACTGTGCTGTTGTCCAGCCAGTACCTTCTTCCGTATCACGTATTTTCATCTTCACCATCTCCAAATCGATTCCAGCAATGTCTAGGTCAATCCCTTTGGAGGAGAGAAATGCAACTCGGTCTGCACCAATTGAATTCGGAATTACCAAATCGTCTGACTGTTTCTGCTGGAATTCTGATTGACAATCTTGAACAATTAAATTCATTGAATTTCTCCTATGCGTATCATTTGGAAAGTCTGAGTATTGATGCCGTCTATCGTGAATAATTTAATAATACAAGTCTTTTTTCTCCTGTATAGCTTCTAATTGTCGATTCGTATTTTTGTAGTAACATAAATTATGCGGATCGAATTCGACGAAGCAAACGTGCAGCCACACTCAAGGCTAGAGATCTAGACATGGCGCGGGCTGTCGAAGTTCTTAGTGGCCCGACACTAACTGTCGAGGATGATGGAAGGGACTATGGCGAAAAACGCTACATTACCGTTGGATTTCTTGATGGTGCTATGGTCGTTCTCGTCTGGACGTCCCGAGGCAATGCATACAGGATTATCAGTTTGAGGAAAGCCAATGAACGGAAAAGACAACTCTATAGCACAAGATTTTGACCCTGACACCGCACCGGACCTATCCAAGGACGGTTGGCCAGAGAAGTTCTCCAAGACGGCTGTCCGCCGAGGGCGTCCGTTGAGCGAAAATCCCAAGGTGTCTACCACTATTAGGTTGTCGCAGGATGTGATCGACCATTTCCGGGCGGGCGGTCGCGGCTGGCAAACACGGATTGATGAGGCGTTGAGCGACTGGATCAATCGTCACGATGCAGTGTGACCGGTAATCCTGCCAAAAATTTTCTATTGACTGAAAACACTGCACATTGGGCGAGTAGTCGGATGCCATCGTAAATGTTTTACGTCCAAGTTGTCGTGTCAGAAATTTGATGACACATCTTTCAGTCTGAATTTAAAGCTAACAACGCGCTTCAATCGCCGCACACACAATTTCTTATTGGTCAGCTCTGGATTCAGCGATCAGGCGGCGCCGGTCCCATGGCTTGAGAACCGGCGCATTTGGAATTTGTATACAACTGACGGACGCATAAATGACCCGTAATGACATGCGCTCTTTTCATGATCACTTCAAAGGCGTGCTATCGGCTCGGTGGTGTTCGCCAAGATGCAAAACGGCACATCGTACGCATCAAGATCAACGAGGACAAGCTTCGCACCTTTGCGGTGTTGCCGCGGCACACCTATCGAAGGAAACGGCTGCACAACAAACGCAGTACACTGGAGCACCACTATATGCGAGGACTTTAGACCATGCAGATGCGGGTTGCCCTGTGTCTGTCGGTGATGCTGGCGATGGCCTGTACGTCGGTCCGCGAGGGTGGTCAGCCGTAGCGCATGAGATCGCTGATTCTGCCACTGGCAGCCTGACGGCTGTCAAACAAACCACTCGGCAATGCCTGACGGCAGGTTCCTGCGCGGCCTGAATTCACACAATCGCAGCCATCAACACGATTGACAGAGCCATTCGACGGTGGCAGCTGTCATAACAGCTTGAATGGGCATTTGTGCCAGAAATTTTGGAATTTCGAAGTGAAAAGATTACCGGTGGAAATAAAATATGCACCAACGGGAAATTCTCGGTAAAGAAAGCGCCCGTATTTTTACCGATGTCATGGTAAAATTAAAATAAGTTGCTAACGGAAATTTGTGATATGTATAAAGTTGAAAACTTAGCTTTCAATTTTAACCGGTTCGTAGTTAGAAAATCGGCATATCTAGCTAACAAATGGACATATCTGTCTATTTTTTTGTTATTTCTCCTTTTCTTCGCGTGGATGAGTGGGAAGCCCTCAGGGACGCTCAATATCTATTTAATGTCTGATGTTTCAATTGATCCAACGAAAAAAGCGTTGGCTAACGAATTGTTCAACAAAGCTGACGCAGAGATTGAGAATGCGAGGAGGTATTATCGAATTCTATCATTCGTCCCCGAGGGTAGCCCGAATACCGTCACAATTCCAAAACGTTCAGGGCCGAATCAGTCGAGGTTTAGAGATTTTGTTAATGAATTTACGTTAGGCGCGTCAACCCAAGAAAGTACGAATGGCTTCTACCTAACGGTCAAAATTAATTTACTCAATATCTTGGAAGAATCCTACAAATGGTGGGGATTTACCGACCATTTTCTCGTTTTCACGGGTATTACCTCCGTCGAATGCTCCGACAAGCAAAAAAAGGATTGCTGGAATGTCACTGCACAGTACAGTCCGTCAAATCCGCGAACAATTAACCTAGTTGGGACTAAAGAGGAGATTTCTCGTGACTTGGCCGTCTTTATACTCCTCGGTGCTCTTCGAGTCAGAGATGATGTGTGGCAGAAGAGCTCTTCAACTGACGTACAACCATATCTAAAGGAATCCGCCGTTCCGAGTAAAATGGTTGAGTTGGAAGCGACTGCGAAAGGAATCGAGATTCTCAAAGACGGGATGCGTCACTCCGCTTGCATGGATAAGGACTCAAATTATTGTTTAAATCGAGCTCGGAATGCTCTCGAAACGAGCATCAGACATTCACAGGAAAATGAGAATAGGTACATTCTAGTGGCAGCATATGGCCTAGCATTTATCGAGATTGACGCCGCAATTCGTGCCGCGCGAAGACTAGAGCCATCACTGACTGTAATAAAACATCTACAAAAGGCGGAAAGATTTACGCAAATAGCAATAAGTAGCGAATTCTTAAGAGCTAGAATGGAATCTGGCTCCGATCACTGGATGGAGCAGGAATTTCTTGAATTATCCGGCTTCCACCCGAGTTATTCTTTTATCAAGCATGTTCAAAAATTCTCATGTGCTTTGGTCCATCACCGTCGAGCGAACTGGAAAAATAGTTTTTCAATGTTGGAGGATATTAGTGATTTTCCGAAATCGATTCGAACATATTTGGAAGCCGCGCGGCTAGATGCTAAGCTGAATAGATTCGAGGACGATGAATTTTCGTCAGAGTTTTCAGGCGGATTGGAAATCCTTAATGGTACGCAAGATGATAACCAACACTTTAAACTAGGATTGGTCGTGATTGAACATACGTGCAAACGACCTGATCTTGTTGATGACGATGAATTTGAGAAGATGGCACAAATCATTGCAGAAAAAGTTCCAGTTGGAAATAATAATGCACTCCGAGAGGTGGTTATTCGGGCTAGCAGTTGTCGGCAGAACCAGGAATATCCAACTAATTTGCAAATCGCAGATGTTCAAAATTTTGCCGATGAACCTGCGAACGACTATGTGGAACATGGTCAGTTACAATTACTTTTGTTCAAGTACCACATGAGAAAAGACGACTTAGATGCCGCGCTGAAAGCAGCTATAAAGGCATTTCATTTGCCTTGGGCAAGAATCTACCTCAATAATATCGAAGAATTTGCAAGAATTAAAAACAGTGAGCAACGTCAGCATCACAATAAATACATTGAAGAATCAGCTAAAGTTGAAATTTCTTCTGAGTTAGTTGATTTGGAGAACTGCAGAGAGAGAGGACAAACGAAATGAACATTAGTAGACTGTTTAGGTATGCTACTCCGACGACATTGGTGGTACTACTGTCGTTGTGTGGACTCGTGCATGCAGGTGGACTTACGCTGGGTCATCCCTATAGTATGGGCAGTAGGGCCGAGCAATGGGCAAATGATCTTTCCAGTTGTATAGAAGGTATATCTGGAATCCCTGTTCGTATATTTGATAGGGAAAGATTGGGGGAACCAAGTGACATTTTTAACTCCGTCGCTAGCGGACGAATCGACTTCGCCTTGTTGCCTACATCTGAAATTGGAGTCGTGGGGCGTGAAATATCAGCATTGCGAAACTTGGAAATCAGTTATAGGCCGAAATTCACCGTTGAGATTTCCAATTCCGAAGGCTTTCTTGATGAAATTAACATGAGTAGCTACGAGGCAGAATTAAAACTCATCGGTATCGGTTGGCAGTACGGTGCTTTGGTGATGGAGGATGCTATTCTAAATTTGGAGAACCTGCGCGGAATGAAAGTAGCGGGTGGAGACTCGGTGACAAATAAGGTAGTGGAGTCCCTAGGTGGGTATACGGTTAGCATAGAGGATTATGATATTTTTCCAGCATTGGCGGATGGCTATGTAGATTCTGCGATCGTTGATGAGGCGGCCTTGCAATGGGGTATCGAGAATGGGAAATTCCAGTCTATTTTCTGGTCGCGAGATTTCGCACCAATTGCGTCACCTATCGCGGTCGTTATGAACAACAAAACCTTTGGAGATGATCTTGCGTTTCGAATTTCAACGAAATGCCGTGATGTTACGCGCGGTTACAACGAAGTTTCAGTGGATATGATGAATGGAATTCCGGAGATTGCGGAAAAAGCAGGAATCCGTGTAATGGAAATACCATATGATGCGCAAAAGTTGTGGGGCAGGGCAATGTATGATGCGATTTATTCACCAGTGAATTAAGCAAAGCATTCGAAAAAGTATTTGAAGAAGGCTATGGCAAGGCGGACAAATGGTAAAAGGGCAGTAAAGCGCAACGCTAACTGTCCACCATCTAGCTCAGAGGTTCATAAGTGACGAGCTATGTGCGAAAGTGGTGCGGGGGAGGGATTTGGTTCACGCGGAGAGATGATCTAATTTGTTCACTACGATTCCTGCACCGGAACGCCCCATCTACGTCATTGTTCTCGGTTTTGCGGCAAATTTTACGCGTTGTTGATACGCGAAACTAGCTAGGCATCTGTACTTTTTCAACAGTTATTTCGAGAATCAAAGCCCTTAGCCGAAGTCGAACTTTTGGCCTATCCTAGTCGACCCTGAAAAATCCATTTATCCCGTGGTTGGAAGCAATTGAGTCGCGAACGAATTTGTTGATCGACTCTGTAACCATCGTGCACCGGAATTGAATTCCGTGATGAGACGATTTGCCCGCTCCCAACAGCGTATCGGCGCCCAAAACCGTCCCCAAAAATCGAGACAAAAAAACCTCAGGCGCTTCAATATCAAGCGTAAATTATGTCCTGCACAGCACAGCAGCACGTTCATCTGGTCACCGAGTGTGCCTTTGAGATAATTGCGACCCAGCAATCCATCGCTCTTCAGGTGACCAATAATCGGTTCAATCGCCTGTCGACGTTTCAGGCTTCGCTTTAACCGTTGCGTGGTGATGCCTCGCTTCTGACCGGAAATATACACTTCGCTTAGACTCTCGCCATGCCCCCGGTAACCGCGATCCACAAAAACCTCATCTATCCGCTGCCCGCTCATCCGACGTACTTGCTCCAGTGCTCCAGTCAAAGTATGTCAAGGGCTACCCGATAATGCCATCGCGCCGACCACGAAGTTACTCTTGTTGGTCGCCGCGATACTCACCTTCACTCCAAACTCATAACGCTTGTGAGCCTTGCCTTTCGCAAGGCATTCCACTTCCGGAGCATGCAGGCTGTAGAGCTTGTTTCTGTCGTGTTGTTGCTGCTTCAACAGCCGACGCGCTAACGACAGTTCCTCAGCAAACTGCCCTTGTCGTGTGGGGTCTGACGCAATCTTGCGTTCGATATCGCGAACCACACGTCCCAAATATGTTCGCAGTGTTTTGACTTCGCGACGCATTCGACGATATTGCCGGGCATGGGCATATCTGTTCGCTTTGAGTAAGGCTTTCGGTCCTTTTCGAGCATAACTCTGGCGAAGCACCACGGCATGTTTTCGGCATAAACGAACCAACCGCTCACGCGAGCGGTTCAATAACCTGCTGTCGGTCGGATAACTTACCGCCTTCTCCTGCACCGTGGTATCCACCGTCACTCTTTTAACCCATCTTTGCCATTTTTTTAAATTGTGACAAGAATATCCTTTTATTTTCAATTACATGATTTTTCACCACCAGGCGTTAGGTCACTACTTTTGTAACACTTAACTCCTCACGGGGCCAACACTCAATGCGCTGGTCCCGATTCAGTTCCACTTTCATCGCCGATAGCAGCCGACGTTGCTCAGCACTGGCATCACTGTTCTGACGAACACGGATCTGCTGACCATTGGCTTCATCCATCACCGTCGTCAGCCGATGCAGGGTCGACAGCTTGTTGCGAACCGTATTCCAACTTGAGTGCACACCATTGCCTCGCAGCATCAGTCGTAAATAATGCACCGCCTGATAAGCCACAACCGAGATGAACAGATGCGCCGCCACCCGTGATTTGTTGTGATGATATATAGGACGCATCCCCAACTCCGACTTCAGACTGCGGAATGTCGCTTCCACTTCGCTCAACGTCCAATATAGACGAACAATGCGTTCATCATCCCAGTCACTGAGCGAGGTGCGAAGTAAATACGAACCGGCATGATCATCTCGCACCTGGTGTTTGTGATTGCAAGTCCAACTCACGGCAATGGCATTGCGTGCCTTGTCGTCCGCTTTCACCACAATGTCATACTGAGCGCTGACGCGCTTGTGACGCTCACGCAGCCGACCGATCTTCTCCACCACCCGATCATGGCGCTTCAAGCGTCCGCGAATGCCAAGTCCTTCATTCAAGTATTTCAGATCGTCCTCGAAACTCTGGCGCGCCCGGCTCAGCATTGAACGCTCGGTCTTTTGTCTTGCCGCACTATGCACACACAGCTGTACCTGACCTTTTTCGTCTTCATCCAAACGCCAGATCCGGATTCGATCTCGGCTGCTGTTCACCGTTTCCACATCCGGGTCTGTGTCCGGCATCTGGGCTCGTTTCCGAACCACAGCCACCCAGTCATGTCCGGCTTCATTCAGCCACTTCAGATTCGCCTCGGTGCACAGACCCGCATCCATCACGACCGTCAGTGACCCACCACCGGCTCCGAGACGTTCAACCGCCCTCGCCAGTGTCGTCGGTTCCGACACATTGCCCGGCAATACCTCACAGCGACGAACCAATCCACTTTCATCCAGACACAGGCCCAGCGTCACCAGCGGACAGTCATGGCGCTTTTGTTTCGAACGTCCGAACTGTCCCGGCGACAGATGTGCCTGCCCGCTGAAGTAGGTGTTGGTCAGGTCATACAGCATCACGCTTGAAGTGTGTTTGAACAGTTCACACTGACGCTGATACATGGCCCTTTCAATGGCCTCGCGGTGACGGTACATGACATCGGCTGGTACTACCCCGATAATGTAGAGACACATTAGTAATAGAGTAATCCAAAGATTTGGAGGAAAATCGGAGATGAGTCAAGGGAACTATTCCGAGGAATTTAAGGAACATATATTATCGGAGCATGAAGCTGGGGTATCGGTGCGAGAGTTAGCGCGCAGATACGAGCCCTCGGCGACGACGATTCAAAATTGGAAACGTCAAGCCAAGGCGAAGGCGAGTGAATCGGAGCCAGGTGAGAGTGAAGTGTCGCAGTTGCGTCGCTTGCAGCGTCGCAATCAGGAGTTAGAGCAGGAGAATGCGTTCTTAAAAAAAGCGGCAGCCTGGTTTGCCGCCGACAGCGGGGGCCATCGTGGTGGAACCGGGCGTACGAATTAATCGAAGCGGAGAGGAAGAACTTTGCGATCCGTTTGATGTGTCGGGTATTAGAGATTTCAGAATCAGGTTATTATGCGTGGCGAAACCGCAAGCCGAGTCCGCGATCGCAAGCCAATGAAAAGTTATTGGTGGCGATTCGTGGTGTATTGGTCGAAAGTGGTTGGACTTATGGTGCACCTCGCATTGCTGCGCAGTTGTGTAAGAGTGGGATCAAAGTGAGTGTAAATCGAGTCGCTCGATTGATGCAAAAGGCGAGATTATCGGCGTGTGCAGCTCGAAAATTTGTGCGTAGCACCCGTTGCTCGGGTCGCGCGCACGGCATAGTAGACCGAGTGAATCGTGAATTTAACGTATCCGAGCCGGATCAGTTGTGGGTAGCGGATGCGACATATCTGCATACGTTAGACGGTGTATTGTATTTGGCGGTGGTGCAGGACGCTTGTAGCCGACGGATTTTGGGCTGGTCGATGAAAACCTGCCAGGACGTCGGTTTGATGAGTGAGGCCTTGCAGATGGCACTTCGAGGTCGGAGTTGCGAAGGCGTGATTCACCATTCGGACCAAGGAGTACAATACAGTTCGAAGGCCTTTCAAGCGTTGTGTCGAGTGCATGGGATCAAGCAGTCGATGGGCAGTGTTGGTGATTGTTATGACAATGCGCAAGCCGAATCATGGTTTGCCACATTGAAGCGGGAAAGCGTTTTGAAAACGGATCGTTTAAAGTCAGCGAAGGAACTAAGACAGCAAGTGATTCGGTATATCGAGTCTTGGTATAACACCCGACGATTGCATACGAGTCTGGGTAATAGGAGTCCAGTCGAGTATGAAGCGCAGCTGAAAAAAGCGCAACCAGAGGTTACCAGCGCCCTTAAGGGCGCTGGTAACCTCTCAAATCCTAACGTCTCTACCAAATTGGGGTAAGACTAGGCTGAACGATACAGCGCACCGAGCTTGAGCTGTGACATGGAAACACCCAGCAGCTCGCATAACGCGCTGTCATCACACAGCCAGCGAAACGATTCGCGTTCGCTTGATGGATGCACCATGCGTGCCACCACCTGGGCAATGGCCAGTTTGCGTCGTTTTTCCTGGATCCCCAGTGATGCGAGCAGTTCTTCGAACTTTAACTGTTGCAGCGCATGCAATGCAACGGTTTCACCACCGATGCTGCGCAGTTGTCGGTGGTGCATGGATTTCAGATCAACACCATGGTGCTGTACCTTTTGTGCAGGTCTGCTCGGCGACAGCTGCGCATCGATGCGTTCGGCCAGTCGGGCGATAGGTTCGGGGAATGTGGTACTACCCCGATAATGTAGAGACACATTAGTAATAGAGTAATCCAAAGATTTGGAGGAAAATCGGAGATGAGTCAAGGGAACTATTCCGAGGAATTTAAGGAACATATATTATCGGAGCATGAAGCTGGGGTATCGGTGCGAGAGTTAGCGCGCAGATACGAGCCCTCGGCGACGACGATTCAAAATTGGAAACGTCAAGCCAAGGCGAAGGCGAGTGAATCGGAGCCAGGTGAGAGTGAAGTGTCGCAGTTGCGTCGCTTGCAGCGTCGCAATCAGGAGTTAGAGCAGGAGAATGCGTTCTTAAAAAAAGCGGCAGCCTGGTTTGCCGCCGACAGCGGGGGCCATCGTGGTGGAACCGGGCGTACGAATTAATCGAAGCGGAGAGGAAGAACTTTGCGATCCGTTTGATGTGTCGGGTATTAGAGATTTCAGAATCAGGTTATTATGCGTGGCGAAACCGCAAGCCGAGTCCGCGATCGCAAGCCAATGAAAAGTTATTGGTGGCGATTCGTGGTGTATTGGTCGAAAGTGGTTGGACTTATGGTGCACCTCGCATTGCTGCGCAGTTGTGTAAGAGTGGGATCAAAGTGAGTGTAAATCGAGTCGCTCGATTGATGCAAAAGGCGAGATTATCGGCGTGTGCAGCTCGAAAATTTGTGCGTAGCACCCGTTGCTCGGGTCGCGCGCACGGCATAGTAGACCGAGTGAATCGTGAATTTAACGTATCCGAGCCGGATCAGTTGTGGGTAGCGGATGCGACATATCTGCATACGTTAGACGGTGTATTGTATTTGGCGGTGGTGCAGGACGCTTGTAGCCGACGGATTTTGGGCTGGTCGATGAAAACCTGCCAGGACGTCGGTTTGATGAGTGAGGCCTTGCAGATGGCACTTCGAGGTCGGAGTTGCGAAGGCGTGATTCACCATTCGGACCAAGGAGTACAATACAGTTCGAAGGCCTTTCAAGCGTTGTGTCGAGTGCATGGGATCAAGCAGTCGATGGGCAGTGTTGGTGATTGTTATGACAATGCGCAAGCCGAATCATGGTTTGCCACATTGAAGCGGGAAAGCGTTTTGAAAACGGATCGTTTAAAGTCAGCGAAGGAACTAAGACAGCAAGTGATTCGGTATATCGAGTCTTGGTATAACACCCGACGATTGCATACGAGTCTGGGTAATAGGAGTCCAGTCGAGTATGAAGCGCAGCTGAAAAAAGCGCAACCAGAGGTTACCAGCGCCCTTAAGGGCGCTGGTAACCTCTCAAATCCTAACGTCTCTACCAAATTGGGGTAAGACTAATGACAGCAGTTGCAAATTGGTGGAACGCTGCGCTTCGATGGCAGCGATCAGTTCGTTCCATTGTTCACGCGGCAAGCTGAAGTCGGAACCGAGGTTGAGCAAGGTGCGCTGTCGCACCTTGTCACCGATGCGAACCGACTCGACCAGGCGAAACGCGAAGTAGTCGGTTCCGTTTTGGGTTCGGGTTTTGATTTTGCGGATGAACATGAAGTTGATTATAGTGTGGGACTGATGAATGTCAACATATATATTAATAATTAGGACACTACAACGGGTTTTTGCCAACAAAAAGAAATCAGAATCAAATAAAAACAACACGGTAGGATTTTGGGGTAGCGGTAAATTGCCCCAAATCAGCGTTTTTCAGCGGTAAAATGGAAAAGATGGGTTAAGATCCGAGGGTTTCACCACTTTACTGGTCACGCCAACAGTCACTGTGAGCTGCAGAATCAACTCACAGCCACTTTCGCCAATGCGTTTTCGATAACGGGTCATACTGCTCGGGTCAATCGGAGGTTTATGCTGGAAATAGACCTCGCCGCAAAACTTCTGCCAGTAAGGATTCTCCACCCATCTGTCTACCACTTCCTCGTCAGACATGCCGTACATATGCTTCAGCATTTGCAGACCCACCATCAGCCGAGTGGGTTTGCCGGGGCACCCCTTATTCGGGCAATACAGGGAGCCGAAGCTTTCGTCGAACACCGACCAGTCGATCATCTCGGCCAGGCGGTAGAGTTCGTGATTGCGGTTGATGATGTTGTCCAGTTGCAGTCGGAACAGGTCGAACTGGGATTGATTTGAAGGTTTTTCGGGGACCATTTTTCACTCCGAAATTGCAAGGAATTAACTACAAATTATAACATTACTTGCAATATCAGAACAGTGATTATGGAGTATTATATTAATATAAACAGCATGTTATGTACTATTTATTGATTATTCAGGGACGACTAATTAGATCCACCAATTTTGAAACATGCCTCCTAGACTCACTGAAAAAATTCTTCGATAATGCGCCGATCATGCACTTTGGTGGATGCAAACAGTTTTATTTGTTACGGCCAATAAATGCTCTAACAACACCAATCATGGACGCTCCAGCTAGTACGACAGCCGGCCATACTTCACCGACATACCCTAGGAACACTGTACCGCCTATACACAGAACCGCCGCCAGTAAACCGAACATTTGACCGTGCTGTTGATTTGCAATTTCCGCGTTGAGGTAGGTGATTTCCCAATTCATACGGTGCTTCTGCTCTTGTTGAGCCATTTCCATTATGTCTTTCGCAGCACCCGGCATGACTTCTTCATAACTCCTAAACGCCGCTGATGGCGGCAGTGGCCCGGAATATGAAGCTCTTAGTTCGGCAATTTGTAGCTGTAGTTGGTCCAGCCCCTGATTGGCTTCGGCTTCGTTGTCATTAGTCTGCCCCGAAGTCTTTGACGGTAAGTCATCGTTCAAGATTTTCTCCTGCTTCTTCGGTATTCTCAATTGAAACCCCCATCGCGGAATACATGTCCGCACCAATACGTTTTTGATCTTCGACAAACGAGTCTCTGGGATATCTGAGGACTTTAAGGTCCTTTCGAGTTGCGTGCGGAGGTGAAAAGAAGCCTCCGAAAAAACCACGCCAGAAACTACTCTCTGGCGTTCGATAGTGGTCTTTATGTTGTTTTAGCAAAATGACCGCTTTCCGCAATTGACCACCAGATACCACGGCTACATTCAAACTCTTTACGTCCGAACCATGAGGAACGAGTTTTACATTAAGTTCTTGGCTGCCATAAAAGAATTTCGAAACTCCATGAGAGTCTGACCCCGCTTGAGATGATTCAATCATGTCAACGTCCCCGTGCTCGCGCGTAGAACTCTCGGTTTTGTCGGATTCTTGCGTCATAAAATATCACCTCTTTTAAAAAATAAAATGTTACCATACGGCAAATTCGGGGTAAACTGCAATACGACCTGTGCGCCAAGGCAGTTTGGAAGAACTACACCATAAGGGTTCGCAAATACGACAACCGACACAATCTGAACTCCATGTATTTGCATGTTTAGCATGGGATAGTCAACCTTAATCAACTGCGTAGTATCAGAGCAGTTTTACTGCATTTAGTTTTTGCGGGAAATGTATGGTTGAGATGTCGTCGGTTCATGCATACTTAAGCCACACTTCGAAATATTTGCTGTATTTGCCTGAATTCTTTTCTTGTTTGTTTCCGAAGTATATTGAATGTCACGTTCTCATTACAATTTTTCGACTGTAAAGACGAGCATCACTCATATAGATTCCAACTCGAATAAGAGTCGACAAATTTCTTTTCATTTGTCATAGGTCCAGCGACCGACGAAGAGTAGCAATCAGAATTCGTTTGAATTCGTCATCATTTTTCCTAGACTTAGACCACAATATGGTTGTGCAGTAATTCGTGTCAAAGTGTGGTTTTGTTTCGGCATCGTGGAATTTTTCTTCTTCGCAAAGATAAACAACCGGTTTGCCTAGGCCTTCGGCGTAACCTCCCTCCCAGTAGGTACCCGGATTGTCGTGGCTTAGGTCGGATATTACAAATGCAGCACCTCTTATTTCCGTACACATAATGTTGTCGATGACTCCAGCACGTGATTTATCTCTCAAATCCACGAGACCGTAACCGATTCCTTCTTTCACTGCAGGTTTCACAACTTCTGTCACGAAAGACTTAAGCGTGTCATCAGTGTTTTCCAATCTAGAAATGAGTCTGAAATTTAACATCTGAAATAAATATTCAATCGCAATAAATAACATTGAGCGCATCAAGGCTACCTCTGAATTGAAAAAAGGGATTATAAATCAGTGCCTTTATTCCTTTAAGCTTGAGTCCGTTGATGCTGTTCCATCGCCCATGCCCCGCTCTGCGGACTTCCGGCAAAACCTGATGTTTTTGCCGTGCGTCTGCACGTCCAGAGGAACACTCCTGCGCCTACTTCTGGATTTCGCCAGACGCACCGCTGGAAGTCAATTTTGACTTCCATTTTCGGCGAGATCGCCGAGCACAAGAAATTTGTAGAAGCAAGTTTAGGATGTCGAACCAATCTAAAATTGGTTGTGCATCAACTAAAATTAACGTATGTCAGTACAGCTTATCCAACGTGGACATTTGGGCTAAACAAGAAGGCAAAAAAGACAAGTAAAACACAAGTTATTGGATATTACATCATGTCAACTATCCCAGTCTTAAAACCTAGAGAAGTCATTCGAAGACTGAAGAAACTGGGGTTTGAAGAAGTACGGCAAACAGGGTCGCATAAACAGTTCCGTCACCCGGACGGACGACCACGGTGCCAGTACATCCAAAGGATATATCGCCTATTTTACTTAAAGAAATAGCGTCGAATGTTGGTATGACATCAAGCGAATTCACCCGCTTCAAGTGAACTTTATCTTATAAGGTACAGTTCTCTAACGTATATTTGTAGACCTGTTTAATGGCTCTGGTGGATTTACAACGATAGCAATTAGGCGCTTGGACGGGCTTCGACAACAATCCGACGTGCGCCAACATACTTCGATGTTAACTCGGGATTGCCATCCTCAAGAAGCATTGTGATGACTTCCTTCAGATTTTCTCTCAACTCTTGGATTGTTTGGGCTTGGCTGTGTGCACCTGGAAAACCGGGTACGCGCCCCACATAATCACCAGTAACGGGACAGCGTTCAATAACGGCCGTGTAGGTTTGTGATCGATTCATTCATATCTTCTCCCTTTTTTGTTTTTCAATATCTGAAACATTGTGTCAATTAACGTCATTAGTGTCATTATATATACCAATGTATTACCCGGAATTTATCTCATTTAGCAGATGTGGCAACCGAGCACAACAAAAGTAAAAAGCGCCCCCTCTATTTCCTAATTGTGAGAATATTCATATTCACCACGATGATCTGAGTTGTTTTGGCTCGTATTCACCGCACCAATCACTACGTTGCGTAACCAACCGCGTGGCTGCCCAAAAAGGAACCTCCAGTCTGAGAATTTCAGGCTTCGGTGCATGCCGCCGACACTGTCCTTCTCTCTTTTCCTTTGGCGCTAGTTTCCAGAATTTGCAATTCTCACATTTTCTATTTAATCATTTCTCCGTGTTAGCTAAAATCCGTGTGCGTCCGACATAGCCGATGTAATATTTTCTGTTTGCCGAGTTTAATATTGATACGATAGAGATAGTTTCGATCGTTGCAAACGATTGTCATTACTGAGGAAATCTGAGGGTCAAAAATTATTTTACCGACGTGGGGTGACAACGGCCATAGATGTTTGGAGCATGTGGAAGGAAGAGGCGGTTGACGGACTCAGACATCCCGCCCGGTCGCTGTATGAGGTTCGGGTCGACACGATGCTTCACGATGAGGTGGGTAAGCTGTACTGAAATGCCTGAAAACCGGCAAGGTTAAGCAGACATCGTATTACGGACTGGAGAGAAAACGCGGCACACAGAAGTTTCACTGTCCGGTGTCGGGCACCGGTGAGGTGTGTGCCGGGCGTGAGGAGTGCCATCGGCTCGGTGGTGTTTGCGAAGATGAAAAACGTCGCATCTACGCATCAAGATCAACGCGGACGAGTTTCGCACCTTTGCGGCGTTGCTGCGGACACCTATCGATGGAAGCGGCTGCACAATAGACGCAGTGCACTGGAGCGTATCAATGCCAGGGTCGGTCGCGACTTTCAGTTGGAGCGCCACTATATGCGAGAGCTTGCCCATAGTAAAGATGCGTGTCAGGAAGAGTTTCCAAGGCATCCAGATAGGTACTCTGCCTTTTTCTCTTTGGGGGATTCGCTGGGGTTTTTGAGATGCGGGTTGTAAAATAGCGAACAGCTACGAGCCTCTGATTTGGTTTGAGTAGATTTTCGGCCAGTTTCTGGATGTCGAGCCAATAGTAACGGCGCAAACCACTGTCTTTAAGTCCGTAATACAGATTGAAGCCATCTACATATACAATTCCCGATACTTTTTCACAATGCTAAACGATGATGGTTGAATGAGTGTTGATGCAGATTTGTTTCTTGATAGATTTTGAATTTTACAGAGTGCTCACAAAGCTAACGCTTCTTTCCCTAATCCGCAATTAGAAATCTGAGATCAATAGAAAAGCCTTGTACAATAAGGCTTTCATAAACAATCGAATTTCACCCAATGGGTGAAGCCCAAAAATATCTCAGAGGTACAAGGCTCATGTCGATTTTACCCCATAAAATTGGAATCAGCAAACGTATTTTAACCTCCCGCGCCGGTTTGATCGTCGTTGCACAGCTAATGCAGCGTCTTGGTCTGGAACAATTGGCGGATCGGCAATTGCCTGTAGCGGGCAGCAACCGCGGCTACCGTCAAGGCGCGATGTTCAATATTTTCATGTTGCTGTTTCATGAAGGCGGCAAATGTCTTGACGACGTAAGCCATTTGCAAAAAGAAAAGCCTTTGATGAAGCTATTGGGCTGCGGGAAGTTGCCTGGGGCCAAGACACTGGGCAATTGGTTGCGGCGCGCCGGGCGCAGTGATCAGGCGATGCAGGGATTGGTCAATCTCAACAAAACAATTCTTGCAGCAGGGCTTTACAACCGAACGCAGATTACCTTGGACATAGATGCTACGGTGATCGAATCGAACAAGCGTGCAGCTCGGTACACGTATAAAAAGCACCGTGGCTACACGCCGATGGTCGGGCACATCGCTGAAACCGACCAGGTGGTGGCGGTAGAGTTTCGAGAAGGCAATGAATCTCCGAACAAAGAGAATTTACAGTTCATCCAGCGCTGTGAGTCGGCATTGCCGGAGGGTGTGTCGGTATCGGATGTTCGCATTGATGCTGCCGGCTATCAAGCCGCGGTGATCAACTATGCGATGGACAGTGGCATGGGTTTTGCGATCCGTGCCAAGATGGATAGTGCGGTCAAAGAAACCATCTCTGAAATCAAAGATTGCGAATGGCGCCCATTGGTATATCGTGATGGCAGTGAATCGGACACAGAACAGGTTTGTCGCACGTTGCATGTGATGACAAAAACAGAAGCGTTTACGCTGATTGTGCAAAGAAAGCACATTGATGATGATGACAACTCACAGTTGGACATTTTGATCAACAGCGATGCTGAAACAGGGGTACGGGGTCGCAACATTTATCGTGCGATTGCAACCAACAAGGATGAGTTATCAGACCCCGAGGTGGTGCATTTTTATAACCAGCGTGGCGAGTCGAGCGAAAACAGAATCAAGGAGCTTCGCAGTGATTTCGCCGCCGCCAGATTGCCCTGTGGGGACTTTCATGCCAATGCAGCATGGCTGATGTTAAGCTCAATGGCCTATAACCTGTTTGCCTTGATGCGGATGGTATTGCCGCATTCGTTGTCAACTGCCCGTGCTCCTACAGTGCGTTTGCGTCTGTATGATGTCGCCGCACTGATCGTACGCCATGCCCGGCAATGGACAGTGAAAGTCAATGCCTGCCACCGCAAGGTGATGGATGAAGCGCTGGATCATATTCGAGGCTTTCCGCTGCTGTTATGAGCTGAGCGCCTCGGGTGGCGCTTTTTCGAACCGAGCTTGAATCCATTCCGACTCCGGAAGGGTTGCGCACCTTTGCACAGTGGCGAAAATGCCAGCGGACAATGCATCAGGTTGGCAATCTCCTGCAAATCCAGACAAATTCTTCGTGTTGCTCCTGTCTTCGATAATCGGAGCTGTAAAATCCAGTAAATTCGCTAAAATCTTGCTGATGTTAAGCGAATTCATTCTCTAATTTCGGATTTGGGTTCTTTGGTTTTTTTAGCAGTTTTGTGTAATTTTTGTACAATTTTGTGAATTTCATGTGAATTTTTGTTGACATATTACTACTTCGTAATTATATTACTAAGTATGACCCCCCCGACGCTAGTACCGTCGGCCCGACGCCCCGAAAGGGGCGTTTATTTTTCGGCGCTGGATCAGAGCCTTGGAACTCGTCAATTACTCCGTGAAGACATTGGCTGGAAAGCGCGAAACAAAGAAGGAAGTGCGTGATGCTAGCGACTAGATCACGGCACAATTCCACCAGATCGCTCCGATTACGGCACCGGTTCGATAATGCGAAGTTTCTTCCTATCAATTACAAAGTTATCGCCATCGTATTCCAGCACGGGTTGAACAATTTTGAGCGTGCATTTCTGTTGCACAAGAAATTTTGCAAAATGAGAAAGATAATTGAGATTTGGTTTAGTTTCAGTTTTGTGTTTCACCAATCTCCTAAAAAGAACGTAAATCGAGCCGAATTGCGACTTTTTACGTGGTTTAGGGTGATTTATCCGACCTGATTTCAAACAGTTTTAGCTGGGGAGTGTTTCACGCGAAACTGGTTGTGAAGTTGTTTCGAACTGTCCTCGTTTCTTTTCTTTCTTACGGTTAGAACCGGCCAATACCAGCGGAACGGCCGAAATACTCCGCCCTTGGCGTAATACGCTCAAATAATCTCTTTCGCAGAAAGTCAGTGCTTTTTCGATAGTTTCATATGGGTTTTACGAGTGAATCTTTTTGGGTTCGCTTTACTCAAAAGGGCGAGAGGAGACCCTCTCGCACTCCCTCTGTGGCCAAAGCGGATTGTTTCAGACAAGTACCACTTGAATATATTCCTTTGATAGAATATAAAGGAAACATGCACCACGATGTCGAGTACACGAACGAGTTTCGCAACTGGTGGGACACCCTTACTGAAAGCGAGCAGGAAGATGTAGCTGCCACAGTCGGTTTGCTATCGAAATTCGGGCTGCAGCTGCCGTTTCCTTACTCCTCGGGTGTCGAAATTTCTAGTCACGGTCGTATGCGTAAACTGCGTGTGCAGAACAGCGGTAAGCCTATACACGTTTTCTACGCTTTAGACCCGAGACCCGTGGCGGTCTGCTGATCGGTGGCCACAAGACTAGCGAAAAACGGTTTTACGAGCGATATGTGTTGCTTGCCGATAAACTGTATGACGAGCATCTGCAAGAACTCAGGGGGGAGGGACTTATCCAATGAGTGGACATCATGACTTCAACGAATTAATCAAAGATTTCACGCCTGAGCGCCGTGCACGCGTCAACAAGAAAAAGGCGGAACTACTGGCGGCCGTACCGCTTTACGAGCTCCGCAAAGCATTGTCGTTGACGCAAGAGGAACTCGCCAAGGTGCTAAAAGTAAATCAGCCAGCTGTATCGAAACTAGAATCTCGACAGGACGTGCATATCTCCATTCTTCGAAACTACATAGAAGCACTGGGGGGGCGTCTTACCATAATCGCCAAATTTCCACAAGGTGATATTCCCATTGATCTGTAGTCCCAGCAACAGAATATTATCCATCAGGGCGGTAAAACAACTTCGAAGCAGTAAGCGCGCTCAAGGCAGATGAGTTCTACCATCCTTGATGTTCTTGCGATTGCGAATTGCCTTTCTGTCGCAGTATCTTATGGACGGTTGTCACTGCCGATTGAATTTGCCCGCATCCTACCGTTTAAAATTCCCCACTTTCGGACAATCGGTGAATACCTTGTTTGGTCGAGAACTAAGTTACGCCACCGTTTTTCGAGGCATCACGCGCTTGGAAATCTCGCGGCCTACATCAATCTCTGCACAGCGTAGCTCCCATGTCTTTTGTAGGTCCAGCCAAATTTGCGGCGTAGTCCCGAAGTAACGCGCCAGCCGTAGTGCTATGTCAGCTGTTACCCTTTGTTGGCCTTCTAAGATCATTGTGACGCGCTTCATCGGTACATCCAGCGCCTTCGACAAAGCGTTGGCTGACACCCCGAGGGCTTCGAGCTCCTCGCGCAATACTTCGCCAGGATGCACCGGCCTCATTCCATTCTTCGAGTTCATGTTTGTTTTTCCGCAGTGGCGTGAATGGGTTTGAGTGTTGATGTTACACGAGATGGTCCATAGTCGCGCCAAGTGCAACCCATAGAAGGTTCGAAAAGGTAACTGGTGATAACGAATACTATGGCAGATATCGGAATAGACAAATCTGACCTACTGAATGGGTCACATCAGTTTGAACAGTTTTCCATAGTTCCGACTGCTACGCAAAATGTCAGGACAATCTCGAAGTGTGATGGTGTAGCACCCGCGCAGGTCTCGCTGTGCTTTTTGAATTTGATCAACCCGAACAATTAATCCGCGATGTATTCTCCAAAACCGGTTCGGGTCCAGTTGTTGTTCCAGGTCCTTGATGCTGCGCCTGATGACGAACTTTCGGTGTCGCGTAATGACACTGGTGTACTTGTGCTCTGCTTTACAGTAAATGATGTCCTGCACCGAAATGAGTTCAGTGGTGTCGCCCAAGCCTGCTTGAATCCACTGCAGATTGCTAGGTTTCTCTTCGCTGATACTACGCAATAGCTTGACCAGTTCTTCGCGGCTCTGATCACTTCGTTCCTTAAGACGAACGATGGTTTGCCTGAGTCGGGCATCGCTCACCGGCTTTAACAGATAATCAAGGGCAGCGCGTTGAAAGGCCTCCACCGCGAATTCATCGTAGGCGGTAATAAACACGACTTTCGTTTTCGCCGGCAATGCTTCAGCCACTTGCAGTCCACTCACATTTGGCAGTTGAATATCCAGAAAGGCGATGTCGGGTTGTACTTCGTTCGCTAGGACAATGGCGTTTTGACCGTTGTCAGCGGTGCCTGCGATAGTTAACTCTGGCCACAGTTTGGCGAGTTTGCCAGCAAGATAATCAACAAGATTGGGCTCGTCGTCAACAATAATTGCGCTAGTGTTCATCGTTGTTTACGGGAATTGACAGTCGGACGACTACGCCACTGGGAGAATTTTCGGAAATCGTCATGTTTGCAGCGTCACCATACGAGGCGTGCAGGCGTTGGCGCACGTTGCTAAGACCAGTCCCGGATACATCACTGTTCTTGGCGCTAGGCGCATGTTCGGATATTCCGACACCGGTGTCGGCGATGGTTATTATCAATTTGTTATTCCTGACACTGACTTCAATGATCACCTGTCCTCCAGATTCTGAGGGCTCGATACCGTGAACTATGGCATTTTCTACAATCGGTTGCAACAGGACCGGCGGCAATTGCAATTGTAGAATCGAATCTTGCGCTGATTTTTCTTCAAGCAATCCTGCGGGACGGAATTCATACCGCAGACGTTCCGGAATGCGAATCGACTGAATATCAAGGTAAGCATGAACAAATTCCAATTCCTCTTCGAGGGTGACTACGGCTTTGCGCGTGCTCTGCAGTGAAGAGCGAAGCAGAATGGTCAAATTCAGCAGACTTTTTTCCGCTGCCTCTGGAGCCTGGCGAATCAGTTCGACAATGTTGGAGAGCGTATTAAATAGAAAGTGAGGTTCTATTTGTGCTTGTAGCAGTTTTAGTTCCGTTTCCAGCAGTAGTTTTTGCTGAGCTTGTCTTTGAGCCTCCGCCTTGGCGAGTTCGGCTCGTGCAGATAGCAATTTTAAACGCGTACTAAAAATTGCCACACCGACAATGGAGAAGAACACACCGATTATTAACGCTAGATAATTGTCGGTGAAAAAAAATAGTGGCTCACGGAATAGAATACTCCCAGCAATCAACAGTCCAATAGTCAATCCAAACGCGGTTAAGGGTATGGGTACCAGATAAGCGGGCATATACTGATCAACGATTTTCTCGGCTAGGATGAAGGTAAGATTGATTGACCAACCGATACACAAAGAAATGATAATTGAAGTCCAAGCCGACTCCGTAACCCCTAGATACCAGAGCAGCAGTCCGATCGTCAGACAAAATAAACCGGTAAAACCTAAGTAAATTAAATTTCTTCGAAAATTTTGCATACTGCTAATTCTCCACGAATTTCCCGTGTAGGCCAAAAGGCAATGCATACGGAATCGTTGCGATTGCAATTGGACCAGCATCTATCGCCTCAACATCGAATACGTTCAAGTTGGTTATATTCTTTTCCCAATCATGAGATGTTCCGATTACCCAGCCTCCGCTTTCCGGTTGGCTACCGGGTTTTGCTACGAACAGGTGTTCTTCGGGAATCTGTGTATCTGGATAGTAATAGCTATTATGTTTGCCGGATTCCAAATTGAAACTGCACATCCCGTTGAGTTGACCATGTAGAGCTGGTTGGTTATTGTTGGTGCAAAGCATGATTAGTCTGCTGTAGCGGCGGTTGCTGACTCGCGGATCAATCACCGGAAACTCGGTAATAATTTCTGATGGTAATATCGGCGCCTCGCTAATTGACCATTTTCTCGTATCAATTTGGTACTGATGCTGGCGACTGAAACTGGCCGGCGTAGTCAAACCTCGCATGACATCGCGAAATGTGTTAGTCATTATTGACGGGTCAGTGTATCTGGCGCCATCGAAGCGGATGATACCCACACTGTCTTCCCAGCCATTACCAAAATGAAAGATCCATTGACTTGGTAATTCCAACCAACGGTACTTGGAAAAATCGTATTTATCTACAACCAGAATTCGCGTTGGCCTGTCCGGTTGCCACTGATGCGCATCGAGAAATGACGAGTGCTGAGTTGGTTCAAAGTTCAGTGGTGGAATCATCAGAATAATGTGCCTTGATGTCACAACGAAATCATGTGGCATGCTAATTGGGTCAGATTTGATCTTGCCGATATTAAGCAGTTTTCCGTTTCGGTCCAGATGCCAGAGTACGATCAATCTTGCTCCTGAAAGATAGCCAAAATTCCAGAGCGTGCCATCCGGTTCTATGCGTGGGTGTGCAGAGAATGGAACACCAGCAGTGTGCTCTGAAAAATGATGGATGCCACGGGTTTCAAGAGTTTCAGGATCGATTTCCCAGGGAGAGCCTCCTTCCCACAGTGCCAGCAGTTTATTGTGATGTGGCAGTACGTTGATATTTGCAGAATTCATTGAGTCAGGGTTGGTGATGGGAATTGGGTTTGGAGGCAGAGTTCCAAAACCTGGATATAAAGCGTGCCCGGCGGCCTTTTCCCTTTTGAACTTGTGGGTTCGAATCATCTTCGCCTTGTGAGTGATGCCATCCGCTGAAATCTCGAACGCCTGTATCATTCCATCGCCATCAAACCAGTGGTGATAGCGGAAATCGCCGATTTCGTGTCGAGCTGGACCATTGCGATATAGGACTCCTTTTAGTTCTTTAGGCCAGCGTCCGGTAACTTCGGCACGACTTGCAAATGCTTCATCGGCTGCCGTTTGGTAAATGGCGAGCCAAGGATTTTCTTTAAGTGCCGCGTTGAATTGAATTTGCCAGGATGCACTGTTGACTTGTTGGGCGACGCTAAGACCTGCCATCTGCAGCGCACCCGAGCCCAAACTGGCGGCACTTAATTTTAGAAACTGGCGACGGTTCATGGTAAATAACATTAATGCACCAATTGAATCTTTTGTGTGACGGAGCCATGTAGGGTGAATTTAACATCCTCCCATTCAGGTGGGCCAAAATTACCGTAGGCATTGTTGGAAAATGCGTAGGGTTCCTTTGGCATTCCAACATAGTTGACGTCCAGTTCGTTGTTGTCGTTAATGTCGTGCATGACACGGATGGCATATTCGCCAGCCGGCAGGTTAGAGGTCGAAAATCTCATTTCTTCAGTTCGAGCGCGCATAAACACGCCCGTGATGGGGTCGTTTGAACCCGAAAATTCCTCTTCTCCAGACATCACCTGAATCATGATTTTCCCCTCTGCCACTTCGATGTTCTCAATGACGATTGTGAGGGATTCAGCTAGTCCAAGCGGTGCCCATGTCGTGAAACATAGAACAGTCAGGATTGAAAATAAATTATTTCTTCGCATTTTTTTACTCCTCATTGAATGAATATGAACCAATGATAGAGAAAGTTTTTTACTGGTAAAGTAGCGTGCGACTAAATGGCAATAGAGCGATGAATTTGCAATATTTGATTACGAATGGTTGACGACACTACGAATACAGGTCTGATAGCTGTGATTTTGGTAGACGGGTCTGTCTGTATAAGCACTTCAGAAGAACTGCGAATCTTGAAAAGCGACGGTTAACGAGGATTTGAAAACTACCCAATGGGTTAACAAACAAGAATTTCGTGTAGTTATCTGTTTGGCGATGTTTTTGCGACCGAGTCAAAATTGGTTTTGTTCAAAACATGCGCCTGCATTATGGTGTCTGAAACTTAAACGATGGATTGAATGCAGTTTCAGGAGGGAACGGCTCTAAGGAATTTGTACAAAAACAACTGCACTAGCTGGGAAATCCGGCACGGGCGGGAGAAAATTTAAATATAGTCAACTAACACCCACTCTATATGTGCAGGTAATTGAACCTTCAGCACCTATCCAATTGAGAAAGACAACGCTACAAGTCGGCGAAAGGAAGCGCGGTTACACCGGGGCCGAGGGGCAGGCGTATATCGCCTGGATGTACCACGTATCCGTGCATCGCTGCGCTTTTCATGTCCCCTTGGAATGTCTTAATGGCAGCAGCCATTGCCGGTCGTGGCGTAGCGGACAGTTTGACCTCGATGGCAACCAACCCTGTGGTGGCCTCGACCACAAAGTCCACTTCCGTTCCCGCCAAGGTTCGCCAAAAGTAGATCTGCGGATCAATCCCTCGATGCGTCAGCGTTTTGAAGATTTCCGAGAGAACTGCCGTTTCCATGATTGCGCCGCCCATGGGTCCTGAGGCAGCATGAGCGGGGTCTTTGAGACCCGCCAGGTAGCAGAGTGTGCCGACGTCGGTGAAATACACTTTTGGAGTCTTGACGAGCCGTTTCCCGACATTGGCGAAGTAGGGGCGTAGCACTATCACCTGGTAGGTGGCCTCAAGAACGGAGAGCCAGGCCTTGATGGTGTTAACCGCTACCCCGAGGTCCCGGGAGACATCGGTCAGATTCACTAGTTGCGCGCTTCGCGCAGCCAGCACGCGGAGGAAACTCTGATATTGGGTAAGGTCCCCGACCTGTCGGAGCATACGTACGTCTCGTTCAAGATAAGTCTGGATGTAGCTGGCATGCCAAAGGGAGGCATCGCGGTCGGGTTGTATTGCAAGTTCTGGATACCCGCCTCGAAGGAAACTCGTCCACAGTTTGTCAAACGCATGTGACGACGGCGGGGACGACGAGCGTTTGCGCTCCCAGGCGAGTGGAATCTGCGGCTGTCCCTCCGACTCCCGCCTCGATAGCGGCAACAGGCGAAGCATAGCCGCGCGGCCCGCCAACGACTCAGTTACTTTCTCAGCGAGCAATAGGTTCTGCGAACCGGTCATCAGGTATTGACCTTTCATGGCGCGGTCCGCGTCGATCCTTTCCTTGATGTAGGAAAGAAGGTCGGGGGCATACTGGACCTCATCGAAGATTACCGGTGGAGGGTATAACTCCAGGAAACCTCGCGGGTCTTCAGTAGCGGCTGCGCGAACGTCCGGTGTCTCTAGGGATACATAACGGTAGTGGCTGCTGAAGAGATGTTTCAACAGGGTCGTTTTGCCGGATTGGCGTGGCCCAGTTAGAACTACGGCGGGAAACTCGGAGGCTGCTTTCTTGAGGAGCGGTTCCAACGAACGATCAATGTAAAGCGAATCCATAACTGGATATTATGCATTTGAAATGCATATTGTCAAGAGTATTTGTATTCAAGACAGCGGTACAATCAATTTGGAAGTGATTTTGTCAATTCCTGTGCGGATTCCTATTGAAGAGGTATAAGGCAGGCAACCCTTACCTTCTGTGCCGGAGCGACTCCTAGTGACACGACGAATCCATCATAGTGCGCAGTCTGAACCATATTGGGTGTTACGGCAGGATTAGGAATACGGTTTTCAGAACGTAGCGTTGACACGGACGATGAGAGGGAATTCACATTCAGACCAATTTCATTAATTTTGTCATTTTACTTGAACATCTATGACACAAGACGGTTAGTCTCCCCGACATAAACAATTAGAAATCCAGCAATTACTGAAACGCAGAGTGCCGTAAAGGCACTACCAATATTTGCCTCCTCCAAATTCGCCGTTTGCTCGGCGATACTCAGCCCATCGTCAGTTACGCATTTGTCATAAGAGAGTTCTATTTGCTTGGAGTTTTGATGGCCCCAATACCCCTTCGGGGATCGAATCCCCGAAGGGGTGAACGCGCGACCTGCTCGGGCTTGGTCAATCTGGGGGACCCCCGGGTTGACCGGCTGGCTCCAATAATCCCCGCATTACAGTCGGAATCTTCTACCGGTAAATACCAATTGCCTCACTACTTTTTTGATTACCTTGCAATGACAATCTAATACTTCCCTAATCCGCAATTAGAAATCTGAGATCAATAGAAAAGCCTTGTACAATAAGGCTTTCATAAACAATCGAATTTCACCCAATGGGTGAAGCCCAAAAATATCTCAGAGGTACAAGGCTCATGTCGATTTTACCCCATAAAATTGGAATCAGCAAACGTATTTTAACCTCCCGCGCCGGTTTGATCGTCGTTGCACAGCTAATGCAGCGTCTTGGTCTGGAACAATTGGCGGATCGGCAATTGCCTGTAGCGGGCAGCAACCGCGGCTACCGTCAAGGCGCGATGTTCAATATTTTCATGTTGCTGTTTCATGAAGGCGGCAAATGTCTTGACGACGTAAGCCATTTGCAAAAAGAAAAGCCTTTGATGAAGCTATTGGGCTGCGGGAAGTTGCCTGGGGCCAAGACACTGGGCAATTGGTTGCGGCGCGCCGGGCGCAGTGATCAGGCGATGCAGGGATTGGTCAATCTCAACAAAACAATTCTTGCAGCAGGGCTTTACAACCGAACGCAGATTACCTTGGACATAGATGCTACGGTGATCGAATCGAACAAGCGTGCAGCTCGGTACACGTATAAAAAGCACCGTGGCTACACGCCGATGGTCGGGCACATCGCTGAAACCGACCAGGTGGTGGCGGTAGAGTTTCGAGAAGGCAATGAATCTCCGAACAAAGAGAATTTACAGTTCATCCAGCGCTGTGAGTCGGCATTGCCGGAGGGTGTGTCGGTATCGGATGTTCGCATTGATGCTGCCGGCTATCAAGCCGCGGTGATCAACTATGCGATGGACAGTGGCATGGGCTTTGCGATCCGTGCCAAGATGGATAGTGCGGTCAAAGAAACCATCTCTGAAATCAAAGATTGCGAATGGCGCCCATTGGTATATCGTGATGGCAGTGAATCGGACACAGAACAGGTTTGTCGCACGTTGCATGTGATGACAAAAACAGAAGCGTTTACGCTGATTGTGCAAAGAAAGCACATTGATGATGATGACAACTCACAGTTGGACATTTTGATCAACAGCGATGCTGAAACAGGGGTACGGGGTCGCAACATTTATCGTGCGATTGCAACCAACAAGGATGAGTTATCAGACCTCGAGGTGGTGCATTTTTATAACCAGCGTGGCGAGTCGAGCGAAAACAGAATCAAGGAGCTTCGCAGTGATTTCGCCGCCGCCAGATTGCCCTGTGGGGACTTTCATGCCAATGCAGCATGGCTGATGTTAAGCTCAATGGCCTATAACCTGTTTGCCTTGATGCGGATGGTATTGCCGCATTCGTTGTCAACTGCCCGTGCTCCTACAGTGCGTTTGCGTCTGTATGATGTCGCCGCACTGATCGTACGCCATGCCCGGCAATGGACAGTGAAAGTCAATGCCTGCCACCGCAAGGTGATGGATGAAGCGCTGGATCATATTCGAGGCTTTCCGCTGCTGTTATGAGCTGAGCGCCTCGGGTGGCGCTTTTTCGAACCGAGCTTGAATCCATTCCGACTCCGGAAGGGTTGCGCACCTTTGCACAGTGGCGAAAATGCCAGCGGACAATGCATCAGGTTGGCAATCTCCTGCAAATCCAGACAAATTCTTCGTGTTGCTCCTGTCTTCGATAATCGGAGCTGTAAAATCCAGTAAATTCGCTAAAATCTTGCTGATGTTAAGCGAATTCATTCTCTAATTTCGGATTTGGGTACTTTACATTAACAACTAAAACATCAAATTCGAGATAAAATATTAAATTTGTCTACACAACTCGCTTTCAGTCTGTGCGGACAGCTACTCTTGCAACACGACCGTTTGGAAAATTCCGACAATCGTAAAGAAAAACGAACAGGGTTATGATTGGAATAGATCTTTTTGCGGGTGCTGGAGGAATGAGTTTAGGAGCAGTGTGTGCTGGGATTGATGTTAAATTCGCCGTGGAGCAAGATATTCACTCTTCTACCACATACCAAAATAACCACCCTGATAGTGATTTATTTGTAGGTGACATTAGAGAGATTACAAATACACAGATAAAAAATATTCCACGTGGTTCTGAGGAAACAGTTGTTTTTGGAGGACCTCCTTGTCAAGGCTTCTCTTTTTCAAATACACGGACTCGCGGCATCACAAACGAAAAAAATTGGCTTTTTAGAGAATTTGTACGCTTCGTTCGGGTTTGGGACCCCGATTATTTTGTTTTTGAGAATGTTCGCGGAATTCTGAATACAGCAGGAGGCCTTTTTCTCACTGCTGTTTTAGAGGAATTTCAAAAACTCAATTATAACTATGACTTTGGTGTCTTGAATGCCAAGGATTTCGGCGTGCCCCAAAATCGCGCTCGTTTCTTTGTAATAGGCACTCGAATGAACACGCCATTGACGCTACCTGCCACAGGGAGTGAACCACCTCCTACGGTCTACGAGGCTATTGCTGATCTCCCGCAACTTAAAAACGGAGCATCTAAGTCTTTGCTTGCCTATGGAGAAAACGAACCATCCAAATATGCGAAAAAACTTCGTGGCAAACTTTCGAAATGCTCAAATCATCTGGTTACATTGAATGCTGACTATATCATTCAAAGATATCAATATATTGAACTAGGCGGAAACTGGAAAAATATTCCTGATCGACTCATGAAAAATTATAAGGACCACTCAAGGTGCCACACTGGCATCTATTATCGTCTTCAGCCCGATAGTCCTTCCGTTGTGATTGGGAATTATCGAAAAAATATGCTTATTCATCCCACTCAAGATCGAGGTTTGTCGGTTAGAGAGGCAGCTCGCATACAATCCTTTCCTGATTCATATGAGTTTTTCGGATCAATTGGATTTCAACAACAACAAGTCGGCAACGCAGTTCCCCCCTTACTTGCAGAGGCAGTATTCAACCAGTTAACGAGGCGGAAACACCAATGAACAACATGTTTGGACAACAGCCGCTACCTCTCGACAAGTGGATTTTGGAGCAACCTTGTGATGTTTTTCCACCCGATGGCGGGATGCCCTATAAAACCCGCTTCCAAAATATCGCTAATTTCTTAAATAAGGAAGTACATCCCCACGTTGAGAAAGGTGTTCTTCTGAGGGGGGATGGTTATTTGACTGATCACGGACCGCAGCATATTGAAACGGTTGTCCGCAGAGCATCTCTGTTATTGTCCCATCCTCAACCCAAGTATCCACAACTTACGGCATATGAGGTGTATCTGTTGCTGCTAGCGATTCACTTCCACGACGTTGGCAACATCTTCGGTCGTGCTGAACATGAACAAAGGCACTCTGAAGTTATGGCGCAACTGGGGCTACTTCTCGGCACAGAGATGGTTGAGAGACAAGCTATTTTCCAAATCGCTCAAGTGCATGGCGGAAAAGTTAATGGAAGCAAAGATACTATTTCAACGATTTTACCTAGGAACCACATTCTAGGTCACGACGTACGATACCAGTTACTGGCTGCTATACTTCGGCTCGCGGACGAATTAGCAGACGATTCCCATCGTGCCGCAAGGTTTCCCCAGCAACTAGACATCATCCCGGATGGCAGTCAGATCCATCATGCATACGCCAAGAGCCTAAATTCCGTTCGTATTAGCCCCGAGGAAAATTTCATTGATCTCCGTTTTTCTTTTACAAAGAACGACGCATTACGTACTTTCGGAAAGACAGGCGGAAACGGTAGTGTTCAACAAGTTTACCTTCTCGATGAAATTTTCGAGAGAACTCTTAAGACGCATACAGAACGCAAATATTGCATGCGCTTTACACGTGATGTGATTTATATTGACGCCATCAATGTTCACATTGAGATTTTTAATGATTCAAACAGTATGATTCCATGCGTTGACCCGATTGGGTACCGTTTACGAGAACATGGATATCCAAGTTCTTCATCCGAGTCCATAACGGACATATGCCCCGAAGTAACAGTCAATGGTAGTTCCTTAAAACAACAGCTTTGGAGTGGTGATAATCCATGAAACCGCAAATTTTTAAGGAGAATCCATTCAAGGTCTTCACGCCTGAGAACATGCTTGCCAGCGATGTGAATGATTTGTTTGTGGACCCATTTACAGATTTCAACAAAATTCGGGACTCTGGTCATACGATGGTAAATGGGCCACGTGGGTGCGGCAAAAGCATGATTTTCCGCTATCTATTGCCTGATTGTCAAAGTCTAGCACTAAATCAATTAATCAACGAATTGCCTTTTCTAGCGTTTCTTGTGTCAATTAAAAATACTGTTCCTAATCTCACCGAGCTACGACGTCTTCAAAATTATCATGCAGACATCATATTGAACGAACATTTTTTAGTGTCATTCGTCTCATCAAAAATATTTGAATCCATATCACACTTAGACCTCTCATCCGATGAGCGTGCCTTGGATGCGGCAAAACAGTTCCTTTACGATGTATTGAGTGCTCGATTAAAAAGTTGCGGCGCTGAACTTGCTACTCCTAAACAAAATTTCACGAGGGCGAAAGACGTGTTCGCGTATATTGCTAGCATATTTGATAATCTATATGTTGAGGTGATCCAATATGTGCGGCGATTGACATTTATGTCGGATGGTGATTTGCGGTATGACTCCGCTTTATGCGGTTATATGGATTTTCTTTTTCCGATATTGTCTGATCTGCGCAAATTGCCATTCTTTTCTTCAGCTCCAATATATTTGCTAATTGATGATGCTGACCACTTAAACACGTCACAAACTATGGTTTTGAACTCTTGGGTCTCTACCCGAACACAAGCAGATGTAAGTATTAAGATTTCAACACAGTTAAGGTATAAAACGCTTTCCACTCCTTCTGGATTGCCAATTCAATCACCGCATGATTTCCAATCAATCAATATTGCCGACATTTATACATCTCGACACAGCCGCTATTTGAGTCGGATAGAGGAAATTGCTAAACGCCGTCTTACAAAATCACGGATTGAGGTGACACCTAGGGCTTTTTTTCCGCATAACGAAGAACAGGAAAGAAAAGTATCGGAAATTGCTGAGCAAATTCGTTCCAAGTGGGAAAAAGAAGGCCGAGGGCACCGTCCCGGTGACGATGCTTTGCGCTACGCTCGGCCTAACTATATTCGGTCGTTGGGTGGACCTTCCAAATCTCGCCCATCCTACAGTTACTCCGGATTTGAACACCTCGTCCATATTTCATCAGGGCTTGTACGTTACTTTCTTGAGGCTGCAGCGATTATGTTCGACGATCAGCAGAGCCAACATCCGGATCAAACAGTTACGCACATCAAACCTGCCATCCAAAACAGTGTTGTACGTCACGAGGCGGATAGAATGATGCTTAGCGAATTTGATAATATTCCACGATCGCAAGTTTCCGAGCCCATGCAGATAACGAAACTCCACAACCTTGTCAGTGCTCTAGGCGGAACATTTTTTCTGAAGCTAGTCTCTGAAGATTCTGAGCGCCGTGTTTTTTCAGTTGCGCTATCCGGGCGTTCAGACCCTGAAGTTGCAGAGGTTTTTGAGCTCGGTGTGCGTTATGGATATTTTCATCGTTCCTCAATCGGTAACAAGGACGGCACCGGAAGAGCACGCCTTTATGTACTCACACGACGGTTAGCGCCTTATTTTATACTTGACCCCACATCGTTTGCTGGTTATCTTTGGATAACGAATGATCTTCTCCAAGAAGCGATGGTCAAGCCGGAAGCATTGCTACGCCGCATCAAAAAGAAAGGGGTTAGCAATATTTTAGAAACCCGCCAACTTACGCTCTTTGACTGAAGAACGCATCATGTTTCATGATACCTTGAAAAATCTTAACGATCGAATCGCCCAGGCACCAATCGATGCGTTTATATGCTGTGCCAGTTATGAGGACCGTAGCAAATCAATCGCAGAATCGATAGAGCCAAAGCAGATTAAGCAGTCGCTGATTGGATTCAACCAAGATTTCGCGAGTTCAAGCGAAAAAAACTTGGATTACCTTGAATCCCGTTTTGAAGGCGCTTTTAACACGATTGAACTTGATACTAGAAACCCATTGAAGACTGCTGATAGTTTTGCCGCCGTTCTTTCTGAAACCTTGGATGATTCGGTTGAGCGCATATTGGTAGATATAACCGCTTTTACTCGAGAATCATTACTAATTCTTCTTAAATACCTTGTTTCAAATTTTAGAGAAAACGCCTCAGTGGAGTTTATCTATGCAAACGCAAATGAATATTCAATTGGCTATTCGCCGGAAAAAAAATGGCTTTCCAAAGGGAACCGAGAAATACGATCAATTCTAGGTTATCCTGGTTCCTGTATCCCTTCAAAAGGTAATCACCTCGTCGTTCTGTTGGGCTTTGAGGATGAGAGAGCTCTAAGCTTAATCCATGAATTTGAGCCATCCCTAATATCCGTGGGAATTGGAGACGAAAACCAGTGGGCGTCTCGTGAGCATCAGCAAACAAACTTACATCATCTAAATAGACTAAAAAGTTTACTGGGACCGTTTGACGAATTTATGTTCAACGGCTACAACGCCAGAGACACTAAGGACGCAATTCATAACCTGATTTCGATTTCTCAGAATCACAACATTATCCTAGCGCCCATGAATACAAAGATTTCCACGATTGGGGCTGCAGCGGTTGCGATTGAAAATACATCCGTTCAAATATGCTACGCTCAAGCAGACTTCTACAACATTGAGCACTATTCAACTCCTGGTAACCACTTCTTTCACTTCTTGTTGGACGATGTGCTTTCGATAAATTGCATATCTTAGTTCAGCATGTAGTACGGTTCGCTGTGGCAGAATTCGAAGTGCGAGGAGAAATGAAAGCAAGCTTCGTCGATTCCGGTAACGTAGTTCCGTTCAAACGCACCACTAAGCTGTTTTCATTTTGATTAACTCAGCGATTCGGACCTCTACTTCGGACAAATCGCTGCCTAGTGGTTTGAGTTTGCTGTCCGGAGTGCCCCCAATGGTCCACACGTATTGATCTGTAATGTAGCCAAGGCCGCGAAACCAAGTTGCCAATGTGTTTGCTGTCGGTTATCGGCGTGTAGAGGCGGGTGAAGGGGTGTTGTACATTCAATGTTCGTCAGCTCTTCCGGTCGCGCTCAATTCAAGTGTTCCACTTTGCGCCAACAACGCCATGGTGGAACGAATCTTCTTGTCCACATTCCTACACCAGTGGCGTTGATGACTATTCCGCAGAGCGATTGGTTACTAAAACTCGGACTATTGCCATTTGGGAGCCATTGCCAGAAGAGCGTCCAGAGTGCCCCTGAATTTGTACAATGGATAACCGTAGCGAATCCTGATCAAGTTAATAGATGCAAAAAGAGACAATAGTGAGCTCGACTTTGAAAAGCCTGTTCAAAGGCTAAGGAAGTATGCGGAGTTATGGGAGCTTTGCCATTGTAAATTTTGCTTATGGTTTGGGAGCAATTCCCGTTTTTCGCGCAAAGTCCATCTGATTCCAACAACTTGAATCTAGATACTCTTGGAGAATTTCACCTAGATGAATTACTCCAAATGGTTTTACTACTTTGTAATCAGCATCAATCATGAATAACCTGCAGAATTTCGTCACAGGTTGATTCGGAATGAACTGTGCTGTCGTGAGCAACTGTTCAAAATTGGGTTGGATGTGAAAAATGGTGAAATCCATTTCAGTGTTTACGGTATATTACACATGCCTTTTCGTCCGTCCTAACAAATTAGCGTTTGTTGTTGATTTCGCCCCGGCAAACATTGAATCTAGTTGAATTAATCTGCTAGTTGGGTAATTTTTTGTTTCCTCGTCTAATGATGGTCATTGAATGAAAATTTTAGTAACCGGAGCTGCTGGGTTTATCGGTTCTTCAACATCGCATGCGCTGTTGGAACGCGGCGCACAGGTTGTTGGCTTGGACAATATTAACGACTACTACGATATCCAGCTGAAAGAATCAAGATTGTCCCGACTTCGAGAATTCAAAGAATTTTCATTCGTCAAAGCGGATATATCTGATTTTGCAAAACTGCAGGGAGTATTTCGCGACCATGGTCCGTTCCAGAAAGTAGTTCACTTAGCGGCAAATGCAGGGGTCAGATATTCGCAGAAATTTCCTTTGGAAGTGGTGAACAGCAATGTGGTTGGACATGCCAACATTTTGGAGCTGTGTCGTCAAACCGACAATTTCGAGCATCTGGTTTTTGCGAGTTCCAGCAGTGTTTATCCCCAAGGCGGCGAACTGCCGTATTCAATTGATTCTCGGGTAGACCGACCTGTATCCGTATATGCCGCTACAAAAGCCGCGGGCGAACTGATCAGCCATGTCTACAGCGACAACTTTTACCTTCCTCAAACTGCACTGAGGTACTTCACCGTATACGGGCCTTGGGGCAGGCCGGATATGTCTTACTATCTATTTACCGATGCAATTGTCAATACAAGACCGATTCAGGTTTTCAATTTCGGAGACATGCGCCGCGATTTCACCTACATTGATGACATAGTGGCAGGTACGATTCTCGCTTTGGATAAACCACCTCAAGTGGGGGGCGGTACTGCGCCAATTCAGACATTCAATCTGGGTGCAGGTAATTCTGAACCGCTAGAGAAACTTATCTCTTTAATAGAGGAAAATCTTGGTAAAAAATCGATCAAGAATCTTGAAGCAGGTCCACGCGGCGAAATGTTGGAAACGCTGGCGGACATAGAATTCACGAGAAATGAAATTGGGTTTGCACCGGTTGTTTCTCTTGAAGATGGAATATCCAAATTCATTGAGTGGTATCGATACTACTATAAGTGCTGATCGATACTTCAATTCAATTGATCTGCAAAATTGAAGAACTATTATCGATACTGACTCACGAAAAATAATGTAATTGTGCTTGCATTCATTTCGCAGACGTACCTCGAGTCGAACACAGATACTAAAATCCACTATTTGAGTTCCTAATTTGGAACAACAAACTATCCATATGAAATTAGGTGCGCAGTCGCCGTCAATTTTTCTTTATAGCCAACGAAAACAGTTTTAGATTCATTCGGTATGCTATTAGTTAATAGATCGTACAAGTTTATTCCGTTGTATGGTGCCTTAAGAATTCGTATAGCTAAAGCATCCAAGGCGACTTGTGTCGTTGTCGAATAGTGAGCGGATGCATTTCGCATTGTTCGTAAATCATCCAGCTGCTTATAAATCGCACTAAGATGAGGTTCATATGGATAACCCTTTTCAAAGAACGAGTTAGCTATTTTAATTATGTTTTGGTGGTTAGCGTAGTCGAAATATCGATTTATTCCGATAATCAATTGTTGAGCACTATGTTTCGTTGTGGGGAAGACGATTCGTTTAGGTTGTTTGCCACTGATTGTTGTAGAACCTGTCATATATTCAAGTAAAGATGATTCCAGAAAATATTCCCAAGCAATAAACATGTTTAGGAACCCAGCGACAGTAATTTGAACTTGATCAATCTCGGGGAGAATTGTGTCGCCGTTAGCGTCAGATTTGTGAGCATTAACGATAAGATTTTCGCACTGCTGAACACTAGAATTGAACTGCGACAATACAACAGTAAGGGACATTATTGAGCATCAACGATCAGATTTAGTAAAAAACTCAATCTTCTCTCTCTAACAACTTCATCAGTTGTGGCTCGTCGTACATCATGCATAAATTGCTGCTCATCCGAATCGAGCAATTGGATGTCAGTATGAAAGATTTCTCCTACTCGATCTAAGCGGTTTCGTACAGTCTCTAAGTTTGTTCTAGGCTCAAGTGAAATTCGTCTGGCATCGCAATTTGGCAACCCGTTTTGGCAATGTGCGATAGTAGTAAAGAGAGAATAGAACAAGTGAATTCGAACAAATTCTGTATTAATCAATCCATTTGGAAATATTCTTCTTATCATTGACATTACCCCATCAAATTGTTGCTCCAACTTTGAGACGTCATGATCAAACTCTTTTTCGTATAAGCCATAAAATTTTCTTATTTGCTTCTTTGATTTAATACCTTCCAGCATAGCGATTAACAAGTCTGCAACGAGGTTAACTTCTTGCATTCGTAATATTTGCCGGGCGTTTAAAATTCGCTGCTCTTTCCAGTAGCTGGCATACTTTAGTCCAACTTCATCAGCAAGGATTTTGAAAGACCCGAAATGCGTCGCATTGAGTTTTTCCTGTATATTTAAGATCACTGAATACGAATTTAGGCGACTGAAAATATCTAGAACTTCTTCGTCAGGCATATTAACAAGGAGATCAACAGAAATTTCATAGGTAAGTATCATTTGCTGAACATCCTCAGGAAGTTGACTGAAATGTTTTCCTCCGTTTGCACGGTTCTGTTGGCGGTTAACAACAAAACCATCATTAATAAATGAAAGTATAGTTCGCAGTCTTTGTTGTCCGTCTACTACCTCGCGTGTTACTTTCATTGTTGTTACATTCACCTTTTGGCGAATGAATATTTTCGGTATGGGCTTACCTCGGAGTATCGTATCAATTAAATAGCTCTTGGCACTCTCACTCCAAACGGGTCTACGTTGGAAGAACGGATTCAATTCGAGTAGTTTCTGGTTTCTCCACTCTGCGAAGTCGTTAATGCTGTACACACGCGAATCATAACTTTTCATAAGAATCCCTCATGCAGATATTTGGTTGTTCACCGGTAGTAAAGAGACAATTTTGTATTTTATATTGCACCAACCAAGAAACTCGTCAAATTTGCTTGGCACACTCTAATTTAGATATCAAAAAAGAGTATTGGATTTTCTACAAATTCAATCAGTAAAAGCGAGAATTGAACTTTCTGTTTCATTTTCACCCGGGTCCGCTCCGAAAAACGGTTGAACGGTCGTTTCTGAATGGTTTCAGGGCACCACGCAAAACAAAACCAATGGGCAAGTGTTTCACGCGAATCCGGCCTAGTTCAGCCACAGATAATTGGCTGGTGCAGAATCCGTTCACAGTTTCCTTTATTAACTGATCAAAAATTTCAAATCAGAAGAATAGTAGATTTTATGCACCGGCTGTTGTAACGCCAGAACTCCAAATACGAAGCACTGGGAGTCGACTATTGCCGGTTTCACTACGCGCTCAGTTATAAGGAACAATTTGCGCCTCCGACCCCTCATACAGGGATTTGTGCTCGAAGTGTTTCTACAAATTGGGCTAAAGTCTGAGGATGGAAATATATCTGCATTCAAGAGTTGAAAAGTCTCGATGCATGCCAAAGTTTCGGAACTAACTGAATCTATTCTCGACTAAGGCGATTTGCATGACCCTGCCCGATTCCAATATAGTCAAAACCCATTTCGTGCATTTTAACAGCGTCATACAGGTTGTGGAAGTCAACCACAACAGGCGATCGTGCTGCTTTCTTTAGTCGATCTAGATCAAGATTGCCATACAAGTTCCAGGCAGTAGCAATAACAACAACATCCGCACCGTCAATTGCTGCATAGACATCATCAAAATAAGATACATTCTCCAAAATTTCACGGGCGTGCGGTACACCCAGCGGATCATGAGCCTGAATACTGGCGCCATTTTGCTGAAGCGCTGTAATGACAGCGATGCTCGGACTGTCTCGAAGATCATCCGTACCTGGTTTGAAAGTCAGTCCGAGCATCGCGACAGTTTTGTTTTCAACTGAGCCGCCACAAGCAGTTTCAACGCGTTTCGCCATGTCGATTTTGCGTTGATTGTTGATTTCGACGACTGTCTCAATAATACGAACTCGTGATCCTGCATTTTTTGCCGTTTGTACCAGCGCAATTGTGTCCTTCGGAAAACACAGTCCCCCATAACCGGGTCCTGGACGCAAATGCTGAGTTCCGATTCTTTCATCTAGTCCAATACCGTAGGCAAGATCTCTAACATCGACTCCTGTCTGTTCGCATAAGTCTGCAATCTCATTGATAAATGTAACCTTAGCTGCGAGAAATGCGTTGGAAGCATACTTGATCATTTCAGCGGTTTCCAGTTTGGAATATAAAATTGGAATTCCTTGCAGCGAGAACGGAAGATAGAGCTCGCGAAGAGTTTCCTTAGCGCGTTCCGACTCCACGCCGATAACGATTCTGGAAGGATTCAGAAAATCATGGACGCTGGACCCTTCGCTCAGGAATTCAGGGTTGGAAGCAACATCAAACTCCGCAGTCGTCTGAGACTCTTGAATGATGGCTTTGACCTCCCTTCCGGTACCCACTGGAACAGTCGACTTTACGGCAACTACGGTATAGCTAGTAAGTGAATTTGCAATTTCTTCTGTTGCGCGATAAACATCAGACAAGTCAGCGCTTCCGTCGCTCTGTCGAGACGGTGTATTTACGCAAATGAAGACAATACTGGAATCTGCAACAGCAGTACGGAGGTTCGTTGAAAAACTGAGACGGCGTGTATTAATGTTGCGTTCCAGAAGTTCTGGCAATCCCACTTCGTAAATGGGACATTCGCCGTTTTTCAATTTTTCTATTTTGTCAGCATCTTGATCTACACAGACGACACTGACGCCTAATTCTGAAAAACAGGCACCCGTTACGAGTCCAACGTACCCAGTACCAACAACTGAAATTTTCATAGAGTAAAAATCATTTTTGAAAACTTAAATTTGAAGATATTACGATCGCAGAAATATCAACTGATGCTGTTCACTCGAATCGAACAATTTGCATCATATAAATCGTCGAAGAATGCAGGATTGTACAGTGCGAGTGTGATTCTTTGAAAATCTAGTTCCTGAATTCGTCCAATTGTTTCAGGAACGGAATTGTGATTCTCCTGTGCTTTTCGAGGGAAAGGCGGTCAATTCGATCAAGCAATCTGATCAATGAATGCGTATCTCGCGAGTATCGCTCCAAAATGAATCGGATAACCGAATCATCAATCGATAGCCCACGGCGTGCTGCACGATCCGTCAAAATTCTGACTAATGTTTTCTCTGAAGTCGACTGAAGTCTCAAAATTTGCCGTCCGGAAAATCGATTGACTAGGTCCTGTAAGTTAAACCCCAGTTCTTGAGGCGGAAATTTTGCAGAAACGATAAACAGATTCTTTTGATTCTCCAAATTCTCGAGCAATGCTATCAAGTTGTTTTCCCAAACTGATTGTGCTGCAATACACTGAATGTCATCAATGCACACGAGCCGGATCTCTTCCAGGCGATCTAGCACGTCCGGCTGCAGGCTCAAATCCTTGAGAGGTATATACGCACTATTGGAAATCAGTTGACAGGCCGCATAGAGCAGGTGTGTCTTACCGGACCCGCTTGGCCCCCAAAGGTAACAGGTGTTACAGCCAATCCCGCCCCCAAGAAATTGTTTCAATAACGAAACCGTCTGGTGACCGTCTTCAGAATGGTAGTTTTCAAATGTTGCGTAATCTTTTCGTCCGACAGGAAGTGTAGCTTGAATTGATGCAGGCTTTGAAAGCTTCATGAATGTTGATTGCCATTTCGTCGAATTGCCCAAACGTAGACATATTGCACACCACTGGCGATCGTTGACAAAGCAACAGCGTAGATTAGAAATTCGCTCGTGTGTGGAATTGGCAACCAAGAGGTGTTTTCAAACAAAACTGCAATGACCAACGTAATCTGCAGCACGGTATTGGTTTTACTGCTCTTGGTCGGCTGCATCGGGATGTCTCCATCCAGAGTAGTGAGTACTAGATACCCGCCTACGATTACAGCATCCCTGAAAATTACCAGCGTTACCAGCCAGAAAGGAAGCATGCCACCCAAAACCAGCATAAAATACGCTGAAATGATAATGATTTTGTCAGCTAGCGGGTCAAGACGTGCACCGAGTTGCGAAGCACAGTTGAATCGCTTTGCAATCCAGCCGTCTAAACCATCAGTTAATCCCGCCAACACGAATAGGATTAATGCGAGTTCAAAGTTTTCATCTCGCAATAACAAGATCAGTATAGGTGCTGCGGCAATTCGCGACAGCGTTAGTATGTTGGGTATTTGTGCTATGACCGATGTCATGTTGAAACTTTCGTTTACACTTGATAGAGAGTTCTTGCGATAGCCTGCAATTCAGGGCAAACTTTGATTTGACTCTGCACTTGGACTATTCAGAATAAAAGGTTTATTGTAAGAAATTCACAACTCAAATCTTCAACGGAATTATCGACGAACGATGATTTCAACCAATAATTTGGAAAAAAATTAACTGCCAACTCCGATGAAATTCACAATGATCAGATTTGAATCTAGAATTTTCCAATCATGAGTGATTCGTCTGCCAGCTCCAGTAAGACAACCTATCAAGAATCTGGTGTAGACATTGAACTTGCGGACCAAATGATTCGTTCATGGCTTCCGCAGATAAAACGTACTTCAAGGCCGGGACAATTAGGCTCTCCGCTTGGATTCAGTGCGTTGTTCGAAATTCCCGAAGGATACGATAAGCCAGTACTCGTCAGCAGTACGGATGGAGTTGGAACAAAACTAAAAATTGCTTTTGAAATGAATCGCCATGATACAGTCGGCATTGACTTGGTCGCTATGTGTGTCAATGATGTCATCGTTCAAGGTGCTGAGCCGTTGTATTTTCTAGATTATCTGGCCACAGGCAAGCTAGATGAAAAAGTGATGAATCAAGTGATCTCAGGTATCGTGCAAGGATGCGAAATCGCCAATGTGGCGCTTATCGGCGGCGAAACAGCGGAAATGCCAGGCATGTATTCCGTAGGAGAATATGACCTGGCGGGATTTACTGTTGGAATAATCGAAAAATCCAAAATCATTGACGGGAGTCGAGTTGCTGTCGGCGACGTCATTATTGGAATAGAATCGACAGGAGTTCACTCAAACGGCTTCTCGCTGGTTCGAAAACTGCTTTCCGATCAGAAAATTTCGCTTTCAACAGAGATCGACGGCAGAAATCTGGGTGAACTTCTTCTGACTCCAACTAGAATCTACGTAGATTCAGTATCGAAGATGATGCAGAGCGGCTCTGTTCACGCAATGGCGCACATCACGGGAGGAGGTATTCCAGGAAATATACAACGCGTGATTCGTGAAGGACTCACCGCGAGACTGGATCGAAATTCATGGGCAATGCCGCCTGTTTTCAATTGGATCCAAAGAGTCAGCAATTTATCAGAAGAAGAGATGCTGATGACGTTCAATTGTGGAATTGGCATGGCTGCGATTGTTTCACCGCAGTCGGAAGCAGCGATTCGGGCCGAGTTGGATGCGATGCAAATTGCATCATTCAGAATCGGAACTATCGCTGCATCTGTTGATTCAGGCAATCGAATCGATTGGCAATGAAACAACCGCCATTGCGTGTTGTAGTACTTGCCTCAGGTTTTGGGTCTAATCTACAAGTAATCATAAATCATGCGAAAGAGGGAAAGCTGTCTGCTGAAGTTGTTGCAGTTGTGAGCGACAAGAAACAGTCTTTTGCTTTGGAACGAGCTAGGAAAGAGAACATCAAAGCAGTTTTCGTAAATCCTCGAAATTTTGCTGATCGAGAGAAATTCGACGCGGCTCTAAGACAGGAGATCGACAGATTGAATCCGAATTTGATCGTGCTGGCAGGCTATATGAGAATTCTGACAGCAGCATTCGTGGATCATTTCAAGAATCGTATCATGAACATTCATCCCTCATTGCTGCCCAAGTACAAAGGAACCAACACTCACGAACGAGTGTTGTTGCACGGAGATGGCGTACATGGGGCAACAGTTCACTTTGTAACTTCTGAACTTGATGCAGGCCCGATCATCATCCAAAAAAGTTTTAAAGTCTGTTCAACCGATACAGCAGCGGATCTTGAAGCACGCGTACATCAATGCGAATATGAGATCTATCCACGTGCAATAAAATGGTTTGCAGATGGAGAGATTCGAGTAGAAAATGGCAAAGTTTTACGAACTGGTAGCAACTAATCACACTAGCAATACGAGAATTTGAACCAATGAATTTGAACAGCAAATATTCGCACTCTGTAACGAAAGAAACTCAGAAGATTAAACTAATGCTGTATGTGACAGCATTGATATTGATTCCCTTTGCCGCAAAAATTGCTGATGCCGCGCACTCAGGAATTCATGGGTTTCAGGCGGAGTATTCTATACAGTATGGTGATGCTGTATTGGGAAAAGCCAGCCGAACAGTTTCAAATGAAGGCGATGGAATTTCTGTTTCCACATTTGACGTGGTACCAGGGAGCCTTCTAGTATTGTTTGGTGAGTCGTCCTATAAACAGCAGTCGGTTTTTAAAGTTTATGAATCGCGGGCGACCTCACTAGCATTTGAGATTACGAATAATAAAAACAAAGGTTCCGACAGTGCCGTATTCAATTGGTCTGCGGGAAAAATCGAGTTGGGCAACGGCAAAAGTCTGCAAATGCCTGAAGGGGAAGTCTATGATTTCGAGTCATGGCATGCGTCGCTGATGATTGCGGACCCGCAGGAACTCGAGGGCCAAATTATTTCGATTGTTGAACGTGACAGACTTCGCACTTATCTTTACGAGAGTGCGCAATCAGAGGTTCTCGACATACAGGGGTATCCTGTGAATTCAGTACGTGTTAAACTGCAGGATGTAGACAATTGGGAAAGAGGATATACCGTTTGGGTTGTTACAGAATATCGGAACATACCGTTCAGAATTGAAAAACGCAAGAAAGGAAAAACCCTCAGATTTGAACTCCAGGCACTGAAGTGGGCCGAATAGACTGTAGTGCGATTGGCTTTTAAGAAACTGATTCGCAAAGGATTCAATGGTCAATGCATCTGCAAATGCGCCGAACTGAATCCGAATCGTATCTTGAAAATGCGCGGCGAGCTTGAAGTTTGATATCAGAAAATGTTAAGTAACGGATTCTTTAGCTCCAACAAATTTCAAAGACAGTTTTTCTCTAATAACCGTAATTTTTAATTCGCCCCCGCTGGAAAGCGAACCGAATAACAATTCGTTAGCCAAAGGCCGCTTGATGTTCTCCTGAATGACTCTGGCCATCGGTCGAGCTCCCATTGAACTGTCAAATCCTGTTTTCCCAAGCCATTTCCGGGCTTTGTCATCTACTGTGAGTTCAACATTCTTGATTTTCAGTTGTTCCTCAAGCTGCATGAGAAATTTGTCCACTACCAGCAGCACTGTTTTTTCATCCAGTGATTTGAACCGAATGATGGAATCTAGGCGATTCCGGAATTCCGGGCTGAACAAGCGTTTGATTACCTCTGTGTCATCCAGGGAGTGATCCTGTTCGGTAAACCCGATGGACGATCGGGATATTTCTGCAGCACCGGCGTTCGTCGTCATGACAATTATTACATTGCGAAAATCGGTCTTTCGCCCATTGTTATCCGTGAGGGTGCCGTAATCCATCACCTGCAGCAGGATGTTGAACACATCTGGATGAGCTTTTTCAACTTCGTCCAGCAACAGCACAGCGTGTGGTGACTTATTGATTGCTTCAGTCAACAGCCCGCCTTGATCGAATCCGACGTATCCGGGTGGTGCACCAATCAGTCTCGATACTGTATGCCGTTCCATGTATTCGGACATGTCGTAGCGAACCAGTTCGATTCCCAGGGTAAGTGCAAGTTGACGCGTAACTTCAGTCTTACCCACTCCTGTCGGCCCGCTGAACAAAAACGAAGAAATCGGGCGATCAGGATCCCCCAGTCCGGATCTTGCGAGTTTTATGGCACTTGCCAATGCGCCAATCGCTTCATCTTGACCGAATACGACAAGTTTCAAGTCGCGTTCAATCGTTTTCAGAGAGCGAATATCACTTGAGGAAACTGATCTCGGGGGTATACGCGCAATACTGGAGACGATTTTTTCGATTTCTTTGACCCCGACGGTATTCTTTCGTTTCGACGGAGGCTGTAATCTCGCACGTGCTCCCGCTTCGTCAATGACGTCAATGGCCTTGTCTGGAAGTTTTCGGTCCGTAATGTATCGCGCAGCGAGATCGGCAGCCGCACGAATTGCTGGATTTGTGAATCGCACTTCGTGGTGGCTTTCAAATCGGCTCTTCAGTCCTCGCAAAATCTTAACGGTTTCATCAACCGTTGGTTCGACGATGTCGATTTTCTGGAATCTTCGCGCCAAGGCTCGATCTTTCTCAAAGATACTGCGATATTCTTGATAGGTCGTAGATCCCATGCATCGAAGTTCGCCAGAAACCAGTAGTGGTTTAAGGATATTTGATGCATCCATGGTGCCACCGGAAGCAGCCCCGGCCCCGATCACAGTGTGAATTTCGTCGATGAACAGAATCGCGCCTGGATTTTTCTGCAGTTCATTGATAACTGACTTCAGCCTTTGCTCGAAATCACCCCTATACTTCGTGCCTGCGAGCAGTGATCCCATGTCCAGTGTATAGATTGTGCATTCTGCAAGCACCTGCGGAATGTCCTCTTCAACAATTCGCTTTGCCAAGCCTTCTGCAATGGCAGTTTTCCCAACTCCGGCATCTCCAACCAGAAGTGGGTTGTTCTTCCGGCGACGGCACAGAATCTGCACAGTTCGCTCGATTTCGGGAATGCGACCAATAAGCGGGTCAATTTTGCCCTTGCGAGCGCTTTCATTCAGATTCCGTGTGAATTGCAACAGGGGATTGCGTTCTTTTTCCTCTGTTTCGACGTTGAAATCTCCGAGTGAGTCATCATTGGATTCTAGATTTGGCTTGCTTATGCCGTGTGATACATACCGAACGATGTCATATCGATGAACATCCTGCGAGTGAAGAAAGAAGACTGCGTGGGATTCATTTTCGCCGTAGATTGCAATCAGCACATTCTCGCAACTGACTTCTTTGTCGCCGGAAGTTTGCACGTGCAGCATAGCCCGCTGGAATACACGACGAATTCCGTGGGTAGTTCTCGGTTCGTAGTTTGCATCGTCTGGAGATTTAGGAATGCTGGAATTAATGAAATTTTCAAGGTCGGAACGAAGCTCGTCAAGATCAGCACCACAGGCTTTGAGAATTGTCTCGACGGTTTCAACCTCCAGAATTGACAGTAGAAGATGTTCAACTGTAACGAACTCATGATGACGGTCCCCGGCAAGGTTCATCGCCAGAGAAAGCGAATTTTCCAAGTCTTCTGAGAACATACTATTCAGGTTCCATCGTGCATTGGAGAGGGTGCTGGTGTCGACGTGCGCAATCAAGCACTTCTCGGACTTTCATTTCGGCAATTTCTCGTGTGAATACGCCACAAATTCCACTGCCTTTTTGGTGGACGTTCAGCATAATGCTAACTGCCAATCCTTCTTGCATTGCGAAAAACTTCTGTAATATGTGAACAACGAACTCCATAGGTGTGTAGTCATCGTTCAGTAGTACGACTTTATACAGACGCGGCTTTTTAAGTTTCGGTTTGGCATCCTGTACCTGAGAGTCTATCCGTGTCGGAACAATTTCACTCATTCCCAGTTATCCTCGCTCGAGCTATACCCGAAAGTAGTGCGTGGGGTGAATTCACGCGGCTACCTGGTTGTCAAACTGCTTTGTCTCAATCCCGTCTTTGAATTGTATACCTTCTATCACTTTCCCAAGTTGCCGGAATCCTCGCAACCTGCGCCAGTTGTGTTGCGCACAAATACCCAGCTTGAACATCATGCACAGCATCCCCTTTCGGTTTAAGCACCCTTTAGAGCGACGCGTGCGATGACGGATCGTCGCAAACGTCGATTCAATCGGGTTGGTGGTACGCAAGCTCTGCCAGTGCACCGCCGGAAAATCGTAAAATGCCAGCAACTCTTCGCGATCTTTCTCTAAACACTGAGTCGCTTTCGGATACTTGTCCTGGTATGTGTCGATGAATTGATCAAACGCACGCTGTGCATCGGCTTGAGTTTCGGCCATCCAGATCTCGCGCATTGCCTCCTTCGCTTTCGCCTGTACCGACTTCGGAAGCGCATTTAACACATTCGCGCTCTTGTGCACCCAACAGCGCTGGTGACGGGTGTCCGGATAAATCTCATCGAGCGCTGACCAAAACCCCAGCGCACCGTCGCCAACCGCTAGCTTCGGCACATTCATCCCACGTGCTTTCAGATCCAGCAATACCTCGCGCCAGCTCTGCGTAGACTCGCGAACCCCGTCTTCGATCGTCAAAAACTTCTTCTCGCCTTGATCATTCACGCCGATCACCACCAGCGAACACAACTTGACATCCTCGCTGCGCAATCCGCTGTATATCCCATCCACCCACAGGTATACCCATCGCTCCTTGCTCAAATCTCGCACCATCCACTGATCACGCTCTTCTTCCCACTCGGCTTTCAGTCGCGACACCACCGCAGCGGAAAATCCTTTGGCTTCGTGCCCCAGCAACACGCCAAGCACATCGCCCATCTCACCGCTGCTGATCCCTTTCAGATACAGCCATGGCACAAACGCCTCCAACGTGCGTGTCTTTCGCACATAGGGCGGAATCAGGCAGGAGCGAAACGTCACCGGCTCTCCAGTGGTCGAACGCACCTTGGGAATCTTCACCGTCACCGCACCAATGCCCGTCTGAATCTGGCGTTGCCGATGGTAACCGCTTCGAACGACCGCCCGATGACCGCTTTCGGTATGCTGGCCAGCATACTTCGCCATAAGCTCGTCTAATTCGGCCTCAACCCCCAGTGCGATCAGCTGACGGGCTCCGGCTCGAATCAAATCTGTGAGTGGATCTTCAAAAAGTTCTCGATTTTCAAATGAAATTACGTTATCCTTATTCATAGTGGCGTACCTTTCTGGTTTTTTGTAAAAAATGTTTTCATTTACATGTTAAACCAGATACGCCACTTTTTTTTCAAACCTCCCACGCACTACTTTCGGGTATAGCTCTCCTCGCTCCTAATCAAGTAAATTTCCTATGGTGATTGCATACGACTAATATAACCCCTTGCAAGTTCTGCTGTAACAGTAGAATGTAGCAAATTTATGTTCTATGCACAATTATATATTAGGCCTGCAATCCAAAATTTCGCATAGTGATTAACAATTTTACTTGATAAATTAGACTGATTACCCAAGGTTGTATGACCAAAGAAAATTGATTTTGTGTAAGAATGGAATTATTCACCAAAACTGTTTCTCAATCCATTATTCTGATTATTCAGGGTGTTAATAAGAATGCATAAAATCAAGATTCCAGCCGTACTAATTCCACGCATCATGACTGCTGTCTTTTTCGCGATTCTTTCACTGTGCATTAAGGATGTTGTTGCGGATACATGGCGCGGTCTTACTGTCGAGCCAGAGTTTCGATGTTCACCATATAACTCTAAAGATTATCGATACCCGCAATCTGTAGAACCCAAGATAGTCGATTCAATCGGAAAAATGTATAGCCCTTATACAGGGCGTTGTTTTACCAGTCTCCGCCAAACCGACATAGAACACATTGTTGCTCGTTCAGAAGCCCATGACAGCGGCATGTGCTCCGCAGGCGTTGAAACTCGGCGAAACTTCACTTCGGATTTACTGAATCTGACATTAGCAAGCCCGCAGGTAAATCGAAATTTAAAAAGGCACTATGATGCTGCGGAGTGGCTTCCTGAACTGAATCAGTGCTGGTTTGCTGAAAGAGTTGTAGCTGTGAAAAGAAAGTATGGCTTGACCGTTGATCAAAGAGAAGCAGATGTACTTGAGGGCATTCTTTCCAAATGTGAGACGACAGACATGATCGTAGGCCCTTGTATCACCACAGAGTCTTTTACAGTATCACCACCTTCCAGCACAGCGTCGAAACCTTCCAAGTCAAGCGATGCACTAGCCCGTTGGGATGACAATGGTAACGGCAGAATTACCTGTAAAGAAGCGAGACGGCACGGTATAGCTCCAGTCCACAAAGATCATCCTGCTTACATCTTCATGAATGATCGTGATAACGATGGGATGGTTTGCGAGTAGCGCTGGCACTAGCTCACATGTATCACTACGGATTAGGGTGTTAGCAAATTTGGGTTAATTACGTTGACTGCCACCGATGTATCAGTGAATTTTTATGTAGAAATCACTTCAGTCCACCCGTAAATGTCTTCGATTTCACCTCTCTGAATGCCGACTATCGAGTTGTATAGACTCTGACTCAGCTTGCCAGCGACGCCGTTGTTGATTTCATAAATTTTATCTCGATAACCGATGCTGCCAATTGCAGTGATTACTGCTGCCGTACCGCAGCCAAATGCTTCATGCAGGGTATTTTGCTCAACGCCGTCAGTAATTTCCTTGATATCTATGAGTCTTTCTTCGCAAGTTATCCCCATATCCCTTACCAACTGTAAAACACTGTCACGGGTGACGCCCGGAAGGATGGTTCCACGAAGTTCTGGAGTCACCAGTTTCCCATCTAGGTAGAAGCAGATGTTCATCTGCCCGACTTCTTCGACATAGCGGTGTTCGACGCCATCGAGCCACAGTATTTGGGCGAATCCATGCTCTCGACCTTTATTTGTAGCCAGAAAGGTTGCAGCATAGTTTCCGCCTGCTTTGGCGAATCCGGTACCACCTTGTATTGCGCGGGTATATTTTTCTTCTGCTTTCAGTGAGACGGCGGGAAATTCTCCCCCAAAGTAACCTCCGACAGGTGAGGTGATAATCAGAAAGCGATATTTGTTTGCCGGTCGTACATCCAACTGTCCTTCATCTGCAAACAGAACTGGGCGAACATACAGCGCCTGCTTTTCACCTGGCGGAACCCATTGATGGTCGATTCTCAATAATTCCTTGATTGCATTCAGAAAAGTATCTTTCTCAATCAGCGGCATACACATTCTTTCGCAGGATACTGATAATCTCCGATGATTCATTTCCGGTCGAAAAATTCGGATCTGATTGTCCACGCCCCGATAGGCTTTCATGCCTTCAAAAATCGATTGGCCGTAGTGGAGAGAAGCAGAGACCGGATGTACCTCAATATTACCGAACGGTACTATTCTATGGTTTTGCCATTTGCCATCGATGTATTCCATGGCAAACATATGCTCGCTGAACAGCGATCCGAATTGAAGATTCTTAAAATCAACATCCGCGATTCGGTTTTGCTTTGATTTATGAATTTCCATACAGCACTCTTTTACTCTTGGCTCATCATTGTTTTGAAATACTCACGCTTTAATTTCGATTTTGAATACAGACCAGTTCAACGTTGCACGATAGTGGCAGCGGTAGATTGAAATTCTACTGAACCGATGCGTTCACTGCAATTTTTCCGGTAGTTCTTATGCGGCGTCAATTTTAGCATTTTGGGTGAGATTCAGAAGGTGGACGAATTATAGCCATACACAGACAGAGTCAACTGCTCCTTGTCCTGTAAATATACTCATCGAACATTTCTAGTAAATTCACGTAAAAAACGGCATGCTCGGTTTGATGAGCGGCTGCTGGAAACGGAGAGAACGCTTGGAGTGTGGCACTGGCGTTCTGCGAAAGCTGCCAGCAACAGTTTCCCCCATTGTCCTTATTCCACCGCGCCAGTAGTCGACTCTACCGAAACAATAATACCTACAAAATTTGCGGTCGTATTGTTTTGAAATTAAACTTTCAAACGATGATAAATAGTAAAATGTAGAAACATATTTATTTGCAGATATGAGTCAGGGTTTATTTAAAAAAGAAGATCCTAGTTGGAAGTTACGGGTTAGCCTGATACTTGGTATAGCGTTAATTGCTGTAGTTATTGTGTTGGATACAGCTACCTATTTCGAAGACTTTGGAGGTGAATATACGCGATTTTTATTCGCTGCAGGGGGAGGATTAATTTTTTTCGGTTTAGGTTCACGCGCTGCAGGGAAATGGGGTTCGATAGTCATTGCAGGCGGTGCTGCTGGCCTTAGTTTAGTATTTTACTCAATGCTTTATGTTTCGCGATCCGAACCGTGTGAATGCGAAAATGTCATGATTGCCAAAATAAGGGGGTTTGGTAATGAAGTTCGTACAGTGGAAGCCAAAGCGGAAGCGAGAAATGAAGCGCGTCTTTATGGTTACTATCAAAGGAATAAAAATAGTTTCAATAGTTCTGAATTCAAAATAAGAATTGAAGAGTCGGATTTGATAACGGGATGCATCCAATTCCAAGTGGTGCCTTTGGCTATAAATGACGAACTGAATAGATTTTTTGTTCATACAGCTAACCTGAAAAGCTTACGGGAAGATCATCAAATCCCCTGGAATGAACAAATAGAATTTGAATATGAGTTTTCCGTCGATAATATAAATGGTGTTGATTATCCAAATGATAGTATGGCTTATACAAATGGCGGAAAAATCATTCAGGTTTCCAATCCAGGGTATGAGGGTTGCAGTCGAACTCCTAAAAATGAAACGGCTACATTCTACCAGTCATTTTTTGTGATGAAAGCTTTTGCTGAAAATCAGATTACTCCGCATTCTATTGAACCTCTAATTACTAGTATCAGGTCCGACGATTCCTTACGTCGTTTTGAAGCTGAGCAGATTCTAATAAATTATCCACCCAATGACGTGATTCCCATAATTTTGGATGACTTGAAGAATCCGGATCGAACTTCTGATGAAAAGGAACTCATCTCGGCAGAATTGGTTAGGATAGTTGAAGGAATGCTTAATAGAAGCGTTGGTCCAGATCAAATTCGAAATTTGTTTAAGAATGAAGCCGAACTAAAACCACTTGTGCAAATGTTGAGTTATCCTAACATAACGTTCAGTTACAGTGCGATGTCCAGTTTATTACGTTTAAGCGACCAAAGAGTCAATAAGTACTTGGTAGACATTCTAAAGGGCAATGAAAAAAATGGTAAGTCCTTCGCCGCTTTTGTATTATCCTCAAATTTTTCCACACTCACTGATGATGACAAATCAAAATTGAGTGAGGAAATCAATGCGATAACTGGGGATTTGGATGAAGGAATAGCGCAACTTTTGAGCGTTGTGACTAAATACTCTGACACCAACGAAAGAATGTTGAATGGCAAAAGCGACCCAATTGGTTGGGTCTACGTAGGTATCAAAAATGACAATGATTGGGCAGAGAAGAATTTCGTCTGGAACAGTAATTTCGACCTACCCCAAAAGGATGACACTCTAACTGCAACCGGGTTAGTGAATATCCGTAAAGACTACATAAAATTTAATGAGAATACAGGTCGATGGACAAATGCAGAAATTTTAGGGCTAGTACAGCGCGGCGATAAAGTAAAAGTTATAAATACCAAGAATGTTGCGAACGGATTTCACTGGGTTGAAATCGCACGCGACAATTTTTAACAATCATTTTACAGACACATCAGACGTAATATTATGGCCAACAGCTGTTTAAATTGAGTATTCAGGGACGACTAACTACTGTCAACGATTCTCCCTTTTATATCGTTACAGCGGATGATATTCCACACTTCACATTACAAGAATATTATGAACTCTTGTCTCCAAATAGAGAATACTTCCTAGCACCCACAAAAAGGTGTTATGTACTCCATTGGTAGCACAAATAAACAAAACGTGCGTTTTTTGACTTTCTTATAATTTTTTCCGATGCAGAATCCGTACTGATGTGGGCTAGTAAATAAAACGGGGGGTCTTTACCAGCGTGTATAAGGGTTCCGCTGGTCAGGTTCGCTCTCCGTAGACGAGAGATTAAAAATGCAATGCGCCACTATGGAGTTGTTTTAAGAGTCAGGTACTTCACTGCATATTCTAGTCAGTCTCCAACCAGGAAATTGGAATTATTCAACGCTTGCAGCAGATTTCGCTTGAGGTTCGTTAGTAAAAAGCCGGATGATTAATACGTAATCCGGATTTTTGCAAACAGTAGTTGCTATTTGAAAGCCTATGCAGAACGACGGCGAAACTCACTGCCAATATCAACTCAGATGGATTGAATTTCGGTCGATGCAGGTTGGCGATGCCCTATTTTAATTCAGTGCAAAGCAAATTGATCATTGTCGGGCTTCCGTCATGTAGAAGCGAAGTCAATATTTCGGAAGAAATATCTTGAATTCTTACACCTTGAGATCGGATTTCTTTTGCTGTAGGGATTGGTTGCGGCATACACTTGAGGATCTTTTAGGCTTTGAGGAAAACAATCTGCCGCTTCCGAATGCTGGTGAGTGGGAAATCAAAGGTCAAAGGTCAAAGGGCAGAGACCAGTTCTTTGATAACACTTTTCCACATGGAACCTTCGCCTCGGGCAATGTACTCTGTCCCTAAAATCCTGCTTCCTTACTATGGCTGGGCTCACGATAAAGCTGGCACCACATACCCCCTCCCAATGAAATGAATTTCCGGCAAACGCCGCATCGAGGGTTTATTGTAGTCGTCAATTGTGAAAGTCGGAAGATTGAAAATTTTTCGATCATAAACACACCGACACCTAGGTGCACAGTGCATGGCTAAACAGCGTCGAGAAACGCGTAGGTTTGAATGAATTGGCCCCACAGCCATATTGGGGTATTCAAGATTTGTTTCGCAAGGTTGGTACAAAGGTCAACAAGACTGTCTACGCGATTGCGGACCGGAAACGTGAAAACGGCATCGAATATTTCCACTACTCCAAATTCCTCATGCTTAAAAACTTCAAGCTTGAGATTTCTATTGAAGCTCTTGTCCGTGGTTATGTGTTAGTGGATTTCGATGCCAGAACTGGGCACAACCACGGCACAAAGTTCCGTCTTCGTCAGGACAAGTATCCCTACTTAGTATGGTTCGGTTCAAGAATTGAATATGAGAACTCTGGGCAACAAATTTCCTGCCCAGTTTCTGTTGCTTACGCTTCAATTATTCGTCGTAGACAAGAACTTCCCCCATACCGCCAAAATTCAAATCGCCGACGAAACGGCTTTTTGGTCGACCTAGTTTTTCCGCTAAATGCAGATGTATGTCCAATACTTGCAGTCTGTGTTCAATTAACGGAACAATTCCATGAGATTTGAGGTTTTGCCTGAAAAATGTTCCCGGCGGAAATTGAGGACTTTCAGTACAAAGGATTGACCCTCTTCTCATATGAACCCCCAACTGTCCGTTCGGCTTGCCTAGCACTATGACGGTTCCTGCGACCATCCCCGCACAAGCTCCCGTTTCTACGCTTCCGCCTACAACGATCAAACCTCGCCTCATATGCTCGCCTAAACGAATTCCCGCATCTCCGTTCACAACGATGCAGCCATCCTTCATGCCAAACCTGCTGCCAGGCGCTCCTGCACCTAGATAATTTCCGGCACTGCCTTCGATTCGGACCAGCCCTCCAGACATTGAACTCGCAGAAAAATCCCCTGCAGAACCAAAAATGTGGATTTCGCCTCCGTGCATTAAAGCGCCTGTAAACGCCCCCGCATCACCGTACACCACAATTGAACCTTCTGTCATTCCGTAGCCAATTCTCTCGAATGCACTAACCGAGTCTTCGATCATGATGCGCGTGGATTCGTCACCGGAAATCTTGAAAATGTCTCCGACTGCGAGTGATTGTCGATCATTTCCAAGCCGCAGCCGCTCAATTTCCTTGATTTCCTTTCCCACCAGCGCATCCGGCCGTAAATTCGACAAGTCGATTGGTTTTGTCACCGGCAATTTTCTGGTAAATGTGAGCGGTTTCAACACAACAGCTTATGCAGGTGAAAATGGTATTTACCGAGTTTTCCACCGAAATTTGAGGCAGTGATTTCCAGTATTCCTTCCTCTTTCCCGTCAGCACAGGCGGCGCGGATACCTTCGCGCATCGCAATTCCGACGGATTCATCGTCCAGTCCATCTATCACAATTTCGAGAACAGCATTTGCGTCATCTGGCAGTTCCGATTGAACAAGCCCTCGTAATGAAGGACAGAAGGCATCGTTTGTGGAAGCGATCAACGCGCAATACTTCGAGCCGACTTTGGAGCCTGAACGGACAACTCCGCCTGGAAACGGAGTAATCACATTGGGTACAGCAGCAATGGCTGAAACTGCGTTTTCCGCCGCTGTCAAGGCGGACTGAATATCTCTGGCAATGATCAGGAAATTGCCGCCGCCGACAGCATCTATCCGGTAAGTGATGTCCTCGCAGATGAACTCTCCGTCCATGACGGGTATTCTCCAGTAGCGGCGGTCTGCGAACTTCTTGGAAATTTGGTAACCATCTCCAAAGTAGCGAATCGCTTTTCCCATGGCAACCGGTTTGCCTTTGTCGATACCCGAAAACGCAGCGCTTGTTGGGGATGTCAAAATGCACTGGCCGATTCTGTTCTGGAGTTGTTTCTCAAGTTCACTCCCGGAAACAGCAAAAAACAGCACAGACGCACCAACCCTCCCGTCTGGAGTGTCAGATTCCTGCAGCTGTTGTTCGACTCCCGCCTCTACTTTACAAGCGATGACAGATGTAGCAAACCCGGTTGCAGATTGCACCGCGTGGTTTACCCATTTTCTGTTGCACGCAGTCACGATGACTCTGGCTGCGGTCATCTGAAACGCCTCTGCGAATGTGTCTTTAATCGGTATTCCGTTTAGTTTCACGATGGGCTCTCAATTCAGCACAGGGAGTGTCTCACAACCGAAGACCCGATGGAGTTTTCCATCTCGTCGTCGCTGATTTTGAAGTTCGACGATCGAACTGTTCCATTCTCTTCAAAATAGGTTTTCATCGTATTCTCTATGTCCCGATCAAACTCAGTCATGGCACAATGGGATTTGCCAGGAATGACATTCACTATCTCTCCCTCCAGGACCACAGTTTTGCCGTCCTTGATCACTCTTGCCGGCTGTCGAAAAGTCTCTTCCCAGTTGCTGTTTGGACGATACAAAACCACATCCGCATTTGCACCTTCGCCGAGATGTCCGCGATCTTTCAATCCGAGTGATTTGGCCGGACCAGCTCGTGTAATGATGGCTATTTCGTATAGCGAATACTCTCTTGACAACTCTCGGATGCAACTCAATTCAACAGCAGTTTGATTGATTGTAGTTAGCATGTCATTTCTATAGCCTCTGTCCATTAAAAGACGAATCAGGTGAGGGTAGGTTGTGAACGATGCTCCGTTTGGATGATCCGTAGTCAGAAATACTTGCCACGGATTCTTGATGTTCAGAAATAGTTCCAGTCCAATCGCCCATTGAAGGGCGTTTACAAACTGCTTGGAGCGGTATCGAAAAGGAACTACTCCACATCCCGCTTCGCACTCAATATCCATGAATGTTGACTTTCGTGGGTGTCCATGGTGGCGATTGGAATATTGATGCATGGTATCCGCAGATATCGTGATCGTTTGCCCGAACATGATATGCCCAACATCCACTGAAATCTGCGGGTTCTGATTTACCTGCTCGGAAATTTCCAAACTTGCTGAGGAAAACTTTCTCTTTCCTTCGGAACCGTAGCTGTGGAATTGAACGTGAGCGAGGTGTAGCGGCAAGCCATCGGCTGCATTGATCGTGTCGATCGTAGACCTGTAGTTTCCTGGAACGCCTAGATTGCTGGCATGAACGTGCAAAGGATGCGACAGCTTGATGTCGGCCAATGCCTCAGACAGCGATCTTACGATTTCACCGGGCGTAACTCTGTAGTGTGCATGTGGTTCATCAACATTGAGCGCACGCTGATTGAATTTGAACGCGTTAATGCCACCTGGGTTAACTGCTTTCACGCCAATGCATTGAGTAGCATCAAGCATCCAGGCGACGTAGTCACGAACTCTCTGAGGCTCAGTACCGTTTGCCATCATTTGCAGGAAATAATCGTCGTTTCCCAATACCAGGTAGCCGCCTGTATCGAGAAGCGGCGTGTCCGCCATTTCCATGTGTGCCTGACGGGCATTTGATGGAACCACTGCAGGCTCGAAACACATCGTATATCCGAGTTTTGCATATTCATAACCTGTTAGGAATGTAGAAGGAACCGCGTGTCCTGCACCAGATCTCAGGTCTTCGTTGCTTGCTGTTCGATGTGCGTCACAATCTTCCGTCATCATCATTCGAGCGATATTGACTTTGCCGCCGCCGATATGTGAATGAATGTCGATGCCGCCTGCCATCACGATGAGACCGCTGGCATCAATCGTTTGATTGATTTTTTTAGAGTCGGGTGGTTTTGGAACAATCCGGCAATCTTCTATGTACAAGTCTTGGACGACTCCGTCCAGTAAATGGGTCGGGTCGTAGATCATTCCACCGTGAATTAACGTCAGCATTACTTGTTTTCCAGTTTCTGCAGGATGGAACTGATCACTTCGGCGGTAGAAGGAAGCGAATCACCTTGCAGTGCGCGAAGGTAAAGAGATACCGCGACATCCGTACGGAATAGATGAGCGTCATGATGAACTCCGGGAATGCCGACGGGAATGAATAAATCCGCATTTCCCGAATCCGATCTTGCAATGACGATCTTGGGAGCCACTGATTCAGGAAGGCTGACTTCGTCTTCCAAGCCTCCGAGCCATAGAATCAAATCACAATTCCCTCGTTTGACAACCGAATGTAGCGAATGGAATTCCGGATGATGTTCCGGGCTTCCGCTAGCAAAACTTAGTGCTGTGGGATTTCCGCACTGCCAGGTAGCTACTTGGTTTACTGTAACGGTACTCGGTGACTGCGTAAGCATCAGTCCAGCGCACCGTTTGCGCTTATTGATGGAATCAATCAGACGAACGAGCGAATCGACAACAAGGTCCCCGAGGGGATTGTCGTAGTTCGCAGCGCACCAGGCAAGCACTGGGTAATCCGCGTCCATAATCAATTTGGTGAGAGAGTCGATCGTATCGCTGGATACAAATTCAAGGTCAAGAGCTGGCCGATTGCGATTTTCAATGTTGGATCGAACGGCGTTTGCAATAAGACCTGCCTGCTGCGAGTCGCATTCGATAAATGTTGAATTCTCAGGGAGCTCTTTTAGCTCAGCACAATTCCTGCCGGCGACAGCAAGGGTTCTTTTTTGTGCAGCGCTGTATGCGGGCGAATGAAAGGCATTGAGCTTTTCCAGAAGTCGAGGAAACTGCACGAGCAGTTCCGAACCGAACAGCACGATCAGGTCAGCGCGATTTCGTGCCTCGGAGAGCGTTGTCAAATACCCGCCGTACGTCTGTAATCGTGAGTTGTTCCGGTGGTACGCTGCATTGTGATGATGATCAATGACTGCACCAGTTCGGTCTGCCAGTTCCAGAGCTGCTCGGGAACCGGCTACGTCGGTCATCATGCCGGCGACAACAGGCGAATTCGATTGCGAAATAAGTGTCGCAGCCTCTTGGATAGCCGTCTCATAGTCGACTAGTTTCCCATGCAATTGAGGCTGAAGAATTTCGGAATTCAATGCGCCTCGGTACCTGGATTCTGAAATCCGACAGCCATGAGCATCGATCGAGTATTTCGAGGCAGATTTCGTAACATTTATGTCGTCACACAGCAATCCGCAGAATGGGCAGATTGCTTCTTCAACTGAATTTGAATTGTCAGCAGACATGGACCACAGTCGATCGATGCGCAGGACATGGAGGTGTATCGTTTGCCGGTGCGACTCTTGGTTGGCGAATTTGAGAGGATGCCGCTATGCGGCAGCTCGGGAATGTTGTGTCGAACCGGAGGTGCATCAATCACCTTCTCTATGATTACTGCGAAGACTTTTGGAATTATACAGAAACAGTTGAATTTATCTCTATATTATCAATCTCTTATATGTCTATTGATGAGACTTCTCAGCTTGTGCTGCTCGAATTTCGAGAATCACACGCAATTGGATGATCTGCTAGCAGCGAAGGCGCTCATCTTCGCTTGCTGCAGTCCATCTATAATGACTGTCAGCCTGCATCGCCACTGGAATCCATAGAATGCGAAGAGTAATTGTATCTGCACCAGCACGTTTGCATTTGGGATTCGTAGGTCTGTATGGATGCTCTGCAGATAGATTTGGAGCGCTTGGTGTAGCCATCGATAAACCGCAGACACGGGTGGAAGCTACCGAGAGTTCCAAAACCGCCGTGCTCGGTTCCATGCCGATGAAGGTGCAGCAATATGTTGATACCCTGATTCGGGAACTGACACTGAGTCGCCCGTTTGAGGTCACGGTTTCAGAGACGATTCCTGCACATATCGGCTTGGGTTCCGGTACCCAGCTTGCGCTTGCGGTTGCCACTGCCTGCATCAAATTAAACGGTATCGATCTTCCGCTTGAAAAATTGTCGAGCCTACTGGGCCGCGGTGATCGTTCCGGCATTGGTACGGCGACATTTGACAGCGGCGGATTTCTGGTAGATTGCGCACCGGAAAACAGTGATTCATCAAGGTCAGTCTCCACGAGAATTGAATTTCCGGAAAAGTGGCGAATTCTGTTAATTTTTGATGACAGCTTTCAGGGCATACACGGGATATCCGAAAACAGTGCGTTCAAAACCTTGGGTGGGTTTTCAGCAATTCTCACGCAGGAACTGCACAATTTGCTGGAAAAGCAGGTTCTTCCAGCACTGCAGAAACAGGATATCGCTTCGTTCGGAGAAGGCATCACGATCATTCAAAGTCGTGTTGGAGATTTTTTCAGTTCGATTCAGGGTGGAAGATTTCTGAGTTCTGAGGTGTCGGACATTCTCGAATACGCCGCGAACAATGGTGCAGCAGGCATCGGCCAAAGTTCCTGGGGACCGACAGGATTTGCTATTATGGAAAACGAAGCAGGTGCACTGCAATTGCACAAACAGTTGTTTGACCGTTCAGTAGCGGAAGGCATTCGCTTCGAGATTTGTCAGGCGAGAAATGTTGGTGCTTCCATCACAGTTGAAAAATCAGCAACGCTCGCACGGAAAACGATGGAAATGTAGTCCACAAATTACCAAACCTTTCGAGAACTCTATGTCCAAACCGAAAATACTGCATATGATTACCCCAGCGCAGAACATGAGTCCATTCGATGTGAACATGGCGGCCGACGCGGGTTATCAGATCATTGTTCCACACTGCCAGGTACCCGTTTCCAACGTCTTCGGACTCGTTCAGGATGCGATATTTTCAAGACCTCCCAAAAGTGCCGCGTCCACTGGTATGTTTATCGGTGGATACGACGTAAATCAGGCTGTGGACATGCTGGAAGCCGCACGAAAAGCGATGGTTCCGCCGTTTGAACTTTCGCTCTTTGCCGACCCGAATGGTGCATTCACCACCTCGGCTGCTCTGATTGCGGTGATCGAAAAATTTCTGTTGGAACATACTGGGCACGGACTTGAAGGCCGCAGAGTGAAAATTTTCGGTGGCGGCCCGGTCGGATTGTGTGCTTTCATACTGGCTGCCCAACGGGGTGCAATGCCAAGTCTGGTGAGATTGACGGCGAGTGCACGGCCAGACGCAGCAACAGAATTCACCCAGCGCTATGGAATGGAAATCTCATCAGAGCAAGCAGTGGATACAAAGCAGCGAATGGACGCGGTTTTCGATGCGGAAGTTGTAATCTGCACTGCAAAAGCGGGCATTCAGGTACTGGATAAATCAACTCTGGAACATGCCGAAAATCTTCTACTTGCTGCAGATGTAAACGCCGTGCCGCCCGCCGGAATTGAGGGAGTTGGCGTAATGGACAATGGTGCGGAAATTCATACTGAGCGAGGGTCATTCCGAGCAATCGGAGCGCTTGGTATCGGGCGCGTGAAGTACCAAGTTCAAAATCAGCTATTCAAGAGGATGCTGAGTTCGGAAGATGCGGCCACCATAGATTTTCCGGATGCCTATGCCGAAGCCGCCAAAATTGTCGGATAGGCGTGCTTGTTTAATCATCAGCCTGACCGCGAGAGCGCTTGCGGCATCAGCGAAAAAGGCAGACATTGACGCCTATTCCATTGATCTGTTCCAAGATTTGGATACCATCCACTATTCACACAAGTCGGCGACAGCCGATTTCGGCACAATCGGATTCGAAAGTCGATCGCTCTTCAATGCGATTGAAAAACTCGACCCCAGACAAGAATTGCCAGTCATTTACGGTGGCGGATTGGAGCACGATCCGAATTTGATTCGAAAAATATCGAAAAATCGACGTCTCGTTTGCAACTCTGCGGATGTTGTCGAGCAGATTTGCCAGCCAAATCATTTTTTTGCCTGTCTGTCGGAATTGGGCATTCCGCACCCGGAAACTCGATTCGATGCACTTGGTAGCGATGGAATATGGCTGAAAAAATATCCAGGCAGCAGCGGCGGAATGCATATAGATTACATGCCACCACACCACATGGAGGACAGTAACGGATTCTATTTTCAGAAGTATTGCCCGGGTCGAATCGTTACCGCAACCGTGTATGCATACGATGGCGGTGCTGAGATCGCAGGCTTTTCCGAACAATGGTGCGATGAGAGTTCAGTCACACAGCCCTTTACCTATGGCGGCGCCGTTTCAATTGCACGTGAGGAGCTGCCAGACCATGTCAGCTGCTCAATGGAGCGGGCTGCACAAGAAATTGTTTCCAGTTTTGGTTTGAGAGGTCTGGCTTCCCTTGACATGGTAGTAAACGACAACGGATGGGTTCTTCTAGAAGTCAATCCACGCCCTAGTGCCACATTCGAGTTGCACGAAGGGGAGGAATCGTTTCTTGCCGCACACTGGAAGGCTTTTGATGCAGAAGAAGTCAGTCTGCGTTCAATGACGCTTGACAATGTATTCAACGCCCACGCAGTAATTTATGCATCATCGCCCATGCGAGTACCTACAGAGTGGAGCTGGCCGTCCGACGTACGTGACTTGCCAGCTTCTGAAGAAACCTTCCGAATTGGTGAGCCAGTCTGCACAGTTTATGCGCAAGCGCAATGTTCTGCACTTGCAAAAGACCAGGTTCTTAAACGCCACCAGCAACTTTGCACCATGATGGAGCAATGGAGGGTTTGTGAACTATGAGTGAATTCAGCCGTGACTGGTCGAGCGTCAACTCGCTTGCCGCACCGTTGGTTGATCGTCTGGTGTTGAATGCAGATGGGCTCGGTCTGCAGATCAGTCGACGGAACAACGGATGTGTAGTTGTAGACGCTGGCATCGAAAGTCCTGGAAGCTATGAAGCAGGGCGCAGGATTGCAGAAATCTGCATGGCAGGTCTTGGCGAAGTAACCATTGAATCTGAATCGAATATTGATTGCGTCCGGCAATCAGTCAGAATTAGTACCGATGAACCGATTCTCAGCTGTCTGGGAAGCCAATATGCAGGCTGGAGTCTGGATTACAAGAATGGCAGGCCATTTCGAGCGCTGGGCTCTGGACCGGCGCGGGCGCTTGCCGTCAAGGAGCCCTTGTTTCAGCATCTGGGATACCTGGACAAATTCCACCGCACTTGCATGGTGATAGAGACCTCGGAGTTTCCACCGGATGGATTGATCGAAAGTGTTTCTGCCGATTGCGCCATAGAGACTGAAAATCTAACTCTGATTCTGACACCGACCGGCAGTTATGCCGGTGTGACGCAGATTGCCGCACGAGTGGTAGAGGTTGCTCTGCACAAGGCACATGTACTGGAATTTGATTTGAGTGCCATTCAAAAAGCATCTGGGTCAACACCGATTTCACCTCCCACTGCAGATTCTCTGACCGCCATGGGACGCACCAACGACAGCATACTGTTCGCAGGTGTTGTGAGTCTGCAAGTGAGCTGCGGCCCTGAATCAGCACAAGCGCTTGCCAACGATTTGCCAAGTTCAAACTCTCGCGATTACGGAATGCCTTTCGCAGAAAAGTTTGCAGAATATGATTATGATTTTTTTCAAATAGACCCATTGCTGTTTAGTCCGGCAAAAGTAGCAGTGTTTGACACGAAGAGCGAACAGGAATTTACTGCTGGAAACATCAATCTCGACTTGTTGCGTAGATCGTTTTCCGGGGAGTCATGAGTATTCGGGCTGTTATCTTTACAGACGCGAAAGGCTGGCACGAAGCGAGACTGACAGAGGCGTTTCGCGCGGTTGGCGCTGAATCGTCTCTGGTATCGCTGGCGAATTGCAGTTTTTCTGCTGACAGCAAATTCGGATGTCTGACGATTCCAGGATTTGGGGATGCGCTTCCGGACGCTGCGTTCGTTAGAGGTATTTCCGCTGGAACCTTTGAGCAAGTCACTTTACGCTTGGACTTCTTGCATGCTTTGACGGACCTGTCGGTCAAGGTCGTGAATTCCGCCAGAGTTATAGAAAAAACGGTGGACAAGGCGATGACGAGCCATCTCTTGAAGCGGCATCAGGTCGAAACCGTTCCAGCTTGGACTTTCGAGTCGCGTCAATTGGCGCTTGAACTGATTCGTTCTAAAACATCGCAAAACAGGCAGCTTGTTCTAAAGCCGTTGTTTGGTTCCCGGGGTCGCGGCTTGAAGCTCATACGTTCAGAATCCGACCTCCCCGAAGCGGATACAGTAAACGGTGTGTACTATTTGCAAGAGTTCATTCCTTCTCAAGGAGATGTTTGGCGCGACTGGCGAGTAATGGTAGTTGGTGGAAATGCTGTCTGTGCGATGGAACGTCGCTCCGAGTTATGGATCACCAATCGTGCACAGGGAGCGCAGTGTTTCCCTGCTCAATTGGAAGCTGAAGCGTTGGAACTAGCAGAGCGGGCAGCTCATGCCGTCGGAGCGGACTATGCCGGAGTGGACATTATTCACTCTGAGAGCGATGGCTGGTTGGTTCTTGAAATAAACGGCGTACCGGCATGGCGTGGATTGCAGGAAGTGTCAGATATCGATATTGCGAAATCATTTACTACACTTATCGTCGTATAGATGAAAATCATATTATTGCTTGGCTAAGCCAAGTAAAATAAAGATACTCGTATTTACGACTGGCTAGGGATATTAGTGAAATTCACGAATTAACCGAATGTGTAAGACTCAGTGAGAATGAGTTCTATAGTCCAGCAACGCGAATGAAATTCGTTTGTTCTTGCGAGTACGGAAATTTAGTTATTTAAAAGTTTGAATATGTCATCAACTTTAGCTCCCAGTGATACCGTCCTAGTAGTCGGCGGTGGAATCAGCGGATTGACCGCCGCACTCGAAATCGCCGAATACGGCGTAGACGTTGTTCTTGTCGAGAAAAATCCATCCCTTGGCGGGCGAGTCGCTCAGCTTTATCGGTATTTTCCGAAACTGTGCCGTCCCAACTGCGGCTTCGAGATCAATCTTCGCCGACTTCGTGCCAATCGTCGCATTCAGATAATGACTCTGGCGCAGGTTGTAACAGTTAGCGGCGAACCAGGAAACTACAACGCCACTGTTCAGGTTCAACCTCGCTACGTCAACTCCAACTGCACTGTTTGTGGAGAGTGCGAGAAGGCAGTCGACACTTTGATTGATAATCCGCACGACTACAATCAAAGCAAAATGAAGGCCGCTTATCTTCCCCACAATATGGCTTATCCTCAACGTTATGTAATTGATCCATCCATTGTCGGCACTGAAGAAGCACAGCGTGCAAAGGCAGCCTGCAAGTATGATGCGATCGATCTGGACATGCAGCCGATGACTCTCGAAGTGCATGCAGGTGCAATTGTTTGGGCAACCGGTTGGAAACCGTACGATGCAAACAAGATTCAACCTTATGGATACGACCGTTTCGATAACGTCATCACCAGTGTTGAGTTTGAACGACTGATGGATCCCTTTGGCCCTACCGGCGGCAAACTTGTACGACCGTCTGATGGTGAGCCGGCCCGAAACGTTGCCTTTATCCAGTGTGCCGGTTCTCGCGACAAGAATTATCTTTCGCATTGCTCGCGAATTTGCTGTACCGCATCATTGAAGCAGGCGACTTATGTCGGCGAGCAGTATGCAGAAGAAGCCTCAAGTTCGATTTACTACATTGATATGCGGGTAATTGATCGATTCGAAGGTTTTTATCGAAAAGTCAAAAGCGAGCAGAATGTTACATTCATCAAATCGAAAGTTGCATCCATTACGGAAGATGAGGCATCACGAGACTTGATTTTGCATGGCGTGGATACAGAAGGGTATCACCGCTACAGCAACCGACACGATCTGGCAGTGTTGGCTATCGGCATGCAACCGAGTGTCGATATTCACCAAATTATCGATTCCATCAGTACTGACAAGAGCGGATTCATTCAACTGGATGAAGCCAACGGCGCAATATTTGGTGCCGGTTGTGCCTCCAATTCGCTGGACGTGAATCGTTCCGTGCAAAATGCCACGGCGGCATCGCTACGTGCCATTCAGGTTATCCGTCGAACCGGCTTTGCACGCACTGTGGAAAGCGTCGAAATCGCGTAGAGAATACCAAGGTCATGCAAATGGAAACTCAGACTGCAGCTTACATCTGCCATGGTTGCGGAATAGCAGACCGGATCAACACCACACAGCTTGAACAGGTTGCCCGAGACGAGGGCAAGATCAGTACAGTTGTTCATCATGATTTTCTGTGCAGTTCCGCCGGCGTTCAACAGATTACTAAGGACATAGACGAGAAGTCTCTAAGCCATGTCGTGCTGGCGGCATGTTCGGCAAGATCAAAAACCGATGTATTTCAATTTGATTCGGTTGCCGTTTCAAGAGCGAATTTGCGCGAAGGGGTGATCTGGAGCCATGCTGAAGATGCAGATGCCGAAGACGTACAGAGCTCAGCAGACGATTACATACGCATGAGTTGCGCAGAAATTCGTCATATGCGTCAGCCATCGACCAATCCGAAATCTGGTGTAAATCGACGTATTCTGGTCATTGGCGGCGGTGTCAGCGGAATGACTGCTGCACTCGAAACTGCCCGCACCGGTTATGAAGTACTGCTGTGCGAGAAGTCTGATCGGCTTGGCGGCTGGGGTGCAATGCTTCATCGACGGGTTCCGCTTCGGGAACCCTATTCGGAACCGGAGGACACTGGCGTTGCAACGCTGATTGCCCAAGTTCAATCGGAACCTGGTATTACGGTTTTCTTAAGCTCCACCATTGGGCGAACCAGCGGAGCACCGGGGCAGTTCTCAGTTGATATTCAAAATGGTGTATCGACAAGAACCGAGAATGTGGGTGCCATAGTGCAGGCTTCAGGGTTTCGCAACTATGATGCATCAAATCTGCCTGAATTAGGCTTTGGTAAAAGTCCGGATGTAGTCGACCAGTCGGGTCTTGAAAGACTTGCAGTCGAGTCTAACGGTACGCCGATTCGACGACCGTCCGATAATTCCGAAGTGGAAAGTGTTGCATTCATCCAGTGCGCAGGTCAAAGAAGCGAGAAGGAAAATCATCTGTCGTACTGCAGCGGTCACTGTTGCAATACCAGTATCAAACAGGCGTTGTATTTCAAGAACGCCAATCCGAACGTTGACGTGAACATCATTTATGATGACCTGAGAACGCCTGGCAACGGTGAAGATTTTTATCGAAGTGCTCAGCTCAAGGGCGTTACATTCACAAAAGGCAGCATAGAGTCAGTTGACTCGATAGACGGCAAGCTCGAAGTCAGGTTCAACGATAAAATTCTTGCACAAGACAATATGATGCTGGCGGACATGGTTGTGCTCGCCACCGGTCAGGTTCCGAATTCCGGTCAGGATATCGAACCCGAGATGGAAAAGTCTTCATCGGAAGTGCGCATTCCAGTCGATTCAATTCTGAATCTCGATTATCGACAGGGAAAAGATTTACCACATTTGCAAAATGGATTTTCGGATTCTCACTTTATCTGCTTTCCGTACGAAACGCGTAGAACAGGGATTTATGCTTGTGGTCCGGTAAGAAGACCGATGGATATTGCTCAGGCGATGGAAGACGCAACCGGAGCGGCCATGAAAGCCATTCAGGCTGTTGAAAGCGCCTATTTCGGCCGTGCTGCGCATCCTAGATCAGGAGACTTGAGTTTTCCCTCATTTCGCAAAGAAGGGTGTACTCAGTGCAAGCGATGCACGGTAGAATGTCCTTTTGGCGCGATTGATGAAGATGAGCGGGGTTATCCGGTGTTCAGCGAATCCCGTTGCCGCCGATGTGGAACCTGCATGGGAGCTTGCCCAGTTCGTGTTATTTCGTTCGAGAATTACTCGGTCGATACAGTGGGTCAGCAGATAAAGGCAGTCGATATGCCGGACGAATTCGAGGAAAAGCCCAGAATTCTGATACTAGCGTGCGAAAATGACGCCTATCCGGCGCTCGACATGGCTTCGAGAAATCGGTTTCACTATAGCCCAATCGTTCGAACCATACCGGTGCGCTGTCTAGGGTCGGTTAATTCAATCTGGGTGACCGATGCACTCAACAGCGGCTATGATGGGGTGATGTTGATGGGTTGCAAGCGAGGCGAAGACTATCAATGCCATTTTGTCAAAGGTTCGGAACTGGCACACGACCGCATGAGCAAAATTGATGATACACTTGAGCAATTGCAGCTTGAAACGCAGCGAGTGGTTACGCACGAAGTCGAGATCACCGATGTTAGTCGAGTTTCGCAACTGATTAACGAGTATGCTCAAACCATAGATGAAATCGGTCTAAATCCATTCAAGGGGTTTTAAATATGTCAGCCGACGATCTCAATACTTCGATGGTTGAACAGTATCGCAACGATTTCCTGAAGGAAGTTGAGGCGAATGTCGAAGACGGCAACTGGGTCAAGATGTGCATGCAGTGCGGAGTGTGTTCCGGTTCGTGCACATTTGGACCTCACTGGGAACATCCACCGCAGGAATTATTCATGCTGATTCGGGCAGGCAAGCGCGAGGAAGTTCTGACTTCTGATTCGGTGTGGATGTGCACCTCCTGCTATAGCTGCATCGTTCGGTGTCCGCGGGATATCCCGATTACCCATATCATGCATGGTCTTGCAAGTTACGCCCATCGGTTGGGTTTGGCTCCAAAAATGAATCCAACTAGAAAGTTTTCCAAGATTTTCTGGGACAATCTTGTAAAAACCGGACGGGTCAATGAGATGCAGCTGTCGATTCGGCTTTATCTGATGAATGGTTTGATAGAAGGCATCAAAACCGGGTTTTCCATGAGAAACATCGGACTCGGAATGCTGCTCACGAAGCGCTTGAATCCGTTTAAAATTTTTGGATATGGCGGCTGCAAGGGCAAGAAAGACATTCACCGTATGCTGGCAAAAGCGAAAGAGATTGAAGACCGCCGTAAAGGCTACGCCAATTAGTTGAGGGAAGAAACATGGCAAAGAAAGAATATTCATTTTACCCCGGTTGTTCGTCAGAGCGACGATCTTCGGCATCTAACTACATGGTGTCTGTTGAATCCATGTGCAATACATTGGACATTAAGCTCAACGAGATTCCGGACTGGAATTGTTGTACCGCCTCCATCGGATATGCAGAAGGCGGGGAGCTCCCGCGTCATGCACTGAATGCGAGAAACATTGCGCTGTCTGAAAAGCACAATGGCGGCCAGGACATTGTTGCCACTTGCGCAGCTTGCTGGATCGGTGCCAAGGAATCTCAGGAACGGCTCAACGAGTCAAGTGTCTTGATGAACGACACCATGGAAGTTCTGAAGGAAGTCGGACTGGATACTGATTTCAAGAATGAAGTGCCTATTCGTCACATGGTCGAAGCACTGATTGAAGATATCGGTTATGAAGGAATGGCCGAGCCAATCGTGAAACCCTTGGACGGAATAAAATTCGCCGGATATGTGGGTTGCCAGACCAACCGGCCGTTTGGGATCGATGGAGAATCGTTCGAAAATCCGATGTATCTGGACAAGATGGTGGAAACAGTCGGCGGAGAACCGATTGAAGAGTACGACCAGAAAGTAACCTGCTGTGGTGGTGCACTAGCATTTTCTGAGCCGGAAAAGAGTCAGGAGCAGATCAAGAACATAGTGGAATCGGCGTATGACCATGGCGCAGACATGATTGTCACACCCTGTCCGGTCTGTCAGATGAACGTTGAAATCTACCAGGAACAGATCAACAAGACCTATAAAACCAACTTTAACATGCCGGTTACCTACTACAGCCAGTTGATGACTGTTGCATACGGGGGTACTGCCAAGGAAGCGGGACTGGACGGTCAGATTATTAAAGCGAAGAAACTGGAAGAAATCGCGAAAAGCTGACAACTTAGCCTGTCGTCATTGTGCAGTGGCTGAAATTCGAGCCATATCGATTGATCTCGACAATACGCTGTGGGATGTCGTTCCGGTTATCGAGAAGGCCGAGAGAAACAGTTATCAGATTCTCAGTGAACGCTATCCCAAGGTTACCGAGCAGAACTCTTTTGAAGATATTCTCGATCTTCGAGAGCATCTGTTCGACAGCCTCCCGAACGTCCGACACGATCTAACTGAACTCAGACGGCAGGTTTATATTAATCTTCTGGACGAAGCCGGTTACGATACTGGCGATGCCGAAGAATTGCTCAACCTATTCCTGATCGACCGCAATAATGTTGATCTCTATCCGGATGTCATCCCGGCGCTTGAAACCTTATCCCGCAATTACCCGCTTGTGGCACTTTCAGATGGCAACTCCGATCTATCGAAAATTGGAATTCGCAAGTATTTTGATGGTTGTGTTTATGCTGCCGATGTCGGGTTTATGAAACCGCACCAAGCAGGATTCTTGAAGGTCTGTGAAATTGCGGGCACCGATCCCATTGAAACACTACACATTGGCGATCATCCTGACTCTGACGTAAATGGCGCAAGACTAGCAGGATTTCAGTCCATGTGGATTCGTCGAAATGAAGAGTGTTGGGAGCACCCATTCTTGCCGGATTACAGTATCGTGTCAATGACAGAAGCAGTTGAAAAACTGTGCTGAACGGGTATTGCAAGGAGCAGTCTGACGCGTGAATTTGTGAGTGGCGAAACTCATATGACCGTGAGTTTATAGGTCTTCAAAATGACCTGCCTTCGCAAAAGTGCCACCTTGGTATTGGATGTCGTCATCGTCCCATTCTGATCTCGGAACGTTTTCCTCAATCATTGATCGAAATGGTTCAGAATTGTCTTTAGGTGACCAACCAAGGGATGATGCATGACTATTGTCCCACCACTGTTCCTGATTGTCAGAGACGCCATACATAATCAACGCGCCCACGCGTTCGGCTTCGAAAACCCGTTTGGTCAATCTCACAAAGTCGTCGGAGCTTAACCAGGTGGCCAGCATTCTCCGATCTTTTGGTTCTGGAAAACACGATCCAATTCGAACTGAAACGCTTTCGACGGCGAATTTGTCAAAGTAGTACCGGGCGAGGATTTCGCCGAAGCATTTCGATACACCGTAGAGGCTATCCGGCTTTTGAATCGAGTTTCCGTCTAGTTTGCTCTCTCTCGGATGGAATCCGACTGCATGGTTCGAGCTTGCGAATAAAATTCTCTTTCCACCATGCCGGCGTGAGGCTTCAAATATGTTGTACGTTCCTCGGATATTTGAATTCAGGATTTCCTCAAACGAGCCTTCTACACTTTTACCGCCTAGGTGGACGATCTCGTCAACTCCGTCAATCATCTCTGTCACGCTGTCAAGATCAGCAAGGTCACTGAGGACTATCTCTTCGTTATTGGCAGGCTTGCCAAGATCGCACAGGTCTGTGAGGCGAACATTCCGGTCCCAGTCTTTGAGCGCTTTTCGAAGTAGTTGCCCCAACGCACCTGCTGCGCCCGTAATCAGAATTGTACGCATGATCTCGTCGGTGCCGGTTTGGTAGACGATTTGAATTCCATCACCAAACCCATCTATTTGAATAGGTTTGGCAAAGTCATCGATACTGCCGGAATGTATGTAACCACGATTAGGGCAAACAGCAGCGCCAAATAGAACGGCCATATGGTCTTGAGAGTATCCTCAATCCGGATTTTCGCAACCGCGCAGCCGACGAACAAGACTGACCCTACCGGCGGGGTAACGAGACCAATCCCTAGGTTAATCATCAACACGATACCAAACTGCACAGGATCCATACCGAGTTTCTGAACAATCGGCAGGAAAATCGGCGTGGTGATTAAGATGAGAGGGGACATGTCCATAAAGGTGCCGAGAAAAAGCAGGATTAAATTAATTATGAGGAGGATCACAATCGGGTTGTCTGATATTCCCTCCAATAGGTCAAACAGCAGTGCGGGCACTTGGTTCAACGCAAGCAGCCAGCCAAACGCCGAAGCCATACCAATTACTAACAGAACAATCGCGGTCGTGCGAACAGCATTAGCTGTTGCAACAATGAACTTCCGCCAGGTCAATGAGCGATACACAAATACTGTCACGCAGAGTGCATAGATCACAGCTATAGAAGAAGATTCCGTTGCAGTGAAAATGCCCGATAGCACACCTCCAACGATTATGATCGCGGTCATCATGCCAGGCAATGCTGCGGCGAACGTGACTGCCAGGTACCGAAACCCAGGAAATGCTTCAGATGGATATCCTCGCCGTACCGCAATGACGTACGCGGCAATCATCAGACAGATGCCAGTGAATATGCCAGGAATGAAACCAGCCAGAAACAGTGATGCGACGGACACCGTTCCTCCTGCTGCAATTGAGTAGATAATCATATTGTGGCTTGGAGGAATGGTTAGACCAATTGTGGCGGAAGTTACCGTGACATTGACTGAATAATCGTCGTCGTAACCTTTTTTCCGCATCATTGGAATCAGTGTTGCTCCCAACGCAGATGCGTCTGCAACTGCCGACCCGGATATGCCACCAAACAGCATTGATGTGACCACATTGACCACCCCAAGCCCACCCCGAACATGTCCCACGGCTGCATTGGCAAGGCGGACTAGCCGGTCTGCGATTCCGCCATGCAACATCAACTCCCCGGCATATATAAAGAAAGGAATGGCAATAAGGGCGAACACATTCATGCCTGATGCCATGCGTTGCATTACGATCAATGGCGGCAAGTCCATGTAAAACACTGTAGCGACTGATGACAGGCCTAGTGCAAAGGCCACAGGTACTCCAAGTAATAATGCAACGAAAAACGTTCCAAAGAGAATGAGCAGGATCATTGGTCGGTTTCCGTTCGTTCCACCCGGTCCAAATTTTGCGAAAATAGTTCAGCAATGTGTTCAAGTGAGAACACTACGATGAGCGCTCCCGCCACAGGAAACGGCAAATAGCTTAAGCTTGTCGGCACCCCTAAGGTAGGTATGACATGTGTCCACGTAGAGATCGCGATCTTGCTGCCGTAAATGACCATGACAACACCAAATCCACCGATGAGCAGGTGAGTGATCAATTCAGCAAACCACTTTACCCGAACCCCGAACGAATCCCTAACCAGCACCAACCCCAGGTGAAATTTTTCTCGCACTCCAACCGCAGCGGCAAGCAATATGTACCAATTCATCAAAACGAGCGACAAACGCTCGGACCAATTTGGAGTGTCGTTGAGGATATATCGTCCCCATATCTGCCAACCGATAACTATTGTCATCGTCACCAAGCCAGCCGCCGCCAAATACAACGAGATCGAAGAAATACGGCTCATGACCTTGGAAAGTTGTGGCAGCATTGACAGCCTTGACCAAGTTAGGGCATTTCTGAATTATTCGGTAAATGCGTCGAATTATGTGAGAGGACGATGTGGAATACAAAAAACTTGAGGGGCATCCGCGCAAACGACACGTCAAAGCGGGTTGCAAGGTTCACTGCACACTCGTCAGGTACCTTCCGGCAAATTTTCGCTTCACTTGCCGACATTGATCCTTATAACGTCCGGCACTGTGTCAACGAATGATCATTGGACAGCACTGATTTAACCAGCGCGCACGACACATGCAGATGACTCAGGTTCTTTGGCAAGCCTTTGCACCTGCCAGGACGTCGGTTTGATGAGTGAGGCCTTGCAGATGGCACTTCGAGGTCGGAGTTGCGCGGATTGGCTGGCGCATGACTCAGGTTCTTTGGCAAGCCTTTGCAGCGCGGATTGGCTGGCGCATGGGAATCAATCTCCTCAATCGAGTTGAAATTCTTCGATGGTGCTTGGATTATAGTACCACGAACCAACCTGAATTAATCCGATGCCTTAGCAATGAAAAAGGGACACCGAAACTTGTTCAATGTCCCCCTTCCACTTGTCGCGGTGTGAGTCTATTCGACGTCTTGGATTCGTGTCACCAGCGCCTGTAGTGCATCGGTGTCGGCAAACCTTTCGTAGACAGGTTTCATGGCATCGATAAAGGGTTGTTTGTCCACCGAATCAATCACCATGTTACCGTTTGCGATCACTTTTTCCTTGGAGCTTACTACTCTGGCGTTCCAGAGTTCACGCATGACCGGCACTGACAGTGCGGCAGCCTTACGAACCAACTGCTGGTCTGTCGCTGAGAGCTTATCCCAAGCGATTTTCGAGATGACTAAGACCTCCGGAGAAAGCGAATGCTGATCTAGCGTGTAGTGGTTCGCGACTTCAAAATGGCGGGTGGACTCATAGGACGGCCAGTTGTTTTCCGCACCATCAATCACACCAGTTTTGAGAGCCTCGTAAACTTGGCCAAATTCCATAGGCGTCGCATTCGCGCCCAAAGCTTCCATGGTAGCAACGAACAGGTCGGAGTTTTGCACCCGAATTTTCATTCCCTTCATGTCTGCCGGGGAGTTAATCGGGCGCTGCGAATTGTAAAAAGAGCGCGCACCAGAGTCGTAGAACGCGAGTCCAACCATTCCGTGCTTTTCCATCGCAGCAAGGATTTCTGCGCCAATCTCACCATCCATCACTTTATGCATGTGATCGATGGAACGGAAAATATATGGGAGAGCCGGTATCGCGGTTTCTGGAATGATACCGTTGAGCGGCGCCAAGTTGACCCTGTTTAGCTCGATCGCACCAGCGATGGTCTGCTCTATGGTGTCCTTTTCTTCGCCGAGCTGGCGACCAGCAAACATCTTAACTTGAATTCTTCCGTTGGTCCAATTCGAGAGTAATTCGCCCACGTGCTCAACGGCTTCAACCGTCGGGTATCCATCCGCGTGCGTGTCTGCTGCTTTCAGTACGATTCCTTGGGCAGCCAAAGGGCCGCATAGCACCGCTACGATGAGCATAGATGCTGCCCCAACAAGGTGTCTTAGGTGTTTCATTTGCATATTCTGATTGAAAGTGAACACCCGTTCTGATTGAAAGTGAACGGGGATTTCGGAGTCTTTTCCGACGTTATTAAGACAACTTGCTATGCTTGCCCATTTCAAGGAGGGCGGTATGGCGAACCGGAGAATGACGATGCGAAAGATCAGAGAAACATTGCGCTTAAGACACGAAGCGGGAATGTCGGTCAGACAAATCAGCACCCACACCGATACCAGCGTGGGTGCGATTCAGAATCTGTTGAATAAAGCCGCACGGGCGGGGGTGGGTTGGCCGTTGCCCGAGGAGTTGGCCGATGAAGCGCTGGTGAAGCTTTTGTACCCGAGTAGATCTGGTGCTGGACGGGGAGAATTTCAGCTGCCCGAGTGGAGCACAGTTCATCAGGAGTTGAAACGCAAAGACATGACCCTGCAGTTGCTGTGGGAAGAATACATTGCACAGCATCCTGGACGTTGCTACAGCTACTCGCAGTTCTGCGCCCTGTTTGTGAGCTGGAGAGCTCGCCAGAAACGTTCGATGCGTCAAACTCATCGGTTCGGCGAGAAGAGTTTTGTGGATTACTGCGGCTGCACCGTGCCGGTGCACGATGCGGCGCATGGCAAAGTGCGCCAAGCGCAGGTATTCGTTGGCGTACTGGGTGCCTCCAACTACACCTATGCCGAAGCGAGTTGGGGGCAGACGCTGCAGGAGTGGCTGGCCAGTCATACGCGGATGGTGAAATTCTTTGGTGGCTGCAGCGAGATGATTGTTCCCGACAATCTGAAATCGGCCGTGCACAAAGCCTGTCGTTATGATCCGGATGTCAACCCGAGCTACCAGCAGTGGGCCGAGCATTATGGCGTGGCAGTGGTGCCGGCGCGTCCGCGCCGCCCGAAAGATAAATCGAAGGTGGAAGTCAGCGTACAGATCGTGGAGCGCTGGATTCTGGCGCGTCTTCGCCACCAGCGATTTTTTTCACTGGCGCAGCTCAATGAGCGCATTCGAGAGCTTTTGGACGATCTGAATCAGCGCCCTTTCAAACAGATGCCCGGCAATCGGCTCGACACCTTCACGCGTTTGGAGCAGCCGGCACTTCGAGCCTTGCCACGGCATGCGTATCAGTATGTTGACATCAAGCGGGCCAAGGTCGGCATCGATTATCACGTCCACTATGCGTGTCACTACTACTCGGTGCCGCATCAGTATGTGGGCCTGCATGTTGAAGTGCACGGCAGCGACAGCCTGGTGCGGATGTTTTACCAGGGCAACGAGATTGCGGCGCATCGGCGAAAACGCAGTTACGGATTTACCACCGAGGCTGCACACATGCCGCGGCGCCACGCCGAGCACAGCAAATGGAATCCGGCACGGCTCAAGAGCTGGGCGCGGCGGCAAGGGCCGGAAATTCAACTGTGGGTCAGCGCTCAGCTGGAGCGCAAAGCGCATCCTGAACAGGCCTATCGGGTGTGTCTCGGACTACTCAATCTGACGCGTCACTATCCGGTGACGCGCATCAATCAGGCGTGTCGCATCGCCAATCAGGAAAACCTGATGCGATTGAAACAAATCAAGTCGATTCTGCAAACCCAACGCGATCAGCTGCCGCAACACACTGAGATAGCGGTTGAGTTGCCACAACAGCACGAAAACATCCGTGGCGCCAAACACTTTCACTAGGAGATCACCATGAGCAACCAAACCACCCAGCGGCTGCGCCAATTGAGCCTCGGCGGCATGGCGCAGGCGCTGCAAACCCAACTTGAACAGGTCGGCACCTATGAAGGGCTGTCGTTTACGGAGCGTCTGGATCTGTTAGTGGAGCACGAACTTCACTGCCGTGCAACGCGCAAGCAGCAGCGGCTGATTCGCCAAGCGAAGTTCAAACTGCAGGCCGCCATCCATGACATTGACTATCAGCATTCGAGAAACATTCAAAAATCGCAGATCGCACAGCTGGCACAGTGCCAGTGGATTGAGCGCGGGCAAAATCTGCTGGTTACTGGCCCCTGCGGCAGCGGCAAGACATACCTTAATGTCGAGTGGTTATTAATGTCGAGCAAGCTCAACAAACTGGTTTTGTTACAAATATTTAGTTTGGATCTTACTCGACATTAATTTCGCACCTCATTTTCCCGGATGCGAATGTTGAGCCGGTGTTTCGGTAATTTTCTGAACGATTGGAACTAAAGTAGTTCTCCTTTTTAACCAATTTGGAGAACTGAAAATGCATTCTGCACTTAAGCATTGGTCCATGTCATCGGCCTCATGGATCGAGATGGATGCGCTGTTGGCTGAGTTTACCGACCGGGTTCGTCGCGAAGGACTGGATGAATACCGCGTCACTGGGCGAGTCGCCCGTCATTTTCTGGCTTGGCTCGAACTGAGCGATCTGGCGCTCGAGAAAGTCAATGCGACAGTCATTTCGCAGTTTTTGCAGCACGATTGCGAGTGTTTTAACGATGCGCCGACTGCGGTTAAGTTGCGTCCCTGGCGCAAGCGCCGATCCTCGCCGGACCTGATCCGCTTTGTTCGCTTTTTGGAGCAAAAAGGCATCATTCCAGTGCCGGGCGATCTGGACAGCAACCTTCAGTTGCTGGAACAGCATCTAGCGCAGATGCGCAGTGCCGGCTATTCGGACAAGGCAATGAAAAACTGCCGCGCCAGCTGTATCAGTTTGTTCATATGGTTGCATTTTTCGCGCATCCGGCTGTGCAAGTTGACTCCGCAAGCGCTCAAGCAATTCCGGAAAAGACGGTTCATTTGTTCGATCCCGGGACTCTACTCAGGGCATGTATGGCGCACATCCAGCCGTGCCGATTGGTCAGGGCTTCGCGGCTTCCTCAACCATCTTGCTGACACCGGCATGATTCAGCCCCTGTCGCCGGTTATGACGGACACTGCAGCGCCACAGTGCATTGACCGGTTCGAGACATGGCTTGTGCGATACCGTCATCTCAGCGCCAGCACCGTCAACCGGCATACCCGCCTGATAACGATGCTTGTGCCTGACCTGGGAATGGACCCCGGTATCTATGATGCTGCACTGATCCGACGGGTGTTTTTTATTCATATTGACAACCGATCGTCAGACTACGCCGCCACACTGGCCAGCACATTGCGCATGTACCTGCGTTTTCTGGTGTCGGAAGGGGCGGTGTCGCAAGCGCTGATCGCTGCCGTGCCAAGGGTGCCGAAGTGGTCGCTTTCAGCCTTGCCGCAGTATATTTCAGCTGCAGACATGGAGCGCACGATCGCATCGTGCGGCGATCGTCCTGCGGCGATACGTGACCGGGCGATTTTGCTGCTGCTGGCACGACTGGCGTTGCGGGCAGGCGATATTACTGCGCTTCGAATCGGCGATATCGACTGGAATCGGGCCGAGATCCGTGTTTCGGGAAAGTCCCGCCGACAAACCGCGCTGCCGCTGCCTCAAGAAGTCGGCGATGCGCTTTATCTTTATCTCATGAAGGCACGGCGGACCATAGACGGCTTGCCGCTCAAGGAACAAAAGGTATTCCTCGGCAGCCTCGCCCCCTACCGACCCTTCAACGCTGCGAGTACCGTGACCAGCATTGTGCGGCGGGCGTTGAACCGTGCCGGGGTCGTCACCCGCGGCGGACGCGGCGCGCACGTGTTTCGCCACAGTCAGGCCACCGCTTTGGTTCGCGCCGGCGCATCATTCGAGGTCATCTCATCGCTGCTGCGGCACGCTTCCATGGACACCACCATGATTTATGCTAAAGCCGACACCAGGATGCTGCGGGAAGTGGCACAGCCTTGGCTCGGCGGGGGTGACTCATGACTCTGCTCGATCATGTGACGCGGCACGTCGAGTTCAAACAGCAGCTTGGCTACCAGTTCACCACTCAAGCTGGCATGCTGAAGAGCTTCGCGCGCTTCGCCGGGGCCGAGGAATTTATCCGTTCCAGCACCGCTTTGGCGTGGGCGGCAACCGCCTCATCACGCCCAAGACGGGCAACACGACTTCATGTGGTGCGCAACTTCGCGCTTTGGCTGCACGCCGAGGACAATCGGCACCAGGTGCCGCCCGCTGAGGCGTTTGGACCGGCCTCCAGGTGCAGGCGCACGCCAACTCTGATTTCGATTCCGGAAATCCAAAGGCTGTTGTGGACGGCGCTTTCCACAAAGCCGGTTGCAACGATCAATCCGCTCACCTGGCATTACCTGTTCGGGCTGATCGCAACGACCGGGCTGCGCGTCAGCGAAGCCGTGAATCTGACCCTCGGTGATGTCACAGCCGAGGGCCTGGTGATTCGCGAAACCAAGTTCCGCAAGTCTCGGCTGGTGGTGATTCATCCCACCACCCGGGCTGCGCTGGAGCGCTACCTCACCTTTCGCCTCAAGCAGCCGACCTGCAGGCCGCATCTGTTTGTGTTGCGCTCTGGCGAGCCGCCAAAGGCAAAGTGGGCCGGACAAGTGTTCCGCAAACTGGCCGAACGTACCGGCGTTCGCTCGCCGCACGATTCGCGGGGCGCGACCGTCCATTCACTGCGCCATTCGTTTGCAGTGCGTTCGCTGGAATCGCTACCGCCAGACTGCGATCCCAGCCGCCATATGCTGGCGCTTGCCACCTGCCTGGGTCACTCCAATGTGTCGCACACCTACTGGTACCTGCAATCAACTCCAACCGTATTGCGCAGTATCGCCGAGGCGACAGAACAGGCCTGTCACATTGATGTGGAGGCGCATCATGACTGATCTGGCTCCCCATCTGAGCGCATTCCTGAAACAGTACTTGCCGCATGAAAGAAATTTCAGCTGTCATACCGTGCAAAGCTACACCGATTGTTTCCGGCTGCTGGTGCTCGACACCGCACAACAACTCAAAGTGCGACCGTGCCAGTTGCAGATTGAGCATTTCACGACCGCACAGGTGACAGATTTCCTGGCGCGCCTGCAACATCAGCGCGGCAACCGCGTCGCCACCAGCAATATCCGCCTGGCGGCGATCAAAAGCTTTTTTCGCTACCTGGAATATCGGCTTCCGTGCTGCTTGGAACTGGCCTTGCAGATCCGTGCGATGCCGATGAAACGAACTGATAAGCCGCTGATTGACTGGCTTGATCAAGCTGAGCTGCAAGCGCTTTTTGATGCGCCAGATCCGACCACCTCGGCCGGACGGCGAGACCGGGCAATGCTGCACCTTTGTTATGCGGCCGGCTTGCGTGTGGCCGAAGTGACCACCCTGACGCTCGACAGCCTGTCGTATCCTGATCTGAACCGGATTCGCATCGTCGGCAAGGGAAGGCGCCAACGGGAACTGCCACTTTGGAATGCCACCAAAACTGCGCTCCATGAGTGGCTGGAGGTTCGACCTGAAGTCAATCATCGATTTATGTTCGTCAATGCCCGGGGACGGGCAATGAGCGCCGATGGCTTCCGCTACATTCTTAAACGGCACGTTTCAGCCGCCGCGCAGGTTGCACCCTCGCTACAGCATAAAAAGGTAACCCCGCATGTGCTGCGCCACTCGGTGGCGATGTCGATTCTGCAAAGTACCGGGGATGTGCGCAAAGTCTCGCTTTGGCTCGGCCATGCAGACCTGAAAACTACTGAAATGTATCTTCGCGCATCTCCGGTCGAGAAGCTGCAAATTCTTCAGACCAATACTCCGCCCTCGATTCAGCCTGGAACATTCGCTGGAGTGGAGGATCAGCTGGTGAGGTTGCTTAGCGGAAAATGAGGTGCGAAATTAATGTCGAGTAAGATCCAAACTAAATATTTGTAACAAAACCAGTTTGTTGAGCTTACTCGACATTAATAACCACTCGACATTAATAACCACTCGACATTAATAACCACTCGACATTAATAACCACTCGACATTAAGGTATTAATGTTGAGCTCAACATTAATACCTTAGCTGCGCGATCGGACACCAGGCATGTCTGCTCGAATACACTGTCAAATACACCCGCTTGTCGCGCTTGCTCGGAGAGCTCGCGCAAGCCAAGGCCGATGGCAGTTATTACAAACAGATTGACCAGTTGAGCAAAGTGCAACTGTTGATCATCGATGACTGGGGGTTGCAGGCGTTACGCACTGCGGAACGAAACGATCTGATGGCTATGTGCAGCTGCACATAGCCATCACTATCTGCACTTCCTGACTATCTGCAGTAAATTAACGCAAGGAGCGTATCTTACTGAAATTGCGGATCATTTGGTGGCGACCTGATTCGATGACTAGACATAGTTTTCTTCGATTCACAGACTGTTGAGAAAGCCGAGTAGTCGGTCACCGGGCTCGTAGCGACCTGGGGTGCCCGGTAGCGGTGTTGTTTTGGCAAGCGCTTGCTCTTTCATCGCGAGGGTTGCCTCCAGATAAATCTGGGTGGTCTCGACGGATTCATGCCCAAGCCAAAGCGCAATCACGGAACGATCGACACCGGCCTGGAGAAGGTCCATGGCCATGGTGTGACGCAAGCGGTGAACGGTAACCCGTTGGTATTTCAATGAAGGGCACACCTTTGAAGCTGTCATGCGATGTTTGTTCAACAAGTACTGCACGCCACTGACTGTGGAGCGACAATCAAGATAAGAATCAGCGACAATCAAGGTAAGAATTTTTTGACGCTGCGATCAGGTCTCAAATAATAGCAGAATTATTTGCAGTTTCACTGATTCGATTAAAAAAAGTCGATCAACGACAGGATGTGAACACGGGGCTTGTGCCCCGTGTTCAGCAGGTTGAATGGATCAGCTGTCAGTCTTGAACGGACTTGGGCTGAGCTTTTTTTGCAGTGGCACGCTTTGACGCTCGTGCGGGCTTATCTCGCAACTGTTCAACTGCGTGTCGCCGGCGGTAGCTTTCGACGTTCATTTCCAGAATGGTCGCATGGTGAACCAGTCGGTCCACCGCGGCCACCGCAGTGCTCTGGTCTGGGAACACTTTGTGCCATTGGTCAAACGGCTGATTGGCGGTAATCAGAATGGAACGCCGTTCATAGCGCACTGAGATCAGCTCGAACAGCACGCTGGTTTCCATCTGATCTTTGCTGACGTAGGCAAAATCGTCCAGAATCAGCAAATGATATCGGTCCAGCCGCGCCAGCAGATTTTCGAGCGTCAATTCGCGACGTGCCCGTTGCAGGCGTTGCACCAGGTCGGTGGTTCGAGTGAACAGCACACGATAGCCGTTTTCCACCAGGGCCAGTCCGATTGCTGATGATAAGTGGCTTTTGCCGGTACCGGGCGGCCCAAACATCAACAGGTTGTGACCATTGTTGAGCCACACATCGCCGGCCGCCAGTGCCATGACTTTGGACTTGGAGACGACCGGCACCACATTGAAGTCGAAGCTGGAGATCGTTTTACCGGGCACCAGCCGGGCTTCTTTGAGGTGGCGTTCAATGCGCCGCCGGTCACGTTCGGCCAGTTCGAGCTCAGCCAGGGTCGACAGCAGCCGAGCAGCCGGCCAGCCTTCGGTATCGGCGCGTTCGGCAAAGCCTGACCACATCTGTTTCATCGCCGGCAAGCGCAACTCCGACAGCATCAGTGCCAGTTTGACTGCATCGGTCGAATGGCTGCTTTTGTGACGCTTGGCACTCATGACTCAGCTCCTTGCTGCAGCAGCGACGCATAGCTGGCCAGAGTGCTCGATTCCACATGCAGTTGCGGCATGGTACCGTGCTGCACGGCAAATTGCTTTTGCATCTCGAGCATGTCCGGAAGCGCGCCTTGCTGCAGGCATTGTTCGATCTGCTGCGCCAGCCGGGCTTCGCAGTTGTGGTCGTGAGCCAACGACAACAGCTGTACCGCCAGCCGACAGGCTTGCCGTGGCGTGGTGCGCTCCAGTGCCACCTCGAAACAATGTCGATACGCCTCGTGCGGAAACAGCTGATCTCGGTAAACCCAACTCATCAGCGCCATCGGCTTGCGCCTCAGAGAATGAATCACATGATGATAATTGACCACATGCGCACACCAATGCCTGGCCGATGAATGGTGATGACCGCGTGGCAGGGTCAACTGATGGCGACTGCCCAGATACAGCTCTACACGATCCGCGTAGAGCCTCACCCCCAGACGATGACCGATCAGACGCGAAGGCACCGTGTAAAACACCTTGCGCAGAACGAAACCGCTGGAACGGGTGACCCGTACGTTGGTCTCCTTGTAATCCGTGGTGCGTCGGCCCGGCAACGCCCGCAGCACTTCGCGCTCCGCCTCAATTTTCTTGCTGTGCCGCAGATTGATATTGCCGGTGATTTGGACGATGAAATCCCGATACTCATCCAGCGTCTCGAAATCTTTCGAGCCACGCAGTGCCAGCGCATCTTCGATCGCACGCTTCAGATGTCCATGCGGACCTTCAATGGCGCCGTTTTCGTGCGCCACGCCTCGATTGTTGCGTGTCGCCCGCATCCCGTAGTGCTCGCACAACTGGCGATAACTCTCGGTCAGGTCCTCGCCATCATCCTTGCTGATATTGCGAAACGCTGCCGACAGGCTGTCGGTGCGGCATTCACGCGGCACACCGCCTAAAGTCCACAGCGCATCCTGCACTCCCTGCTCCAATGCAGCAAAGCTCTCGCCACCCTGAACTACATCGACATGGGTGAAGCCCGACCACGCCAGGCGGAAGTGATACAGCTTGTGATCAAACTTGCACCCGCCAATCGTCACACCGATCCAGTTCATGTCGGTAAAGTCCGATATGCCCATGCGACCTGGCTCCTGACGCTGGCGGAAAATCACTTCCTGCTGCGGTCCATGCTGCGCTCTCCAGTCCCGAATGCGACGCTCCAATGTGCGCCTCACGCCGGCAGTGAGCTGTGGATTGAGGCGCATCACTTCCCGGTACACAGCCACCGCACGTAGGTTCGGGCATTTCTCCAGCATCGGCACCACTTGTTCCTCAAATATGCCTGCCAATGGATCCGGCCGACGACGAGTGCGCTTCACTTTGGTTTTTTCAGACGGAAGCCGACTGTCCTTGTTGATTCGGTAGCCGGTAGCACAGCTGAATCCAGATTTCACAGCGGCTTTGTCAATCGAATGAGTTAGTTTTAGTTTCATGAATTTTCTCACTTGATAATCATTTACATGACATCCCGGCATCTTGTGAACCCCGCATGGCTGCGAAATTACAAGTTTAGTGCCGGAACTGTCGCAAACGTCAAGTCAGCAATTCAGAGGGTCGAAAATTCTTTCGACCGCGCGTCCTGAAACTCCGTTCGGACTTCGTCCTCACTGCGTTTCAGGACGCGAAACCTTTTCTTACCCTGATTGTCGCAAGATTCTTATCTTGATTGTCGCCCTATAACTGACACTGAGTCGTTCACCTTTGGCGTTGGGAAACAGCACACCGTGAGTGCCACGCGGTGGTTCTTGCAGCCACGCTTTCAAAACCGCGCGGGTCGTTCTCGCAAGCGGTGTACAGCGTTCTTTTCGACCTTTGCCCAATACCCGGATGTGAGCGCCAGTGCCAATGACGACGACATCCTCTCGTTGAAGTCCGGTCATTTCCGATAATCGCAGACCGGTTTGCACCGCCGTGAGTATAAAGGCATGGTCTCTGCGCCCCAGCCAGGTTTTTTGGTCCGGTGCCGCGAGCAAAACATCGACTTCCTCACGGCTGAGGAAGCTGACCTGTTTGCGGGTGAAGCGCTTACTCGGGATTGCCAGCACTCTTTGAATCTGAGCCGAATGGCTTGGCAACTCGAACGCCACGTAACGAAAGAACGAATGAATCGCGGTGAGGCGCAAATTGCGACTGCGAACGGTTACACCTCGGTATTTTTCCAGATCTTCCAGGAAAGCCACGATCAACGGTGCGTCGATCTGCTCGAATGTTAGATGCGAGGGCGGCTGATGTAGGCGCTGTTGTGCAAAGATCAGGAATTGGCGAAACGTGTCTCGATAGGAACGAATAGTATGAGGGCTCGCCTGACGCTGGTGCATCAAGCGCCGCGTAAAGAAATGCTCCAACAAGGGAGCCAAACTAATATCAGAGGTCATGGTTGTTCCTCCCAGCGACGCTCTAAGCGATGCATCGCTTCACGCATCAACTCGGGACAGTTCTCTAAATACCATTGCGTATCAGCAACATGCACATGACCAAGATAGGTCGACAGAACGGGCAGGAGACGCTCGGGATCTTCACCGCATCGATACCAGTTCACCAAAGTTTTGGTTGCGAATGTATGACGAAAGTCCTGCAGACGGGGTCCATGACTGTCACCCTCACCCCGCAGTCCAATCTGGCGCGACAGCTCGTAGAAAGCGCAGTGCAGGGTTGCACCGTCTAACTGATTCCCCGCACTGGAGACAAACAGGTAGGACGACACCGGGCGTCCGGCCCAATGCTTGCGTCGACGAGCGATGTAGTCTTCAAGCACCTTGCAGGTCGAGGTGTGCAATGGTACCAGGCGGGTGTTACCGAATTTGGCACCCCGCACTGTTATCACGGCCGCTTCAAGATCAACATCTTGAAGCTCAAGATTGAGCGTTTCGCCCGGACGCAGTCCCGACACGCTTAGAAGGCCGAAATAACAATAATAGACCCAAGGTAATATTGCAGTGCGTTCATAATTGTGCGACATACTGAGTGCGGCACAAAGTAAGTTTTGGATCTCCTCATCCGTATATAGATACGGTCTCGCCCGCTTGGGTTGAAAGGGCAATAAACCCGGCGATGGAATTCGTGTACGTGGATCGATGGTACGACGATAACGCGCGAATATACGTACATGACTCAGGCGCTGTGCCCAAGTCGCCGGCTTTGCGTACGCTGGTTGTTGTGCCCAGGCAAGTGCTAACGTCTCGGTGACGTAGGGTGCTTGATGTTGTTCCATAAACGTGACGAAGTCGAGCAACAGTTTGCCAGCACAGTCTAATTTGAAGCCTAGGTTGCGCCGCATCTCCAAGTATTCATGCACGGCTTGGCGAAGGGTGTTCATCGTACACCTCCTGGCCATGGCAAAGCGAGTGTGCGTAACGCCTCAAAATTCACCTTGGCATATATTTTGGTGGTTTGGAGACGACGATGCCCCAGCACGTCACCGATTTCATTGAGAGAGGCACCTTGACACAACATCTCGGTGGCCAATCCATGACGAAACTGGTGTGCGCCGAAACTTGGTGCGTTCACTCCGGCATGCTCGAGTGAACGGCGAACGACATGGCTAACAGCGCAGTGATTTCGAAAGCCTTGGATGGGAGCTTTGGCACGTAGGAATACACGTCGAGTGTTACTCATCGGTCGGGAACGGCGCAGGTAGTCCGCAATCGCCTCACCGACCTCATGAGACAAAGGGAACTTTCTGCGCACTCCACCTTTGGTACGCACGTGCAATGTCCCGGTGTTCCAGTCAATGTCATCAAGATCGAGAAATGCTACTTCGCTTGCACGTAGACCGAGTCGAGCAAGCAACAGCAAAATTGCATAGTCTCGACGTCCCGTCGAGGTATCCCGACTGATGCTGGTCAACAGCTGATGAACTTGATCGGTTGAAATTGCGCGAGGGATCAATGTATTCGACCAGTTGGCGACAACGGGAACAGCAGCGACCAAATCCAGTGCTGCTTCACTGTGATAATGCACGTAGTTTAGAAAAGAGCGTAACGCATTGGTCATGGTCTTCGCTTGCTTCCTGTTTGGCTGCGATACTTGGTGCTGCACGAATTCCACGACATCGCTGGCACAAAGACGCGAGAGTGTAACGGATCCGTTGCCAAAACAGTGCTCAAGAAAGCTGTGTATGAACGGTACGTAGTGGGCGATCGTTGCCGTGGCCAAAGCACGCATTTCTCGTAAATATTCCTCATAGGTCTGCACACAAAGCTCGGCTTCAGTCACTTCACGTACGGCTGTCTTCTCAGCAGGGATTACGCCCTCAAAGCGTAGAAATTCGATCAGATGTCTGAGCGCAGCACGATCCCCTTTGGAAGGTCGCAGCTGGCAGTAGCGATATTGCAAATACTGTTTCGGATGGTCGGAGGTTATGCTGCATAGTTCGATTTCCTGTTGCTTTAGCCATTGGCTAAAACCCGTTGCAAGCAGAACACGATGACGAATCGTCTTAACCGCATATCCTTTCGTGCTCGCTGCGTTTGCAAACCGATCGAGATAGGGCACAAGCGGGCCTTCTGGCACTCGCAACAGAACCACTTGGTTAGCAATGACATTCTTCATGATAGACTCCTCCCCATACATGGGGCTGATTGAATTAAGGAGTCCGTATTATGTCGCTGCTAATATTTTTATTTGCAGTAGAAACAAACTTTTAGTGATACTACTGCAGATAGTCAGGAAGTGCAGATAGTGATGGAAATCATGGATGGCCGTTACGCACGACACGCCACTGCGATCCTCAGTCAGCGACCCACCGATCAATGGTACGCAAGCATCGGAGACAACACGCTTGCGGATGCCATTTTGGATCGACTGATGCACAACGCATACCGCCTTGAACTCAAAGGAGAATCAATGCGCAAGCGCACTGCCGAGGGGTAGGCTGAAATCTTTGCGGCACTGCTTTTTTTGTAAATACTTCGAAAAACCAGGGAAAAAGTTATTCACAGCCTATTGATAAGTATTAATGGTTTCGCCGTGAACGGCATACTTACCAACAGTCTATGAATAACTTTTTCGTGCCTCATTGAAAATATGGATTGGATAAAAAACTTGACTTGACACGAATTTGTAAAGTACAAAGAGCCATTGAACAATACGTCGGAAACTCCGTTCTCAGGTTGACTGAAACAAGTGTTCAAATTGAATCAGAATAGGTGTTCATCTTGAATCAGAACGGGTGTTCACTTTCAATCAGAACGACTGTTCATTTTCGTCAGAATGCGCATTTCATTGATTTGTCCTCCATATAGGGTCATTTGTTGCTCGACCCCATGATGCTCAATGGCGGGGTCAATCTTGGCAGTTCTTCTTAGCTCAAAGCAGAGGAAATAACTGCCGATAGTGAGTTATCATATCAGTCATAATATCACTTGTCAATAGTCATAGTATGTTATTGTCAGTCTCATATGATATTCTGTTGCAATAATCATATGATTAAACAACCATGACGCAATCACAACCCGTTACAGGGAACAAGGAGGCGAAACAGCGTGACCCCATCGAGATCAGAAGAACCGCGAAAGAGCCTAACCGTTCAGGTGATCCAAAAGCTACGAGAAGACATCAGGAAGGGCGTGTACGAAGCAGGCGACAAACTGCCGACTGAGCTTGTACTCGTTGAACAGTTTGGTGTCAGCCGAACGGTAATACGTGAAGCCATTGCAGAATTGCGGGCAGACGGTTTGGTTCGTTCAAGACACGGCATTGGCGTGTTCGTTGAAAAGGCTAAACAGCCGAAAGGCGGTTTGATGTTGCTTAGTCAAGTGTCTGAGAGAATTTCAGATATCCTTGAGGAGTTGGAACTACGTGCAGCTGTAGAGATTGAAGCAGCCGGTTTGGCGGCGGAAAGGGCCTCTCCGGCACAAGAGGCCGAGATTCAACGCCATCTGTTTGAGTTTTCAAAATTGATGGATGCGGGGGAACCTACGGCACTGGCAGATTTTGCCTTTCACATGGCAATTGCTCGTTCGACTAACAATTCACGTTTTGAAGAATTTCTCTCTCATCTTGGACGTCGAACCATACCGCGCGCAAAACTTAGTGAGCTTGTTAGCGGCAAACATGCACTGCCATATCGGGAAGATCAGCTCCATGCGGAACATCAAGCGGTGGCTGATGCAATCCGTTCCAAAGATACCTCTGCAGCCCGTGAAGCAATGCGAACACATCTTGTTGGTTCGCTTGAACGCTATCGCACCTTGGCGCGCCAAGGTGTACAAGCACCAGATTTTGATATGCTCAGAGAGATCGAATGAATCATAGTATCTCTTGTAAATATTCCAACTGAAAAGAACAAGAATGACGCCGTCGAAACTCAAAACCGCCATCGCATCGGGACTACTGTCCTTTCCCGTCACCCACTTCAACACCGACCGCAGTTTAAACCTCGACAGCCAGCAAAAACACATAGCCTGGCTTTCGGAATTCGGTGCATCAGCCCTTTTCGTCGCCGGTGGAACTGGAGAATTTTTTTCACTAAGTCGGTCGGAAATCTCGCGGGTTACCAATGCAGTTAAAGAAGCAGCAGGAAGTACCCCGATCATTTCCGGCTGTGGCTACGGAACAGAGATGGCCAATGAAATTGCCCAAGACGCTGAAGCCATTGGAGCTGATGGATTGCTCTTGTTTCCCCCATATCTGATTGAGGCGACTCAAGAAGGATTGTTCTATCACATAAAGTCGATCTGTGACGCAACTGATCTCGCAGTCATTGCATACAACCGCGGAAATTGCGTCATTAGTGCCGAGACACTGGTCAAACTTGCAGATCAATGTCCAAATCTTATAGGCTTCAAGGACGGGAGCGGCAATATTGGACTGGTTCGGGAAATTACCGCAAAGCTAGGTGAGCGGCTTTGCTGCATTGGCGGAATGCCAACCCACGAGTTATATGCTCAAGCATACCAAGGAGCTGGTGTAGCGACCTATTCGTCAGCCGTCTTCAACTTCGTGCCCAAACTGGCTGTCGAATTTTTCAGTGCAATGCGTTACAGCGACTATGAGAAAACGCTGAATTTACTCAATGAGTTTTTCTTTCCATTTGCAAGGATTCGCGACCGTCGAGCCGGATATGCTGTGTCAATCATCAAGGCGGGGTGCTCTCTCATTGGACATTCTGCGGGCCCAACGCGTCCGCCACTTACCGATCTCACTGAAGAAGAAGTAGATATGCTCCAAGCCCTTGTGGGAAAATTTACGACATGAAGATTCGAAAAGTTCTCACCCACATCCTTCGACACAACCTCGAACACCCTTTTCAAAGCGCATTTTCCACTTTCCACGACCGGTCGGCCTGCCTCGTAGAGATTGTTTGCGACAACGGACTTATAGGTTGGGGGGAGTGTCTTGGCCCACCACTGCCCAATGCAGCAACGGTGCAGACGATGAGCGGTCTGCTGGTCGGACGTAGTCCGTTGGATATCGAGCCGATCTGGTTGAACCTGTACGATCAATTCCGCGATCAGGGTCAACGCGGTGTCTCCATGACCGCATTGAGCGGAATTGATATTGCGCTCTGGGATATCGCGGGGAAATACTTCGACGTACCGGTCCATGTGTTGTTGGGCGGCGCGCACAGAACCGACGTTCCTGCGTATGCAACCGGCGGATTTCGGCCTGTTGGCAAGGACCGCAAGGATGCGGTGATCGACGAGGTGGCTGGATATGTCTCGGCTGGGTTTTCGGCAGCTAAAATCAAGATTGGATTCGGTGTAGCTGAAGATTGCGAGGTTATCTTTGGCGTCAGGGAGGCAATCGGTCCGGATATCGCGCTGATGATCGACGCGAACCATGGTTTTGACATCATAGAAGCGATTGATTTGGCAAAGCGAGTTGAACCGTATGGTATCAGCTGGTTTGAGGAACCGATTGTCCCGGAAAATTTGGAAGCCTATCGAGACTTTCGGCTGAGGCAACCCCTACCAGTTGCGGCAGGTGAAACTTGGCACGGGAGGGACGCATTTGACCAGGCTATCAAAGCTCGCGCTGTGGACATATTGCAACCCGATGTTTGCGGATGCGGCGGCATTACCGAAATGCGGAAAATCGTTTCAATGTCAGAAACGGCGGGAATTCGCGTGATACCGCATGTTTGGGGCACCGGTATTGCAATAGCGGCGTCCTTGCAAATGCTTGCGACCCTACCGCCACAACCTCCCCGCCATAGTCCTCGTGAACCGATGTTGGAATTTGACCAGACGTTTAATCCGTTTCGCCAAGCTATTCTTGAAGCGCCGATTTTTCACGACAATGGTGTTGTAAAGATCCCGGACGGGCCTGGACTTGGTATCCGTATTCATCAGCCCGCGATTGACCAGTACAGCATCGAATTGTGAGTGACCACGATGAGGTGAAAGTTTACTGGGAATTCGCCTCGACTAAGGATGTGGCAGTGTGCTGCCGATGCGCAGCCGCACATATAATTTGATGGCTATGAGCCGCGGCTCCGGGAGTCCTGACCTTCTGACCGACAATGCCGATTTGATCGAATACCGGAAAGTGATGAACTGGCGGAAGATTGATCGTGCAGTGGTTACCTAGGCCAATGCTTACCGGCCTGACTACTCAAAAACATTTCACTCCCTCAGTGATCTTCGTAAGTCCCGCCGACTGATTTTAAAAGTGCCACCTGTGCAAGCCGCCAAGGTTTGACCAGCCGGTTGACAGTTCAAAAACCTTTCCAATTCCATACAATTAATTTTGTATCATTACCTGTGATCACAGTTAAACCAAAATTCCAAGGATTAAATAGTTGATTCTTGAATAGTCGTGAATCTAATCATTTGGTCAAAAAATTTAGGAGAGAAAAATGAAAAAATTGAAATGGTATGCACTAAGCGTGGCCATTATCGCAGGCGGATTAGTTGGCCTTGGCGAAGATGTCATCAGTCAGATGAACTCTTGGCAATCTGGTTTGAATCATAATCGAATTATTCAAATCCAGAACCAAGGCGGAACTCGTGAAGCTGCCGGTTCGGTAGAAATATCGTTCTACAGCAATTCTTCGTTCGGAGTCACTTCTCCTCGGGGAATTTCCATGATTGTCGATCCTTGGCGCAATGACCCGTCTGGTGCCTGGGGCCTTTGGTATAGGATGGATTTTCCAAAAGCAGAGGTTGATATTGGATTGTCAACACACGCTCACTTCGATCACGATGCATTGGACCGGCTTGATGCAAATATGCTGCTTGACCGTATGGGAGGCACATTTGAATTAGGTGACGTAAAAATCACAGGAATTGCGGATAAACATCAATGCGTGGCTCCAGGAATCGTCGCTTGGACTGAAGCAGTCAAACAGTTTGAAGGTCGAAATGATCCCTGTCCACCGACGAATTTTCGGCACATGGACAATAGTATTTACCTCATCGAAACCGGCGGTCTTCGCTTGCTGATGTGGGGGGACAACCGTCCGACTCCTCCGCAAGAGGTTTTAGACAAGATTGGCGAAGTTGACGTAATTTTTGTTCCAGTCGACGGGTCCAAACACATTCTTGATTATGCACAAGCCGATTCAGTTGTTGAAATGACAGGTGCAAAAGTTGCAATTCCGCACCATTATCTGGTCCCGGAAACAACATTCTATACATCGACTCTGCAAGATGCAGTTGAATGGACACAATCGCATTCTCATACAATGCTTGATGGACCTACGATTCAAATCAGTGCGGCTGATATAGCGGATATGAAAGGTCATGTCATGTATTTTGGTTCCAACCATCTTGCTGGTGACGGCAACGGTTAGTTAAATAAGATTTAGCCGCTTAGTTTGTTCGCATTCTAAGCGGCTTTTTTTATGGATTTTTTATGTGGTATAGTCGTGAAAGATAGTTTTGAACTTCAAAAACCGCTTCTGAATTTGAAATGTCTGGCCGTTGCGTTTGCAGTATTTCTAATCTGTACCAACACTTTCGCGCACTTCAATTTAGACATGAATATCCGAACCATTCATGTCGTTCACACCCAATCAGGACTTGATGTTTACCTTAGAATTCCAACTCCATATTTCCTCGCAGGACTAGTCGGAAAGCAGAACGATGACGGAACGGTAGATTCAGCTCCATTTACGTATAACCGTACGGAGCAAAGCGCACTGTTTCATTATCTCGACACCAAAGAGTTAGAAGGGAATCCCTTTGAATTTGCCAAAATTGCTGCCGAGGGGCTCGAGATTGAAACTAATAATACATATCTATCTCCTCAAATAATTGCAGTGCGCGTACACCCCGCTTTGTATCAACCTCCCTTCACAACGCTGTCAGAAGTTGAATCCGCCATGGTTGGTGATGTTTTCCCCTATCCGATAGATGAGATTTATGTTGGAGAAACAGTAACCGATTTGCATCTTCGATACAGCTATGATGGATCGGTTAATACCTACAAGTTAGCGAGTAAGTTCAACCCAGGACTGCCAGGACAGGAAGACACGGCAAATTTACTGCTAGATCACTTTCCAGGTGAAACTCGAGTCTTCCGATTGACGGGGTTGCTCAATGACCCAGTTGAAATCACCAATTCAACACTTGCCGCGGTTACCACTTTCGTACTGCAAGGAATAGTTCACATCATTGAAGGATTGGACCATCTGCTGTTCGTAATCTGTCTGACGATTGGTGCAGTGGGTCTAGGCGGACTGCTGTGGCGCGTAACAGGATTTACAATCGGACACACAATTACCCTAATCGCAGGTTTCTGGGGCTTCGTGCCATCAGGCGCATGGTTTATTCCGACGGTAGAATTGGGTATCGCAGTATCAATTATTTGGGTTGCAATCAATGCAATCCGTACTTGGGGTAGACACTACGGTCAGCATGAATCTTTCATCATCACATTCTTAATTGGATTACTGCATGGACTTGGGTTTTCGTTCATTCTTCATGAATTTTTGTTGCCGAACGGGGCTCATTTGTGGAAATCTCTGTTATCTTTCAATATCGGAGTGGAAATCGGTCAAATTATCATAGTCGCCGCTGTTTGGGCGATATTGTTTCTGATTACCAGGATCAAACAATCGCTACTGATTCCGACACGCTGGGTCGTAGCATTACCCTGTGCGGCCATTGCAGCCTTTTGGATCGTGGAGCGTGGTCGAATCTTATATGATTCTCTACCCATTGGCTAATGGGAAAGCTTTCGGGCTTATTGGAGAAAAATTCCATTTAGATTGAGATCTGTAACTCTCATCGATAGTCACCTTTTCTTTGATTTTGGCGCTAGCGCATCCTGTAGTCCATCACCCAGAAAATTGAACGAGATAACTGTAACGAAGATCATCAACCCCGGGAAGAAAGCCAGGCTTGGTGCTTCCCAAATCAACTCTTGAGCATTGGTGAGCATGTTTCCCCAGCTCGGCGTTGGAGGGTGAATACCAAGCCCGAGAAAACTGAGAATTGACTCGAAAAGAATGATATTTCCGACCGACAGAGTGGCCGCAACTATGATCGGTGATGCCAGACCCGGAAGAATATGTGCGACGATAACTCGACTGGCAGGAACGCCAAGTGCGTGTGCCGCCATAATGTAAGGTTGTTCTCGCATCGACAAGACTGAGCCGCGAACTAGTCGGGCGACTCCAGTCCATCCTACCAAAGATACAATGACGATAATTCGATAAAGTCCGACGTCTTCGTGGTAGGCAATCTCTGGCGGGATGCCAAGTTTGCCGAGGTCTATCACGGCAAGCACAATCAAAAGCGGCAACAGGGGGAGTGCGATGACACTGTCAGTCGTTCTCATCAACAGGCTGTCTATCCATCCTCCATAATATCCAGCGACTAGGCCAACTGTTGTGCCGATGAAAGCAGCAAATAATGCTGCAGTGAAGCCGACGATCAATGATATTCGGCCGCCATAAGCCAGCCGCACTAACAGGTCGCGACCGAGTTCGTCAGTCCCTAGCGGATGTTCGGTAGAGAACGACAGAAAGCGGGAAAACAGATTGATTTTCGAAATGTCCGTGCCCAGCAACGTTTCGATGATAGGAGCCGATACGGTGAACAAGATCAACAGGAACAGTATTCCTGCACTGAACATCGCAAATCGGTGCAGCAACAGACGCTTGGCAAGATTTACAAGTCGGTTCATATTAGTCAGTGCGGTATGAGATTCGAGGGTCTAGAGCCGCATATGACAGGTCAGCGATAAAATTGGCGACGAGAGTCACGCCAGTCGCCATCAGCAAGCCGATCAAGGCCAAATTGTAGTCGCTGCCTTGTATGGCATCAAAGAGCAGTTTCCCCATGCCTGGATAACCAAACATGATTTCTGTAATCAGGGCACCTGAAAAGAAGGTGCCGATATCCAACGACAGGACAGTTACAACTGGAATCATAGAATTTCGCAGCGCATGCCTTCTCACCACTTGCCGGTCTGATAATCCTTTCGCGTATGCAGTTAGAATGTAATCCTGTTGAAGTGATTCGTGCAGGGCAGCTCGCATATATCTGGTAACTCCACCGATGCTCACAATCGCTAGAGTAATGACAGGTAGTATCAGTCCTCTGACCTGCTCAAGAAATCCAGCATCACCCAAGGGTATTGCGTTCGCGGGAAGCCAGCCAAGAACGACAGAAAACAGCAGAATCAGCATCAGTGCCAGCCAGAACGCAGGAATTGAGATGCCAGCGAAGCAGAGCAGATTGATGGAATAATCGGTCAGACTGTGTATGCGTCTTGCAGCGAGGACACCGGCTGGAATTGCAATCGCTACGGAAATCACGAATGCGATTCCCATCAACAGCAGTGTTTTTTCTAGTGCACCCCACAGAACCACAAGAACCGGCTTGGCGTACAGACGGCTGTATCCTAAATCACCCTGCAGCGCCGAGAACAGCCAATTCAGGTAACGTTTTCCCAGTGGTTGATCCAGTCCATGCAGTGCCTTCAGCCGAACTGCGTCTTCTGCGGTCAAGCGAGGGTCTGCGCTAACCAGAAGATCGATGGGATCGCCTGGCATCAGTCCGAGCAGCATATAGCATACGAACGACATCAGCAAAATGGCAGATACGGTCTGGTAAAGTCTGGATATGAGAAAAGTTGTCACGACTCAGATGAACCAGTCTTTGCAGCAAGTACGCAGAACGTCATGCGGCGTATTATTGCGGAATTTCAACATCCTACATTGTATACTTTACCGTCTATCCCAATTTGAGTAGGCTTTCGCCAGATATCACATGCAAATCATTCCAGTCATTGAAATTTCTCCTCTACGGGAGAACTCCGATTCCGCTTTGCGAAAAGTTGGATCAGAATTGCATGATGCTGCTCGAGACCACGGTTTTTTCTATGTCAAAGGACATGGCGTACCAGATCGAATTGTCGATTCTACGTTTTCAGTTGCACAGCAATTCTTTGCGCTGCCGAGAGAAACAAAAACGGAAGTGAAAGTATCTGGGCCCCATCGAGGCTTTCTTCCGATAGGGGAGTCTACAATGGAGGGGTATAGTGGAGCTGATCAAAAAGAAAGCTTCATCTGGGGACTTGACATAGGGGTGAATGAAGCCAAAGAAAATGGCAACCAATCCTTGCTGGCACCGAACCGCTGGCATGCATCCATACCCAAGATGAAAGTCTCTCTGAATGAATATTTTGAGTCTGCACATGAAGTCACTCTGAATATATTGCGTGCATTGGCAGTCTCTTTAGGCAAAAGCAGCCATTATTTTGCCAGTAATTTCGATCTACCCACATCCAGAGGATCGCTGATTTACTATCCTGCCACAAAGCATTCTTCCAGTGAATATGGTGTATCTCCGCATACGGATTTTGGATGTCTTTCGCTGCTTGCACAACGCTCAAGCGGGCTACGCGTCCAAACGAAAAACGGCGAGTGGCTTGACGTAAACCCAATATCAGAGACATTCGTAGTCAATGTTGGAGATTTATTGACGCGGTGGACAAACGGGCGCTTTCGCTCAGTTCCACATTACGTGGTGAACGAAGGAAATTCTGCGCGCTATTCAGTTGTTGTTTTTGTAGATCCTAATTCGCAGACTGTAATTGACCCGATTATTGGTGCCGATGAAACGCCAATATACGAGGCAATCAGTTGCGACGCTTATATTACCGGGCGATTCAATCGTTCGTTCGCATATCGCCACTGACACCGCTGAATAGCTGGAATAGTTCGATGACTGCCTGGATTCGCATGATTTCCGACTCCGAAGCTGCTGGAGAGGTCAAAGAAGCGCTTGATTCCGCTAGAACGCCGCATGGCACCGTCGATAACGTGTTACGCGTTCATAGTTTGCGGCCACATACAATGTACGGACACACCGCTTTATACCGAAGCGTTCTCCATAACCCTAATAACTCAATTCCCTTGTGGTTCCTGGAAACAGCAGGAACCTACACAAGCATTCTAAATCAGTGTGAATACAGCGTAACGCATCATAGCCTCAATCTTAGGAAACTAGTTGCGGATGACGAACGGTTTGAAGCAATACTCAATGCTTTGCGCAACCACCAGCCCGAATCCGCATTTCAGGGGAAGGAACTCGCTATGCTCTCCTATGTCCAAAAGTTAACGTTAGCCGTGTCAGATATGGTGAAGGAAGACTTTGATTGCTTAATTGAGGCAGGGTGTAGTGATGGAGAGATATTGGAACTGAATCAGGTGGTTGGATATTTTTGCTATGCAAATCGCTTGCTGAATGGCCTCGGTGTTACTACGGACGGTGACATTATTGGATTTTACTCAATGGAGTGAGAGATAGGTTTATTCCGTTTCAGCGGTGCTACGCAAGCTGGGAATCCTGTTCTTGAATGCCGGCAGGCGAATTTAAAAAATTTCTCATTTGCTATAATTTCTGTCGAGCCGGATATCAGCGTGGATTCTGCCGAATTATCTTTGTTCAGCACAAACGATTAGCTTATTCTCATTGTCTTCGTCTGGCTTGCTTGCCTGACTTTCACATCAGTTGAGTCGAAATTTAGAATCCCTGCCATTTATGTGCCGGTGTAGCTCAGTTTGGAAGAGCAGCTGATTCGTAATCAGCAGGTCGGAGGTTCAAGTCCTCTCGCCGGCACCAATCAAACCAATAACTTGTAGATTGAATTCAAATCAACATCAAGTTTTTAGACAGTCCAGTCGTGATTTTAATAAGTTTCAGGCGTCTTCAAGTTTTCGGATCGCTGCTTTGGCGAGTCGTAACTAGTTGGGGCGGTGGGTGCAGCACAAGGTCATGGTGGTGGTGCCGCGTCTGCGGCTGGATGCCGAGTCGGTCGCAGACGCAAGGCCGGCCCGCAGGAAGAGGAAGCGTGCAGTTCCAGCTGCAGGTCCGCCGAGCAAGGTACGGCGCGATGCTTGATGCTCAAGATGAAGTGATCGCGGTGTTTGCGCAGATACAGGTTGGAGTCGCCACGGGCGTACAAGTCGGAGCTGCCGCGCAGTGCCTGTCCGGGCGCTGGTAGCGGTAGATTTGCCGGCGTGATGGACCATCGCCACCGCGGTATGAAAGCACTGTTGCCGTTTCGGTTTATTTCGGAAAAATCTCGTTTCGGCTACGAATTATTGTAGGAATTTTGCGGTGATTTTCATCGGTTTAATTTTGGATACTACACGGGGGGATCGGATGTGCGCAAGGAGCATGAATACTTTGCGGAATCAAAGAAGCAAGTCAAGCGGTCGGCTGCAGCTTGATGTTCAACGACTTCATCACCCGATGAATGGTGTCCCAGCGCAACTGCCTGTCGCCGGAAAGAGATTTGTACAAATTCTCCCTGTTCAACCCGGTGTCTTGCGCGATATTCGCAATACCCTTGTTTTTTGCTACGTATCCCAAGGCTCTGACAAACACGGCAGGATTGTCATCTTGGAAACAGTCTGCCAAGTATTGTGCGATCTCCTCTTCGGATTGCAGGCCGTCGACTGGGTTAAATTCCATCAATTTCACTTTCATGACTCACACCTCGTCTTTACTTTTCATAATCTCTTTGGCTTTTTTTATGTCGCGGGTCTGACTGGATTTGTCACCGCCACACAAAAGAAGAATGACAACACCTCGCCGCATCGTGAAATTAATCCTGCAGCCTTGGCCAGCAAAGATGCGCATTTCGCTCACGGCGCCACCGACCGAAGCAGTATCGCCCAAGTTGCCGCTGGCAACACGGGTCAGACGCTGTGCAATCACTTTCGCGGCGTTTCGGTCTTTCAAACCTTGGTACCACTTGTTGAAGATTTCCGTGGATGCAATTTCATATTGCATGGTCGTATTGTAGCTAATACGCTACAAATGTCAAGCATGTGGATGAAAATTGTGATTCTCGACGGGCTGTAGCGGTTTCAGTTGATGGCTAGGTTGGTGCCTGACCATTTGACGCCCATCAGCGCATAGAGTTTTCTCGCCAACTCACTGACCTGAATCGGTAGCGCATACTGCTTGCCGGTGTCGCAGTTGCGGATCAGGCAATAGCGAGTGTAGGTGCCGTTTCCCGATGCGCACTTCGACAAGGTGCTAAACCATGAGTCCTTCTGTTACGCATAAGACAAGCTCGCCCACCTCCGAGGTGTCTATCGAGTGCTCAAGCGGGGAGGGCGATGGCAGGCCTTGGAGGGACTGCTGAGTGGTGCGCCGATTTCCGAGGCTCAGGAAGAGGCTTCACGCCATCGCGCAGCGGGGCTGGCGCATGCCGCCCCTGGAACCGTGGGCGATGTGCTGGCTGCACTCGAGCAGGCGGGATTCGACGAGATACACGAGCAGGATTTCTCCTCAGAGGCGGCGCAGTCCACGGATCGAATTAGCAAGAAGTGACTAATGTTGACGTTTCTGAGCTCACCTTCCGCTTGGGTGAACCGCGCGTCACAGGAGTTAATGGAGGCAACCATCGGCTACGACCAGGGATTGCGGGAAGGCGTATTTTCTTACCGTTTCGTGTCGGGTGCACGGCCGAAGTAGAGGATCACGCCGAGTGCCCACACGATTACTCGGCTGACTGTACATCTTACGGCCAGGCGCAGAGCAAGAAAAAGACTTAGCCCTTGATTTGCTTGATCCGGTTGTGCTGATTGCCATGAGCTTAGCGTGGTGAATGCCTCGCATAAGCACGAACGTGCCGGACCGGTCCAGACAACGACCGTGATGCCGAGATTCGCGCCCAACCGGCGCTCATTCAATGGCAATTAGAACCCCCGAATGGAAAGGCCACCAAGGTTGTGGGCAGGTCTGAGGTTCAAGTCCTCTCGCCAGCACCACAAATTCGTTCTTCAACCGTTTCAGTCGAGTCGGGCGCTCGCAATGTACATGGAGAATGCTTCACACCAGACTATGACATTGTCAAATTCAGTTGCATTGAACTCCGGTGGTAGGTCAAACTCCAGCGGTCCGGAGAATACTCTCAGTTTGGATATTTCGATTGCCTGAGGTTTGATTCGTTTAAAGTCGTCTCGATTGTCTACGAATTTTGTCGTCATGTAAATTCGATAATCAGGGCCAGGCGCTAAAGTTACGTCATCTTCGAATACGAGCTTTCCGTCGGAAAGTCGGATTTTGCCTTCTCCCCAATGTAAAGCATCGGACCCAGGACTATTTCGATCAAAAGCCCCAGTTGGGTCGGTTTCCGCAAAGGTCGGTACCGTTGTCAATTCCTCGTTTTTCGACCACCATTCAATCAGTATCGGCAAACTGTAGATACCCGCACCAAATCCTATTACACCGCCTGCAATAAGCCCAATCGTTAATCCCGCTAGCCATCGTTTCATTATGACGATCGTAACCCCTTAATTTTCAAAGCATTAATTCTGTATTAGTAAATGAGTGAGTAAAAACATATTTTCCTTTATTGTGCTTGAACTTGATCACAGACGGATAAGCTTTCAGACACCCGAATGATGACTCACGAATTGATTCGACACCCTCTCTGGTTTGAGTCATTGTATTAAACAGTCGCAATAATACAAAGTACCATAAACGACGAATTCTTTTTCAGTTATGTTTGACCTTGTAGTTTACATGGAAAGTTCCGACTCAGTCGTCATTCTCAATTACGTTATCGAATGATTTCTGAGAATTGGCTGCTTCCTCCAGCAGCCATTTCCGAAAGGCGGCAATCCTTGGCTGAGTGACGACTTTGTGCGGGCAAACAACATAGTAGGATACCGCTGACCTGCTATAGACATTGAATAGTTTGATCAGGCGGTTGCTCTCAAGATCTTTCTCAACGTGTGCGCTTCGGGCAAGAGCGATGCCTTGGTTGTCAATGGCAGCTTGGATGCACATGCTTGTATCTGGAAAATGCGAGCCTCTTGGCAACGATTTGATAGTGATTCCAGCATCTCTGAACCAGTCTCTCCAGCGCGGACAAATATCGAAGGAGTGCCGATACAATAGTGGATAGTGAAACAGATCCGCGGGATTTTCGGGTGGCGTCAATCGTCTTAGAAAATCAGGACTGCATACTGGAAAGACGTATTCTTGCAACATTGGATCGACGTGTAGGCTAGGCCATTCGCCGTGACCGAGACGAATGGCAATATCCACTTCATCCTTTCCAAAATTTACGAGATCATCGGAGGTTGAAATCCAGACACTGATATCAGGATAGAGTTCATTGAACTTTCCAAGACGAGGTACCAGCCACTTCACTGCGAATGACTGTACCAGGCTCACTCGAATTGAAGAGCGAGTTTCCGTGTTAGTGATTTCGTTTAGAACGCGATTCATGCTTTCCAGGAATTCCCGCACAATTGGAACAATCATCTGTCCTTCTTTGGTAATGGTCAAGCGTCTGCCTTGACGTTCAAATAACTTGAAGTCCCAAAGTTCTTCAATGTGCCTGATTTGATGGCTGACTGCACTTTGCGTAATGAACAGTTCATCCGCAGCTTTCGTAAAACTGAGATGCCGAGACGAGACCTCGAATGCGCGCAGAGCGGCCATTGGGGGGAGTCGATTATTCAAGATCTAGTGAACTCAATCAGTGCTAACTAGATGGCGAATTAATGTTTCATACATTGGAACAGCGAAAGGTATTACTTTTAGTCAGGAGTTCACTACAATTCGATCTCATCATTAACATGAGTATTTACTCATGTATTTAGGACAAATTTTCCTTCAATTCGTTGTTATAGCGTATTATACTAAAACCAAGTTCTAATTACATATATGAATTTACTCATATATTATAAACAAATTAGATACGACAGGGAAGAATTCTGGAGCAGGGACGCTCCACTTCCCTCCTACAAATTTGATTGTCTAGTTCAAATTTTCGATTGCGAGCGATTCCTGCTGGGTAAAAAGTCGAAGTCCAGCAAAAATAAGTTATTTCAACCTCGCAGTTTGAATTAACATGGTTCACTTTTGAACCAAAATAGCGTTTTTCAACGCAAACTCAGAACATGAACCTCTACTCATTACTGCAAGAACGGGAAGTTTCAAGAACGCCCATTCGCGTCGGTATGGTTGGTGCTGGAAAGTTCGCCACCATGTTCATGGCGCAAATCATCCGAACTCCAGGAATGAGTCTCGATGTTGTTTGTGACTTGAACCCCGACCGTGCCCGCAAGAATCTGAATACTGCGGGATTTCAGGATTCCAAAATTTTCAATAGTTCTCAGAAGACTTACGCTAACAGTGACGTTTTTGTAACTGATGACATCAATGATGTGTTACGAGCAGGCAACGTTGATGTAGTCATCGAATCGACCGGAGATCCTGTCGCAGGAGTGAGCCATGCTCTACAGAGTATCAGTTGCGGAATCGACATCGTAATGGTCAATGTAGAAGCAGATGTACTGGCAGGTGCTTCATTGGCTAAAAAAGCGCGTGACCACAACGTGATTTATTCTCTTGCTTATGGCGACCAGCCAGCGCTTATTGTTGAACAGGTAGATACTGTTCGATCTATGGGACTAGAGGTTGTCTGCGCTGGTAAAGGTACAAAATATCTTCCTTCGTATCATCAATCGACACCTGACACGGTGTGGAATTATTATGGATTGACAAGAGAAGATGCTGAGCGAGGAGGTATGAACAGTAAAATGTTCAATTCTTTTCTTGACGGTACCAAGTCTGCAATTGAAATGACAGCTGTGGCAAATGCGACTGGATTGGAACCGCCTGAAAACGGCCTTTCGTTTCCGCCTTGTTCCGTTGACGAGCTTGGCTCTATTTTGAGACCTAAGAGCGAAGGGGGAGTGTTGGCGAAAAAAGGAATGGTCGAGGTGATTTCTTCGCTTCACCGAGATGGTTCGGAGGTGGAACGGGACTTGCGCTGGGGCGTATACGTAGTATTTGAAGCAGGAACCGAGTATGTAGAGCGATGTTTCAAAGAATATGGACTGGTGACTGACTCGACAGGAAAATATTCAGCGTTGTATCGACCTTATCACCTGATTGGACTTGAACTAGGTGTCAGCGTAGCATCGGTTGCGCTGCGTCGAGAACCCACGGGATCACCAGTTTCCTTTTCTGCAGATGTTGTTTCTGTTGCCAAACGGAATCTTGGAGTTGGCGAAGTTCTGGACGGAGAGGGCGGAAGTACCGTGTGGGGCAAAATTGTGCCAGCTGCACATTCTCTAAAAATCAAGGCAGTACCCATCGGGCTGGCTTCAGGAATTGAGGTGTGCAATCCAATTCCGAGAGATGGTATTGTAACTTGGGACGATGTTCGAGTTCACGACCGCTCAACCGCCCACAAACTGCGCAGACAAATGGAGTTAGAATTTTCGAAATAGTCCGGAAGGTTGCTATTCGATTGATCTGAAAACCGCGCACTGTGCGGGATGTGAGGCATTGGGGTTTTCAACATCAATCATGATTCGGTCCCCTGTGTTGAATTGACTTCCTTTTAGACGGCCAAGCGACAAGTTGTCAGCTCCATCCATCGCAATCAAAGCAAATTGGGTTTCTTGGCCATGTGCATCTACTCCTGCAGTCAACTCCCTGATGACTCCAGTGCCTTCCAACTCGCGCCACTCAGTGTGGCTGTTGTCAATGTCGCAGATCAGCTTAGGTGGAAAACTGGTTCTGCCACATTTCGGGCAGAAAGTTCCAAGTGCCCGACCTTCGGCTAGCGCTTTGAAATATCGATCCAATGCACCAAAGGAATAGGAGTAATCAAGTTCTACCTTAAGCGGGAAATAATCCATGAGAGTATACGTTTGTGGCGGTTACGTTCTCGTTTCTCATACTTTTGAATCATAAAATTCAAAATACTCCATAGCAGATTTAGCAGATATCAGCCAACTGTGATTGTAATTCAGCAGTGTCTGGCATCGTAGTTTAAAGGCACATCAATCCATAGTAACAACGATATTTCCGACATGCTGCTTTCGGATGAACTGTGCTTGTGCTTCTTGAAGTTGCGCGAGCGGGTAGGTGGCAGCAAGAATCGGCGAGACCTCGCCACGCTCAATGTAGCCGACTAGTTTGCCAAAAGTATCTGGTGCAACGACTGTGCATCCAGTGAACGTCAAATCATGCAGATACAGAGTGCGAAGATCCAATTCTACGATTGGACCTGCGATTGCGCCAGCGCAGGTGTAACGACCACCTTGTGCAAGCAACTCAATCAAGTTCTTCCAATTTGTACCACCGACAATGTCAGCGATAACTGTGACTGAATGCTTTCCAATCGCGTTACCAACCGCGGATTTTAGATCAGTGGAATTGCGGTCGATCATTGCATTCGGAGATAGTTTTTCCAACTGATCATGTTTGTCTTTCGCCGCCATTGCAATTGTGACAGCTCCTCGGCGATTTGCGAGTTGTACAAGGGCAGACCCCACTCCTCCGGATGCTCCAGTAACCAGCACCGTATCAAGTTTCGTGACATTCGCTCGCTCAAGCAAGTTTTCGGCGGTTACCCAAGAAGTTGCAAATGTTGCCAGTTCTGCACTCGACAAGCTACTTTCGACTATGTGTATCTGATTAGAATTAACAACGGTATATTCAGCAAATCCTCCGTCGCACTCCGAACCCAAAAATCCGCAATTTTCAAGATTTAGCGGATCCTGCCAGTCTCGCAGCCAGCAGTCAATCATCACACGTTTATCTAGAAGTTCTCGGTTCACACGGCTACCGACGGCGAACACAGTACCGGCGACATCGGCTCCTTGAATACGAGGGAATGACAGTGCATTCTGACCCCACGCAGCATCTCCACTATCTGTGGATTCCGCAGTACAGCCGCTGGTTGCTGTCGAGACGCTTTTTGAGTACCAACCTGTTCGGGTGTTGACATCGGTGTTGTTCAGCCCACATGCATGAACCTTGACTAGCACATCGTCATCGCCAAGAACGGGTACTGGCCAATCTTCACGGTAAACCAACTGGTCAAGGTCTCCGTGACCGACAAGAACGACTGCTTTCATGGTTTCTGGAATCTTTCTCATCTACGGGATTTCCTTACTCTAAATTCGATTTCGACAAAATCGCCTTTGCAACTCGAGAAGCAGGTGGTCGTTGCAATTCGGAGAAAACAAATTCTGACACCTTGATGAGTGAAGCCAGATTGATGCCTGTTTTAACTCCCATTCCGTCCAGCATGTAGACGACATCTTCAGTTGCAACATTGCCGCTTGCCCCACTTGCGTACGGACATCCGCCCAATCCCCCAATCGAACTGTCGATGACGGATACTCCATGCTCCAATGCTTCCCTGATATTTGGCAGCGCCTGGCCATACGTGTCATGAAAATGAACAGCGACGGAATCTAACGAAACTAAATTTGCAAGCTCAGCGAGCAGCTTGCGTGTTCCGTTAATCGTACCAACACCTATTGTGTCTCCCAGCGAGACTTCATAGCAACCCATGTGAAACAGTTTTTCAACCACAGGAATGACTTGCTTCTCAGCAATTACCCCTTCGTAAGGGCAACCAAGAACGCAGGAAACGTAACCTCTTACCGGAATTTCCAGCTCTTGTGCTCGATCAATCACAGGTTTGAACCGCTCAAAAGACTGTTCAATGCTGCAATTCGTATTTTTCATGGAAAAAGTCTCAGATGCAGCCGAAAACACCGCAATTTGATCGACTCCAGCTTCAATTGCAGCGTTCATTCCAGTCATGTTGGGTACCAAGGCCACAAACGCGACATCTTGTCGGCGGTGCACAGCATTCAACACCTGACCGGTATTTGCCATTTGCGGGACCCACTTAGGAGATACAAAACTTCCTATTTCCAGTGTCTTGATTCCGCACTCTGACAATCGATTGATTAAATCCACGCGGAATTCAATTGAGGTATGGACAGCTTCGTTCTGCAGCCCGTCTCGAGGTCCCACTTCTACCAGACGAGCATCAGGCGGACAACTCAATTTTCTGTTCCTTCTGAATTGGAATTTAAAGGTTCAAGCGGTTCGACTACAACGCAAACTGCTCCTTCAGCAATCTGTTCATTTTCGCCATAGTTGACGGAAGTCACAATTCCATCCAAAGGACTGGTAATTTGATGTTCCATTTTCATCGCTTCGATGACCATCAGCTTCTGTCCTGTGGTCACAACATCGTTCATTTTTACCAATGTGCGAACCACTCTTCCTGGAAGTGGAGCAGTCAGCGTTCCTGAACGTTCCATTGGTGCATGGGCGACGGAAATCTTGTCTAAAACCCGTAGTTCATATAGCGAGAAATCGTGAAAAACGAATAGTAGACTTGGTTGATTGACAACTGTTGCCTGACATTGGGAACCATCAATATCGACTGTGATAGTTTTGTCTTGGATTTCCTCAATACTGCAGTCCATCCGTTGCGAACCACACAGAACCGCACCGTGTTTTTGCTGCAATTGAGTTGTGACATTCACAAATTCATTGTTGTATTCAAATAATTCTGTAATTTCCTGAATCGAATTGAGTCGCCAACCGGTTGAAGATTTCCACGGAGAGTACTGATCTGCGTGTTCCTGCTTTTCCAATTTGTTGTGATCAGCACGCAGCGTTGAATGAAGAAATAATGCTGCTATAGCAGCGATTTCATTCGGTAAATGTTCGCATACCTGTGTTAGTTCGTCCAGTCGCGTTTCTACGAATCTGACATCAATGCTGTCGTTCAAAAATGAATCGTGTTGCAACAGGTTCGACAAAAAATTTACATTGGTGTTCACTCCTGCAACATGAAGCTGTGAGAGTCCATTCAGCATGCCTTTAATTGCACTGCTTCGATCCGATTCATAGCTGACAATCTTTGCGATAAGAGGATCGTAGTGCTGGTCAACATTGTCCTTTTCCCTAACACCGGTATGCACCAGCAACCCATCGGAGGTGGCTGGTAGAGTCAGATATTCAATGGTACCGGGCGATGGCAAAAACTCCTTAGATGGGTTTTCCGCATAGATGCGAACTTCAACTGAGTGGCCAACGGGTTGAGCAGGAAGGGGGAAAGCCTTGATTGATTCACCTGCAGCTATTCGCAGCTGCCATTCAACCAGATCGGTATCCGTAATCTGTTCCGTAACTGGGTGTTCAACCTGAAGGCGAGTGTTCATTTCCATAAAGTAAAAACATTCACCATCAAAAAGGAATTCCACAGTTCCAACGCTGTGGTAGTCAAGTGCTTTTGCGAGGGAGACAGCCGCTTCATACATCTGAAATCGTAGTTCATCTGCGATATTCGGGGCTGGCGCTTCTTCTATGATTTTCTGATAGCGGCGCTGCGCAGAACAGTCTCGATCAAACAGATGGACGACATTGCCATGCTTGTCCGCTGCGATTTGGACTTCCACATGCCGGGCCTTTCCGAGATATTTTTCGATGATGACAGCATCATCGTCGAATGCCTCTTTGGCTTCTGATCGGGCCGACAGCAAATTTTCGCTGAATTCACTTTCGTGATAAACGATTCTCATGCCTCGTCCACCACCACCCAATGCGGATTTCAATAGAACAGGAAAACCGATTTCTTTGGCAGCGGAAATCATGCTGTCCAGATGCTGGCTTGAACTACGGTAACCTGGCAAGATTCGAACGTTGGCTTGCTCCGCGATTCCCGCAGCGGTGGACTTTGACGCCATGATTCGAATGGCTTCGGAAGAGGGGCCAATAAATTCGACGGATTCTTTCTCGCAGTTTTCAGCCAGCACGCTGTTCTCGGATAGAAATCCATAGCCCGGGTGGATGGCATCGGCACCGGTCTGCGTCGCGGCATTCATTATTTTGCCTGCATTCAGATAGCTGTCAGCGGGACGGGCACCTCCAATTTCGACAGCTTCGTCTGCCAGTTCGACATGCATTGCATTTCGATCGACATCGGAGTAAATCGCAACAACCGGAATGCCAAGCCTTTGTGCTGTGCGAGTGATGCGGCAGGCAATCTCCCCGCGATTGGCAATGAGCAGTTTCTGAAACAAGATGTCAGTCAGATTGCGATTTACGCCAAGCAGGAGAGCGTTTATTCAAGAATGCGGCAATTCCTTCCTTGCCCTCCTCGGAAGCCCTAACTCGAGCAATCAGCTTCGACGTTTCATCCTGCATTTCCGAGTCTACGGGCTCGCTTAGGACATTTTGCAATACTGATTTTGCGATTTGCTGAGCGCCAGGCGCACCGGCTCGCAGCCTTTCAACAATGCTACTTTCAATGCTGGGGATTTCATCCGAATCCCCGTACTCGTGAATCAGTCCGATCTGCTGTGCAGTAGAGGCGCTGAATACTTCACCTGTCAGAAAATATCGTCGAGCAGCCCGCAATCCGATGGCTTTCACAACGTAAGGGCTGATCACAGCTGGAATGAGGCCAATTTTAACTTCAGAAAGACTGAAAACTGCCGAGTCCGCTGCGATGGCGATATCGCAGCATGCCACCAAGCCAACTGCACCGCCGTACACGCCTCCATGAACAATCGCAACTGTAGGTTTTGGAAAGCGATACAGTTTATCCATCATGGTTGCCAGACGGCGGGCGTCCTCAAAGTTCTGCTCCTCACTGTAGTCCGCCATACGCTGCATCCACTTAAGGTCGGCGCCAGCGCTGAAACTCCTGCCTGTACCGCGAACAAGCAGAATTCGCACTGACTGATGCTTCTCTAACTGCTCAAGCGCATTTGTCAACTCGCCGATCATCAACTCGTCGAAGGCATTGTGTACCTGCGGTCGATTCAGAGTCAGAGTGCAGACACCCGTTTCGGTCAGTGTGACATAAATGGTTTCAAATTGATCAAATTCCGACATGAATAACCAACTACATTCTGAATATGCCGAATCGCGTTTGTTCGATCGGTGCGTTTAGTGCTGCGGAGATTCCGAGTCCGAGAACCATGCGGGTATCAGCAGGGTCAATGATGCCGTCATCCCAAAGTCGTGCACTTGAATAATACGGTCGTCCTTGAGTTTCATATTGTCCAAGTATGGATGACTTGAATTGATCTTGTTCTTCCTGAGGCCACGAGTCGCCTTTCATGCTGTCCAGCCGAACTTGGGTCAGCACGTTTCCCGCCTGCTCTCCGCCCATCACGGAGATACGGGCATTGGGCCACATCCACAGAAACCTCGGCCCGTAAGCGCGCCCGCACATGGCATAGTTACCAGCACCAAAACTGCCGCCAATAATCACCGTGAACTTGGGGACTTTTGCACAGGCTACTGCAGTCACCATCTTGGCGCCGTCTTTCGCGATACCGCCAGCTTCATATTTTTGTCCGACCATAAATCCAGCGATGTTCTGCAGGAAAACAAGAGGAATATTCCGCTGACAGCAAAGCTCGATGAAATGCGTTGCTTTCAGGGCGGACTCTGAGTAGAGAATTCCATTGTTCGCAATGATCCCTATCGGGTATCCCAGGAGGTGTGCAAAGCCGCAAACCAGTGTTTCGCCATACAGCTTCTTGAATTCGTGAAAACTGCTGCCGTCCACAAGGCGGGCTATAACTTCACGTACGTCATAGCTTTGCTTCAATTCAGTTGGTATGATGCCATACAGTTCTTTGGCATCATAGAGTGGATCGTGAGGCTGCTGGACTTCAGTGGAGATATATTTAGGGCGATTCAAATTCGCGACAATATCACGAACAATCTGCAGCGCATGCTGATCACTATTGGCATTGTGATCGGTAATTCCGGACTGGCGGGAATGTACGTCGGCTCCCCCCAAATCTTCTGCAGACACAGTTTCGCCGGTTGCCGCTTTGACCAGCGGAGGTCCACCCAGAAATATTGTCCCCTGATTACGAACGATGATTGATTCGTCACACATGGCAGGGACATAGGCGCCCCCCGCCGTGCAGGATCCCATGACTGCAGCGATCTGAGGGATTCCTGCTGCCGACAGATTGGCTTGATTGAAAAATATTCGGCCAAAGTGCCCGCGGTCTGGAAAGACGTCGTCCTGCAGAGGGAGGAATGCACCACCTGAATCAACCAGATAGATGCACGGAAGATGATTTTCGCCAGCTATCTCCTGCGCGCGTAGGTGTTTCTTTACAGTTATTGGGTAGTATGTTCCGCCTTTTACGGTGGCATCATTGGCAAAAATCATACACTCACGACCACTTACCGATCCAATTCCTGTAACAATCCCGGCCGATGGTACTTCCCCGCCGTACATTTCACAAGCCGCATACGGGGCGATCTCCAGAAAAGGGGTAGCTCGGTCCAGTAGCAACCGAATCCGGTCTCTAGCGAGAAGCTTGCCACGTGCAACATGTTTTTTACGTGCAGAATCAGTTCCTCCGGCTTGAATTGTCGAATAAACTGAATTCAATTCATCAACTAGACGCGTCATCGCGTCTCGTCGAGCATGGAACTCGGAACTATCGAGATTTATCTTGGATTCAAGGACTGACATGATCGCAGTGGCGAAAAACCTGGAAAATTTGGGGTTACCAACCCCCGGTTTTCACCCATGCCTCAAGTTGATCCAGTCGGTCATGTCCCCAAAACGGTTCTTCGTCCACGACAAAGAAGGGCGATCCGAACACTTTTTGAGCGATTGCATCATCAGTGGCTTCTCGTACCAGGTTCTTTACATCTGGATCATTCAGGGCAGATGATAGACTTGTAGAATCGATATCGATTTCCGCGGCAGTGTCGATGACAACATCGGATTTTGAAATCAGTTTATCTTCAATAAAGTAAGCACGAAACAAAGCCTGAGCGAGCTGCTTGGCTTTGGCAGTATCGTTTTGATTGAGCCAGTAATAAGCACGACATGCTGCGACGGTTGCAACGGGAAATTTTGAAGGGATATTGAATTCGATCCCATGAAAACGAGCCAGTCGGTGCAGGTCCCGACCACTGTATTCGTTGACCATGGGTATCTGCACGAGCGGCTTGCGTTCGGTAATTTTCATGACTGCTCCCATCAAATATGGTCGCCACACAACCTCGCTGCCGCAACGCTTTGCAAGCTCGTCTATCTTCTCGCTGGAAAAATATCCGTAGGGAGAAGAAAAGTCGAAATAAAAATCAATGGAATTTTTCATGTGTACAGCTGCAATTTGCGATCACTAAAACAATTTAAGAGCGAACAACACCGATTGCAGTTGCTTCTCCTCCTCCGATGCACAAAGATGCAACTCCTTGTTTCAGATCATACTTTTCCATTGCTGCAATCAGAGTCACCAGAATTCTCGCTCCAGATGCCCCTACCGGATGACCCAGTGCACAAGCTCCGCCATGTATGTTTACGCGATCGTGCGGCAATCCGAGACTGTGCATGGCCGCCATTGTGACTACGGCAAATGCCTCGTTAATCTCATAGAGTTCAACGTCATCCGCTAACCAATTCAGTTTTACCAGCAAGCGCCGGATGGCTCCGATCGGTGCTGTTGGGAACAAATTCGGCTCAGCCGCATAAGTTGTATGGCCAACCAATCTAGCACACACGTTCACGCCTCGATTTTCGGCTTCTTGTTCCGACATCAAAATGACAGTTGCACCGCCGTCGGAAATGGAACTTGAATTTGCTGCGGTGACACTTCCATTTTCTCTGAATGCAGGTCTGAGAAGCGGAATTTTTTCAGAATTAGTCGTTTCCGGCTGTTCGTCCGTAGAGACTTCGTAGTTGCTTTTTCGAGTAGTTACTTCAACGGATATGATCTCTCGATCAAACGTGCCGTTTTCCGTAGCTTTCTGTGCCCGAGTGAGTGATTCAATTGCGAAGTTGTCCTGTTCCTCTCGACTGAACTGATAGGCTTCAGCGCAGTCTTCTGCAAACGCTCCCATGAGGGAACCTTTCTGATAGGCGTCTTCAAGACCATCGATAAACATGTGGTCCATAATCTGCCCGTGTCCCATACGCATTCCACCCCTGGCTTTCGGCAGCAGATAAGGTGCGTTGCTCATGCTTTCCATACCCCCAGCAGCTACGATGGAGTTGGTTCCGGCAACGATGGAATCATAGCCGAGCATGACAGTTTTCATGCCTGACCCACACATTTTATTCACCGTCGTGCAGCCAACGGATTTTGGAATTCCAGCCGACAGAGCGGCTTGGCGAGCCGGTGCCTGTCCCATTCCCGCGGGCAAGACGCACCCCATCAGCACCTCATCGACACTGTCTCCGTCGATGTTTGAATCATCAAGTGCCGCTCGAATCGATGCAGAACCTAGTTCGGGCGCAGTTACAGGTGATAGGCGTCCCTGAAATCCGCCGATTGGAGTGCGGCTTAGTCCCGTTACGACTACTGGAGAATTTTGCATTTGCATATCCTACTGGTTGTATTGTTTGTCAAATCGTTTCTTCGAACAGTTCGCGTCCAATCAGCATGCGTCGAATTTCGCTCGTGCCGGCTCCGATTTCGTAAAGCTTCGCATCCCTCAGCAGGCGGCCTGTGGGTGTTTCGTTCATGTATCCCATTGCCCCCAAAGTCTGAATTGATTCCAGTGCACACCAAGTGGCTTTTTCTGCGGTGTATAGAATGACGGAAGCCGCGTCTTTACGGGTTGTCTCTCCGCGGTCGCATGCCTTGGCCACCGCGTAGGCGTAAGCACGAGAAGCATTCAATGTGGAATACATGTCTGCCAGTCGGCCTTGAATGAGCTGAAACTCGCCGATTGACTTGCCAAACTGCTTGCGTTCATGGACGTAGGGGATGACGACATCAAGACATGCCTGCATGATGCCAATCGGTCCTGCCGACAGCACTACTCTCTCGTAGTCAAGCCCACTCATCAGAATTTCCACTCCGTAGCCGACTTTACCTAACACGTTTTCTGCTGGAACTCGACAGTCTTGAAAGATTAGTTCGCCGGTGTTGGAACCACGCATACCCAACTTGTCCAGTTTCTGTCCAGTTGAAAAGCCTTCGAAATTTCTTTCAACAATAAATGCCGTAATTCCACGAGAACCCGCCTCAGGCTCCGTTTTCGCATATACCACTAGCACATTGGCATCAGGACCATTGGTAATCCACATTTTAGTGCCATTCAGAATGTAGTGATCTCCGACTTGAACGGCATTTAGCTTCATGCTTACAACATCCGACCCTGCGTTTGATTCCGACATGGCAAGTGCGCCTATATGTTCACCACTGACTAGTTTGGGCAGGTAACGGTGTTTCTGGTCGTCTGTGCCATTTCTGCGAATTTGATTCACGCATAAATTTGAGTGAGCCCCATAAGACAAGCCTACAGAAGCCGAAGCGCGGCTGATTTCCTCCATCGCTACGACATGTTCCAGGTAACCCATTCCGGAACCGCCAAATTCTTCTTCGACCGTGACTCCGAGGAGTCCCATATTACCCAGTTTGGGCCAAAGGTCGGGCGGAAATTCATTGGAAAGGTCAATGTTCGCAGCCCGCGGTGCAATTTCGTTTGCAGCAAAGTCTCGGACACTTTCTCGCAGAATGTCTGCGACTTCACCCAATCCAAAATTCAGTGATGAATAATAGTTGCTCATTGTCAATCAGTCTTTCGGTAGAATGCAAATAGCGGTTTGCTGCATGATTGCACAGAGATTAGAATTATTTTCCGAATGTACGGTTACTTCAATCGTCGACACTGTCAAAGTTCTGCCTGGTTTTATCACTGCTGCTTCAGCCGTAAGTCGATCGCCATCTGCCGCAGCAATCAGATTGATCTTGAATTCAACCGTCAAAATTCTGCTTCCGGCCGGCATCAGTGATAAGGCCGCATATCCGCCGGCAGAGTCGGCAATAGCACTGGTCGCACCTGCGTGAAAGAAATTATATTGTTGAGTAAGGTGCTCACCGAAAGGCAGGTCAATTATACAGTGTCCCGGTTCAATGGTCCGCATTGAGGCGCCAAGCATACTCATAATTCCCTGAGTTGCAAAGCTCTTCCTGGCGTCACTTTCGTAATTGGGGTTTTTGGACTGAAAGGGTCTGGATTGGGGAGAGGACATCTATGCTGAATTATTTATTATGAAGCAAGCCAAATTGCTGTTATCGGATTCCTTTTCAGGCAATGCGAAATGCGGTCATTATATTCAAAAATATTGCAGTGCAACAAAATCAGAGAGGATTTGAAACGGTACAGTATTTTAATGTGCCTGGCAACACTCTCAGGACAGCAGACTGAGTGTGTTCGTCTAGAGAATGCGTGTGAGCTCACCATAGGTTTCAATTATTCTTGCCCGCTTTCTCACCCCATCTAAAATCGGTTTGATGACTGATGCCGCCATACCAACTTCTGTTGCAATTTTTACCGATTCGGTGATTGCTTTGTCCGTTCGCACAATCAAGTCGGCGAAGATGCTGTCCAATTCCTCTGCTTGCAGACCGGAAGGCAGAGAAATGCAGAGCTAATGTTTGTAGTGATTGAGAATCATAATCCTGATTAGTTAAACTAGTCAGGATTTATTTCCATTTTGGCATTGAGTTGGAATAAATTTCGGCTCAATTCAATTCGAATGGGTAATTTACCGAATGCTGAGTTGGAGTTCAGATTATCCAGTGTCTTGTCACTCATCAAATGTCGGATAAAGTCGTTTCAGTTTGATACGTGCATCTTCGGTTGTGAGCTGCCAGTCGAGCCTGGAAATCAGACTGTTTCTTTGCGCCTTCCATGCAGCATTTTCAATAATCAATCCAGCAATTCACGCACCGCCTGATCGAGGTATGTTTCGAATTCGAAGTCGTTTCCCGGAGATGCCACGCAATGGCCCCACGGCGATTGGTAAATGCGAAGGTCCCCCTTGCGGATATGCTCTATTTCGATTTGATTGTCTTCGGGGCGAAAATAAAGATCGTTGTCGCAAGCAATGACGATGGTTTTCGCCTCAATTGCGTTCAGTGCTGCGACAAAATCGTTAACATAGGTCGGCTGTGCGCTAATGTCGCCAAGCTGCCAGGTCTTGAGCTTGCACAGCAGGTCGTTCGCGTCCCAGTCGAGATGGTCCCGCTCCCAATCCTGCAGTAATCCCTCCGCGGTATCGAAACCCTTGAGTCGGTACATTTGATCGCGGTAAAAGGTTTGTGAAAAAGCCCAGCCAGCGTAGACGCGACCGAACGCCTTGAGACCCTTAACCGGCGGTCTTCGATAGTTGCCGTTGTTGTAAACCGAATCGGCAGTGAGCGCTGCCTTGACACCTTCGAGAAACACGATGTTGTGCTCCGAAGTCTTGGCCGAGGCACAAATCGGCAGGATCGCGTCGACGAAATTCGGATACTGCGCGCCCCACTGAAACGCCTGGCAGCCCGCCATCGACCAGCCTGTCACCAGAGCAAGCCGGCGCACGTCGAGTGCTTCGGTTAACAATCGGTGTTGCGCCCGGATGTTGTCGTAAAAGGTGATCTGCGGAAAGTTCCCCGCGTTGCAGGGCGAAGGCGTGTTGCTCGGCGATGAAGAAATACCGTTGCCGAACAGATTCACCGAAACCACGAAATGCCGTGTCGGGTTGATCGCCCGCCCGGGACCGAAAAAACCTTCGTTGCGCATGTGGTTTCCGGTGAAAAAAGTTGGTAGCAATACGGCGTTGCGCCCGTCTTGGTTCAACTTACCATAGGTTTTATAGGCAAGTTTCGTATCCGGTAGCACCGAGCCGCACTGGAGTTCGAAATCGCCGAGGGCAAAAACACTGTGGTCGTAGGTCATGGGTCTTACCAAATAATTTCAGTTTGCCAGGCGACACACCTCTTGTCATTCCACATTGCTGGCCTCTTGCCGCATCATGTGCAAAATCTCGCGTTCGATCTCGACGTAACCCGGTGTTTCGATCAACTCTTCCTTGCTCGGAATCCGGCGTCCCTGTTTGAAATCCATCGGCAAAATTTCTCGAATGCTGCCGGGGTGGCTCGACAGGAACACGATTCGATCGGCGAGAAACAACGCTTCGGGAATATCGTGGGTTACCAGCACCGCCGTCATTTGAGTTTCATCGATAATATCCAGCAGTAATTCCTGCATGTGCCATCGTGTTTCCGCGTCCAGCGCACCGAAGGGTTCGTCCATCAGTGAGATTTCCGGCGAGTTGGCAAGCATACGCGCAATAGCGACGCGCTGTTTCATGCCGCCGGACAGTTGTTTCGGATAGGCATGGCGAAAGCGCGTCAGCTTGACTTTGTTGATAAAAAAATCGACCCGCTCGCGGCGCTTATCGATGGGCACCTTGTTCAGGCGCATGCCATACTCGACGTTTTCTTCGACGGTCAGCCAAGGAAACGAGGTGTAGCTCTGGAAAACCATGCCGCGATCTCTGCTGGGTCCGACGATCTGCTTACCATCAAGAGTCAGTAGCCCGGCGGTCGGGTCGACGAGGCCAGCCATCATGTGCAGGATGGTTGTTTTGCCGCAGCCGGATGGGCCCAGCAGCACACAGACCTCGTTCTCGATGACATCAAAGGAAACGTCGCGGACCGCGATCACGGTATCGCCGCGCTTGGCGGGGTACTCCTTCGAGACGTGCTCCAGCACCAACTTTCCACCATGTTGCGGTTGAGGGTGATCGTCACTCATGGCGTCAGGTTCCAGGCGGTGGCGTGCGCGGGGCGTAACCCAGCCCCGCGCGTCGATATTTTTAGCCTCGATAGCCGCTATCGTAGAGTTCCTTGAGCAGGTTGCAGTTCACGCCTTTTTCGTACGGATTCCGAGTCTCCAAAAAGCCGAATTTCAGCCACCAGTCCGACATCAGATCGTAGTGCGCGCGCATCTGGCCGTTAACTTGGTTGAATGGCGGGTCGCCGGGCGCTGCGCCGCAAAAGCGAGCAGCTTCCATATAGTCGTAAATGTAAAGCCCGCCGTCGAGACTGGTGCCATCTTTGCCGATGACCAACTCGACGTCGTCAATACTCATTTTCATCCTCTTGGCAATGATTTCATTACCTTCGGTGGGGTTCTTTTTCCACCATGCAATCGCATCGTAGAGTGCACGCAGGGTGTCGAGGGCAACATCATGGCGCTCTTCGATGAACTTGGCGTTCATGTAGAGCCCGTCGGCGACCACGGCCTGTGAAGTCCAGTAGTCCTCGCGCGACTGTGACAATACTTTGGAGCCGTCGAGAGTCTTGAGTACGTTGCTGCCATAGGGCTCCCAAAATTCGGAGGCGGCCACGTCGCCACCGATCATGGCCGCGAACGCATCGTCGGCGATGATATTGGTGTATTGAACCGAGTCAAACGGATAACCGTTGCGTTCCAACCACATGGCAACGTATATCTGCGCCAGCCCGCCTTCGACTACCGCGACTTTCTTGCCCTTGAGGTCGGCCGGACCGTTGATGCCTGGAGCGACGACAATCTTGTCAGTACCGTAGGACAGGTTGGCAAAGGCGACCAGTTTGAGCGGCATATCGCGTTCTGCTGCGATCGGTGAAAACTCGACCGTGCTGGAAACCACATCCATCTGGTCGGCGGTAACGAGGTTGTAGCTCTCGTAGGGGTCTTCGATAGTCTGGTAATTGATATCTAGGTTCGGTGCCAGGTTCTTGTCCTTAGCGATGAACCAGAAACCGTAACCCGGCCAGGTGAAACCGGAGATCTTGACTTCCTCGGCCGCCTGCGCGGGCGAAATAAGGGCTAACATGAACGAGCATGCAAGCACCGTGTTAATAGCTATTTTTTTGATCATCATTTTTGGGAACCTCCTATCAGGTCGTGTTATTCAATGTTGATCTACTAGCTTGGGCAGCATCAGCATTGAATTGAAAACTCGTGGTGTTAAATCTGGTTTCTGCATCGTGTCAGTCACTGTACTCGAGGTATGGGAACAACAGGCGCTGTAAGCGGCGAAGCAATATGTCGAATAACAGCCCCAGCAGGCCGATCGTGATAATGCCGGCCATAATTTCGTCGATATGGACGAAGCGCTTGGCGCGCATCATCATCGCGCCGATACCGGAATCCGCGGCGATGATTTCCGCAATTACCAGGTAAGTCCAGCTAACCGCGAGCATTTGCCGCATCGCGGTCAGAATATTGGGCAGCATCGCCGGCACGATCACGGTCCACAATACTTGCCTGCGGTTGCCGCCCAGTGTTAATGCCGAATTTATGAAGTCGGCTGGCAGGGATTTGGCGTAATCCATAATGAGCGTGATCAAAAACCACACCACGCCGAGAAAAAGCAACGCCAGCTTCTGCGATTCGCCAGCACCAAGCCACATTAGCAGTAGAGGAATGAAAGAAGGTGCGGGAAGGTATCGGAATGCCGAAACCAGCGGGTTGAAGAACGCCTCGACCCGGCGGAACGTTCCCATCAGAATGCCCAGCGGCACTGCGAGCAGACAGGCCAGCAGGAAACTCGCGACAATGCGGTAAAGGCTCACGCCGATGTCGTGCATGTAATTCTTTTCGCCAAACAACCCGACAAAACTGGTGATAACCTTGACCGGCCCCGGCAATAGCACTGCGTTGGTCAGTTTCATCAGCACAGCCAGTTCCCAAATGCCGAAAAAAATGAGCCAGGCAGAAAACGCCAGCGTCAGTGTGCTGACCAACGAGATTGGTCGATTGAATTCGAATATACGCTCCTTGCGAACGACGACCAATCGCGTCGCTGATTGCCCACTATTCAGGACCTGATCGCTCATGTCAAATTCAGTCTACTGTCTGGAGGGACAAAATTTCGGTAACCCGGCAAAGGCGCCAAGGGCCTGTCCTCGCAGTCGGATGTGGAAGAAAGAATCGTCTTGCATCGCTCATCATAAAATTCCAATGTCTGCAATTCGCCGATCAGTAAAGCCGCAGGTATTCCTGGACTTCCCAGTCGGTAACGGCCTGGTGGTATCGCTCCCACTCGTCGACCTTGTAGGCAATATAGGACTTGCGCATGCCCGCACCCATCACCTCGCATGCAAGTTCGTCCTCGCGCAGCGCTTGGACAGCGAGACTCAGATTCCGCGGCAGGTGACGAATGCCCACCTCTAGAAATTCCGCATCGGTCATCTGGTATAGGTCGCGATCGGTCGCAGGGCCGGGGTCGATCTTGTTCACGATGCCCTTGACCGCTGCTTTCAGGGTCATCGCGAGCCCAAGATAAACATTCATGCACATATCGGCTGCGCGATTTTCAATGCAATAACGACTTTGCGGCAGGCGGAACTGCGCTGAGCGGTTGTTGTAGCCGTAGGCGATGTTGGTCGGAGCCCAGGTCACCGTGCCACCTTCGAATCCGCCGACTCTTGGCACCAGTCCATTATAGGAATTCACCGTCGGGCAGGTGATCGCAGTCAGTGCCTCGGAGTGGGCCATGAGACCGCCCACGGCGTATAGCGATGCATCGGTCCAACCAGTTTCTTCCGACCCGAACAGGTTTTCTCCGAGGTTCTCCACCGACTGCAGTGAGATATTAATATGTGCGCCCGAGCGCCAGTCGCCCGTGGTTGGCTTGGGCATGAAGGTGATAAACATACCGTGTTTTTTTGCGATTTCCTTAAGCAGGATACGCAGGAATACCAGCCGGTCGGCCATTTCAAGCAGATTTGTGTAGTGAAAATCGAGTTCGAACTGCGAATAACCGCCTTCGGCCACCACGTCGTGCAGGTTCCAGCCAAGGTCTTCGAGGATGTCGATCATATCCTTTAGAAAATGCATTGAGTCCAACGACTGCTCGACGTCATACCCGAAAGCCTGTCGGCGCGGGCGCAGACCGTTTTGCGGATCGTTGTCGATTGCTTTGACCGGGTTGCCGTCCTCGTCGTAGCGCATCGCGATGAACTCGGGCTCAATGCCGGCATAACCGACGTAACCGGCCTGTTCGGCGTCGCGCATTGCGCGTCTAAGCGCCTGCCGAGGGCAATGATCGTAAGGTTTGCCTTCCCAGAACAGGTCAGCAAAAATAATTGCCATGCTGTTGTCCCACGGACAGACGTAAACCGCGTCGAGGTCGGGCACCATGATCTGGTCGGAATCAGCTGGTGTCAATTCCGGCACGTACGAGATCGAATGCACCGCAAACTGCGGGCCCTTACCCTTGCACAGCAGTTCGAAATCACTCATCGGCACTGGCTTCGTTTTGGGAATACCGAATAGGTCAATCCAGCACGACATAACATACTCAACGCCGGCGTCCTCAAGGTGTTTGCGCACCTCGGCGATACGCTCGTCCGACGGCAGTGCATTGTCAAAATTCTCTACGTAGATGTTCATTGGCGATTCTCCTTGTGCATAGGGGCACCTTCAAATTTTGGTTGATTCAATCAAAGTCATACTTGAGCAGGAACTGGTTCTTGAAATTTTTCAGTCCCGACATGGTTTCGCTCAACGCGATGTCGGGTTGGATGTGAATTTCCTTTTCCAGGAATTCGTGGAAATCGCGGGGATTGTTGGTGACGATTTCGATCAGTAAATCGTAGCGACCGGTGACCCACAGGATGTAGACGACATCGGGCGACTCGCCGAGGCGTTGCGAGACCTGCTCCACCGAATAGCCCGGTGCGACTTTGATGCCGATCATCGCGTCCGCTTCGTAGCGGACCTCGGTCGGATCGATCAGCGCAACGATGCGCAACGCTCCGGCCTGTTTCATCGACTGCACCCGGTTACGCACCGTGCCCTCTGATACATCTAGCGCCGTGGCGATGTCCTTGTAAGGTCGTCGTCCGTCGTTTTGTAGCATCTTGACGATCTGGCGATTAAGGCTGTTGTCAAGCGACGCGATGCCGTTCGATTTCAGCCCGACGGGCTTTGCTAATTTCGATACCATGATTGTGGTTACGCGAGAAATATCGACGAATTATTAATGAAAAGACAATTTATTGCAAATATTTTTGCATTTAATGCAAAATATGAGTGTGATAATTACGAAATATGGATATTTCTGCGATATCATTTAGCACATCGGAGGGTATGTAATGCAATCCTATTCAACTTTTCTGGAACATTTCGACCGGGCAGGCGAAACGCGCCATGGCTTACCGGGCTCGGCATATATCGATAACGAATTTTTCCGTCTGGAGCAAAGTTGTCTATTTGGTCAGGGTTGGGTGTTCGTGGGTTTTGCGCACCAGATGGACAAGGTCGGCGACGTTCGCCCTATCGACGTCGCGGGGCTGCCGCTATTCCTGCTGCGCAGTCAGAATGGAAAAATAGCTGCTTACCACAACGCCTGTCGGCACCGCAATCTCAAGTTGATTGACACCGACGGCAATGCTGGCAGGATGATTCGCTGTCCCTATCACAGCTGGAGTTACGATTTGTGCGGAGCGCTCAAGAACGCCCCCTATTTTGGCGGCGGTATTCGCGAACTGCCTGCTGATTTTCGCTACGAAGAAAACAGCTTGGTGTCGGTACACTGCGAGGTCTGGTACGACTGGATATTCGTGAATCTGTCGTCACAACCTGCATCCTTCGAAGACTTCCTGGCACCGGTTAAAAGACAGTTGGGAGACAATGACGTCACTGATTTCAAGCCCGTGGCGACGCTCGATATGGGTGTCGTAGCCTGCAATTGGAAGCTGTTGATGGAAAACTTCATCGAGCCGTACCATGTCCAGTTCGTGCACAAAACCACCACCGACCAGCCGCTGATAAACCACCATACTGTGATCGATGAGCACTGCCTGGGTAGCGCAGTCGAACTGAGTGAGGAGCAATTGGCCAACGTGCGGCAGGGCACCTTGGGCGTCACCTCGCATTACCTGACTCTGTTCCCGAATTTTGTACTGGGCACTTACCAGCCGGATCAGCTCGGGGTGCACCTGAACACACCGCTCAGCGTCGACAGCACTTACCAGAAGCGGGTGATTTACACCTACAGGGACGCACACTATAGTGACGCGCAGATTCAGCAACTGGCTGATCTGTGGCGCAGCGTGCACTTGGAAGATCACGCGATGTGCATGCGACTGCAAAAGGGGCGGCATTCCCCGCTAGCCGAATTCGGTGGCGTGCTTTCGCCGCACTGGGAAAACAGCGTACGTAAATTTCAGGAACTGGTGGCCGATGCGATTCGGCCCGCGTTGACACACTCACTGACAAACTAGAGGTAAATTATGAGCGATCAAAAACCTGACTTTCGACTCGATCACACGATGATTCGCGTGTTCGATCAGGAAAAAACCCTGGATTTTTATACCCGTATCCTGGGCATGAAGATTTTGCGTCAGAACGAGTACCCGGAAGGTCGTTTCACCAACACCTTCATCGGCTACCAAGGCGAGGATGAAGGCACGACAATCGAAATGACCTACAACTGGGACCAGGAAAAGCCCTACGATATGGGTAACGCTTGGGGACATTTAGCGCTCAAGGTGTCGGACGTTTACGCGACTGCGAACTACCTGAAGTCGCAGGGTGTCGAATTCGTGCGCGAGCCCGGCCCGATGAAAGCTGGCACCCGCATTATCGCCTTCTTCAAGGACCCGAACGGTTATGTCATAGAGTTGAATGAACCTATCGGCTGATACCAAGTGCCTGGTGATCGCGGCAATTGCTTGATCTTGTACCGAACAGGAACGAGTACTTGTTACGCGACTGCGGCCAGTAGAGCAATCGGGTGCGAGGTGTCTATGCTGCTGCGGGCAACGGCGAGAGTGATGCTTTGCCCGAAATCGCTGAGCACACTACACAGCAGTGACAACTCTGAATAGTTACCTTGCGAGGATTGCCTGCGGAAAACAAACGATTACAAGGGATTTATTCGGGGGAGCAACCAGTCGGGAGGTGGATACCGGTTATTTCGCGAGGTGTATGACCGGGTACTGGTCGCTGTCCAGCACCTGTCCGTCTTGCAAGTTCGGATTGGTGATTATCTTGTTAATTTCTCCAGCGGAATAGTAAGTCATTCCGTCTCCGGTGTATCGGACCGCGTAGCCTCTCCTGACGGCAGGTGAGGAGTTTGCTCTCGCGCCATGCACAATCATTGAATCAAAAATCAGTACATCACCAGGCTCTATCTCCCAGCACAGTATTCGATGTTTGTCGCGTTCGGCGTCAAAATTAGGCAACGGCTCAAACGCGTCTTCGGTTCCTTTGTAAGGGCGTTCAACGCTGCCGTCGCTAACGGTAGTAAATGGCTGGTAAAATTTGTCCCACGAATGCGACCCGGCGATAAACTCGAGAGGTCCGGAATCAAAATTGATTGGGTCGAGAGCCAGCCAGACCGTCAAGGCTAATCCATTTCGCACCGGCCAGTAAGGCAGATCATTGTGCCACGGGGTTGCCGGATCGCCGACAGACTTGGAGAATACCTGGTCATAGAGCAAGTTGACTTTGGCCGATTCGAGAAACGCAGCAGCAAGTGAGACAGCCGCGGAATTGAGACAATATTCGCGACAGGTTTTGTCGTTTTCCCATACCCTTTGGCGGTGAAAATAATTCTCCGATTGACTCAAAGCCCGGTCTGCAGATTGCCGTAGTTCAGCAATCCAGGATTCGTCAAAAACAGATTTCAGCAATACCGCGCCATCCTCTTTGTAAGCGTCCAAATCGACTTGTTGAACAACATACAAATCTCCCGGCGGTTTGTGTATTTCGACTGTATTTGTCAACATTAGCAGTGTATAACCCCCAGACTGCGTGAAACGGAAACTCGGTTCTTGCAAATATAGCATCACCGTGCCAAACTGGAATGCTCCAGTCATTATTGACCTTCAACGAGGTGTCCATAAAAAATATATGCGAAATTCAACAAGTCAGTCAAGTCAGTGTAGACTATTTCAAAATGCGGGGAAAGTCGCCCGAAAGAGTGACACCGACGAAGCGGGTTAAAATAACATCAGTTCAGTGTTGTATTTTTCGAAAAACGCGATTTTCTTGGAAATTCTCGATGTTTGCGACTTACATGCGCGCAAGATTTCAAATTGATTTGAGGGCGCTGAAATACCCTCGGCATTCAGGGACAACTTAAGGTGCGATTAGATGAATCATCCCTACAATCTCGGCGTATATTTTGACTCAATTAATGTTGCTGGCAGTGCATCGGAGACATGGTTTAACCGCGGGATGGTTTGGCTCTATGGCTTCGACCTGGAAATGGCATTCCGATGCTTCAAGCAAGCTGTAGCGGTGGACGGGGACTACGCAATGGCGTATTGGGGCATGGCGTATACCTCTGGGATTTATTACAACAAACCCTGGGTTCGAATGCAAAAAGACGAACTGATAGAGAAATTGCAGCGAACCTATCAGTTTTCCCGACAAGCAAAGAGCAAAGCTGCCTTTGCATCAGATCGGGAAGCGATGATGATCAACGCATTGCTGGCGCGATACCAGTCACCGAGCGCGGTTGATCCCGCAGACTACGATCGCTGGAATGACGATTATGCAGATCAAATGCGCCAGGTGTATCTTGCCTATCCAGAGAATGATGATGTCTGCGCCTTGTTTGCAGAAGCGCTAATGACACGAACACCGTGGGCACTTTGGAATTTGCGAACGAGCGAACCGTCCGCCGGCGCATCGACGGTAGAAGCGATCGAAGTTCTGGAAACAGCGATGGCACGAATCGAAAAAACTGGAAATTCCCTGCACCCGGGCATCTTGCATATGTATCTCCATGTGATGGAAATGTCTCCTTTTCCGGAAAAAGCATTGCGAGCCAGTGATCAACTTCGACAGCTAGTTCCGGATGCAGGGCATTTGTGTCACATGCCTTCTCATATCGATGTGCGGTGCGGTCATTACTACGAGGCCATAGTTGCCAATGACAGGGCGATTGAAGCTGATCGCGTGTACGTCAAAAATGAGGGTGTGATGAATTTTCAGGCGCTCTCACGAATTCATAATATTCATTTGAAGATATACGCGGCAATGTTTCTGGGGCAGTTTCACACTGCATTGGATGCCGCTGAACAATTGATCAACATCACCCCTGAAGCACTACTCAGAATCGAAAATCCGGCCATGGCGGACTGGGTGGAAGGTTACATCAGCGTAAAAGCACATGTCTACATTCGTTTCGGGCGCTGGCAGGACATCATTGATCACCCGCTCCCCCATGACTTGGAGCTTTACGCAATGACCACCGCAGTCTGGCGCTACGCCAAAGCCATTGCCCATGCGGTGCGAGGTGAAATCGACGTGGCAATATCTGAGCAGCAAAAATTCCATGATGCAGTGAAGACAGTTCCTGAATCCCGCTATTTGTTCAATAATTCCTGCCATGATGTTTTGAAAATTGCCGATCAGATGCTAAATGGAGAACTTGAATATCGACGAGGGAATTATGAATCTGCTTTCGACTGTCTACACAAGGCTGTGCATCTGGATGACAATCTGAAATATGATGAGCCCTGGGGATGGATGCAACCCACCCGCCATGCATTGAGCGCTTTGTTGCTCGAACAAGGACGTGTTGAAGAGGCCCGGCAAATCTATATGGATGATTTAGGGCTGTCTGACACGCTGGTCAGTACCTCCCATCATATCGAAAACCCCTGGAGTCTGCACGGATTGGTCGAGTGTCTCGAGCGACAGGGCGAAGTCGGGCAGGCTCGGATGTTTCGGTCCCGACTTAACCTCGCCGCGGCGAGAGCAGATGTGGCGATCAACGCTTCCTGCGCCTGTCGGCTCAAAAATTACTGCTGTGACCAATAGGGGAGTCAACAATCAACCGACATGGTTTCTCCGTGCCTGCGGAGCGCTTGGGTCAGGTTGAGGGTGCTATTTCTTGAAATAGGGCCGATCGCCAATCAGGGTCACCCGATTCATCAACCTGTGTGCCGCCCCATAGTCATGGGATGCATAATGCTGGGTACAGCGATTATCCCAAAATGCTACATCTCCAATCTGCCACTGGTGGCGGATCTGGAAATCAGGCAACTGAGCCTGGTGAAACAGAATTTTCAACAGTCCTTCGCTTTCAGGTTCTGATAATTCGTTGATGCGCGCGGTGTAGTATTCGTTGACATAAAGTGCTGTCCGCCCGGTTTCAGGATGAGTCCGAAGGACAGGATGAGTCATCAGTGGAAACGCTTTTTTGAGTTTATGGAGCCGGTCCTCGCCATCGGGCTGCATCTTGAAGGTGGTGCCCCAGCCCCTTTCAAATGAATGTTGGGCGGTAAGTGACTCAAGCATTGTTTTTATCGGTTGTGACAGGCAGTCGTAAGCCGCATACATGCTAGCGAAAAGGGTGTCACCACCGGAATCGGGAACCTTTCTGGCGATCAGAATTGAGCCCATCGAGGGCGCTTCCTGATAGGTCACGTCTGTATGCCAGTAATGCTCGGAATCGTGGGCACGACCCTTTGATTCGATGATCGTCAGGCGTGGATCGTCCTGATTAAAGTCGAATACCGGGTGCGGTTCATCAATTGTTCCAAACTGCGAGCCCAGTCGAATATGCTGAGCTTCAGTAAGAGTCTGCTTTCTGAAGAACAAGACACCAAATTTAAGCAGAGCCGACCTGATTCCCGCAACAGTTTCCTCCGCCAAATTTTGACTGAGATCAACGCCTTCCACGAATGCCCCCAAATGGGGTGAACGACGAATTGTACGAATTTGCTTATTACTCATGACTCACTCTACCAATATAGAAAAATATTTAGGTCTGAAATGACTTGAGGATACAGATCGATTGATAAATTGTACATATATTTTATCAGTGCCCGGAGTTTTGCAGGGGCATTCGGTTTTTGGTTGTGTACTCGCTGCTGTGACTTGGAAATTTTACTGGCAGATGAAATGAAATCCGCGCAACGCCGCAGATAGAACAGGGTCGATCAAACCCTATCCCATGAGTCGTGAGAACCCGAAAATGCAGGCTGCCTAAGTGTTGCATTCTTTGGCGCGGTGTAACTGCTTGCTCATTAATTTTGAAACGACAAAACTGCGATCAAGTTTACAATTTCAGGAGGTCGCCGAGGAAATTCTAACGCAGATTTGAAATTTTCTACCTGCAGCGGGATTTGGCTGGGTCGAAATTCCCGGAGAACGCGAGCGATTACACAGACTACGATGCAATGGGAAACTTGCCGTACCCGAGCGCAACTGGCAGCAAATTTGTGCACTTCGCCTGGTTTTTTAGTGAGTCCAAGACAATGATGTCCGGTGGAAAATCCGTCGTTGGCGAAAAACACATGCCTGAAGACAAAAATGATCGCATCTCCCCCGACCTCGCAAGCGGTATCGAAAATCTGCTGAAGCGTTGTGCCCAGATTAAACCCGGGCACAAACTGTTGCTCGTTGGTGAGGCGGGCAAAAATGCATACTACGGTGATGGTCTGTGCGAAGCGGTGAAGCGGACAGCCGACGATCTTGGAGTGACTGCCACTGTGCATTACGCTAAGCCGGTGGCCGATGCTTCAGACATTTCGGATCATTTGTCTGAGGAGATGTCGTTGTCGGATGCGGTTGTGTTTTTTTCCAGACTGGGGGATCAGACACGATTTTCGGCTTCACCGGGAGCGGGCAAAAAAGTGATGTGCTATACGCTAACAACAGCCCATTTAAGCGCGCCGTTTGCAACCCTCGATCATGAAAAAATGACAGCAATGCTGCAATTGCTGGAAACTCGAATCCGTTCTGCTTCGCACTATCGGATTGTGACCCGATGTGGCACGGACCTTGTCGGCGAGATAATTTCGGATGGATGCATAGCACCGAGTAAAGAATTTCACGTCGAACTGTTTCCCGTAATGATCTTTAGGCCGGTCAACTGTCATAACCTTTCGGGAGATCTGACCATTTCGAGATTTCTGACGTCAACATCCACTCGCGCGTACGACAACAGTGTTCTGATGATCGAATATCCCGTGACGGCGCGGGTAGAGAATTCCATCATCACATCTCTTAAGGGCGATAAGGAAACGGTTCGTCGGATCGAGCGACAACTTGAACGCGCGGCGAAATTCACCGGAGGCGACCCTTATGTTTTACATTCATGGCATACCGGTATCAATCCCGGGACATTTTTTCACGGCAACCCATTTGAAAACCTGGAATACTGGGGTACCGTTGCGTATGGGTCCCCACGCTACACGCACATCCATGGAACAGGGCTTGATCCGGGTGATGTTGCCTACCACTTAATCGATGCCACAATCCGGTTTGATGAGGAATTGTTCTGGCATAACGGGCGTTTTGTTTTTCTAGACCGGCCAGAGATCAAAGCTCTGTTTAATTCAGAAGAACGCAAAATTCTGAACTCTCAATATCGCCTCGATATCGGACTCTAAAATTCCCACGGGATATGTTCGAATCTTGCGATGCGGGAGCAAGGGCGAATCAGTATTCATAGATATAAAATTGTTACACTTGCGCCATTTTTGGGTTCGGATGTTAGAAATATTTTGCGTGAGTAGTGAATTACATGGGTTAAGAGCCGAGTAAAAAGAATCATATGTGGGTTTGGCGCGCTCAGGCCGGCAGTTTCCTGGATTCGCTCAACAAAACGACAGGGAATGCTAACTTTCAGGGATTGTAATATTGAGAGCTTGAGCGGTTACAATCAACCTTTCTGCGCGATTGAATTATCATATTGATTTCAGAATTTCGCAAGACATATCAATGCAAGATAATCAGCCAACATGCTGGATTAAGACGCTCAGTCCCGAAGAAACCAGCCCCGAGTTACGACAGATGTATCGGCAATTGGCTGCCGTGCATAAAGAAATTCACAATTTCTACCTTGCGTTTTCCTTGCAGCCCAAACCGCTACTAGCCGCCGACCAGCATTTTCGGGATATTCTGCACAACGAAGCGAATCATTCTGAGCCTTGGTTTCTTGAACTGCTGGCGACCCAAGTTGCGATCATCGCCGATTGCCACTACGCATCTACCAATCACGGTGCCAACTTCAAGTTCCTGCTGGGCGATGAAGAACTCGGAGAAAAAATGATCCAGGCTGTCAGGGAAGAAGCGTTCGCTGGCAATCCTTTGTTTACCCCGAAACACGCCGCTCTACTGGCCTTTGGTGCAAAGCTATCCCGCTATCCGGAAAAAATGAACTACGACGACATCATGACCCTGCGTCGAGCCAACATCTCGGACACCGAAATACTCGAAGCGGTGCAAGCCACTGCATGCTTTTCTTACTGGGCGCGATTCATCAATGCTCTAGGTATCAACCGGGGCAACGAGCCAATCGGCTGGGCAGGGTACAGGCCATCGTCAGACGACTGAGTTCGGTTAATTTCCGGCAGCCTGCACCCCCTTTAGGCTAACTCGCTGAGCCATAATTCGATCCATCCAGTCCGGATTCATCTCGGGAACCGAAGACAGCAGCAGTTGCGTATACTCATGATGGGGTGGCTCCAGGACTTCCGACTTAAACCCTTGTTCTACGATGCGCCCTTCCAGCATGACAATAATGCGGTCCGCCACGGCCCGAACCGTGGCCAGGTCATGGGTAATAAACATGTATGCCAGGCCGAGCTCCTGTTGCAGGCGGTCGAGTAATCGCAGAATGCCTTCCGCGACCAGTTGGTCCAGTGCCGACGTGATTTCATCACAAATAATGAAACCTGGATTTGCTGCTAGTGCGCGGGCAATGCAAATTCGCTGTTTCTGCCCGCCAGACAGTTCTGCCGGGTAGCGGTCGAGATACTGCTTTGGCTCCATCTCGATCATTTCCATCAGCTCATTGAGTCGACGCTCTTTTGCATCGCCTTCCATGCCCAAGTAAAAACTGAGCGGCCGGCCGACAATTTTGCGGATTTTATGCCGTGGATTGATCGCAGTATCCGCCATCTGGTAAATCATTTGAATTTCCTGCAACTGCGAAATCGATCGATTACGATGATCAGGCGGCATAATCACGTCATCGAAAACAATGCTGCCTTGCTGCGGCGGCAAAAGCCCTGTTATCACGCGGGCAGCGGTGGTCTTCCCGCTGCCTGATTCTCCGACAATCGCGACGGTTTCACCCCGGTGTATTTCAAAATCAACATCAGCGAGTACTGGCTGGGGGGCTTTTGGATAAGATGCGGTAATATTGTTAACGCTGATCAGGGGCTTGGCGTCTGTACTTCGAATAACTTCAGTCTTTCTGAATGATCGCACCGCCCACAGTGATTTGGTGTAGTCTTCTTGTGGGTCGGCAAGCATGGTGCGAGTTTCAGCTTCTTCGACTAGTTCGCCATAACGCAATACGATGATTTTGTCGGCCATCTGCGCAACCACGGCCAAGTCGTGGGATATATAGATCGCCGCGGTATTAAAGAGTTCGACAATGTCCCGAATTGTGGCCAGGACCTCAATCTGGGTGGTAACGTCCAGCGCCGTGGTCGGTTCATCAAATATGATTAAATCCGGACGACAGGATAGAGCCATGGCAGTCATTGCGCGTTGCAATTGACCTCCAGAGACCTGGTGAGGATAGCGAAATCCAATGGTATCAGGGTCGGGCATCTTGATTTTCGAGTACAGATCCTTGGCATCGGCATAGGCCTGTTCCCGACTGCCGACTCCATGTTGAACCACGCACTCGCTGAATTGATCGATGAGCTTGTGTGCAGGATTGAAAGCAGCAGCCGCGCTTTGTGCAACATAAGCGATGCGGGAGCCTCGCAAACGTCGTTTTTGTTCCTCCGTGGCAGTGGTCAGCTCAACGCCGTCAAACTGAATGCTGCTGCCCGGTTTGATTCTGCACCCGGCCTTGCAGATTCCCATGGAAGCAATGCCAATGGTGGATTTGCCGGCACCGGACTCACCAATCAATCCCAGTACTTTGCCGCGTTTTAAGTTCAGATCAACACCCTTGACGATCTCGTGCCAGCGTCCTTCACTGAATCCTTCGATCTGAAGGTTTTTGATCTCCAGCAGATAACCGTCAGAATCAAAGGTCATCCTTAAGTCCTGAAGTTTTGTGCAAGAACCAGTCAATCACGAAATTGACCGCGACAGTCAGCAACGCGATGGCCGCGGCAGGAATGAGAGGCGTGTAATCATCAAAGGTGACGAGAATCGCGGTCTGCCGCACCATTGACCCCCAGTCTGCAATCGGCGGCTGGATGCCCAGACCCAGAAAACTCAAGGCGCTAATGGTCAGGAAAACGAAACAGAATCGCAGACCGAATTCTGCAGCCAGCGGTGCCGAAATATTCGGCAGTATTTCCTGGATCGTGATCCAGGACAGCCTTTCGCCGCGCAGCTTGGCCGCTTCTATGAAATCCATGACTACAACGTTCAGACTCACGGCCCTGGCAATACGAAAGATTCGAGTCGCGTCAATCACGCTCATAATCACGATCAGATTGAATATTGAAGTGCCGAAAATTGACAGCAACAACATCGCGAAAATCAGCGCAGGAATTGCCATGAAAACATCGACAATGCGACTCATCAGCTGATCGAGCCAGCCGCCCAGCACCGCCGCCAATATGCCGCAAATACCACCCACAACAAACGCGAGAATTGTTGTCAACAATGCAATGCCGACCGTATTCCGTGCGCCGAACAGGATACGCGTTAGCATATCGCGACCGAGATGATCGGTTCCGAGAATGAATTGATCGTCCCAAGCTTGAAACTTTCTGCCCACGATTTCAGATTCACTAAACGGTGCGATCCATGGGGCGAACAGGGCAACAAAAATATAAACAGTAATGACCAGCACCCCGAATTTGGCGCTCAATGGCGCCTCACCCAGCGCATCTAATGCGCGGGTCAATTGGGCGGTGGAGACAGATAGTGTTGATCGTGAACTCAAAACCAATAAACCTATTTGGGGTGCAGCAATCGGGGATTGGTCAGAATTGAGAGGATATCGGCAATCAGATTCAGGAGAACATAGGTTGCTGCAAAGATCAGGCAGCAGGCTTGGACGACCGGCATATCCCGGCGTTGCACCGCGTCAACCAAAAACTGCCCGAGTCCTGGATACACAAATACCACTTCAACCACAATGACGCCCACGACAAGATAGGCCAGGTTCAGCACGACCACATTCACAATGGGAGCCCAGGCATTGGGTAACGCATGATGGGTAATGACTCGAACCCGCTTCATCCCTTTCAGTGTGGCCATCTCGATATAGTCATTTGAGAGAAGGTTGATGATTGCAGCGCGGGTCATACGCATCATATGCGCCATTGAAACCAAAGTAAGGACGAGCGCCGGCAATAATGTTTTTTCAAGATGCTCGACAAAAGTCGTATCCGCCCTGATATTGGACAGGCTTGGCAACCAGCCTGCTTTCACCGAAATCAACAGCAGCAGAATATACGCCAAGAAGAATTCGGGTGTTGAAATAGAGGACAGCGTGACTACATTGACGGTCCGGTCGTAGTAGCTGTTTCGATACAGTGCTGCAAGAATGCCGAGAATCAAAGCCAGCGGCACTGCAATGCAGGCCGCGAGCGTTGCCAGAAATATGGTGTTGTAGAACCGGGTGCCGAGCACTTCACTGATTTCCCGGCCATTACCGATGGATACTCCAAAATCGCCCTGAAATATGTTTCCCAGCCATTGTATGTAGCGCGTATGCGCGGGCAAATCCAGTCCCAGCTGTGTGCGTAGAGCCGCCAGTGTACTCGGCGTTGCTGACTGACCAAGAATCGCTTCGGCCGCATCGCCAGGCAGCATCGAAACGCCTAGAAATATAATCAGCGAAACAATAAACAGCGTAATCAGGCCCAACAAGACTCGCTGCGCCAGCATCTTAAGAATATAGATCACGAGCTCAATATCTGTCGAGATGTCGTCTGATAGTTGAAACTGTGCATGTCGATGCTCACGCGGACTGGCGTTATCCGAGCAGCTCGGCGAGGCGTTGACGAATTCTTTGCTGCATATCGTTGCCACCGGTCTCGAGCCATGCTTCGGCATCGGATCGTTCACAAAGACTCGGGTACCAGCTTTCTGTCAGATACCGGTCCTGGGTGTGTGGGTCGGTCAGAAACTCATTGGTTGCTGCGGCTCGCTGTACGACCTCTACAGCAAGGGATTCCGCATTGACTTCTACGCCATTCGCCATTTTCGAAGACCAGCCGATCATTTCGTCGCACAGCGTCAGCATTTCCAAAGACCCGGTGCGGCCACCGGATAGAAACCCCAGGTTGTGAATAAAGGGTGTCTTTGCCATTGCAGCAATTGTCAGGTTGGCACCGACTTCGGCTGCTGCCTGGGCGTCAAACTGATGGGAATCCGAACAGCCTGCCCCAACCCAGGACGGAATGCCGACATGACGAAAGTAGTCACTGGCGCCGAGACCGGTCAGCATGTATTCCGGAGAACCGTAGGCAAGATTGGCCTGCCGTAAATCCATGGGCAAAACTGCAGAGCCGCTCAATACTGGCGCGCCCGGCTCGCTCAACTGATGGACGACAATGCCGGCGATGGCTTCAGCGGACGACTGCGCGATGGCGCCGACCATGGAGACCGGGCTGGACATCCCTGGGAAAGTCGCCGGATAACACACCACTGGCACGCGCCAGCGAGCACAGTTGATTAGCCTCGCGCACAACTCGTCGGGGAGTCGCAACGGCGATATTGGACCCATCAGCTCAATGGAAACGGGTTTATCGGCGAGACGATTCCAGCCGCCAACGCGATCGGCAACGACAGCCATCATCCGTTTTTGAATCTCATCATCATGCGCCAGCAAAGCCGCGGGCTTGCTGCAATTTTCGTACATCACCCTAGTGGTTTCAACAACTTCGTCTTGCGGCGGGATTTCGCTTGGATATCCAAGCGAACAGACCATATCAATGTTTGGCAACTGCTCACACAATTTGGCGGTTTCACGAACATCCTCAAGCAGGCATGGTCTGAGCTCACCGCTCCGAAAATCAAGTATGCGTACACAATTGTGTCCTGGACAATAACTAGACACATTGCTGCTGGTATCAACTCTTAAGTTCCCGTCACTATCATAGAGAAGTATTTTTTTCGGCACTGTGGCGATCGTCTGCTCAATCAAATCAGGAGGCAGATGAAGGTATCCATTGTCATCCTCGATACATCCATGTTGTCTGATCAAGGTGCGACGCGTGGGGTGATGTTCGACAATCACGCCCACGTTCCAGAGGATCGCTTTGACCGCGTCGTGAATCAGGTCTGCGGCCGGTGAATCGACTAATTCCAGCGATATCGACTGTATTTGTTTGGTACTTTGCCTGCGCGTATCGATCTTTCGTTGCGCCTTTTGTTTTCGGGCGCTCGATCTTTTTAAACTCGGCTTGGTCAAAGCTAATGTGAGAAAAATAAGTCCGACGAAACGCGAATTTCGTCGGACTTATAGATTATGTTAAACGAACAACCGGTATTGCACTAACTTTTGAGCCACCAGCGTTCAATCATTTTGTAGCCGTCAAACTCCCAATTTCCGGCGACTTGCTCAGGTACACCCACGTTGGCCGTATGCGCTGAAATATGGTTCGCAAATGCATGGATTACTGATCCGCAGTCGTCTCGACATATGGCTTGCATCTCCCAGTACATTTCACGACGTTTGTCATTATCCAATTCGGCTCTTGCTGCCACCAACAGTTCATTAAAGCGCTCATTTTGCCAGTAGCTCTCATTCCAATTGGAGGTCGCTGAATAACCCTGGGTGAACATCCAGTCTTCTGTCGGACGACCGCTCCAGTAACTTGAACACCAGGGGTGCTTAAGCCAGACATCCGACCAATAGCCATCGGACGGAACCTGATTTGGTATCAATTCAATTCCGGATGCTTTGGCATGCTCACTGAATAGAACAGCTGTATCCACGCAGCCAGAATATAGACTGTCCGAAGCACTCAATTCCACTTTCAAATTACTGATTCCTGCTTGCTTGAGATGCCATTTGGCCTTTTCGGGGTCATAGACACGTTGTTCAAGCTCGTGGTTATAGTAGCGATTGGCAGGTGAGATGGGATGATCGTTCCCGACGCTTCCATAACCGCTCAGAATCGTATCAAGTACGTCTTCCCGGTTGATGGACAATTTAAGTGCCATTCGCACATTATTGTCATCAAACGGTGCGAGGTCCGTACGCATTGGAAAGGTGTAGTGCTGAGTGCTGGTGATATCCAGAATCGAAATTTCAGTGTTCCGCCCAAGCAAACCGGCAGTCGTTGTGTCAACATCGCCGATGATGTCTACGGCGCCGGTTACCAAGGCATTCTGACGCGCAGTTGAATCTGCAATGGTCAGAAGTTCCGCAGTATCCGCAAATCCACGGTCTGATCTGAAGTCGTTCGGGTTGCGCACGTATCTCGAGTACTGACCCGGTTCGAACGATTCCAGCATATAGGCTCCACAACCGGCATCAAACGTTTCGATTTCGCCATCCTTCGACGGCAAAATGGACAACACACTTGCGCTTAGGATGACCGGAAAGTCGACGCTGGCATTCTTCAATTTGAATTTAACAACTCGATCACCGTCTTTGGTGATTGATTCGACTTCTTCCATGAATGACTTCATGGAAGAGGCTGATTCTTCGCCTCTGTGGCGGTTCAGAGACACAATCACATCATCCGAAGTAACGGTTTTGCCATTATGAAAGGTCACGCCTGAACGCAATGTAAAAATCCATTCAGATGCATCAGCGCCTGTTTCAAAGGATTCCGCTACCAAGGGAACCAACTGTCCGTTCGGGGCGATTTCCGTCAACGCATTGTGAAATGTGGAAAACGCGAAATTGGTATGCCCGCTGGTTAGGCGGATCGGATCCAACGCATCTGTCGATGAGCCTTGAACCGTGGCAACGCGAAGATGCCCACCCTTGACGGGTGTTGCTGCGTGAGCCGCTGATCCGAGAAACAGTTCCGGTACGGCACCGGCCATGCCAATTGCTCCGGAAGCCTGCATGAACCTGCGTCGCGACAGCTTGCGACTGGCTAAATTGTCTATATTCTTCTTAATCGAATTCATAAATTCTCCTATTGCCTCCTATTGGTTTTGGACCAATCGATATGCCGAACGAACAGTGAGTCCAAATTCTCATCAGACTGTCAAACTGCTGAAACCCGATAGCGGCAAATCAATATGGCTATTCCATACATCGGTTAATCGTTTTAGAATCCTACTTCAAACGACTTGGGAATTATAACAAGTAAATCTGAAGCTGAGCGTTTTGCGCTGGAGTGCTCGATTGATGAATTTCCAAAGGCAATGCTGCGTATTTTCGCAGATTTTTCGGACGGGTAGTGAGTCGCACCGGTAATCGGTCTGTTGACCGGCGAATTGAGTGATATCCACCTGTGCAGCTTTCGCTACACCTGCAGCCGGTTTATTGATTGTCCCCGATGAGAGTTTTCTGAAACCAGCTCATTTCCGATTCGGTCGGCACCGCGTGACGCACCTCAAGCGAGTCTTCGGTCGCCCCATTGATAGCCTCACCAAAGAGACGACGCAGTGGAACCCCAGCACCAGCATCAACGTCGGGTTGCGTTTATGTTGTCCCCAAACGTTGCGGTGGCAACAAAATCGGAGAGGATTTGAAACGGTACAGTTTTTCAGTGTGCTTGGCAATACTCTCATCAGGACAGCAGACTGAGTGTGTTCGTCCAGAGAATGCGTGTGAGTTCACCTGCGGGAATTGCTTGTGTCAGGCGTCCTGATTGGCCGGCCCATGCCTGCATTCGGTCTAAATCATTGTTTCTCCGTGCCGCGCCTGTCATTCCAGCTGTCAGTGCGCGTTGTATGGGATAGGGCATCTGTTGTGGAGCGTCATCTTCCGCTGCAGCTCTTGCGTAGGATGTAGAGATTGAACGGCCTAGTCGCCCGGAAAAAGCGCGTGTGAGCATCGTTTGGTGTGGCTGCGCCTGACCGATAGCGTCCGCCCATGCTGATGGAATGCCAGCTTCGGGGCAGCGCAAATAGCCGGTTCCAATCTGAACCGCTGAGGCGCCCAACAACAGCGCGGCTGCAATCCCTCGGGAGTCGGCGATGCCTCCAGTTGCGACAACCGGAATGCTGACTGCATCTACGATTGCCGGTAGCAGCGAGAAAAGTCCAGACATGGATACTTCGGCCAACGCAGCGTCGAATGTTCCTCTGTGACCGCCAGCTTCCATACCCTGTGCGACAATTGCATCTGCACCTGCTGCTTCAGCCTGCTTGGCTTCGGTTACGGTGGTCGCGGCGGCAAACCAGTGAATATTCAACGACTTCATCCGCTGCACGAACCTTTTTGGGTACAGGCCCATGATTGATGAAATAACAGTCGGACGGGATTCAAGCATTGCTTCGCACTGTGCATCGAAATCAAGCAGCTTGAGGTCTCCGGCTGCAAGTTGAACTTCTGGTCCCCATCGGTTTAGAAATTCGCACACCAGCCTTTCGTGACTTTCATTTCGCGAAGGCGGAGGGTCAGGAATCCAGTTATTGAACTGGAATTCCCCTTTACAGTTGGATCTGAATTCCTGTGCCCAGTGCAAAATGCTTTCTGGTGGCATCAGTAGAACTCCGCACGCCCCCAAAGCGCCTTGTTCGGCAACTGCGACGGATAGGGCAGGTGGGCAGGCTCCAGCCATAGGTGCCAGTAAAATAGGCAGTTCAAGATTGAACTGACGGCAGAAACGTTCAGTACGTTTGAGCGTATCTTGGCGATTATTCACGCTGTTTATCCTTTTATCATGTGCTGTCATTTACTCCTTGGAATTTCATATTGTAAGTAGAGTGCACTAGATTTATGAGGGTTAGTCAACTTTGTGATCCCCCTCAAATAATCCGCTCTGTGGTAAATTTACGTGAATTTCTCACTTAGCAGCCCTACATAAGCCGTCGGATTTGTTAAAATATCTGAACTCTTTAGTAAATTAAGAGACCATTTATTCGCGTCAGCGCGATTCAAACTAAGTAGTGATTCAATGCAAGTCTATTTAGCTCAACCTCGGGGTTTTTGTGCCGGCGTTCAAAGAGCAATTGATATCGTCGAAGGCGCTTTGGAGAAATTCGGGGCGCCCATCTATGTGCGTCATGAAATTATTCACAACCGGTTCGTCGTCGATCAGTTGAAGGCGAAAGGTGTCGTGTTCGTCGATGAGATCGACGATATTCCAGATGGCTCAATTACGATATTCAGTGCTCATGGAGTTTCTGATAAGGTAGAGAATGAAGCGTCTGAACGAGAACTTCCCGTAATTGATGCAACCTGCCCACTGGTCAAGAAAGTTCACCGGCAAGTTGCAAAGTTTGAAAAATTGGGGTGCGAGATCGTCTTGATTGGACACCGCGGTCACCCTGAAGTGGAAGGAACAGCAGGGCGCTCCAAAAGTTCTGTGCACGTAGTGACAAATTCGGCAGAAGTCGAACAACTGGAAATTCAGAACCCTGAGAAAGTCGCGTACGTAACGCAGACGACATTGTCGGTCGATGACGCCCAAAAGACCATTGATGCTCTCCGAAGCAAATTTCCTGCAATAAAAAGTCCCTCTACTGACGACATCTGTTTTGCAAGCCAGAATCGGCAGCAGGCTGTGCGAGAATTGGCGCAGCATGTCGATTTGGTTCTTGTTATTGGAGCCGCAAACAGTTCGAACTCCAATCGTCTGGTTGAAATTGGGCGCAATGCGGGAGTGCCGTCATTCTTGATTGAGACGCCTGAGCAGATTGACGTCGAGTTGCTAGGTACAGCTGAACGAGTTGGGTTGACGGCAGGTGCTTCAGTACCTGAAGAATTGATTGAAATTGTAATTAAGAGACTCCGAAATCTTAGGCAGTTAGAAGTGATTTCAGCGCAGGGCGTGGAAGAAAATATTCAGTTCAAATTGCCTGCCACATTGCTTAACGCTTCGCAGAAAGTAGAATTCCCAGTTGCCAGTAGTACATAAACGACAGATTGAAAGATATGGCTGCAGTTGCTGAAGAACTTCGAGTAATCCATGATCAGGCGGAATCGCAAATTCGCCTGAGATTTGTAACGGCTACAAGTTTGTTTGATGGACATGATGCATCAATAAACGTCATTCGACGAATTTTGCAGGCCTCGGGAGTCGAGGTCATTCATCTCGGTCACAACAGGTCGGTTCAGGAAATTGTAACTGCCGCAGTTCAGGAAGATGCAGACGGCATCGCGGTGAGTTCCTATCAGGGTGGGCACATCGAGTACTTCAAATACATCATTGACATGCTGGCGGAATTCGGACGCAGTGACATCAGGGTTTTCGGTGGCGGTGGCGGTGTGATCGTCCCTGAAGAAATTCGCGAATTGCACGACTACGGCGTTGCCAGAATCTATTCGCCTGCAGACGGCCAACAAGTCGGCCTTCAGGGAATGATTGACGACATGATTAAAACCTGTCGTTCCAATTTGGGATCAACTCCAGCCTTCTCTGCAGCAAATCTCAATACCGACAATATTCGGGATTTAGCGCTGTTGATCAGTCAGATTGAAGCCGGTTCGTCTGAAGCAAGAAGGTATGTGCGCAAACACTTGAGCGGCGAACAATCCGTTCCGGTACTCGGAATAACAGGAACCGGTGGGTCGGGCAAATCCTCTCTTACGGATGAACTCGTCCAAAGGCTTCGGCTGTTTACGGTAGAAAACACACGAATTGCCATACTCGCGGTCGACCCGACTCGCAAAAAAACCGGCGGTGCGCTGCTTGGCGACCGTATCCGCATGAACTCTACTGATACCACGCAAGTGTATATGCGCTCATTGGCTACGCGCGATGCCGGCGGCGGTATTCCTGCTTATCTCACAGAAGTTATCCAGGCCTGTACAGCTTGGGGTTTCGATTTGATTATTGTTGAAACGCCTGGAATCGGACAAGGCGATACGGGTGTTGTTCCCTATGTTGACAAGACAATCTATGTCATGACTCCGGACTATGGCTCACCGAGTCAGTTGGAAAAAATCGACATGTTGGATTACGCGGACCTCGTCGCTATCAACAAATTCGACTCGAAAGGTGCCGAAGATGCGTATCGAGATGTCTGTAAACAGGTTCAAAGAAATCGAGAAGTGTTTGACCAGCTTCCGGAGGCAATGCCAGTTTTCGGCACAATCTCCTCGCGCTTCAATGATGATGGGGTTACTGCGCTGTTCCAGGCCGTTATTGATTTATTGGGTGCGCCACAGAAAAATGAGCTGTTTCCGCAGCGAATGGAATCAACCGTATCTTCCAATAGCGTGAGTGCTGTTCCGGCATCGCGAGTGGGTTACCTCGGAGAAATTTCTGAAGTAGTACGTGTTTATCGGGAACATGTGGAAAATCAATCGATTATTGCCCGAGAGATCCAACAACTACGCGCAACAATGCAAATGATGCAGGATGCAGGGGCCCACGAACCGCCGATGATGGAAAATCTGATTGAGGAACGCGAGCGTTGTCTTGACCCTGAATCGCGCATGCTGCTTGAGGAATGGCCGAAGCGGGCTCTCTCCTACCGTGAACCGCCTGACAGTGGGTCGAAAGCAAGCAAACTGTATTCGGAGACGCTGTCGGGAACCAACGTTGCGAAAATATCGTTGCCGCGTTACCACGACGCCGGTGATCTTCTCAAGTGGCTGATGCTTGAAAACCTGCCTGGCTCGTTCCCGTATACGGGAGGCGTGTTTGCATTCAAACGCGAAGACGAAGACCCCACACGCATGTTCGCAGGGGAGGGCGGTCCTGACAAGACGAATCGAAGATTCAAACTGCTCTCAAAACATTCCGAAGCCAAGCGTCTGTCTACAGCTTTTGATTCGGTTTCTCTGTATGGATTCAATCCAGACGAGCGTCCTGACATTTACGGCAAAGTAGGAAATTCCGGTGTATCAATCGCTACGCTGGATGACATGAAGGTCCTGTATGGCGGTTTTGATCTTTGCAGTCCTCGTACATCAGTATCAATGACGATTAATGGCCCGGCTCCAACCTATCTTGCCATGTTGCTCAATACTGCCATAGACCAGCAGGCCGTAGCATTCGAAAGTAAACACCAACGCCAGCCGAACTCGGAAGAATTCGAGCAACTCGAAGCTTATGCGCTTTCAAATGTCAGAGGTACGGTGCAAGCCGATATTCTGAAGGAAGATCAAGGTCAAAATACCTGTATTTTCTCCACAGAGTTCAGCTTGAGACTCATGGGAGATATTCAGGAGTACTTCATCGAAAGGCAGGTGCGCAAATTCTACTCCGTTTCCATATCTGGCTACCACATTGCTGAAGCCGGCGCGAATCCAATTTCCCAGCTTGCCTTTACCTTGGCAAATGCATTTACCTATGTGGAAATGTATCTGGCGAGAGGTATGGAGATTGACGAATTTGCACCGAATTTGTCGTTTTTCTTCTCCAACGGACTGGATGCTGAATACACAGTCATGGGGCGAGTCGCAAGACGAATTTGGGCAGTTGCGCTGAAGGAAAGATATAGTGCCAACACGAAAAGCCAAAGACTGAAGTATCACATTCAGACTTCTGGCCGGTCGTTGCATGCATTGGAAATCGATTTCAACGACATCCGAACAACTTTGCAAGCATTGATTGCCGTTTATGACAATTGCAATAGTCTACACACAAACGCCTACGATGAGGCAATTACAACGCCGACGGAAGAGTCGGTGCGCAGAGCGATGGCAATTCAGCTGATTATCAACAAGGAATGGGGACTATCCAGCAATGACAATCCGAATCAGGGAAGTTTCATTATTGAAGAGTTAACGGATCTTGTAGAAGAAGCGGTGCTGTGCGAATTTGAAGCCATATCAAAACGTGGTGGTGTGCTCGGTGCAATGGAAACAGGTTATCAGCGAGGCAGAATTCAGGATCAGTCTTTGCATTATGAAAGAATGAAACATGACGGCAGCCTGCCGATTGTCGGAGTGAACATGTTTCTAAATCCGCAGGCAGATGAATTGCAGACGATAGAACTTGCCAGATCTACTGAGGCAGAAAAGCAATCTCAGTTAACACGATTGAAAGATTTTCATGAACGCCACAAGAGTAATGCTCCTCAGGCACTGGCAGCGCTTCAGTCTGCCGCACTTGAAAATAGAAATGTCTTTACACAATTGATGTCAGCAGTTCGTTACTGCTCTGTCGGACAGATTACATCTTCACTGTTTGAAGTTGGGGGGAAATATCGACGCAACATGTAAAAATTGCGTTGAAATCCTGCTTCCGCTCCTGTTCGTCTTTTCTTTTCCTCAAACGAGAATGATCTGCCCGCTTATTGGACACGCGAATCGTGCTGCCTTTATTTGATCTTCAAGACAAGGTTGTTGCGATCGCAGGCGCCGCTGGGGCATTTGGATCCGCCATAGCAGAAGAGTTGGTCGCGCGAGGATGCCGCGTTTCCCTGTTTGACAAAAACGAGAGTGGTCTTGAGAATCTCGCCAATCGCTTAGAGTCGGACCAGGTATCAATGTTGGAAATTGATGCGACTGAAGAAGAGAAATGCAAAATGGCATTTCAGTCGTGTGTTGATCGTTGGACTCGCATTGACGGATTCGTGAACTGCGTGGGACTGTTTGAGATTGTTTCGGCAGACAAAATGCCCTATGAGGTGTTTTCCCGTCTTATTCAAACCAACTTGAACGCAGCCTTTCTGCTTTGTCGCAGTGCAGCAAACCACATGATCCCCAATGGATTCGGACGAATCATCAATATCGCGTCGGTCTCCGACTCTGTGGCGAATCCTGGATATGCGGCTTATGCATCCAGCAAGGCTGCATTGACGCACTTGACTCGGGTTTTGGCAGTTGAATGGGCACAGCATTCGATTACTGTGAATGCAATAAGCCCGGCCATGTCGGAAACTAACCTAACAACTTCATTCCTGTCTCAAGGAGATAACCGGGATGATGCACTTTCAAGAATTCCAATGAACCGCCTGTTTACCCCTCCGGATATCCTGGCAACCGTAATCTTGTTGCTTTCTTCAGGAGGATCTTTCATCACTGGACAGGCAATACACATCGATGGAGGACGCACGATCTCTTGAACACTATTAAACGAATGCGACTGAACGTCGGCATACTGTCGATTTGTCAGGCCAGTATGTTTACGGCGAATTCGGTGATGATCGCATCTGCAGCACTGGTTGGGATGGTGTTGGCACCCGAACCAATTTATGCCACGGTTCCGATTTCCATGGTATTTCTGTTTGGTATGGGGTTTGCCCTGCCTGCGTCAATGATCATGAAATACATCGGTAGACGATTGGGGTTCATGATTGGCCTGCTATTCGGAATTTTCGGTGCTCTGCTGTCCGGATATGCCATCGTGTTGCAAAGTTTTCTGTTTTTCTGCATGGGAATTGCATTGATTGGAATCGGCAATGCGTTTGGGGGTTTCTATCGCTTTGCAGCTGCTGATGTAGCGGAGGAGAGCTATAGAAGCCGTGCAATCTCTTATGTTCTGGCCGGCAGTGTGGTAGCAGCATTCATCGGTCCAAACATGGCAAATTTTACTAAAGAGACAATCAGCGGATCCTTGTTTGCCGGCTCCTATGTTTCGCTTGCGGTAATTTACTTCGGAGCGTTGATTCTGATTTCGTTTCTGAAAGTGCCTCCGGGTAACGTTGAAGCTGAGAAAAAGAAGGGCAGACCACTACGTGTCATTGCTGCACAACCTCTGTTTATACTTGCCGTGTGTAGTGCGATTGTGGGCTATGGTGTGATGAATTTGCTGATGACTTCGACGCCTCTTGCCATGGAAGCTCGTGGCATGGGGTTTGGACAGACTGCTCAAGTCATTCAGTGGCACATTTTCGCAATGTTCGCACCTTCATTTTTTACAGGTCATCTAATACGTAAATTTGGTGACGTCAATATCATATTTACCGGATTGATGGCACTGTTGGGATGCATTTTCATCACTTTCCTGTTTGGTGACTCGTTCCTAGCGTTCTGTGCTGAGCTGATGTTGCTAGGTTTAGGTTGGAACTTCACTTTTCTGGGTGGCACGACTCTATTGACGTCGACTTATGAACCGAGTGAAAAAGCCTTTGTACAGGGATTGAATGATTTGTGTGTGTTTTCGGTGGTGACTATGACTGCGTTGATGTCCGGGGTGCTTCATCATATTTGGGGCTGGTTCGTATTGAGCAGTGGAGCAGTGGTTCCAATCGTATTACTGTCGCTATTGCTGCTGTGGGTCAAAAAAAATCAAGCTTCTGCAACAACTCAAGAGCGCGCATAATTTACTGAATATTGCTAGTAGATTCGAAATAAAGCGCTGTGGTCCATCTGTCCATCCCCTTGGCGGATCAATTTCTCATATAAATTACGGCACAATTCTGTAGATGGCAGGTTGGTTGCATTCGAATTTGCGAATGTCAGTGCTTGGCTCAGGTCTTTATGTTGAGTGCGTGCTGTTCCACCAGGAACGAAATTCTGTTCAATCATTCTTTTTCCATGTAACTGAAGAATTCTGGAATCGGCGAATCCACCGCTTAGTGCCTGCCAGACCTTGTCCAGATCTGCTCCGCCGTCTCGTGCCAAGGCAAATGCTTCAGCGACGGCGCCAATTGTGAGTCCTACGATGATTTGATTGGCAGCCTTGGCAATCTGTCCGGACCCAACATCACCTACATGCATCACCTTTTTACCCAAAACATCCAAAATTGGTTTAACGCACTGCATGTCGGATTCGGATGCACCGACCATAATTGACAATGCCCCTTCAATTGCGCCGATTTCCCCACCGGAGACCGGTGCGTCGACAAAATGAAACCCTGCTTCAATTAAACGAGTTGCGAATTTTCTTGTTGCACCAACCTCGGTTGTTCCCATGTCAATGACAAGTGAATCAGTCGGTGCGGCATTGAAAATTCCGTTTTCACCAAAGAGAATCTCTTCCACCGCCACTGTATCTGAAACCATACAAATCACGACGCTTGACTTTGCGGCTTCTGCGGGAGAGGTTAGTGGCGTGAAGCCCTCTTTTGTCAATTCGTCGACTTTGTGCCGACTACGGTTGTAGACAGATACTTGTGCACCTGCTCGTTTTAGATTTCGTGCCATCGGCTTTCCCATCAGACCGAGTCCGATAAATCCGATGTTCATGGAGTCTAGAGATTTCAAGATTCACTCCTTGCTGGTTATATTGCTGTTGGGGTTACGAATTTTAAGGACATATTATTTGGGAGTTATTAAGAAGAACGCATGGTTTATGTCGCAACGAATTCGGGAAGGTTGGATACAGAAACATACAGGATTAACGGGTGCAGTTGAAGTTGATGAAACTTACATTTGCGGGAAGACAATAAAAATGAATGTAAGAAATTGAAAGCTGGACGTGGAACTATAGGTAAAACTGCTGTGGTTGGCAGCAGGGAGAGATATTCAGGAAGAAACGCAGACCAGCCAATAGAATCGACTGACAAAGGAACATTGCATGGAGTCATTGGAGTTAAATTCCAATGACAATCAAACCACTGAACAACTCAGTCAAGCCTTGACTATATTGTCAAAACTCCCAGCGCCTGGCTCTATTCTCATCTAAGTTTGCTGACTACTTCCTATAAACTCCCGATAGATTTATCTATTCGGTGCTTCTTAGAAAATCACTGACTATGCAGTCATGCCGTTTCAGATTTCTTCAATTTTCTCATCTGACGAATCTTGTGGAATGATCAAATTGAGCACGATAGCAATTACGGCAGCAGGAAGCAGACCACTAACCATCAAAATACGCAGTGTGTTGGGCAGATACTGCACTGCACTTGGTACAAGCTGCAAACCAAAACCGACCGACAAGGCAATTGCAAAAATAACCATATTACGTCGATTCCAGTTTACACCGGACAGCAGCGAAAGGCCGGCGGAAACAACCATTCCGAACATTACAATCACGCCACCACCAAGGACTTCTATCGGGATGGTGCGAATAATTGCGCCAACTTTTGGAATCAACCCGCAGACAATCAATACTATTGCTCCAATTGCCACAACATTACGGCTCATTACACCCGTCATGGCTACTAATCCAACATTCTGACTGAAGGAAGTATTCGGCAAACCACCGAACAGACCTGCGACTGCTGTACCGAAGCCATCAGCATAAGTTGCACCTTGAATTTCCTTGTCGGTTGCCTCACGGCCTGCACCACCCTTAGTAATACCAGAAACATCTCCGACAGTTTCAACTGCTGATACAAAAGCCATTAAGCAGAAGCCAATTACCGCTGCGAAACCAAGCTCAAATCCGTATTTAAAGGGTATTGGCAATGCGAAAGCGGCTGACCGGCTCATGCTGGTACTGATACCTTCGATCGTGACCAGACCCATCGTCATGGCAAATAAATATCCAGCGATGATACCGATTAACACGGCCGAGACAGAAAGCATACCTCGTGTAAAGAATTTGAGACCCAGTGTTACCAATATTACGACTGACGCAACGGACCAATTGAGCAGACTGCCAAATTCGGGTTTGCCCATAGCTGGAACACCGCCCGCAGCATACTGGATGCCAACCTTGACTAGCGCCAGACCGATTAACATAACGACCAGACCCGTTACCAGCGGTGGCAATGCAAAACGAATTTTGCCGATAACGGTGCCGAGCAAGGCATGGAATAGTCCACCAATTAACACACCACCAAAGAGGATTGGAAGTGCTTCAACGCCTTTTCCGGCGACTAGAGGAATCATTATCGGAATGAAAGCAAAGCTTGTTCCTTGAACAATCGGTAGCCGCCCACCTACCGGCCCCATACCGATTGTTTGAAACAGAGTTGCGATGCCGGCAAAAAGCATTGACATCTGGATCATGTAAGTCATATCAGGAAAGCCCTGAGCACCGGCATCTGAACCGAAACCAAAGCCAGCGGCACCTGCGATAATAATTGCAGGTGTGATATTTGATATGAACATCGCTAGCACATGCTGAATTCCGAGTGGAATAGCCTTTGTAAGCGGGGGAGTATAGTTAGGGTCGCGAAGCTGCGCCGCTGTTCCAATTGAACTGTCAGCCATGGATGTTTCTCCTTTCAATTGATTGTGAAAGAGTATAAATTATCGAGGGGTGATTTTGTTTAGTTTAATGCCGAACAAATTTTTTTCCGAATAATCCCCAAAGTTCGATGTATTTCTCATTGGCAGTATCTCTAGGCATACATTACGTGAATTCTGACGAGACAGAAATAGAATTAGATGTAAATGTTTGTACTATATGTGGAAATTGATTGGGAATTATATTCAACGTACTGATTATTAGGTTTTTTGCATGTTGAAGTTCTCTGAATTGGAGCACTACGGAAACGCTCGTCGCGGACGAATTGAACTCGTGCGAGGGGTAATTGAGACACCGGTATTTATGCCGATTGGCACAATGGGTGCCGTTAAAACAGTCGAACCACGGGACCTTGAACAAATCGACACGAGAATTCTTCTGGGAAACACGCTTCATCTCATGCTGAGACCCGGCCTGGAGGTAATTAAACTGCATGGTGGTCTGCACGAATTCATGGGATGGAATCGACCGATACTGACTGACTCAGGCGGTTTTCAGGTTTTCAGTCTGCCAAAACTGCGTCAAATTGAAGACAGGGGCGTCACATTCCGATCGCCAGTTAACGGTGATAAGGTGTTCATGGGACCGGAAGAATCAATTCATGTTCAACGCGTCCTGAACTCGGACATAGCCATGATTTTTGACGATTGCACGCCTTACCCGACGACGTATGAAGAAGCCAAGTGTTCAATGGAGCGGTCTGTATCCTGGGCGAGAAGATCGAAGCGGGCACATGATGGGGCTACGGGCAATTTGTTTGGAATCATCCAGGGCGGTATGCATCCTGACCTTCGAGAGATTTCGTTGAATTCGCTAACAGAAATTGGATTCGACGGATATGCAATTGGAGGCTTGTCGGTAGGGGAGCCGAAAGAGGAGATGAATCGAATCCTCAAATACATTGCTCCGGCAATGCCGCAGAACTGTCCAAGATACTTAATGGGAGTCGGCACTCCGCAGGACATTGTGTATGGGGTTGCTTGTGGTGTAGACATGTTTGATTGCGTGCTTCCTACACGTAATGCCAGAAATGGCTGGATGTATACCTCTCATGGCATTGTGAAGATTCGAAACTCTAAATATCGAAATGACACCAGATCACTGGATGAAAACTGCAGTTGTCCGTGTTGCGAGAGATTTACGCGATCCTATCTGCGCCATTTACACCAGATCAATGAACCGCTGTGTGCACGCTTGTGCACGATCCACAATCTTCATTTCTATTTGAATCTTATGGATCAAATTCGAAAATCGATTGAGAATCAGACATTCGACCGGATATGTGCCGAATATGACGTGCTCATCGGATGATGAACGACGCCATAAGGAGCTTTGGCGAGTAAAGCCGGACTTGCTTCAGTAAGGCACCTGGGGACGAATCTGCATGGTTGCAAAGGAAAAAGTTCTGGTTACAACCCAATAAGAACAAGGCGTACACACCAAGCACGAATTCATAGACGAATGGATCTTCAATTCGTACTGAATGAGAACGGCTGAAGCGTGTTTTTGCTATACTGACATCGTTCATGCCTCTTGCCATTCAACTCAGTTGTGAGTTGGAAAATATTCAAAGGCAACTGTGGAGCGATCCCAAATTTTTCAACATTCCTGTTGAATTTGAATTCGAAAATTTCAGACCAACTGAATTTCCGATTGGCAGGCTGATGCTTGAAATATGGTAACATTACCCTCTTAAAATTATCTACATGAACGTGGTGAAAATACATGAGTTTCTTTATTTCTGATGCACTAGCACAGTCGGGCGAACAGTCTGGAGGTTATCTCAGCCTAATCCCCTTGGTATTGATATTCGTATTGTTCTATTTTCTGTTGATCCGTCCGCAGCAAAAACGAACAAAAAAACACAAGGAGATGGTAGATGCACTCCAAGTTGGCGATGAAGTTGTGACAAATGGCGGCACTCTTGGTAAGATTAAATCTGCTGATGTGAATTTTGTCGGGCTTGAAGTCGCATCAGGTGTGGTTATTCAGGTGCAACGTCAAGCAGTTGCACAACTCATGCCGCAAGACACGATCAAAACCGAACCCGCGCCAAAAAAAACCGCGCCAAGAAAGAAAAGAATAGCGAAATCAGACAAGGAATAAATGAACCAGAATCCCTGGTGGCGGTACCTGTTAATTGCCGCGGTATTGATTCCCGGCTTTTTTTATGCCTTGCCGAATCTCTTTGGAGACGACCCCGGCGTGCAAGTCAGGGCTGCGCGAACGACCGGAGTCGACCCATTCACACTGAATCAAGTTGAACAGGTTCTGAATCGCGAACAGATCGAAACGCTGGGCGTAATATCGGACGAAAAAGGCGTTCGTGCCAGGTTCAGCAGCACTGAAGATCAACTCAAAGCCAGAGACGCCCTTCAGGAATCGCTCGGAAGTCAGTATACCATTGCACTGACGCTTGTTCCTTCATCTCCGGCGTGGATGAACACCATAGGTGTCGCACCCATGTATCTCGGTTTAGACCTTCGCGGCGGTGTTCATTTCTTGATGGAAGTGGATTTGGATAGCGCAATTAGTACAGCCGAAGCTCGATATGTGGATACTCTTCGGCGTACGCTTCGCGAGCAAAAGGTACGGTATGTCTATGTCAGACAGGCTGACGACGGCAGCGGGATTGACATCAAGTTTCGAGATTCCGAACAGGTTGATGCCGCGATGGAAGTTCTCGACGATGAACTGCCTGAACTCGACCTGAACGATTTCGAACGCGAGGGTGAAATTTATATTGGAGTTAGTCTCAGCGAGGATGAAGCCGACGAACTAAAAGAATTCGCGGTAGAGCAGAACGTCGTGGCACTGCGCAATCGCATTGATGAATTGGGCGTTGCCGAACCTGTCGTACAGCGACAGGGTGATAACCGGATCGTGATTCAATTGCCAGGCGTACAGGATACCGCCAGGGCCAAAAGAATTCTTGGGCGGACCGCCACTCTGGAAATACACATGGTCGATGAAGAGCACGACTTGTCGGCCGCTTTGAATGGATCAGTACCAGTCGGATCCAGAATCTATAACATGCGTGACGGAAGCCCGATTTTGCTGCAAAAGTCGATCGTCTACTCAGGTGACAATATCGTAGATGCGGCGGCCAGTCTCGACACTCAGACTGGCGGCCCGATTGTCAGCATTACCCTGGACTCGCGTGGTGCAGCGATCAATCAGCGTGTGACGGGCGACAATATCGGCAAACGCATGGGTGTCGTATACATTGAATCGCGCTCCGAGCCGAAACGCGATGAACAGGGGAAATTGGTGCTGGATGACAAAGGTGACCCTGTGAGAGTCAGGGAATTGCTGGAAGAAGTCATCACTGCTCCCGTTATTCGTGACCAACTAGGCCGGCGATTTCAGATTGAAGGGCTGGATAGCGTCACCGAAGCGCGGGATTTGGCTTTGCTTCTGCGAGCAGGTGCGCTAGCCGCTCCGATTGACATTATTGAGGAGCGCACCGTCGGTCCGAGCCTGGGTCAGCAGAATATTCTTAAGGGTTTGCAGTCAGTGCTGGTCGGATTTGTTCTAGTACTGTTATTTATGGCATTCTACTACCGCACATTTGGACTTGTTGCAAACCTTGCACTTGGACTGAATCTGATTTTGATTGTGGCAGTTCTGTCGGCACTGCAGGCGACGCTGACATTGCCTGGTGTTGCCGGGATAGTGCTGACAGTCGGTATTGCTGTAGATTCCAATGTACTGATCTTTGAGAGGATACGCGAAGAACTGCGAAACCGAAACTCTCCGCAAGCCAGTATTCAGGCCGGCTATGAGAAAGCTTTTTCAACTATCGTAGATGCAAACATTACAACACTGATTGCCGCCATTGTGCTGTTCAACTTTGGGACTGGACCGATTAAGGGATTTGCAGTTACATTGAGCATCGGCATCATCACTTCCATGTTTACTGCAATACTGGGTACACGAACGGTCATTAATTTAGTTTATGGCACCCGTCGACGTATCGGCAAATTGGCCATATAGGGGATCGGACAATGGAATTTCTAAAAAAAGACCTGCAAATCGATTTTCTTGGACTGCGCCGAATTTCTGCGATCGCATCCTTGGTGCTGATTGCAGCCGGGCTCCTGTCAATACTCTTTCAGGGCATCAATTTTGGGCTTGACTTTACCGGTGGAACCCTGGTTGAGGTTCGATATGAAGAACAGGTGAGCGTCGACGATGTGCGCCAGCAACTTGCCAATGCCGGAATCGAAGATACCACGGCTCAATACTTCGGCACCAGTCGAGACGTTATGATTCGCCTGCCGTCACAGAATGTTAAGGGAAGCGCCGCGGAATTGAGTACGCAAATCGTTGAAGTGCTTCGCACACCATATGGAGAATCGCTTGTCGAGACACCCGAGGGTGGATTGCAATCTTGTCAAAAGTCCAATGACTCGGTTGGCGACTGCTTTGTGCAGATGCGCCGGGTTGAATTCGTAGGGCCCAAGGTCGGAGAGGAGTTGACAGAAAAAGGTGGGCTCGCGATGATTTACGCGCTCATCGGAATTTTGATTTATGTTGCATGGCGATTTGAGTGGCGTTTCGCCATTGCGGCGGTCGTCGCCCTTGTTCACGATGTGTTGATTACCATCAGCATGTTTTCGATTTTTCAAATTGATTTTTCACTTGCGGTTCTGGCCGCTATTTTAGCCGTGATCGGTTACTCGCTGAATGATACAATCGTCGTTTTCGATCGAATCCGGGAAAACTTCCGACGCAGTCGACAAGGAACTTCCATCGAAATTATGAATCGCTCTATCAATCAAACTCTCAGAAGAACGATTCTTACCTCACTGACGACGCTGCTGGTTGTAGTTACCTTGCTCATTTTCGGTGGAGAGGTAATTCGAGGATTTTCATTGGCACTGCTGATCGGTGTCGGAGTTGGTACTTATTCTTCAATTTTCATTGCCAGTCCAGTGGTTCTGGCTCTGCGTATTTCGCGAGAAGACATGGCTGTGGTGGATGAATCGGCGTAATATGGTATTTGCAGCAGACGGGGATTGAAAACCAAAGCGTCCCATTCCGTTTGCCTTATCGAACTCGCTGCAGGGCGGCGGCGATTCCTTTCAAACAAAATGAATCATGATGCCTGACATTTCCGACACGGATCATGGATACATCCGAAGAGCACTGAAACTCGCTCAGACGCCAGTATCTGCTCCGCATCCCAATCCAAGAGTGGGATGTGTTGTTGTCAAAAACGGAAAGATAGTCGGAGAAGGCTTCCACCGCAAAGCAGGTTGTGCGCATGCAGAAGTCAATGCGCTGGATTCGTGTGGAGAGAAATCTCGGGGAAGTGTGATGTACGTGACGCTGGAACCTTGCACGGTGCACGGAAAAACACCGCCATGTGTAGACCGGGTGATACAGTCCGGCGTTGAGAGAGTTGTAGTTTGCACCGAAGACCCAAATCCGTTGGTACAAGGGCGAGGCATTAAAATGCTGCGGGAATCAGGAATTCAGGTTGACTTGGGCGTTCTAGCCGATGAAGCGCAAAAGATGAACCAAGGATTTTTTTCGCGGCACAAGAACGGCAAGGTGTGGGTTACGGTAAAGATTGCGGCGACGTTGGATGGTCGAATTGCCACACAATCAGGCGAAAGTTCCTGGATTACCGCTGAAGCGTCCAGACAGGATGTTCAGTTGTTGCGGGCTCAGGCATCGGCAATACTCACTGGTGCTGGAACGGTGCGTAAGGATAACCCCAGACTGAATTGCCGTGCTGAAGGAGCAGAAAACTCTCCGCTTCGAGTGATTGTAGACAGCAAGCTTGAAACTTCGGCGAATTCAAGAATGTTTGACTGTGACGGCGACGTGTTGATTGCCACAAGGGAAGGAACCTGTTCGAAAAATCGATCCAAACTTGAGAAGGTTGCCGAAATTGTTGAGATTCCATCTTCTGAAGCAGGAGTAGACTGCCGAAATTTGCTCACAGTTCTTGCTCAGCGTGAAGTAAATGAAGTTCTGGTTGAGGCTGGGCCGAGTATAGTCGGGTCGTTGGTAAGCGAACAGCTAGTCGACCAAATGATTGTATATCTGGCTCCATCACTGCTTGGTGATCGTGCATTGGGTATGGCAACGATTCCTGCCATACAGCGGTTGTCCGATCGAATTGATGGAGAATTTTCCGAAGTTCATAAACTTGGCGATGATATTCGGATTACAGTTAAAATTAAGCAAAATTCCGTAACTCAGTAAAAAATACGATGTTTACAGGAATCGTTGAAGCAATTGGCACGATTGAAACAATTCAACCATCCTCAAATGGCTTGCAAATCAAAATTGATACAGGCTTGGAGGATTTGAAGGGGTTTGCACCCGGAGACAGCGTTTCTGTCAGCGGGATCTGCTTGACTGCGGAACAGTGCCAAGGCCGCAATGTAGATGTATTTTTATCAAATGAGACGATCATGCGATCCCGATTTTTCGAGTTGAAGACAGGCGATGAGGTAAATATCGAACGCCCCTTAACACTTGAAGACGGAATTGGCGGCCATGTAGTTTCAGGACATGTTGATGGACTTGCTGAATGCACCGAAATTCAACCTGACGGTGCCTCCTTGAAGCTTGTCTTCTTTGTGCAGCAAGAAATAGGAATAGGAAAGTTCATTGTCAAAAAAGGATCAATTGCGATCGACGGGGTCAGTATGACAGTCAATGAAGTTGAAGACACTGCGGACGGAACTATTTTCAGTGTTAATTTAATTCCATACACACGGGATGCAACTACGCTTGGTAGTCTGTCGAAAAATCAACATGTTCATATCGAAGTTGACATGTTGGCTCGTTATGTAGCGCGCCTGCTCGAAAACAATACAGACTCTGTATCTGCCTGAACTCAATGGTAAATTTCAGATGACAAAGAGTGCCTCACAGCCAATTCCGTTTCCTGGTAAAGACGTTAGCGGAATCAGTTCCATTGAATTGATCTTGCAGGATTTCCGTTCCGGTAAAATGGTGATTCTTGTAGATGATGAAGCTCGAGAAAATGAAGGTGACCTGCTGATTGCAGCGGAGTGCGTAACTGCTGAACACATCAATTTCATGGCAACCTACGGCAGGGGATTGATTTGCCTCTCGCTGTCCGAGGAACGATGTAAAAAGCTGCAGCTTCCGTTGATGGTCAGTGCAAACACATCACGCTATGCGACTGCATTTACCATTTCGATTGAGGCGGCACAGAACGTTTCGACGGGCATTTCAGCGGCAGATCGGGCAACCACGATTCAGGCAGCCGTAGCTAGCGATGCAAAACCATCCGACATTGTTACACCAGGTCACATTTTTCCGATTATTGCGGAACCTGGCGGAGTGTTGACACGTGCAGGACATACCGAGGCTGGTTGCGATCTTGCCAGGCTGAGCGGATTTGAACCTGCGAGCACTTTGTGCGAAATATTGAACCCTGATGGAACAATGGCCCGACTCGGTCACCTGGTTGAGTTTAGCAAAACTCATAACATCAGAATTGGAACCATCGCGGATTTGATTCGATATCGGCTAGTCACCGAATCCACTGTTCAGCGAGAAAGTGAAACGCACTTGGAGACTGAATTTGGCAAAGTACGCGCTATAGCTTACAGAGATGAAGTTAGAGGCCACACTCATCTCGCTTTAGTGAAAGGCGAAATACAACCGGAGGTGCCAACACTGTTACGTGTTCACGTATTTTCTGGCTTGTATGAAGTCATTGATGCCGTTACGCCCGGAGGACATTCGTGGTCGGTTCGCAAGTCACTGCAACGCATAGTATCGGAAGGCTCGGGTGCGGTGATTGTTCTGAACTATCAGCAGGAAATCAGTGGACTTGCAGAAAATGTTCAACAAAAGCAGCAGGAATCGAATGATGACGGCGGAAATAATGACCTCAGAATTGTTGGTATCGGAAGCCAAATTGCCGCTGACATAGGATTCGGAAAACTGAAGGTGTTGGGGCTTCCGATGAAACTGCATGGCTTATCGGGATTTGGACTGCAGATAACTGAATATATTCCTCCTCCTCGTTGAGGGTCTGCCATGAATGCCCATATCGAAGATTTGTCCACAGACCATAGGATGGTAAGAATCGGAATCGTTATCAGCGACTTCTATTCGGACATATCCGACCAGCTGCTGGCCGGTGCTTTGCATATATTGAAGAATCACCCGCAGATTCAGTATGAAGTAGTACGAGTTGCGGGAACATGGGAAATTCCTGTTTTGGCAAAAGCGATGGCAAAAAGCGGTAGATTCCTAGGATTGATTGCATTGGGTTGCGTCATTCGAGGCGAAACTTCACATTACGACCATTTGTGCCAGCAGAGTTCTTCTGCACTGATGAGCATTGGTATGGAATTTACATTTCCGGTTGGTTTTGGAATTTTGACAGTTGAAGACATGCATCAGGCAAAAGTCCGCTCGAATTCGAAAGACTTCTCGAAAAACAAAGGTGCGGAAGCTGCAACTGCCGTAATCGGTGCGATTTACGCGGTAGCCAGCGTGCGCCAAGAATACTAATTTCATTAATTCATGGCAGTTTCAGCCAGACATTATGCACGGTTGGGTGCAGTTCAATTTTTGTACTATTGGGGTGTTCAGAAGGTGTCCCTTAGTGCGTCCGATGAGCAGTGCCTGATTGATGCTGAAGTACTGAAGCATGGTGATCTGGCATATCTTCAAAAACTTCTGAATTCCATACCGTCAAAAATTCCGGAAATTGACTCGATTCTTTCAACTGTCATTCATCGTAAGATTGACACTGTCGGTCCTGTTGAACTCGCAATCCTGCGTTTGGGAGTTTATGAGATGTTGTCCGAACCTGATATCCCACTCAAAGTAGTTACCAACGAATGTATTGAACTCTCAAGGGAATTTGGTAATCCGGACAGCTACAAGTTCATCAACGGAACCTTGGATAAACTTGCGTTCGGAGAACAAGCGCCACTGAAGCATCGAAGCGATTTGTCGAAAGACGCTCCAAGCATTGGGGAGTTCAATTTAATTGAGAGATTTTTCTCCAGGGATTTGGCAAATTCTGCAGACATAGTTGCAGGAGTAGGGGATGATTGCGCTGTTATCGAAGTTCCCTCTGGAAAACAATTGTTGATATCAACAGATACCTTGCTTGAAGACATACATTTCCCGGCAAATACGGAACCGGAAAATATCGGCTATAAGTCATTGGCTGTATCTCTTAGCGATCTGGCCGCGATGGGTGCGCGTCCGGCTTATGCGACACTCAATCTGTCGATCCCCCAATATGATGAGAAATGGCTTGAAAAATTTAGTAGTGGATTTTATGAATTGGCGTCGAAATATCAGGTAGCGCTTATTGGCGGCGATACAGTTCGGGGTCCGCTTTGCATCAGCGTAACAGTTTACGGACTTGTCGACTCTGGAGAAAGTCTGATGAGGTCAGGTGCATGCGTGGGAGATGGAATTTACGTAACTGGAACCCTCGGTGATGCAGCTTTGGGTCTCATCAATGCACAAGTAGGCTTGAAGGTCTCTTCAAGGGACGCTAGATATTTGCAGGACAAATTGGAGCGCCCGCAGCCTCGAATAGATGCAGGTGGGGCCTTGAGAAAGCATGCAACTTCAGCAATAGATATTTCCGATGGGCTGGTCGCTGACTTGTCGCACATTCTTAATGCCAGCAATGTCGGTGCAACAATCGATCTCGAGAGTATTCCAACTTCAAATGTATACAGAAATCTTATGCCGAAAATTGGCTGGGATCATGCGCTGGCACATGGCGATGACTATGAGTTGTGTTTTACATTGTCGCAGGAGGTCGCGATGATGTACGCAGAACTGAAGTTTGAGACTGGCGTTCCAATCAGCCGCATAGGGACTGTAGTAAAGCAACCGGGTCTTGTGATTAAGAATTCATCTGGAGAAATTTACCAGACTAAAACGCCTGGCTACTCTCATTTTTAGAAATTGAAGACTGCTCCGTGAATCGTTCCAGCTTTCGGAGGATCGCAAGAAACCCCCTTCATTGGATTTCGTGTGGATTCGGAACAGGTTTTGTCCCCAAAGTTCCGGGTACAGCTGGCACTCTGGTTGCAGTTCCGATTGTCTTACTGTTACAGTCGTTTTCAACACCTATTCATCTCACCATCTTGGTATCGATGTTTGTACTTGGGTGTGTGGTTTGTCAATTCACTGCGTTGGCTTTAAATCGGGGAGACCCTGGTGCAGTGGTTTGGGATGAGATTACCGGCTACTGCATTGCGATGGTGTTCATTCCAGCGACGTGGACATTGATGATTCTAGCTTTCGTGATTTTCCGTTTGCTCGATATATTCAAACCATGGCCAATTTCTCTAGCAGAGAAGAAGGTGTCTGGTGGAATCGGAATCATGCTCGATGATTTAATCGCAGGTGTCCTTACCAACTTGTTTTTACAAGTTCTGATCGCCGCCAACGTCTTGTAGTGTTCAAGAATTCCAGAAAATAAAGCATGTGCCAATTTGGTGCATGTTTTTGAATGTTTTCACTGTAAACATCTTCCTGTTGCACTGTAATGGTGCGCGTGTGATTTCTGTGTAAATTTATCCTGCGCAATTAATTCAATCGAGTTGATTTTCAATTAATTCTTTCCGCCATTCGTTTTTGTTCATATTCTGCCGACTCTATTTGCACTTGGAATCGACGTGAAGTTTCCGTCGGTTGCAACTGAATGCCAGGAGGTGAAACCATGGCTAAGAAAAACAAAGACAGGGGTCGGACCGCGATCTGGAGCGTACGGACGAAGTGGCGAAATACTTATTTTGTGCTGTTCCACTTCCAGTTGGTGTGGATTATCGTTAGTTCGGTTTGGAGCTATTTCGGGACGCCACTGGCGTGGGTTACAATATACCAAGAGATTGTAGGCTCAATGTCGAATCAGATAATTGTCCATGCTGCATATACATTATTTTTTACGGAGGCTTACAGAATGTTATCGGACGCGTTTGAACAGTGGCTAAAGAGGTCGCAGAAAGAGAAAGGAATCGCTATCGGAGTGGAGATGGGAATCGAACGGGGAATGGAACAGGAGCGAAGCCAGTGGCGCGCGTGGAATATGCGGCGTGAACTTGCACAGTCGGAAGGCCGCGAATTCAACGAACCACCACCGAATGGGCCCGATAATCGGTAAACCATTGACGCTATTGAATTGCCTCATCTATTAACGAAAGATAGATGAATTTAATGTCCAGAAACTACAATAGCAGCAACCTGAATCTGTAAATTTGACAGTTGTAGTGATATGAAAATTGGATACAAACAGTTGCTTGATCAAGCAATGTCGGAAATCGAAACGCTCACGGTTGAAGAAGCCGTTGATTTGCATGCAAAAGACAATGTGCAATTTGTAGATTTACGGGATATTCGAGAACTCAAGCACGAAGGAAAAATTCCAGGGACTTACCATATGCCGCGCGGCATGCTGGAGTTCTGGATTGATCCGGAAAGCCCTTATTTCAAGAATGTGTTTTCCGAAGAAAATAAGTTCATCTTTTATTGCAAATCGGGTTGGCGGTCGGCTTTGGCAACCCAGACTGCTCAAAGAATGGGATTACAGAGTGTTTGTCATATTGGCGGCGGATTTGACGCCTGGAAAGAGTCCGGAGCGGAAGTCGAAAAGATTGATTAGCGGGAAGGAAATTGAGAACATTTTCCGATTGTGGTAATCATACGTAGTAGTGATAACTAAATCTAGTAAATTGGGGTGAGTATGAAGTTTAAATTTGTGGTATTGGGCATGGCCGTGGCAGCCATCATTTCTACGAATGCTGTTTCCGACGAGGCATTGGATCGAGTACATAACGCGCTCAATTCAATACTTCCGCAAAGTTTGCCTTTGAATTCAGTTATCGAGTCCCCAATTTCGGGTGTTTATGAAGCTTTGATCAATAATCAAATCTACTATGTTTTCGAGAAAGACGGATATCTAATCATTGGCGATGCCATTGACTTGCGCAGTGGTGCGAGTTTGAGCGATAAAAAGACCGAGGAGGCTATTTACGGAGTAGTAAACAGCACACCATCGAGTGATATGGTTGTTTTTGCCGCCGCCGACCCCAAGCGCCATGTCACGGTGTTTACAGATATTGATTGTGGTTACTGCAGGCGATTTCATCAGGAGGTGCCTCAACTAACTGCTGCCGGCATGGAAGTGCGATACATGGCATTTCCAAGAGCGGGAGTGGAATCTGAAAGCTATAACAAAATTGTCAATGTGTGGTGTTCCGATGATCAGCAAAAAGCAATGACAGATGCGAAAAATGGAGTGAAATTACCAGCTGCAAGTTGTACGAATCCCGTCTCCGACCAGTACCGTCAGGGTGTGCAAGCCGGAATCAATGGTACGCCGACCTTGATGCTGGATGATGGCACAATGATCGGCGGATATGTGCCTGCGGATGAATTACTTTCTCGAGTTGGATTGAGTTCGAATTAATTCAGTTCAGCGGATACTGAATTTTCTCTTGCCATTTTCTAATCTTTCTGATTACATTGGATCGCATATCAATTGTTCCTGAGTTGGGAGCAATTGATACCTTAGTTGCCGATCCGATTCGAATGACTAATTACATGCACGACAGGTTCGTCTTAACCGGCGATCCGGTGGATAATCTATGAATTAAGTTTGCCAGGTACAACAAATGGATGACAGTAAGAAAAAAATTTTACAGGCTACGTTAGGTCAAATTCGACGGCAATTTGGCCAGGGTTCGATTATGAGATTGGGTGACGATGAAGTAGATCGAACCATCGAAGTAATACCAACCGGTTCTTTGGGGCTGGATATTATTCTCGGAGTAGGTGGGTTGCCGCGTGGACGAGTAGTTGAGATTTACGGACCCGAAGCATCCGGTAAGACTACCTTGACTCTGTCGGTTGTTGCACAGGCACAAAAGCTCGGAGGAACTGCGGCCTTCATTGATGCGGAACACGCTTTGAATACAGCCCACGCGGCCTTACTTGGAGTGAATGTGGATGATCTGCTCGTCTCTCAGCCAACCACCGGAGAAGAAGCGCTGGAAATTGCTGATCAACTCGTCAAATCCGCAGCGATTGATGTTGTCATAGTGGACTCGGTTGCCGCCCTGACACCGCGAGCTGAGCTGGACGGAGAAATGGGAGATTCGTTCATGGGGCTGCATGCTCGGTTGATGTCTCAAGCCCTGCGAAAACTGACCGGTAGCATTAGCAAATCCAAAACACTGGTCATATTCATTAACCAGATTCGTATGAAGATTGGTCAGATTTACGGCAGTCCGGAAGTAACGACGGGTGGAAATGCACTGAAGTTTTATGCATCTGTGAGGATTGATATTCGGAGAATTGGAGCGATTAAGAAAGGCGATGAAATTATCGGCAATCAGACTCGTGTAAAGCTTGTCAAGAACAAGGTTGCACCTCCATTCAAGCAATGCGAGTTCGACATGATTTTCAGTGAGGGCATTTCAAAAGAAGGTGAATTGATTGATTTAGGCGTTGAACACAAAATTGTCGAACGCGCTGGTGCATGGTACAGTTATGGCGACACTCGCATTGGTCAAGGGCGGGATAATGCGCGAATGTTTTTAATGGAAAATCAAGAAATTGCCGATCAAATTGAATCTCAGATCCGGCAAAAATTAACCGTCGACAAACAAGCGGAAGTGACAGCCAAGTGAACCCCTAGCAGGGTATGAAAAATTTCAAGGAAACACAGGAACAGGCAGCCAGATTTCTGGTTCGTCGCGAATATTGCCGAAACGAACTAGTGCAGAAACTTGTCAGCAGAGGCTCGAGCCTTGAAGTGGCTGAGCAGGTTGTGGATGACCTGCAAGAAAGAAATATGGTCAATGACGAGAGATTTACGGAAAATCTGATTCGGGTACGCAGGATGCGAGGATATGGACCAATGAGAATCGAGGCGGAGTTAAGTCGTCTTGGAGTTGCCTCGGAAGTGATTGCGAATCACTTAAATCAGAATGATGAGCAATGGCACGAACAAGTCGTAAATGTAGCGGAACGTAAATATCACAGTCGGCCCATCGAGAATTTCAAAGAATGGGCAAAACGGGCAAACTTTTTAAGAAGCAGAGGATTTACTTCCTCTCAGATTCACGAGGCTATCGGAAGATACTCGGATATCCGACAGGCTTAGCAAGCTGAAACCATGAAAACCATAGAATTGAGAAGACTCTTTCTGGAGTACTTTCGCGAACGCGGGCATGAAGTTGTGCCTAGCAGTCCTTTGGTGCCAGGAAATGATCCCACTTTGCACTTTACGAATTCCGGCATGGTGCAATTCAAGGATGTATTCTTGGGAACCGACAAGCGTCCGTACAATCGTGCCGTTACTTCGCAGAGATGCGTTCGTGCGGGCGGGAAGCATAACGATCTGGAAAACGTCGGATATACCGCTCGACATCATACTTTCTTTGAGATGTTGGGTAATTTTAGTTTTGGCGATTATTTCAAGCGCGAGGCGATTCACTATGCCTGGAATTTGCTAACGCGCGAAATCTCCCTGCCGGAAGATCGGTTATGGGTAACGGTGTATTCAGAAGATGACGAGTCGGCGGATGTCTGGTTGAATGAGATCGGAATTCCATCCGAAAGGTTCGCACGGATCGCTACTTCGGATAATTTCTGGTCAATGGGCGATACAGGCCCTTGTGGACCGTGTTCTGAGATTTTTTACGATCACGGGCCGGAAATTGAAGGTGGACCTCCAGGTACCCCAGAACAGGATGGCGACCGATACGTAGAATTGTGGAATCTCGTGTTTATGCAATTCGAACGTTTCTCTGACGGCACCATGGAACCGCTGCCAAAGCCTTCAGTTGATACGGGAATGGGACTGGAAAGAATTGCGACAGTCATGCAAAAGGTGTATAGCAACTACGATATTGATCTTTTTCGTGCTCTGATTGAAGCTGCTGCACAAATCGTAGGGACGCAGGAACGAGACAGTAAATCTTTGCGAGTAATTTCAGACCATATTCGGTCTGCGGCATTCTTGATTACCGATGGGGTTACACCTTCCAATGAAAATCGCGGCTATGTGCTTCGCAGGATCATTCGCCGAGCCATACGGCATGGTTATCAACTCGGCTGCAAAGAGCCTTTCTTCCACAAGTTGACCGGAGCTGTGGTTGAGCAGATGGGTGACGCCTATCCTGAACTTCAGCATGCGCAGAGCAAGGTTGAAGGGGTTTTACTCAGAGAAGGTGAAAGATTCTCAAAAACTCTGGATCAAGGCCTGAAGATGCTGGACCGAGAATTGAGTTCGCTGTCAGGTGATGTATTGCCTGGTGAAATTGCCTTTCGCCTGTACGATACGTACGGATTTCCAGTGGATCTTACCACTGATTTTCTGCGAGAACGAGATTTGACCGTTGATATGGAGGGATTCGAACGTTCCATGCAGGAACAACGTGAAAGAGCAAAATCCGCGAGCAGGTTTGACGCTGTCGCGGCCTCTGCTACAACCGTAAATGTAGAAGTTGAATTTAGTGGCTATCGTACGCTTGAACAGGATAGCGAAATTGTAGCAATATTGGTTGAAGACTCTCAGGCACAATCCGTTAAGCAGGATCAGAAGGCCGTCTTAGTGCTCAATGTGACGCCATTCTACGCAGAAAGCGGAGGTCAGGTTGGAGATACGGGAATTATCTGTGCCAACGGCAGCGAGTTTATCGTAGAAGATACGCAATATCTCTCGAATAAAGTCATCGGGCATATTGGACACGTAGCAGCGGGAGAATTCGCAACTGGGAAAAATGTCTGTGCTCAGGTAAATACAGGAAAACGCAAGTCCACGATGAAAAATCATTCAGCGACTCATCTGCTTCATGCTGCCTTGAAAAATGTTCTTGGGCCACATGTTCAACAGAAAGGTTCGTTGGTTGCGCCAGATCGCCTAAGGTTTGATTTTTCCCATGATGGAGCACTTAGCAATCAGGAAATTCTGCAAATCGAATCACAAGTCAATGACGAAATTCGTACTAACTCGCAGGTATCCAGTTCATGGATGGAACTGGAAGAAGCGAAAGCACAGGGAGCAGATGCGCTCTTCGGCGAGAAATATGATTCGGAAGTCCGTGTCATCGAGATGGGACCATATTCGATGGAACTATGTGGAGGTACTCATGTGGAGCGAACCGGTGACATCGGCTTGTTCAGAATCATTCAGGAGTCGAGCATAGCTTCCGGAATTCGCCGCATTGAAGCGCTGACAGGAACGGATGCGGTACAGCGAATGCAGGCTGACTCACAGCTTCTTGGCCAAGTGGCCAGAACTCTGCATACCGGAGTAGGTGATGTTCAGGAGAAAGTCGAACAGATGGTTCAGACCAATCGGGCTATGGACAGGCAAATTTCCGACTTGAAAACTCAGCTGGCAACCGGCGGCAATGGAGTGGCAGATTTACCAATTAGGTCTGTGGGAGACGTACAGTTGCTGGTCTCCAGGCACGACGGAATTGATGTTAAAGATTTGCGTAAGATCATGGCTCGCATGCAGCAGAAAGTTGAATCTGGGGTCGTGGTATTGGGGTCTGTCAATAACGGCAAAGCGACTCTGTTATGCTCCGTATCCGACGACTTGGTTGACCGTTTGCATGCCGGTAAGATTATCAGCAAGATCTCTCCTTTGGTCGGGGGAAATGGTGGTGGCAAGCCGCAAATGGCTCAAGGCGGTGGTACCGAAGGGGAAAAAATCGATATTGCGCTCGATGCTGTGGCCGAAGCGATCGCTTGAATCGCATTGGTCTGACAACAGCAAGATTCTATATTCGCAGCATTGATGAATTATTTCGTGTTTGGTAGTTGATTGTGGCACTGGTCGTAGAAAAATTCGGTGGGTCGTCGGTTGGCAGTATTGAGCGGCTCAACAGGGTCGCGAAGCGGGTACAGCGAACCAAGGCGGATGGCTACGATGTAGTCGTAGTGCTGTCGGCAATGGGAGGGGAAACCAACCGCCTCATTGAATTGGCAAAACAGATTGACGGCAATCCGACACTTCGAGAATTGGACATGCTGATGTCGACTGGTGAGCAACAGTCAATTGCATTGCTGAGCATGGTGTTGAATCGAGATGGTTGCCCGGCAAAGTCCTACACTGGCAGCCAGGTTCCCATCATTACAAATGAAATGTACGGCAAGGCCCGAGTTCAGAGCATTGAGGCGGAGCGCATTCTTCGCGAGCTCGAAAAGGGATCGGTCATCGTCGTAGCGGGATTTCAGGGCATCTCTGCAAATGGAGAGATTACTACGCTTGGCCGAGGCGGTTCGGATACAACCGCTGTAGCACTCGCAGCGGCACTGAATGCAGAGGAATGTCGCATTTATACAGATGTTGACGGTGTTATGACTGCAGACCCGCGTGTTGTACCGGAGGCCCGGGTTCTGGAGCGAATTACAGCCGAGGAAATGCTGGAATTGTCCAGTCTCGGTGCCAAGGTAATGCAGAACCGAGCGATGGAGTTCGCACATAAATTTGGAGTTCCGGTGCGTGTACTGTCATCTTTTCACGATACGCCGGGTACATTGATTACCTCGGAGGAATCAACTATGGAACAACCCAAAATTACCGGGATTGCTTACAACATCAATGAAGCCAAATTGACTATTCGGAATGTGCCGGACCAACCAGGAGTAGCATCCAAGGTTTTTGGCCCGATAGCCGATGCTCATATAAACGTGGACATGATCATCCAGAATGTTGGAACTGACAACAATACTGATTTGACGTTCACCGTCGATCGCAGCGAATTTCAAAATAGCCTAAATTTAATCCAAAACATCTTGCCGGAAATCGGTGCCGAGGACATTGTTGCAGCAGACAATATTGCAAAAATTTCTCTGGTTGGGGTAGGGATGCGGTCTCACACTGGGATTGCCACCACAATGTTTACAACGTTGGCAGCTGAAGGAATCAATATTCAAATGATTTCTACATCCGAGATAAAAATATCTGTCATAGTGGATGAGAAATATGTGGAACTCGGAGTCAGAGCGCTCCATCAAGCGTTCAAATTGAGCGGCGACGATGCTCCCTTGCGCGAAAATGCGCCACAGCGGGAACTTTGAATCTTGATGTAGATGAGCCCCGTCTTGTGTCAGGACGAATATCAGCCAATTCAGTTGAACCATACCTATAATACAGTCGTTTTAGACTGGTTTGAGTCTGACAAATTGTAGCGTCAGCAAGTGCGTTTGACATCGGAATGGAGTAACCGCATATAAATCCTATGAAGAGCGTGAACTCATGTAAATATGAATACTGATGGAGGAAAACAAAATTGTGTTAATACTGACAAGAAGGATTGGTGAGTCGGTAATAATTAACGAAGACATAACGGTTACTGTACTAGGAATCAAGGGAAACCAGATTCGCGTTGGCATAGATGCGCCTAGACATGTATCCGTACATCGTGAAGAAATTTACCAGCGCATGAAGACGGAAGAATTAGAAGAAGAAGAAGAAGAGGCGACACCGAATCGCTGAGAGTTTGTATTTCTGTAAAGATAAGTTGATTAGATATCTCCCTTGGAGAGGTGGCCGAGCGGTTGAAGGCGCTCCCCTGCTAAGGGAGTATGGGTAACCCCCATCGAGGGTTCGAATCCCTCCCTCTCCGCCATTAACGTCAATCGTCAAGTTTATGAAACTGCACGAAAGACTCATTGAAAAGCGCCCGTAGCTCAGCTGGATAGAGTACCAGACTACGAATCTGGGAGTCGGGGGTTCGAATCCCTCCGGGCGCGCCAGGATTTACACCCACCTGCCTCAATGGAACAAAAGATGGACTTTACGAAGTGAACGGAACTTAAATGTGTGGTCGGTTTAATATTCTGACTGATGTCGATGCACTGTTGACGACATTCAATATCTTGGAAAACGATTCGACACTCGCTCCGTTCAAGCCTCGATACAACATCAGCCCGACTTCCCGCAGTACGGCGGTGAATTCAGCGGATGAGACTTTGCTGACAAAAATTCCGATTGTCCGGCTTGAAGACGACAAACGTTTGGTTCTGAGATCAGCAATTTGGCCGCTGATTCCGGCTTGGTCCAAGGGTGAGGTGCCGAAAAAGTATTCAATGGCGAATGCACGTTCGCAAAACATGCGCGAACTTGTCAGTTATATGGGAGGAGATGTTTGATTCCCGCAACCGGATTTTATGAATGGCAGATTGTCTCCCAGCAAAGAACCAAACAACCTTGGCATATTCAGCACAAGGAACACGAGATCATGAGTTTTGCAGGGTTGTGGGAAAGAGGTAAAACTGAGGATGGCACAGAATATGAATCTTGCACTATCGTTACTACTGAAGCGAATTCGCTAATGGCCACAATTCACAATTCAAACAGACGAATGCCAGTCATCATTGATCCAGAACTCAGAGACCAATGGCTCTTCAGTGATCTCGAAACCGCGTACCAGATGACAAAAACCTATGAAGACGACAGGCTCAAGGCGTATCCAATTTCAACGCGTGTCAACAATCCCACCTACACTCAACGTGACTGCATTGATCCGATTGAATTCGATCAATAGTCACAATTCACTCTAGATCAATCCCTGAAATCAACTCCTAGGCGTCCAATTTCGCCGATCATGCGTCCACTATGAACAGAAAGCATCAACGCAAATCCCGCAAACATTCCAAGTCTGAATTTACTGCTGCAACAGTTGAATTTGTAAATCATCGAAATGTGCGAGTCAGAACTGAAGATGGCAGAACATTTTTGCCGAAAATAGGTCAACATCGGGACTATTTGCCGGGAGATCGTGTTGAACTCGAGTTAATGAGCCCCAGCCGACATCAGAAACTGTTCTGTGTAATTCATAAGGTTGATCCAGTTGCTGACTACCAGATCGTGGCGCGAGTTGTCAAAAAAGTCGGTAAGGGAGTTGGACCAGCTACACTCGTTCCTGTTGGATTCTCGCTAAGTTCTAGAATAGAAATTCGAGACTTCGATCTTAAAACGAGTCGTCTTCAATACCTTCTGGTCACAATTAGCAGGCAGGTAGCCACAGCGGCATCGGAAGCAGCATGGCGTTTAGTGCGAATCGATCGACTGCTTGAGAGCACATGCGAGATTGCAAACGCTGTCGCACTAAGCCGTTTTGGAATTCGAGGTGCTTGGTCGAGTGAAGTCAGCGCTGAGGTGAAGAAGCTTTCGGAATTACCAGCCAATGCCATCCCGAAATCTCGTAAAGACTTAAGGCAACTGCCGTTTGTTACGATTGACCCAGTTACTGCAAAAGATCACGATGATGCCGTATTTTGTGAGAGAACCGAAGCAGGCGAATTTCGGTTGTTGGTCGCAATCGCAGATGTATCGCACTACGTTAATGAAAGCTCAGAAATTGATCATGCGGCGTACGCGCGAGGAACATCAATTTATCTACCGACTATGTCAGTGCCAATGTTGCCGGAGAAACTATCGAGCGACCTATGCTCCCTGATTCCCGAAAAAGATCGTTTAGCAATCGTGTGCGAGATGATAGTAAATGCTAACGGCGAGATAGGGTCTTATCTGTTTTTTGAGGCAGTGATTAATTCTCATGCCAGGCTGAATTACTTTGAAGTTGAACGAGGTCGGATTAAACAGCGCTTGCCGAAAGCCGTTTCACCAAGTCTCCTGTGTCTCTTTGAGGCACATGATGCATTGTTGAAAGCACGCAAAAAACGCGCAACTTTGGAGTTCGACGTTCCGGCAATGCAGCTGAATTTTGATAATTCGGGGAACGTCGAATCAGTGGAAAAGTCTCAGAGTGTTCCCGCACATAGTTTGATTGAAGAGGCCATGCTAGCGGCGAATGTGTGCGCTGCTAAATTTATTGGCCAACACTATCCGAAAGCAGCAATGTTTCGAGTGCATGATCAACCAGATCCAAAAGATCGGATGGAACTGAACGGAATACTGGCTTCCTTTGGTGCCAGTCTACCAGTGCACGAAACCGCTACGGTTGCTGACTATCAGAAGATTATGGAGGTGATTGGCAGCTATCCTCAAGCTTTCGGTGCGCTTCAAATTCACTTGTTGCGTAGTTTGGCCACTGCGATTTATTCAGAGAAGAAAAACCCTCATTTCGCATTAAATTTTCCTAGTTACACTCACTTTACTTCACCTATTCGTCGATACCCCGACTTGATTGTCCACCGACTAATCAAAAATGTACTGAATAGTTCAAAGAATTCTTCAAATTTGAATACGGTCGCACTGCAGTGTTCCTATCTGGAGAGACGAGCTGAGGCTTGTTCCAGGGAGTCCGAAAAATGGCTCAAAGCAGAATTCATGAAAACAAAAATCGACTGCACCTATGACGGTGTCATTGTGGACATTCGATCATTCGGAATATTTGTTCAACTATCCTCTCCGTTTGTTGACGGCATGATTCCAATTTCACAATTGGGATCAGAATATTTCGAATTTGTAAACGACAGTAGAGCGCTCTATGGCTCGTCCACTGGAAAGACCTACACGATCGGAATGCCAGTACAAGTTCGGGTATGCAAAGCCGATGCTGAATTTGGTTTTGTTGATTTTGAGTTAGTACGCGAGCAGAAAATCAACCGGCGAAAACGTAATTTTAAAAGAAGGTAGCCATGGGTAAGTTTTTTGGGGTTCATGTTGCAAAGACAGTGCTTCGGCACCGTCTGCAGGAAGTTGAATGTGTGTATTTGAGCGAAAGTAGAAACGACAGCAGGTTGCAGGAAATTGAACGGCTGGCGAATGACCACAGCATTCCAGTCCATCGCGTCTCTAAAGACGCCATGAACGAACATGCGCAAGGCAACAGACATCAGAGCGTAGTTGTCATTTGTCACGACAGCAAGAGAATGAAATCTCCGAACGTTCAGAATTGGCTTTCTTCTTTGCCAGATTCGTCATTGATTGTTGTTCTGGATGGTATTCTGGATCCGCGAAACCTCGGAGCGTGCATTCGGAGCGCTCACGCTGGGGGTGCGGGAGGCATCATTCTACCTCGAAATCGAGGTTGCCAAGTAAACGCAACAGTGTCTCGAACTGCGGCTGGCGCAGCCGAAATAACACCGATACTTCGAGTTTCCAATCTTGCTCGAACCTTGGATTTGCTGAAAACCGCTGGATTGTGGGTGATCGGGCTGGAGTTGGCAGCAGAGAATTCCATTTATGCGATGGATTTATCTGAGCCATGTGCGCTCGTTTTCGGTACGGAAGAAACAGGATTGAGAAAAGAGACGAGGAAGAAATGCGACGTACTTGGGAGTATTCCAATGTTGGGTGGAATTCAGAGTATCAATGTGTCAGTGGCAGTAGGAGTGGTGACGTTTGAAACTGCCCGCCAACGAATGGTCGATTAGACAATCAAATGCCATGATTGACTGAATTCCCCAGTCGTCGAGGATCAACAATTGGATATTGCTCAAGGCGCTCAGCCTCTTAGGGTAGCTCCGGCGCCTTTGACCCGTGTCAGTTCCAGCAGCAGTACGCTGAGCCGTATATAGTAAAATATATAGCCTGCAAAGAAGGAGGGCAGAGGTAAAAAGCATGATTGAAACTGCAAATGAACTGACAAGAAGCGATCTCGCTTATCAGAAGCAAATTCTGCAAGGAGTTTCCCGGTCATTTGCCTTTACCATTCCACAGTTGCCTGATGATTTGAGCGTTGTGGTGGGCAATGCCTATCTCTTATGCAGAATCGCTGATACCATTGAAGACGAATCGGCGCTGTCGGCGGAACAGAAAAAAGAATTTTCCGAGCGTTATGTCGAGGTCGTTGCAGGGCAGGAAAATGCTGAAGCCTTTGCACAGGAACTGAGTGTGTTGCTGTCATCTTCAACTACTGAAAGCGAACGCGAACTTGTCACCAACACTCCTCGAATTGTTAGAACTACCTGCAGATTCCGTCAATCTCAGCGCCAAGCACTTGAGCGTTGCGTAAGAATCATGACATACGGAATGGCCAAATTCCAGCAGAATGCCAATCCAAATGGCTTGAGTGATCTTCACCACATGGATCGCTACTGCTACTATGTCGCCGGTGTGTTCGGCGAGATGCTGACAGAGTTGTTTTGCGACTATTCTCCAGAGATTGAAGAGCGGCGCGATGACCTGTTTGCGTTGTGTGTATCCTACGGACAAGGTTTGCAGATGACCAATATACTCAAAGATATATGGGATGATCGACGGCGCGGTGCGTGCTGGCTTCCGAGAGATGTTTTTCTCGCTGCTGGATTTGATCTTTGTTCCCTGTCTGCAGGACAGGCTGACCCCGGTTTCATTAAAGGATTGTACGAACTCGTTGCGATCGCTCGCCATCATCTTACCAATGCACTGCGGTTCATCCTGCTAATTCCAGTTCGTGAGGCTGGTATTCGGCGATACTGCTTGTGGTCGTTGGGCATGGCTGTGTTCACTCTGCGGCGAATATATGCAATGCCAACATTCAAAAACGGCCAGGACGTAAAAATTTCGCGAAGCAACGTTAAAGCGGTTATCGTTGTTACAAGTGCTTTGGCACGGTCGAACTTGGCTTTGAAACTCTTGTTTGAAGCGGTAACTCGAAATCTTCCCCGTCCTGCATTGGGCAAGGACTTCGAACAAGCACCGTTATGATCATTTGCTGACAGATGGTTGTGCTGCTAGCAGGAATTCAAACTTGATGTGATAGATTTGATATGATGATTGCAAAAGAATTGACGGATGGTCATGCAATGAAGAAAGAAACTATACGAGTGATTTTGGCTCAGCCACGTGGTTTTTGTGCGGGTGTTGAACGTGCAATTGCAATTGTTGAAGCGGCATTGAAACAATATGGTCCACCAGTCTACGTACGACACGAAATCGTCCACAATCAACGTGTTGTGGAAAACTTGAAAGCAAAAGGGGTGCGCTTCGTTGAAGAAATCGAACAGGTCCCCGACGGTGCAATAACTGTTTTCAGTGCTCATGGCGTGTCGCGGAAAGTTGAAAAGGATGCGTCAGTGCGCAATCTGATCCCGATCGATGCCACTTGTCCGTTGGTCACCAAGGTGCACAAGGAGGGCCAGCGATATGCGAAAAGGGGCTACGATGTCGTCCTTATAGGGCACGAAAATCATCCCGAAGTGGAAGGCACCATGGGGCAGATACCGGGGACGGTTTATTTGGTCAGCGATGTTCAGGATGTCGAGGAATTGAAAGTCAACGATCCTGAAAAAGTGGCTTACGTCACTCAGACCACCTTATCTGTTGATGATACTCGAGATGTAATTACTGCGCTACGGAAGCGATTTCCTAACATTGCCGGACCAGATATCAAAGATATCTGCTACGCGAGTCAGAATCGGCAATCGGCTGCGCGTGAACTGGCTGCTCAGGTGGATCTGGTGCTTGTCGTTGGAGCGCACAACAGTTCCAACTCCAACCGTTTGCGAGAAGTCAGCATCGACAGTGGAGTGTCCAGCTATTTGGTAGAGGAACCGTCGCAGATTGATCCGAAATGGTTGCAAGGAAACAAAGTCGTTGGCATTACCGCAGGGGCCTCAACGCCCGAAGAACTGGTACATGGTGTAATTGAGAAATTGCGGGAATATGTCGACTTGGAAATTTCGACAATGGACGGCATTGTCGAAAATGTACATTTCAGTCTGCCCGTTTCTTTGGATCAAACAGCGCCAGCCAGGCAGTGAGAACACGCTGAGCTAGAGTTGAATCACGCTTTGGAAAGGTGTTTCTCCCCATTTCATGAGGTAGCGGCAGCCGAAGCGGGTCTGCTGAGGGTTCCGCCGCAAACCGTATGCTGGCAATTGGAAAACGAGATGGTAAAACATGACATGTGATCCCCAGAACGGGCCGACGGAAAGTGATTTTACCTATCAAAAACGAATACTTCAAGAAGTTTCACGCACATATGCGCTGACTATTCCCCAACTGCCCAGCCCCTTGTGCGAGCTGGTCTCAAATGCCTATCTTCTGTGTCGAATCGCCGACACCATTGAAGATGAGCCTGAATTGAGTTTGAAGCAGAAACAGGGGTTCTTGGTACGCTTCGTCAAAATCGTGGCAGGTGACGAGACAGCAGAATCTTTTGCGGGTGACCTCGGTACATTGCTGTCGTCTTCAACAGCCTCAAGCGAACATGATCTGGTTTCCAGCACTGCCCGGATTATTCGAATAACAAGAAGCTTCAGTGCTGTGCAAAGGCGCGCTCTTGAACGTTGTCTGACGATCATGTCAACAGGCATGGTGGAGTTTCAGCAAAATGTGAAACCTGACGGTCTGGATGATATGCTTCATCTTGACCGCTATTGTTACCATGTCGCCGGTGTAGTTGCTGAGATGCTGGCTGAATTTTTCTGTGACTACTCTGAAGAAGTCAATGAACGATGCGAAGAACTGTTCGCACTATCGACAGCCTACGGGCAAGGGCTGCAGATGACCAACATCCTTAAGGATATATGGGACGACCAGCGCAACGGGGCGTGCTGGCTGCCGCGTGACCTGTTTCTTGCGACTGGCTTTGAATTGCGTTCTCTTGCCGTTGGTCAACCCGACCCAGACTTCATCAAGGGATTGTTCCAACTAGTGGCAATCACGCGCCGTCATCTTGCCGGCGGATTGCAGTTCATTTTGGTCATTCCCTCCCGTGAAACCGGTATTCGACGACATCTTTTGTGGACGCTGGGAATATCGGTGCTTATGCTAAGGCAAATCTACTTTTCACCGTCGTTCAAATCTGGGCAGGAAATCAAGCTTTCGCGACGAGGCTTGCGGGCGATTACCATTGCAACAAGTTTGCTGGTTCGCTCAGATTTTGCTTTGAAACTCCTTTTTGGTGGATTGACACGCAATCTGCCCCGTTCCGAATAGGCTCTTTGAGCAGAAATCTGTTTCCATTCGTCGAACTGTCATCGCAATTGTGACCTTTTGCGGCGATGACTCGAATTAATCGCTCGGTTAATTTCCAACACCCGCAATAAACGGGGCATCCTGAATTTGTAAAGCAGTTGCAGGGTTTGGCACGCCCTCAATATCCTTGCAAAGATATCAACGAATTCGTTTCAGACCTGTCTGTGTGAAATCCCTGTTGTCCAAGTCAGTCTGAAATTCGAAATCTATCCAGTTTATGACGGTGCTTTTTCCTGTAATGTGATTGACCATGGTGGAAGTTCCAGCGTACCAGTAACGGTCCAAGTACACATCATAGTCTGCTAGGGTCAGAGTTTTTAAATGCGTATTTTTTCGGTCGAAATATTCCACCTTCCAGATACGAAGTTCGTCTTTGTCTTGCCAGATCAATTGCCGGCGGTATCCTGATTTCTTGCTTGTTGGAATGCGTTCTGTAACTGTGCAAGTCGAATCGCCACATGGTTCATCGCGCAGATATTGATGGGTAAATCTCTCCACTTCCTGATTACTCATGTCTTCGTAGGAAAACTCGCTGCCCATGAAGGAACCGGAACGATTTGAAGAGCTGATGCGCTTGACCCGTTTCAAAGCTGGCAGATAAAGCCATTGATCGTCAGCGTCCTTTCTGTGGGAATGAATGAGCAACGCAGTTCCCTTGACATCCCGTGGATTGTCAAACACGAACAGGCTTTTGTTGCCATCTCCGATAACCTCGAAGACTTTCACTCGAAGTTTTCTTTCGCTCTCCTGACCTTGCTTGTTGCGCAAAACCATGACTTGACGGGCCGTGAAATTGCCGAACCCTTCACTGCGTGCACGGGATTCAAGGGCGATCTGCAATCCGGCATCATCAGCCGAAGCGTTTTGTGAAAATACAGGTGATGACACGCTGATGCAGACCATGGCGGCTGTACAGGATGCAAGAAGAAGGGGAATTGCCTGACGAGCAGAAACAAAGATCATAATTTTTTCCTGTCGATAACTACTAATAGAGATGGGAGAAGCAGGAAATCAGCAATGAGCGCGAAAACAAGTGTAATCGCGATGAGAAGACCTAGCGCCCAACTGCCTACATATCCTGACGAAATGAAAACCAGAAATCCTATTGACAAGACCGAAGTTGTCGTAAATAGTGCCTTGCCCACCGTGCGAAAAGCATAGACCACGGATTCAGATGAAGAAAGACCATCTTCGCGACGGGCCTTGATGTACTTGCTCAGAAAATGAATCGTATCATCCACGATGATTCCAAAAGCGACAATAGTGACTACCGATGCAGATATGCCTATTTTGCCAATTGTGTAGCCCCACAGGCCGAAACTCATGGCAGCGGGAATGAAATTCGGTATCAAACTGATGAGGCCCAGACGCAAGCTCTTGAAAATTCCGATCAAAATGAATGAGATGAGTGCCATGGCAATGATCGTACTGCGCAGCATGCTGTCAATGTTTCGCTGAGAAAGGTGAGCGAAAATCGTAGTGGTTCCCGATAGTTTCATCCCAATTTCAGGAAAATTTTCCTGCAGCCAAATCTGTGAGCGTTTGCCAAGCTCGCGATGATCCAGGGAAGACACCGTACTTGTTACCACAGACATGCGAGTAGCTGATTTGGTGACGTTGATTCGGTTGTTAAGATCGCTGCCGAACGGAAGCGACAGTTCATACAGCAGCAGATATTGCGCTGCCAGCGACTGATCTTCAGGCAATCGGTGAAACGCCGGGTCATCGCCATGCAAGTTCCTGTTCAAACGCTTCATGGTGTCTGAAAAAACTTGGACATGGGATACTTCAGGCTGTGAACGTTGCCACTGTGCGAAAGCATCGATCGCTCGCAGATACTCAGGGTTTGTGATGCCGCCGTCACTGCCTGATTCCAGTGAATATTCCAGAATGTCTATGCCGGCCAGGTTGTCAATAATAAAATCTGTGTCACGCCGAAACTCATATCGATCATCGAAATAATGCGCCCAGGCGTCGGTCAGCTCGTTGCGAGGTATGCCAAGAATCAGTAAAACTACCACTAGAGAAACAGACCAGAGCAGATATTTGCTGCGAGCAGTAACAAATGCCCCAAATCGCTCGAAAAATTCCGATTTACCAGCACGCAACGCAGGTGCGCGCAGGGGCAGAACCAAAAGCACTGCCGGCAGCAACGTCATGCAGTAGGCGAAAGCACACAACACGCCAAATGCTACGCAATTGCCAAGAACATGAAAAGGCGGTGAATCCGATGCATTCAGACTGAGAAAGCCGATCATTGTCGTAACCGTAGTCAGAAATATCGGATAGGCATTGCTGCGCAGCGACTCTGCAATCGCTGCTTTTCGGTCCAAACCTCGGCGCAATCCATTCTGTGTAGCTGTGACGATGTGAACTGAATGTGCGACGGACATTGCCATCACGATAATCGGCACGATTGCACTAAGGGGGTTGAATTGGGTTCCGACCCAGCCAGCGGCACCCATGGCAGTTGCAACAATGAACAATACCAATATGTTGATTGCCAAGGTGCAGAGTACCGATCGGAGAATAAGTATGGTGGTCACCAATATAATGAGGAATCCGATGGGCGCAAGCACCAGAAAATCATCTTGCGTCGCAGTGGCCAGAGTGCGGCTCAGAATGATATCGCCAGTCGCATAATAGTTGATATCTGGGTGGTCCGCACGAGCTTGGTCTAGCATGGCATCCAGATAGTCGGTGATCTCAACTATTGTAGAATCCCAATTGTCAGGCAAAACGAAATGGATCGTCAGTGCCCCTACACGCCCGTCGTGGGCAATCAGATATCCAGCAATTTCATCTGAACTCAGAGCGGCCTTTTCGATTCGAATCAGGTCTGCATCGGTCAGCGACTGTGCATCATCAACAAGCGGTTCGACAATCAAGTCGTCATCAACCGCCTCGCTGTAGGGGAAGTTGGTAAGTGAATCCACGCGGTTGGAATATGGCACGTGCCAAGCCTGTTCAGTCAACTCTTCAATGGCTATAAGTGTTTTGCGGTTGAAAACTGAACCTTCTGATGGTGCAATTGCAATCAATGCTGAATTGGATGCGGAGTAGGTTTGCTGAAATTCGTTGTAGGCAGCGAGCTCTGGATTGTCTGGGCCGAACATCACACGGTAGTCATTCGTTACTGTGATAAAACGCCCGCCACTCGCCAGGACAATCATGACTAGCGTTGCTAATGCAATGACGAGCCAGGGTCGACGCAGAATCGCATCAATGAAGAAGTTAAGCCGAGAACGTGTCAAAGTGACGGACTGATTCATTCGTCGGTTCCGATAAAGTTTATCGCCTGCTTATCGGTGACAATTCTTGACTGGGTACTGATGCGATGCCGACACTTGAAAAATTTCTGAAGAAGAGACTTGTACAGTGTGATCTATGTTTACCATTGGGTGGTATTCTCCGAGTATAAATGGTCGGGCAATTTGTAGCTGATGCCGTCTTCGTCGTCGTAATTCATGAATTCCAGCAAGTTCAGGAAGCTCACCAACTTGTATTTGGGAGTGAATTCTGGAAACAACCTGTTAAAAAAAGGAATAATACGATCCTGAATTCGTGCGTATGCCAATAGTCCGAATGTATGTAACTTGGGATACAGCAGCTGATTGGCAAGGGTGTGGCCTATGAGGGCGCGTGAAATGCGGTATATGTAATTTGCAAGACCGCGTCTTTGTTTGCGGTCGGAAATGCCAAAAATCAATGGGGTGGAATTTATCACGGAATTCGCTGATGCTATCGCTTCTAGATCAGGCACAGGTTCGCACATGTTCCCAATTTCAAAGAACTGAAGCGCTTCGTCGCTGTTGCGAAAAAGAATTGTGTCGGGAACTCCCAGCAAATGGCCTACATATCGCCAAACCGCCACATAGCTCTCGGATTCCTCATTGCTGAATTTGGCACCTAAATTTTTTGAATGCTGTAGCATTCTTGCTGAAAAAGCAACAGACGCAAGACACATGTGAGCTGAATGAAGCGGCGTGCCCCAGTCGTCGGGCTGCCATTCCTCTGATTCATTCATCAAATTTCTGACGCGTTCGTGAATTATTCGCGTTCGAATCGACAGCTTCCAGCCGTCACCGTACGGAATGAGTCCGCCTGGCATGAATACTTCCAAAGTGTGCCGAATATTCTGATTCAAGCGTCTGACTCCTTGATCCCGCCACCGGCCGGTAAGGAAAAAAGCTTTGCTCATATTTGTTGAAAACCCTTCGATCAAAGATGCAGTCAAGGTTGCCGCCAGAATAAATTTGGAATTTCGGTGAAACATTTGTATCCCTGCACGAAACGAAGAGTAGTCGACCCAGTCGGGTGGAGATTTTTGTCGTTCTATGAATTCTCGAAGCGAATGAGGTACTTCGATTTTCTCTTCATTTTGATTATTCAAAACTGCCCGCAGAGCCAAGTGTTGTTGCTTTGCCTCTAGGCTGGCGAGCTCTTTAACCATCGCTTCGATTTCAGGATCGCCTATTGTGGTGTGCTCGACATACTTCAAAGCAAGGTCAGGATTAACCTTGCGTGCTACCACGTATCCAGATTCGTATACTGTTGGCATGTTTATTAGCATTCTAGGAGTCTGCGCTACAGAAAGATAGTCTAAATCCGGGTTCGGACAATCAATTTCGGATGAAAACCATTGTCAATTTCAGAATTTCATCAGAATTCATGATGAATTGCCAGTTTTCACTCGATTTTTGGGAATTTCCTCCCAGATTTACCGAATTCAAGGCAATTCCTGTGCTTTCAGCCAATTTGAAGTCCATGCATCCGTCTGAGGTTCAACGACAGGCACACCAGATCCCACTCACCGTGCACTTTTGTCAATCCTCGCAGGCTTAATTGGGGAAATCCCTATACGTGCTTGATCCATCCATTCGGCGGCCTCCGACAACCATTTGCGCTGACCGTACAAAGTGCGACCGTCTGCAGTTCTGAGCTTCTCGACGCATCCGTTGCCGAACCGCTCAATTATGCGCGTTAATTGACGCCAATCGCTTCTCTCAGCCCAACGCAATGTAACCTTCAATGCCTTGATCCTCCAACCGCTCAAAATCCTTCTCATTCGCGTAGCCCGCATCGGTCATCTCCTGCATACAGCACATAAAACGCCGACAAATCCAGACGCTCTACTATATCCCGGATATGATGCGCCAGATGATTATCGGACAACCACTCGCGAAGATCCGGCAGCAGCAAGAGCGGTTGTTCCGGATCATAGCAACGAAAACGGGTCGGCATGCTCTTGGTTCTCAATCAATTATTTTTGGAAATAATACTAATATCACTGCTGTCCCAACGTTAACTTGAAATGTTGTTCTAATGTATTGTTTTTACGAATATAATTGCTGTTTATGGGGTGTCAGAGGCTTGAATGTTCCAAGCAGTTCCGTAGACCCCTGTGCAAACTGTAAAACTCAACATTTTGGGACAACTATATATCATGTACGACGGCAAACTGGTTTTCTCTCAAGTGATGGATTTTATTCCATGGCACACTTTCCGACGTTGTGTAAAACGCTATGATGGCGAACACAAGGTCCTTTCGTTCCGATGCACCGAGCAATATCGTTGCATGGCATTCGCCCAGCTGACTTACCGTGAAAGCCTGCGAGACATCGAAACCTGCCTGCGTGCGCAGTCGCACAAGCTTCCTCACATGGGAATTATCAACGGAGTGTCAAGAAACACACTGGCAAATGCCAACAAAATGCGCGATTGGCGAATCTATGCTGATTTTGCACAGCGGCTGATTCACACCGCTCGCAATCTGTATGCTGACCAAGATCATGAATTGGATCTGGACAACACCGTCTACGCACTGGATTCTTCAACCATTGACCTGTGTCTGTCGCTGTTTCCCTGGGCACCGTTTCGCAGCACCAAAGCAGCGGTCAAACTCCACACCCTGCTTGATTTACGCGGCAATATCCCGGCTTTCATCCATATCTCCGATGGCAAACTGCATGATGTCAACATTTTGGATCAACTGCTCCCCGAAATCGGTGCGTTCTATATCATGGACCGGGCCTATCTCGACTTCTCTCGCCTGCACGTGATGAACCAAATCGGCAGTTTCTTCGTACTGCGAGCCAAATCCAATACCAAATATCAGCGAATCTATTCGCGCAAGGTGGATCGTTCCACCGGCGTGGTCTGCGATCAGAGCGTCAAGTTGTGTGGCACCAACAGTAGCGACAAATACCCTGACACGCTGCGACGCATCAGTTATAAAGATCTGGAACGCAACAAGAAACTGGTGTTTCTGACCAACAATACACAACTGCCGGCACTCACCATTGCCGAACTGTACAAGAGTCGTTGGCAGGTGGAACTGTTCTTCAAGTGGATCAAGCAGCATTTGCGCATCAAATCGTTTTACGGCGTGTCTGAAAACGCAGTCAAGAGTCAGCTATGGATTGCGATTTCGGTTTACGTTCTGTGTGCCATCATCAAGAAACGATTGAATCTGGAGCAAACTCTTTACACAATTTTGCAGACGTTGAGCCTGACTCTGTTTGAGAAAACTCCATTATTTCAACTACTTAGCCAAACGCTTTACACAACCGAACCGACCGAATCACCTAACCAATTGATTTTATTATGAAAAACGTTGGGACAGTAGTGTACTAATATCTTAAATTATATCCTAACTATCTGTTTTACATGGCTTATCATTCTTTCTTTCGATTTGGAATCGACCCAAACTCCTAAGCATTGCAAAACAGAATGTACAAGTGACTTATAGCACACGAGTGCAGTCAACATCGAATTTTCGGAGCATGTCAATAGGCCAGCATCTAGAACTATCAGTTACTTCCGGACAGTTGCAATTGCATCCGCCTGAGTAGCGTGCATTGGAATGACTCTCGCAAAACCACTAATCTCGAAAACCTCTCTCACCGAATCATTAATCGCACACAGCATGAATTGCGCATGTTGAGAAAACAAAGTCTTGGCAAGGGATAGCATAAATTGAAGGCCAGAACTATTGATGTAGGAAAGGGAACTAAGATCCATGATAACGGCAGTAGTGTCGCTTCTCATCATCTTTTTAATAGCATCTCCGACGGCCATCTGTAAACTTTCGATATCATTGGGGATAATACGTCCCTCTAGAACCACGATTATTGCGGTGCCGTTGAGTTCAGTTTTTATTTCCATATTTATCGTGTGCCAAATGAATATTCATACGGTTCTGGCAACAATGAATTTCTGTAGTATAGTTTATATTAAATATGTTACTTTAGAAGGTAAGTTCCCTAATCAAGGCAAATTTTTTGTCACGCTAACCGAACGCCATCGACTCGTGATTTTAGCCTATGGATCACAAGTATGTTCAGGCCACTGGCATGAAACCATGCACTGTGCCTGATTTGAACCGCTTCAGGTGATGCCGCAACCGATTTTCAGTATTCTTTCAGTGAACTGTCCTATGGGAGTACGGATTTTTCCTGTTTCGGCTGTTGCCGAACAACGATTTTTCGCAATCACAATTCGGTGGGTCATCGACATACGGCCCCGGTGATCGGCGAACGCCGACCCCTGCGTCGCGTGTTCCCGGCCAGGCCCAGATAATCCAGGAGCAAACGTGCGTTGGTGCGCAATTTGCGCATCGTCGGCGCAACTGATTCTGCGTGCCGTCTGATCACCGAGATCGCAAATCGGCGAAGTGCCGTGACGTTTTCCGGTCCATGCCCGGTGCGAATCAGAAGGTGATCCTCGTGCCAGGTGTTTGAGTCGTCCAAAATGCGATGATTCGATTCAATGGTCCAATGGCCGCGGTTGAGCCCCAGCAAAGTCTTCGGATCAGCCTGAGCGGCTTGCAGTGAGGTGATCCCGACAACGGTTTCCTGCGTCGTCTTGGTTACCTCGCCACGCCGGTAGTGGTCAATCGTGCGACGAATGCGGAATATCTGCGCGATGTCCGGAAATTTCGACTCGCGATTCAGATACGCCATCAGTTCGGCATTGTCGCTGACCCGGATTTCGCGGATCTCATGACGTCCATGCTGGACCTTGGGCACCTTTTTCCCTGCATCGGTCGCGTCACCGGTGCGGGTGACAAAGTCAGCTTCAGTATCCGGTCTGAGTCGAAGCAGATCGGTAAAATGAATACTCACCTCGCCAGTGAGATCTTTCTGGTTGTTCTTGAGAATAAACATATAGTGCCCGCCCCGGCTGAGAATATAGCTCGCAATCGCATGCTGCGTCAACAGCGCATCAGCGGTGATCACTTTGCCATTGAGGTCATCAATCGATTTCAGCAACGGGATGCACGCGCCGATCTCGTTGGTGTACTTTTGCTCCTCACTCCCGTCCGAGTCAAGCCTCATCTTTTTTTTTGCCAGATGCATGCGACTTTGATGCCCACAGGCGCCCAGCACATGAATCTGGCGATTGTTCCCGTCAACCGCTCCTTTCATCGTCTTGCCATCGATCGCAATCGCCTCATCGCAGCCGTCAATCGATATGCACCATTTGCGAAGCGCGTCATCGAACTGCCCGGGGTCGGTTCTGACCAGCGCCTCGCGGATGCAATACACGCTTGGACGCTGGACTTTGCCACGCCGCAATCCAACCCTGAAATGACGAAGCACCTTTTCTGACTGCGCCTGTACCCATTCGCCCATCTCCTGATAGCCGCGCGCACCGCAAACTGTGGCTGCCGCCGCAATGGCCAGCAGTGTCCCGAGGCGATAGCGCCGCCCGCGACGCCCGCGCGGGTCCTCAATGTGTGAGAAATAATCCAGCAATGACTTGAAATCCGCGTCCGTATACATTTTCCTGCAAACTCCTTTCGGGAAATAGTGGGAATCAAGATGTGCGCCACCGAGCAACCGGCGCGCATCTGACCGAAGCGGGCGCACAAACATCAGCTTCGGTGATGAGCCTTGTCGGTAGCCGCGGCGTTGTCGCCGATAGCCGGCCGTCTGCCCGATCTGTATCCAGTTCTCCGCGCGATAACAGGTTCCGGCAAAGCGCTGCGGGTCAACGAAAGTCTCCATCAGCAGCACCGGGTGTCCGAATCGCACCGGCCAGTCCTTGACGACACGCTTGGCCAGCAACGATAAAGTGCGGGATGCGAGATTCGCAATCGGCTCCAGAATGAGGAATCTGCTCTGGTTGGTGATCAGGTGCAGTCTTGCGCCACGGTCTCTTGGGTGCCAGCCGAGCCACTCATCTCGGGCGCGGCTTTTCAGGGCCGCCGCATAAAATGAACTCAGCGCAACCCATCGGCCCTGCAAAACCGCGGCATAAAACGCGCTCTCACCGATCTTGTGCGGGGCGCCAAGATAGTGATGCTGCCGCATCAGCGCAAGGAATTTCTCCTCCTCGTCGCGTCTGACCGGTACGATGACCAACTCCGACAAATTCATCTCTCACCGTTTCAGTTCAACTTCAGTTGGCTGAACCATACACGAATCAATCAGAAAAGTCCAGTATCAGACGCTATTTATTTCATATCATACAGTTGAACTGAACAAAAATTCGCCCTGGTTCCCTAATCCGCAATTAGAAATCTGAGATCAATAGAAAAGCCTTGTACAATAAGGCTTTCATAAACAATCGAATTTCACCCAATGGGTGAAGCCCAAAAATATCTCAGAGGTACAAGGCTCATGTCGATTTTACCCCATAAAATTGGAATCAGCAAACGTATTTTAACCTCCCGCGCCGGTTTGATCGTCGTTGCACAGCTAATGCAGCGTCTTGGTCTGGAACAATTGGCGGATCGGCAATTGCCTGTAGCGGGCAGCAACCGCGGCTACCGTCAAGGCGCGATGTTCAATATTTTCATGTTGCTGTTTCATGAAGGCGGCAAATGTCTTGACGACGTAAGCCATTTGCAAAAAGAAAAGCCTTTGATGAAGCTATTGGGCTGCGGGAAGTTGCCTGGGGCCAAGACACTGGGCAATTGGTTGCGGCGCGCCGGGCGCAGTGATCAGGCGATGCAGGGATTGGTCAATCTCAACAAAACAATTCTTGCAGCAGGGCTTTACAACCGAACGCAGATTACCTTGGACATAGATGCTACGGTGATCGAATCGAACAAGCGTGCAGCTCGGTACACGTATAAAAAGCACCGTGGCTACACGCCGATGGTCGGGCACATCGCTGAAACCGACCAGGTGGTGGCGGTAGAGTTTCGAGAAGGCAATGAATCTCCGAACAAAGAGAATTTACAGTTCATCCAGCGCTGTGAGTCGGCATTGCCGGAGGGTGTGTCGGTATCGGATGTTCGCATTGATGCTGCCGGCTATCAAGCCGCGGTGATCAACTATGCGATGGACAGTGGCATGGGCTTTGCGATCCGTGCCAAGATGGATAGTGCGGTCAAAGAAACCATCTCTGAAATCAAAGATTGCGAATGGCGCCCATTGGTATATCGTGATGGCAGTGAATCGGACACAGAACAGGTTTGTCGCACGTTGCATGTGATGACAAAAACAGAAGCGTTTACGCTGATTGTGCAAAGAAAGCACATTGATGATGATGACAACTCACAGTTGGACATTTTGATCAACAGCGATGCTGAAACAGGGGTACGGGGTCGCAACATTTATCGTGCGATTGCAACCAACAAGGATGAGTTATCAGACCCCGAGGTGGTGCATTTTTATAACCAGCGTGGCGAGTCGAGCGAAAACAGAATCAAGGAGCTTCGCAGTGATTTCGCCGCCGCCAGATTGCCCTGTGGGGACTTTCATGCCAATGCAGCATGGCTGATGTTAAGCTCAATGGCCTATAACCTGTTTGCCTTGATGCGGATGGTATTGCCGCATTCGTTGTCAACTGCCCGTGCTCCTACAGTGCGTTTGCGTCTGTATGATGTCGCCGCACTGATCGTACGCCATGCCCGGCAATGGACAGTGAAAGTCAATGCCTGCCACCGCAAGGTGATGGATGAAGCGCTGGATCATATTCGAGGCTTTCCGCTGCTGTTATGAGCTGAGCGCCTCGGGTGGCGCTTTTTCGAACCGAGCTTGAATCCATTCCGACTCCGGAAGGGTTGCGCACCTTTGCACAGTGGCGAAAATGCCAGCGGACAATGCATCAGGTTGGCAATCTCCTGCAAATCCAGACAAATTCTTCGTGTTGCTCCTGTCTTCGATAATCGGAGCTGTAAAATCCAGTAAATTCGCTAAAATCTTGCTGATGTTAAGCGAATTCATTCTCTAATTTCGGATTTGGGTAAGTTGCTCACTTTAGGCTTTCCATCGGTTCTGCCATATTCAGCGAGGGACTCGACATTGTCATGATCGACATTCAGTGAGGTGATGAAGCTGTTGTGGTCGAGACGCGGGAACAGTTCCAGTTCTTGATTTTTGTTTGTCGCATAGCAAGAATGCCGCTTGTGTTTTTTGTGATTTGTTTCACTGTTTGACTTTGGCCTGATGCGCTAACCCCTGTATTTTCGCAAAGCTCTACTGCGGAGGAAATCGGTTTGAAGATCGCACAGAACAGTCGTTCACGTGAAAGAGGTTTTGGTAACTTTACAGCTCAGCAAATCATGATTCTGCACAACAAACATGGACAACAAAGCGAACGCCAGCTTAAGATAAAATTGAGGTTCTTGAGGATAGCGACAAAAGTCTGTTTGTGGTTGACGAACCTCAAGATGTCACGGGAACAGCCTTGCTAAATCATGCTCATAGGGAATCTGCAGATGACCAAGGGATTTATTTACTGGCTCTGAAACGGGTAAAGCGAATCAGTTCATCCAATGTGCCCGGCTGTTTCATGGGAAGCGAAATATTCTATGAAGACTTGTCGACTCAGGAAGTGGAGAAGTCTTCCTATCGGTATTTGCGTGACGAACCTTGCGGCGAATTGACATGTACAGTCACTGAACGCATTCCCACGAACAAGAAATCGGGTTACAGTCGACAATTAATCTGGCAAGACCGTGACACGCTTCGGACGTGGAAAGTAGAATATTACGATCGAAAGCGTGCACATCTGAAAACTCTCACCGTGGAGAACTACGGGCAATATTTGGATCAGAATTGGCGCGCAGGCAAGATGACCATGGTAAATCATTTGTCTGGAAAAAGCGCTGTTCTGAATTGCCCAAATCCGAAATTAGAGAATGAATTCGCTTAACATCAGCAAGATTTTAGCGAATTTACTGGATTTTACAGCTCCGATTATCGAAGACAGGAGCAACACGAAGAATTTGTCTGGATTTGCAGGAGATTGCCAACCTGATGCATTGTCCGCTGGCATTTTCGCCACTGTGCAAAGGTGCGCAACCCTTCCGGAGTCGGAATGGATTCAAGCTCGGTTCGAAAAAGCGCCACCCGAGGCGCTCAGCTCATAACAGCAGCGGAAAGCCTCGAATATGATCCAGCGCTTCATCCATCACCTTGCGGTGGCAGGCATTGACTTTCACTGTCCATTGCCGGGCATGGCGTACGATCAGTGCGGCGACATCATACAGACGCAAACGCACTGTAGGAGCACGGGCAGTTGACAACGAATGCGGCAATACCATCCGCATCAAGGCAAACAGGTTATAGGCCATTGAGCTTAACATCAGCCATGCTGCATTGGCATGAAAGTCCCCACAGGGCAATCTGGCGGCGGCGAAATCACTGCGAAGCTCCTTGATTCTGTTTTCGCTCGACTCGCCACGCTGGTTATAAAAATGCACCACCTCGGGGTCTGATAACTCATCCTTGTTGGTTGCAATCGCACGATAAATGTTGCGACCCCGTACCCCTGTTTCAGCATCGCTGTTGATCAAAATGTCCAACTGTGAGTTGTCATCATCATCAATGTGCTTTCTTTGCACAATCAGCGTAAACGCTTCTGTTTTTGTCATCACATGCAACGTGCGACAAACCTGTTCTGTGTCCGATTCACTGCCATCACGATATACCAATGGGCGCCATTCGCAATCTTTGATTTCAGAGATGGTTTCTTTGACCGCACTATCCATCTTGGCACGGATCGCAAAGCCCATGCCACTGTCCATCGCATAGTTGATCACCGCGGCTTGATAGCCGGCAGCATCAATGCGAACATCCGATACCGACACACCCTCCGGCAATGCCGACTCACAGCGCTGGATGAACTGTAAATTCTCTTTGTTCGGAGATTCATTGCCTTCTCGAAACTCTACCGCCACCACCTGGTCGGTTTCAGCGATGTGCCCGACCATCGGCGTGTAGCCACGGTGCTTTTTATACGTGTACCGAGCTGCACGCTTGTTCGATTCGATCACCGTAGCATCTATGTCCAAGGTAATCTGCGTTCGGTTGTAAAGCCCTGCTGCAAGAATTGTTTTGTTGAGATTGACCAATCCCTGCATCGCCTGATCACTGCGCCCGGCGCGCCGCAACCAATTGCCCAGTGTCTTGGCCCCAGGCAACTTCCCGCAGCCCAATAGCTTCATCAAAGGCTTTTCTTTTTGCAAATGGCTTACGTCGTCAAGACATTTGCCGCCTTCATGAAACAGCAACATGAAAATATTGAACATCGCGCCTTGACGGTAGCCGCGGTTGCTGCCCGCTACAGGCAATTGCCGATCCGCCAATTGTTCCAGACCAAGACGCTGCATTAGCTGTGCAACGACGATCAAACCGGCGCGGGAGGTTAAAATACGTTTGCTGATTCCAATTTTATGGGGTAAAATCGACATGAGCCTTGTACCTCTGAGATATTTTTGGGCTTCACCCATTGGGTGAAATTCGATTGTTTATGAAAGCCTTATTGTACAAGGCTTTTCTATTGATCTCAGATTTCTAATTGCGGATTAGGGAATTGGACTGAATAACAGTTTCGAACGGATCTTGATGACAAAGCTTTCACGAAACTGGGTTGAAACGAGCGCGTTGATGCTGAGACCTATCGTCCCGCGATGCGCTGTAATTGGCGCTGTCTGGTTTTCAGTTGCGGGTTTTGGAAATTTCGCCGGCGCTGACTCTGGAATTGAGTTCGAGTATTCCGGACGCTTGGGCATTGAAAGCCGATCATTTACCGAACCTGCTCTGCATCCTAGCCAAAAAGGCAGTGGCGGCAGCATCGTCTTGGAGCCGAACTTGTATATCGAGAATACGCAAGGTAGTAGCTGGAGCTTCAATCTCGTGCCGTTCTTCCGTATCGACAGCGCAGACAGCGACCGCTCGCACAGCGATCTGCGCGAAGCATATTTTCTATGGTTTGGAGAGGCAGGCGATGCCAGTGAATGGGAGTTGCGTCTTGGTGTTGATCGGCTGTTCTGGGGTGTAGCCGAATCCAATCACTTAGTCGATATTGTCAATCAGACAGATCTTGTCGACCATCCGTATGGCGAAATTAAATTGGGTCAGCTCATGGCACATCTCACTTTTTCGGGAGATTGGGGTATGGCGGAAATTTTTGGTATGCCCCATCATCGACTGCGCACATATCCGGGGCGCGAAGGACGTCTTCGATCGCAATTATTTGTGGACAACAAGCAGACAAGTTACGAGAGTGCAGCAGAAGAAAAACATGTGGATTGGGCTGCTCGATACAGTCATTCAATCGGATACTTCGACTTTGGAGTAAACGTTTTTGATGGTACCAGCCGCGAACCTTATCTGAAGCCAGTTGTGGCCGACGGAATATTGATTCCTCACTATGAGCAAATTCAGCAATTCGGATTGGATGCTTTGATAGTCGCAGGCCCCTGGTTGCTTAAACTCGAAGCCATTCGCCGAACGGGCGCCCGAGACTTGTCCGGCATAGAAAACAATTACTCCGCTTACATTCTTGGTGGAGAGTACACGCTTTACTCAATATTGGATTCAGCTGTCGACTTGACGCTGTTCAGCGAGTGGAACAAAGATGAACGAGGTGTGAATTCGACGGATGATTTGAATAATGATTTTTTTCTTGCCGGGAGATTCATGTTCAATGACGTGCAGAATACAGCAATTACCGTTGCAGCCGTGAAAGACACAGAACTTGATACAAGTACTTTGACTATTGAATTTGAACGACGGCTGTCGGATCAGTGGGAGTTGGATGTTGAGTGGGTTGAATTCCTCGAAGTCGATAAAAAAGATATCGTCTATGGCTCACGAAATGACAGTTACGTCGCACTAGCCCTGACGTACAATTTTTAATCACATATCACATGGCAGTTATAGCTCTCTCTGAGTCCACTGTCCACCAAGGGTCTCGCCTAGCTTGAGGAACTGTTCCATAATCTGTTCCTCTGCCTGGTAAGCGTTTGTCAAATTCATCCAAGACGACCTCTTCACGGTGATGCAATTGCCGTAGTCATACAATCACCCCCGTCAAGCGGTTAGAGCACATTAACCCGACTCTCGGAAAGAAAGTCGTCTGTATCGGGAAAGAAAATTCCGGGGAACGACCGCAATTGTGCCACTCGGCTATAGGTGCGGCGGCAACATAGGGAATTTTGAAAGTTAAGTGAGCACCCCAGTGCAACTGCTTCCTGCACCGGCTGTACAACCGAAACAGTGTGAATCAACTGCAATGGCTTCATTTGCAATTTCGTCTGCCTGAGTCTCCCACAAATATCTGGGCTTTTTCCATCCCGCATGAATATTCAGCATTTGATTGAAATCGCAATCATAAATTCGGCCCAGCCAATCAACGCTGACGATGTGTCTGCACATCAGGCCTGCAACAGTGTCGGGATTGAAGTTCTCTGAAAGCAGATTCAAGTAGGAATCATACTCGCCATTCCTTTCGAGGAAGTGTCGAAAGCGACTGATAGGTAAATTGGTTATCGTATAAAGACTGTTGAACTGAATCTTAAAATCTTCGGCAAGACGCAGCTTGTAAGTTGCCTCCAGGTCCTGTTGTGATGGAGGCAGGAAGGCTCCAGCTGGATTGTAGACGAGGTCCAAAGGAAGATCAGGGTCAATGCCGTATCCTAAATCGTTCAATCGCTGCAATGCGAGAATGCTTTGATCAAACACGCCTTTCCCGCGCTGGGATTCAAGGTTTTCTTTTGTATAACAGGGTAATGAGCAGATCAGAGTGATGCCATGAGCCGCATACCATTCCGCGAGATCTTCCTGTCCCGGTTCCAATAGCACTGTCAAATTGCACCGTGACAGAACTTTTGACTGATTGCTCACAAAGGCTTCAACGAAGCGTCGAAAATTTGGATTAAGCTCTGGTGCCCCGCCGGTGATGTCAATGGTTTCGATTGAATGGATCGTACACCATTCAATGATTCTCTGCATGGTGTCCCAGGTCATGATTTCGGTTCTTTTCGGACCTGCATCGACATGGCAGTGATTGCAAGCTTGATTGCAAAGCTTGCCGACATTTACTTGGACATCGCGAATCTGAGCTCTTCTCAGTTCCTGGAATCCATTTCTGAGAAGAGTAGAGTAGAAATTTAAGTTTGACTGCGATGCGCCATTTCCAATTTTTGGATAGTGCGCTTCCGTCAGGATTGACGGCATGGATTTCATAAATAATTCAGCAGCATTTGCCTGTTGTATTCAAAAACCGCTTTCGAATGAAATGATCAATCGAAATCTTTCCAGGACCGCGAAGCAGAAGTACCAGAAGCATGATTCCCCACACCTGGTGTTGCACAATTCCCGCGGGATTCAAAGTTGGATAAGAGATTACAGCGACGATATTAAAGAGGAACAATATGCCTGCTGCCACCCTTCCTGCGAGTCCGAATACGAGCAGGACAGGAAGAGTCAGTTCAACCACAATTGCCATATACGCCGCTAATTCAAAAGGTATGATGGGAACAACATACTCGTACTCGAATAAGTACATAGTTGAATCGATATTGGCGATTTTGGTCAGACCTGATTTCCAAAATACGTTTGCCACCCAAAGTCTCAACAGCAAATCGGCAATTGGCGTGCCGCATTCGAGCACACATAAAATTTGATGACAGTATTTTCCAATGGCTGAGTCTTTAAACATAGTTCAAACTGATTCCTTTTTGTTTATGTTGCGGAGAATCACTACCTAATTACAGTGACTTCTGCAATTGCACCGATTTCAAATATTCTATGCAGTCCAGACTGTAAATTGTAGTCTGGTTTTGCTTCCAGTAAACTTGAAATTATCACTCCAAGTGTATTTTGTTGTTCAATCTGGTTGATGAAGAAATTCAATCCATCATCAATGTGAATTACTTTCGTTTCATCGTCGTTGCGCAATATGACCACCGATTGGCCACCTGAATTAATATCAGGAACTTCTCCTTCACCTGAATGTTGCCCGGCAAAAGTCCAGATATCGAAAATCGGAAACGATGACGAAACAGCAGTAACCGAAGGATGCAGAATCAGCAACAAGCGCTCATGATCCTCTGAAGCGAATCGAGTCAGAACATTTAGTGGAACCGACGCTGTTGCGACGGAATGAAATGCCGCATGGCATGCCCAGTCCATTCTAGCGATATCAACTACATAGGCCAATTCAGCTAGTTCTTTCATCACCCCAATGAATTCAGGAAAACGCTTGCCGTAGTCGTGCAGGTTTCCCGATGTGGGCGGGTTTTCAGCCAAATGCTTGCGGGCTGCAAATTTGAAGAACTCCTCCCCCACAATTGCACATGTAACTGGAAATACGTTTTGCAAGGACTCTGCAAGTGTGGAGTCGATATTGTTTTTGTAAATCTGAAGTCGGCGATGTGGCTCAATTCCGTGCGGTTGAATGGTCTCCCGCAAATCTGTAACAGTGCTGAACAGAACCTCTTGAGCAAACTGCTGCTGTAGTTCACGCAGCTGCATGGCGAAACTCGCTTTGATGGGATCGGGCAATCTCGGCTTCATCAAGCAGCACCGAAAAATCGGGCAGATTTTTGTCCCATTCGATCAGGGTCGGTGCATGACGATAGCGCTGAACTGCAAACTTATACAAGTCCCAGACTTCATCGCAAACTCTCTGGTCATGCGAATCGATACGTATCTCACCGTTTGAAAGCTTTTTTACAGTATGTCCTGCGACATGCATTTCACCCACCAGTTCGGGCGAAACTCCAGAAATATACTCGAATGGATCAAAATTGTGGTTGCAGGCGTTTACGAAAACATTATTGACGTCAAGCAGTAAGCCGCATCCGCTTTGTCGTGCAATCTCACTGATAAATTCCCACTCCGGCATATGCGAATGTGTGAATTCAAGATAGCTTGATGCGTTTTCAACCAGTATCCGCTGCCCCAAGTATTCTTGAATCTGTTGTATTCGATTTACAAGATGTTGAATTACTTCACTCGTCATCGGCAATGGCAAAAGATCATGCAGATAGATGCCTTCGACAGAACTCCATGACAGGTGTTCTGAGACAAGAGCCGGCTGATATTGATCTATGAGTTCTTTAAGCCTGGTGAGATGGGCTTGATTGAGAGGATCTGTCGAACCAATCGACAAACCGACACCGTGGAAGCTTAGCGGATAACTGTCACGAACCTTCGACAGACAGGTATGTGCGATGCCTCCCTGACCAAAGTAGTTTTCGCTATGTACCTCAAACCAGTCTACCTTTGGGGAACCAGTTGATACTTCCTGATAGTGTTCGCCACGCAACCCGATTCCGATTGCGCTTGCTGGAATCGGGTTCGTGGACATTTTTGTTACATATTTGTTAAAAAATTCGCAACAATTATGATTGCGGCTCCATGGTTCCACCGGCGAGTTTATCGCACACTCCTTTTGGAAGTGCGACAAACGCATCACCTTGGTTATCCGCGGTGGATGTACCGGCACATGAACTGTTTGCAGTCTGACAGTCGTTATGGCCCGCTTTGGCAACACCATAGCATTTTTCTTTTTCTTCAGCGTTTACGGAACTGGAAAGGGATAGAGTCCCTAGTGCCAGTGCACCGGAAATTGCAGCAGAGATAAGTGTTTTTTGAAAATCCATGTTATTACTCCTTGATATTGAGTGAACAATTGAAAAAAATTATTATTTCAACTTGCTATGACATCTTCAAACTGCAAATGTTCCAAACGATAAATTGAATTTCAATCTACGTAGGTCAATCGTTTGAGATGTCGGATAAAAATTGATTTTCAATTTTGTTAATCAGTTCAATTTCTTCAGTTGAATCTATATCATTACGAGCGGATTCAATCAACCAGTCAAACACGGTCGACATGAGTTGGTGCTGAACATGGTGTTTGTTGTCTGTATGAGCAATCCACTGATCATAGATTGATCGAATGCCTTGTGGCGAGTCATCGCCGATCATTTCGATAACGATGGAATGAAGACCTAGATGAGCGAACGGGTCCGGTTCGTTCTGGTCAAATTCATGCGTGGAAAATATTTCCGGATGTGACAATACACTGTGCACTTCTGGATGCATTTCGATAATCTTCTGAACCTGTTTTTCAATACCATTCAATTTTTGATTTTTTTGGGACTTCTCCCAGACATCAAAGAAAAACTGTCTTTGTTCGGAATCGTCAGGCATGTCGAGGCTTATTGACCTAAATTACTGAGTTTACGGCCTGGATATTCACACAAGTCGTAAATGATGCACGAGTCACACAGAGGCTTGCGGGCAGTGCAGGTGTATCGTCCATGCAGAATCAACCAATGGTGAGCGTCGATCAGAAATTCTTTAGGAATGGATTTCAAGAGATTTTTTTCCACTTCTTCGACGTTTTTACCCGGTGCGATTGGAATGCGATTGGAGATTCTGAAAATATGGGTGTCAACTGCCATGGTTGGCTGCCCAAAAGCTGTATTCAATATTACATTTGCGGTTTTACGGCCGACTCCTGGCAGTGCAGTCAACGCTTCACGGCTATCCGGTACTTCACCGCCATGTTTCTCCAGCAACAGTCTGCTAATCTCAATCAGATTTTTGGCTTTGTTGTTATATAGACCGATTGTTTTGATGAGATCCTTCACTCTCGGAAGTCCGAGTTCAAGCATGGAGCGTGGATCGGGCGCTTTCTCAAACAACCGAACGGTTGCTGCATTTACGGCTTTATCCGTAGATTGAGCAGACAGAACGACTGCAATCAGCAGTTCAAATGTATTTTTGTAAAGTAGTTCGGTACTGGGGTCTGGATTTGCTTTGAGAAACCGTGTAAATATTTCACGTCGCTTGGATGCATTCATTTTGCCGACCCCAGCGATTTGGATTTGCCTGCGGAGCGTCTGGATTTCTTCCATCTTTTCGAACGTTCGCGATTCACTGCACTTCGAATCTGCATTTTCATATCTTCGGATTCTGGAATGAAATCCGGTTTCTCGCTATTACGAGTGTAGCGTTGTTGGTGACGCTCAGTCAGGTCTCGCCATCGTGAAACTTCATCATCTCGAAATTCTTGCCAGAAACTTCCAGAGATGTCGCCACTCCAGTTAATCAATTCAATGCAATCGACCGGACAATATTCAACACATAGTCTGCATCCAGTGCACTCTTCGGTCAGTACGCTGTGCATGAACTTTGATGCACCTATAATCGCATCTACAGGACACGGTGCGATACAGAGCGTACAGCCAATGCAGTTTTCTTCCTGAATTCTTGCAACTTGCCGACCTGGAAACGATTCACAGTCGTCCGCGAGCGGCTTTATCGTCCTGTCTAGAATTTCGGCTAGTGCATGTATCGTCGAATCACCGCCAGGAGAACAGCGATTGATGTCGGTTTCATCGCGGAAAAGCGCCTCGGCATAATCCAGGCATTTCGGAAATCCGCACATCGTGCACTGCGTCTGAGGCAAACATTGATCTATCTCCCCAACCGATACTGTACGGGTGCTATGCATGCTCAAACCTAGTTGACTCGTTGCCCGAGTTTAACTTCATCTCCCGGGTCGATTAGCCACAAACCTTCGTCATCACCAGCCGCCAGAATCATGCCCTCGGAATCACCGAACTTCATTTTCCTGGGTGCCAGATTGGCTACGATCACTATTTTTCGTCCAATAAGCGCTTCGGGTTCGTAAAAGCCTTTGATCCCCGCGAATACTTGTCTGGTTTCCGTACCCAGGTCAACTTTCAGCCTGATCAGCTTGTTTGATTCTTCAACATCTTCGGCTTCAAGTATGCGAGCGGTGCGCATGTCAATTTTGGCGAAATCTTCAATGGAAATCTCGTCGCTTTTCTCAGCCGAAGTTTCGATTTCTGGTTCCATGGCAGCCTCGGACATCGCATCCACGTCTTTTTTCTGAACTCTTTGCAACAGATGCACAAATCCGGAAATTTCGTGATCCAGCAAAGGCTCATCAATACGTTTCCAAAGGTCAATCGGGTCGTTCAGAAATTCCGCTGTGCGTTCGGCAAGTTGCGGAACTACTGGCGACAGATAGTAGATCAGGACACGAAACATGTTTATCCCTTGCGTACAAACATTGTGCAGTTTGTCCCGTGCAGATGGATCTTTCGAGATAACCCATGGCTGTTCATCATTGACGTACTGATTGGCTTTATCGGCAAGAGCCATGATCTCTCTCATGGCGCGACTGAAAGATCGCCCTTCATAAGCATCGGCGATTGTCTTGCTGGCTTCTGTCAACTCCTTGTATAGATCGGGATTGTCAAGTTCCGAACTCAGCTTGCCAGCAAATTTGCCGGTTATGAATTTGGAGCACCGACTGGCGATGTTGACAACTTTGCCGACCAGGTCTGAATTGATTCGTTGAATGAAGTCTTCCAGATTCAAATCCAGATCTTCAATTCGTTCATTGAGTTTGACTGCGTAGTAGTAGCGCAAATATTCCGGGTCAAGATGATCCAAGTAGGTACGAGCCATGATGAAAGTGCCGCGTGATTTCGACATTTTCTTGCCATTGACCGTGAGAAATCCATGTGTGAAAACATCTGTCGGCTTGCGAAAACCGGCTCCGTGCAGCATTGCCGGCCAGAACAGAGTGTGGAAATACAAGATATCTTTGCCAATGAAATTGTAGACCTCGGTTTGCGAGTCGTCTTTCCAGTAGGCGTCAAAATCAATATTTTCGCGCTCGCACAGATTCTTGAAACTGGCAATGTAGCCAATGGGTGCATCCAGCCAGACGTAAAAATATTTGTCTACTTCTTCAGGAATTTGAAATCCGAAATATGGTGCATCGCGTGAAATGTCCCAATCTGTTAGCCCCACATCAAACCATTCCTTCAGTTTGTTCTTGGCCTCGGTTTGAGCCAGTTCGTTGGACACCCACTCTTGCAGCATATCGGTAAAGTCGCTCAGACGTACAAACAGGTGCTCTGATTCCCTTAGTTCTGGCGGGAGTCCCGACAGAACCGATACAGGATTCTTCAAATCGGAAGGTGCATAAGTGGCACCGCAACGTTCACAACTATCACCGTACTGGTCTTCTGCGCCACAGCGCGGGCATTCACCTCGGACGAATCGATCTGGAAGAAAGAGTTTCTCCTTGGCATCGTAGGCTTGGGAGATTGTCTTTCGATGAATATGTCCACCTTTTTTCAGTTGAAGGTAAATGTATTCGGCCAGCTCTCGATTTTCCTCCGAGTGAGTAGAGTGATAGTTGTCGAATCCTATGTTGAAATCAGCAAAGTCTTTTTCATGTTCCTTTTTGTAATGCTGGATCAATTGCTCCGGAGAGATGTTCTCGCTTCTAGCACGCAACATGATTGGAGTGCCGTGAGCATCGTCAGCGCATACAAAATAACACTGATTGCCCATCATTCGTTGAAACCGTACCCAGATATCAGTCTGAATGTATTCCACCATGTGGCCTAGGTGAATCGGTCCGTTGGCGTAGGGCAAGGCGCTGGTAGCCAGAATTTTTCTCTGCATGTTGACGTAGCTCAAATCAGTGCTGTACAAGGCGGACGACGGTTAAAGAATATGGCGGTTATGAGGGCTAATTTTCCCGCGGAACTAGTGACAATCAGCACGTTGCCCGCAGGCGGTATGTTACAATAAAGTCACCAGCCTTATACTAAGTTGAGTTATGCAGCAGGTGCGTGCAAATTCAATTTTATTATCTTTTCGGTTGAACTTGGCGTGAGAATATGGCCAAGGTTCATTCTGTGATGTCGAATATTTGCAAACAAAATTAATATTTTATGACAACTGTAACGAAATCCTATATTGAATCCTTCCTGTCGCAGATTCAGGATCCGCATACGAATTCATCCTTGACGGAAGATCGAAAAATCAAGGATATATCCATTGACAACAGTACTGTTCGGGTCAATGTGGAACTGGGGTATCCAGCGAAGAGCTGGTTGCCGGAGTTGAAGGCCGACATCGAAGGCAGACTGGCGGCAGTGGACGGCGTTTCAGAAGTTCTGGTTAACATGAATACCAAAGTTTCTTCGCATTCTGTGCAGAAAGGTGTCACACCGTTACCCGGTGTCAAAAATATGATTGCCGTCGCATCCGGTAAAGGCGGAGTCGGCAAATCTACTGTATCTGCAAATCTAGCTCTTGCATTATCGGCTGAAGGTGCGCAGGTGGGCATTTTGGATGCAGACATTTACGGCCCAAGTCAGCCTCGAATGTTAGGGGTTCGCGGAAAACCTCAGTCCAAGGACGGGAAGTCAATGCAGCCGGTGTATAGCTATCATCTGCAAACCATGTCAATCGGGTTTCTGATCGAAGAGGAAACTCCCATGATCTGGAGAGGCCCCATGGTCACTCAGGCTCTGGATCAGCTTCTGAACCAAACTACTTGGAACGAACTCGACTATCTGGTGATCGATCTTCCGCCCGGCACAGGAGACATTCAGCTCACACTGGCTCAAAAAGTGCCTGTCAGCGGTGCAGTGATCGTTACCACACCGCAGGATATTGCACTGCTGGACGCCCGCAAGGCATATCGCATGTTTGAGAAAGTGGAAATCGAAGTGCTCGGTGTGGTGGAAAATATGAGCATGCACATCTGTGGCCAGTGTGGACATCAGGAGCACATATTCGGCGAGGGTGGTGGTCAGCGTATGGCCCAGGAGTATGGTGTCAGTTATTTAGGCGGGATTCCGCTCGATACAAGAATACGCAGCGATGTGGACAACGGCCGTCCGACTGTCGTCAATGACCCGGATGGCGACATTGCTCAAATCTATCGAAAAATTGCTCGCACTACCGCAGCCCGACTTTCAAAGCGTAAAAAGGATTTCACGAGTGATTTTCCGTCAATCGTAATTCAAAATTCTTGAACTTGGAGGTTCGCATTGTCCATCAAGCCTGATCGATGGATTCGAGAAATGGCGACGCAACATGGAATGATTGATCCATTTGTCGCCGAACAAGTCAGCCGCGTTAACGGTGAACGCGTCATATCCTATGGCACTTCAAGTTATGGATACGACATTCGCTGTTCGGCTGAATTCAAGATCTTCACCAATATCAATACGGCAATTGTCGATCCGAAAGACTTTGCGGAAAACAGTTTTGTTGACTATACCGGCGAAGTCTGCATCATACCGCCGAATTCATTCGCACTTGCAAGAACGGTGGAATACTTCAGGATTCCGCGTTCTGTTCTTACAGTGTGTTTGGGCAAATCGACCTATGCTCGATGCGGCATTATCGTAAACGTAACGCCGTTTGAGCCGGAGTGGGAGGGCTATGCGACGCTGGAGTTTTCGAATACAACGCCCTTGCCGGCAAAAATTTATGCCAATGAAGGTGTAGCTCAAGTTGTTTTCTTCGAGTCTTCTGAGCACTGCGAGACTTCATACAAAGATCGGAACGGCAAATACCAAGGTCAGGTCGGAGTCACTTTGCCGGTAACCTAGTGCCTTCTTCGCAAATGCAACCATTAAAGAGTGTAAGCGAATTAACGTACGCAATTGATCAGGCAGTTTTTGAGTTTGAAGAGCTATCCATCTGCGTGCAAGAAGATCTCGATGACGAACTGTACGATTACGCAGAAGAGTTTCGCAATATGGCCAAATCGTTACAGTCACTGATAAATCGACTCGAAGGAGAATCTGAATTTTTAGACGATCGAGGCTTGGATTTCATGCAAAGAGCTAGACAGTTGCGCCCCATAATTCCGTTTTTTTCATTGATAGAATTGGTTGATGCTGCCTGTCGCAATGGAGTAAAGGAGAGCTGCGTCGATGTCGGGTAATACTTTCGGAAAAATTTTCACTCTCACTACATTCGGCGAGAGTCACGGGGCAGCGATTGGTTGTGTCGTCGATGGTTGTCCTCCTGGCATGAATCTGTCTGAAGCGGACATTCAGCCAGACCTGGATCGAAGAAAACCGGGAAGCTCCCGCTTCACCACCCAACGCCGAGAGTCTGATCAGATTGAGTTGCTGTCAGGCGTATTCGAAGGCAAGACCACCGGTGCGCCCATCGGCATGCTCATTCGCAATACTGAGCAACGATCTCGCGATTATTCGAAGATCGCTGATCGATTTCGACCAGGCCATGCGGACTACACATATGCGCGAAAGTACGGAATCCGGGACTACCGCGGAGGTGGCCGGTCCTCAGCAAGAGAAACGGCGATGCGCGTCGCTGCCGGAGCAATTGCCAAGAAGTATTTGAGCGAGCGATTCGGAACGACGATCCGTGGCTATGTTTCTCAGATCGGTGCCATTCATCCGAGGATGTGCCGATGGGAAGATGTGGAGCGCAACCCGTTTTTCTGGCCGTGTATGGATCAGGTCGAAGATCTGGAACAGTATATCGATGAAGTCAGAAGAGCCGGCGATTCTGTGGGCGCTTGCGTTTCAGTTGAAGCAAATGGTGTCCCAAGCGGGTGGGGAGAACCGCTGTATTCACGCCTTGATGCGGAAATTGCCAGTGCGATGATGGGCATCAATGCCGTCAAAGGAGTGGAAATCGGAGCTGGATTTGCCAGTGTTGCAATGAAGGGTTCTGAATATCGAGATGAGATGACTTCTGATGGATTTCAGTCGAACAACTCCGGTGGGGTAGCTGGCGGAATTTCGACTGGTCAGCCAGTCATGGCAAAAGTTGCATTCAAACCGACCTCCAGCATCGTTGTACCCGGTACAACGGTAAATCGCGATAATGAAGAGGTGGAGATTTCTGTCACTGGTCGACATGACCCGTGTGTGGGGCTTCGAGCCACTCCGATCGTTGAAGCGATGTTGGCACTGGTACTAGTCGATATGGCGCTTCTTCACCGTGCACAAAACGCCGATGTTGTACCAGATGCACCGGAAATTCCAGGTGTCGCTGGCAGTGATGCGAAAAAGTCAGCCCATTTAAGCTACAGTGCGACTTTTGAAGCATCTGGTGAAGATTGAAGGAATTATTGCACCGTTCGAAACTAAATCAGAGTTCGCCTAAAGTCAATTTATCTGAAGTCAGAATTCATGCACAGGCTGACTTGGTAACTAAATGGAATCTGCAGATGAAACGGATGCGAATCACCCGAAATTAGTTGTCGTAACGTTCTCGGTATTTGATTCAGTGCTGGGTTGTGTGGGGCTTTTTATTGACGGATAGGAGTTTCGCGCGCGAAAGAATTCAACTGACAAGGTGCCAATCTGGTGTAGCAGATTAACTTGATCAATATCGGAATTTCGCGAATTCATCAGTTCTTCCTGAATTCTTCCAAGTGCATCGAATGTTTTTACAAAATCAATCGATGCATTGAGATGGTAACAATGGTTCGCTCGATAAATTGTGCGAAATATTTTTTTTACAAGTTCGTAATGAATGGCGTCTGATGTGATCAGTGCGGCGGGGTGCATTGCATCTTCAACAACCGGAATCTGATGACGACCGATGCCGTTGGACAAAGTTATCGCGAGTTGACGGAAAGTGGCGGGTAGTTCCCCATTTTTTGCAGATTTGCTCGTTGCCATTTCATCACGAATGAATTTTAACTGTGAAACACATGTAAAATTGGACAATCCAATTTACTGCTTACAGCACCATAATATAACGCATTTTTAATTCACACTAATTTGGAAAGTATTGAATGACAACAAAGCTATTAATAATCCCGGGAGATGGTATTGGTCCTGAAATTGTGACGCAAGCAACTCGCATTCTAGAGTTGTTGCGAGAGTCGGCTGGACTGAACGTAACATGGGAGTATAGCGACCTGGGTGGTGCTGCCTATGACAAAACAGGCAATCCATTGCCGGATAGTACGTTATCTCTGGCAAAAGAGAGCGACGCCATGTTGTTTGGTGCTGCCGGAGGTAGCAAATGGGATACGCTTCCGCGTGAGCTTAGACCAGAGACCGCTTTGTTGAGATTTCGCCGTGAAATGGGTCTGTTTGCGAATCTCCGGCCTGCGATCATGTTTCCATCATTGGCATCGTCTTCTTCACTGAAAGATGAAATTGTGACAGGACTTGACATCATGATCATTCGCGAACTGACAGGCGGAATTTACTTTGGTCAGCCACGTGGTATTGAAACCATGAGTTCAGGCAAGCGACGGGGTATCAATACACTGGTGTACGAGGAGGACGAAATTACTAGAATTGCACACGTAGCTTTCCAGATCGCCCGCCAACGCAAGAGTCAGGTCTGTTCGATTGACAAGGCGAATGTGCTTGAAACAACAGAATTTTGGAGACAAGTCGTAACAGAGGTCGGAGAATCTTATCCTGATGTTGAATTGAGTCATATGCTGGTCGACAATGCTGCCATGCAGCTGGTACGGTATCCAAAGCAGTTCGACGTAATCGTGACAACCAACATGTTCGGAGACATTCTGTCGGATATTTCCGCCATGTTAACCGGTTCGATTGGAATGCTGCCATCGGCATCGCTAGACAAAGATCGCAAAGGACTATATGAACCAGTGCATGGAACAGCACCAGACATTGCCGGACAGGACAAAGCAAATCCCCTGGCGACCATTTTATCGTTGGCGATGCTACTTCGCTACACTCTGGAATTGGATGAGTTAGCAGACCAAGTGGAACGGGCAGTGGAGAATGTCATTGATAAAGGAATGCGCACACCCGATATATACTTTACAGGTGCTGTTGCTGTTGGAACCGAACAAATGGGAACCGAAGTTCTCAATGAACTTCAGCAATTGTTGAACTGACGAAATTGAATTAATCAGCAGGAAATGGATTATGAACGGTAGGTATGACGTCGCTGTAGTCGGCGCGTCTGGAATGATTGGCGAAGCCATGATGTCGATTCTGGAGGAACGGAAATTCCCCATCCGCAACATTTATCCTTTGGGAAGCGAACGTTCAGCGGGTTCCACGTTGCAATTCAATGGTGAGTCCGTGGAAATTGGACTTCTGTCGGAATTTGATTTTTCGCGTGTTCAATATGGATTGTTTTCGGCAGGTGCGAGTGTCTCAGATGTTTATGCACTCAAGGCAGCCGAGCAAGGATGCACAGTTATCGACAATACCTCGCGATTTCGTTATGATCCTGATATTCCATTGATTATTCCTGAGGTCAACGGTGAAGCGCTACAAGACCACAATCGATTGATTGCGAATCCCAATTGTTCGACCATCCAGATGATCGTAGCACTCAAGCCGATTTATGATGCTGTGGGCATTGACAGAATCAATGTGTGTACCTACCAGTCTGTATCCGGTGCTGGAAGAGCTGCCGTAAAAGAACTCGCTGCGCAATCAGCAGCTCTACTGAGCGGCCGCGATGTTGAAGTATCAGTAAGTCCTAGACAGATTGCATTTAATGCCATTCCTCATATTGATGAATTCCAGGAAAATGGTTACACCAAAGAGGAAATGAAAATAGTCTGGGAGACCCATAAAATATTGAACGATGACTCGATCCGAGTGAATCCGACAACCGTTAGAATTCCGGTGTTTTTCGGTCACTCAGAAGCGGTGCATATTGAAACAAAAGAAAAGTTGAGTGCTTCACAGGCGCGTGAACTGCTAAAGGCCACAAAAGGAGTTACCGTAATCGATAACCCGGAGCAACTGCAATATCCGACTGCTGTTACAGATGCTGCAAATAAGGATGACGTTTTTGTCGGACGTATTCGAGAAGATATCTCTCATGATCGTGGGCTGAACATGTGGATTGTTTCGGACAATGTGAGGAAGGGGGGTGCATTGAATAGCATCCAAATTGCCGAATATCTGATATTTGGAGAAAGTTGAAGAATAAAATCAATCCGTCGCTAACCCGAATATTCTGGGTATTGTCGGTAATCCTTCTAGTCAATTTCCAGCCTGAATTGGCTGCCTCAGAAGACGACAATGGCGTTTCGGTTGCTGTGCCTGAGTTAAATCAGTCTTCTTCTTCCAGTGCGGAGGAAAATTCCTGGGCTGAATTATTGACGACAGCAAGGACGACAGTTACCCAAATTTCGAATTTTGCAACAAGTGGTCTCAATGAAACCGAGACGGCAGCAGTCAACTTTTTCGGTGTGATTTGCAACGAAATTTCTCAAATTCAGGGTGACAGCATTGCAGAGCAATGGGCGTGGGTAGTGCAACGCTACCAGAGTGATCAGGTTGGACGATCTTTATGGATACTCCTTCTAGTATTGTTCACGTCCGGCTCTATTTTTGTTGTTTCAGTTGGCTATGGCTTGTGTATTCGATTGACCAGATCGAGAAAAAAACACAAGACTAAATCTATACAGGGTACCAAACCTGCAGCGAACACTAAAGCGTATCATGAGGCTGTCGCAAAGAATGCCGTGAAAGCGGGGCAGCCGAGCGTTCCTCGAACAATGATTGGCAAACTGAAGGCTGGCATGCTGGAAGAAGTGGAACAGGCGCTGATGGCAGAACGGAAGCGACGTCCGGAACACACTGGATTGACATTGTATCTGCTTGCCTGTAGAGCCGCCAGTAGTGAACCTGAAGCCTATCAGTCTCTGGTTTCAGAAATTTTTTCTGACGGACTGGACAAAGAATCAGAAATTGGTCGTCATGCCGCACAGATTGGCCGCATTATGTTTCCCGAGAAATACCCAGTAGATAAATTTCCGGAGCCTAAAAAACCCTTTGAAGTGGAGGCAAACCTGATTGGGGATACTTTGGGTCCGATATCGGAATTTGGAAATGTCCAAACCCTTCTGGATTTAGTCCGAGTCTATGTCGAAATGAAAGAATGGGCAGAAACCAAGCATCTGATTGTTGAAATTCTGGTGCGAGGTGATGCCAGTCAACGAGAACGAGCTCTCGAGTACTCACGAATCATTCGCAAGGACAGCTCCAATAAATAGTTGGATTGTATTGTAATCAACAGGCTGCAGTTGGGAGAAAACTGCTAACTAATTTTGATTTTTTAGCAGTATTTTTTTTAGGGGTTTATATACCTAACTAAACCAACGAAATGAATTGTCATTAAAGCATTAGTCTAACCAATTGCAATTGAGTAAATCCAAATGAACCCGCAAAAAAGATCGCCTGGTAAGTCGCACCGAAATGGTATTTCACTGATTGAGTTGATGGAAATGTTTCCGGACGAATATTCGGCACGCAAGTGGTTTGAGTCGATCATCTGGGAGGACGGCGGTGCGGTGTGCCACCGTTGCGGCGGCACCAACACCTATGAGGTTGCTGGCGGCAAGCCCCTGCCATACAGGTGCCGCGATTGTCGCAAGCATTTTTCGTTCCGGCACGGCACGTTGCTGGAGGATTCGCATGTGCCGCTGCGAAAGTGGGCGATTGCGATTTATCTGTTGGCCACAAGTCTGAAGGGGGTGTCGTCGATGAAACTGCATCGGGACCTGAACATTACCCAGAAGACAGCCTGGCACATACTGCACAAGATCCGCTTTGCGATCAGCGGCAGCAGTGGTATTTCGATGTCGGGCACAGTGGAGGTGGACGAGACCTACGTCGGTGGTTTGGAGCGCAGCAAACACGAATCCGACAAACTGAAGGCCGGGTGCGGCAGCGTCGGCAAGACTGCGGTGGTTGGCATCAAGGAACGCGGATCTAAGCAGGTCAGCGCCCAGGTAATTGATGACACTCGGCGTACCACCTTGCATGGATTTATCGAGGACCACACTGAGGCGTGCACAAGTGTGATGACGGACGATTTTATCAGTTATCGGCAGCTGGACGGTTACAAGCACCAGTTTGTGCGTCATTCGGCCGGTGAGTATGTGGCAGATGATGTCCATGTCAATGGCATTGAGTCGTTATGGTCGATGCTCAAGCGTGCGCACAAGGGAACCTATCACAAGATGAGTCGTAAACATCTGGACCGGTATGCCAGTGAATTTGTCGGTCGGCGGCTGGTGAACAAGGATCTGGTGTCTGGCGTTGATGGACGGTTACATTGACCGGGAAGACGAGTTGAAGAAACAAGTTCCATTGGAAACACCGCGGCGAAAAGGGAGCGACGATGTGCATACAAGAGCACAACGAAATCGCCATGGCACCAGTACCCTTTTTTCTCGCGGACAACCTATGGGATCTGATATGTATTAGTCTGTTTTATGCTGAAATTTTCCGAAACAACAACAATTACAATAACGGGAGAAACAGTTCATGTCGGGCCAGAACAATGGTATTCACTCGAAGAAATGGCTGAACATCTTGGCATTAGCCAAGATGTGATTCATCGATGGACCAGGGTGAAAAAACATGTCCGCGCATAAGATGGGACGACTCTGGAAGTTCGACTTGAACGAAATTAACGAATGGGTGAAGTCAGCCAAGGCGGACAAATCGGAAAAACAAGGCAAGTAGACGGCTATGGAACTGAAACTTGAGGAACTCTCATATCAGCGTGAAGCTATCGATGCCGTCGTGCGCCTGTTTGAGGGACAGCCGCGCAACACGTTCGATATGGCTTGCCGCGAAGGTGTGCGAAGCAATGTCCTCACCATTCCCGCCGGGCATATTCGCGAGAACGTCCTCGCGGTCATCGAAGGCAGCGGCATTGACGAAGAAACGGCTTCTCTCGACGAACCCCTGGACTTCTGCATCGAGATGGAGACAGGCACCGGCAAAACTCTTGTCTACCTTAAGACGGTCTACGAACTCTATCGCCAATATGCCTTCACGAAGTTCATCATCCTCGTTCCCTCCGTTGCCATCAAGGAAGGCGTCCTATCCACTTTCGACGTGTTCAAACCACAGCTTGCCGACGTGTACGGCTTCACGCCCGCATGCTTCGAGTACGATAGCAAGCGCTTGAATCGCGTGACGGCCTTCGTCGAGGAACAGCATCCCCAAATCATGGTGACGACGCTCCAGTCTTTCAATACGGAAGATCGCATTCTCAACCAGACCCAGCGGGAAGACCTCTTCTTCAATATGTCCTTCATCGCCACCATTGCGCGCGTGCGCCCGATCATCATCATGGACGAGCCGCAGGAGGGCATGGACACAGCGAACGCCGTCGCTCGCATCGATGCCCTCAATCCGCTGTGCAGGCTCCGCTATTCCGCGACACACAAGGTTATGCGGAATCTCGTATACAGATTGACACCGTTTGACAGCTACCAGCAGGGCCTTGTGAAGAAGATTGAAGTCCTGACCGTCGCAGAGCAAAATCAAGAAGCGACATTGCGCGTCGAGCTGGTCGAAGTGAAGACATATCAGGATGGTCAGCCGCCGCGAGCGAAGCTGCGCCTCTGGTACGCAAAGCAAGACGGTTCTTTCGCCTTGCGCGAGTCTCCGTTTCTCAAGGTCAGCGACGATCTGGAAAAATTGACGGGCAACGTCGGCTATCGGGGCTATGTTATTCGCCGCATCTCGAAGCCACTTCGCGAGAACACCTACCGCTGCGAATTCGAGAACGGGATCGCCGTTGTTGAAAAAGAGAAAGCCGCAGACTTGGAAGGCATTTTCGGGGAGCAGCTCTATTGGCTGATCGACAGCCATTTCAGAAAGCGTGACCGACTTGCGCCGCAGGGGATCAAGTGCCTGTCTCTCATCTTCATTGATCGCGTGGACAACTATGTCCAGTCGGACGGCATCATTCGCCGCATCTTCAAAGAGAAATATCGACAGGTCTGTCGAGAGCAACTGAATTGCGAGCCTGCCGAGGAAGAAATAGTTGCCGTGCAGGGCTACTACTTCGCGCAGACTGGAAAGGGCGAGTACACCGACAACAAGCATTCCATGCGCACGAACAAGGAGCTTTTCGACCTCATCTTAAAACAGAAAGAAGAATTGCTGCGCATTGGGAACCCGGTTGAGTTCATCTTCTCGCATTCCGCCCTTGGTGTGGGATGGGATAATCCGAACGTGTTCAACATCGCGACGCTCAATCAGAGCTACAGTGAGTACAAGAAGCGGCAAGAGATCGGTCGCGGACTACGCATCTCCGTTAACCAAGAGGGCCGGCGGGTCTATGACTCAGACGACTGCCCGGAAGGCGAAGAGATCAACCTATTGACGATTGTTCCGAACGAGACTTATGCAACGTTCGTCAGTCAGTACCAAAGCGAAATCAAGGAGGTCTACGGAACAGCTGCTTCCGGCGCGAAGACACGGCACAAGAAGAAGAGCACACACCCACGTAAGCGTCGCGTGAATAGGAACGATGCGATCTATAAAAACGATTCCTTTCGTGAGTTCTGGCGGCGTCTGAGTCTGCGCACCGACTACACGGTTGTGATAGATGAAGATGCCGTAGTTACTCGTGCCGCCGAAGCGCTGAACGCCCTGAAGATTGAACGCTACACCGCTGAAGTTGCCCTCAACCGTATTGAGCGGCTTGAAGCCGAAGGGGTGACGACACAGCACCTGGGCAGCGAACGCCGCCGCCTGCGTGCCACTTTCGGGGCTGTGGACCTGGTCGAGGAAATCAGCGAGAGAACCTCACTCGCCTATCCGACAGTGATCCGAGTCCTGCGCGACATAACCAACCGTGCTGCCATCGTCGCGAACCCCACCCGCTTCATTCACGAAGCATCATCGCGAATCCGGGAAATTGAATTGGATGAACTGCTTCGCGGCTTGACCTATGCGCCCAACGGCGAGGAGTTCGACATCTCGCGGCTTGAACCGAGTTTCGTGTCCTACGCGGACACCATCGAAACGCCAAACCGGGGCCTGTATGACCATGTTGTGTTCGACAGCAATATTGAGCGAGACTTCGCAGAGTTTGCCGACAACGATGACGAAGTTGTGTGTTTTCTCAAGCTTCCGGCCTTTTACCAGATTCCAACCCCCATCGGCACCTACAATCCTGATTTCGGCGTTGTTCTCCGACGGAGGCACCTGCGGGACGGCGAAGAGGCCGAGTTCTACTTCGTTGTTGAAACAAAGGGCACGAACGAGCTTGCGGACAAGAAGGCGTTTCGTGAGAGCGAGGTCTACAAGATCAAGTGCGCCATGAAGCACTTCGATGCGTTGGGGGTCGATGCCCATGTCAACTATGACGCGCCCGTCAAGGAGTACTCCGTCTTCAAGACTCGTGCCAAGGGAGTTTCGCATGTCTGACAAAGTTCGGGCGAAGATCCCGAATGCGCCGACTCCGGTCAATGCTGCGGTATTCGGTCGGATTGTCGACATTCTCGAAGAAGCACGCAGTCATGTCTCCCGAACGGTCAACAGCGCGATGGTGGTCGCATATTGGATGATCGGACGTGAAATCGTTGAGGAAGAGCAGAAGGGACAGAAACGGGCTGACTACGGCAAAGCATTGCTGCAGGACCTCTCGCAACGGCTCAACAAACGGTACGGCAGAGGATTCTCATTGACCACGCTCCAAGATTGCAGGAAGTTCTACCTGACCTATGCGCACAGATTGGCAATTCAACACCCAGTGGGTGTTGAATTCACTATGCCTGCAATCGGCTTCCCAGTGGGTAGAGAACTGGGCAAGAGCGAAAAACTCCACCCGCCGGGCGGAGAAATGAAACCAAAACAGCGCCCAACGGGCGTTGAATCCGCAACCGGCTTTCATCCCGACCTAAGCTGGTCGCACTATCGCGCCCTGATGCGCGTCGAGAACGAGGAGGCGCGGCAGTTCTATGAACAGGAGACCGCTCGGAACCACTGGAACAAGCGGCAGCTTGAACGACAAATCAACACCCTGCTCTTTGAACGCCTGCTCAAGAGCCACGACAAGGACGGTGTGCTGCAACTCGCCAATGAAGGACAGGCGACCGAACATCCCATCGACATCATCAAAGACCCTTATGCCTTGGAGTTCTTAGGGCTTCCTGAGTCGCATCGATTGCTCGAAAGCGATCTGGAGACGGCCCTTACGACTCACATGCAGGAGTTTCTGCTGGAATTAGGGGCTGGATTTGCCTTCGTGGCCCGTCAGAAACGACTCACGCTGGATGGGGACCATTTCTATGCGGACCTAGTCTTCTATCACATGCGCCTCAAGTGCTATATGATCATCGACTTGAAAACAAAAAAGCTCACTCATGGCGACATCGGCCAGATGCAGATGTACGTTCACTATTTTGATCGTGAAGTATGCACCCAGGAGGACAACCCTACTATTGGCTTGATCCTCTGCACCGAAAAGAACGACACCGTAGTCGAATACGTGCTTGACAAGGGCAACGAACGTATTTTCGCCAGTCGTTACAAGCTGGAACTTCCGTCCAAGGAAGAGCTACGCAGACTGCTTCTGGAATGGCGCTCCGAGAACGAAGAAGACAAGTTATGAACAAAGCCATTATGGATCGAATGCCGACCACGCCGGATCTGAACCAGGAACGCCTGGAACAACTCCGAGCGCTTATGCCGGACCTGTTTACCAACGATGGGGCTCTCAACCTGGACGAGTTGAAACACCTCATCGATCCTGACTTGGTGCCGGAGTCCGAGCGCTTTGAATTCCGCTGGCTTGGGAAGGCCAACGCGAAGCGCAACGCCTTCACGCCGACGCTCGCCTCTTTGGAGTACGATCACGAGCGCTCTGTGAATCCAGAGCTTGCCGAGGGGAACGCCATCATTGAAGGAGAGAATCTTGAAGTCTTGAAATGCCTACTCGCTTCTTACCGCAACCGGATCAAGTGCATCTATATTGATCCGCCGTACAACAAGGACAAGGATTTTGTTTATTCAGATACGTGGAAAGAGGGTAGGGATACATACTGGGAGCAAATTGGTGTGACTTCAGATGGTGTCAAGATCGACACGAATACCAAGGCTGACGGTCGCTTCCACTCCAATTGGCTCAACATGATCTATCCTCGACTCTTGCTTGCGAGGCAATTGTTGAGTTCAGACGGTGTGATCTATATCTCGATTGACGACAATGAAGTGCATCACTTGCGCAGGATTTGCGATGAGGTTTTCGGTGAGGAATGCCGCATGGCGCAATTTGTTTGGCGCACAGACGGCAACTTCGACAACCAAGCGAAAATCAAAGAGTGCCACGAGTACATCTTAATGTACGCCAAGAACCCCGAGGAGTTCCCGCACCCTCCGGTCATTGATCCCGGTATCCCTGACAAGAGCAAGCTTTTTCTGCCAGAGATCCGCAACACTATTGTCAAGAACGGCCCAAAGAATCCGCCCAGTGACATCGCTCTGCCAGATGGTTTTCCGTGCGATTTCGATGCGGGTGAGATACCGGCACGCACAGACAAGTGGCCTCACTTCAAGAAAGCAGTGACGATAAAGAATGGCAAGGTCGTAGGTGGAGCGATCGCATACAGCGGTTGGAGCTCTAAGGACCTGATCGATGCATTCATCGCAGGTGGCTTCAACGCCGTTGAGGATGCAAAGGGGCAGAGGACTCGTTTCGTATTGACTTCAACGGGCGCAATTCAGGTCGTGAAGGGCAGGTCCGAGAACCAGAGTCACGTAATCAGTGTCTTGCAGGGCTTTGGCAACACGCAGTCCGAATCTGCGCGGCTTGATGAGGCTGGTGTGCCCTTTGATGGCTACCCGAAGCCAGTCAAGCTCCTCCGGTATCTGGTGTCGATGGTTGCGGCAGATGACTTCATTACACTGGACTTCTTCGCAGGTTCTGGGACGACTGGCGAGGCAGTCATGTCTCTGAATGCAGAACAGGGAGGGAAACGTCGTTTCATACTCGTGCAATTTCCTGAACAGATTCCCGAAGACAAGGCTGCCTACCGAGTTGGCTTCAAGAAGATCTCCGAGATCACGATTGCAAGGAATACAGAAGTTGCTACACGGCTAAATGCCGCCGCCGATGACCTGGAAGAGCAAGCAAAGGAAGAACTGCCGGGAATGGAGAATGCTCGCCCTCCCGTGATTCGACCAGGATTCAAAGTCTATCGTATTGCGAAATCGCGATTCCCGCGTACCGAGTTCCTACCAGACCCACAGAAAACGGATGAGGAGAATCTCGAAGCACTCAATGCCTACATCCGTGAAAAGGAATCAGCGTTTCTGATGACATTCGATAGGCGTGAAATTTTGGAGGAAGTCCTCCTCAAAAACGGCTTCATGCTCGACGTTCAGACAGAAGCCCTTGCCAATTTCACCGAGAACGTGGTCTTCCGCGCGTGGGACTCTCAGAAGGAGGTGACAGTCTGCCTCGACTACGATCTGAAGGAACAGACAATCGCCAAACTCAAAGGCATGGAAGGTATCTTCGTCTGCCTTGAGCAAGCACTCGATACGACAAAGAAATGGAACCTCCGCACTGAATTCGGAGAGAGATTGGTGGCTTTTTGAAGATACAAGGAGTATACAACGGCTGAACCGCTCTGCCACGCATGGGAGAACATTGAATGTACATTGCCTTTGTTGAGATACAGAACTTCCGGAAGTTGAAGGCATGCCGCGTCGACATCGCGGAACGGGAGACTATCTTCGTCGGTGCAAATAACAGCGGCAAGACATCTGCAATTGATGCATTGATTCTCTTTCTTAAAAAGAGCCGCCGCAAAGCCTTTGCGACAACGGATTTCACCCTTTCAAACTGGTCATCTCTTGATAAACTCGGAACAAAGTGGGTGGCAGCTGCCGATGATGAAGAACCAGATATCGCGGTTGACGCTTGGCTACCTCTGCTGCCCTCCATCGATGTCTGGCTCAAAGCAGACGAAAAAGACCTTCACCGTGTTGCGCATCTCTTCCCTACGCTGGATTGGACGCCCAAGGAATTGTTAGGAGTCAGGCTTGTGTTTGCACCAAAGAACATGGAACGACTCTACAAGGACTTCCGAAGTACCTATATATCAGCATGTGACGCTAAGTCAGCTTCCACCAAAGCAAAGTCGGCGCTGTCTCTATGGCCAAACTCAATGAGGGACTTTCTGGATAGACAGCTTCACAGCCAGTTCGAAGTTCAGTCCTACATTCTCGACCCCGCGCAGCGCGCAGATCCTGTACAGGGAATCGCCCAGCCTCAGTCGCTACCGTTCAATAGCGTTCCGCTCAAGAGGGATCCATTCGACGGTCTCATCAAGATTGATGTAATTAGTGCACAGAGAGGCTTTTCCGATCCCAAGACAGAGGACGAGTCACACAGTGGCTTTGCAAGCTTGTCGGCCCAGCTGCGCCATTACTTCTCCAAGCACTTGAATCCGTCAGAGGCTCCGGATGCCAGTGATATCGAGGCGCTGGAGGCAATTGAAGCAGCGAAAACGGTATTCAACGAGAAGTTGGTGAAGAGTTTCAATCCTGCCATCGGAGAACTTGAGGGTCTCAACTATCCGGGATTCAGTGACCCGAAAATCTCCATAACAAGCAAGATCGATCCACGTGACAGCCTTGATCACGAGGCTGCGGTACAGTTCAATCTGCCTGGAGCAGATTCACTGTTCTTGCCCGAAAAATACAACGGACTGGGTTACCAGAACCTCATCTCGATGGTATTCAACCTGATCCGGTTCAGGGACGAATGGATGCGGGTTGGGAAAGCGGCCACGAATCAAAACACCCAGGATGTTGCGAATGAACTCTTGCACCTTGTACTTGTCGAAGAGCCCGAAGCTCATTTGCACGCGCAGGTTCAGCAGGTATTCATCAAGAAAGTCTACAACGTGCTTCGTAACCACGTTGAACTAGTGGATTCTTCCGTCTTCAGCACGCAGATGATCGTCAGTACTCACTCATCACATATCGCTCATGAACTGGACTTCTCGTGTCTGCGCTACTTTCGTCGTGAACCAGCCGCGCAGAAGGGAAAGATTCCCACGGCAACGGTTATCAATCTCTCGCAGACATTCGGTGACCACGATGATACCTCAAAGTTTGCCACTCGTTATCTTCGGACAACCCATTGCGATCTCTTCTTCGCCGATGCGGCCATCCTCGTGGAGGGCTCGGTCGAACGCATGTTGATTCCCCATTTCATTCGGGAGAAATTCCCCGGGCTAGATCAAAATTACATCTCGCTTCTTGAGATCGGTGGCGCCCATGCGCATCGTTTGAAACCACTATTGGATACTCTTGGGATTTTGTCTCTGGTCGTAACAGACTTGGACTCGATTCACGAAGCTAGCACCGGCAAGGTCCGCCCAGAGCGCGGCAAAGGATACCGAACACGAAACACCACACTCAAGGACTGGGTGCCCCAAAAGGAACTGCTTGATGATCTTTTTGATCTGTCGGACGATGTCAAACAGACAAATAATGGGCTCGTCAGGGTCGCATACCAGTGCCCAATCGCTGTGGAGTACAAGGAGGGCGAAAGTGAAGACGAAGCAATTCCCTATACGTTCGAGGATTCACTGGCCTTGACAAATCTTGCGCTGTTCCGGGGATACGCAAATCCGGTGGGTTTATTGAAAAAGCTTCAAGCGGCTCTCGGAGAGGACACCCTCGAAGAGGCCAGCAACAATATGTTCGACAAATTGGAGAAGGGCAGCAAAGCTGAGATGGCTTTGGAGCTACTCTATCTGAGTGAACCAGATCAGGTTGAACCGCCACGCTACATCGATGAGGGTCTCCAGTGGCTTGAGAAAAACATTAAGGAGAGAAATGTTGACGCCATCTTGGCAGAGCCGGTAGAGGAGAAAGATGCCTGAGGCAGTTGCTCAAGGGGATGAACTCAGGCAGACGATCGCGGCGTGCCTTGATCTGGAGAAGCCCAAAAGCTTCTTCCTCTATGCTGGTGCTGGCACCGGCAAGACTAGGGCGGTCGTTGAGGCATTGGACATCTTCAGAGACCGCTATGGAAGGCTGTTCCGGCGGTCGGGCCAAAAAGTTGCTGTCATAACCTACACCAACGCAGCATGCGACGAGATCAGGCGCAGAATTGACTTCGACCCTATCTTCGCCGTTTCCACAATCCATAGTTTTGCTTGGGAACATATCCGCACGTACCGAAATGACATCTCTGCTTGTCTCCGCGTACGCCTGTCCAACGAAATTAATGAACTTCACGATAAGCAATCGAGGAGCAGGTCAGCAAAGGCTGCTGCCGAGCGGAAGGTTCAGATCGAGTCAAAGCAGAAGCGCCTCAAGCATCTAGATGCCATCAAGCAGTTCACCTACAACCCAAACGGCGAAAACATCGGCAAGAACTCGCTCAACCATGCTGAGGTAATTGCCATCTTAGCGGAATTTCTCTCCGACAAGCCGCTCTTGCGGCAGATGCTGATTCGGAAGCATCCCGTCCTGCTTATCGACGAAAGTCAGGATACACAGAAAGACCTGATTTGTGCATTCTTCGCCCTCCAGGCAAAGTATCCAGACCAGTTCAGTCTGTGTCTATTTGGTGACACGATGCAGCGCATATACGCGGACGGGAAAGTCGGACTGGAGAAAGATGTCCCGAAAGATTGGGAGACGCCTGCCTTGGTTGTCAACCACAGGTGTCCCAAACGTATTGTGACCCTTCTCAATCAGATCAGATCGAAAGCGGACGGCGCTCGGCAGGAGCCTAGACAAGACGCGCAAGAAGGGGTCGTGCGACTGTTTCTGGTCAATGATGTTGATGACGTAAACAAACGTAAAGTCGAAATGGAAGCGGCCAGAATAATGGCAGAGGTCACTTCCGACGACGAATGGATGTGCCAACAGACATTCAAAGTTCTTACCCTTGAGCATCACATGGCCGCACGCAGGGGCGGCTTTGACTGTTTCTTTGAGCCGCTTTACAGAATGCCCAATTTCAGAACCGGTTTGCTTGATGGGACTTTGAACGGAGTTGCTTTCTTCACACAGCAGGTTCTTCCCTTGGTTCAAGCCATGAAATCCGGAGATAGGTTTGCGGTGGCTCGGATTGTGAAGGATCACTCCCCGATCGTGTCTCCCAAAAAACTGAGCGGAAGCATGAATTCATCAGCTGAAATCCGCAAGGCTGGGAGGTCTGTGAAGTCCATGTTCTCTCAGTGGAACGATGGCGCAGATCCCATCCTGTTGGATGTTCTCAAGGTGCTCGATCACAAAGGTCTATTCAGTATCCCTGATGTATTTGCACCCATCCTGTCCGACGCTGATGAGCAGGGAGAAAAGGTAGAGTCAGCTCCCGCAGATGCGGAAGATGACAGGAATCCTGAGGTCGATGCTTGGCGGGAAGCGCTTTCTATCCCATTCAGTCAGCTCGAGGCGTATGCAGAATACATCTCAGACAGATCGCCTTTCGGGACACATCAGGGCATCAAAGGGCTGCAGTTCCCGAGAGTCATGGTCATCCTGGATGACAACGAAGCCAGAGGTTTCATGTTCAGCTATGAGAAATTGCTTGGAGCGAAAGCTCCGACGAAAACAGATGAGGAGAACCGCCGTGAAGGGAAGGACACGTCTGTAGACAGAACCCGCCGGCTCTTCTACGTGACTTGTAGCAGAGCTCAGCGGAGCCTCGCCGTGATTGTGTACACGAAAGAGGCGGACAAGGTTGCCAGCCATATGTCCAGTGTTGGCTGGTTTGAGGACCAAGAAGTGGTTCGAATATGAAGCACACAGCGTACACACGGCTTGAATGCAGTAGATCGAATGACCGCAAGATAGGAACAGAATGCGAAGCAGACACACGTGCCCGCTACGCCACCTAGTCAGCTTCTATTCATCACCAACACCTATGAGGTTGCTGGCTGCAAGCCCCTGGCATACAGGTGCCGCGATTGTCGCAAGCATTTTTCGTTCCGGCACGGCACGTTGCTGGAGGATTCGCATGTGCCGCTGCGAAAGTGGGCGATTGCGATTTATCTGTTGGCCACAAGTCTGAAGGGGGTGTCGTCGATGAAACTGCATCGGGACCTGAACATTACCCAGAAGACAGCCTGGCACATGCTGCACAAGATCCGCTTTGCGATCAGCGGCAGCAGTGGTATTTCGATGTCGGGCACAGTGGAGGTGGACGAGACCTACGTCGGTGGTTTGGAGCGCAGCAAACACGAATCCGACAAACTGAAGGCCGGGCGCGGCAGCGTCGGCAAGACTGCGGTGGTTGGTATCAAGGAACGCGGATCTAAGCAGGTCAGCGCCCAGGTAATTGATGACACTCGGCGGATTTATCGAGGACCACGCTGAGGCGTGCACAAGTGTGATGACGGACGATTTTATCAGTTATCGGCAGCTGGACGGTTACAAGCACCAGTTTGTGCGTCATTCGGTCGGTGAGTATGTGGCAGATGATGTCCATGTCAATGGCATTGAGTCGTTTTGGTCGATGCTCAAGCGTGCGCACAAGGGAACCTATCACAAGATGAGTCGTAAACATCTGGACCGGTATGTCAGTGAATTTGTCGGTCGGCATAACATTCGCGAGCTCGACACAGCCGCTCAGATGGCGTCGATTGTGGCGGCTTTGTATAGACCTTGGATTCCAGTATGGTTCTGCCCACCATTGCAGCAGCTTCAGCGGCGCTTGCTCTGGATGAATGTAGGTATCTGGTTGTCGTCCATATTGTCGAATGTCCGAGTAATCTTGCAATTACCGGCATAGGCACTCCATGCATTGCTGCGGTCGTAGCAAAACTGTGGCGTAGGTCATGAAGTCTGACATTATCGAGGCTCGCGCGTGTGCGCACTGACTGCCAGGCTTTCGTGAGTGATATTTGGCGGCCGTATCTTCCTGGGAACACTAATTCGCAATTTGATTGTCTGATCATTGATTCAATTATTTCTACAACTTCTTCCGTCATCTCTACTGACCGTGGGCCAGTCTTCGAATCGGGCAGGTTGATAACTTTTTGTTCGATGTCGATGTCTGCCCATGTCATAGATTCAGCCTCTGATGCTCTGCAACCGGTTAACAAACAAATCTTGATTCCAGCAATTGCGTATTGAGAGACACTTTCTTCAGTTTTCATAGTCTTCAAAACTTCCAGCAACCTGCTATATTCGGATGAGCTTAAATGTCGGTCGCGCATTATTTCCCTGTAAAGAGTTATTCTTGTGAATGGATTGATATTTGGATCAACTATTTCTATGGTTTGTGCAAAATTGTACATACGCCTTCCTACTGCGATGATGCGGTTTGCCATAACTGGCTTGTTCTTCAGACTCAGGTGTAGTGCAACTACTTGAGCGCGCTTGATATCAGTCAGATCCGAATTTCCAAACTCTGGCTTCAGGTATTTTTCAGTTACCAGTTTGTACATTTTGATTGTTTGTTTTTTTCTATGGGTATCTATGTGGTGTAGAAAAATAGGTATGTATTCGTTAAGAGTCATTTTTCCTTTCCTAAAATAAATATCGAGGTCAATTTACGCACAACAACTTCAGGATTACAAGGAGAGGGGAATTGGGGTGCTGTAGTGTTTAGGCAAGATATTTCCAAAGAAAAAGGAGAGTGTGGGCTCTCCTTTTTTAATTGTCTGGACCAGACTCAGTCATGGTTCAGCTGGAATCCGATCTTCTCCGGGGGACTTAATCCCCAGAGAAGCCGGAAGTATGTCCGAATAATGACGGCCGTGCTCGCAACCAGTCAGGCTGCTCGCAGTAGTTCGTCAACGTCCGGACATTCCTCAATGTCCACATACCTTGTGGACGTCTTTACTTGGGCGTGGAACGCCTTACTGTTCGCGGTCGTTTTTATAATCGCGACCAGCTTCTCAGCGACATCCAGCTTCAGATGGTAGTGAGCGCGGGCGGGCGGGGCGCGCCAGCCATAATCGTGCTCACGGCTTTCTGCCAGTAGGCTTCGTTGCAACTGGTTCAAGCTGTTTCCGAGGGTGTCCAATCTTAGCTCGATAACGAGCTGATCGTTTTCGTCTCGGTTGTCCGCCGGGCAGTATAGACTTAGCGGCATTTCCAGGAAGTTTTCCTTGGAGGATGGCGCGAGTACTGTTGGCGGTAATGACATCAGCGGAACAGGATTAGGATCGTAATTCATGAATACGAATTCGACTCCGGCCTCTGCAAGTGCCTGATGCACTGTCGCCAAGTTTGCGGCGGTTACCTTGCGTAGCAGGTTCGCGTCCTCGCGCTGCTGAATGTAGTCGTTCGCGCGACGATCGCACCCACTGACACCGAGAAACTCGTATATCTGCCGCTCCGTTTTAGGATCGGGACATCTGTTGTCCGTCGTTTTGATCTGGCTGATTAGGATCGGATGATATGGATCGTCCGATCGATGGAGTTCAACTGTCCAGCGTGTATGGTTTACAAAAACGCAAGCAAACGCACATTGGCCGCGAACGACTTTGTTGTGATAGCTGGCAACGCAGTGTCGCTGATGCCAGCCTACTACCGCTAGCCGGCGACTGTTACGAATAATGTATCCCGGAAAGTCCGGCAACAACTTATAGTAGTCCGCAATATCATAGTACACATTCTTTTCGCTAAGTCGTCGTAGCGTTTCGGCTTTTGCTAACCGGTCGTGTTCCTCTCGCCAGCGGCGAGGGGTCCAGTCCAGTCGGATTCGGCCGCCATGTTGTTTTACCATCGACACCGTATCGGCAACTGGTATTCCTTGCGCCTGCATACCCATTGCGCTGGCCGCAAAGCCGACGAGTGTCTGGTGATTGCCGGTTAGGTCACCGGCGTCTAGGACGGTTTTAATGTCCTTTTCTCTCATCTGGCCGATCTTGGCCAAATGTCTGAGCGGCTGCGCGACCTTCGGGGGAAGCGCCGCGAGCCGGCTTTCTATAGATTTTTTCATGAGAATCTCCGAAAAAAAAGCCGGAGATTCCCAGCCCCCACCTGGGGATCGAAATCCCCGCGGGGTGGAAAATTGACTGGTTTAGCGCCAGCAGTTCCGGTCTTTCGGCCGGAACCAGCGGTCACTGGATTCGTCATATTCAAAGCTGTTCTCAATCAAGAAGAACAGCATTTTTCGAAAACTGCCTGTATCGTAACGGTCGAGGTAAACCCCTTCCGCTCCAAAATACTGCAGGTGAACCTCCTCGTCTACGAGGGGTTCAGGTTTGACCCAACAGTCACAGACTGGGTCAAACCAAAATCCGGCTTCCTGTACGGACGCCAGTTTTTCTTGATAACCGTCATCGTCTTCTGACAGTCTGATTATAGCGAGTTCCGTGAGTTCCATATCTAGATTAATTCTCATTTTTTCTCCTAAAGGAATACGGGAGAACGCGCTACCCATGACGGGAAGCGTGTTCCCGTACGGGTTGTTTTTTCGGTGCTGAAGTACCGGTAGGATTCGCTAGCAGATGTTGACTGTGTCAGTATCTGAAGAGCGTTTTCGCAATTTGGCACCTTGGTGCCTTCCTTACGCGCCTCGCTGATGATCCAAGTTAAAGCTTGTTTGTCATACAGCTGGGAGTAGCCGTCTGTCCCCTTAAGGACTGCGTAGAGACAGCCTTCATCGACGATGAAACCTGTCATTTCCGCTTGGCTGGTTAGGTTGAAGTTCATGTTTCCTCCGTAATTTGTTATTCGGGGACAACATGCCCTGCGTGGGAATATTTCTCCCCGCAGGAATTAGTGAAATGGCAGTGTTTCTGCCTACTATTTAATGCCGCACTGAGCGACGATTCCGATGGGTCGCTGGGACCCTGCACACCTGGTTACGGATTGGTGTGACTGAATGTAAAGGCCATTATCCGGAGAGAGGAGGGGTTGGTGAAGTGGTTGTCCTGTAGCGATTTGTGCAGGGATAAAGGAAGAGGAAAGGTTGTGTATTTTTGTTCTGGAGAAAGGAGAGTTATGTCAGTACATGTATTTATAAATTAACGATGTTCATTCAATTTTTTTTAGGAGGCAAGAAATGAGTAATTTGTTTGTTAACGCGATTCAGTCCATTCAGCTTGGTGTGGAGGATTATCAGAACGACGATCCAAAACGTGCTGTTTCGGCTATCAGGAATTTCTATGCTGGCGTGCTCTTACTCGCCAAAGAAGTCCTTATTCGCCGAGTATCGGTGACAAATCCTTATGAGGTACTCGGCGTAAGTTATAAACCCATTCCCAAAGGCGCAACCGGCATTTCTTATGTGTCGGATTCTTCACGGACTATCGACATTGAAACAATCAGTGATCGGTTTAATGATTTCGGGTTGAAATTTAATATTACCGAGATGAGGGCGCTCAGAAAGATTCGGAACGATCTTGAACATTTGTATAGTAACGAACCGCATAAGGTTGTACGTGAGGCAATTGGCAGGGCTTTTCAAGTTGTCGTAGAGCTTTTCAGGTTGATCGGTGAAGAACCGGCTAATTGGTTGCAGGATAGTTGGATAGTGATGCTTGAGGTACGAGATATTTATGAAAGCGAGCTTGATTTCTGTCGCAAGACTTTTGATGAAGTTGAGTGGCCTTCAGGATATTTGATCAATGCTCAGATTAGTTGTACAGAATGCGATTCCGATCTCGTTGAGCAGGTCGATCGGAAGAACAAATGCTATCAGAGTCTGCGTTGTCGCTGCAGGAGATGTGGCAATAGAATTTCACCTAACGAAGCAATGGCATCAGCGCTTGAGTCCCGCCTTTATTCTGAAATATATATCGCCATGACCGATGGAGGTGAGTCGCCGGTTCAGACATGCCCCGGATGCGGATCTAAAACCTATCTACTCACAGTAGAAGAAGTCGGGTGCGTTTGGTGTGAACTTGTGTTAGGAGAATGTGTTCGGTGCGGGAACAGTCTTATTCCTGATGATACTCCGTTTGAAGACATTCGTTTTGTGGCTATTGTTTTCATCAAGTGTCGAAGGACGATTAGTAAATTAATTTACGAAATTCCGTGTGATACACACTATCCAATTCTGTTTCACTGACGGTCGGCAACCTATCAAATAAACCTGACTTACACTGTCTGAATACGTGTATTGATTCAATGGTGGCCAAGAAAAGAAAAAGGAGGCTAAAAGCCTCCTTTTTCACCAACAGGTGGGGGATTCATATTCCCAGGTTCTCCTTTATCAGAGCAATATCATTTCGAGTTTCTTTAAACTGTAAATTCATTTCTTCTCGAAGGCTACTGAATTCGGATACTGTCCAGAAGAATGACGCAGCCATGAGTGCAATCAGGGTCATGGAAATAGACCCGATCCAAAAATTTATTGACAATATTATTTTTTAAATTTTGCCTTGATGCCGCATCTTCTCTTTCAAGCGATTGAACCGCCTGTCGTTTTCGAGCTCTCGCTCATTAAATGTGATGTCTTCCATCGTTTTTTACCAAGAATATTCCAGGGCATCACATTCCGCCTCTAGGGATGTAGACATCCCCGGAGGGTTTTTAATGTTGCCAGGCAGGGTAACTGCCCGACGGTCTGTACCGGTCGTTTCCGCCGGCTTTCCCGGAACCCCCTGAAGGGCTCGCACAGTTGGGTACGGGTGAACCGCGACTTGGTTGAAACTCCATAATAGCAGATCGCATCACCTACTGCAATTTCACCGGATAGTTTCCCGTTGCGCCATTTCAACGACGAAGACATACAATAGTAACAATATCTTCAGGAGAATTTCGCAACTAGATAGAAAGTGGATGTTTCAAAAATTAATTAGAGGAAATGTGGCACCTGATCTCCGGAAAACATCGGGGCTGCTCGGAGATTGTATATCGATGTCGTGGATATCAACACCGCAGACATTTCATCAGTTGTATCCTCATACCTAAGTCCAGAATACCAAGCATGCGAACATCTTTGACGCCAACACCATACCTTTGGTTGTGGCGCCCGGATGGGTAAATTCAGGGTTAGTTTAACCATGCAATTTATACCCAATGGCCCCGACGTACCGGAAGCGCTTCTTCAAGCGCATGAGGAAGGGAGGGCTGTCTTTTTCTGTGGCGCTGGAATTTCATACAAAGTTGGACTAAAGGACTTCAAGTGGCTAGTCGATATGATCTATTGCCGGTGTGGCACGAGTCTATCACCCACTGAATACAATGCCTACGATAACGAATTATTCGACACAACACTCAACATCCTAGAAGAGCGGCTTCCTGGACAGCGGCGTGGATTAACGATGCGAAAAGCTTTGGCACGGGCTCTGCAACCTAATCTGAATCTAAATGGAGCAACTGATACCCATTCAGCGTTACTTCAGTTGGCGCGCAACCACAAAGGTGCGCTTCGCCTAGTTACGACCAACTTTGATAGAACATTCGAGAAAATTGCTAGATGCGAGAACAGTCAGTTTAATTCATTCTCAGCACCAATGCTGCCTATTCCCAAGAACAGTCAGTGGGATGGGTTGGTATATCTACATGGACTGCTACCAGACGATAATTCCGACGGACGTGCGCTGGATAAACTCGTAGTAACAAGCGGGGATTTTGGCCTTGCGTATTTAACCGAACGTTGGGCCGCACGCTTCGTTAGTGAACTGTTCCGAAATTATGTTGTATGTTTTGTCGGTTACAGCATCAACGACGCCGTTCTTCGCTACATGATGGATGCCCTTGCAGCGGATCGCCTACGTGGAGAATCTACGCCAAGGGCATATGCTCTGGCCGCATGCGAATCAGGTAAAGAAAGCGAAGTAAATGACAATTGGAGATCCAAGGGTGTCATTCCTGTTCTTTATGATCGCAAAGATAGTCACGCCTATCTGCATAGCACGCTAAAAGCCTGGGCAGCAGACTACCGTTATAGAGTCCAAGGCAAGGAAAGAGTTGTCGTAGATCATGCAACTATTAATCCTTCTGAAAGCACAGAACAAGATGATTTTGTTGGGAGAATGTTATGGGCGCTTTCAGACAAATCAGGATTACCAGCGAAACGATTTGCAGACTTCGATCCTGTTCCACCTCTTACATGGCTGGATGCTTTCTCTGAGCGCCGCTATCGACAAGAGGACTTAAGTCGTTTTGGTGTTCCGGCTCACACTGATGTTGATGACAACCTACGTTTTAGTTTTATCCGACGTCCTGCTCCCTACAACCTTGCGCCATTGATGATGTTGGTTTCTGGTGTGGATATTAACAGCCAATGGGATGAGGTAATGCACCATCTGGCTCGCTGGCTCGTTCGGCATCTGAATGATCCCAAGCTCATAATATGGTTGACGCAATATGGCGATCGGTTGCATGCTCAACTTGCACATATGATCGAATTCAAACTGAACGAGATTGCAAGTCTTGGAGAGGCGGAACTGAAAGAGATTCAGACTTTCGCTCCCAACTCCATTCCCTGCCTGCAGATGCAAACACTTTGGCGGATGTTGTTGACAGCCCGGATTAAGTCATATAGCATCGGACCGGATTTATATCATTGGAAAAATCGTGTCTTACGAGATGGAGTATCAACTTCGCTACGCTTGGAAATGCGCGAGCTTTTGGCACCCAAGATTGCGCTGAGAGAACCGTTCCTTTGGGGTGTTGAAGAAAATTCTACGCTGGCACCGAACAGCACTAAGCAATTAGTCGACTGGGATTTAGTTCTGACGGCGGACGACGTGAATTCGTCTTTGCCAAGCATGGAGGACATTCGTTGGCGTAATGCGCTGCCTCAATTGTTGAATGACTTTCAGCAACTTCTGGATGACGCGCTTGGCTTGTTCCGGGAGCTTGGCGAAGCTGATGAATGCAATGACAGATCACGCTGGGACCTCCCGTCGATTAGCGCACATTCGCAGAACCGTCATTTACAAGACTGGGTAACATTGATTGAATTGTTACGCGATTCTTGGTTGGTACTTATTAAATGTGATCCTGTACGTGCCAAACGGGTCGCACAGAGTTGGTTCGACCTGCCTTACCCTACCTTCAAACGTCTAGCACTGTATGCAGCAAGTCAGGATGACGCTATTGAATCCGATGTATGGGTCAAGTGGCTCGTGGACGAGAATGCTTGGTGGTTGTGGTCAATTGAAACGCAACGGGAAACTATGCGCCTATTGGTGCTACAGGCACAAAGACTCTCACCAGAAGCTATGGCGAATCTGGAAGCAATGATTCTCGCTGGTCCACCGCGGGCTATGTTTCGTGATGACATGGCTCCTGATAAGTTTGATCGCTTCGTTAAGGATCAAGTTTGGCTTTATCTAGCGAAGTTGGCTCATAAGGAGGAGATGTTCAGCGAGACCGCACTGTCGTGTCTTCTTGACGTACCTCCAGACCGGTCTGATTGGAGAAGTGAGCGGAATGAAGAGCGAAATGAATTCTCTTTCTGGATGAGCGGCACTGGAGATCCTGACTACGAGGAGTCCCGCGACATCGAAATTGCACCCCGAAAGCGGCGGGAATTGGCAAAATGGCTCAAGCAACCACCAAGAACCGAGTGGCCGTTCTACGAAGACACTTGGCGTGAGACCTGCCGCACACGGTTTTTCCATAGTCTACTTGCCTTGCGCGACTTGAGTCAAGAAAATCAATGGCCAACGGAACGCTGGAGAGAAGCCTTACAGGTTTGGAGCGAGGAAGGCCTTGTGGTTCGGTCATGGCGCTATGCCGGACCGCTTGTTCGATCCATGCCTGATGACAGTTTACAAAAACTTGTACATGGCGTCTCTTGGTGGTTGAAAGCAGTTTCAAAGTCAATGGAGCGGCACGAAACCATCCTTTTGGTTTTGTGCGACCGTTTATTGGATCAGCCAAATCAGAGCGGTGTGATTTCGGAAGCGCCTGTCACTACAGCCATTAATCACCCGGTCGGTCACGTCACGCAGGCGTTACTGAATTTCTGGTTCATGCGAAATCCCAACGACAACGATTTGTTGCCGGAAGACATTAAACCGTTCTTCACCCGACTTTGCGACAGCGGAAAAGAGCAATTTCGTCATGGCAGAGTCCTCTTGGCGTCCAGATTAATTGCGTTGTTCCGTGTTGACCGGTCTTGGACAGAAACATATCTGTTGCCACATTTTGATTGGTCAACTGATCCAAACGAAGCAAAGGCGGTTTGGGAAGGGTTCCTCTGGTCTCCACGCTTGTATCGGCCGCTGTTAATTGCATTCAAGTCGTGCTTCCTCGATACCGCGAATCACTACGCAGAGTTAGATGGACACAAAAAACAATTTGCTCAGTTCCTGACTTATGCAGCTTTGGACCCCGTAGAGGACTACTCAACACACGAATTTCAGAATGCTATAGAAGCACTCCCTCAAGCAGGATTGCAAATAGCGGCGCAAGCGCTCCGACAAGCGCTTGAGGGATCCGGGGAACAACGGGAAGACTACTGGAAGAATCGCATTCAGCCGTTCTGGCAACAAGTTTGGCCCAAGTCCCAAAATCGTGTCTCAGACAGCATCGCAAAATCCTCGGCCTGTCTGGCTATTGCAGCACGCGGTGAGTTCGCTGAAGCGCTGAATGAGGTTTTGAACTGGCTGCAAGGAATTAAGTACCCTCATTATGTTATTAGTAAGCTGCTCGAATCAGATTTAATCAATCGGTTTCCAAATGAAGCATTGCAATTGCTAGATGCTATTATCGACGATCAATCGAGGGCATCTCCCGTGTTGAGTCAAAGTCTGGAAGCCATTGGTCAAGCATCGCCGGAACTCCGCCAAGACCCGAGATTTAAGAAATTAGAAGAGTATGCACAATAGCAAAATTATTTATTTGCCGCGTTTATATGCAAGTTTACTGCCGCGAGATACTGCGAGTTCTGAAAGCATTGAGCGAGCCAGGGAAATTGTCAGACACAACAAGAACAATTCAACATATTGCGTCAGATTTGTCTTTGCATAACAAAATTAACAATGTTACCGATGCAACGGTTCGCAACGCTCTTGTGCAAATGAGTAATACAAGTAAAGGAATGTTACGATTGTCAGGGGATTCTATTCTCTTTTCAGGAGATATCGAAGAGTTTGAAAGGAGAATTTCTAATTTAACGGGGCAGCCAGGAAAACCACGAAAACGCGGTAGTTTTCGCAATTAATTCTGTTTCACTGACGGCTGGTGGCTTGGTAAACAAAACGGGCGTTTAATTTACTTTCTCCCTAGTCCACAGAATCAATCGGTTTTCGCTTGATTATTAGTAAAGAAACTCGGTAAAGAATTCTATGTTAAGATACTCGCTATGGTTGACGAATTTCTTCACTTTCTGGATGTCCTGCCATGCTGATCAGCATCTTGACTTCGTAGAAAACTCGATTTTTACTCGATTTTCCGGATTTCATTTTTCAATATTATCATCATCTTGCAAGCGTCCATCCTGAAAAACAGCGATGTAGTGCCCTCATCAAAATAATACTTGCATATCAATCCGGACTGATGTATAACTTCATCCATGTTTGTAAGAAAGAAATTCGATGCCGCCCGAAACCGATACCGGGTGCAGATCGTGCAGAGCTTCCGCGACGGCAAGAAGGTGCGCCAGAAGATTATCCGCCATGTCGGCACCGCGCCCGGCGGCGCCCAGCTGACAAAGCTGATGGAGCTCGGCGAGTTCATCAAGGAAGATCTCCGGCAGCAGTCCAATCCGCAGCAGGAGCTGTTCACGCCCAAGCAATACGCGGATCTTCTGAGCCAGTGCCGACGCAACCGCAAAGCGGCGCACCTCGGCGTCGACCTTGGACAGTGCCGGGAACAAAACCGCCTGAACATCGGCGTGCGCGAAGCATTCGGCCGGCTTTACTCGAGCATGGGCTGGGACCGCCTGCTCGGTTCCCGCAAAGCCAGCGCCAATCGCATCATCAAGGAACTGGTGCTGGCGCGCATCGCCCAGCCGCGGTCGAAACGCGGCACCGTCATGGAGCTGGCAAGAGACGGCGGCGTGACGCTGAATCTGGACTGGGTCTATCAGTCCATGGACTATCTTGACCCGCGGGTGATTGACAGCATACGCCGAAACGCGTCGGCCCGGGCTGAGGAACTTTTCACGCAGCCGATCGATGTCCTGTTCTATGACACCACGACACTTTATTTTCAAAGCGACCGGGAAGACTACGGCCAAAACAAAGATCCTCTTCGCTTCAAGGGCTACAGCAAGGACGGCAAGCCGCATCGAACCCAGGTGGTGCTGGCATTGCTGGTGACCCGCGGCGGGATTCCGCTGGATTATGAGCTTTATCCGGGCAATACCTACGAGGGCGACACGCTGTGCCGGGCGCTCGATGGCATCACCGAACGATACGATGTGAGCCGGGTGACCGTGGTGGCCGATGCCGGGCTGTTCAGCCACAGCAATCTTGAATGGCTGCGCGAGCGCAACCTGCCCTACATTGTGGGGTTTCGCGTATAGGGCGACAATCAAGATAAGAATCTTGCGACAATCAGGGTAAGAAAAGGTTTCGCGTCCTGAAACGCAGTGAGGACGAAGTCCGAACGGAGTTTCAGGACGCGCGGTCGAAAGAATTTTCGACCCTCTGAATTGCTGACTTGACGTTTGCGACAGTTCCGGCACTAAACTTGTAATTTCGCAGCCATGCGGGGTTCACAAGATGCCGGGATGTCATGTAAATGATTATCAAGTGAGAAAATTCATGAAACTAAAACTAACTCATTCGATTGAGAGAGCCGCTGTGAAATCTGGATTCAGCTGTGCTACCGGCTACCGAATCGACAAGGACAGTCGGCTTCCGTGTAAAAAACCCAAAGTGCCGCGCGGTCGCCGCCGGCCGGATCCATTGGCAGGCATATTTGAGGAACAAGTGGTGCCGATGCTGGAGAAATGCCCGAACCTGCGTGCGGTGGCTGTGTATCGGGAAGTGATGCGCCTCAATCCACAGCTCACTGCCGGCGTGAGGCGCACATTGGAGCGTCGCATTCGGGACTGGAGAGCGCAGCATGGACCGCAGCAGGAAGTGATATTCCGCCAGCGTCAGGAGCCGGGGCGCATGGGCATATCGGACTTTACCGACATGAGCAAGACCGGTGTGACGATTGGCGGGTGCAAGTTTGATCACAAGCTGTATCACTTCCGCCTGGCGTGGTCGGGCTTCACCCATGTCGATGTAGTTCAGGGTGGCGAGAGCTTTGCTGCATTGGAGCAGGGAGTGCAGGATGCGCTGTGGACTTTAGGCGGTGTGCCGCGTGAATGCCGCACCGACAGCCTGTCGGCAGCGTTTCGCAATATCAGCAAGGATGATGGCGAGGACCTGACCGAGAGTTATCGCCAGTTGTGCGAGCACTACGGGATGCGGGCGACACGCAACAATCGAGGCGTGGCGCACGAAAACGGCGCCATTGAAGGTCCGCATGGACATCTGAAGCGTGCGATCGAAGATGCGCTGGCACTGCGTGGCTCGAAAGATTTCGAGACGCTGGATGAGTATCGGGATTTCATCGTCCAAATCACCGGCAATATCAATCTGCGGCACAGCAAGAAAATTGAGGCGGAGCGCGAAGTGCTGCGGGCGTTGCCGGGCCGACGCACCACGGATTACAAGGAGACCAACGTACGGGTCACCCGTTCCAGCGGTTTCGTTCTGCGCAAGGTGTTTTACACGGTGCCTTCGCGTCTGATCGGTCATCGTCTGGGAGTGCGGCTCTACGCGGATCGTGTAGAGCTGTATCTGGGCAGTCGCCATCAGCTGACATTGCCACGCGGTCATCACCATTCATCGGCCAGGCATTGGTGTGCGCATGTGGTCAATTATCATCATGTGATTCATTCTCTGAGGCGCAAGCCGATGGCGCTGATGAGTTGGGTTTACCGAGATCAACTGTTTCCGCACGAGGCATATCGACATTGTTTCGAGGTGGCACTGGAGCGCACCACGCCACGGCAAGCCTGTCGGCTGGCGGTACAGCTGTTGTCGTTGGCTCACGACCACAACTGCGAAGCCCGGCTGGCGCAGCAGATCGAACAATGCCTGCAGCAAGGCGCGCTTCCGGACATGCTCGAGATGCAAAAGCAATTTGCCGTGCAGCACGGTACCATGCCGCAACTGCATGTGGAATCGAGCACTCTGGCCAGCTATGCGTCGCTGCTGCAGCAAGGAGCTGAGTCATGAGTGCCAAGCGTCACAAAAGCAGCCATTCGACCGATGCAGTCAAACTGGCGCTGATGCTGTCGGAGTTGCGCTTGCCGGCGATGAAACAGATGTGGTCAGGCTTTGCCGAACGCGCCGATACCGAAGGCTGGCCGGCTGCTCGGCTGCTGTCGACCCTGGCTGAGCTCGAACTGGCCGAACGTGACCGGCGGCGCATTGAACGCCACCTCAAAGAAGCCCGGCTGGTGCCCGGTAAAACGATCTCCAGCTTCGACTTCAATGTGGTGCCGGTCGTCTCCAAGTCCAAAGTCATGGCTCTGGCGGCCGGCGATGTGTGGCTCAACAATGGTCACAACCTGTTGATGTTTGGGCCGCCCGGTACCGGCAAAAGCCACTTATCATCAGCAATCGGACTGGCTCTGGTGGAAAACGGCTATCGCGTGCTGTTCACTCGAACCACCGACCTGGTGCAACGCCTGCAACGGGCACGTCGCGAATTGACGCTCGAAAATCTGCTGGCGCGGCTGGACCGATATCATTTGCTGATTCTGGACGATTTTGCCTACGTCAGCAAAGATCAGATGGAAACCAGCGTGCTGTTCGAGCTGATCTCAGTGCGCTATGAACGGCGTTCCATTCTGATTACCGCCAATCAGCCGTTTGACCAATGGCACAAAGTGTTCCCAGATCAGAGCACTGCGGTGGCCGCGGTGGACCGACTGGTTCACCATGCGACCATTCTGGAAATGAACGTCGAAAGCTACCGCCGGCGACACGCAGTTGAACAGTTGCGAGATAAGCCCGCACGAGCGTCAAAGCGTGCCACTGCAAAAAAAGCTCAGCCCAAGTCCGTTCAAGACTGACAGCTGATCCATTCAACCTACGCAACACGGGGCACAAGCCCCGTGTTCACATCCTGTCGCTGATCGACTTTTTTGAATTCAATCAGTGAAACTGCAAATAATTCTGCTATTATTTGAAACCTGATCGCAGCGTCAATAAATTCTTACCTTGATTGTCGCTGAATCTTATCTTGATTGTCGCTCCACAGTTTCGCGCCAAGAATGCGACGCGCAAGCTCAAGGAGCAGATTCTCGATGCCGACGGCTATGAGGGCTATATGTTCGACCAGGATGGTGAGGCTCAGTGCAACTGCAAGATCATCGCCCGCGGCGAGGAGCGAATCATCGCGACTTATTCAAAGAAGCGGGCGAGAAAAGACCGCCACAGCCGAGAGCGGGCGCTGGAGAAGCTGCTCAAGCGCCTGAAGCGTAGCGCAAAGCCGCTCAGCCTGGTGTCAAAAGGACATGCGCGGTTTCTCAACGTTCCATCTGACGGCGAGGCCACGGTCAATGAGGAAAAAGTGGCACAGGCCGCGCGCTGGGACGGCATCCACACCATCATCGCCTGGGGCAACGATCAGCTCAGCACCACCGAGCTGCTGCACCAATACCGTCAGCTGTGGCACATCGAACGCGGATTTCGCACCAACAAGCACGATCTGAGGATCCGACCGATCTTTCATTGGACAAGCCGGCGCATCCGAGCCCATATCGCCATCTGTTTCATGGCGTATTGCTGTGTGCAGCACATGAGCCACCGGCTCCAGGCGCTCGGACATCCGATGAGTCCGGAATCGATGCGGCGCGAACTGAACCACCTGCAGGTCAGCATTCTGGAAAACCACCAAGACGACCGCAGATTCGCGATACCGAGCAACGCGTCGGCGCAAGCCAGACGGATCTATCGCTGTGTGAACCTCAAGTGGAGCACCGTACCGTTTGAGATCAAGCCCATGTGACAACCGACCTGATCCTTGCCAAATCGCTGCTGACACTGTGGCGCAATCTGACCGGTTTTGGTACCAACCTCAAAATGTAGTGCCCACATTTGAACCTCAATTCAATTAAAACAACTATTTACAGCGAAAGTTCTATTAACTCAAGAAACTCGGTAAAGAATTCTATGTTAAGATACTCGCTATGGTTGACGAATTTCTTCACTTTCTGGATGTCCTGCCATGCTGATCAGCATGCCCACGTCTCCACCGGGGACCAGAATCTAAAATTGCAAATAGATGTGCTGAAAGAAGCAGGATGTGAACAGATTTTTAAGATCAGAGAAGCGGTACCGAAGCAGAATGTCCGGGTCTCATTCAAAAATATTCAGGTGCAATTTACGATTCTGAATACTACCGGTCACGTGGTTGTAGTAAGCTTGGAAGAATTCGAATTTTCTTCTATTGTTCTTCCGACACTTTATTTTGATGATCTGGATAATATTCAATTTGTCAGTGTCTGAAGTGTTAATGCCAAAAATAATGCCCTTCAGCGAATTGAAGTCGTAGGTTAGTGTACGCTGTTTTTTATCTCTCAAATCAAACAGAGAGTTAGTCAAAATCATACGGCTTTCTTTCTCATACTTCCAGTCTTTTGTTTTGACGGAAATGTCACGGAGGAAGACTTTCCAATACTCCGTCTTCCAAGCATCCACGTTGTTGTTTCTAAGATGTAAACCACACTCGCTGAAATTTCCTTTCTCGTCACTATACCAATACTCCTCAAGAGTCTTTTGTGGCAACCAACCAATTGATCGAAAGAAATCAATCTCGCCAGTTTTAGATGCATAATTGATATCACGTATTTGCATCGGAACGTCACTCCCAACCTCTCCTTTGTTGCTGGACTCTGACAATTTATTTAGTGTAATTGTAGGTTCTGTTCTTTCTGCTGATTCATTGGCTTCAAACATTAAACAGACCCCTTTGTGGCCTTCGGCATAGTGCCCCCATACTGATGAATTGTTACATTCCCTAGCAAAACAAGCGGAATACCATCTTGGGTAAACTAACCGGTCTACCAGTTGCTTTAAGAAAATGTTCGAAAAATCAAATATTAAATAATCAATATTTGATAGATGTTGATGTTCCTCGGCTGTTGTATGAAACTTTGAGAGAACAGCTAATTTGCCCGAAAGAATTTTGTCAGCATAAAATTTATTCGCAACTTCAAACGCTTTCTCAAGGACCTCTACATCACCATCTGCTTGAATCATGTCGACCAAAGAATCAATTAGTGACTTAGTATCCACATTTATAAATGGGTTCAGATTTTCTTGTTCTAATCCATAGTCTACTAGCGCATCATAAATTTCAGAAGATACTCCGGAATGCATTATTTGAAGATAGAGCAACACTTCGTCAGTTCTTACTTTACGGTTTTTATTTCCCAATTCAATTATGAATCTGTCTAATTCATTCTTCTCGAAGATGCGATAGTAAATGTCGCTTAATAGATCGTTAAAATTTGTGGATGAATGCTGCGACGTTTCCTTAAAAAATTTGTCCCGTCGTTCTTCTACTGGAATAAATAGCTCAAACTCGTCTTGAGTAATTTCATCACTGCATAATTTTAGATAGCTAATGCTTCTAAGCAGGCAATAGATGTACTGCTTGAAAAAATTACGCCAGACAATCTGATCGCCCTGCCAGACAATATTTCTGAAGCCTTCTAGTGGGTCATTTAGTTCTTCTGGGCTTGCAAAATAAATGCTTTGGTTTTCCAGTTCGTTATATTCCCCAAATAGGTGTTTTATTGACCGGAATCGATACAGTTCTGTCATGGAATTTGATTTTTCTGAGATTTTTTGGAGTATGGGTGATGCTGTGAAACATAATACCCGACTGCGTTTCAGGTCTGTGATCTACAACAGACTGGGGTGAACTCGTTCTTGCGAACGCTTATCGCTGCCTGGAAGTTGAGTAGCTGCGCGAGGAGAGACCCGCTCGCACTCTACCTGTTATCCAAAATGAATTCCTAAGTTTTATAACTCTTTCTCGGCTTCAACAAGAAACACGATCGTAGCTGCTGTCAAGTGCAACATGTAAGCAACAAGGTAATCTGGAACGGACGTTGGAGTCGTGCCTTGGCCATGACCACTTAGTTTGTTTCGGCCGGTAGGGACACCAGATTCCAAAAGAGATCGCAGAGAAGAATAATGACTTTCCCAAAATTTAGGAATCAGTTCATTTTCAAAACAAATTTGGATTAGAACTTTCGCCGTTGAGGTGTTTTTATCGTATTGCCAGCCTCTCATATCACATATCGCTTTCATGACACTTTCGAATGCTTTTAAGCAGGAGCTTAGTCCATCTTTCATGTTCCTCTTTCGATAATGCTCGTGAGCTTTCAAAAATTCCTCTCGGGCTCCTGCAAATTGCGGCTGGTTAAGAATTCTGAGAGCTGGTTTTACTACCTCCTCATGAACAAATTCGTCATCTATTTGGATAATTTGTTTTGATTCATATCTGTAACCGAATCCATGCTCTTTGAATCTGAAATTTAGGTTGTCGATTGCGTCAGATACTTCCGAATCTTGAATTTTGTAAACGAGTGACAATTGACTATTTCGATTAGAATATTTTCGCTCCTCAATTTCGCGAAAACTTGCTTCAACGACATCCAGAGCCTTTCCATTATCCTTCTCCTGAAAAAAATTATTTGCCAGTTCGCCAAAGTAATTACCGGCACCAACGGTAACGGATGACGGAAGTCTGATTACCCCCCGTTCATGACGCAGATATTCAACAACAGTCCAGTATGGATCATTTGTATCGTGCGGGAATAGAAGAGCACGTCCTTGAAAAGTTTTTTCCCAGATTTGCACAATTTGCACCCGCAGTTCATTTGGAAAAACCTCATATTGGTACACATCGAGTATTTCACCACGTAGTCGTTTTTGACGTTTTGAAAAAATATTTCCTCTGAAATTATCCAACATTCCCATATTTCAACTCAATCATTTGTTCAGTTTTCTTGTAAAGACTTACTAGTCTCATTTGAGGTTCAATTTAAAAAGTTGCTCCAGGCAGGACTTTATAAACCTTAAACCGCGGTATATTCTACGGACGCCATTCACCTGAGACTCCGGAATTCGTATTTCTATTCAGCAGTATCTCTTAGGCAGGATCTTATAGACGGTGGATCTCGCGATCCGCATCTGCCGGGCGATCTCCGTCGCTCCCAAGCCTTTGCGATGCAGCTTGAGAACGCGGTCATGATCGATGCTGGGCTTGCGCCTCCAGTCGGCCGTCGTTGGTGCGCTCCAGGATTCTTTCCCGCTCCGCCTGGGCGACTGCAGAAAGGATGGTCACCACCATCCGTCCCATCGTTCCTTCAGTAGTGATGCCGTCGTCCAGGAAGCGGACTGCCACGCCGTTTTGGTCGAACTCTTGGATCAGTCGGACCATGTCGGCAGTGTCGCGTCCCAACCGGTCGAGTTTCCGGATCAGGATCACATTGTCAATAACGGTTGAAATTCCCCACCTTGAGGCGGTGAAGATGCGGTGCGGTTTCACGCCTGCTTCCTGCAGAACGCGATCCTGGCCGTCAAAAACCTGCCGGCTGGTCGAGACGCGGGCGTAGCCGAACAATCTCATGCTTAAGAACTGCCTATTATATGCTGTTTAACGATTAAAAAGACATAGAATTATGGGTTTTTCAGGTGTCCGATAATTCATGATTTAGTGGACAGTTTTGTCCAGATCAATAATCCAGTTAAGAGAAAATAGAGATAGGAATAACCTGCATCGTTGGCCCAACAATTTCAGTTTCGACTAAGCCGGTAAATCCAGAATCGGAAATACCTTCTTTGATTGGAATCAGAGCATCTCCGATTTCTTCAAAATTACTTATGGCTGACTTTCGAAAAAGGCTAATTTTGTCATTTTGATTTAGTACAACTCTAGTAGTTTTCCCGAGGACACGAAGTGTACCGTCAATTATGTCGTTCATAGTAGGATCAACTAGATATTTTGGCTCCATTGGTAAAACTACCTTAAGAGAATCCATATCTGCAATAAAGTCATGAGTTCCTTCGGATGCAACAACAGATTTAAACAATTCTATCTGACTAGTAAATATTTGAAACTCATAGAGCCACTTTTTTTTCTGGTTGCTGTTTACTAGTTTGTCTTTGCGGTTTCTTACTACCTTTTCCTCCCTTTGATAGAAGATAATTTTTGTCTTCAAGTTTAGTCAATGGCAACATTTTCAAGAAACTGTCTAGTACGTCAGTTAATGAACATTTTTGAATAGTTGCTTCGAACTCCACAAATTGACCTGGCTGATATTTTCAAGATCTGATGGTTTATCTACGCTACTTACCAATTTATGATTGTGTAACTCATTTCTAAGTCGAGCAAAAAGAGATGCTGGTGTATGCACGATTTGTTCTTTCCTGCTTTCACTCTCCTGTTGACCAGTCTGGTTGGAACGCTGAGCTCCGAAGTTAACACCTAAAAAAGCAAATGTATTACTAACTCCAAGTCCCACGTTTTTTGTTGTATTGGTGGTTGATTCTCCTGAAGAGGTAGTTTGAACTGTAGATAGACTCGAAAATCCACCCTGTAGCGTGGCGAGCAGATCAAACGTTAATCTCTGATTTAGATATAAAACTATTGGTAGGTCAGCAGCATTAATTTTCTGATTCTTTTTTGTCATGTGTGTTAGCCCAAACTCTTTAGTTCACTTCCAGAGTTAGGTTTTCCGGTAACTTCATTTAGTTGATAATCAATTTGTCGCTACGAAATTTCTGTAGGAATTAGAGTGGTGATAAGCCTCCGAGCGATCTGTGTGGAGGGATCCGATTGTACTCCTCCAGCCACTGTCGGACACGGAACCCGAAATAAACAATATCGTTCAAAATTTTCATCCATATTGTGCTCTTTTCGCAAAGTAGAACCATCACTTAACACGAGTAGTTCGTTCCCGATTCGCATCCGTGCGAGACTGTAATTTACCAATGTATCAAATCATGACCTTGAATTCTGAATCCGAACTACAAAATTCAATAGAATCCAATCTGTGCAAACGATTTAGCACTATCTCCAATTCTGTATCGTCAGCACATTCCGAAACACAGAGTAATCTGTATAAAAGCTTGTACTTGTTTTCTAACTCTTCTAAGGGCAAACTGGCATCTTCCTTGTTTAAGCATGGAATTGTTAGAGCAGTTCCCAATTCCAATGAATTAGAACTCAAGAATTCAATTGTTGCATTAGCACGTTCTACAATTGTAAGGTCCGGTCTTTGTTGTGCTTCAGCGATTGCTTCTGGGCCAGCCTCAGGGATGCCGTTTTCTGCAGACGGATTCTGCTTCAGAAGTTTTCTTTGATTAACTATCCATGAGGTAAGTTTGACTCTTACACGGTTGTCCAAATTTGGCATTACTCCGTTACCGAAATAAGTATATGCCCCGAGAACGCGCGGAGAATAACAATGTATTCCATAATTCTGGATATCAAACTTGGCTAGTGCAGGGGTGCCCCAAACTCCACATAATCCTTTATTTTCATCCATAGCCACATCCTCGCCTATCGTTAAAAATACAAATCTTCTAAACAACCCACTGTTGCTCTACAGTAAATTATACTGAGTTAAAACTTGCTGGTAATTTATGGATTACAAAGGATACTTGAGTAGGATGATTCAAATCATCCCAAAATTCCCGGCCAGTATCCACCGGTCGGAAGTCGTTAATAGAATTAATGCTGAACTCCGCAACGAGGGACATCAAGTTCCGGAAAACCTAGAAGAAACTATCCAGGGTGCTTATAACCTAAACTGCGAAAGTTACAGCGCGTTCATAAAGAAGGGCCCCAGTACATCGCCTTTATTTAAGTCGCACAACAAGGGTGATGGGTATTGGAGCGTACATCCCGATTTCAAGATGCTTACACTTGATGATTTCTAGATATCTAAGTTAGGAGTCTTGAATTTAACATTGCTGCTCAATTGAACGTTTTGAAACGGTGTCTCGATGTGTTGCGACCGGTGACCCTTGGTTACAGCGTTACGCAAAGGTGTCGGACCTTTGCGTACGTACAACGTTTCGTTGTTCATCAACCAGTCGCAGGACTGGCACCGCGAAAATCGCGGAGCCGGACGGTCGACTTGCGTTCGAACCGCCCGGCTGGAATATATGAAACGATTCGGCATGGCTGGGATGATTTCATATAGCTTCATCGCGGGAGCCGGCATTTGCCAGGTCTGCCGCTCATCAGTAAAACCCGAGGTTTTGTAGCGCCAGTCCCGCGACTGGCGTGCGAATTCAGCAAGGTGTGAATGCCTTGCTGAAACCGCGTTTAGGGACGCATTTCGCCAGCTGCTGCCGGATTGCTTGGCGACCATTCGGCAGCACGGTCTCGCGATGCACCTTAAGGGTGAACGGCGAGCATGTGCGTGTGGATACGGCGCGGTGGGCGGACGGTCGACTTGCGTTCAGACCGTCCGCCTGGAACATATGAAACGATTCGACACGGTCGAGATGTTTTCATAGTTCTTCATCGGGGAAACCAGCATTCGCCAGGTCTGCCGCTCATCAGCAAAACATGGAGGTTTTGCGCAACAGTCGCCTAAATCCCAAAAGCGGATTTCGGGAACGCAACCGGAGACGGTTGCATTCGCACTGACAACATTTGTAGTGTGCCCCTCGCAGATTGATACAACACTTCTGCATTTCTCTAAATTCGCAACGTCCAATAGAGTCGTTCGCAATTGGTAATTCGACCATCCAATCCTTGTCCGTATTCGGTCGAGACACCTTGCGGTACAAGGGTTTATTTGGGATTTTACCTTCCAATCAATGCGCGAAAGCAATATCAGCAGTCACTCACAACTATGGTGATTGCCGGCGTTCAAGCTTACATTATTTCATGCTATCAGTCATGGCTGACTAACATTCCATAAAGAGCCACGTTGTCTTCAGGCGGTTAATCTGAGCAGGTGCTTTAGCTAGTTTCAACCTTAAAAATGAAGCGAGAGATAAGTCTCTATTCTCGAGGGCTTTTGGCCTTTTTTCTAAAGGATGAATACGCGTTATCGAAACACCGATTACGAAGTGGCGGCCGAGGACGCCAGGAGGTTGTTTTGTCAAAATCAATAAGATCCAAACCACAGTGGAAACGATCGGTGCTGTTGCCGTACGAGGATCCGATCATGAATATGCGGGCCAACGGCGACAGCCTCTCCACCATCCAGTCACGTTTGAAAAGCTGTGGCGTTGCCGTCTCCAAAATGACCGTGCAACGTTTCCTCGCGGCCATGCCTCCAGGTCGACTGCAGAGATCGATCGATGAGCTTCATCACTCTTCTGACAGGTGATATCTATGGGTTACTATGCGAGACCTGAAAAACAAGCCCAGAGAGTCATCAGCTGAGGACTCGCATTGGGATCCGGGCGAAGAAACAATAAGAGCCCTGCACAATTTCATTCGATTAGCACGGCGAACGTCTACCGCAGCGTTCTCACCACATTCTGTAGATGGATTCAAAAAAACCGGCTCGGGAATCTCATACAGGTCAATGTCAAGACCTGCTCCACTTTCCTTGAGGAACGGGCGGGGCAGGTTGGCCAGAAAACCCTGGACCGCGACCGGCAGGCCAATCAATACCTGCTGGGCAGAACAACCAAAATGAAAATTCTACTGCCGCGGATCAAGTCCACTTACTCGGGTGGGCGACACCTCGCAAAACAGTCTCGGGCTTATACTAGGGACCAGGTTGAATTCATTTGCTCGAAATTGTCTCGACGAACAGCACTTGTTACACGTATCGCTTATGTTGCAGGTCTGCGGGGGCATGAGCTATATTCCCTCAAACGTCGTTCGGAGCGTGCACCAAGCGCACACCGGAAATGGTCGAATGATCGGTTTGCCGGACGAGCTGGCGTCATCTACACGGTGAAAGGCAAGAACGGCTTGGTGCGCGAGGTACTCATTCCAACTCAACTGGCCAAAGAACTGGAACTAAGACGTCTCCCTGAACCGGTTACTCTTCGAAACCGTGGTATCAATTATCCGCAGCATTACGACATCACGGCCGGCCAATGCTTTTCCCACATTTTTACCAAAGCCAGTGTCAAGTGCCTTGGGTGGTCCACCGGCGCCCATGGCCTGCGTCATGGTTATGCGCAAGTGCGGATGGATGAACTCCATACCGGCAGGTTCACGCGCCAGGAACGAATGGAAATCGTCAGCCAGGAACTCGGACGCTTCCGGTCCGATATCGTCAAGGCCTATCTTCGATAATCCCCGTCCAACACTATGTAATAAGCCGGATGACGAATTGATCATCCAGCTTATTACATAGTGTTGCGGAAGTGGTTGCTGTTGGATATCAAATTTAGTGAAAACAAGATCATGAATAATTCAATCACCATTGGTGGCGCTAAGATTATGAAGAATCTGTTCCAATTTGTTAACCAAATCTACATTATTAGAATTTTGAGCGATTTCAAGCGCTGTTTCGAGATCTAATTTAGCCTCGACATAAAAACCTAAATTCATTTTAGTGAATGCGCGGTGTTGTTGTACATCGGCATCCTCTGAATTCAGTTCGATCGATTTGTCGAAGTCCGCGAGGGCGTCTTCATATCGCCTCAACTTAGATTTGGCAATCCCACGGTCCGCGTAGAATTTAGCTCGATCTGGATTCAGTTCAATCGCTTTGTCGAAGTCCGCGAGGGCGTCTTCATATCGCCCCAACTCAACTTTCGCAATACCTCGAGTGAAATAGGCTTCGGGCATATTTGGGTTCAGTTCGATCGCTCTATCGAAGTCCGCGAGGGCGTCTTCATGTCGCCCTAACTTAGCTTTCGTAATCGCACGGTTCAAATAGGCTTCGGCTCGGTCTGGATTCAGTTCGATCGCTCTATCGAAGTCCGCAAGGGCGTCTTCATATCGCCCCAACTTAGATTTCGTAATCGCACGGTTCGTGTAGGCTTCGGGCATATCTGGATTCAGTTCGATCGCTCTATCGAAGTCGGAAAAGGCGTCTTCATGTCGCCCCAACTCAACTTTCGTAATCGCACGGTCCGCGTAGAATTTAGCTCGATCTGGATTCAGTTCAATCGCTTTGTCGTAGTCGACGATGGCGTCTTCATGTCGCCTCAACTTAGATTTGGCAATCCCACGGTTCGCGTAAAATTTAGCTCGATCTGGATTCAGTTCAATCGATTTGTCGAAGTCCGCGAGGGTGTCTTCATGTCGCCCCAACTCAGCTTTGGCAATACCTCGATTGAAATAGGCTCCGGCCCGATCTGGATTCAGTTCGATCGCTTTGTCGTAGTCGACGATGGCGTCTTCATGTCGCCCCAACTCAACTTTTGCACTCGCACGGTCCGCGTAGAATTTAGCTTGGTCCGGATTCAGCTCAATCGCTCTATCGAAGTCGGAAAAGGCGTCTTCATGTCGCCCCAACTCAGCTTTCGTAATCGCACGGTTCAAATAGGCTTCGGCTCGATCTGGATTCAGTTCGATCGCTCTATCGAAGTCGGAAAAGGCGTCTTCATGTCGCCCCAACTCAGCTTTGGCAATACCTCGATTGTAATAGGCTCTGGCTCGATCTGAATTCAGTTCAATCGCTTTGTCAAAGTCGACGATGGCGTCTTCATATCGCCTCAACTCAGCTTTGGCAATACCTCGATTGACGTAAGCTTCGAAGAAGTTTGGTTTCAATTGAATGACACGATCATAAGAAGAAATTGTGTTACCCACATCCTCGGCGGAACTCAAATAACCGATCGAAAACCAAGCTCTCGCGGCTACCGCATTGTCGCTTCCTTCCGTAATTTGGGCTATTGCACGCCATTTCTCTATTGCATCTTCTTGTTTGTTTTGCTGTTGCAAAGACACGGCATCGGCAATTGCCTTATCTATTAGCGACGCGTATGGATCATCTTGGACATTTTTGACAGTCCGAGTTGCTTCCATTGGGTTCTCGGCCGCGCTCTTGGCGTCTATATCTTTGAGCAAATCGGTGGCTGTATCGCTTTTCTTCCGAATCTCCTGAAGATCGTGCTCAGCAGTGGCCGCGGAAGCAGCCGCGGACTCAGCACTAGTTTTCGCTTCTTTTTCAATTTCTCGGAATCTTCTGAATCCCATAATACCGGCGATTGGAACTACCACAGCAAATAACCCAAGAAAAAGGCCAATTACAGTAAGCCATAGGTCGATGTAAGAGGCTCGCTCATCCAGCAGTTCGCTTCGAATTTCGTTGAACCGGGTTTGGACTTCAATCTCCCAAATTGTAGCGACATTCGGCAAAGTCTGAAAATCTGAACTCTTCGAGAAGCCCGAGTTCGTGTTATTCTCACCACTCGACTGTTGCGGATTGCTAGCGGATATTTCATCATCCGAAGATGTGACTTCTATGGCGCTTTCGCTTGCTTGCAGGAAGGCGGTCATTGAAACAAGTGCTGCCATTGCGACAACAGCAAGCCTGATTTGAATTCTATATTTTTTCAAGTGAAAAATCTCTGTTATTTAGTCCAAGAATTGTTGAAATACCTCTGACACCTAAAATTCAATTTCGTGTAGAAATGCTATTCTGTGCAGTATGCAATTCAAAGTAGTCGTTCCGCTCTGAGTAGTTGTTGAATTAGAGACTATTTAGTTCATGGAGTACGCAAATTTTCTTTTGGGGAATTCTATACGAATGCAAACTACTAGCACAAACGAAGTAATCCAGATTGGAAAGAAAGCGGGTAGCAAAGTCGACATGCGCTGCTATGTTTGCGAGATAGATTATGTAATTTCGATACTGATGGTCCGGACCCGAATGGTCGGCCCGTACAGGCCCCTAAAACGAAGTTAGACCCTGTGATATAGTTTTCAGTGTGCTGTGGTGCCCGTAATTTCGTTCAGAACGGTGTCAGAATCGCGAACGGCAGTTGCTCAAGTCTGCAAGCACTTCAAATTGACATCTCACCTGTAATTCTGAACAATAGTAAAATCAGAAGTCACAGTTCAAGTTGAAATGATCGGTGCGGCGGCATGCAGACGTTGAGACACGTTTCCCAATCATTACTCAGTCCTCTGGGGCTCCGACGTACCTCAGAGCGGGAGTAGAGTGTGACCTTAGTAACAGAGTTGCAGACGGAAGTCTCATTGGTATTAGAAGAAGTAAAGGTAAGCCTTGAATGAAAAAATGTACTACATACATCTTGGGGTTTGCGATTGTATTATTTTCGGTCTGGATGGCTTGGGTGTTCGTAAATAGTTGGGAGAAGGCGGATGACAGTATTAAAGCTGGTCTTATCGGTTTATTCGGAATGCTCTTGGTAACTTTGATTGTCCACTACCTAACAAAGAAGCGAGAGATTAACGCTAGGCATTTTGCCGATAAACGCGATGGCTATATGCATTTAATTGACCTGATTTTTGAACTTCTATTTTCTATTAAAGCAGGAAGAAGATTGTCTGAAAAGACAATGCAGGAAAAGATAATAAAGTTCAAAAAGTCACTTTTAGTGTGGGGTGGACCAGAAATTATCGAGGCATGGAATCATTACGAATTGAAGGCAGATGAGAATTTATCCTCAGAGGGACATATCCTAGAATTGGAAAATGTACTGAGAGCCGTCCGAAAAGATTTGGGACACAATGATAGTACACTGGAATTTGGAAGTTTGTCGGCACTCTTCTTGGTAGCTAAGGATAAGAAAAAATATATCGGCAAAGCACTATATTGAGTTATCTATAAATTCTGTCAAAGTCATGCCGTATTCATCGGATTGTCGTTGCAGAAATTTATACATTTGCTTCTCTCGTGAGCTATCAACGAAGAAGTTATTATTAGCCATCTTGAGCAACTCGCCATGACCGGCAAAACTAACAAGTGAGCTCTCGCGGGCTCTACAAAGCTAATATTCTGATTACGGTATGTGAAGCAGCCACTTTTTCGTGAATGCCCAGCATGCCGGAGTCGAGGAGATATCCGTACCAAACCCCGTCGGAATCGCTGAAGCACTTCCAGAACGGTTCGTTGTTAGGATTCATCTTCACATAGCTGGTGGCGCGGAGGTCTTGCTGGAGCTGTGCGTAGTGACTGGCGTTAAAATCCTGGAATATATCCGGACTTCGCAGGAATACGCCTTCAGGTGTCAGGTGAATCACGTATTGGGGCTGGTTGACTCGCTGCGCGCGAATCTCGTTTTTTAAATATCCAATAAAGGGTTCCACCCGTTCTTCGGGTGTAACGTAGTTCTTGCCCGTCACCGGTGGTGGATTAACAATTTTCGCGATCGGATTTTCCTGCCTACCCTGGAGTGTCTGAATCCAGGAATGAAGTAATTCCGGATTATGTCTTAGCGACCTCGAGCCTGTTTCAGGCAATAGCTTCAATGCGACGACAGGGCAGAAGGTGGTTGGCTGACACTGTGTTTCAGTCCACTTCCAATCGTAGTGCACTCCGACCTTTCCAATTGTCTCCTGAGCCAGGGGATTCCATCTCGTGGCTTCGTCACCATTTTCCGTGTAAACCGCCAAATCCGTTAGCGGTTTCCCGACATCCAGTAGGAGCGCGGCGGAAAAAGAGCCGTAATGTTTATGTAGAGTCGCTTCAGGAACGTGGTTTAAGAGTTTTTCCAGTGATTCGCGGGTTCGTGTAAGCGCGGATTCAAGGAGAAGGTGGTGCTTGTCATCCTGGAGCAACTGGAGGTAATCTGCAGCATTGAGGAGTGTTTCGGTGTATTGGGGTTGCCAGTGGCTTGCCGCATACGCCTTGCACTCCCTGACCAAATTTTGGTGGGGATCAAGTATTACTGTTGGCGACTCGACAGTTGGCATTTTCAGTAGCTTGATTCCCATGAATCAGGCAGTGGATTCGTCTTTGTCTTTAGAGGCGAACTGGCTTTTCGCTGCAGAGACGGCGGCGCTCTGCCCGGCTTGGCCGGCTGAGTCTAGTTTGCCGGTGGTATATGCAAACAGGCTGTTTACGCCAGAGATCGAGGACCCAGTAAATCCGCTGATCAGCCAGATCCACACCACTGGTAAGGCAATATAAGCCGTTTCCGTGACAATCATAAGAACCATATCTTCTGTACTTCCAACCCCGGTGTGAATCTCGTCTTCCCCATACATGTATTTGATCAGTTTATCGTCGAGGAGTGCGGCCAGTGCCCATAGCCCGGTCATGAACTTGGGGGTGAATATTGCGCTGGTAAAGAACAAAATCAATGACGGTCTGAGGACCGCGAAGGGTACGGCGATAGGGATCGCGATATATATGCAAATGAGGGCAAGGGCCTGGAACATCGGCAGGGCTGTTTTTGCCAAATACATGGCGCCCTTGATGGCTGGATAGGCCACTGCACCGCCTACGTAGCCGAAGTTTTTCCCAGCCAATCGCCTTGCGCGCCGTCGTCGCTCATGTCAGCGCCGAATTTTGAGGGTGGAGGCTCCTTGAGCAGAAATCTCCGGACAGTCGAGTCTACGTTAGTCGACCCTGAAAAATCCATTTATCCGGTGGTTGGAAGCAATTGAGTCGCGAACGAATTTGTTGATCGACGCTGTAACCATCGTGCACCGGAATTGATTTCCGTGATGAGACGATTTGCCCCCTCCCAACAGCGTATCGGCGCCCAAAATCGTCCCCAAAAATCGAGGCAAAAAAACCTCAAGCGCTTCAATATCAAGCGTAAATTATGTCCTGCACAGCACAGCAGCACGTTCATCTGATCACCGAGCGTGCCTTTGAGATAATTGCAACCCAGCAATCCATCGCTCTTCAGGTGACCAATAATCGGTTCAATCGCCTGTCGACGTTTCAGGCTTCGCTTTAACCGTTGCGTGGTGATGCCTCGCTTCTGACCGGAAATATACACTTCGCTTAAACTCTCGCCATGCCCCCGGTAACCCCGATCCACAAAAACCTCGTCTATCCGCTGCCCGTTCATCCGACGTACCTGCTCCAGTGCTCCAGTCAAAGTATGTCCATCATAAGGGTTACCCGATAATGCCATCGCGCCGACCACGAAGTTACTCTTGTTGGTCACCGCGATACTCACCTTCACTCCAAACTCATAATGCTTATGAGCTTTGCCCTTCGCAAGGCATTCCACTTCCGGAGCATGCAGGCTGTAGAGTTTGTTCCGGTCGTGTCGTTGCTGCTTCAACAACCGATGCGCTAACGACAGTTCCTCAGCAAACTGCCCTTGTCGTGTGGGGTCTGACGCAATCTTGCGTTCGATATCGCGAACCACACGTCCCAAATAGGTTCGCAGTGTTTTGACTTCGCGACGCATTCGACGATATTGCCGGGCATGGGCATATCTGTTCGCTTTGAGTAAGGCTTTCGGTCCTTTTCGAGCATAACTCTGGCGAAGCACCACGGCATGTTTTCGGCATAAACGAACCAGCCGCTCACGCGAGCGATTCAATAACCTGCTGTCGGTCGGATAACTCACCGCCTTCTCCTGCACCGTGGTATCCACCGTCACTCTTTTAAGATGCGATGGTTTCACCACTTTACATGTCACTCCAACAGTCACTGTGAGCTGTAGAATCAACTCACAGCCACTTTCGCCAATGCGCTTTCGATATCGGGTCATACTGCTCGGGTCAATCGGAGGTTTATGCTGGAAATAGACCTCGCCGCAAAACTTCTGCCAGTAAGGATTCTCCACCCATCTGTCTACCACTTCCTCGTCAGACATGCCGTACATATGCTTCAGCATTTGCAGACCCACCATCAGGCGAGTGGGTTTGCCGGGGCACCCCTTATTCGGGCAATACAGGGATCCGAAGCTTTCATCGAACACCGACCAGTCGATCATCTCGGCCAGGCGGTAGAGTTCGTGATTGCGGTTGATGATGTTGTCCAGTTGCAGTCGGAACAGGTCGAACTGGGTTTGATTTGAAGGTTTTTCGGGGACCATTTTTCACTCCGAAATTGCAAGGAATTAACTACAAATTATAACATTACTTGCAATATCAGAACAGTGATTATGGAATATTATATTAATATAAACAGCATGTTATGTACTATCTATTGATTATTCAGGGACGACTACGTTATCGGGGCCGACGTAGGTGACTAAAGCAAAATCGTGATCCGGATTTTCTGTTTTTTTGATAATGTGGTCATAGATACGCTTCTCCAGGCCGTTCGATGAATCATTCCACCAAACGTCGCAGCGTGGTCCCGGATTGCCGTCCATGAAGTCGTAGTGGTTCGTCCACGCAGGAATTCCTGAGCTGTCAGGGTTTCCGGTAGGAGCGGTGAAAGACAGATTCGGCCGCCAAAACTGCGTTTTTGACAAGCATTCCATATACGCCGCGTGTATCAATCAATACGTAGTCGTAATTCTGGATGGTCTGCAGCGCCTGCAGCATACCTACGCGGCCGTCCGGAATGTGCAGCAGCTGGTGTTCCAATGAACCTTGAGGGTCGTCTTAAGTGATTATGTGTAACCATCAATTGTTGTCTGAGAAGGTTCGGAGGTGCGCGATGAGGTCAGAAGTTCAGTAAGTCCGGTCTTTCCCGAGCTTTCGACAAGCCGGTAGAAACTAGAAAGTGAGGGTTGTGGGTCGGCATCGACCAGTAGAACGCGATAGCTGCTGGATGCTGTTAGCGTCCTCTTGCCGCGGGTACTGTTATTTCTAGTAACTGTACCCCTTACAGCCAGTGAACGATTAGCTGGAAATAATCGTTCTCATTGCCCGCTCAGTTCTAACGGGCAATGAGAACGCATAGCTCAGTCGGTATAGCAGTTGATTTAGGGGAACCAAGTCTTTCAATTCTGACAAAGCGATGGGAAATCGCTTCCCCGGAATTTTCTGATTAGACCGTCATTACCGCGTCAGCGATATTTTGTACGAATTCGTGAACGGATTTAACAAGCCTTGAATTCGGCTTACCGTCTGCGTCAATGTTCTCCTTGACGAGATCAACAATGGCAGAACCAATGACGATGCCATCAGCTTTATTGGCTACGGACTTCGCATGTTCTGGAGTTTTGATTCCGAATCCGACCGCGAGAGGAAGTTCGGTGTGTTTTCGAAGTCGAAGTACCGCTTCATCAACGTGGTCTGCCATGGCTGTGCGGGTACCAGTGACTCCTAAAACTGATATGTAATAGACGAATCCGCTCACGTTATGGAGAACCGTTGCGATTCTGTCGTCATCCGTAGTTGGGGTGACGAGACGAATCCAATGCAGACCCGCAGTCAGTGCGGGATCGCACAATTCGCTGTCTTCTTCGGGTGGCAAATCGACGATGATCAGTCCGTCTACACCACTAGAAACGCAATCATGCACAAATCGATTGGGCTCGTAGCGATATATTGGATTGTAGTATCCCATCAATATGATCGGGGTCACATCATCCGTTTCTCGAAATTGACGAACCAGTTCCAGTGTTTTGGGCAGCGTCATGCCAGCTTTGAGTGCACGCTGGCTGGAAGCCTGAATGGAAGGTCCGTCCGCCATTGGATCGGAAAATGGAATTCCAATTTCAATGACATCAACACCTGCCTTTGGCAAACCGCAAATCAACTGTTTGCTGGTATCGAAGTCTGGGTCTCCGCCCGTCAAGAAAGCAACAAAAGCCTTACGCTTTTTTTCTGACAGGGCTTTGAACTTACGCGTAATCCGGGTGTTGGAAAGAAGATTCGTACTCAAAACTTCTCACCCAGTATATTTGCAACGGAGAAAACATCTTTGTCACCTCTGCCGCACATATTCATGACAAGAATCTGGTCTTTGTCGAATTCGGAGGCGATTTTTGAAACATGCGCTAGTGCGTGCGCAGGTTCCAATGCTGGGATAATTCCTTCTGTTTGACAGCACAGTTGAAAAGCATCTAACGCTTCCTGATCGGTAACTGAAACATACTCAACTCGTCCGATATCGTGAAGCCACGAGTGTTCAGGCCCAATTCCAGGATAGTCAAGTCCAGCCGAAATGGAATGAGCATCAATAATCTGACCGTCATCTGTCTGCAACAAATAGGTTCGGTTGCCGTGCAGCACTCCGGGTATTCCACCTGTAATTGATGCTGCATGCTTGCCGGTTTCGACCCCCAACCCGGCAGCTTCGACTCCGATAATTCGTATGTCTTTCTCGTCCAAAAATGGGTGAAACAGTCCCATTGCATTGGAACCTCCACCGATGCAGGCAACTAGACAGTCGGGCAGGCGATTTTCCGCCTCGAGTATCTGTTCGCGAGTCTCATTGCCGATAACGGATTGGAAATTACGTACCATCTCCGGATATGGGTGCGGTCCTGCTACAGTTCCGATAATGTAGAAAGTCGTATCAACATTGGCCACCCAGTCGCGAAGAGCTTCGTTCATGGCGTCTTTAAGCGTTCCGGTCCCCGAAGTGACTGGCACGACTTCGGCACCGAGCAGTTTCATCCGAAAAACATTGGGTGCTTGGCGTTCAATATCAGTCTCACCCATGTAAACAACACAGGGAAGGTCAAAAAGAGCGCAGACAGTGGCAGTTGCCACTCCATGCTGACCGGCTCCGGTTTCCGCAATGATGCGAGTTTTCTTCATACGGCGGGCGAGCAGAATCTGGCCCATGGTGTTATTTATTTTGTGTGAGCCGGTATGATTTAATTCGTCACGCTTGAAATAGATTTTCGGTCCGCCTAGATGCTCACTGAGACGAGCGGCGTGATACAGGGGACTGGGGCGACCGGTGTAATGTTTTGCGTAATAGTCGATCTCGGCTTGAAAGTCTGGATCTTCGCGAGCACTGTTGTAGGCTTTTTCAACATTGAGAATGAGAGGCATCAAGGTTTCCGCTACAAACCGTCCACCAAACATTCCATAGTGGCCGGTTTCGTCAGGTCCTGCACGATAAGACTCAATAGCGCTACTGGTTTTGGAATTCAATCGATAAATCCTGCAAGCTCAAATGGAATAGACAAGCATTATACTCAATGAAAATTTGAATGAGTTTCAGGAAATTTTTGAAATGAAGATAGCAGGATGTGTCGAATACGATGGTTCAAAATTTTATGGCTGGCAGATTCAACACGGCCAGCCGAGCGTTCAGAGTGTGGTAGAACAGGCATTTTCGAACATAGCCAATCACAAAGTTTCGGTGCATTGCGCTGGCCGAACAGATACCGGTGTACACGCTTGTGGTCAGATTTTTCATTTTGAGACTGACAGCCAGCGAAAAGAGTATTCCTGGGTGATGGGAGCGAATTCGAAACTGCCCGAAGGGGTGACTGTGATTTGGACAAAGGAGATGGACCAGTCTTTTCACGCAAGATTCAGTGCAACCAGTCGAACGTATCGTTACATTATCCTCAATCGAAGAATGCGTCCAAGTTACCTCGCGAAAAAAGTCAGCTGGTACGTTCGTGACTTGGACGTTCAGCGGATGAACTCCGCCGCACAATCGCTAATTGGGACGCATGATTTCAGCGCATTTCGATCATCACATTGCCGAAGCAAGGTTGCCCAAAGGAACGTTCTAGAACTGGAGGTGAACAGAAAAAATGATTGGGTGTGGATTGATATTGAGGCCAACGGTTTTTTGCATCACATGGTGAGAAACATAGCTGGTGTTCTTCTAGCAATCGGAAGCGGAGATTGTGAACTCGACTGGATCATTGAAGTGCTCGATAGCAAGGATCGAACGAAGGCTGGAGCCACAGCACCCGCCGACGGGCTTTATTTTGTGAGTGCCAACTATCCGCAGAAGTACGAACTGCTGTGTCCTCCACACGCCTGCCGCTTTTGGTAGTTCAAGTTGCTGCTGTATGCCAAAGCGAATTGCACACCAATTCGATTTTATATAATCAGTGAAGATGGCCGTGGTAACAAGGAAGACAATGTTTCAAATCAAAATGCCGAATTCTTGCTGATAGCAGGAGTATAAAGCCATTACAGCTGTCCTAACTGATCACCATCGTATGAAACTCTTTACTCGTACACCTGTTTTCAGCGATTCGTCGAATCACTTTCGTACACAGATTAAAGTGTGCGGAATAACTCGAATAGAAGACGCTATTTACGCTGCACAGTGCGGCGTTGATGCGATTGGCCTAGTTTTTTATTCACCGAGTCCGCGCAATGTTAGTAGCGAGCAGGCAAAGAAAATTCGTCAAAATTTGCCCGAAACGGTTGCCTCCGTTGCAGTGGTAGTAGATCCAGATGACGAGTTGCTTGATCAGATCGTTGAGGAAGTGAAACCGGATTTCATTCAATTTCACGGTAACGAATCTCCAGACCGGTGTCAGCAATCCGGATTGCCGTTCCTCAAAGCATTTCGAGTCCGCAGTGCAGCGCTAGTTGAACAGGCAGTTGGCGATTATTCGTCTGCAAGTGCAGTATTACTGGATGCCTATGTTCCAGATAAGGTAGGTGGCACAGGGCAAACATTTTCATGGGATTTGGTACCGCAATTGGAGATGCCGATCATTCTCGCTGGAGGACTTGACTCCAGTAATATTGCACAAGCCATTCAAACAGTAAATCCCGTTGCAGTAGATGTCAGCACCGGAGTCGAATCCAGCCCGGGCATCAAGGATAATCATGCGGTTCGAGAATTTGTTATGACCGTAAATAACGTTTGCACCGTGGCGAGTTGACGTTCAGGGAATTCAGAATATTCTTATGAACTGGTTTACAAAACTTCTGCCGCCCAAAATCAAGTCAAGCGCAAGCTTGACGAAAAAGGGTGTTCCCGAAGGAATTTGGGTGAAATGTCCTGAGTGCACAGCAGTGCTTTACCAACTGGAACTAGGACATAACCTGAATGTTTGCCCCAAGTGTAATCATCACATGCGTATTGGGGGCATGATGAGAGTCAGTTCATTTCTAGACCCCGGAACTATCGAACAATTGAAAGGTGAAGTCAAGCCGGTAGACAAGCTCAAGTTTCGAGACAGCAAAAAATACAAGGACCGACTTTCAGAGGCGCAGAAAAGAACAGGCAATTTGGATGCACTAGTGGTGGCACGAGGCACATTGAACGATTTGCCATTGGTGGTTGCCGCATTTGATTTTGATTTCATGGGTGGTTCAATGGGTTCGGTGGTCGGAGAAAGGTTCGTTCACGCGGCCAAGGCAAGCATTGAGGGCGATATGCCAATGGTGTGTTTTTCAGCCAGTGGTGGCGCTAGAATGCAGGAGGCAATGTATTCACTGATGCAGATGGCGAAAACAACGGCTGCGGTTAATATGCTTAAATCTGCAAGGCTTCCATATATTTCAGTGCTGACCGATCCGACAATGGGTGGCGTATCGGCAAGTCTGGCTATGCTCGGGGACATTATCATCGCAGAACCGAAGGCGTTGATCGGATTTGCCGGTCAGCGCGTAATTGAGCAAACCGTTCGTGAGACGCTTCCGGAGGGCTTCCAGCGATCAGAGTTTCATTTTCAGCATGGCGCTCTGGATATGGTTGTCGACAGGAGAGACCTTCGAGATTCAATTTACGGAATATTGACAAAGTTGCTATCGGCAAGAACCAACCACAAAATTCATGTTGCGCAATAAATTAACAGCAAAATCGAATAAATCTGTAGTCAATTTGCAGTTGCAGTCGCAAGCTTGTCGCGGCGTGGACGACTGGATACGCTATATTCAGTTGCTTCATTACAGAACGATGGATCTCACATTAGATCGCATGAGATCGGTAATTGATCGAATTGTTTCTGGGAAAATTCCGTTCAAAGTGATCGCTGTTGCTGGTACAAATGGTAAGGGTTCCGTGGCAACGATGTTGGAATCCATCTTCAGGCATGCAGGCATCCGTACGGGACTCTATACTTCGCCGCATCTGGTACATTTCAATGAACGTTTTGTCGTCAATGGGAAATTGATTTCGGATTCCGATCTGCTTGAGGAATTTCAGAGAGTCGAAGAGAAGCGGGAAGGCGTACCGTTGACTTATTTTGAGTATGGAACTGCGATTGCAATCGATTATTTCATCCAGAAGAAAGTACAAATTGCGATCCTTGAAGTCGGACTTGGCGGGCGTAAGGATGCAGTAAATGTGCTGGATGCGGATTTGGCGTGTATCACCTCGATTGGCACCGATCATGTGAAGTGGCTGGGCAATACTAGGGAGCAAATCGGATTCGAAAAAGCTGGCATTTTGCGATCGAACCAGCTTGCGGTATGCACGGATCCGGATCTGCCTCAAAGCGTGCGCGATTCGGCAGACAAGCTGTCCCTCCAATTGCATGTCAATGGAGAAAACTTTGATTCGGAGTCTGGCGGTTCTGAATGGAATTGGAAATTAACACACCCGCAGTCGGTGACAAAGATAAGTGCAATCCCAACTCCTGCCATAGCTGGAACCTGCCAGCGAGACAATTCCGCGGGTGCGGTAACCGTTGCAGTGCTAGCCAGGAAGTTCTTCAATATTTCTGATGATGCGATTCGAAATGGAATTGGAACTGCCGCACTGGAAGGGCGACTTCAAGTCGTTCAGCAAGAACCGCAGGTACTTCTTGATGTTGCCCATAACATAGAGTCAGTTCGCGAACTTAAGAAATACCTTGAAAATAATCCAGTTGAAGGGCGAGAAATCGCCCTGATGTCAGTTCTATCGGAGAAGCCAATTGAACTGATGGTTGATTGCATCAAGCCACTAATCGATGAGTGGCTACTTTGCGGAATTCACGATGAACGGGGAATCACTGCAAGAAAACTGTTTCGGCGAGTGAATCCCATACTAGGCGACAAAGTATCCGCGTCGCTTCATTTCGATGCTCAGCAGGGGTTTGATGCGGCATTAGCCCAAGCAACCTTCAAAGATCGGATTGTTGTGTTCGGATCTTTCCTCACTGTAGGCGATATAATTGGGCGATACCGGACACAAAGTAGATTCCAATGAATAGAACGATGCAGCATTCATTCAAAACCAATAGATTTAGTAGCTTTGTTGCGGGTTTGTTCTTGTGGGCAGCGGCTTTCATTCTGGTATTTTTTGTAATTTTCGATGTTCCGAGTTACAACGCTCCATACCTAAGCATTGACGAAAATCTTTCTGATTCCGCTGCATCCTCTCAAGAATTTGTTAAATTAGTGGATGAAACGGCGGAAAATTCCAGTTCAATCGCATCGACTGCACAAAGCCTTGAGTCTTCAGAAGCAGAAGGTACTTCTGTGTCAACCGAATCGATTCTTGATGCTAGCGCGAGTGTTGCGGAAAAGAAGGTTTCATCAATTGTTTCGAATTCCGAAATCCCCGTAGCGACTGTCGATTTATCGCCAGGCTGGTACATTCAAGTTGCTGCCTTTGAAAGCGGTGTCAAAGCGGGAGTAGAACGGCTCAAATTTGCGAAATCGCAGTTGCCAACCAGAATTGAAAATGGCGCAGATGGCATTTCGCGTGTATTGGTTGGTCCCTATTTGTCTGAAGCAGAAGCGGCCGAAGCACAACGCAAAATTTCCAAAGAACTGAATTTCAAGGATGGCATCATTCAAAGTGTGAATATCAGCGAATTACCGTCAAGCGCAGTAGCGAGTCAGAGCACCGTCAGCCCATCGACGCAATCTGCAGAAATCCAGAAAGTTCCTAAGCCATCATCTGCCAGCAGTGCGAGCACAAACACTGGAATCACCAAATCTGCAAAATCGAAATCCGAAGATTCGAAATTAGAGAATGGCTGGTACGTTCAGGTCGGCGCCTTTAAAAGCGGTATAAATGCCAGGATTGAACGCATGAAGTTCGACAAGCTGAATTTTCCAACAAACATTGAAAGCGGACTCGATGAATTCGAGCGTGTTTTGGTTGGACCCTATCTTTCAAAGAGTGAGGCAGATCAGACAAAGACTCGAATCTCTGCAGACCTGAAAGTGAAGGACGCTGTTGTTCGGAATATTCAATCCTAACAGGGCTAGCCAAGATTAGTTCGTTCGCTCTCGCATTCAAATGACTTTGAAAGTTCAGACTCGCGTACAAATTCCTGAAGTTATTTATTAGGATTGCCTGAGTTTGGTTGGATACAATACTGTCATTGGAGGACACTGATTCGGTAGCAATCAGGTTCTTGATTGTACCGGGCGATATATCAATATTAATTTGCTGATGAGTGTGTTCCTCTAGATGTCCAATGAAAGGAATTTCTCATCTCTTACTGACAGCAACAGGTTTACACTGCAAATTGCGGTAGGTCTTCTTGTCCACTATTGCTATTGACATCGGCTTCATAACCGTAGTCTTCATTTCTTTGCTCATCGGTGCTTACCGAGGTTTTGTGCGATCCTTGTTGTCCGTAATCTCATGGGTAGTGGCGGTATGGGTGACTTGGAAATTTGCTGGGTTAACTATTCCGTTATTTGACGGACTGAACATGGGACCGACTGTGCAGTTGATTGTTGCTCACCTCGCAGTATTTTTCGGGGTACTTCTAGTTGTTGCGATCATCAGTGCATTGCTGGCGAAGGTGCTGGTTGTTGAGGGTATCGCTGGTTTGGACAAAACCCTCGGAGTTGCTTTTGGTGCTGTACGCGGGGTATTGGTCGTTCTGCTTATTGCCGTCATAGGGTCGTTTACCTTTATTCTCCACGAGCCATGGTGGCAAGAATCGACAGTGTTGACTTTAGTCGAACCCTATGTATTTATGGTTCGGGAATCTCTGTCGATTTATCTTTCGCCAGAAGTCGTTTCAGAGAAAGCTTTAGATATTAGTCAAATGATTCGGTTTGAACATCATTTGATTTACTCATGATGTTGATTGACATGGAGTAGAGCGATGTGTGGTGTAGTTGCTATGCTTACTGCCAGCCAGGCTGGTTATGAAATTTATGAAGCTCTGACGGTGTTGCAGCATCGAGGTCAGGACGCTGCTGGAATTGTGACGAGTGATGGACAGCGAGTGTATACGCGTACTGGTCGCGGACTGGTTCGAGACGTGTTTTCCGCAGAAACCTTGAGTGACCAGAAAGGCACCATGGGTATCGGCCACGTTCGCTATCCTACTGCAGGTGCCAATACTGAGGCAGAATCTCAACCTTTCTACGTCAATTCGCCTTTTGGAATTGCGCTCGGACACAATGGCAATCTTATCAATGCAAATGAATTAGGGGAGAAGGTATTCAAAGGTGACCGCCGACAGATCAATACCAGCTCCGATTCTGAAATTATGCTGAATGTATTCGCATACGAGCTGTCCACGACAGTGAGAAAAACTGGTGGAAGTTTACTTCCAAAACACGTGTTTCGTGCAGTGGAAAAAGTCTATAAGCGTTGCAAGGGAGCGTTTGCCGTTACAGTTTTGATTGTGGGTTGTGGAATTTTGGCGTTTCGTGACAAGAATGGGATTCGTCCATTGATATACGGTACACGCGAAACCAGTGGCGGCAAGGATTTCGCGTTCACTTCCGAAAGTGTTGCACTGGATGCACTTGGATTCAAGACTGAGCGTGACGTGCTGCCAGGCGAAGCGATTTTTATCGATTCAACAGGCAATCTTCATAGTCGCCAATGCGTGCCGGATGCAAAAGCCACCCCATGCATTTTCGAATACGTATATCTGGCAAGACCGGATTCCATGATTGACCGAATTTCAGTCTACAAAACACGTCTGCGTATGGGTGAGTGGCTGGGAAGGCGACTGCTTGAGAAATTTCCGAATCACGATATAGATGTCGTCATGCCGATACCGGATACGAGTCGAGCAGCTGCATTGCAGCTTGCTCATACAATCGGTGTGAAATATCGCGAAGGCTTCATTAAGAATCGATACTTCGACCGAACTTTCATTATGCCTCAGCAGGCAGAACGAAAATACTCAGTACGGCATAAAATGAATGCAATGACACTAGAATTTGAGAACAAAAACGTATTGCTGGTAGACGATTCGATTGTTCGTGGAACAACCGCGCAGCAAATTGTCACGCGAGCGCGAGAGGCTGGCGCAAAATCCGTTTATCTGGCATCGGCTGCACCGCCGATTCGTTATCCGAATGTGTATGGAATCGACATCCCGAGCCCGTCCGAACTTGTAGCGACAGATCGTAATTCAGCGGAAGTTTGCAAAAAAATCGGCGCAGACTTTGTTCTATATCAGCGTCTGGATGATCTGATTGAATCGATTCGAACAGTTAATTCCGACGTTGTGTCTTTTGAAGCTTCTGTATTCGACGGGCATTACATCACAGGGGATGTATCGCCCGAATTTCTTTCCAGAATTGACGCTGAGCGACGCGATGAAGCGAGAACGCCAGAGGGCGCGTCTTTACTCGAATTTTCCAGAAAATCCGTTGCAAGTTAGCTTCATCATTCACCGCTTGGCAAATATAGATTGAATTCACCGTTTGAGCTGACTCGGATAACTCCGTCATTGCCGCTGTCCCAGTCTCCGAGCACATAGCGGCGAAGATTCTGGCCGTTTGCCTGAACTTGATGAATGCCTGGTCTATGTACGTGGCCATGAATGAGAATGTCCGCTTCATGCTTCAGCATGACATCTACGACGGCCTGTTGATTGACATCCATCAGTTGTGAATTTTTTTTTGCCTTTCCTGTTTCACTCTGCATACGCATGTCCAATGCACGTTGCAGACGTTCTGTAATCGGTAATTCCAGAACGGCACTTTGCCACTCAGGGGATAGAACAATTTCACGATATCGCTGATGCTCAACATCATCGGTACACAAACTGTCGCCATGCATTAACAGTACAACCTTGCCGCCAATTACAATCAACTGAGGATCTTGAATCAACGTACCGTTAAATCTGCTTAGAAAATCTTTTCCGATCAGGAAGTCGCGATTTCCATGCATGAGTGAAATTTGTGTGCCCGATTCGGTGAGCTCTTCGAGTAATTCAACTGCTTGATGATGGCCGATCAGATCAAGGCCATCGTCGCCGATCCAGTAGTCGAAAAGATCGCCAAGTATGTAGAGCTGTTGTGCATCAGACTTAATTGATCTCAAATAGCGGGCAAACTTGTCATAGGTTTCCGCTCTTGCAGGATCGAGATGTAAATCGGAGATAAAGTATGTGGACATTCAAGTTTCCATCAGTAGAATTTCTATAATAATCCAGTTTTCTTTTAGTAAGACAGTCATTCGCAGCCGCAATTCATGGACTGAAATATGTTGAGTATCTATAACAGCCTGACCAATCGCAAGGAAGAATTCGTCCCCATCGAGAAAAACCGCATTCGTATATATGTATGCGGAATGACGGTCTATGACTTCTGTCATCTCGGGCATGCCCGCGTTATGGTGGTTTTCGATACCATTATCCGATACCTGCGATACCGCGGTTTTGACGTAACGTATGTTCGGAATATTACAGATATTGATGACAAGATTATTCAACGGGCGAACGAACTAGGCGAGTCGGTTCAATCACTTACAAACCGCTACATCGATTTCATGAACGAGGATCTTGAGGCGTTGTCGATTCTCAAACCTAGTTTTGAACCGCGAGCGACGGAATTTATACCGCAGATCATTGAAATGATCTCGGATCTGATCAAGGAAGGGTATGCCTATCCGGCCGCCAACGGTGACGTGTATTACAGAACCCGACGTTTCAAAAACTACGGCTCGCTGTCTGGTGAACGTCTTGACGACCTTCGGGCCGGCTCGCGCATCGCACCGGATGAGGCCAAGGATGACGTAGTGGACTTTGTGCTTTGGAAGAGTTCAAAGCCAAACGAACCGAAGTGGGAGTCTCCGTGGGGCGACGGGCGGCCAGGCTGGCACATCGAGTGTTCGGTAATGTCTACTAGCTTGCTCGGAAATCATTTTGATATTCATGGCGGTGGCATGGATCTGCTATTTCCACACCATGAGAATGAAATTGCTCAATCCGAGGCTGCAACAGGCGAAAAGTTCGTCAATCTATGGATGCACAACGGCTATCTGCAGATCGATGCTGAAAAGATGTCGAAATCCCTCAAAAATTTCTTAACGATTCGGGAAGTTCTAGGGACTGATTCGGATCGAGAGCGCATTGGAGAAGTATTACGGTTCGTTTTCCTGACTAGCCAATATAGAAGTCCGCTGAACTATAGTGATGAGAGTCTGGAGAAAGCAAGAAAGGGCTTAAGGCGGATCTATTTGTCATTACACAAGGCAGAACAGCTGAGTGATGAACATTCAGTTGAGACTGATGATCAATTTGTTGGAAAATTCCAGGCTGCGATGGATGATGATTTCAATACCTCCGAAGCCTTGGCTGAGATATTTGACTGCGTTCGGGAACTGAATCGCGCCGTCGAAGCGAAGAATGTAAGAAATGCGGCTGTTTACAGAAATACACTGCTTGAAATTGCTGGTTCGCTTGGATTGCTGTCGTTGACTCCTGCGAGATTTTTGGGGGTTGAAGCTTCGGGTTCCGATGACGGAACGATTCAGAATTTGATCGACCAGCGTGTACAGGCAAGAAGTGAGCGTCAGTGGCAGAGGGCAGACACAATTCGTGAAGAACTTGCCAGCATGGGTGTAGAAATTGAAGACCGCCCGGATGGAACGACGACCTGGCGAAAAGCCTGATTTCGTTTACATCTGATTCTGAAGCTAGTTCAGCAATCCAATTGTTTTGATCAGACCGAGTTGCTGCCGTGGCAGAAAGGAAGATTGACGAAGCCAGTAGGCTGTAGCCCGCCCAGTTTGGTGCTGCTGTCTGGAATTCTCCGCTGCGACACGAATACGCGCCGATAAATCGGTTTCTTTCAGCTTGAGAAATTTCAGGACTTTCCACGCGCTAGTCTCTCTCACCTAATGTTGAATTTTAATTCAACTGAAAAATACCATGCCAATGCGGGTCTTAGTACTTCATTCATACCCCTTGAGACAGTTTCGACCGCTGTAAACGATTGTCAACACTGAGGAAGATCGAGGGTCGCAAATTATCTCCCCCCAAGAATCAGCCAGAAAAGCTGAAAAATCTGGATTTTCACGTGAATTCCTGAAATTTCCCCCCACTGCATGGCGCGGCCAGCAGCACCCCAGAGGTATGTACAACACGTTGTTTTAATTCACAAATAAGTGCCATAAACGATTTCTTACGATCTACAATCAATGAATACTCATCTCCACCAATCGCCCCAAGGAGACTCGTTTATGAGACCTGAGAATCATACTCCATTTGACTGCAACACGTTGGATGAATACAGCGACCTGAAACGCCTGGAAATGGTGTTCACCTCGCTGCCGGCCGGTGGTCTGCTCGATACGCTTAGTCACCTGTGCAGTGGCGGTGGGCGAAACGACCGTACGCTGGAGCCCATGCTCAAGGTCGGTATTGCACGGATCGTCTAGCAGCATCCGACGGTGGAGTGGTTTCGTCGCGAACTGCAGCGCAATCATTTGCTGATGCTGGCGGACTTTGGGACGCATCATGGGTTTGGCGGCAAGGCGCTGGAATCGCATTCAACCGGCAACGAGATTCCCGCCAAGGGCGAGGATGCGGACGCCCGTTGGGGCAAGCACGAGTATCACTGCACCGATCACAAAGGCTGGCCGCAGAAGGGTGTAATTTGCGTATAATTTTCAATAAATCGCCTGATAAATTCAAATATTACAAATCATAATTATGAGATTAATAACTCATGAGATTAATACTAAAAGTGAACACTTCGAAGTTGATTGAAGTCTCAACATTTCATGAATTCTTTCCTCGTGTAAATGGTGTCGAGTTACCGCTTCGCACACGCCTTACAAGCGTCTGCCGGTTCATCTTCGACAGTCTGAAGCCATTCGACGGGGGGAGCTGACAAAACAGCTTGAATGGGCATGGGTACCAGAAATTTTGGAAATTTGAAGTGAGAACCTTACCGGTTGAAATAAAAAATGCGCCAACGGGAAACTCTCCCCTTGTACTTCATTCTCGAACACTAATCTAATGTAGAAAGTCATTAGATTTACTACAAAATTCTTAGGAAGTTAATTTATGAAACGATTCGGGAGCAGGCAGACGAAGTTCGACAAATTTACTATTGACGACATCGCGATTGAATGCAGGCCAAGAAGCGGTATTCTGACACCAGTCAAGGACATTTGGCACATCAGCCCGAGACAGACGCTGCGAAAACGGGTGTTTGCGTTTACGTCTAGGCATGTTCGTCCGGGTGTCGATCGAACAGCTCATGTTAAGTTCGGTAAAAGTTCGTTCTGGAATGTATGTGAAGGATTTTGGCTGTGGTGGTGTCTAGGCAGGGGGTACGGAGGTGTTTTAACTGGATACTTTTCTTACGTCGGGGAGAGGAGCAACAGGAAAATGAAGAGCTCTTTCCGGTGCTGCAAGATGATCGCGGAGCGCACAGGTTGCGCTGTTGCAGACGGTTGTAAGTGTCTGAAAATTTTGATTTCCATTCTTGCGGTGATGTCATGTCTGATCGCAGGAATACCTGCCCATGCCGATTCGCTCGATAGCTTGATTGAACGTCTTGACCGGCTCGAAGAGGAAAATCAGCAGCTTCGGAAAGAGATTGACGAGCTTAAAGCCAAACAGATTGAGACGGATCCACAGGCTACCGCTCCAGAATCCAAGAGTGCTGACGCAAAATTCGTCAATTTCGATTCAGAATTTGGGTACGACATTCTCGATCCGACAACTAACATCAATCGCAAGCAGCTCCTGATACTTGATCGCAAAAAGAACGGAATCCTTGCTCCGAACAGATTGCATGTGCAAGGGGCGGTTACTGCGATATCCAATTATCAATCAAGCAATGTAGCAAACAAGTTCGGCTATCTGATGCGCCATCCGACCGCTGCCAATCAAGTCGGGAAAACGGTTTCGGAGGCAGTAATTCATTCAGCGCAACTGAGTTTGACAGGTACGCTCAACGACTGGACTACCGGAAATGTGGAGATCTTGTATGATCCGGAGCAGAGCTTCGGCACTGGCACCAATACGGCAATAGCACGGAATCAGTTGCAAGTGCGGCGTCAGCAGTTCTCATTTTGGCAGTTATTTTTAATCCGGTTCATTGGATATCAACGTAAGTAATTGTTTTTATTGACTTGTACTTTTGTGCCGAATCTGCTATGATACGCCAGCATGAAATTGATGGTCGATCATCTCATTGGCGAATTGCGAAAACGATTCCACACCATCGCAGACCCTCGCAACGGCAGCAACAAACAGTACCCCTTTGTCGATATCGCGATGGCAGCGTTTTCGGCTTTTTTCATGCAGTCGCCGTCTTTTCTTGAACATCAAAGAACTTTCCATCAGGCGCAAAACAAAAATGCGTGTCGGTCTTTATTCGGCATCCGCAAACTGCCTACTGACAATCATATTCGAGAACAATTGGACCGCATCGATTGTCAGGATGTTTACCCCGGATTCGACATAGCGCTGGATCAAATGAAGCAATATCAAGCCCTTCAGCCTTTCCAAATTCTCGACGGGCGCAGCCTGTTGGCATTGGATGGGTCTGAATTCCACAACTCTTACAAGATTCAGTGTCCGCAATGTCGCACCCGACTTCGAAGCTCTGGCGAGACTGAATATCACCATATCGTGCTGTGCGCCACATTGGTTGGCATCGGCCACAGCGAGGTGCTGCCGTTGCGCCCGCAGTTTATCACGCCGCAAGACGGTCATCAAAAACAGGATTGCGAAACCAAAGCCGCCTACCGCTGGTTCGATCAAAACGCCGCGCGCTACGCATCTTTGCGTCCGATTTACCTGGGCGATGATCTGTATGCCAATCAGCCGATGTGCGAAAAGGTTACACAAGCCGGTGGCGATTTCATCTTCCGCGTCAAAGAAGGTTCTCATAAAACACTTTTCAGTTATCTCGATGGCGTTACCTGGCCAACCACGCGGGTGGTCAAAAAAACACCAGGACGCAAACAGCCGAATTTGATGTATCAGTATCGCTTTGCCAGGCAGTTGCCGATCCGAGATGGCAACGATGCGTTGAAAGTCAATTATGTTGAACTTCAAATTCGTCGAGTCGGCGACCGCAAACCCACGCAGAGCTTTCGCTTCGTCACCTCGCTTGATGTCACCAAAGCCAATGCAGCCGAGATTGTGGCAGCCGGTCGGGCGCGCTGGAAGATTGAAAACGAAGGGTTTAACCTGTTGAAAAAGCACGGCTATCATATGGAGCATAACTTCGGCCACGGCAAACACGGGCTGTCGGACACACTGATGACTTTGAATCTGATCGCATTTGCGTTTCATGCCGTATGCAACCACCTGTGCGAACTGTGGCAGGCCGCCAGAGCCAGATTTTCCAGAAAACATCGGTTTTTTGTCGCTATCGACATCATCAACTGCTATCTTTACTTTGAAAACTGGCAAGTGCTTCTCAGTGCCACTGCCGATCCACAACCGCGACTGCCCCCGTAACTTGATATCGCCTCCCGGCTGACAAGCCGGATACTCAATTCCGTTTTTTCAAACAACATGGAGATTACATGAAAACTAAAATGAATACCTAAAATGAGAACTGCTGGTGCGGCGTGCCTATGTTTTGTTAGGCAATCTCGATAGATCGCCGTTTTATGCTAGTCTCGGCAAGATGGCGATACCGTTCGGTCTAACCGATACCGTCAACCCATTTACCGCCTCGACGGTTTGGCATGCCTTTGGCGGATTGGCTAACGGTATAACGCTGGGTTATGCAAACGAGGGGTTGAACGCGTCTCTCATGGGGGTACAGGGAGGGGCACAGTTCCGAGCGGCGAACACCTCGGTACACAAAACCGCTACCCCGAGCAAACTGAATAACTTTGCCGTAGATGCAAACTACACTTGGGAACTGGATTCAGGCGGTACGTTTCTTTTGGGTGGTTCGTTCCAACGTGGATCAGCCTATTGCCAAGATTACCCAATCAGTCACTTCGTATCCTGCAAAGAAAACAATCCAGCTTTCGATATTTACGGAAGACTTGTCCGCGGTAATCTTACGGTCAAGGGAGAGTTTGCCCAGACTACGGATGACTGGCCCGGAACTTTCAACCCCCACCATATTCCACAATTCGCCGCCAGCAAAGTGACCAGTTTCGACATTGGTACTAAGTACCGATACCACTTCAACGATATTCCGGTAGATTTATCTGCTGAATTCAGCCGCTTTAAAGCTGGTCCAGCTGGTGCTCCTTGGGAACGACAGGATCAACTTGTCTTAGGTTCAGCATGGTTTATCCAGCCTAACGTTAAACTGTTCTCTGAATACATCCATACCGAGGGCTATGCTCCTCTGAATTTTATCAGCGGCGGCCATAAGGAAGTAGTTAATACAATGCCAGAGGTTATCGATACAAGGTCACATAGCGACAGATCTGCCCAATCAGATATTCTTATGATTGGTGCAAATATCGCATTCTGATTATTTCAGTTCGTTATGTTGTTTTTCAAAACCAATTTGTGTTTACTGGTAACACCGTTCAAAGTGTTAAAGATGCAGAGCAGTGATGATGGACAAGGGGAGTTAAGCGGGTAATGTAACCGCTACCGATTCTGAAAGCGGCTCGACAAATGTGAGTCAGCGTGCGCAGGCAAGAAGCGAGCGTCAGTGGCAGAGGGCAGACAGAAATCGTGAAGAACTTGCCAGCATGGGTGTAGAATTTGAAGATCGCCCGGATGGAACGACAACCTGGCGAAAAGCCTGAATTCGTTTACATCTGATTCTGAAGGTAATTCGGTAATCCAATTTTCTCGATTAGACCAAGCTGCTGTTCCAGCCAGTAGATGTGATCCATTTCGGTATCGTGCAGCAGCACCTGTAGAATGTCCCGGGTATCATAGTCGTTCTTTTCCTCACACATTTGCATCGTGACTCGGAGAAGTTGGGCTACATCGACTTCAGCTTCGAGATCGTTTCGCAACATTGTCTCAACATCGTCTCCTACCACAGGATTTTCGCGTTGAGTGAAATCAGGGTCTCCCTCAAGAAACAGCATTCTGTTCATGATGGCATCGATATGCTGCTGTTCTTCCTGCATTTCATGGTCCATTTGTGCATGAAGTTTCGTCAGTCCCCAATCTTGATACTTACGAGAATGCGCGAGATATTGATCTCTAGCTGCGAGTTCGTAGTTGAGTAAATTTTGTAGATTCTTAAGAATTTCTTTGTCGCCCTTCACTGAGTTTCACCCTCGATTTGTGCTTGTGTGTAATTTTCTATTCCCATAGACTCAATCAGCCACTGTTGGGATTCCAGCCAGTCGATGTGCTCTTCTGCTGAATCAAGCGCAGGCATGATCAAGAATCTGCTTTCAAAGTCTGTCTGGCTTTCACAAAGTGCTATTGAGTCAAGATATTGCTGTCTCAACGCAATCATAGCCGTCAGATCACAGCTAATTATCTCTTCGACGGTTTCACCGATGAGAATTTTGCCAATATCCTGTAAATTGGGAAGACCTTGAAGAAACAAGATTCGAGCGATCAGGGAGTCGGCCGTATTCATGGCCATTATCGATGCTTTGTGATTAAAATTGGCTAAATTATTCAATCCCCAATTCTTTGATATGCGAGAATGCAAAAACAACTGATTGATCGCAGTTATCTCCAATTTGAGATTCAAATTTAGAGATTGAATAATTTTCGAATCGCCTTTCAAAATTTTAACCTTTATGCTAGATTGAACTAATTTTTACGCCGAATTTTACGGCAATAGTTAGATACCGTACCTATATTGCAATGCTTGAAGAATCGCAATACCAAGTTATTCATGAAATTATAAATTCATCCTACGCTATTATTTTGTTACCGTGATAGTTTGTGTTTGCAACAATATCTCCGATCATCAGATCAAAAGCGCCATCGTTGAGGGTGTTTGTACTTTCGAGGAATTGCGAATGAAATTGGGTGTTTCTTCAAACTGCGGAATTTGTGCAGATGTCGTGATGGGCTTGCTGGAGCAACGACGGGAAGATAGTCATGAGGATGTACCGGGCAGCGATTCCTCCAAGACTTCTTAAATTCTACAAACCGGATTGAATTTTACTGTTTACAACATTTAAAATCAGGCAAGTAAATCTTGTATTTAATACGGCAATAGTCTTTATTCACTAGATTGCTTACATGGCTCCGGGTTTGAACATCACTACATTCGCGGACATGCAAAATTGGAACGCGTACGGAACTGATTGTTGCGGTGATGATGGCGCTCGGGCGTATTGAAACTTTTGCTAACGCCACTGAAATTTCGTACACGCAGTGCAATTTTGTATTAAGCCACAAACTGAAGCCATCTATTTATTAGCAGATGAAGATGTTTAGAATGCAAAAAGTAAAAACAATCAAGCTAATGCGATTCGTTGCCCTTTTCACAATTTTGCTATCAGGCGTGGTCGCGGCGGATGATACTCCCGCCATCAAGTCACTGTCTAATTCCAACCCATCAAGCTTACTCTTTGTTGGCAACAGTTATCTTTATTACGGCGATAGTATGCACGACCATTTACGTTGGATGGTAGATGCTGCAGGTCTTTATAAAGGAGTGGACCTGAAGTACAGATCGGTAACGATCAATGGTGCAAGACTAGTCCATCATGATGTTAAAAGATATCTCGAACCTGGTCGAATTGGAGTTGATGTTCCCTTTCAGGTGGTAGTGCTCCAGGGGCACAGTACAGCGGCACTGTCAGAAGAAAACCACCGACTTTTTGAAACTTCTATAAAACAATACTCGAATTACATCGTTAATGCCGGGGGTGAAGTCGCACTGTATATGACTCCAGCTTATGTTCACCCCCACAAAGAACAGCGTGACGGGATGATGCGTGATGTTGAACAGTTGTACGTTTCAGTTGGCAATTCTGTTGATGCTTTGGTAATTCCCGTGGGACTTGCATTCGAGGAAGCTTATCGTCGCCGACCTGATATTCAATTGCATAAGGCATATGACGGGTCTCATCCGGCGTTGCTTGGAACCTATTTGGGTGCGGCTACTGTATTTGCCAGCCTATATGATCAATCTCCTGTTGGAATTTCTTACGATTATTACGGTGCAATTGACCAAGCAACAGCGCGTTTTCTGCAGGAAGTCGCAAAAGACACTGTGGACAAGTTTTACCAGCGCAAATAAACCGCTGTCGTTCGCTTCATTTTAAAGACCTCTCTGTACTCCAAAATCGGGTTGTTGCGAGACTGAGGCGCAGTTATCATTTATACGAGTTGAAATATGCATAACGTTACCCGGAGGAGTTTGATATCGATTCAATCGTCGTTACAGTTTGTCCGAGATTATTCCCCGATTGCCTTGCGTTGTACTGAGTGATTTCTCCCTTTCCAGAAAAGATGTTGGTTTCTAGTTAAAGATAAATGACAACTAGGTAAATTTTTGTGTAAGGTAAAACACACACTATAATTATTCGTTTAATTCGACCCTGCCTGTGAACAGGGTGTATTGCTCCAGTTGAAAGGAGGTTTCGCTGATGGAGTTAACGGGTGCTGACATTCTGGTGCGCTGCCTAAGAGATGAGGGAGTCAAATACATTTTTGGTTATCCCGGAGGTGCTGCTCTTCACATATACGATGCTCTGTACAAACAAGACGACATACGGCATATTTTGGTGCGCCACGAACAAGGTGCATCTCACGCCGCAGACGGTTACGCGCGAGTAACAGGCAAGCCAGGCGTAGTGCTCGTAACCTCAGGGCCTGGTCTGACGAATGCTGTAACCGGAATTGCAACTGCACATATGGATTCGATTCCGATGGTGGTCATCTCTGGGCAGGTTCCCACGAAATTGATCGGAGACGATGCGTTTCAAGAAGTCGATGCGATCGGAATTACTCGCCCCTGTGTGAAGCACAATTTTCTTGTTCGAGATGTTCGTGATCTTGCGACGACTATCAAGCAGGCTTTTTACATTGCAAACACTGGGCGCCCTGGCCCCGTAGTTATCGATGTGCCCAAAGATGTAACCGCTGAGAAAACGGAATACTTTTATCCACGAACTGTGTCAATGCGATCTTACAACCCGACGGTCAAAGGTCATTCCGGACAAATCAAAAAAGCGGCAAAATTATTACTGGAAGCCAAGCGACCGATCATCTATACCGGTGGCGGAGTCACGACAGCAGGAGGTGAGGATCAGTTGTGCGAACTCGTACGGCTGTTGAAATATCCATGCACCAATACGCTCATGGGGCTTGGCTGCTTTCCTGCGACTGATCCATTGTTTATTGGAATGCTGGGAATGCACGGTACGTATGAAGCCAATATGGCTATGCATGATTGCGATGTGATGCTAGCAGTTGGTGCTCGATTCGATGATCGGATCACGGGTGATTTAGCTAAATTTTCCCCGTATGCAAAAATTATTCATGTTGACATCGATCCCGCATCCATTGGCAAGAATGTAACAGTTGAAATTCCAATTGTCGGGGATGCCAAACAAATTCTCAGTGGCCTTGTAAAAGCAGTCCAGAAACTGGATGTGAAATCCAAGGAAAAGGATATTGCGCCCTGGTGGAAACAGATTAATTCTTGGCAAAGCTTTGATAGCTTCAACTATGATCGGAACAGCGATAAAATCAAACCGCAGTATGTTCTTGAAAAGTTGTACGAAGTGACCAAAGGAGAGGCGTTTGTCACTTCGGATGTAGGCCAACACCAAATGTGGGCGGCACAGCATTATCGTTTTGATAAACCACGTCGTTGGGTCAACTCAGGCGGCCTCGGAACGATGGGGTTCGGGCTTCCAGCAGCTATGGGTGTCAGTCTAGCCTATCCAGATTCTGATGTTGTCTGCGTAACGGGCGAAGCCAGCATCATTATGTGCATACAGGAGCTTTCGACTTGCAAACAGTACGATCTGCCGATCAAGATTATTAATCTGAACAATCGCTACATGGGAATGGTCAGGCAATGGCAGGAGTTTTTCTACGATAAACGCTATTCCCACTCTTACATGGATGCACTGCCTGATTTCGTTGCGCTTGCTGAGAGTTTTGGCCACACTGGAATCAAAGTTGAAAAACCACAAGATGTTGAAGGAGCACTCATTGAAGCTATGAGTAGAAAGAAAGATCTTGTGTTCATGGATTTCATCACCGATCAGGAGGAGAATGTTTTTCCCATGATTGCTGCGGGAGCTGGGCACAATGAGATGCATTTGAGTCCGAAGCCTGATGAGGAAGCGCCTCAGGAAAGGGAGCTTGCATAAGTGGACAAACGCCATATTATTTCCATACTTCTTGAGAATGAACCTGGTGCACTATCACGAGTTGCAGGACTTTTTTCAGCACGGGGCTATAACATCGAAACTTTGACGGTTGCGCCAACAGAAGATCCAACTCTGTCTCGCATGACTATCGTTACAACTGGTTCAGACCATATAGTTGAGCAAATTACCAAGCAGCTCAATAAACTGATTGAAGTAGTCAAATTGCTTGATCTTACGGAAGGGGCTCACATTGAACGCGAATTGATGTTGGTCAAAGTTCAAGCGACAGGAGAGCTTCGGGACGAAGTGAAACGTCTGGCCGAAATATTCCGCGGCCGGATTATTGATGTCACGGAATCAATTTATACGATTGAGTTGACGGGGGTAGGTTCCAAACTGGATGCCTTTGTCGAGGCAGTAAGTGTAACTGACATACTTGAACTGGTGCGTTCCGGAGTGTCAGGAATTGCGAGAGGTGAAAGTGCGCTAAACGTACCAACTCAGAATTCAAAGACCAATAAAGCTACATAGGAAAAACGCAATATGAAAGTTTATTACGACGGTGATGCAGACCTTTCAATTATTCAGAGTAAAACTGTTGCTGTAATCGGATTCGGCTCCCAAGGTCATGCACATGCGGGCAATTTGCAGGATAGCGGTGTGGACGTTGTTGTTGGACTCCGGTCCAGCTCAGCTTCACGCGCCAAGGCCGAACGGGCAGGAATTGCCACTGCCGACGTCGGTGAAGCCGTTGCCAGCGCGGATGTGATCATGATGCTGGTGCCGGATGAACTTCAGGCATCGTTATATGAATCTGAAATCGCACCGAATCTTAAACCCGGAGCTGCGATTGCTTTTGCACATGGGTTTAATATCCACTTCAAGTTCATTCAGCCAGCAGAAGACATTGATACATTTATGGTTGCACCCAAGGGTCCTGGACATTTAGTACGTTCCACTTATTCTAACGGCGGCGGCGTTCCGTGTCTTATTGCCATTCATCAGGACGCTTCCGGCGGGTCGCGTGACTTAGCCCTGGCTTACGCATCCGCGATTGGCGGTGGAAGAGCGGGAATCATTGAAACGAGTTTTCGGGAAGAAACGGAAACGGATCTTTTCGGAGAACAGACAGTCCTATGCGGTGGAGCTACCGCATTGGTCGAGGCTGGCTTTGACACGCTTGTTGAAGCTGGCTATGCGCCGGAAATGGCTTATTTTGAATGTCTCCATGAGCTGAAACTCATTGTCGACCTGATTTATGAAGGCGGTATCGAGAACATGCGCTACTCTGTTTCAAATACAGCCGAATTTGGCGACCTGACTCGTGGCCCTAGAATTGTTGACGACCGTGCCCGTGCGGAAATGCGCAAGATACTCTCTGAAATTCAGTCCGGCGAATTTGCTCGGGAATGGATGAACGAGAGTAGGAGCGGCAGTAAGAACTTCAATTCGTTGCGAAAGGCATCTGCCGGTCACAAGATTGAGGAAGTTGGCTCTTCGTTACGTGGAATGATGCCCTGGATATCCGCCGGAAGGCTTGTAGATCGAGATATCAACTAGCGATGCATCTTGCGCGCGAAGGGCGTTACTTTACTATTACTGGAATACTGATTGCGATCATTGTTCAGATATTTGCAGGGGGATTCTGGGCAATTCCATTTTGGATTCTCGCATTGTTCATATTACAGTTCTTTCGCGACCCGGTCCGACAGATACCATCTGCAAACAACATCATCGTGTCGCCAGCCGATGGAAAAGTGGTAGCAGTTGGAAAATCCAAGGATCCTATCTCTGGAACAGAAGCAACAAGAATTGCAATTTTCCTAAACGTGTTTTCAGTTCATGCGACTCGAATTCCAGTTGCAGGCAACATTCTGAAGCAGGAATATCGATCAGGAAAATTTCTGAACGCCGCGGTTGACAAGTCATCGGATGAAAATGAACGAAATTTGCTTGTGATTCGTACCAGTGATTCTCGCGAGGTGACTTGTATTCAAATTGCCGGTCTCATTGCTCGAAGAATCTTGTGTTATGTCATAGAAGGTGAAAGCGTAGAGTTAGGGCAGAGATACGGTTTCATACGATTTGGCTCCCGGGTGGAGCTATTCGTGCCTGCCGATTATAAAATTTCCGTAAGTGTTGGTGACAAGGTAAAAGGTGGTTCCGATATCATCGGCCTGACAGCGTGAAATCTGTCGAAAATCGAATGGATTTGTCGCATCAGTTGCAAATTCGTCAGTCTTTCAGATTACCAGCAATCGTGAAAATCAAACAAGTCGATTTTGTGCGAAGTGATTCAATCAGAGCACTTCGCTACCCTTGATGCTAGAATATATCTGCATACTTGACTCAATCAGAGAATTCAGGTTAGATTGGAAATTGCCGATTTTCGACTTTTTCTGTGCAAAGGTTTGATATATGCAGCTGAATCAAAGGAAAATTTCCAAAGTTCAAAGGGTTCAAAGAAAACGTCGAGGAATCTACGTACTCCCGAATCTATTGACGACAGGTGCCCTGTTTTTTGGTTTCTTTTCAATCATTCAGGCGGCTCTAGGCAAATTTGAAGTCGCAGCCGTGGCAATACTTATTGCGACGGTGCTTGATGGGCTCGATGGCCGCGTCGCAAGATTGACGAATACTTCGAGTGATTTTGGTAAAGAATACGACAGTTTGTCGGATGTCATTTGTTTTGGACTTGCTCCAGCACTGGTGGTGTTCGATTGGTCGCTTTCCTCACTTGGCAAAGTGGGGTGGCTTTGTGCCTTTCTATATGTATCTGCTACCGCATTGCGTCTCGCACGATTTAATACCCACTCCGCTCCAAATCCAGGATATTTTCAGGGATTGCCTTGCCCGATGGCAGCAGCTTTTTTGGTTACATGGATGTGGGTTGTTATTGCAACAGAAAATACCCAATTGCCCTATATGCGAGAGATTACGACCGCGATCGTGGTAATTCTTGCGCTCGCGATGGTTAGCGCAATTCCTTTCTTCAGTTTTAAAAACATTGGCGTCAAAGGTCGAATTCCCTTTGTCGCGAGCATTGCAATGGTATTTGGAATTGCTCTGATTTCATTTGATCCTCCAAGAGTCCTGTTTGCATTGATTTTACTTTACCTTGTGAGTGGTCCTTTTATTTGGCTGAGTAAACGTGTCAAAAATCCGTCTAAACGCGTTGCAAAGGAAGATGAACTGAAAAACCGAGTCGACCCTGAAAACTGATAGCCAGCGATTCGAATCATATCAGTAATCACCACACAAAATGAATTCTGTGAAAATTACTATTGAATTAGTATTCGAGTTGATATATAAGAACTCTTTGAAATGAAAATCGAATCCAACATATCTGCTGCAATCGATTTGCAGTCATCCCTAGGCTTTCTCCTGCTACTGCTGCGCCAGCAAGGCGCAGTACATATTTCCTAAAAATTCTTTTCTTCACCTGCAACACTACTTGATGTGGTGTTGTGAATTTTGAATTTAAAATTGTTGGGTCTTTCCAATGTCTGATCGATTGATTATTTTTGATACTACTTTGCGTGACGGGGAACAAAGCCCCGGAGCGTCCATGAATTCCGAAGAGAAACTTGCGATTGCCAAACTGCTCGAAAAAATGCGAGTGGATGTAATCGAGGCAGGTTTTCCAGCCGCCAGTCCAGGAGACTTTGAAGCTGTTAGACAGGTTGCGCAGGAAATTTCAGATAGCACTGTCTGTGCCCTGGCAAGGGCTGTCGAGGGTGATCTGGAAAGAGCCGCAAAAGCAGTAGAGCCAGCGCGATCCGGTCGCATTCATACTTTTATTGCCACTTCTCCAATTCATATGCGTGAGAAACTTCGCATGAGCGAGGAGCAAGTGCTCGAACGAGCAGTTTGGGCAGTTCGAACGGCAAGAAACCATTCCGATGACGTAGAATTTTCCCCAGAAGATGCTGGGCGGTCAGAATTTGATTTCTTATGCAGAATCATCGAAGCGACAATCGATGCCGGTGCACGTACCATCAACATTCCGGATACAGTAGGCTACAACATGCCCGAACAGTTCGGAAGCCTCATTGAGCGGTTGATGGAGACAATACCGAATTCAGACAAGGCGATATTTTCAGTGCATTGTCACAATGATCTAGGGGTTGCAGTCGCAAATACTTTAGCAGCCGTGCAGAGAGGTGCAAGACAGGTGGAGTGCACTATAAACGGCCTCGGAGAAAGAGCTGGAAATGCTTCGCTTGAAGAAATCGTGATGGCGGTAAGAACCAGGCAGGACATTTTTGATTGCGACACTGCTATAGACACAACTCAGATTGTTCCTGCAAGTCGTCTCGTTTCGAGTGTGACTGGATTTCCGGTACAACCCAACAAGGCAATCGTTGGTGCAAACGCGTTTGCACATGAATCTGGCATACACCAGGATGGTGTAATCAAGAAGAGGGAAACCTACGAAATCATGAGAGCACAGGACGTGGGTTGGAGTACGAATAGAATGGTTCTGGGAAAACATTCCGGTCGCCACGCATTCCAGCAGCGAGTGGGTGAGCTTGGATTTGAGTTTGAAACAGAAGAGGATCTGAAATCAGCATTTAAAAATTTCAAGGATCTCGCCGACAGGAAGCATGAAATTTTCGATGATGACTTGATTGGTTTGATTGCGGAATCCGAGTTGCAGCATGGCAACGAGAAATTCGAACTGGACATGCTTCAGGTTTGTTCCCATACCGGTGTCAGACCGACTGCGAAAATTACACTGAAAATTGACGGGAATCCGGTCAATGCGTCTGCGGTAGGCAACGGACCTGTTGATGCATCTTTTCAGGCAGTGAAATCCCTGATTGATCGAGACCCCAGTCTTGAGTTGTATTCGGTAAACAGTATTACGAGTGGAACGGATGCGCAGGGAGAAGTAAGTGTACGGCTTAGAGAAAATGGCCGTGTGGTCAATGGACATGGAGCGGACACCGATATTGTGATCGCATCCGTAAAGGCGTATATCAATGCTATTAACCGACTTGAATCATCTCAACGCGCACATCCGCAGAAAGATTCGATGATCTGAGTCAACATTATGACTGGGGACGAGTATCTGAAAGCGCTGGGTGTGGAGGTTTGGAAACTCCGGAATTCTGGCTCTTCAACTCAGACTGAGTTCCCGGATGTAGTGGTTGAGCAAACGAGGGTGGATGTCTCGACACGAGAGAACTCAACTTCCGACATTGACAAGATGAATCTTTCAGCACTTCGCTCAGTAGTGGCTGAGTGCCACAAATGTCAGTTGAGCGAGTCCCGTACCAACACAGTATTCGGTTCAGGGTCGGAGAGTGCTGATCTTATGTTTATTGGAGAAGCACCCGGTGCTGACGAAGACCAGCAGGGTCTTCCTTTCGTTGGCAGGGCTGGCAATTTGTTGACGTCAATGATTTCTGCACTTGGCTATGATCGAAATGACGTTTACATATCCAATGTGGTGAAATGTCGCCCCCCCAGAAATCGTGATCCACACCCCCAAGAAGCCAAGGAATGTTCACAGTACCTGCGGCGCCAAATTCAGATAATTTCGCCCAAAGTGATTGTTGCGCTCGGCCGAGTTAGTGCTCAGTTGCTGATCGATACAGAACTTCCGCTTGCCAGATTACGAGGAAATTCGTTCAAATATCTGGATACTGATGTAGACCTAGTCGTTACCTATCATCCAGCATATTTGCTTAGAAAGCCTTCTGAAAAAGCAAAATCCTGGGAAGATCTCTGGGATGTTCACCAACTGATGGATGGATAATAATCATAACGAATCAATAACTTGAATGGTATTATTTCAGCTGAATATAAACTGTTTCGTTGTATTCAGCAACTTTCTAGCCACAAGAACAAGGGCGAGAAATCAGGAAAGAGAACAGCTTGCGGAAGTAGTGGCACAGAGGAAAGATGGTGGCGACCTGGAGTGGAGTTTGACATCAATAGTAACATCGGCTTGTCTGCCAATGATATGAAAGCACTCAATCAAGAAGAAAGAAAGAATCCCCAAAAGGAGTTGTTGAGAGACTTGAGAGGGGATTCGGCAAATATCCTTCTGGAAGCGTGATCTATCGTTCACCACGCAAGAAATTGTTGTAATCTAATCAGAGCAATTTACTGGATGAAACGGATTGCCTCTATCGCAGTCAACTAGTTTATATAAACGACGATACTCTGTCCTGGTTGGATGTAAGTGCCACCGTCAATATCGTTCCAATTCAACAGATTGGTCACATTAACCTGATAGAGCCGTGCAATTCTCCACAGTGATTCACCTAGTCTTACTTTGTGAACATATCTTGTCCCACTAGCCAAGTTGTAGCCTGCGGCTGGAGTGCTTGCAAATTGACCGATACTGTTAGGAATTGGTATGCGGAGTTTCTGGCCGACTTGAATTAAATCTGAATTTAGCGAATTGGCGGTGCGCAAATTTGCTACTGACACGTTATACCTTTGGGCGATTGTCCCCAGCACGTCACCTCGTTGAACTTGATGGATGAACTGCCAGCCAGCTTTATTATCTTGGCTAATGAATCCAGCATGATGATTGATGGAAGATGGATTCGGAACGCGAATTACTTCGCCGATACGAATCAAATCTGATTTCATTGTATTGATTGATTTAATGGATGCTACTGACACGTTGTACCTTTGAGCTATAGCACCTAACATGTCGCCAGGCTTGACCTGATACATCGCAGTTACTACGGCATGAGAAGGATGCAAGTCGGATATCCAATTCACAACGCGATCATATTTGTTCGATGGAACCAGAATACGATGCGGTCCGCCGGGGGGCGTAACGGATCTACGCAATCCTGGATTCAATTGTTCCAGTTCATAATTCTGAATATCAGTCCAATGCGCCAGAATTGCCAAATCTACCTGAAAGTTGAATTGAACAATTTCAAAAGCTGGTTCGCTCGACAATTTAGGTAGATCAATCCCGTATGCTTCAGGGTTCGCAATTATGTTTTTGACAGCGATCAGTTTAGGCACGAAATTGCGAGTTTCTTGCTTTAGTCTCAGATCACTGTATCCGGTTGATTTGTTTTGATTCTGATTTTTACGAATAGCTCGGTGAATGCCATTCTCTCCAGCGTTGTAGGCTGCCAGTGCCAGAGACCAGTCGTTATCAAACAGCGAGTGCAGATGGCTAAGGTAGTCCAATGCCGCTGCGGTTGACGCGATGATATCTCTTCGGCCTTCGTACCACCAATTCTGTTTCAAACCATATTGCTTTCCAGTGAAAGGCATGAACTGCCATAGCCCAACAGCTCCTGCTCGAGAGCGGGCTCTAGGGTTGTAAGCGCTTTCGATGATCGGGAGGAGAGCAATCTCTGACGGCATTCCCATGCCATCAACTTTCTGGTAAATGTAGGGAAGATAGATGCTGGCTCGTTTTAATATGCGCTCAAAATATTCGGGTCGCTCGCTATAAAATTTCACATGTTTGCGGACGAGTTTGTTGTCCATTTCAGGAAAACCAAAATCATCGCGGATTCTCTGCCACAGGTCTTCAGAATGATTTTCCGTTTCAATTCTCTGTGTACTGATCTCGATGGTTCTTGGAGCGATTGAATTGTTTACAGTGTCTCCAGAAGCTGCTGTTGATTGAATAGTATTTTTATTGTTGCCCGTGTATTCGTAGTAGTTCAATTCAGATGGACTGAATTGATTTACCCTTGAATTCCAACGCGGCTGAGGAATGCGTGGGTCTGGCAAGTCCAGTGCATAGTCCCATTCACTGTTCGCGGCAGCTGCCGGCACGACTTTCAGAACTGGCGTCAGCGTGAATGCGATAATAGGGTCGGATAACTGATTTGGCTGCAAATAGAAAATGGCAAATAGTCCTGCGGCAGCCACAGCAACTGTTCCAGCTGTGAGCGGACGAGATGGTTTTAAAGTCAAAAGTTTGGGTGACGACATAATCGTTCAAATGAGATGTATTATTCTTGTAGCAAAAATCTACAAGATTCCCAATATTCAATTTTAGTTCCGATAGAGTATATCAAATTGGATTATATAGATTGCTTGTTATAGTGCAAACACTAAGAAATTTGTGAACAAATGAAATCTACCGGCAGTGATGGATTCGATTCAAACTTTTGGTGGTATTCATCGCCACTTGGTGAGGCAATGATCGAATCAGGGGTGGAATGTATTCGAAGAATTCTTCCCAATCAATATTTTCGAGTGATGTTGCAGGTAGCAGGTCCCCCCGATCATCGATATTTGGATCTGACTGAATCAGAAATTCGATATAGAATTGGCAATACCGTGGATTCCTGTAAGCCAACCAGTATAGTAGCCGAAGCGGAGTGGTTGCCATTTGCCGCAAATTCGGTGGACTTGCTGATACTGCCTCATGTCCTTGAATTTAGCCAGAAACCACATGATATTCTGCGTGAAGTGTCGCAATGTATAGTGCCAGAAGGAATTCTAGTGATTGCCGGGTTTAATCCTCGAAGCATGTTGGGAATGGCAAATAAATTAACGGGGCTGACGGGTGCGAAGCTTCAAGGCACTCGGTTTTATTCAGTAATTCGAATACGCGACTGGTTGTCGTTATTGGGATTTGAACCTGTGGCGGGGGAGTTTGAGTTTTTCCGACCTCCGGCAGTGCAGGCAAGTCGTCTTCGGAGATTACAAAAATTGGAGCTTGCGGGGGCCCGCTGGTGGCCTGGATTTGGATCTATATATATTTTGATTGTGCGCAAGAAAATGTTGGGTAGCAGCATGGACGGCACTTTGATGGAGCGCACTTTTCGAAAGCGAAGAAGGGTGCTGCAACCTCTCGGTGGGCAATGTAGAGGCTTGAAACTGGAAAATTGAATTGACTGAACCGAATATAGACACCCCTCCCAAACAGTTGATAATCTACACAGATGGGGCTTGTTCTGGGAATCCGGGACCTGGAGGCTGGGGTGCAGTATTGCTTTGGAATGGGCACAAGCATGAAATTTCAGGAGGTGACGCTCGCACGACCAACAACAGAATGGAATTGACTGGGGCAATAAAAGCTTTGCAGGCACTCAAGAGAAGCAGTGCAGTGATTCTTTATACGGATTCGACCTACGTGAAAAACGGCATTTCAGTATGGATAAACCAGTGGAAGCGCAACAACTGGAAACGCAACAAGAAAGATCTTGTTAAAAATGTGGATTTATGGCAGGAGTTGGATAGATTGAATTCTAAACACCAAGTGACTTGGATGTGGGTAAAAGGGCACAGTGGCGATGAGTGGAACGAACGAGCGGACGAATTGGCTCGAAACGCAATACCGAGTAGAGGCACAAAAATTTGAGACAAGTCGTTCTTGATACTGAAACAACAGGCTTGGATGTCAGCGAAGGACATCGAGTCATTGAGGTTGCTTGCATAGAGTTAAACGATCGAACTCGTACGGGAAGGGAATTTCACGAATTTGTCAATCCAGAGCGCGAAGTCGAGCGAGAGGCCTTGCAAATTCACGGCCTTGACAGCGAGTTCTTGATGACAAAACCGAAATTCAGGGATATTGCTCTTGAACTTTTCAATTTCATCAAGGGAGCGACACTGATAATTCACAACGCTTCCTTTGACCTGGCATTTCTCAACAAAGAATTCAGTTTGGCTGAGACGCAATTTCCTGAGATTGAATCGGTTTGCAGCATAGAAGATACGCTGGAAATCGCCAGGCAAATGCGCCCAGGTCGCCGTAACAGCCTTGATGCACTTGCAAACGAATATAGCGTTGATATATCTCAGAGGACGACTCATGGTGCATTGCTAGATGCAAGTATTCTGGTAGACGTCTATCGCGCGCTGACGGGTGGACAGACGGCATTCGAATTTGACGATACTGTGGGTTATGGTGCAATCTCAAGCGGAGAAGCTGGTCAAACCAGGTTGAGTAAACCAATCGACGTAGTCGTATTGCGGGCGACTGAAGAGGAACTTGAATTGCACGAGCGATGGCTGGATTATCTTGACCAGCAGTCAGAGAGCGGTAGCATTTGGAGGAAGATTGAAAAATCTGAAATTCAGTAAATTTAACTGTCGATCGAGATGGCTGATTTGCGGACGCTAACAACGTTGACTCGTCACTGAGTCGGTCTTCAAGAAACAAAATTTATGCTTTGGATTGTCATTCAGATCGCGATCGGTGGTGCTTTAGGTGCAGTGGGCCGTTACTTTACAGGCGTTACATTTGCTCGAGTGCTGGGAACGGGTTTTCCCTACGGAACATTGACTATTAATGTTGTTGGGTCGCTTCTAGTTGGAATTGTGTTTGTCGTTCTCGGCGGGCTGAATGGTGAAACCGGGCGTCATGCCCCTTGCTGATGACTGGATTTTTAGGTGGGTTCACTACATTCTCCGCCTATTCGCTGGATGGATGGCTTCTGTTCCAGCAAGGTCGCGTTTCAGAGGCAGTGGCTTATGCTGTAGGTTCGGCGATTCTTTCCATTCTGGCGGTAATTGCGGGCATTGCGCTGGCGAAGCAGCTTTACAGTTAATCCAAACCGCTTAAGTGCCAAATAAGTAAACCAGGAATATCGCGAACAGCACGACGACTGATACAACCATCATATCGACTGTCCACTCCTTTGCCATTCTGGAAGATTCACCGGTGGTCAACTTAATCAGATGAAACATTCGTTTAATCACTCCAAGCAAATTTCCATAAGTCGTCTGGATCACCGATTCAACAACACCAGCAGTGCATCGATAAACTGAAAGCAATCCTTTGCGATATACCCACTCCGCGTCTATGTTCACACTGCGCAACTCGGGCGGGTAAATGCCAGACAACTTGAGCCACACGAAGGCGAGGGCAGAAAACAGTAACAGTTGGATTTGTGCGAGGACATGTGTAGTGTCGTAGGCACTGTAGTCCGTATCGTAAGGAAGCAGGCTATACAACGCGCTTGGAAAACTGCCAATCCCAATGCAAAGCGCGGCAGCAATTCCCATTGCAATCAGCATGCTTGCAGGCGCCTCTCTAACCCTTATTCCCGAATCGTGGGCGAAAAATGCAAAGAAAGGAATCTTGATACCTGCATGATGAAACACACCCGCTGAAGCGAACAGCAGTGCAATCCAGATGATCCAGTACCCTTCCTCCAGTGCCGCTGACATCACCATGGACTTGCTGACAAATCCGCTGAACAAAGGAAAAGCCGATATGGATGCAGCGCCAACTATACACAGAGCTGCAGTTTTAGGCATGGACTTGTACAAGCCGCCTAGATCCGAGCCGTTCATTTTTCCAGTGCGATAAAGAACCGCTCCCATGGACATCATCAATAGTCCCTTGAATATGACATCATTAAACGCATGCGCTGTTGCACCATTGATTGCAAGCTCCGTTCCGATTCCGATGCCGCATACCATGAACCCAATCTGGTTGATCATGCTGTAAGCCAGAACTCGCCTCAAGTCATTTTCGATTACTGCATAGAAGATCGGAAAGCAGGTCATGATTGCACCGATATAGATCAACATTTCCGTACCCGCAAATCCTCTTGCCAAAGCATATACCGCAACTTTGGTTGTAAATGCACTCAGGAAAACTGTTCCTTCGGGTGTGGATTCGGGATAGGCGTCCGTAAGCCAGTTGTGAAGCAGCGGGAATGCGCACTTGATGCCAAAAGCGAGAAAGATCAACAGCGAGGCCATACCGGACAATCCCATGTGGGTGAATTCCAGGCTACCAGTTTCACCGTAGTGCATAACGGAACCGGCAAGAAGCATCAAACCGGAGATGATTTGGATGATCAGGTAACGAATCCCTGCCTGTGTCGATTTGGCAGACCCTCTGCAGAAAATCAGATAGGCGGACGAGAAAGCCATTAGCTCCCAGAACAGAAACAGCGTAATCAAGTCGCCACAGAACACAGCGCCAACTGCACTGCCGGCATATGCCAATGAGGCGGATTTGAACAAAGGATCTCCGAGTCGCCAAGCAAATATGCCGCCAAGAACTGCTGCGATGTGAAATACGTACGCGAATACCAGACTGAGTCGGTCAGGCCGGTGAATGACAAGATTCAGTCCGGTGATGGAAATTTCGATCAGCGGATCTGCCGAACTCGAGAAGATTAGCAGCAACGCACTAACTAGAGGTATGACAATGCACCACAGAGCGAGCAACTGTCTTCTCAGGAACAGTGCACCGATTGCTCCAACGAAGAAGATAGCAAATGAAGGGATTTCAGTTACGATCATAGTAGTCTTCGCTACGCATGAGAGGTTTTCGCATCCACTTTGCGACTACGACAAGTATTACGCATGCTACAAAGCCAAACACACAGTAGAAGAATATCCAATGCTCCCATGGGTGGGTGACATGCCGGTGAATCAGAAAGTCCAGACCGGCTGATAAGATGCAGGCAATGTAAAACCATCGCAGTATCCGTCGCAGGCCCGTTGCCTGTGGGAGTTGGCTTTCTTTATGCTGTTCTGAATTCATAGTCATTTGGACGGAACTGTGTCTACAGCCATTTGCATGAGATCAAACGCAAAGTCCGGTGCTACAAACAGAACAATGCAGCCCACTGCGCAGATAATCATTGCAATTCGAATAGTCAACGGTGCTTCGCTGATCGTTACACTTTCGTTATTTGACGAGTAGAAAGCGCGAATTGCAATGGGTAGCAGATAAGCGGCACTGAGCAGCGATCCGACGATCAGTGCGGCTAGAAGCAGCCAGTCTTCCGCATATACAGTTCCCAGTAACAGGTACCATTTGCTCCACATCCCGCCAGTTGGCGGTGCTCCGACAATTGCAATACAGCCGATGAGAAATGCAGTCATGGTAACAGGCATACGGCGACCGATTCCGCGCATCTGGCTGATTTCAGTTTTGTGTGTTGCAACCAGGATTGCACCAGCACCAAAGAACAATGTGATTTTTCCGAATCCGTGCATCAGCATGTGCATTCCTCCACCGATCGCTCCCCATGAATTTGCCACCAGTGCACCGAGCACAATGTAGGAGAGCTGACCGATCGTTGAATAAGCGAGACGCGCCTTGAGATTGTCCTTGCGTAGAGCGATGATAGCGGTCGCAATGATGGTAAAAGCAGCGACATAAGCAAGAAAACGATGCGTAGCCAGTTGATGAACTAGATCAAGTCCAAAGATATACACCGAAATCTTTAATATGGAGAAAACGCCTGCTTTGACAACTGCAACGGCATGCAGCAATGCACTGACGGGAGTCGGAGCCACCATCGCTGACGGCAGCCATCGGTGAAACGGCATGAGCGCAGCCTTGCCAATTCCAAATACATACAGTGCAAGAAGTATGCCCAGAACCGTATGACTGGTTCCATCGTCGAAAATGCCTCCGGCTCTGAAGTCCAGTGTTCCTGTGAGTTTCCATGTCCATATCAGTGCGAAAAGAAACATTCCAACAGATGTTCCGAGAAGCAAGAACAGATAAATCCGCCCAGCTTTTCTGGCCTTGTCATCTCCTGCGTGCGTAACCAATGGAAACGTTGAAAGCGTCAGTGTTTCGTAAAACAGGAATAGCGTAAATCCGTTGGCAGCGAATGCAACGCCCAAAGCGCTTGCAATCGCGATTGCAAAAAATATATAGAAGCGAGTCTGGTTCTTTTCGTGATGGCCTCTCATGTATCCGATTGAGTAAATAGAGGTAACAATCCACAGAAAACTTGCCATGAGGGCGAACAGTGTTCCAATCGGTTCGGCTTGCAGAGTGATTGAAACGCCTGGAAAAGGCTCAATGAGCGTAAGTTCTGGTGTCAATCCCGACGCGACAGGCTGGTAAACAAGCAAAACCAACAAGAAAGTGATGATTGAAGCCGTAATGGTTGCTGTTTCTCGAAAATTTGGTTTCTGGTCCAACAGGCGGATTGCTATAGTGGCCACAAGTGGCACCAGTATCGAGAGAATCAGGGCATGCTGCGCTGAGATCATGATGGCAGTCCGAGTAAAGCACTAGCTGCACGCACTGCCTGCGAGCCGGTAAGTTGTACGTTTACACCGAAATAGATATTTGCCAGTACCAGAATCCATGTAGGAATCAGTAAGGAGAGTGGAGCTTCTTGTCGTGCAATGGGTATGCTCTGATCTTTTCGGAAATATGCGAGTTCTACGATTTTCCATACGTAGGCTGCAGTGACAAGAGAGCCGATCAGGATGAGGCCAGCAAGCCACCAGTATTGTTGTTCAAGTGCGGCAGATACAAGGTACCATTTGCTGACAAAACCAGTTGTGAAAGGCACGCCGATCAAGCTGAGGCCGCCAATCAGAATGGCTGCCATAGTCCAAGGCATCCGACGCCCGGCGTTTTGCAGCGAAGCGGTGTTCGTTGTGCCTGTGACATAGCAGAGTCCACCGATAGCCATGAAGATAGCCGTCTTCATGAGTGCATGATTAAACAGATGGAGGAAAGTTGCAGCGACTCCTGAGGTTGTCGCAAGTCCGAGTCCAATTGCCATATATCCGATTTGCCCAATGCTGGACCAAGCAAATAGTCTTTTTAGATTGTCTTGGAAAATAGCAATTGTCGAGGCAACCAAAGCGCCAAGTATTCCGATCCCTAGAATGATCGCATACGCCGATGTCGCCTCGGCAAAGTATCCGGCAGGAAAAACCGTGAACATCAATCGGGCAAATACGTACACCGCTGCCTTGGTTGCCGTTCCTGCCAAGAATGCGGTGACTGCATTGGGCGCATAGGTATAAGCATTCGGAAGCCAGTTGTGAAGAGGAAAAAGCGCCATTTTGATTCCAAGTCCGATTACGATAAAGCCGAATGCAACCAATGTGGTTCTATGATTCAGAAGCTCAGGGAGTCGCTCAGCCAGGTCGGCCATGTTCAGAGTGCCCGTCAGCGCGTAGAGCAACCCCACACCAATAAGGTAAAAGGTTGCAGCGATCGTTCCCATAATCAGGTAACGCAAAGCTGCCGTAAGACAGCGTTTATCGGTACCGAAACTGATCAGAATGTAAGAAGACAGCGAGGAGATTTCCAAAAATACGAAAACGTTGAAGACATCTCCCGATATAGTGATACCGCACAATCCAGTGAAGCACAGAATCCACGCTGTGTAGAACCAACTCCTGCGTTCTTCCGGAATTTCAGACTCAACACCATCTCGGGCGTAGATGGTTGCCGCCAGATATATGATGCTGATGATGAGCAGAACAAAGGCATTGGCGCTATCAATCCGGTACTCAATACCCCACGGTGCTGCCCATCCTCCGAGTGCATAAATGATTTCGCCGGCGGATTCTACCTGCATCAGGATAGCAATTGAATTGCCTGCACAAACAAGACCGACCAGTAGTGCAAGTATCCATGCAATGCGCTGCAGCTGGATGATTGCGCAAAGTGGCGCGGCAAGCAAAGGAATTACAATCTGCAGTGCGCTGAGATGGAGAGAAAGCACTAGTTATCCTGTGAGGTTTCTTGTACGTCGTGATCGTCAATGGTGCCAAATGCTGACCGAATCCGAATGATCAGCGCCAGTCCGAGTGCTGTTGTGGCAACCCCTACGACAATCGCGGTCAGTATGAGGACGTGAGGAAGAGGATTGGAGTAAGTTTCAGGTTGCCCAGTAAGAATAGGTGCCGTTCCGCCGCTAACCTTGCCGATACTGATGTAGAGAATAAAAACCGAAGTTTGGAAAATATTAAGTCCGATAATTTTCTTTACATAGTTGTTAGCGGCAATTACGATGTAAAGTCCGGTCATCATCAATCCAATGACGATCCAGTAGTTGAATGATCCGAATTCAAATACAGTGCCCATTCAGTTATTCTCCGGACCGTCAGGATGCTGGTACATGGAGTAACTGAAAAATAGGCTGATCATGACTGATGCGACGGTTATGCCAACTCCGAGTTCGATCAGCAAAATTCCAATATGCTGCCCTGCGACGGGGTCGGACAGCAAAACGTTGTAATTTAGAAACTCGCCCCCTAGTAACATTCCTGCAACTCCAACGCATGTATAAAGCAACACACCGACCGCAGCCAAAGTGTGTACCAGTTTAATGGGGACAACTTGCAAGGCCATTTCCTTGCCCAAAATGATTCCATAGAGTATGACGCCTGCACCGAAAATTACACCTGCTTGAAATCCGCCCCCTGGCCCATAGTCACCATGAAACTGAACATATAGAGCGAACAGCATGATGAACGGAATCAGCATTTTTGCAATTAAGTGCAGTACGATGTGCTGTTTCATCAGACTAATCCTTTTTCCTGCGTCGCCTGCTACCAAGCAGCGAGATTACGCCGATTCCAGCTGTGAAGATCACGACAACTTCACCCAAGGTGTCGTAACCCCTGTAACTGGCTAGAACGGATGTGACCACATTCGGTATGCCAGTCTCGTGAGAAGACTGTTCTAAATAGTAGGGCGCAACATGCTGATTTGCTGGAGCCCCAGGGTCGGCATATCGCGGCATATCGATCGTTCCCCATAGCAGTACTGCTCCAAGTCCAACGGACGAGCATAGGGCTAGGAGCGGTTTACGACGATGAGTGATTTCAATTCGAGAACCTGTCAGTGACAGAGCGCTGAGCATTAGAATGGTCGAAATGCAGGTGCCGACGGCGGCTTCAGTAAAGGCTACGTCAACGGCATCCAGTACAACGAACAGACTGGCACTTAACAAACTGTAAATCCCGTACAGCATAACTGCCCCAAACAGAATAGTCATACGGGAAATAACAATTGCGGTTGCCAGCATAAATGCGAGCAGGGCAAAATTGAGTGTTAGTTCGATGACTGATTACCTCCTTGTTGTAAAGGAGATAAGTTGCCATGAAGCGCTGCTTTCGCCAGAGCATGAGACGCCGTTGGACTGGTAAGCAGCATTAGCATCAGAATGATCAGTAATTTCACAGAAACCCGACCCAAACCCGCTTCAATGAACAATCCGGCAAACAGAAATCCCATGCCGGCTGTTTCCGTGACGCCTGCAGCATGCACTCTGGAAAAAAATTCTGGAAATCGAACAACGCCGATACTCCCGATCAACATGATCAGAGCACCTGTAATCAGGAATACTTCTCGCAGAATAAAGGCCAGCAGTTCCACTATTTCTTTTCATCCTCTGGTTGTTGCCCGACATGTCCTAGGTCTCCGTACTCAAAAAACTTAAGTACAGCGATAGTGGCGATGAAGTTGCACAAAGCGTAGACCAGTGCAATGTCGAGAAAATCGGGCCGCTCTGTAAGAAATCCGTAGAGGGCAATAATAAGCACAGTCTTAGTGCCAAAATTATTTACCGCTAGAAGTCGATCATAGATTGTGGGCCCAATAAATGCTCTTGCAAGCAAAAGTACCATCCCGATCAGAATGGCGATCATGGCGGCTGCAATCATCATTTTTCAGGTTGTTTACGTATCGAAATCATACGAATACGATTGGCCATTTCACCTTGTCTCAGGGAATCCAGAAGATCGCTTCGTATGGTGTGAACTTCCAGCCAGGAATCGGAAACTTCAAGGGTGAGGGTTCCAGGAGTCAGCGTGATTGAATTGGCATAAATCACCTTTTCCATGTCGCTCATTCCTTCTGCTGGAAGGCGCTCCACTGCTGGATTCAACTTAATCTTAGGAGAAAGGATCATTCGAGCTACTATCACGCTCGACACGATGATCTCCTTTGCCAGCCAAATGAAGTACGGAATGATTCTCAGCGAAACCAGTCGAATTTGGTGACCTTCGAGATCAACAATATCCATCCGTCTCGAAATCAGGCCTACCCAAATGCAGCAAAATGCGCCGAGACATAGCAGTAAGGCTGTATAGTGGCCAGATAGTGCCAGCCAGAATATTGCTAGAAACACAATTGTAGAAATAAAGTACTTCATTTGTTTCTAGGCAACAAGTATCTGATAGTTTGCTCGTAACTGGAAAACGCTGATTTATTTCTGAAAATTCAGTTTTTAATTTAGTGTTTCAAGGGGTGATTTTGAACCAGCTCTTAACTGCCAATCGAATAGTCGATTTCAATTTTAGGAAATTTTATGTATTGTGGGTAACAATTTATCGAGCAAGGGACTTTGAGTTTAGAGATGTCTACGAATTAGAACCGCAATTGTGCAAGTTCTTTGGCGTCGAATCGAATTGAGACTGTCATGGTGTTTTTGTCAATGTTTACGCAATTTTATGAGATACACGTGCCGCAATGCCTGCAATTTTATCCAAGTTGCTTTCAATATCCGGGCTGTTTTCATCAAACTCAAATTCAGCCAATTCACAAAAGATTTTCTTGTCCATTAAATTAGGAAGATTGAGTTTTTTGAAGTAAATTTCGAAGAGTGGAGTGAGAATATCATCACTTACCTTTGCGTCATCATCTCATGGGGACCCCGATTCCAGCGTTTCATCGCTCTAACTCTTGAGCTTGCGCATAGATAGCCCAGTCAGCATTAGCGAACTCCATAGATTTAACTTTCGGCAGTTTTGGCCTATCAATTCTTTTTCTACAGCACGATACTAGTATTCATTCAGTATAGAAAATTTTTATTGGTAGTAACGTGGCTCACTGAGAATTTTCTATAATTGGATACTACTACAGCTAAAAAGCTGTAAATATAAACAGATACCCCTCAAATTTAAATACGTATATCGCTTTACTAACAGGAGAAACTCTATGACTGATTCTTCCATTTCAATGAAAGGAGGGGGTTATTATTCTAAAAATACACCGGGTGCAAAGCATGTCATTGATCGTGCTGGAGCCCATGTGATGGAAAAACTTTCACAAATGGAGATAACGCAAAGCGATCGCCCATTTTCTGTAATTGACTATGGTGCTGCGGACGGTGGAACCTCTTTGGATATGATTGCCAAGATTGTTAAAAATGTGCGAGGTCGCGCCAAGACAAAAGAAATTAATGTTACCTATACCGATTTGCCGCACAACGATTTTTCAGTTCTTTTCCGCCTTATGCACAACCAAATTCCAGGTACGAATAGCTATCTGAGTCAATATTCGAATGTGTTTGTTCTATGTGCGGGTACCTCGTTTTATGAGCAGATTGTTCCTAGAAATAGTATCGACATTGGATTCTCTGCAACAGCTATGCATTGGTTAAGCGGAATGCCTGGCAAGATTACCGATCACGTTCATGCTGTTGGGGCGCATGGAGCGGAATGGGAAACTTTTCGAGACTACGCACAGGCTGACTGGGAAAAAATTCTGCTTAATCGAGCTCGGGAACTGGCACCGGGTGGAGTTTTGGTCATGGCAAACTTCTGCATCGACGAACAAGGTCGCTATCTCGGCAATACTGGCGGTGCCAACATGTTTGACACGTTCAATAATTTATGGCGGGAGCTTGCGGAATCTGGAGTAATTACACAACAGGAATATCAAGTCACCGCCTTCCCTCAGTTTTACAAAACGATTGATCTGTTTCGCGCACCGTTCGAGAACCCGGCTGGTGCAGTGTCTAGAGCGGGACTGCAACTTGAAACCATCTATACCGGTATGACAGAGTGTCCGTATCGAGCACGATTCAATAGAGAAGGAGACCCAATTGCATTTGCAGATGCGTATGTTCCAACTCTTCGCTCCTGGAGTGAAACCGTATTTATGGGCAATCTGAACTCATCCCGTCCGATGGAGCAAAGACGCGAGATTGTTGACGACTTTTACGGTCGATACAATGCACTGGTAAGAAGAGAACCAGAACGGCACGGACTGGATTACGTGCATACTTATATGGTTGTCGTTAAGAATTCTTAAGTATGTAGTACCCGCGGGTCGATAGGCAGAAGATTTTGGATGCCGGTTTCCTGTTCCAGCAGATGTCCGGCAGACAGCAATGATCCTTCATCGCGAGGAGGTGCGATGATTTGCAGTCCGATGGGAAGTCCAGCTTCTGTGAATCCAGCCGGAATCGCCAGTACCGGACAGCCGGTTAATGTAACTGCAAACGTAATTGCAATCCACTCAAAGTATGTGTCGAAAACATGGCTGCCAACTGATTCGACAAACCGAATGTCCACATCAAAGGGCGGCACGATCGCACACGGACAAATCAGTAAATCATAACTGTCGAAGAACTTGATCAGGGATCGGAATATCTTCGCCTGACTTCGTTGCGCTCGACCAATTTCATTGGCAGTCAATTGCAGACCCTGTTCGATGTTCCAGACAATCTCAGGCTTTAGAGCGTCCCTGTGTCGTTCGTATTCACTGATATAGTTTGCAGCAAATGAAGCGCCTCGAAGGACACTGAAACTTTCAATGGCACCGCTAAAGTCGGAACACCTTTCATCAACTCGCGTACCAAAGTTCTCAATCAATGCCACTGCTTTTCGGCAGATTTCATCGACTTCCGGATCTACATGGGTGATACCGAGATCGGAGGAATAGGCAACTCGCCTGGGAATCAACGGCTTGTCAATGTAGTTCATATAGGGATTTTCAGGGGCAGGGTAACTCAGTGGGTCCGTAGGATGAAAGCCAGCCATTGTGTCAAGTAACAGGGCAATGTCCCGAGTATTTCTTGCGATCGGACCTTGGACATACAATGCTCCGAATGGTTCATGTGTCCGATTACTTGGTACACGCCCTGGACTCGGTCGCAGACCAACCACTGAGTTGAAACTCGCAGGGGTCCTTAGACTTCCGCCCAAGTCACTGCCAGTCGCCAGCCACACTTCACCAGTCGCAACGGATGCGCAAGCGCCTCCCGATGAGCCTGCTACGGATTTTCGAGTATCCCATGGATTTCGTGTTTTCCCAAAAACTTCATTGAATGTACTGGCACCTGCTCCGAATTCAGGAGTATTCGACTTGCCCATGACGATCGCACCTCGATATTCCAGCTGCTGAACCATAATGTCGGAGTTCGATGGAACATAATCTGCGTAGACCGGTGACCCAAATGTGGTTCGAACGCCAGCAGTTTCCACTAAGTCTTTGACGGAAATGGGCATACCACCCAACCAGCCCCAAGCGTGAGGCCGGTCGGAAGGAGCTTGTTTTGTCAATGCCTTCGCTCTATCGAGAGCTTTTTCGACACATAGAGTCGGCATGGCGTTGATTTCTGGTTCGATTTGAGCGATCCGGTTCGCTGATGCTTCGACAAGCTCAACAGGCGTAACTTCCCCTTTCGCGAGCATTTCTTTGATTTCACTAGCACATTTTTTGATGAGTTCTTCCATTTAGAGTCTTTCCCATTGAATTAGAAGTTGTGGATATGTCCGAATCGACCTGCAAAGTGTGGATTACTGATGTCGTTCAAATTTCCATCTGAGTGGTTCGAGCGATTTCGTGGCTCAACTCGATTTTTGAAATTTGGCAATTTATCCTCAACAGTGATGCACTTCCGGCCAAGCAAATCTGATAGAAGCAGAGGTGTTACGCAGTGCATAGAAAAGTCAATGATACAATCAGATAACAGGAAGATTGCATGAATAATTCGGTACATCAATTTTGAATTTTTCGAGTGCCGATTCCTGGGATGCATTGCGGTTTTCGGCAGAAAAATTTCTTTGAAATCGAATCATTCAAATTCACTACTCCACACTAAGTTGAACGCGATTGCAAACGACTGTAAGGATTGTCAACAATATGTTGAGTGAGGCTAGAAGGAAATTGCGAAAAATTTCGGATCAATTGCTGTTTTAATATTGAGCCACGAACATCGCTGAAATCGAAAATTATTCAGACGTAATTCGTATTTTCAGTTTCCGGCAAGTGGTTTGAGCCTACAGCGAAACTGTGCAATTTAGCGAAGAGGAACAGATTGAATCTAAAGGAAATATTTCCGGTCATTGACGCTCTCCAGGCATCAAGCTGGAACAGGGAACACTTCGAGTCATTGGTTGACTCAGGCTTAGATGCAGTTCATGTAACCCTTGCATTTTGGCATGACTGCAAAGACACGCTCTCAATTCTTGGTAAATGGAATCGGTGGTTTATTGAGCATGAGGATCTCATATTGCCGGTACATTCTGTGAGCGATATCGACGAAGCTGGAAAAACGGGTCGAACCGGAATCATACTGGGATTTCAGAATAGTTCTCCAATCGAAGACAACTTATCTCTGGTTCAAGTTTTCCACACTCTCGGTATTCGCATAATGCAGCTGACATACAACAACCAGAGTCTGCTTGGCGCCGGTTGTTATGAAGCGAAGGATGCTGGATTGACGAACTTCGGCAGGAATGTGATACGGGAAATGAACCGCTTGGGCATGATCATTGATGTGTCTCATACCTCGGAGACTACCTGCCTGGATGCAATTGAGTTTTCCGCTCGTCCGATCGCAGTCACCCATGCAAATCCAATTACGTTTCACAACGTAGTTCGTAACAAATCAGATGATCTGCTTATTCAATTGGCTGAAAGCGGCGGAATGTTGGGATTCAGTCTGTATCCCTTGCATCTTGCCGGTGGCACGGATTGTTCACTGGGTTCTTTCTGCCAGATGGTTGGCAAAACCGCCGATTTGATTGGGGTTGAGCATCTGGGAATTGGATCCGATCTGTGTCTGGGATGGGATGCCAGCTACCTTGAATACATGCGTAGCGGGAAATGGAATACAGTACCTAAAACAGATTCATCCGGTTCGACGGGTATTGAGTGGCCCGACTATCCAGCCTGGTTCCGAAGCGCGCTAGACCTTCAGAACATTGCAGTTGGATTGGCAAATGCCGGCTTCTCAGAGGAGGAAGTCAGATTGATTCTAGGTGGAAACTGGTACAGATTTCTGCGTGAAAGCCTGATACCGCAATGAACTCTCAAAACTTGCAGCCGGAATCGCTCTCGGAAGCGACAGACCGCCACACGAACGTGCTTCGATCGCCTGCAGAGGTGATGAAGCTGGAGCGACTGGGCTCTTTTCATCCTACTCGTTTAAGTTTCACCAGAACGCTTGTCAGACGCATGCACAGAGAGAAGTGGCAATTCGAAATCGGTCATAATTCTTTGGATGATTTCGGAATAGGGCATCTGGTCTATTTTATTCATACTCCGTCTGGCTCTCTTAGCTTCATCGCTTTTTCATCCCCGCTTGATGATCAAGATCGTACAGATCGCGTGATCGCAGAGAAATGGGACATGTCGTTTACACTGTTCAATGGCATTGCTACTGAGTCGGACATCGACAGGTTGAACAAACAACTACCTTTACAGGAAGCCGGCCGCATGAGCCAGCGGGAAATTGTGATGAGCAGGGCGAACAAGAGTGTTCGGTTGTTCGAGTCCGTAGTGAGCCATCTCTCTTCAGGGCGACAACCTTCGGTTAGCGACATTGCAGCCATTGGTTACCTGGTTCGAACTACAGCAGTCTATGGTAATGGTAAATTCGGATTGCTGGATTTCGACCATGTCAAACAGACCACGCCGTTCAATCTGCCATTTCAAGCCGAAATGTTGACGGTGTACATGGCTCGACAGCTTAGTCTAGACCTTGTTGAACACATTGCACGCAAGCGAGGTAATGGGCAATTTGTACCGCTATCAAGATCTTTGAAGCGAGCATTTGGCGTCGGCAATGCAACGGGCTTAGGTATGGCGCCATTTCTGATGGGGCATCCTCAACTAATCAATCAATGGATGTACATACGTGAAACAGCAATTTCACGGGTGAAGGCTGTGGAAGAAATTTCACAGGCAGTTAATAGCCATTTCGAAATTCTCATTGAACGAGTTAGCAGGCATTTGGAGCAGTGGAATACTCTTGATCAAGAACAAGAGTGCCGAATTCAAGTATTGAAGAACGAAGTTAAACGACTGACGAGTAGAGGATCTTCGCTGCGAGGCACAAAATTCCCTTGGAATCACCTTGTTGAATGGGCATCTGCCCATGCCAGTCTGGAATGTCAGGAACTTGTCCACAGTTTGATATTGGAATTGCATCCTGAGTTGGTCAACGAGCTTGAACAGCACATGGGTGTAATCGAATTCACTCGACTGGATGCGAGAATGACTGTTGAACAACTTCAATCTCACATCGAAAATAATTACGGATGGGCATTGCAAATTGATTTCTCAAATCCCAGCTCGGAGTATTTCTTCTGGTATGTATCTCAAGAGAAGGAAGAACCTCGGCGGGGCGAGCGATATAACGAGCCGGGAAGCGAATTGGAAATGAGAATTGGTGTTGCTCGGGATGTTGCGCGTCTGTATCAGGCTCTGTGTGTTACGTCGGCAGAAAACCAAAATTGTTCAGTTGCAGAATTTCTTTTGGTACAGCCACATTTTCGCCACATCATTACAAGAATTCATTCGCTGGAGGGTTTTCCATTTGCAGAGATTCAGGACAATTTGCTTGGTGCTGACTGTTTGCCAATTAATATTTTACGGTGCAAACTTTCTATTTTCGGTGCAACGCGTTTCGATCCAAAATCCGATCTGTGGACGCGAATAACGTTATTTCAAGGCGCTCCCCTCCCAGACGAACTGAATTCTGAGAATTCCGATGACTGGGCATTTCCGGTCGTGTCAGCAGATAGTTGACATTACATGAATTGAGAAGGCGAGTCATATTTGGACCTTTCCATCAGTGAGACAAAATTACTTTGCCGGCGAGTTTTATCGGCGGCGGGTGTACCTGCTGGAGTTGACTCTGATGCTGCGGAAGCGATAGTCTGGTTAGCTTCACAAGGCTTCCCCGCACTTGAGGACTTGTTTTGCTCAATACCTGAACTCAAACAGGATTCCAGAAATGCCAGGCAACTGCAATTTGGACACGATGAGAGTCTGAATATTTCCCTGAAATCGGATTCAGGCTACATTACACTGCTTCAGATAGTAGACAGTTTATGTGCTAGATCGGCTTTGCAGGAGAGTCAGAATAGTTGTGTAAGTATTCATGATGTGCGAAATTTTTCGTTGCTGTTGCCATTGTTGCTTTGCAGGTCGAAAGATGGCTATGAATTTCATATGCAGTGGAATACGGGACAAGTCGTCGCTGAAATGGGAAATCTCTGGATGAGTGCGCCGATTGACAGGATATGTGGCGTCAAAATCGATGACAGAGTGGATATTCAGTGTACCCGTCTTCACAATTTCGGTTCTGGCATTCCATCGAATTATTCAGAACTCAGTCTTGAGTCATTTGATGAATATCAATCTGCAATGAGTCTTCGAAGAATTCAAATAGCGAACGAACTGTACTGGAACCTCAAAGAGGCGGCCGCGCGGTCGTTTGTTCCTGCGAGTGATTTGTCGCGACAGCGTGGCGCTGGTGCCGAAGTAGACGACAGCGACTAAAATCAGATTCAATTGCTGCCGGATTTCTGATCTTCCAGAATCAGGTCAGAAGCCTTTTCCGCGATGGCAAAAGTGGGAGCATTGGTATTCCCGGATGTGATGGTTGGCATAATGGATGCGTCAACTACACGCAGCCCAGTCAAGCCATGGACTCTCAATCTAGCGTCAACCACTGCCTGTGGGTCCGAGCTCGTCCCCATTTTGCAGGTTCCAACAGGATGATAGATCGTCTCACCAATTTTTCGTGCACAGTCTAGTAATTCTTCGTAAGTTTGAACATCTTTGCCGGGTAGCATCTCTTCCACTACATAGTTGGCCATTGCCTTGCTGAGAGCAATTTTTCTGGATACGCGCATGCCGTTCACGGTGGTGAGCTGGTCTAGTTCCGTATTCAAGTAGTTTGGGTGAATGGCAACATAGTCTCGCGGGTCGGACGACTTAAGCCGCAGATTACCGCGGCTAGTCGGACGTAACTGCGTAACGGATGAAGTGATTCCGGAAAAATTGTGCACGCCTTGCCCTGGACTGTCCGAACTAAGCGGTTGAAAGTGAAACTGAATATCGGGTCGATTGATTTCCGGCGCGGAATTGGTGAAAATTCCAATTTGGCTTGCTGCCATCGACATGGGGCCTGTGCGAAATACGAAGTATCGAAGACCGATGAGCATACGGTAGAAAGGGTTGCCAATTTCGTCATTCAAGGTGGGGACTGAACATCGATAAACGGAGCGAATTTGTAGATGGTCATGCAAGTTCTCACCGACTCCCGGTAGGTGATGTCTGGTTTGGATTTGAAACTCCTGCAGATGGCTTCCATCGCCGATACCGGACAGCATTAACAGTTGCGGCGAGTTTATCGCACCGGCGCACAGAATAATTTCTCGATTGGCGCGATAAGTTTCTATTGAGTTGCCTCTCTCAACTTCAACTTCAACTTCGACAGCCTGATTACCGTTTAACACAATGCGATGTGTGAGAGTATTTGTTAGAACAGTGAGGTTCGATCGTTTTCTAGCGGGTTTCAGATAGCCGACCGCAGAACTGATTCGTCGTCCTTTCCAAGCGGTCAATTGGTAGTATCCGGCTCCTTCTTGAGTCTCCGAATTGAAATCGTCAGTTCTCTGAATGCCAATTTCGTTGGCTCCCTCTATAAACGCTTCGCCAATACCTCGTCGTATACGCATGTCGGAAACTTTCAGATTGCCGCCAATGCCGTGATATTCGTCACTACCACGCTCTTGATGTTCGCATTTACGGAAGTAAGGCAACAGGTCTCGGTAAGACCAACCTGCATTTCCCGCTGATTCCCAGTCATCGAAGTCCTGCTTTTGACCGCGAATATAAATCAGGCCATTAATGGAACTTGAACCTCCAAGAACCTTGCCGCGTGCCCAGTTTATTGATCTGCCGTTCAAACCCGGGTCTGGTTCAGTTCGATAGCACCAATCGGTTTTCGGATTATGCATAGTTTTGAAATAACCGATTGGAATGTGAATCCATGGGTTCCAGTCTCTATTTCCAGCTTCAATCAGCAAGACAGAATTTGCAGAATTCTCAGACAGTCGATTTGCCAGTACGCAACCTGCGGTACCGGCGCCTACAATGATGTAGTCAAACAAACTTTTCACCATGAAGCGTTCACATCAATCTTTCTGATTCGGCAGTATTTGCTGCAGGAGAATTCCTAAATAGGGATTGTTAGCGATTTCCTGCAAAACAGCATATTTTACTTGGTGAATCACGACTGAGGTCACTAAGTTTATTGTCCAAATCCGAAATCCGAAATTAAATTCAGAGAACAGTAGCGAGATTTTAGCGATTTAACTATATTTTGTTACATCGATGATCGAAGACAGGTGCAACAGGTTAGGATTTGTCTCGATTTGCGGGTGAGTATGAACCTGATGCATTGTTCGCTGGCATTTTCACCACTGTGCACAGGTGCGCAACCCTTCCGAAGATTCAGAATCGACTCAAGTCGCATTCAAACAGGATTCAAATAAGCGCCGCCCGAGGCGGCCGGTTCATATCAGAAGCGGAAAGTCTCGAATTTGATCCAGCGCTTCATCCATCATCTGACGGTGGCAGGCGTTGACTTTCACTGTCCATTGTCTGGTATGGCGTACGATCTGACCGGCAACATCATACAGACGCAAACGCACTGTGAGCGCACGGGCAGTTGACCACCCACGCGGCGATACCATCCGCATCAGGGCAAAACAGATTGTAGGCAATACAACTCAGCATGAGCCATGCTGCATTGGCATCAAAATCTCCACAAGGCAATCTCGCAGCGGCGAAATCGCTGCGAAGCTCCTTCAATCTGTTTTCGTTGCTCTCCTCGCGCTGGTTATACCAGTGCACCAAAGCAGATTTTTACAACTCATCTAAATTGGTCGCAATCGCACGGAGTTCCTAGGCATGGTCAGCCACGAACTGCGCACCCCGCTCGCCGCCATCGAGGGCTCGACCGCTGAGGTGATCGGCGCCAAGCGGCTTGTTGCTCCGGCCGAGCCCAAAACGTTTCGGCCCGTCCGCCGCCGCCGTGAACCGTGTAATTTTCCGTAGCTGCGACAATGGTTGTGGCGATCTTCGCCTCGGTTTCCTGTATTTTCAGTCTGGTCAGAATTATGGTCAAATCTGGTGTCTGACGAGTTGATCATGCGCCGGCCCTGTCGAACTCGGTCCAGTTCTTCTGAATTCAATTTTTAAAGTATAAAGTCGATTAATGGGAGCGTTATTGCCAAACTTTAACCGATTGGGAAGTCCAAGAATATTTAAGACTTTATTAAAATAAGGTTATGAATACTTATGGCGCTAACGTCTATTTCGCACATTTGTTGTGCGACGGCTCTTTATCGGCAAATTCATGACTGAAGCACATATACCCAACAAGACCAATTTTCAGCCCTATTGTGGATACCATCAAAACTGGAAAGGTGGATCGATTGACGAGTTAACTCAAACGGGCCCTGGAACAATTTGCGGTGAATATCTGAGACGCTATTGGCATCCTATTTTTTTGACCACCGAACTTGGTGACAAACCAAGACTGATAAAAATTTTGGGTGAAGAATTGGTATTGTTCAGAGATAAAGGCGGACATTACGGTCTTGTACACAAAAATTGCCCTCATCGTAGAGCATCGCTCGAATACGGAAAATGTGTTGATCACGGAATTCAATGCTGTTATCACGGCTGGGTATTTGATGTCGACGGTACTGTATTAGAGATTCCCAGCGAACCACAAGAATCGATATCAGCGATCAATGTAAGAACCAGCATTAGGCTTGGCGCGTACCCTGTTAAAGAGTTTAAAGGGTTGCTTTTTGCTTACTTTGGCCCTCAGGAAGAGCGGCCTGAGTTTCCATTGTACGATACCTTTGATATTGACGGTATGATAATGACTCCCTATGCCGCTCCTTTCAAATGCAACTGGATTCAGGTATTGGATGCAATCGTCGATCCAGTACATACTGCATTTTTACATCAATCACAGTTTTCCGATGGATTTGGGGTGCTGGGGGAAATCGAATTTTATCATCGCCAGAAAATTCGATTCCTCGGTACCGCAACCCGACGGGTTGGTGAGAATGCATGGGTAAGAGTCAATGAATTAATACTTCCAAACTTTACTCAATCTGGGTCAGCGTTTGCGGTAGACGGGACACAGGAAAAGCACTTCGGTAGAAGCGCATTTACTCGTTGGGTTGTTCCCATTGATGATGAAAACTGCATTGCATTTGCATGGGGAAACTTCGGGGAACGTGGTGATCCACTCGAATTGAATACCGTTGAAGGGATGCAATTAATAGAGCAAGGAGAATTGATTGATAGAACTTACGAAGAAAAGCAAAGTAGCCCGGGAGACGTGGAAGCTGTCGAGGGAATGGGATCTATTTCAGATCACGAAAAAGAAAATCTTGTGTCTGGTGGAGATCGCGGCGTAGCAATTTATCGAGCTCAAATGAGAATACTTTGCCGAAGTTTACAAAAAGGGAAACTGCCACCACAACCCACCGAGCTTGCTGAGGGCACTATTCCAACCTATGGGAGCGATACAGTCATTCGCATTTTTTCCGAAACGGACAAAACCGAAGAAAGTGCTTTACTTAAAAAGACTAATGATCAAGTAATGGAAATCTTATTTGATGGTGATGAAAAAGAGGGGAACGCACGAGATCAGTACGTCTTCCATAGACTCGAGAAGATATCTCAATCTGAAGCCTGATCATGCCTATCAAAATACACATAAAAAACAACCGCTGGGCTGCAGGTTCGTTTCCCAACACCCCGGAAGGTGAAGAAGTTTTCACTATTAATCAGGCTCGTTTCGATAGCATCGTAAAGGAATTTCCGGACATTGGTAAATCAGTAAAACCTTTTTTCGATTGGGATACAGAAAACTTCCAATCATCCATTAAAGATGCTGACGTGTTATTGGCATGGGATTTTCCTACTGAGAATCTGATTGAGGTCGCCCCAAAATTAAAATGGATTCATTGCATTGGTGCTGGAGTGGAACACTTACTACCCATGGACTGGATACCCGAAGGAGTTACCTTGACAAATAATAAAGGAGTTCATGCAGCCAGAGCCGGAGAATTTGGTTTGATGAGTGTATTAATGCTGCACTCACATATACCCGCCTTGGTATCGAATCAACGCAATAAAATATACGAATCCCTCTATGCATCTCCCATTGCAGGAAAGACACTAGTCGTTATCGGGACTGGCAGCCTGGGCGGTGCCGTTGCACAAAGAACACAAGCCCTCGGCTTTCACGTGATAGGCGTCAATAGAAGTGGTAGGGCAGTGGACGGTTGCGATGAAATTGTCTCTACGGATCAACTTGATGAGGTATTACCTCGCGCGGATTATTTGCTTGCGGCCACGCCAGACACCCCTGAAACCCGTGGCTTGTTAGACTGTCGTCGTCTTGATTTATTAAAGCCCTCTGCAGGTATTGTTAATATTGGCCGAGAAGCTCTCATGAATTATGAGGCACTGTGCGATAAGCTTGAAGCGGGCACACTGGCAGGCGCAATTTTGGATGTCTTTGACCCAGAACCGATTGCAGCGAATTCAAGGCTATGGCATACCAAAAATTTAATTATTACTCCGCATATTTCCGCAGATGATGGCGATGCTTATATTCCATTGACATTGACACTATTTTTTCAAAATATGAGAAATTTTCTGGCTGGTCATCCACTAATAAACCCTGTCAGATCCGATTTAGGTTACTAGTGAGGAACAAACAATTGAGTATCGGTTTTATTGGTTTGGGTGTGATGAGCGCACCCATGGCTGCTCTTTCCGTGATTCCTTGTTATAACAATTCCGATAACGAAATATGTTGTCGAAACTCACATCTAAAAATCAGTTGACTCTTCCTAAATCAGTGATTTTCGATTTTCCGGGTATAGAGTATTTTGATGTTGTCAAAAACAAAGGGCGTATCGTCTTGACGCCTGTAAACATTGTGCAAGCTGACACTGTTAGAGCCAAGCTGGCTGAACTCGGTGCTACTGAAGACGATATTACTGAAGCCATTGCATGGACTCGTCAGAGTAAATGAAGGAGGATGCGTCTGGGCATAGATACGAATGTTCTATTGTTGGCTTTGCTGTTCCCCGATGGCTCGCTGACATGGTTACGCAACGCGTGGAAATCAGCAACCGTTCACCCACTGACCAGTCAAGAAACTGTTATAGAACTTATTCGAACACTTTCATATCCAAAATTTGATTTGACAACAAACGAGCAACAGTCCTTGCTTGCTGATTATCTCACTTGGTGTGAGCCAGTCACAATATCAAAACAGCCGATTGTTCCAAAATTCAGAGATCCTAATGACAGATGCTTTCTGGAGCTCGCCCTGGTAGGAAATGCTTGTGCGTTGATTACTAGCGACAGAGATTTACTTTCGCTGACTTCAGATTTTTCTATTCCAATACTTACTCCCGCTGACTCGTAAGCCTTCCTGAATGTAGCTGACAAACATTGACTAAATTTCAGAATACTTACGCCTTCCGATTTAAATGAAATACGATATTGCAGGCGAACTTTTCGCGTTTGGTAAATCGCACAACCAGAAGATTCAAATATGAATTGAGCCAATCATCCAGTTCGAATTATCCATTGGCACGCAACGCCAGAGAATTGTAGGCAATTAGGGTGATGTACACACGCCGAAGCATCGGCTCTCGGCTGCTGATGTAACGTAGTCAAACAGGAAGTCGCAATTCACCGGTGACAGACTCTTAAAAACTGTGTCTTGCATGGAGTCTCTTCCAGATTCTAATAGCAAGACAGAATTTGCGGAATTTTCTGACAGTCGATTTGCCAGTATGCAATCTGCGATATCGGCGCCTACAATGATGTAGTCAAATAAACTTTTCACCATAAAGCGTTCACATCAACATTTCTGATTCGGCAGTATTTGCCGCAGGAGAATATCTAATTTGGGATTGTTAGTGATTTCCTGCGAAACGGCATATTTCATCTTTGTGAATTACGACTGTTAACTTGATTTGACGTTGATTGGAATATTTTAATGGATACACTGGTTTTATCATATGAATTATAGTAATGTAAATATAAGTGTAATATATTTGTAAACACCATCATATGATGTTATATTGATTTATTCATATGCCCCACAGTGAAGAAGAAATTGCCCGCGAAAACATGTTGGGACTACTGAGAGCTAAAAAGACAGTTAACGAGTGGTCTCCGGACCGACCGACCGATTGGCGTCCAAATGATGTGCAACATCCAATATTTGGTGATTATTTTTCATCCATTGAATGTTGGAATTTCATTGAAAACAAATTATCTGAAGGTCACCCGATTGAAATCGTGTCGTTGGAGAAACCTCCTGGCAAAAAAGGTTATGTGATGAAAGTTGAGGCTACACCCGGAGATCGAATAATTTATATCAAACTCGAAATTGGAACAGGCGGGCTCGTTGGGCGTAGTTTTCACTATAGCGAATATTATTAGTCAAAATTTTTGTAAGGTAATTTGAAATGAAAGATAGAAACAATATCTATAAGATTGGGAGTTTCTCTAGTGACACCCAATGCGCATCTTGTGGATCCGGTAGAGTCGTGGCTCGGAAAGAAATTAAGAGATTTCCATATCGTACGCAAAACACGAAAGTGGAATTGCAAGCCTACGTTACCGTCTACAAATGTCGAGATTGTAAATTCGAATACACAGACCGAGAGGCTGATGAGTTGTGTCATGATGCGGTGTGTCGTTATCGGAATGTCATGACTCCATCAGAAATTCGGAGTATCAGAGAAAAGCTGAAATTTTCTGTAAATGAATTTTCGCGTCGTACAGGCATTGGAGTGGCTTCGATAAACAGATGGGAGAATGGTGCACTAGTTCAGAATACGGCAATGGATGGGTACCTGTATTTACTTGGTGTTCCAGGAAATCTTGAAGCGTTAATTGCAAGAAGAAATAACGCAATGGAAAATATTCCAATTAGCAAGCGGTTCCCCACCATCAAACAAGAAAATTTGAAATTAGAAGTCCAATCAATTTTCTCACTTAGTATGGCAGCCTAAATAAATGTATGTTGTAACGTTCTATTCATTTAAGGGCGGTGTAGGTCGTTCGATGGCAATGATGAATTGTGCAGCTGAGTTAGCGAAGAGAGGGCGTAGAATTTTAGTCGTCGATTTCGATCTTGAAGCGCCAGGATTGGAGACTTTCGATTTGCCTCACTCTAGGCGAAAAAAGAAAGGCATAGTTGACTACGTAACTGAATATATGACCTCTAATGTTGCACCATCAATTGAACAGTACATCTATAAGAGCCGTTTGGACAAAGATTCTGAACATGAACTCTGGTTTATGTTCGCGGGAGACAAGACAGCGAAATACAGCCAAAAATTGAACTCGATTAATTGGCAGTATCTCTATGAACAAAGAGATGGATATTTTTTGTTTGAAAATCTCAAAGCGCAATGGAAAGAACATCTTAACCCTGATTATGTTTTTGTTGATTCGAGAACCGGATTCACAGATGTGGGAGCAATCTGCACTCGTCAACTTCCTGATGCTGTTGTGTTTTTGTTTTTTCCAAATGAACAAAACTTGTCGGGATTGTCTCCAATTGTCGACTACATCAGAGAAAACGAACAGAAATTAAAATTACATTTTGTGACATCGAATGTTCCAGATCTTGACGATGAAAACCGAATTTTGGAGAAACGATTGATTGAATTTCAACAAAAATTGGAATATGACGAAATTGCATCTACGATTCATCATTATCCCAGCCTGTCACTGCTGAACCAAGAGATTTTTACTGTTGCGAGACCCAATAGTCGACTTGCATCGGAGTATAGGGAACTAGTGCAAGAAATCCAGCGTGAGAATCCAGAAGATCGCGATGGTGCACTCTCGTTCCTACATACACCTAAACTTCTGAATGTTAGGAATTCAGACGAAAGGATTAACAGAATTCTTGAATTTCACGGCGATGATCCAGAGATCATTGATGAGGTGACGACACTATGGGAACACCAAGGCAGACTAGAGGAAGCGAACGATGCATTAACTCGAATGTTAGACACAGATTGTAATTTTTCTAATCTCTTGGTTAAAAAATCCAGGCTAACGTATCTTTTGAATCAGAGAGAAGAAGCGGTCGAGTTTGCTGTACGCGCATCCCTGATGGATGGTCTTAAGGTCCGTGAGTTAAGTGAAATAATTCATCTACTGCTCCGAGAATCTCCTGAACACTTGGATGAAATATCATCTTGGCCTAGCATTTTCGATCTTGATAATTTTGAACTATTGAGATTGGCGAATGCTCTAAGTGTTAAGAAGGTGACGCTTACCAAAGCTGAGCAGTTAATCAGAATTGCATTTGAGAAAAATACTGAGCAATACGGGAACGATTTGTTGATAAATCTTGTTGGTCAACGGAAATTTAAAGAAGCTCTAAATTTGATTGATTCATTGACGCATAATCGAAAATTTGATATAGCAATTCGTTTTAACAAAGCAATGGCATTGTGGGGAAATACGCAAGAAATTCCAGTAGAGCAATTTGAAATGGTTGCAAATTCTTATAGATCAGACAAACATACAACAGCCAACAACCTACAGTGTATGAGTTTAGCATTTTGGGCAATTGGAATGAAAGACAAAGCAAATGAATTATTAATGCAGTCGAGACAACGACTAGCAGCCATTCCGGTTACTGAGTTTTCTTGTTGGACGTATCTGCAGTCGCGCAGGTCTGAATTTGTCAATGATTTGCTGGATCAAGAGTCAATGATCAATGGCGAAGATCTATTGCCCGGTGTAATTTGCGGCGTGCAACGTTAAATATATAGGTTTGATATTGGTCAGGACGAGCGCCATAGTTAATTATTTTTTTAAGAAAGGATTAAAGAATAGTTCAATCAAAAGTTACTGTTATTATGATGGCAATTCAAGAGGTTCCATAACTTGTTCATCAAGATATGGAAATCAAGCTAGCAAGGGCAAGAATACTGCGAAAATGCGGTGCGAGAAAAACGTCAAAACAAGTAAAGGTATTATCTAGTGAAGTGGAACAGACCCAAAGTCATACCCGGTATTGGTCTCAACGCCGTCAAACGAAGATATCGACATGTTGAAGTGAAACCCTATGCAGGGGCTTGTGGTGCAGAAATTTTCGGTGTAGATATTTCACGCCCAGTGCCGTCGGCTGCCATCGAGGAAATCAAAGCAGCCTTTCTTGATCACATGGTCATATTCTTACGAGATCAGGCGATTGAGCCAGAATCTCTCAAGGCGTTTGGCAGCAATTTTGGATCGTTCCATATTCACCCGTTCGTCGGCAGCCTCGAAAGTCATCCGGAAATCATGATGGTCGTAAAGAACCCGCAAGACAAATACAATTTCTCAGGCACTTGGCATAGCGACGTGACATTTGACGAAATTCCGCCTCTGGGCTCTTTACTGTGTGCGATTGATGTTCCCCAGTACGGCGGAAATACCTTGTTTGCGAATCAGTATCTGGCATACGATATGCTATCCGAAACATATAAGGGCCTGCTTTCCGGATTGAAAGCGATTCACAGTGCGAAAAATGTGTACGGTGCTGGCGGTGAATATGCAAGCGAAGACTATCGCTCGAAACATTCCGGAACGCCGATAGAATCTGACTCCAGAGCATATCAGCACAGCTTGCATCCAATCATAAGAACCCACCCGGAAACGGGCAGAAAAGCTCTGTACGTAAATGAACCGTTTACAATCGGGATTGATGGAATGTCGGCTGAGGAATCAGAACCGATTCTTCGTTATCTGGTAAAACACGCAGTGCAGCCAGACATTTGCTGCAATTTTCGTTGGGAGAAAGGTTCGATCGCTTTCTGGGACAATCGATGTCTTCAGCACTATGCGCTGAATGACTATCCAGGCGAACGCAGGTTGATGTGGCGATTGACGATCAATGGAGATCGCCCAGTCTAGAATCAGGTCTGTCGAACTCCGCGCAGTCTCTCCGAACGTCTTCGAAGCAGCTCAAGCGTCGAGAGCAAGGCGACTGAAACCAGCACAAGCAGCGTTGCAACAGCAAGAATTGTCGGGCTGATATTTTCACGAATGCCGGAGAACATTTGCCATGGTATCGTTCTCTGCTCGAAACTTCCAACGAACAGAATGACTACTACTTCATCAAATGATGTGATGAATGCAAATAGCGCACCCGAAATGACGCCGGGGATAATGAGTGGCACGATAATCTTGAAAAATGTAGTTACGCCATCTGCGCCAAGGCTGTTTGCCGCACGAATCAGACTGCGATCGAATCCGACTAGAGTCGCAGTAACCGTGATGACCACAAACGGTGTTCCCAATGCGGCATGCGCGAGGATCACGCCAAGGTGCGTACCTTGGAGGTGAATGCGCGAATAGAAGAAAAACATTCCGCACGCTGATATGATTAACGGAACAATCATGGGAGAAATCAATATCGCCATCATGACCGTGCGGTAGGGGACATTCCGTCGGCTCAATCCCAAAGCGGCGAGGGTGCCGAGAGAGGTGGCGATCAGTGTCGAAAATATGGCAATGATGAAACTGTTGTTGACCGCTCCTCTCCAGTTCTGGCTGGTAAAGAAGTCTTCGTACCAGCGCAAGGAATACCCTTCTGGATTAAAAGACAGCATTTCCGGTGTGAACGTGAAGAAAGGAACTGTATTGAACGATAGCGGAATGATTACCAGAATCGGAAAAATCAGAAACAGAAAAATCAGACCGCAGATAAAGCGAAACAGATAGTACCAGATTCGTTCAAGCGGAGTGGTGTAAGGTGGCAACTTGCTTTTCATATCATCCTAGTTTCATATTGTCGACGCCGACAATTTTGTCGTAAAGGAGATACAGCACCAACACCAGGCCGAGCAGAATGACTCCAAGTGCTGCTGCCAGACCCCAGTTCAGTGATACTGAGACATGATAGGCGATGAAATTGCTGATGAATGTGCCGGAAGTGCCGCCGACCAGTGCTGGAGTAATGTAATACCCGATTGCGAGTATAAACACCAGTATTCCGCCTGCTCCAATGCCCGGAATGGTATTTGGGGCATAAACCTTGAGAAAAGCATAGGATGGATGCGCTCCAAGTGATACTGCAGCACGCATGTAACTTGGCGGTATCGTTTTCATGACACTGTACAGAGGCAGAATCATGAACGGCAACAGGATGTGCGTCATCGCCACGATGGTACCCGTAGCGTTGTGAATCATTGCCAGACGATTTTCCGTATCGATAACATTCAAACCGACTAGCATGTCATTGATTACACCTTCCCTCTGAAGTAGTGCAATCCAGGATGTCGTTCGTACCAGAAGTGAAGTCCAGAATGGAAGCAGCACCAGCATGAGCAACATGTTGCTGCTACGAAGGGGTAAAGTCGCCAGCAGATATGCGACAGGGTAACCCAGTATCAGTGTCATCAGGGTTATGACTCCACTGAGATATATTGTGCGTATGAACAGTTTGATGTAAATGCGTTTCTTTTCATCCTGCAATTCGACATCGCCAGCCGGTGTCACCTGCAGATCCATCGCAGCCCAGAAATAGCCAGCAGTGAGGGTAGGGCTGAACGTTTTGATAACCTGCCAAGTCTCCAGTTGTCCCCAGCGTTTGTCGACCTTGATGATGGCATCCTTGTAGGGAGGACCTTCAAGTTTCGGTATTCGCCTTTGTGACTTCCTGAAGAGACTCGACATTCCAGGCAGTTCATAATTCAGGCGTTTTCCAACTCGCGTGATTACACGATCTGGCGCACCTTCTTTAATGTCCAGAGCCAGAGCTTCGTAGATTCTTTCATCCGGCAGAACACCGGACTCGGAGTCCCATTGTTTAAGGTCTTTGGAGGTGCGGGGCAGATAGCTGGATACGATGGGGTCTTCGACACCTCGCCATAGCATATCAGCGATCGGAATCAGGAAAGTCAGCCCGATAAACAGAAACAGTGGTGTTACCAGAGCAAGCGATTTAAACTTGTCTCTTCTGAGCGCACGTGCAAGGCTTACCTTTAGCGGCGTTCCGTCCGCTGTAGTGATAGGGCCGCTTGGAGATAGAACTGTATCGGCCAAGGAACTATGATAGGTTGGTTGTTACAAATGATTATGCAGGGTGCAAATGCACCCTGCATTTAATCAGCATTCAGCATTCAGCAGTCAAGCAACTTACTGTGCAATCCAGGAAGCGAACTGTTCATTCAGATCGTCCTGATTGTCAGCCCACCATTCATAGTTGAACAGCAGGGTAGTTTTGGCGTTGTCCGGATGGGTCGGCATGTGCGGTCCCATTTCAATGCCAAGAGTTGCATGTTTTCCAACAAGTAACGCTGATGACTGACGAGCCGGGCCATAAGAAATGAATTTTGCTTGGTCAGCCAACCGCTGTGTATCGGTCGCAAATCTCACCAACTTCATGACAGCATCTGTATGCGGCCCATTTTTCGGAATCACCCAGCCGTCAAGATCGAAAACCTGCCAATCCCACATCATTGCGATCGGCTGATTTTCCTCTTCAATAGCTGAGAAAAGACGTCCATTGTAAGCAGATGCCATGACAACTTCGCCATCGGCGAGCAGTTGTGTGGGCTGTGCTCCACGCGTCCACCATACGACTTGATCTTTAATTGTGTCGAGAATTGCAAAAGCTTGCGCTACGCCTTCTGGTGTACTGAGCAGGTCATATACGTCGTCAGCAGATACACCATCCGCCAACAGCGCCCATTCCATGTTATTGATCGGTTTTTGCTCCAAAGATCGTTTTCCTGGAACTTTGCCCATATCAAAAACATCCGCAATGGACGTGGGTGCTGTTTCTACCAGATCTGTTCGATAGCCGAAAGTAGTCGAATATACAATCTGGGGAATGAAGCACGGAGATACGATCAACTCACCGAAGTCCTCACTGGCCGGCGTTCCATCTGGAGCTGGCGCAAGCACTGCGTCATGATCGATTTCTTCGATTAAGCCTTCGTCACAAAGACTGATTGAATCTGCCGCAATGGCATCCAGCAAAGCCCAGGTAACGTTTCCTACTTCAGCCTGTGCTCTAATTTTGGCTACGCCTTCGGAAGCGGAATCATCGTTGATAATTGTGATGCCTGGGTTCGCCGCCATAAACGGGTCGTGATAGGCGTCTTGCTGACTTTTCGAGTAAGCGCCACCCCATGACACGACAACCAGTTCCTGAGCCTGAGTAACCGTAAAGCCGCTCGCTGCAAAAATCATGGCCGTTGCAACAGAGGTGCAAACGCGTTTAGTCAAATGACTAAAGGTAGACGAATATTCCATCGATTTCTCCATCATATTCTATTGTTTGTATAAGAAAAAATTAAACTTTATAAAAATTTAATTGATTAAGTTGTAAATATAGCAAACTGCGCGAGGGCATATAACATTATTTTATTTGTTTTATTCGAATTCGGAAATTTTTTTAATATTTTCGTGCTTAAATTGGAAATCTGCGCAGCTTATCAAGTGAATTCACCAAAGCAGATAGCATCTGTAACCATGTAGCTAATCTTCCACAAAATTAATTTCAAATCTTGCTTATCAATTGTGGTAAAACACTGTTTTTTAAATCAGTCATTGTTTATTGTCAGGGGAGAGAAGATGCCCAATCGTCAACATGGTGCGATGGAATTTAGCGAACCGCCTTGTGAACTCGACAACGTTCGAAGGTATCGGGTCGGTCGGGTTCGTGAACAGTTACAGAAACACGACGTAGCTGGTGCGCTGCTGTTCGATCAGTTGAACACACGTTACGTTACGGATGCAACGAACATGCAAGTGTGGTGCGCACACTATGAGGCGCGTTGCGCATTCGTAGCGACCGAGGGTCCGGTCATTCTATTTGACTTCGGCGACATGCCGCATCTTGCGGAAGATTTGCCAACTGTTGACGAATATCGTGTCATGACACCATTTTATTTTTTCGCAGCTGGACCTCGCTGCGAAGACAATGCTCGAAAGTTCGCTCGTGAAATAACAGATCTTGTAGAAACTTATGGTGGAGGGAATCGTCGAATTGCTGTTGATCGTTGCAGTTATCTGGGATTGCAGTCGTTGATCGGTTGCGGACTCGAAATCATTGAGGGACAGGATGTCATGGAGGTTGCCAGAGTCATTAAGTCAGAGGAAGAGTTGAGTTTGATGCGGCATGCTGTCCATGTTTGTGAGACCGCGGTTGCCAACATGCGTGAAGCGATGACACCTGGAATAACCGAAAATGCACTCTGGTCGAAGCTTCACGAAACCAACATCGCTCTTGGAGGCGAATGGATAGAAACCAGATTACTCTCTTCGGGCCCGCGCACCAATCCATGGATGCGAGAGTCTTCAATGCGGCAGATTCAAAGGGGTGAAATGATGAGTTTCGACACTGACCTGATCGGACCCTATGGCTATTGTTGTGACATGTCGCGTTCCTGGATCTGTGGTGAGGAAAAACCAACTCCGGGACAGGCGCATCTCTATCAACTCGCGGCAGAACAGATTCGCTTCAATACGGAACTTCTGAAACCTGGGACGAGTTATGCAGAATTATCGGAAAAAGCGTGGCCGATACCGGATGAATTCAAGGATCGACGCTACGGTGTAATTATTCATGGAGTCGGTTTGGCAGACGAGTATCCGAGCATCAAGCATTACGTGGATTTCGATAAGAAAGGTTACGACGGAGTTTTCGAGCCAGGTATGACTTTGTGCGTCGAGTCATACATCGGTTCAATTCATGGCGGCGAAGGCGTCAAACTTGAAGAACAGGTATTGATCACAGATTCCGGATACGAAATGCTGACTGCCTATCCGCTGGAAGACTGGTAAGAAATTTTCAGCAGCGATTTCTAGAAGAATCGACCTTTCACGATATCGTGTGTGAACTCGAACAAAGAATCTAGAGCAGGGCCCAACTCCGCAATTCTAGGGTCGGTGGTTGTTCCTCTACAGAAGCGCGCGTAGATTTGCATGAAGATGATGCAGTGCTTGAATGCAGTCAGAACGCGATAGTAGTGAATATCGGAAAGATCTCGCCCACTTACTTGCGCATAGTAATCTGCGATTTGGCGACGATTCATCCAACCGGGAGTTGTTGAAGTCGGCATTTGTCCCACTTTGTTCAGAGCCGGGGGATCTCCAGGTTCAACCCAATAGCTGAGCAAAGTCGCGAAATCGAACAATGGAGCACCTCTTGTGCACATGTCCCAGTCCAGCAGCGCAATTGGTGTGGTGTAGTCTTGCGAATCAAGTACGATGTTATTCAACTTGAAGTCGTTGTGCAGGAGTGTGTGTCCTGCATCCGGCACAGGTTGATCGGTCAGCCATTTAATGATAATTTCGACAGAGGCCGGTGATTTACGATCACGATAGACGTCTTCAGCCGCCACATAGTATCTTTTTACCCAGCCCTTTACAGCTCTCTCCAAAAAACCTTCAGGCGATCCAAGGTCGTCGAGCCCGACGCGGGCAGGGTCAACAGATTGGAATTCCACCAGAACCTCAATAATCATTTTTGAGAGACTTGTAGTCATATCGTGCAGATGCTCCGGGAGTTCCATGTGGATGACTGCTCCGGGTCGATATTGCATGATTAGGAATGGGGCACCAAGCACTTCAGTGTCTTCGCATAACAGGATGCCTTTTGGTGCCAGAGGAAACTGTTTCCACAATCGTGAGGTAACCCGAAACTCACGTGCCATGTCGTTTGCTCCCGGTGGAAGTGGACCAAGCGGCGGCCTACGCAACACATGCCGTTCTCCGTCAAGCATGATCATAAAATTCAGGTTCCCGAAACCGCCTATGAACTGTTGAGGTGGTGGATCAGCATTGAAATCAAATCCCTGTCTGGCAAGATAGCTTTCCAGGTTCTTCCAATTCTGCGGTTGTTGGTGTTGTGGAGGGAAAAATCTGTCTGTTGTGAGTTTCAATCAAATATTACCTGACCGTGTCTGAAAGGACTATTAAAATACAAAACTTACTTTGAGTTTATCAAACAGGACTAATAGTGCCGATTCCGATTGCTGGATATGCCGACCGATGGTCAGTCGGTCAGAATGAAAATATTGAGTTCAAGGTGAGCAGTCAATTTAGTAAACCTTACTCAGTAAGGCTGGTTCGAATTGTTTGCGCAGATCCTAACCCAGATGGTCCGGGTATCATTGAAGAAGACATGTCTTCCGTTTTTTCGGGAGAGTTTCCATCAAGAAAGCAAGATGTTCAATTGGGTTCCTACGGGATCGTTTTGGTCAATCGACGTCTATCTCATCCGGACGGATATACCATAGCAGTTACAATCTGGCCGACCTTGGTTGATGCAGGTGTTCAGGGAATATTGTGTCTACAGGATCAGAGCGGGAATCGGCTGATTGAATTGAGAATCAACTCCGTTGGGCAGGTTGCTGCAGTAATTGGCGGAGGTTCCGGTTCTGCGCATGAATTTGCTACCGGTCTGACGTTGCGCGAAAGGGCGTGGCATGCGATTTGCCTCTGTGTTGATCGAAAACAGAATCGACTGGGCTTGATTCAAACTCTCAAAGAAGATGACTTCGTTGACAACGATTCTGGTGAGGTTTGGCACGATTGCACTAATTTGCCGTCGTTGCAAGTTGTGGACAAATTGTTGATCGCATCGTCTGGCGGAAATCCTCTTGGTGGTTTTTTCAACGGCAAGATTGAACAGCCGAGCATATTAGCCCGTACCTATGATGTGGAAAAATCGTCTCAGCGAGTAGCGCACGGAGCGGGAGACTCATTGTTGGCTCTATGGGATTTTTCAAGAGACATCAGCACACAGGAAATAAGGGAAATCGGGCCACTGCATCTGGATGGGAGATTGGTGAATTGCCCTGCACGAGCAATGCGAGGCTCAAACTGGACAGGGAAGGAGATGTGCTGGCGGCATGCACCTGAAGAATATGGTGCGATACATTTTCACGACGACGACATTTATGACTGTCAGTGGAAAACCGATTTTAGTTTCAAGATACCAGGGAATTTTCGCAGCGCCATGTATTCGATACGAATCGAATGTGAGGATGCGTACGAAGATATTCCATTTTATGTACGGCCTAAGACCAACAAACCTCAAGCAAGAATTTGCGTGCTTGTGTCTACGTTCACCTATACGGTTTATACGAATCAGGCTCGTTCTCTTCCAAAGGTGGAATATGCAAAACTTGTGCAAGAAAGGGGAACAAGGCCCTGGAATCCGGATCAGGTTCAGGATTATGGCCTTTCGACTTATAACAATCACCGTGACGGCAGCGGTATCTGTTACTCGTCCAGATTACGCCCTTCGTTGACTATGCGTCCCAAATACATCACGATATGTCGGCCTTATGCCGAATCGGGAATGAGACATCTGCCAGCAGATACACACCTGTTCGCCTGGCTGGAAAATCAGGGGCAGGATTTTGACGTGATAACTGATGAAGATCTGCACGAAGAGGGAGTTGAACTTCTTCGCCCGTACAAGGTTGTCATGACACCTAGTCATCCGGAATATCACACCACGAATACATTGAATGCAATCTATGAATACACTAGATCAGGTGGACGACTCATGTACCTCGGTGGAAATGGATTCTACTGGAAGGTTGCTGTAAACGAGAATCTGCCTGGCATGGTGGAGATTCGCCGTGCTGAGGGCGGAATTCGAACTTGGGCAGCAGAACCGGGAGAGTACTACAATTCCCTCGACGGTGAATACGGTGGGATGTGGCTGCGAAACGGCCGACCTCCGCAAAAATTAGCAGGTGTCGGATTTACTGCACAAGGTGATTTTCAAGGCACTTACTATCGTCGCAACAGTGACCTTGACGCAAATTATGAGTGGGTATTTGCAGGTGTTGACGATGAGATTCTAGGAGATTTCGGACTGAGTGGCGGTGGAGCAGCTGGATTTGAACTGGATAGAGCGGATTTTTCACTTGGTACACCACGCAATACCGCGGTGCTAGCTAGTTCGGAAAATTATCCGGAGCACTTCGTTTTGGTGCCGGAGGAAATTCTGAGTCATATAGCGACCCGAAGCGGAAAGCCAGTTTCCGAATTGATTCGGTCGGATATTGTCATATTTGAGACTGCGAAAGGAGGGCGTGTCTTTTCCGTCGGTTCGATCACTTATTGCGGAAGCCTGCCGTGGAATAACTTTGACAATAACATATCCAGAATGACTGCCAACGTTCTCAACCGGTTCTTGGAAGTATAATCAGGTAGAAATCAGCCATAGTTCATATCTTAGCCGCCAAATTTTCATAGTGAAGATTGATAAATATCCGAATAACTAAAAAAACCTTTTTAATTAAATAGATAGAGAAGCTTAACATGGATCCTAACAACCCGAGAAATCTTGGAAAAGTCGAATGGTCAGGTGAAAATCCTGGCATCTACCTTAAAGAAGACCCTGATGGCGACTGGAGCTCGCTCGGAATTTTCTTTCGTGTAACACTGTCACCGTATGGAGCAGGAAACACAATGATCGTGTTGGAAAAGCCGAATGAAGGGTTGGGATTACCGGAGGCAAATAACATCTGTCTGACGGACAACAGGGAATTGACAGATTACCTGATACGCGATTTCATGTCGAAATTTGCTTCTTTCAAGGGGAAAAAAGGATTGGAGTCTATGACTTACCGAGAGATAGACGAAGTGACTAGCAAGGGTGATCTGCGAGAGTATCGTACTGAATCGGTAATTTCCGAGGATTTGGAAGTGGTGATGACGTGGAGTGAACTTGGGGAACCGTTCGCAGCGGAGGTGGCAGTCGAAGTGTCAGCGACAGGGGAGCACGAAATGTACAGTGTGTTTCTTGAAGCGAAGCGCGCCAGTATTGCAGTCAACGGGCATTACTTTCCGGGAACTGTTACATCTAGGAATTTTCTTGGACGTGTAACGAGCACTGCATTCATGGCTATTTCGGAAACTTGGATCAGCCCCGGCGGATAGTTTTTTTTACTACACCTCTTGTTGGTTAATCGGCGCTGATATCAGGGCGGTCGGTCACTTTACCGACCGTAGCTAGAAGCTCGCCTTGTTCAACCAATCCTCGGTGACATCGTACGAAAGCGACTCCAGCCACGGGAAATTGGATTTTGACGGGTGTTGTTTCGATGTGGTCGAGATTGTGAACAAAACCTACGATGTCTCCTGTGGAAACAACATCACCTGGACTGAACCTGGGTTCGAACAATCCCCGATGAGTGGTGTAAATATGTTGTGCGGCATCGTCAATTTTCAAAATTGTAGCGGGCTCTTGTCTGAGTTCTGGATCACCCGATAATACATTCAGGAATTTCAGACAGTTGGCTATGCCTCTCTCACCAATCTTCAGTGTTTCTGGCGATACTTGTCCACCCCCGCCTAGTTCAGCAGCGATATTCGGTAGATTGTTTCGAACAGCAGCGTAATTTGCGCTCCGGTTGTCATTGAGACGGCCCATCAGCCAGATATAAGGACTGCCGAAAATCTCCGCAAGATTGAAATTTAGCTTTGACAGCGCTGCATCTTCATATTGAAGTGCCATCGTACAAGGTGAAAACCAAGCGGCTTTACCACCGGAATGAAGATCGATAACTGCGTCGCAGACCGGCATTACGGCTTTTTCTACAAAATTGGCAATCATCGCAGTCGGTGTGCCATCCGGGTCGCCTGGAAATGTCCGATTGAGATTGCCTCCATCCACCGGTGATACTCTGGAGGCTGCATGAACTGCCGGAGCATTCAGCGCAGGAAGAACGATAATACGTCCGCTAACTTCCGCTGCTTCCACTTCGTGCAGCAATTTCAATAGCGCTACCGGCCCCTCGAATTCATCTCCGTGAACACCACCAATCAGAAGAACAGTCGGCCCGCTGTCATTGATAATAACTCCGGCAGGAATAGGAATGTAGCCAAGAGCTGTTCGGTTGTCCGAGTACTTGAGACGCAGATGACCAAACCGCTTGCCTGGCGTTGTGAAATCAAGATTCGTTGAAATTCGGGTTTGATTCCACAATGGTGGTGCAAAATCCATCTCTACAAGCAATCATTTATCGAGGTTGCATTCGCAATCAAGGTGTCATCTTGGTTATAGGCACCAATTAACTGAATTCCAAGTGGTAAATTATTAGGCCCGAATCCCGCTGGCAATGTAATGGTTGGGACTTTCAGCAAAGTCCACATTCGGCTGAATATCGGATCTCCGGTACTCTCTAATCCTTCGGGCGCTTCACCGGGAGCGCTTGGTGCCAACAAAATGTCAAAGTCTTGAAATATTTGTTGCAGCCTGCTCTGCCAAATTTCTCCCTGTCTTTTAGCTTCTTGGTAGTCTTCGAATGTGGTTTGCAGTCCAAGCTCAATTAGTTCGATAAATTGACTGCTGAGCGAATCTCTGTCTAGGAGAAAATCAGATACAAGCGACGAATGAGCAACCTCATATTGCATCACAATCGCGTGAGCTTGAGCAAGTAAATCATCCGGTGGTCCAACTTCGATCTCCGAAACCTGTAGTGACTGGTTTGCAAAACTGTCAGCAATCTTGTCGATCAAATCTCTTTGACACTGATCTGCCTGATGCCAATGAGGGGTTCGTACGAGCCCAATGCGTAGAGTATTTGACGAGGGTATCGTATTTGGGCGGGCACCGAGAAAGCTGTGACGAATCAATGCAAGGTCGTGTACTTCTCGTACGAAAAATCCAAGCGAATCCAGGCTAAGAGCAAGTTCGCAGACACCGTTTAGGCTGAATGCTCCATGGCTGGCCTTGTAACCCACAACACCACAATAAGCCGCAGGTCGTGTCACCGAACCTGCTGTCTGTGTACCTAATGCTACTGGAAGCATGTAGTCCGCAACGGCGGCAGCGGATCCCATAGACGAACCGCCGGGTGTGTGTGTCAGTGCATGTGGGTTTCGTGTTTTCCCGGGTTTGAAGTATGCGAATTCTGTAGTTTCTGTCTTGCCGGGAATGATTGCACCAGCACAAATACAACTTGCCACGCAGGCAGCATCACGAATGGGATAATACCCTTCATAAAGAGGACTTCCCCTGGTTGTAGGCATATCTGTCGTATCCATAATATCCTTGATGCCCACAGGGATACCAAAAAGAGCATTGTCAGGAGTCTCGTTGTCCAAAATTTGCGCACTTTCCATAGAAATTTCAGAGTTTAAAGTCGTGAAGGCAAGTACTTCCGGGTCTCTTAAACTGATTCTCTCAAGACAGGCTTCAAGCAGTTGACTTGGTTTTAGTTCGCCGCTGTCAATCAAATAAAACAGTAGTGATAGCGACATTTCATTAAATTTTGACATATCGATTACGCGTGTAGACTATCGAGTGCTCTAGAGAATAGTGTGAGGGGGTAGCGGTAAATTCCGCCGCCAATTCGTCCAGCGACTCCAGTGTTATCAATTATGCCAAGGCTAACGATTGGTGTAGATTTCTTATCCATAGCCACACGGGCACATAGTCCTGTTCGTAAATTTAGTGCCCCGAATCCATCATGGATGCGAGGAAGCAGCAAATCAGGCAATCTACCAGCATCGTCCGGCAGAAAATTTTCAAATGTCTGTTGCTGAGCAGGTGAGAATGACACGGCCATAGCACCAAATCCGGCTACATCGACGATTGCGCTATCACCGATCGCCCCTAGAGCACGATTGTTCGGGAATTCTCCCAAGTCACCAACAGGTGCCTGCGCATCTGTTGTAATCCATTTATCTGGTCGGCCACCAAGCTGAATACCAACCGTAAAACCATTGCCGCCGGCTGCTGTGATCAAACTGCATTCAGGTATTCCGGCTCCACTTTGCAACATACACTTGCATACTGCCATCCAAAGATTGAGAAAAAAACTCGGGCTGTCTTGTAGGAATTTCAGCGCACAGGGTGTGCTTTCTTTGAGCTTCGGTTGCAGCAGGTCAACCAGGTTCGCAGTGGCGGCCATGGTGCGACCATGACAATCGTCACCTTCGGCAAGTGCGCCCGAAGCAATGGAAATCAAGTCCAAATTTTGGAACTCACACTCATTCAGTCCTTCAATAAATTCACCGTTCAACCATTTCAAGTGAGATACGACAGAGGAGCTGTACATTCCAAGGCGCATTGCCGCTCCACTTCCGCCGTTGATCGGAGAGAATGCACGATTGCTTGGATTTTTTTGGTCGACAATCTCGTGAAGCCACATGGATGCAGAAACCACTCCCGCGAGTGGTACGACGGTCGAATAATTCTGTGCAGCTTCCAGTAAGACTTTTCCGTCAAGAATCATCCGCTTGGCTTCGTTGAAATTCTGAGCTAGGTTTTCATAAACCAAGGCCGCACAAGCAGAATTCAGTATGGGAGCAGTAATCTGGTCAGTAGAATCAAACGAAGGTCCGGCGTGCAGTATGACATTCTGATTTAGGTTCAGGGCTTCAGCAGCGACCCGATTCGAACTCCAGCGCGGTCGAACGCCCAATATCTTTTCCAGCGCTTCCTGATCACTCGCATGCAAATCAAAACGATTGTTCAGTTCCGTCATGCTAGTTGCTAAACGGGTTCGGATACAGACTATCTGAAGTTCTAAGCCATATTGCTTTTGCGGTGGTGTAGTCTAGCACTGCCTCAATTCCACCTTCTCTGCCGTGACCTGACAAACCGAATCCTCCAAATGGAGCCATTGGCGATATTACTTTATAGGTGTTTACCCAGATAACTCCCGCATGCAGTTGTCTCATCATTCTATGTGCACGGGTAAGGTTGTTGGTGAACACTCCCGCGGCCAATCCATAATGTGTATCGTTTGCCATCTCTACAGCTTCTTCTTCTTCTTCAAAAGACTGAACTGAAAGCACCGGACCAAACAATTCAGTTTTTATGGACGGTGCGTCAGAACTACTGGAGCAGTCAAGAATCGTCGGCTCATAAAACTGTCCAGGTCGATCCAACTGTTTCCCTCCTGTAATCAGCGTGGCGCCGGATGCAATAGATTCCGAGACAATCCTATTGATATTGTTGAGTTGGCGCATCGTACAGAGAGGTCCCATTTGCGTATCGGAGTTCATTGGGTCGCCGATGACAATACGTTTGGCCAATGCTGATAATTGATCAATGAATTGATCTTTAATTTTTTCAGAAATTATGAGTCTTGAACCGGCAACGCAGCTTTGACCTGAAGTCATAAAGATGGCGGCCAATTGAGCATTTAGAGCACTTTCGATATCGGCATCGTCAAACACCACGAACGGCGACTTACCCCCGAGCTCCAATGATGTACTGGCGAGACTGACAGCAGAGTTTCGAACGATATGCCGTGCAGTTTCCGGGCCTCCGGTGAATGCAATATGCGCAATTCTGGGATCGGAGGAAAGAGTCTTACCACAGTTCTCACCAAAGCCACAGATTATGTTGATCACTCCAGGTGGAAATTCGGCCTCGTTAACCAGCTTGGCAAATTCGAGCATCGGTGCAGGAGCATCTTCCGAGGCTTTTATTACGATTGTGCATCCTGCGGCAATAGCTGGGCCAATTTTTACCGCGGAAAGAAACAGAGGACTGTTCCATGGAACGATTGCAGCAACGACTCCTTTCGGTTCTCGTTGCAGCCAGACTTCTGTATCTGGATGATCTATGGGAAGGTGCGACCCTTCAAGCTTATCGGCCAACCCGCCATAATATCGGTAGAATTCGGCTATATAAGCTGTCTGAATCGTAGTTTCCCGAATTGGCTTTCCAGAATCGAGGGTATCCAGTTGTGCAAAATGATGTGATTTCTTTTCGAGGAGGTCGGCTAGGCGATGGAGGAGTTTCCCACGTTTTGTAGCACTGAGAGATGTCCAGTCGTTTTGCTGCAGTGCACTTTCAGCCGCGGATATTGCATCTTGTGTTTCTGTGACATTCGCCGCAGGCATTCTAGCCCACGCCTCACCTGTTGCCGGGTTAACGCTTTCGAATGAGCCGCTTGCATTCACAAACTGGCCGCCGATGTAGTTTTTAAATTCTTTCATTGTATTGTGCGTTCAAAAATTAGTTCTCGTTACTCATTTAGAGGGATTCTCCTTCGATACCACTCAATTCCATATTTTTCGACTTGCTCGCGAAATTCATCGTTCTTGAGAGATTCTTCTAGAATCAACTCAACACGCTGGGGAATCGTTGTCTCGTCAATTTCCCAAGAAAGAAGAGCTCGATCCGAAGAGGTAAGGTGTTCGCCATAGAGTATGAGGTCAACATCAGATTCGGGAGAAAATGTCTCCATGGCTCTTGACCCAAATAGCACAACTCGCTCAACCCGTTCATTAGAGGCAAGTATGCTAATGATCGTTTTACGATATTTTTCCTTAAGTCCATCATTCATTCTGCACGTTTTTGCTCCAGAGTCTGATGTAGCCGGTCTAGTAGTGGAAAGAACTGGTTCTTAATCAACTCTTCTGCTACCAGTGCTTCTTCTTTGTTATAGATATGGCTTAACTTATTACGCTCGTCTATAGCCTTAAGGAATAATTCACAATCATCTTCGTTAAGATACGAAGATTCAAAACTCTGTCGAATCACATCCCGCGGAGTTTTCATGTCACTTCCTTGATAGTAAAGCAAGTCTTTCAAAACTTTCCAACTGAGTTCATATGTGAACATAAACGTCTGTACTAATCCCGCCAATTCAAGATTCGAGTAATTGGTTTTCTTGCAGGCATCCTTCAATTGCAAAAACGCATTCTCAAAATTTTGAAAACGCTGATGCCAGCGCGCTTCACTGCTATTGGTCATAGTTCAACATCTCCAAATCCCAAGGCACTGAAGTTTGATTTGATAGCGGAATCAGCGGATTGTAGCGCTAATAGATGTCCAGTCGTCTCGGTGCAGTGCACTTTTAGCCGCGGATTTTGCATCTTGAGTTTCTGTGATATTCGCCGCAGGCATTCTAGCCCACGCCTCGCCTGTTGCTGGGTTAACGCTTTCGAATGAGCCGCTTGCATTCACAAACTGGCCGCAGCCGTAGTTTTTTATTTCTTTCATTATATTGGGCGTTTAAAAAGTAGTTCTAGTTACTCAAATTAATCTTGGCCATCGGTCGCATTCACTAGGAATTCCGATTTCCAGCCGGACTTGAAGACGGAAAGAAAGTAAAAACCATACTCGAATTTTACTCCAGATTCCATGAATGTGAATTGATCTAGTAGCGTTTTGATTCACAATTGAATCAACGCTCAATAAACAAAATTCGCATCAGTAGTTCTGAAATTCGAAACATATATTTGAACCGTTTTATTCCACTATAACCGTCGGACAGAGGACTTCAGCTTGCTCCAATACGGTGTTTGTTGCTTTCTCCCGCTTGTCAGGTGGGTAACCGTACTGTCGTAGAATCCGTTTCACTTGTACGCGAAGATTTGCGCGTACATTTTCGCGAATTGTCCAATCGATAGTGACATTGTTTCGTACGGTTTCAACCAATTCTCGGGCGATTGTGCATAAGATTTCATCTCCCAGAACCTTCACTGCACTGTCATTGGTTTCAAGTGCTTCATAGAATGCCAGTTCATCTTCCGACAGTCCGAGTTCTTCACCGCGGGCATCTGCTTCACGGAGACTTCGAGCGAGTTCAATGAGTTCCTCAATTACCTGTGCGGCTTGAATGGAACGATTTTGGTAGCGATTAATGGTTTGCGCCAACATTTCCGCAAATGAACGCGCTTGAACAACATTCCGTTTCCGTCGTGCCGCGATTTCGCCTTTCAAAAGTTTTTGCAGCAGTTCGGCGGCAAGGTTGCGGTGAGACATGTTTTGAATTTCTGATAGAAATTGTTCAGACAGGATTGACACTTCAGGTTTTTCCAAACCAACAGAGTCGAATATGTCGATAACACCCTCTGATGAAACCGCGCGTGAAATAATTTGACGTACTGCGTGGTCCAGCTCTTCGTCGGATTTCACATCACTTGGTGCGCGTTTTACAAGGCTGGCACTTACGGCCTGAAAAAAAGCCACATCGTCGCGAATTCTAATGGTGTATTCGTGTGGAACAGCTAGAGCAAATGCTTGGGTCAATTCGCGAACCGCTCGAATGCAACGGTCTTTGCCGTCCTTTTGGGCAAGGATATGTTCCTGTGCTGCTGGCAATAAATTCAGACGAACTTTGGCATCTCCACTCATCCAAGTTGACCAATCGAAGCCGTGGAACAAACCGCAACATATTTCGTACTTCTCACGCAGTACAGAAACTGCTTCATTTTGATCTAGCGTAGTTTTTCCCTTGCCGCCGCTTTCTGTGTAATCGGCCAGTGCTTTCTTAAGTTCGTGGGCGATTCCTAAGTAGTCGACTATGAGTCCGCCTGGTTTGTCTTTGTAAATGCGGTTGACGCGGGCAATTGTCTGCATGAGCCCGTGACCGCGCATTGGCTTATCCAAGTACATTGTATGAAGACTGGGTACGTCGAATCCGGTTTGCCACATGTCGCGTACAAGTGCAACGCAAAAGGAATCTTCAGCATCACGAAATCGATTGGCCAGTGTTTCACGCCGAGATTTGTTTCTTATATGTGACTGCCAGTCAGTTGGGTCGTGTGCTGCACCTGTCATTACCACCTTGATATTTCCCTTATCGTCATCGTCATCGTGCCAATCGGGGCGCAGTTTTGTCAGTTCGCGATACAGTTCAACGCATATTCTCCGACTCATGCAAACAATCATCGCTTTACCGTTCATTGCTTCAAGACGCTGTTCATAATGATCCACAATGTCCTGAGCAACCAGTTTCAAACGTTGCGGCGCGCCTACGATTTTTTCCAGTTGCGCCCATCTTGATTTAAGATTTTCCTTTCGAGCTTCTTCTTCGCCTTCTGTAACCTCATCGAAGTCGGGATCAATATTCGGTTTTTCGTGTTCGTCAAGTACCAACTTAGCGAGCCGACTTTCGTAGTAGATTGGCACGGTGGCCTTATCGTCAACTGCCTGCTGGATATCGTAGATGCTGATGTAGTCTCCGAATACAGCGCGAGTGTTGGCATCCTGCAATTCGATTGGTGTACCAGTAAAGCCGACAAATGAAGCATGGGGTAATGCATCACGCATGTGACGTGCAAATCCGTCGATGAAGCCATACTGACTGCGGTGTGCTTCGTCAGCGATAACTACGATGTTGCGGCGTTTCGATAGTATTGGATGTTGATCGCCTTTTTCGTCTGGGAAAAATTTCTGAATAGTCGTAAATACTACACCGCCTGATTCAACATCGAGTTTAGCCCGCAGGTCGGTTCTGCTTTCAACTTGTACTGGTGGTTGGCGTAATAGGTCCCGGCAACGTGAAAACGTAGCGAACAGTTGGTCATCAAGATCGTTGCGGTCCGTCAAAACCACGATTGTCGGGTTTTCCATTGCCGGTTCACGAATAATGCGTCCAGCGTAGAAGGCCATCGTCAAACTTTTGCCCGAACCCTGCGTATGCCAGACAACACCGATACGACGGTCACCCAATTCTCCACCGGACATACGATTATGTTCGTGTTCACTGGGAATTTTGGAAATTTCATAGGTGCGTTGCAGCTTTGCTGCACGGAGTGTTTCATCAACCGCTACGTTGACCGCGTGGAACTGGTGGTAGCCAGCAATCTTTTTAGTTATTGTTCCGCCGCCATCGTCTTCAAATACGGTGAAATCTCGTATCAAAGCAAGAAATCGATCAGGTTTGCAGATGCCATTGAGCAGGACCTGCAATTCTGGTAATTTTGAGTCAGCTTCCATTTCACCGGAAATAGTGCGCCAAGATTTGAACCACTCAAATCCGGCGGTTAACGTGCCGATTCGAGCATCAATTCCATCAGAAACGACAAGTATGCCGTTCATAGCAAACAAGTTGGTCAGTTCGGATTTGTAAGTCTGCAACTGGTTCCATGCGGATCGTACAGTCGCGTTTTCGTCTGCAGGATTCTTGAGTTCGATGATGCCGAGTGGCAGCCCGTTAACGAACAACACGATGTCGGGTCGGCGTTCGTGCTTATTTTCTGTAACTGTGAATTGGTTAACTGCCAACCAATCATTGTTCAGTGGATTTTCAAAATCGAGAACTTGCGTCTGTGCACCTCGTATAGCACCGTCAGATGCACGATATTCCACAGTGACACCGTCAGCAAGCATTCGATGAAATGCTCGATTACGCATTTCGACACTGGTTCCTTCTGGATGAGTTAATTTAAAAAACGCATCGTTCAATGAACCAGAAGGAAGTGACGGGTTCAGTTGTGCAAGTGAAGATTGAAGCCGTTCAATCAGCACAATATCGCCGTAATTTATTCGTTCTGCACTGAACGTATTTGGGGCGATTGCTGCTCCATAGGCAACGCGCCATTCAAGGTCGTCAAGCCAATTCAGACAAACTTCTTCGACATCAAATTCGGTAACACTAGATACCATGAATTCTAATTTTTTACTTCTGGTTGTTCGACTAGGGCGGGAGATAAGAGTTCAATACGTTGAACTGACTGTCCAAATCCGATTTCCAATATTCCAAATTTCGATAAATGTTGAACCTGATCGATTACATTCTTTGCGTGACTGAAGTCTTTGTGTGATTCACCTTCATCTATTAGATTTTGGTAGTGAGTTTGCAACGGAGAGTCGGTTTTACCAAATTTCATGCTAGGATTTCTAGATAATTCCTTTCCACCAATAATGATCGTCGCCTCAATCAAATATCTGTTGAGCTCCTGCTGGACATTCTTAGTCGACGGTTTATTGAACAATGCATCAACAACTTCGATATCGTCAGCATAACCACAAATAAATCGGTGATATGTCTCCGGTTCGGCCGTTCGAATAATCAGGGCGATTACAGCAGACACTGCAAATGATCGGTGGTCGCTAGGCAACGACGCAAACACAATTCCCAAATGATGGACCGCCTGCGCAATTGTTCGAAGACCAATGGTAGGTGAATCAAAAAATTTATTTAACATTTCCCGTACTGATTGAAATTCACTTCGTCCATACCTATCGAGTGTGCGTCTAAAATAACTCTCTATTTGTATGTCACTTAGTAATTTGTCAATAAACTTCTCCCGGCTGGGGTCTGGAAGTCGGAAATCTAAGTCAAAAAACCGTCTTAAATACCCATAAGCATCGAAATCATTGCCGTAGAGAGCTTTGACAGAGTGTGAAAGCTGGGAGCGGTTGACAGCCAGAATGAATACTATGTGATCTACAGCGAAGATGTGTTTGGCAACTTCAAGCAGTTCGATAGCGTACGATGGGCGACACCTATCCAACTCATCAATTATTATGATTAGTGGTTTTTTGCTTTTCGAAAACTCCTGATTCACAGCATCTTGCAAGGTTTGTGTGAATTCTTTGACAGATTTTTGTGTTTCCCTATATGCGGTAATTCGGTCCCCAACGTAAGATCCGATGGCGTTGCCGGCAGGTCCAGGTATTGCAGCATTAATAATATGCGGAAGAAATTGCACAAAAATATCCTTTGCATGTTCAGCAATTTTCTTCGCTGTTGAAGCTTCATTGTACCGTTCGAATCCAGCAACTAGTTCGGAGGAAAGAGTGACAAATGAATCTTTAGAAAAATCGGTTTCCCATGCATTGAACTCAATGATGCGAAACTCCTGCTCACGCAGATACTCAGACCAAATTTTCAGAAACGTTGTTTTTCCATGTCCCCATGGAGCATCAATTGCCATGACGCAAGGTCCTTCAAAAGAACCAATGAGATGTGTAAGAACCTCAATTGATTCTTTACGTTCAAGAAGATCATTTTCGAAAGGGTTATGCTCGGGGATTTCCAATTCTCGCGGTTGAATACGTTGACTCACGGGTAATCCTGCTTCGTTTACTAAATAATTCAATTCTCAATAGTTGGAATTTAGAATTCCTGAACTCTTACCTCACCTGAAAGAAGTTTGGATAGCATAGTATCTCTGAGTTCGGAGAGGATACGAATTTCTGATGTATTTGCTCGTATAAACAAATCTAGTGAACTGACGTAGTTATCGAACGCTTCTATAAGTTCAAAATTCGGTTCTAAGACTCGGACCGTCTCAAATTGATTTTTGTTAATTGACCCGAAAACAGTTCCAGTGTCTTCGTATTCCACAATTATTTTTTGAATTGCCCAAGCAAAATAGTATGTGAAAGAGCATGAATTTGACTTATGTCGTATCGCAGCAACACCACGCCCGATGCAACTCGTTTGCCATGCCATGTTAATGTCACCGACAGGCGCCCGTACGCTAAAAAGCGTATCCCCTTCCTGTGCAATTCTCATCGGCTTGCTACAGTACTTTCGATTAGTCGGAAACCGCGAACGAAAATCAGAGCATCCCTGAAAAAATGGCAATCCATCACCATTGTCGTTGTAGGAAATGCTTGGAGGCGATTGTCCCATAGTTAGATCAAAACACTCTCGTAATAACTTGATTTTCCACCCCTCAGGGACTCCTCCCCCTAGTTCACCGTACTGTAAATTCGACGGAAACTGCGCAGCTATTTGAGTAATCTTTGCAAAAGCCACAGGTTGTTCATTTTGTAATTTAGCAAGAGTAATTTCGTCTTTGGTGGAAATAGCACACATCGCGGCTCTTTCGGCTTCATCTGATGTTCCACCTTTTTCCAGTACGGCTAGTTTGGCTTTAACTGGCTCAAAATCAATAAACCATGACTTGAAGAGTGCTTGTGCTATCTCTTCCAACGTCTTATTCATGCGGTGGTTCAATTCGATTTTGTCATCTAGTGTTCGCAAGATTTGGGCAATGGAGCGTTGTTCCGATAGTGGCGGAATAGAAACAATTAGTCGAATTAGAGAATCGGTGGGAACACGTTGTCGTCCAGAAGTACCGGTCATCTGTTTGATCGCGTAGCTTCTAACTTGTTCAGATCTCGTTAAGTAGTAGGCAAATTCATTATCTGTTAAATTCGGAGTTCCTCGAATGACAATAAACTCAGTTGAACCATGACCAAAGTTTGATAGGTCTGACGAGCAGAAGCGAGTTATCTTTCCGTTTTCTAAGCACGGAGTAATACGGGCCATGAGTGTGTCACCTTTTGCGAATCTTGATCCTCCGCTCGAAAACTTTCGTCGTTCGACCGCGTATGTATCCCGAGAGTTTGTGTCTACAACAGCCATACTTACAAACGGGTAGACATTTCCTCGCTTTAGGTGGACTCTAGGATTGACTTGGAAGGCCTCTCCGAATTGTAATTTTCGCCAGCCATCAAGTTTGATTGTCCTATGACACTCAACTAACACCACATGCTCGCGCGCTATCACTTTCCGAAAATTTTCGGATGTGCTCGCCCAATCCACAATATCCACGCGAAAGGGTAGGTAGGACTTGGTAAAGGCCGCTTTTAGGTTTGTCACGCGAGCGATGCTCAAAGGCTCTTCAGTCAATAGAGCGACATCGAGATCTGATGTTTCTCGCGCTGTCCAAGACACCCTCGAACCGAAAGCGTGCACCTCCAATTCGGGCACATGCTCTCGCAGAATGCATCGAACCGTCTCTAGGTCGGCCGGCGCGATATCAATCGGTTTCACGGTTTCGTTCCCTGAGCTCCTGTAGTAGGAAACGCATGTCGCGGAGGAATTCATCCGCCGCATCGACGGTTTCCTCCGCCCACTCGGCGTTGTAGGTCTGAGACGTCGCATTCCGCAATTCTCGATAACGCATGTATGAGGGTGCGCCACGAATGATGCCTGCGTTGGTCGCGTCGCGCATCAGGTCAGCGAAGTCCATCTCAAGCAACGCATCGGGATTGGCAACGATCTGAGTAAGCTGTTTCCGGATCATTCTGATGGCCAACTCATAGCTGAACTCGAATGCTTGAATGGTTGCTGCGCGGAACTGCTCGTACAATCCCAAGTCTTCCAGCGCAAGCTCGGAATGAAGGTAATCGAAACTCCTTTGTAGCTGTGCGACAGCACTTTCCAGAGGCGAGTAGTCGAGTTTCATCGTGGTGTCCGTGGGTTCCAGAATCCTAGTGCTTTGAGGTTGTCAGCGATAGCCGTGTCCAACCGTGCGGCTTCGGTCTGTTGCTCGCGTAGTTGCGCAACGAGCCGTCTCATCTTATCTTCAAAAGGTTCGTCATCTTCTTCCTGAGGTGCAGTACCAACGTAGCGGCCCGGGGTTAAAACGTAGTCGTGTTTGCGCACCTCATCTATAGCAGCGCTTTTACAAAATCCAGGCACGTCAGCGTAATCAAAGTCGCCGTTCCCACTTCGCCATGCGTGATAGGTATTAGTAATTTGTTGGATGTTCTCATTAGTTAATTCGCGATGAGTACGATCCACCATACGACCGAGACTTCGTGCATCAATGAACAAAATTTCGTTTACACGATCGCGAAATTTTTCCCCTTGCCGATTTCGAGCAAGAAACCAAAGGCAGACAGGAATCTGAGTGGAGTAAAACAACTGACCTGGCATTGCTACCATGCAATCGATAATATTCTCTTCAACTAAATTCTTACGAATTTCCTTTTCGTTGGATTGGCTTGTCGACATTGACCCGTTAGCAAGAACAAATCCAGCTGTGCCACCTGTTTTCAGATGGTAAACAATATGCTGAATCCACCCATAATTGGCGTTGCCCTTAGGTGGCACGCCATATTTCCAGCGTTTGTCTTCGACTAATCGTTCGCCGCCCCAATCAGAAATATTGAACGGCGGATTGGCAAGAATAAAATCTGCTTTGAGATCGGGATGCTGATCATCATGAAATGTATCTCCATGTTTGATATCGCCTTCAATTCCACGAATCGCAAGATTCATCTTCGCAAGACGCCATGTAGTGTAATTTAATTCTTGGCCGAATATGCTCAGATCCGCCGCCACTACCTTTCCGCCGTTTCCGTTTCCAGTAGTATGCGCGCGGATGAATTCGAGCGACTGAACAAACATGCCGGATGAACCGCAGCATGGGTCGTAAACCCGACCGCGCCACGGTTCCAGCATTTCAACCAATAGTTTCACGATACTATTCGGGGTATAGAATTCACCGCCTTTCTTGCCTTCCGCACTCGCGAATTGAGCAAGAAAATACTCATAAACTCTACCGAGTACATCTCTGGCACGAGCATCTGCATCTCCAACTTTGATGTTGCTGACAAGATTTACGATTCGACCGAGACGTTGCTGATCTAGTACTGGTCGGGCAAAGTCCTTAGGCAATACATCTTTGAGTGCAAGGTTATCGCGTTCAATACTTACCATCGCATCGTCCACGATTTGGCCAATTGTTGGCTGAGGCGCCGAAGCTTTGATATACGTCCACCGAGCTTCCGTTGGTACCCAAAAGATGTTTTGCGCAAGATATTCATCAGGGTCTTCAGGGTCCGCACCGTCAGCAAGTTCGGTCTCAAGTTGGGCCTGCTTCTCTTCGAAAGCATCGGAGATGTATTTAAGAAAAATCAAGCCAAGAACTACATGTTTGTACTCAGCGGCATCCATGGACCCGCGGAGCGCATCAGCCATCTGCCAAAGTTCTGCTTCGTAACCCGTTGTTGCACTATTTTTGTTTGGCTGTTTTCCAGAGTTTGTTTTTGATTCTTTTGAATTTTCTCGTTGGGGCATTCAACTAACTCATCAGTTTTCGTGTATTTGATTCCTTGAACAGGTAGTGATTCGAGGCATTATAAACATTGGCAATTCAGGCCCGATATTTCGGGTTTTATGTCTGGAATCCAATTGATGACTATCTCATGAGAACAAGAGTAAGTTTACAAGCTTCGACAAACAACATTTTGATTGCATTTCTCGTATGCACGCGCTGATTTTTTGTTGATTGTTTTATGCGAATCTTCATAATTCCCGTACAGTGAGCCTAATTCACACTTGATACAAAGTCATACCTTGTCGGGTTTCGATATAATTGACCGCCATGTTTTCTAATCCAGCCGAAATTTAAAATGACTGAAGTGCGATGGGCTACGCAGCCTTATGACGGATACGCCATTCGTCAGCCTTTGCTGCCAGACGAAATCTTCCAACATGTCGGGCCAACGACTCCAGCAGGAGAGTATTTACGGAGATTCTGGCATCCAGTTGCGATGTCTTCTCAGCTGGATAGCGGGTATCCAGTTGCCATCAAGATTCTTGGCGAGGATCTGGTAATTTTTCGAGATTTGAGCCAGCGAGTTGGTGTGCTTCATAAACACTGTGCGCACAGACGTGCTTCATTGGAATTCGGTCGCATCGAAAATCAGGGAATTCGATGCTGTTATCACGGCTGGCATTTCGATATCGACGGTACGATTTTGGAAACTCCCGGGGAGCCGCCTGACAGCAACATTCGTAATCGAATCTGTCAGGGCGCTTACCCTACAAAAGAATTCAAGGGTTTGATTTTCGCTTATATGGGCCCTCCTGATCAAAAACCGGGCTTTCCCTTTCTTGATGCAATGCAGATAGAGGGTCATGATCTGGTTCCATATTCCATCCATTCCCCAAACAACTGGTTACAGGAATCTGAAAACGCAATTGACCCTTTTCACAGTGTCTTCTTGCATGGACGCATCAGTGGTCCGCAGTTTCCAGGACTTGAACATTTCGTCGACTTGCCTGTGGTTTCCTACCGCAAACGAGAAGGAGGAATAATTTATGCTCATGCTCGCCGCAGCGGTGATTTGCTTCGATTTCGATTTCACGACTATTTGCTGCCGAACATGGCGCAAAATGGTGGTATGTTTCAAGTTATGGATAAACCCAAAGCTTTCGGACGTACAAGTTTGACAAAATGGGTGACTCCGCTCGATGACACCAACAGTCGCAAGTTTGGCTGGCGCCATTTTAATGACAATGACGAAGTGCTTCGGCAGGGTAGTCGCGACGAAGTTGGATGGGAAAATGTTGATTTCTACGGCCAGACAGCCCACCGCAGCTATGAAGAACGGCAGAGCAATCCGGGCGACTGGGAAGCATGGACCGGCCAAGGTGCAATGAATATTCACAAACGGGAGTATCTTGGCACTACTGATGAAGGGGTAGGCATGCTTCGGTCCTGGCTAAAACGCGATATCCAAGCTCTGGGAAAAGGCAAATCCATATCTGTGATAGAAGGCACGCCAGAAAATCCAATTGTTACATATGGCGGCGATACCGTGCTGTCAATTCCCAAGGCTTCAAAAAATGATGCTGCAATGGTCAAATCCGTCATTCAGACCGTAATTGATATTTATCTGCAGGCGGGAGAGCGTAGCGATGGAGACAGAGCGTCGTTCATCCAGCATGAACTGGCATCGAAATTTCCCGGTTCGATTTGAAGTCGGATGCTACAGGATACTTGCACAAACCTGTTATTCCATCAGTAAGCTGCATAAACGCTGTGTGAATGTGACCGTACATGGCAATTCCTGACCCGCGACCGGGGCTCATCAACATTAAGCCACACATGGTATCGATGAATGTCGATACCCGGCCCACCATTAAAATCAACATCTCATCCAATGAGAGTGCGCTCGGACCAGGCGCTGCAGTTCGCACAGCCGCACTCGCGGCAGCGAGTTGTATGGAAAGGTATGCCGAAAGCGCTGATTCAACCCTGTCTACAGCAATTGCAGCTAAATATGGCTTGGACCCTGCCGGTGTTGTGTGCGGGAGTGGTTCAGATGATTTGCTGGCTCGCTTGGCACGGGCCTATCTTCGGGCGAACGACGAGTTGATTTGCAGTGTGAATGGGTATCAGAAAATTCCGAATTATGCTTATGCAAACGATGCTCTTCCGGTACGGGCGGATGACAATGAGTTTACCGCGAACGTCGATGAGCTTCTAAGCTGTGTAACAAATCAAACGAGAATGGTGATGATTGCCAATCCGGATAATCCGACTGGAACCTGGTTGACCAAGGCAGAAGTAAAACGACTTCACAGTCAATTGCCGGAAAATGTCCTACTCGTTCTGGATTCTGCATACTACGAGTATGTGGATAACCATGATTTCGAGGAGCCGGCGACCTTGGTCGAGCAACACCAAAATGTCGTAATGACTCGGACGTTTTCTAAAATTTATGGACTCGCAGGACTTCGTTTAGGCTGGTTGTACGCCCCTCCGGAAATTGCTGCAGTCGTTCGCAAAATCGGCACAACCTTTCCGATTTCAAATATCGCCTGTGATTGTGGATTAGCCGCACTGACGGATGAGTCGTACAAGCAGTATGTGCGTGACTACAACACCAGAGTCAGAACTGAATTTGCAGAGGCGTTGCACCAACTCGGAATCAAAGTCTACCCGAGTCAAACCAATTTTGTTCTAGCAAATTTCGAAAGCCATGTGCTGTCAGCCGTGGAGATTTACGAGGCTCTTGTGAATCGCGGAATTCTGGCTCGGAGGCTGGCTTCAGCAGCATTTGCAGACTGTATTCGCTTCACGATTGGCTTGGAAGAGGAAATGCAGGAAGTTGCTAATACTTTGCGTCAATTATTAAGCCGATGAATAATCGTGCTAATGTGCCGCCAATAATGGGCGCGTCGATTATCCAGGCTTTCAAAGACGCTGATATAAGAACAGTTGTGGCGTTGCCGGACATCGTAACTTGCGAAACCGTACTTTGGCCTATTTCTTCTGACAGCAGTTTTAAGTTCGTGCCGGTATGCAAGGAGGATGAAGGCGTGTCAATCTGCGCCGGCCTCTCGTACTGCGAACATCGCGCTGTCTTGCTGATGCAGCACACCGGTTTCCTGGACTCAATCAATGCAATTCGGGCAATCGCGGTGGAATATCAGTTACCGATTGTCATGGTGGTCGGACTACAGGGCATGGAAGCAGGAATCTCAATGCTCGAATCCTCTAGTGTCGGTATTCGCATGCTGCAGCCGACATGTGACGCAATGGGACTCAAGCACATAGAAATGGCAATTGAGGATGATGCGGCTTCAATTTCTGAATTGATTGGCTCAGCATACAGAACCTCGTATCCTGTAGTGATATTCCTGCCTGTTTCTCCAGTGTAAATCGACGATGATGAAACGCGACGCAGCATTACAGGTTCTTGCTGAACACTATCCGGATGGAATTGTGGTAGCGGTATATCAAACTGCATTTGATTGGATGAAAATACGCCCGCATTCGTTGAATTACCTATGCACTGGAGCTATGGGGCAGGCTTCATCGCATGGATTGGGTCTTGCCTTAGGTACTCCGAGCGAAAAGGTGGTTGTTCTTGATGGCGACGGCAGTCTTCTCATGAATCTTGGAAGTTTGGTAACTGTTGCAAACATGGCACCCTCGAATTTTGTACATTTCGTCAGCCAGAACAATACCTACGAAGTGAACGGCAACTTTCCGATTCCGGGTGCAAGCAAAGTAAAGTTCGATGGATTAGCACTTGAAGCAGGATACAGGCATGCTTTTTCTTATGATGACTGCACGCAATTCAAAGCGGACATCGACGAAATTTTAAATATGCAGGGTCCCGTGATGGTGTGCCTGCATGTGGAACCTGGAGAATTTTATCCGACTGACTATACAACGATTCATAGTGCTGAATCTCGATCAACTTTTCGCAATGCCCTGAAAGACCGGCTGAACCTTGGTACACCGCAGTGATCGTGACCACTGCGCTTTCCTCAGTGTTGACAATCGTTTACAACGATCGGAACTGTCTCCTTGGAATAGTCGAATTAGAAATCGGTGTTGCCTACACTTCAAATTTTTCAAGATTTTTCCAAAACAACTATTGATTTCTAAAGATTAAAACTGCCACTGCAGTAATTTCAATGGGCATTGCAAATTTTACGTAGGTGCCCTAATTTTTCGAACCTCGGACTGCGACAGATAAATGATGGCAAACACAATCAGTACTGAACCGAAAATTGTCCATAAGCTTGGGAATTCGTGAAATGCCAACATCCCAATCACTGCAGCCCAGACGAGTCTCGTACAGTTAACTGGAATTACGACCGTTGCGTCGTACATCTGTAAGGATTTTGTCATTGCGAGTTGGCCGATAGCCCATAGCAATCCAATTAAAATCGTTTCAACCGACTGCAAGAGTGTCATGGGTGTCCATACTGGAATTGCAAAAAATACGGATACAAAGATGGTAACAAGTAGTGACCATGTCAGTATCACGACGGGTGTTTCTGTACGAGAGAGTACTTTTGCAACGACTAGCGCCAGGCCCCAGGTCAGCGAAGACAGCAAGACTGCATAGACTCCCAGGGAGGCTTCGATATAGCCCGGGCGCAAGATCGCAATGATTCCAACAAATGTGACCATTACGCTGACCCAGCGGTGAAAATACATGGATTCACCGAGAAAAATGACAGAGATGATAACGGCGAAGACAACACCGACAAAACTGAGGGATGTAGCTTCAACAAGCGGGGTCAGCGTCAAAGCAAAGAAATAAATTACATTTGAAATCGCAAGTAGAAAGCCGCGAAAAATGAGCAATCTTTTACGTTGTGCCTGATATAGACGCTGTTTTCTGAATATTGAAAGAACTACGAGAAAAACCAGTCCTACAACACTGCTAACAAACGAAATTTGAAAACTGTGAATTTCCTGTCCAAGGTGTCGCACCAGCGCCTGCATGGTAGCAAGAAACAGTGTCGAAGTCGCCATTAGCAGGATAGCTCCTGTGGCTGGTGGGAATTGAATCACTTCTTCAAATTAGTCACAAATTTTCATATTTGCTGTTGGAAAGAATTCCTTGTAGGCGGTTACTAATTTTGAGTAGTAAAATCGCAAATGTTCAATAGTTCGACTATTCACTTTGAACATTGTTATGTAACAGTAAAATCCGTAGAAAAGAAAAGTCTAATCATAGTTGAGCTATTCTGCGCTTAGAACCAAAGCGTCTGAGGCATTCCAACAAATCTCTATTTGCGTACCGGAATCCAATGGAGTCTGATCTGGCCTCTGTTCCACCAGGAATGGTTTGTCTATTCCAACATCGACAAAAACATCCATTAGATTGCCAGAAAAAGTATAGTGAATGACCTTACCTGGAATTCGATTGTCAAATTCATTATTCTGTCCCGGCATGCCAATAGCAAGTTTTTCTGGTCGAATGCCAATGCAGAGAGGTCCGAAAGTGGATTCATCTTCAGTAGAAATTTTGGCATGAATTTTCATGTCATTCAGTATTTTTAATTCGGCGCCCCCTTCTGACTTGCTTGATAGCGTTGCATCCAGCAGATTGATGCGGCCGATAAAATCGGCAACAAAGGAACTTCGGGGGAAGTTATAGATTTCCCTTGCTGTGCCGACCTGTTCGATCTCGCCGTTTCTCATTACAGCGATTCGGTCGGACATATTCATTGCTTCTGTTTGGTCGTGAGTAACGAAGACAGTTGTAATTTGCAGTTCCTGTTGAATTCTACGCAGTTCTACCTGCATCGCCTCTCGCAGCTTTAGATCGAGCGCACCGAGAGGTTCATCCATAAGTAGAACTCTTGGCGGATAGGCGACGGCACGCGCGACGGCGATTCGCTGAGCCTGTCCGCCGCTGAGTTCTGAGGGATAGCGCGCTTCTACACCAGGCAAGCGTACCAGTTCAAGTAATTCTGTTACCCTGTCGTCGATGTTCTCCTTCGGAGTACGTCGCTCCCGAAGGGGGAAAGCTATATTTTCCTTAATGGTGAGATGCGGGAAAAGAGCATAGTCCTGAAATACCATTCCAATTTCCCGTTTCTGGGGTGGAAGATTCGTAATTTCTTCGTCTCCCAATAGGATCTGACCCTGGTCTGGATCATTGAATCCCGCGATCAGTCGAAGCGTAGTCGTTTTGCCGCAACCGGAGGGACCAAGGAGGGTGATAAATTCACCCTCCTTGATTTCCAGATTTATCGTTTTAAGAGCGCATACACTGCCAAATGTTTTGGCGACATTTCGCAGAACGACGCTTTGCGACATCGTTGACGTTCAGTAGATATGGGACAATTCAATGTTACTCGGCGACCGCCCTGGTCCACTGATCGGTCCAGTCTGAGATGATGACTTTCGAATAATCGACTCTCAATTGATTGCCCACTTTCTCGGGATCCAACACTAGCATTTCCGCTACTATCGGGTCTTTCGCCATGTCTTCAAATATGCTCTGATTGACGGGAAGGAGGCCGGTTGAGGTTGCCATTATTAACTGGTAGTTAGCACTGATGAACTCATTGATGTACCATTGAGCGGCTTCGACGTTCTCGCTGCTTTTCATAACGCCAAACCAGCCTTCTGAAGCGACACCTGCCAGTTCATCGTTGATGTACGGATGTACGGTTGTCACATTCTGCCCAGCTTTTGTTTTGGCTCGCAGACACCAACCTGCGTGCACCACTGACGCAACAATGTCGCCAGACTCAAACAACGCCATAGTTTCACCACCACGAGCCCAGAATTTCAGTACGTTCATTTCTTTTACAAGATTCAAACCAGGTTCGATGTTGGTCTCATTGCCGCCTTCAGCGAACGCCATACCAGCCAAGGCTGGGAGTCCCCCCCCTGAATTGATGTCAGGAATCGAAAGTCTATTTGCAATTTTAGGATGTACGAGGTCGCGAAACGTAGAAGGCACCGGAATTCCTTCTTCTGCAAACTTATCCTTGTGATAGCAGATGACTTCCTGAGTTTCCCACGAACCTACCACCCACTCGTTAGATCGATTCGGTGCCAGGAATTCAGTGTTGGGAATCAACTGTAAATCTAATTCATGAAGTACTTCAAGTTCGTGGTAGTCCTTGACTTGAGCGGCAAGAATTTCTACAACGTCAAAAGGCGCTTCGCCGCGAGCAGCGATAATTTTTGCGAAATTTGCTGCGGGAGACCCCGTAACGTACTCGACTTTTCCACCTTCCGCTTCGAATTTTGACGCGATGTTCACTTCCTGGTTTTCTTTCCATAAACCACCCCAAGTACCAACGCGCAGCGTGACACCGTCAAACTTGCCCGCCAGAACTGAAGAAGAAAAGGTGATAAAGATCGTAATTGTCAGACCGATTACGATGGTTTTAAAAGTATTTAACATATTCTGTCTCCTGAAGTTTTCTAATTATCTGCTAAATGATTCCGGGGCCTTCATGTAAATTTGTTCACAAATTGGAACATTCGCAATTTAACTACTTACTCGATTTAGCGGGATTACTAATATTACCAAACTTCTTTAGTAGATTGCAGATTAGCAGTTCTTATGTTGACAGTCATATGCCCCAGTCCGCAATTAGAAATCTGAGAAAAATAAAATAGCTCTGTGCAAAGAGGTTTTCGAAAACAAATGGACTTCACCCATGGGTGAAGCCCAAAACTTATCTCTGAGATACAAGGCTTTTGCCAATTCTACCCCATACACTGACAGTCAGCAAAATAAAATCAACCTCCCGTATCGGATTGATCGTCATTGCAGAGTTTATGCAGCACTTTGGGCTAGCACCAACAGCCGATCAGTAGTTACCTGCACCGGGCAGCATCAGCGAAGGATCGCACTGTAAACGACTCCACCTATGGATGCTGGTAGACGATCCTCGCAATACAGGCCTTGAGCATGGGCTCCAGCAGCCAGTCATTTCGCCCGCCGCCACTGCGTATGTGACAAAGTGCATCCAGCACCCGTGGTCGATAGCTAGGTTAATACCAATTTCAGACGTTTCAGGTCGCTGAAATCATTCAGAGTTTTCGGTTTCTCAGGCTGATTCTTGGGGGACTACATTTTGCGACTCTACAAATTCCTCAGTTTTGACAATCGTTTACAGTGATCGAGACTGTCTCCTCAACCACGCTATAGAATTTTGTTTCACCATGAAATTTGGATTTCAGAGTTTCAATAATGATTGCCCGAGAGGGTGTTAGGGAATTGAAGTCAGGTCAAACAGACATTGTGAATTGCCGAGTTGCCCAACGTGATAATTGGCAGCGTTGATACCCGACTGGTTAATCTTTCTAGTGAGAGAGTGCGTCTTTTACCAAGAGACACTTGAGGATTGAGTGTTTAATTCTACGACATTCGATCAACTAGTTGTCCTTCGAGCCACCCACTTTCAGAAGCGTATCAAGCCCGATCACCTTTTGAACTAGCAATAGTAGAAAGAGGCAGATGATAATGACTAGTGTAGCTGAAGCCATAAGGCTGGGATCGATATCGTTTTCAAGCGCAAAGAAAATTTCAACTGGATAAGTAACGAAACCAGGAGCGCTCAGAAAAATCGCCACTGGAACATCGGAGAATGAAACCATGAAAGCGTATAGCGCGCCTGCATAGACTCCGGGCATAATAACTGGCAGCGTAACGCGTAAAAAGGCGCGTCTCGGTGATGCTCCGTGTATCACAGCGGCTTCCTCTAGTCGTGTATCAAATCTCTGTAGGATTGCAGTGACTGTTCCGACTACGTAAGGGGTGGCGATAAAAATATGCCCGAGCGCGAGACCTACGAGAGTGCCGTGCCATTTAAGTCCGGTAACGTCACTAAGCCAATACAGCAGTTGCAGGAAAGCGATTCCGGTTACTATCGCAGGAATTTGCAGGGGAGCGCGGAAAATCGTACTGATCAGTGCTTTACCTGGAATGTTACTGCGTACTAGACCAAGCGCGGCGGGCACGCCCAACAGGCAGGCGAAGAGTGACGCTATTGTCGCGAGAGTGAAACTCAGCGCCAGCGCTTCAATCTGTGCTTGCGGAATTTGAGTGTACCAATACAAAGATAGTGTTTCAGGTGGAAACTTGAAGGAAGCCTCAACGTTTTCTGTCGGACCGTTCAATGACGTGCCGATAACGACCAGAATGGGTGACAAAAGAAAAATGTACGAAAAAGAACAGTAAAGTCCATAAAAAAATCGGCCGATCGATTTACGAATTTTGTAGGGTGAGGTCTTCATGGACAGTACTTAGACCATTACGAGATGAGCGGCACGCAAGCGCCGCAGCAAATAGATGGAAAGAATGTTAATCACGATCACCGAAACCAGAAGCACTGCGGCAATCGTCGCGCCCATTGAGTACTTGATGTCCATCATGATAATCCTCTGAATCATTACGGGAAGCGTGAAAACGCGTCCACCTCCAAGCAGTGCCGCTGAAGTAAATGCTCCCATGCACATATTGAACACCATTAGGAGCATTGCTGTAACACCTGGCAGAGCGAGAGGAAAAATTACCCGATAGTAAACCCGCCAGCGACTGGCGCCATGTATTTGTGCCGCGGATTCCAGTGAAATTGGAATCGTTTGAATAATACTGTAGAGCAGTAAAACACCAAATCCGAGCGTAAAATGCATTAATCCAATTACTACTCCGGTTTCATTGCCGAACACTGAGTACGGCGTGTCAAACAATCCAAGTTTGAGCATTGTCTGATTAAATAAGCCTTGAGCGGAAAATATGACGATCAGGCCATAAACTTTGATCACGATGGTGATGAATGTTGATACTACAATTCCAGCCAGCAAAACCATGGACCAGCTGGACCGCATTCGCGTAATCAAATAGGCGACTGGAAATCCCAAGATCAATGTCGACAGCGCCGCAAGCGCCGAAGTCTTAACTGTAACCCACAGAATCTTGAGATAAAATCCATCTGTCAAGAATCTTACATAGTTTTCAATTACCAGTTCATCGCCTGTGCGTCCAAGTCCGAGATCTTGAAAAAAGCTAGCTCGTAGAAAGATGATTTGTGACCCGGCGATCAGAGTGAAACCGATGACTAAAGGAGGGATGAGCAGTATCCACCATCTAACCCACATTACGACCTCTCAATTGTCAGCGGGGCGACTGCTCCAAATTTAAACGTAAACTTAGTCATCTCATCCTCTTCCGGATTTGGTTTAGTGCCAATTGCCGTATTTTGCAAAAAAGTGTAAAAAAATTGTTCTAGATTGAACCCGGGTATCGTGATACGATTTCTCCAGTCATGAATGATTCACGTTCATCATCGGAATATTCATCGGTCGCAATATAGACGTTCATGATGTCGTAAGAATTTACACTACGCTATCAATACAGATTATTCCAAGAAATTCATGTTGGCTAGAGTAGATTAACACACTTGCTTGAATTCACTGAAGCGGAGATTTACGTAATTGAAATTTTTTAGTCAGATGACAAATTAAAGGAATTTCGCAGCGATTTCGCCGCAGCGAGATTGTCTTGTGGGGACTTTGGTGCTAATGTAGCATGGTTAATGTTAAGTTCTAAGGCCTACAACTTGTTTGCCTTGATGCGGATGGTATTGCCGATTTGGTGGTCAACTGCCCGTGCGCCCACAGTGCGTTTGCGTCTGTCTGATGTTGCCGCACAGATCGTATGCCATGCCAGACAACGGACAGTGAAGGTTAATGCCTTCCACTGTCAGAAGATTGACGAAGCGCTGGATCAAATTCGAGGCTTTCCGCTTCTGATATGAACCGGCCCCCTTGTGCGGTGCTTGTCTGAACTCTGCTTGAATTGATTCCGAATCTTCGGAACGGTTGCGCACCTGCGCACAGTGGCAAAATGCCAGCAGACAGTGCATCAGGTTCGTAATCACTTGCAAATTCAGACAAATTCCAGCCTGCTGTACCTGTCTTCGATAATCAGAGCAAAAAATTCTAGTTAAATCGCTAAAATCTTGCTACTGATCACCGAATTGATTCTCTAATTGTGGATTTGGGATTTAATTTGCAACTGTTTTCAATATCGAAAAAAGGTATATTCAGCACAATGGAGTTGGACTGCACAAGGTAGATTGATGAAAAACCGTATTCATCAATCAGTCCGTAAAATATGAATTTGTCATGTACACAGCAGCTTGTATTTAAATTGATCGAATAGATGTTCGTGGATTGGCAAATAGAGAAAGCTCGCACTTTCGCAGTACGGTTTAACACATGACTGTCAGCAGTTCCCAAGCCGCTACAAGGAAACGTCCTCCGACACCGGGGATACTATTCACGCGAAAATCTCCTCTCATTGATGTTGCGCAGCTGTTGATACTCGCTGGTGCTACGGCCTGGTTGATATTCAAAGGCGCCCAGGCAATGCAGTACAACTGGCAGTGGTACCGCGTTGATCAGTTCATTTATCGGATCGTAGATGGTGAGTTCATACTCGGCAGATTGTTGGAAGGACTCATCGTCACTTTCGAGATCACTGCGTTCAGCATGGTCTTTTCAATTTTGATCGGACTGATTACTGCCTTGTTGCGGATGTCCAATTCGTTTTCAGGCAAGCTGTTGGCGAACATCTACCTCGAAATGATCCGAAACACGCCGTTGCTCGTTCAACTGTTTTTGTTCTATTTCATTATCGCTCCGATTGTAGGCATCGATCGATTTTGGACAGGAGTACTGTGCTTGAGCTTTTTCGAAGGCTCCTTTGCAACGGAGATCATTCGGGCCGGTATTCAGTCGGTACCACGCGGCCAGACCGAGGCAGCCAAAGCCTTGGGTTTCAGTCGATTTGACAGGTTTCGCGACATAATTCTGCCGCAATCCATTCCGTTGATCCTGCCGCCAATGACTGGACTGATTATTAATTTGATCAAGCACTCTGCAATTGTGAGCGTAATTGCAGTTGCAGATTTGACTACAGAAGGACTGAACATTATTTCGGAAACCTTTATGGCTTTCGAAATCTGGTTTACAGTTGCTGGAATTTATCTCGTAGTAACTGTATCACTCTCGTTATTCGTTTCGTGGATGGAATCTCGAGCCACCCGCGGGCGATAACATTAATCTCAACAAGGAGAATTGAAAATATGAAAATTAAATTTGTTTTAACCTCACTTTTAGCCGCTGCTGCAATCGCGTTTGCAGGCATAGCAGGCGCCGCTTCTCAGGAACTTGCTTCAAGCAGTGTACTGGAAGAGATTAAGAAGAGAGGATCTCTGCGCGTAGGAATGTCTACCTTCGTTCCGTGGGCGATGCGGGACAAACAGGGTAATTTAATCGGATTCGAGATCGATGTGGCAACCAAGGTTGCCGAAGATATGGAGGTAAAGATCGAATTCGTGCCGACTGCCTGGTCTGGAATCATCCCAGCCTTGCTCGCACAGAAGTTTGACGTCATCATCGGTGGTATGTCCATTACTCCCGGTCGAAATCTGACGGTAAACTTTACCGCTCCATATGCACACTCTGGACAGCAAATGGTTGCAAACAAGGCGTTGGCAGATGGATTTATGCTGGACCAATTCAATGATTCCAGCGTAACAATCACTTGTCGCCGAGGAGCAACGCCTTGTAACGTGGCACAAAATCAGTTTCCGAAAGCAAGTGTCGCTCGTTTCGACGACGATGCGCAGGCATTTCAGGAAGTGGTGAATGGCAACGCACATGCGATGATTTCGTCAGCGCCGAAACCGCGTTTCTGGATGAGCCGTTATCCCGAAAAACTGTTCATGCCGACGGAAGAAAACCTTACGACAGGTGACGAGGCTTTTGCGCTGCGCAAAGGCGATCCGGATGCAATGAACTTTTTCAGTAACTGGATTCTTGTGAATACCAGTAACGGTTGGTTAAAGGAAAGACATGACTTCTGGTTCACCACCCAGACCTGGGCAGAACAAGTAGTAGAGCAGTAATTCAACGGTTGATTTGCATTTCCCCGGTGTGAATCCGGGGAAATGCAATCTTTCGAACTTTTGAAATCACGATGTCTGAATATCGACTTCCTCCACCTGTAAAGCACGTAAAGAGAGTAACAAATCTCGATATCGCTGTGATCGGCAGTGTCATTGCGGTCTTGGTATTCGTGTACTACCGTGTGGAGCATGTTCTGGTTTACAACTGGAATTGGGGACTGGTTTTCGAATACGTGATCAGAATTGATGAAGTTACCGGAGAAATTTTCCCCAATCTTTTTTTGAAAGGCGTTGCGATGACGCTGAGACTCGCCTTTTGGGGAACCATTATTGCGGCAATAATCGGCATCATTATGGGATTGTGTCGAGTCAGCAGCAATCTATTCTTCAAAGTCGGCAGTCGTCTTTACGTAGAGCTGATCCGCAATATCCCTCCAGTCGTTTTCATCTTTGTTTTCTACTTTTTTATCAGTAGCCAGATCATACCTTTGCTCGGACTAGACCGGGTGGCCGATACGGCCTCACCCTCTACGATTGCCGTGATGGAGGTTCTATTCGGTCCAATTGAGTTATTCACTAATTTTCTTGCGGGTTTGATTTGTTTGGCAGTTTTCGAAGGGGCTTACATCACTGAAATTGTCAGGGCCGGCATTCAGTCCATTGGAAAAGGGCAGTGGGAAGCTGCACGAGCAATCGGACTCTCACGGTACTGCGTTCTGCGAGACGTCATTCTCCCTCAAGCACTCAAGACAATTCTGCCACCTCTCGCCGGTCAATTCATCACTTTGGTGAAAGATTCAAGTATTGTTTCACTAATTTCCGTGCAGGAACTGACGTTTCTGACACAAGACGTATCCAACACAACAACGCACTTCTTTGAAGCCTGGATGATTACTGCGGCGTTGTATTTCATGATGTGTTTTCCACTCGCTGTGTTGTTCCGGAGATTCGAGCGATTCGGAATTGGAATGCAAAAACTCTAGGAATAACTGAATGAATGAAGTTCAAGAAATGAAAAAAAAGCACACTGTTGGCGATAAAGAATTTCTAAAAATGATCGGCGTCGGCAAGTGGTATGGAGACTTTTGCGCGCTGTGGGATATTAATCTCACGGTGCACTCCGGCGAACGAGTGGTTGTTTGCGGGCCGTCTGGATCCGGCAAATCAACAATGATTCGTTGTATAAATCTACTTGAAACCTTTGAAGCAGGGCAAATACTGATCGAAAATGAGCCAGTTGTCAGCGATCCCAAATCAATTCAAGCAACTCGTCGGAGAGTCGGCATGGTGTTTCAGAATTTCAATCTGTTTCCTCACATTACAGTGGTTCAGAACCTGATGCTGGGCCCGATTCGCAATCTCAAAGTCTCAAAGAAGGAAGCAGAGGAAACGGCGATGCAATATCTTGAGAAAGTGCGTATTGCCGAACAAGCCAAGAAATACCCAAGTCAGTTGTCCGGCGGACAGCAGCAGCGAGTGGCAATTGCGCGTTCGCTGTGCATGAATCCGGAAATGATGCTGTTTGACGAACCGACATCCGCCCTCGACCCGGAAATGATTTCTGGTGTCCTGGATATCATGGTTGAACTTGCCGAAGGCGGCATGACCATGATCGTAGTTACCCACGAAATGGGGTTTGCCAAGAAGGTTGCCGATTCAATGGTGTTCATGGACCATGGCGAAATCGTAGAAATTGCACCACCTGACGAATTCTTTTCCACTCCCAAGAGCGATCGTACAGAGCTTTTCTTAAGTCAGATTCTTTCACACTAGTGGCGCCGGCTTGACTTGGAATTGATGCGATCGCAAGTGAAACCTAAGCAACGCTATTCTCTGCTCAGCTTGATAGGTGGTGCTTTTCAACACCACCGTAATTGGCAGGAAGCCTGGAGTAGCCCAACAGTTCAGTCTCAGTACGACGTTTTGATTATTGGTGGCGGTGGTCATGGCCTCGCAACTGCCTACTATCTTGCGAAAAACCACGGCATTAGAAATGTCGCGGTCATTGAGAAAAACTGGATCGGAGGTGGTAACAGCGGGCGCAATACAGCCGTCATCCGTTCAAACTATCTGCGTGAGAACAGTATTCGATTCTTCGACAAATCGGTACAGTTATATGAAGAACTGAGCCGCGAACTGAACTACAACATAATGTTCAGTCAACGAAGCGAAGTTGATGTTCTGCTTACGAACGCCAGTATGCGTAATATGAGACGCAGGGCATTGAATATGAACTCCCTGGGTGTAGATTTTCGTATGCTGTCCGCGCAAGAAGTACGCAAACGCATTCCTGTTATGGCTCCTTTGAAGAACTGTCGCTTACCGATTCTAGGTGGGTCGGTACAGGAGAGAGCCGGAATTGCTCGCCATGATGCCATTGTTTGGGGCTATGCCCGAGCAGCGGACGCTTACGGAGTGGACATCATTGAGAACACGGACATCAATGCGATCCGTCGTGGTAAACACGGAGAAGTAACTGGAGTAGAAACCAATCGAGGTTTCGTGAAAGCAGGTAAAGTTGCAGTCGCAGCGGGCGGTGATAACACTGCAGTTGCAAGCCTAGTGGATTTAAGGCTTCCGATTCGAACATTCAATTTGCAAGCCTTCGTATCAGAGCCCATCAAACCGGTACTGGATGTTGTCGTGAATTGCCCGGATCTGGGTGTGTATCTGAGTCATTCGGACAAGGGTGAGCTAGTGATTGGTGGCATGACGGACCCGCAGCAGATTTCTTATCGAAGAGGTGGGAAACTGTCGGTTCTGGAAGATACAGTAAGTGGATTACTTGAACTGTTTCCAAGCTTTCGGCGTCTCAAACTACTTCGCCAATGGGGCGGTTCACTGGAATTTGCACACGATGGAAGCCCGATCGTTTCAGACACTTCGGTCAAAGGATTCTATGTCAGTGCCGGTTGGTGGGGTGGGTTCAAGGCAATTCCTGCGGGTGGTATGACATTTGCGCATGTGATTGCTAAAAATGAACCACATCCGCTATCTACAAAATATCGACTGGATCGGTTTGCCACACTTGACTATCTACTGGAAGGCGGCACTACCGTTCCTACGCATTGACGACGGATTATTACTCGAGTCACAGCAAGGTATTCTTGTGATCCATCTCAAATTTGTACTTTCCTGTTGCCAGCAAATATGATGCTAAACTGGATAAGGAATATATATTTATGTTATTGATATCATGTCAATATTGCGGTACGCGTGCAGAAACAGAATTTCGTTGTGCAGGGCCGATACGTCCTCCACGCAGTCATTTTGTTGGTGCTAGTGAAGAAGAGTGGATTGAGTATCTGTGTTACGCAGACAATCATAGGGGCGAACTGGAAGAGAACTGGTGTCACGAAAAAGGGTGCGGGGAATGGTTTCGCTTGCGTCGCAACACCGTTACTCACGAGATTATTGAAGTCGACTGAACATTGTGACTGTTTCGAATATTCGTCGATTGCCAGATGGAGGGTGGGTTGACCGTAGTCGTCCTCTGAAATTTCGTTTTAACGGAAAAGACTACACCGGATATTCTGGAGATACACTGGCATCAGCACTGATGGCGAACGGAGTTGATGTCCTGTCTCGTAGTTTCAAATATCACAGGCCTCGAGGAGTGCAAAGTGTCGGAGCCTCTGATGTTTCCTCGATGGTACAAATATGCGGTGCTGAAGAATCCCCCAACGTGTTGGCGAGCGTGCAGCCGCTTCATGGAAATCTGGAAGCACGCAGCGTGAACTGCTGGCCGAGTGTGGAATTCGACTTTGGAGCAGTCATCAGCACAATTTCGCCAATCATTCCTTCCGGTTTCTACTACAAAACTTTCATGTGGCCACACTGGCACGTATTCGAACCCATAATTCGAAAGGCGGCTGGCTTCGGCAAGGCACCTGGTCAGGTTGCTGATAGATCTTTTCAGAACCGGTTCGACCATTGCGATGTGCTCGTTGTAGGGAGCGGGCCCTCGGGTCTCATGGCAGCTTTGTCTGCTGCTAGATCAGATGCGAGAGTCGTGTTGGTTGACGAGATGATTCATCCGGGTGGAAGCTTGCTCTACGGAAATTCGAGTATTGATGGCTATCCTGCTCGACAGTGGGTGCAGAATTGTGTGAATGAACTACTTGAATTTGAAAAGGTGACACATTTGCAGAATGCAACAGCTTGGGGATATTTGGAAGGAAATATGGTCTGTGTTGTTGAGAAAAAGCCTTGTTCATCGGAAATTTCGGAATGCAATTGGAAAATCTGGGCGAATCAAGTTGTCTTGGCGACTGGGGCAATTGAACGTCCGATTGTTTTTGCCAACAACGATGTACCAGGCGTCATGCAGTGCTCAGCAGTGCGTACTGCGTTACAAACCTATGCAGTAGTTCCGGGTAAACGTGCTTTACTTTTTACCAACAACGACAGTGCATACGAAACGTTGGAACAACTCCATAGCGTTGGAATTGAAATCGCTGCAGTAGTGGATGTGCGAACCACCGTCCGTACGGAATTGAAAAGACTTGCCGAGAAAACGGGTACGGAAATCCTGGAGGGATATGTTGTCAGCAAAGCATTGGTTGGTCGAAAGCGGGTTAACGGAGTACTGGTGACATCGCTTACAAATCCCCAATCGGTTCGACAGATTGAGTGCGATTTAGTTTGTGTCTCCGGCGGCTGGAATCCGGCAGTGCATTTGTTCTCGCAATCGCGCGGATCACTGAAATATGATGATTCAATTGCAGGATTTGTACCGCACCAGGCACAACTTGCGACGCATGTAACGGGAGCTATGAATGGGGTATTTTCGCTTCATAACTGTGTCGCAAGTGGAAGTTCTGTTGGAGCGAAGGCGGCAACAGCGGCCGGATTTCATGCACAGTCAATCCGAGTTCCGGAAGTCATGGATGGAATACTGTCTGATTATCACATTGAACCCTTCTGGAGCGTAGAAACCGGAGAACGCCCCGCCAAGGCTTTCATCGATATGGCGGGTGACGTAACGGTGTTCGATCTACAGCTTGCAGCACGAGAGGGGTATGCTCAAATTGAACACCTCAAACGCTATACGACAACGGGGATGGGGCTTGATCAAGGCAAGACTGCGAATGTGAATGCGATTGGAATCATGGCTAATCTGACTGACAGCCATCCTTCTGAAATTGGTACGACAACATTTCGGCCGCCCTATACACCGGTAGAATTTGGAGCGATTGCAGGCAGTCGCCAAGGAAAAGAGGTATTACCTTACCGGCACACCCCTATGACGCAGTGGCATCGGCAACAGGGTGCTGTGATGTATGAAGTCGGTGCGCGTTGGAGACGACCAGGTTACTATCCCAAATCCGGCGAATTAATGGACGAAGCCGTACGACGTGAGTGCCGCGCCGTCAGGACGCAGGTTGGAATGTATGATGGCTCTCCGCTCGGCAAGTTCGAGTTGTGCGGTGAGGATGTAGTCAAAATGTTAAATCTCGTTTATACGAACAACTTTGAGCGACTGAAAATCGGACAGGGACGTTACGGAATCATGCTAACAGAAGACGGTCTGATATTTGATGATGGAGTCACCTTTCGTCTTGATCAACAACGTTACCTGATGTCCTGTTCAACTGGCGGAGCCTTGCACGTCGAAAGTAAGCTGGATCAGTTAGTTCACATTGATCAGCCGAATTTGAAATGTATAGTTACACCGGTTACTTCGCAATGGGCCAATGCCACGGTTTGCGGACCAATGGCAAGACAAATGCTTGAAACAGCCGATACCGACTTGGACTTTTCACGTGAATCTCTTCCATTCATGCAAATGAGCGAGGGGCACATTAAAGGTATGCCTGTTCGGGTGTTTCGGGTCAGTTTCACCGGTGAACTGAGCTTCGAAGTCAATGTTCCATCGAGATTTGGATTGCAGCTTTGGGAATACCTCATGGAACTTGGTGCAGACTGGAATATCTGTCCGGTTGGGTCGGAATCCAGCCATGTCCTTCGCGTTGAGAAAGGCTTTCTTTCGCTTGCGCATGAAGCCGATTCAACTGTCGATCCCATTGATCTCGGAATGAAGTGGCTGATTGATAGCCGGAAGCCGGACTTTATTGGCAAAAGAGCCATGGAAATTCGTCGGCGCCACCAGCAAAATCGACCAGAGCTTGTGGGATTGCTGCCGAAAAATCCAAATCAGTTGATTGCTGAAGGTGCACCACTGAAATCCGACTCTACCGAGGATGACTCCGAAGGATTCGTGACCGCCAGCGTTTGGAGTGACGTGTGCAATCGGACCATTGCGTTGGCATTATTAAACGAAGGGCGGTCTAGAGAGGGTGAAACAGTGAATGCTTGGATGGAGGGTAAAATTCTGCCTGCTGTTGTTACGCAGCCGATATTTTATGACCCACAAGGCGTGAAGTTGCGAATGTAGCCATGAGTTACGAAGTTCAAATTCTTCAACCGGAACAAGAGGCGTTGTTCGAACTTCGCGGCAGTGCTGCAGCAATCGATTTGTTATTCGAGAACTTGGGGATTGTGACGCCAGTTCAGCAGGGTAAAGTGGTTACTTTCAATTTGCTGGAAGCCCTGCGAATTGGTCCGAGACGATCATTGCTGAAAACTTTGTTGGGAAATGAGAATACGCTTGCGAATACACTTGCTCCTCTTTCAGACCATGACGATATAAGTTCTGTTAATGTGTCTGACATGTATCACGGCATGAAAATCGTTGGCAAAGATGCTTCAGCGGTTCTCTCGCAGGCAACTTCGCTGAACCTCCACAAATTTCAATCAGGCTTCGTCGCAGCGACTGAAGTATTTGCTTTAGCAGCAATTATTTTGCGTGACGGTACTGATGAATTTTCGGTGTACATTGAACGCAGTTATGCCGCCTACGTCTGGAATCGACTGTCAGTATGTGCATTGCAAGAACAGCACGTCTCATCATTCTAGATTGCGACCGATATCGAAGAATGGAGGGTTAAACCCATAAACCATGCTCTGATGGTGGGAACATCAGGCTTTATAATGAATTCCAATAAACATCCTCGATAGCATTTATTTCATTGCAAAATTAAGGTTGCTAATGCTAAGTTCTCTTTGACTCACATTTTGAAATTAATTCCTGAATGACTGATAAGATGACAAATTACAGACGCAGCCCGTTGATGGAATCTAACTGGGAGCATTTTGAAAAACCTATGGCGGATTTTCGTCGATCTGATTGGAACACTCTCAATGCACAACGCCGAACTTACTACGAAATAAATCAAGCCAGTCATGCACTGAGACTGTTGTCTGCGATGGAAAACGATGAAGTCTTCGGTTATCCCATCAACCCTTACCGACATTGCCTTCAATCTGCAACCAAAGTATTTCTGTCATGACCATCCCACGATTGAGGACCGGCTTGCGAGAGAACAGTGACAGGATCATCCATACTATGACTGGACTGTCGAGTTCGTAGAACAGTACGATCAAAAAGCAATAGACTCAAATTACAAAATTATGTTGATTGAGGATTTCGAACCTATGGTTGAAGAACTATTTAGCCGAGAATTTTCCGATTGAAATTTCAATTTCCTGACTTTTATTGAACCTGCATCTAAAATCCCACAGGTATTTTTCAGGACACAGCGTTGAAGACACCAATATCTAATAGGCATTGATGTGGAAAATACTTCCGGTAATTTAATTACCAATGCAGTAGATCGTCCAATTGCAGTGATTGCATTGGTGCTGATGATTGTTCTATTCGGTATCGTTTCATTGCAGAACATACCGATCCAGCTTGCCCCAGACGTAAACAGACCCGTAATCACGATCACAACTTACTGGCCGGGCGCTGCACCGGCAGAAGTCGAGCGTGAAATTCTAAATAAACAGGAAAAGGAGCTCGCTGGGCTTGAAAATCTTCGTGAGATTACCGGAAATGCCCAGTCAGGGCGATCTCGAATTTCAATGGAATTCGATGTTGGAACCGATATGGATAAAGCTCTGCTGCTGGTGTCCAACCGCCTTGATCGAGTCTCTGGCTATCCGGACGAGGCCCAATCACCACAGCTTAGCACCGCGGGTAGTGAAGACAATGCAATTGCCTGGTTTACCATCGTCCAAGCTCCTGGCAATGATCGCCCAATTCATGAATATGGACAATTTGTAGAAGAAGTCATCAAAGAGCGTATTGAGCGAGTACCGGGGGTCGGCGAAGTATCAGTCTTCGGTGGCAGCGATCCGGAGATTCAGATTGTCGTTCGGCCTGAGGAACTGGCAAGACTGCATCTCACCGTAGGAGAAGTTCTTCGCGCGCTTCGCAATGGAAATATCGCGCTGTCGGTTGGAGACGTAGATGAAGGAAAGCGACGCTATATCGTGCGTTCCGATGGTGAACTGAACACTGTTGCAGCGGTACGCGAAATTGTCGTTCGCTCAGATGCCGAAGCCACTTCAGATCGATCAGGTCACATCAAAATTCAAGATATTGCAGAAGTCAATCTGGCTTACAAACGTCCAACTGCGATTATTCGCGTGCTGGGCCAGCCTTCAATTCCGTTCAATGCGACACGCGAAGTCGGCGCGAATGTTATTGAGACGATGGAAAACATACGGCAGGTTATCGATGAACTCAATCAAACCGTAATCCCGGGTAGCGGACTTGAGCTTCATCAGGTGTATGACGAGACCGTTTACATCAATTCGTCCATCCAGCTTGTGCGTCAGAATATTTGGATCGGCGGAGTGCTGGCGGCATTGGTTATGCTTCTTTTTCTCCGATCGTTTAGAGCGACACTGACGGTTTCTATCGCGATCCCTGTTTCGATCATAGGCGCATTTGTAGCGATGGCGGCTCTCGGTAGATCCATCAATGTTGTGTCATTGGCAGGACTGGCATTCGCCGTTGGCATGGTTGTGGATGCAGCCATCGTTATTCTTGAAAATATATTTCGTATGCGCGAGAGCGGTAAATCCGCACGAGAAGCTGCAGTTCAAGGTGCTCAGCAGGTCTGGGGAGCGGTGCTGGTTTCGGCACTTACGACCGTGATGGTTTTCATTCCAATTTTGATTTCACAATTGGAAGTAGGGCAGTTGTTTCGGGATATAGCGGTAGCGATATCTGTTGCTGTCATGCTTTCACTACTGGTATCTGTAACCGTGATTCCCGCGTTGTCGCAAAAGCTGCTGAGTCCTGGTTTTCACAATCTTCGAGATCTGGTTAGACTACGAATACCCGGACTAGATGAACTGGCTGCAGGAATCGTCCGCCTTATCATGTGGTTCACACGCCGAATAATCAAATATCGAATGCTTGCGATACTGTGGGTTTCCTTGATTACCGGTTTAGCGTTAATTCTCGCAGTCAAGTTTTTACCGCATCTGGAATATCTTCCTGAAGGTAACAACAATCTGATTTTCGGACTAATTGTTCCGCCTCCTGGTTACAACCTGGAAACCATGACCGAAATTGCCGGGAATATTGAGAACGCCATTCGACCACACTGGGTGGGGGAGCCTGAAGCTGATTCGGAATCAAGTTCTGAAACTGAAGCACCTCCTAAAATTTCTCGTTTCTTCTTTGTATCAACCCGTTCCATGATGTTTGTCGGCGCCATATCCGAGGATCCAGAGAGGGTGTCGGAATTAATTCCTGTTATGCAGGGTCCGGTTTTCCGAGAGCCGGGAACTTATGGATTTATGAGCCAGCCATCCATATTCGGAAGAGGTATCGGTTCCGGTCGCAAGATTGATTTGGACATATCGGGAGCGACTCTTGAGGAAATTCTGATCGCTGCGAGTCGTGCAGCAGAAAAAATACTTGTCGTGATGCCACGTTCGGAAGGTCATCAGTTTCGTCCGAATCCAGGCCTTGAACTCGGAGTGCCGGAGGTTCGAATAGTTCCCGACAGGTTGCGGTTGGCAGACAATGGACTGTCTGCTCTCGAACTAAGCTTGGCGATCGATGTATTCAACGATGGAATGCGAGTGGATGAAACAACGTTCCAAGGACGAACCACTGACATCACATTGCTAGGTCCGACAGATAATGTGAAGGAAACACAGAATATCGAGAATATTCCTGTTGTAACACCTGCCGGAAGAATTATTTCGGTGAGTTCGGTTGCGGATATCAGCATTACTGCTGGACCCACAGCAATCCGTCATCGAGAAAGGCTTAGAACCATCACACTGGAAATTCGGCCAGCGCCGGGATTGACGATGGAGGAAGCCATCGACGTCATACAAAGCCAAGTTATTTCGCCACTGCAGGAAGAGGGATTGCCACAGAATGTCCAGTTCAGAATATCTGGAACTGCCGATGCACTTAAGACAACTTGGAACGCGATGGTAGTTCATTTGATTATTGCCTTGGTGATCGTTTATCTGGTAATGGCAATTCTATTCGAGAGTTTTATCTATCCGCTGATTATTCTGCTGTCAGTCCCAGTTGCTGCTGCAGGGGGAATCGGTGGGCTTGCAGTCTTAAATATCTTTGTGCACCAGCCACTAGACATGCTTACGCTGTTAGGATTTGTCATTCTGATTGGCATTGTAGTGAATAACGCAATACTGCTGGTTCATCAGTCAATCTACCATTTGAGGAAGGGTGATTTGCTAGGACAATCAGCGGTGCTGGCTGCAACTAGAAACCGCATTCGACCGATTTTCATGTCTACTTTTACCAGCGTTTGCGGCATGCTTCCGCTGGTGTTGTTTCCGGGCGCAGGGTCTGAACTATATCGCGGGCTGGGCTCAGTCGTGGTGGGCGGGTTGTCGATGTCTGCTATTCTGACTCTGTTCATGGTTCCGCCGCTGACGGCCATCTTGGTAATCCCGCTGGAGAATCGCAAACTGGCAGCCCGAAAGGCGACTGCCCTGAGTATGAAAGATCAAACCATCTAAAGGAAGCCTATACCGTCTATAGAAGTCAGAATTTGCGTTAACTGGGCTCTGTTACGATTTCGAAATTCTAGTGCCGTGAATAATTCCGAGTTCAGAAGACTTTTTTTCGAGTTCATTGGGAGCCGATTCTTGAATTTCAATAGTTTTTTCAGTTTCAAGTTTTTCATTCCACCACAGAGAAATATCGTCTCGTTTGTTCCAGCCGACTACTGCTAGAGTAAACAGGGAAATAACTACGACAGTCCTGACTACGATTGCTACCCATGATGTGAATTGGTGGCTGTGAGTTGTCATCGGCCTTAGTACGGACAAATCAAATTGTTTTTCTGTAATCGCCTGCACTCCCAGATCCGGATCATTGCGGATTAATTCATCTGGGTCCAGTTTGACTAGTGATGCGTAGGATCTAACATAGCCGGTAGCGTACGCCAGTCCGAACAACAAATTGTATTGACAAGGCAAATTTTTTGTCACGCTAACCGAACGCCATCGACTCGTGATTTTAGCCTATGGATCACAAGTATGTTCAGGCCACTGGCATGAAACCATGCACTGTGCCTGATTTGAACCGCTTCAGGTGATGCCGCAACCGATTTTCAGTATTCTTTCAGTGAACTGTCCTATGGGAGTACGGATTTTTCCTGTTTCGGCTGTTGCCGAACAACGATTTTTCGCAATCACAATTCGGTGGGTCATCGACATACGGCCCCGGTGATCGGCGAACGCCGACCCCTGCGTCGCGTGTTCCCGGCCAGGCCCAGATAATCCAGGAGCAAACGTGCGTTGGTGCGCAATTTGCGCATCGTCGGCGCAACTGATTCTGCGTGCCGTCTGATCACCGAGATCGCAAATCGGCGAAGTGCCGTGACGTTTTCCGGTCCATGCCCGGTGCGAATCAGAAGGTGATCCTCGTGCCAGGTGTTTGAGTCGTCCAAAATGCGATGATTCGATTCAATGGTCCAATGGCCGCGGTTGAGCCCCAGCAAAGTCTTCGGATCAGCCTGAGCGGCTTGCAGTGAGGTGATCCCGACAACGGTTTCCTGCGTCGTCTTGGTTACCTCGCCACGCCGGTAGTGGTCAATCGTGCGACGAATGCGGAATATCTGCGCGATGTCCGGAAATTTCGACTCGCGATTCAGATACGCCATCAGTTCGGCATTGTCGCTGACCCGGATTTCGCGGATCTCATGACGTCCATGCTGGACCTTGGGCACCTTTTTCCCTGCATCGGTCGCGTCACCGGTGCGGGTGACAAAGTCAGCTTCAGTATCCGGTCTGAGTCGAAGCAGATCGGTAAAATGAATACTCACCTCGCCAGTGAGATCTTTCTGGTTGTTCTTGAGAATAAACATATAGTGCCCGCCCCGGCTGAGAATATAGCTCGCAATCGCATGCTGCGTCAACAGCGCATCAGCGGTGATCACTTTGCCATTGAGGTCATCAATCGATTTCAGCAACGGGATGCACGCGCCGATCTCGTTGGTGTACTTTTGCTCCTCACTCCCGTCCGAGTCAAGCCTCATCTTTTTTTTTGCCAGATGCATGCGACTTTGATGCCCACAGGCGCCCAGCACATGAATCTGGCGATTGTTCCCGTCAACCGCTCCTTTCATCGTCTTGCCATCGATCGCAATCGCCTCATCGCAGCCGTCAATCGATATGCACCATTTGCGAAGCGCGTCATCGAACTGCCCGGGGTCGGTTCTGACCAGCGCCTCGCGGATGCAATACACGCTTGGACGCTGGACTTTGCCACGCCGCAATCCAACCCTGAAATGACGAAGCACCTTTTCTGACTGCGCCTGTACCCATTCGCCCATCTCCTGATAGCCGCGCGCACCGCAAACTGTGGCTGCCGCCGCAATGGCCAGCAGTGTCCCGAGGCGATAGCGCCGCCCGCGACGCCCGCGCGGGTCCTCAATGTGTGAGAAATAATCCAGCAATGACTTGAAATCCGCGTCCGTATACATTTTCCTGCAAACTCCTTTCGGGAAATAGTGGGAATCAAGATGTGCGCCACCGAGCAACCGGCGCGCATCTGACCGAAGCGGGCGCACAAACATCAGCTTCGGTGATGAGCCTTGTCGGTAGCCGCGGCGTTGTCGCCGATAGCCGGCCGTCTGCCCGATCTGTATCCAGTTCTCCGCGCGATAACAGGTTCCGGCAAAGCGCTGCGGGTCAACGAAAGTCTCCATCAGCAGCACCGGGTGTCCGAATCGCACCGGCCAGTCCTTGACGACACGCTTGGCCAGCAACGATAAAGTGCGGGATGCGAGATTCGCAATCGGCTCCAGAATGAGGAATCTGCTCTGGTTGGTGATCAGGTGCAGTCTTGCGCCACGGTCTCTTGGGTGCCAGCCGAGCCACTCATCTCGGGCGCGGCTTTTCAGGGCCGCCGCATAAAATGAACTCAGCGCAACCCATCGGCCCTGCAAAACCGCGGCATAAAACGCGCTCTCACCGATCTTGTGCGGGGCGCCAAGATAGTGATGCTGCCGCATCAGCGCAAGGAATTTCTCCTCCTCGTCGCGTCTGACCGGTACGATGACCAACTCCGACAAATTCATCTCTCACCGTTTCAGTTCAACTTCAGTTGGCTGAACCATACACGAATCAATCAGAAAAGTCCAGTATCAGACGCTATTTATTTCATATCATACAGTTGAACTGAACAAAAATTCGCCCTGATTGTATTGACGATTTTCTTGACTTCGTAGAAAACTCGATTTTTACTCGATTTTCCGGATTTCATTTTTCAATATTATCATCATCTTGCAAGCGTCCATCCTGAAAAACAGCGATGTAGTGCCCTCATCAAAATAATACTTGCATATCAATCCGGACTGATGTATAACTTCATCCATGTTTGTAAGAAAGAAATTCGATGCCGCCCGAAACCGATACCGGGTGCAGATCGTGCAGAGCTTCCGCGACGGCAAGAAGGTGCGCCAGAAGATTATCCGCCATGTCGGCACCGCGCCCGGCGGCGCCCAGCTGACAAAGCTGATGGAGCTCGGCGAGTTCATCAAGGAAGATCTCCGGCAGCAGTCCAATCCGCAGCAGGAGCTGTTCACGCCCAAGCAATACGCGGATCTTCTGAGCCAGTGCCGACGCAACCGCAAAGCGGCGCACCTCGGCGTCGACCTTGGACAGTGCCGGGAACAAAACCGCCTGAACATCGGCGTGCGCGAAGCATTCGGCCGGCTTTACTCGAGCATGGGCTGGGACCGCCTGCTCGGTTCCCGCAAAGCCAGCGCCAATCGCATCATCAAGGAACTGGTGCTGGCGCGCATCGCCCAGCCGCGGTCGAAACGCGGCACCGTCATGGAGCTGGCAAGAGACGGCGGCGTGACGCTGAATCTGGACTGGGTCTATCAGTCCATGGACTATCTTGACCCGCGGGTGATTGACAGCATACGCCGAAACGCGTCGGCCCGGGCTGAGGAACTTTTCACGCAGCCGATCGATGTCCTGTTCTATGACACCACGACACTTTATTTTCAAAGCGACCGGGAAGACTACGGCCAAAACAAAGATCCTCTTCGCTTCAAGGGCTACAGCAAGGACGGCAAGCCGCATCGAACCCAGGTGGTGCTGGCATTGCTGGTGACCCGCGGCGGGATTCCGCTGGATTATGAGCTTTATCCGGGCAACACCTACGAGGGCGACACGCTGTGCCGGGCGCTCGATGGCATCACCGAACGATACGATGTGAGCCGGGTGACCGTGGTGGCCGATGCCGGGCTGTTCAGCCACAGCAATCTTGAATGGCTGCGCGAGCGCAACCTGCCCTACATTGTGGGGTTTCGCGCCAAGAATGCGACGCGCAAGCTCAAGGAGCAGATTCTCGATGCCGACGGCTATGAGGGCTATATGTTCGACCAGGATGGTGAGGCTCAGTGCAACTGCAAGATCATCGCCCGCGGCGAGGAGCGAATCATCGCGACTTATTCAAAGAAGCGGGCGAGAAAAGACCGCCACAGCCGAGAGCGGGCGCTGGAGAAGCTGCTCAAGCGCCTGAAGCGTAGCGCAAAGCCGCTCAGCCTGGTGTCAAAAGGACATGCGCGGTTTCTCAACGTTCCATCTATAGGGCGACAATCAAGATAAGAATCTTGCGACAATCAGGGTAAGAAAAGGTTTCGCGTCCTGAAACGCAGTGAGGACGAAGTCCGAACGGAGTTTCAGGACGCGCGGTCGAAAGAATTTTCGACCCTCTGAATTGCTGACTTGACGTTTGCGACAGTTCCGGCACTAAACTTGTAATTTCGCAGCCATGCGGGGTTCACAAGATGCCGGGATGTCATGTAAATGATTATCAAGTGAGAAAATTCATGAAACTAAAACTAACTCATTCGATTGACAAAGCCGCTGTGAAATCTGGATTCAGCTGTGCTACCGGCTACCGAATCAACAAGGACAGTCGGCTTCCGTCTGAAAAAACCAAAGTGAAGCGCACTCGTCGTCGGCCGGATCCATTGGCAGGCATATTTGAGGAACAAGTGGTGCCGATGCTGGAGAAATGCCCGAACCTACGTGCGGTGGCTGTGTACCGGGAAGTGATGCGCCTCAATCCACAGCTCACTGCCGGCGTGAGGCGCACATTGGAGCGTCGCATTCGGGACTGGAGAGCGCAGCATGGACCGCAGCAGGAAGTGATTTTCCGCCAGCGTCAGGAGCCAGGTCGCATGGGCATATCGGACTTTACCGACATGAACTGGATCGGTGTGACGATTGGCGGGTGCAAGTTTGATCACAAGCTGTATCACTTCCGCCTGGCGTGGTCGGGCTTCACCCATGTCGATGTAGTTCAGGGTGGCGAGAGCTTTGCTGCATTGGAGCAGGGAGTGCAGGATGCGCTGTGGACTTTAGGCGGTGTGCCGCGTGAATGCCGCACCGACAGCCTGTCGGCAGCGTTTCGCAATATCAGCAAGGATGATGGCGAGGACCTGACCGAGAGTTATCGCCAGTTGTGCGAGCACTACGGGATGCGGGCGACACGCAACAATCGAGGCGTGGCGCACGAAAACGGCGCCATTGAAGGTCCGCATGGACATCTGAAGCGTGCGATCGAAGATGCGCTGGCACTGCGTGGCTCGAAAGATTTCGAGACGCTGGATGAGTATCGGGATTTCATCGTCCAAATCACCGGCAATATCAATCTGCGGCACAGCAAGAAAATTGAGGCGGAGCGCGAAGTGCTGCGGGCGTTGCCGGGCCGACGCACCACGGATTACAAGGAGACCAACGTACGGGTCACCCGTTCCAGCGGTTTCGTTCTGCGCAAGGTGTTTTACACGGTGCCTTCGCGTCTGATCGGTCATCGTCTGGGGGTGAGGCTCTACGCGGATCGTGTAGAGCTGTATCTGGGCAGTCGCCATCAGTTGACCCTGCCACGCGGTCATCACCATTCATCGGCCAGGCATTGGTGTGCGCATGTGGTCAATTATCATCATGTGATTCATTCTCTGAGGCGCAAGCCGATGGCGCTGATGAGTTGGGTTTACCGAGATCAGCTGTTTCCGCACGAGGCGTATCGACATTGTTTCGAGGTGGCACTGGAGCGCACCACGCCACGGCAAGCCTGTCGGCTGGCGGTACAGCTGTTGTCGTTGGCTCACGACCACAACTGCGAAGCCCGGCTGGCGCAGCAGATCGAACAATGCCTGCAGCAAGGCGCGCTTCCGGACATGCTCGAGATGCAAAAGCAATTTGCCGTGCAGCACGGTACCATGCCGCAACTGCATGTGGAATCGAGCACTCTGGCCAGCTATGCGTCGCTGCTGCAGCAAGGAGCTGAGTCATGAGTGCCAAGCGTCACAAAAGCAGCCATTCGACCGATGCAGTCAAACTGGCACTGATGCTGTCGGAGTTGCGCTTGCCGGCGATGAAACAGATGTGGTCAGGCTTTGCCGAACGCGCCGATACCGAAGGCTGGCCGGCTGCTCGGCTGCTGTCGACCCTGGCTGAGCTCGAACTGGCCGAACGTGACCGGCGGCGCATTGAACGCCACCTCAAAGAAGCCCGGCTGGTGCCCGGTAAAACGATCTCCAGCTTCGACTTCAATGTGGTGCCGGTCGTCTCCAAGTCCAAAGTCATGGCACTGGCGGCCGGCGATGTGTGGCTCAACAATGGTCACAACCTGTTGATGTTTGGGCCGCCCGGTACCGGCAAAAGCCACTTATCATCAGCAATCGGACTGGCCCTGGTGGAAAACGGCTATCGTGTGCTGTTCACTCGAACCACCGACCTGGTGCAACGCCTGCAACGGGCACGTCGCGAATTGACGCTCGAAAATCTGCTGGCGCGGCTGGACCGATATCATTTGCTGATTCTGGACGATTTTGCCTACGTCAGCAAAGATCAGATGGAAACCAGCGTGCTGTTCGAGCTGATCTCAGTGCGCTATGAACGGCGTTCCATTCTGATTACCGCCAATCAGCCGTTTGACCAATGGCACAAAGTGTTCCCAGACCAGAGCACTGCGGTGGCCGCGGTGGACCGACTGGTTCACCATGCGACCATTCTGGAAATGAACGTCGAAAGCTACCGCCGGCGACACGCAGTTGAACAGTTGCGAGATAAGCCCGCACGAGCGTCAAAGCGTGCCACTGCAAAAAAAGCTCAGCCCAAGTCCGTTCAAGACTGACAGCTGATCCATTCAACCTGCTGAACACGGGGCACAAGCCCCGTGTTCACATCCTGTCGTTGATCGACTTTTTTTAATCGAATCAGTGAAACTGCAAATAATTCTGCTATTATTTGAGACCTGATCGCAGCGTCAAAAAATTCTTACCTTGATTGTCGCTGATTCTTATCTTGATTGTCGCTCCACACCATCTGACGGCGAGGCCACGGTCAATGAGGAAAAAGTGGCACAGGCCGCGCGCTGGGACGGCATCCACACCATCATCGCCTGGGGCAACGATCAGCTCAGCACCACCGAGCTGCTGCACCAATACCGTCAGCTGTGGCACATCGAACGCGGATTTCGCACCAACAAGCACGATCTGAGGATCCGACCGATCTTTCATTGGACAAGCCGGCGCATCCGAGCCCATATCGCCATCTGTTTCATGGCGTATTGCTGTGTGCAGCACATGAGCCACCGGCTCCAGGCGCTCGGACATCCGATGAGTCCGGAATCGATGCGGCGCGAACTGAACCACCTGCAGGTCAGCATTCTGGAAAACCACCAAGACGACCGCAGATTCGCGATACCGAGCAACGCGTCGGCGCAAGCCAGACGGATCTATCGCTGTGTGAACCTCAAGTGGAGCACCGTACCGTTTGAGATCAAGCCCATGTGACAACCGACCTGATCCTTGCCAAATCGCTGCTGACACTGTGGCGCAATCTGACCGGTTTTGGTACCAACCTCAAAATGTAGTGCCCACATTTGAACCTCAATTCAATTAAAACAACTATTTACAGCGAAAGTTCTATTAACTCAAGAGCCCGAAAGGCGACTGCCCTGAGTATGAAAGATCAAACCATCTAAAGGAAGCCTATACCGTCTATAGAAGTCAGAATTTGCGTTAACTGGGCTCTGTTACGATTTCGAAATTCTAGTGCCGTGAATAATTCCGAGTTCAGAAGACTTTTTTTCGAGTTCATTGGGAGCCGATTCTTGAATTTCAATAGTTTTTTCAGTTTCAAGTTTTTCATTCCACCACAGAGAAATATCGTCTCGTTTGTTCCAGCCGATTACTGCTAGAGTAAACAGGGAAATAACTACGACAGTCCTGACTACGATTGCTACCCATGATGTGAATTGGTGGCTGTGAGTTGTCATCGGCCTTAGTACGGACAAATCAAATTGTTTTTCTGTAATCGCCTGCACTCCCAGATCCGGATCATTGCGGATTAATTCATCTGGGTCCAGTTTGACTAGTGATGCGTAGGATCTAACATAGCCGGTAGCGTACGCCAGTCCGAACAACAAATTGTATTGACGATTTTCAATTGCGGAAATGATTTCTTCGGACAGTTTCAGTACCTCTGCGACATCAGAAACCGACAGATTGAGGTTGTTCCGCGCAGCCGCGAGTCGTTGCCCTGTATCTGGTGCGAAATTTATATACGGTTCATCATCCACTGTAGCGTCATGCAGCGTAAATCGTTGTTTCCAACTCTTTTCTTTCATAGGAGGCTGCTTGATAGACTGAAAAATTTTCATCTTTTCTCTGACAATTTGGTGATGTTAAATCTATCCAACCACGTATGCTCCAGTTCCAACGGCAATTAGAATGTCTTCGTTATTATGTAGCTCCATGCGGGTAACAGCCACTTTGTTTCCTGTTCGAAGAACATATGCACTTGCGATAAATCGTGTGCCGAATCCAGGACGAAGATAATCAATTCGAATGTCGATAGTCCCCATCCTGGAAAACTGGTCGACTTTGGCTTGATGAGTATCGATACTACGTCGGTCAACAACGTCAACAAAAGCAACGATTCCGCCGATGACGTCCAGCAGACATGAGATGACACCACCATGCAAATTTCCGCGAACGAAATTGCCTACAAATCGGTCTTGCATATCGACGTATAATTTTGGTCTTCCAGTTTCAAGGTCAGTAACCTTGGCGCCGAGGGATTTATGATAGGGAACTGAATCCTCGAACATTTCCCGTATGCCGTCCCAGGAAGAGGAAATTACATCCGTACTCGTCATTCAGGCAAAGTCGCGTTAATTTCCATATAAATACAAGACAAACTTAAACTCAATACAGGAAGGGATTACTCTATGAAAAACGTACTGATGATGTCAAATTATAACACTTGGGTAAATGAGCACATTTTCGAGTTGTGTTCGACTCTAAGCGACGATGACTATCGTATGGATCGAAAATCGTTCTTTGGATCCATTCACAACACCTTGAATCACATTCTGCTGGTTGACATTTTGTCGCTTGCACGCCTGAATGGTAATGAAGATGAATCGATCCAGTCTTTAGATCAAATTCTATACCATGAATTTGACGGACTGAGAATGGCGCGAGTGGAAGAAGATCGGAAGCTTAGCAAATTCGTAGAGAATCTGGATAACGAAGACTTGGAAAAGCTTTGCAAGTATCGCCGAATGTCGGGGCAGAAGGGTGAGGAAACTGTTCATGAAATTCTACTGACTTTGTTCAATCATCAAACGCATCACAGAGGACAAATACATACGATGCTGACGCAGATCGGCATCAAGAATTCCAACATGCCGGACTTGGATGTAGCCGACTATCTTGCAACACTGAAGTGAGCGGATTGGGCTGAAAATATTTTATGATTGTGCGTGTATCGTGTCTTTGAGTTGACGTATATACTGTGTTTTGCACATCGTGGGGCGGTAGCTCAGCTGGGAGAGCGTAGCGTTCGCAATGCTAAGGTCGGGAGTTCGATCCTCCTCCGCTCCACCAGATTCCTTGAATTCAATTCTGACAAAATGTTGTAGCTATGGCGGTAGAAGATTTTAGAAGTAAATCACTAGCAGAAGGACTGTCCTTAGAGAGAAAGATACAAATCGGAGAAGATCGTGTTATTACTTTTATGGGCGACGATCTCAGAGTTTATGAAACACCGTCGATGATAGCTGACATTGAGTATGCCTGTCGTGATCTGCTCTATGAAAATTTACCTGATGGATGGGATTCGGTTGGGGTAGTAGTGAATGTTGAACACCTTGCTGCCACTCCAATGTTGCAAGAGGTTCGAATTTGCGTCAAGATTGAAGAAATTTTGAACAGACGGGTTCGGTTCACATGTGAAGTTCACGACGCGATTGAACTAGTCGGTCGAGGCATGCATGAACGCTTTATCGTAGAAATTGACAAACACCGTTGCCGAGTGGTGGCAAAGCGCGAAAATATGCAAGAATTGGATTAGACGATTTCAGTTTCGTACTTTAGTTCTCCTCACTCTTTGACTCTGGCAATCGTATCAGCCGCTTTATCGGAACCTACGTAGTCATTTCGAATATCTAGTTGATTACTGTGACTTTTTGTCCTGGTGCTAGTCGCTCATTTCCTCGAATTACTACCATCTCTCCTTCACTGAGCCCCGAAGTTACTTCATAACGGCTGCCAGTGGCATCACCAATCGTGATGGGTCTAGGCATAACAGCATCTTCTTCGACTACAAATACGATGTGACCGCCCTGTTGGGTAACAACAGCGTCTTTGTGAACTGTTAGCGCATCATCCTGATCGGATATTGGCACTTGAATGATCACATTTTGATTGACTGCCAGTACGTCATCAATCTCATCTTGATTAAAGGAGAAACGAACTGCACGTGTTCTGGTACTGACATGTTCTTCAGGGATGAAAGCACGCAATCTTGCCTGAAATTTTGTTCCGTTGTCGAATTCAGCAGTCAAAGTATCGTCGACTTTGAGCGCATCAATATATCGATAGGGTATATACGCTTCAATCTCAAGACTGTCATCGCCAACAATTCTTACGACTCTCTCGCCGACGCGAACATATTGGCCGATCTCGATATTGCGTTCAACGACAACACCGCCATAAGGTGCGGTAATTTTGGTAAGGGAAATATTGTAACTGGCAATATCCAGTTCACGCTGAATTTGCCGGGTTACCGCTTTTGCTTCGCCAAGTGCCTGTTCGGATATTTTAAGTTTTAATACAGCGTCTTCAAGCTGGGCTTCAGTTGTTGCAGCGGATTGGCGAAGTTGTCGAAATCGATCTTCCTGCTGTCTTGACAGATCAAGTTCCGTGGCTCTACGACTGGTGGCCCAAGTTGACATATCAATACGGGCTTCGACTGCTGAACGCTGCAATTCGAGTATCGAAGAATCCAATGTAGCAAGCAGGTCGCCGCCTTCGACTCGATCTCCAACACTGACGTTGACGGTACTGACAGGTGCACTAATCGAGACATGAACTGGTCCGGACTGAAGTGACACAAGTTCCCCGAATACAGTAATTGTCTCGTTGATAGATTCTGTGCGTACTTGATCCGCTGCGACCGGCACAGCCTGATCCTGGGAGTATGTAACTGCTGGGAAAATAAGCAGAACAGCAATCGCACAGATCGGTCCCAAATTGTGAATGCGATGATGGCATTTGATGAAATTCAAAGACATACGATTTGCTCGGTTAGGGTTTCTGATTGGTAATTGACGTCCCAGATAAACAAAAGTGATTTTGTTCTCTGAACTCTTGTGAATAATACTCTACAACAGAGGAGTAATTCCAATCAGGAAATTGCAGGCTTGATCAACCTTTTTCACCACGTTATCCAGTGTGCATTTGAAGCCTTTGCTCCAAGGACAATTTCCTTGTCCGTGTAAGCGTCATACACACCCATCAAATAATCGTAAACGCCTTTTCCGATTTCCTTGCTTGGAGGTGGAGAACCGGGAGCAAAACTCTTGGTGAGACGTATGAAGTAATCTCCTAATTCTTTGGCATACACTTCATTGGTCGCTGGATTCACTATGATTGCAAGAGATAGATTGCAATTGTCCTGACCGATAGCGGCATCATCGACTAGTCTTCTATTTTTGATCTCCGGCAACACAAGGTCTTTCAAATCTTCTGGGTAAATATCGCAAGAGACTTCCTTGCATGACATTGAAAAGGACATTGCAATGACAAGCAATGCAATATATGAACCTCGCCGTATCACTGTCTTCAATATACCTGGAAATTTTTTATTGGGAGCATATCGTCCTAGTATGACTACAACCTTACTTCTGTCAAAGGTTTCAGGCCGTTGCAAATTTCTATCGGTTAGAGTATTCCCACCCGTTTACCCGAATTTTTGGATCTACCCCTCGCCGGTACCGGGTTGTTCTAGTCGGCAGTGACAACTCAGATACGGTGACTAATCGCTCAAAAAGCCATACTCAATAACTGTTAAGCTTAGATCGTCTACGAGCACAATTCTTCCAAATTTCTTGCCCATCTTCAGGAGGCAACAATGTCTTCTTATGCAATCACAGACAAAATGAATCTAAGAAACTAGCGGAACTGTATTCGAATTCCGAATGACTTTGTCGCGCGTAAGCAACGGTACGTTATACACAATGCTAGTAGCAGCTATGATTTCGTCCGCCGGGTCGCCTTCAAAGTCAAGGTTTGTGGATACTCGGGCAACCGCAAGGTTAATAGGCCAAACCTGAACTCGGGTTAAGGTGCGAGCCACATCACGGTCATCTAGATCAAATTTTATCGACCTAGTTGAACGAATCTGGTGAGTTCCCCAAATACTATGGCAGAAATAGACCATCTGTTTTTTTCCAATAGGTTGTGTTCAGTTGGTCGAAGTTCTCCTTGGACTGCATAGATAAGAATGTGTGTGTCAAGATTGATCAGTTGTTTCCCAACTTACTCCGGTTGAATAAATATCACCCCGAATTTCAATCTTATCTTTTAGACTACCGATGAGGTCAGCACAGCGATTTTCATACGGAATAACTTGTGCGATTGGCTTACCGTGTTTGGTGATAATCAATCCTCCTTCATCAAGCTGATTCAAGAAAGCCAAGCACTTCTCCTTGAATTTTGTTATTCCTATTATTTGCATTTCAGGGTTTCTCCGATAATAGTCATTTTTTGACCAGTCAGTGAAAATATCAAATTTAAATAGCAATTCAAAATTCATTTACTGAGGATTACAGGATCAGCTAGTTGGAATATCGTTCGTTTATTCGTTGCATCCGTCCACAACAATCATTGTAGATTGCGTTGTTTCTTCCCTCAATTTTTTGGCTGGTGCATATTCTTCCGAACTCCACCAATTTTTAGCTTGCTCAACGCTGTCAAATTCAATAATCACAACTCTTTCAGGATTCCACTCTCCTTCCAAAACTTCCCAGTTGCCCCCGCGAACAAGATAACGGCCGCCATAAATATCAAGTGTTGGCGGCACCATGTCGCGATAAACTGCAAAGCCTTCATGATCGTGAATTTTTACCTGTACTACGATATATCCTGCCATTTCAGTTCTCTTCTAGTTTCAAATTTACTGGTACAAAATTCAAATGAACTATACCAAATGGGCTCGCAATTCTGATATATCCGCAATTCGGCAATAAAATTCCAGTTGCCTAAAGTTCCGAATAGACAATAGACTTTCACGAGCATAGACAATCATATTATGAGACAAAGCGTCTCAATTGAAACGCGTTTTGCCAAAAAATGGTGATTCATCGAACCTATTTCCTTGCGTGAAGTAGTCACAGTCGAACCTAAAGCGCCTCCTAAGCTTTCTGTAATTTAGTTACATGGGCTCGGTGCAGATGCACATGATTTTTTGCCCGCCGTACCTTATTTGATTAATGCGCAACGGTGTCCGGTACGTTGCGTCTTTCCAAATGCTTCCGAAAAATCCGTCAAGATCAACATGGGTATGCGTATGAGGGCGTGGTACGACATCACCAGTCCGACGATTGGCAGTGGCCCAGAAGATCAAAGAGGAATTGAGGAGTTATACGATCATGTCATTGCATTGATTGAGCATGAACTCAAAGCATCGGATCGGACTCTGGTTGAACTTCCGATCTTGCGTGTAGATCGTAGAATTCAGTTCAAAGGACATCAATACCATTCAAATTTCAAGCGGCTGAAAAACCATAGCGCGTGAGTTAGCGTAAATTTGAACTTGGCAATTTGTTCAATTTACGAATTTCAACGCTGAAATTCAATCGAACTTCGCAGATATTCGAAGTTTTCCGAATGATTGCATTGGTTAGACTGCCACGATTGCCGTCGCACTTAGCATGAGTCGTAGTCAGGTGGGCTCTTGCCAGTTCACCTTGGATACCCAATCACAAAACTTCGCAATGCTGGAAACTCTACGATGCGCTTTGGGCAGAACAAGGTGAAAACCTGGAATTTCTTCGTCAGGCATATCATTAAGTATGTTCACACCGAGTGGCGCGACGAGATCACCTACTCGAATGTCATTTTCTGCATCAATTCGGGAAATTAAACCTATTCCCATTCCTGAAATTGTCGCACGCCGCATTGTCGCTGCATCGTGAAAAGCTATTTTGTGCGTATTGGTGGGGTCTGACATTCTCAGAAACCGCAAGATATCACGCCACAATGAATTTTTTAAAACTGGATGAAGCAATGTCTCGTGAAGTATGTCCGCTGGTTCACTGATTCGTTTGGCGACATCCTCATTGCAGCAAATGACTTTATGATCTTTAAGTAACAAAGTCGCTTCGAGGTGGCCCCAGTCACCATACCCCCACTGTACTGCAACATCAATATCGTCTCGTGCAAAATCAGGCAACTTCACCATCGTAGTCATTCGCAGATCGGAATTTGGAACACTCTCTCGGAAGTGCTCCAGTTGCGGTAACAAATAACGCGTTGCGAAATACGGACTGACGTTCAGCGTAATGCGGTCTTTGTACTTTTGATTTGTAACTCGACGGATTCCCTCAGCAAATTCCTCGAAACCTGCATTTACAAAACGAGACAAAACCACGGCAGCTTCTGTTGGCTCGATTGTTCGGCCCTTTCGTTCAAACAGTGGGACTTCCAAGATGTCTTCCAGCAATTTGATTTGTTGACTGACTGCTTGGGGCGTTACCAGCAGTTCATCTGCAGCCTCTCGGATACTGCTATGGCGTGCGACAGCACGGAATGCTTTGAGTGCGTTTAGCGGAGTCAGTCGTATACGCCTAGTAGTATCCATATCGCTTATGTAACAAAATTAAATTACCGCTTTCTCGACAAAGGCCTCACCCCGTACAATCCTATCATATCCAAGTTGGGAAAGATCTAGAGTCTTAAATTTTCCATAAATTATCCATTCTGCGATTCCGCGCCCGACTGCAGGAGATTGCTGCAGACCGTGTCCGGAGAATCCGTTGGCAAATATGAAATTTCGAACCTCATTATGCGGACCGGCAATGGCATTTTGATCTAAGGTGTTGTATTCATAGTGACCAGCCCAGAAGTTTACCAGTTTAATCGCTTCAAAATTTTCCGCACGCCTAGCGAGATTCATCCATATTATTTCAAACTCATTGTGGCAGGGTTCGAAATCATTCCAGTCCACAGCGGGGTCATGGTCAGGTGTAGTACCGGCCAGGAAACACGTTCCTTCCGGACGGCAGAATGTACCCGAGGGATCAATCATCAGCGGCAATTGACCGCCGTTAACCGTTGCCGTCCCTTGTGGAGTCTGAGCACACTGAAAAACAAACAGCGTTCGCTTTCGTGGCTCTACTGGTAGTGTAAGGTCAGCCATAGTTGCTGTTTTGGATGCGTAGGTACCGGTAGCATTTACGAGCACCCCGCAACCGACGCGACTACTGCTTGCGAGCTTCACACCTGTGATTCTGTCAGCGTAGCGGTCAATTGCTACTACTTCGTCGATGAGATAGTCTGCGCCCTGCGCTCTTGCTTTCTTTCTAAATCCGTTCATCAAGCCGGTGTTGGAAAACCAGCCTTCGCCGGATCGCCCATAGCTGGCGAGTTGCAGATCGTCTACGTTTAAATGAGGAAATGCAGCTTTTACTTCCTCTGCATTCCACAGCACTACGTCAGCTTGACAGCTCTTTTGGACTTCATGATTGTGTCGTAGAATTTGTGCTTGTCTATCAGTGGTCGCCAGAAAAAGATAGCCACCTTCATGGAAGCCCAGATCAGGTCGATCGTCATCCACTTTCATGGCGTAAGAAAATTCACGTATGAATTGGCTGCCAAACTGTCCAATTTGCACATTGATTCGATTTGAAAACTGGTGTCGTATCGAACTGGAACTCAGCGACGTGGCTGCTTTCGCAAATGTAGGGTCCTTTTCAAAGATGGCAACTGTTCCCTTGAAGTCGGAGTTCTTCGTCAAAAAATATGCGACAGAGCTACCAATTGCAGCACCTCCGATAATGATTACATCATAGTGGTTTCTCACTCATTCGTCTCATCTTCTGGATGACCGAGCTCGCAGAACCAACCACCGAGGTACTTCACACCCGGGGAGTTTGGGTCAGGTTTAGTCGTTTCAGATTTTATTCGGTCTCGAAAGGCTTCAGTATTGTCCTGCGGCTGAAAGCCGATATGTTCTGCCTTTCGGTTATTCACTGGCTTCAGGCGATTGTCCGATATGCCGAATGCAATCGTATGTCCTACGCGTGGCGCCGTCAGACCGCGTGCTACGTATTGAACGCAGTCGCGAAATGATAGCCAACTCCAAAGCATGCGCTGGTCTGTAGGTTCTGGAAAGGAAGAAAATATTCGCAAACACAAGGTTTCAATTCCAAATTTATCCCAGTAAAGTCGGCTCAAGCTCTCGACAAAGTTTTTTGACACGCCATACAAACTATCTGGGCGTACCGGACTGTCCGCGTCAATGTGAGCTTCTAGTTTGTGGTACCCTATCGAATGGACTGAGGAAGCATAAATCACGCGGGGAACACGATTTTTACGGGCGCCTTCGTAGATATGGTAGGAGCCTCGGATATTGCTGTCGAGAATTGATTCGAAGTTCGACTCCAGCGCTACTCCACCAAAATGGACAATTGCATCAACATTCCGAGTTACCTCCATCACGGCAGAATAATTGCCCAATTCGCAGGTGAACACTTCCTCATTCGGTGCGGCATCAGTTATATCCACCCGATCAGAAATGCGAAGGTGCTCAGTCAAAGGCATGAGCCCTTTGCGAAGCTGTCTTCCAAGCTGTCCGGCGGCACCTGTGATAAGAATTCTATTGAAAGTTTTCATGTGTAATTTGGCTCCAATCGATCTATCGCAGCTTCGATTCGGTCTATAGCGGCCAAGAGTGAATCGTCAGAAGCGGCGGTCGAGATGCGAAAATACGGAGATAGTCCGTATGCACTCCCGGGGACTGCGGCAATGCGCGCTTCATCCAGTAAAAACTTAGTGAAAACATCATCGTCGGTCAGATGTATTCCATTCGGCGTACGTTTACCGATGTGAGCGGAACAGTTGATGTAAGCATAGAATGCTCCGGCTGGTGGTATCAATATAAGTCCATCGATGGCGTTGATGCGATCAACAACGAGATTGCGACGGTATTCAAACTTCGATCTGAATTGTCCTACTTCCTCCTGTGAACCAGTCAGTGCTACGACAGCCGCAAATTGTGCAACAGAGCAAGCATTTGTTGTAGACTGGCTTTGAACGACTGTCATTCCGTGAATCAGTTCCGAGGGTCCTGCGCCGAATCCAATTCGCCAACCCGTCATCGCATACGCTTTAGACACGCCATTGACAATTAGCGTTCGGCCTCGCAACTGCGGACACACCGCACCGAAAGATGAATAAGTCAAATTATCAAATAGCACATGTTCATAGATTTCATCAGAAAGAATCAGCACCTGTGGATGGCTGGCAAGCACTTCGCCAAGCGACTGCAATTCTTCGTCGTCATATACAGCACCCGACGGATTGCTAGGCGAATTCAAAATCAGCCATTTTGTATTTGGTGTAATAGCATCTTCCAACATCTGAGGTGTCAATTTGAACCCCGAGGAATGTTGACATTCTATGGCTACTGGTATGCCACCAAGAATTCTTGTCACATCAGGATATGAAACGAAATACGGCGCCGCCATGATCACTTCATCGTTGCTTTCGAGTGTCGCCATCAACGCGTTAAATATGACCTGTTTAGCACCGTTGGACACTATGATCTCATCCATAGAAAATTCCAATCCATTGTCTCGTTTGAATTTCTCGATGACCGCTGCTTTTGTAGCGGGCGCGCCGCCGGTTGCCGTATATCGCGTATATCCTAATTGGGCTGCTTGATTTGCTGCTTCAATCACATGGCGAGGAGTGTCGAAATCCGGTTCACCCATTCCGAGGTCGATCACGTCGATTCCTTGCGCTAAAAGTTTTTTCGCCACTTGGCTGACAGCCATTGACGGCGAAGGTTTCACCTGGCTCATGCGTTCAGCAAGATAGTTCATTTCGCAAATCCTACGTCACATAACCTGCGATTCGGTCAGCTTGCCGCGCTTTTTTGCAACGTTCTTCAGCTGGACCGAAACCACCGCCGCCAGGTACTTTCAGGATCAGTCGTCTGCCAGCTGGTACATGTTGCCAGCCTTTTTGCCTTAGACGAGTGCCATCATCCAGTTGTACTACACCAGGTGCGCCATCGCCGCCGCCATTTCGGCCAGTAGCTGGATGGTTTACTCGCTCGAACATCGCTGAAAAATCGAATTCGTAGCCGTCAGCGGGAGCAATCTCAATGATCTGACCGAGACCGCCTCGCATGCGACCGTCTCCACCGCTGTCAGGACGCAGTTCCTTGCGCCAAACAATAATCGGTCCCGTATGTTCTGTAGCCTCGACTTGCATGGTATGAACACCAGACGGGAAAGCGGTGGCAGACATACCATCCAGAGACGGTCGAGCACCAGTACCACCGGAATTGAACATCAGAATTTCCGTACGTCGTCCTTGCTTTCCGTTTACAGGTCTAACCGAAATGTGAATATTCCACAACGCTGACGCTCCTTCCGCTTGAATTTGGTCTGGCAACAACTTTGAAAGCGCCCCAAAAACCAGGTCCGGCACCATATGTCCCATCACATGCCGCAAGGCAACTGGTGCAGGGTGAATTGCATTGAGTATGTTGACAGGCGAGGTAACGGTAAACGGCTTCAGTGATGCGTAATTGTTTGGGATATCTGGAGCAACCACGCACTTGATTGCATAGCATGCATAGGCTTTGGTATAGTTCAATGGGCAGTTGATTCCCCACTTGCTCATAGCATCGGTACCCGTGAAATCGATATTTACCTCATTGTTGGTGCTAGTCAGCTTCACCGCTAGTTTGATTGGTGAATCGTATCCGTCAACAGTCAACGTGTTAGTCCGACTACCGGCAGGTAGGGATGCAATGCGCTCAAGCGTCGCGTTGCGCGAGCGCGAAAATATGAATTTGCCAAGTTCTTCCAAATCATCCATGCTTGTTTCGTTCATCATATCGAGAAGTCGCCGGTGCCCGACGTCGTTACAAGCGGCGAGGGAATAGAAGTCGCCAATTACCTTGTCCGGCTCGCGAACACCATTGCGGAGAATTTTGACCAAGTCACGATTTACTTTGCCTCGCTCAGAAAACTTCATGATCGGAATGAAAATGCCTTCCTCGTATACGGAATGGCTATCGGCCCCAAAACCTCGTCCGCCTATATCCACCACGTGTGCTGTACATGCAAAGAAAGCAACCAACCGGCTATTCTTGAATGACGGTGCAACCATGGTGATGTCATGCAGATGACCGGTGCCTTTCCATGGGTCATTCGTTACGTAGCAATCACCTTCAAACATTTCGTCGCGTGAGATTTCCGCTAAAAAATGCCATACGGATTCGGCCATGGTGTTGACGTGTCCCGGTGTGCCGGTTATGGCTTGCGCGAGCATCAGCCCTTCGGGTGTATAAACTCCGGCTGAAAGATCACCCGCCTCGCGCACGGACGTGGAAAAAGCCGTACGCATGAGAGTCTTTGCTTGTTCTTCAACTACCGAAATCAAGCGGTTCCACATTACTTGATTTTGAATACCGCTAGAATTCACCATAAATCACCTTTTTTTTCTAGTCAGCAATATTGATCCATCATTCTGCACTACCGCATCAAAGCATGAAGTTACAACGGTTGACGTTTCCCTTTCGACGATCACTGTGGGACCAGCAATCCTGTCGCCAACAGACAACGCATCCCGTGCAACTATTCGACTTTTCATCATCTCATTTGTTGAGGAGTCGAACACCATACGAACGTTGTCGGTTAATTTCCGTTTGCGTCCAGCGATAAGTTCCGTTACTTCAGTCGATTTCCGTTCATCCGTAGCCTTGACCGACCAGGAGACAATCTCGATTTCGAGATCCTCCAGCTCATCGATACTGCGGCCGAAGTACTGCGCATAGCATTTTCTAAAGCAATTTTGTATCAGTTCGAAGTCATCTGTTGTAAAAGTGCGGTCCGGCATCGGTACCGGAATCTCCCAGCCCTGACCCTGATAGCGCATGAAACTGACGACTTCCCGATGAATTGCGCCACTTGTTCCAACTCGGACAAAACTTTCAGCCTCGTCAACTAAGTTCGACAGAATATCGTTCACAGCATCGACATCAAATTCTGACATGCGAACGACACGAGAGGCGACCGCTTCATAGCTAAATGGCGCTTTCAGAAAACCGATTGCTGATCCCACGCCAGCATCAGGTGGAATCAGGCATTGATCAATGCTAAGCTTGTCGCAAAGCCGAGACGCGTGCAACGGTGCTGCGCCGCCGAAAGCGATCATTACAAATTCCGAGATGTTTTTGCCATGTTCCACTGCGTGTACGCGTGCTGCATTGGCCATGTTTTCGTCAACCACTTCACAAATTCCATAAGCAGCTTCCAAAGGTTCCAACGAAAGAATCTTGCCCACATCGCGGTTAATAGCAACTAGGGAGGCATCTTTGGACAGTAGAATCGCTCCACCGGCGAAATTTTTCGGATCAATCTTGCCGAGCATAACATCTGCATCGGTAACTGTTGCGCGTTCACCACCGCGCTGATAGCAAGCTGGTCCGGGTTCGGATCCTGCGGATTCCGGACCGATCTGAACGCGTTGCATCGCATCTACCCAAGAAATTGAACCGCCACCAGCACCGATTTCAATCATCTCGATAACTGGAATCGAAATCGGAATTCCCGAACCTTTGCAAAAACGATGACTTCGCGCTACCTCGAATGTGCGACTGGTTTGTGGTTCATAATTTTCAATCAGACAAATCTTCGCCGTTGTACCACCCATATCATAAGATACTACCCGGTCAAGTTTGAAGCGCTCTGATATATCCGATGCGAAAATTGCCCCGCCGGCAGGTCCTGATTCAATCAAACGAACCGGAAACTCTTTCGCCGTGTCAACTGACATCAAACCGCCAGCCGAGTGAATCAAGAATACAGGGCAATCGGCGCCCCTGTTTTCGAGACAATCATGCAGGCGGGCCAAATACTTCTGCACGCGTGGACGAACATATGCGTTTGCACAAACAGTGCTAAATCGCTGGTATTCTCGGAATTGAGGTGAAACTTCTGAACTGATCGAAATCGGAAGATCAGGTAGATATGACGCAAGAATTTCGCGGGCGCGCAGTTCGTGTGCAGGATTCTGATAGGAATGAATGAATCCGATAGCGATTGATTCGAATTCGGTGTCTCTGATCACATCCACAAGTGCGTAAATTGCTGACTCGTCTAACGGTTGTAGTTCGCATCCTAGGGCGTCAATGCGACCTTTGACTGGATAGCGATGTTGACGCGGGATGAGGGGAGACGGTAACTGTAGATTCAGATCGTATTGGTCGAATCGATTTTCCGTACGCATTTCAATAACATCTCGAAATCCCTCAGTAGTGATCAAGGCAGTTTTTGCACCACGTCTTTCGATCAGTGCGTTGGTTGCCAGCGTGGTCCCGTGAATTATCAATTCGAGTTCGTTGAATCCAATCCCAGCTTGCTCTATGACGATTGAAATTCCTTCAAGAATTGCCCGCTCAGGTTCGCTCTGGTCGGTGAACACCTTTGTAGACAATATTTCACCGCGCAGATCAAGTGCGATATCGGTGAAAGTGCCGCCAATGTCTGCTCCTAATCGGATTTCGTGAGCACGGGCCACTATTCAATCTCTTGTGCAGCTAGTGCCGATTCTCGAATCTGTCTGAGGGTTCGTTGTGGTGTCAAAGCGTCTGTCTCGATTATCAGCTCGAGCACAGCTCCGGTTTCGGACGCTAGTGCGCGCTCAAATTTATCGGCAAATTCGTCCGTTTGAGTAACACGCTCGACATGAAAACCGTACGACTTCGCTAACATACAGAAATTTGGGTTTTGAAGTGAAGTGCCAAATACACGGCCTGGGTAATTGCGCTCCTGATGCATTCTTATTGTGCCGTGGATACCGTTGTTCAGAATCAACACGATTGGTTGTGCATCGGCTTGCATGGCGGTACCCAACTCCTGGCAATTCATTTGAAAATCGCCGTCACCGGAAAAACAAACTACTACGCGTTGTGGTTCGGCAATTTTGGCTGCTATAGCGGCTGGGATTCCGAATCCCATAGCACCTGACTGGGGCGCAAGCAATCGCTGATCAGGCCCGAATTTGAAAAACTTGTTTGGCCAGATTGTAAAGTTTCCAGCACCATTGGTCAAAATGGCGTCCTCTGGCAACCTGTCTCGCAAATGAGCCATCACTTTCCCCATATCAACATTACCGGGCTGTGCAGGAAGCTCAAAAGAAGCTTCATAAGCGTTACGCGCTTCGATGCACCACAGCTCCCAGCTACAGTCAACCCGTTGTCCTTCTAATGCGAGTACAAAGGCGTTTGGGCCAGCGTGAATTGCGAGATTCGGGATATAGATTTTTCCAAGCTCTTGTTGTGAAGCATGCACGTGGATCAATTTTTGCCGTGGAGCAGGTACATACAAAAGCGAATATCCATTTGTTGTAATTTCACCGAATCGTACGTTCAGTGCCAAGATCAAGTCAGCAGATTTGATCAATTCTTTCGTTGACACAGTCATGCCCACACCCGCATCACCTGCATAGTTCGGACTATGGTTATCGAATAGATCCTGGTAACGAAATGCAGCTAGCACCGGCAGATTGTTTTTTTCTGCAAAGTGTTGCAATGCGCGTTTGCCGTCTGAACGCCAACCACCACCGCCCACTAACACCAAGGGACGTGTTGCCGCAGCGAGTAGTGAGAGAACTGCTTCAACTGTGCCAGCAGTGGGTGCTGCCTCCTCGATTTTTACGGGTTTTCTTAGCACGGTGACCGAAGTTGCATCGGTGAGCACATCTTCAGGTAACGCTACGACTACTGGACCAGGGCGACCGCTAATAGCAGTCGTCCATGCTCGAGCGACAATTTCGGGAATTCTATCAACTGATTCGATTTCAGTTACCCACTTGGCGATTGTCCCAAAGTACCCACAATAATCAATTTCTTGAAAGGCTTCGCGTCCTTTCGTGCCGGTAGCTACCTGACCAACAAACAACAGCATTGGTATACTGTCCTGCATCGCCGTATGAACGCCACAGGATGCATTCGTAGCACCTGGTCCACGCGAAACAAAGCAAATTCCGGGTGTTCCACTCAGCTTGCCGTATGCGGCACTCATGAAAGCCGCCCCGCCTTCATTGCGACAAAGGATGAAATCGAGTACGCCCTGAGCATCGTGCAATGCATCAAGCACCGCAAGATAACTTTCTCCTGGCACACCAAAGCATTTGGTTGCTCCGAGAATAATCAAATAATCTACCAGAAGTTTGCCACCGTTATAGCATTGCACCCGTGGAGACTCAACATCAGGGACATTAATTGAAATTTGTTTGATCAATTCAGCAACTCAACGGCAATCGCGACAAAATTTTTCCAGTAGCAGAATCTTGCAATGTAATTTAAATTACGCCCGAAAAAGGTTTGCGCGCCAATGTTTCGTGAACATAGTTGATCATTGTCACGAAGTCGAACACTGGCAGCCCTGCAATTGCTTGAATATCAACCGCATAAGGGGGCAAGTCGCTGCATTCCAGCAAGATTGATCCAAGATCGTCGTGTTGCTCCAAAAGATTTCGCATCACGTCCAACACTCCCTGACGGATAGCGTCATCGTCCAGCGTTCCGTCAGGTTGAAAAATGGCTTGTGTAAATGCAGGAACGTTTTCCATGCCAGCTAGAGCTAAAGGTATGTCGCTTGCTATACCGGTTCCTTCAAAGTGCTGCGGCAACAATTTTGTTTTGTCGGCACAGATGACGCCGATGCGTTTTCCAGTAATTTGATAGACAAATGGAATTTGCAACAGACTAGATGAAAATACCGGTATGTCTACCGATGCTGCAAGTTCCTTTTGAAACAATGCCATAAAGCCACAGGCGCTGGTAATCGCCTTTACACCTTCAGTTGCCAGTTTACGAGCGGCGGCAATGAACGGATCAATCAATGTCGGGTCTTGATCATAGATCAGCCGTTCATTGGTTGCTCCTTCAACGACTGCAAAACGAACCGGAAAATTGTATGTTGTGGCGTTAGCTACATTGCCAGGAATGTACGGATAAAAACAATCGAGCACTAGAATGCCAATAGTTTCTCCAGCCCATGACTGACTCTTCAATCGTGATCTATATACCGTCATGACGTAGTTTCATGCATAGATGTATCCACCGGAAACGATGATGTTTTCTCCAGTCATGTAGGTATTCTTTGGGCCGCCGGCCATCAGGATCCATTCGGCCATTTCCTGCGGTTCACCGCCCCGGCCAAGTGGACTGGCAGCAGCAAGTTCAGACAGAAAACCTGCCTTACGCGCATTCTCAGTTGCCATGCCGGCTGGCGCGACGGAATTCACCAGAATCCCATATGGTGCAACTTCGTGAGCGAAGGATTTTGTGAGGCTGACAACAGCAGCTTTGGTTGCGGCATAGTGCGCGTTTTGTGGGTGTGCCTTAAAGGCATCCACTGATGTGATATTAACGATCCTGCCACGTACTTTGTCTTTCAGCGGCTGTTGCCGCATGTGTTTTACTGCGGCAACCATCATGTGATACGTTCCTTTGATATTTACTGCATTCGAAGCGTCCCAGTCGACATCATCTATCTCCAGCAATGACTTGCGCGGGTAAATTGCTGCGCAATTGATCAACGTGTCAATCTGATTCAACTCAAGCGAAATTTGTTTGAATGCCGTATGTGCATTTTCTCCAGTGCGAATGTCACATGTAGCGAATGCGGTGGTGATTTTTCCTGCCTCTTGGAATGGGGCAAGTGCGATTTCAGCGGTTTTTGTATGAAGATCAATTATGCCTACGGCAGAAGCGCCACGTTCAACGGACATTCGAGACAACAATAGTCCCAATCCAGCACCGCCGCCAACAATAACAACAGCTAATTCATTCATTCACTTTCGCTCGCTGCATAGCCTCCGCCACCGACATACTGTGCAGTTGGCAAAATGTCAAAGCGCGTTACATCGACATGAGCGGGCATCATCAAAACAGCGGAAATCATGCGGGCCACATCTTCCGGTTGTACCGGCTTATAGTTAGAGTACATGTCGGCGAGCGCCTGTTCGCCGACTGCATTTCTGTAAAGTCTGGTTTGTACGCGCCCTGCAATCACTTCGGTCACTCGAATTCCTGTTCCTGACAGATCGCACCGCAATGCGGCTGCAAAACTGGAAATTGCGGCTTTTGAAGCGCCATAAACTGCCATATTTGGAAACGGTGCTTGACCAGCGATTGATCCAGTAAAAATTAAATGCCCCGATCTACGTTGAATCATACCTGGCAACACAAGCCGCACCGCCGCAATCGCAGCACTCAGATTGATTTCCAGTGTTTCATCAATGTCGGCCTGATCCATTTCGGCAAATCCAACTGGCTTTGGAATAATCCCGGCGTTGCTGACAAAGACGTCAATCTTTTGATCTTCCAACGCTGCCGACAACCCTTCGCGGTCGGTAATATCCATCGCGAGTGGGTGAATTCCGGGCGTAGCGCGCATTTCGTCAAGGACTGCACTGCTACGTCCAATGGCGATCGTATCATATCCTTGTTTAGCTAACTCAAGGGCAATTGCCTTACCGATCCCGCTCGTCGCACCTGTGACAACTGCAGTAGGTTTATCCGCAAGCCCGGCCATTTCACTCATACTTTAACGATTTTGAGCAACCGCCTTTCTACCACGCTGACTGCTCGAGTCAAAGGGAAACCGACTGCAAAGTAGATTAAAGCTACAGCCGTCAATATTTCAATTGGCCGCGTAACGTTGTTAGCGATATTTTGTCCAACATACATCAAATCCGCCATTCCGACAGCTGACACCAGAGCGCTTTCCTTAAACAGTGACACGACGTTGGATAACAAATTTGGAATGGCCCGAAGCAATGCTTGCGGCAAAATCACAAAGAGTGTTCTTGTGCTTGCTGGCAATCCGAGAGCGATACTCGCGTCATACTGGACACTTTCAATGGACTTTAATGCTGCGCGGAAGCTTTCGGATATGATTGCGCCCGAATACAACGCCAATGCCACGATGGCAGAGGTAAAACCGGTCAGTTCCACTCCTAAGAACAGCGGCAAGCAGAAAAACACCCAGAATAACTGCACTAGCACCGGTGTGCCGCGGAAAAACTCTACGTAAACGGTAGTGATACCGTAAATAATCTTTATCGAGGACGTTCGTCCAAGACTGAGGATGAATCCCCATATTAGCCCCAAAACGACAGCAACAGTAACAAACTGAAGGGTTGTCAGCAACCCCTTTAGAAGAACGTCAGAATAATCTAGCAAGAAACTAAAATCAAGTTCCACTGCGCGTCCCCTTAAACCACCATACGCTTGAAGCGCTTTTCGATGAATGTGACCAGTTGCGACACTGGAAACGAAACCGCAAAATAGATCAACGCGACGGTTGATAGGGTTTCTATTGGTCGGAATGTCTGAGTCGAAAGGTATCGGCCTTGATACATCAATTCTTCGACTGATATCAACGCCACGAGCGCTGATTGCTGGAAAATACCGATTCCGTTCGTAATCAGTACAGGCGTTGCCAGAATCAGCGCTTGTGGGAGAATGACATAGATGATTCGCTTGAATACATTCAGTCCCAGCGCGGTGCTGGCGTCCGTATGTGCGCTCGGAATAGTCTGGATTGCAGCGCGGTAAGCTTCGGCGTTAAAAGCAGCAAGGTTCAGTCCCAGTGCCAGAATGCCCATTAACTCCGCACTCCACCAAACGTTGAACAGAATTGGTACGCAGAAGAAAAACCAGACCAGTTGAACGAGTGCTGGTGTGCAGCGGAAAAATTCAATGTAAGCAGTTAACGGCCAAGTCAATGCCCTGACCTTCGACAACATACCTAGTGCAACGAGGAATCCGAATACCAGTCCGATCACATTAGCCCACATGGTGATTTCAAGCGTTAGCCAAAGTCCTTCCAAAAGTTGTGGGAAGCCCTTTTTAACGTAGAACCAATCGAAATCGTAGTTCATCGTCTTAATTCTCGATGTGCAGTACGTTGCTCAGGAAATTCCGAGTTCTTTCCTCTTTCGGGTTGCCAAACAATTCTTCCGGCGGTGCCGCCTCAGCCACCACGCCACCATCTTGAAACACAACCGTTGTGGCTATGTTACGGGCGAAGTGCATATCATGAGTTACGATCATCATGGGCATGCCGGCTTCTGCTAGATCCATCATGGTGTGTTCGACTTCATTTACCAACTCTGGATCTAGAGCTGAAGTTACTTCGTCGAACAACATCAACTTGGGGTCAAGCATCAGCGCGCGGGCAATAGCGACTCGTTGCTTTTGACCGCCTGAAAGTTGCGATGGATAAAATTCTGCGCGGTCGGCTAGTCCGAAACGTTCCAGAAGCTCAATCGCCTTTTCTCGCGCAACTGATTTTTTAACGCCGCGCGAACGTACCGGTGCGAGACAAAGATTGCCCAATACCGAAAGGTGGGGGAACAGTGTGTAGTGTTGAAAAACCATACCCACTTCCTTCTGAACTTTACGGTTGAGTAACATCTTTCCGCGCTCGTCGCAACTGATGTAGACGTCTCCACCCAAAGTTATTGTGCCGCCTGCAATGGTTTCAAGTCCCATCATGCAACGAAGCAAAGTAGATTTTCCGCAACCGGACGGCCCTATCAGAACTAATCTATCTGTGCTGTGCATAGTTAGATCGAATCTCTCGAAGATCGAAAGATTTCCGAATCGCTTGATCAAGCCTTGGATTTCGACAAACGCGATGTTTGTCACCTGCTTCGGTTAAAGAAGCCGCCCCTGCGTTTGCAGAGGCGGCGTTTCATGCCGAATTGGTTAAATTTAATTGAGCATTGCTTGAACAGCGGCCTCGTAGAGTCGCTGAACATTACCGGTAGCAACCTGTTCTTCGAGATAGATGTCAAGAACCTGAACTGCTTCTAGTGGCACCGACTTGCGCACGGCAAAAGCAATACCCTGCTTGGCGATTGCGGGTGACGGCAACACTTGCGCTGCCCAGTCAGGATTTTGCATGATGGTGATGCGGTGAATGTCACTATCTGTTGCAAACAAATCAGCCCGTTTTGAAATAACAGCTAGTCGACCTTCATTTGCGCCTTCCAGGCGGATGATTTTTGCGTTCTCGATATGCGGAGTGATCGAAAGGTCACCGGCGGCTCCCTGCATTACAGCAATTGTGACTCCCTCTTGGTCGAAATCGGGCAAAGAAATCATCCCGTCGTCAATTTTTGGGTTACGCGTATCGTAGAGCAATCCAATCTCATAGCTCCATATCGGGATGGAATAGTTCACCGCCAAGGCACGCTGAGGTTTACGGTTAAGCGCTGTGGCAATGTCCCATTTCCCAGCCTGCAAGCCAGCAACCATATTGCCCCAAGTGGTTTCTACGACTTCTAGTTCCACATCGATCGATTTAGCAAATCCTTCAATGATTTCAAGGAAATAACCAGACCAATTGCCTGTTGCCGGATCGCGAACTAGCAATGGAGGTGCTTCAGCAACGCCAACGCGGAGCGAACCACGACTCTGAACATCTTTCCAAAGATTTTCAGTTTCCTGCGCGACCGCAGGTTGCATAAAACCGACTGCTGCAAAAGCTGCAGCGACTGCAAGGGTTTGCACTTTTGATAGAAAAGACATGTTGTTTCCTCCTTCCCTAATTGCCCTTGTTTTTAAAAATCCAGACTAGTTTGTGACATTTGTCTCAAACCAATCAGCTAGACTTGACACTATAGATATAAGAAAAGAGGTTGTCTAGTAAGAAATTCTGCAATAACTAAACTAATTCTTACCTTTCAACGGCTTGAACAATGACTCCGGAATTCATCACTCTGGTCGGGTCCAAGGTGAGTCTAATTTTGGTCATCAATTCGCGCTAAACTGGGGTACGCAGCAGATTTGCGTAAACTACTTTAGTACGTCGTAGCCCATGTTCAGTGGAAAAACTTCCACCTGCTTGCTCTGCTCGTCGATAGATTTCTGATGACAGCACAGTTTGTCTGCCAGAGAAATCTCGTTGTCTCTTCGGGTGCGGTGAGGTTGAAGTGGATGTTCCCCTCGCCCAGATGACCAAAAGGGTTTATGCGAACTCCCGGAAGTTATCGCGCAGCGCCAAACTGGTGTCTTCGATGAATCGGTCGAGTGAGGCGACCGGAACTGAAATGTCATGTTTGATTTCCACTCCTTCCAGCTACGGCACCGTCCAGCACCACATTAGTCTCAATCGTCTGAAACAAAAAGGACTCCAACAATTCATTCAGTTGCAAGTGGCGTGATGATGTGGACAGTTCAATCAGCACGTATGCATCTGATCTGCTGTGCAATGGATTTTTAACGGCAGGTATATGGCGCAATCCAAATTCCTTTGATAGATCAACGAAAATCCAAATTGCCTTCTATCAAATTTTAGGTTCGAATATAAATACATCAAAGAGCAGAACTAGTCGAGTAGTTTGAGTTGATAGTTACCAACTTCACCCCGAAGGATACCGTACATTTTTAACTATTTAGTTCACCACCAGAAACCGAGTATGATGAGGAACTTCGCCTGTTAATTTTTCAGGCTATCCTCTCAATTGAAACGCGCTTTGCCGAAATAATGCCAATTCATCGAAACTACATCCATGCTTGAAGTAGTCACAGTCGAACCTAAAGCGCCTCCTAAGCTTTCTGTAATTTGGTTACATGGGCTCGGTGCAGATGCACATGATTTTGAACCCGCCGTACCTCATTTAAATATTTCGCAACGGTGTCCGGTACGTTTCGTCTTTCCAAACGCGCCTGAAAAATCCGTCACGATCAACATGGGTATGCGTATGAGGGCGTGGTACGACATCATCAGTCCGACGATTGGCAGTGGCCCCGAAGATCAAAAAGGAATTGAGGAGTCATGCGATCATGTCATTGAATTGATTCAGCATGAACTGAAAAATGGAATGAGTTCAGAACAAATCGTACTCGCGGGGTTTTCACAGGGAGGTGCCATCGCTCTGTATACGGGAATTCGTCACCCTGATCCGCTTGCGGGAATTCTGGCACTTTCCACTTATCTGCCGGTCGCGAACTTGACAGAAACTGAACGTCATGAAGCAAATCGAGAAATTCCCATTTTGTACCTGCATGGCACGCTGGACCCTGTCATACCATTCGGTGTTGCAGAGTGGTCTCGGAAACAGTTGGCTAATCTAAATTACAACGTTGAATCGAAGAATTATCAAGTTCCGCATTCGGTTTCTGCAGAAGAACTACAGGATATTGGAGTTTGGTTAACGAAGCAGTGTGACGCCGCAAATAGAAATTCTTCTTGCTAATCCCTTGAACATGCGTCTAGCGATACAACTCACCGGAATCGTCAAGCAGGGTCGTCATTCAAATAATCTTCAAGACGTTTGATTTGCTGTTTCGGCCCCGTTAGATGCGGATTGATATCTAGTGCTTGCTGAAAAGCTTCCAGTGCGCTTTCATAGTAATCCAGAGACAAGAATATCAAGCCTAGTCCTGCCGTTGCTCCAAAGTGACGAGGCTCAAGCAGTAAAGTTTGGCGAACATCGGCGGCGGATTTCTGATACTCCCGAAGGAAATAATATATGGTCGCTCGCTTATTCCATCCTTCGGCAAATTCTGGTGCCTTGTATACGATCTCGTCAAAAATTCTTTCCGCACGACGCAGTCGTCCCGTTGCCATGGCAGATACTCCAGCGTACATCAGATTATTGATTTCATCATCCGAAGATTCACGCCAGATTTCCCAAATCTGATCGGTAATTTCATTCCCCGCTTTCTGGCCCTTTTCAATGTGCAGCTGTTTGAATAATTCATCAAGTCTTGGGTCGTTTTGATCTGCGATAGCAATAGGTGAGGAACACAGGAAAACTGCAAACGCTGCAGTCAATTTCCAATTGGAAAGACGACTAATTTTTGAGCGAAATTTCATTGTCCGCAATCTGACCAATTCAAAAGGATAGGCAACTTGGCCATTAACTACATTCTAAATTAAAAATTTCTGAAATGTCGAGATTTATTTGGCCGTAATTTGAGTTAGTTCGAATTTCCATTAAATATGGAAATCACTGAAAATTATCAACATAAACATTGTATTAAGAATCAATTGTAGAAGTTTTGCCAATTGTTCTGTGGAAATTAAGATAGCGAATAAAACGGTTTGCCTGACAGAATGAATGGAATCGAAGGTATATAATTTGCGATTTGCAAAAATATTAGGAAATTCTACAAATATTTTGTCTATCTGTTGAAAAATTGAGAGTAAAATACGGCGAATAATTTTTACCTGTTCCAACTTCGCATCTCTACAGTTTCGAGGTGCTAACAAACCTAATGGAAAACGCTCAGTGGATAACTTAGAAGATATTGATCTGTCAGCTTTGTCGGATGAAGAACTGGTTGAGCAGATGCATGATGATCTGTATGACGGTTTGAGGGAGGAAATAGAGGAGGGCACGCATATTCTGCTGGGACGTGGCTGGGAACCGTATGCAGTATTGCAGGATGCTCTCGTCGAAGGAATGCGAATTGTCGGAATTGATTTTCGCGATGGAATTTTGTTCGTTCCGGAAGTTCTCATGTCAGCCAACGCAATGAAAGGTGGAATGTTTATTCTGCGGCCTCTTCTGGCAGAAACCGGTGCCCCAACGATTGGCAAAATGGTGATCGGTACGGTGAAGGGCGATATTCATGATATTGGTAAAAATTTAGTTGCCATGATGCTGGAAGGCGCAGGGTTTGAAGTCATCAATCTTGGAATCAACAATCCCGTCGAAAACTATCTTGCTGCTATTGAAGAACACAAGCCAGAACTTCTGGGAATGTCGGCTTTGCTTACCACGACGATGCCTTACATGAAAGTAGTTATTGACACATTGGTAGAACAGGGAATTCGAGACGACTACATTGTCGTTGTCGGTGGTGCACCATTAAATGAAGAATTTGGCAACGCTATAGGCGCCAATGCGTACTGTCGAGACGCAGCAGTCGCAGTGGAAACCTGTAAGGACCTTGTAGCGGAATTTCGCGGGTTGAGTTGACTTCTTGTAAGTTCCTTCTACGCCCGCCCCTATCTTCCAGCCTCAAGTCCCGCTCATGACGGAAACCGTAATCTCCTCCCAAACAAAGACTGTTGTTATTGGGTATGAAAAACCGTTCTGCGTGATCGGAGAACGGATCAATCCAACAGGCAGAAAGTTGCTTGCAGCCGAAATGGCACTCGGAAACTACAGTCGGGTAGAATCCGATGCATTGGCGCAGGTGGAAGCGGGAGCACATATGCTCGATGTCAATGCTGGAATACCCTTGGCGGATGAACCAAGAATACTGGCAGAGGTTGTCCAGTTGGTGCAGTCGCTGACTGATATTCCGCTGTCACTTGATTCGTCAATTGTGGCAGCGTTGGAATCGGCCCTGTCAGTGTACAAAGGGCGCCCATTGGTCAATTCCGTTACCGGTGAAGAGGAACGTCTGGAAGCCGTATTGCCGCTGGTTAAGAAATACGATGCTGCGGTTGTCGCAATCTCGAATGATGAAACTGGAATTTCGGAAGATCCAGAAGTGCGTTACGAAGTTGCCAAGAAAATCGTCGAGCGAGCGGAGGATTATGGGATTGCGCGCTGCGATGTCGTAGTCGATCCGTTGGTGATGCCAATAGGCGCAATAGGATTGGCGGGTCGTCAGGTGTTTCGAATCGTGCAGCGGTTGCGAGAGGACCTTAAAGTCAATACTACTTGTGGGGCATCCAATATCAGCTTTGGATTGCCAAACAGAAACGGGTTGAATGCAGCTTTTCTGTCTATGGCGATTGGTGCCGGCATGACTTCTGCGATTACCAGCCCCCTGCATCCGGAAATCATGAATGCGATAATGGCGGCGAATGTCATGATGGGTACAGACCGTGAATGTCGTCGCTGGATTGCAAAATTTCGTGAACCAGCCAGTGAAATGGCAAATAGTTCTCGAGCCAGCAGAAGAGATCGTCCTAGAAGACGTCGTCCGGTTGGGTAGAGCGTCTTTACTCGTTGACTGATTGGATTCATATTCACTAGTGTGCTAGAGGGAGTAAGAGGTATCTGAATGGTAGAACATCCCGACGCCATGGTTGTTTTCACTCCTTCGGGACGTCGAGGCAGATTCGTAAAAGGCACAACTATTCTGCAAGCCGCACGTTCTCTGGGAGTAGATCTAGATTCTGTATGCGGCGGCCGCGCGATGTGTGGGCGTTGTCAGATTGAATTGAGCACCGGCTCATTCGCAAAACATGGTGTGCAGTCTCGTGAAGATCACTTGAGTTCGTTTAGCCCGCTCGAGAATGAATATTCGAGAACCCACGAATTTTTGGATGGCAGGCGACTCGGTTGTTCGGTGGAGATTTTGGGCGACGTTGTGATTGACGTTCCCTCCGAGAGTCAGGTGCACAGACAGGTTGTTCGCAAACGGGCAGAAGTGCACGACATTAATCTGAACCCTGTCATTCGCATGTACTATGTCGAAGTCCAAGAACCGAATATGTATGATCCTTCAGGTGATCTTCAGCGCTTGAAGGATGCACTCGAATTTGATTGGAGATTGGAAAATCTTTCCTGCGATCTGCGACAGATTCAAAAGCTGCAGTCGGCACTGAGAGAAGATGACTGGAAAGTTACCGCGGCAGTTCACGATGGCTCTCAGATCGTGGCTGTTTGGCCGGGATTCAGGGATCACGCTTACGGTCTGGCAATAGACGTCGGTTCAACCACGATTGCCGCACATCTTTGCGACCTTTCGAGCGGTGAGGTGGTTGAGTCTGCCGGCATCATGAATCCGCAGATCCGTTTTGGTGAAGACTTGATGAGCCGAGTCTCCTATCTGATGATGAATCCAGGTAACGAAGAGGCTATGACACGGGAAGTGCGGCTGGCAATTCAACGATTGGCCGAAGATGTCGCTAAAGCATACGGTATAGATATTGAGGACATACTCGACGTCGTTTTCGTCGGCAATCCGATCATGCAACATCTGCTGTTAGGGATCAGTCCGATTGAACTTGGCGGTGCGCCATTTGCACTGGCAACAGATGAGTCAGTGAGCATTTGGGCAAATGAATTGGATCTTTCCCTTCATCCGAACGCAAGAGCCTTTGTTCTGCCTTGCATCGCAGGGCATGTAGGAGCAGATGCGGCAGGCATGGTATTGTCTGAACACCCGTATTCAAAAGAAGAGATGATGCTGTTGGTAGATGTTGGCACCAATGCAGAAATCGTGCTGGGGAATTGCAATCGAATGGTCGCTGCATCAAGTCCTACTGGCCCGGCTTTCGAAGGCGCACAGATCAGTAGCGGGCAACGAGCAGCGCCGGGAGCGATTGAACGAGTACGGATTGATCGGGAGACGTTGATTCCAAAATTCAAAGTAATCGGCTGCGATATCTGGTCGACTGACAAAGGGTTTGACGAAGCAATTGAAGATTCCGGGGTGACGGGAATTTGTGGTTCAGGAATCATTGAAGCAGTCGCAGAAATGTATCTCGCAGGCATCATTGATTCCAACGGCGTTGTTCAAGGCAGCAATTCGGCAAAGAGTGATCGAGTCATTGCTGATGGTAGGACATTTTCCTACGTTTTGAATGAAGCGGAACCCAAAATTGTGATTACTCAGAACGATATTCGAGCGATCCAGTTGGCCAAAGCGGCTTTGTATGCGGGGATTCGTTTGCTGATGGAGCGATTGGAAATTGAGCAACTTGATGCCATTCGATTAGCGGGCGCATTTGGAAGCCACGTGGACGTCAAATATGCAATGATTTTAGGAATGATTCCAGATTGTGTTTTGGAAAACGTAACTTCAGCTGGCAACGCAGCGGGAACCGGTGCAAGAATCGCTTTGCTGGATAGAAATTCACGCGATGAGATCACCCAGGTCGTACGAAATATCGAGAAGGTGGAGACTGCAGTGGAACCCAGTTTTCAGAAACACTTTGTCGATGCTATGTCGATTCCTCACAAAACCGCGTCCTATCCGCATTTAAGCAAGGTAGTTGACCTACCAGGTCCGATTGAGCAACCTCAAGACGGAACAATGCGTCGAAGGCGAAGACGAAGCAATTCAGGGTAGAACTGGATGAATGTAGAGCTCATCATTAGCGATGGCCTGATTATTGACGGCACGGGAGGTGCGTCAATTCACGCGGATGTTGCAGTCAATGAGGGACGGATCATAGGTGTAGGAAACTATAGTGAGTCCATTGCGAATGTTCGAGTATCTGCGAAAGGTAAATGCATCGCACCAGGCTTTATTGATGCGCACACTCACGATGACAGGGTACTTCTGTCTTCGCCTGATATGACATCCAAAATCAGTCAGGGCGTGACAACTGTAGTAACTGGAAATTGCGGCGTCAGTCTCGCGCCGTTAAGGGGTGTCGATCCTCCACCTCCACTCAATCTTCTTGGTGGACGGGAGTGGTACCACTTTGGAACTACGGAATCCTATGCAGCCGAACTGAAGGAAAATCCCCCGGCAGTAAATTCTTTGATGCTAGTTGGGCATTCGACACTTCGAGTCGCTACGATGGATCGACTCGATCGGGCTGCAACCAAGAAAGAAATTCTTCAGATGGAACGACTGGTTGATGCTGCAATGGAAGAAGGGTGCAGCGGGTTCAGTACCGGTCTGGAATATCCGCCTGCCATTTGTGCATCGGAGGAGGAAGTCATACAGTTGGCAACAAGGGCCGCCGAAGTTGGAGGAATTTATACATCTCACATGCGTAATGAAAGCGATGATGTCCATCATTCGATTGATGAGACCGTCCGCGTTGCTGAACAGGCAGATATACGTACGGTAATTTCGCATCACAAAACCTGTGGAAAGAAAAACTTTGGCCGAACCGAACAGACGCTTGAGCAAATTCAAAGAGCTCAGCAGTCGGTAGACATTAATCTGGATGTTTATCCATATATAGCCAGTTCGACTTCATTGCTCCCACAGTATCTGCCACGAGCTGATCGAGTTTTAATTACGTGGTCTGATCCACATCCAGAATGTATGGCTCGAGAGTTGGATGATATATGCGGGGAGTGGGGAGTCAGTATTGAAAGGGCGGTTGAAATGCTTTCACCGGCCGGGGCCATCTATTTTCAGATGGATGAAGAGGATTTACACAGAGTATTGAAATTTCCAGGTGGCATGATCGGGTCGGATGGATTGCCCAGCGATAAATTTCCGCATCCACGTTTGTGGGGAACGTTTCCGAGAGTGATTGGTCACTACGGGCGTGACCTAGGTTTGTTTTCTATTGAGGAAGCAGTTGCAAGAATGACTGGTAACTCTGCGACGACTTTCGGTTTACAGGATCGAGGCTTTATTTGGGAAGGCATGTGTGCCGATATTGTAATTTTCGATCCAGATACGATTATTGACAAAGCAAATTTTCAAAATCCTGTTCAAGCGGCGGATGGAATTGATTCAGTATTCGTGAATGGCACCCTCGTTTACCATGATCGAGAATGGACTGGCAATAGACCTGGACAACTACTGAAAGTCTTGAATTAAACTCTGGCAAATTGTTTATCAATGTGGCGATGCACTTTCCTTTAACAGCATCTTACATTAATAATAAATAGCTTTAATATCAGAATTTAATGTATTGAAATAATATAGTTAACTGTTTGCTAAGTGGAGAGCTGAACTCCACAAACTGAATGTCAATTGTCATTGACTGGCATTCAAGTCGACTACCCCAGATACAATGACCGTGATTCTAGATTCTATGAAAATCGACTGACCGCCGATTCCCTGTACGACAATATCGGAACGTTTAGTGGAAGTTTCCGAGTCTGTTGCTTGAACGGATATTGCTCGCTGATGAGCAAGTTTTTCTAGTTCGCTAGTAGCTGAATCAGCCGCCTCTTCAAGACTTCGAAAATCTTGAATGCCGAATGGAGTATGTGAGCGGTAGACGCCTTCCGCAGGGGAGGTAATTAAGCCAGAAACGCGCTGCGATATGCTTCCCGCAGCTGCTCCAACTGCATTGCCAACCTCAGAATGTTCTGGAATTTCTAATCGGGTATTCAAGCGATTTGCGATTTCAGGATAGAACGAATTAGCCGGAGCTCCAACGACTGCGAGCGCGCCTTTTAATGAGAGTTGAACATTCAGGATATTTGAATCTTGCGAAGCAATTCCTTTATCTAACAGGTAACTTCCAATTTTTTCGGGTGTGGTATCGGGAGATTCAGAAGCAATAGCAGCTCGAATCAATGCGTCACTTGACTGATGAACGACGGCGCTCAGAACACTCTTGCAGAACTCTTCAGGACTGTTCCAGAGTGGTTTCGAACGACGTTCGAAACCTCGTGCCCAAATTTTTGCGGCGAGTTCGGCCCCTTCAACAGACCACTTGTCCATCTTTCCTAATACATGCAGCGCATCTGTAGGAGTAAATGCCGACATATGGACCAAGTCTAGTCTGCGTAGGCGATTGAAGGCACGATTCATTTGCGGTTCCCGAAACAAGATTTCACAACTGGCCGGACCGTTTTCGAGCAAATTCCACAACTTTCGATCATTTTTGCCAAGGCTCCGAATGTTCACGGATGAACGTCTCCTCAGCAGAAAACATCCTTGGTATTCTTGGGGAATTTTTGTCAACTGGTCTTTCAGGGTTTTGATAATCTCTGGGTTCTGTCGTCCCAGTGAAGAAATCGGTAATGCTCGGTTTGGCCCTATTTGCACAGGACGGTCAAACGACACCTGACTGTCGCCGCCAAGTCCAACGGTGTAAACATCGACGGCTTCGACAAATGTTCTGAAACCACCTACATGTGCTCCTTGCCGGGCGATACCGGGTTTTCCGTCTCGCAAAATCGCAATGTCAGTCGTTGTACCGCCGATGTCGGATACGACACTGATTGGGGTTTTCGCCAGGTTGCAGGCTCCGACAATACTCGCTGCCGGTCCTGAAAGAATTGTCTCCACCGGTCGAACAATGGCGACATCGGCGCTGATCATCGAACCATCTCCTTTGACTACCATAAGCGGTGAATGAATTTCGCGATTGGCGAGTTCAAGTCGAACAGCTTGGATAAGTTGGGAAATCGGAGCGACTAATCGGGCGTTCAACACCGCGGTCATTGCACGTCTAGGTGCATCAAGATTGGCCGTCAGTTCAAATGTACATGTGACGGGCCGGTCTGTCCACTCCAGTACAAGGTCGCGTACTGCAACCTCATGAGCGGTGTTTCGTACCGAAAACATACCTGCGACTGCAAAAGCAGAAACCATTGAAGCATGTCGCAGAATTGAATTTTTTGCAGATTCCATATCCAGCGGCTGCAATTCATCTCCGTATGCAGTATGGCCACCTTCGATGAATTCGACTGGATCGTCTCGCAGCGCTTCCTTGAGGTTCGCACGCGTTAGAGAATTTGTGCTGTGTCCGATCATCAGTAAGCAGATGGTCCCACCGCGTCCTTCTACGATTGAATTTGTTGCCAATGTGGTTGAAATTGAAGTAACTTCAACAAGTTGCGAGAGTGGAATCGAATGTGTGTCGATACGGCTGATTGCTTCTCGGATGCCGAGAGAGAGATCTTGGTGGGTAGTAAGTGCTTTCGCGGTCTTTACCACGCCGTTCTCACTATCATAGAGTACCGCGTCGGTAAAAGTTCCGCCAGTATCAATTCCAAGCCGCATAGATCATCTCGTCAGAAAAGCGGTAATAATAACCGCACAACGTCAAATTGTTGCAGAAATTCAGTACGGATTGTTGGCCTTGTTATTCAGCGTGGCTGACAGAGATAGCTAAGAGTACTGGCTGGAAGAATTGTAAGCAAGGTAGGTGGGTGTGCTATTGCTGGGAAAATTAGGCGGACCAGTACAATTTTAGGAATGCTGGTCCGCTTGGATACAAGCCGTCGAGTGGTAATCGATACGGAACATGAATTCAACTGATTTTGACGACGATTCGCCCAACAATAGATGCTTCCATGTATTGGTCAAATGAGGATGGCAAGTCATTAAAGTCAATCACTTTCTTGACGATTAAATCCATGTCTTTCGGCTTCAAATCGCTACAGAGTCTTTCCCACGCTTTGTCACGCACTTCCATTGGCATTTCGAGTGAATTGATGCCGAGGAGAGACACGCCTCGCAAAATGAATGGCATGACTGTGGTTTTCAGTCCGATTCCGCCCGCTAGTCCGATGGAACCAATATTCCCCCATGGCTTCACGGTTCGGGTCAACCAGCCAAGAATGTCCCCGCCTACATTGTCAACGGCTCCGCCCCATTTCGCTGCTTCCAGAGGTTTGTCTCCCAATTCCAGCGTGTGTCGGTCGATCATATCGGTAGCACCTAGTGATCTCAAATATCCTTCGTGTTCCTTCTTTCCGGACAGTGCGGTTACTTCATATCCAAGGTTGGAAAACATACTGACCGCAAAACTGCCTACCCCGCCAGTCGCTCCGGTCACAACAATCGGCCCGCGTTCCGGAATTTGTCCGTTGTCTTCCATCCGAATCACAGCAATTGCAGCGGTAAATCCTGCCGTTCCGAACGCCATTGCCTCATACTCAGTCAAACCAGCTGGCATGGGTACTACACAGTCGCCTGGAACACGAGCGTATTCGGAATATCCTCCGTCATGGACCTCAGAAAGACCACAACCACAGATCAGTACTGAATCTCCTTCTTTGTAGCGAGAGTCAGTCGATGCTGAAACTTTACCCGCAAGATCAATTCCGCCGTTCAAGGGATACTTTCTTAGAATTCTTCCTTTTCCTGTTGCTGCAAGCGCGTCTTTGTAGTTAATCGTTGAATAACTTGTTTCGATAACGACTTCACCTTCCGTCAAGTCATCTAGTGTTAAATCTTCATATCCCGCAGAGATACTTCTGTCTTCATTTTGTCGAATACGGTAACTACGAAATGTCTCCATGAATTGCTCCTATCAAAGTGTCATAGAATCAGGAATTGATTTGGGTTTCTAGTAATGGGAATGTTTGGATTTGTAAGGTATCTTTTGATTCTAGGAGACTAATGCTCCACCAATCAAATCCACGTTCAGCACAATTTTATAGCACATAAACTGAATGAACTGGTTTTGTGAGTACTGGAACTATCAAAAAAAGATTTCAGTCATGATTCCTCTACTGCTCGAAATTGATTGGCTTCGCGCTATACAGCATTTCCCTATAATTTGCCAGCAACCTTGTTAACTCACAATCAGGCTACAGTGGAGGCATTGTGACAGAAGAAACCATTTTCAGTAAAATCATTCGAAAGGAAATACCGTCGGATATAGTCTATGAAGACGAATCTATTTTGGCCTTTCGAGACATTGCCCCGCAAGCACCAGTGCACTTTCTGATAATTCCGAAGAAAGCGATTCCTACAGTCAATGATGTTACGTCAGAGGACGAACAGGTGCTCGGCCGACTATTCTTGGTGGCCGCTCAACTTGCCAAGGAACACGGTGTTGACGAAAGCGGGTATCGGCTGTCAGTCAACTGTAATTCCGACGGCAGACAAGAAGTTTTTCATGTGCACATGCATTTGATGGGTGGGCGTCAAATGCAACGAATGGGCTAGCGAATTCCTGTGCCGAGGTTGCCGAATTCCTGAAACTTGGAATTTACACGTTTGAGCAATTCTTGGCTCAACCACCGCGATATTTAAATGAATCCTGGCGAAATCTCTATACGCATCTGGATCGACTGCGACAACGATGACCACTAGCCGCTCCGTTCAAACCGAAAACTATACGGATGCCTTCTGTTCTAAGTGATGCGGCGACAGTTTGCCCTCCAGTGAGTCATTTCATCTGCCATTTTCTCAAGACTCAGCAGTCATGTCGCGACGATGCGCGTCAGTTCAACGAAGCGGATAAAAAACGCATCACCGGTTCAATAAACGCAGATGAATCCTCAAGCAGCCCTAAATGCTGCAATCTCGGAATGATCATGACCTGAGAATCTGGAATCTCACTGGATATGCCATGTGACATAGCCGGAGTACTACCGCTGTCGTTTTGGCAGGTTATCACTAACGACGGACAAACAATTGGCGGCTGCGGTCTAATTAGCTCCACGACGCCTTTAGCTAGCACTTCACGGCATTGGGTGTAACTCAGCGGTTCGTTACTTAGAATCCATTCTCGCACTTCATCGACGATGTCAGAATGCGTGGAAAGAAATTCGGGCGTAAACCAGCGTTGAAGTGACGTTTCGATTGTCGCATTCGGACCGCCTCGCTCGGTTTGTGCAACTCGCCGCTCTATCTCCTTCTGTTCCTCCGGCGCTCTTTCGTGCGGCGAATTCAAGATAATTAGGGCGTTGGTGGATTCAGGATAATTGATGGCGAAACGACGGTTGATCATTCCCCCTAGGGAAAATCCCATGACAGTGCAATGACTAATTTCGAGTTTTTCCAGCAAATCTTTTAACTGCAACGCATACAATTTGAGAGATGGAACGGACGGCGGTAGGCTGCTTTCGCCATGTCCGTACAAATCGTAAGTTAGTACGCGATAACTGACTGCCAACGAGTCTACGAACTCGCGCCACATGCGTCGATTAATGCCGAGTCCGTGAATGAGGGTAACAACAGGGGCGTCCTGCTCGCCAACTAGTTCATATGCAGTAGTGCCTGTCGATTCAAACATAAAAGGATTTTCCACGATAGGCTGATTTCATATCGGAAAGCGCTGCGCAACTCAAAGCCGGGAGACTGGCGGAAGTGGAGCGGCGAAAATAATTTTCAGTTAATTCTTCTGATTTAATTGAAATGGGCGATCTAAACTCAATGCATCAATTGAAAGCCAGCATGACTTCATTACAGAATAGCGCAAGAGAATTTTTCTGTTCTTTTTGTCCCAGCCCCATGCTTGCCAAATAAACGAAGTCGTCAACGCCAATTTCCTCGTACCGTTTCAACTTCTGAATCACTTCATCGGGCGAACCCAGCATCAGGTTCTGTTCCAACATATTCGGATTGTATTGTTCTCGTTCTGAAAGTTCTTCCAACGGAATCTGTTTCGGAAAACCATTTACAACATCGCTCAGATTTCGGAAGAGATTCTCGAACATCCCCATACTTCTTTGGATCGCAGTGATCACCGTTTCGCGTCCCTGCGAGTTTTCATAGAGCGCGGTATGGCGCATTACGGCGAAGGTCGGGCGTTGACCTGTGGCGTGTTTCGCAATGGATTCGTCCAACTGCGACTTGTACATTTCCACCTCTGAAATTGGTCTGGTCAAGGGCCATGAAATTACGTTGCAGTCATTGGCGACAGCGTAATCAAAAGTAATCGGCGAGCGGGCGGCAACCCAAATTGGAGGATGTGGAACCTGGACCGGGTGAGGTACTGACGTAGCTGCCGGAAACGACCAAAATCTGCCATTGTGCTCATAGTCTCCCTTCCATAAAGCTTTCAGAGCAGGTAGCATTTCGTGTACGTAGTGGTAGGCATCGGATTGTTTCAGTCCGGGGTGCATCCGGTCGAATTCTCGCTGATAAGCACCTGACCCAATACCGAATTCCAACCGTCCGCCGCTGATCAGGTCTGTGAGTGCCGCTTCGCTTGCCAGATTAATCGGGTGCCAGTAAGCTGCGACCGCGACCGCTGTGCCGAGTCGAATACGATTGGTGTGGGTAGCCCACCAAGTCAGAATCTGAAAAGGATTCGGGGCGATAGTCAATTCGAGCCCGTGATGTTCTGCTGCCCAGACAATTTCGAACCCGCTGGCATCAGCTGTCTGCACCATTTCAAGCGTATGGCGGGCGACGTCATTCATGCTCATGCTGTCGTCCATCCGTTCCATATTAATAGCTAGGTGAAACTTCATAAAATTAACTCTCTATCTAATTTGAATTACTCTCGGATAGAACTTAACTACACGACGAGCATGTGTCCGACTGGACCGCTGGATGGATTCATCCAAAGGGTACTCAGGGGAGTGGATTCGTATGTGGCCTGAATACCGCCTTCGCACCCACAACTGGGATTTTTTTGTCACGCGTTGAACAGAATTTGGCCATTTTACCAGCTCTTTCCCATAGTCTCGTTCCGATAAACTATCTATTCAGTCACTTTTTGCATTTCGGATTCTGAGGACTGATCTAAGTTATGTTCGACTTTCGCCACCACTCCGTCTTTGAAGAAAACTGTAACTTTTTGCTTTGATACGACGGTTCGTTTACCATCGATAACATTGTGAACGTAGTCCCATCGGTCTCTGTGAAACGAATCAACAATTAACGGAGTTCCCATGATGCCCAACACTTCATCAGGTGTCATTCCAACGGTTAGTTTGCTGACGTCTGCTAGATCTGATGATTGCCCTTGATATATATCAGGGCGATAGATTGAACACGAAACCAGCAATACTGCGCATAGAATCGTGATCGCCGTTACGTAACGGGATGATTGAAATATTTTTTGCAATTGAATCACTTAAGTTCCCTTAGTACTGCGATTTCATCACAGTCGTTGAATCTATAGCACTTGGCACATACACCCCATACTTTTTCCGGAAAAATCTCTTTATTGACAGTGTGAAATCCGGCGCGATGAAAAAATGCCGGTACGTACGTAAGCGCCATTATCCGCGTTAATCCCATTGACCGGGCCTTATCGATCAAAACGTTAACCAGAATTCGTCCATAGCCAAGGTGTTTCATTTCCGATGCTACGACCAGGCTGCGAACCTCACAGAGATTTTTGTTAAAGATTTCTAGCGCTGCGCAGGCGATAGTTTTGCCTTGAATTTCTATAACGCTGAATTTCATCAAGTTGTCGATGATGTCAGTCTTCGTTCGCGGCAGAAGAATCCCTTTGGAAGCGTAAGACTTCATCAGTTCGTAGATGTCGTCCACATCATTGATTGTCGCATCGCGAGTAATTGGTTCAAACAGATTTTCAACAGATGGTTGCATCACATAGAGCCTTGTATGAGCATCTCTTTGGCGTGTTCAGTAGTACGAGCCGTAATTTTAACACCACCGAGCATTCTGGCGATTTCCGAAATGCGTTGCTCGTGGTCAAGCAGTCGAATTTCCACACTTGAGGCATTTTCCGTTTTCTTGTTCACATTCAATTGATGATCGCCTTGCGCGGCAACCTGGGGTAGGTGGGTAATACAGAATATTTGTGTTGATTTGCCAAGCAATCTCAACAGCCTCCCAACCCGTTCCGCAACTTTTCCGCCGATGCCGACATCAATTTCATCAAAAACAAGAGACTGTACTTGAGTAACTTCGGCAGCGACCGTCTGAATGGCCAAACTCAATCGTGAGAGTTCACCTCCAGATGCGACTTTGGATAATGCTCCCTTTTGCTGGCCTGGATTTGTAGAAACTAGAAAATTGACGTTTTCCCATCCGAATCCTGCATAGTCCGTCGGATTGTGTTCAATCAGTTCAATTTCGAATTCTCCACCTTCCATTCCCAATTTCTGCATTTGCTCAGTCATGGCCGCAGACAAAATGATGGCATATTTTTTGCGAATTTCACTGATTTCGGATGCAGCGGAGCGATGCTCGGCTTGCAGCTGGTCGATCCTTTCATCCAATGTAGTAATCCCACCAAGCTCGGTTTCAAGCTTATTGATTTGTTCACCAATCGCCAGCAGTGCGTCAGGCAATTCGTCCACACTGACATCGTGAATTCTCGCTTGCTGCTGTAGCGATGCCATTCGTTCTTCAATGGATGTGATTTCAGCAGGATCATATTCGCTCCGACTTGAAATTGAGAGAATCTCTCGAGCCGCATCATCGATCCGAAATCTTGCTTCTTCCAGCATGCTGGCATAGGTCTCAAGCTCAGGGTCATACTCACTGAGTTTGCCCATTTGCCTGATACTTTCAGTCAGGGTGCCACTGACAGTCGCATCATCTGCGTAGAACAATCTTTGGGCGATCTCGTGTAGACCGGTCGAGAGTTCTTCAGCGTGAGTCGCTCGTGCAAGTTCGTTTTTGAGTCGGGAGAACTCGCCTTGCTCCGACTGCAGTTGATCAAGCACACTGGACTGATGACGCAACAAGTTTAGTTGCTCGTCCAGGTTCCGCTGTCTGTCAATCAGACTGCCACGACGGCTTATCTCACTTCTTATCGATGCTGCGAGGCTGGAAAGATTACTAGTCTTGTCGAGAATTCCAGCGAATCCATCAAGGATATTTCGTTGTGCCGCTGACTTTAGCAAAGACTGATGTTCGTGCTGACCATGAATCTCGACCAGCAGTGAGCCCAGACTCCTTACACTCTGCAACGTTGTCGGCCGGCCATTGATATAGGCCCGAGAAGCGCGATCAGGGAATATCACGCGATGGATAATGCATTCTGCGCCATCATACAACTCGTGTTCTTTCAGCCAGTCTTCAATGCTCGCGTCGTGGATTTCAAAAATGACGAAAATTTCAGCCTTGTCGCAGCCGCTACGTATGATCCCCGAATCTGCACGTGCGCCTAGTGCGAGTTCCAGTGAATCGACGATAAGCGATTTACCTGCACCGGTTTCGCCTGTGATGACGGTCAGACCCTTTTGAAAGTCGATTTGAATGTCTGGGATGAGAAGATAGTCCTTGATGTAGAGCGATTTAATCATCTTGCTTTACAAGTTTTTAACTAAACGCCCCAGCCAAGTTTTTGTCGTAGTGCGTTGTAGAAAGTATGCCCCGAAATTCTGACGAAATCGACAGTGAGGTCTGAGCGTCGTACAACAATCTTTTCCGTGCCGTTCAACTCTTCGCGAACGTCGCCGTCAACCACCAGGCTGGAATTCCCGGAAGTTGCATTGGTCATGTGGATTTCAATCGCGCTTGAATCACTGAACACAATTGGCCGGTGAGTCAATGTTTGTGGACTGATCGGAATCATCTCGATTGCCGGCAGGTCGGGATGTAGAACCGGCCCGCCAGCTGAAAGGGCGTATGCGGTTGCCCCGGTCGGAGTGGCGACAATCACGCCGTCGGCTCGCAGACTGGTTACAAAGGTTCCGTCTACGATAATTTCAAAGTCCAGCAGTCGTCCATAGTTTGTTTTGTGAACAACGATGTCGTTCAGAGCAGTCGCAACGGCAATGCTATTGTCGTGAAAAGTTGTGGTCGCCTCTAGCAGTGTCCGAGTTTCGATTGAGTAATTGCCACTCACCACGAGATTGATTGATTGATTGATTTCCTGAACTGCAACATCGGTCAGAAAGCCCCGTCTGCCGAGATTGACACCCAGCAATGGAGACCTGCAGCCAGCTCGCTGTCTTGCCACGTTCATGAAGGTGCCGTCACCGCCGATCACGATTGCGAGTTCCAGTTCATCGTCATCTATTCCTTCATTCCTCTCGGTATGCCGGATGGATGAAAAATACTGCCGATACGAGATTTCACCCGCAATCAATATGTTGGCAATTTCCTCAGCAATATTGACAACCTTTTCGATTGAAAAATTGCCGAAAATGCCAACTGTCTTGAAATCTGTCATAATTATTATCGAATTGCAGCGCATCAAGTTGAACCGAAGCGTTGCCTTGAAAGCAATCTGTTAATTGTAAAAGTTTAACTGCAACCGTGCATAACTGCATAGAAGTAGCGAGCGGAATTACCTGTTGATTTTACATGCGGATACTGGATTAATGTACATTTCACCGTGCTGAGTGTGAGATCCGTTTTCAGTTTGCCCGGAAATTTCTTATGTTGAAGTCATAATCATGCCTTTCAAATTGCTGAATCTGCAACAATCGGTTATATACTTTATTTTTGATTCAACAATTTTCACCCGGTTCTGCAACACGCGGAGTGAATGATAGAGAAATTCTTCAAACCTGGTACAGACCGCATTAATGACTGAGCTGAATCTCGACGAAAGATCTGAAACGCTTCTGCGAATGCTGATTGCGCGATTTATCGATCAAGGCCATCCTGTCGGTTCGCGAACGCTTTCTCACGAACCAGGTTTGCACCTCAGCGCAGCGACAATTCGCAATGTGATGGCTGACTTGGAAGAAATGGGACTGATCCAATCACCTCATACATCTGCTGGGAGAGTTCCGACACCTCTTGGATATCGGTTGTTCATTGATTCTCTGTTGACGATCAAGCCGCTAAGGCGAGCGAAAACAGAAGAAATCAAATACCGGCTCAATGAAGAGAATGATGCCAAGGAGTTGATGACGGTTGCATCGAATCTGCTGTCGGAAGTCACGCAATTTGCAGGTATAGTATTTTTGCCGAACACTTCCATAGCCAAATTTCGACAGATTGAATTCGTCAGCCTGTCCAGCAACCGGCTGCTTGTAATTCTGGTCACCGAAGACGGCCAAGTTCAGAACCGTGTCATACCCAATGGTCGTGATTATTCGGCATCGGAGCTGACAGAAGCGGCCAATTTCTTTAATCAGACTTATCGCGGAAAGCCGCTGTCCACCGTAAGGGAAAATTTGCTGAACGAAATGAAGCACGATAGCGAGCAGATCAATAAGTTGATGCAGACTGCCATTTCCATTGCCAATAGCGTATTTGACCGCGACGAGAAATCAGAAGAAGATGTTGTGGTTAGCGGCGAAGCGAATTTGCTGAATGTACCGGATTTTGCCGCCATTGAGAAAATCCGGAAGATTTTTGAAACTTTCAAGACACGACACTCTTTGCTGAATCTGCTTGATCAGAGTATCAAAGCGAGAGGCGTTTCCATATTCATCGGTACAGAATCCGGTTATGAAGGATTGGATGACTGCAGTGTCATCACGGCTCCTTACGAAGTCGAAGGGCAGAGTTTGGGTGCAATTGGCGTCATCGGACCAACTCGGATGCCATATGATCGTGTCATTCCTATAGTTGATGTAACTGCGAAAATGCTGGGCAACGCGCTCGCCCATCTAAATCAGGACTAAGCGGAAATTCACCAACCCCTCCTTGAAATAATTTGTGACGTTCTTATCTATGGCTCTGGCTACCGAGCCAATCGGAGAATTGGTGTTGCATAGGATAAATTATGGCTAGAAAAAAATCTCCAAAAGACAAAATCGAAAACGGCAACGAGAATCTGGAAGCCCAAGAGAAGCAACCGACGATGAATGGCGATGCCGGTAACGGGGCGAACTGCGGAATCGTAGAAGAAGCATCCGAGGAAGGTTTGTCGGCGAAATCTCTCGAAGGAATCTATGAAGAACTTGAGTTGCAAAAAAAAGACATAGCAGACCAGAAAGACAAATATCTTCGCTTGATGGCGGATTACGATAACTTCCGCAAACGCTATGATATGGAAATTGAAAGAGCGCGGAAGTTCGGAATTGATCAGTTTGCTCGAGCTATGCTGGATGTCATGGAAAGCCTGGACAAGGCGTGCGAGATCGAACATTTAGAAAATTTGGAAGCCACCGTCAGTGCGATTCAGGAAGGTGTTGAGTTGACGCGAAAACAGTTGCAGAGTGCATTCAACAGCTTCTACATCGAGGAGATCGATCCGCAGCCCGGTATTCCATTTGACGCGAAGTTTCATCAAGCGATGACGATGCGGCCAAGTGCGGAAATTCCACCCAATCACATTTCTGAAGTTTTCCGCAAAGGGTACCGGTTGCATGACAGGTTGTTGCGTCCCGCAATGGTCATCGTCGCCTCTGCTGTGAAAGAAGGCGTTGAATCAGAAAATACGAACGAATCCGAGCCAAATGATTCGGAAAACTCTTGATTTTTTGATCATAGAGCATATTTTTACTAGCAACGAATATTACATTTAATCTAGGAGCTGAACATGTCAAAAATAATCGGCATTGATTTGGGTACGACGAACTCATGTGTGTCGGTCTATGAGGGAGGCAACTCCGCCAAAATCATCGAGAATCAGGAAGGTGATCGAACGACACCTTCAATCGTTGCTTATACCGACAGTGGTGAAGTGCTGGTGGGCCAGTCGGCCAAACGACAGGCTGTTACCAATCCTTTCAACACACTATTTGCAGTCAAACGTCTGATCGGACGGAAATTTTCGGAGGACGTCGTCCAGCAGGATATGGATTTGATGCCCTACAAGATCATCAAGGCAAGTAACGGTGATGCCTGGGTTCAGGTGGGAGACCAGGAACTCGCACCTCCAGAAGTTGCCGCGCGCATTCTGCAGAAGCTGAAGCAGACGGCCGAGGATTACCTTGGTACCGAAGTTACAGGTGCCGTTATTACAGTACCTGCTTATTTCAATGATTCTCAGCGACAGGCGACCAAGGATGCCGGCAAGATTGCAGGACTGGACGTCAAGCGGATTATCAACGAGCCCACAGCAGCAGCACTGGCCTATGGATTGGACAAGCAGGAAGGCGATCGCAAAATCGCGGTCTATGACCTTGGTGGCGGAACGTTTGATATTTCAATCATTGAAATTGCCGAAGTGGACGGTGAACATCAATTTGAAGTGCTTTCAACAAATGGTGATACTTTCTTGGGTGGTGAGGATTTTGACCGACGAGTGATTGATTACCTTGCGGATGAATTCAAGAAGGATCAGGGAATGGACCTGCGAGGTGATCCGCTCGCCATGCAGAGACTCAAAGAAGGCGCTGAGAAAGCAAAAATTGAGTTGTCTTCCAGCACTCAGACCGAAGTCAATCTGCCTTACATCACGGCTGACCAGGCTGGCCCGAAACACCTGAACTACAAGTTGACCAGAGCCAAGATTGAGGCGTTGGTAGACGATCTGGTGGCTAGAACAGTTGGACCTTGCAAGACTGCGCTGAAAGATGCCGGCTTGTCTGCCAAAGAAATTGATCATGTCATTCTGGTTGGCGGTCAGACTCGCATGCCGAAAGTTCAGGAATCTGTCGCGAAGATATTCGGCAAGGAAGCGCGCAAGGATGTCAATCCGGATGAAGCGGTCGCAGCTGGTGCTGCCATTCAAGGTGGTGTTTTAGGTGGCGACGTAAAAGACGTATTGCTTTTGGATGTAACGCCGCTATCCCTTGGAATTGAGACACTTGGTGGAGTAATGACGAAGTTGATTCAGAAAAATACCACCATTCCAACCAAGGAAACTCAAACGTTTTCAACCGCGGATGATAACCAGACCGCAGTAACCGTGCATGTACTTCAGGGTGAGCGGGATATGGCCCAGCACAATAAGTCGCTCGGGCGATTCGACCTTACGAATATCCCGACCGCGGCAAGAGGTGTACCGCAGATTGAGGTGACATTCGACATTGATGCGAATGGAATCATGCATGTCTCCGCCAAAGACAAGGCGACCGGTAAAGAGAATCGAATCGAAATCAAGTCCAGTTCTGGACTAGATGAATCCGAGATTGAACGGATGGTTCGTGAGGCTGAGGAACATGCAGATGAAGACCGGCAGATGAGAGAGAAAGTTGAAGCCAAAAATCAGGCCGAAGGTTTGATTCATTCTGTGCGCAAAACCGTCAGCGAACTAGGCGATAAAGCCGAAGAATCAGAAAAAGCGACGATCGAATCGGCAATCTCCGATCTTGAGTCTACGATCAATGCGGATGCGAGCACCGATGAAATTCGATCCAAGACGGAGGCATTGGCCAACGCGAGTCACTCGCTTGCAGCGAAAGCCTACAGCGAAGCATCAACACAAGCGGAAGCTAGTCCGGACTCTACGCCTGAATCAGCTGGCGATAGCGATGTCGTCGACGCTGATTTTGAAGAAGTTACCGATGACGAGCAGCGCAAGTGATGTCGAACCATTGATTTTAACAGCCACTGCTACCTATCACTAAAACACTATGTCTAAACGTGATTACTATGATGTACTTGGTGTCCAAAGGGATGCCTCCGAGAGTGACGTCAAGCGCGCATATCGACGTTTAGCCATGAAATACCATCCTGACCGGAATCAGGATGACGCGAAAGACACAGAAGCTAAATTCAAGGAGGCAAAAGAGGCTTACGAAGTTTTGTCCAATTCGGAATCTCGCGAACGATACGATCGATTTGGTCATGAAGGCCTGGAAGGTTTGTCGGGCGCTAGATATACCAGCGGGGAAGGGTTTGGCGATATTTTCGGCGACATCTTCAGCGATATATTTGGAGCTGGCCGTCAGTCGAGTCGACCGGCTCAGGGTTCCAATCTGCGATACACGCTGGATTTGGACCTGGAAGATGCGGTGCGCGGCATTGAAACCGAAATCAGTGTACCAAGGATGGTTGGCTGCGATGAGTGCGACGGCAGTGGTGCCAGAAAAGGCACCACACCAACAACCTGCAGTACCTGCGGCGGGCATGGCCAGGTAAGAATTCAGCAGCTTGCATTTTCGCTGCAGCAGACCTGTCCCAAATGCCATGGACAAGGAACTGTGATCACAGACTCCTGTCACAAATGCAGAGGACAAGGACGGGTGCAGGAAACAACGCGCTTGTCAGTGCATATTCCTGCTGGCATTGATCATGGCAATCAGGTCAGAATTCCGAGCAAGGGGGAAGCCGGTCGTGGTGGAATTCCACCGGGCGATCTTTTTGTTCAAATTCGAATCCATCCGCATTCAATTTTTGAACGCGATGGCGATAACGTGTACTGTGAAATTCCGATCAGCTTTGCAACTGCTGCTCTTGGCGGAACGGTTGAAATTCCGACTTTGGACGGTCGTGCAAATCTAAAAGTTCATCCTGAGACGCAGACTGGCAAACTCATGCGGCTGCGAGGAAAGGGGATACGTAGTGTTCGATCGCATGTGGCAGGTGATCTGTTTTGCAAGTTGATTGTTGAAACTCCGGTTGGTCTGACGCAGAAGCAGAAAGAACTGCTTGAGGACTTCGACAATCTCGTCGTTAAAGGCGGTGCGCGCCATACTCCTAGCGTCAGCAACTGGACGCAGCGAATCAAGTCATTTTGGGAAAAACTCGCCGCTTGAGTTCTGTCATACCAGCGCATGGGTGCGACTAGCGCACATCAAAATTGCCGGTTACCGGATATTCATGTCTGACAGTTTTTCCATTCTCGGTCCCGACGGACCATTCAACCAGATTTTTAAATGGTTTTCAGTTCGGGATTGTCAGAGAGAAATGGCACAAGCAATTGACTCTGCCATTGAGCAAAACGAAAACTTGATTGTCGAATCCGGAACTGGAACCGGAAAGACATTCAGTTACCTGGTTCCGCCGTTACTGGCAAAAAAGAAAACCGTCATTTCGACGCGTACTAAAAATCTTCAAGAACAGCTGTTTCAGACAGACATTCCCTGGGTGTGTAAAGCCTTGGGAATATCACCGGAAGTCAGAGTACTAAAGGGGAGAAGCAATTACCTCTGTTTGTTTCGACATGATCAGCTTAATCGACAACCGGACATGCTCGGTGCAACTGCGAGAATCAACCGTATCTATGACTGGGTTTCCGAGAGGGACGATGGGGATATATCCGAGTATCCTCGTCTTTCCAGCGAACACAAAAAAATGATAACTTCGACTGCGGAAAACTGTCTTGGCAGTCAGTGCGAGTTTTCCAAAGAGTGTTATGTCAATCGTGCCAGAATCAAAGCCCGAAGCGCTGACGTGCTGGTCGTAAATCACAATCTGCTGTGCTTGAATTTTCAGCACTCCGGGGAAGACGAATCAGGATTGCTGTCGGATGCAGAAGTGATCGTCGTTGATGAGGGCCATCGTTTTCCAGAGATTGCGGCACAGACAATGGGTATTTCGATTTCCAAAGAGCGATTGCTACAGTTTTGCAGAAATCTGCAGCAGGCCGCCTTGGACAGTGAACTGGATCAGGTCTGGCTTGATCAGAAGTGCGCAGAAATGGCGCAATTGACAGAGGATGCAAGAAAAAAAGTATCAGATGATTCGGTAAAGGTTTTAGTGTCACACCTGACGGACAATCGAGAGTTCATGACGACCTATTGGAAAATCGTACATCTTCTGGAAGAGCTTGTGTGCGATATTGAGCCGTTCATGGAGACCTCACGCGAGTTAGAACTGTGTCGCGATCATGCACTTGAGGTTATTGAAGACGCGAAATGCATTTTTGAGCGAGAAAATGAGGATTGTGCGACATGGTACGAGTCCAGTAGAATCGGATTCAGCCTGTCTCAGATACCGCTTGAGCCTGGCAATCACTACGGGCCATTGATTACAGATTTCTCTGGCAGTTGGATATTTACCTCGGCGACTCTTTCGGTAGGAGAAGATTTTTCTCATTTTCAGAGTCGTATCGGATTAGAAGGTGTAGTTTCCGAGAGGTGGGAGAGCCCATTCAACTTTAAGAAACAGGCTCTTGCTTATTTCCCTCAGGACATGCCGCAGCCCAAATACCGAGATTTGTATGACGAGTCTATTGCAGAAGTCGTTAAGCAGGTTATGCCGTTGAGCAGCGGCAGGGCATTCGTGTTGTTTACCAGTCATTATTCGATGAACTTCGTCTACAGGCTGCTTGACGGTAAATTGAATTTCACTTTACTTTGTCAAGGCCACGACACCAGTGCAAATTTGCTGGAAAGATTCAAGGATGATGGAAATGCCGTACTCCTTGGGACCTCTAGTTTCTGGGAAGGCGTTGATGTAAAAGGTGAGGCACTTTCATGCGTGATCATTGCCAAACTGCCGTTCATTCCTCCGAATGATCCGTTGCTGATTGCCCGAGAAGTATTAATGAACAAAGTCGGAAAGAACATATTTACCGACTGGCAAGTCCCGTCGGCAGTACTGTCCATGAAACAGGGCACGGGGCGGTTGATTCGAGATTCGAGCGACAAAGGGGTACTGATACTCTGTGATCCCAGAATCAAAACGAGCAGCTACGGAAAGAAGTTTCTGGATAGCCTGCCGCCAATGAAAAATACCGACCAGCTAGAGGATGTCAGGAATTTCTTTGCCCAATGAAAATTCTGGCTGTCAACTCTTCGGACGACATGTTGTCGGTTGCACTCAATTTGGATGGTCAGATTGACGCGAAAAATGAGCAGGCTGCACGCAATCACAACAAGTCTGTACTGGTTCTGATTAACCAGCTCTTGGCCGAGGCTGGCATAGGATTGAATCAGATTGATGGAATGGCATTTGGAGAAGGACCAGGTTCGTTCACTGGTTTGCGCATTGCAGCAGGTGTAGCGCAGGGAATTGCGTTTGGAGTCGATGTTCCAGTGATACCAGTTTCGTGTATGGCGGCAATTGCGCAGAAACAGGAACCCGACAAGATAGTGACTGCTCTGGATGCTAAGCGAGGCAAGATTTTCTGGGCATCCTATATTAGAGACGAAAGGGGATTGGCATCACTGCAGGGTGTAGAAAAATTAACTGATATTACGGAATTGCGAATCATTGGTAGTGAATGGTATGGAGCCGGTTCCGGTTGGGATATGCATGCACCCGTTTTATTGGCGCAGAACGAACACTGTGTTGTTGGATGGATTGCAAATCAGATACCTCAAGCTTCGGAAATCGCTATCCTGGCTGCAAATTACTTTGAGCGCGGACTCGGAAAAGATGCGCATCTGGCTATACCGAGGTATATGTCTGGTTGTCAGCCATCGTTAACTTCCAGTGCAGTCTGACAGGTTGGCTTGAGCCAACTCCAAATCTCTTGTGTAATCTCGCGCAGAGTTATGCCTTGAAAATTATTTGCTTCCATGTAGGCGGACCATTGAGCAATTTTTAGCGGGTCTTGCGAATACTCTTCTGTAAGGCCACTTGGACATTCTGATGGAACCGGAGTGTTACGGTGTAAAAAAGTCGAGATGAGTGTTTGGGTGAGTTCTGATGGATCAATTTCAACGGTTCTGGGCACTGACCATAGATCGTAGAAATCTTTCATTCGGCTATTGGCAATACCAAGTGCAACCACCGATTGAAATTTCTCCGCAATAAAGTTTGCTGGCGTATATGCCCGAATGTTTGCCGACTTGAATCCTAGAACAGAGGCGCACTTGATTTCATAAACCGGGTCGCTTAGTACGTCGCCGAACCCCAAATCAATGGTGATCGGAATTTCCGTCCTACCGAGGTAGGCTTTAGTTTTGAGACGAGTGCCGGTGTAGACTTGATTGGTTCGAATTTCAGTTGTTGTCAATTTACCTGTGTCAAATACTAGGCCGTCGCCGGCATCGATAGACAGGATATCCGTGAATATGGCTTTGAGGTTCGCTTCATTGTTCTCGACAAAAGCCAGAAAATCGACATCACGCGTGAACCTGCCGTAATCGTTTGTCCACAGTGTAACCAGCATGCCACCTTTCAGCACAAATTGGTCACGATAGTCGGAGACTGAGAGCCGGTAGATTAGACGCTCAAGTCCAAATGCGATAAGTACGACGTCAAATCCCCAACTGATTTTAAGAGCGAGATTTTTGAGTCGTTGTCTGACCGAGGCAGCGAGATTCGCGGGTTGATTAGCCATTAAACGAAAGGGAATTATACGGAATAGTTGACAAGCGTAAAATCAGTTCGGTTTCTTCGATTTTTTAGAAGATTTTTGCTTTTCGGATGTCTGCCTAACTTTCGGTTTCACGCCAAGCAATATCGAAACTACCTCATCAAATTCGAAGTCAGTCATGGGTGGGGCGGGAATTTGTTTGGAGGATTGTTTTGTCATTGAGTTCTAATCAAGAGTAACTACCCACCGACCACCGCGATCTCGTATTTCGTACGTATATCTGAAATGATTGCAGACTATGACAAAACCAGATGACCAAAACATTTCACCAGCGGCTGAAATCGAATCACACCGCCAGCCTTGATTTCGGATCATATTTGCAAGTTCCTCTAACAATCCCTGTGTATCCCTGAATTCCAAAATGAAATCACTCATGACGGCATCCGGTTCAACCTCGATAGACGAAGCAATAGAAGTCGCAATGCAGGCCAATATAAAGACAAAAACTTTCACTGCTGTCCCAACGTTATTCTGATTATGGTCTGTAAATAGTTGATATTAATTGTATAAGCTCTGTTATTTGGTGTTTGAGACTTCAGCGTATCTGGCTGACACATCAACCCATCGAAACTGTTCAACCCCAACACAGAGAATACAGATCATGTACACCGGAAAATTCATCTTTACTCAGTTAATGGATCATCTGCCTTGGCACACCTTTCATCACTGCGTTCGACGCTACAACGGTAACCACAAAGTCAAATCGTTTCGATGTGCAGAACAATATCGCTGCATGGCGTTTGCCCAGTTGACCTACCGGGAAAGTCTTCGCGACATCGAAATCAGTCTGCGGGTACATTCCAGCAAACTCTATCACATCGGCATCCCCAGTGGCGTCTCGCGAAATACGTTGGCCAATGCCAATCAAGTCCGAGACTGGCGAATCTATGCCGATTTCGCACAGCAGCTCATTCACACCGCGCGTCCGCTTTATCGCGCTGAAGCCTATGGCCTGGATTTAGACAACACCGTCTATGCCTTGGATTCCTCGACCATAGACCTGTGCCTGTCGCTGTTTCCATGGGCTGGGTTTCGCAAAACCAAAGCTGCGGTAAAACTCCATACTTTGTTGGATTTGCAAGGAAATATCCCAACATTCATCCATATCTCCGATGGCAAACTGCATGATGTTAATGTCATGGATATGTTGCTGCCTGAACGCGGTGCCTTCTACGTCATGGATCGCGCCTACCTTGACTTCACCCGCCTTTTCCGACTGCATCAGCTTGGCAGTTTCTTCGTGCTTCGTTCCAAATCCAATACCACCTTGCGAAGACTTTACTCCCACCCCGTTGACCGTAGCACCGGTGTGGTCTGCGATCAAACCGTGCGGCTCACTGGTGTGAAAACTGCGCACCACTATCCAGAAAAACTCAGGCGCATCAAGTATCATGACAAACAACGCAACAAAACTCTGGAATTTCTCACCAACAACACCGCACTGCCTGCCCTGAGGATCGCACAACTGTACCGCAGTCGCTGGCAAGTGGAGTTGTTCTTCAAATGGATCAAGCAGCATTTACGAATCAAGTCGTTCTTCGGGTTGTCTGAAAATGCGGTGAAAAGCCAGATTTGGATTTCAGTTTCGGTTTACGTGTTGATTGCAATTATCAAAAAAAGGTTGCATCTGGATCAGAGTCTCTACACAATTCTACAGTCATTAAGCTTGGCTTTGTTCGAAAAAGATAAATTACATCAAGTAATTACACAAACACACTACAATCCACTGCAGTCCGAACTACCTAACCAATTGAATTTATTCGATTAAACGTTGGGACACTAGTGAAAAACTTTGATGAATCGCATAATTCAAAAATGATGAATACAATTATTTCTCTACACCGACAAGGTATTTGGCAAAGAAAAATTGATTCAGAATTTTTCTGTCTTCCAAATCTTAAAGTTCACTACTTCCACCTGTAATTCAGTTGTACTTCAATTTCTAAACATCACGCGTCTTAAGAAAAGGATTGCCCTTATTTGCTTCGTAAAAGTTTTCAATCGCTTCACCCAATGCGAGCAAAATATCAGCGATTGAATTTTCGAGGTCTTTAATCGTTAGTGAATCCATCTCTTGTTCTGCATCAAATTCCCAATCGTCAATTAGATTCGATACAGAATAAAGTTCAAGTAACAACCATTTTCGCAATGTTTTAAGTGATGCATATCGCGGGTCAGATTCCGGTGGAGGCGGACATTCCCCAGCAACTAAATTTTTTCGTAAAGTCATGTCATTTCGATAGGAATAGAGAGATTTGTTATTCGGGCGACCCGGTCAAGGACTGTGCGGCTTGAACTGCGCCAGGTAAACGAATTTCAGAATCACCAGGTTTTTTGAACGCGCCGACCAGAATAAATGTCACTATGATAGTAATCGACAGTATCGGTGCAATTCCCAATAAAACAACAAAATCCCCGATTTCTTTCCAATGATCTAAACGGCTCAGAATGTAAAATTCTAAATAACCAGTTACAAAAATGATAACAATAGCTATGGCAATAGCAACCCATCGTAGTTTTATGTGATGTCGGTCTAGCGGGTTAAGTTGCTGAACTCCCTCAGAATCAAGGGATGCGATGTCTGGGTCATGAGGAGTTTTCATGCTTTGATCGTTCAAGTTTGCTTTTGAAGTGTTCTGATATTAGTTCATTAGGGATAACAATGCCAAGTTTGTTCGGCTTATACGTAATATCCCATGGCCCGCCCTTGATGTGCGTTAAGTGAGACAATTGACTATCGCTTAGATGCATATATATTCCGAAAACTGAATCCATAAGATTATCAGTTTCTTCGTCAATAGCATTTTCTTTGACAATAGGAATTTGCTGTAATGCGTGTACTCCATACGGGCGAAAAGGGTAGTAGATGCTTGGAATAACAGGCCCATACCTCCATGCCTGGACATAATCGTTAACTAATGGTTTGTCAATAATTGCTAAAGTCCAGCCATGTACCATATATGCAAGCTTAAGCAACCGCATTATCGACATGGACTGGCCGCGCTGATTTACAAGACTTATCAGGCGATTAGCAATTTGTCGGCTGTCATATGGAAGATCTGCGTTTGACATTGATATTTTCGATCGCTCCTGTTCTTCGAACTAAATTCATTAGAATCGCTACGGTTTCTTCACTGTACTTTTCAATGCAATCTACCATCAGCCCCGCCTACCAGGTCCGCATATTTCAGTCGCTTGCCAAACAGCCCTCGAATAGTGCAGTCGATTTGCACCATCGTATCCAGTTGGCGAACATTCTGCCTGGCACTGAATTCGTCAACATATTTCTGCAGGTGCTTCGGACTCATCTTGTGGTAGACACCGTAGTATCCGCGCTTCAAGCAAGACCAGAACGATTCCGCTCCGTTTATGTGCGCTTGTCCCTTTACATATTCGCCAACAGAGTGCTTAACGGTTTCATGTGTGAATCCATAGTTTTCAATCCCATCGTAAGCAGTGGCATCGTCAGTGTAAACTGTAGAGCCAGCTGAAACGCTATCACAGACAATCTGATGAAGTGTTATGGCTTTGGTGTTTGCGACCTTGAAAGACTTGATATTCTTGCTTTTGCGTTCCTTGATTCCGACAACAGCGGTCTTGCCGACAGCGCCTCTACCGGCATTCAGTTTTTTGTCCTTATGCTTATTCTTCTCTTTACCGCCAATGTAGGTTTCATCGACTTCAACTTCACAGCCAAATAACTTTGATACGTTATTTGCCCAGCCAGTTCTGATTCGATGTGCCATAAACCAAGCGGCAGACTGATTTACTCCAACGTCATTTCCAAGTTTGGTGCTTGAAACACCTTTGAGGGAAGTTGAAAGTTGGTAGATCGCCATCAACCATTGCCTGTATTTGATATTGCTGCCTTCCATCAGAGTTCCAGTTTTGACGCTGAAGTAACTTCGGCAAGGTCTGCACCAGTAAGGCATCGTTTTATGCTTGGCACTGCTTGTTTTTTCCGAATTGCACTTGGGACACACTCGACCATCTGGCCAGCGTCTTGATTCGATATAAGCCATTGCATCTTGTTCTGTTTGAAACCGAGAAATGAATTCGTAAAGGCTGACTCGCTTTCTTTCGTTTTTGTTCTTACGCATAATATACTTCCAACATCAAATGAATTTTCTGTATTAGTAAGTATATTCTAAAATTCTGACTTTGTCAACTATTCCGTATAATTCCCAAACGAAAACGCTTCTAGATAGGGACGCATCTGGTTCCAAGCACCATAGTTTTTAGCCGCTTCTGCGAGAGTAGTGGGTTGAACTTGCCGGGCCTCCAGCGCTGACTTTAGAGATTCTATGGCAACAAACCGATCTACCAGTTTCGGATTACGGAAAGCATCGGCTATAGATTTGGCGATTGAATAGATTCGGACATCTACAGCGCTAATTTCATGGACTTCCACCTCGGCTGAAAAATATGGTTCTCGAAACCGAACAGGACGAATGTGTGGATACTTTAGTCGTGGTTTCCAATCGTTTGCGCCGATTCCGATCCAGACCTTACGGGGGAGCTGATCCGTGAGCCCGTGAAACGCTAGAGCCGAAACCAGGCAAATTACAGCATTAGGAGCGCGTTTAGCGACTTCAGCCAGTGTCGTATGGGTGTCGAGACCTGCATTGGGAAGTCGGTACAGGCCGCGCCCCACGCGGATGATATCTCCCTCGGTGACTGCTCTGGAGATGGTAGTCGCCATTACTATAGGGCGACAATCAAGATAAGAATCTTGCGACAATCAGGGTAAGAAAAGGTTTCGCGTCCTGAAACGCAGTGAGGACGAAGTCCGAACGGAGTTTCAGGACGCGCGGTCGAAAGAATTTTCGACCCTCTGAATTGCTGACTTGACGTTTGCGACAGTTCCGGCACTAAACTTGTAATTTCGCAGCCATGCGGGGTTCACAAGATGCCGGGATGTCATGTAAATGATTATCAAGTGAGAAAATTCATGAAACTAAAACTAACTCATTCGATTGACAAAGCCGCTGTGAAATCTGGATTCAGCTGTGCTACCGGCTACCGAATCAACAAGGACAGTCGGCTTCCGTCTGAAAAAACCAAAGTGAAGCGCACTCGTCGTCGGCCGGATCCATTGGCAGGCATATTTGAGGAACAAGTGGTGCCGATGCTGGAGAAATGCCCGAACCTACGTGCGGTGGCTGTGTACCGGGAAGTGATGCGCCTCAATCCACAGCTCACTGCCGGCGTGAGGCGCACATTGGAGCGTCGCATTCGGGACTGGAGAGCGCAGCATGGACCGCAGCAGGAAGTGATTTTCCGCCAGCGTCAGGAGCCAGGTCGCATGGGCATATCGGACTTTACCGACATGAACTGGATCGGTGTGACGATTGGCGGGTGCAAGTTTGATCACAAGCTGTATCACTTCCGCCTGGCGTGGTCGGGCTTCACCCATGTCGATGTAGTTCAGGGTGGCGAGAGCTTTGCTGCATTGGAGCAGGGAGTGCAGGATGCGCTGTGGACTTTAGGCGGTGTGCCGCGTGAATGCCGCACCGACAGCCTGTCGGCAGCGTTTCGCAATATCAGCAAGGATGATGGCGAGGACCTGACCGAGAGTTATCGCCAGTTGTGCGAGCACTACGGGATGCGGGCGACACGCAACAATCGAGGCGTGGCGCACGAAAACGGCGCCATTGAAGGTCCGCATGGACATCTGAAGCGTGCGATCGAAGATGCGCTGGCACTGCGTGGCTCGAAAGATTTCGAGACGCTGGATGAGTATCGGGATTTCATCGTCCAAATCACCGGCAATATCAATCTGCGGCACAGCAAGAAAATTGAGGCGGAGCGCGAAGTGCTGCGGGCGTTGCCGGGCCGACGCACCACGGATTACAAGGAGACCAACGTACGGGTCACCCGTTCCAGCGGTTTCGTTCTGCGCAAGGTGTTTTACACGGTGCCTTCGCGTCTGATCGGTCATCGTCTGGGGGTGAGGCTCTACGCGGATCGTGTAGAGCTGTATCTGGGCAGTCGCCATCAGTTGACCCTGCCACGCGGTCATCACCATTCATCGGCCAGGCATTGGTGTGCGCATGTGGTCAATTATCATCATGTGATTCATTCTCTGAGGCGCAAGCCGATGGCGCTGATGAGTTGGGTTTACCGAGATCAGCTGTTTCCGCACGAGGCGTATCGACATTGTTTCGAGGTGGCACTGGAGCGCACCACGCCACGGCAAGCCTGTCGGCTGGCGGTACAGCTGTTGTCGTTGGCTCACGACCACAACTGCGAAGCCCGGCTGGCGCAGCAGATCGAACAATGCCTGCAGCAAGGCGCGCTTCCGGACATGCTCGAGATGCAAAAGCAATTTGCCGTGCAGCACGGTACCATGCCGCAACTGCATGTGGAATCGAGCACTCTGGCCAGCTATGCGTCGCTGCTGCAGCAAGGAGCTGAGTCATGAGTGCCAAGCGTCACAAAAGCAGCCATTCGACCGATGCAGTCAAACTGGCACTGATGCTGTCGGAGTTGCGCTTGCCGGCGATGAAACAGATGTGGTCAGGCTTTGCCGAACGCGCCGATACCGAAGGCTGGCCGGCTGCTCGGCTGCTGTCGACCCTGGCTGAGCTCGAACTGGCCGAACGTGACCGGCGGCGCATTGAACGCCACCTCAAAGAAGCCCGGCTGGTGCCCGGTAAAACGATCTCCAGCTTCGACTTCAATGTGGTGCCGGTCGTCTCCAAGTCCAAAGTCATGGCACTGGCGGCCGGCGATGTGTGGCTCAACAATGGTCACAACCTGTTGATGTTTGGGCCGCCCGGTACCGGCAAAAGCCACTTATCATCAGCAATCGGACTGGCCCTGGTGGAAAACGGCTATCGTGTGCTGTTCACTCGAACCACCGACCTGGTGCAACGCCTGCAACGGGCACGTCGCGAATTGACGCTCGAAAATCTGCTGGCGCGGCTGGACCGATATCATTTGCTGATTCTGGACGATTTTGCCTACGTCAGCAAAGATCAGATGGAAACCAGCGTGCTGTTCGAGCTGATCTCAGTGCGCTATGAACGGCGTTCCATTCTGATTACCGCCAATCAGCCGTTTGACCAATGGCACAAAGTGTTCCCAGACCAGAGCACTGCGGTGGCCGCGGTGGACCGACTGGTTCACCATGCGACCATTCTGGAAATGAACGTCGAAAGCTACCGCCGGCGACACGCAGTTGAACAGTTGCGAGATAAGCCCGCACGAGCGTCAAAGCGTGCCACTGCAAAAAAAGCTCAGCCCAAGTCCGTTCAAGACTGACAGCTGATCCATTCAACCTGCTGAACACGGGGCACAAGCCCCGTGTTCACATCCTGTCGTTGATCGACTTTTTTTAATCGAATCAGTGAAACTGCAAATAATTCTGCTATTATTTGAGACCTGATCGCAGCGTCAAAAAATTCTTACCTTGATTGTCGCTGATTCTTATCTTGATTGTCGCTCCACACATTACGTTGATTTTGATCAGATCGCGCGGGCGGACAAGCGGATGCTTTGTCATGTAGGCAAGCATTCTGTCATTTTGTGTGATCGAAATTGACATATCAATAAATTATAAAACCTAATACAAAAATAGTTATTGTATAAGGAATTATAACATAGTTGTATCAATTAATTCCTAATTGTGCGGCTAAGACCATCAAAACAACCTCACTAGCCAAGGTGCATTTTTTTATATGTTTTGAACACGCACCCAACACTTAAAGGCAAGTGGGTTCTAAAAGGAGATAGGGTTTTGAATTTGTTCGTGCATTCTACAATTTACCAGACTATCTGCAGGCATCGAATTGCACTATATCGGCAATTTGGACCGTGATCAATTGCTGGTGAAGCAACCCTAAATCCAGCAAGTCGTTCAAACGATCTTCACCCAAGCAGGAATTTCTATTCTGACGATGCTAAGTGATGATGCAGGTGGGAAGTGACAATTGGGCTACGTAAACTTCGCTGGACAAGCTAGGAATGTGGAAGTAGCCCCGAATTTTATGGAGAGATTGCCAAGTTTGGGACATACGACACGTCAACTTCAATCCTAAATCACAGTCATCGGACTTCCGGTATATCTGCATTCGGAAGGATGCGCACAACATCTATCGCACCGCCTCGTACCCGAACGGTTTCAATTGCATAGCCGTTGATCAGAAATGTCGTACCTGGTTGGGGAATATCTTCGTTTTGTTCGAGAATCTGGCCATTCAGCGTATTGGGTCCGTCCGTCGGCAAATCCCACTGCATTGCCCGATTCAACTCTCGAACATTCATCATTGCGTTCACAAGGTAAGTGCCTTGTTTTTCCTTTATGATTCCAGCTTTGAACGTTTCCATATCAGGGTCTATGAATCCAGCGAGTTCTTCCAGCATTTCATGCACGGTAATGAGCCCCACCACTTCGCCATATTCATCAACGACAATGCCCATATTGCGACGGAGTCGTTGGAGCCGCTGAATCTGTTCCAGCAGTCTTGAATCTTCTGGCAAATACATGGGTTCTTTGAGGAGCTCGATAAGTTTTTCTTTGGTGATCTCTTCCCGATGGCAACTCTGCAGCAATGCACGAATTTCAAGCTCTCCCTTAACATCCTGATAGGACTTCTCATATACGATCACGCGGGCAAATGTTTCTGTGAAAATTTGCTCGACAATGTCCGATATGTCATCATCAAGATCAATTGAATGAATTTCGTTGCGAGGCACCATGATTTTGTCGACGGATTGGGAACCAAGCTCCAGAATTCCTAAAAGCAGTTCCATCTGATCGGGCGCAAAATGATGCTCAGAGGCTTTCACTGCGACGCGCAATTCGTCGGTATCCAGAGAATCAGAGACTTGTATCTGTCGAAAAGCAGGTAGCAGTTTAAGCAGTTTGACGACTGAACTCAACAGCCATACGACTGGATGAAACAGTTTCTGAAGAACATCAAGAACATAGGCCGCGAAAAATGCAATTCGCTCAGGATAGATTGCTGCTATGGTTTTGGGTGGAATTTCAGCAAGGACAAGGATTACCACCGTAATAAACGCGGTTGATACCGCAACGCCTGCTTCGCCGTAGTATTTCCAGGCGAGCATTGTTGTAATCGCTACGGCGGCGTTGTTGACCAGGTTATTGCCAAGTAAAATAGTGCCGAGCAACCGATCAGGTTCGCGGATCAGTTTCTGGAGCAGTATAGCTCTTCGGTCTTTCTTGTTCGCTTTATCAGCCAGACGATAATGGTTCACTGCCATCGTTGCAGTTTCCGAAGCGGAGAAAAATGCCGACAGGCAGATCAGTAGTGCGAGAGAGGCAAACAGTATGCCTTCAGGGATGTCGTCCAATCGAGTCTTTGATTAATCTATCAACAAAATCTAAAGTTTATTGAATATAACTTGAAATATTCAATTTCTTATTGTAAGTGTAATCTACAAAGGAATTAAATCTACCATGCTTGAATCACTCCGAAATCGAATCAATCAGGCTCTAGGCACCGTCCGCGGATCAAACAAACTGTCTGAAAAAGCGGTTGAAGAAGCTCTTCGTCAAGTTCGGCGAGCTTTGCTTGAAGCCGATGTAGCGTTGCCTGTAGCGCGGGAGTTCATAGGCCAAGTCAGATTGAGGGCGTCGGGTGCCGAAGTTTTGAGCAGCCTTACGCCGGCCCAGACCATGATAGGCATTGTGCATGAAGAACTCACTCGCATAATTGGCGACTCGAATGTGCCACTGAATTTGTCGGGCACGCCGCCCGTGGTGATACTGGTCGCAGGTTTGCAAGGATCTGGCAAGACGACTACGGTTGGTAAACTCGCTCGGATTCTCAAGCGACAATTTCAGAAAAGAGTAATGGTTGCAAGTGTTGACGTTTATCGTCCTGCCGCAGTCGAGCAACTGAGAAAACTGGCTGAAATGGTTGAGGTAGATTTTTATGAGACCGATATTGGCCAGAAACCGCAAGAAATCGCGCGTTCAGCTATTGCTCACGCTCGCAGCCTAACGGCAGACGTAGTGATTATCGATACTGCCGGAAGGCTGCACATCGATGACCAGATGATGGATGAGCTTCGTGCGATTCATGCGGGTATTTCGCCGGATGAAACGTTGTTTGTAATTGATGCCATGACAGGGCAGGATGCTGTAAATAGCGCGTCGGCATTCAACGATGCACTGCCTTTGTCAGGTGTTGTTGTTACTAAGCTGGATAGCGACACACGTGGAGGTGCACTTCTTTCGGTACGTCATATAACCGGCAAACCGGTCAAGTTCATCGGCGTAGGCGAGGCAGTAGATGCATTGGAGCAATTCCATCCTGATCGTATTGCATCTCGAATCTTGGGAATGGGCGATGTTCTTTCACTCATTGAATCGGCACAGCAGAAGGCAGACAAAGGCAAAGCGCAAAATCTCGAGCAGAAGTTGCGTAAAGGACGACGATTTGACTTAGGAGATTATCGCGATCAAATGATGATGGCGCAGGACATGGGCGGCATGTCGAGCATTGCAAAACTGTTGCCTGGCTTATCTTCCGCGAAAATGCCAGATATGGACAAGCTTGAGGAGAGCACTAAGCGAGATATTGCGATCATCAATTCGATGACTCCGCACGAACGACAGCATCCGGCGATTATACGGGGAAGTCGACGAGTTCGAATTTGTGCCGGTGCTGGTGTCGAAGCTAGGTTTGTCAATCAACTGTTGCGCAAGTTTGACAAGATGCAGAAAATGACGCGAAAGTTCTCACGAAACAAAGGAAAAATGTCGATTCCGGGTCTGGACAACCTTTCCGACAAATTCCCAATGCAGTAACAAGTGGAAGTCAGGTGAGCGGTATTGTCAGGCTGATGACGAGCGGTGGCGTTGGAAGGTTGTAACAATACCCAATATCATCCATGTTGGTACAGACGCAACAGCCGCATATGCAAACATTCCAATGGGTCCGAACAAACCGCCGATAATTACAGCATAGGCGGAAAGTGGAACGAAAATGATTGCCAGAAAGAACGAGGTATTTCGTGCTCGGCGATGAAGTTTCTGAATTGCTAGTGTTAGTGGAATACCGCTTGGCCAGGCGAATAGAAAAAGCATTGCGATCTGGACAACAAATTCTACAAAATTAAATGCGCTAAAACCTTGCCATTCTTGAAGGACGCCGAATCGAAGCGCTGTCAGAATAATGACAGTAATCGGCAGCCACACCGAATAAAGAAACGTCTTGCCGAAGGCTTTTAGTGCTGGGGATGTCAAATTAAACGCTCTAGGACAGGTGTAGACTCAATTGTCTCAGTATATTTCTATATGATGATATTTGCACTGTTGAAAATCAGGCATAACTGACACGAAACTAGATATTGAAAATTATATTTAATAGATAACAAACACTAAAAAGGATTAGTTAAGCTTATTTATGAATAATATTAGTTGGCAGAAAACTCTGTCAATTATGGGATTGGGCTTTCCTTTGTTGCGGTCCCGAACCTCACGTCAGCAAGAAATGCTATTGGTGAATTTTGTGTATGTCGGGATTCGCTGTTTTCGGCAATGAGTAGGCATACTTCGTTAACGAGATAGTCGTCGATGTTATCTACAATCCCGGACACACCGCAGTATGGATAGGGACCAAGCTGCCGGTCTGTTTGCTTCACATGCACACGGATAGAATCAAATTTATCCGCTAACTCATCTGGAAGAATTTCGCGGTAGTAAAGCCATCGTTCGACTACTTCCGGTTCGATCAGCCCGTGCTTGGCGGCATACCGGAATAGATCTTTGAAAGCCAGAAGATCTGCCTGCCGGTTGCTGGAAAAGTATGCCGCAATACGTTTTCGCAGCAGTTTGCCGCTCTGTTCCAAAACCAGTTCGAACTCCTTGACGCAGGCAGCTCTGCAAATGTCGTAAAGGTCAGCGTCCGCCTCCTTTTGTTTGCCGATCGTGTCTAAGGCGAGTTCCAATGTCTGGATGCATCGCCGCAGAAAAACCGTGTCGTTACTCATGATCCCCGGACCATTAACGACATTGACTGAAGAACGAAAGCTTTTACAATATATAGCTGCACACCCTCGGTTTGTTGGCCGCAAAGCTGTGTGTTCAGTCGATTCTTCATGTCCTCGAATGGTTCATCGTTTTTTTTACGTTCATATGATTCAACAGCGCACCATGGAACTAGCAAGTGACCGTATTTACAAATTTCGGCCAGTGCACTACTGTTAGCAATGACTATGATGTTAAGCTGATCTCAGAGTGTTCTCTCAGTTACGTAGCCTAGTTCAAAAGAACGGTTACTCTGAACACGTGTTTCTGTTGACTTGAAAACGCAGATTGTTACTATAAAATTCTGCTGTAGATGGATAATAATAAATTTCTCCGACGCAGTGCTAGTTTTAAACATGATGCAGCATCTAAACCTAAACCTCTATCCCATTGATTGCCCGAACAGTGTGTCGTACGATGAATTGATTCGGCGCTACCAGAGCGAAATTCGCCGCTTTGGCATGTTCAGTCTTACAGGCTTTGTTCGACTCTCATCCATTGAGCAATGTGTTGCTGAATTGAAACCGCTGATTAAGACCGATGCGTTCACTCATTGCCGGGAGCATAATATTTATTTTAATGACGATATTGAAGGCGTGGAATCAGACCATCCGGCACTCAGCAGATTCAAGACAATCAATCACACCATATGTGGCGATCAGATTCCATTTAATCTCATCACCCGAATATACGAGTGGCAGCCGCTGATTGTTTTTCTAGCGGCAGTAATGGGTAAGCCTCAGCTCTTTCCGATGGCAGACCCGCTTGCACGTATTAATGTCATGACATACTATGCGGGAGAAGCATTGAACTGGCATTTCGATCGGTCCGAATTTACCACCACATTATTGCTGCAATCCCCCAGGTCTGGTGGTCTATTCCAATATCGAAGCGGGCTCAGAAGCAGTAGCGATCCAAACTATGAAGGTGTTTCCCGTCTGTTGGGAGGTAAGGATGATCGGGTAGCGACACTGCGGCTTGAGCCGGGAACGCTGAACATCTTCAAAGGACGCAATACGAGCTATACCCGAAAGTAGTGCGTGGGGTGAATTCACGCGGCTACCTGGTTGTCAAACTGCTTTGTCTCAATCCCGTCTTTGAATTGTATACCTTCTATCACTTTCCCAAGTTGCCGGAATCCTCGCAACCTGCGCCAGTTGTGTTGCGCACAAATACCCAGCTTGAACATCATGCACAGCATCCCCTTTCGGTTTAAGCACCCTTTAGAGCGACGCGTGCGATGACGGATCGTCGCAAACGTCGATTCAATCGGGTTGGTGGTACGCAAGCTCTGCCAGTGCACCGCCGGAAAATCGTAAAATGCCAGCAACTCTTCGCGATCTTTCTCTAAACACTGAGTCGCTTTCGGATACTTGTCCTGGTATGTGTCGATGAATTGATCAAACGCACGCTGTGCATCGGCTTGAGTTTCGGCCATCCAGATCTCGCGCATTGCCTCCTTCGCTTTCGCCTGTACCGACTTCGGAAGCGCATTTAACACATTCGCGCTCTTGTGCACCCAACAGCGCTGGTGACGGGTGTCCGGATAAATCTCATCGAGCGCTGACCAAAACCCCAGCGCACCGTCGCCAACCGCTAGCTTCGGCACATTCATCCCACGTGCTTTCAGATCCAGCAATACCTCGCGCCAGCTCTGCGTAGACTCGCGAACCCCGTCTTCGATCGTCAAAAACTTCTTCTCGCCTTGATCATTCACGCCGATCACCACCAGCGAACACAACTTGACATCCTCGCTGCGCAATCCGCTGTATATCCCATCCACCCACAGGTATACCCATCGCTCCTTGCTCAAATCTCGCACCATCCACTGATCACGCTCTTCTTCCCACTCGGCTTTCAGTCGCGACACCACCGCAGCGGAAAATCCTTTGGCTTCGTGCCCCAGCAACACGCCAAGCACATCGCCCATCTCACCGCTGCTGATCCCTTTCAGATACAGCCATGGCACAAACGCCTCCAACGTGCGTGTCTTTCGCACATAGGGCGGAATCAGGCAGGAGCGAAACGTCACCGGCTCTCCAGTGGTCGAACGCACCTTGGGAATCTTCACCGTCACCGCACCAATGCCCGTCTGAATCTGGCGTTGCCGATGGTAACCGCTTCGAACGACCGCCCGATGACCGCTTTCGGTATGCTGGCCAGCATACTTCGCCATAAGCTCGTCTAATTCGGCCTCAACCCCCAGTGCGATCAGCTGACGGGCTCCGGCTCGAATCAAATCTGTGAGTGGATCTTCAAAAAGTTCTCGATTTTCAAATGAAATTACGTTATCCTTATTCATAGTGGCGTACCTTTCTGGTTTTTTGTAAAAAATGTTTTCATTTACATGTTAAACCAGATACGCCACTTTTTTTTCAAACCTCCCACGCACTACTTTCGGGTATAGCTCACGCAATACTGCGCATCAAGTTACACCAGTAAAAGGTGCTACACCTCGCATCATCGCCGTGTTGTCCTACTATGAAAATACCAATGTATCATTCAGTGATGCAGAAAGGGTTGGATTTTACGGTCGATCCAAGTGAAATTTGGGGTTAGGTATTGTCAACGGCTTTCATGAGATTAGTATTGAAGCGCAGATTCCGGATATTTATAAAAATTTGATGACGGAATTGCAGATTTGAATATAATTGCAAAGTTTAATTGACTATACATTTGGAGTGTTTGACGGATGGTCGTTATTCGACTGGCGCGCGGTGGAGCGAAGAAAAGACCATTTTATTCGATCGTAGTAGCAGATAGGCGACGTTCGCCTACTGGAAGATTCATCGAACAGGTTGGCTACTTCAACCCCATTGCGAGCGAAAACGAGGAAAACTTGAAAATCGATCTGGATCGGGTCGATTACTGGGAATCGAATGGAGCACAACTATCCAGCCGTGTTCGGACGCTCGTAAAATCTGCAAGAACTTAGCGAAACAGTCTGGTGCCGGGCGCGAGTGGCAGGAGCGTAGTTGTCGCCCGCGTGTTGGATGCATTCGGGATCAAAGGGCAGGTAAAGCTTAAAGCCTTTACTGAACAGCCGGAAAATCTGCTCGACTACTCGGATTGGATATTGGAAGTTTCCGATCAAACCGAGTCTTCTTTTCGGGTATCTTCCAGCCAGCTTCACGGCAAATTCATTATTGCTGTACTTGAGGGCATAGCGACTCGAGATGAAGCTCTTGCATTGAAAGGTGCGGATGTCCGACTTCCCATATCTGCGTTGCCGAATCTTGGTACAGGAGAGTACTATTGGTTCGAGTTGATTGGATTGCAGGCAGTTGACGTAAATGGCGCAATTTACGGCACAGTTGAAGAGATGATGGAAACCGGTGCAAATAACGTTCTAGTGGCTCGTGGAGAAACCACGCACCTGATTCCTTACACGCCGAGCGTGGTCCGTGAGGTAAGTCTGCAAGACGGAAAAATTTTTGTAGATTGGTTTACAGACTATTGACTGCAATCGGAGTGAATTGAAACAATTATGCGGATAAGTGTTGTCAGCATTTTCCCGCAGATGTTTGCTGCGATCACCGAATATGGCGTGACTGGTCGAGCGATCAGGAACAGCATTATTCATGTCGACCCAATTGATTTGCGGGAGTATGGACAAGGGCTGCATAAAGTTTTGGATGACCGGCCGTTCGGCGGCGGTCCTGGAATGGTGATGCTGGCGGAGCCGATTGTCTCCTGTATTTCGAAATTAAGGAGCGGGGACAGTAAGAACACACCGGTGATATGCCTGAGTCCGCAGGGCCGGCGTTTGCAGCATGAAGATGTCTGCAAGTTGGCTGAATTACCGGAATTGATTCTGTTGTGTGGGCGTTATGAAGGCATTGACCAGCGCGCATTGGATATAATCCAAGCTCAGGAATGGTCAATCGGCGATTATGTGTTGTCCGGCGGTGAGTTGGCGGCCATGGTAATGATTGATGCTGTCGTGCGACAGGTGCCAGGCGTATTGGGGAATGCAGAATCTAGTTCAGAAGATTCTTTTACAAACGGACTGCTGGATTGTATACACTATACGCGCCCGCAAGTTGTTCAAGGATTGTCGGTTCCTGAAGTCCTGACGTCGGGTAATCACGAACAAATCCGTCAATGGCGAATGAAGCAGTCAATCGGGCGCACTTGGTTGCGCCGTCCGGATTTGTTTGAGACTTTTGAATTGGATGATGAAAGCACAAAAGTACTGGAAGAATTTCAGGACGAGTATGAAAACTTGGAGAAATCATGATGGGAAATTTGATTAACGCAATTGAAGCTGAGCAGATTAGAGATGATCAACCGGATTTTTCTCCAGGTGATACGGTCCGTGTTGTAATTTTAGTAAGAGAAGGTGAAAGAGAGCGTCAACAGGCGTTTGAAGGGGTCGTCATTGCGAAACGTAATCGAGGCCTGAATTCATCCTTTACCGTACGTAAGATATCATACGGCGAAGGTGTAGAGCGTGTGTTTCAGGCTCACAGTCCCTTGATTCGCAGCGTCGAGGTAAAACGTCGTGGTGCCGTTCGACGGGCGAAACTTTATTATTTACGAGAACGCACCGGTAAATCTGCACGAATCAAGGAAAAAATCAAATAATTCAACCCCAACACCGCTCGAATTCGGGCGGCTTTTACGTTCAGCGTTGTACAGTACGTTCGAACCAAAATTAGGACGGTAATGAACTTGTATTGCCGCCATCCGCAGATGTGGCTTCAAACGATGGGAACAACTTGGTTGTTGCGCTATTTTTCTAACTTTTTTTTCAGCTTCACATCAGGCTGTCTTTGTCTGTCTTTGGCGATTGGTGCAGTCGCTGTTGCTCCCATTGTTGTTGCGCAAGTCATAGAAAGCGAACAGCTCCAGTCTGAAGTTGCCGCGGATGAGCACACGATTCAATCTGAAATCACTTCTGAGAAGCAGCAGCAAATCGCGGCGAGTACAGAATCAACCGAAGAAGTTAGCGATACTGACCGCTTTACTCAGGAAGAGGAGAAGCCGGACTTTCCTACGGGAACGTCACTCGAGCAAATTCATTCCCTGATCGAACTAGGCACGGTTCAACTGGCCTATGCGCTTTTGCAAGATACTCGCCCAGATTACGAGGATTCGGAAGATTGGGTGGACTGGGAAATGCTCTACTACCAACTCGCATTGCAGACCGAAGACTGGAACGGAATTATTCAGAGAACTGAAGAAATCGCGAATACTGTTCCGTACGAATTCTATGCAGCCATGCAATCTTATGCGGTAAAGGCTGAGTTTGGTCTTGGACAGTATGAAAATGCCCGAAAACGTCTTCGACGCATGATTTGGGAACTTCCATATGAACTGGAGCGGATCATTGAGTGGCGCGAATTGATAGCAGAATGCTATGTTGCGGACAGTCTTTTGGAAGATGCGGAAATTGCACTGACGTCGTTCAACCGAGATTATCGACCGAGCGATCCGGATTGGGAGCATCGTTACATCCGCATTTTGTTTCTTGCGGGATTTAATGAGGAAGCGGCAAAGCGCGTGGCTGCGCTTCAGACTACAGAAGGCAAATTGCTTCTTCTATTTTCGGAATTTCAGAGTAGGGCACTGGGCTCAATTGAAGTGATTGAGTTGGGCTTGAAAATGGAGGAGGAACTGATAAAACACCCAGTGCTGAGTGCTGAACTGTGGAGCATAATCAATTTGGCAGCGCGCAACTTGAATGATCTGGAGATACAGATTACGGCGATCGAAAAAGGTTTGTCGGTACCCTACGACAGTGAATCTGACCGAGTTCGCTATTCACTGGTGCCTTTGAGCACCGAGCAGCAACTACTTGCTGCCTACGATGTATATGCACTAAGTGTTGGTAATGATTTCAATTTGGTAGTGGGTGACGACCAGAGCTGGTATCAGTTGGCTCAAGAGTATGAAATCACTTCGCCGATCACCGCGCGAGCGATCTATTCATTTCTTGCGGGCAGCGCAACGAACTCGGATATTTACAGTGCGAGCGTAGCAGCATTAGCCAACGAACTCGAATCTGCAGGATTTCTCCGCTTGCTTGAGTCGATTTTTGTTCGTCTAAATCTTCTGGACCTTGCCGAAACAACGCCGAAAATCCAGAGTCTGTTGGCAAGCCGGGCGTTGCATCGCAATGACTACAGGACTGCTCTTCTCATCATGAATGCCATGGATCAGCCCAAACAGGAGGATCAGTTACACTCATGGCTGTTGCGAAGAGCGCGAATTGCCATTGTTGTGAAGGAATTTGAGAAGAGTTTTGAATTGCTGAACCAGCTGATTGACGAATTACCGCCCAATACAGAACAGAAGACGATTGATCGAATTATGCAGGTCGTCTTTGATTTGCAGGAAAGTGCACAGCACGATTTTGCAGTTTCGCTGTTTCACAGTCTGTATCGCCATACCAGTGAAATTCAGGCTCGGCGCGAAATTCTGCGTTGGGTAGCCGATTCTTATTCGGCGCAAGATCGCAGCCAAGATGCGTCTGAACTCTTGATTCACTCTGCAAAATTGGGTGCAAATTGGAATGACAGCTGGGGCAGGTCCGCTCGGCTGAAAGCAGCCGATGAATTGGCAGTAATCGGATTTTATGATGATGCACGAATCATCTATACCGAGTTGAGGGACGCGACGCTTGACCCTCGAAGCAAGCATGTGATCAATAATCGGCTGAGAAATTTGCCTCAATCCAAATAAATCGCGTTTCGGAATGTCTGATTTACAAACAGTCGTAATTTCACCCGAAGATTCGGGTTTGATCGATCAATTCACAGATAACCTATGGTCGGAATCGGGACTGGCAGAAAAGACGCTTGATGCTTATCGGTCAGATCTCAATTCACTTGCGAAGTGGCAATATACCAGTGGCAAGTCACTGGTTGAAACTGATCGCAGCGATATCATGCGTTTTCTGGCGAGTCGATCCAGTTATAGTGCGCGATCCATGTCGCGCCAGTTAAGTGCATTTCGCCGTTTCTACCGTTACTGTGTGACTGAATCGAAAATGGAGAGTTGCCCAACAGATAACATTTCCTCTCCGTTCATCGGTAAATCACTCCCTAAAACGTTGACCGAAAATGAAGTAGAGTGCCTGCTTGAAGCACCGAATACAGATACAGCCATTGGAGTACGGGATCGGTCCATGCTGGAAACTCTGTATGGCGCCGGGCTGCGAGTATCCGAACTTGTCAGTCTTCCGGTGAATGCAGTGAGCCTGGACAATGGCTGGGTACGTCTTACCGGAAAAGGATCTCGCGAGAGACTAGTGCCATTGGGAGAGTTCGCAGTGGAGTGGATAGGGATTTATCTCCAGCATTACCGGCCGGCACTTCTGAAGGGCCGAGTGTGCGATGATTTATTCGTGACTGCGCGCGGAAGAAGAATGACGCGGCAGGCTTTCTGGGTGAACGTTCGAAAGTATTCTCTCAAGGCAGGAATCCAAACTGAAATAACGCCGCATTCCTTGCGACATTCATTTGCCACCCATTTACTGAATAATGGTACTGATATCAGAACCATTCAACAGATGCTAGGGCATAGCGATCTGTCAACTACTCAGATCTATACGCATATCTCGAAACAACACCTTTCGGAATTGCTTCGGCAGCATCATCCAAGAGGCTAGTTCAGGGTGCGTGCAAGGAGTCTTCTGTATTTTGGAACCAGTTCGTGGTTTTGGCCCAGCATATCAAAAGCTCTGATCAGTCCACGCCTACCGGCATCGTCATCGAAAGAGCGATCTTGTCTGACGATTTCAAGCAGGGTGTCGAGGGCGAAAACTGCGTCTCCTCGAACCAGGTTGATCGCGGCGAGTTGATAGTGAGCATGCCAGTTATTTTCGTCCTGCTGGATTTGGTCGCGCAATTCTTCTTCAGATGGGCTGTTTTCTGCAAGTTCGATGAACTCCAACGCTGCACTGATGGAATTGTACTCAGGATTATTGTGAGTTTCCTTTACCTTGGCGAGCGTCTCTTTAGAGTTTTGAAATTCCTGCTGGCGCAGGTAGAGATTTGCAAGACGAAGAAGAGCAGCGTCTGAATCATCGCTTTTTAACTGCTCAATGGCTTCGGAAACTCGACCTTGACTGACCAGATTTTGTATTGGATCTTCAGGCGGTTGATTTTGCTGAGCAACATGTTTCGACAAAAATTGCTGAATGTTATTTTTAGGTTGTGCTCCCTGAAAGCCGTCTACAACTGCGCCATCTTTAATCAAAAAAACGGTGGGTACGCTACGCACAGAAAACTGCATCGCAAGCTCCTGTTGTTCGTCTATGTTGATTTTTGCCAGCTGAATTTCACCTGCATATTCGTTTGCAAGTTCTTCAAGGATTGGGGTAAGGGTTTTGCACGGATCGCACCAGGGTGCCCAAAAATCTACGACAACCGGAACAGTTCTCGATTTTTCGACAACTTGCTCAAAGAAATTTTCGGCATCAACATCGACCATGTTCGAGGTTGGAATAGGAATTTCGTCACTGATCAACTGAACCATGAACTTACCTCTGTTTGACAACAAAAATTCAAATGGCGCTCCCTAGGGGGATCGAACCCCTGTTCCCGGCTTGAGAGGCCGATGTCCTGACCGCTAGACGAAGGGAGCAGACGTGCAACTAACATAAATAATAAATGGTATCACAAATAAAGATTTCAAATTTCTGCTCCCAACAGGTCGTTCATTGATGGCGCTACCGAGGGTTATTGCGAATGCCGAGCATGGGATTTCACGTTCAAGATTAAGTTCTGGAGCGGTGGATGTCACCCGAATTCTGAAGTCTGCCGGTTTTTCAGCAGAACTTGTAGGAGGTTGTGTTCGAGATTTGCTGCTCGGCAAGAGTCCTAAAGACTTTGACGTCGCAACCAGTGCTACGCCGGAGCAGATTCAAGGGCTGTTTCGCAGATGTCGTGTATTTGGCCGTCGCTTTCGGCTCGCCGAGGTAAGAATCGGTGCTGAACTCATTCAGGTCGCTACTTACCGGTCAGCACCGGGTACCTCTAGACGTTCCAGCAGGGCGCGAAACATATCAGCGACCGGAAAAATCTTGAAAGATAATAATTTTGGAAATATCGAAAAGGACGCATTCCGGAGAGATTTGACGATTAATGCTTTGTATCTGCATCCTTCAGATATGAAAATTTACGACTACACGGATGGATTCCGAGATATGCAGGAGGGCGTCATCCGAGTGATCGGCAACGCAGAGCATCGATATCGAGAAGACCCGGTACGGATGCTCCGGGCAATCCGATTCGCAGCTTCGCTCCAATTCAAGCTAGAAGCGAATACAGTGCAACCTGTCGTTGAGCTTGCCAGCCTGCTCCGTGATGTATCGCATTCACGTCTTGGTGATGAGTTCATAAAATTATTCTTTAACGGGCATGCGCACTCAACCTTTCAACTGCTCAACGAGCATGCTGTTTTTCCAATACTCTTTCCTGCCTATTCGGATAGCCGCGGGATTGGGGCGGATGACCGTGCAGTTCATTGGCTTAATCTGCTTTTTCAAGATACGGATCAGCGTGTACAAAGTGCGGAACCTTTGAGTATGGCATATACGATGGCAGCAATACTGTGGATGCCCTATTTACGTGCGATTCATGAGCGACGCCGGCGTTCTAGAAATAAGAATCACACGATACACCCCATTGCAGAGAATATGCTGACTCAACAGAATCAAAGAATATTTATTTCGCGGATGCATGGGTATCGAATTCAGGATATCTGGCAGCTTCAGAAAAGGCTTGAAAATGAAAGTCCAGGGCGTAGTAGAGTAGTGCACGACAGAAGTTTTCGAGCTGCACTTCGTCTTTTTGAACTGCGGTCAAATTTCGGCGAGGTGGATGCGTCGCTGTGTAGGAAGTGGGTTGAACTTCGCACTGAAATGATGGAAAAAAGTCAAAAGAAAAAACGTCGGCCGCCACGAAAGAGAAGGACTCGCGGAGTATGATTGGACGAGTCGAAGCCATCGCTTATATCGGGGTTGGAAGTAATCTTGATGATCCGCAGCATCAAGTCATTCAAGCCATGAATGCGGTTGATCAATCCAGACAATGCACGGTAATTGCAAGATCGTCGCTCTACGGGTCGGAGCCGGTGGGATTTTCTGATCAACCTGATTTCGTAAATGCAGTTTGCAAAATTTCAACAACTCTGGCACCGCTGCCGTTACTCAAGCACCTGCTGAAACTCGAAAAAGCAATTGGTAGAATACGGGTCAGTCTGCCGAATCGGCCGCGCAGAATTGATCTTGATCTTCTGCTGTATGGGAGCGAACAGCTAGAGACTGCGGAGCTGATATTGCCGCATCCTCGAATACGCGAACGTCGATTCGTGTTGGAGCCACTGGTTGAAATCAGCCGGGATTTGGAGATTCCGGGAAAAGGAAATGCGCTTGATTTTCTTGAGATGTGTATGAATCAGCAAGTGAATAAACTGAATTGTGAGTAACATATTGCGATACATGGATTGCTTGAAAAAAAGCAACGAGAAATAGGAGAAAACTGCTTATGAACATACCTGGACAACCTAGCCGCGTGCTTTCCGGCATGCGGCCGACGGGTCGTCTTCATCTCGGACACTATCACGGTGTCATCAAACCATGGATCGAACTGCAGCACCTCCACGAGTGTTACTATTTTGTCGCTGACTGGCATGCACTGACTACCGAGTATGAAGTTGGATCTGCATTTTCCATGAAGGACAATGTCTGGGATATGATTATCGACTGGCTCGCTGCAGGCGTTGACCCGGAGCTTGCTACGATATTTATTCAGTCTCGGGTTCCCGAACATGCCGAACTGTTTCTTTTATTGTCCATGGTGAGTCCACTCGGCTGGCTTGAGCGCGTGCCCAGTTTTAAGGACCAGCAAGAAAAGCTGAAAGACAGGGAACTGTCGACACTCGGATTTCTGGGCTATCCTGTTTTGCAGAGTGCGGATATTCTGATATACCGAGCATCGAAGGTTCCGGTTGGAGCGGATCAGGTGCCTCACATCGAAGTGACTCGAGAAATTGCTAGACGGTTCAATGTCATATTTGGCCGAGAGCCTGATTTTCGAGAAAAAGCAGAGTTGTCGATTAAAAAGCTTGGTAAAAAGCTGGGGAAACAATATCGCGAGTTTCAACAAGCCTATACCGTACGCGGTAACAGAGAAGCGTTGGAAAAAGCTCAACTGCTATTGGAACAAACTCACAACTTGTCTCGAGGAGATCGTGAACGACTCATGGGATATCTGGAAGGAACCGGCAGGCAGATTCTTACCGAACCTGAGGCGATGGTACCCGAAAATGTTGCATCCAAAGTTCCCGGCTTGGATGGACAGAAAATGTCCAAATCTTATGGCAACGCGATTTATCTTCGTGACGACCCCGATCGAATTGAAAAATCTATACGATCCATGCCGACTGACCCAGCACGAATTCGTAGAAATGATCCTGGCGATCCGAAAAAGTGTCCTGTATTTGATCTGCATGTAATCTATTCAAGTGAAGAAGTACGAAAATGGGTTTGTGAAGGCTGTACGACAGCTGCAATTGGTTGTCTGGAATGCAAAGCCCCTTTGATCGATGAAGTGTTGAAAGAACAGCGTGATCACGCGGAACGTGCGAAACCGTATATTGAGGATCCGGATTTTCTCAAGAGAGTCATTGCAGACGGCTGTGAGCGTGCAGGCGCCGTTGCAGAAGCAACCATGAGCGACGTTCGAAGGTATGTCGGAACCAGTGGATATCGATGATTTGGATGAAAATGTAGTTAACATAAAGCAGACTTCCTCTGCCAGAAAAGACAGGGAAATCCCGAGTGATCTCTATATCCCGGCCGATGCGCTTGAGGTAATCACTCAAGATTTTGAGGGGCCGCTGGATCTTCTGTTGTACTTGATACGAAAAAACAGTTTCGACGTGTTGAACATCCCTGTAGCTGAAGTTGCGGAACAGTACGCAAAATACATTGATTTGATGCAGAAAATTCAGCTGGAACTGGCAGGCGAGTATCTGGCGATGGCGGCTACCCTGGCTCAGATCAAGTCCAGGCTTTTGCTGCCTCCGAGACAGAGAGAAACAGAGGATGAAGAAGAAATTGATCCGCGCCTCGAACTAGCATTGCGGCTGCAGGAATATGAAAAGATCAGGGCGATCGCAGAACTGCTGGATAAACGACCGAGAATTGGCCGAGAAATCTTCAGCGTTCATGCACATGGAACACCGGTTCAGACCACAGCAGAATTTGAAAAGGTTGAACTAGCGTATTTAATCGAAGCATTTCAGGGTGTTCTGCAACTGGCTGAGAGCAGTTCATCTATCGTCATGCATCGGGAAACCATGTCGGTGAAGGATAAAGTTGAATCAATTGTTGAAGTATTAAGGGTTGCCGGACAACTTCCATTTGGAGATTTATTTGACCGTCGAGAAGGAAAGGCCGGAATTGTCGTTGCATTTCTGGCGATATTGGAATTGATCAATTCAAAACGAGCCTACGCCATACAGGCTACAGCCGATTCCCCCATCCATATTCATTTGAACGAATAGATGACCGTTAATTATCGCAAACTCAAAAATATTGTCGAAGCTGCGGTACTGACTTCGGAAATACCAGTATCCGTGGAGCAAATTCGCAGTCTTTTTTCCGATGAAGATAAACTGGATACGCTTGATGTGGAGCGAGTGCTGCTGGAGATGGAGAGAGATTGCGACAATCGAGGTGTGATGCTCAAAAGAATCGACAATGGTTACCGGTATCAGTCGCGTGAAGAGTTTGCGCCGTGGCTGCGCAAACTATCCGAAATTCGTCCGCGTCGATACTCCAGAGCACTGATGGAGACTTTATCGATCATTGCGTTCCGACAGCCGGTAACACGCGGAGACATTGAAAATATTCGAGGTGTATCGGTATCCACAGAAATCATGCGAACTCTGTTGACCAATGAGTGGATTGAGCAGGCGGGTTATAAACAGGTGCCAGGCCGTCCAGCACTGTTTCGTACGACACGAAAATTTCTTGAGTATTTCAACCTTGAATCTCTTGACGAACTGCCAGCGCTGGATTTGCTTGAAAGACAAGCTGCTCGCGAAGTCGAATCGAGTGCGAGTGAGAGTTGAGTGCACTCCTGATCAACACGTTCAGTTCTGGTTGATGTAAAAGCGTGAGCGAACGAGTTCAGAAGTTTCTGGCTCGGTCCGGATACGGATCCCGCCGCCAGATTGAAAAGTGGTTGGTCGAAGGTAGAATTCGCTCAGATGAAGGGATTTATTCGCTTGGCGATAAAGTAGTCTTGAATGATATTGTGATTCTCGATGGCCAGCGGATTCGAGTTACAAGCTCAAATTCACCGACTCGAGTCATAGCCTATCACAAGAAAGAAGGAGAAATCTGCACTCACTCCGACCCTGCCAATCGTCCGACGATTCTGGAATCAATACCTTCGATAACTGAGGGTCGCTGGGCTACGGTCGGACGATTAGACCTCAACACGACTGGATTGATACTAATTTCAAATGATGGTGATCTCGTTCATGGACTAATGCATCCAAGCAGTCAGATTGAGCGCGAGTATTTGTGTCGTGTACTGGGCGAGACAAGTTCAAAAACGTTACAGAAATTGCGTAACGGAGTTCAATCAAACGGCGAATTTCTTCGATTCGATCATATTGAACTCGTGTCAGGCAAGGGCGCTAATCAGTGGTATCGCATCCGGTTGACTCGCGGCAAGAATCGAGAAATTCGCCGTGCTTGGGAAGCAGTTGGCCACCGCGTCAGTCGACTAAAGCGAATCCGTTACGGCCCCATACATTTGAGGAAGAATCTGAAACAGGGAGAGTGGGCTGAACTGGATCAGAATCAGATCGCGATACTCAAAGCGATTGCCAACCCGAATCCCTTGACTTCGTAGAAAACTCGATTTTTACTCGATTTTCCGGATTTCATTTTTCAATATTATCATCATCTTGCAAGCGTCCATCCTGAAAAACAGCGATGTAGTGCCCTCATCAAAATAATACTTGCATATCAATCCGGACTGATGTATAACTTCATCCATGTTTGTAAGAAAGAAATTCGATGCCGCCCGAAACCGATACCGGGTGCAGATCGTGCAGAGCTTCCGCGACGGCAAGAAGGTGCGCCAGAAGATTATCCGCCATGTCGGCACCGCGCCCGGCGGCGCCCAGCTGACAAAGCTGATGGAGCTCGGCGAGTTCATCAAGGAAGATCTCCGGCAGCAGTCCAATCCGCAGCAGGAGCTGTTCACGCCCAAGCAATACGCGGATCTTCTGAGCCAGTGCCGACGCAACCGCAAAGCGGCGCACCTCGGCGTCGACCTTGGACAGTGCCGGGAACAAAACCGCCTGAACATCGGCGTGCGCGAAGCATTCGGCCGGCTTTACTCGAGCATGGGCTGGGACCGCCTGCTCGGTTCCCGCAAAGCCAGCGCCAATCGCATCATCAAGGAACTGGTGCTGGCGCGCATCGCCCAGCCGCGGTCGAAACGCGGCACCGTCATGGAGCTGGCAAGAGACGGCGGCGTGACGCTGAATCTGGACTGGGTCTATCAGTCCATGGACTATCTTGACCCGCGGGTGATTGACAGCATACGCCGAAACGCGTCGGCCCGGGCTGAGGAACTTTTCACGCAGCCGATCGATGTCCTGTTCTATGACACCACGACACTTTATTTTCAAAGCGACCGGGAAGACTACGGCCAAAACAAAGATCCTCTTCGCTTCAAGGGCTACAGCAAGGACGGCAAGCCGCATCGAACCCAGGTGGTGCTGGCATTGCTGGTGACCCGCGGCGGGATTCCGCTGGATTATGAGCTTTATCCGGGCAACACCTACGAGGGCGACACGCTGTGCCGGGCGCTCGATGGCATCACCGAACGATACGATGTGAGCCGGGTGACCGTGGTGGCCGATGCCGGGCTGTTCAGCCACAGCAATCTTGAATGGCTGCGCGAGCGCAACCTGCCCTACATTGTGGGGTTTCGCGCCAAGAATGCGACGCGCAAGCTCAAGGAGCAGATTCTCGATGCCGACGGCTATGAGGGCTATATGTTCGACCAGGATGGTGAGGCTCAGTGCAACTGCAAGATCATCGCCCGCGGCGAGGAGCGAATCATCGCGACTTATTCAAAGAAGCGGGCGAGAAAAGACCGCCACAGCCGAGAGCGGGCGCTGGAGAAGCTGCTCAAGCGCCTGAAGCGTAGCGCAAAGCCGCTCAGCTTGGTGTCAAAAGGACATGCGCGGTTTCTCAACGTTCCATCTGACGGCGAGGCCACGGTCAATGAGGAAAAAGTGGCACAGGCCGCGCGCTGGGACGGCATCCACACCATCATCGCCTGGGGCAACGATCAGCTCAGCACCACCGAGCTGCTGCACCAATACCGTCAGCTGTGGCACATCGAACGCGGATTTCGCACCAACAAGCACGATCTGAGGATCCGACCGATCTTTCATTGGACAAGCCGGCGCATCCGAGCCCATATCGCCATCTGTTTCATGGCGTATTGCTGTGTGCAGCACATGAGCCACCGGCTCCAGGCGCTCGGACATCCGATGAGTCCGGAATCGATGCGGCGCGAACTGAACCACCTGCAGGTCAGCATTCTGGAAAACCACCAAGACGACCGCAGATTCGCGATACCGAGCAACGCGTCGGCGCAAGCCAGACGGATCTATCGCTGTGTGAACCTCAAGTGGAGCACCGTACCGTTTGAGATCAAGCCCATGTGACAACCGACCTGATCCTTGCCAAATCGCTGCTGACACTGTGGCGCAATCTGACCGGTTTTGGTACCAACCTCAAAATGTAGTGCCCACATTTGAACCTCGATTCAATTAAAACAACTATTTACAGCGAAAGTTCTATTAACTCAAGAATCGAGAAATTCGCCGTGCTTGGGAAGCAGTTGGCCACCGCGTCAGTCGACTAAAGCGAATCCGTTACGGCCCCATACATTTGAGGAAGAATCTGAAACAGGGAGAGTGGGCTGAACTGGATCAGAATCAGATCGCGATACTCAAAGCGATTGCCAACCCGAATCCGCAGTTGTGATTGTAGGCACCTTGTTTACATCCACAGTTGCGCTGGAATTTCAGCTACAGCGTCGACGAGATAATCAGCGCCCCAGGATTTTGGGTCGTCATGCGGGGGAATATAACCATAAGTGACTCCAATGGTGTGCAGCCCGGCATCACGACCAGCTTCAATATCTCGTATTGAGTCCCCTATGAATACCGATGAGTTTGGTGATATTCCTGCCAATTTACATGCATAAATTACCGGTAGCGGATTTGGTTTTCTTTGCGGTAACGTGTCTCCACCTACGATACAGGCGACGCTGTTTCTCAAACCTAGATGTTCAACGATTTGAACAGTCAGATATTCCGGTTTATTCGTTACGATTCCCCACTGTATGCCGGTATCATTCATTTTTTCCAAGATTGCGTCAATTCCGGGAAACAACACAGTTTCCGAATAGAGATTTTGTTCATATAAATCCAGAAACTCTTCTCTGAGTTCCTGGAATCCATTTTCTTCTGGAGCGCAGTTGAAGCCTAGCCGAATCAGGGCAGGTGTGCCGTTTGAAATGTGTGGGCGCAAGTGTTCAAAAGGAAGAGGCTCTTTTGACTTGCTCGCTCTCAATAAATTCAGCGCATTGACCATGTCACGCGCCGTGTCAGCCAGCGTTCCGTCAAAATCGAAAAGAACCAGCGGATACTTGTTCAAGTTCGTTCGCAATGCGCGAGGTAATTGATTTCGATGCCCGGTCCGAGTCGAAATGAGCGAGAAACGGGATTGTAGTGTAATCCGGTGATATTTTGCATTCTGATTCCGGCACTTCGGCACCATCGATTGAGTTCGGAAGGTCGAATGAAATTCTTGTGCTGATGGGTTCCGCGCGGCAGAAGGTTCAGAACATATTCGGCGCCGACGATTCCAAGTGCCCAACTTTTTGGCGTACGATTCAGTGTGGAAAAGAAGATACTTCCGCCTGGCTTGATGACAGCACCGCAGGCATTGATCGCTGAAATCGGGTCGGGGACATGTTCGAGCATCTCCATGCATGTCACAATATCGAATTTCTCCTCAATTTGGTCTGCATAGTTTTCTATTGTTGTACACACATATTCGACATTTAACTGACTTTCGTGGAGATGAAGTTTAGCAATCTGCAGTGTTTCTTCACTGATATCAAGTCCGGTAACCAAGGCGCCTTCGCGGGCCAGCGATTCTGATAGAATGCCACCACCGCAGCCGACATCCAGAATTGTTTTTCCTTCAATTGGCGAATGATTGCGAATAAATTCCAGCCTGAGAGGATTTAGCATGTGAAGCGGGCGAAATTTGCCCGAGGGATCCCACCATTGCTCGGCAATGTTTGAAAATTTACGAACTTCTGCTGTGCTTACGTTCAGTGCGTTCATGATTGCATTAAAAGGAGCTAAGTGTGTTCGAGATTTTAGCGTGCCATCGGTTTGCAATTTCAAGGCACTGTGCCTCATCAATGCATGTCAATACCTGATTATCAAGAACCTGTTTCCCCCCAATCCAGACGTCTGTGACTTGATCTCTGGAAGCGGCATGGACAATTTGAGATACAGGGTCATAAATCGGTGAACAGTATATGCTGCTCAAGTCAATCGCGGTGATGTCGGCGAGTTTTCCAGGCTCAAGAGAACCGGTTGACAGGTCAAGTCCCAGGCTTTTGGCGCCATTGATTGTAGACATGCGGAGTGCTTCGTGAACAGATACGTTTGAAGCGTCTGCAGACTTTCCTTTTGCAAGCAACGCAGCAAATCGCATTTCTTCCAACATGTTCAAACTATTGTTACTGGCAGCGCCATCTGTTCCGATAGCAACATTGACATTGTGTTTTAGCAGGTCGCTGACCGGACTGATTCCACAGGCAAGTTTTAGATTTGATTTTGGACAGTGGGCGATGTTACTGTTGGATTCCGCAAGAAGACTAATTTCTTCGTCAAGCAGTTGGGTAACGTGAACTGCAATTAATCGAGAATTCAGCATTCCCAGTTTTTGCAGGCGTTCTATGGGACGTACTCCGTGCATTTTGATGGAATCTTCAATCTCCTGCGCGGTTTCGTGGACATGAATATGTACTCCGAGGCGCTGTTCTGCAGCTAGGCCGACTATTTTTTCAAGGGTGTCGTCAGAGACTGTGTAGGGTGCATGTGGTGCAAACATGGTTGTAACGAGTTCTGAAGCTCTGAATCGATCATGCAGTTCCATGCCTTTGCTGAGATATTCCTCTGCCGAATTTGCCCATTTAGTCGGAAATTCAAGCGCGATCATGCCAAGTGTGATTCTCATATGTGTTTGTTCTGCGACCTCACCGACAACTTCTGGAAACAGGTACATGTCGTTCAAGCAAGTGGTGCCGCTACGAATCGACTCGGCGATCGCTAGTGTGGTGCCATCTCGCACAAAATCCGCGTCTACCCATTGTCCCTCTAGCGGCCAGATGCGCTGCTGAAGCCAAGTGTCCAGCGAGACGTCTTCAGCGGCCCCGCGAAATAGCGTCATCGCTGCATGTGTATGTGCGTTTATAAACCCAGGGATAACTGCGTGATTGGACAAACAAACATGGTTGGCGGCGCTAAATATTTTGTTGGCTTCCACGGTAGGCAGAATTCGTTGAATTTTGTCGGCGACTATGACAATGCTGTGATGGTCAAGAGTGCTGTTTGAAGCGTCAACGGGGATTACCCATCGTGCGTCAATCACTGTATCTGCAAATTCCATGCGACAAAAGTATAATTCAAATGACCGGCTGGAGCGCAGCCATTCCGATCTCCGTTAGTGGCGAAAATAAGCCATTCAAAACATTGTTTTTGATCTCCGTCAGTTCGGCAATTTCACCAGTCTGATCGTACTGAAATATGTTAAAATCATTGCCAGTTATGACTGTATTCTCTCACCCGCTTTCAAGCGCTAATTTCGCCGCTTGCATACCGCAAAATTCGTTTATTCATAAAAGTTCAAACTAGTGCCTGTTTTCGCCAAAAGAACATATTCCGCTGACCTCGAAAAGGAGATGCGGCAGTCCTATCTGGATTACGCCATGAGCGTAATTGTAGGGCGCGCTTTACCGGATATTCGAGACGGTTTGAAGCCGGTTCATCGCCGAATTCTGTATGCGATGAAGGATCTCGGAAACGACTGGAACAAACCTTATAAGAAATCCGCTCGAATTACCGGTGACGTTATCGGTAAATATCACCCGCATGGAGATACCGCAATCTACGATGCAATTGTGCGAATGGCACAGGATTTTTCCATGCGCTACCCCTTGGTAGACGGCCAGGGAAATTTCGGTTCAGTCGATGGAGATGCACCAGCAGCCATGCGTTATACAGAAGTGCGTCTTTCCCGTATTGCACATGAACTGCTAGTTGATATTGATAAGGAGACGGTCGACTTTGGCCCGAATTACGATGACACGGAAGAACAGCCTCTTGTGCTTCCGACCCGATTGCCGAATTTGCTGCTGAATGGCTCTGAAGGCATTGCAGTCGGGATGGCGACGAAAATTCCGCCTCATAATCTAACCGAAACCATAAATGCATGTCTTGCTTTGATAGAGGACAACAGCCTGACCGTCAAACAGTTGATGGAACACATACCGGGTCCGGACTTTCCGACTGCAGGAATAATTAACGGGCAGTCCGGAATAATTGAAGCTTACAACACCGGGCGCGGTTCCATACGCCTCCGTGGTAAGGTTGAATTTGAAGCCATCGGGAATTCAAACAAACAGGCCATCATCATCACTGAGCTTCCTTATCAGGTGCTCAAAGCACGATTGATTCAACAGATAGCGGAACTCGTGAAAAGCGGTGTTCTGGATGGAATCTCCATGGTTCGGGATGAATCCGACAAGTCGGGAATGCGAGTTGTAATCGAATTGAAAGCCGGTACGAATCCGGAAGTTGTAGAGAACAATCTTTACAGCAGTACCCGACTTGAGTCTAGCTATGGAATCAATCTCGTTGCACTGGCGAACAATCAGCCTAGACTATTTGATTTAAAACGTTTATTGAACGGCTTTATCCGGCATCGCCGTGAAGTCGTTACGCGTAAACTGGAATTTGAGCTAAGAAAGGCGGTAGCGCGCGCTCACATTTTGGAAGGCCAAGCAGTAGCGCTATCCAATTTGGACGAAATGATTGCAGTCATTCGCGCTGCAAGGGGTGGTGCGGAGGCAAAAGAAAAGCTGATGGAAAGATTCTGGAATTCGGATGTCGTTTCGCAGTTGCTCAAAGAAAATGAAATTGACAGAGCTTCAGATTTGTCAGCTCCGAAGCGGTATGGCGTGTTCGAAGAAGGTTATCGATTGTCCGAGAGTCAGGCCGTTGCAATCCTGCAGATGCGTCTGCAGAATTTAACCGGACTGGAGCAGGAAAAAGTGTTTGAAGAGTTTAAGGAGATTCTTGCTCAAATCGACAAGACACGACGAATTTTGCGCTCCCCGGTATTGTTGCTGAAACAAATATCGGATGAATTAAGAGAATTGCGCGAACTTTATGGCAGGAACGATAGGCGCCGAACAAGAATCGTGGAAAACGCACTCGACTTGAGCAATGAAGATTTGATTGTGCGAGAAGATGTTGTTGTTACAATTTCACACTCAGGGTATGCAAAACAGCAGCCACTGTCTGAATATCGTTCGCAGATTCGGGGAGGAAAGGGCAAAACCGCTACAACCCATAAAACCGATGATTTCGTCAGCAGAATGTTTGTTGCCAATACGCACAATACACTGCTGTGCTTTACCAATCTCGGCAAAGTGTACTGGACCAAAATTTATCGGCTGGAACGTGCAGGTCGTACCGCCCGAGGCCGGCCACTCGTCAATGTTTTGCCTGCGTTGGCAGGAAATGAAAATGTAACCGCAGTGTTGCCGCTGGAAAAACACAACGACGGCAAATATATATTTATGGCTACACGTCGCGGTACCGTTAAAAAGTGTAATTTGGAGAGATTTTCGAAAATCAGATCGAACGGATTGCGCGCAATCAAGTTGAAAGAAGGAGACGAACTCGTCAACGTAGGAATTACCAGTGGAAAAGCCGATATTCTACTGGTCAGTAGCGCGGGGCGCATGATCCGGTTCGACGAATCCAGTATCCGGGCAATGGGACGGACAGCTGCAGGCGTGCGAGGACTGAAACTGGAACAGAATCAGCGGCTGATTTCCATGATTTGCGTTGAGCCGAGTGATGAAGACCGAACTGTGCTGCTGGTAAGTTCAGATGGCTGCGGCAAGCGTACAAACCTGAGCGAATTTCCAAAGAAAAAAAGGGCAGGCAAAGGTGTGGTAGTACTACCAGCCAAAAAACGCAGTGAAACGAAAATGATTGATGCATTGCTGGTGAATGACAGCGATCAGATAATTCTGATCACTGATGGTGGAACGCTGATCAGAACCGAAGTCTGCAAAATTGCAAAATATTCGAGAATAGCTGCCGGGGTTCGACTGATTAACCTGAATGAGGAACAGTCACTTGTCGGTGTCGCAGCAATCACTGACAATAATACTGACGAAGACGACGAAATATCGGGTGATAGCAACACCGTTTCGCAAACTGACGAGTAGCAGCATTTCTCGATCATGGAATTGAAATCCCTAAATTCCATCAGAATGGAAATCGATGCAATTGACGTCCAGTTGCAAGATCTGATCACCGAACGTGCGCGTCTCGGCAAACAGGTGGCTGAAGTCAAAAGCAGGCAGAAGAATCCGCAGTATTTCGTGCCCGAAAGGGAAGCGCAGATCATACAAGGTGTGTTGAAACGAAATGACGGAACTCTGCCCGACGACAGCATGGCACAAATATTTCGTGAAATCATATCGGCTACTCGATCCATTGAACATCCAACTCGTATCGCAGTTTTGGGACCTGCAGGTACATTTACTCAATCAGCAGTACATCTGTTTTTCGGTCATGCCGTTGATGAGGTTTTCGAACCAACGATTGATGAAGTTTTTGATGCCGTAGAGGTTGGAAGAGCTGAATTCGGAGTCGTTCCGGTAGAAAATTCAGTTGGAGGTGTCGTCAACAGCACATTCGACAGAATGCTCGATTCTTCTCTTCGTCTTTGTGGGGAGGTTGAAATTCTAGTGCATCACACACTAATCAGTTCAGCTGAATCAATTTCTGAGATTAAAACTGTACAAGCGCATCCACAGGCATTCTTGCAGTGTCGTAAGTGGCTGAGTGAGTATCTTCCAAAAGCCAAACAGGTATCAGCAGCCAGCAATACCGAAGCTGCGGTCAATACTCAAGGTGACCCTGCCGCTGCCGCCATCGGTAACGAAGCAGCCGCAGAAATTTATGGCATGAATGTTATTCAGACCAATATTGAAGACCAAATAACCAATACAACTCGATTTCTGGTTATCGGGAATATTGATGTAGATGCAACGGGCAACGACAAGACCAGCATTCTGATCTCGAAGAAAAACGAGCCTGGATCCTTGGTAAGACTTCTTGAACCGTTTGCGCGCTACGGCACCAACATGACAAAAATCGAATCCCGTCCTACCCGTAAGGGAATGTGGGAATATGTATTCTTCATTGATTTTGAAGGGCATGCTACTGATTCTTCAGTTGTGAAGCTGTTCGAAGAATTGAAGGCTGAAGCTCCCTTGTTCAAGTTATTGGGATCTTATCCAAGATCAACTCGCTGATGTCCACTAAATTTGATGCCTACAGCTTGGCGACTTCGGGCATTCGGGACTTAGCCCCCTACGACCCCGGAAAACCCCTAGAAGAGTTGGAGCGTCAGTATGGAATTTCAGGTGCGATCAAAGTCGCTTCAAACGAAAACCCGCTCGGTCCGTCTCCTCGTGTAGTGGAGTTAATCAATCGCCAAATATCAGGCATTCATCGATATCCGGATGGTGCAGGCCATGAACTGAAAAAAGCACTCGCTGCCCGTCACAGTGTGGACATGGATCAGATCTGTCTCGGCAATGGTTCAAACGATTTGTTAGACATGATAGCTCGAGTTTTCGTCGGCCCAGGCAAGGCGGGAATTATTTCGCGACACGCCTTCATCGTCTACTATCTTTCACTGGTTTACGTTCATGCGGATATTCGAATTATCGATGCCAAAGACTACGGTCATGATCTTTCAGCGATGGCAGCGGCAGTTGATACGAATACACAACTTATGTATATCGCCAATCCGAATAATCCTACCGGTACCTGGTCGAGAACTGATGAGTTGAGAACCCTGTTGAATCATGTGCCTTCTTCGGTCATTGTGGTTGTAGATGAAGCTTATGCCGAATATGTTGCCGAGCCCGAATATCCGAATTGCATTGACTGGCTTTCGGAGTATCCGAACCTGATAGTAACCCGTACATTTTCAAAAATATTTGGACTGGCGGGATTGCGCATCGGCTATTCGGTTTCAAGCCCTGAAATCAGTAATCTCCTGAACCGGGCTCGACAGCCATTTAACTGCAATAGTCTGGCATTGGCCGCTGCCGTAGAAGCACTGGAAGACAGGGAGCATGTTGAATACAGTCGCAAGATGAATCTTGAGCAGATAAGAGCGCTGTGTATGGGATTTTCTAAATTAGGGTTGAATGTAATTGATTCAGTGGGAAATTTTGTGTGTGTCGACCTGCAGCGTCCATCAGCACAAGCCTATGAGAGCCTACTTCATTGCGGGGTAATCGTACGTCCGCTCGGAGGATATGACATGCCGAACCATTTGCGTGTGACGGTAGGCACTGAAGCTGAGAACAATCGAGTTCTGGATGGATTTCGGCAGCTTCAGGAGAATAGAGTGATTTGACTACAAAATGTTTCAACTGAATAAATTACTGATAATCGGCGTGGGCCTGATTGGAGGGTCACTGGCACTGGCATTACGCAAAGCCGGAGCAGTACGGGAAATAGTCGGCGCTGGAAGAACGCTTGAAAGCTTGGAGAAAGCGGTCGAACTAGGCGTCATTGATCGATTCACTCGGAACATCACAGAGGAAGTTCCGGGCTCGGATGTTGTTGTTGTTGCAACTCCAGTGCTGTCATTCGATGCAATGATTCAGACTATCGCGCAGTCGAATTACCATAATTCGATTGTAACAGACGTCGGAAGCGTCAAGAAGCAGATCGCAGAATCAGCTGAACGGCATTTCAGTACCGATTATTCTGGCTTCATCGGGGCGCATCCGATTGCCGGTGCAGAACATTCTGGTGTATCCGCTGCATTCGCGGATTTATTTCATGGGAAGCGCACAATACTTACACCGACGGATAGGACTGGCGATGAAGCAGTTGAGACGGTGCGAAACATGTGGGTTACCGCCGGTTCAGTGGTCAGTGATATGAACGTGAATCTTCATGATGACCTTGTCGCTGCAAGCAGTCATCTTCCTCATCTGGTCGCATTCGGCCTAGTGCACTATATCGCCAATCACCAAAGCAATCGAGAGTGTTTCGATTTGGCCGCCTCCGGATTTTACGATTTCACACGCATTGCATCCAGTGATGCCACAATGTGGCACGATATTAGTATGGCAAATTCGGAAGCAATTGCGAGAGAGCTGGAAGGTTACATCAACGAATTGAGTGCCATCTTAAGAAGTGTTACCAATCGAGACAGTGCGACTCTCGAGAAAATTCTTACCACTGCAAAATCTACCCGTGATCGCAATCTCGCCCTGTGGCAAGATAGCGGATCACAAAACTAAAGTCGTATCTTGACCAGTTTCAGAATTCGTCCCGGCACACCGCTGGCAGGCCGAATCTCGGTTCCCGGTGACAAGTCCATTTCACACAGGACAGTGCTATTGGGTTCAATCGCACGTGGAATGACGCGCATAGATGGACTGTTGCTCGGTGAAGATGTACAAAGGACGATTGATGCTTTCCGGGCGTGCGGTGTGGACATCGAGAAAAACGGACCCAGCGTAGTCATAGAAGGCAAGGGGTTATATGGATTGAGAGAGCCGGATTCGGCTATTTACTGCGGAAATTCCGGTACCAGCCTGCGATTATTGACTGGGCTCTTTTCAGGTCAGCAGTTTCCAGTGCAATTTACAGGGGACGAGTCGTTATCGGCGCGCCCGATGCTTCGTGTTGTCGAGCCGCTGCGACGGATGGGGGCATCAATCGAATTATCAGAGTCAGACACGCCGCCAGTAACCATTACCCCTGTCAGTGAGTTAAAGCCGATCGAGTGGACGCTGCCTGTTGCCAGTGCCCAGGTGAAATCAGCCATTCTACTGGCAGGCTTGTATAGCCGTCTTCAAACGCACGTATTTGAACCAAGATTCACTCGCAATCACACTGAAATTCTGTTGCGTAAATTCGGTTGCCCTGTTGAGAGTCGAAATGGAAAAATTTCGGTTAAGGGAGGTGTCGAACTAAAAGGACAGCAACTACGAGTGCCAGCAGATTTTTCCTCTGCAGCTTTCTTTATCGTTGCTGCTCTGTTGATTCCTCACTCGGATATTACTCTCACTGGAGTCGGCATCAATCCGACTCGAATCGGTCTTTTGGAAGTATTGGAATCCATGGGAGCTTTGTTTGAATTCAGCAATCATCAAACAGTCGAAATGGAACCCGTCGCCGACCTGCGCGTTCGAAGTGTCGATCACTTGAAGGGCGTCGATGTAAGTCCCGAAGTGATTCCAAGAATGATTGATGAAATTCCGATACTTGCAATCGTTGCGGCAAATGCACAAGGCAGAACCGTTCTTTCCGGTTGTGAAGAACTGCGGGTCAAGGAGAGCGATCGAATCCATTCGATCGCAAGAGGGCTGGAACAACTTGGAGTTACCGTTGAGGAACAGCCGGCTGGCATGATAATTGAAGGAGGCACCATGGATGGTGGCGTCGTGAACAGCCTTGGCGACCACAGAATTGCCATGGCATTCGCAATTGCGGGGGCAGTCGCTGCAGCGGAAGTGCAGGTGCAAAATTGCCAATGCGTAGATACATCATTTCCGGGATTTTCGAATCTTGCGAGAAACGCTGGAATGAATATCGTCGTGGAGTCGGGTGATTGATGGCTGATTCCGAGGGTGTAGTTGTAACAATTGATGGCCCTGCAGGTTCTGGCAAAGGAACAGTGGGGCAGAAATTGGCGTTGCGCTTGGGATGGAATTTCTTGGATAGCGGTGCTCTGTATCGGACATGCGCGTGTATCGTAAGCGAGAATTCGTTGCCAGTTTCGCAGATCGAGTCAATCGTTGAGCATTTGCATGCAATTGATTTTCGAAGCGTTGCTTCCCCTTTTGGAGGTGAGGCCAGCGTATATCTGGGTGGACTGGAAATCAGCGAACGGATTCGCACTCCACAGTGCGGCCGTCTGGCTTCGGAACTGGCAGTTCATCCGGAAATCCGCCAGGTTTTGCTATCGATACAGAGGAACTATAATCGTTCACCCGGACTGGTGGCGGATGGCAGAGACATGGGAACTGTGGTATTTCCTGATGCTGCATTCAAAGTGTTTCTAACTGCAAATCTCCGTTCCCGGACACAAAGAAAGTACAATCAATTGAAGAATCAAGGAATTCAAGTCAACTATGATAATATATACAATGAGATCAGGAGTAGGGATGAGCGGGATTCAACTCGCAGTCATGCACCATTGACAACGCCTGAAGGTGCATTAACTCTTGATACTTCATCAATGGATGCAGATGAAGCGTTAATGAGTGTATTGGATGGTTTGAATACGATTTTGGAAAAATCAGGAGAGACTCAATATGGAAATACACTTTAATTTTTAACCTGGAGAACTGAATTAACTAATGGAATCATTTACTGAATTGTTTGAGGAAAGCATCAAAGACACTGAAATGCGGGCTGGCGAGGTAATACTCGGCAAAATTGTTCATGTCGGCAGAGAGAATGTCATCGTAAGTGCCGGATTGAAATCCGAAGCGGAAATTCCGCTGTGGCAGTTTAAAGACATGAAAGGCGAATTCAGCGTGAAAGTCGGTGACGAAGTAGAAGTTGAAATCGAAGCTGTAGAAGATGGAAATGGTCGTACACGTCTATCAAGAGAAAAAGCATGCAGGGCTCGCGCTTGGGAGAAAATTGAAAAGGCTTTCGAAGATCAAAGCGTCATAACTGGACTGATCACGAGCCGAGTAAAAGGTGGATTTTCCATATCGATCGATAATATCCGAGCTTTCCTACCGGGCTCCCTCTATGGTTCCAGGATATCAATTGATGATGAAGAGTTTGAACTTGAGACCGACCCTGTTGAATTTAAGATTATCAAACTCGACCGTGCCAGAAACAACGTTGTTGTTTCTCGTAAAGCCGTATTGGAAAAAGAATTGTCAGAAGAGCGAGATGCTCTTCTTTCTTCACTGGAAGAGGGTCAGACCATCGAAGGCGTGGTAAAGAATCTGACCGATTATGGAGCATTTATCAACTTGGGTGGCATCGATGGGTTGCTGCATATTACTGATCTGGCGTGGAAGCGGATTAAGCATCCTTCGGATATTCTGACTATCGGCGAGACAATTAACGTCAGAGTTCTCAAGTGCGACCGTGAACGCTCACGAATCTCGCTTGGCTTGAAGCAGTTGACTGAAGATCCGTGGTCGAATGTTAACAGGCGCTATAAGATTAGTGATCGTTTGTACGGTAAGGTCGCTAGTATTGCCGATTACGGTGCGTTCGTTGAAATTGAAGAAGGCATCAAGGGACTGGTGCACGTATCTGAAATGGATTGGACCTCTAAAAATATCCACCCTCATGCCGTTTACAGTATTGGAGATGAAGTAGAGGTGATGATCCTGTCAATCGACATGGAACGCCATCGAATTTCTCTTGGCATCAAACAGTGTATGCAGAATCCATGGGTAGATTTTGCTGCTAGCCACGAAAAAGGCGAAAGAATCAAAGGTGAAATCAAATCGCTGACTGACTTTGGAATCTTCGTATCGCTTGAGCAGGGAATCGACGGCCTTGTTCATATCAACGACCTCAGCTGGAATGATGATGGTGAAGAGCAGATCCGCAATTTCAATAAAGGTGATGACATTGAAGTTGTCATATTGACGATTGATGCTGAACGGGAGCGAATTTCATTGGGATTCAAGCAGATTCAAGAAGATCCATTTACCAGTTTCCTTTCGGAACACGGTAAAGGTGCAACTGTGCAAGGTATTGTTGCCGAAACCGATGATAGAGGGGTAACTGTGAAACTTTCGGCTGGTGTCTTTGGGGTAATTCGCAACATTGAGCTGGCCAAGAGCAAGCACAGAGAAGCGAAGGAAGCATTGGAAATTGATCAGGAAATCACCTCCAAAATTCTGAGCATTGATCGAAAAAATAGAAAAATCTCACTCTCAATTAAGACATTGGAACTGGATGCGGAAGGTCACGCATTCGAGGAATTTGCCACAGAAGAAGTTGCACCAGTACGGACACTAGGGGAGAAACTGAAAGAGAAATTCTTCACATCTTCGGAGTGATAAACTCAAACTAAAGGGATTCTAGAATGACTAAACAGGAACTGATTAGCGCATTGGCAGAAGGTGAGGGCAGTGAACTGTCGAGAGAAGATGTACGCATGGCTGTAGATGTGATTCTAGACTGCATTTCTGATGGATTAGCAGAAGGGAAGCGAGTCGAAATTCGCAGGTTTGGAAGTTTGCAGTTGCGCTACCGAGAAGCAAGACGTGGACGAAATCCAAGAACCGGTGATTCGGTTACAGTCGAGGGAAAATATTTCCCTCGATTCAAGCCAGGTCGGAATCTGAGGGAGCGGGTGAACAACCCCTCGCAGGGTGTGGATTAATCGGGAGAGCGTTCCCGCAATCGCCTCTTCGTAATTGCTTCATCTCTTTCTGAGGCTTGCTTGAAAAAGTTTATTCTTGCCGTTATCGTTGCGGTTGCTTTCTTTGTCGGGGTGACGTTTACGATCAAGAATTCGCAGGTTGTCGAGCTATCCTACTATTTTGGTATACATTGGAACGGCCCCCTGTCCTGGTTAGTCATTGTTGTATTTATTTTTGGCGTACTTACGGGAATACTGGTCTATTTGACCGCTTCGCTTAAGAAAAAAATATTCTCCGACGCAAGTAGTTCAAGAAAGGGAGAGAGTTAAGTCCATGGAACCGGCGTGGTTGATTTTATTACTGCCAATTGCGGCGGCATCCGGCTGGATAGCCGCAAACTCGTCTAAGTTCCAATGGCGAAGACGCAGCAAAATTCCATCTGTTTATTTGCAGGGCATTAACTATCTGCTGAATGAACAGCACGACAAAGCGATTGAGCTTTTTCTCGATATGCTGGAAGTTGACAGTGAAACCATAGAAATTCATCTTACCTTGGGCAATCTGTATCGTCGACGAGGAGAGATTGAGCGTGCAACTCTGATTCATGAGAATCTAATAGATCGCTCTGACCTGACTGGCGAGCAAAAAGTTCAAGCGATTTTCGAACTGGGATATGATTTTTATACAGCTGGCATTCTGGACCGTGCAGAGAAGATTTTCACCGAGCTGTCCAAAAATGGAAGGTACCAGGAGCAGGCAAGCGAGATTCTTCGCGACATTTATGAGCAGGAAAAGGAATGGAATAACTGTATCAAGATTACCAATAATCTGAACCAAATTTCATCCAAAGATTATTCGCCTTTACTTGCGCAGTATTATTGCGAGAAAGCAGAGGAGGCGATTCGGGAAGGGCGCTACGATCAGGCTCAAGAGTACCTTAAGGAATCGACTTCAATCGATGCAAATTGCGTTCGTGCGATACTTCAATTGGGACGGGTTAAGGCAATTCGTGGAGATCACCAAGCGGCGATATTAATCTGGCGAACGATTGAGCAAAAGAATCCGAAATTCGTCCCTGAAACGGTTGAGTTGGTGACCGAAAGTTACAGGGCTATTCATAAAACTGGCGAATTGACAGATTACTTGCGGGCGACTGCAGAGGCTGCATCAGATTCGGAGTTGGCAATTGCGTATGTTGATGCACTTGAAGCACAGAAAAAGGATGAATCTGCGGAAAAATATCTGATCAACTGGATTCGGAATCATCCATCCGTTCATTGTCTGCATCGACTGATTCTTTTAAAGCTTAAGATGCCTGCTGGGTTAGTCCCGACCAGTGACTTCAAATTAATAGAGAAACTGATACATCAAGAGATCGATACTGCGCGACGCTACAAATGCCAGAGATGTGGCTACTCAGTAAAGACACTGCACTGGCAGTGTCCAGGCTGTCGAGGCTGGAATACAATCGTTGCAGACCGGCACTCGGAACTGCCAGCAAAATCAATTTCCTTGGAGACAGAAGTCTAGAAAGCTTCGGCTAGCGGAATTCATGAGTTCGATGTCAATCGCGATTATCGGGGGTTCCGGTTCCGCCTTGTTGCTGCCAGACATGATAGTTGATGAACAAATCAACATCGCAACGCCATTCGGCAAACCATCTTCCCCCATCATTCGAGCCACTAGTAGTGGCGCTCAATTTTATCTTCTGTATCGACATGGAGTTGAACATTCCATCCCGCCCCACAAAATCAATTATCGTGCAAATATCTGGGCTTTGACAGAGCTTAGAATCGACGTGGTTGTAGCAATTGCCTCAGTTGGCGGAATACGCTCAAGCTTAAAACCAGGAGACCTGCTTTTACCCGATCAACTGATTGACTATACCTGGGGCCGAGAATCGACTTTCTTCGATGGGGAGGATGGCTCTGTCGGGCATCTTGAGATGACTACGCCTTACTCTGTCCAAGTAAGAAGCGCTTTGTTGAAAGCAGCTGATAATTGCGGCGTTGAACTAGCAGACGGTGGAGTTTACGCAGCTACACAGGGACCGAGATTTGAGACGCCCGCAGAAGTGAACCGGATAGAAACAGATGGAGGCGACGTTGTTGGCATGACTGGTATGCCGGAAGCGGCACTTGCAGCCGAGAAGGGCTTGTGCTATGCCTGTGTGACACTGATTGTAAATCCTGCAGCAGGGCGAGGTGACGGCCACATTACCGATGAGGAAATCAGACGCTCAATGGAGCGAGGGATTGGAAATCTCAATATTCTGTTGCAAAAAACGCTTGATAGCGTAACTTTGTCGGAAAAATATTATTCCGAGTCTTTGGTTATGCGATAGCTCAAGATTGAGCTATTGCACATAAGATTCAGGTGATTTCAGTCGACTTGTCGTAAAAATCACGCCGAATTTCGGGTGATCAAAGTAGTGAACTTCGTCGATCTGAACTCTTCGACGTTCGTTGAGCCTGAATCTGGTTTTCCTTTCGTAGAGTGTCACTGATTCAGACAGGTAGACTGTTTCTTTGCTTATATCTGGAATCGGATTGTAAATCGCATCAATTTCAAACTGCAACAGTTGCTGCACCTCATAGACGAGAATTTCCCCTGACAGCAAATATTGGGGAACAATCTGCAGTTCCGAGTGCTCAATGTCGAGTGGCACCGGTATGGTTCTTGATTTTCTCACTGGTTCCTGAGTCCAGCTCAGAAAATTCAAAAGTTCGTAATCAGGGTCATTTTCCAACAGTTTGGCAATTTTGGTGAGACGAGTCGCCTGCACTGGTATTGGTTGGGCACTGGAAGTTGGATTGTCGTTAGATGTGAAATTATCTTCGGTTGGAGCTTCAAATTCATCCACCCTTATGAATGTGCCAGGCTGTTGAAACCATTCACTATCCTTTACTGAAGAGCTGTTGTTTGCAAATACTATCACTTCGATATGCACAGGCGAAGCTTTGGCTGTAACGGCTAAACCGAGTAATAGGCAGGCTGCAAGAATTTGTATTGTGCGAGCGAACGTCATGGATTTATGAAGGGCAATTCAAAGTCAAAGTGAATCTCTATAAGAATTCGAAAGTCGTCTGAAACCTTAATATGGTGTTGTTATCATCTTCGTAGTTTCTGCTCTGGCCATTGAGTTGATGAAAACTAGTTCTGGCAAAAATCGGGGAGTAATTCATTATTGAAAAAACAAATTGCAAAATAGGGATAATAGCGTAATTCACGTAAACTTGGGACAATTTGTTTGGTGCGATACTTCTACCAGGATTAGACCATTGCAGGTCCGAGTTTCTAAGGCTTTCAAAACATTCAATAGCTAACATTGATTAATATTTCAGCATGACAACACAAAAAATACTCAAAATGGGCGATCCTCGTTTGTTTGAACAATCCAAGCCCGTAAATAAATCTGAATTGCCGGAACTGAAAGAGATTGTTACCGACATGATCGAAACTATGAGCGCTGTTGATGGCGCTGGACTTGCAGCTCCGCAAATTGGAGTGATGAAGCGGGTAGTGATATTTGGTGTCGAAAACAATCCAAGATATCCCGACGCGGAGGAAGTACCGTTTACTGTCTTGGTCAATCCTGAAATTGAAGTGCTGGATGACGACATGCAGTACGGGTGGGAAGGGTGTCTCAGCGTGCCAGGAATGCGAGGATTAGTGGCTCGAAATACAAATATTCGATATTCGGGAATTGATTTGAACGGCAATCCTATTGACAGGACAGTGACGGGGTTTCATTCTCGTGTTGTGCAGCATGAATGTGATCATCTTGATGGCATACTTTATCCAATGCGGATAGAAGATATGCGTAATTTTGGATTTGAAGATCAATTGGCAAATATTCAGGTTGATTGTCCACCGCCGAAGGGCTCGGATTAAACTACACATGTATGAAAACTAGCTGTGGTAGAGTTGACAGAGAATACGTAACTCTAATGGAACAGACTATTCAGATGGGTTTTGCCAATGTACAGTGTGATAGTAATTCCTAGAGATGTCTCTTTTGTTGGCTGTCAAGATTTATTTGACGATCAATATAACCAAGCGGCAAATACATTGCGGCCAGAAAATTAAGGATGAGTAAATTTATTGTTGATATATCACTGGTGTCCCGTTTAAATATCGAATAAATTCAATTGCTTAGGCTGATCGACGAAGTACGTAGTGTAATCGAAAGCCGTAAGCAATTGATATAAAGTCGTTTTTTCGAACAAAGTGGTGTCTAGAATTTGTAATATTTTGTAGAGACTGACATCCAAATTCATTCGTTTGCGGATGATTGCGATCAATACGTAAACCGAAATAGCGATCCAGATTTGGGTTTTTACCGCATTTTCAGTTCGACCGTAAAACTTTTTGATCCGCAGGTGTTGCTTTATCCATTTAAAAAACAACTCAACATGCCAACGGTTTTTGTACAGTTCTGCGATGGTCAGTGCCGGCAAATAGGTATTGTTGGTGAGAAATACCAAAGTCTTGTCCCGGCTTCGGTCGTGGTATTTGATGCGCCTTAACTGATCCGGATAATGTTGTGCGGTATTCACTCCGGTCAAAGACACGGTTTGGTCGTAGATCAACCCTTCGCTGCGATCATTTCGATGCGAGTAGATGCGGCGCATTTGGGTATTGGTTTTGGCGCGTATGACAAAAAAGGAGCCAAGTTGATGCAACTCGTAGAGGCGTTCAAAATCCAGGTAGGCACGGTCCATCACGTAGATGGAACCGGCTTCCAGGGTCATTGCATCAAGAATGTTGACATCGTGAAGTTTGGCTTCAGTGATTTCAACGAATGTGGGTATGTTGCCTTGCAAATCCAGCAGAGTATGAACTTTGATGCCGGATTTGGTGGTACGAAACCGTGCCCAGGGAAATAACGACAAACACAAATCGATGGTGGAGGAGTCCAGTGCGTAGACGGTTTGGTCCAGGTCCATCTGGAAGTCCTCATGGGTGTGCAGCCGTCGAGCCGAGGCAATCAGTCGCTGAGCAAAGTCAGCGTAGATGTGCCAATTTCTCTTTTCATTGGCTTTGGCCAAGGTGCTTTTCGAGATGCCGTTGGGGAAGCCGAGGTGATACAATTTTTCTGCATGGGCGCGCAGGCAGATTTCGATTTCCCGTAAACTGGTGCGGTGCGTTAGTTGTGCGATGGCCATGGCGCGGAACTGTTGCGAGCATCGAAACGAGCGAACCTTGCGGTTGCCTCGGTAGCGTTGCACGCATCGGTCGAAAGTAGTCCAGGGTAAGTGTGTCATGATTTGTGAGAAGACAAATTGATCTTGATACATAGTCTGCGAATTCCTAATTGATAATGAACTGTGGCGGGGTGGTTGACAGTATGGCGATTTTGACGCCGTTCACGTCAAGTCGACACCACCACAAAACAGGAGATTATTCTAATATTATCAATTAGATGAAAAGCATGTTTTGATCAATAACGGGACAGTAGTGTTGATATATATAAATATTTCTCTTACACAGTTAACACCCGTAGTTGTATCATTTAGTCTTACTACTAACATTTAAAGATAATTTGAGGTACATGCTTATGTCAAACGAAAAACCTAAATCAGATAACCTTGAGCATCAACTGGATCGCAGAGATTTTCTGAAAGCTTCAACTATATTGCCGACGACAGCAGCGCTAGGTGCGTTTGCCATGGCTGGCAATCAGGCAGCCTACGCGTATGGTACTTCCGATGCTGGGGAACGCTCAGGCTTGCACTCTTCCATGAGTGAGGAGGAAATTGCTGCACTTCCGCGTGTCAAGCAAGAACTTGTAGCACCACCAAATGCCCCGGAACATGAGCAGATCGCAAGCACCGGACCCAAAGTGGTTGAAGTGACGATGGTTACTCATGAAATGCAATGGAAAGTAGATGATTCAGGTGCTGAAGTCTGGGCGCTTACATTCAATGGTTCTGTTCCAGGTCCGTTGATCATCTGTCACGAAGGTGACTTTGTCGAACTGACGCTGATCAACCCCAAGGAGAGTGTATTGGAGCATAATATTGACTTCCATGCATCAACAGGTGCACTCGGAGGAGGCACTCTTACACATGTGCAGCCGGGTGAGCAGACAGTGCTCCGATGGAGAGCAGTCAAACCAGGTGTATTCGTGTATCACTGTGCCCCAAGCGGAGTGATGATTCCCTATCATGTTGTACACGGCATGAACGGTGCGCTAATGGTTTTACCGCGCGACGGTTTGAAGGATAAGGATGGCAACCAACTGAGTTACGATCAAATTTTCTATGTTGGTGAGCAGGATTTTTATATTCCGAAAGACGAGGACGGTAACTACAAGACGTATAGTGCGCCCCTCGCAAATTTTGGTGATGTTTTACCATTGATGGCTAAATTGATTCCATCTCACGTAGTTTTCAACGGTAAAGTTGGCGCAATTACGGGTGACAATGCATTTAAGTCGAAAGTTGGCAGCACAGCGCTGTTCATCCATGCACAGTCAAACCGCGATTCACGTCCTCATCTGATAGGCGGTCACGGTGATTACGTCTGGGAAACTGGATCATTTTCCGATGATCCTGCGACTGGATTGGAAACATGGTTCATACGAGGTGGTTCAGCTGGCGCTGCTTTGTATAAGTTTCGACAACCAGGCATCTATGTGTATCTCAGCCACAATCTGATTGAAGCTATTCAGTTGGGAGCGGCATCACATGTTGTTGTCGAAGGTGACTGGGACGATGGTTTGATGAAACAGGTTCAGAAGCCGGGGCCGATGTCAGGCTGAATTCAGATTCCTGTGGGAGTTGAACGGATGAAGTGATGAGGCGATTGCCGGCACTGACAATTGTCTGTGTTATTGTTGGCTGCTTGGGTGCCGTGGCAGGTTTTGTATTTGCCAACTGGTACCCAGCATGTCACGGTAGGCGCCTCTGCTTCATTGCAAAGAGACGTATATTCTGGTGGTACTGGTGAATTAGAACTTATCTACTCATTGATTCGGCTCACCCGGGAGGGAACAGATTCAATTTGTAGCATGCTGTTGGGTACTATTCACTCCCTTTGGCGTAATAGTGTCCAGAATGAAGAATGCTTTCTTTATTCTGTCGTCTTCTGAATCAAGCGAGTGAGTAAGAAGAATCGCCGAATCCGGTTTGCTGAGTTTCACAGATCCCGGATAATTTGCAATCAAGTGGTTGAGTCCGTTCACATCAAAGTTTGCTTGTGCTCCGAATACAATCCGGCCTGAGTGCGAGCCAATATTGAATTTCACAATTCCCAGTATTTTTGAGTGTAGTTGCAGACTGCTGATATGGAATAGCAGTGAGACTTCTTTCGGAAATCGACCGAATCGGTCGAGCATTTCCGCCTTTAGTTGATTGAGTTTTTCACTATCGCTTGCCGTTGCGATTTTTCGATAGAGTGTCAATCTCAAGTTCACATTTGGAATCCATTTTTCAGGAATTAGTGCTGGTGCATGTAGATTGATTTCAGCGCTATCCTGCTTGGCAATTGGAGAACTGTCGAGAATTTGTTTGGAATGAGACCTTTTGAGCGTCAATACAGCATCCTTCAGAAAGTCTGAATACATGGCATAGCCGATATCATTGATTGCGCCGCTTTGCTCTTCCCCGAGCAGCGCTCCTGCTCCACGTATTTCCAAATCGTGTGCGGCTATTACGTACCCCATTCCCAGTTGATCGAAAGCTTCGATTGCCTCTAGCCTGCTCCTCGCATCGCCTCGAATATACTCTTTGTTTGGGACCAGCAGATAAGCATAAGCTTGATGATGCGATCGTCCGACACGGCCTCGCAGTTGGTGAAGCTGTGCCAAACCGAATTTGGATGCTCTGTCGATAATGATTGTATTGGCAGTAGGTATGTCGATACCACTTTCTATAATCGTACTGCACACGAGAACATCGAACTTCTGCATATAGAAGTTTTTCATGACTGCTTCAAGCTTGAGTTTCGGCATTTGTCCGTGTGCAACATCAATAGTCGCTTCTGGGACAATTTTTGCGAGCTCTCTTGCAGCTTGCTGAATGGATCTGACTTCATTGTAGACGTAGAAAATCTGTCCTCCTCGCCCCAATTCTCGCTGGCATGCTTCGCGAATAATTTCAGGTTGCCAACTCTTCAGGAATGTTCGAACACTGAGCCGGTTGTCTGGGGGTGTTGCGATAATCGAAATGTCACGAATTTCATTCATGGCCATACTCAAGGTACGCGGAATAGGGGTTGCCGTGAGTGTAAGGATATCGACATTGGTACGGAGTTTTTTAAGGTGCTCTTTTTGTCGAACTCCGAATCGGTGTTCCTCATCAATGATGACCAGACCCAAATTGGAGAATGCAACATCACTCTGAAGCAATCTATGAGTTCCAATGGCGATATCAACTTTGCCGGTTTTCAAATGGTGCATGACATCTTTTATGTCGGAACTCTTTCGCATTCGGGACAACAGTTCTATGCGGATACCCATTTCTGAAAAACGATCCTGAAATACATCGAAATGCTGCTGAGCCAAGAGTGTAGTCGGGACAATTACTGCGACCTGGTAGCTGTTCGCAACTGCGACCAGTGCCGCACGCATGGCAACCTCAGTTTTCCCGAACCCGACATCACCGCATATAAGTCTGTCCATTGGCCGACTCAAACTAAGATCATACAGCACCTGTCCTATGGCATCCTTTTGGTCCGGGGTTTCACGATAGGTAAAGCGAGAGACGAAGTTCTGATAGTCCTCTTCGGGTACAGGCATACAATTCCCTTTGCGAGAATCTCTTAGTGACTGAATCTCCAGCAGTTCAGCGGCAATGTCAAAAACTTTTTCACGGGCTTTTCTTCTTGCCTTGTCCCAATTTTTCGAGCCCAGTGAATTCAGCACGATCTCTTCGGATTTACTGCCAACAAAGCGACTAACGTAGTCGATTGAATAAACAGGGACATAGAGTGTTTCATTGTTTCGGTATTCTATAGTCAGGAATTCTGTTGGTGACCCCGTGAGATCCATCGTTACGAGTCCCCGATACAGGCCAATTCCATATAGTTCGTGAACGACGGGTTCCCCAATTTCCAGCTCTTCCATGGAGGCGATAAGGGCTTCCGGACTTCTTACCCGGGTGGTTGGTTTCGGAGCCTGAATTCGTCTTCCGAATAGTTCCGAACTTGTGATGATTTGCAATCCATCTTCAGGAATGTGTAGTCCTGCATGCAGTCTTGAAACTGAGATAGCAAGTTGTGAAGTGCACTTGATAAAGTCGTCCCATGTTTCGACACGGGCATATGGAATCTCAATGTTTTTAAGAGCGATTTCGACCGTCTCGCGTTGCCCCAGACCGTCAACACAAATCAGTGTTTTCAGTTTCACTGATTTAAAGTGGTTTTGCAGTGTTAGTTCGAGCTTTACGTTTCGATTTTGTACTGAAATTTCTAGTGGTTGTTCGGTCTGAAAATTGTGAATGCAGGAGTGTGACATCCCATTGATTTGTACATTTGCGTGCAATTTAAGCTGATCTTCCAGTTGGGTGGGAGATAGATAGAGCATATTCGGTAACAAGGGAAGCCGTGAGACACGATTGCTCGCAATCTGAAAGCGCTCATTTACTTGCTGCCAAAAATGATTGGCACCGCTCTGGCAGTTCTCCATTGTGAAGTAGATGGAGGAAGAAGGAATGTAGTCGAAAAGTAAAGAAGTACTACGGTAGAAAAGCGGGAGATAAAATTCCGTACCATTTGGCAATTGTTTCGAGTCGATTCCATTGTAGACTTCGTTCTCGCGAGGATCACCGTCTAAATGCTCGCGAATTCCTTGACGAAGAGACCGAATGCTCTCATCGTTTATTGGAATTTCTCCGCCCGGGAGAATTTCGATGCTTTCGATTTTCTGATTTGACAGCTGTGTTTGCGCATCAAAAAAGCGAAGTGTGTCAATGCTGTCTCCGAACAGTTCAATACGAATGGGATCGGCTGCTCCCGTGGGATACAGGTCAACCACGCCGCCGCGAAAGGCATATTCTCCAGCTGCTTCTACTTGCTTAACATCTCGATACGATGCCTGGTTCAGTTGATCGCGAAGTGCTTCAATATTTAGAATGGAACCGGTTGAAAGTGCAAAGCTGTTTGCTGCGATGTAATTGACAGGGGGGAGCCTTTGCATGAGATTGTCGACGGATACGACAACAATTCCGCGAGCAAGCAATGGTAGCTTGCTGAGAAGACTTATTCTCTGAGACACGATGTCCTGGTGCGGACTGAAGGTGTCATACGGAAGACACTCCCAGCCCGGAAAAAATAGGATAGGAACGCTTTCTGAACTAAAAAATTTCAGCGACTCCACAAGCACTTCTGCTTCTCGACTGGTACCCGTCACTACCACAGCCAGTTCAGAGTGTCTGCCGGCAGCTGCTGCGATAGCGAGTGCATCAGCGCTTCCATACAATTCACACCACGATACGCTTGCATCTTCGACTTGAATAGTCGGAGGATCAAGTGGAGAAATTTTGTGATTTTGATTCACGTCTCAAATCAGCGGATGTATGAACAATGTACCGAACAAGTAAAAGAAATTATATTTAACGATAGAAAGTAAACGACAAAGCTTCTGTAACTTACGTTCACAGAATTAAGGAACACAATGGCACTGAGCCCAATCTCATTGATGAAGTCAACAGATTCAAGATGCGCCCATATGTTTGCAATCACTCATCATGCACATAACACCATAAGATCTGACACTTAGCTTCTCACCACCTCAATCTACTTTTTGAAGGCCCACTATATAATTAGCCAGAGTAACTGTGCATGCCTGTGTTTTGACTGTTTACGGAGTGCTCCCTGGAAGTCTAGGCATCTAGCTTTTTGTAGACACAGTTTCCAAGTTACCAATTTAGACTACTTATACTAGTGCAACGCCTACTTACAGACTGCGGTCATCTATTGGATAGAATATAGATATGGTCAGCCAAGTCAATGAATCCCCGTTGAATCGCTACTGGGGTTTGATACCAGCAGCAGGAATCGGCCAACGGATGGCGGCATCCATACCCAAACAATTCATGAAACTAGGTAATAAAACTCTCCTTGAACGGACTGTAGAATCACTAGCAAGCCATGAAAAGATTGAAGGGATATATATCGGGTTATCGGCAGATTGCGAGCGCAGTGAATGGGTGAAGTCCTTGCATCCGAAAGTCATTGACATATACGAAGGAGGGGCATCTCGCGCTGAAACCGTGTTGAATGGGACGAGGTACCTTCTTGAAAATGGTTGTTCAGAGAGTGATTGGATTCTCGTTCACGATTCCAATCGACCATTTTTAAGTCTGGATGAAATCTCTTCTTTGCTGTCGAAAGTTGGAGAAGACTTGAATGGCGGAATACTAAGCGAGCCTATTCATGACACTGTCAAGCTTGGCTCCTCGAGTCGAATTTCCAAAACCTTGCCGCGAGGTGAGCTTTTTCGAGCACAGACACCGCAAATGTTCAAAATTGGTATCTTGAATAAAGCTTTAACCAAATGCCTACAGTCTGGAACTGAGGTTACTGATGAAGCACAGGCAGTGGAACTGCTTGGCTACCATCCAATTCTTGTCAGAGGCAGTTCATCAAACATCAAGATCACGACTGCTGATGATATGAACATGGCTCATGTAATGGTGAACTTGTAATGCAAATCTTAAGCTCCATTCAGGAAAAATAATTTGAACTTCAGAGTCGGATTTGGATTCGATGTACATGAGTTTGCCAAGGACAGGAAACTCATACTCGGCGGCGTAGATATTCCCCACACTGTGGGGCTTGCAGGGCATTCCGACGCTGACGCAGTTGTACATGCAGTTGTGGATGCACTACTGGGTGCGGCGGGACTCGGAGATATTGGTGTCCATTTTCCAGATACCGATCCTCAATACAAGGATGTAGACAGCCGATTCTTTCTTCGGAAGATTGCTGGGGATATTGTTAGGTTAGGTTACTCGGTCTCCAATGTCGATATTACAGTGGTTGCTCAGGCCCCGCGATTGAGTCCTTATATCTCCGAGATGAAAAGGAACATTGCTCGGGATTTGGAAATTTCCAAAGAACAGGTCAATGTAAAAGCGACGACTACCGAGAGTCTTGGATTTATCGGGCGGGAAGAAGGTGTCGCTGTTTGGGCTGTAGTGTCAATGACATCCTGACTAGGGCCAGTAACTAAGGACGGATAGGAGGTTTACGTTGCTATTCAGCCTTTGCTTTTTTTCAACAGAATGTACTTCGCCCCCGAGCTGCCGTCATTTAGCAATGCGTTGCAGTAGCCAAGTACATATTTGTTCATTGCCAGTATTTTTTGCGTAGTGAGTTTGACTTTGGATATGCCGTCGGGAGAATTTAATCCTTTCCCATGGACAATTTTTACGCATCGGAAACCAGAGTTGACGGAATCCGCAAGGAAACGACGAACAATCTTTGCCGATTCCTCCACTGTATAACCGCGAACATAAACGGAATCCTGTCGATGGAACTTTCCTTGCTTTAATCGGGTAAAGTCCCGCTTGGCAAGTCCGGGTTTACGGAATTCTTCGTCGCCGTCAATTTCCACCTTGGAAAGATCCGGGAATTCCGCCAGGGATTCTCTGAGGACACTCTGCTCTTCGGCAACGGTTTTCTCGTTATTTGGTAAAGGTTTCAGTTTGTTGTGTTCAATTTTCTCGGCTTGATTCAGTTGAGTCACGCGGAGTTTTTCCATGGCAGACTCGAATGTGTCGGAGGGTTTCATTTTCAGTCAGCAAGTGCAATTCGTCAGGATTCCGAGTATTCTAAAAATTTCTGTGCATCCAAGGCTGCCATGCAGCCTGTACCTGCTGAGGTGACCGCCTGACGATAGACATGATCACTGACATCACCGGCTGCGAACACTCCAGGTTTGCTAGTTGCCGTGGCGCCACCATCGAAGCCGTTTGCAGTGACGATATATCCATCTTGCATTGTTAATTGGCCTTTGAATAATTCTGTATTGGGTGTGTGGCCGATTGCGATGAAAACCCCGTGCACATCGATTTGATGTTCGTCACCTGTGACTGAGCTCCGTAATATCAATCCTGTCAGCCCACTGTCATCTCCAACCATTTCTTGTATCGTGTGGTTCCATAAGATGCTAATGTTCCCACCATTTTCAACACTTCGGCTCATAATCCTGTCAGCGAGGATGGCTTCGGCACGGAGTTTGTCTCGGCGATGTACCAACACAACAGAAGATGCAATGTTCGAGAGATAAAGCGCTTCTTCCACAGCAGTATTGCCGCCTCCTATTACTGCAACTTTTTGGTTTCTATAAAAAAATCCGTCGCAGGTTGCGCAAGCGGAAACACCTTTCCCTTTGTATCGTTCTTCTGATTCCAGGCCGAGGTATCTCGCAGAAGCACCGGTAGAAACGATTAGAGAATCACATGTGTATTCGTCCTGATCGCCAATCAAACGATATGGCTGAGATTGCAAGTCTACTGTATGTATGTGATCGTTAATAATTTCAGTTTCGAATCTTGCAGCATGGTGCCACATACGATCCATCAGTTCGGGGCCTTGCACGCCTTCAGTATCACCGGGCCAATTGTCTACATCTGTTGTTTTAGATAATTGACCTCCTTGTTCGATGCCTGTGATCAGAACGGGAGACAGGTTGGATCGTGCTGCGTAGACAGCAGCAGTGTATCCAGCAGGGCCGGACCCTAAAATCAGCAATTTACAGTGTTTTGTCATAACCTGATATACGAGTGCATTCGGAAAGTAAACGAATCAGATTGGAATCCCTCAGAATCCTTTCCGTCTGCTGAATGAACATTCAATTTGAAACCCCAGCAACAATGATTTTGGAGGCGAACCGTGCGCTGAATAGCACAAAAGAAATTATAAACCAGAATTTGCAAGAGTTTTGGTTCGACATAGAACCCAAATCCGAAATTAGAAACTGAATTTTATGGTCGAATGACACATTTTAGCGATTGATCTGCATTTTGCCGACCGATTGTCGCTGGTTTCGGTTCGACAAGCGCCATTTGCTCAATTTTACGGCTTGACCGGCATATCGGCAGCATTGTCACCGTTGTGCAAAGGTGCACAACCCTTGCCAGTGTTGGCAATCGAATCGATTTGCAGTGTCTTACCGCCGCCGAAGGCGGCAATTCAGATGCGAAGCGGGTAACTTCGAATCGCCAGCACTGCTTCTTCGATTATCTCCAAGTAACCGCCGCCGAGATTCAGTGTCCATTGCCTGGCATGGCGCACAATTTGCCCGGCAACCGCATACAACTTCATCCGTATGGTAGGCGCTCGGGCCGTCGCCCACTTCATCGGCAACACCATACGCATCAAGGCAAACAGATTGTATGCCAGCGAACTGAGCTTGAACCACGCCGCATTGGCATGAAAATCACCACACGGCAGATTCGCACCTGAAAAATCACTTCGAAGTTCTTTGATCCTGTTTTCCGAAGTCTCGCCTCGCAGGTTGTACCACTGCACAATGTCGCTGTCTGACTTGCTTTCCATGTTGGTGGCTATCGCACGATAGATGTAAATGCCGTGAGACACACTGTTGTCTTCCCCATCGATGAAGGTTTCAAGATTCACATTTTCTCCTTCGTCAATGCGTTTTTTCTGCACCACAAGTGTAAATGCCTTTTCAGTCTCGCACATCGTATGCACAGTGCGCGCAACCTGTTCGGTTCGCGATTCGGTTCCATCAGCCATAATCAATGGCTGCCAGTCCCTTTCCTTAATGCTGCTGATCGATTCTTTGAGCGTCGCATCCATCTTCGCTCGTATCGCAAATCTCTTGTCGTTCTGCATCAGGTAATTGATCACTTCGCTTTGGTAGCCGGCCGCATCGATGCGTACCTTCGTTACCGCAACTCCTTCCGGCAAAGCCGTCTCACAACGCTTGATGAATTCCAGATTCTGCTTGTTCGGCGGTTCGTTACCGTCCCGGAATTCCACTTCAACAACCTGATCAGTCTCTGTAATGTGACCCACCATCGGTGTGTAGCCCTTGTGTTTTTTGTAAGTCCACTTCGCCTCGCGCTTGTTCGACTCGATCACTGTCGCATCGATGTCCAACGTCACCTGCTTTCGTCCGCCAAGTCCGGCAGCCAGCAAGTGTCTGTTGATTTCAGTCAACCCTGCCATCGCCTTGCTGTCACTGCCAGTGCGGCGAAGAAAATTTCCAAGTGTTCTGGCACTCGGCAACTTGTCGCAGCCGAAAAGTTTCAACAGGGGTTTTTCTTTTACCAAGTCCGAGATATCATCGAGGCACTTGCCGCCGTTATGAAACAACAGCATCATGAGGTCGAAAATACCCGAGGGGCGGTAGCCGCGGTTGCTGCCAGCGGCTGGCAGGTGCCGCTCAGCGACTTCGGAAAGCTGCAGGCGGTTAATCAGCTCCGGAACGGTCACCAAACCGGCGCGGGAGGTCAAAATATTGTTGGTTTTTTTGAATTTATAGTTTACACTTTGCATAAGCCTTGTACCTCTGAGTTTGATGATTGGTTTCACCCATCGGGTGAAACCTGTGGTTGAGTGAAAGCTTTATTGTACAAGGCTTTTTTATTGTTTTCAGATTTCTATCTTCCGATCAGGGTAGAAGCCAATACAGAGTGCAAGCAAACTACGTAGTGTTCTTAAACACAGTGTCAGTTGTAAGCACAAGATTCAGGAGTTGAAACAAAATACTCACTTCATAAATCAATCTAATCATTGATTTATGCTTGTTTGTGAGAAACAAATTGAGTCGGCTTTTGTGATGAAAATTTGTTGCGCCTCCATTTCTGTCACTATCCGAACATGAAACTAATTTATAATTGCATCTGAGTGCACAAATTGCAGTGCAATATGCACCAACAAGAGTTTCTCAAGTAAATTTCAACTTACTTTTTTCCTGCGGCTTCACAGCAATTCTTTGGTTTGGCTGGCAAAGTAAAATCAACATTCTTTCGCATTGGCAGTGAATTTCTGATGCTTCTGCTTTGGGCATTGGCATTAACTCTCGCTGCGATTTTTTTGACTTATTCTCCTGCCGATCCCGGATGGAATGCGTCTAACTCTCCGGATGAGATTTCCAATATTGGTGGAGTCATTGGTGCCTACATCGCAGACATCGGCTTATATCTATTTGGATACTTTGTAATCTTCATCCCTGTGGGTATCGCCCAATTTGGATGGAATTACCAGAGAAAGTGGAAGCGGCAGTACAGCGGGGGTGGGCAGATTTTCCTTCCAATATTGTTCTTTGTCGGCTTTGTTCTGACATTGTTCGGGGGGTGTGGTTTGGAAAGCCTATACGGCACATACCAGACGGGTTTTCATCGTGGTGGAGTTTTGGGTTATGAAGTTACTAAGCTTGCAGCAGCTTATATTCAAGAGTCTTGGGCCGTCTTATTGTTTGTTGGATTCTTCGTAGTTGGCACCAATTCGCTCGGTTTTTTTCCCTGGATTCGAGTATTCAACTTCACCGGAAATTTATTCTTCGCTCTCTGTCAGAATTTGTTTGCACTTGATAGAGTCGAGAGAAGACAAGCAATTTCACGGAAGAGATTTGCCGCACCGATTCGCAGCGAGGATAGGTCAGGTGGTTTTCGATTACGTGGCGGGCTTGGAAAAACGAAATTGAAATCACAAGACAAAAGTCAGCAATCAAAGCCACCGCTTCAAGCTGAAAAGCAGAAACCGCGAGTTTCAGGTGACAAACGGCGCACTGAGCCAATCATCGTTCCATTGAAAGGTCAGATTTCGCCAGTCCAATCCGAAAATAAATCACAATCTTCATTGGAAAAGTCAGTAACCCCATTGCGAATGAAACGGACGGCGCCCGCGAAGAAGACCACAGATGCGTCAAATAAATCTCCGTCTGCACAGCAGGCATTTCCGGATACCTCGATACTGGATCCTTCAGAAAAATTCACCAATGCCTATTCACAAGAAGAAATTAATGAAATGGCTGCCAAGATTGAGTCCATGCTGGGAGATTTCAATGTTCAGGTGGCTGTTCGAGGAGCACATCCCGGGCCGGTTATCACGCAGTTCGAAATTGATCCAGCGGCGGGCGTCAAAGCAAGCCAGATTGTAAACCTTTCCACTGACCTTGCTCGACAGTTGACAGTTATGAGCGTTCGTGTTGTTGACAATATTCCGGGAAGCTCGTACGTCGGGTTGGAAGTCCCGAATACGAAGCGCGAATTAGTTCGTCTGATTGACGGACTGGATTCGGATGAATACAAGAACTCGAAACATCCTCTGACGATGGTTTTGGGCAAGGATATTAGCGGTCGCACAGTAGTCTCGAACCTCGCAGCTATGCCACATTTGCTGATTGCAGGTACTACGGGAGCTGGTAAATCGGTTTGTTTGAACGCGATTCTGCTGAGTTTTCTTTTCAAGTCAACACCGGACGATCTTCGATTGATCATGATTGATCCCAAGCGGCTTGAACTATCGATATACGAGGGAATTCCGCATTTGCTCGTGCCAGTAATCACTGAAGTAGCAAAAACAGACAATGCGCTGAACTGGTGTATTTCCGAAATGGAACGTCGCTTCGAGATCATGGCCCATCTGAGTGTTCGGAACATGGAGAATTGCAATGAGATGATACGTAATTCCAAAAATCCGATTCCAGACCCTACAGCAACGGACCCTGAGCTGGCCAAGCCGCTTGTACCCTTCGCCTATATTGTCGTCATCATTGATGAATTGGCCGATTTGATCATGTCCACCTCCAAGAAATCTGAGGAATTGATTATTCGGATTGCACAGCGAGCGCGCGCAGCAGGTATTCATCTGATTGTTGCAACACAACGTCCTTCCACCGATGTGATACGCGGCACACTCAAGGCAAATATTCCAACGAGAATCGCGTTCAAGGTAGCTTCAAACGCTGATTCTCGAACGATTCTTGATCAACCGGGCGCTGAACATTTGTTGGGAGCGGGGGACATGTTGTTTATTCCACCTGGAAGTGCGTCGGCTAAGCGTGTGCATGGTGCGTTTGTAGACGATGATGAAGTCAAACGAGTCGTTGATAACGTCAAACGCTCAGGAGAGCCTGTGTACGACGAAAGCATGGAAGCGGCATTGAACAATGAGGTTGGTTCCAATTCTAGCAATGGCAGATTTGGATTGAATGATGAAGAGGATGAACTTTACAATGCTGCTCTGGATTTTGTGGTGCGTTCCAGGCGACCGACTATATCTTCGGTTCAGCGGCATTTGCGCATTGGCTATAACAGAGCCGCAAGAATTATTGAGAACATGGAGGCAGCCGGGGCGATCAGCCCGCTTCAAGCTGGTGGAAAGCGAGAGGTTCTAATTCCGCCGCCGGAGAAATGACATGAAAATATTTAGCAAAAAATCTCTTGTACGCATACTGGCACTGCTGGTATTGATTGCACCTACAGTAGCAATTTCTTCCGCATCATTGGATAGACTGTCCAAGTTTTTCGAGCAGGACAGCACCTATTTCGCAGAATTCTATCAGGTGATTCTTGATGAAGGGCTGTTTTTGGTGGAAGAGAGTGTCGGCTTGCTGTGGTTGTCTCGCCCGAATCGATTTCGTTGGGAGTATTCCGAACCGTTCGCTCAGACAATCGTCAGTGATGGAATAAATATTTGGGAATATGATGTTGAGCTGGAACAGGCAACGGTTCGAAAATTTACTGATGTTGTCGATCGTAGTGCCGCACAAATCTTAGCTGGTACAAACGATCTTGAAGAAAATTACATTGTCGAAGATCTGGACATTCAAGGGCAGTTGGCCTGGGTTTCAATCCAGCCGAAAACTGAGGAATCTGCCCAGTTTCAATCCATGCGACTTGGATTTGATGAACGGAGTCTGAGGAATGTAGAAATTCTGGATACATTGGGAAACACTACGAGACTCCAGTTACTTGATGTCGTCCAGGGTTCTGAATTCGATGAGGCAACCTTTCAGATTGTTCTACCGCAAGGTGTAGACCTGATCGATGCACGTGAAGAGGAATAGCGAGTTGAAGCAACCTCAATTGCCAAAAATCAATTTCTCAATTTGGACAAATCAGATATCAACAATTCTAAGAGTTATCGTCAACTAACTCCGCTTGCGGAGCTTCTGCGACCCGAAACAGTCGATGATGTTTTTGGTCAAAATCATCTACTGTCTGCTGGCAAGCCATTACGAACAGCAATCGAAGCTGGAATTCCCCACTCCATGGTTTTGTGGGGGCCTCCAGGAAGTGGCAAGACCACTCTCGCTCGAATTATCTCCGGCTCGCTCAATGCTCAAATTCTGACTATCTCGGCTGTCAAAAGCGGAATTCAGGATATCCGAAAAGCGGTCGAGTCGGGCAGCAGTGCAAAGAGTCAGGGAAAGGCAACGGTGTTGTTCGTCGACGAGGTTCACAGATTCAACAAAGTTCAACAAGATGCTTTTCTGCCTCATATTGAAAATGGAGACCTAATATTTATCGGAGCTACAACTGAAAACCCAGGATTCGAGTTGAATGGTGCGCTTCTGTCGAGGTTGAAAGTTTATGTGCTAAAACTTCTACAGATTGAAGATGTTCGAAAAGTTCTACATCGAAGTCTGACTGTCGGCTCTGATGTACTGCCTGATAACTTTTCCATTTCAGAGCAGGCTCAAGCTATTTTCGTGGAAGCTTCGGGTGGAGATGCAAGAAGAGTATTGAATTACATTGAAGTGGCTGCTGGAATCGTGGAAAGCGAAAAAGACACAACTGTATCGGCGAATTTAGCCGCCGAAGTTGTTGGCGAGCCAATGGCCAGATTCGACAAACGAGGCGACATATTTTACGAGCAGATATCAGCGCTTCACAAATCAGTGCGGGGGTCTGATCCCGATGCCTCACTATATTGGCTCGCGCGAATGCTGGCAGGTGGATGTGACCCGATCTATATCGCAAGAAGGGTTGTTCGCATTGCCAGCGAAGACATTGGAAATGCTGATCCACATGCACTCAATGTTGCACTCAACGGTTGGGAAACCTATCAGAGATTGGGTACACCTGAAGGAGAGCTGGCAATCGCACAGGCGGTAATTTATCTGGCCTGCTGTCCGAAGAGCAACGCAGTGTACGAGGCATTTGGAAAAGCACACAATGACGCAAAGATATTTGGTGATCTTGAAGTGCCGCTTCACCTGCGAAACGCACCGACGCAGTTGATGAAGGAATTGGGGTACGGCGAAGAATATCGCTATGCTCACGACGAACCCGGTGGAATCGCGACAGGTGAGAACTACTTTCCTGAAGGAATGCGACAGACGAGATATTATCAACCCGTTGAGCGCGGTGTGGAAAAGAGAATCAAGGATTATCTGCAGGCTATTCGACAGCAACAGGGTACAAAGTCCAAGCACATTGGGTAGAGCTTTACAAATCTAATTCGATTGCGAATTCACATTTTATAATCTGCTTGACAGTTCTGAATTCCATCCATATTACGACAGTTCGAGGGCAAAATGCTTGATCAACAGGTACTTCGTAACGAGTACAAGTCAATCGCAAAGAAGCTCAAGCCGAGAGGTTATGAGTTCGACATAGCTTATTTTGAAGATCTCGAATTCCGCAGAAAATCTATCCAGTCAGACACAGAAGCGGCTCGAAACAGGCGAAATCAGCTTTCCAAAGAAATTGGAGCGATGAAATCTTCCGGTGAAGATGTATCTGATTTGATGGTCGAAGTAGCGAATGTCGGCACGGAACTTAGTGACTTTGAGGAACAGTTCGCCTTAATTCAAAATGAAATTCATGCCTTTCAATCGAACATCCCCAACATTGCTCACGACTCAGTTCCGATCGGCAACTCCGAAGAAGATAATGAGGAGATCCGAAAGGTTGGAAAAATCAGAGAATTCGATTTCGAGCCTAAAGATCACGTTGCTCTGGGTGAAGGGCTAGGAATGCTTGATTTTGAATTGGCCGCAAAACTTGCAGGGTCGAGATTTGTCGTAATGCGTCAGAAGCTTGCCGCACTTCATCGAGCAATATCGCAATTGATGATCGATACACATACTCGAGAGCACGGCTACGAAGAAATCAATCTTCCATTTATTGTCAATGCAGACATACTGTACGGTACTGGGCAACTTCCAAAGTTTCAAGATGATCAGTTTCATCTTGAGGATTCCCGTGATTTTTACTTGATTCCAACTGCGGAAGTTCCGTTAACCAATATTGTCAGGAATTGCATTCTTGAACCGGCGGATTTGCCCATGCAGTTTGTTGCGCATACTCCTTGCTTTCGTCGGGAAGCCGGCTCATATGGCAAGGACACCCGTGGCATGATTCGTCAGCATCAGTTTGAAAAAGTTGAACTTGTTCATATTGTCAGTCCGGAAACTTCATATGCGGTTCTAGAAGAACTAACCGCAAATGCAGAGCAAATTCTCAAACTGCTAGGTCTGCCTTATCGCGTTATCGTGTTGTGTACCGGCGATATGGGATTCAGTGCGGCAAAGACTTACGACATTGAAGTCTGGCTTCCTGGTCAGCAGAAATATCGGGAAATTTCGTCTTGCAGCAACTGTGAGGGTTTCCAGGCTCGCAGGATGAAAGCTCGCTGGCGCAATCCGCAGACGAAGCGTCCGGAACCAATGCATACTTTGAACGGCTCCGGTCTAGCTGTAGGTAGGGCATTTATTGCCGTGGTGGAGAACTACCAGAACGAAGATGGTAGTATTGACGTCCCTGATTTGCTTAAACCTTATATGGGAGGAATCAGCCGAATTGAACCTCGTTGAGCACTCTGTAACAACAACTCCTATCGTGCTGATGAGTTAGAACCAATTGGCAGAAAGGAATACTCTCATATTAGAATGAGACTTGTGTCGGTTTCGTCTGTCGCTGTGCCTAATTGATACTCCTGTATTATTCTGTTTGCATTTGGATCTGTGAATTTTGGATGCTTTTGGTCGATACACGTGTAAATAATTCCAACAGTAATGCCATCTGCTGGTTTCGTTTTCTTCCGATTTGCGAGCCGATAATTGCAACGGCTTGATATATCGTATGTTACGCTTAGTGTTGAACGTGCATGTTGGTAAAGATCATGCGATATAGCAAAATTTTCCAGCGTCACACGGCAATGTTTTATAACGGGTTTTACCATGATTATCGATGAAATTCTAATGGGGAGTTTACAGTTTCTCTCTGCACTATTCATTTTTGCAGTAGGTATGGGTGTTGCGGTTGTTACAGTAATTTTCATCATAGACGTAAGACAGACGCGCGATGCGGTCAGAAGAAATTATCCAGTTCTGGGAAGATTTCGTTATCTATTTTCAATGCTTGGCGAATTTTTTCGCCAGTATTTCTTCGCAATGGACCGTGAAGAAATGCCCTTCAATCGAGCTGAAAGGGATTGGATAGAACGCTCTTCAAAGAATGTGGACAACACCGTCGCGTTTGGTTCTACGCGAAGTTTGTCTCCTGTTGGCACGACGATTTTTGTGAACTGCCCGTTCCCCACTTTGACAGAACATGCGGTTGCAATGGTGCCGATGTTGATCGGACCTTACAGCAGAAATCCCTACAATGCTCCTTCATTTTTCAATATTTCCGGCATGAGCTATGGAGCGCTTTCGACTCCCGCAGTACGTGCGCTGTCGAAAGGCGCCAAATTGGCTGGCTGCTGGTACAACACTGGAGAAGGCGGGCTTTCAAGCCATCACCTTGAAGGGGGATGCGACATTGTGTTTCAGATCGGAACGGCAAAATATGGCGTTCGCGATAAGGAAGGAAATCTGGATGCGGACAAACTCCGGGAAGCCGCTGCCCACGAACAAGTCAAGATGTTTGAGTTGAAACTCAGCCAAGGTGCTAAACCTGGCAAGGGCGGAATATTGCCGGCAGCTAAGGTCACTGAAGAAATCGCCGCAATTAGAGGCATACCGGCAGGCGAAGCGTCGATCTCTCCTAATCGTCATCCTGAAATCGACAATATTTCCGATCTTCTCGACGTGATTGAGAAAATTCGTGATATTTCCGGCAAACCGGTCGGTTTTAAATCCGTTTTCGGCAATTTCGAATGGCTTGAAGAAATTTGTTTGGAAATTCATGCGCGCGGTATTGAAAGCGCTCCCGATTTCATTACTGTCGATAGCGGTGATGGCGGCACGGGTGCGGCACCCATGCCATTAATGGACAATGTCGGTTTACCCGTGCGCGAGTCGCTTCCCTTGGTATCTGACGTCCTGCACAAATATGGACTGCGCGAACGAATCAGGACAATTTCGTCGGGCAAGCTTGTCAACCCGTCAGAGGTTGCGTGGGCGATTGCTACTGGTGCCAATTTTGTGACATCAGCGCGAGGCTTCATGTTCGCGCTCGGTTGCATTCAATCACTCAAATGCAACAAGAATACCTGCCCAACAGGGGTCACGACACACAATCCAAGGCTTCAAAAAGGCCTGAACCCTGCTGACAAATCGGTAAAGGTAGCCAATTACTGCAAGAAACTGATCCAGGAAGTTCAGATCATTTCCCATTCGTGTGGCGTCGTGCGGCCGCGTTTGATGAACAGGGGACACGTTCGAATTGTTCAAAGCGATGGAAAATCAACTCCGATGCATGTGCTTTATCCACACCCTGTTGTTCTTTCTGAATATACGGCAGTCGGTAGTGATCGTTCTATTTGATTGATGTTGCCTGTTGGATTCAGATTGGAAATTCGTGTGAAATGCCAGTAACAGCTTTCGTATTCCCATTAAATTTCAAGAGCATAACTTTGAAATCGATATCAGTTTATACCTCAGCGGTTGCCTGATTTTGATTTCTTAGGCAGGTAAAGATCCGTAATCGTTCCTTCATACGTTTCAGCGGCAAATCCAATCGTTTCTGAAAGCGTCGGATGGGCGTGAATGGTCAGTGCAATATCTTCTGCATCAGAGCCCATTTCAATCGCCAATGCTGCTTCTGCGATTAGTTCTCCTGCGTTCGTACCTACAATCCCGGCGCCAATCAATCTGTTGGTAGTCGGATCAAACAGAAGTTTGGTAGTTCCCTCTGGGCGGGACATCGACAGTGCCCTGCCGCTGGCGCGCCACGGAAAGACAGCATTCTCAAAGGGTGTACCGGTTTTTTTGGCTTCTCTCTCGGTCAGTCCAACCCAGGCAATTTCAGGGTCAGTGTAGGCCACCGACGGTATGATGGAAGTGTCGAAGCCGGAATTCATTCCAGCAATGACTTTTGCTGCAACTTTGCCCTGATGGCTGGCTCGGTGCGCCAGCATGGGCTGTCCGGTAATATCGCCAATTGCAAAGATTCCTTCTACGTTTGTTCGCTGTTGTCGATCGACTGGAATGACGCCATTTTCATCAACTTCGATTCCAGCGGCAACGGCACCGATTGAATTTCCGTTTGCCGTTCGACCGACCGCGGTCAGTATCATATCGAAGCTGTCTTCAGTTCTTTTTCCATTGCTTTCAAATACAACCTTGAGGTTGTCCTTGTTGGCATCAACGGAAACGACGGCAGTCTTGAGCATGATTTGTTGGTAATTTTTCTTGATACGGGCAGTAAGAGGTTTTACGATATCTGCATCAGCTTCGACGATAAGGCTGTCCATGATTTCCACTACGGTAATCGAACACCCGAGCTCGTGATATACGGTTGCCAACTCAAGTCCGATGATTCCACCACCGATGATCAGGAGTCGTTCAGGAACTTTCTGCAGTGACAGAGCACCGGTTGAATCGACAATACGAGGATCGTCTGGCAAGAAAGGCAAAGAGGATGGGCGAGAGCCGGCGGCAATCACAGCGTCTCGAAAAAAAACTTTTTTTACACTGTTTTCATCAACTACGTTAATGGATTCTGAACTGGAAAATTGACCGTATCCAGTAATGACTCTAACGCCTCTTTGTTTCGCTAGCGCGGCCAGGCCTCCTGTCAGTTGACCGACGACTTTGTCCACCCAACTACGAAGCTTCTGAGGATCAATGTCGGGATTCTCAAATGTGACTCCACAGTCTTTGATTTCACTCGCTTCGCAGATGACCTTTGCCACATGAAGCAAAGCTTTGGATGGTATACACCCGACGTTGAGGCAAACACCGCCAAGCTGCGGATAGCGCTCAATTAAAACCGTTTTTTTGCCAAGATCAGCCGCTCGAAACGCAGCGGTGTATCCGCCGGGACCGGCACCAAGAACCGCAACATCGGCGTGAATATTCGAATCGTTGTCGTTCAAGACGTTCAGGTTCGTTGATTAACTGTAGAAAAGGATGCGACTACAACAGAATCCGTCTTGAATCGTATAGCAGTTCGCAGACAAACTTTGTGAATCGTGCTGCTTCGGCACCGTCAATTACTCTGTGATCGTACGAAAGTGACAATGGCAGCATAGTCTTCCACTCCATGCCGTCTTCGGCTGGCACTGCTATCTGATGATTCCTGCTAACTCCTAGAATCGCAACCTCCGGAGGATTGATGATTGGCGTAAAGAAACGCCCGCCAATACCACCAAGGCTTGAAATCGTGAAACAGCCGCCTTGAAAATCAGAAGGTGTCAGTTCTCCGTTTCGAGCTTTTGCGCCGAGCGCTTGCAGCATTCTCGCGATGTCCAGCACACCTAAAGTCTGAATATCTCTGATTACTGGAACGACCAATCCGTTTGGTGTATCAACGGCAACACCAATATTAAAGTATTTCTTTAAGATTAGGCTTTGGCCATCTGGAGATAAAGATGAATTGAAATTCGGATATTGCTGAAGGGCATTGATAATGGCTTTACAGATGAAAGCCAGAATCGTTACTCGAGTACCGGCAATTTTCTCCTCGGCATCAATCGCTTTACGAAACAGTTCAAGTTCGGTAGTGTTTGCTTCATCATGATGTGTGACGTGCGGAATATCTAGCCACGAACGGTGCAGACGATCTCCGGTGATTCGCTTGATTTTCGACAGTTTGAGAATTTCGGTTTCACCAAATTTAGAGAAATCGACCTCTGGAATAGGGGGTGGGCCAAATCTGTATCCGCTGTCTTGTGAAGCACCGTCCTGCATTCGTTGTTTGACTTGATTTTTGATATCATCCCGAGTGATTCGCCCTTTCGCGCCTGTCCCTCTGATTTGAGATAAATCAACTCCCAGTTCTCTTGCAAATCGTCGTACGCTCGGACTCGCGTGGGGAAGAGTGCCTTTCGATCGCTCGACAGGTGGTGGCAGGGTTGGAGGCGGAGGTGGTACGTAATAATCGTTCTGAGACTGTTTGTCATCTTCAACAGCCATATCCGTTTCTTCTGTAACAGGCGCTGTTGTGATTTCCTCAGTAGTCGCCTCTTCAACAGCCGGTTCAGGTTGTTCCGAAGTTTCTTCTACAGTTTCCCCAGATGCCGCGACACTCAACAGATGATCGCCTTCTGAAATCTTGTCACCTAAATTGACAACTAAATCTATGACTTTACCTGCGACTGGAGACGGTACATCCATCGTCGCCTTGTCGCTCTCTAAGGTCAGGACTGAATCATCGACGGCAACTGTATCACCGACTGCAACATGCAATTCGATGACTTCTACATCTGTGAAGTCTCCGATGTCTGGCAACAGTACTTTGCTAGGTTCGCTCATCGATATAGACTGTGAAAGTGATAATCAAATTACCTCCAAAGGGTAGTATCTTTAAAAATGTGAGAGATGTGACGGTTAAAGGGACTAATCCACTCGCTCAGTCTACATGGCTTCTTCCTGTTGAAGAGCAAAGATGGAAGTATACCCTCCTGACCAGTCGGGTGGTATCTGACACGGCCGCTCATCGTGATGTGCCCAGCGAGCCGTTTGTCCCCTTACAATGGTTTGATAATATCTAGAGTCTGTGGGAACCGGGGTATAAGGCATTGCGTCCGCAGATGAATATGCATTTAGTAGAAGAGGGCGCCCTATGGATGAACGGTTTGGCATTGACGAATGCAGCATTCTGCAGTTGTGGATCGTGAGAGACCCTGCCGGACCGCTAAGCTCCATAGCACGACTTGTATCGAGTTTACCAGCATCTTCGGCTGACAGGCATCCGGTCCATTGCCCGGAATCGTTGTACTGATCATAGAGTGGCTTCTTGTGGCTCTTGGGAAGCACAACAAGTGGTCCCTGTTCGTAATTGCACTCGTACAGATACAGGCCGACAGTCAGCGGACTGTAATTGGTATGCGGCCAGAATTGAATGTCCTGATGCCATTTGACTTCTTCCCCGCCGTGCGCCCACTTAAAATTCAGTTTCGAGTGATGAAATTTGACATCTGGGCCGACCAGATCAGCCACAATATCTGTAATCAGCGAACTGGATGCATATTCCCAGTAGGCATCGTGATGGTCATTCGGACTGGTAAGCCTTCGCAGGCGTGGATCTTCCGGAGAATGGCTATTTTCCAAGTCCCATATGCTATCCGAAATCGTAATTTCTCGGCTTCGTTCAATCATTTCATTCGTTGCATCGCGCAGTCGATTCAACCAGTTTTCCGGCACCGCTCTCTCAACCAAAAGATAACCGTTGTCAAAATAGAAACGCCGTTGTTCGTCCGTCAGCGACAAAGGCGGATGTTGGAGAATTTGATTAATTTCCATTTTCTGTACCTCTATCAGTTGAACCCCAGTAGTTTATCAGGCAGCCACAAAACGATTTGCGGAAATGCAATTACCACACACAAAGTGACAAGTTGTAACAGTATAAACGGAGTCATGCCTCGAAACATGTGTTGCAACGTAATTTCTGGCGGACTAATGCCTCTCAAGTAGAAAATCGCAGGTGCCATTGGCGGCGTAAGGTAGCTGGTTTGAATAATGATCAGGAACAACACGCAGAACCAAACCGGGTCGTAACCCATGTGTGTGATCACAGGGATGAATACGGGAATGAAAATCAGCAGGATTGAAATCCATTCCAAAACGAATCCGGCAAGAAAACTAATCGCCATAAATAACGCAAGAGTCGCCCAGTTGGGCAGGTTTGATTCTCGAATCAACTCCTCAACCAGAAAAACACCGCCTGATGCAATAAACACACCCGAAAACATGCTGCCGCCAAGCAGAATCAACATGATCATACAGGTTACTTTGAGAGACTTGATCAAAGCTTCATTCAGAACCGCAATAGAAAACCGTCGATAGAATATCGTCAGCAAAATCGATCCGAAAGCACCCATTCCAGCCGCTTCGGTCGGCGCTGCCCAACCGAACATAATCGAACCAAGAACCGCGAAAATCAGCAACAGCGGTGGAATCAGCGCACGGGCGGTGATGGAAAGCTTCTCCAGCAGCCTAGGATCATCTGGTGAGGGAGGTATACGTGCGCCATCTGAGGGTCTCAGTGTGCATCGTACGATGATGTAAACAATGTAGAAGAATGCCATGAGTAAACCAGGAAAAACCATTCCGACGAAAAGGTCACCGACCGAAACATCGGCGACAGGTCCGAGCACCACAACCACAACAGAAGGGGGAATTATGGTGCCGAGAGAACCCCCGGCGCATATCGTTCCGGAAATCAGTCCTTTGTGATACGCATACTTCATCATGATAGGAATCGCGAGAAGCCCGACTACAGTCTCTGTGGCTCCGATAACGCCTGTTGAAGCCGCAAATATCACGCACATTACGATTGTTCCAACAGCCAATCCGCCTGGCAAGCGTCGAGTCCAGATATGCACCGCTTCGAACAGTCGTTCTGCAATACCTGATCTTTCCAGCATTGACCCCATGAACACGAACAATGGAACCGCAGCTAGAACGAAATTCGATGCAACAGCATCGACTTTTTCGGCGAACTGAAAAATTACTGGAGTGCCAAACGTAATCAGACCAAAACCAAGTGCAACCCCCATCAATGAAAATGCAACTGGGAATCCGGCAAACAAAACCAGCAGGATCGCCGGGAACATGGCTAGGGCAAGATACTCACCCATTGGAATTTACATTTGCGATATTCGTTGGGTTGAGCAGTGTGTGAACTGCTCGAATCAATTCAGCGACAGCCTGTATGGATAGGACCAGAAAACCAACGAAGAAAACCACACGAAAGGGCCAAATGACTGGATTCCATGCAGATTCCCCGGACAGTTGTCCAGAATTGAACGCACCAAGAGCATAGTTGGCCAGTCGATAGGACAGCCAGAAACTTAGTGGCAGAAACAGAAATGTATAACCGAGTGTGTCGACCAGCGCCTGCAGTCTAGGGCTGAATCGAGAATATAGGACGTCAATTCGTATATGGGCCTTTTCCCGCAGTGCGAATGCTGATCCGAGCAAAAAATTGGCTCCGGTCATCATATAGCCAATTTCATAAGCCCAAATGGTTGGTGCATTGAACAGGTAACGGGAAAAGACCTCGTAGATCGTTGCAACAATCAGGGGCAAGACGATCCATGCAGCAAGCAAGCCGACACTACCGCTGAATCGATCAGCAATGCGAAGCAGAGAGTGCATCAGTAAATTGAAGTGTCCCGCAAAAACGGGCAACGAGCAGTTGCCGGGAAATACAAAAGAGTTCCCGGCAATGCTCTATTCAAGTTGAATTTAATTTGCAGAAGCTACGTTTCGGTAACGGGCTGCGTCTTTCCAAAGTTCTTCATAGGCCAGCTGGCTACTGTATGCATTGTCGAACCAGGCGTTTTCAGCGCTTTGGGCTTTACCCCAAGCAATTGCTTGAGTTTTTACGCTAACTTGAACGTCTTTGTCGAGTTCAATTATTTCGTTGCCCGCATCGCGGAAAAACTGCAGTGCTTTGGCATCTTCATGACCAATGCGCGTCCAGCTTTCAAAAGTCGTGATTTTCGCTGCCAAGTCAACCAGTGCCTGGTCTTTTTCAGAGAGGGCGTTATACGCATCAACATTCACAACCAGTTCAAAGGGCGCAACTGGTTGATGTACACCTGGAATCACCACATACTTGGCAATCTTGTGAAAACCGGGCGAGATATTCTCGTACAAGGTTCCCCATTCGGTTGCGTCAATCGTTCCTCGTTCAAGGGAGGAATAGACTTCCGCACCCGGCATGGTTACCGGTGCGGCTCCCATGCTCTGGGAGATTTCAAGCCATGCGCCTGCCGTTCGAACTTTCAAGCCTTTCAAGTCAGCCATGGTCTTTACAGCCTTGTTGGAGTGCAGGAACGCTTCAGCGGTACGGATGAACAGCGGCATAGACACCACGCCGAACTTCTCCATTCGAAAGTCGCGCCACATTTGCAGCCCGCCGCCTTCATATAACCAATGAAGCATTCTTTCGGAATCCATTGAGCCGGCAAAGCCGCCGAAGACTACGGTTGCTTTGTCTTTACCCCAGTCATATCCCATCCAAGTATGGCCTGCTTGAGCAATTCCGGTTGAAACAGTTTCTGATACATTCAGGGCTTTACCCAAAGTACCGCCAGGAAATACCTGAACTTCGATGCGCCCGTCGGTCAACTGATTGACTCTGTCGGCGAAGGCGTTTGCGCCGAGTGCCATAAGCGGTCCACCGCCCCAGGAAGTCGCCATTTTCCATTTGTGCTCCGCTTCTGCAAGCGTGACAGCACTTGTCAATGTCATACAGATTGCCAGCAAGCCGGCGGCGGTACGCGTTAAAAATTTACTATACGATTTCATAAGTCATTTACCCTCATTAGTTAAAGTTATTTGAATAGTTTAAGCCATTGTTAAATCAGTTAGCAGCTCTGATTGTCGTAATTCACATCCTCCAATCTTGACAATGCTTCATCGATGTCTACACCGGTCAGTTCCCACTCATTGTCCAGTTCGGCAATGATTACCTTCATAAAGTAGCCGGAGAGTTTCAATGCTTTTTTGTCTTCGCCCAAGTGGTCGGCCAGAATTGCCAAAGCAAGTTGCTGTGGAGAATTTCCTTCATAGGTCCATTCAAAACCCAAGTCAGTAAATTGCTTGATGTCGTATCGTTCGTCCAGAGGTTGTCCATCTACTGTAACTTTAATCCCGTCGATCGTGCGGTCACCAGAATATGTTTTCATTGAACTTTAACAGTCTGCCAATCTGAAAATATTTATTAGCGCTTAGACTCGCTTGACTCAGTGGATTATGTCTATATCTGTTTGCGTTGCTCTACCAAGCTGAGAAATTTTTCATATTCTTCCTGCGGTGTTGGGTAGCTATGATCTTCATCGGGAAATACACCTTGTTTGACTTCGTCGACGTACTGCTTGATTCCATCTACTGCCACTTCCGTCAGAGTTGCATAGCGCTTGGTAAATTTTGGCTTGAAATCGGTAAATACACCTAGCAGGTCGTAGCAGAGCAGTATCTGTCCGTCGGTGCCCGAGCCCGCACCGATTCCTATGGTAGGAATTTCAAGCTGTTGAGAAATAACCTCCGCAATTTTTGCTGGAACTGCTTCAAATTCCAACATGAAGCAACCGGCATCCTGGATGGCAAATGCATCTTCAAGTATCTTCATAGCACTCTCAGCAGTTCTGCCTTGAATTCTGAATCCACCAAACATGGCAACAGTGTGAGGGGTCAGTCCTATATGTGAAGCAGTCGGTATGCCTGCATCGACCAAAGCCTTTAGGATATGTGCCTGACTCTTGCCTCCTTGTGGCTTGACGGCATCACAACCAGCGTCCTGCATGAAACGAGTTGCGTTCACCAGTGCCCGGTCTGGCGTGTTGTAACTCTGATAAGGCATGCAACCCAGAACGAAAGTGTTCGGAGCGCCCCGCCTTACCGCCAGCGAGTGCATGATCATCATTTCCATGCTCGCGGGAATGGTGTTGGGATGTCCATGTGCGATCATAGCGAGACTATCGCCCACAACGGCAACGTCCACTCCTGCCATTTCAGCCCACTGTGCGGAAGTGTAATCCGGAACCGACATATAAACCATCTTTTCACCAGTGGATTTGGAATTCCGGATTTCACTGATTGTTCTCTTGCTCACCTCAGAAGTCATTGGATTCCGACGAGAAAAGGGTTAACTCTTTTTCTTGCCGCCTGCTTCGGGAAATACCCACATGGCAATGACCATGAAAATGGACAATCCTGCTCCTACATATGCCAATTGAGAATCACCAAGAGTGGATTCAAAATAGAAAAAGCCACCACCCGCAAGCAGCGTAAGGGCGGAAACCATCAATTTAATGTGGACAGGCATATTGCAGAATTCAGGCTTCTAGCCCCACTGGTGAAGAAGACACAACATCCGGGCGTTTAGGTGTGCCGCGCAAGTTCGTTTTCAGGTGCTTTTCGCTATAGCCATTGAAAAGGTGCCCAAGCAGGCCTCGGTTCAGATCAGAGGTGCCAAACATCCAGTCTGCAATTGGAAATGTCAGGTTCATGTTCACTTCCATCATCAGACGTGAGTTATGGTGCGCTGTGTGATGTCGTCTAATGGTATTTACCAGCGGCATGTTGCGTACGAACCAGTTTTCATCAACATGGCAACAAAAATGCATGAATTCATAAATGATGTAAATTCCGGTTGTGGAGCACATGAACAGCCACGCGACATTCGGTGTCAGCACATAGTAAAGGACGACGGCTCCTGGAATTGAAATTAGAATGAATACTACGAGTGCATAAGGGGGAAAGAAAGTGACTCGCCAATCCTTGTGATCCCGGAATCGCATCTCGTTGTCAGTAAAGAACTGGTGATGCTGCAGAGTATGACGTTTGTAAATTGCGATTAGCCCGGAAAATCTCTGAGGTCGATGCATAACTTTCTGATGCAAGTACCATTCAAAAATGTTGCATGCAAGCAGAAAACCCGGTACGGTTGCCCATTCCCACCATCGAACGTTTTCCAGATGTTGGATATATAGCCCAATTGCCGTCAAACCAATTGCATAAATGATAAATACATGCATCGGTCCGTTGTACCATCCCGCAACCCGGCTTCTATATTCGCGTCTGTAATTCCCCTGTTTTTCGGTCATCATGATTGATATCCTCCAATTCTCAAAAATTTACAGTTCAGAATTCTTGATTTCTTTTTGGCAGCCTACTTGAATGCACTCAGGAATTTTGCTGAATATTATTCCAATAAGCTATTGATGTTTATTTTATTTTAACATCACTGAAACAAGAATTGTGCTGAATTGTAGATGGACTTGGAGCTTTGACAGAACCCGATTCAAGATCAATTCAACAACTATTTGTCGTCACATCTGAATACTGTTTTTACAGCTTCCTGGAATATCCGGATTCACGAAACTGAGGGATCGGGTTTAGATGGATCAATACCGAATTTCTTGAACGCCTTTGTAACTTCCGTAACCTTGATGCTGCCGTCATCTGCAAGCGCTTTCAAGGCAGTTGCGCAAATGTGATAGCGATTTACCTCAAAGAAAGTGCGCAAGTTCGCGCGGGTGTCTGAGCGGCCGAAACCATCTGTACCGAGCACGGAGTAACGACGCGGGACAAATCCTCGAATCTGGTCCGGGTACATCTGCATGTAGTCAGTGGCAGCGATCACAGGACCTGCTGTGTCTGTGAGACACTGTTCGACATAACTGGTGCGAGCTTTTTTGTTGGGATTGAGCCGATTCCAGCGTTCTGCCGACTGGCCGTCCCGAGCAAGCTCATTGAAGCTCGTCACACTCCATATATCGGCTGCGACTGAATAATCAGACTCCAGAATTTCAGCAGCAGCAATTGCTTCCCGCAATATCGTGCCGCTGCCGAGAAGCTGCACTCGATTAGAGTGATCACTTGTTGAACGATTCAGCAAATACATGCCCTTGATGATGCCTTCTTCAGCCTTATCTGGCATCGGCGGATGGGCATAGTTTTCGTTCATGCACGTAATGTAGTAATAGATTGCTTCCTGATCTTGATACATGCGTCGAAGCCCGTCATGAATAATCACTACCAGCTCGTAAACGTATGCGGGGTCATAAGAGACGCAAGTTGGAATCGTTGCGGCAAGAAGGTGGCTGTGGCCGTCCTGATGCTGCAGACCTTCACCAGCCAATGTGGTCCTGCCTGCAGTTCCTCCGATTAAGAACCCACGTGTCTTGATATCCGCTGCAGCCCATGCAAGATCGCCGACGCGCTGAAAGCCGAACATGGAGTAGAAAATATAGAACGGAATCATGTTTACGTCGTGATTGCTCGCTGCGGTGCCGGCGGCTATCCAAGAGCACATCGCTCCAGCTTCGTTAATTCCTTCCTGAAGCACTTGACCTTCCTTGGACTCACGATAGAACATAAGTTGATCTGCATCTTCTGGTTTGTACAGCTGTCCTAGTGGCGAGTAAATTCCCAACTGACGAAACATGCCTTCCATTCCAAAAGTCCTGGATTCGTCAGGTACAACGGGTACGATGTTCTTGCCGATGTTTTTGTCCCGAAGCAAGCTCGTCAAGATTCGTACAAAACCCATGGTTGTAGATATTTCCCGGTTTCCAGTTCCCTTAAGTTGCGTGTCGAAAATGCTGATATTCGGAATTTCGAGTCGCTTTCTTGCGCGACGCCGAATTGGCAGTGACCCGCCGAGTTGTTTGCGCTGTTTGAGCATGTATTGAATTTCAGGACTGTCGTCGGGCGGTCGATAGAAGGGTGCTGAAACGAGTTCTTCGTCGGTAAGTGGAATTCTGAACCGATCACGAAAGGAAATCAGAGAATTTTCTCCAACTTTTTTCTGCTGATGGGTAATGTTCTGGCCTTCGCCTGCTTCTCCCATTCCGTAACCTTTTACAGTTTTAGCAAGAATTACGGTTGGCTGTCCAGAGTGCTTGACCGCGGCTGCATAAGCTGCAAATACCTTGTGAGGGTCATGTCCACCGCGATTCAGTCGCCAGATATCCTCATCGGTCATATTGGAGACCATAGCGCGAAGTTCATCGTATTTGCCGAAAAAGTGTTCTCGCGTATATGCGCCGCCTTTTGCCTTGAATGCCTGGTATTCTCCGTCTACCGCTTCTTCCATTCTTCGACGCAGTAAACCCTTGGTGTCTCGCATCAGTAGTGGATCCCAATAAGACCCCCATATCAGTTTGATGACGTTCCATCCGGCGCCCCGAAACTCTCCTTCAAGCTCCTGAATAATTTTCCCGTTCCCGCGAACCGGACCATCAAGTCGTTGTAGATTGCAGTTCACGACAAAGATGAGATTGTCCAGCTTTTCTCGTCCAGCAAGCGATAGTGCCCCCATGGACTCTGGCTCGTCCATTTCACCGTCGCCGACGAATGTCCACACTTTTCGATTGGCCGTGTCGCAAAGCCCTCGATTATGTAGATACTTCATAAACCGAGCCTGATAAATTGCCATGATCGGACCGAGCCCCATGGAGACCGTCGGGAACTGCCAAAAGTCTGGCTTCAGTCGCGGATGAGGGTAAGAGGGTAAGCCATCGCCTGTGGCTTCTTGCCTGAAATTGATCAGATCCTCTTCGCTCAGCCGTCCTTCCAAATAAGCTCTGGCATAGATACCGGGAGCGGAATGTCCCTGAATGAAGATTAGATCTCCGCCATGGGTTTCGCTCGGGGCGTGCCAGAAATGATTGAAGCCTACATCGTAAAGGGTGGCAGATGAGGCAAAACTCGCAATATGGCCGCCGAGCTCAGTAGATGTCTGATTCGCACGCACCACAATGGCAAGTGCATTCCAACGAATCAGCGAGCGGACACGCCACTCGATTGCGTGGTCCCCGCTGCTACGCTCCTCCTGAGCTGCGCTGATTGTGTTGACGTAGGCAGTGGTTGGCCGATGTGGGATGTGAACACCGGATCGCCTGGCACTGTCAATCAACTGTTCAATCAGAAAATGAGCACGTTCATGCCCTTCGCGGTCAATTACACTCGAGAGTGAATCCAGCCATTCCTGAGTTTCGTAGGGGTCAATATCTGTCGGAAGATTTTTGTCGGACATCTTTACTTCAAGTCAAATTCAATAATAGTGAGTTTATACAAGTACCAGTTGAATGTTGGAGGGATATTTTCGCATTGTCCTGGCTTGTCGGTGCATAGTTATACTGTCTGATGAACTTTGTGCAATTTTAATCGACTTTCTACAATGTCTCAGGCTGAAAAATTTGGCTCAAGCATCGTCCTGTGTGAGATTCTTTCACTTTCGCTATCTGCTCAGGTGTTCCACTCGCTACGATTCTGCCACCTTCATCGCCGCCTTCCGGCCCAAGATCGATAACCCAATCGGCAGTTTTTATTACTTCAAGATTGTGTTCGATGATAATGACTGAATTGCCTCGGTCGCGCAATTCCAGAATGACCGAAAGAAGCTGTTTGATATCTTCAAAATGCAATCCAGTAGTAGGTTCGTCCAGAAGATACAGAGTGTTTCCGGTGTCGCGCTTGGATAATTCAAGAGATAGTTTCACGCGTTGTGCTTCACCTCCGGAGAGTGTGACGGCACTTTGTCCAAGCCGTAAATAGTCAAGTCCTACATTGCGCAGCGTTAGTAGCTTTCGTGCTATGTGTGTAACTACACTAAACAGTTCCAGTGCTTCGCCAACTGAAAGTTCGAGGATTTCGGCGATATTCAATCCTTTGTATCTGATTTCCAGCGTTTCACGGTTGTAGCGCGAACCTTGGCAGGTGTTGCAACGCACAAACATGTCGGGCAGAAAATGCATTTCTACACGAACCAGTCCATCTCCTTTACAGGCTTCGCAGCGTCCTCCAGGAACATTGAACGAAAAGCGACCCGGTTTGTATCCGCGAGCACGTGCCTCCACAGTGCGGGAGAATAGGGTGCGGATATCTCCAAACAGTCCTGTGTAGGTTGCTGGATTGGAACGCGGCGTGCGTCCGATCGGCTGTTGATCAATCCGTATGGTCTTGTCAATCTGGTCAAGACCAATGATTGTGTCATGTTCGGCGGCAGTCAGCTTGGAGCGATTGATTCTGGAGTAAATTGCGGGATAGACTGTTTCGTTGATCAGTGTCGATTTTCCGGAGCCTGACACTCCAGTTACGCAGGTAAAGAGCCCTACAGGGATATTGACATTGATGTTTTTCAGATTGTTACCGCGGGCGCCTTCAATGCGCAGGATTCTGTCGAGGTCAAATGGTACTCTGACGAGTGGAATTGGTATTTCATTGTTTCCCGAGAGGTAGTTGCCAGTCAGAGATTCTCGACAATTTTCGATTTGATCGGGAGTGCCGACCGCAATGACGTGACCGCCGTCGGCTCCGGCTCCGGGTCCGAGATCAACGATAAAATCCGCATTTCGTATCGTTTTCTCATCATGCTCAACGATGATCAGCGTGTTGCCCAAATCTCTCAGGCGATTCAAGGTATCAATTAGTTTCTGATTGTCTCGATCGTGCAGTCCTACGGATGGCTCATCCAGCACGTAAGTCACTCCAACCAGTCCGGAGCCGACCTGGGAAGCTAGTCTGATTCTCTGTAGTTCGCCGCTGGAAAGCGTGTTGGTTGCTCTTTCCAGTGCGACATAGGTCAATCCTACATCGGCGAGAAACTGAAGTCGATGGGCAATATCGCGAACAATTCTTTCCGCGATCGGCGTTTTCTGTTGATCATAGGTCATGGATCGAAACAATTCAATCGCCTGGCTCACAGTTAGTTTGGTGATTTCGTAGATTGGAAGACTGTTAACGAACACATTTCGGGGACCGACGCTCAATCGAGCACCATTGCAACTGGAACACGGAAGAGTGACAAGATACATGGAAAGACTTTCTTTGACAGCTTCGGACGTAGATTCTCGAAGACGTCGTTCAAAATTTGGCATGACACCTTCAAAAGGTCGATGGCTGCGATAGGTTCGACCGTTGATGCTCAGATAACGCATTGAAATTTTCTCCTCTCCGCTGCCAAATAGCACAATATTCTGGATGTGTGAGGGGAGTTGGTTGAAAGGCTGATCAAGATCAAAATTGAAGTGTCTGGCAACCGATTGAAGCATGCTGAAATAGTAGGCATGACGAGTATTCCACTCTGCCAGTGCACCCGAGGAAATGCTGAGTGTGGAATCAACAATAATCTTGTTCACATCGAAGCTGGATATTTTGCCCAATCCGTTGCAGGTCTGACAAGCGCCTCGTGGATTATTGAATGAGAAAATTCTTGGTTCCAGTTCATCCAGAACGTAGCCACAATAGGGGCAGCCGTAGATTGAACTATAAAGAGTTCCGGTAGGCTCAATTGAGCCGTCAGATAAAATTTCGCAGCAAAGAACCAACCCATCTGACAGCTGGGTAGCAACTTCAACTGAATCCGCCAATCGCTGTCGAATATCGCCGTTAATCACTAGGCGATCGACGACGACTTCGATTGTGTGATTCACATTTTTATCCAGCTTGGGCGTCTGTTCGATCTCATATACCTGTCCGTCAATTCGCAAGCGTACATATCCGAGTTTGCTCAAATGCGCTACGGTCTGTTCATGTTCACCTTTGCGGTCTCGAACTACAGGGGAGACCAGTGCAAATCTCGATTGTTCCGCTAGAGACATAATTTGATCTACGATTTCGCCGATTGATTTTGCAGCGAGAACGGTTTTGTGTTTCGGGCAGCGTGGTTCACCTGCACGAGCATAGAGAAGCCGCAAGTAGTCATAGATCTCGGTGACCGTACCGACGGTTGAGCGTGGGTTAAAGCGGGTGGCCTGTTGGTGTATGCTGATTGCGGGTGACAGCCCTTCAATGGAATCAACATCGGGTTTGTCCATGATGGATAAAAAATGCCTGGCATAAGCAGACAGGGATTCCACATATCGCCGCTGACCTTCAGCATAAATTGTGTCGTAAGCAAGCGATGACTTTCCGGAACCTGAAAGTCCGGTTATTACGTTGAGTTTATTGCGAGGAAGCTCAACGGTGATATTTTTCAAGTTGTGCGTTCGGGCGCCTCGGACGATGATATTTTCCGATTGCATCTTTAATTCCTGTGGAATTTTAGGCAAACCTAATATGTTACATTTACTGAGGTGAGATTCGCAATGTGTAGGGATAATTCGTCATCAACAGGTCACAAGTCGTGTGGCAATGTGCTTGCGAAGGCAATTTGTTGTTATGGGTTGTTCGATGTTAAGCAATGATTTACTTGAGCGAATATTTTTCGAGTAACATTCGCAATAATATTTGACTCCCGGGCCTCCAGAAAACAGGTTGTTTTGAAATCTGTTGGCAAAGACGAGGATTAACACACTGAATTGAGGTTGCAAGTTACTCAGCGTGTCTGAGAACGGATTTACAAAATTTGAAAAGAAGTCAGTAAGTGCGCTGTCCGCCGTATTGGCGTTGCGTATGGTCGGACTTTTTCTGATTCTACCAGTACTGGCGTTGCATGCGACTGAGTTGGCCAACACGACACCATTTTTGATCGGTGTTGCGCTTGGCGTCTATGGTTTGACTCAGGCACTCTTGCAAGTGCCATTTGGCGCGGCATCCGATCAATGGGGCAGAAAGCCGGTTATCACGCTTGGACTGATCATCTTTGCCATCGGCAGCATCATCGCCGCCGAATCAAATTCCATATACGGCATAATCGCAGGCCGTGCACTACAGGGCGGCGGTGCCATAGCAGCGGTTGTGCTTGCGTTCGTTGGAGATTTGACACGTGAAAATCAACGCACCAAAGCCATGGCAATCATGGGTGTCACAATTGGATTCGCATTTACTCTTTCTCTGATGTTGGGTCCGCTTCTGGATAATTGGGCTGGAATTCGGGGACTGTTCTGGATCTCATGTGCGATGGCTGTAGCTGGCTTGCTTTTGGTTTGGCTGGTCGTGCCGCGTGAAGATTCATTCATCTCGCATGGCTCCAGCAGTGGTTCGGTTTCAGGATTCAGGCAAATCATTGTTAACAAAGATTTGCTTCGACTGTACGCAGGTACATTGACAATTCACGCAGTTCTGACCTCGTTGTTTCTGGCATTTCCAACCAAACTTGTAGAAGTATCGGAATTCACCCGGTCAGATACATGGAAGGTATTTGTGCCGGTACTGCTTCTTTCGTTTTTGGCGATGATTCCATTCATTCGCATGAGTTCCCGGAAGAATCGATCGCATGTCATGGTGATTACTGCAGCACTGATGCTCCTTGCGGCGCAGTTCAGCCTTTTTGTAGGGGCCGGAAACCAGTCCGTAGGGTTTCTGATTTTCGGGCTTTGGCTGTTTTTTGTTGGTTTCAATACATTAGAGGCAATTTTCCCATCGACTACAATTGGAAGTGCACCTCATAACATGCGAGGAGCAGCCATGGGCGTTTTCAATACATGCACTTTTTCAGGTGCATTTATCGGTGGAGTTTTAGGCGGGATTGTTTATGGCAGTTATGGTTCAAGTGGTGTATTCGTGTTTTCTGGAATTGCTATACTGCTATGGATTGCAGTTGCAATAATATTTCGCCCAATCGAGTCTTGAAGTTTGATCACTTCGATACCAAATACGATGAGAGAATTGCCGAAAATACTATTAGCACAAAAGAGGATAGAACCATGGCGCGCGGTGTAAACAAAGTAACATTAATTGGACATCTGGGTGATGACCCGGAACAAAGACGTACCCAGAACGGCGGACTGGTAGTGAACCTGCGTATTGCCACCACTGAATATTGGAACGACGCAGAGACCCGAGAAAGAAAGGAGAAAACCGAGTGGCACCGTGTCGTAGTTTTTGGAAAACTGGCTGACATCGCAGGTCAATATCTGCGAAAGGGGAGTTTGGTGTATATCGAGGGAAGACTACAGACGCGAAAATGGGAAGATACGCGTAGCGGCCAAACACGATACACGACCGAGATTGTAGCAAGAGAATTAAATATGCTGGATTCGAGATCATCAGACAATCGGCCGAGTGCAGATTACGACCGTAGCGAGAGCGATTCCCAAAAACCTGAAGCCGGGGGTGGTTCTACAGCTTCAACTGCGATCGCAGATGACCCGATTGAAGATATACCCTGGTAGTACTAAACTGCAGGAAGTGCTTGCAGCTGGACTCATTCACCGAGTGCGTTTCTAGCACGTAATTTCGCCGCGATGTAGTCGGACTGAGGAATGTGAAGCAGTCCTTTGACTTTGCGCATTAAATGTTGCTCATGAGGGTCGAGACGCTGATCGCTCAATACGACTTTCCACATCTCTTCAATCAAGTTAATTTTTTCTTCATATTTCCAGTTATCGTTGATCAATTTCGTGATTTCATAAAGACACGTTGCATGATCAAGTTCATTTTGCGCAAGTCGGATGGTTTGTTCAATACTGTCTGGACTAATGCCGAGATGGGTCACAAGTGACTGTTCTATTTGTCGGAGCTCTTCTTCATCAATTTTATTATCGGCCTGTGCTGCTTCGAGAAGAAGGGCAGTAGCAGCAAATGACGTCGCTTGCACTACATCCGTTTGGGAGTTAGATTCTTCGACGATCAGTAAATTTTCCAATCGGTTCTTGATTACAGAAAACACTATTTCATAATTACCATGATTAGCACGAATAGACTCTTGGAAGCCATTTATGAATTTTATGTGGGATTACTACATAAATTCTAGGAAACAGCCACATTTAAGAGGTAATGCAGATTTAATTCAATGTGCAAAATTATCGATCATTTGCAGAGCGACAGTCAATTTCAATGTCCGGCAGTGAGGGGACAAAGCGGAGTGAACGGTTTTCATTTCCTTCTGACAATTCAATCGCACCGTACATTCTGTGCTCCGCTTGCCTGTTTGGTCAGAACGGCACCGGAAAGTAAACCTTAGTTGAGGCATTTAGTTATTATTGATTTTTTCAGAGGGAGTATGACTCGATGGCCGGAACATGCATTTGGACGAGCAGAAAGAAAAACGAAATAGGAAAGAACTGTGGAAGAAATCTACTACAGATAGTGCTCTCCATCTCTCAACTGCAACTCAACTGAATTCTACTCACTTGTGGTAAATTATTATAATTCCTCGTTCAAGGACTTCTAGCTATAAAAAATTTTCCAAGACATTTTGTCGATCGAAATACCTCGCAATTTTTTACTAATCGAATTTCCAACCCCAAACGATTGTGCAAACTGAATTCGTATCAATTCTGGTATATATACACTGTAACTTGAATTGTGTGGATCTAGCCGATTCGATCTATACATATTAAAGTAACATTGCAGGCGATTAAATTTTTGGGTGAATTGAAAGCACATGTCTATCCAAATTAACGAAGATCAAGTTACCAAAAAACGCAGAATCGGTGTTGTTGGTGTCGGACACATGGGTGCTTACCATGCGGGGCACTACGTCGCACATGAGAATGTGGAACTTGTCGGCGTTGTCGATATTGATGTTGACAAAGCGAAAGCCGTCGCCGCTTCTTGCAATTGTGCCTATTTCACAGATTCCAAAGAGTTAATCGGAAAGGTTGATGCTGTCAGTATTGTAGTACCTTCCTCCGCCCATCTTGAAGTCGCTGAAGTTTTTCTCTCAGAAGGCGTTCACGTTCTAATTGAGAAGCCACTGGCATCGACAGTAACGGAAGCAGAGCAAATTGTTGAGCTGGCAGATAAATTCAACACAAAACTTCTTGTAGGACATCAGGAGCGCTTCAATTCAGCCATTATGGAACTGGTTGGACGAATAGAAACCCCAAAGTACATAGAGGCGCATCGAGAAGGACAGTTTGCTGGAAGAGGAGGGGATGTCGATGTCATCATTGACTTGATGATTCATGACATTGATCTGGTACTCGCACTGATCAAGCATCCTGTTGTATCGGTATCTGCGCTTGGTGCGTCAGTAGTAACTTCACACATTGATATCGTAAACGCTCGCCTGGAGTTTGAAAACGGCTCTTTTGCTAACGTAACCGCATCTCGCGCTTCCAATGAAAGAGTTCGAAGTTTCCAGGTATACACGCCAAGTCAGTATCTCAAACTTGACCTGTTGAATCAGACCATTAAGCTTATCCCAACCGGAAGTGACGCCCACAACGGCGGCAAAAATATCACGGTCGAAAAATCGATTGATGTCAAACCCAATCAAACCCTGAAGATGGAAATCAATCACTTTGTAGATATTCTGGAGAACGGCACTCCACCTTATGTGACTGGCGAAGATGGATTGTTAGCAGTGCGTGTGGTGCAAATGATTCGAGAGACAGTTGGTCAGAATTAATGTCCGCAGAGGGGAAGGTCTCGTATTTTGATCTGACTGAGCAGTTTTCGAGCCTCAAGTCACGCTGGTTTGATGAAATTGAACAACTGGGCACAGTCGGTAATTTCATTCTTGGTAATGCAATCAGTGATATAGAGTCAAAACTTTCCGATTTTTTAGGTGTCAAGCACGCAATTACAGTTTCAAGTGGTACTGATGCACTCGTTTTGGCACTGCGTGCGGTCGGAGTTGGGCCTGGAGATTCAGTCATCCTTCCTGACTTCACATTTTTCGCGACCGCTGAACCGATTTCTCTCGTCGGCGCAAGACCGATTTTTGTCGATATACATCCATCAGACTTCAATATCGACACAGCTCAGATTGAGGCGGCGATTGATTGCGACACGAAAGCCATCATACCGGTCCATCTATTTGGGTTACCTGCAAAGATAGAAGATATATGTGAAATCGGTAAACGACACGGAATTCCAGTGATCGAAGACGTTGCGCAAGCGTTCGGTTCGAAAGTTGACGAAAGATGTACTGGTGGAATTGGTGATGCAGGTTGTTTCAGTTTTTATCCAACCAAGATTCTTGGCGCTTTCGGAGATGGTGGGATGATCACAACCAATAGCGATTCGCTGGCTGAAAGATTGAAACTTCTGCGGAATCATGGAGCTACAGGTTCAAACAATCACGAACTGATTGGATGCACGAGTCGTTTGAATACCGTCCAGGCTTCTATATTGAAGATCAAACTTGAATCTGTGCAGTCGAAGATTAAACGCCGCCAACAGATAGCTGAAGAATATAAGCAGCGGCTACAGGGACTGGATATTGAGTTTCAGATACAGCAGCCAGGAACCACTCATGTCTACAACATTTTCACAATCCGAAGTTCGGTCAGAGATGAGATTGCACGTGCATTTACATTGAATGAAATCGGCTATCAAATCTATTATCCAAAGCCGATTCACATGCAGACTCCTTATATGAACTCAAGCTATGCAAATGAGCAGTTTTCTGAGTCTGTGAAAGCTTCTAAGGAGGTCATTTCATTACCGCTCTATCCAGAAATGCCGAATTCTCATATCGAACGAATCTGTACGGCGGTTCGTGATGTATTGGGTTAATTTATTCCTCACAGTTTTCCTTTTTGGGTCTGGAATAACTTCTGCAGCTGTTGCCGGTGAGACTTGTAAACTTTCCACCGAACAGTGGTCGAAAATGGAGATTCGAAGTGTCGTTTTGACGCGAGTCGACGGAGAAGCAATCACCATCCGTTCACGTATAGCCAGAAGTTCAGCACAGCGGGCTGCAGGTTACCAGCATATCTGCCCTGAAATTATCGCTTTGAGTTCAATTCTGTTTGTCTACGATAGCCCGCTTCAGCCAAGATTTCACATGTTTAATGTTCATGCGGAATTGGATATTGGATTTTTCGATCAAGAAAAAAAATTGGTTACCGTGCTGAGAATGACTCCGCAGACGATCGGTGATGCTTCTGCAGAAATGTACGATCCAGGTCAACTGGTTCAATATGCGCTGGAAGCTCCAGCTGGTTTTTTTACCGACAACAAATTACTGTCAGCTCAGACAACATTACGGTTTCCATAGGGAACTAAATGCTACCTTATTCTTTTACTAAGTCAATCACATTTTGAAAATGATTTAAATCACTAATGTTCATTAAAACAAAGTGTTATCATATATAACTCATTAATTTATTAAGTACAATTTACACGATTTATGCCATGCGCGTTGTGCAGCGCAACTCTGCTTCCTCAAGATAGAGTTTATATTCAACTGAATCGCAGCTGGACAGTGGTCGAGTGAGCGCCGATGCCATCTGTTGCATCGTACGCCTGCCGATCAAGTCCGAGTATTTTCACACCTTTGGTGCGTTGCCACCGAACACTTAAAGTTTGTAACGCATCTATAACAAGCGCAATTCGCTTGAGCGCGTCAACTCACGTATTGACCGAGACTTCAAGGTGTAGAATCATTTCATCCGCAAAAAACAGCAGCCGAAGTGCTTGCTGGTTCACTCGCTCCCAACCTGACGACGACTGCTCAAGCGGGGCACCGCGCTGAGATTGGCAGACAGTCGCGTGGTGGGCTTTAGCGTGGTTGAACAGTTTTGACAGTTGCAGTTGGCGGCTCATGTAGAGCGCAAGAATTGAGTGGTTGCTACATACTAATCGAATTCTAGTCCATAACAATACTGCAACAAACGAGGAAGGTGAAATTCTTGTAACGTCAACTCTATTGGAAACATTTTGCCTTCAAATGGTTCACTCAAGAATTTCCAATTCATTCTGTAATATGGTGGATTTCGATTGCCCTCATCAAAATCTCCATTAAAGGAATCTACTCTTACGTTTAGATTCCAGCTCTTTAGGAGTTTTGATTCAAAGTTCTCAATGCTCATTTCGAAGTCCTTATCGTAGGGCTTGTGAATATCATTGATCGCGCTAGCAAGTTCATAAGCCTCTTCGATATCGTTGCAGATTCTGGTTTCTGCGCCTTCGACGGGTAACACAAAATTCCAAATTCCATTTCGTTTTTTGTTCAGAGGCATGTCAAATTCTTGCAATGACAATTCCAGTGGAAATACATCACCGTCTTGAGTTTCATCGGAAAATGTCCAACCTACCTTAAAGCGAGAAGAATTGCGGTAAGCCATTGGCAATCCTCCCTGAAAATAACCTAGCGTTGCGCATAGTGCCCGACTCTCTACAAGTTTATTTTCGAAGCTTTCGATGCTCATATACAAGTCCTCGTTGAAGGGTTCAGGCACATCATTTATCACATTGATAAACCCAAAAGCTTCTTCAATTTTGTTGCAGACTCTAAATTCTGCTTCATTGACTGGCTGTGGATGGTCACATTGTTCACAAAGATGCATGACTTTCCTCATCAATAAACTCTATGTTCGGTCATTGTCCTTCTTCGGAGCCAAAGCACATCAATTACTAGTGCTTCATTCAGTGGTAGTATTCCAAAAAATTCCCCAAATGTAAAGTTTTCCGTGCCTAGCGATTGCTCTCTCATGCCGGATGAGTGTTTTTTTGATCCTCGGAAGATAAGCGCACTAGAGGTTTGAAAGAATTTATTTTATCAAGGAAAGACCTTCAACTGAACTAATGATTTGTCTGCGAGCTACAACATTAATAATGGATCAATCATTCGTTCAATAGGTATCAGACAGAATCTTGTGCTGGAATTGTCGGATTAGGCCAGCGAATCCCCATCAATATCTGCTGTAGACCTGAAACCAAGCTCGTGCAGCAGTTGTATCGTTTCCGTTGCACAAGTATGCAGGATGCCAGTTCCACCAGATTCTTTCCACTCATTGATATTCTTTTCATAATCATCAATCAGAATGTTCGGTATGCCTTTAACAGTTGCATAATTTTGTTTGTGGCTGCGTTTGCTCATAAGATGGATTCGCGCAGTATCGGTTAATCCAGTGTTTTTTTCCAACCATGCAAGTTTGCCAGGTCCAGAACAAGGATCAGAGTAGGCGAGCGAGGACAAAATGTGGGCATCGAATTCATCCACAAGTTTCCACAATTCCCGAGCACCAGGCAGCCATTCCAGATTGAACCAGAAGTCAGGAACCTGTCTGACGAGTGTCCACAATTGACGTACGGACAACTGGTCTATAGGGCGGTCGGCATGACTGGATGCTGCGGAAAAGAAGTCGCAGAGCACCCCGTCCATATCGCAGTAAATTACGGATTTGGCTGAAATCGTCAAGATGTCAACGTCTGGTGGTTTTGATCCCCGATATAATACTATTAGATGATAATTGGTTTTCAAGATTGCACTATTGTCACCGCAGATCAAAGTCTGGCGTTATCGTTAGTTTGCAGGTGACACCTCAGCCAATTTCTCCTCAGAAGTTAATATCTCAAATGGATGAGATTAGTAAGCGGAAACAGTATGGGAATTGATGAGAGTTCACTAAAAATTTTGATCTATTATATTTAGAATATACATTAATAAATATGTTTAATTAATTGTTATTGTGTTTAAAATATAATTTGAAATATTTATTTATGCAAATGATAAACTCGACGAAGTAAGAACTGAAGTTTGAAATTCAAACTCTCTCTCTCACTTATGACTTTAGTTGGGCAAATTGCACTTTCAAGAAAGTTGATTGCGATACGTCGTAAGCTTTATTTTTCATAAAACCATTTGAAATCTAATTTAGCAAATTCCAGATTCGAATTATTCAAAATTATCACAGCACCAATTTATAGATTTCCTTCAAAAATTAGAGAATCACTATGAACACAGTTGTTACCTCACAAAAAGGTGGAATTTACGAAATCACCATGAATCGCCCGAAACAGTTGAACGCGCTGAACTGGGAACTGTTGAATGAGTTAATTGAGGCAATCGGCGTTGCAGAGAACGACTCGAATGTTCGTTGCATCGTGATTCGAGGGGAAGGTCAGCACTTCATGGCTGGCGGTGACATCCTGTATTTTCACAAACTGCTTGATTGGGATAAGCAGTCTAAAGTTGAAGAGTTCAGCAAACTTGTTTCCACCGTGCATGAATTTGTCGAAAAAATTGCAGCATTGCCAGTACCTGTAATCGCAAGCGTACGCGGAGCGGCAGCTGGGTTTGGCATCAGTCTAGTAGCTGGATGTGATTTGGCAATCGCTTCAACAACTTCATTTTATACGTCTGCCTATAATCTTCTTGGGACTTCTCCCGATGGTGGTAGTACTTACTATCTGTCTCGGTCGGTTGGCGCAAAGAAGGCAATGGAAATTGTATTGACAACGAAACGCTATAGCGCACAAGATGCATTGCAAATGGGCCTGATCAACGAAGTTGTAGAAGACGGGAAATTGGAAAAAGCAACCGCTCAAATTGCCGGTTTGATCGAAAACTCATCGAGAATAGCAGTTCGCAATGCCAAGCGATTGGTCAGAAACTCATTTCAAAGCGATCTCACCGGACAGCTGCAGTCTGAACTTGATTGTTTCCTTGAATGCGCAGTATCAGAGGATTTTTCGGAAGGTGTACGAGCTTTCGTTGAGAAAAGAAAACCTGAGTTTGCAGATTGATGGAAAATCCAAATTTGAATATGGAATTGGCTGCAGAAATTATGCGTTCGATAAAGTTTTTCTTGAATTTCCACCCATAAAAATGATAAATTAACGTTTCCGGTCACCTGAATTACTCCTTGCCTTACCAATGCCGGTAACTTAAGGCTAATATCCGAAAGGAGAAACTAAATGCGTCACTATGAAATCGTTGCATTGGTACATCCGAACCAAAGCGACCAACTCGAAGAAATTGTTGCCCGCTATCGTAAGATCGTGGAAGAATCTGGCGGCAGTATTCATCGGTACGAAGATTGGGGGCGGCGTAAGTTAGCTTATCCCATTCAAAAGCTGTACAAGGCCGGATATTTTCTGATGAACATTGAATGTGAGCCGACGGTAAAAGATGAAATTGAGAATGCGTTTCGATATAACGACTCGATTATTCGAAGCCTTGTAATCAGAAAGGAAAAGGCGGTTACTGAGCGATCTTCGATCCTGACTAAGCTTCTGAAACAGGAAGCAGAAGATCAAGAAGCTGAAGAAAGAGCTACTGCCGAGTTGGAACGTGCTAGAAAGGAAGAATCCGAAGCAATGGCTGCAGAGGCGGCAAAAAGATCAGAGGAAACGGTAGAGGACTCATCAGGCAGTAGTGACAGCGCCGAATCCACTGAAGCAGTAGAGGTGGTGGAAGCAGCGGCTGAAAACACGAGTTCAGAAGGTGAAGACATGTCTGAGGATGCAGAAACTGCGGAAGCGGCCGAAGTCAAAACGAGCGAAGAAGACTCCAATAGTGGAGAACACGGAGCACAATCCGAGGCATCAGAAGGTGAAAGTAACGAAGAGGAGAAGCAGAAATGATGAATCGACGCCCCAAACATCGTAAATACTGCCAGTTTACCGCTAAAGGAATCACGGAAGTTGATTACAAGGATTTGGATATGCTGGAAGGATTTATTTCTGAATCTGGTAAGATATATCCTAGTCGAAGCACCGGAACAAAGGCAATTTATCAGCGCCAGTTAGCTCGTGCTGTAAAACGTGCTCGCTATCTGGCACTAATCGGTTACACTGATTCACAGTAATTCGAGAGTAGTAAAATGGAAGTCGTATTGCTTGAAGCAGTAAATAAACTTGGACAACTTGGCGATACAGTCAATGTGAAAGCTGGCTACGCCCGTAACTATCTAATCCCTCAACGTAAAGCTGTAAGGGCAACTCCAGATGCAATCGCGGAAGTTGAGCAACAACGTACGCAGCTTGTCAAGGAAGAAAAGAAACGCCTGGATGTTGCTCACGCACGAGCAGAAAAAGCTGCGAAGTCCCTTACATTCGTGAAGCGGGTGATTGATGATGAAGGGCGGCTGTTTGGTTCGGTTTCTGTTAGTGAAATTATCGAATGCGCAGCCGAAAATGGCACTGAATTGCTACGCTCTGAAATTGATATGCCAAGCGGTTCAATCAAGAATACCGGAGAGCACATCATTACAGTCAAAGTGCACCCGGAAGTGAGTTTCGATGTTAGCATTACAGTTGTTGCTGGCGATCAGGAAGTCTCTGTTGAGGAGATGATCGAAGAAGACGTACAGTCTGAAATCTCTGAACTCGCGGATTCAAGTTCGGATGAAGACACCAGTGATAGTGACAGTGAAGCAGCAGAACAGCCATCAAGTGTGACTGAGGAGAAATCTGATTAAGTGGTCTCGGTCAACCCATATCGTCAGTCAAGGGATGACCTAAATTCATCGGGTAGTTCGTCCGATACTCATTCTCTACCCATTCCACCTCACCAGATTCCTGCCGAACAGGCAGTACTGGGTGCAATCATGATGGATAACGAGCAGTTCGAAAAAGTTTCGGGTTTGTTATCCGCCGAAGATTTCTATCACCAAAAGCACAGATTGATCTATGATGCCATGCTCAATCTGTTTTCTGAGCGGCAGAATGTTGATTTGACGACCTTACCGTATAAGCTCGAAAGAATGGGTGAACTGGAAAATGTCGGTGGTGTCCCATATTTAGCCAGCATTCAACTAGAGACTCCGCATGCGGTCAATACAGAATCCTACGCAAAAATTGTTGTGGACTGCTCATTGCTGCGCCAACTGCTCAAAAGTTCCCAACGTATCCAGCAGATGGTGTACAACCGAGACGATACTCCAGTTCAAAAAGTGCTGAGCGATGCGCAGCAGTTGGTTTATGAACTAGGCAGAGAATTTGATAGGGGTGATGGACTGGTCCACGTGAAAGAGCCTGCAAATTCGGCGTTTACTCGAATTGAAGAACTCTATAACGATCCCAGCCAGAGCAGCATTACTGGAATTTCATCAGGTTTCATAGATCTTGACGGTTTAACGTCTGGATTTCAGCGCTCCGATTTGATCATCATCGCCGGGCGACCGTCTATGGGCAAGACCGCGCTTGCGATGAATGTTGCCGAACATGCCGCTATCGTTGATAAAATGAAGGTCGCAGTGTTTAGTCTGGAAATGCCTGCCATTCAACTGACCATGCGCTCGCTGTCTTCTCTGAGCAGTATTAACTCAAGACTTATTCGCGAAGGAAAACTAGGCGATGGGCGGGAAGGAGAGCAAAACTGGAAGCAGCTTTCGAATGCCTTGAATATATTGAGCGACACACCGATTTATATTGATGCCACCCCTGGAATTTCTCCGCTTGAAATATCCGCTCGATCAAGGCGCATGAAACGTGAAATCGGTCTCGACCTGATTCTCGTTGATTATTTGCAATTGCTTCAGATGAAAGACAATGAATCCAACCGCGCGACTGAACTGTCAAATATTACGCGAGAGTTGAAGTTCCTGGCTAAGGAGCTTGAAGTTCCAGTTATTGCACTGTCTCAGTTGAATCGAAGCGTCGAGCAGCGTCCAGACAAGCGACCGCTCATGTCGGACTTACGCGAATCGGGCGCGATTGAACAGGATGCCGATCTGATAATATTCGTTTACCGAGACGAAGTGTACAAATCGGATACAGATGACTATGGAGTGGCGGAAATCATCATTTCAAAACATCGAAATGGCGCTATCGGCAAGGTTAAGTTGACATTCATGAAAGAGATCACGCGTTTCGAAAATTATGCTCGTAGTACTGACGCGAGTACTGCTGACATCGATATAGTCCCTCAATAGTTGCCATCTCTGTGGGAGTTGAGCCCCATGCGAATGTATGGTTCAGTTGATGCACCCGCTCTAGTTTCCAATCTTTCTCTAGTTCGCAGATTGTCACCGGCCGCACGTGTTATGGCGGTGGTTAAGGCAAACGGCTACGGTCACGGCATTCTACAGGTCGCAAATTCCTTGGATGCAGGTGTAGACGCGTTCGCTGTAGCAACAGTGGATGAAGCTGTAGCTCTCAGAGATGCAGGTATTAAAAAGCCGGTCTGCTTGCTGTCTGGCTTCACATCCATTGATCATGTGGAAATTTTGCATGCATTTCGTATTGAACCCGTTATTTACTGCGAAGAGCAAATTAATATGCTGGAGCGTGCCCAGCCGAGTGGTGTCATCCCGGTTTGGCTGAAAATCAACACTGGCATGAATCGACTGGGATTTGAGTCTCGGAGAATTTCAAAGATTTTTCAGCATATTAATTCCAGCCCTATTTTGGAAGTGAGGGGAGCAATGTCTCACTTTGCATGTGCGGATGATCTAGAGTCGGATTTTACCGATCGCCAGCTTGAGCGATTCAAGAGTTGTACACAGGGAATCGATGCGGATTTGAGTATCGCGAACTCAGCTGGGATTCTAAAATGGCCAAACAGTTGTCTGAACTGGGTGCGGCCTGGCATTATGCTATATGGTGTTTCCCCGTTTCCTGGGATTACAGCAAACGAACTCGGTCTGCAACCAGCGATGAACCTGTATTCAACGATTATTGCTGTCAATCGCCTGCCGAGTGGTGGCAGCCTCGGTTACGGACTTAAATGGTCAAGTGAAGCTGAAATTCGAGTTGGAATTGTGGCGTGCGGCTACGGAGACGGCTACTCTCGAAGCGCATCTCCCGGTGCACAGGTTTTGATTGAAGGCCGACGCGCGGATGTAGTCGGAGTGGTATCGATGGATACTCTGGCAGTTGATTTGAGCCAACATCCGCATGTGGGTGTCGGCAGCTCGGTAAAGCTATTTGGGGAAGGGCTGCCAGTCGAGGAGGTTGCAACGGCTGCCGGAACCATCCCTTATGAAACCTTAGCTTCGATAAATTCTCGCCCAGTGAAACTGGAATACACCTGATTGAGGTCCGTCAGTCGACTCGAAGTAGTTCGTTTAATCCTGTTTTGCTTCTAGTCTTCTCATCCACCTGTTTGACGATAACAACACAATAAAGGCTGTATTTCCCGTCTGAAGATGGAAGATTTCCGGATACGACTACCGAGCCGGTCGGCACCTTGCCGTAACTGACTTCTCCGGTCTGGCGGTTGTATATCTTGGTGCTCTGTCCAATATATACGCCCATTGAGATAACCGACCCTTTACCCACGATTACGCCTTCTACAATTTCGCTACGCGCGCCGATAAAACAATCGTCTTCGATGATGGTTGGCGTAGCCTGCAGCGGCTCTAGAACTCCGCCAATTCCTGCGCCGCCTGAAAGATGTACATTCTTGCCGATTTGTGCACACGAACCGACCGTTGCCCAAGTGTCAACCATAGTGCCTTCATCAACGTAAGCACCGATATTGACATAACTCGGCATCAACACCACATTGCGTGCAATGTAGCATCCTTGACGCACAGTTGCAGGTGGTACTACGCGATAACCTCCGTCAACGAACTGCTGGTCGGCAAAACCGTCGAACTTTCTCTCCACTTTATCATAGTAAGTGGCATCCCCATCGTGGATTACTTTATTTTCTTTGATCCGAAAGGACAGCAGAACTGCTTTCTTCACCCATTCATTGACGTGCCATTGGTCGCCGACTTTCTCCGCAACGCGCACGCTTCCCTGATTGAGAGCAAGGATTGTCTGCTGCACCGCGTCTCGTACGCTTGGTGGGCAGTTGGATGGGCTCAGTTCCGAGCGAGTGTCAAATGCGTTACTGATTGTGGATTCTAGATTTTCCATTGAGCTTCCTCTGTGTATACGCTTGATTGATTCAAGATTACCTTAGATCCAGAGCCTTTCGGATTTCATCTGTAAGGGCTTGCTGGACGGCTTTGTCCGCCAGGCGGTTGCGATCCCTGTCGACAACAAAAAAAACATCTTCTACCCGTGCACCTGTAGTAGTGATCTTCGCAGACAGTAGGCGAATCTTATGATTCAGCAGGGTGCGTACAACGAGATAGAGTAAGCCAGGTCGATCTTGAGCGGAAATTTCCATCATGGTGTAGTCACCACCGGAAGAGTGAGAAAATTCAATTCGAGTTGGAAACGAGATATGCCTAGCTACTCGGTTGGGTGCAACTGTACGGGGTGAATGCTCAATGATCCGACTGAGAATTGAATTCTGAACTTCCTCTTCAAACCTGCGCAGACTACTCTCTGTGTGAGCGTCTTGCAAATTGCGAAGCAGTACGACAAACGAAAACGCAGTCAATCCTGTAGGCAGCCGATGTGTTCGCGCTTCCAGCACATTCAAATAACAGCGATCAAGCGCACCGGCAATAATAGTGAACAGATCTTCTGAATGTGCAGACAGTACGAAAGTCTGGATAACATCAATCGATGGATGCGCGCGAAAGCAAACAAGCGGAAGGTTGATTGCATTGATCTGTGCAGATTTTTCAACGTGCCATGCGATTGTGTTGGCATCATAACTGAGAAAATAATAATCGTCAAAATATCCCCAGAACTTTTTTGCTGCTTCTTTCAGGGATTGATTCCTGCCAAAATTTGATAGTGAATCGGATTTGATCTCTTCAATTCTGGGTTCCAGTTCTTCATGTGGCAGCGTGTCGGTCAGAAGCGTTCTGGAAGTTGCGAGATACAGATGTTCAAGCATTTTTCCCTTCCAGTCGTTCCACACCGTCGGGCCGGTTCCTCGCATATCTGCAATCGTTAGAAGAAACAGATGGTCGAGGTGTTCTTGATTTCCAACTCGGACGGCAAATTTAGAAATCACCTGCGAGTCATTCAGATCTTCTCGTTGACTTGTGAAACTCATATAGAGATGATTGCGAACAAGCCACGCAACAAAGTGTGCATCGTAATCACTCATTCCGATTCGTTTACAGAACCTGTAGCACTGTTGTTCGCCTAGCTCGGAGTGATCTCCTCCCTGTCCCTTTGCAATATCGTGAAATAGGCCGGCAATAAATAGCCGTTCCGGTTTGATTATTCTTGTCACCGCTTCATTGGCAAGAGGATAGGACTTTGCAGTATCGGGCAGTATCAGTTGGTGTAGATGATGAACTACATTCAGCAGATGCGCGTCTACCGTATACACATGAAACAGGTCATACTGCAACTGTCCGGTAATGCGTCTGAAATCTGGAATCAGCTTGCCGAGAATTCCGGTGTCGTCCATGAGAGACAACGTCTGGGGCAGGCGGTTGGAATTGCTAAAAATACCCAGCATCATGGATTGGATTGCTGGTTTGCTTCGGACATTTCGATCAATCAGCAGTTTCCTCGAGCGCATGAGTCTGAGCGCTTTCGCCCTGACACCGCGCAGATTCGGGTTGAGCTGAAAAATAGTGCATGCTTCAACAAGCATTTCGGGCATGGATTCAATTAGAGCCGGATTGGTGAAATCCAGATACCCATCTACGGTTTGAAATCGGTCGTTCAGGACTTTCGTCTTCTGACGTTTGTATGCGAGTATCGCTTCGTCAAAATGTTGCAGGAGCATTTGATTGATGTGTCGAAGTTCCTTTACCGTTCTGAAATAAATTTTCATGAGCTTCTCGACGGCTTTGTTGTTGTCATCATCAAGATAGCCAAAATTTTTTGCAAGCTCTAATTGGTGCGAAAACAGCAGTCGGTCTTCTCTGCGTCCGAGTGTGAGATGCAGTTCGTTGCGCAGTTTCCACAGGTAGTTGCGACCTCGAATCAAGCTTCGATACTCGTCTTCTTTAAGAAAACCGCGCGTCACCAATTCACGCATCCCACGGCTTTCAAAATGGCGCATCGCCACCCAAATAATCGTATGAATGTCACGCAGACCGCCAGGTCCTTCCTTGATGTTCGGCTCTAGGTTGTAAACTGTATCGGCATATTTGTGGTGTCGCAGTTTCTGTTCTTGAAGTTTGGCTTCAAAAAATTTTCTCGCAGGCCAAATTTTTGTATTTCGCAGCATGGATTCCATCTGTACGAAAAGCTTATTTGACCCTGCGCAATGACGGGCTTCAAGCAAATTGGTCATCACCGTAATATCCGACCGAGATTGCTTAACGCAGTCGCTTAAGGTTCTGACACTATGGCCGACTTCAAAGCCGATGTCCCACAAAAATCGAATCAGTGGCTCAATCTTTCGTTGAACCACTGCATCGTTCCTGTTGTCGAGCAGCAACAGGATGTCAATGTCTGAATAGGGATTGAGTTCTTCCCGACCGTAGCCGCCAACAGCAACCAGACTGATCGAAGAACCATCGGAAAGATCAGACATGAACAGACTCCAGACGTCATTCAGAATGTCATTGACCGATTGCACTCGGGCCGTCACGAGGCGCGGTGCAGGCAATCTCTTCAAGTGCATTTGTTTCAATCGTTCGACATCTTCCGCGACACGACGCTGGAATTCTTCGACACTGGATTGAGTGGCGTGTCCAAAGGACGCTGATGTTGTCATACCGATACGATTGATGAAAGATTCATCCGCTTAGCAAAAAGTATAAATTGTGAAGTGAGATTTCAGGCTCGGGCGTATTTTGGGGATATTGTCAGAATCTCGTAACCCGTATCAGTCACCAAGACTGTATGTTCCCACTGTGCTGACAAACTTCCATCATTAGTTACCACAGTCCAGTGATCTGCTTGCAACCTGGTTTCTTTCTTTCCGGCATTTACCATGGGTTCGACGGTGAATGTCATTCCGGGGACGATTTCCATACCGGTTCCGGGCTTGCCGTAATGAAGAATATGCGGGTCTTCATGAAACACTCGCCCAATGCCGTGACCGCAGTACTCGCGAACGACTGAGTTACCGTTTTTTTCAGCGTGTCTTTGTATCGCGTTGCCGAGGTCGCCGAGTCTCACTCCCGGTTTGATCAGTTCAATGCCTTTCATCATGCATTCATGGCAGATTCGACTGAGCCGTACGGCACGAATGGAAGGTTTTCCGACCGCGAACATGCGGCTCGTATCGCCGTGGAATTCATCTTTGATAACCGTAATGTCAATGTTAATGATGTCACCGTCTTTCAGTCGTCTGTCGCCGGGTATGCCATGACAGACTACGTTGTTGACCGAGGTACAGATTGATTTTGGAAATCCGCGGTAATTCAGTGGTGCGGGAATCGCGTCAAGAGTGTCCGTAATGTAGTCATGACAGATTGTGTTCAATTCGTCTGTGGTAATTCCAGGCTGAACGTGCGGCTCGATCATGTCCAGTACTTCAGCCGCAAGCCTGCCTGAAATTCGCATTTTCTCAATTTCTTCTGGAGTCTTAATACTAACGTATGTCATTACAGGGTCTGCTCATAAATTTACGGAAATTTTGATGCTGTCAATCAGTTGACTTGCCGGGTATTATAGAAAAAGGTGACGAAGCACTCTTGTTCTCGTTGAGATCTCGCCTACTTTAGTTTGCCAGTGCCAGTAAGTGTTGACCGAGTTCCTCTACAAGGACTCGAGCATCAGGGCGAATTTTTGTTCAGTTCAACTGTATGATATGAAATAAATAGCGTCTGATACTGGACTTTTCTGATTGATTCGTGTATGGTTCAGCCAACTGAAGTTGAACTGAAACGGTGAGAGATGAATTTGTCGGAGTTGGTCATCGTACCGGTCAGACGCGACGAGGAGGAGAAATTCCTTGCGCTGATGCGGCAGCATCACTATCTTGGCGCCCCGCACAAGATCGGTGAGAGCGCGTTTTATGCCGCGGTTTTGCAGGGCCGATGGGTTGCGCTGAGTTCATTTTATGCGGCGGCCCTGAAAAGCCGCGCCCGAGATGAGTGGCTCGGCTGGCACCCAAGAGACCGTGGCGCAAGACTGCACCTGATCACCAACCAGAGCAGATTCCTCATTCTGGAGCCGATTGCGAATCTCGCATCCCGCACTTTATCGTTGCTGGCCAAGCGTGTCGTCAAGGACTGGCCGGTGCGATTCGGACACCCGGTGCTGCTGATGGAGACTTTCGTTGACCCGCAGCGCTTTGCCGGAACCTGTTATCGCGCGGAGAACTGGATACAGATCGGGCAGACGGCCGGCTATCGGCGACAACGCCGCGGCTACCGACAAGGCTCATCACCGAAGCTGATGTTTGTGCGCCCGCTTCGGTCAGATGCGCGCCGGTTGCTCGGTGGCGCACATCTTGATTCCCACTATTTCCCGAAAGGAGTTTGCAGGAAAATGTATACGGACGCGGATTTCAAGTCATTGCTGGATTATTTCTCACACATTGAGGACCCGCGCGGGCGTCGCGGGCGGCGCTATCGCCTCGGGACACTGCTGGCCATTGCGGCGGCAGCCACAGTTTGCGGTGCGCGCGGCTATCAGGAGATGGGCGAATGGGTACAGGCGCAGTCAGAAAAGGTGCTTCGTCATTTCAGGGTTGGATTGCGGCGTGGCAAAGTCCAGCGTCCAAGCGTGTATTGCATCCGCGAGGCGCTGGTCAGAACCGACCCCGGGCAGTTCGATGACGCGCTTCGCAAATGGTGCATATCGATTGACGGCTGCGATGAGGCGATTGCGATCGATGGCAAGACGATGAAAGGAGCGGTTGACGGGAACAATCGCCAGATTCATGTGCTGGGCGCCTGTGGGCATCAAAGTCGCATGCATCTGGCAAAAAAAAAGATGAGGCTTGACTCGGACGGGAGTGAGGAGCAAAAGTACACCAACGAGATCGGCGCGTGCATCCCGTTGCTGAAATCGATTGATGACCTCAATGGCAAAGTGATCACCGCTGATGCGCTGTTGACGCAGCATGCGATTGCGAGCTATATTCTCAGCCGGGGCGGGCACTATATGTTTATTCTCAAGAACAACCAGAAAGATCTCACTGGCGAGGTGAGTATTCATTTTACCGATCTGCTTCGACTCAGACCGGATACTGAAGCTGACTTTGTCACCCGCACCGGTGACGCGACCGATGCAGGGAAAAAGGTGCCCAAGGTCCAGCATGGACGTCATGAGATCCGCGAAATCCGGGTCAGCGACAATGCCGAACTGATGGCGTATCTGAATCGCGAGTCGAAATTTCCGGACATCGCGCAGATATTCCGCATTCGTCGCACGATTGACCACTACCGGCGTGGCGAGGTAACCAAGACGACGCAGGAAACCGTTGTCGGGATCACCTCACTGCAAGCCGCTCAGGCTGATCCGAAGACTTTGCTGGGGCTCAACCGCGGCCATTGGACCATTGAATCGAATCATCGCATTTTGGACGACTCAAACACCTGGCACGAGGATCACCTTCTGATTCGCACCGGGCATGGACCGGAAAACGTCACGGCACTTCGCCGATTTGCGATCTCGGTGATCAGACGGCACGCAGAATCAGTTGCGCCGACGATGCGCAAATTGCGCACCAACGCACGTTTGCTCCTGGATTATCTGGGCCTGGCCGGGAACACGCGACGCAGGGGTCGGCGTTCGCCGATCACCGGGGCCGTATGTCGATAACCCACCGAATTGTGATTGCGAAAAATCGTTGTTCGGCAACAGCCGAAACAGGAAAAATCCGTACTCCCATAGGACAGTTCACTGAAAGAATACTGAAAATCGGTTGCGGCATCACCTGAAGCGGTTCAAATCAGGCACAGTGCATGGTTTCATGCCAGTGGCCTGAACATACTTGTGATCCATAGGCTAAAATCACGAGTCGATGGCGTTCGGTTAGCGTGACAAAAAATTTGCCTTGACTCGAGCATCAGCAGTTCTCATTTTAGGTATTCATTTTAGTTTTCATGTAATCTCCATGTTGTTTGAAAAAACGGAATTGAGTATCCGGCTTGTCAGCCGGGAGGCGATATCAAGTTACGGGGGCAGTCGCGGTTGTGGATCGGCAGTGGCACTGAGAAGCACTTGCCAGTTTTCAAAGTAAAGATAGCAGTTGATGATGTCGATAGCGACAAAAAACCGATGTTTTCTGGAAAATCTGGCTCTGGCGGCCTGCCACAGTTCGCACAGGTGGTTGCATACGGCATGAAACGCAAATGCGATCAGATTCAAAGTCATCAGTGTGTCCGACAGCCCGTGTTTGCCGTGGCCGAAGTTATGCTCCATATGATAGCCGTGCTTTTTCAACAGGTTAAACCCTTCGTTTTCAATCTTCCAGCGCGCCCGACCGGCTGCCACAATCTCGGCTGCATTGGCTTTGGTGACATCAAGCGAGGTGACGAAGCGAAAGCTCTGCGTGGGTTTGCGGTCGCCGACTCGACGAATTTGAAGTTCAACATAATTGACTTTCAACGCATCGTTGCCATCTCGGATCGGCAACTGCCTGGCAAAGCGATACTGATACATCAAATTCGGCTGTTTGCGTCCTGGTGTTTTTTTGACCACCCGCGTGGTTGGCCAGGTAACGCCATCGAGATAACTGAAAAGTGTTTTATGAGAACCTTCTTTGACGCGGAAGATGAAATCGCCACCGGCTTGTGTAACCTTTTCGCACATCGGCTGATTGGCATACAGATCATCGCCCAGGTAAATCGGACGCAAAGATGCGTAGCGCGCGGCGTTTTGATCGAACCAGCGGTAGGCGGCTTTGGTTTCGCAATCCTGTTTTTGATGACCGTCTTGCGGCGTGATAAACTGCGGGCGCAACGGCAGCACCTCGCTGTGGCCGATGCCAACCAATGTGGCGCACAGCACGATATGGTGATATTCAGTCTCGCCAGAGCTTCGAAGTCGGGTGCGACATTGCGGACACTGAATCTTGTAAGAGTTGTGGAATTCAGACCCATCCAATGCCAACAGGCTGCGCCCGTCGAGAATTTGGAAAGGCTGAAGGGCTTGATATTGCTTCATTTGATCCAGCGCTATGTCGAATCCGGGGTAAACATCCTGACAATCGATGCGGTCCAATTGTTCTCGAATATGATTGTCAGTAGGCAGTTTGCGGATGCCGAATAAAGACCGACACGCATTTTTGTTTTGCGCCTGATGGAAAGTTCTTTGATGTTCAAGAAAAGACGGCGACTGCATGAAAAAAGCCGAAAACGCTGCCATCGCGATATCGACAAAGGGGTACTGTTTGTTGCTGCCGTTGCGAGGGTCTGCGATGGTGTGGAATCGTTTTCGCAATTCGCCAATGAGATGATCGACCATCAATTTCATGCTGGCGTATCATAGCAGATTCGGCACAAAAGTACAAGTCAATAAAAACAATTACTTACGTTGATATCCAATGAACCGGATTAAAAATAACTGCCAAAATGAGAACTGCTGCTCGAGCATCATTGAATTTGAAATAAAAATCAAGAAATAGTACACTACTGCACTCATTATTTCTCACATGGACTGCTGCAGCCTGTCCGGGTGCCGAATCGGTCGGCAGGCACGCACCATGGTGGTATAACCCGAACAGGAGAATAAACTCATGACTGACCTTACTATGCGCCAGCTGTTGGAAGTTGGTGTGCATTTCGGACACCAAACACGATTCTGGTGTCCCAAGATGGGGCCTTACATCTACGGCCACAGAAACAAAATCCACATTATCAATCTCGAGCGGACTCTGACAATGTTCAACGAAGCGATGAACTATCTCGGAGCTGTAGCGAGTAAGCGTGGTTCAATTATGTTTGTCGGTACCAAGCGGCAGGCCGGTGAAATCATTCGCGAGCAGGCGCAGCGCGCCAATTGCTCGTATGTCTATCATCGCTGGCTCGGTGGAATGCTGACAAATTACAGCACCGTTCGAAAGTCAATAGATCGACTGAACGAACTTGACGAGATAATTCAGTCGGGAAACATTGCCAGAATGGCTAAGAAAGAAGCGCTGCGAATTGAAAGAGAGCAGTTTCGGCTGGACCGAAACCTCGCCGGCATCCGCGGTATGCGGGGACTTCCCGATGCTCTGTTCATTGTTGATGTCAAGCATGAAAAAATTGCTGTTCAAGAGGCAAACAAATTGGGCATTCCAGTGGTGGCGATTGTGGATACAAACTGCGATCCCGATGGAATTGATTACGTAATTCCAGGCAATGATGATGCCATCAGCGCGATTCGCCTGTACTGTGCGACTGCAGCGGATGCAATTATCGAGGGACATGCAGTTGCCGCTGCAGCGATGCCATTCCACGAACACGATGGCCCTTTGGATGCTGTTGTGCCGGAAGATATTTCGGTGCTGAATGTCACTGGTGCAAGAGCAGCCGTTGCTCCTTCACTGGAAACAGTTGCACAGGATGAGCCAGAAACAGTACCTGCACCAGAGAAAGTCCCGACACCATCGATGACCAAAACGACTGCGGCGAAGGTTGTCGAAACTGTCGTCGAGCCGGAAGTTGACGAGGCTGCGGCAGAGCTGGAGGCAGCAGAAATTGTTGCTGAGCCAGAGCCTGCGGAAAGCTCAGAAACCGTGCAAGAGCCATCCGAAACCAGCGCTGAAGAAGCCGTGGTTGAAGAATCCAACGACGATTCAGCAGCCGAGGAAGATTAAGTTCGAATACACTGCGCGTTTTGCGCACAATCAACTGAAGTCCGATTGGCCGGAGATGGCGGATTGGCATGATGAAATTATCAGCGGAGGGAATGAATTGGAAATATCAGCGATCATGGTAAAACAGTTACGGGATCGAACCGGTGCCGGAATCATGGATTGCAAGAAGGTTCTCGTCGAGTGTGATGGAGATCAGGAAAAGGCGATTGAAGTCCTGAGAAAGAAAGGTGCGGAAATGGCGGATGCCCGATCTGGGCGCGCGGCTTCCGAAGGAATTATTGTCTGCCAGCTTTCCGAATCTCGTGACTGTGGCGCTCTGGTCGAAGTCAACTGTGAGACGGATTTTGTTTCGCGTGGTGATGTATTTCGTGATTTCGCTCTGCCGCTGGCAAAGGTTGCGCTGGAAATCGGCGAAGACTGTGATGATGTCAATGCCCTCAGTGCCATGAAATTGGGTGACTCAGGTCAGACCGTTGAGGAAGCGCGGCTTGAGATATTGTCAAAAATTCGGGAGAACATTTTCATCGGTCATCTGATGGTTTTCAAGGCTGCTGAAGGGTCTACAATTGGCAGCTATGTACACCGGGGACGCATGGGCATACTGACAGAAGTCACGGGGGGGACGAACGGGGAGTTGGAAGACGACTTGGCAGTGCACATCGCAGTAAAAAAGCCTCAGTGGCTTGATGTGCCTCAAATCCCTAAAGACATACTGGACAAGGAACGTGAAATATACCTTAGTCAAGCAACAGAAACCGGTAAACCGGAGCACGTGCTAGATCGAATCGTCGAGGGTAAGTTAAAGAAATTCTCGAGTGAGTGCACGTTGCTCAATCAGGAATATTTTGAAGATGAAGACAAAACTGTCGGTGCCGTTCTGCAACAATACAATGCTTCGGTTAACCGATTCTGTCTGCTGGAACTAGGAGCATAGAACAACTCGGGGAAAGCGGCAGTGATAGATAGCTCCGCAGTGCAGCCATATAACAAAGTTTTAATCAAGCTTAGCGGCGAGTTGCTAGGTGGCGATCGCGGTCTGGGTATTGATGCGGATGAAATAGACCGAGTTGCAGGTGAGTTGGCCGGAATTGTGAACGCCGGAATTAAAACGGGAGTTGTGGTTGGCGGCGGAAATTTTTTCAGAGGTGGCCGGAAATCGGGACTGTCCATCTCGAAAGTGCGTGGTCATCAGATGGGCATGCTATTTACCATCCCGAATGCGATTGCGCTAGAACAGACGCTCAGGAGCAAAGGTGTGGGGGCGGTGGTGCAGTCTGCTGTTGCAGTGCCTTCGATTGTAGAACAGTATGACGCCACGTCGTTCGCTGATCATTTGGACAACGACTGTATCGTGATCTTCGCTGGTGGCACCGGTAGTACGCACTTTACTACTGATACAGCGGCTAGCCTTCGGGCAATTGAAATGGGTGCAGATATCCTTCTCAAAGCGACCAATGTGGACGGTATTTATAGTGCCGACCCCAAAAACGATACCGCAACTGTCCGCTTTGAGATGCTCACGCACAATGAAATTTTGGAGAAAAATCTTGCTGTCATGGATGCGACTTCAATCGCGCTTTGCAGAGAACATAATCTCCCGATTCGAGTGTTTGATGGTACTGTGAAGGGTAGTATTGAACGTGCAGGCCTTGGCAGTCAGGAAGGAACCTTGGTAATAAAGGAGTAAATGCTATGATTGACGAGATTGTATCCGACGCGGAAGTGCGGATGAAAAAATCACTTACTTCTCTTCGAACAGAGCTCTCCAAGTTGCGCACTGGACGCGCAAGCACAGCTTTGCTTGATCACATTCGGGTGAACTACTACGGCACTTCATCGGCACTCAATCAAGTTGCCACAGTTACTGTCAGTGATGCTCGAACAATCAGCATCAGCCCGTGGGAAAGGTCAATGATACCGGTGATTGAAAAATCAATTATCGAATCTGACCTGGGATTGAATCCGATGAGTGCCAATGAGACAATTCGAGTGCCGATTCCTACCTTGACGGAGGAAAGGCGCCGCGAAATTACCAAAGTTGCGCGGTCTGAAGGTGAATCCTGCAAGATTGCTATTCGAAATATTCGCAGGTCCGGAAACAACGACCTCAAAGAATGGCTGAAAGAAAAAGAAATTACTGAAGATGAAGAAAGAACAGGGCAGGACCTTATCCAAAAACTGACAGATCAATTTACTTCCGATGTCGATGCAATTGTCGGCGAGAAGGAAGAAGAAATCATGAAAATCTAGCACCTCGACTCGCTGGATTCAAGGATACAAAATACTGATGTGAACTCGGTTGATGTCTGAATTCAGCAAAAGCGTTCCTCAAAGTAAACTTCCAGTCCATGTCGCGATCATTATGGACGGCAATGGTCGATGGGCAAAAGAACGCGGTATCAGTCGTCTGGAAGGGCATCGGCGTGGAGTGACCAATGTTCGTAGCATGGTTGAAGTCTGCGCCCGAATTGACATCTCCTATCTCACTTTGTTTGCATTTAGCAGCGAAAACTGGAGGCGGCCACGCCGGGAAGTCCAGTGGCTGATGCAACTGCTGTCCGGTGCCTTGGAAAGAGAGGTTCAAGAGCTCCACTCCAATGACATTCGAGTGAGTTTCATTGGTGATTTATCCGGATTATCCAATGCTATTCAACGCAAGATTGAGAATGCCATTGAATTGACAGCGGAAAATTCCAAACTGCACCTGACAATTGCACTGAACTATGGTGGCCGATGGGATATGGCTGAGGCCTGTAGGAAAATTGTGCAAATGGCGTTAAATGACGAACTAAACTTGGATGAGCTTTCATCCGGATCCATCCGACAGTGTCTCAGCACAGCAAACATACCAGACCCCGACTTGTTCATTCGAACCGGCGGTGAGAAACGCATGAGCAATTTCATGCTATGGCAACTCGCCTATACAGAACTATATTTTACCGATGTCCATTGGCCCGATTTCGATGAAAACGAACTCATGCAGGCACTCCAGTCCTACGCGTCAAGAGTTCGACGCTTTGGTGGAATTGTGGCAGAGCTCGAGTAATGAGGAGATCATCATGCTTCGCCAGCGCATCCTGACTGCTGTTGTCCTTGTTCCACTAATTCTTGCTGGGCTTTTCTTGCTTCCTCCCAATGGATTTTTCCTGGCACTATTAGCAATTGTTTCAGTCGGTGCATTTGAGTGGTCGAGGCTTTGCGGAATTCAGAGCAAACCCGGAATTGCAGTCTTTATGGTTTGTGTCATCGCACTTAGTGTGACTTTCTATCAGTTTCGAGAATACGCTTCTTGTATCAATTCATTTGGAGTGTTGACGTGGATGTTCGTAGTTTGGTTGTTGCGAGCTTCACGGTTACATGAAAAAATTACCGCTCTCCATATTGCTTGTGCCATATTGATCTTAGCATTTGCAGTGTTTGCGATTGCGGACCTGTTTCGCGGCACTGAGTCAGCGCCATGGTGGCTACTCGGAATGTTTGTGGTCGTATGCGTTTCTGATATAGCGGCGTATTTCTCGGGCAAGCGGTTCGGAAAAAAGAAACTGGCGCCAAAGATCAGTCCGGGAAAAACCATAGAAGGTGCAATCGGTGCACTGCTGGCAGTGTTCGCATTGAGCTTGATCAGTGGAACAATGGTTTGGGATAATGATTATCGCCAGAATCTGGCGTGGGTAGCGGTCTGCTTGATTGTATTTCTATTCTCTATAGTCGGTGACCTGTACATCTCTTTGAACAAGAGAATTGCGGGTGTGAAGGATAGCGGCACACTGCTGCCAGGACATGGGGGAGTTCTGGACCGAATTGACAGTACACTTTCTGCAGCTCCCGTGTATGCTCTGTGTGTCAAGACTCTGCTTGTGTGAACTGATAGTGTGAAGACTGTAACAATATTGGGTGCGACAGGCAGTGTCGGTCAACAGACACTGGACGTGTTGCGTTCCCATACAGGAGACTTTGATGTGGTCGCTCTCACTGCACGCTCAGCGAGCGATGTGCTAGTTTCGCTATGTGCAGAATTTAATCCAGTGTATGCGGTAGTGGAGAGCGAAGCAGTTTCCGAATTGGAACAAAAATTCAAGCACAGACAGCTTGAAACAGCGGTGCTTTCGGCACAGGATCAACAGGCAATATCACCTGTATTCGAGGTCGATATCACCGTTACTGCGGTCACCGGTGCTGCCGGGCTTCGATCGACGTTGCAGGCGGTGCGAACAGGAAATACCGTACTGATCGTAAACAAAGAACCTGTTGTCATGCTCGGGCCCATTCTTCACCAGGAGGTGCGCCAGCACGGAACGACCGTACTGCCGGTAGACAGCGAACACAACGCGATATTCCAGTGCAGCGCAAGTGCAACTGACAGTCGCTATGAGCCATTTTTTCCGATTCCGGGTCTGCGTCGTATTCTGCTGGCCGGAACCGGCGGACCTTTTCTGAAGGCCAGCCTGGATTCTTTGAAGGACATCACTCCAGAGCAGGCTGTGGCTCATCCAATCTGGAACATGGGCGCCAAAATATCCGTAGATTCCGCAACGATGATGAACAAGGGTTTGGAGATCATCGAAGCTCGTTGGCTATTTGACACGTCGGCGAGTCAGATCGACGTTGTTGTTCACCCGCAAGGCATTGTGCATTCCATGGTAGAGTTTCTGGATGGTTCGATTATTGCGCAGATGGCTACACCGGATATGCGCATCCCCATAGCCAATGCGATGTTCTGGCCAGAACGAAAAAGAAGCGGTGCAGAATATCTCGACGTATTCAACATCAAAGAGCTGACTTTCGAACCGCCAGACTTTGAGCGCTTTCCTTGCCTGAAACTAGCTCAGGAAGTTTCAATGGCAGGCGGTACGTCTGCTACCGTGATGAATGCCGCGAACGAGGTTGCGGTAAACGCTTTCCTGTCGTCTCGGATAAGTTTCACACAAATTTCGTCGATTGTTCATCACAGCGTTGACACTCTCGGCGACGAGCGAGTTGAAAACATCGAACAGATTGTGGAAATTGATACAATTGCTAGGCAAATTGCGAGTAAATTGTTGAACTAGCAATGAACCATCTCAGCGAGTAAGATCAAAGTCCGTGGGCGAAATTTTATATAGCATCATATTTTTTATCATTGCGATTGGAGTACTAATCACTTTCCATGAGTACGGCCATTTCTGGGTGGCTCGAAAGCTGGGCGTCACAGTGCTTCGATTTTCGATTGGATTCGGGCCGACAATCTGGAGTTATACGCGCAAGAATTCGTTGACTGAATTCGTAATCGCAGCGATACCTCTGGGGGGATATGTCAAGATGCTTGACGAGAACCAAGACAAAGTCAGTGAAGACCTTCTGCCAACTGCGTTCAATCGACAGCCGTTGTACAAGCGATCAGCGATCGTGGCAGCCGGTCCGTTAGCCAATTTTTTACTAGCGGCAATTCTTTATGGATTGGTATTTGCGATTGGTACAGAAGGTATTCGACCGGTAGTAGGCGAAATCATAGAGAACAGCGCAGCACAAAAATCCGGGTTTATGGTTGGTGACGAATTGGTGGCGATTGACGGGCGGTCAACCGAAAGTTGGGATCAGCACCATTTCCATGTTCTCAACATGATTGTCAGCCAGGAAGCCATTGAATATGAAGTGCTGACGGACGGACTCAGCCGAACCCTTACAGTTGATTTTGCTGACTTCAAGCAAGTTGATTTACAGTCCGAATCAGTGGAAAGCATCATAGGCATGTATCCACGCGTTCCGCTGATACAGCCTATCATTAGCGATGTCGTATCTGGATATCCAGCCGAGGCAGCAGGATTGTTGCCTGGCGATAAAATTATCCAAATCAATGGGCAGATGATCGATGATTGGAAGGGTTTGGTGGCAGCGGTCAGCCAGACTGAAGAGTCGATGCTGGTTGTGACATTTTTGAGAGGAAATGAAACTCGGGAAGTTATGATTCAGCCACACACGATTGTTGTAGATGGCAATGAATACAAGCAGATAGGAATTAAAGTTAATGCTGAAGAGCAATTGAGGAATTCGGACTTGAATGTGACTGTTCGGTCCGGACCGGTGGAAGCCGTAGCCCGAGGTTTTGAAACCATGTGGTCTACCACCGCTTTGACTGTGAAAATGTTGCTGAGCTTGCTTCAATTTAATCAGTCAGCTGACGCAATTGGCGGTCCGATTGCGATTGCGGAATTTGCTGGGAAAGCGGCGCAGGCAGGCATTAACAACTACCTTACATTTTTAGCGTTGCTCAGCATCAGTCTGGGAATTTTGAACTTGCTCCCAATTCCCGTACTGGATGGTGGGCACCTGATGTTTCATGTCTACGAAGCGTTGATGGGTTCGCCCCCCACGGAGCGGATGCTCATCTGGGCCAACCAAGTAGGCTTTGCGTTGTTAATTGGGCTGATGGGGCTGGCGTTCTATAATGACCTGTCCCGTATATTTTGATTTTGCTGTAATTTTTATGAAAAAGCTAATTCGTTACAGTGCACTACTGATCTTGCTTACATGTTCATCAGTGTATGCCATAGAGTCTTTTGTAATAGAAAAAATTCAAGTCGAGGGATTGCAACGAGTCACTGCTGGTGCGGTTTTTGTCGCGTTGCCTGTAAGAGTTGGCGATGAAATGAATGATCAGCATTCGGCAGCTTCCATTCAGGCGCTGTACGCTACCGGCCTGTTCGATGATGTTCAGCTAAGGCGGGAGGGAAACCATTTAGTGATATCCGTGATTGAGCGCCCGACAATCGCGAGTACGACTTTCTACGGCAATAAAAAGATTGACGATGAAATCATAGAACAGAATTTGAAACTTGGTGGCTTGAGTGCGGGCGACATCTACAATCCCGATGATGTCGATAGCTTTATCTCCGGGCTGAGACAAGCTTATGTTGAAGTAGGCCATTTTGCGGTTGAAATCACCACCTCTGTTGAGCCGTTGGAGCGCAACCGTGTAGATATGTCTTTCAGCATTTTTGAAGGCAAGGTCGCGTTGATCAAGGAGATTCGAATTGTTGGAAATGAAAAGATTTCCGATGATGACATTCGCGACATCATGAAAGTAACGACAAAAAAGACGTTTGGTTTTCTAAATCGCAATAATCGATACAATCGCGCAAAATTGCGTGCAGATCTAGAGAGTATCGTTTCTCACTATCACAATCTAGGTCACCTAGATTTCGAGATTCTTTCTTCCCGATCATTTATAGCGGAGGATCGTCAAAACATTCTGGTTGTGATTTCAATGTCAGAAGGTTCGCCGTTCAAATTTGGCGAAGTACAGGTTAGAAGTTCTGACGATGTCATTCCACAGGAACGGCTCGACATGCTTGTTGAAGAACGGCCAGGCGATCTGTATTCTTTCGAGCAGGTTAGCCAAACCAGATCAAGAATCTCCAGCGAATTCGCCAATCAGGGATTTGCACGTACCCAAGTTGACCCATTGCCTACTATTCATGACGATGAACAGGTTATTGATGTGAACTATGTCGTTAAACCTGGCAAACTGACTTACGTACGAAGAATCACATTTACAGGAAATACCGTCACCGATGATGAAGTTCTTCGTCGTGAAATGCGAATCTACGAAGGTGGTGTCTATTCGGCTCAGCAGATTCAGCAATCGCGCAACCGCTTAGGCAGGTTGGGAATTTTTACAAACGTCGATGTGCGTATAGAGGCTGTTCCGGAAGTCGAAGATCAAATCGATATTTTTGTGGAAGTTGAGGAAAGTCTGACTGGGTCGGTTCTGTTTGGGATTGGTTATAGCGAGGCTGACAAAGCATTGCTAAGCTTCAACATTTCTCAAAGAAATCTGTTCGGAACCGGCAAACAGATTTCGATTGACACTAATTACAGCAAAATCAGTAAGGTGCTATCAGTTGACTACACGAACCCTTACTATACCTTGGACGGAGTATCGCGTGGTTTCAACTTTCAGTATCGTGACACTGATACAGCCGAATCGGATACCACTTCAATTTATGATCTTGGGTTGACAGGACTAGGGACGGACTATCTGTTTCCGGTTTCGGAAGAAGGATCGTTTGGCCTGAGTCTGAGTGCCGAGCAATTCAAGTTGAGAATTTCCGAGGATAACTTAGGCGATTACTTTGTCCGAAACTATGCTGCAGACAATCCCAAGGGAACTTCGGGAAACATCGTGTTGTCCTATCGAAAAGACACTAGAAATAGAGCATTGTTCGTGTCAAGTGGCAGTGATTATTCGCTGTCGACAGAATTCTCAGTAGGAGATTTGGAATACTATATTTTAAGGGCTCGGTACGCACGTTTCTTCCCTTTAGGCCAATCAACTACGTTAAGATTGAGCAGTCAGCTGGACTACGGCGATGATTCAATGCCTTTCTTCCGAAATTTCTACATGTCGGGCTCCTCTACTATAAGAGGATTTGACAGTGGTTCGCTCGGGGCGAGGGAAATTTGCTCCGAGTTAAACAACAATGTCCGGGAATACTCAGTGTGTAATAATTCCCGATCTCTCGGCGGGAATCTACGGATTCTTAGTCGTGCCGAATTGTATCTGCCGTTTCTTGGCACCAAAGACAGCGACGATAAGCGTTTTTCGGTGTTCCTGGATATGGGTAATACTTTCATCAACTCCAATAATGAATATGGGAAAATAGGCAGAAATTATGGAGCGCACGAAGCCCCCAGCTTCAGCAACCTCCGTGCTTCAACCGGTCTTGCTTTTGAATGGTTGTCCCCGATTGGTCCATTTGGGATAAGTTTCGGAGTTCCAATCAAAAAGAAAGATGGAGATAGACTGGATCGATTTCAGATAACACTAGGTTATTTTCAATAATGAAGTATATGAAGATTTTCAAAATTTTTTCATTTAGCATTGTTGGACTCGCAAGTATTCTATTGAGTGCCGCGTTGGGTGTTTCAAGCGTAGTCGCACAAGAACAGAATCTGAAAATCGGCTATTTAGACGCCAATAAAATTGTTGCGCAGGCACCTCAGGGTATAGCTTCATTTAACGAGCTGAAAAAAAAATACGCGGGGCGGGAAAGTGAATTGCGTCAATTGGAAGCGGAAATTCAGAAAATTAACGAAAAATTGGAAAACCCTGCTAAATTTGAGCTTTTAGGAGAAGAAATCCTTCAACTTCAAGACGAGTCTCGAATAAAAAGCCGAGAACTCGAGCGCGGTGTAGCGGAGTTCAATGAAGATTTCAATTGGGAACGTAATCAAGAACTGGAAAAACTACAAAAAACGGTCAGTAATTTGATAAATAGAATGGCGGAAGAGCAAAAATTTGACTTAATTGTGCAAAATCCTGTCATTTGGGCGAGCGATAGGATTAACCTTACGGACGAAGTTCTAGCAGAACTTCAAGTGATGTTCGATGCAAGTGTGAAAAGTGACCAGTGATAGTGCTCACAAGAAGAAATGGACGTTGTCAGAATTAGCCGTACTTGTCGGTGGATACGCAAAAGGTAATTTGTCAAAGACCGTTACGCATGTTGCAGAATTGCAAAACGCCACTTCCGACTCAGTCACTCACTGTTCGAATTTAGTTCTTTCCAGATTCTTAAAAACCACTTCGGCGGGGATCGTGATTCTGTCAGAAGGAAAGGAACTGGATTATGAAGGTGATCGTCTTATTGCTGAAAATTCGCGTGTGGCGTTCGCCCTCGTAGTTAAAACGTTGCACGAGTTACCGGACCTGTTGCCAGGGATTCATGAATCCGCAATCATTGACGATAGTAGCATTGTCGCCAATTCCGTTCGTATCGAAGCGAATGTTGTGATTGGCAATAGTGTGTGCATCGGTGAGCGGGTTGTCATCGGTGCTGGAACCATACTGACAGATAATGTCTGCATTGGAGAAGGCACGAAATTGGATTCCAATGTGACAGTTTATTCCGGTTGCACGATTGGCAAAGATTGCAATGTCTCTGCTGGCGTAGTAATTGGCGCTTCGGGGTTCAGTTATGAGTGGGACGGAGAGCGATGGGTGTCTGTCCAGAACATTGGAGCTGTGGTAATTGGGGATGAAGTCGATATTGGTGCGTGTACGTCCATTGATAGAGGCTCAATCAGAAATACCTGCATAGGAAATGGAGTCAAAATTGATAACAATGTTCAAATTGGACACAATGTCGAGATTGGGGAGCATTCGATGATTGTCGGCAATGTCGGGATCGCAGGCAGCGTCAAAATAGGCCGACGATGCATTGTAGGCGGTCAATCTGCAATTGCCAGTCATGTCAATGTCGTGGATGACGTTGTCATTCAGGCAGCCAGCTTGGTGACAAAGTCTCTCACTGAACCCGGTACCTATTCCAGCAGTCTACCGGCGAGAAAGGCGAGTGACTGGAAACGTACCTTAGGCAAACTGAACAAGTTGCACTCATCGAGTTCTTAAATCAACTCGCTATTAGGCTGGCATCATTATGCGTTCGTTCCTAACGTTCAGATAAAATTCGAAACATGCCGTCATTATCCGTAACTGAAATTCGCGAACTTCTACCACATCGGTATCCAATGCTGATGATTGATCGGGTGCTTGATTATTCCGATGACCGGCTGGTTGCGATCAAAGCCGTCACATCAAACGAACCCGTTTTTCAAGGTCATTTTCCCCACTGGCCAATCTTTCCTGGAGTGTTGATATTGGAGGCTATGGTGCAAGCCTCTGCGATCATGGCAAGTCTTGCTCTTGGAGCAAAGGCAGATGACAATCGAGTGTACCTGTTCGCAGGAGTCGACAAAGCTCGTTTCAAACAGCCTGTGGTTCCAGGAGATTGCATCCAGATCGAGACTCGCTCAGTTCGCAGAATTCGAGACATTTGGAAAACCGCCGCAGAAGCGAAAGTAGGTGATGTTGTAGTCTGCAGCGCTGAGTTGTTGTTTACTTTCCAGGAATTGTGAATGATCGATCCAAGGGCAATTGTTGCATCGAATGCAAAGATTGGCCAAAACGTAAAAATTGATGCGTTTGTGATCATTGAGGATGATGTCGAGATCGGGTCGGGTTCCTGGATTGGCAGTCATTCGGTCATTCATAGTCACACCGAAATCGGATCAGGAAACCGAATTCACGAATTCGCTGTTTTAGGTGGAGAGGCTCAATCCTTTCATTATGCGGGTGAATCGACAACGCTGAAGATTGGTAACAACAACATCATACGGGAATTCGTAACGATCAGTCGTGGAACCTCTGCTGGTCGCGAAGTAACGCGAATTGGCGATGACAACATGTTGATGGCATACTCCCATATTGCCCATGACTGCGAACTCGGAAACAACTGCGTTTTTGCCAATGGTTCCAGTCTCGCAGGCCACGTTACGGTAGGAAATTACGCGTTTCTCGGTGGATTCACTATGGTTCATCAGAATTGTAGAATTGGTTCTTATTGCATGACAGGTATCAGCACAGTGCTGCGACAGGATGTAGCGCCGTACTTGATGGTTACCGGCAATCCTGCGCAAGTAGTGTCAATCAACACTCGCGGTTTGAAGCGTAATGGATTCAGTCCGCAATCAATTTCTGCTCTGAAAAAAGTTTTTAAGTTGTATTTCCGCGACAAAGTCAGTGTTGAAACTCTGCGCAACGAACTGGATGAACAAATGCGGGAAGATAACCATGTAGTTAATCTGATCGAATTTCTCGGATGCACCGAACGCGGAGTTGTTCGTAACATATACCACCAATAGATTTATTGTCCTGCGATTTATCGGTCCGGCTAGACGAATCGTAGTGAAGCTGATTCAAGAAAGCGAAGATGAAACAGATAATTATGGTCGCAGGCGAAGCATCCGGAGACTATCTCGGTGCAAATCTTATTCGTGCGTTGAAAGAACGGAAGCTGGAGTTTGAAGTATCTGGAATCTGTGGGCCAGCGATGATTAAAGAAGGCGCTACTGCATTGCATACTATTGATAGTCTCAACAGTATTGGATTTGACGGGCTATTCGGCCGAATTCGAAAAATTCTTCAGATTCGAAAGCAGTTGATTCGAAAGCTTCTTCAGCAAAAGCCGGACATCTATATCGGCATTGATGCGCCAGATTTCAATATTGAAGTTGAAACAAGACTCCGAAGAGCAGGAATTCCCACTGTTCAATATGTAGCGCCGACAATCTGGGCATGGCGCGCCTATCGAATTCACAAAATCAAGCGTGCAGTATCCAGAATTTTTACGATCTATCCATTTGAGAGTCAGCTCTACGAGAAAGCCAGTGTACCCTACACTTACATCGGCCATCCGCTTGCTGACGAAATCTGTCAGAGAAATTCTGCAGATATTAGGAAGAAATTCGGATATTCGGAAACTGATAGAGTGATCGCCATCCTACCCGGTAGCCGCGTTGCGGAAGTCAATCAGTTGGCGTCAGTATTTGTTCAGACTGCTTCGAATTTAGCTCAAACTCATCAAGAATTGAAATTTATCACACCGATTGCAAATGATAAAATTCGCGCAATCTTTGAAAACATAGTTGAGCAAATTGCACCAGCGATATCTATTCAACTAGTTGATAGGGATTCACTTGATGTCATGGCGAGCTCGGATGTAGTGTTGCTTGCCTCAGGAACCGCAGCTCTTGAAGCGGCATTGTCCGGTAAGCCGGTAGTGGTTGCGTACCGAGTTTCAATTCCCACTCTGCTAATGCTGAAACTGTTTCAAAAAGTCAAACACTACTGTGTACTGAACCATTTGGGAGATGTTCCCGTTATTCCTGAATTCATGCAAAGCAATTGTACGGTTGATAATCTGGTGCGCGAGGTGTCGAGGCTTTTGAACGACGCAAAGTATCGAGATCATATAATTTCAAAATTTGATGAATTCCACCTACAGTTGCGACGTGGCGCAAATGGTAAAGCAGCAGACGAGATCATGAGAATTCTTGAACAGTGAATATCGAAAGAACTGCAGGGGTAGATGAAGCTGGGCGAGGGGCTCTGGCGGGACCGGTAGTTTCCGCAGCAGTCGTGCTTGGACCGGAAACCAAGATTGAAGGGTTGACTGATTCGAAAAAACTGAATCGAGCGACTCGTGAACGACTGGCAACGGAAATCAAGAAAAGATGTGTTTGCTGGTCGATTGGCAGCAGTAGTGTTGAGGAAATTGATCAATTGAATATTCTTCAGTCGACGATGCTTTCAATGAAACGGGCCATAGAGTCATTGAGCGTTCGGCCAAGTAGAGTTCTAATCGACGGCAATCGAATTCCACTGATCAACATTCCAGCACAAGCGATTGTGAAGGGTGATCTTCATGTGGCGGAAATTTCCGCGGCATCAGTGCTCGCCAAAGTTACGCGGGACGCAATCATGTTTGAATATGCAGCCAGGTTTCCGGAATATGGATTCGAAAGACATGTAGGATACGGTACTGCCTTGCATCTTGAATCGCTGCGCAACTACGGAGCTACGTGTCTTCACCGAACTACCTTTTCTCCAGTGCGAAAAGCAATTGACAGTCGAGGGCAGCTAAATTGAGCTTTGTTCACTTGCGTGTACACACGGAATACTCCGTGTCGGACAGCATCATCAAGGTACGAGATCTAGTGTCACGAGTGGTGGAGTTCGGAATGCCTGCCGTCGGCGTAACGGATATTCACAATGTATTTAGTGCAATCAAGGTCTATTCAACGTGTCTGCAAATGGGTGTGAAACCCATAATCGGCGTCGAGGTTCCAATCGAAAACGACGACAACCCTGTGTCACCTCATCATCTTGTATTGCTATGTCAGAACATTGAAGGCTACAGGGCCATGTGTGAGTTGCTGAGTAAAGCGCATGATCAGACGAGGAATGGCGGAGTCCTTCAAGTCAAAAAGAAGTGGCTGACGCCAAGCTCTTGTGCAGGCTTGATCGCTCTCTCCGCTGCACAGCAGGGAAAAATTGGACAAAAACTGATTCACAACAGATTTGACGAAGCCCGCCAGACACTGCAAGAGTATCTGGCAATTTTTCAAGACCGTTTCTATTTGGAAATTTCGAGAGTAGGGGATGCATCTGAAGGTGTATACGGAGACGGCATTGCGGAACTTGCGGAGTCGACAGATACACCTATCGTCGCCACCCATCATTCTCGATTTTTGAATAAGGATGATTTTGGCAAGCACGAAATCAAGGTGTGTATTCAGGACCGTACGGTGCTGTCAGATACTCTGCGGCGCAAGGACTTCACGGTTCAGCAGTATTTGTGCTCTTCCGAAGAGATGGTGGAGAAATTTTCTGATATTCCAGCTGCAATCGAAAATTCCGTTGAAATTGCCAAACGCTGCAATCTTCAATTTGAAACGAACAAGTTGCACATGCCAGCCTATCCGCAGACGATAGAGGAACCGAGCATTGACGAGTATCTCGGAAAATTGAGCAGGAAGGGACTTCAAGAGCGTCTGGGTGACCGCACTGATGAACGGTATGAGGTTCGTCTTGAGGAAGAACTCAACATCATATATGAAACGGATTATGCAGGCTACTTTCTCATAGTAGCGGAAATTATCGATTGGGCCAAGAAGAAAGGAATTCCAGTTGGCCCTGGCCGAGGTTCCGGAGCAGGATCACTTGTTGCCTACTGCCTGAATATCACGACGGTTGACCCGATTGAGCATGATTTAATTTTTGAGCGATTCTTGAATTCTCACCGAGTTTCTCCGCCGGATTTCGATATTGATTTTTGTGTTAATGACAGAGACAACGTAATCGACCATGTTTCGGACACCTATGGAAAAGATCAGGTTGCACAAATTGTCACCTATAACACCATGGCCGCAAGGGCAGCGATCAGAGATGTAGGAAGAGCACTGAAACCGGACTATCTGTTCTATGATGAAATCGCACGGCTAATCCCCCGAGATCTCAATATTACTTTGTCGCAGGCGATGGAAAGAAATTCCGAATTGAGACGTCGTTACGAAAGGGAACCGAGGGTCACGGAGTTGATTGATTCAGCTCAAACCCTGGAAGGTATGATTCGCAATGTCAGCAAACATCCTGGTGGCGTAGTGATTGCACCGTCTAGGATTACAAATTTTTCCGCACTGTTTGCGGACAGCGACGGTGGCAGAGATGTAACTCACTTCGATAAAGATGATCTTGAAGCAATTGGCCTGGTTAAGTTCGATTTTCTAGGCTTGACAACACTGACCACTATTGCCCACACCCTAAAAAACTTGCACGCAAAGCAGATTAAATCAGCACCGAGTTCTGATGAAGCGATTCCGCTGAATGACAAGAATACTTTCGAATACATCTGTACCGGCAAGACAGTGGGAATCTTCCAACTAGAGTCAAAAGGAATGCAGCGACTGATTCTTTCGATGCAACCAAGCGAATTCAATGATCTTGTTGCTCTGCTGGCATTGTTTCGACCTGGGCCACTGCAGACTAACATGGATCAGATGTATATTGAAAATAGAAAAAATAAAAAATACAAGCTCTTACACAAAGATTTGAAAGAAATACTTGATCAAACGCATGGTGTCATTCTATATCAGGAACAAGTCATGAAAATTGCCCAGGTCATGTCCGGATATTCGCTCGGGGAAGCGGATATTCTGCGCTGGGCAATGGGAAAGAAGGTTAAGAAGGAAATGCAGTCGCAACGCAAGCGGTTTGTCAAAGGTGCTATAGAAAAAGGTTATGAAGAGAAACTGGCGACTGATGTGTATGACCTGATAGAGAGTTTCGGAGGTTATGGCTTCAATAAATCACATTCAGTTGCTTATGCAATTCTGGCGTACCGCACTGCGTATCTGAAAACACACTTCCGTACCGAGTACTTGGCCGCCTACATGACGGTGGATATGAGACAAGATACGATCGTAAAAATTTTCAATGACGCGAAAAATCAGGGAATCCGTTTTATTCCTCCTGACATCAACAAGAGTGAATTCGAATTTGTGGCAATTAGTGACAACGAAATTCTGTACGGGCTCGGAGCCTTGAAGCAAATTGGCGCTTCAGTCGTGGCATCCATTGTAGAGGCAAGAAACCAACGCGGTGCATTCAAGAATTTACAGGAATTTTGTATGCGCATCAACTTGAATCAAGTTAGCAAAGCGGCGTGTCAGGCTTTAATCAATGCAGGTACTTTCGATTCAATCGACCCCAATCGGGCGCAAGTGCTCAAGCATTTGGACAGTACCTATGGAATGGCGCAACAAAGAGCCGAAGAAATAAATTCCGGACAGATGAGTTTGTTTGGCGATCAAAATGATGTCAAAGAGAGTGTTGTGCTGGGAAAAGTCAAACCGTGGTCGCGAGGAGAACTGCTTCGACGGGAGTATACAATTCTCGGTCTATACGTGAGCGGTCACCCGTTTGAACGATATGAGAATGAGCTGAGCACTTTGGTGACTGCAGGAAGAGTTGTCGAAATTAAAAAGGACACGCCAGAAAGGTTGACTATTTGCGGATGGGTTGTAGATTTACAGATAGTCGATGCTAAGAAAGGCGGCAGCAATGCCTACTTCGACCTTCAAGATGCCTCCGGCAATTTGTCAGTGGCTGTCTATTCCGAAGTATTTGAGCAATATTCTCATCGGCTGAAGGACAACCAACCAGTTGTTGTAGCGGGTTCAATGGTCAGGTTGAATTCAAACAGCGAAACCAGATTTGTTGCGAAGAGTGTTTATGATTTGGCGTCAATTCGAAAGTCTGCGTTGGCACAAGTCGTTCTTAAGCTCGGACACGGTAAGGTACAATATAGTCAACTACTTAGGGTCAAAGAGGTTGTCGAACTGTGTTCAGGGGGCAAGCATCGGATCCGTGTTGACTATACCTCCGAGTGCGGAACCCAAGCGCGTTATTCATTAGACGACAATTGGCGTATAGAGATAAGTGACGAACTGTTGGACAATTTAAGAAACATTGTTGATGATGAGTGCATATTCGTGGACTATTCAAGAGTTCAGTTGGAAATTAACTGATTTTGCTGGACCTTGCAGTAAACCAAATTCGCGCGGGCATACAGTGGAGTTGAAATAGTGACAGTATTTCTGGAATTTGAAAAATCTGTTGCCGAAATAAATGCCAAGATTGAAGAGCTTCGACGAGTCAACGACGACTCCGGCGTTGATCTTTCCGATGAAATTTTACGACTGGAGAAAAGAAGCACTAAGCTGACTCAATCCATCTTTTCTTCGCTGACTCCATGGCAGGTTACACAGTTGGCACGTCATCCACTACGCCCCTATACATTGGACTACATAGAAAGAATCTTTACGGATTTCCAGGAAATTCATGGAGATCGGACTTTTGCAGACGATCCGGCGATTGTAGTAGGACTGGCACGATTCAATGGACAGGGTGTAGCAGTAATTGGACACCAAAAGGGAAGAGATACAACTTCCAAACTGACTCGAAATTTTGGCATGCCGAAACCGGAAGGCTACAGGAAAGCTCAGCGCGTAGTCAAGCTTGCTGAACAGTTTGAGCTACCTGTATTTACCTTTATTGATACACCTGGAGCCTATCCTGGACTGGAAGCGGAAGCCCGAGGCCAGTGTGAGGCTATCGCGTCAATTTTGTTGACTTCTGTCAAAGCCAGATGCCCGATTATTGCGTCGGTAATTGGGGAAGGTGGTTCAGGTGGAGCGCTTGCCATAGGAATTGCGGATCATGTGTTAATGCTTGAGTATTCGACTTATTCAGTCATTTCACCGGAAGGGTGTGCATCCATTTTATGGAAAGACGCTGGTAAAGCTTCGGACGCAGCAGAGGTAATGGGGCTGACATCGCAGGCATTGGCGGAGAACGGGCTAATTGATGCAATCGTTACCGAACCTTTGGGTGGTGCTCATCGAGATTACGATGAAGCGGCGAAAAGGTTAAAAGACCAGTTGGAAAGCGGATTCGATGAAGTGTCGGCTCATTCAACTGATCAACTTCTTGCACTTCGTCACAAACGGCTGATGTCGTACGGAGAATTTCAGCCTGTAAGTTGAGTTAGTCTTAGCAGATGATGACTCAGCGGGGATTAGCGTTATTTGAGAACTTCGATCAACTTAGATGTAGTGGATCGGTGTAACGTCTTTAAATTATTCCTTCTCACATTGACAAATCTAGAATCTAGTAACCTGATCGACGTCTTGTCTGATGTTGTGGAGGTAAATGGAGGCACTGCCTTTTTGGTCGCGTATAGCGGCGGCGTGGATTCTTCGGTTCTGTTACATCTGCTGCACAGTGTGATAACCAACTACAGCTTTTCATTGACAGCCCTGCACATTGACCACGGCATTCATCCTCAATCCGGTAACTGGCTGGAACATTGTGCGGAATTCTGTCACTCGCTTGGAGTCAATTTCAAGTCGACTCAGCTAAGCCTATCTCAACAATCCGAGAAAACCAGTGAAAACGATGCTCGAATTGCCCGTTATGCATGGTTGGAAGCGCAAACTGAAAAAGGTGATGTTCTTTTGACTGCACATCATCAGAATGATCAGGCTGAAACTTTTCTACTCAATCTTATGCGCGGATCTGGCGCTAGAGGGCTATCTGCAATTCAGGTATCTAGGAATTTCGGCAAGGGTTTGCTTGTTCGCCCCATGTTGAGCATTTCAAGAAGTAAGATTCTAGAGTATGCAGCTGAGCATGAGTTGAGTTATATAGAAGATCCCGCAAATTCAGATTTGCAGCACAATCGCAATTATATGCGTCAAGTAGTCATCCCTTCTCTGGAACAGCGTTGGCCGTCGGCGGTTGAACTGATCAGTCATTCTGCTGCTCTCCTTGTCAAATCACGGAATCTGCAAGCAAGTCTCGCACAAATGGATGCTGAATCCTGTAAATCTGAAGGCACAGGGTTTCTTAGCATTGGATATCAGTTGAATTTAGGTAAATTCCGTCTGCTTGATGAAGCTCGGCAAATCAACTTGATTCGTTATTGGACGAAATACCATTCGCTGCCGGAACCTGGCCAGCAGATAATTGAAAATTTCCTTGACAAGGTTATTTCCAGATGCAGCAAATTCATGGAAGTCGGCAGTGATGAATTAGGCTATCGAATCTACCTGTATCAAAACAATCTCTATCTTGCCAGAGCACGGTGTTATCCCAACGCTGATCAATCGATTTCATGGAATTTGAGAGACGCGTTGTCACTGGAGTCTCTAGGACTGAAACTCATTCCAATCCATTCCGTTGGAGAAGGGCTAAGTTTTAATCGAGTCATGGAAAACCTTTCCATTCGATTTCGAACTGGAGGCGAAAAGATTAGACTTCCGCAGCGTAATCATTCGACCTCACTGAAAAAATTGTATCAGGAGTATTCGATACCTCCTTGGGAGCGCAAAGTGCTGCCGCTTGTCTATTGTGGTGATGAACTGGCCGCCATTGCATCTTGGATGGTGTCAGAGCAGTATCAGGCGAAAGAAAGTGAACACAGTATTTCTTTTGCTATCGAACAAATTCCCGTTGTCAAGCGAGCTGAGGGTGTTGCCTAATTCAGAGAATTAGGACAATTGAGATCGATACGGTAACCCCGTAAGTCGCATATAATTGCAAGGCATGAATAGACAAGTAGATTTGAAAAAGTCAAAATTTGAATTCGTTTTTCTACCAGGCTGCGAGTTCGACCGCATCATCTATCTAAAAGATGATTCTTCTCATATTCTCTAGTTGACTAAACTGTCCAAAATCAATCTGAAGTGCCGAAGTTTGTATTTGTAACTGGTGGCGTGGTTTCTTCCCTGGGAAAGGGGATTGCTTCTGCTTCTCTGGCTGCTTTGCTGGAAGCACGCCAGATATCAGTTACTCTGATCAAGCTTGATCCCTATATCAACGTTGATCCCGGCACCATGAGCCCCTTTCAGCATGGCGAAGTATTCGTTACTGTAGACGGGGCGGAAACTGATTTAGATCTCGGTCACTATGAACGATTCGTCAATGTACCGATGAAGCAGGTCAACAACTTCACAACTGGCAGAGTCTACGAAAGAGTGATTCGTCGTGAGCGGCGTGGAGATTATCTGGGAAAGACCGTTCAGGTGATTCCTCATATTATTGATGAAATAAAGACGTGCATCTATGAAGGATCGGGAGATTACGAGGTGGTGTTTGTCGAAATTGGTGGTACCGTCGGAGATATTGAATCGCTGCCGTTTCTGGAGACTATTCGTCAGATGCGCATCGAATTAGGCACAGAAAACACTCTTTTTGTTCATCTTACTCTGGTACCAACGCTGGAGTATGCAGGTGAAATCAAGACCAAACCAACACAGCACTCGGTCAAAGAACTTCGTAGTATCGGTATACAACCAGACATACTTCTTTGTCGCACGGAAGTTCAGTTGCCGGACTCAGCCAGAAACAAGATTGCGCTGTTTACCAATGTCTCGGAAGACTCGGTGATCTCAGCACTTACGACTGACAACATTTACTCCATACCGCAGCGGTTTCATGAACAGGGAGTGGACGGTTTAATCGTAGATCGGCTGAACATTTCTGCAGATTCTATTGATCTTTCCGAGTGGCAAAATGTTGTGGACAGAAGTCAGCATACTTCCGACAACGTAGCCATCGCATTCGTTGGAAAATACATGGACATTGCAGACTCCTACAAATCATTGGCAGAGGCGATCATACACGCAGGAATGCAAACCCGTACAAAGATTGAAATTATATACGTTGATGCTGAAAATGTAGAGACGGAAGGTATTGGGCTACTTTGTGCAGCGGATGCAATTATCGTTCCAGGTGGTTTTGGGCAAAGAGGAACCTCTGGCAAGATAAATGCAGTCAAGTATGCTCGATTAAACGATATCCCCTATCTTGGAATCTGTCTTGGTATGCAGATTGCTATGATCGAATTCGCGCGAAACGTACTGAATCTGGAAGGTGCTCATAGCACAGAATTTGACTCAAACACCCCACATCCCGTTATCGCGCTGGTGTCAGAATGGCGAACTTTGGATGGAGTGCTTGAAACAAGGACTGAAAATGACCAGATGGGAGGCACGTTGCGGCTCGGTGCTCAATGTGCAACGCTGTCACCGAATTCATTTGTGCAAAAAATCTATGGTCAGAGCACAATACAGGAACGCCATCGTCATCGCTATGAATTCAATAATCTATATCGCACACAGTTTGAGAAAGCTGGAATGAAGTTTTCAGGACTGTCCGACGATGACCTGGTTGAAACAGTGGAACTGCCTTCGCACAAATGGTTTGTTGGTTGCCAGTTTCATCCAGAATTTACTTCAACTCCTCGCAAAGGTCATCCCTTGTTCACAAATTTTGTCGAAGCTGCCCGCCAACATAAGCACTCTGTAACGATCCCCAAAAGAGTTGCTGTCCATTGAAAATTGCAGGTAGATCAGTCGGTGCGAACAAACCGTTTTTTTTATTTGCAGGACCTTGCGTGATCGAATCCGAAGCGTTCGCATTCGATACCGCTGGTGAAGTCAAACGGATATGTGATAGCCTTTCCATTCCTTTCGCCTACAAATCATCGTACGACAAGGCCAACAGGACATCAATCGATTCATTTCGAGGCCTCGGCGTGGACGAGGGACTGGAAATTCTATCTGCAATCAGGACGAGTATGGATATTCCAGTGCTGACAGATGTCCATGCACCAGCGGAGGCGAAGAAAGCGGCTGATTATGTTGACATCATTCAAACCCCGGCCTTTCTGTGTCGTCAAACTGATTTAATTACAACCGCGGCTTCCACCGGTAAAATTGTGAACATCAAGAAAGCTCAGTTTTTGTCTCCGCATGAGATGAAACATGTTGTTGACAAGGCTGTTCGGGCAGGTGGCGAAGATCGTATTTTAGTCTGCGAACGCGGGTCAAGTTATGGTTGGAACAATCTTATTGTGGATATGCGATCTCTCGCCATTATGCGAGAAACTGGGTGTCCTGTAGTATTTGATGCAACCCATTCTGTTCAGTTGCCTGGAGGTAGCAATGGTGCATCAGGAGGGCAGCGGGAATTCGTTCCACCATTGGCGCGTGCAGCTGTCGGATGCGGTATTTCTGGATTGTTTATCGAAACGCATCCTGACCCGGATTCTGCACCGAGCGATGGCCCGAATTCGTGGCCGCTTCAATCGTTGGCTACGTTGCTTGAAGATCTTATGGAAATTGATTTCGTAGTCAAAAATCGAATCAAGATCTACTGAGACAGAAATTAGCAGAGCCAATGAGTACAGTAACAATTTCACACATACGGGCTCTTGAGATTCTGGATTCCCGAGGAACCCCTACGGTAGAGGCAGAAGTGATCTTGAGCGATGGTTCCCGCGGCTGGGCGGCAGTGCCGTCAGGTGCATCGACGGGCGTCAGGGAAGCGGTTGAACTGCGCGATGGCGACAAGAGTCGATTTGCCGGTAAAGGTGTACAGACTGCAGTTTCGAATGTAAACACCAAAATTGCCAAGAAGTTGCGCGGCACGAACCCATTTGATCAACTTGCTATCGACAAGGCAATGATAGATCTGGATGGAACAGACAACAAGATTCGACTTGGAGCAAATGCCATCCTGTCTGTCTCAATGGCAACTGCACGAGCCGCAGCAAATTCCAGAAATCTCCCCCTGTATCAGTATCTCGGGGGCGACAAATCAACGACGCTGCCGATTCCATATTTCAATATTCTGAACGGTGGTGCGCATGCAAACAACAGCATTGACGTTCAGGAGTTCATGATTGTTCCTTTGGGTGTGTCGAAGTTCAGCGAAGGACTGCAGGCTGGAGTAGAGATTTACCATACTCTGAGACAATTGCTGAACAAGCGAGGCTATAGTACCGCAGTAGGAGATGAAGGGGGATTTGCGCCGAACTTGAACTCAAACGAGCACGCATTGCATATCATTTGCGAAGCAGTCGAACAGGCCGGATTTGAACCGGGCAAGGAGATTGGAATCGCACTTGATGTTGCGAGTTCAGAACTCAGAAAGGATGACCGTTATTTTCTGGCTTCCGAAGATATTGACTTAACTGCGGATGGACTAGTTGACTATCTGGAATCTTGGGTTGATCGCTTTCCCATTGTTTCAATTGAAGATGGGATGGCAGAACAGGATTGGGATGGATGGCGCTCGCTAAGCGCCCGACTCGGAAAACGAGTTCAACTAGTAGGCGATGATATCTTTGTTACCAATCCAGCAATTCTGCGAGAAGGAGTCGAACAATCCATCGGCAACGCAATTCTGATTAAATTGAATCAGGTCGGAACTCTGACTGAAACATTGGAGACGGTCCGCATAGCGCAGGCAGCAGGCTACGGGGTCATGATTTCACACAGATCTGGGGAAACAGAAGATACAGCAATTGCTGATCTGTCAGTGGCAACAGCTGCTAGTCAGATTAAAACCGGTGCTCCTTGCCGTTCCGAGAGAACGGCAAAATATAATCGTTTGTTGCAGATAGAGGCGCAGCTTGGTGGTGGAGCAACTTATCCGCACTGGCAATCTATAGTACGAGGTTGAATTTGAGTAGACGAAACAACAATTTATTCGCATTCATTGTAGTCGCAGCATTAGCGATCGGATTACAGTATACGTTCTGGTTTGGAAAGCATTCAGTTTCAACTCTGAAGGAAACTCGATCGTTAATTGAATTGGAAACTGCCCACAATACAGATATTACGAAAAGAAACAATATTGTGAAGGCGGAAATTATCGATCTGAAAACTGGTGATGAGACAATGGAAGAGCGAGCTAGAATGGAACTGGGACTAGTTAAGGAAGGTGAGACATTCTATCGGATTGTCGAAACCGATTGAGTCTTCCAATGTTGGACCAAAAGTGGTATTGACGGGAAACTAAAAATTGGTAAATTCTAAACAATCCGGTGTGTAATTATTTTGAATATTGAAGAACTGGACCAGCGCGCGGAAGGATACGCAATTGTTAGAGAAAAAGCTGAGAATCAGGAAATCAATGCAGCATTGATTAACAGTTTCTGATTCGGCGGTACAAATGAAAGTCTGATTTCGTCAACGATTTTCCGCATCGCCAGATTCATTCTAAAGCATCAACAAAGTGCAATCAACTTAGTCGCCTTCAGAGCGCAAAGCGATTTCAGTTTGGTTTTTTTGCCCTGTGTGAGCTGATACTTTCCGTTGTCGTCATTGAACGATTTACACGCCTTACAAATTCCGGATGGTCAATAGTTAACTGGGTGCCAGGACTAGTCCGAGGCTCAAGCCTCGTTTTCTGACAGTTTAATCCGAAGTTTGAAAGCATATTGGCTGGCAAACACTGATGATACAACGGTTTTTTGAAAAGTATATTTTGGCGTTTCTGCCTACATTCGAAATTCGATCAAACTTTATTGATGTTATTGAGCAAATCCAAAGCTTGTTGCTGCCTGGCATTGGCAACCGACGTCAATTCGAACTGCAAGCCATCGCCATTCGCCGATTTGGCTCGACAGGTGTTGACGGTGATGGTTTCGAGATGTTCAATCAGGGTGCGGAAACAATACGCCGCCGAGCCATCTTCAGTGCGTGCCGTGGCGGCTTTTTTACGCGCCTCACCCGAACGAATCGCCGGCAATACCGGGTCTCGGGTTTCAGTCAACTCGTCAAGGTGTGGGTCGGCGAACAACAGCTCGCGCCAGGCTTCGCGCATGTGCCACTCCACATAGTAGGCCAGCATGCAAAGGAAAATATGCGCCCGCACCCGGTCGGCGGTGCGGTGATGAATCGGCCGGACTCGCAAACTGATGGTTTTGATGGTGCGAAAGGCACGCTCTACATTGCATAGACGCTTGTAGTTTCTGACACACTCGGCGGCGGTCATGGATTGTTCGTCCAGCGAAGTTCGAATCACGTAGATGCCATCCAGTGTCGCTTCGGCAGCGATGCTTGGTAAATTGCGTCGAAACGAAAACGAGCGCTCCGAGATCTCGCAGATGAAATGTTTTTTCATCTTCCGAGAGTTGATCTTCTCGCCGACTTTCAAACCGATTTCGGCTCGCCCTTTCAGTCGCCCGGCAACGACGCGTTGTTCGATTGCGCTTAATTGCTGTTCGGTAGCGACCAGCAGCGATTCACGGGTGTGTGCGCGTTTTTGTGCCAGTTGCCGATTGCGACACGCCACCAGTCTTTGTCCAGGGTAATCGGGATGGAATACCTCAAACAGATTGACTTCGTCAAAACTGTGCAACGGCAAAGCGCCCTTTTTCACCAGCTTTCGAATGGTAATGCTTTTGAGCGCAGTGATCCAGTCCACACCATCGAGTTTTCCAAGTGCATCGATATTCACTTGGGTGATCATGCCGCGATCCCCTGCGACCACCAGCCGGTCAATGCCAAAACGTTTTTTGAGCTTTTTCACCTGCGGCAACAGCGTTTGACTGTCACGCAAATTCCCCCGACACACCGTCACCGACAAAGGCCGGCCTTTGCGATCGCACAGCAACCCAAAATTCACCTGCAGCTTGCCGGGTTTGCCGTCTCGACTGTAGCCGTATTCGGCCAATGGACATTCGGTGCCTTCAAAATAACTGGAGCTCAGATCGAACAATGCCAAACCGCCAGCCTGAAGATGGCGACGCACCAGCTTGCCTTCAATCACGTTTTGATGCTTCAAAAGCCAGTCCATTGCCCCATAAAGCTCATCGACGTCGGCGTCTTCGACACCGAAGTGTTGTGGCAAGGTGGTATCGTGCCACCACCGGCAAGTGGCGAGCTTGGTGTGCGGGCGAATGATTCGGGCACCAATCAAGGCGCAGACCAGGTCGCGGTTACGTTGTGGAACACTTGCAATCAAAGAATTCAGGCCCAGTTGTTGGAATGCGCGCAGGAGCGCTTCGACGGCGCCGTGCTTGCGTACCCCGACGATGTCAAAAGCGTCATTGACGTCGAGGTATTGTTTGCCCATCGAAAGGCCGCGGATCAGTTCAATCCAATGCGGTGGAAGATGCGTGAGGTTGGCATGGGTTTTCTTTTGGGATTTACCGTTTTTGTCTCGGTAGCTGCTTCTGAGTAGCACGGTGCGGTAGGATTTTCTGCCGCGTTTGGAGTTAACGACACTGAGGTGCATGCGGGGAGATGGATCAGCCATTGCGTGCCTACAACAATGAAAATGGAAATGAATTTATGATAAGGCATATTATACATAAAAGATGGATAAATTACAAATAATATAGAATATAACTGCCTACAAAACGAAAAATAATCAGCTATAAATTGAAAGAAAAGTTGTACGATTTCAAAGAGTTATTTTGCCATGAACGGCAAAATCAGTGCAGAACTTCGGTTTAATTCACGTAATTCTGGGAACCATCATGGTATGGACACGCCACCAGATGATCATTGGTCAAACTCTGTAATTCTGGCCGCAACTCGCGACAGTCCTGCCTCGCTTGAGGACATCGACTTTCAAAAACACAACCGTCAGGGGGATTGAGAGGGGATGGAAGCTCACCTTTTAAGATTGTTCGTGGCCGCAACCGCTCTTCTATTGGGTCTGGGACAGGAACCGAAGAAATTAACGCCTTGGTATATGGGTGGTGCGGTTGTGTTACTAGTTTACGGGCAGGGGCGACTTCCATTGTCTGACCAACGTACATTACTAGGATTCGCGTGGATATATGTTTGATAATGCTCATATCATGAGCGATTACAATCATCGCCAATCCATAATCTCGTTGCAGGTCCTGTAAAAGATTGACAACCTGAGCTCGAACCGATACATCCAGAGCGGCAACCGGTTCATCACAGATTACCAACTTTGGCTTCAAAATAAGCGCGCGTGCAATTCCGATTCGCTGACATTGTCCGCCGGAAAATTCATGTGGATATCGGTTGGCAAGGTTCGGCAACAAACCGACGCGTTCCATCTGGCTTCTAACTCGTGATTTTACTTCTGAATTGTCTAATTGAGATTCGTGCGTGCGCAGCGGTTCGGCTATGATTTGACCGACAGTCATGCGAGGATTCAGGGCTGCGAGAGGATCTTGAAACACCATCGGCATTTCTTTTCGAACTCGACGTCGAGTTTCGAGATCTAGTGTTGCAAGATCAGTACCTTTCCATAAAATTCTTCCACGACTGATAGGTGCTGTTCCTACAATTGCTCTGGCTAGAGTTGTTTTTCCGGAACCGCTTTCACCTACAACACCAAGCGTTTCACGTTCTCTGACTTCTAACGAAACTTGGTTTACTGCTGTAAGTACCTTAGGCGTTGTCCACGGCCAGTCATTTCGCTCAGAAACTTGGTAGTTAACTGTGAGATTCTCTACTTGAAGCAGTGGATTCATCGCTCAAATGCCTCAACGTTTATGTGGCATGCTCGAGTTCGTTCGCCAACTACTTCGATCATTGGACGCAATTCCTTGCAGACAGGCAAGCGAAATTTACATCGAGGTTCAAAAGGACAACCTTCCAATTTTATTCTTGCATCGAGAGGGTCACCGGGGATAACCACTAGTTTTTCACTGTCACGGTCAAGACGAGGAACCGCTTCAAGCAACGCAACCGTGTAAGGGTGATTAGGTGCTGCAAATATGTCGTCTGTGAGTCCCGATTCCATAATCTGTCCACCATACATAACAATGATTCGGTCACTCATTCCCGCGACAAGGCCGAGGTCGTGAGTGATGATCAGGATTGCCGTATTGAATTCCAGTCGAATCTTCTTTAACAATTCAACAATCTGTGCCTGAATAGTAACGTCCAGTGCTGTGGTTGGTTCATCAGCGATCAGAATTCTCGGTCGACATAATAGAGACATTGCAATTAATATGCGTTGTCTCATTCCCCCTGAACATTCGTGCGGAAACATACTAATACGTTCTTTGGAATCTGGTATTTGGACTGCTTCAAGCATTTCAATACAGACTTCCAGCGCTTCCGGTTTTGATAATTTACGGTGATAGGTCAAAACTTCTGTCATCTGTTCCGAAATACGCATGTAAGGATTGAGCGATGTCATTGGATTTTGAAATATCATTGCAATTTGTGTAGCTCGGATTTTGACTAGTTCCGCTTCCGATAGGGCCATCAGATTGACCCCATCAAAGAACACCGAACCTTTGGCCTCTGCGTTTCTGGAAAGAAGCCCCATTGTTGCGTAAGCCGTCTGGCTCTTACCTGACCCGCTTTCACCCACGATGGAAAGTATTTCGCCCTCATTGAGTTCAAAACTAACTCCGTTTACGGCGTGAACCGATGTAGTAGCTGTTTTGAAAACGACTTCGAGATCGCGAACCTCAAGTAAACTCATTTACAGTCTGTCCTTCGGGTCGAGTGCGTCACGCATGCCATCTCCCATGAAGAAAAAGCCGAACAATGTAATAGTGAAAAAGAAAAGAGGGAAGCCGAGCTGCCAGAGTGTCCCATACTGCATTTGTGCTGATCCACTACTAATCAGGGCGCCGAGTGAGGTATTTGGTTCCTGTACCCCCAACCCTAGAAAGCTGATGAAGCTTTCATAAAGGATAATATTGGGAACCAACAATGTCGCATAGACAACAACGATGCCCAATAAATTTGGGATGATGTGTCGAAGAATGATACGGATCGGCCGAACACCGCTTACCACCGCATTTTCTACAAACTCGCGAGTCTTAATGCTAAGTGCCTGACCACGGACAATTCGCGCCATATCAAGCCACGAAACCAATCCGATGCCGATGAACAGAAGTATGATTGAACGGCCAAAGACGACCAGTAGCAGGATTAGCACGAACATGTATGGAATCGACATTACGACATCCACGAGCCGCATCATGAAACTGTCGATTCTACCTCCAAAGTAACCTGCGATCGCACCGTACAGCGTACCTACAATGACTGCGATAAGTGAACCGATAATTCCAACCATCATGGATACACGCGCACCAAGTGCGGTGCGAGTGAATAGGTCACGTCCTAATTCATCGGTACCGAAGAAGTGTACCTTTGAAGGTTTCCCCATGGTTTCGACATTGCCTAGAACACTCCAATCTATTGTTTCCCCAGCCCATCCCGACACGCTAGGACCAAATATGGAGAAAGTTCCTACCAGTATCAGCATGGCTAAACTTGCGACTGCCGCCCGATTTTTGGTAAATCGGAGACGGGCATCCTGCCACAATGAACGATGGTCATCATTCGCAAATGAATTGATAGTTTCAGATTGTAGTCGACGAATCGGAGTCATCAAATTATGAAACTACAGTGTCTCAATATCGAATTCTTGGATCAATCCAGGCGTAAGCAATATCCACCAATAGATTGAAAAGTACTGTCAAAGTACCTGTCAGAATAGTAATGCCCATAATCAAGGAATAATCTCGATTGATTGCGGCATTAACGAAATACTGTCCAATTCCTCCCGTTGAAAAGTACATGTCGATTACGACGGAACCTGTGATCAAGCCGACAAAGGTAGGGCCGAGATACGATATGACTGGTAGCATCGTCGGCTTCAAGGCATGACGAAACACGATGTGATACATTGGCAGTCCTTTGGATCGCGCTGTGAAAATGAAATCTGCGGTGAGCACTTCCAACATTGACGAACGTGTGATTCTGGAAATTGATGCCATAAAGCTTGTAGAAAGAGCTATTACGGGCATGATGAGATAAGGTAGTTCTCCACCCTGCCAACCGCCACCGGGCAACCAACCGAGCCAGAGCGTAAAAATCAGAACTAAAATTGGCGCCATGACAAAATTTGGCAATACTTGCGCACCGATCGAAACTCCGACCGCAAAATAGTCAAGCCAGGAGTTTTGTCGTATTGCCGCAGCAATTCCAAGTGCTACACCCACGGTTACGGCGACGACAAAAGATAAAAATCCGTAGGTTAGAGTTACTGGAAATCCCTGCGCAATAATGTCGTTTACCGAACGGTCACGATAAATAAATGACGGGCCGAAATCAAAATGTACGACGATGTTCCAGATATATCGAAAAATTTGTTCATAAAATGGCCGATTCAATCCGTACATTGCTTCAATGTTAGCCAGAGTCGCCTCCGGCAAAGGGCGTTCACCCGAAAACGGGCTACCGGGCGCAAGAAACATCACAATGAACGAAAATACGATCAGCGCAAAAATCGTCGGAATAGATACCAGTATCCTACGAAGAATATAGGATGTCATTGAAGTGTTGTTTTATTGGTTCTAGTTGTTGATTCGATAAAGGTTTTTTGAATACCACAGCTGTTGAACATTATCATATGACCAGCCCTGAATTTGAGGCTTCAGCATGAACACGCTGGTGTAGTGATAGATTGGAATCAACGCCATTTCATCGGCGAGGATCAGTTCAACTTTCGTATAGTTATCCTGCGGATTGCTTAGTGTCTTCGATTCTTTCATCAGACGATCGACTTCCGCATTGGAAAATCGTCCTGAATTTGAAGTGGAGACAGTGGTCATAAGGTCGAGAAATGTTGATGCTTCGTTGTAATCGCCACACCAAGCAGAGCGTGCAATATCAAACTGTTGGGTGCGGCGAATATCAAGATAGGTTTTCCACTCGAAGTTTTGAAGTTCGGTTACCACTCCGAGTTTTTGTTTCCACAATTGCGAGACAACGGTTGCAATTTGCTTGTGTGATTCTGAAGTGTTGTAAATCAATTTAAGTTTCAATGCGTTCCCAGGACCATAACCGGCAGCTTCCATCAACTTTTTTGCTTCAGAATCCAATTCACTTTGTTGCATTTTCGCATAATCGATTTCCGGCACTTTGAAGCCTGCAGTTGCTCGATGAGTGAAACTGTAGGCTGGATACTGTCCGCCTTTGAGAACCAGATTGACAATCAGGTTTCGATCGAGAGCGTAAGACAACGCCTTTCGAACTCTTACATCTTTCAGCGCGAGATTAGTGCTGTCGGTATGATTGATGGCATAGTAATAAGTACAGAGAATTGGGACTGAAGTCGCTTCGTTGGGGTATTTTTCCTTTAAGTTTGGAAATTGCCCTGTGGGTATTCCAGTGTAGTCGAGTTCATCAGCAAAATAACGCGTTAACGCTTGATTTTCGTCATTTACAACCCGCCCAATGACCTTTTCGATTACAGTGACTTCGTTGTTCCAGTAGTGGGGATTGCGTTCACGACTGTGATATTCGTTTGGAACGTGTTCCGTTAATACATAAGCACCATTTGAAACCATATTTTCCGGTTTTGTCCATTTGGCTCCGTGAGTTTCAACCGTTGCCTGATGCACGGGGAAGAAAGTTGCATAGGTGGTCATCTCTGGAAAATAGGGCAATGGTTGCTCAAGCCTCACTTCAAGTGTAAAGTCATCCAGGGCTCTGACACCAAGTTTCTCAGGTGATTCGTTACCGGCGATAATATTTGAGGCATTTTCTACGGTCGCGAGTTCGACATACCAGGAATACGGTGATGCTGTTGCAGGGTCTACGGCACGTCGCCAACTATAGACGAAATCATGAGCAGTTAAGGGTTCGCCGTTTGACCATTTAACGTCTTTGCGTAGTTCAAAGCTAAATGTTCGATTAGAGTCAGTAGCTTGAAACTGTTTTGCAACCCCTGGTTCTAGATTGCCTTGAGAGTCCTGATTAAATAGTCCCTCAAAAAGGTCACGCAGAACGTCAAATCCTTCGGAGTCTTCATTCAGTTGTGGATCCAATGTAGGAATTTCATCTAGTAATCGATAGGTAAATGTTTGAGTTTCTGCAAGTTCCTGCCCGTTTTTCAATATTGGATTTGCGGCATTGGAGTTAGTCGAATAAGTCACAATCAACGTGAAAACGATTACCGCAATGACAGTATGCTGTTTCATGTAATTCTCCTGCTCATATATCAGGTATCGAATCAACCCTGTGCTCCGAATTTATCTCCTGGGAGAGCGTATCTTGAACTTGCGAATACTAAAATGAGGGTAATTGCAGCGATGCTTCAAAATTTGCATCAATGAATATAGGGCGACAATCAAGATAAGAATCTTGCGACAATCAGGGTAAGAAAAGGTTTCGCGTCCTGAAACGCAGTGAGGACGAAGTCCGAACGGAGTTTCAGGACGCGCGGTCGAAAGAATTTTCGACCCTCTGAATTGCTGACTTGACGTTTGCGACAGTTCCGGCACTAAACTTGTAATTTCGCAGCCATGCGGGGTTCACAAGATGCCGGGATGTCATGTAAATGATTATCAAGTGAGAAAATTCATGAAACTAAAACTAACTCATTCGATTGAGAGAGCCGCTGTGAAATCTGGATTCAGCTGTGCTACCGGCTACCGAATCGACAAGGACAGTCGGCTTCCGTGTAAAAAACCCAAAGTGCCGCGCGGTCGCCGCCGGCCGGATCCATTGGCAGGCATATTTGAGGAACAAGTGGTGCCGATGCTGGAGAAATGCCCGAACCTGCGTGCGGTGGCTGTGTATCGGGAAGTGATGCGCCTCAATCCACAGCTCACTGCCGGCGTGAGGCGCACATTGGAGCGTCGCATTCGGGACTGGAGAGCGCAGCATGGACCGCAGCAGGAAGTGATATTCCGCCAGCGTCAGGAGCCGGGGCGCATGGGCATATCGGACTTTACCGACATGAGCAAGACCGGTGTGACGATTGGCGGGTGCAAGTTTGATCACAAGCTGTATCACTTCCGCCTGGCGTGGTCGGGCTTCACCCATGTCGATGTAGTTCAGGGTGGCGAGAGCTTTGCTGCATTGGAGCAGGGAGTGCAGGATGCGCTGTGGACTTTAGGCGGTGTGCCGCGTGAATGCCGCACCGACAGCCTGTCGGCAGCGTTTCGCAATATCAGCAAGGATGATGGCGAGGACCTGACCGAGAGTTATCGCCAGTTGTGCGAGCACTACGGGATGCGGGCGACACGCAACAATCGAGGCGTGGCGCACGAAAACGGCGCCATTGAAGGTCCGCATGGACATCTGAAGCGTGCGATCGAAGATGCGCTGGCACTGCGTGGCTCGAAAGATTTCGAGACGCTGGATGAGTATCGGGATTTCATCGTCCAAATCACCGGCAATATCAATCTGCGGCACAGCAAGAAAATTGAGGCGGAGCGCGAAGTGCTGCGGGCGTTGCCGGGCCGACGCACCACGGATTACAAGGAGACCAACGTACGGGTCACCCGTTCCAGCGGTTTCGTTCTGCGCAAGGTGTTTTACACGGTGCCTTCGCGTCTGATCGGTCATCGTCTGGGAGTGCGGCTCTACGCGGATCGTGTAGAGCTGTATCTGGGCAGTCGCCATCAGCTGACATTGCCACGCGGTCATCACCATTCATCGGCCAGGCATTGGTGTGCGCATGTGGTCAATTATCATCATGTGATTCATTCTCTGAGGCGCAAGCCGATGGCGCTGATGAGTTGGGTTTACCGAGATCAACTGTTTCCGCACGAGGCATATCGACATTGTTTCGAGGTGGCACTGGAGCGCACCACGCCACGGCAAGCCTGTCGGCTGGCGGTACAGCTGTTGTCGTTGGCTCACGACCACAACTGCGAAGCCCGGCTGGCGCAGCAGATCGAACAATGCCTGCAGCAAGGCGCGCTTCCGGACATGCTCGAGATGCAAAAGCAATTTGCCGTGCAGCACGGTACCATGCCGCAACTGCATGTGGAATCGAGCACTCTGGCCAGCTATGCGTCGCTGCTGCAGCAAGGAGCTGAGTCATGAGTGCCAAGCGTCACAAAAGCAGCCATTCGACCGATGCAGTCAAACTGGCGCTGATGCTGTCGGAGTTGCGCTTGCCGGCGATGAAACAGATGTGGTCAGGCTTTGCCGAACGCGCCGATACCGAAGGCTGGCCGGCTGCTCGGCTGCTGTCGACCCTGGCTGAGCTCGAACTGGCCGAACGTGACCGGCGGCGCATTGAACGCCACCTCAAAGAAGCCCGGCTGGTGCCCGGTAAAACGATCTCCAGCTTCGACTTCAATGTGGTGCCGGTCGTCTCCAAGTCCAAAGTCATGGCTCTGGCGGCCGGCGATGTGTGGCTCAACAATGGTCACAACCTGTTGATGTTTGGGCCGCCCGGTACCGGCAAAAGCCACTTATCATCAGCAATCGGACTGGCTCTGGTGGAAAACGGCTATCGCGTGCTGTTCACTCGAACCACCGACCTGGTGCAACGCCTGCAACGGGCACGTCGCGAATTGACGCTCGAAAATCTGCTGGCGCGGCTGGACCGATATCATTTGCTGATTCTGGACGATTTTGCCTACGTCAGCAAAGATCAGATGGAAACCAGCGTGCTGTTCGAGCTGATCTCAGTGCGCTATGAACGGCGTTCCATTCTGATTACCGCCAATCAGCCGTTTGACCAATGGCACAAAGTGTTCCCAGATCAGAGCACTGCGGTGGCCGCGGTGGACCGACTGGTTCACCATGCGACCATTCTGGAAATGAACGTCGAAAGCTACCGCCGGCGACACGCAGTTGAACAGTTGCGAGATAAGCCCGCACGAGCGTCAAAGCGTGCCACTGCAAAAAAAGCTCAGCCCAAGTCCGTTCAAGACTGACAGCTGATCCATTCAACCTACGCAACACGGGGCACAAGCCCCGTGTTCACATCCTGTCGCTGATCGACTTTTTTGAATTCAATCAGTGAAACTGCAAATAATTCTGCTATTATTTGAAACCTGATCGCAGCGTCAATAAATTCTTACCTTGATTGTCGCTGAATCTTATCTTGATTGTCGCTCCACAAATGAACACGTAAGGAATTTTCAATTATATCTGAGCTATACCCGAAAGTAGTGCGTGGGGTGAAATCACGCGGCTACCTGGTTGTCAAACTGCTTTGTCTCAATCCCGTCTTTGAATTGTATACCTTCTATCACTTTCCCAAGTTGCCGGAATCCTCGCAACCTGCGCCAGTTGTGTTGCGCACAAATACCCAGCTTGAACATCATGCACAGCATCCCCTTTCGGCTTAAGCACCCTTTCGAGCGACGCGTGCGATGACGGATCGTCGCAAACGTCGATTCAATCGGGTTGGTGGTACGCAAGCTTAGCCAGTGCACCGCCGGAAAATCGTAAAACGCCAGTAACTCTTCGCGGTCCTTCTCCAAACACTCAGTCGCTTTCGGATACTTGTCCTGGTAAGTGTGGGTGAATTGATCAAATGCACGCTGTGCATCGGCTCGAGTCTCGGCCATCCAGATTTCATGCAATGCCTCCTTCGCTTTCGGCTGTGCCGACTTCGGAAGCGCATTCAACACATTCGCTGTCTTGTGCACCCAACAGCGCTGGTGACGGGTGTCTGGATAAATCTCATCCAGAGCCGACCAAAACCCCAGCGCACCGTCGCCAACCGCAAGCTTCGGCACGTTCATCCCACGCGCCTTCAGATCCAGCAACACCTCGCGCCAGCTCTGCGTAGACTCGCGAACCCCGTCTTCGATCGTCAATAACTTCTTCTCGCCTTGATCATTCACGCCGATCACCACCAGCGAACACAACTTGACCTCCTCGCTGCGCAATCCGCTGTATATCCCATCCACCCACAGGTATACCCATCGCTCCTTGCTCAAATCTCGCACCATCCACTGATCACGCTCTTCTTCCCACTCGGCTTTCAGTCGCGATACCACCCCGGTGGAAAATCCTTTGGCTTCCTGACCCAGCAACACGCCAAGCACATTGCCCATCTCACCGCTGCTGATCCCTTTCAGATACAGCCATGGCACAAACGCCTCCAACGTGCGTGTCTTTCGCACATAGGGCGGAATCAGGCAGGAGTGAAACGTCACCGGCTCTCCAGTGGTCGAACGCACCTTGGGAATCTTCACCGTCACCGAACCAATGCCCGTCTGAATCTGGCGTTGCCGATGGTAACCGCTTCGAACGACCGCCCGATGACCGTTTTCGGTATGCTGGCCATCATACTTCGCCATAAGCTCGTCTAATTCAGCCTCAACCCCCAGTGCGATCAACTGACGGGCTCCGGTTCGAATCAAATCTGTGAGTGGGTCTTCAAAAAGTTCTCGATTTTCAAATGAAATTACGTTATCCTTATTCATAGTGGCGTACCTTTCTGGTTTCTTGTAATAAATGTGTTCATTTACATGTTAAACCAGATACGCCACTTTTTTTTCAAACCTCCCACGCACTACTTTCGGGTATAGCTCTTATATCTTGACTGGTGACACTTCACCAATAGCTGTACAGCTACGCAGTGTTTCTAATTATGAAATTGTTATTGAATAGTACACCTATTGATGTCGGTATGAATTTCGATCTCAGAAGTGTCACAGGTGTGCTCGAGTGATAGGGTTAGTGTGGCGGACGCGGCGGGTTTGTGATGGCGGTGAGTAACTTTGCCATCGCGTTTTCGAACAGTCTCAATCGATAGCCAGTTCACTTGCAGTGGGTTGTTGCTGTCATTCAGTGGCATGTGCGAGGATCCGGCATTTGTTGGAAATGATGCCGTGAACTGTCGATCAACAGATTGACCATAAGATTCATGGTCGTTAGTTATATCAAATTTTCCATCGTTGAATAAGTCCTATATAATCAATAGGTTATAGAGTGAAATCAAATCGATGCCAAGTATTAATTGGCATAACTAGAATCGTTGCATACATAGGTTCTAAAACTTACTTTAAGTGCCCGTGCTATCGAGCTATACCCGAAAGTAGTGCGTGGGGTGAATTCACGCGGCTACCTGGTTGTCAAACTGCTTTGTCTCAATCCCGTCTTTGAATTGTATACCTTCTATCACTTTCCCAAGTTGCCGGAATCCTCGCAACCTGCGCCAGTTGTGTTGCGCACAAATACCCAGCTTGAACATCATGCACAGCATCCCCTTTCGGTTTAAGCACCCTTTAGAGCGACGCGTGCGATGACGGATCGTCGCAAACGTCGATTCAATCGGGTTGGTGGTACGCAAGCTCTGCCAGTGCACCGCCGGAAAATCGTAAAATGCCAGCAACTCTTCGCGATCTTTCTCTAAACACTGAGTCGCTTTCGGATACTTGTCCTGGTATGTGTCGATGAATTGATCAAACGCACGCTGTGCATCGGCTTGAGTTTCGGCCATCCAGATCTCGCGCATTGCCTCCTTCGCTTTCGCCTGTACCGACTTCGGAAGCGCATTTAACACATTCGCGCTCTTGTGCACCCAACAGCGCTGGTGACGGGTGTCCGGATAAATCTCATCGAGCGCTGACCAAAACCCCAGCGCACCGTCGCCAACCGCTAGCTTCGGCACATTCATCCCACGTGCTTTCAGATCCAGCAATACCTCGCGCCAGCTCTGCGTAGACTCGCGAACCCCGTCTTCGATCGTCAAAAACTTCTTCTCGCCTTGATCATTCACGCCGATCACCACCAGCGAACACAACTTGACATCCTCGCTGCGCAATCCGCTGTATATCCCATCCACCCACAGGTATACCCATCGCTCCTTGCTCAAATCTCGCACCATCCACTGATCACGCTCTTCTTCCCACTCGGCTTTCAGTCGCGACACCACCGCAGCGGAAAATCCTTTGGCTTCGTGCCCCAGCAACACGCCAAGCACATCGCCCATCTCACCGCTGCTGATCCCTTTCAGATACAGCCATGGCACAAACGCCTCCAACGTGCGTGTCTTTCGCACATAGGGCGGAATCAGGCAGGAGCGAAACGTCACCGGCTCTCCAGTGGTCGAACGCACCTTGGGAATCTTCACCGTCACCGCACCAATGCCCGTCTGAATCTGGCGTTGCCGATGGTAACCGCTTCGAACGACCGCCCGATGACCGCTTTCGGTATGCTGGCCAGCATACTTCGCCATAAGCTCGTCTAATTCGGCCTCAACCCCCAGTGCGATCAGCTGACGGGCTCCGGCTCGAATCAAATCTGTGAGTGGATCTTCAAAAAGTTCTCGATTTTCAAATGAAATTACGTTATCCTTATTCATAGTGGCGTACCTTTCTGGTTTTTTGTAAAAAATGTTTTCATTTACATGTTAAACCAGATACGCCACTTTTTTTTCAAACCTCCCACGCACTACTTTCGGGTATAGCTCCGTGCTATCATGTGAAATGCCTAGCTTTATTTAGGGTGAAAGCCCTACGGAATATGAGTCATATTCCGCTATGAATTTTTAGTTTTCTGGCGTCGTTCGAACCCGAAACAACGCTAGTCAACGTAGTTTCGAGTTCGAACAACGCTTGCTCAAGTAGGCATTTCTTCAATGTTAAAGATTATAAAAAAAGAAAATTACAAACACCAACTTAAGATATTTAGGAACGCAATTTCTAACCGTAAGGTTCGTATTTACCGAAATTTCCCTACGTTTGTATTCCTTTGCGGTGCGAATATTGATGAGAATACAATTTCGGCCCGTAGAAATAATCTATTACAGTTTGCAGAGAGAGAACTTCCAAAAACTCGATTTTTTTTAGTCGAAAATCTGCTACCTGATGTTCAAGATGTTCCAGACTATAACTTATTAGATTTTGAAAATAATCTATCTATGATAGCGGACAAGATCATAATCATATTAGAGAGTCCTAGTGCATTCGCAGAATTGGGCGCTTTTTGTCGAGAATCGTTGCGAGATAAAATTATTGTAATCAACGATGCGAAATTTAAACATTCCAAATCATTTGTGAATCTTGGACCGTTAAAAGCAGTAGAACAAGCGTCGGGCAAAGGAAACATAATCAGTTACAAAATGAAAGAGGACGGGTTGCATCAACCTGATTCTATCGGAGCGGTATTTGACCCGTTATTTAAGCTACTAAACAAATCTAGCGATTCTGATCGATTCCAATTTTCTGCTGTAAAACTAGAACAATGTAATCCGAGTAAAGAATTCGATAAATTTTCTGTCATGATGACACATGATTTGGTTTATTTGTGTGGCCCAATTCTGCATCGAGAATTAGTTGAGATACTTAAATTAATTTTCGGTCCAGGAAGTTTTAATATAGGTCGGCATTTAGCAATTCTACAAGCAATTAAATTTATCTTGATAACAGAGGATGGTTTGTACAGAAGCAAATTAGGTAAACCCTTTTACGACTACATAATTGATATTAATAAGTTAGTTTCAGTGTTCCGAAATTACATACTCAAATATTGTCCAGAAAGAATTTATGGAAATAAGTGAATTGATTTCCACCGATTTGGATGTTTCACAAGAGTTCCTTTATGAAGCGCTTGCAACATCCAGAATTTATGTAAAAAAAATTTATATCTCAAAAAAAAATGGAGGTAAAAGAATAGTCTACCATCCGTCAACTAAGTTAAAAACTATTCAATATTGGCTCATCGATAGAGTTTTTAAGAACTTACCAATTCACGAAGCTGCCGCGGCATATGTAAAGGAGAAATCCATATTATGGAACGCGTATGAACACAAAAACAGTAAGTATTTTTTAAAATTAGATTTTAAAAATTTCTTTCCATCAATTAAATGGTCGGATTTACAACCAATAGTTAGTATGGTGCGAATGGCATAAAAAAAATACACCAGATTGGAAATTTTCCGATAACGCACAGTCAATCATCAAAACTTCTTGTTTCTATTCTAATGATTCGCTTCCAATCGGGTACCCTAGTTCACCTGTAATTAGTAACATCGTAATGCACGACATAGATAAACAAATTACTCAGTTGTTATCTGATCGTGAAAAATTCGGTAAAGTAATATATACCCGTTACGCTGATGACATCGTTATCTCTACAGATAGAAGACATGTATGCACGGATATTCTTAGCTTAATTGCTGAGTTAATCCGTTCTATTGATTCCCCCAAATTACTAATCAATAAAGCTAAAACTAGGATGGGAAGCAGGGCGAGAGGGTCTGCCTTGGTTACTGGATTAAAAATTTGCAACAATCATATTACAATTCATAAAAATCAGAAGAATCATATTCGATTATTACTCGGTTTGTATAAGAAGGGCAAACTCAATAAAAAAGAGCAGTTGTCTTTATTGGGGCATCTTTCCTACGTTCAGCATGTTGCGCCCAAGTTCTATACAAATTTGGAAATGAAGTATTTTCAAGTAATTGCATGTCTGAAATCAGATAGCAAAACGTAAATATTAAATAGAAGCGTTGAGGTTAAAATCGATTAATTGGGACTTAGAAAAGCGTTATCCATTATCCTACCAGCGCATCACATTCGTTCTTGACTGTTTCGGTGGATTTTTACGAGATGCAGTTGTCTGAGTTATCGTGTATTGGATCACATTTTTATGAGCTATACCCGAAAGTAGTGCGTGGGAGGTTTGAAAAAAAAGTGGCGTATCTGGTTTAACATGTAAATGAACACATTTATTACAAGAAACCAGAAAGGTACGCCACTATGAATAAGGATAACGTAATTTCATTTGAAAATCGAGAACTTTTTGAAGACCCACTCACAGATTTGATTCGAACCGGAGCCCGTCAGTTGATCGCACTGGGGGTTGAGGCTGAATTAGACGAGCTTATGGCGAAGTATGATGGCCAGCATACCGAAAACGGTCATCGGGCGGTCGTTCGAAGCGGTTACCATCGGCAACGCCAGATTCAGACGGGCATTGGTTCGGTGACGGTGAAGATTCCCAAGGTGCGTTCGACCACTGGAGAGCCGGTGACGTTTCACTCCTGCCTGATTCCGCCCTATGTGCGAAAGACACGCACGTTGGAGGCGTTTGTGCCATGGCTGTATCTGAAAGGGATCAGCAGCGGTGAGATGGGCAATGTGCTTGGCGTGTTGCTGGGTCAGGAAGCCAAAGGATTTTCCACCGGGGTGGTATCGCGACTGAAAGCCGAGTGGGAAGAAGAGCGTGATCAGTGGATGGTGCGAGATTTGAGCAAGGAGCGATGGGTATACCTGTGGGTGGATGGGATATACAGCGGATTGCGCAGCGAGGAGGTCAAGTTGTGTTCGCTGGTGGTGATCGGCGTGAATGATCAAGGCGAGAAGAAGTTATTGACGATCGAAGACGGGGTTCGCGAGTCTACGCAGAGCTGGCGCGAGGTGTTGCTGGATCTGAAGGCGCGTGGGATGAACGTGCCGAAGCTTGCGGTTGGCGACGGTGCGCTGGGGTTTTGGTCGGCTCTGGATGAGATTTATCCAGACACCCGTCACCAGCGCTGTTGGGTGCACAAGACAGCGAATGTGTTGAATGCGCTTCCGAAGTCGGCACAGCCGAAAGCGAAGGAGGCATTGCATGAAATCTGGATGGCCGAGACTCGAGCCGATGCACAGCGTGCATTTGATCAATTCACCCACACTTACCAGGACAAGTATCCGAAAGCGACTGAGTGTTTGGAGAAGGACCGCGAAGAGTTACTGGCGTTTTACGATTTTCCGGCGGTGCACTGGCTAAGCTTGCGTACCACCAACCCGATTGAATCGACGTTTGCGACGATCCGTCATCGCACGCGTCGCTCGAAAGGGTGCTTAAGCCGAAAGGGGATGCTGTGCATGATGTTCAAGCTGGGTATTTGTGCGCAACACAACTGGCGCAGGTTGCGAGGATTCCGGCAACTTGGGAAAGTGATAGAAGGTATACAATTCAAAGACGGGATTGAGACAAAGCAGTTTGACAACCAGGTAGCCGCGTGATTTCACCCCACGCACTACTTTCGGGTATAGCTCCATTTTTATAAATCTTGGTTGTAAGATTCTTTACCCCGCTTTGTTAAATGAAATTTATGGAGATCAAATACAATCTTAACCAATAAATTTTTTTAGCGCCTTGGTTTACTCAGGTAATTCCAATCGGAATTGTTTTCGAGCCAGAATTCAAAATTGCGTTAGCGACTTCTTGAGGATTAGTATCAATCGAGTCAAATACTCCGTTGAATTTGGACTCTTTTTGCTGTGATTTTTCGGACGAAGGTTTTCGATTGGACATTTAATTCATGTTCAGCGATTTAAAAAAAGAAATAAAAGCTTGACTAGCTTATCTCGGTAACTGGTTCGGTTTTCTTGTTTTTATACGAATTCTTGCGTTTCCTTGGTTTGGGCTTACTTTTCAAAGGAATTTCCATCAAGCATTCCGGCGTTGCATCAATTTGAAGCGGTGTGTTAATTTTCTGCTTATTCTGCTCCATTGCTCCCGGTCATAAAAAGTAACCTAACTTGATTTCCACTGCTCAACACTTCAAAATACGGTATGAATGCTTCAACTTCACGAAGTGCGTGACGGCGCAATTCACCTACCCGCATCGGTATCATGAACTCGCTTTCCCATACATTATTCTAAGTTCGGACTGACTGGCTGTTTGAGCTAAGTAGTAAATTTGCGTTCTCGCTTACTCGCTGCGCGACCCATACCAAAGCAATTCCCCTTGTTCGGGCGAATCGGGACGTATGACAAAATACATTTTTTCCCATCATATTTTTTTGGAACAAATTCGACCGTACTTCTTGAATTGTAATAAATCGCAATCAATACATCGCTTTCTTAATCTCGATATTGGCCAAAGAGTTGGAAGTTCATTGATAACCCCATCAAAAGGTGGAAGCAATAAATCAGCGAATTAGATCGCTGTGAAAGGGGGATTTAGGTTAGAATTTCAGGTGAAATGATTATAGTATCAGAAATTTACCTTAGCAATCTTAAGTTTTACTTGACATAGATTACAACCGAGAATTATGCACTTTTCTGCGATGTAATTTCTGGAATATTGTATGGCAGTTCATCAGGTATCGGTTCTATACGGGTCGCATCATTCAGTTGCAAGGTATGTTGCTCTAAAAATTTCAATGGAACTGAAAGCAAAAGCTGTTTGTGCTGACTGCTATTGGAGAGAACACTATTGACGATTATTCCAGTTTGATTGCCGGGAACTTCCGGACACTCTACCAGTGTGCCTGAGTCTGCTGATGAATCTGCCGGTGCGATCGCTCGTACCATTCTTCGATTAACCCCACCTCTGTAGTGCAGTCGGGCAACAATTTCTTGGCCCGGGAAACAACCTTTTGAAAAACTAACTGCTCCTATGAGGTCTAGATTGATTGATTGTGCAACAAATGACTCACTGGTTGCGTGAGAAATCAACGGAATTCCAGCTTGAATGTCCTGAATAATCCAGTCGTTTATGGCGTCAGACTGGCTCAACTCATTTGAATTGGATTGCAACAATGAAGTTGCCCCAAGAATTCCATATCTGGCTGAACTGGCGGGTATGCGTACAACCGAATAATCTTCACTAGTCTGAACGCAGCAGTTTTGCAACGGAATATCGGATTCGGACGGTGGTAACAGGTTTTCATTGAACGTGCCTGCGAAACTCATCTCTGGCTGGATGGAAATATCTACTTTGTCGCGCAATACAAATATTTTCAAACATTTGGCAAGCGTTTCCGCAAGATCTTTAGACAAGACTAAGTAGTAGTCATCATTTCTCATCAATACAAGAAAATTCGCGATTACGCGTCCTTTGGCATTAAGGTACGCGGCTTGACACGATCTTTCAGGTGTAACTTCAGACATATCGTTTGTGAATTGTCTTTGGAGAAACGATGTTGAATCTTCGCCTGAAATTCGAACAATTCCTAAATGATGGAGTGGAATCAACTGCATGATTGGCGCAATTCTATAAATTTAACTGACTATGTGAATGAACAAACAGTATGATATTTAATTTTGATTGGGTTGGCGGCAATTTCCGAGTTCGCTGCCCGGATACGAATCATAGTACTGTTTAATTTCCGTGATGTGAAATGTTATGAACGAAAGAAGTCGGATTGTAGAAATTCCGGTTAAGCGGAATTCGCAAGCAAAGAACGATAATCAACCACTTAAAAAAGTGACAAAATCCACGCCAGAGAACAGCAAACACCTTGATCCGACTCGATATGGAGATTGGGAAAAGAATGGTCGATGCATCGATTTTTAACCATTCTGCTTTGTGGAAATGGTAGATGGCACCCTATAAATAGAGTAACATTTCAAGTATGAACCCCACGAATCGTCCGGTTTCACCACACCTGCAGATTTACAAGCCGCAATTGACGTCTGTATTGTCTATCCTTCACCGGATTAGTGGAATCATACTCGCATTCGGAGCCATTCTGGTTGCAGTGTGGTTGTCTTCAATTGCCTACAACCAAGAATTGTTCGAAGCGATTTTTGCGTTTCTTTCCGGAGTTCTAGGCCGAACATTTTTGTTTGCATGGACGTTGACACTGTTCTACCACTTGTGCAATGGAGTGCGGCATTTGTTTTGGGATTCAGGTAGAGGTTTTGAACTGAAACAGGTTTATCTTAGCGGATGGGCTTCCATTTTTGCGACCATTGTGCTGACAGTATTAGTGTGGACCGTCGGATATACGGCCTGTGGATAGACAACCATGAATTACCGATCTCCTCTCGCACGAGTCATTGGACTTGGTTCCGCCAGGGAAGGCTCCGCACACTGGTGGTGGCAACGCCTGACTGCACTGGCACTTGTGCCGCTCACACTGTGGTTTACATTCTCTATGGCTACGTTGACCAGTGAGTGCTTTGGTAACGTTTATATGTGGATTGCCTCCCCGATTACCTCTACACTAATGATCGCGTTTGTAGTTTCGCTGTTCTATCATGCACAACTTGGCATGCAGGTAGTGATTGAAGATTATGTTCATCACGAAGCACTGAAGATAATTTCAATTCTGGTGATCAAATCGCTTTCAGTCATTCTCGTTATTTCGAGTACGATTTCGATTCTACGAGTCGCATTAGGTTAACGTATTCAATGGGCATCAGTTCCTACAAGATCATTGACCATACCTACGATGTAGTGATTGTTGGTGCTGGCGGCGCTGGTTTAAGAGCAACATTTGGCGCTGCATTCGAAAATCTATCGACCGCCTGCATCACAAAAGTTTTTCCCACTCGCAGCCATACAGTCGCTGCACAAGGCGGAATCAGTGCAGCCTTGGGAAATATGAGCGAAGATGATTGGCGGTGGCACATGTACGACACGGTCAAGGGCTCTGATTGGCTTGGAGACCAGGATGCGATCGAATATATGTGTAGAGAAGCTCCGGATGCGGTCGTCGAGCTCGAACACTATGGAGTGCCTTTCTCCAGGACGGAAGACGGACGAATCTACCAGCGTGCCTTTGGCGGGATGACTACACACTTTGGAGAAGGGCAGGCGATGAGAACTTGTGCGGCTGCAGACCGAACCGGACATGCAATTCTGCACACTCTATATCAGCAGGCGTTGAAACACCGAGCCGAATTTTACATTGAATATTTTGCACTGGATTTGCTGATGCACGAGGGAGAATGCCGCGGAGTTTTAGCATGGTGCCTAGACGATGGTACGTTACATCGGTTTCAGTCGAAAGTCGTAATTCTGGCAACCGGAGGATACGGACGAGCCTATTTTTCCTGTACTTCCGCTCACACGTGTACTGGCGATGGAAATGCCATGGCACTTCGTTCAGGGGTTCCACTGCAAGACATGGAGTTCGTACAGTTTCATCCAACAGGTATCTATGGTTCGGGTTGCCTGATTACTGAAGGTGCCAGAGGTGAGGGCGGTTATTTGACCAATTCGGACGGTGAGCGTTTTATGGAACGCTATGCTCCGAATGCCAAGGATCTCGCTTCACGAGATGTGGTTAGCCGTTCAATGACGATGGAAATTAACGCTGGGCGCGGGGTAGGTGCGGAAGCCGATCATATCTATCTTCATCTTGAACATCTAGGACCTGAAGTTATTCAGGAAAGACTTCCAGGAATTACCGAAACTGCAAAAATATTTGCAGGTGTGGATGCAACCGAGACACCAATTCCGGTCATACCCACAGTACACTACAACATGGGCGGAATTCCGACTAATCATCGAGCGGAAGTGGTTACCCGGAAAAGTGGTGACAACGACTATGTTATTCCGGGATTGATGGCAATTGGGGAAACCGGCTGCGTATCGGTTCATGGTGCAAATCGACTTGGTTCCAATTCCTTGCTGGATCTCGTTGTGTTTGGGCGGGCGGCGGCACTGCGAGCCAAACAACTGGTTAAATTGAACGAAGGAAGACGATCACTACCGAGAAATATCGAAGCAAGAGCGATTGATCATTTCGATCGATTCCGATACAGTTCAGGAGACACCAGAACCTCAGAAATTCGATTGCAGATGCAAAGAACGATGCAGAAGCATTGTGCAGTTTTCCGTACCCAGGAACTGCTTGATGAAGGCATAGAGAAAATGATCGACGTCTGGAACAGTATGGAAGATATCGGTGTTACCGACCGTTCGTTAATCTGGAATACAGACCTTGTGGAAACACTTGAACTAGATAATCTTGTTCGTCAGGCGCTGACAACGATAGTTGCTGCAGCCAATAGAAAAGAGAGCAGAGGTGCACATGCAAGAGAAGATTATTCCGAGCGGGACGACAACAACTGGATGAAGCATACATTGTCATGGCTCGGTGACAATGGAGAGGTTAATCTGGAATATCGTCCAGTGCATTTGTATACACTGACAGACGACGTTGATTTTGTTGCACCAAAAGCTCGGGTTTATTGAATTTACTGGTACTGGACCGTGGCACAACTCCGTCTCCCGAAAAACTCAACCGTAACACAGGGCAAAAAATTTCCTTTGCCAAAGCCAGCCATCCGCTCAAGGCTGTTTAAGATTTATCGCTGGAACCCTGAAAACGAAGAATCCCCTAGTCTGGATACATATGAATTGGATTTGGATGACTGCGGCCGGATGGTGTTGGACGCTCTGATCAAAATAAAGAATGATGTAGATTCAACGCTGACGTTTCGACGATCCTGTAGAGAGGGAATCTGCGGCTCCTGTGCGATGAACATTGATGGCACCAACACGCTTGCATGTATCAAGCCTATTGAAGAAATTAGGTCGACAGTGAAGATTTATCCGTTGCCGCATCTACCAGTCGTCAAAGACCTGGTTCCAGATCTCACTCACTTTTATGCACAGTATGCTTCTATTAAACCGTGGCTGCAAAAGCAGTCACCACCATCTGCGAGTCGGGAGAATCTACAGTCAGTCGATGAACGTGCGAAACTGGACGGTCTGTACGAATGTATTTTGTGCGCCTGCTGCTCGACCAGCTGTCCGAGTTACTGGTGGAATAGCGATCGATACCTGGGACCTGCAGTTCTGCTGCAGGCATATCGCTGGATTTCAGACAGTCGCGATGAAGCCATCGGCGAGCGTCTTGATGAACTTCAGGACCCGTTTCGCCTTTACCGCTGTCATACCATCATGAACTGTACAAATACGTGTCCAAAGCATCTAAACCCAGGCAAGGCGATTGCCGAAATCAAAAAACTGCTGGCAATACGAAAGTGACGAATAATTTTGTTAGCGACCGCGAAGAAAAGAACCGTGTGCTCTGGCGCTGTCGCCAAGGCACTCGAGAGTTGGAATTATTGCTCTACGGGTATGTCGATCAACACTACGAATCGCTGTCTCGTGACGAACGGTCGGAAATGCAGCAACTTCTAGAGCACAATAGCAATGAGCTTAGCGACTGGCTGCTGTATGGAGAGAATTCAAATGCTGAGTCACTCAAACCGCTAATCACAAAAATCCGTAACCATTACATCTATACGGCCTGATCGAGATTCCCTATGCCTGTATCCAACATACCCGACACCCTACAACGGGGTCGATTGCTTCTTGAACTACCTAAACTGAACAAAGGCACGGCATTTACCCGCGAAGAACGGGTTGAACTCGGTCTGCTCGGGATGATTCCCTATGGCGAAGAGTCACTTGATTCTCAAGTCGAGCGGGCCTATCAGGCATATTCCAATAAGGAATCCAATTTAGAAAAGCACATTTATCTGCGTCAGTTGCAAGATTTGAACGAAGTGCTGTTCTTTAAACTGATCATCTGCAATGCATCTGAAATGTTACCAGTCCTCTACACACCCACTGTGGGCGATGCGTGCGAGCATTTTTCTGAGATATATCGAAAGCCGCACGGACTTTTCCTGAATTATCCAGAAAGGGAATTCATTGATGACATTCTGTCGAATATTTCCCACGAGTCAGTAGAAGTGATTGTCGTAACGGACGGTGAGGCCATTTTGGGAATCGGTGATCAAGGCGTAGGGGGGATGGGTATTCCGATCGGCAAGCTGAGCTTGTATTCCGCACTTGGGGGAATTGATCCCAAAGTTGCACTTCCTATCGTGCTGGACGTTGGTACCAATAATCAACAGTTGCTGAATGACCCGCTTTATGTCGGCTGGAAAAATGAACGAATACGCGGGAAGGAATATGATGATTTCGTCGAACTTGTACTGACTTCAATTCACCGAAAGTGGCCCGATGCCGTCATTCAGTTTGAAGATTTTGGCACCTTGAATTCTCAACGACTGCTCGATGAGTACATTCAACGCATTTGCTGTTTTAACGATGACATTCAAGGCACTGCTGCGATCACTGTAGGCTGCCTCATTGCCGCTTGCAGAATGACTGGAATATCACCGAAAGACTCGACAATTGTGATTGCCGGAGCTGGAGCAGCAGGCAGTGGCATCGCCAGGGGGTGTGTCTCGGCCATGGTGGCTTCCGGACTGGATTATGAAACCGCGCGCCGCAGGATATACATGCTCAATCGAGATGGGCTGATACACAGCAGTTCAAATCGGATGCGCCCGTATCAGAAACCCTTCGTGCGTGAACTATCGGAACTCACCGATTGGAAGGGTGACTATCAGTTGCTGGATACGGTTCGCAATGTGCGTCCAAATGTGCTGATCGGAGTCAGTGGACAAAACGGATTTTTCTCTGAGCAAATCGTACGGGAAATGGCAGATCACGCAGAACGGCCGTGCATATTTCCGCTATCGAATCCCACCTCTAAAATTGAAGCGGTTCCAGAAGACCTGTTGCGATGGACCGATGGCCGGGCAGTGGTCGCGACTGGCAGTCCCTTCGATCCAGTGAGCTATGGCGGAGTGGAGCATGAAATTGCTCAGTGCAATAATGCTTATGCCTTTCCTGGTATTGGACTCGGCTTGATCGCTGTGAAAGCACGCCGAGTGACTGATGAAATGTTTACTGCGGTGGCACACGTTATTGGCCGTGCTCAACCCGATGTTCACACTCCCGGCAGTTCCCTGCTGCCGCCATTGGGTGATGTCCGCTCACTTAGTCGAGAAATTGCCATTGCCGTGGCTAAAATTGCCGTTGAGCAGGACCTGAGTGGGGTAGCAAGCGATAAATCAGTCGAACAGCTGGTAGACGATAAAATATGGAATCCGGGCTATTAGAATGACGTTCTATAGAACGAACCGTCAAGGTTCATCTGAAGAATTTGGCTGCAGAATCGTGTCCGCCGCTTTTCCACTGCTTGTGTGTGGGTAATCCAGCACGAAGTGTAATCCTCTGCTTTCGTGCCTCTCTAATGCACAACGTACAATCAACTCCGCAACTTGTACAAGGTTTCTTAGCTCGATTAAATCTCGATTGACTCGAAACTGACTATAAAAATCTCTTACTTCTTCATTTAGCATCTTAACCCGCCTTAGTGCGCGAGAAAGACGTTTCTGCGTGCGGACGATTCCGACGTAGTCCCACATGAATCTTCTCAGTTCGTCCCAATTGTGAGACACCACGATCAGTTCATCGGAATCGGTCACACGGCTTTCATCCCATTCTGGAATCTGGTTGGCTTTCAGGCCTGACTGGGATCGCTGTTCGCTGATATCGAGAAACGCCGCGTGGGCATATACGATGCACTCCAGCAAAGAGTTGCTGGCCAGTCTGTTAGCGCCATGTAGACCAGTGCTCGCACTCTCGCCGATACAGTACAAGCCAGGTAGATCAGTGCGCCCTCTATGGTCTACGATAACTCCACCACAGGTGTAGTGTGCTGCAGGGACAACGGGTACCGGGTCTTTCGAGATGTCGATGCCGAATTCCAGACATTTCTTGAAAATGTTTGGAAAGTGGGAGTGCAGAAATTCCGGCGATTTCATGGTGATATCGAGGAACACGCAATCAAAGCCTCCGGCTTTCATTTCATGATCGATGGCGCGGGCTACGATGTCACGCGGTGCCAATTCCTGTCGCTCGTCATACTTGTGCATAAAGCTCGTTGAATCAGGCAAGATCAGTTTACCGCCTTCTCCCCGTACCGCTTCTGAAATCAGGAACGACTTCGCATGCGGGTGGTACAAACACGTTGGATGGAACTGCACGAATTCCATATTTGCCACCCTGCAGCCTGCTCGCCATGCCATTGCAATTCCGTCGCCTGTTGATGTATCGGGATTGCTGGTATAGAGATAAGACTTGGAAGCTCCTCCGGTGGCCAGAACCACTGCATCAGATATGATCGTGACCACCTGCTCATTTTTCATATTCAAGGCATAAACGCCAAGGCATCGATTGCTCGGTGGAAAATTCAGTTTAGTTTTTGTAATTAATTCGATGCCGATGAAATTTTCGTAAACGGTGATGTTCCGGTGGGCACGAATTCTAGCTTCGAGGGTGATTTCCACATTTCTCCCGGTAGCGTCAGCCGAGTGGATTACGCGGCGGACACTGTGGCCGCCTTCTTTAGTCAAGTGGAACTCATCTGATTGGCTGGAACCGCGGTTTCGTCGGCTGAACGCAACTCCGTTTTCAATTAGCCACTCTATCGATTCAGGACCTTGATTTATGACGAATTCGACTGTTTCACGATCACACAATCCGGCACCGGCGTTCAGGGTGTCCTGAACATGTGATTCAAAAGAGTCGTCTAGGTCCCAAACTGCTGCTATTCCTCCCTGAGCATAGTAGCTTGAATTTTCAGCCAGAGCCTCCTTAGTGATGACGACTACCTGAAATCCAGCATTGGCACACTTGAGTGCTGTGGTCAGACCTGAAAGTCCACTGCCGAGTATTGCTATTTGAAATTCTTTGTGCATGGTAAGTAGGAATTCATACAGATCCAATCATTCGCTAGAATAGTATTGAGAGAATTATATAGGTAAGCAAAAAGCATTGAAAACAACAGTTTATCGAATGGAGGCAAAATTCGATAAAAAACTAGTGGCAAATTATCACGACAGGAAGAGGCACCAATGGTATCTCCGTAATCCACGGGAGCCCTGGCGAATCTGTGCAGAATGTAGTGTTTAAAATGATAGTCAACACTTATTTAGCCGTAGTGTATGTCTGCTAAACATATACTAAATGTACAATTGTCAGAATATGCCCCCCAATTTATTGGAGCTGCGTAGAATAGAACTTTAACGGGTGTTTGTTGTCTAAATTGAAAGATTGGACATACGGATGCCCACTTGGACAGTGAGGCAATGACGGAAGACAGGACGCCAATTCCAAAAGATGCAACAGAAGAGTTACTCTTGGAATGGGCAAAGGAAGGCCACAACGGTGCTTTTGAAGCACTGGTGACTATCAACATGCAGGATATTGTGAAAGCTGCTAGAAAATTTGTCTATCAATACGGATTGCCTGACAGTGATTATGAGGATGTAGTTCAAATAGTGTTATTAAACGCATGGACAAACATTGGTAGTTTTAGAGGTGAAAGCAAACTTTCTACATGGGCATTCACGATTGCGAGAAATACAGCGCTAAATCTGCTGGACAAGCAAAATAGAACACCAGGTGCGAGGCCTAGAGACATTCCAGAGCACGAAATTGGTGACGGAGGATTTCAAGACGAAGGAGAAGGCAAATACCCCCTGCCTCCAGGCCTAACAGATTATGAAGATCCTCAGAGCATATTTGACGGAAAAGTGAAAGTACACGAAATGATGAGCTATATCAACCGTTTGCCGGACGAGCTACGCATAACGATCAACCTCAGGCAAAGAGATCAGTTGAGTTATCAAGAAATTGCGACACGTACGGAGACCAATGTCAATACGGTAAAAACTCGCATTCACAGGGGTAGAAAATATATAGACAAAATGCGTCAAGAATCGAATTCAAAAAACTTGATCGACTAGAAAAATCTATGACTATAGAACTATCAGCATTGATGGATGGTGAAGTAAGTGCAGAAGAGCATGAGCAGATCCTGAAAGAACTCTGTAACGATAAATCGCTGTTACGCACTTGGGAACAATATCATTTGGTTGATTTTGCTGCTCGCGGGGAGTGTTCGGAATCAGATTTGAGAGCGGCATTTGCAGCTAAAGCGCAAGTAATGAGAGCGATTAGTTCTGAATCCGATCGAAGAGCCAAACCCAGTACAAAATCTTCTGCTGTTGCAGAATTGATCAGACTAAGAATTACCTCATGGCTCGGTGCTATGGGTTTAGGTGCAGCTATCGCCGTTGCTGCAAGTGGCGGATTTATTGTGTATTCTGGTCTATTTGATGAGGTGTTGCCCGCGGCACAACTTCAGAAATCCTCAATAACCGTTGCGGCCTCAACCAAATGGACTTCAAACGGTAATGAAGAAATCAGTGATAAAGAAATACAAAAATTGAACGAAAATTTGCTAGCTCATTCTCAGGGTCAGAGTCTGGTTTATGCTGCCAATTTATATGCGCATCTACCTCAGCTAGCCTCTCAAGACCCTTAATACTGACTAGCTGATTTGAAAGTCAAAGTGAATCTCTCTTTATCCCCGAACGGTGCTGGTCGCGTTATTGGCCAGTTTGTGATTGCAGTGTTGCTGCTCACATTGCCAGCAACGGCGGCAATTGCACAATCGATGGAACAATTGTTTGACCAAATCAATGCGTCTGCCAATACTACCAGCTACAAGGGAACGCTCACTTATTCTCACGGTGCGCACACCGAGGCAATGCAGGTGTTTCGAGCGGTTAACGATCAAGGTTTTCGTGAACGAATTTTTGCGCTGACCGGGACTCCATCGGAGATTGTCCGAACCAACAAGGCAGTCTGGTGTTATTTTCCAGATCGAAGAGAAGGTTTCTATAAAGCCACAAATGAAAATCTCTATCGAATTTCAGATTTGCAGTCAGTTCAGGTCAGTGAACTTCGCAAGTACTATTCTATGCAGAATCGCGGACAAGATCGCATTGCGAACCGTTTGACGAAACGTGTATTGCTTGCTCCAAAAGACGCGTTTCGTTATGGCCATGAGATGTGGATAGATGAAGAAACAGGATTGCTGCTACGCTCGGACCTGCTAGATTCAGATGCCGGCATTATTGATAGTTACATGTTCGTCGATATAACCTTAGACGCAGAGATCAGTGATTCTGATCTTCAGCCATCGCTTTCGTCCACTAACGCTAATGTCGCGTGGGGATTTTCGTTGCCCGATGACAGTCCGATGACAGAAGATGATGAGTTGCGATGGGCAGTCAAGTCTGTTCCAGACGGGTTCAAGAAAGTTAAACATGTACGCAGCACTTCCGATAATTCTATGACGGAACAGATTATTTTCTCGGACAATTTAGCGACGGTTTCTTTGTTTATACAGAAACAGGATGAAAGTGAAAATGGGTTTGTGGGTTTTAGTAGACTCGGCTCCGTGAATGCCTATGGGAGAATCATCAATGACTTTCATGTCATTGTAATGGGGGATGTACCGGTGAAAACAGTCAGCGTGATAGGAAATTCGGTGATTTTCAAACACTGAATTCAATTGTGGATGTGGATTTCTCGGTTCAATCAATTTACACCGTTACCTTGGGATTTCTCGAAGGTTTGACGTAATTCAGCCGCTTGTGGATTCATTGAGATTGAATTTCAGTTGAATCATTCACCTAACTAGTCAACTGAGCTAGCGTCTATCGAAGTGCCTTCTGTTTCAAAACATGCGGCATTGAAATTCAACTGCCTGCTATATAATTCCTTTCAATATTTGACCTCAAGGATGAGGACAGCGGGACGTGAATGTAGCGAGATAGACTAATCGGCAAAGCGTCAATTTGATACTGAATTTGCAGTAGTTCAGTTTGTAAATTCCCACAAGAGTGACTTCGTATGTTCTCAGAAAATTCCTATGCGTTTGTTCGTAAATTTGGTCTCGTTCTTGCGCTATCCGGTCCTTATAGCATCTGCTGAGCGACAGGAATTTCTGTTCTTCTTTATTTCAAATTTCTGTGAACCCGTCAGAAGCCAAAGATTGCATTCCGTATGGATTTTGAATTAGTCCTAGCTATCGCTGTATCCGTTACGGGTTTCATTTGGTTAGTGGACATGTTTTGGAGATGGTTCAAGAAAAGGTTTCTCGCAGTCCGGCCCGGTGGTGTAGAGCGACCTGCTCATAGGTGGATCATTGAGTATGCAAGAGCTTTTTTTCCAGTCTTGTTGATTGTATTTTTATTGCGGTCCTTTGCAGTTGAACCGTTTCGAATTCCTTCCGGTTCAATGCTTCCTACCTTGCAAGTCGGTGATTTCATTCTTGTCAATAAATATCAATATGGTATTCGTCTGCCAGTTGTGAATATGAAGTTAATTGAAGTCGGCTCTCCAGATTATGGAGATGTGATGGTTTTCAGATTTCCCCATGATGAAAATGTCAATTTCATTAAACGAGTAGTTGGATTGCCTGGTGATTCTGTAGAGTATCGGGACAAGACTATTTCGATAAACGGACAGGAAATCGCACAGGATGTTGTTGGAGAATATTGGATTAACCCTGAATCAAACAGAAAAATTCAGACACAGTTATTCAGTGAATCATTTGGCAGCGAAGAGCAGCACAAAATCTTGATTGATGAAAAGCGGGGGGCCCGAACCCTTGTGTTCAATGTGCCAGAAGACACCTTTTTCGTTCTGGGCGATAATCGTGACTACAGCAATGACAGTCGATTCTGGGGGTTCGTTCCTGAAGCGAATCTTATCGGCAGAGCATTCTTTATCTGGTTCAGTTGGGATTCGGCTGGTGGTGACGGGGTAAACTGGAGCAGGATTGCCGCCTCCATCGAGTGACATGTGCAATACATGAAACTTTGCTGTGAACTCAGACACTCAATTTCATTCTAAAGCGCAACGGGTCGGCCGAATTTCTTTGACTCGCTCTAATCAGGTCTTAGTGGAAGACCAGCGTCAGGAAAAATTCTCGAAAATCATTCAATATCGATTTCGAAACACTGATTTGCTGGAGCGTGCACTTACCCACAGAAGTGTTGGGCAACCCCACAATGAGGCGTTGGAATTCTTAGGTGACGCGGTATTATCCGCAGTTGTTTCCGATTATCTCATTCAGACACATCCCGATGCAACCGAGGGGGAGCTCACCCTCCAGCGCAGTCGAATCGTAAACAACAATAGTGCGATTTACTACGTGGCTGAAGCCATTACACTCGGCGAATTCGTTATCGCCGGCAGGTCGTTTCCTAAATCGGATCAAAGGGCATGGCGAAACTTGCTCGCAAACTCTACGGAAGCATTGATCGGGGCAATTTATCTCGATGGTGGTATTGATGAAGTTTCAAAATTTTTTCGAGCTCATTTTGTTCCTTTGCTCGGAAAATTCAAATCAAGTTTACAGAAAGATTCAAAGTCCCAGTTGCAGGAGTATCTGCAACACCATTCACAGCCGATTCCTGTTTACGAAACAACTCACATTGACGGTGTAGAGCATAACCCTCACTTCACAGTATTCTGCCACGTCAATGGTTTACCTTCGCCTGTTGCAGGTGAAGGTGGAACAGTCAAGGAAGCGGAGCAGAGTGCTGCTGAAAAAGCCTATGAATTACTCTGCCAGCAAAACACCTGACGAGAATTTTCGCTCTGGAATGATCGCTCTTGCAGGGCGACCGAATGTAGGCAAATCAACTTTGCTGAATCGCTTGCTCGGACAAAAAGTCAGCATAACATCGAAGAAGGCGAACACTACACGATTTAGGATTTTAGGCGTTCTAAATGATGAGGAATGCCAGTTCGTTTTTGTTGATTTGCCAGGATTCAACACGAATTTCAAACGTCTGGTAGATCGCTCGGTACATAAGACAGCCTCGGCAGGAATTTCCGGCACTGATCTCGTATTGTTTATCGTAGAGAGCAAGGGTTGGCATTCGCAAGATTCTGCAGTCTGGAGGCGAATTCAGTCGGAGAATATACCTACGATTGTAGTTATCAGCAAAATAGACAGAATGGAAGACAAGTCCCAGTTATTGCCAATAATGAAAGAGTTGACTGAAAAAACCGGCGTTACAGAGATCGTTCCAATATCTGCAAAAAAGGGTGAGAATCTCACCGAGTTGAAATCCACGATCAGTCAGTTTCTACCTATCGGGCCTCCTCTGTTTCCGCTAGATTATGTGACTGATCGAGATGAAGTTTTTCAGGCTGCCGAATTGGTGCGCGAGCAGGTATTTCGTTTTTATGGTGATGAAATTCCCTATGCTTGTGCGGTTCAAATTGAAAAGTATGAATATGAGGGTGAAGTACTTCACGTACATGCGCTAATTTTGGTCGAATCTAGTTCTCAAAAAAGGATCATCATTGGTTCTGGGGGCGAGAAAGTGAAGCGGATTGGCATCTTGGTGCGTAAAACTCTTGAATCGCAACTAGATGGACAGGTATATTTGAAGTTGTGGGTTAAAGTGCGAACTCAGTGGACTGACGATCAACACTTGATTTCCAACTTCGGGCTTTCTGAGGCGGAATAATTTATGCGCATACACCAAGAAGACAGCTTCGTATTGCGTACTACACCGTTTTCTGAATCAAGCTTGATTGTGGATGTATTTACTCGCAACTATGGGCGAATCAACCTGCTTGCCAAGGGTGCCCGACGTACCAAATCTAGATTTCGCGGTACAATCCGCTCGTTTCAGCTTCTTCAGGCAAGCTGGTCTGGAAAAGGAAGAGTACCAACACTTACTGGTTTGACTAGCAATGCACAATACGTAGAAATTGGTGGTGAGCGTCTGTATTGCAGTTTCTACATGAACGAATTGATTATGCGCCTGCTTCAGGATCGTGACCCGCACCCTGATCTCTTTGACGCTTACTACATCGCACTTGAAAGACTAGCAAAACCATCAAATGAATTCCATTCCCTTCGAGTTTTCGAGAAAATTCTGTTGCAAGAGATAGGTTATGCATTAGTCCTCGACACGGAAGCAGATCGAAAAACTCCCTTGAGCAGAAACAAATTTTATGTATATGACTTCAATGCCGGGCCATTACCAGCGAAAAAAGAAGACACGAATGCAGTTACAGGCGAAACTCTGTTTGCGATTGCACAGGAAAAATTTCTATCTAATCGGGTAAAAAGCGAGAGTCGGAATTTGCTTGGTAGAGCCGTGGAAAATTACATTGATGGTAAGGCACTTCACTGTAGAGACGTATACAGTCAAACTGTCCGCGATATCTAACTCGGCTACTGGGCAGTCTATTTTTTCTGTTGTGTGGTAAATCCTGGTGGCAGTTTACCCAATTCGCCTTCTTCAAACAGAAATCCAAGCATGTGCGCTTCAATGAGCTTGTGGGTGTCAGGGTCGCCCGTAGTTAACTGGTTTTCGTTGATGATCGTGACGAGGCGTTCAAGCCACTGCTTCCAGCCTTCACGGGATACGCTATTTAGGATGCGTTCACCAATTTCACCAGGATAAGGCGGTGCATCCAAAGCTTCAGCTTTTTCCTTTAGTACGACACAGTCTACGAGATTTGGCATAAATAGTTCAATTTGAAGTAATTGCGAGAGTTAAATGGTTTGGAATGCAGACCAACAATATACTCTATTATAAATGACTTGAAATCGACTGAATCAGAGCTTACATATAACGTTGGAACCGATGTGATAAATTTCGTGTTGAAATTGTTAAAAATCAAACACTGGAAATTGTACAATTGAGGTTGTCAGCCAATACTGCGAAGCGGAGCACACTATGACCAATTTAGACTATAGATCTGAAATTTCAGAACCCGACATTTCTGTAACCGAAGCGGCAGGTCTCAAAATGTCTGAATTAATTCAAAACACGGACGAGAACATCAAAGGAGTTCGCGTCTATGTCACCGGTGGGGGCTGTGGCGGCATGAGTTACGGAATGACGTATGCTGACTCCGAGTCAGAATACGATCGAGTTTTGGAAGGCGGGAATTTTCGACTGTTTGCTGATGTCGTGGCATTACAGTATCTTGCAGGCGCTGAAATCGACTATGTTGATGACGGTATCCAGGCAACATTCGTTTTTCACAATGTATTTCAGTCAGTAGGCGGTACTGGTTCTTGTGGTGGCTGCGGTGCAGCACAAAACTGATATTCAACACTATCCAGGAACACTTCCATTCAAGTATCTGCGAGCCGCGAGACTGTTTTACTAATCGCACCTGCTCACAGTTATCGGGCTTCAGTCTATTTGGCTGCGGCCGAACAACATGACATTCCGTTGTTGTTTGTTACCGATGGATCCTCGGAAATTATCCCTTTGGATCGACCTGGATTTCGAGTAGACTTATCTGACCCAGATTCAGCTGTCAAGTCGATTTGTGATCAGCTGCCGGATTGCAACATTCGTGCGGTTATTGCGCCAGATGAGAAAATCGTTGAAATAGCAGCAAGCGTATCTGCAACCCTAGGATTTCCACATAATCCTGTTGACGCCTTGCGAATATCAAGCAACAAGTTTCTTGCCAGAAAGACACTCGAAGCTTCCAATCTTCCTGTGCCAGATTTTCGGTTAATTAATCTCAATCAAGAATTGAACGAACAAATTGATTCTCTTCGGTTTCCCTGCGTTGCAAAACCTTTGAGTTTATCAGCAAGTCGAGGGGTTATTCGAGCTAATACTGTCTCCGAATTGATTGAAGCGATAGGTCGCATCAAGGCAATTCTGGCTGTTGAAATACCTCTAGCAGAACATCAGGAAAATTTATTAGTCGAAGAATATGTTCCCGGATCCGAGCATGCGCTGGAAGGCTATCTTGTTGATGGCGAATTGGAAACAATCTGCATATTTGATAAGCCCGATCCGTTGGAGGGACCATATTTTGAAGAAACTTACTACATCACGCCTTCAACACTGGACGAGGATACCCAGCACCAGATCAAGCATGTGATTCAAGAATCTTGTTTGGCTTATGGTTTAAGGATGGGCCCTGTACATGCAGAAGTCCGAGTGCACGGCGAACAAGTTTGGATACTTGAAGTTGCTGCAAGATCAATCGGTGGTGATTGCGGGCGATTGTTTGAATTGGCTACAAATTCAAGTCTTGAAGAGACTATTCTCTGTCGCAGCATGGGAAGGAAAATGGAGACGATTCATTTCAATAGTGCAGCTGGCGTTCTCATGATTCCCGTAACAGAAGATGGAATACTGAGACGAGTGGAAGGAGTAACAGAAGCGCAATCCATTGAGAATATATTGGAAGTACGTATCGATGTTCGTGAAAGTAACAAATTAACCCGTTGGCCGGAGGGTGGCAAGTATCCAGGCTTCATCTTTGCTCAAGCTCAGACTCCTGAATTAGTCGAATCTTCATTGCGCAAAGCTTATTCTTTGCTAAAATTTGTTTGCCTGCCGGAGTTTCCCGTCTTTGTCGAACATTCCGATTCTGTATAGCGTGAAGCAAACAGTTCTAGCAGGTTTATTATGCAATCTCAATTAATTCACGTAACTGCAAACACGATTTTGCTTGACGAGACGCAGAGTCAAAATTATCATTTACGACTTCTCAGTTTTCCCCGGTAGCTCAGCAGGTAGAGCAGGTGGCTGTTAACCATCTTGTCGGCGGTTCGATCCCGTCCCGGGGAGCCATTTTTTCGAGCGCAAACTCTCGCGATTTACGAGTTAACAGAAGACCCCGACGGGGTCTTCTCGTTTGTGGCGTGTTTTTAAGTATTTGCGCAGACCTACACATCACTCAAGATGGCTCAGAATATTAATCAGTACGCCGTTAGGATCGCTGACGTGGAACCGGCGGATTCCCCAGGGCTCGTCAGTCAACGGATACTTGATCGGATAGCCTCGCGAGACTGCGTTGGCATGAACCCCGTCAACGTCGGCAACCTCAATCGACACAGTGATATCCCGATGCTCAATGCCTGATCGGCTTCCGCGAACCAGGCTGATTTGAGCGGTCGGATTAGTCGACGATGCAAGAGTAATGATCCAGTCCATGTCCATGACAACCTGAAAGCCAAGAAACTCCGTGTAGAACGCTCGGCTCTCATTGAGCCGAGCGGACGTAATATTCGGTACTACTCGTTTGATGTTCAATGAACTCCTCCTTAGTTTCGAAATCTAGTCTGAAAACTTGCAACACTTCAACTTTGGACACTTTTCAGAAAATGCTCGCCTGAGGCGCTTAATGCGAAGGCCCTAGCTTAAGCTTTTCGAGTTCTAACTCTACAAAAGTATGTTCCTAATGTCAGTAATATTTCTCACTCATAAGCCGTATTGGGTATTCCGGTACCGACATTGCAGCAGACGAACTGAAGCCCGCAATCGAGCCAGTCAACTATGTGAGAACGAGTGTCCCAAACACAAATCTTACAACCTCCTCGCAAATGTGTTCAACAACGAAGTCAGCCGTCCGTTTTTACAGAGTTTCTTTGAAGTTTCAGCTAGCAACTCGGTTTCGCAATCCTCGAATAGCCTGCACGTGTTTGCGGGGTTTTAATCCCCAATAATTTGCCTGCAACTTGGGTCTTGAGAATTTGGGCTGTTCCTCCACCAATTGTGAACATCCGTACGTCTCGATACATCCGTTCCAGAGGTTCCTTGTCACCATATCCTCGGGCACCAAACATTTGCAGAGAATCACTCACTACTTTGATCGCTGCTTCGGAAGCGAACATCTTCGCACGTGCTGCAATCATAATGTCAGGGAACGGACTGCCGTTGGGACCACGCGACTTAGCCGCTTCATACAGAAGCAGTCGCGCTGCATGAACATTTGCATCCATCTCGGCGATCATCCACTGGAGGCCTTGAAATTCAGCAAGGGGTCTTCCAAACTGATGCCGCTTTACCAAATATCGCTTCGCGTGATCCAAAGCACCAGCCGCAACACCCATGGAAATGGTGCCAGCGCCGACTCTTTGGCTGTTGTAAGCATTCATTAAGTCGGAAAATCCGCGACGAAGCCCCGAAGGTGTCTGTAGCATAAACTGCTCATCGATTTCCAAATTCTTGAAATGCAACTCGGTTTCGGGCATTCCACACAAACCAAGCGTGTACTCCCGTCGAGCGACTGTAAAGCCATCAGGCTCAAAATTGTTCCTTGGGTCGTAGTGAACAATAAATCCCCCGATGCCAAGATTCTGACCAGACTCGTCAACTACTCTGGCAAAGATCAAATAAAGCTTCGATACTCCACCTCCCGTAATCCAATGCTTGCAACCATTGATGACGTACTTTGTGCCACACTTCGTTGCTGTAGTGGACATTTCGGTAGCCGCGCTGCCAGCCTCCGGTTCAGTAATACAGATTGCCGGCTTGTCTCCAGCCAAGACATAGGGAGCGCAATAACTTTTCTGTTCATCAGTCCCGTAGGCCATTATTGCGCTGATGCCGCCCATATTAGATTCGACAACAATACGGGCACTGAGGGTACAAGCCCGAGCAATCTCTTCAATGACGAGAACTGCGTCGTAATAAGAAGCCGACTGACCGCCAAATTCCTTTGGAATTGTCATCCCCATTAATCCAGCATCGGCCAGATCTGTAACGTTCTCCCAGCAGTAGTTACGGGATTTGTCCCACTTTGCGGCTTTTGGGGCAAACCGTTCAGCCAATTCCCGTGCAATTGTTCTATATGTTTCAGATTTTCCAGAATTTTCCATGCCTTCACCACTGCTGTCCCAACGTTATTCTGATTATGGTCTGTAAATAGTTGATATTAATTGTATAAGCTCTGTTATTTGGTGTTTGAGACTTCAGCGTATCTGGCTGACACATCAACCCATCGAAACTGTTCAACCCCAACACAGAGAATACAGATCATGTACACCGGAAAATTCATCTTTACTCAGTTAATGGATCATCTGCCTTGGCACACCTTTCATCACTGCGTTCGACGCTACAACGGTAACCACAAAGTCAAATCGTTTCGATGTGCAGAACAATATCGCTGCATGGCGTTTGCCCAGTTGACCTACCGGGAAAGTCTTCGCGACATCGAAATCAGTCTGCGGGTACATTCCAGCAAACTCTATCACATCGGCATCCCCAGTGGCGTCTCGCGAAATACGTTGGCCAATGCCAATCAAGTCCGAGACTGGCGAATCTATGCCGATTTCGCACAGCAGCTCATTCACACCGCGCGTCCGCTTTATCGCGCTGAAGCCTATGGCCTGGATTTAGACAACACCGTCTATGCCTTGGATTCCTCGACCATAGACCTGTGCCTGTCGCTGTTCCCATGGGCTGGGTTTCGCAAAACCAAAGCTGCGGTAAAACTCCATACTTTGTTGGATTTGCAAGGAAATATCCCAACATTCATCCATATCTCCGATGGCAAACTGCATGATGTTAATGTCATGGATATGTTGCTGCCTGAACGCGGTGCCTTCTACGTCATGGATCGCGCCTACCTTGACTTCACCCGCCTTTTCCGACTGCATCAGCTTGGCAGTTTCTTCGTGCTTCGTTCCAAATCCAATACCACCTTGCGAAGACTTTACTCCCACCCCGTTGACCGTAGCACCGGTGTGGTCTGCGATCAAACCGTGCGGCTCACTGGTGTGAAAACTGCGCACCACTATCCAGAAAAACTCAGGCGCATCAAGTATCATGACAAACAACGCAACAAAACTCTGGAATTTCTCACCAACAACACCGCACTGCCTGCCCTGAGGATCGCACAACTGTACCGCAGTCGCTGGCAAGTGGAGTTGTTCTTCAAATGGATCAAGCAGCATTTACGAATCAAGTCGTTCTTCGGGTTGTCTGAAAATGCGGTGAAAAGCCAGATTTGGATTTCAGTTTCGGTTTACGTGTTGATTGCAATTATCAAAAAAAGGTTGCATCTGGATCAGAGTCTCTACACAATTCTACAGTCATTAAGCTTGGCTTTGTTCGAAAAAGATAAATTACATCAAGTAATTACACAAACACACTACAATCCACTGCAGTCCGAACTACCTAACCAATTGAATTTATTCGATTAAACGTTGGGACACTAGTGTGCCTTCACTTTATATTTGAAGTCTAGCTTTATTCAGGCCAATAACATATATGGTCTCCCTCCGTTATGCAAGGCTTGATTACACATTGACGACATAATTAGGTTGCGGTCATATATCCGGCTTTTGAATTGAGGAATTGAATTTTCTCCTCTAGCCTTGATGAAATTCGCGCACAAGATCCTTATCAATTACTCGGTTTCTTACAACCTTTGTTTTTACCAGGTTCTCCCTGTGCCGGCATCTCCTTTTTTGTCATCAATCTGCTTTCTTACCTATGCAATCCCTCGGCAGGTTTTCGGTTTACTCTTGTCGGTCTATCGACCGACTATCTTCGGTTACTTTTTCAGTTACTGTTTTGCTTACATGCTCAACACTCAACTATGTCCTGATTTGTTGATAAAACGATCCACGCAGTGGTCCGGCTTAAAGGCCATTACGCCACCAGTCGCGAATCGTAGTGTACGTCTTTGGCCAACACCACCCAGCCGACCCGCGCCATTTTGTTGGCAATCGCAAGAGTCGCCTTATGGCGACCACGGCGTTTCGCAACTTCCAACGCCCAACGGCTGAAAGGATCTTTTTTATCCTTCGCCTCAGCCGTCCTCAGTACTGCACGCGCACCGTGAACCAGCATGGTGCGCAGATAACGGTTGCCGCGCTTGGAGATGCCGAGCAGAATCGGTTTGCCACCGGTGCTGTGCTGGCGCGGGCTGCCTATACAGCACAAATATGTACTTGACTTTTAATTTGCCTGCTGATACATTACGCAATTATGTATCAGCAGAGCCAGATCCGCCACCATCTGACGTCGCCTGAAGGCGTTGCACGCCTACAGGCGCTGATGGCTGGGGAAAGCTTTAAGAACCGTTCGGCAGTCGGTCACCGGGTCTGCGAGGAATTTGGATTTCACGATGCCTGCGGCGGTGTTCAGTTGGTCGGTTGCATGAAAGTGCTTCGAGACCTGAACGATTCCCAGCGCATTGAGTTGCCGGTTTCAACACGTGTCAAGCGACAGGTCAAGGCGCGCGGACTTGGCTATGCAGTGGATGCAGCCGAGGGTGTTCCAGGTCGGGTGGATCAGGTATCGGGTCTGAAGCTGGTTGTGGTATGCGATGAAGGCCTGCTTCGGGTGTGGAACGAGCTGGTCGGTCGGGAGCATCCAAAGGGAGCGGCGGTTCATGCAGGTGCGCAGTTGCGTTATCTGATTGATTCCGAGCATGGCTATCTGGGAGCCATAGGATTTGCCGCGTCGGCTTTGACGTTGCGGTGTCGGGATTGCTGGATCGGCTGGGACCAAGAGCAGCGTTGCGCGCAGTTGAATCGGGTGATTGGACTGAGTCGGTTTTTGATTCGTCCCGGGGTTCGGTGTGCAAATCTTGCGTCCAGGTCCCTGGGCCTGTGTCTGCGTCGGCTGAGTTCGGATTTCAAGCACCGCTACGGGTATCGTCCGTATTTGGTTGAGACGTTTGTGGCGCCTTCGCATAGCGGGGTTTCGCTGCGTGCGTCGAACTGGACGCATGTAGGAGAGACTTCGGGGCGCGGTCGGAGGTCTGGGAACGAAGCCTGCACGACGGTCAAGTCGGTGTATATATATGAGTTGGCGCGTGACTGGCGCAAACGGCTTGGGATTTTACCGCAGCGGGTGGCGCCACGGCAGACCGGTGAGGGTTTGGATATTGGAGTCTGGGCAGGCAATGAATTTGACGGAGCCCCGCTGGGGGATTTGAGGTTGAGCAGGCGATTGGTGAAAAGCGCGTCGCTTCAGGCGCGACAGCCGATGGCGTCTTTCCCATCGGCGGCGGGTGCCGAGCGTGCGGCAGTGTTTGGTCATTACCGGATGATTGACCAGCCGGCCGACTCGGAAGTGACGCCGCGCAACATTCTGGCACCGCATCGGGCGCGCACGCTGCAGCGGATGCAGAATCAAACCGAAGTGCTGTGCGTGCAGGACGGAACCGATCTGAACTTTGCGGATCACGGCGAGTGCAAGGGGCTGGGTCTGATCAGCAAAAACAAGGCTTCTGCCGGCACTGTGGGCATTCATATGCATTCGATGCTGGCGTTGGATGAACAAGGCGTGCCGCTGGGCGTGCCGCACATCGAGTATGGTTCGATTGAGGATGAAAAGATGCTGCGCTGGTCACGCGGTCTTCAGGAATGCTCGGCGATGGCGGCCGAACTGGAAGGGGTGAGACTGGTGTCGGTGATGGATCGCGAGGGCGACTGTTTTGAGCTGTTCGTTGCGCGTCGGCGTCTGGGCAATGTGGAGCTGTTGGTTCGTGCCAGGTACAATCGCAGTTTAGGCAAAGGTGTCGCGAAGCTGTTTGACGCGATTCGCAAGCAGTCCGAGCAGGGTCGGCTCGAGGTGTTTGTCGGACATCGTTCGGCGCGGCGCAGCAGTCGCAGTCAGAAAGCGGTTTCAAAACAGGCTGCGAGGGTTGCCCAGGTGTCGCTGCGCTGGCGTCAAGTGCAGTTGCCGGTGCCGAGCCGCAGTGAGCTCAAAGACGAGCCGCCGATGCCATTGAGTCTGGTGCATGTTCAGGAGATTGAGGCGCTGGCGGGTGTCAAGTCAATCGAATGGTTTCTGCTGACGACGCTGCCGGTGAATTCGCGTCGCGAGGCTGAGCGGGTGGTCGAGCGTTACCGTCTGCGCTGGCGGATCGAAGACTGGCACCGGATTCTCAAGTCGGGTTGCAAGGTGGAGTTTCTCAAGCACCAAAGCGGAGACCGGATTGAGCGTGCGGTGACGATCAACGCAGTCATTGCCTGGCGGCTTGCGGCGATGACGTTGCTGGGACGCGAAACGCCGGAGCTGCCCATGGAAGTGATGTTCACGGATGTCGAGATTGGCGTATTGCAGGATTTTGCGAAGGATAACAAGCTGCCGGTGCCGGACAATCTCGGTGCTGCGGTGGTGACCGTGGCGATCACGGCCGGCTATCTGAACCGTAACAACGATCCGCCGCCCGGTTATCAGAAAATATGGGAAGGTTACATTCGGCTGGTCAACATGTCGCAGGCTTACGAGTTGGCGATCCGCAGGTCTAAAGACGGCTGGCTGTATGAGAGGTTAAGTCCTGATTAGACTTGTGTGTAATAGGCAGGGCGCGGGACCAGTCCCAGCCACGCCGACACCACCCGTCCGCACTTGAATGCCTGGCCATCACCGAGAGCCGCCACAAAACTGCTCGCTGTGATCGGTCCGAATCCTGGAATCTCCATCACCCGACGCATGGGCTCTGAATCGTTCACCAGTGCCTTGATTCGAATGTCGTAGTCCTCCACCTCCTGATCCAGGTTGCGAAGAGTCTGGTATTCCCTGGCCAATATAGACACAAACAATCCATCGATCTCACTGCCGGTGCCAATCACGCCGTCCTCATCCGGCCTGATCACCGACTCGATTAAAGCATACAGAGCGCTCTTGCCGAGCCTACTCGTCAATCCGCGTTCCGACAAATGCGCACGCAGTGCATTGCGCTTCTGTGTGCGCTGTCGCACCGCTTGCTGACGCAGACCATGTATCATCATCAGATTCTGCTGTTCCACAGTCTTTACCGCAACTGCACGAATGCCCGGACGACCAGCGGCTTCAGCTATCGCGATCGCATCATTTTTGTCATTTTTGCTTCCTTGTACGTAAGGAGTCACCTTGTGGGCCGGAAGCAGTGTCACCTCATGATTGCACTCCTGAAGCTGCCGCCCCCAGTAGTGCGAACCTGCACAGGCTTCCATCGCCACCTTAGTCGGTTCCAGGCCGGCAAAGTGAGACAGCACCTTGTTTCGCTTTAGCATGCCACTGCCCGTGACTCTTCCATTTCGATTCAGTTCTGCATAGTGGAACACATTCTTTGCGATATCCAGCCCTATCGTTGTATTATTCGTTCTGTGCATATTGGGCTCCCCCCATTGGGATGATTGCTTTTGAAAACTCTCAGCATCGCTGATTTCTTCGCCGATGTAAAGTGGGGGGAGACCATCTCATCAATTACTTTGGAGAATGTATAGATGAGTAGAGAAGAAGGATTGGTGAGCCGGCAAAGATAAAGAAGACATTACGGTCAGTGTACTAGGAATTACGAAAAACCAGACTCGCATAGGCGTAAATTCACCTAGACATATATCCGCAACGTAGTCATTCACGATCTCATTCGGACGGACTTTGGATCATAAAGAGCTTGATATTCAATTTGAACCGGAATTCGTACTTCTTCAACTTCCAGTTCATATTCACCGTCGTATAGAAAGCTGTCAGAAACACCTTCTGAATTGCGAACATATCCGTAAGCGATATTTTTGTCTATGGTGTATCCCCATCCGGCACTGGTAGTCCAGCCAACCCGTTCGCCGTTCCTGTAGATGGTTTCTCTTCCAAGCAACGAAACTTGGTCATCGGGTGTTGTAAAACAGGCAAGTCTGCGCTTCAGTTCTTCCTTGCTATGGTGAACCAAGATTGATTGTCCAACAAATGGAACCACACTCTGCAGTCGAACCAGTTTACTCAATCCGGCTTCTAGTGGCGTGAAGTCCGGGCCAATATCGGAACCGAGTGCTCGGAATCCCTTTTCCAGACGCAGCGACTCAAGCGCTCGATATCCAACATGTTTCAATTCATGTTTATTTCCGGCAGTGACCAGACCCTGAAAAATTTCAAGCGTACTGTCAACCGGCATATGCAGTTCCCATCCAAGTTCACCAGCAAAAGAAACTCGCAGAGCAATGGCATTGTTGCTGCCAATATTGATCTGTTGGCAGGTTAGAAATGGAAACGCTGAATTCGACATGTCCTGATCTACGAGATCTTGGAGAAGTGTTCGTGAATTCGGACCGGAAAGCGATAACGTCGAATATTGCTCTGTCACTTCAATGAGAGTTGCATTTCGTAAGTTATCCGGTATGTTGTTTTTAATATGAAAGTAATGATGAGCGGCATAGCCAGTACCAACCACGATCAGAAACCGGTCTTCTGTGAGGCGAGTAACTGTTGCATCGCATTCAATTCCGCCAGAGTGATTCAGCATTTGTGTATACACAACTGAGCCTGTCGGACGGTCTACTTGATTTGAGCAGAGGTGCTGCAATATAGCCAGAGCATCCTTTCCTTCCAGTAAGAATTTCGCAAATGAGGACTGATCGATCATGCCCACTGAATTTCGTACCGCCTGATGTTCTTCGCCAACTGGAACGAACCAGTTTGGACGTCCAAATGAAGGTGCGTCTTTGGGTTCTTGGTTTTGAGCGGCAAACCAGTTGGGACGCTCCCAACCAAGTTTTTCACCAAAGCAGGCGTTCAGCTTTTTTAGATTCTCGTAAAGCACAGATTTGAATAGAGGCCGCCCGCTGCTGTGTTCTTCATGCGGCCAAGCCATTGTGTAGTGTTTCGAGCAAAGTTCTTCTGTTCTCTGCGTCACCCATTCTTGATTGCCATGAACTTTCCCGAAACGTCTTATATCAACTGCTCCTAAATCCATCGGGGGAGCTCCGACAGAAATCCACTCTGCCAATGCTTTTCCTGCACCTCCTGCACTGGCGATTCCGAATGCGTTGAATCCGGTTCCGACGAAAAAGTTTTTAATTTCAGGAGATTCACCCAAGATGAAGTTGCCATCTGGCGTAAAGGATTCCGGCCCGCAAATCATCTGTTTAATATCGGCCGTTTCCATTGCCGGGATTCTGCTCAATCCTGCCCGCATAAGCGGCTCGAAATGATCTACGTCAAAATCCAGCAGAGTGAAGAAGAACTTATCCGGAGGCTTCGCAACTTCCCATTTCTGAGAATTCGACTCATACCCTCCGAATATCAGTCCACCAACCTCTTCTTTAAAATAGATCAAGCGATCAGGGTCTCGTATCGTTGGCATATCCGGAACCACTCCTTGAACTGTACCAGTTACGATATAGTGGTGTTTCATCGGTGTAATTGGCACGTTCACTCCGGCTAGTTGTCCGATAGAGCGTGACCAGAGTCCAGCGCAGTCAACGACAACCTCGCAACTGATGTCACCCATACTGGTACTGACACCTTTTATCCTACCGTTGTTTGTTGAAATTGCTGTTACCGAGCAGCCTTCGATAATACGAATACCTTTCGATTTTGCCCCCTTCGCGAGTGCTTGTGTTAAGTCTGAAGGATTTGCCTGACCGTCAGTTGGTAAATATGCCGCTCCAACCACATCTTCAGTATTCAGAACCGGGCAAAGCTTCGAAACTTCATTCGGACTTAGGAAGTGCATTTCTAGACCGAATGATCGTGCCATCGTCACCTGTCGTTTAATTTCTCGCACCCGTTCTGGATGGCAGGCGAGACGTAATCCTCCGTTCATTTTCCATCCGACTGCTTGGCCAGTTTCCTTTTCTAGTCGATCGTACAGCTCCACTGAGTACTTGAGCAACTGTGTCACATTGGCGTTGCTTCGCAGTTGTCCGACCAGTCCTGCGGCGTGCCAGGTAGAGCCATTGGTAAGTGTTCCTTGTTCAAGAACAACGCAATCGATTTCTCCTATCTGGGCAAGGTGGTAGGCGGTTGATGAACCGATGATTCCTCCGCCAATAATTACAATTTTGCAGTGTTCTGGTACCATGTCAGGATTATTTATGTGAGCGGTTAGAGTCCTAAAGCTTGTTTTCGGCGACGTGCTGCCGCAGAAATCAAACGATCTGTAATGATTGCGATAAATGCAACGGAAAGCCCAGCAACCAGTCCACGGCCAGGATCCGCTTTTGTCAGGGCTATGTAGACTTCTTGCCCGAGGTCACGCGTTCCTACTAGAGCCGTGATAACCAGCATGGAAAGGGCGAACATTACGGTTTGATTCAGTCCCAGCATAATTTCTGGCCACGCAAGTCGGAACTGGACTTTAGTCAACAACTGAAATTTTGTACATCCGGAAGTTTTCGCTGCTTCTATTAGCGAAGGAGAGATCTGTTCAATGCCATACAGCGTATAACGAATTGCTGGGGGCAGGGCATATAACACGACCGCCACCATCGCGGAAAATTCACCTACGCGGAACAGCATCACCACAGGCAGGAGATAAACGAAACTTGGCAGTGTTTGCAGCGTATCGATGAAAACCAGTACAGAATTTTTCATTTTAGGATAAAAAGAGGTGAAGGCCCCAACCGTAATTCCAATCATGGTCGCGATGACGACGGAGATGCCGCATAGGTAGACGGTGATCATCGCTTTTGTCCATTGCCCTGTGATCAGGATAAATCCCGCAAGAGAAACAACCAACAGAGCCAACTTGGGTCCACCAAGTTGATAGCCAGCCAAGGCAAGCAGCAGAAGAACGCCCGGCCATGGGAGGCTCAGTAGAAATAGCTTGATTGGTTTTAGAATATTCAGCAGTACGAATACTTTTACCGCTTCAAGTTGATCGAAGAAATTGATGTTGATCCATTTGACTAAATCATTCCAGATTTGTCCCGTTGTGATTTCAAACTGTTCAGGCCACTGGGCGAAGAAAGGAACAACAAAGCCGATTAAAGTTGTCGCTGCCAGCACTATAAGAGCGATTACAAGATTTTTATGGCGGCTGTAAAATTTTTTGCTGGATTCAACATGCTGTTTGGGAACTTGCGCTGACCAGGCCTGGGAAAGTCTATCCAACACAATCGCGATCAAAGTAATCGCAATACCCGCTTCAAGTCCGTCGCCAATGGCTTGACGTCTCAATGACGCGAGGACATCAAACCCCAGCCCTCCAGCACCAATCATGGATGCAATGATGACCATGTTGAGCGAAAGCATAATGACCTGATTGACGCCGACCATCAAGCCTGGAGTAGCGGAAGGCATAAGTACACGCCAAGTCATCTGTCGTCTGGTGCATCCGGCCATTTTGCCGAACTCTTTAATTTCCTCCGGAACCGTGTGCAGTGCGAGAATGGTCACTCGAACCATGGGCGGCATTGCATAAATTACGGTTGCGGTTATAGCGGATACCGGACCGAAACCAAACAGAAAAAGAACGGGTACCAAATAAGCAAATATTGGAACGGTCTGCATCAAGTCCAGTACTGGAGTGATGGCTCGCTCAAATGATCGATAACGGTATCCAAGAATGCCGAGTCCAGCACCGAGTAAGATTCCGATTGGAACAGCCACTGCGATGGAAGAGAGGGTGATTGAGGCACTTTCCCAGTGACCGAAAACTGCAAGATAGGCTGTACACAAAAACACCATCAGTCCAAGTGTCCAGTCTCTAATTTGAAATGCCAGCCAGGTAACGACGATGGTCAATCCAAGCCAGGAAATAGGTGGAGTGTGCCATGAATTTCCATCAGCTAGCGGAACCTTGAATCCAGCCGAGAGCAGAGATTTGATTATCTGATAAGGAATTTCGATTGCTGCGGAGATTGTTCTAGTGAATTCCTTGAATGTCCAAGGAAACAGATATGCTTCATCGCCTACCAGCCACTTCATAGAACCGGTTACACAGTAGCGAATGCTGGTACAGCTGCCGAGGGCTTCAATTTTCCAGCTCAGTTCCTTTGGAGGTTTAACAGCCCACGGCCACAACTCGCCACCGAGCCAGATTAAGGTTATGATGAATGCTACCAGCAACCAAGCAAGAAACCTGGAATTTGTAAAATTGAATCTTGCTTGTACCGCAGCGGTTGAATTCATACCTGCGTGCTTTTTCGATTTGTATTCTGGGTCTTTACCAGCACACTCAGTACCGCTTCGCGAGTAATCTGTCCCACTACATCACCACTTGAATCGATGACATCGAAAGGATGTTCTGAATTGATCACTTCTTCTGCCAAATCTTCGATTTTAGCAGTTTGCAGAACTTGTCCTCCACTCGAAATATCTGGATTTTTTGCAACCATTACGGATTTTGCGGAAAATACTTTTGCCCGCGCAAGGTCATTCGTAAACTCTTCCACATATCGGTCAGCAGGCCGCAGTACGAGTTCTTCGGGTGTGCCAATCTGGATGATTGAGCCGTCTTTCATGATTGCGATCTGGTCAGCTAGGCGTACGGCTTCGTTAAAATCGTGTGTTATAAATACGATTGTCTTGCTCAACATGGACTGAATGCGTAGAAATTCGTCCTGCATTTCTCGACGAATCAGGGGGTCAAGTGCGGAAAATGGCTCGTCAAGAAACCAGATTTTCGGCTCCACTGAGAGCGACCGAGCAATTCCAACTCGTTGCTGCTGTCCGCCTGACAGTTCTCTCGGATAATAGGATTCGCGACCCTCCAAACCCACGAGTTCGATAACTTCTCTTGCTCTTTTTTCTCGTTGGCTTCGATCTACGCCTTGAATTTCCAATGGAAATGCAACATTGCCGAGCACAGTCAGGTGCGGCATGAGAGCGAAGTGCTGGAACACCATCCCCATTTTGTGACGACGAATTTGGATCATCTCCTTTTCTGATTGTTCCAAAAGATTTTCTCCCTCAAACATGATCGCCCCTGAGGTCGGTTCAATCAAACGGGAGAGGCATCTCAACAGGGTGGACTTTCCAGAGCCGGACAATCCCATGATGACAAAGATTTCACCTTCTGCGACAGCGATATTCGCGTCGCGTACCGCTCCAATCAATCCCGCTGATGTTAGGGAATTGTTGTCAATCGGGGTGTTGTTGGAAAAGAAACGTTCGGCACCTTTGCCGAAAATCTTCCAAACATTTGTGCAAGTCAAAATCGACTCGGTGCGGCTCATGACGCTCGAAAGAAATTTCTGCAGTTCGGTTTCAGCATTGAAAACGCGCCAGCGCCAACCATTGGCGCTGGCGCGTTCCTCTGAAATTTTGAAGTTACATTGTCCAGGCTTTCCAGACTGACTCGTTGTTCGCCATCCATTCGGCTACTACGTCTTCGACGGATTGGCCTTCAAGATCGACTTTCACAATGAGCGAACTCATCAGATCATTGTCAATGGTAAAATTTCGAATGGCCTGATAGGCTTTCGGCCACTTCTCTTCGCCACCGGCCCAACCAACTGCTTTAATCCAACCTCTTGGCTTGCCACAGTCATAGGCCATATCCGGATTCACGCCCCAGGATGGATCCTTGTAGCATTCATCGGTGTAGACCGGGAAATCCACCCATTCACCTTCATATTTGGCAGTTGCCCAATGCGGTGCATAAACCCAGGCCAAGATCGGTGCCTGTCGTTGATAGGCAGATTCGATTTCTGCAAACAATGCAGCATCGGTTCCGGCATGCACTACTTCATAGTCCAAGCCCAAAGATTCAGCACGTTCATCGTCATATCCGCTCCAAGTAACGGGACCGCCAAGATAACGTCCCTTCGGGTTTGTTTCTGGAGTGGAAAATGCTTCTGCACAATCGTTCAACGCTGTCCAATCAGGCAATCCCGGGCATTTTTCTTTCATGTACAAGGGATACCACCATTCTTCAATGGCATCCATGCCGGTTTCACCGAGATCAACTGTCTTGCCGGTAGCCAGAGATGCTTCCAAGGCATCTTTTCCGGTTGTTTCCCACATTTCTACAGCCACGTGAAGATCCCCGGATTCCAAGCCCACGAATTGCGCAATGTAGTCAGCGGGTACAAACTCAATGTTGTATCCCATAGATTTGAGAACTTCACCGACCATAGTCGCGGTGATGAATTGCCCGGTCCAATCGTGCCAGGTGATCTTGATCGTATCATCCGATTCCGCTTGCGCGGATGCAAGCGGTGCATAAGTGAACAGTGCAATAGTGCATGCAAATATTAGATTTCGAAAACATTTCTGCATAAAAATTACCTCCTACCGGCGAATTTAGGTTGCAGATTACTAAAAGAAAAGTGGAATTTTTCACCTTTCTCAGACATTCACAAAGGCAGATTCCGATTCAATTCAGATTTCTGCTGATTTGTGACTAAAAAACTCATCTTGAATAATACATCCAAACCTTTCGACGATGGACTAACAAAGTCTACTTGGTTTATTTCATCCCTATACGAACATTCCGCTATAGGCATTCCAGTTCTTCTCGAAGCGTATTCGGTTCATATTCGTGTAGCCTTCGTAGCCCGGATCCTGGTCCGGATACAGTTCAGTCATGGAAGCTGCAACGTTTCCACTATCCAGATCCGAAGTGACTTCCTGAACCATACCCCACATATACTCGCGCAAATTGAGTATGAGTTTGAATGCAATCAGTTGCCGGGAAATGTTTCCGTTCAATTTACCGAAATACATTTCAAACAAGGCGGATTCAGAATCCTCGCTCAAGTCGGCATTGCAACTGACCCCAACGAGATCGAAGAGTGGATGCCCGTAGCCGCCGTAATCCCAATCAATCATCCAGACATTTTGATCGTCATCAAACATGAAATTTTGGGGTACTGTGTCGTTGTGTGTAAAGACAGGACTGAAGTTTTCGATATGGCTTTCAAGCAGGTTGTTGATACGAACAATTTCCGGAAGCAAGTCAACAAGACGAGAACCATATTTGTATCCGATTTCAACATAATTTCGTACTACCTGAAAAGGCCAGAAATAGGTGAGGGTGCCGCGAACACTTTCCGAACCGCCGTGCAGATTCTTGAGCACTTGGACAATCTTTTCCATGTTGAGCGGACTGCCGATGTCATCAGGGCGAAGACAGCCTCCGGGAATGAAATCAAGAATGGCTAGCGACTGTTCAGAATGTCGTATTCGTGGGCTCACGCCGATGTCGGCTGCGGCTTTCATTGATGCTTGGACAGACGTCTGGATAATGCCATGAACTGGGATGTCAGTGCCGATTCTCGCCACCGCACGTTCGTCATTATCCGTTACAACAAAACTTCTGTTGCACAGTCCTCCAACTAGGGGTTCTACTTGGATCTCGCCATTCCAACAATCGAGAGTCCTCAAGTACTCTTCGATGTGTTCATCATTCCAATCAGGCAAAAGCATTTATTGCAAACCTCTCCGTTGAGCAAGTCAGGGTAGGTAATTACAGTTTAATTTTAAGGGTGTTTTCCAAACAGATTGTGCAGGCGAACCATTGCCTGCTGCAGTGTTTCCATGTCAGTTGCAAATGAAAGCCTGATATGGCCTGCGCCTCCGAATGCACTGCCTGGGACAACTGCCACTTCAGCCTCATTCAGAATATACTCCGAAAGTGCTGCATCGGAATCAATGCCATCCAGTGAATCGATGATTTCTCGACAATCAGGAAAAGCGTAGAATGCGCCGTCTCCGGCAAGACAGTTCATTCCGTTGACTTGATTCAGGCTGGAAATGACGAAATCGTGCCGTTTCTTAAACTGTTCCGTCATGTACTGAATAGTATCCTGGGGACCGTTCAGTGCTTCGACAGCAGCTGCCTGTGCAATCGAATTTGGGTTTGACGTCGTTTGAGACTGAATTTTTCGCATTGCAGCGGTTAGCGGTTCCGGTGAAGCCGCGAATCCAATGCGCCATCCGGTCATCGCGTAAGCTTTCGACACTCCATTGACGACCACTGTTCGGTCTTTCAGATCAGGGCAGGCATTTACGATGTTGCAGAATGGCTCACCACTCCACAAAATATGTTCGTAAATGTCATCAGTGACGACATAAACATGAGGATTATCTAACAGAACCTCTGCGAGTTCCTCCAGATCCTGACGTGTGTATGCTATGCCTGTCGGGTTGTTGGGGCTGTTTAGCATGAGAAGCTTGGTGTGCGAGGTAATAGCCTCTCGCAATTGTTCTGGCTGTAACTTGAAACCTTGTTCAATGGTCGTATTTACTACAACTGGTTTACCGCCTGAAAGCACTGTCATGTCAGTGTATGAAACCCAGTATGGTGCAACAATGACCACTTCATCATTTTCATTAAGTAGTGCAGTTAATAAATTGATAATGCTTTGTTTTGCCCCGTTTGATACGCCAATATTTTCTGACGTGTAAGTGAGTTGATTTTCACGTTCGAACTTGTCAACAATTGCATTTTTCAGTTCTGGAGTGCCGTCGGCAGGTGTATACTTTGTCATGCCGTTTCGCATAGCTTTAATGGCGGCTTGCTGAATGTTTTCTGGTGTGGCAAAATCCGGCTCACCAGCGCCGAGTCCTATCACATCACGGCCAGCCGCACGAAGTTCGCGCGCTAGCGTGGACACGGCGATTGTGGCGGATGGTTTTATGGAATTGACTCGATTCGACAGTGGAATGTTGGTCATTTTGTTCTCTCAAGGACAAAAAAACGGGTTATGTTGAGTACAAGTATAGCCGAATAGTTGCTATTTAAGAGGACGCCTTGCGAGAATTCAAACTGGTTTCAGACTACCAGCCAGCCGGCGATCAACCCGAAGCAATCAATAAATTACTCGCCGGTGTCAAGGCCGGCAAATCGTTTCAGACTCTGCTTGGTGCAACAGGTAGCGGCAAGACGTTTACTATGGCGAATGTCATCTCTGTAATCGGTTATCCCACATTGGTTCTTGCCCACAACAAGACTCTTGCAGCACAACTTTACTCGGAGTTGCGTGACTTTTTCCCAGGTAACGCGGTCGAGTATTTCGTTTCGTATTACGACTATTATCAGCCGGAAGCCTACGTGCCCAGTTCCGATACATTTATAGAAAAAGATGCCTCCATTAATGATCATATCGACCAGATGAGATTGTCGGCAACCAACGCTCTTCTTCTTCGGAAAGATACCATTATCGTCGCAACGGTGTCCGCCATTTATGGTCTGGGAAATCCAAATGAGTACAACAAGATGATTCTCCATCTTCGCAAGGGTGCAATGGTTGATCAGCGTTCGATATTGCGCACGCTCGCAGAGCTGCAATACACCCGCAATGATACAGAACTTCGTAGAGGAACATTCAGAGTGAGGGGAGATGTCATAGACATATACCCTGCAGATTCCGACAAGGCTGTGGTACGAGTTGAATTATTCGGTGACGAGATTGATCGCCTGTCGCTATTCGATCCATTAACCGGCGAAGTGCTTGATAAGATTGTACGTTACACGATTTTTCCGAAGTCACATTACGTCACTGCCCAAGACACTGTAGACAAAGCGATTGTTCGAATTAAAGAAGAACTTGAGGACAGACTTAAAGAGTTGTATGCGGACAATAAGCTGGTCGAAGCGCAGCGATTGACGCAAAGAACTCAGTATGACATCGAAATGATGAAGGAACTTGGATACTGTTCTGGAATTGAAAACTACTCACTGCACCTGTCTGAACGAAAACCTGGCGATGCTCCGGCTACCTTGCTTGACTACTTGCCTCTAAAGTCTTTGGTTTTTATAGATGAAAGTCACGCCACTATTCCACAACTGAGAGCCATGTATCGTGGTGATCGATCTCGTAAAGAAACCTTGGTAAACTTTGGATTTCGCTTGCCATCTGCCTTGGACAATCGCCCTTTGTGCTTTGAAGAATTTGAAAGCAAGGCGTCCCAGATTATTTTCATGTCTGCGACTCCTGGATCTTATGAAGAAGAAAAGTCTCCTGAATTTGTAGATCAAGTCGTTCGCCCCACGGGTTTGGTTGACCCAATCGTTGAGATTCGTGGCGCACAGACGCAGGTTGATGATTTGCTATCTGAAATTCAGAAACGCGCACTAGTCAGCGAAAGGGTGCTTGTGACAACGCTTACTAAGAGAATGGCAGAAGACCTCACCGACTATCTAAGCGACCATTCTGTACGTGTGCGATACCTTCACTCGGATATTGAAACGGTTGAGCGAGTAGAGATAATTCGCGATCTTAGAGCCGGAGTGTTCGATGTGCTTGTGGGTATCAATCTCCTGCGGGAAGGGTTGGACATTCCGGAGGTTTCGTTAGTCGCCATTCTGGATGCAGACAAGCGGGGGTTTCTTCGATCTGCACGATCCCTCATTCAAACAATTGGCCGGACTGCAAGAAATATCAACGGTAGAGCGATACTCTATGCCGACGAAGTCACTGATTCCATGCGGCAGGCGATGGACGAGACCAATAGAAGAAGAGAGAAACAGAGTCAATACAACGTGATAAACGGTATATCTCCAGTAAGTATTGAAAAGGATGTTAAAGAACTTATTGATGGTGTGCAGTGGCGTGGGAGTGGTAAATCCCGTCGACTTCGCGGTCATCCGGAACCGTTTGATCAGATAGTAGAAGCAATCGAAATCGATCTGCAAAATCCAACCCAAGTTTCACGCGAGCTCAGGAAGCTGGAAAGAAAAATGAACACCTTTGCTGCGAATTTAGAGTTTGAACAAGCAGCCAGAGTACGAGATCAAATCAAGGAATTGAAGGAAGTCGTATTCCTGTCATCAACCAATTGACTCAAATTCCGGAACAAATCACAGCAATTGTTCTGAAGATCACAAAATCACCCGAACTCGTAAATTCCGGTCAGGAGTTGTTACTACTTCCTGTTGCGAAGTAATACGATACGATTACTGTTGGTGCCAAGACTATTGTTGACAATACCCCAGCAATTGGATGTCTTGGTGAATTCCTGTTGATTAATCATGATGCCGAGAATTTCAAATGGTAGATGTTCAGCTGCCGCTACAACAATTTCTTCCAAACGTACAGTGCTTTTCAGCACTTCTCCTACTTCAAAAGCAATGTACCCACCATTTCGAGTGACTCGAGACAGTTCAGATAACGTTCTTGCAACAAATTCCTGCCAATCTGCAATCGTCTTGATCTGTGAAATTTGGACCGACTTTGGGTCGATTCCCAGAAACCAGCAACGCAGCCAATTGTCTGAATCATACTGAACAATGTGAAGAAAGGGCGGGGAAGTTACAGTCAAGTCTACAGAACTATCCGGAATCTGATGTGTATTGTGAGATTGTTCTGTCAGAAATAGGTATTCGACAGCACTAGGAAGATTTTGAGAAAGCAGCCTCTTCGATTTTTTCAGAATAATGTTTGGCACTTTTCGAACTGGTGGAATCTGCTGTCTACGTTCATTGATTTTCTTCTGACTGTTCACAGAAACTGCTTGATTCGGAGGCATCGTGTACACTGAGAAAAACCCTGATGAATGGCCAGTCAAACGATTGATTGCGATCATTCTGATCCATTTGTCCAGTGAATCAATCTCACCCTCGTCTTGCCGGGCAAGAAGCCAAGCGCGAAGTCCTTCTATACTCGCTAATGTTTTAGGATGGTAAAACTCCAGTAATTCTTTATGTTCGATTTCACGGAAATCATGCCATGGGATTTGCTTCAGTCTTTGTTCTATTTCCTGTAGGGGTGGCGGATTGATACGCGGCTCAGCGAATGCTATACCCAAGGGATTGATATCATTACCATAAGGAATACGACCGAGAAGTGCAGCTTCCACCGGAGTCGTTCCCCGACCCATGAAAGGGTCGTAGACGACGTTGCCTGGTTGCGTTAAGCGATGGATGAAAAACGCCGGCAGTTGTGGCTTGAAACAGGCTCGGTAACTGATTTCGTGAATGCGGTTGGCTTGTCGTTGCCGAGAGGTCCAGAATTCATTAATGTAATATTTCAGTCCGTTGACAGTTTTGATTTGAGTGTGTGTTCCGAAATCGGTAAATTCCGCAAGTTCCTGCAACAGGTACAAATCACATTGAGTGCTGTTAGTTGTTTGTTGTATCGCCCCCATAAGCCTGCATTGTATTCAACATGGTTTGAATTTTGAGGGATATGCGCTGTAGAATTTTACAGAAATTGATTCTTGGAAAACGAAATCAATACCAACTCAGAAAGCTTTCAAATAATTGGCTGATAAAAGCCTACAGCATATATCACTCATTAATTCCTTAGATGAATTTTGCAACGGGTTTGGTAGATAATATGTGCTATATTCGAATTTTCAAAATTGAATCAGTTCTAATCTGAAGCCTATCTGTCACTGTAAATAGCACGAATTCGGGCGCATAGCTCAGGGGGAGAGCACTTGCTTGACATGCAAGAGGTCCCTGGTTCAATCCCAGGTGCGCCCACCATCGCAACGTATCAGAACCTTTGTCCATATTTTCTGCATTGGTCGGATTATCAATAATTGTAAGAGCGTTTATCGAACTGGAAGCGACTTATCCTGAAATTGGGCTGACAACTTGCCGCAAGACTTGTGCAGACTGGGCCGTATCTGCGCCGCACCAAGCGCGTGGAAGAATTCATTCCGTGGTTGTATCTCAAAGGTATCAGGAATGGTGAGATTGGCGACACGCCGGCTTTTGTGTCCAGACTCAAGCAGTGGAGCAAACGGTGCTTTGACGGGAAAAATTCCCATTCGTGTGGGCAGACGGCATCTACACTTGTTCGAATCCAAAGTCACCCGCTGGTTGAAGCGCGCTTCGATTCAGGTGGTGTCGTAACTGTTGAACTTGAGTTGGATGGCCGTCAATGGCATTATGCAGCAGGCGGTCAAACGGAGTCTGGCGCGCAACTTTGAGCAGTTGGTGCTACTGTTGGCTTTTCTTCGAGTCCCTCCTGCGACATAAAATTTCAGCAAAGCCTCACAGCACTGGCTAAACTGTAATGAAATCCAATTCAAGCATTGAATTTCAGTTCGGGAGGAGGCGGGAGATTGGTTAGCGGATGATGTGATTTCCACGCGTTGAATTTCAAGCACATTTTCCTATCAATCTACTAATTCTGGTTCTATTTGAACATACATCGCCCTTAATTCTTTCTTCTGCCAAACCCTACGAAGTCAGGAAGATTTTCAGAAAGCAATACGTCTTATTGCGTCAACATAATCAAAATAAGCATCATTGCTTAATACAGGTAATGAGACATCATGGATTGTTAGTTCATTGTTTGGTGTATTCCAGGTTGAAAAGACGGTGTTGAAGTTCCGGCCAATTGGCCGGGAAGATGCGCTCGGACTACGGAGGACCCCGTGCTCCCGGTGTGGCAAACCGGCTGAGCAAATCATGCCAGTCATCGAAATACTGCCATTCATTGAGCACGTCTAGGCTCAGGAACAGCCGTCCGCGACGGGAGTATCGGTCTCTGCCAGCTCGCCACAATTCACACAATTGGTCGCACACCGCATGGAATGCGAAGGCAATCAAATTCAGCGTCATCAGCGTGTTGGACAAGCCATCTTTACCGTGACCGAAATTGTGTTCCATATTGCGTATTCCACTCAAAATGAACACTTTATGTAGAGCTCAACATAAAACTGTTTTATGTTGAGTAAATACTTATGTTGAGTAGGCCGCCACAATCTCCGCTATAACAAGGATATAGCAACTGATTTACTCAACATAAGTTTATAGTCCTCTCTTGTTTTATGTAACTAATCAAGATGGAGGATCATCATGTCAACAACTATACGGCGGAACACGCCAGCTGGAATGAAGTGCAATCCATTCCAGCCGATTATTTCGGAGTATCAGGATTATTTGAGGCGCACAAGTCTCGCTGAAACGGCAGTCCGAGTTCATGCGCAAGCAGCACATCACCTCCTGGTCTGGCTCGAACACAGCGGAACAGACATCCAATCAGTTGACGAAAGCACGATACGTAGATTTCTACGCCACCACTGTCGCTGTGCGCTGTCGCACTTTGTAACGGATCAAAACCCTGCAATGAGTTCGTATGAACTAGTTGGCAGCTTCGTTGTATTTCTCGAAGACAGCGGGCGGATTGCAACTCCGGAAGAGTTTGAAGACAATCTGCATCTGCTGGAATTATTTCTGGAGCAACTGACAAAGGAAGGCTACGCACCAAACTCCCTGAAGCCTTATTGGTACGAATGCCGCCACTTTATTGTCTGGCTTCACCAATGTCGCATTAGCAGAAATGACATTGATGTGGATGTATTGGAACGATTTTTTAGTCACGACTGCATTTGTTTGATACCTGGAGTGGCTCGGAGAACCGTGAATCAGGGCGATATGAGCCCCAAGCAATGCAACAGAATCAGGCGATTTGCGGTATTTCTGGTGGGTCAATGTGTGGCTGATGGAGCACTTTTATCGGAGTTGGAATTGAATGATGGGCTTGGGGAATTCCGTCAATGGCTTAGGCATCACCGTGGCATTGGTGAAGCAACCATCAGGAGCCATGTCAGAACTGTCTCCTTACTGACTGCGGTCCTCGGCAGTGACCCAAGCCGGTATGATGCGGAGTTGATCCGTAGTGCGCTATCGAACCGGCTCGCAGAAGTTTCTCTGTCGAGCGCAAGAAATGTGACATCATCGCTACGGATGTACCTACGTTATCTAACGAGTGACGGCAAGTGTCGTGCCGGTTTGGTCGGCATCGTTCCGACAGTGCCCCATTGGCGATTGTCGACACTGCCGCGATACATATCCCCTAAAGATGTTGAACGAACCGTTGCCAGTTGCGATACGACAACGCCAATGGGGCTGCGCGACCGAGCCATCCTGCTGTTACTGTCAGTGCTGGCGTTTCGCGCTGGCGATGTTGTCAACCTGCGGTTGAAAGACATTGACTGGGAGCATGCGCGAGTGCATGTCTATGGCAAATCAAAGCAAGAGGCTGCATTGCCGCTTCCCCAAGTGGTCGGCGACGCACTGGTTGCCTACATCGTTGATGCACGACCGAAGATCAGTGAAGACAGAGTGTTTCTACGAGCAACGGCACCGCACCGTCGGTTTGCCGGTTCTGCTGCAGTTTCGAATATTGCATGTAAGGCGCTGGACCGTGCCGGCATTGTAACCTCAGGTGCTCGAGGCGCACATGTTTTTCGCCACTCTGCGGCAACCAACCTGTTGCGTTCCGGTGCGACACTGGAGACTGTGGGCTGTTTGCTCCGACACCGCTCCCCGCAGACCACAGCGATTTACGCGAAAGTTGATTTGGCAATGCTTGAAAAGGTGGTACAGCCTTGGATTGAGGGAGGTGCTGCATGTCGTTGAACACTCACGTTGAATGCTACCTCAGGCTCAAGCGACAACTGGGCTACAAATATGTTGGCCAACAACGGGTTCTGCGAAACTATACACAATTCGCGGCCACCCGCGGCGAACGGTTCGTATGTGTCGATACGGTGCTTGAGTGGGCTTCGAAGTCGCCATCACGGCAATGTTCATACTTCAAACTTCGTACGATACGCAAGTTTGCCATTGCGCTGCACGCCGAGGATGTGCGCCATGAAATTCCACCTCAGGATGTGTTTGGTGGATATCGATTCTCTCGACCTTCGCCTCATTTAATGACGGTTGCCGAGATTCGCCAGCTGTTGGATGCTGCCTTGTCTGTACAGCCCGCCGCTTCAATCAATCGATTCACCTGGTACTACCTGTTCGGACTGATGGCGGTGACCGGCCTGAGAAGGAGTGAGGCGATTGCTCTGCGACTGGGCGACCTGACCGCAGACGGCCTGACTGTCCACGAGACGAAGTTCCGAAAGAGCCGTCTTGTTCCGTTGCATCCGAGCGTACAGGACGCTTTGCAGGAGTATCTTGAAATCAGAAACCGAGAAGGGACTCTAAGCGACCATTTGTTTGTGCTGTCGTCCGGCAGACCCCCGGCACTTGATACTGTATCTACAAAATTTTGCCGACTGGCCCGTCAGACCGGGCTTCGTGACGGTCCGGGAACGAACGGTCCGAGACTGCACGATCTGCGCCACTATCTGCACTTCCTGACTATCTGCAGTAAATTGACGCAAGGAGCGTATCTTACTGAAATTGCGGATCATTTGGTGGTGACCTGATTCGATGACTAGACATAGTTTTCTTCGATTCACAGACTGTTGAGAAAGCCGAGTAGTCGGTCACCGGGCTCGTAGCGACCTGGGGTGCCCGGTAACGGTGTTGTTTTGGCAAGCGCTTGCTCTTTCATCACGAGGGTTGCCTCCAGATAAATCTGGGTGGTCTCGACGGATTCATGTCCAAGCCACAGCGCAATCACGGAACGGTCGACACCGGCCTGGAGAAGGTCCATGGCCATGGTGTGACGCAAGCGGTGAACGGTAACCCGTTGGTATTTCAACGAAGGGCACACCTTTGAAGCTGTCATGCAGTGTTTGTTCAACAAGTACTGCACGCCATTGACACTGAGTCGTTCACCTTTCGCGTTGGGAAACAGCACACCGTGAGTGCCTCGCGGTGGTTCTTGCAGCCACGCCTTCAAAACCGCGCGGGTCGATCTCGCGAGCGGCGTACAGCGTTCTTTACGCCCCTTGCCCAATACCCGAATGTGAGCGCCAGTGCCTACGACGACAACATCCTCACGTTTTAATCCGGTCATTTCTGATAAACGCAAACCCGTTTGCACCGCAGTGAGTATGAAGGCATGATCACGCCGCCCCAACCAGATTTTTCGGTCCGGTGCCGCGAGCAAGGCATCGACTTCCACACGGCTGAGGAAGCTGACCAGTTTGCGGGTGAAGCGCTTGCTCGGAATTGCCAGCACTCTCTGAATCTGAGCTGAATGTGTTGGCAACTCGAACGCCGCGTAACGAAAGAACGAATGAATGGCGGTGAGGCGCAAATTGCGACTGCGAACGGTGACACCTCGGTGAGTTTCCAAATCATCCAGGAAAGCCACGATCAACGGTGCGTCAATCTGCTCGAATTTGAGATGCGAGGGCGGCTGATGCAGGCGCTGCTGTGCAAAGATCAGCAACTGGCGAAAAGTGTCGCGATAGGAACGGATGGTATGAGGGCTCGCCTGACGCTGGTGCATCAAGCGCTGGGTAAAGAAACGCTCCAATAAGGGAGCCAAGCTGATGACAGAGGTCATGGTTAGTCCTCCCAGCGGCGTTCAAGGCGACGCATCGCTTCACGCATCAACTCGGGAGAATCCTCCAAATACCATTGCGTATCAGCAACATGCACATGACCAAGGTAGGTAGACAAAACCGGCAGGAGACGCTCGGGATCTTCACCGCACCGATACCAGTTCACCAAAGTCTTAGTTGCGAATGCATGCCGGAAATCCTGCAGACGGGGTCCGTGACTGTCACCCTGACCACGCAGACCAATCTGGCGTGACAGAGCGTAAAAAGCGTTGCGGACGGCTGCACTGTCCAACTGATTCCCCGCACTGGAGACAAACAGGTAGGACGAAACCGGGCGCCCCGCCCAATGGTTGTGTCGACGAGCGATGTAGTCTTTAAGTACCTTGCAGGTCGAGGTGTGCAAGGGTACCAGGCGGGTGCTTTCGAATTTGGCGCCGCGCACCGTTAACACGGCTGCTTCAAGATCAACATCTTGAAGCTCAAGATTGAGCGCTTCGCCTGGACGCAGCCCCGAGACGCTCAGCAGGCCCAACACACAATAATAGGTCCAAGGCAATAATGCAGTGCGTTCATAATGGTGCGGCATGTTGCGCGCGGCACGAAGTAAGTTTTGGATCTCTTCATCCGAGTACAGATACGGTCTCGCTCGCTTGGGTTGAAATGGCAACAAACCCGGGGATGGGATCTGTGTACGCGAATCAATGGTGCGACGATAACGCGCGAATACGCGTACATGACTCAGGCGCCCGGCCCAAGACGCCGGTTGTGCGTTCGCTGGCTGTTGTGCCCAGGCAAGAGCCAGCGCCTCGGTGATGTAGGGGGCTTGATGCTGTTCCATAAACGTGACGAAGTCGAGCAATCGCTTGCCAGCATGGAATAATTTGAATCCTAGATTGCGTCGCATCTCCAAATATTCATGAACGGCTTGGCGAAGGGTGTTCATCGCACATCTCCTGGCCATGGCAGAGCTAGAGTGCGTAACGCCTTAACATCAACCTTGGCATAAATTCTGGTCGTATCAGGATGGCGATGCCCCAGCACGTCACCGATTTCACTGAGAGAGGCGCCTTGACGTAACATCTCGGTGGCCAATCCATGACGAAACTGGTGTGCGCCGAAACTCGGTGCGTTCACTTCGGCATTCTTGAGTGAACGGCGAACGACACAGCTAACACCGCTAGGGCCTCGAAAGCCTTGGATAGGAGCCTTGGTTCGCAGGAATACGCGTCGACTGTTGCTTATCGGTCGTCCACGGCGCAGATAGTCCGCGATCGCTTCGCCGACCTCATGAGACATGGGGAACTCTTTGCGCACTCCACCTTTGGCGCGCAAGTGCAATGTCCCGGTATTCCACTCAATGTCATCAAGTTCGAGAAATACTACTTCGCTTGCGCGTAGACCGAGCCGAGCAAGTAACAGCAAAATGGCATAGTCTCGACGTCCCATCGAGGTATCCCGGCTGATGCTGGTCAACAACTGGTGAACTTGATCAGTTGAAATTGCACGAGGGATCGATGTATTCGACCAGTTGGCTACAACAGGAACAGTAGCGACCAATTCCAGCGTTTCTTCACTGTCATAATGCACGTACTTTAGAAAAGAGCGTAACGCAGTGGTCATGGTCTTCGCTTGTTTCCTTTTCAAACGCTTTGCTTGGTGCCGAACAAATTCCACGACATCGCTGGCACAAAGATGCGAGAGTGTAACGGGTCCGTTGCCAAAACAGTGTTGAAGAAATCTGCGTATGAATGGTACGTAGCTCACGATCGTTGACGTGGCCAAAGCACGCGTTTCTCGTAAATACTCCTCGTAGGCGTGCACACAAAGCTCGGCTTCGGTAGCTTGAGGTACGGCTGTCTTCTCAGCAGGGATCACGCCATCAAGGCGTAGAAATTCGATCAGATGTCTAAGCGCAGCACGATCCCCTCTGGAAGGTCGTAGCAGGCAGTAACGATATTGCAAATACTGTTTCGGATGATCGGAAGTTATGCTGCATGGTTCAATTCCCTTTTGCTTCAGCCATTGGCTAAAGCCAGCTGCCAGCAAAACACGATGATGAATCGTTCGAACAGCATATCCTTTCGTGCTCGCTGCGTTTGCAAACCGATTGAGATAGGGCGAAAGCGGGCCTTCCGGCACTCGCAACAGAACCACTTGGTTATGAATGACACACTTCATGATAGACTCCTCCCCATACATGGGGCTAATTGAAAAACGGAGTCCGTATTATGTCGCTGCTAATTCTCTCATTTGCAGTAAAAACAAGCCTTTAGTGGTACTACTGCAGATAGTCAGGAAGTGCAGATAGTGGCGCCTATGTGCAGCTGCACATAGGCGCCATAGTTTCGCTGTTCGTTCGCTTGAGAATCTCGGTGAGGAAGACGCCAGCCGACATATGCTGGCTTTGTCAACCAGCCTCGGACACGCCAATGTGTTTGACACCTACTGGTATCTGGAAGCTACACCCGCAATCCTTCGCAAAATCGCTGCGAAGGCACAGCTCTCGTTTACACACAGTGGGGGCAGCCATGACTGATTTTTCGTTTCATCTGAGTACCTACCTGAGGGAGTATCTGCCCCGAGACCGCAACTTCAGTCGCCACACCATTGAGTCCTATTCCTGCAGCTGGCGTTTGCTGGTCATCTTCGCCTCCGAAAGGCTCGACGTGCAACCCTGCCAACTCGAAATTCAACAGCTCACTGTGACACTCATCCTGGATTTTCTCGATTCCTTGCAAAACACTCGCAACAACGCGAACCGCACACGCAACATTCGCCTTGCTGCAATCAAGTCATTTTTCCGCTATCTGGAGTTCAGGGCGCCTGAATGTCTGGCCCTGTCAAGTCAAGTCCACTCCATTCCCGAGAAACGCTTCGACAGAAAACTGATTGACTGGCTGGAACTGCATGAACTGCAGGCTCTGGTGGATGCACCGGACATTAAAACCGCTTCCGGGGTTCGCGACCGGGCCATGCTGCATCTCGCCTTTTCGGCCGGACTGAGGGTGTCAGAACTCACTGCACTTACGCTCGACAACCTTGAACAGCCAGCTATAAGCACAATACGAGTGATGGGCAAGGGAAGACGTGAGCGCGTTCTGCCACTATGGGACGAAACTCGTTCAACCCTAGCGGACTGGCTGAACATCCGTCCCGCTGTCAAAGACAACCACCTCTTCCTCAACGCTCGTGGCACAGCCATTAGCCGACACGGTTTCGCACATCTGCTTTCGCATCATGTCGCGACCGTGAAACACAAGCTGCCATCCATGCGAAGCAAGCGTATTACTCCACATGTTCTCAGACACTCCTGCGCCATGCACATCTTACAAATCACTGGCGATGTGCGCCAGGTATCCCTGTGGTTGGGTCATGCGAGCATGCAAAGCACTGAGATCTACCTGCATGCACGCCAATCCGGCAGAAAAACTTGAAGTGCTTGCGGCTGGTACTGTGCCAGCAATCACGAAAGGTGCTTTCAATGGCATACAGGATACACTGCTCAGATTACTGAACAATCCCTTGTTATGAAGTGAAAAACTTATGTTGAGTAAATCGGTTGCTAGATCCTTGTTATAGCGGAGATTGTGGCGGACTACTCAACATAAGTATTTACTCAACATAAAACAGTTGTTCCAAAACGTCAATTCCGACGAAAATGAACAGTGATTCCAACAAAATGAACAGTGGTCGGAGTGAAGAGCTGATTCCGGGTCGTTTGTTATTTATTAACCTGCCATACTCGCTGAATTTGAAACAGTCGAAGGAGAAGCGGATATGGCAAATCGGAGAACAGCGATGCGAAAAATCAAAGAAGCACTCCGCCTGCACAACGAAGTGGGTATGTCGGTACGCCAGATTTGTGTCAGCGTGGGCGCCAGCGCGGGCACGGTTCAGGGTTGGCTTGCAAAGGTGCGTCAAGCGCGCTTGGAATGGCCGTTGGCGAAGGAGATGAGCGATGAGGAACTTGGAACGCTGATCTATGGCGATGAGGGTGGTGGTATCGCCAGCCCGACTGGGAGTGGATTCATCAGGAGCTGAAGATCTAGGGCGTGACGCGCCAGTTGCTGTTTGAGGAATATCAGGCAGAGGGCGGACTGTGCTACCAATATGCGCGGTTTTGCGCGCTCTACAGCAAATGGCTAAAGCGTCAGAAGCCCTCCATGCGTCAAGTTCATGAAGGTGGTGAAAAAGCTTTCGTGGACTACAGTGGCAAGACGGTAGAGGTGTTTGACAGTGAGTGTGCGACGGTACGTAAGGCGGAGATTTTCGTCGGCGCGCTCGGGGCTTCAAACTACACTTATGCAGAGGCGAGCTGGAGTCAGTCGCTGCCGGACTAGCTGGACAGCCACACGCGCATGGTGGAGTTCTTCGGCGGAGTTCCGAAAGCCATCGTACCGGACAACGTCAAATCGGCTGTGACTTGGTCGAACCGATACGAACCGCGGCTGAACCGCAGTTACGAGCAATGGGCTGAGCATTACCGTACCGCAATTTTGACGGCGAGGCCGGCAAAACCGATATTGATTTTACTGATCAGGTAAAATTCATAAAAATCAATAAAATATTGGACATGTTGCTCATGTCATAGAAATTGAATCAGAACTGTAATTGGTAATAGTAACAATGGCTCGGCGGGGAAAATTAGTTGGTGGAATTCTGGGTTTCTTGGTCGGGGGACCTATTGGATCCGTTTTAGGTTTCGGGCTTGGTCACTTCGGTGATTCATTGCAAAAACGAGGTATGGATCCAAGTGTTGAGCTAGATATGAATCCGGATGAGTATAGTGAATTCGACCCTGAGAACAAAATTACGGCTATAGAGAGACTTTTTCGTTGGGCGATATTTTACGGTTTTCCGAGTAGACCAAATGTGCTTGAAAAGTGGAATTTGGAGAGAATTTTCAAATCACAACGTCATTTTCCCTCGATTCGGGTGTTTGCACAGCAAGAGACGGTTGAGTTTGCCGAGCTTGACGAAATTCGGGCGCACCGAACCGCCCGCCAACGCAGAACCTGTATCGCTCGGTTGGAAGGCCCCGCCAAGGGGCGAGGTCAGGCGGCCAGCGGCTTGACCAGCGAGCGCATGTTTTGCGGTTGTCCGGCCTCGATGGCAAAACAAGCCGCCGCCAGCATCACCGTCATCGACATGGAGATTCTCAGCGCCATGCGCCGTTGTCCGCGTAGATAGTGATTGTGCATCAAAAAACTGTCGGCAATCCTGGAATTGATCCGCTCCAGTGCGCTTCTTTGTTTATACAGGCGCTTCCATTTGAGTGTGGAATGCGGCAATTCACCAAAATCTCGCAGATGATCCGGATCCACTTTGACGCGCACCACTCGGGTCTTGGCACCGGCGGTGACGTTGCCCAGACGATAACACTCGTCTCGACCCTGGCACTGGAAATCATTGACCGCAGCCGGACAGGCCCACTTGAGCGTGCCGCGCTTTTTTTCGTAGCCCTGATAATGCATCGGCCGGATTTGCTCGCTTTCCGGACACTTGCAGTAAAGATCGCCATGTTCGGTTCGAAGCAGAGTGTCAAACTTGTTTTCATCCAGGCAACGGGTGGCAACCCGAAGCTGGTCCGGGTCCAGGTTTTCATCCTGCCACAGGTTGCGATTGGCAATGACCGACAGGATATCCGCCTCGAACAACCGCTTTCTTAACGAGTTGCTGTCCAGACCGCGGTCGGCAACAAAGCTTTCACAGCGCTTGGACAATGCTGAACCGATAAACTCCGACACCAAAGTTTCACAGTGCGGATGCTCGGATTCGTGGGCCGGTGCCAGCGTAAACCCAATGGGCAACTCGTAATTTACATCGCCCAATAGATGCAACTCGTAACCGTACCATCGCTTGTTGGTCTGAACCTCTTTGCCATTCGAATCGGTGCCGAACTGTTTATGGCAGCCCCAAGTCGCATCCGGGTCGGAGGTCAGACACTCGCCGCTGAGCGGGTCCACCCGGTGAGCCAGCTTGCGGCCGGTGGAATGAGACTGGATCGCTTTGCCATCGTAACCGACCCGTTGACCGAAGTCCGGCAACAGGTCAGTCAGCTTGTGACGCTGGGCTTCAAACAGCGCTTGAACGCAACCGGTGGCTTCATCCACCTCGATGAGCGTTTGCTTAAAGCGACTAAAGGCACCATCGGATGGCACCCGGTAGCGAGCCACAGGCTTGGGCTCGCCGTTGGCGGCCGCCTTGAGCTCAAAGCCCAAAGCAATCATCAAAGTGGGATTGCGCATCAGTTCGCGGCGAAAGGAAGCGACGCTTCGGTGCTGCAGCACGATCATGGCCAATACCGCTTGCAGCATGGCTTCGATCGGCCAGTCCTGTCTGCCTTTGCCATTGCGGTGACGACGAATTTCGCGGCTCACCTCGGTGAGGTCAATCTGGGCAAAGATGCCTCGCAGTCGATCCAGTTCGCAATAGTCGAAATAGTCTTGCCAAAATAAATCATAATGAACCGGTGCCATGAGTTCGACCTCCTTTGGATTGAGTGCTGCCGATTAATATTTAACAGTATTATACTTGAAAGAGGCTGGCTCATGGCATTATTTATCAATTAAAACAACATATTATGAACGAAAAAGCACTTTGACCCAGGCTTGTTTCAGCCCTTGCACGAGGGGGATTGAAGTGGGGTAAAAATTGGCCTTGAAGGCTGAAAAGTGCCCAAAAACCCTGTTTTCAGGCGATTTTGTGGGGTAAACGAAAGTTCAAGCTCTGGATTTTGCGCAAAAAATCAATGACTTACGTTTCCAAAAAATGCCTCATAGATAAAGCCGCCACATTTTTGGTAATAGGATACATGGCTAGAATGGATGGGCGCATCAAATACAGAAAAAATACGGCGTTGCAGGAAGCGATACGCTATTGGTCTTTGACCGAGAGCCAACGTGAGTTGGCAATTTATCTGTTTGATAAAGGCAAAGGTCCAAACTATCATCCTCAGTCCATTTTGGAGCAATATAGCACTGTAACGAAGCAATCAGGCTTGCCCAGAATGTTCCTTGAAACTCACGTAAGAATTGCTCTCGCAGATGGTCAATTTAGTCCGCTCCACAGCAAAGCATTGCATGAAGTCGGGGCTTATTTAAATATCAGCGATGTAGAAATGAGCAAGCTGTTCGAAGAAAATTCCAATAGCTTATTCAATTATTCGATATTGAATCCTTTGGATAATGACAAATCCATTTTTCTTGCGGCCATGTATCAGGTAATGGGCTACGTTGCAAACGCGGATGGAAATATTAGCGATGTAAAAATCAGTATCTTGCGAGAGGCATTGGATTCGTGCTCTTTTTCGCAAGAGCAACGTCAGTACGCAACGGGTTTGATAAAGCGCGGTGCAAGTTTGGGTTTTAACGCGAAATCGATTTTGGATGAATTTCATAGTGCGACCGAGAAAATCCGAGACGTACACAGGGAATTTCTGGCAATACAGGTTGAAGTTGCCGTAAGCGACGGATACATGGGTACAGACGTGGTCGAAATGCTGTACGCAATTGGCGATCAATTGCGTTTAACCGAAACGGAAATTAAAAAAATACTCGAAGATGAAGGAATCAACTACGTAGCAGATCCAGTAAGTTCGCACACCATAGACGATTGCTATGCTGCATTAGGGATCAATAGCAGAGTGTCGGATTCCGAAGTTCGAAATGCTTATCGTAGACTCATGAGCCAATTTCATCCCGACAAATTCGAATCAAAAAACATTCCTGATGAAATGATGGAATTTGCGACAGAAAAAACAAGGACTGTGCGAGCAGCTTATGAGACTATTTGTGGAGATCGCGGAATCTATAACTGACTGAAACGCGTTCGGTTGCGCTGCCGATTGCATCTTCGCCGAATCTACGGTGTTCGACTTGTAGACGCGAAATTACTCTCGTTTCGCTTCCTGAGTCATGTATTTTCGAATGATGAATTTACTACTGACTGAATTTTGCTCGTCACGACCTTGTGCGATCTTCAACAACACCGGACCAACGATTGTATTGACGCTTAACTCCGAGATGAGATAGCTGACGCGACAAAACTGAGTGTTACTTTGCAAACTGTTTGAGCAGTTCGATAGATTCGCGGTTTTCCCGGCGTTGCGCAATCTTTAATGCGGTTTCGCCGTTGGCATTTTTCAAGCTGACGTTCGCTCCTGCGGAAATTAGCAATTTTAAAATTTGCGCATTGTCACAGACTGCTGCGATATGAAGCGGTGTCGAGCCGCCTTGATCGCTCAAGTCAGGATCCGCACCCGCTTCGATCAGCATTTCGACATTCTCTACTTCCTCTTCCCATGTCATCCGAAAAAGAAGCGTTTCGCCATCGCCGTTCGGCAGATTAACGTTAGCCCCGGTCGAAACGAGAACATCCATCACTGCGTAATGTTTGAAAAGCGCAGCAAGCTGAAGCGGTGTCATGCGATATTCATCGTCTCTATCGTACAAATCGAGATGCGCTCCCGCCGCAATTACCTTTTTGACAAGCTCTACGTCCCCCTTTTCCACACACGTGTGAAGAAGCGAATTGTCGTTGATATCTGCGTTTGGGTCGTTTACATTCGCACCTGCTGAAACGAGAATATCCACGACCGCGAAATTTTCGTACAGTGCAGCAATTTTTAGCGGTGTGTAACCTCCGCTATCTGGCAATTCAAGATCTGCTCCTGCGGCAACCAGTGCTTTCACAGCTTCGACGCTATCGCACTGAATAGCAACATTCAGAGGCGACTCTCCATTATCCTTTTGAGAATCGATACCTTCTCCATTGGCAATTATCGCATCGATGGCAGCAACATTTCCATCCATTGCAGCGTCGTGAAGAGGCGTTTTGGAGTATTCGTACTCTCTTTCAGGGTATCCCGTTTCTATGAGCTCAAAAATACTTTGAATTTTGTCTCTTATTGTTTTTTTACGCACCATGAATTGCCCGACAGAATCACAATATTCAATGAACCGTCGAGAGTAAATGACGGTTGTTTATCCACCAGAAATGCTGACAACAGGTGTCAAATGTCATTTAAAATTAACCCTGTCATTTAAAAATTCCGAAAATTCACCCTCCCTTCCACCTTTCATCAGGTTCGATTCCTGAAGCGCCAGCTCTCATTGCCGGTCTCAATAATTTCGCAGTGATGCGTTAGCCGATCCAGCAGCGCAGCGGTCATCTTCTTGTCACCAAACACCGTCGGCCATTCCCCGAACGACAAATACGTGGTAATCACAATCGACACCCGCTCGTAGAGTTTCGAGATCAGGTGAAACAGCAACTGACCGCCACTTCGAGCAAACGGCAAATACCCCAACTCGTCCAAGATCACGAAGTCCCGGCGCAAAAGCTGCTCCGACAATCGCCCTTGTAAGTTCGTCCCACTGAGCCCAAACTTGATCCCGAAGATCCGAAACTTGTTGCGAAGTTGAATCGTACAGGTCAAAAATGTCCTGCATCCATCTATTCATCTCATTACAGCGTTCATCAACTGGGTCCAGTGGCAAATGATCATAAACGCCAGAGTTCAATTCATTTGTAAATGACGCAATTATTACAAGGTTATCACTGATTGTCGCCATCACTGCGAAGCACTTGTTTGATTTTTATCCAGTGACGTTCAAATTCCTGACCCGCCATCTTCGGCCGTCAGGTTTGGAGTGGCACTCCATTACGGCTTGAAAATAGTAGCGTTGCGGCCCGCCGAAGATATTCGTCGTATCGACATGTCCCTTTAAGTGCCAATCAAAACCATAATCTTGTGCCAATTTGAATGTGTAATCGTAGTCGTTTGATACCTCGGCAAGATGGAAGTTTGCTATTTTCCGTTTCAGCCCGTCTCTATCAAGATGAACCATCGCCATCATCATAGCGTCACTACTTGCACAGTCCGATGGGTCAGATGGTTTGCATGACTGCAAGACCACTCCGAATAGTAGAAATGCTACGATGGCGGGCGCACCTAATCCAAGTGTGTTAACCATTACCAATCCACTCGTTTTTATTCCTAAAGATATTTGGTGATGAAGACGCCCGTCTGGGCCACTTATCAGGTCTGCATATTCCAGTCGTTTACCGAATAGCCTTCGAATGGTGCAGTCAATCTGCATCATTGTATCCAGCTACCTGACATTTTGCCTGGCACTGAACTCATCAACATATTTCTGCAAGTGCTTCGGGCTCATCTTGTGGTAGACACCATAGTATCCACGCTTCAGACAAGACCAAAACGATTCAGTGCCGTTAATATGGGCTTGACCTTTTACATACTCTTTGGCCGAATGCTTGACTGATTCGTGCTTGTATCCGTATCGTTCGATGCCTTCGTATGCCAGTGCGTCATCGGTGTAAACAGTTGAACCAGGCGAAACGCTACCGCAGACAATCTGGTGAAGTGTGATGGCTTTGGTGTCGGTTACTTTGAATGACTTGATTTTCTTGCTGTCGCGTTCCTTGATTCCTACAACTGCAGTCTTACCAACAGTTCCACGACCTGCATTGAGTTTCTTATTTTTGTGCTTGTTTTTCTCTTTTCCGCCAATGTAGGTTTCGTCAACCTCGACTTCGCAACCAAAGAGTTGAGATGCATTATTCGCCCAGCCAGTTTTTATTCGATGAGCCATGAACCAAGCTGTTCTTTGCTCTACACCAATATCGTTTCCGAGTTTGGTACTTGAAACACCCTTCAATGATGTTGACAACAAGTAAATTGCCATTAGCCATTTCTTGTATTCGATGGGGCTATTTTCCATGAGCGTTCCAGTCCGTACGCTGAAATACTTGCGACAAGGTGTACACCAATACGGCATTTTCTCATGGCTTGCTTTTCTTGTGCGCCCAGAACCGCATTTCGGGCAGGATCGGCCGTCTGGCCAACGGATTGATTCGATGTATTCCATCGCATCTTGTTCAGTTTCGAACTGAGACATAAATTCGTACAGGCTAATTCGTGTCCTCTCGTCTTTCTTCTTGCGCATACCTATACTACCAATTTGAAATAAAATTACTATGTTGGAAAGTATATTTCTCAAGTTTTGTCAACCGAACTACATAATTCCCAAAATTTTAACCAGCAATTACAAAATAATTTTATTTGCTTCGGATTTGCAGCATCAATTGTAATGGATATGGTCCAATTAGCAATTGCTTGTATTGCCTTGAACAAGACAGTGGTTATTTAGATTAACCTAGCATCTTTGCACTGAATTTTAGTCCAATTGACGTACGAATACGTTGCGACCGTGCCCACTATTTTATCTAATTTTCTAGTTTTTTCAGTCTAATCTGCGACAACTTCCCTTTCATTTCGTATAATTAATTGTTCTTTTCTAGCACCAAAGGAATAATTTCTTACGGTGCGATTTTATTTTGTTTCTATAGTCTCTAAATGCCAACTGTTTCATTGCCAGACGGTTCCCAGAAGGAATACTCGTCCAACATAACTATTGATCATGTCGCCTCGGACATCGGTGCGGGTTTACAAAAAGCCGCGGTTGCTGGTGAATTCAATGGCAGACTTGTGGACACGTCTTACGAAATTGACGATCACGGGTCATTGAAAATCGTTACCGGCAAGGATGAAGCTGGACTACAGGTGATTCGTCACTCAACTGCCCATCTACTTGCGCAGGCAGTAAAGCGGCTATTCCCGCAAGCTCAAGTTACGATTGGCCCAGTGATTGAGGATGGCTTCTATTATGACTTTGCATTTGAGCGTGGATTCACTGAAGAAGATCTCGCCAAGATTGAAGAATGCATGTATGAAATTGCATCGGAAAAGTTGCTGGTGAACCGTACAGTTATGGAAAGAGATGAAGCGGTTTCGCTGTTTCGTGGCATGGGTGAAAAATACAAGGCTGAAATTATTCAGAATTTACCTGAAGATGAAGTCATATCTCTATACAGACAAGGCGAATTTGTAGATCTTTGTAGAGGCCCCCATGTACCGAACACAGGCTTCCTTCGAGCATTTAAGTTGACTAAGGTGGCAGGTGCTTACTGGCGCGGTGATTCGAATAATGAAATGTTACAGCGCATCTATGGAACTGCTTGGAACTCTAAAACTGATCTGAAAGACTACCTGACTCGTCTTGAAGAAGCACTGTTACGCGATCACAGGAAATTGGGAAGTGAGCTCGACTTGTTTCATTTCCAAGAAGAAGCTCCAGGTATGGTCTTCTGGCATGAAAAAGGATGGACTCTATGCCGGCTCGTGGAATCCTATATGCGAAATCTCCTAGAAGAATTCGATTACACCGAGGTTCACACTCCACAGCTCATTGACAGATCTCTATGGGAAAAGTCTGGCCACTGGGAAACTTTTCAGGACCATATGTTCACAACCGAAATTGAAAAAAAGGCATATGCTTTGAAACCCATGAATTGTCCGGGGCATGTCCAAATTTTCAATCAGGGGTTGAGAAGTTATCGAAACCTGCCATTGCGCATCGCGGAGTTTGGGCATGTTCATCGATACGAACCATCCGGAACGCTTCATGGGCTGATGCGGGTTCGTCGTTTCACCCAGGATGATGCACATGTGTTCTGCACTGAAGACCAGATTCAATCAGAAGTGGAAAATTTAATTGAAATGGCCTTGAAAGTGTACACGGATTTCGGCTTTGATGACATTGCGGTCGGTTTATCAACTCGTCCTGTAAAACGGGTTGGAAGTGACGAGCTGTGGGATCGCGCTGAAAGCGCTCTTAAATCAGTACTGACCGAGCGTTCCATGAACTTTAAAACCTATGTTGGGGAAGGGGCATTTTACGGTCCAAAGATTGATTTCGTTCTGAACGATTGCATTGGGCGAAAATGGCAGTGTGGAACTATTCAGCTAGATTTTTCCATGCCAGCGCGACTTGGAGCACAATATGTAGTTGCAGATGGATCAAAGAAGACTCCAGTCATGATTCATCGAGCAATTTTAGGCTCGCTCGAAAGATTTATTGGAATTTTGATCGAAGAGCACGCCGGAAAGTTTCCAGTATGGCTGGCACCGGTGCAAGCGGTTGTAATGAATATTTCTGACGCACAAAGCGAATATTTGGGTAAAATAAGCGTTCTACTTCGAAAAGCTGGCGTACGAGTTGTTCTTGATTCAAGAAACGAAAAAATTGGTTTCAAAATTAGAGAGCAAACATTACAGAAAATTCCGTTTCTGTTGGTAGTTGGAAACCGTGAAGTAGAGAACGAGACAGTGGCAGTTCGAACCTTATCTGGAGAAGACATGGGGTCATTGCCAATTGCATCAGTTATTAAATTGATTAGTGATACCTGCACTGTTGGAAAGATGAATAAAACGGGAGATTAAGTTACGGCTACTAAAAAATTACACCAAATCAATTCACAGATAGAGGCAGACCAAGTTCGTCTGATTAGCGATGGCGGCGTGCAGATTGGAGTAGTTTCACTTCAAGAAGCGCTTAATTTCGCGCAGGAAGCAGAACTTGATCTCGTTGAAATTGCGCCGAATTCGAATCCGCCAGTCTGTCGGGTTATGGACTATGGAAAGTATCGATATTCAGCGAGCAAGAAACAGCATGATGCCAAACGCAAGCAGAAGCAGATTGTTGTAAAGGAAATCAAGTTTCGACCTGGGACTGATATTGGTGACTATGACGTCAAGTTGGGCAGGTTGCAAAAGTTTCTAAAGGAAGGCAATAAAACGAAAGTCACAATGCGGTTTCGGGGACGAGAAGTCGAGCACAAATCTTTGGGCTTTGAAATGCTCAGTCGAGTTGAACAAGATTTAGTTGATCTTGCGGTGGTTGAACAGGAGCCTATGATGGAAGGACGTCAGATGGTGATGCTGCTAGCTCCAATAAAATATTAGATTTACGTAGATAATTTTCAAAGGCGAACAAACTTATGCCAAAAATGAAAACAAACAGGGGAGCTGCCAAGCGCTTCAAGCGAACCGCTTCCGGTAAGTTCAAGCGTGGGCATTCCCATGCTTCGCATATTCTGACCAAGAAGTCAACGAAAAGAAAACGCAGTCTTAGGAAAGGGACGTTGGTGCATGCAGCGGATGTTGCCAAAGTACGCCAGATGCTTCCTTACGCATAAACAAGAGGATTCGAAATGCCAAGGGTAAAACGTAGCGTTACTGCCAGAGCGCGCCACAAAAAGGTGCTGAAGCAGGCAAAAGGATATCGTGGTGCGCGAAAAAATGTGTATCGAGTAGCGAAACAGGCGGTGACCAAAGCGGGACAGTATGCCTATCGAGATCGTCGACGAAAAAAACGGGATTTTCGAGCTCTATGGATCATGCGAATTAATGCAGCGGCTCGAGAGTGCGGTTTAAATTACAGCACCTTCATGAGAGGCCTGAAACTTGCCAGCATCGAACTGGACCGCAAATCTCTTGCTGCCATAGCATTCAGCGACAGCGATACATTTTCACTGCTTGCAGATAAAGCAAAACTGGAGTTGGGTGAATAAGCATATTGCGTATTTTGCCGGACCCTAAGAACTGAATTCTTCACCCAAAGATTACGCATCCACATGAATAATGCCTGATTCTGAGGCTTATTCAAATCTCGACAACTTCGTCAAACAAGCTGTCTCTGAAATCGAAGCGGCAGACTCTAACTCCGAGTTGGAACGCTTGCGAGTTTCATGTTTTGGCAAGAAAGGCAATATCACCGCGCTTCAAAAGTCCATAGGATTGCTGAAGCCGTATGAACGACCTGCCGCGGGCCAAAGAATTAAAGCAGCAAAAGAGCTGCTCGAATCGAAAATCAGCTCTAAGCGTGAAGTTCTTCGCCGTAGAACTGAGCGCAATCGGCTCGCATCGGAAAAAGTCGATGTGACGCTTCCGGCTCGACAAACTGCGATTGGCGGCCCGCATCCTCTGTCGCGGACCATTTTCAGAATGCAGGAAATATTTTCAAGAATTGGCTTCGATATCGCTGTGGGTCCGGAAATTGAAGACGATTATCATAATTTCGAAGCCTTGAACATTCCGCCAGAACATCCGGCTCGCGCTATGCAGGATACGTTTTACTTTCACGATGACAAACTGCTGCGCACGCATACATCACCCGTACAAATTCGCTATATGGAGAAAAACAAGCCACCCATTCGAGTCGTGGCGCCGGGTCGGGTATATCGATGCGATTCGGATATCACTCACACTCCCATGTTTCATCAACTAGAAGGACTGGTGGTAGACGAAACAACTACCTTTGCCGATCTGAAGGGCGTTCTGGAATTCTTTGTTACCGAATTTTTTGAGAAGAACTTAAATTTAAGATTTCGGCCGTCCTATTTTCCATTCACTGAACCTTCAGCGGAAGTAGATATCAGTTGCGTGTTCTGTGAAGGCTCTGGCTGTAACGTTTGTAAGAAAAGCGGCTGGCTCGAAGTATTAGGTTGTGGAATGGTACATCCAGCCCTTTATTCCAATGTTGGGATTGATTCAGAACAATTCACGGGTTACGCATTTGGGATGGGAGTGGAGCGCTTTACTATGCTTCGCTACGGAGTGAATGACCTGCGGCTGTTCTTCAGAAATAACGTGGACATGCTAAGTCAGTTCAGATGATGCGATATTGGTGAAAAGCGATCATGCTTGTTAGCACGAATTGGCTAAAGGAGTGGATTGATTTTGGTCTAGACGTCCAAGAACTTTCCAAGAGGTTGACAATGGCGGGGTTGGAGGTTGTTTTAATTTTGCCTGTTGATCCTTGTGGTGAAGAAATCGTCGTCGGCCAAGTGCAAGAAGTCAAACCACACCCCCGCCGTGACAATCTCAAGGTCTGCTTGGTTGATGTCAATCAAAACAGTCTTTTGCAAATCGTTTGTGGTGCACCAAACGTAGTCGCAGGCGGAAAATATCCGATAGCACTGATTGGAAGCATGATTGGCGACCAAAAGATACAAAAATCACTGATTCATGGCGAATTATCATCCGGGGTTCTTTGTTCTGAATTAGAAATTGGATTGGGAGAAACTTCCGATAACTTGATGGAACTGGACTCCATTGCTCCTGTCGGGTCTTCCATAGACGATTATTTAGAGTTACCGGATTATGTGCTGGACATTGAGTTGACTCCAAATCGTGCCGATTGTTTAAGCATTGGCGGCGTCGCCAATGAGGTCGCCATACTTACAGGCAGTGAGTCAAAACCATCGCCAATTCGATCCATCTCGGCAGCGTCTTCCAATCAAATTCCAGTAGAGGTGGATACCTTCGAAGATTGTCCGGCTTATTGCGGTCGATTAATTGAAAATATTCGCGCAGATGCCAAAACTCCGGATTGGATGCAGGAGAAGTTGCGCAGAGTAGGCTCGCGAAGCATTCACCCCATTGTAGACATCACCAATTATGTGATGATGGAACTTGGCCAGCCGATGCATGCATTTGATACTGAAATATTCAATTCATCTGCAATCTTTGTTCGTCGTTCTCGCAACGGAGAGAAACTAACGCTTTTGGACGGGGAAGTGTTAGAACTTGGTGAAGGGGTGCTTCTGATTGCCGATCGAGATGGACCAATCGGCCTGGCCGGAGTAATGGGAGGCGAATCCAGCAGCATTCAACCTGAAACGCAAAACATTTTTTTAGAAGCAGCTTTCTTTGCCCCGCAAGCCATACGCAGGTCAGTTTCCAAGTTCGGCAAGCACACGGATGCATCTCATCGTTTTGAACGAGGTGTGAATCCTTATGAACAGGCGCGGGCGATTGAGCGAGCAACCGATTTGATTCAAGAAATTACCGGAGGTGTTCCGGGGCCGCTGCAGGATGTCCGAGATAACGCCTGGCTGCCGAAAAGAAAAACATGCGTCGTTCGAGAATCGAGAATTGCCAGAGTTCTAGGCCTGACAATCCCCTATGATAGGATTTCCTCGATTTTAAGTGCGGTCAATAAAGAGGTTACTGCCGTCGAAGGCGGTTGGAACGTGTTGCCACATGACTACAGATTCGATCTGGAAGAGGAACACGATCAGATAGAAGAGGTCGCTAGAATCTATGGGTATGACAAAATTCCAAGTTCCATAAGCTTTAGCCCTGACGACTTTGCACGAGGGATCAGTGAGTCCACGATAAAGGAAAGTACAGTACGCGATACGTTGCACTCTCAAGGTTACTACGAGGCGATAACCTATAGTTTTGTTGACCCGAAGCTTCAAGGAAAAATAAATCCGAAATCGTACGCAAAGCCCCTCGCGAACCCTCTGGCAGAAAACTTGTCAGTCATGCGAACAAGTCTATGGCCTGGGCTGATTAGTGTATTTCTGGTGAACTATCGACGCAACCACGAACGTGTACGGCTATATGAAGTGGGCAGGGTGTTCTTGCCAAAGGAAGAGGTGAACATGCTGAGCGGGCTTTCCTACGGAATATTTGCGCCTCGACAGTGGGGAATGGAAGAACGACAAGTCGATTTCTTTGATGTTAAAGGCGATTTGATGAAGCTGTTTGACTTGACCGGAAAAGCTGATCAGGTTGAATTTGTTGCTGAACAGCAAGACGGACTGCACCCGGGTTGTAGCGCAGCAATCTATCTTGACCAGAAACAATGTGGAATTGTTGGTCAGATTCACCCAGAAATTCTGGCGGAATTCAGAGTGGAAGAGCCAGTCTTCGCATTCGAAATTGAATTTGAGGTATTTTCAGAAAGAAACCTAAATCAGTATTCGTCAATCTCTCGTTATCCACCCATAGTACGAGATATTTCAATTTTGGTTAGTGCAGAATTGCCTATATCAGAAATTTCCAACGCAATTATGGACAGTGCTGGGGAGATTTTGGAAAACTTAACCCTTTTTGATGTATATTTTGGTGTAGGTATTGATTTAGAAACAAAAAGTATTGCATATCGACTAACGTATAGATTGCATACGCGAACTTTGACTGATGTTGAAGTAGATTCTAGCTTAGCGTATATACTTAATCAGTTAAGTAAACAATTTGACGCACAATTGAGAGCGTAGGCGGGAACGTCAGATGAGCAAGTCCGTGGTAGTAAAGTCAGACTTAGTGAATGAAATCAACAGAACACTGGGTTTGAATCAGCGAGAAGCTAAGGAATTCGTCGATAATTTCTTTGAGGAGATTCGATGCTCGTTGGAAAGACATGAGGAAGTAAAGATTTCAGGATTCGGGCGTTTCAGCGTCAGGCACAAGCGGCCTCGCCCAGGGCGTAATCCAAAGACTGGAATTGATGTCACGATTGATGAGCGATGGGTAGTCACTTTCAGGGCCAGTAACAAACTTCGACATCGAGTCGCGAATTATCACGCATCACCCTCTACTGGCGATTGACGGAACTACAAATTATTCATTTAATTTCGTAATTGCCGCATGTCTGAGCAGCATATTCCGAATAAGCATTACTTCACCATCGGTGAAGTTAGTGCTTTATGCTCAATTAAGCCACATGTTCTTCGTTATTGGGAACAGGAATTTGCTGAACTGAAGCCCGTTCGTCGACGCGGCCAGCGAAGATACTACACACGCTTGGAAGTTCAGCTCGTTAGAAGAATTAAGGATCTTCTCTACGACAAGGGATTTACAATAAGCGGTGCGCGACAGCAATTAAAAATGGAAAACAATTCAGCTCCAGAAATGAATAGTGAATCTGTGGTTGAACAGGTTGACCAAGCTATTGCTGAGTTGAACAAGGTACTGGATACATTAGTCGTAGACTAGTGTATTTCTTGCTTCGGGGCGTAGCGCAGCCTGGTAGCGCACTTGCATGGGGCGCAAGAGGCCGGAGGTTCAAATCCTCTCGCCCCGACCATCCAATAAAAACATGAATATATATTACCTTTATGTTGTATTGCTTTAATTATTGAGAATTGAATTATGTCTAAAACCGTAGTCACTTCATGGAATGATTTTGACCCGTTGAAACGAGTCATCATTGGTCGTGCAGACCATTGCTGTATTCCGGCATGGGAACCTGCACTTGAAGCGAAAATTGATCGAAACAGCGATATGTGGGGACTCTGGGGACCTAGAGCGCTTGAAACTGCCGAGAAAGCGAATGAAGAACTCGATTATTTTTCTCATGTTCTGGAGACTCATGGAATAATCGTAGACCGCCCGACTCCGATTCAATGGAATCAATCTGCACATACACCAGATTTTTCGACTAAAACACTGTTTGGATGCATGCCGCCAAGAGACGTCTTGCTCACGGTCGGTAGAGAAATTTTGAGTGCGGCGATGATGATGAGGTGCCGATACTGGGAATATCTTGCGTATCACCCTTTAATGTTGAAATATTTTAACGAAGATCCACTGTTCAGATGGGAGCAGGCTCCGCGTCCGAGATTGACTGACGAATCTTACAAGCTAGGATACTTTGACAACATCACTCCAGAGTTGCAGCAGCGCAGAGTTCGGGAACTGGATTTTGTAACTACGGAACATGAACCTCTTTTTGATGCCGCAGATGTGCTTCGTTTGGGTAAAGACCTGTTCTGTCAACACGGATTGACAACAAATCGAAAGGCAGCAGAATGGCTGCAGCGGCATTTCCCAGATCATCGAGTGCACTGCATAAATTTTCCAGATGATCCGAATCCGATTCACATCGATGCAACGTTCGTGCCTCTCCGGCCGGGACTGATTATCAATAACCCAGCTCGAACGCTCCCGGAGTCACAGAGGAAAATTTTCGAGACAAATGATTGGGAAATACTTGATTCCGCAATGCCTGCACATGACAGGCCGCCGCCTCTGTGTTACTCCAGCGTGTGGTTGTCCATGAATGTACTGGTTATCGATCACAAAACAGTTTGCGTCGAGGCAACGGAAGTCAATCAACTTGAGCAGCTTGACTCCCTAGGATTCGAGGTAATTCCGATACCGTTTCGCAATGCCTACTCATTTGGTGGTGGATTGCATTGTTCAACTGCTGATGTGTGGCGGGATGGTACCTGCGAAGATTATTTTCCAAATCAGGTACCTGGCACCCAAATCCGTTCCGGTCCTTGAACTACCTCAGTTAATTTTGGAGCGGGATACAGTGGAATACTCCAGACGATTGTATGGGCGTGTACTGAAAATTGCCTCATACCGACACGCAGCGGTGTATTTGGGAGGACTAAGTTTTTCGGAAGCAATAATTTTGCCGATTCCACCTGATTTCCTACTGATTCCCATGGTTCTTGCAAACAAGGCAAAGGCGTGGTACTTTGCCGGGGTTACCACTGTATCATCGGTTTTAGGCGGAGTCGTTGGCTATCTGATAGGCGTCTATCTGTATGAAAGCGTCGGCAAATGGTTGATTGATCTGTATGGGCTTGGAGAATATTTCGGAATGTTACGAATTTGGTATGACGAATATGGCATTTGGGTGGTGCTGTTATCTGGATTTCTGCCAATACCATACAAAGTTTTTACGATTGCATCGGGTGTCTTTGCCATGGCAATGATCCCATTCATCATCGGTTCTGCTATCGGTAGAGCCACGCGTTTTTACGCTGTTTCTGGTGCTTGTTATTGGGCTGGAGATTCAATCGACAGACTGATGAAAAACATTTTTTCGCCTATAGCTTGGATTTTAACTTTGTTGCTGATAGTTGGTTTGGTTTACTGGACAATTCAATAGGGCACTGAGCTTTTCGCTGATTGCTCTGATTCTGCTAGCGAGTGGTTGCGGGTCAACTGCCCGGGCGCCGCTTACAAGCGTTGAACTGATCATAGGTGCAAAGCCGTCGCCAGAAACGACCTATACCGGCCGTACCACGATCGTGCGATCGGGTGACAACCTCTATTCAATTTCATTCCTCGCGGGAGAAAACTATTTGGACGTTGCCGCCTGGAACAACATGGATCCGGAGGAAACGATTTATCCGGGGCAGGTAATCAAACTGTACCCGAAAGAAGGCACCACTTCTACCCCATCAAAACGCCCGGCAGCCACTTCATCGGCTGACCTTCCGATTGAGCAAAGTGCTGATGAAACTAACCAGCAGATTATCGTGGGATCCACTCAGGTGTCCTCCTCCGGGTGGATTTGGCCAGCACAAGGCAAGCTTGTTGCTACCTTTTCCCAATCTCAGAGGCGCAACGGTATTCAGATAGCTGGAGAAAACGGTGCGCCAATTCGGGTATCCGCTAATGGACGTGTGGTTTACTCAGGAACCGGACTGATTGGATACGGTCGGATCATTATAGTCAAGCACAGTAAACGACTATTAAGCGTCTATGCACACAACTCCCGCGTAGTTGTGAAAGAAGGCGATACTGTATCGCAAGGTCAGAAGATTGCAGAGATGGGCAGTACCGATACGAACAGAGTCAAACTTCATTTTGAGATTAGGCAGGACGGAAAACCGGTAAATCCCTTGCGATTTCTCCCCAAAGCTTAAAATTGAAAACTATTGGCAATCAGTAATAAGCGCCACAATTACTTTTCTGTCTTCTCCCAGTAAAATATTGAACGTGCTACATGCCGATCTTGAATTCATAATTTCATACCCGCACTTTTGCTCAACGAGTGGCTGAAGTAGATTCAAGTTAGGAAAAACAAGGCCTTTTCCAGTTCCAAGAATGAGGATTTCGGGATCAAATTCAGCGAGCATTTGAAAATCCTCAATCGTGAGCTCTGCGACTGATTTTGGATTCCAGTCAGTGATGACATTCTCAGCCGATACGATAATGGACTGTGTATACAATACATCGTTTACGAGAAACTCCCCTGTACTATGTGGCTTGATCGTATTCGAGCTGGCAATGTCAGATCTGTGTAGTTCCATATCAAGAGATTTCAGTGTCAGTCAGTTATGCAGTTAAAGTTTCATACACTAAGGCATTCAACCCAATCAGCATAATATAGATGTTACCGATAAAAATTGGAATTTTAGGTTTGGGCACCGTTGGATGCGGAACCCTGACAGTACTTACGCGGAACTCAAACGAAATTGCTCGTCGTGCTGGAAGAGGTATTGAAGTTTCCTGTGCCCTAGTCCAAAATCTGGATAAATCAAGGGATGCTATCGTCAATTCAATTGTTGTCAGTGACAATCCCTACGATGTCCTTGATTCACCCGACATCGATATTGTCGTAGAGTTGATCGGAGGAGTGCAGCCTGCTTACGACTATATTATCCGCGCACTGGAAAACGGTAAGCATGTCGTTACAGCCAACAAGGAGTTGATTGCGGTTCGCGGCAAAGAACTCTTTCAGACAGCACAAAAATCGTCAGTTGTAATAGCATTCGAAGCAGCAGTTGGTGGTGGAATATCGATCATCAAGGCCATTCGAGAAGGACTTGCCGGCAACAGGCTTGAATCGCTCGTCGGCATCATCAATGGCACGGGCAATTACATATTGACAGGAATGAAAGAACATAGCTGTTCTTTCGAGGAAATGCTGGCGAATGCACAGAAACTGGGTTATGCGGAAGCCGATCCTACATTTGATGTAGAAGGCGTCGATGCTGTACACAAAATTATCATTCTTGCATCGATTGCTTTTGGTGTGCCTCTGCAGCGAGTAGAAGACATATATCGAGAAGGGATAGGACAAGTCACCTACGAAGACATATCCTACGCAGAGGAACTGGGATATTCCATCAAGCCACTGGCGATTGCTAAACAAAGCAGCTCAGGTGTGGAGATGAGGGTTCACCCCGCTCTGATTTCTCATCAACGTCTGCTGGCGAATGTCGATGGAGTTATGAATGCGATTCTTGTTACCGGAGATGCAGTTGGTAGAACGATGTATTACGGAGCTGGCGCAGGGGCCGAACCGACTGCTTCTGCAGTTGTGGCAGATTTGGTTGATGTTGTTCGCGTTCTGACCAGTGACCCTGAAAATCGAGTACCGCATCTGGCATTTCAACCGGACGCTTTGTCTGCATTGCCAATCATTTCGAATCAAAATATTGTCACCGCGAACTACCTGCGTATGAACGCAGTAAACCAAGCGGGAGTTCTTGCGGATGTAACGCGAGTTCTAGGAGATTACGGAATCAGTATTGAATCAATCCTGCAGAAAAGTTCTGGAACTCACGAAGATATTCTTCCGGTTGTAATCATCACCCAGGCAACCGTTGAAGCGAAAATGAACCTCGCACTGGAGCAACTGGAATTGCTTGAAACTGTGATCGGCAAAATTACACGTATCCGAATCGAGGAACTAACGTAAATCAAACAGATGCCGTCATCGCTACTGACACCCCAGAAGCAGATTGCTAGAAGATCGCCGATTTCTTCCGCCGTTCTCCCGGGCGTTCATCCCGTTCTAGATCCGTTGTATCGAAATCGCGGTGTATCCGATGCGAGTGAACTGGATTATTCGCTTGCAAATTTGTGTCCTCCAGGGAAATTGTCAAATCTTGGCAATGCAGTTGACATCATCGTGGAAGCTGTACAAGCAGATGCTTCCATTCTGATTACAGGAGACTATGATGCAGATGGAGCAACCAGCAGTGCACTAGGCTATCTTGTATTGAAGGCATTCGGCGCGCGACATGTAGCATACCTGTGTCCTGGCCGTTTTGAATTTGGCTATGGATTGACCGAAAAATTCGTTGAACACATCGCATTGACTGAACCGGATCTTATAGTTACAGTCGACAATGGAATTTCTAGTCTTAAAGGAGTTGAACTCGCAAAGGAACACGGGATTACGGTAATTGTCACTGATCATCACCTGCCTGGAGAGACCCTGCCGATGGCAGACGCTATCGTGAATCCTCGCTTACCGGATGATCAGTTTCCCAGCAAAAATCTTGCCGGAGTAGGCGTCATATTCTACGTACTGTCGGCTGTTCGTAGCCGCTTGATTGAAGAAGGCTGGTTTGAGAAAGAAGGCATCGGAATCCCGAACATGGCAGGTTATCTGGATTTGGTTGCTCTTGGAACCATTGCTGATGTTGTTCCGCTGGATTACAACAACCGCATCCTGGTTTCACAGGGATTGGCACGCATCAATTCGGAACGGTGCAGAATCGGTATTCGAGTACTACTGGAGTCGGGTCGACGGAGTATTGGAAAAATAGTAGCCGAAGATCTGGCGTTCGCAGCAGGACCTCGTTTGAATGCAGCTGGGCGTTTGGATGACATCAGTCTTGGAATTCAATGTCTGGCCAGCAATGATCAAAAAGAGGTTTTGAAGCTGATTGACAAGCTTGATGAGTTGAACATCAAACGCCAGGTATTGGAAAAATCTATGGTTGATGAAGCGATCAGCGAAGTTGAGGCGCTGGAGCAAGATCTCGACAGTGCAAATGCAAGCGTGTGCCTATTTAACAGCAAATGGCATCATGGAATTGCAGGTCTCATTGCATCGCGTATCAGAGAACGCACTAGTCGGCCGACAATTATTTTTACTCAAGATGATAGCGGATGCTTGAGAGGTTCAGGACGGTCCGTTCGAGGTATTAATCTTCGCGATGTAATTGCAGATGTAGCGAAACAACGGTCGGATATGCTCGTTCAATTCGGAGGGCATGCGATGGCGGCAGGATTGACGCTTAAGGAAGGAACTCTGGATACTTTCAAGTCCTTATTCGAAAAAGAACTCATACAATTGCGTAATGGAATTTCCTGGAAAGATGAAATCTTAACCGATGGGGAAATCGTTTCAATTGATTTTGAAACAGCCGAGTTGATTCGAGCTGGTGGTCCATGGGGGCAGGGATTTGAAGCGCCTGTTTTCGATGGAGTGTTTGACATTATGGAGTATCGGATTCTGAAAGACGAGCACTTGAAATTGAGAGTTCATTCACAGCGGCATTCGAAGTCTGTTGATGCAATTTATTTTCGGTATTTTCATCACTACAGTGTTCCACCGGAACTCACAACTTATCAACTGGTTTTTCGACTGGAAACGAATGATTATAGAGGCCGAAAATCGGTGCAATTGAATGTTTTGTACATGCAGGAGAACTAATTGCAATTAATAGCGATTTTGAAGTGAGTTTCTGAATAGTCTGCCCATATTCCCGTGAATAATCATGATTGTTGTATTTGATATTGAAACCATTCCAGACCTAGCCGGCGGTCAGAAGATGTATGATCTGCAAGGAATAGGTCCGGAGGAAACAGCCAAAGCAATGTTGGCAACCCGTCGTATAAAAGTGGCAGATACGAATTTCCTTCCTTTGCACCAGCATCAGGTCATCGCTATTTCCGTAGTGGTTCGCTGGGACCAGAACAACTTTCTGATAAAGTCACTTGGCAACCTTGATTCAAGTGAAAGTGAACTCATCCAAGCATTTTTCAGAGCGATTGACAAGATTCCGGTTCTGGTTTCCTGGAATGGTTCAGGATTCGATTTGCCAGTTTTGCAATACCGAGCACTGATTCACGGGATAGTGAGCGCCACGTATTGGGATACTGGAGATTTTGACAGGGACTTCAAATGGAACAACTATCAAAGTCGATTTCACAAGCGTCATGTAGATGTTATGGAAGTTCTTTCACGGTTTCAACCTAGAGCTAGTGCTGCACTGGATGAAATTGCAAAACTAATTGGGCTTCCTGGAAAAATTGGAGTAGGGGGTGCAAATGTCTTTTCCGCCTATTGCGAAGGGAAATTGCAGGAAATTCGAGACTATTGCGAGATTGATGCTTTGAACACCTATCTCATTTATCTCAGATTCGAATATATTCGAGGAAATTATTCGATTAAACAGTACGAGGAAGAACTTCTGCGTACACGCAATTGGCTAGAGGAATCTGATAAGTCGCATTTCCAAGAATATAAGCACGAATGGCAGAAAAATCTGGACTTACCGTAATCGACCAAATTATTAAAACATTATCTACAAGGTAATGTTTTAATTGGATTTAATTCCTGAATATATACTACTGCCGAAACCAGACAGATTGCTCCGACCTATATAGAAACTTTCTCGGTCGAGTCACGTTCAGTTTCTCGGGTTCGTGACCTTGGTTGTCTGCTGTGTCTATTGCCACGCTTTGGCGAAGCCCCACTAGCTGGTTGAGGTTTATTCTCAGAATTATCCTGACGTGTTCTTTTTTCCTGGGGTTGTTTCACATTGCCGGAAACTTTGGGTCTTCTCTTCGCAGGTTGTCCTTTCCTTCCTTGAGTCTGCGTGGTGTTTTGTTCTGTAGTTCGAGATCTCCCTCTTGAACCTGAACCCTTGCTCTGATTTTCTCCACGCCTTGAACTACCACGCGATTTGGGAGTGGATTTCCTGCTGAAATCACGTGGCTTTTTCTCTTTATCATCTGCTGCTGGACCTGCTGCTGGTTTTTCCTCTTGGTTTCCAGTGCCAAATATGCTCTTCACGACACGTTTAAGTAGTGGTGTAGAAGAAGACTTATTCAGTTTTGTGTTAATTAGCACGTCATCCGGACTGACTGCGGCAGGTTTGTCTCCGCTTCCCGTTCGTATGAAGTTGTAAACTTCAGGTGTCTTATCCGGAGTTTGCAGTGTATAGCTGATTACGTTTTCTCTATTTTCCAACTCAGTGGCTGAAAATCTTACGATTTGGTGGTCAGGTGTATGCATGGACCGAGTGGGTATGACTACGATACGAGTTCCCATTCGCCTTTCAATTGTGGTCAATTCATGGCGTTTTTCATTGATCAGAAAAGTGGCCACTTCAACCGGTAAATGCGCGTGAATGAGTTCTGTGTTTTCTTTCAGTGCATCCTCTTCAATAATTCTCAATATACTCAAGGCGCTTGAAGTTACGCTCCGAATGAATCCTCTACCTTTACAACGTGGGCATTTATCGTGACTGGATTCCTCTATTGAAGAACGCAATCGCTGTCTGGACATTTCCAACAATCCGAACTGTGAAATTCTCCCGACTCGGGTTCGAGCTCGATCGGATTCGATTGCTTCAATAAATCTCTTTTCAACAGTTCTGCGATTTCGTTGTGCGCTCATATCAATTAGGTCAATTACGACCAAGCCGCCAATATCACGCACACGCAAATGTTTTGCGATCTGGTCAACTGCTTCAAGGTTGGTTTGCAAGGCGGTTTCTTCTATATCCGCCCCTTTAGTTGAGCGGGCAGAATTGACGTCAATCGTCACCAGTGCTTCAGTCTGCTCAATAACAATCACACCACCGCCGGGGAGGTGGACATTTCGTTCAAAGGCATCCTTAATTTGATGCTCTACCTGAAATCTAGAGAACAGAGGAACCGTGTCGTTGTAGAACTGAACTTCTACATGAGCGGATGGCATTACATCATTGACAAACTTCTTTGTTTCCTCAAAGAGAGTAGGGTCGTCAACCACAATTTGTCCGATATCATCCCGCAGGTAGTCACGCAGAGTGCGGACGGTCAAGCTACTTTCCTGATAAATTAGAAAGCTGTCCTTGCTCTTCTCTGCTGTGACCTCGATGGTTTTCCACAAATTGATCAAGTAATTCAGGTCAGCACGAAAGTTTTCGACTGTTTGGCCGATACCTGCTGTACGAGCGATGATTGAGTGTTCGTCAGGCAGTTCAAGCTGAGCCATGACTTCTTTTAGTTCATGGCGCTCGACACCTTCAATTTGGCGGGATATTCCGCCGCCGCGTGGATTGTTAGGAAGCAGAACCAAGAAACGACCAGCCAGGCTAATGAGCGTGGTGAGTGCAGCGCCTTTGTTGCCGCGTTCGTTCTTTTCTACCTGGACGATCATACTGTCGCCAACGGCGATTGCGTCCTGGATTTTGACCTGCGTCATCGGAGTAGACGCAGGGAAATCTTTGGAAAAGTAACTTCTGGAAATGTCTTTCAGTGATAGAAACCCTTGTCGTTGAGCACCGTAGTCAACGAAAACTGCTTCCAAACTTGGTTCAACTTTGGTTACTATTCCTTTGTATATATTTCCTCTTTTGCTCTCGCTATTGACAAATTCAATATCAAGATCGACAAGGGTCTGGCCATCGACGATGGCAACTCGCAACTCCTCTGCGTGAGTTGCGTTGAATAACATTCGTTTCATTTAAAAAATCCTCTGACAGCATCGCGGAAAATGCAGCTGTTTCATCTAACTTACCCGATGAATATACGGAATTAAAGCTAAGAAAATTCACCATCATTGTTTTATCTGTGTGATGCATAGTTATACGTTCGAGTCATGACTGTGTCTTTTTAGTCACGAAGTATCTGTCTTTGACGATTGCTAGAGGTAGGCTAAGAAATTGAACGCTTTCTGACCGTTGTATATTCCTACTTAGCAGAGAAATGATAATTTCCCTGGCATAATTTTCTTTCCGTTCGGTTCATTGCCCCTGAAGCATGTCAAAAACATCTCTATCTCCAGGTCAAAAAGGTAATGGCATTATAGCAGTAAAAATAAAGACGCTGTTGCATTCATTTCAGAACTAAACCGTCAGACGTCTGAGCTCGAAGAACTCTGTAAATGTACTTTGCTCTGAATTGTGTTGGAGAGTACATATTCAGCTAACATGAAAAAGAGGTAAATCGACTGCAAATTCTGAAGTTTAATATTGTTGGAGTATTTGATCTCTAGGCAGAAACGACAGGTAAAAATTGAATTCACAAGCACAATCGCGTAATACGGCGGTCCAAAAGGTAGAAGTCGATCAAGGTTCCGATGATCGTCGGCTTGACAATTACCTAATTAGCATCTTGCGAGGTGTTCCGCGAAGTCATATCTACAGCATCATACGAACAGGTCAGGTGCGAGTTAACCGCGCACGAGCCAAAGCGGGACAGCGACTCAAATTCGGAGATTTGGTTAGAATTCCTCCAGTTCGTACGACAGAGAAAGCGGTTCCCGCCAGCGTCAGTCCGATTCTCAAGAAAGCCGTCAGCAATATCATTTTTGAAGATGAGTATATGGTTGCAGTAGACAAGCCGCCTGGCGTGACCGTACATGCCGGAAGTCGGCATAATTTTGGATTCATTGAAGCAATGCGATTCGAACGGCCTGATTTTCCCTACATCGAACTTGTTCACAGACTAGACAAGGATACTTCCGGTATCTTGATACTAGCGAGAGACAAGCGATTCTTGCGCGACCTGCATACATTGTGGCGACGAGAATCAGAATATTCGAATCTTGTGAAACGATACAGCGCATTGGTACGAGGAAGATGGGAAAGGGGCTCCAGAACTATCGAAACCAGTCATTCTCCAGATACGATGAAATTCAAGAGTGATAAACTGCCTCAAGTGACATCTATCAGTACATTTACTCCGATCAAGGAGTATTCTTCATGCACTTTAGTCGAAATTGAACTTCACACAGGAAAAACCCATCAAGCCAGACGGCATGCTCTTCAGATTGGCAGACCAATCGCTGGAGATCGAAAATTCGGCAGCAAGCCTTTTAATGAAGAGATGCGAAATTTCGGATTGAAAAGAATGTTCTTGCATGCACAGAAATTCAAAATGTTGCATCCAGTCACCGAAGAATTCATCGAAATTGAGTGCAATCTCCCTACAGAACTGACGGATGTACTCAGTAAACTGGAAACCTGCGAGAATTGATGGATGAATGATTCACAACAACAATGTCAAGTAATCTGCAAGTCTTCCGATATTGAATCTGGAGGAAAAGGCGTTAATTTTCAGGTGGAAATTGACAACACAGAATTACCAGCTTTTGTGATCCGCCACGGCGGAATTGCGTATGCTTACTTGAATCAGTGTGCGCATCTGCATCTTGAATTGGATTGGGAAAGGGGCGAATTTTTCGATATCGACGCAGAATACATCGTCTGTGCAAATCACGGTGCCATGTTTGAACCTTCTTCGGGTGAGTGCATCAACGGACCCTGTTTTGGCGCATCGCTAGTACAGATACAGCTGGCTGAACGCGATGAGACTGTTTTGATAGATGACGATGGCTACCGGTTGATCAGTGTAGTGGACTGACTAGCAGCAGTTTTCCTCCTTTACGAATTTAAGGGGTAAATATCTTCATTCACCAGCATGTCGATCAATCGAATCAAAGGCAATCCTAGCAGGATATTCGGGTCGCTTCCATCAAACTCCTTGAGAAGTGCAATTCCTAGGCCTTCAGAACGCAAGCTCCCGCTACAGTCGAATGGTTGATCTGTGTCAATGTATTTTTCGATCATCGATTGCTTCAATTCACGAAACACAACACGGTAAGGCAGAACGTCAAGTTGCGTGTTTCCCGATTTTGAATTCAGCAGTGCAATTCCGGTAAATAGCGTTACTGTCTCACCGGACGCAGCCGTGAGCTGCCCAATCGCGTCTTCCCGATTCTGAGGTTTACCTACCATCTGACCAGCGACTACGGCGATCTGATCAGAACCGATGATCAGATGACTGGGATACCGTTTCGAAACTTTTCTTGCCTTGGCGAGCGACAGTCGTTCGACGAGTTGGGTTGGAGATTCTCCACTGAGCATAGATTCATCGATTGATGGAGCAAACGTCTCAAACGGAATTTTCAGCTTGGAAAGAACCGATTTTCTCGCCTGCGATGCCGAAGCCAGGACTAGTCTGGGTGAAGCGCCTGTACTGTTCACTTTAATCTAATTTCAGGAGATAGAAGTTGGTGCGTGAATCGGGAGTAACTGATGAGTGTTGCAAATTTCCCGCATAGTGTAATGAAAAAGCATGGGATTCAGTACACTCTGTGCAAAATTTGATAAAATAGTTTGGTTGGTAAAATATACCAATTTAGCGTAGGGACTGCGGTGTTCAGTTGTGGAATTGTTTCTCATGGCGAGAGATTATGAAGAATTTCAGAGAACTGAACAAAAGATTTGTACAAACAGCCATAGGTGGGTTTTGTATTTTAGTCCCGATTATCACACTGATATATTTGCGAGGGTGCACAGTGGCTGTTCAAAAGAGTAAAAAATCGAAATCGATGCGTGGCATGCGTCGATCCCATAATGCCTTGAAAATGCCTACACTATCCATTGAACCCGATACGGGCGAACTGCATCGACGACATCATGTATCCGCAGATGGTTACTATAGAGGCAATCGAGTATTGCCTGAGACCAAAGTTCCGGAAGAAGAGGAATAGTTACCAAAAGTCGCAGCAGTTGCTGATGCACTAAGCGACTACTTGTTGTCGAATTTTCTTCCAGAAATTAGCCATGGTGAATTCCATTGCAGTTGACGCGATGGGTGGTGATTCCGGTCCAGAGGTAACAGTACCTGCCACGCTGACTGCTCTGCAACAACTGGAGAACACCGAGTTCGTATTAATTGGCGATGAAGATAAAATTCACTGCCAACTGAACCGTTGCAGTCATCAAGAATCGCCGCGCCTGCGCGTACATCATGCATCTGAAGTGATTGAGATGAATGAGCCGCCTGCCCATGCGCTCCGAAAGAAAAAGGATTCATCTTTGCGGGTTGCCATGAATCTAGTAAAGGAAGGCAGGGTGAAGGCTTGTGTGAGTGCAGGCAACACCGGTGCGATGATGGCCATCGCTCATTTCGTTCTGAAAACTTTTCCTGGCATTCATAGACCCGCAATCATCGGCCAGATTCCAACGGTTCACGGACATGTCAATTTGCTTGACTTGGGCGCCAATGCGGAATGCTCTTCGGAGCATCTTCTTCAATTCGGCATAATGGGATCCACATTCGTTAAATATATGGAAGGTATTTCGAATCCTAGGGTTGCTTTGCTGAATATCGGTGTAGAAGACATTAAGGGCAATCATGTCATCAAAGGAGCAGCAAAACTGTTTCAGTCCAGTACGTTAAACTATCAGGGTTATATTGAAGGCGACGCAATATTTACCGGAGATGCTGATGTTATTGTTTGTGATGGTTTTGCAGGTAATATTGTCATCAAAACTGGTGCTGGCGTGTCGAAATTCATACAGCATGCACTGCGTTCGGAATTTGAACGCAACCTTCTTCGCAAAATTGCTGCGTTGATTGCCAGCCCGACACTGAAAAGTGTAAAGGGCCGCATTGACCCTAGGGTATTCAATGGAGCTGCGTTGATAGGTTTGCGAGGCACAGTCATCAAAAGTCATGGCGCAGCAGATTCCCTCGCATTCTCTTATGCACTACGAAAAGCACTGACGGAAATCACCAATGATGTGCCGTCGAAGATTAATCAGGAAATCAGTATGGCTGCAGAGGCATCCGCATGATTTATGCCAGAGTTTGCGGTACGGGCAGTTATCTGCCATCGAATAGCGTATCAAACTACGATCTGGAAAAAACGGTCAACACCAGCCACGAATGGATTCTGGCAAGAACCGGTATTGTAAAAAGACACATTGCTGAGGATCACGAATCCACATGTGACCTCGCGGAGCAGGCCACTTATGAAGCCTTGGAGTCTTCAGGAATTGATGCCTCTGAAATCGACTTGATCGTGCTGGCAACGACAACCGCAGATCAAGTGTTTCCGAGTTCTGCTTGTCTGTTGCAGCAGCGACTTGGAATCAAAGGTTCGCCGGCGTTTGATGTCCAAGCTGTCTGTGCTGGATTTATGTATGCACTTGATATAGCAGATAAGTTCATTCGAACAAAAAGTGCTACCAAGGCACTTGTCGTAGGAGCGGAAACTTTCTCTCGAATCATCGACTGGAATGATCGTTCAACCTGTGTGTTGTTCGGCGATGGAGCAGGTGCCGTGATCATTGAGGCGCCTGATACTCCAGGAATTCATTCCACACATCTGCATGCAGATGGTCAATACAAAGACCTGCTTAGCGTGCCGGTTGGCGTGTCAAAAAATTTTAATCAGATCGTCAATGGCTCTGCCTATACACAAATGCAGGGGTCAGAAGTATTCAAAATTGCTGTGAAATGCGTGGAAAAAGTTGCCGAGGAAGCTCTTGAAGCGAATCAAGTTGGTATCGAAGATGTTGATTGGTTCATTCCGCACCAAGCGAACATGCGAATCATCTCGGCTACGGCGAAACGATTAAACATACCGATGGATAAGGTAGTTGTGACGGTTGATCAACACGGCAATACCTCCGCCGCATCAATTCCGCTTGCATTTGATGTCGCTGTGCGCGACGGTCGGATCAAATCTGGTCAAAATATATTGATCGAAGGCTTTGGCGGCGGGTTCACTTGGGGTGCAGCCTATTTAACGTATTGAATCATGTCAGGAATGTTCAAAGACACAATTTGTTTGGTAACAGGAGCGACGCGCGGAATAGGGCGTGCAGTTGCAGAGCAATTCGCTGCAGACGATGCCATCGTAATCGGCACTGGTACTACGGATGCGGGTGCAGAAAGTATTTCCGCATATTTGAACTCGACGAGTGCTCGCGGCGAAGGAGTGAAGCTGAATGTAAATGATTCCAACAACATTGACGAGTTGTCCCGCTTCATCAAAGAGAAGTACGGATTGGTTACAGTTCTTGTGAACAACGCCGGAATATCTCGAAACAATCTTCTGATGCGAATCAAGGAATCAGAGTGGGAAGAGGTAATCGATACCAACTTAAATTCGGTTTATCGCGTGTCCAAGGCTTTTATTCGAGACATGATGAAGCAGCGGAAGGGGAGAATAATTAACATTTCCTCTGTGGTCGGAGCAGTAGGAAATATCGGTCAAGCTCACTATTCGGCTAGCAAAGCAGGTGTAGTTGCATTTTCAAAATCATTAGCATTGGAAACCGCTTCACGCAATATAACCGTCAATGTCGTTGCTCCCGGCTTCATTGAAACTGATATGACTACCGAACTGGATGACAAGATTGTCGATAGTTTGCTTGCCCAAGTGCCGTGCGGACGTATGGGAACGCCGCAAGATGTTGCGCAGGCTGTTGCTTTTCTTGCGTCTCCGCTGAGTTCTTATATTACCGGAACAACCCTCTATGTGGATGGGGGAATGATTAGACGCTAGGCGGGAGACTGTCTAAAAATAATTTGGCTGATGCACGAATCTATAAACTTCGTGATAACATTATCGTGTTCAAAAACTTTCGCTAACCGGAGGAGACAACACATGGATGACAAAGGACAGGGTACAATTGAAGAGCGAGTCGTTAGGCTTGTAATTGACCAACTGTGTAGTGATAAACACCCCACCCCTGAAGTGAGTCGAAATACTTCTTTTATCAATGATTTGGAAGCGGATTCGCTGGATACTGTAGAACTAGTCATGGCGTTAGAGGAAGAATTCGACCTTGAAATCGCTGACGAAATTGCAGAAACGATTACGACCGTTGGGCAAGCTGTAGATTACATTGAAAGTGCGTCCTAGTCATACTACGCCTTCGATCTAGAGAATTTCACAACCATCAGTTTACAACCCTACTGCATTCAGATTAACTGCAGATGAATCATCGCCGCGTCGTAGTCACGGGACTCGGCATCGTTTCCCCTATTGGATATGGAGTTGAGGAAAACTGGGAGAACATAACGGCAGGGAAAAGCGGTATCGGCCCGATAACCCTGTTCGACACCTCTGGGTTTTCTGTCACCATAGCGGGTGAAGTCGATTCTTTCGACCCGACAGATTTTCTACCTGAAAAGGATGCTCGTCGTATGGACCGGTTTATCCAATTCAGCATGGTGGCTGGGAATGAAGCTATTAGAAATTCCGGTCTGGAAGTTTCGGAAGAAAATGCCGATCTTATAGGCGTTTATATTGGAGCTGGAATCGGTGGTGTAACCACCATAGAAGCCACGACGACCAAATTCAATGAAACCGGTGCACGTCGCATTTCTCCATTCTATATTCCCATGTCTATCGTGAATATGGCGGCTGGCAACATATCGATCAACCATGGATTAAGGGGTCCGAATCTTGCTGTCACAACAGCATGTTCGACAGGAACCCATGCCATTGGCGATGCGGCACGGCTGATCCAGTTCGGTGATGCAGATGCGATGATTGCGGGTGGAACGGAAGCGGCCATTACTCCAACATCAGTAGGAGGTTTTGCAAGTGCCAGAGCCCTGAGCCGAAGAAATTCCGATCCAAAAGCCGCAAGTCGCCCCTGGGATTTAGGGCGGGATGGGTTCGTGATGGGAGAGGGTGCGGGGGTATTGGTTTTGGAGGAACTGGAGTTTGCAAAAAGAAGAGGTGCTCGAATATATGCCGAATTAACGGGATTTGGCATGAGTGGTGATGCATACCACATGACCAGTCCGGCACCCGGAGGAAATGGAGCGAAACGATGCATGATGAGCGCTTTGAGAAATGGACACGTCAATCCGGATGAAATTGATTACATCAATGCACATGGAACTTCAACGCCACAGGGAGATATCGCTGAAACACTGGCTGTCAAAGAAGTGTTCGGAAGTCATTCTTACGATTTGGCATTGAGTTCATCGAAATCAATGGTCGGACATTTGCTTGGAGCAGCAGGTGGAGTTGAAGCGGTATACACTGTTCTTTCCATATATAACCAAGTGGCGCCACCAACAATTAACCTTGACGACCCGGATCCTGAATGTGATCTCGACTACATTTCTGACGGAACACGCGAAATAAAAATCAGAAATGCAATCTCTAATTCATTTGGGTTCGGCGGCACTAACGGCACCGTTGCGTTCCGCAAATTCAATTAACCAATCGATCTGTTGTCACCGTAATCGGTGATACGGACTTCATACTTTGCGATTCGCTATCTGAATCGAAAAATATTGGCAAATAGTAGTAAGCATCAAGTTCGACGGACGAGAATCTGGTTGAGAATCATTCAACTAGTGTCCTTGCTTGTGTTTCTGGTAGCATTGTTTATCGGTCATCAGATTACCCGGCCACTTGAGATTCCAGAGGACAGAGTATTTACGTTCAAACTTGGACAAAATGCTACCGACCTCGCTCGCATGTTACAAGAGGACGGGATTTTCAGGTACTCACCGTTGGTGATCTTAACTGCAAAATTGGGCAATTTTGAACGTAAGCTTAAAGCAGGCGAATATCGTTTTGAATCCGATTTCAATTTGCTGGCAGTGCTCGCCCACATCGTTGAAGGGAAATCGATCATTTATCCTGTCCGGTTCATTGAAGGGTGGACTTTCAAGGACTATTTAACTGAATTGAGATCAAAGACGAACCTTGAGCACACGCTCGCTAACGTTGAATTTGAGAATATTCTGGAAGTTTTGCAGATTCCGGAAAAAGATCCCGAAGGGTGGTTTTTCCCAGATACCTATTCTTTCAATTCTGGGCAGTCCGATGCGAAAATTCTACAAACTGCGTATGATGCCATGCACACAGCCCTGGAAAGGGAGTGGAATCAGCGTAGACCTGACCTTCCATACAAGACTGCGTATGAGGGACTGATCGTTGCTTCAATAATTCAGAAAGAATCCAGTGCAGTTTCAGAGTATCCTGTAATTGCAGGAGTTATCGTTAATCGATTACGAAAAGGCATGCGATTGCAAATGGACCCAACTGTCATTTATGGATTAGGTGGACTGGACAGTCCGATACGAAAATTTCATCTTGATAAGGATACTCCCTACAATACATACATGCGACATGGATTGCCTCCGACACCGATCTCCATGCCAGGTCTTGAAGCGCTGAAAGCAGCCGCCAGGCCAGCTGAAACAAGCGCTCTCTACTTCGTATCTCGAGGAGACGGCACACACAAATTTTCGGATACTCTTGATGAGCATCTAGTAGCAGTTCGGGAATATCGTAGAACATTCAAACAGTAAAGTTAATTTAATTAAAACCAGTACTGCACAATATGTCTATCCAATCTAATGATGAAATTGAACGTGGCAAGTTCATCACGGTAGAAGGTATTGATGGTGCAGGAAAATCCGCAATAATCGATACGATCGTATCAACAGTTACGGAAAATGGAATTGAAATCGCTACTACCCGAGAGCCTGGTGGTACACGTGTTGGTGAACAACTTCGCGAGTTGATACTTTGCCGTGAAGTCACTATCACTGTCGATGCTGAAATTCTCATCATTTTCGCGGCTCGATCTCAGCATCTTGAGGAAATTATCTTACCGAATCTGGAAGCAGGACGTTGGGTACTGTGTGACAGATTTACGGATTCAACATACGCCTATCAAGGTGGCGGACGAAAGATACCATTTGAGCGGATTCAAGTCATTGAGGACTGGTTACAGAAGGGCTTTCGTCCGGATTTGACCTTGTTGCTGGATGCGGATGTGGAGACAGGAAGGGAACGCGTCAGAGTAGAAAGTGTTCCTGATCGCTTTGAAGCTGAAACGAAAAATTTTCATAAAAGAGTTCGTAAAGCCTATAGATTGATTGCAGAATCAGATTCTGAAAGAATCAAGTATATAGACGCAGTTCAGGCAATTGAAGAGGTCTGTAAGGATGTTCGTCTACAAATAAAGAAGTTTCTGATACAAAATCATGGTTAGCATCCCTCAGTTGCTACCATGGCAGCACGAAACCTGGTCGAGAATTGCGGAATCCTTCGATCGATTGCCGCATGCTACTCTATTGTCGGGAAGTGAGGGCATTGGAAAGTTTCAGTTAGCTTCAAGACTTGCAATGGTTTTGTTATGTGACCGTGATGAACCACATCCATGCGGTGACTGTAGGGGATGTCGATTATTTACAGCTTCAACGCACCCGGATCTTCATGTAATTACGTCTGAAGTGATGCTTGATTCAATGGACTCTGTGCTGACAGCATATTCCGAAAGATATTTAGATGACAGTCGAGCTCGCTCAAAGCGAAAAACCGTGCGCACTACCATCCTAATTTCACAAATTAGATCGTTAATTAATGAAGCTAATACTGCTGCACACATTTCAAGAAACAAGGTATTTGTTATTGCTCCCGTGGATGCTATGACTACAAGTGCATCCAATTCACTTCTGAAAATTTTGGAAGAACCTGCTCCGAACAATTTTTTGATTCTAGTCACAGAGAATTCTCAGAATTTACTCCCAACAATAGCCAGTCGCTGCCAAAATATCCGAATGTCTAATCCAGACTTCGAAGATGCCGAGCAATGGCTTGTGCAGGAAGGATTGAATCAACAAGAAATAGAAGCAATCAAGGCGACAGGTAGAGGGCCATTGCTTGGGTTGAGGAATGCCAGAAGTAGTGTCCTTTTGGAATCTAAAAATTTTTTAGAAAAGGTAATTCAGAACTTAATTGGAACTTCGAATGAGGATGCAGTAATGATCGCCGAACAAGGCTTGAAATTAGGTGAAAATGAATGCCTCTATGAATTACATCAGCTAGTAAGTGATTTGATCCGAATGAATTTGACAGGCAGATCACAATCGAAATATAGCAAGGCCAATCTACTGGATGTTGCTAGTAGAATTGACCCTCGGTCGCTGTTTTCTATTTACGACCTGATCGGTCAGCTGAGACAGCAGATCAGAGAAGGTGCTCTGGATAAAACGCTCGCGATTGAAGACGTTTTGCTTGTTTTTGGAAGTGTTGTCAGCGCAAGAAATTAGAGAATTGGTATATACATGCACTCTAGAAAGCGAAAGCTGGTTCGAAGTGATGTCCATTCATAATTCATTTAAGACGGGATGCAGGAAGTTGAGTGAATATACCTTCCAATAGGACTCTTTATCTAGCAAATCCGTATGGCTTCTCCTCGCAGTTGCGCGACGGCCCCCTGCCGGTGCTTGTGAAGGCGCTTGAAGCGGTTGGTGCCGAGGCATGGGAACCGTTCGCCCGTAACAATCAAATTAATATGACGAACCCAGGCTGGGCATACGACGTTGGACAGGCTGACCTTAACGATGTGCGCGAAGCCGACGCCATCTTCGCAGTGGTTAACGGTTGTCCACCGGATGAGGGTGTAATGGTGGAACTCGGCATGGCCATCGCCTGGAAAAAACCGGTGTTCCTGTTTCGAGACGATCTTCGCCGTTGTACTGACAGCGAAGGTTATCCGTTGAATCTAATGGTGTTCACTGGACTGCCTGAGATCGGTTGGGAAGACTACTGGTACATATCGGTTGATGAGATTGCTGACTCTCAGAAAGCTCTCGTAAGATGGTTGAGTGGTGAGCCATTGCCCTGAGTGGGTGTTTTGCTAAAATTTATTTCATGTTCGTTACTTTAGAATTTACTTTAAAAATAAAATGCAATTTGCTGATAGTCATTGTCATATAGATTTTCCAGAGTTTGCTGAGAATTTTGACTCGCTTGTTGACCTTGCAAGTGAAATGGACGTTGCATACATGTTGTGTGTTGCTGTGAATCTTGAGGATTATCCCAAAATTCTAACCATCAGCGAAGCACACAGAAACATCTATCCATCCGTCGGCGTTCATCCGAATACTGTTGATGCAGAAGACCCGAGTGTGGAACGATTGGTGGAATTGGGAAGCGACGCACGAGTTGTTGCGATTGGAGAGACAGGTTTAGACTATTTCCGCAGTAGTGGAAAATTGGACTGGCAAAGAGATCGTTTCTCACGTCACATCGAAGCGGCTTGTACTGTGAACAAACCGATTATCGTGCACAGTCGAGATGCACCGGATGACACCATTTCAATTTTGCGTGAAGGCAATGCCGACCGTCCAGGTGGGGTGATGCACTGTTTTACTGGTGACTATGCGATGGCAAAGGCAGCAATGGAGCTGGGATTCTACATTTCGTTTTCGGGAATTGTAACGTTCAAGAATGCAACTAATCTTGCGGATGTCGCAAAAAAGATTCCTATGGACAGAATGTTGATTGAAACAGACTCGCCGTATCTCGCACCGGTACCCAAGCGTGGAAAAGAAAATCAGCCAGCTTACGTACGTTACACTGCAGAGTTTTTAGCGGAACTCAAGGGTATTGAATTGGAGGAATTTGCTCGTACCACAACCGGCAATTTTCTCGAACTATTCAATATTGATCCAATTTAGTTATTGTCTGCAGGATAGGGCGCACGCGCGCTAGAGGATATCAGTGAGAGCGATTCCGACTTGATTCTATATGTGATCTGCTTGAATTTTGTCTATCTCCCATCTCATGTGGGCACCGAACATACTCGAAGCACTCGATCAGTCCAGATGACTAATCACAGCCTCCGCTACTTCCATACTGCTTCCAAGACATCCAGCCTTTGGGGCAGACAAACCCCCAAGTTCTCACGACTGGTCCAGTAATGAACAAAGTAACTGCGGTTTCTCCAGCAGGAAGTTCAATTCGGTGCTGATATCGAGGGCCACGAATTGTGACTTTTCCGCTCGTGATCATCCTGGTCCCTTGGTTCGGAAGATGTTCAATCAATTGCCCTTTAAGAACGATGCTGGCAGAGTACCAAGGATGGTCGTGTAATGCTCGGTCATCATCGCTGCCAATGAATTCGTGCAGATAGATATTTATAATGCGATTACGAGGGAGTAGGTAACGGCGAATCAGGTAATCGCTTCCGTCAAGTCCGGCAATCCTTCGGCACGACAAAAATCTACCGACACCGTTGTTCTTGCGCCTACTGCCAAAAACAAGCCAAAGAAGAAATGCTGTACAAAATACAACTAGTGAGAAAGTAACCATATTGAACTAAAAAATTGTATGTTATTGTAGGAACTGGTATTTTACTGCATTGTCTATCTGCAGTAGTTACAAAGTTCGGCTTTCTCTGTCATTCTCTGACGGATAATATTTGGGTTCCCCACAATTGGCAACGAACAAGAACATCATTTTGATATTTAGATTTATATAATTTCGTATAATGTATATTATGTCAAGTAATATGTTTGTGTCTTGGTATGCTTGTTTACTTTCAGATTTCTTCTACAATGCTATGAATGAAGGGACTTTCACAATTTTGACCAGGATTCTACCCTGTTCAGTTGAACCGGGAAATGGAAATTTAGCGGATTTACCACAGTGAAATTATTTATCAGCTTTTCAGTTTCGTAATCGTATAATGTTGACATTTCGAATCACGAACCGCCTAGCTCACTTGCCTTGCGAATTGTTCGTGATATCAATTCATTGAATCTCTTTGGAGTTACAAAATGTGGAAAAAAGATACTCATTCTGATGAAAAACCTAAAAATATGGCTAATAGTATGGAACCAAAGTTTGATAAAGAAGTAAAACCTACCACTAGGATGTCTACTGATGACCGAGAAAGAGTTGCAGACAACTCACACACTATCATTAGCGCACAAGCTATCACAAGCGGAAAAATCGAAGGAAATTCAGATGTGCTGATATGTGGAAAGTTTGAAGGCTCTCTGAATATCCCAAATAATTCAGTTACGGTCGAACTGTCCGGATTAGCTCAGGCAACCCTAAGTGCTAAAAACATCATCATTCAAGGAACAGTAAACGGTAACCTTTATGGTTCAGAATCAGTGCATATCCTTTCTTCTGGAGTCGTCGACGGCGATATAAAATCAGCCAATGTGATACTTGAAAAATCCTGTAAGTTCAATGGGTCTATTGAGATGATAAAGGACCTTGCTAAAGAGCCCCCTGCACAAGTGTCAACAGAAAAATCGAAAGATCCGGATCATAGTAGGCCTACTGTAGCCTCCCCTTCTGCTCCTCGCAGGTCCGTATAGAATTGACATTTAGCATCCAAACCTGCGCTCTCTTCGTCTACGGTTTGAAAGAGATTTACTCAGTATATCGAAAACTTGTTTTCAAAATTCTTACATAGTTCCGAAGCAATACATGACGAGAACAAATCTGTGTCTTGGACGCCTCGGTCGCAGTTTACATCACTAGGAATCGATTTAGTTACTGAATACGTTAGTGCTGAAAGCGAAGATAAGCATGTCGTCCTCGATTTGTCTAATGCTAGGCAGACGGTTGTAAATTTCATGACCGAGCTAGATTGCATCTATGTTGTCGCAAATGCAATTGATTCTCTTACTAAAAATGTTGAATGTCGAATAATGGATGAGGATCATCCTAATCCTGATTATTCAAAAATATTTCGCAGCATCTTTGCTCACGATCCCCCACATTCCATTAGCGTCATATTAATTTGGGATTTATTCAATTACTTGCCACGCACCGACATCATTAGTTTGATGTCATTCTTGAGTCCATATTGTCGTCGAGGTGCTAGATTGTTTGCAATCTCTTGGTTAACCGAAACAGTTCCAGGCTCGCCAGGAAGTTTTGAATTGACTCAAAACAAAGAGATTATTTACAAGGCTACCAGTCAGGATTTGATTTCATCTCCGGAATATTTAGCTCAATCTCTTGTGGATATGATGCCTAGTTTCATACCAAATCGGCTTTCAGTAACTCGGTCCGGAATGCTTGAGGTGGTACTTGAATTTAATGAACTAGCTGTCCCACCAGATCCAGAAATAATTCCTTCTAGGCAGGTATCTTCTTTTCACAGTTCTTAGTACGGACCCCCTCCCCCCAGAATCCTTATAAATTCAATTAAGGATTTCGGATAGCTGATTCCGCTAGCGAGCGCGGCTTTCCTATTGATAAACCGGCGCATACCAGGTATTCGCGTGTTTGGTTCTTCTGAGATTTCCGCTATTAGCGTCTCGACGCGCTCTTTAAAATCAGGATTGAATTGAGTCGCGTTGAAGCAAATTAAAAGTTGCCCGACGTTCGGCGGTTTACCTTTGTCATCAAGAAATGAGGATGCTTCAAATCCAAAATTGCTGTTTGAGAAAGCACCTGCCAGAATTTCAATCATCATGGCCAGAGCAGCACCTTTCTCACCACCAAAAACTTTCATGCTGCCTCTAAGGACTTCTTTTGGATCAGTAGTTGGATTTCCTTTTACATCAATTCCCCAGTCATCAGGAATTAGCTTGCCCTGCTCTGCCGCTACTACAATCTTTCCACGAGCGGCCTGCGAAAGTGCAAGATCTACAACAACCGGCTCATACTCAATTCTTGGACAAGCAAAGGAGATTGGATTTGTGCCAAACAATGCATGCTTGCCACCGGGCGCTGCCATCGCTTTGGGAGTATTTGCAAACATGATTCCAATGAATCCATTGCGAGCAAGTATTTCCACTGGGTGGCCGGCAACTCCACAGTGATGTGAGCCAATTACAGCTGCCATCATGATTCCTTGAGGACCACATGATTCAATTAGTGAATTCACTGCGAGTTTTATTGCAGGATAAGCGAATCCGTAGTTAGCTTTAACTTCAATGGTTGAAGAGTTGGTTCTTGTCAGAGATGGTTCAGTTTGGCCGTTGACTTTCTGACTACGCAGCTGCTCAGCGTAAGAAGACACGCGAACCAGACCATGCGAATTTTGGCCGTCAGCATCTGCAAGTACTAGTGCGGATGCTACGCAATCTGCGATGTCAGGTGATGCCCCATGCGCTCGTAGCGCTGCAGATGCAAGGTTTTGGGCTTCCTGAAAGGAAAGAATGACTCTTGAGTTCAAAGTGACTCAATCTAGGGGCGAAGAATTACTTTGGGTGAGGCAACCTGGCCTTGGATCAATTCTCGAAAAGCCTGTGAGCCTTCGGCCAGTGGACGTTCATCCACCCAGTCCAATGGTCCTATTTCTTTATTTTGGATTTTTCTAGCGGCGACGCGAAAATCCAACGCAGTATAGGTATACGTTCCAATAAAGGTAATTTCTGCTAGGGTAATTCTCCGCACATCCATTTCTCCAGCTGCAGAACTAAGCCCAACGTGAATTATTACACCTCCGGGTTTGACCGAGCATACCGACAGATTACGAGTTTTTTCATTGCCAACTGCATCCAGTATGAAATCGTACGAACTTGGTTCTGGACTAGTTTTAATCGGATCAATCACGTTACAGGTATCTGTCTTCTCCAACGTTAATCGTCTTTGGGGATTGGTTTCACACAATGTGATGTTCTTGCATCCGTAATCCTTAAGGAAATAGACACAGAATGCTCCAACGGCGCCTCCGCCTAAAACGAGAGCCGACCCTTCTGAAATCGGGCGAGATGCGGCATTCTCAATCAATCGCACTGCGTGAAGAGATACTGCTGCTGGTTCTGTCATTGCTAGTTGAGCTGGGTCGACGTCTGCTGGAACAACTACAAGGTTTTTTGAGGGGATTCCGATCAGCTCGGCAAATGCACCGGGACGATTCATTCCGATAAGTTTACGGTAATTGCAAAGGTTGGTTAAACCGTTTAGACAGTCATCACATTCACCACAAGTTATCAATGGATTCACCACAGCCTTCGTACCTGCATTTGGACCTTCAATGACAGTACCACAGACCTCGTGGCCCAAAATCAAAGGCGGCATTCTTCGACTGTCATGGCCGAGATAAGCATGCAAATCGGAGCCGCAAATTCCGACTGCATCGACTCGAATCAATGATTCATCCTGGTCTAAGCTAGGATGGGGTTCGTTACGATACTCTACAGTATTTGGTGCTGTATATACGAGGGCTTTCATCTGTCAAAGGTATTCATGTGTCTTACTTTGCAGTAAATCCACCATCAACAAAAAGGATTTGTCCAGTTACATAATCGGATGCAGGTGATGTAAGAAAAATTATTGGACCTTGCAAGTCTTCCATACGTCCGTTTCGACCTACTGCTGTATTCATTGCCATTTTAGTGGAAAGTTTATCATCATTAAATACTGCGGCAGTCAGTTCAGTTCTAAAGAAGCCGGGGGCGATTGCATTGCAGCTGATACCATATGAAGACCAGCATTCTGCCATAGCTCGCGTTAACTGTGCAACACCGCCTTTTGATGCTCCGTAAGCTATACCATTGCTGAATGCGCGCAATGACTGAAGAGAAGCAACATTAATGATTTTGCCCCACCCTGCTTTTTTCATGCTTCCGACAAATGGCCGAGAGAAGAAAAAGGGAACACTCAAGTTTAGATTTATGGTCTGATCCCAGCTCTCCCAGCTGATTTGCTCATCTGATTCCCGTAAATTAACCCCTGCAGCATTGACGACAATTTCAGGAGCGCCGAAACAATCACAGATTCTTTCCTGTGATTTGCTGATTTCTTGGCGATTCGTTAGATTTACGTCAACCCATTTTGCACTCCCTCCTTGATTGGTTATTTGAAGGGTCTCTTGTGCCAGCAGATTCGAGCGTCGTGCAACTAATACTACGCTGGCACCAGCTTGTGCAAGCGTTTGACTTATTGCCAGCCCGATTCCAGAGCTAGCACCGGTTACTACAGCTACTCGATTCTGGATGTTAAATTGATTCAACTACACACTCATACTTATTAATTTAGTTGAAAATCTTCGGTTGGAAAATATTTGGCAAGCCTATCATCACCAGTAAGTGCATGTCCTTCCATTCCTTCGAGTCTTGAAATTCGAGCCGTTACCGCACCAACGCTTCGATTCGCTTCCTGGCTCATTTTCTGGTAAGTAACCGTTTTGATAAACTTGCCGACGCTCAATCCACCCGTGTATCTAGCAGCCCCGCTGGTCGGAAGGATGTGGTTAGTTCCAGAGCACTTGTCTCCATAGGCTACAGTAGTCTCTTCCCCTAGGAATAATGAACCGTAGTTTGACAAATTTTCAAGCCACCAATCCTGATCTTCTGTTTGCACTTCAAGGTGTTCTGCAGCATATTTGTCGCTTAGTTCAACCGCTTCGTCCCTAGTATCAACAATCGAAATTTCACCGAAATCTCTCCACGCAGATTCTGCTGCGCTTTTATTCGGCTCCGGCAGTCGTTGAATATACTTTGGAATCAGTTCCATTACTTTCTCGCCCAGCAGTGGAGAAGTAGCAATCAACCAGGCAGGTGAATCAGGTCCATGTTCAGCTTGACCGATCAAATCGGAAGCAACAATTTCGGCATCAGCAGAATCATCAGCTATGATCAAAATTTCTGTCGGACCCGCAAATAAGTCAATTCCTACTTGCCCAAACAACATTCTTTTTGCCTCAGCTACGAATCGATTGCCGGGCCCAACCAAGATGTCTGCAGCGTGTCCAGTAAACAAACCATAGGTTAGCGAAGCAATCCCCTGTACACCGCCAACGGCCAGGATTGAGTCCGCTCCGCATAGGGATGCGGTATATGCGATAGCGGGATGAACGCCGATGCCAGCTTTCGGAGGTGAGCATGCAATCACATTCTTAACCCCAGCCACTTTTGCGGTAGTCACACTCATGATTGCAGAGGCTACATGAGCGTAGCGTCCTCCCGGAACATAGCAGCCAGCCGTGTTGATCGGAATCAGTTTTTGTCCAGCCAACAATCCAGGTGCCAGTTCCACCTCAAACTCTGAAAGGCTTTCCAGTTGACGTTCTGCGAACGTCCTCACACGCTGGTGTGCAAATTGAATATCCTGTTTCAAGGTATCACTGAGATGCTTTTCAGCGGCTTCAATGTCTGCCTGGCTCAACAGGATTTGTCCAGTCCAGTTGTCTAAATCCCGTGAATAGTCCAAGACAGCTTGTTCACCACCCTCTCGGATGATCTGCAGCATCTGTCGTACAATTTTTCGGACCTCATCAGTTCCGCTCGATGCTGCAGCACCTCCAGTTGAGGCTTGTTTAAGTTTTACGATGGCCATTTCATTACTTTATGCGCTTCTATAGAGTTTAGTCATGACAAATTCACGATGACCGAGAGCTTCGGCAGCTGTCAGTCGTCCATTGCACGTGCGTATTGTCATGTCAATCAGCAAGTCGCCTGCTTCATCCAAAGTCATCTCACGGCGTAGAATGCCGGAAACATCCAGATCAACATGCTCGCCCATGGTGCGAATCGTTCTTGGATTTGCGGTCAATTTGATTACAGGTTCCACTGGATGGCCGATGATATTGCCTTGCCCAGTTGGAAAAACATGCACAACAAAACCGGCAGCAGCCTGTAGGGTTACACATTCAGCAGCAGCAGAAGAAGTATCCATAAAATACAATCCCGGTCCACTGGTCGGTGTTTCCGCAGGTTTAAGTACGTCAATATACGAAGTGTTCTTTCCAATCTTCTGTAGATTGCCCAATGCTTTTTCCTCAATGGTCGTCAAACCACCTTCAATATTCCCCTTGGTTGGCTGACTTTCGGACAGATCATTGGTTTTGTTCGGTTCGATCACTTCGTCCATGTAAGCTTGCCAGGTCGAGAGAAATTTTTCGCCGACCTCGGGGGTTGCAGCACGATCTCTACAAAGCAGTTCAGCACCCGTAAGCTCAGATGTTTCGCCAAAACAGTTTGTGACTCCCAATGGATCCAATTTGTCGATCAGATTTCCGACAGTTGGATTCGCACCGATACCGGATGTCGTATCAGATTCACCGCACTTGTGGGAAACCCACAAATCACTCAAATCACAGGGCTCTCGCTGAAGTTCCGATGCCCAATGAAGAAATTCCTTGGCCGTACGGGATGCTTGTGCAATTGTGTTGATATCGCCATTTTGCTCAATAGCAAATCCTTGGACAGGCTTGCCAGTTTGGGCGATGCCATCGACGACTCGTTTTGTCCAGCCCGGTTCAATGCCAATTACTACACAGGCTGCTACGTTTGGATTGCTGCCGGTCCCAATCAGCGTACGAAAATGTAATTCCAGGTCTTCGCCAAATTGCAGCCTTCCGTAGTGGTGAGGAAGAGCAAGCGTTCCTTTTATATTGTTAGCGACAGCTTCTGAAGCTGCATTTGAAAGATCGTCCAACGGCAAAATGATGACATGGTTGCGTATGCCAACACGACCATTTTCCCTACGATAACCTCGTATTCCTTTAAATTCCATCATTACCATTTTTCCGTCTTTGTATTGTGTACATGCAAGTGTGAGCCTTTTCGAACCAGAGCGACCGTTCGGCCAATTGCAAATCCGTATTTGATGACTTCGGCGCCTTCATTTAGGTCTGTCAGTGCAATTTTATGTCCGAGAGGTATATCTTCAATTGCCGTGATAGCGATGGTTTCGTCGGTTTCCATGACCCAGCCCGATAGTACTTTTCCCGATAGTTTTTCTTCAACGACCACGACTCCGACTGAATCGTTACGGTCATGTACCAGAAAGTCTGGTGGAGATTGATTTGGATCTTTTCCCATTTTGTCTACAAATAGTGGATGAATAAAAATTAGTAAGAAATTATTGCGGTGAGATATCGATTTTTTGTTCGAGACTCTTCATCACATTCGCAATGTATGACTTGTTTGCCTGAATTTCCTCAAAGTTCAATCCTAGCAGCTCATGCGGAAAAACAACCCATTTGTCGGTAGCATTTACGTAGTAATCTGGAATTCGATCAGTCAGGTTTTCTTTCGGTTTGAACCAGGTGGCAGCTACCCGTATTTCTTTGGGTGTATTTCTTCTCGCTTTCCTTTCAATTTCAGCAATCAGCGCATCGATTGTAATTCCGGTATCGAATATGTCGTCTACAATCAGTAGCGAATCATCTACATTGATTCGATCAATCAAATAGCCCAAACCATGTATTCGAATATTGCTGGCACGGCGTCCGATATTCTCATAGAGAGATGTTCGTATTGCAATGTGATCTGTCTTGATTCCGTAATACGCAAGTAACTCTTGAATGGTAATACCCACCGGTGTGCCTCCACGCCAAAGTGCCACTAAATAATTGGGGCGGAAGCCGCTTTCCAGAACACTAGCGGCTAATTTGCAGGAATCCTCAAATAGTCCTGAGGCAGTCACATAAGCCTTTTCAGTGACTTTATTTTTGTCGTTCATAACTGTCGCTAACAAATAAAAATAAAGGAACAGGTTTCGCCATTTGCTTTCTAGAAAACAACTCCCCAATTCCTTTCTTCTGTTAACTATATTATATTGGCCATCCGAGCATACACTGAATTCGAATTTGCCGATCTTTCTGGCAACACTTCTGCTGTGTTCAGTTAGTTCATTTTTCTCAAGAAATAGGAGTTTCCAACACGTGCGAATTTGCATATTTCTAGGCTCGCAAACAGGACAACGAGAGCAATATATCCATGCAGCGCAAAGGATGGGACGTTATCTTGCCTCAAAGAATATCGGGATTGTTTACGGTGGTGCTTCAATCGGTTTGATGGGAGAACTCGCGCGATCGGCCTCATCTGCCAATGGAGAAGTCATCGGAGTCATTCCTCGAATCATAATGGACATCGAAATACCGGAAAGCGATGTCTCGGAAATACACTATGTGGATACGCTTGAGGAGCGAGAGCGGCTAATGTTCAGTCTTTCTGACGGATTTATTGCATTGCCAGGTGGAATTGGTACGCTTGAGGAGCTGTTTACGGCATTAGTGTGGAATGCGCTGAAATACCATAACAAGCCGATTGGATTGTTGAACACTTGCGGTTACTATGACGGCTTACAGGAACTCTTGAATTTCCAAAATCGAGAAGGATTTGTTTCCGACCAATGCCTGAATAGCCTCATCATTGAAGAAGAAATTGAGGCTTTGGTTGATACGCTGATGTCAAGATTGAAGTGAACCCTCTCAATCCCTTGTTGGTGGCCAGCAAGATTTTCCAATCTAGGGGAATTTAATCTATCCTGTCATCGCTACATGTTGGTGCCCGGGGCCGGACTCGAACCGGCATGGGAATCATCCCGAGGGATTTTAAGTCCCTTGCGTCTACCAATTTCGCCACCCGGGCCGAATCCATAATGTTAACTGACCAGTAGTTTGGAGGCCGGAGCCGGATTCGAACCGGCGTAAACGGCTTTGCAGGCCGCAGCATATCCTCTCTGCCATCCGGCCACAATTCAATTGGAAGTGAGTGGATTTTCCTCAACAGGCGACTATGCCAAGTGAAATAATACAAAAAATGGAGCGGGAAACGAGGCTCGAACTCGCGACCTCAACCTTGGCAAGGTTGCGCTCTACCAACTGAGCTATTCCCGCTTGAAAAACGAACACTCATTTCAGGATATTTCCTAATTTTAGGTGATTTAGTATCCCCATATCAACTAGTATGAGAATAGTTAGCTACATAATTTTGATGTGCGTAATGCATACAGGGAACTTCGTGTAATTCAATTAGATAAATCGCAATCGAAAACTTATTGAATTCCTAAATGAATAAAAGTACTTACTTTTCTTTGGATGTAAGAATCGGCCAAGCGTTACGAATATAAAGAAACATGGTCCAAATTGTCAGAGCAGCAGCAATGTAAAGCAATAATTCACCTGCCACTAGTGTAGGAAATTCTCTGATAGATTGACCATAGAGAAGCAATACGATTGCGAGCATCTGTAAAAAAGTTTTGCTTTTTGAAAGATATGATGTTGCAATGCTGGCACGTTGCCCTTTTTCGGCCATCCATTCACGCAACGCAACTACACTTACTTCTCTTCCTATAATGATGATGACTGAAATGGTAAAAATGCTCTGAAACAAAACTTGGTCGGAAACATTGTCGTCGGAGACGAGCAGCACAAGTGCGGTGCATACAATGAGCTTGTCCGCTACGGGGTCCAGAAAAGCGCCGAACGGAGAAACTTCTTTAAGTTTTCGAGCAAGAAACCCGTCTAGCCAGTCTGTCAATGCTGCAAGCACAAAGACAGCAACTGCAACGGTGTTTTTTTGATCTGGCGACAGAAAGTAGGCAATGATAAAAACTGGAATTGCGATAATTCGCGCGACGGTCAGAATGTTTGGAATCGTCAGAGGCATGTGTTTACTGTTTTCCGTGGAGATGACTATGGATTTTTTCAGCCAGAATAGGACTGATTCCAGGAACTTTTTCTAATTCCTCAATGCCTGCGTTGGCAATTCCCTGCAAGCCACCGAAATGTTTCAGCAGATTGGAGCGGCGGCGCTGCCCTATTCCTGGCACGTCTTCCAATATCGATTTCTTTCGAGCGTTATTTCTTCGGCTGCGATGCCCCATTAAAGCAAATCTGTGGGCTTCATCGCGAATTTGTTGCAGCAGTAGGAGCGCCGTTTCGTTGATTTCAACAGGATCGTCAGTTTCTGGAACCCAGATCTGTTCATTGCCTGGTTTGCGTTCTCTACCTTTTGAGATCGCGGCAAGCCGAATGTCGGCAATCTGCAATTCATCCATTACATTTAGGGCAGAATGAAGTTGGCCTTTGCCTCCGTCAATCAGCACTAAATCAGGTAATTTTCCATCACCATCTCTGATTTTGCTATAGCGTCGATTGAGTGCGATTTCCATTGCAGCATAGTCGTCACCTCCAGTAATGTTCGAAATGTTTAAGCTTCTGTAATCTGATTTCACCGGACCATTCTGATCAAATACGACACAAGATGCGACGGTTTTCTCGCCTGCGGTATGACTGATATCAAAACACTCAATTCTGGCAGGTACGTCATCCAGCTTCAGCATCTCCACGAGTGCGGCCATGCGTTTATCCAGAGACTCTCTCTCACTCAAACGGCGTCGAATGGCATCTTGAGCATTGCTTCTAGCCATTTCAACTAGCTTTACCTTGCTTCCACGGATTGGACATCGAATTGTTGTTCGCCGTCCGCTTTGTTCCCTAAGCGCGTCAATGATGATCTCACTTTCCTGAATCTGTCGGTCAACCAGAATCTGCGTTGGCGCTTCACGATCCAGATAGTATCTTGGAATGAACTCGGAAAGAACGTCTTCAAGATTCGCCGCGATACCAGGCTTTGGAAAATAAGTTCGATAGTCTACATTTCGCCCGCTTCTGAAAATAACCAGTTGAATGCATAGCAGCTCACCGGAAGAAACCGCTGCAATTACATCAACGTCCGTTGTCCCACCTTCTACCGACTGGGACTCTCTCAGCCGTTGAATTGCAGAGATTCGATCTCGATACTTCGCAGCAGTTTCGAAATCCTGAACTGCTGCAGAATCTTCCATGCGCTTCATTAGCAACTCATTCAAATCATGATTCTTGCCCATCAGAAAATTAATGACTTGATCAACATCTTCCATATATGATTCGCGGCGCACCAGACCGACACAAGGTGCCGTACATCTTTGTATCTGGTACTGCAGGCAGGGACGGGATCTATGGCGGAAAAATGAATCTCGACACTGCCGAACTGGGAAAACTTTCTGGAGTTGCGAAAGCGTTTCCCGAACTGCCGCGGCACTACTGAAAGGTCCGAAGTATCGCCCGGGCTCCTTTCGGTTTCCGCGGTAAAACCCCAATTTTGGAAATTCATGGGAATTATCCAGACGAATGTAGGGATAGCTTTTATCGTCTCGAAGATTGATGTTGTAGTGAGGTTTACTGGATTTGATTAGATTGTTTTCTAGCAGTAACGCTTCGGTTTCAGTTCGAGTTACGATAGTTTCAATATCGACAACCTGTTGCATCACGACTTCGATTCGATGAGAAAGACCGGATGGGCGAAAATAAGAACGAAGCCGATTTCTAAGATTCTTCGCCTTGCCAATATACAAAGGAGAATTGTTCGTGCCTTTCATGATGTAAACACCGCTAGATGTAGATACACCTTTGAGGAATTTATTTACACCAAACTTTTGTTTGTTAATCGCTAGATCCATCAGGAGACAAATGATTGGGCTACCAATACTGGTATATTAGAAACAGTTAATTCAATATTACCGCACGTATAAGTATTCATTAAAGCAAATTGCGGGAGAAAACTGAAAACCATGAAAATTTCTGCGTTTGAGACAAAGATCGGAAATCTTCTCGAGATTGATGGTTCATTGTGGAGGGTCCTTCGAAAATCACATGTCAAGCCTGGAAAAGGAGGCGCATTCGTTCAGTTGGAACTGAAAGATATTTCAGCAGGGACGAAGAGAAATGATAGGTTTCGCTCCGATGACAAACTAGAAAAAGCCCATGTGGAATATCGACCAATGCAGTTTCTCTACTCCGAAAACGAAAGATATTATTTCATGGACATGGAATCTTACGAGCAAATTGAACTTGGTTCCGAGGATTTGGCAGACCAGGTTGGATATTTGATTCCTGACCTTGAAGTGCAAATCAACCTTTACAACAGTTCTCCTATCGGAGTCGAGTTGCCGGACAACGTGGTGCTGGAAATCATAGACACAGAAGGCGTAGTAAAAGGTCAGACTGCAGCCGGGTCCTACAAGCCAGCGATGGTAGAAACCGGAATTAGAGTCAATGTTCCGACTTTCATCAACATAGGTGATCGGGTGAAAGTAAATACGGACACAGGCGACTATATGGAACGATCGAACTAAATTAACAGTATAAATAACAAAGATAAATTAGTTTTATATATTAATATCAAATATTAAATTCAACTTATTCATGTAATATATACCTCATCAAAATTTTAAATTCTGAATACTTACATTTCTAACCATTTAGGATTGAATTAATCGACAATTTTAAGATGATGAGATCACACACACAATCGTGATATAGGCTCTAGGAAACATTTAAAATAATTTTTTCAATTTTGAAAGATATATTAAAAACAAATGAATAAATTTAATATCTAAGCTAATAGACGAATAATTTCTATCCGACTTTATTCATAATTTGTTTACAAGAATCTTCTAGTCTACCCGTTAATTCCACATCTTCCAGGCGAATTCTAACGTAGTCAGCTTGAATACGCCTAGGCAACATCGGTTTGGGCAAAGTTGACCAGGTGGTGACCAGACGGGCGCAAGGATTTGAGATGGAGGTGCACTACCACAATCGGACCCGACTCGACCCCAGACTGGAACAAGGAGCAGTCTATCATCAGAATTTGGATTCGCTTCTGTCGGTATCCGAGTTTCTTTCCTTACACTGCCCAGCAACCCCAGAAACAACGAATTTGATGAATGCAAGAGCGTTTGAAAGATTGCCTGACGGAGCGATACTGGTCAATATCGCCAGAGGTGCGCTGTTTGGCGAGGATGCCCTGCTCCACGCTGTAAAAAAAGGAATAATCGCTGCCGCGGGACTAGATTGCTTTCGCAACGAACCGGGAGGCAACCCTGAATTTTCAGCGCACGAAAACATATTCATGCTGCCCCATATAGGAAGCGCCACATTTGAAACCCGTGATGCCATGGGTTTTCGCGCCTTGGATAATCTGGATGCGTTCTTCTCCGGAAAAACGCCACGGGACAAGCTAGTTTAATTCCAGAATTCTGGTAATTGTAAGTGTCGATTGAAAATCCAGTACCCTTCATCTTGCTTTATTAAGTACGATGGTACTAAATAAAGCGGGGCTGATCAGCTGGGAGCAACGATTGACAATACCGCTGAGCGCTTAGTGGGGACATGTGGATTCGCGGTAGCCTGAATCCGATCATAGCGCAACGATTTACCTTACACATTACGTTGCAGCTAACTCCCAACAGTAGCCTGGTAAACAGGATTTACTATGCCAACTCAGTCTTGTGTTGAATGCAAACAGATTTAAACGAAAACTATGCAGCGTAGTTAACTACACTGGTACAAGAGTCTCGAATAATAAGTCTAGTATTCAGGACAATCCGCTTTGGCGGGGCATCGGGGTTATTTATTCGATCTATCAAAACTTTCGACGCCAATCTACCCATCTCATCACGCGAAACTTCTGTAAGACTAAGAGCACAATTTGACAGAATTGATTCTTCTATGTTCTCATGCCCAATAAGAGCAAAATTTCGGCCAGGGTGAAGCCCCAAACGCTGTAATCCTGAATGGAGCCCAAGTGCGATTGAATCGTTGTAACCAATAGCAGCGGTTGGTCTAGGACGTAGATTAGCAATCCATTTAGCAGATTCAAAACCTTCGATACGTGTCGGCGGACAACATCGAATTAGATTTCCATCGAATTCTAAAGAGGCGCTTTCCAGTACATCCCTATAACCTCGTATTCGTTTGACATAAGGAGATAGACTCGGAACGCCACCAACAAAAGCTATTTTTTTATGCCCCAATTCAACGAGCCGACGCGTAGCCAGAAAAGATGACTCATAATCGTCATTTACGACTGAATCATATTTCGTGTCAGCAATTGTCCTAGAGACAAAGACTACACTAGACGGCATCACGCTTTCGAGTGTTTTAAAATGCTCCGAAGTAGTACCAATTGCTGGAGAAATGATCAGTCCATCCGCATTGTACTCTGACATCGTTCGAATAAAATTTGTCTGCCGCTCAACTGACTCGTTGCTGTTGCACAAGAATACTGTTCGACCTGCTTTGGTCAGTTCACCTTCAAGTGATGCAAGCAAATTACTGAAAAATGGGTCTGATAGATTATTGACAATTACTCCCACGGTGTTGTTCTTTGAGGTTCTCAGTCCTGCCGCACCCCTCTGATATACATAACCTGATTCAACAAGAGCTTCGTTCACTCGTTTCTTCATGACTTCAGAAATACTACTGCTACCTCGCATGGCCAATGAAACAGTAGCGGTGGATACACCGAGTTGATCTGCGATATGACGTAGAGTTGGTCTTTCCATTAGTTTAATTTCGTTGCCTCAATTATGATGTTACTTGATCTTGTTTCGTAACTAGTCAACTTACTGGAAATTACATCAACTCTCTATCATATATCGTGATGAGAAGTTCTCGTTGGCGCATTTCTATTTCCACCAGTAAGGTTCGCACTTAAAAATTCCAAATTTTCCGGTACCCATGCCCATTCAAGCTGTTTTGCCAACTCCCACCGTCGCATGGCTTCAGACTGTCGAAGAGGAACCGGCAGACGACTTGTAAGGAGTATGAGAAGCGGTAACTCGATACCATTACATGAGGAATGAATTCATGTAATGTTGAGACCACTACTCACTCGGCCGAATTCCTCAATCGACTCTATATTAATCTCATAATTAGAAATGCAATAGTTGAATTTATCAGGCAATATATTGTATGTTTTGCGCATATTGCACCCTTCTGGGTCGGCAAACAGACTGGGTGCACATCTGCAGTCAATTCCACATTTAGCTTTCACGTGGCGAATGCCGGAACCCGTCCCACCTAGGGCTGAATGGCGGCTGTACCTTCGGTCGAGCAGCGCTTCGAGACAGGGGGAAGTCTACACCCGCTCCTCCTGCAATGGTCCTTTCCGTGTTCGCCAAAAAATCCGTTGACGCTGCATCCCTTTCCCAATCGACTTTCAGTATGTCACACCAATGCTAGCAGCAATCTGAAGGCAAAGGCCTTGGCCGGAATGCCGTGAACCAAGGTTTACATAGTGACGGCCAAGAAGAATCAACAAGTGCGAGTTGCTCACCACTCAATTCAAACACGTCAGTGCAATACGAATCAGATGTCAGCAATGAGTGCGGATGAACGTTTGTTGAAAGAATAAGGACAAGTGGTTGTCGGCCACAACGTTTAGATGGTGGAGAATGAAAAGTACAGATTGATGGTAGTGCGGGAAGTGTTAATCACTTCAAAATTCCAAAATTTCTGGTGCCGATGCCCATTCAAGCTCTTTTGTCAGCTCCCATCGTCGAATGGCCCTGTCCGTCGTGTTGATGGCTGCGATTGTGTGAATTCAGGCCGCGCAAGAACCCTGTCGCCAGGCATTGCCGAGTGGCTTGTTTGACAGCTGTCAGGCTGCCAGTGGCAGAATCATCGACCTCATGCGCTGGCAATGGCATTCGTTTTGAAAAATTCCGAACACGTGGTCGTTGGTGATTTGCAAGTCATTGATGTAAATCATGTTTTTTGAGTGCAAAAAAATTGTCCTGAGCCCTTGACAAACACCACCGGTTCTGCGAAAATAACAGTGAACATTGAAGCTTATCAGGAGAATACGCGATGGACGACAGCATCAAGCGATTGCACAGGACGACCTTTTGCGGGCAGCGATTCACGCGCCAGCAATTGGTCGAGGTCCAGCAGACGGTTGACAGTTTTCCGCGCTTAAGTCGCAACGAGTTGGCGCAGACGATCTGTGAGCATTTGGATTGGCGAACGGATGGGGGCGTCAACAGCGCTTATGCGTGTTTGAAGATGCTCGAGGAGTTGCAGGCTGCGGGTGTATTGCGCTTGCCGGGCAAGGATGAGACGAAGGTTCGGGGGGGCCGCAAGCGACTGGAGTTGAGCGAGCGGAGTGAGCCGGGTGCGGCGGTGGTGGCGAGTTTGTCGGAGCTGTCGCCGATTGCGCTGCAGTTGGTGGAGTGCGAGGCGGACAAGGCGCAGTGGAACGAGCTGGTGGATCGTTATCATTATCTGGGCTACCGTCAGCCGATGGGATGTCACTTGCGTTATTTCATTGTTGACAAAGATAACCGGCGGCTGGGTTGTTTGCTGTTTCAGCGGGCCAGTGCGAAGTTGCCGTGCCGGGATGAATGGATCGGCTGGCAACCGGTGCGCTACAAGAAGCGTTTGAAGCAGGTGGTGCAAAATGCGCGGTTTTTGATCTTGCCCTGGGTGCAGGTGTCGAACCTGGCCTCGAAGGCATTGTCGCTGGCGGCACGGTGCATGGCAGACGATTGGCAGACAAGATGGGGCGTGCGGCCGGTGCTGATGGAGACCTTCGTTGAAGCGGCGCGTTTTAGCGCCAGCAGTTATCGGGCGGCGGGCTGGCAGCGGATTGGCAAGACCGTCAAGCGCTCTGACAAGACCATCAAGGATGTGTATGTGATGCCATTGGCGGCCGATGCCCGTCGCATGCTGCTCGAAGGTGAGGCCAAAAAGCCCCGGCGAGTTGCGCCGCGGCAGCCGTCGGTCGGTTCTGCCGATGACCGGTTTGTGCGCATGTGGCGTGATTTTATCAGCATTGCAGCCGCGGTGGCTGAGCAATACGATCGACGCTGGCAACAGCGAAGACGGGTGCTCAATACGTTGCTGATCATGCTGTTTGTGTTCCGTCTGGTGTTTTCAAAGAATCATCAGGGCTATCAGATCACGGTCAACGAATTGTGGGCTCAGAGTCGGCTGCTGGGTGTGGAGCTGCCACAGCCGCAGCCGCCAGTGGCGTCCTCGATGTGTGTCGCCCGCCACAAGCTCGATGAGCAGGTGTTCAAAACAGTCTATCGGCAGGTGCTGGCGCGTTTGGATGAGCACTTGGGTGAGGATGCCCGTCGCGAGTGGTGCGGCCGGCGACTGCTGGCGGTAGATGGGAGCAAAATCAACTTGCCGCGGGCGCTGCTTGAAGCCGGCTATTCCCTGCCTTCCCAGGGTTGTTACTATCCGCAAGGCCTGGTGAGTTGTTTGTACCGGCTGGGCGACCGCATGCCAATGGATTTTGAGTTGCTGTCGCACCTGGACGAACATCAGCCCGCGCTCGGGCATCTGAAATGGTGCCGGGCGGGCGAAGTGGTGGTATACGACCGCGGTTATTATTCGTTCGAGTTGTTGCGCCAGCATGCGATACGCGGCATCGACTGTATTTTTCGCCTCAAGCGTGGCAGTGCAGGTGCCTTTGATGAGTTCATTGACGGCTGCGAGGATGAACGCGTCATTGATGTTTTGCCGAGCGAGTCTCGCGCCCGGCACTGGCGCCGGCGTCATCCGGGTAAAACCTTGCACCCGATCCGGGTGCGCTGCGTCAGATACAGCGCCGGTGGCAATGACTACTGTCTTGCGACCACGCTGTTGGATCAAAACCAGTTTCCGGTCGCCGCACTGTCGGATGCGTATCACGGCCGCTGGGGCATTGAAGAGTTGTACAAAATCTCCAAGCGGTTGGTGGAAATCGAGCAATTTCACGCCAAGTCCGAGCGCGGCGTGAAACAGGAGCTGTATGCTCATTTTGTGCTGCTGGCGCTGTCTCGCTCGTTCGGTAACCAGTTGGAAGACGACCTGAATACGGGTGCTGTGTGCGATCAACCCAAGATGCGTGCGAATTTCAAGAATGTGCTGGTGACGGTGGCGAGAAACTTTGAAGCGCTGATGCTGGGCAACTGGCAACTGGCTTCGAGCGCGGTATCGAACATTCTTCACAGCATCGGTAATTGTCTGCAAAAGGAACGTCCAGGACGGTCGTGTCCGCGCATCTCAAAGCGTCCGGATGAGCGGTTCAGGAATGCCAATCGAAGAACTAGAACGGCCTAAAAAAACTGAACCATTGATCAGCTGCAGGTCGTCCAAATCTTGGGAAAATACCGAACTGTTAAACGAATAGCTTTTTTTGCTAAACGAATGCCATTGCATGCGCTGGGGCTGGCCTTTGCGGGTCGAAGTACCGAGGTACAGGCCATCGCCAGCATCGCCGACAGACTCAGGGCAACCCGCTTCTGCATAGTTTCAAGTCCTCGCATATAGTGCTGCTCCAACTGAAAGTCGCGACCAACTTCGTCAATCCGATCGCTGCAACCTTTGACGCACCGTAAACAAATCTGTTCGGAACTCCTTTAATGCTGGAAACTACCGATGACATCTTGATAATTGAGCTATTCTGCTGTGCAAGCATTTTCGAAAAAACAGCTTTAATCGTTTGGAACATGGAGCGAACATTCAAATTGAATGAAAAATCCCAGTTTTCCGAACTACAATCTAGAATTTTCCTGTTGTGCACATAACCTGCACAGTTGAAAAGTATGTCGATACGTTCCAGACTACCTACCAAATGCTTTATCGTGCTCAGATCGGTTACGGCGAGTTTTTGCACCTAACATCCTTGCAGATATTCCAAGGTATTTTCGTTTATATCTGTCGCGATGACTTGTGCGCCTTCTGATACGAGCCTTTCAGAAGTGGCTCTTCCTATTCCCTACCCAGCAGCCATGATCAGCGCGATTTTGTCTGCAAGTTTCAAGTTGAATTCCTCCTAGTTGTTCCAAAATTTATCCAAGTACAGAAAAACTGTTGTCTGCGTTTACTTCACGCAGTCGAAAGTAAATCCCCATACTCACTGACCTTTCTTGATGCTCTAACTTGAATTGCACAGGGTCTTGATCGTGATCATGGCTGTTTTCACATGCAACAGTCAATTCAGCCGTCATCTCTCCGACAACCGATCCATTACTTGTACTGATTACCGCTATTGCCGACTGCCATATAGAAACCAGATAATGTTGACTGTCATAAATTGGTATCCAGTCATCAGAGTCATCATAAAGATCAACAATGCATTTTGCCTGTCTAGGTATTTGGGTCTGAGAAATTCGCTGTGCGGCTCGCATCATCTGTAGTTGCCACTGATCACTGAACCCGTCATTGTAGTTGGTCAGGGTTAACAAAAATTCTTTGGCCACAGAATGGATCTTCAGGGCTAACGAGTATCTGATTGCCTGACAACGGACGAATAAACCTCCGCGTCAGAGCAAAATAATCAACGCCACCAATATAGACCTCAGAGCCGGTGTTTCCATAGGGATAACAGGTTAAAATTTCTGAAATCCCGTTTTAGATATTGCGGATATCCGTGTTTTTTTGAAAAGAAAATCAGGCTAATAGACGAACAATTGCTATTCGATACAATTCATGAATCGTTCACGACAATCTTCTAGTCTATCCGTAAATTCCACAACTTCCGGGCGAATTCGATCGTAATACCACGTTGTATCTCTCCAACCGCTCGTATTTTTAGTCATTGCTTCTATCGCTTCATCAGTATCCGATGCGTTTTGACAGATTAATGCGATATCGCAACCACTGGACAATGCAGTAAGTACGCGAGTCTCCATGTCGCCGGCGTGATCAGCTCCGCTCATAGATAAATCGTCACTAAATACTACCCCATAGAATGCGATTACTTCACGTAGAACGTGATCCAACCAAAAAGATGAATAGGTAGGAATCGCGGATGTTATTTCCGGGTACAGCACATGCGCTGTCATCACTGCGGAGAGTCGATCGCCAAGTCGTCTGTATGGCAATAAATCACTCGCCAAAATATCTTGTATTATGCGATTGTCTTCCGGCATTTCCAGGTGTGAATCCTGAGATACGCCGCCATGACCTGGAAAGTGTTTGCCAACCGAATGCATTCCAGCATTTTGCATCCCTCTTATCCAAGCTTCTGCAAGTGTTGAAACAACGAGAGGGCCACCATGAAATGAGCGATCTCCAATTACGTCTGAATCAACGGTTGCAATATCCAAAACCGGAGAGAAGCTTATATCGATCCCCATCTCCAACATTTCACGCGCCATCAGATATCCTCCAAGTTCAGCTGCATCGCATCCGTTGTCAGAATTTTCGTCAAATATCTCGCCATATCGAGCCTGTGGCGGAAGTTGCGTAACATCGCATTTAATCCTCTGAACTCTTCCACCTTCCTGGTCAATTGCAATCATAAGAGGTGGATTTCGCAATTGATGAATGTCATTCGTTAGCTTTTGAATCTGTTGGCGGGTATCACAGTTGTCGGCGAACAGAACTACGCCGCCTACAACCGGACTGAGCAAGCGTTCTTTGTTTTCCTGATCAAGCTCCAAACCTGACACAGAGGTCATGATCGGTCCAAGTGGAATATTCTGCGTGCTGTTCATAGAGTCTAGGTGGCGCTGATCCGTACAAGAGTCCCAACGCCAACCAGTTCAAACAAATCGACAATTTCTTCATTTCGCATTTTGATGCATCCTGCTGACCCCTCAACACCCATCGGGCTTTCTTCCGGACAACCGTGAATGTAAATGAAGCGCCGCATCGTATCCACACTTCCAAGTCTGTTGTAACCCGGTTCAAGGCCACTTAGCCAGAGAATTCGAGTCAATATCCAGTCTCTGTCCGGGTACTGTCTGCAAAGTTCTGATGAATAAATTTCATTTGTCGGACGACGTCCTTGAAACACTGTGTTTAACGGCATATTCTTGCCGATTTTCGCTCGAATCTTGTGCCATCCCCGCGGCGTGCAATAACTGTTCAGAATTTCGCCCGCTCCGTTTCTTGCAGTCGATACATTAGTATCCATTATAACTGTCCCGTTATCATTGAAAGCAGTCAGATTCTGAGTTGGCAAATCGACTTCAATGTACATGGTGCCGCTTTTGTTCAAGTTTTTCTCTGTAAGCGTCTAATTTCGTCCAGCAGACCGGTAGCTGCATCTTCAATCATATCCAGCACCCTTTCAAATCCGTTGTCACCGCCATAGTAAGGGTCTGGAACCTCTCGTTCCTGCCAGTTGGCAGCGAAGTCCATAAACAGGCAAACCTTGCCTGGATAATTCAGTGGCGCCATGGATAGAAGGTCCTGATAGTTGTGAATATCCATGCCAATGATGAAATCAAAGCTGTCGAAATCTTGTCGACTGACTCTCCTTGCTCTCAGATTCGCAATCTCGATTCCGCGTCGAGCTGCTGCCATGATGGCTCGATGGTCTGGAGGCTGCCCAATGTGATAGCTTGCAGTGCCCGCAGAATCGACTCGAACATCAAGATCCGGAACCTCTTGCTCAGCCAACTGTCGAAATATTCCTTCAGAAGTAGGCGATCGACAGATGTTTCCAAGACACACGAAGAGTACGCCAGTGCTGCTTGAATCTATTTGTTTTTTCATTTTATCGCTATTCTCTGGCTAAGATCAGTTGTTCAATGCGCTCAATATCCTCAGGTGTGTCAACACCAAGAGCTTCATAACTGTCATCCATGCAAACTGCGATACGATCACCATTAAACAACACCCTCAACTGTTCCAGCTTTTCCGTAGCCTCAAGAGGACATACCTCCCGTTTGGCGTGCTCAATTAAATATGAAACTCGGTAAGCATAAATTCCTACATGCTGTAATTTTATTGAATCAAGGGAAGAGTTAGACTGCCTCCATGGAATCGGCGACCGAGAGAAATAAAGTGCGTAACCGTTACGGTCTACAACACACTTGACAATATTGGGATTTTTCCAGTCTTGTGCGTTTGTAAGAGGTTTTGCAGCGGTTGCAATCTGCGCTTCATTGGTGCTGGAAAGTTTGGCTGCCACATTGTCTATCAGTTCTCCACCTATCAGCGGTTCATCGCCCTGCACGTTGACCACAATTCGGTCCTGCGGCAAATTCAGCAGTTGCACGGCTTCGGCAACCCGATCCGTTCCTGATGGGTGACTTTCAGATGTTCTACAAACGATGGCATCAGTCGTACGAGACACTTCCGCTTCAATTCGTTCATCATCGACTGCGACGATTACACGTATTGCTGAGCTGGTATACGCACACTCTACAACTCTTTGGATCATGGATTTGCCGCAAATATCTGCGAGAAGTTTTCCAGGAAATCTGGAAGACTGATAGCGTGCAGGTATAACAATGTCAAAGTCGAGACTCATCGCGCGAAATCATCTCGGAGTTCTGCTTTCAATTGCGAGATTCTGGCTGACAAAGCTGATACAAAGCTCGGCGTCGGATTCGCATTGATTGTGACATACCACCAGTTGGAATCAGCAAATGCCTCACACTTCACAGCGTCTTTTTCCGTCATCAATATCTCGTCACTTTGATCCAAATAATCCGTGAAATCACTCTCTGTAAACGAATGGTGGTCTGGAAACGGAATAAATGTGAAATTTAGCCCCGAACCGCTCAGCAGGTCGGAAAATGATAGAGTATTTCTTATTCCAGCAATTGCTGTGATTTTTCTGTTTTTCAACGATTCCAGGCTGCGAGTCTTGTTTCTGTCTTTGACGTTTACAGCTTCAATCCCGACGTAGGTCATCGAATACTCGTTTGATTCCATATCGCCCTTGACGATTTTCAAGTCGAAGGAGTTTAGACGGGAAGCGCGTTCTCTTAAGGGACCAGCCGGTAAGCAGAATGAATTTCCGAGCCTTTCTTGCCCATCAATTAACGCAATGGACAAATCAGAAGCCAACTCATAGTGCTGAAGCCCATCATCACTCACAAATATGTCGCAATCCGACTCTCGTCGCAATAAGTTTATCGCCTCAGTGCGACGTTTGGATACCGCTACCGGAACACCGGTTCGTCGGGCTATCAAAAGCGGCTCGTCTCCAACATCCTCAGGATCACAATGAGGCGTGACAAATCTTGTACTGGAGTTCTTACGTCCATAGCCGCGGCTGACAACGCCTGGTGAAAATCCTTTCTTGCGTAGCTGATCTACCAGCCATATTGTAAAGGGTGTTTTTCCAGTTCCGCCAACGGTGATATTACCTACCACAATGACGGGCACGTCATTGTGCGTAACAGGCATCAGTCCGCAGGAATATGCCAATCTACGCAACTCTGCGATTGCACAATAAACCAGACTGACGGGCCACAACAGTAATGCGACGGGATTACGAGTTTTCCAGGTCGTTTGTAGAAAATTTTCGATTGTCACTACCGGTCAACCCGCCGCGAATTGCTTGTTCGCGGCAGCTCTACGGCGTGGTGGAATCTGATCGAATTCAATGGTATTCGCACCGTTGTAAACCAGAAAATGGCGTCCCTTGGCTCTCGCAATCATGGTTACGCGTAAATCCTGAGCCAATTCCAGTCCCATGAAGGTGACCCCAGATCTTGAAAGAAGAATCGGAATTCCCATGTGCGCCACTTTCATGACGATCTCGGACGTCAGACGTCCTGTCGTGTAGAAGATTTTCCCCTCGCCCGAAGTTCCATCCATCCACATTTGTCCGGCGATTGTGTCGGCTGCATTGTGTCGGCCGACATCTTCAACAAAAAGTTCTATGGAAGTTTCCTCACACAGTGCACAACCATGTACGGCGCCAGCCTGACGATAGATATCGTTGTACTCTGTGATGTTTTCCAAAAGGCCATATAGTGTCGATTGTCGGATTGACGCTTTAGGCAATGGATTTTCGTAAATTTTATCCAGCGTGCAGCTAAACACAGTTCCCTGGCCGCATCCTGTGGTAACTATGCGTTTAGAGAGTTTGTTCTCCCAATCAATAATGCCTTGGCCCAGATTAGTTTCTACTTTCGCTGTCTCGCGCTCCCAGTCGACTGTAATCGATTTGATATCCTCTACAGACTCTACCAGTCTTTGATTTCTTAAGTACCCCAAAGCAAGGAGTTCAGGATGAGTGCCAAGTGTCATGAGGGTTACCACTTCCCTATCGTCAACTTTTATCGTCAAGGGAAATTCCCCGGCAACACGCATATCGCGCATATCGCCGAATTCATCAATCGCCTCTACTGGGTGGGTCGGACGCAGTCCCGCAACTGACAGGACAGGTCTGCTGTCAAGAGTGCTGTTATTAGCCATGCGATTGTCACAGATGAATAAAACTGAATAATCAATATATTATATTAGTGTAACTGTTCAAAGTTGGTGAGAATTCCGTGACGCAAGAAAAATCAAGCTCTAAAAGTGTAACTAGCTTCAAGTTGTCCGTGGTACTTGAGTGCCAGGAAAAAATAGTTAAAGGCTGGCATTCAACGCAATGGGAACTGGTCGCGGTATTGTCCGACCCGGACGGGCCGAACTCTCTTGAAGGTCCGATCGAAATCCGTAAATCCAACATAGTGTCACAGTACCTGTGGAAGGGTTTGAGAATGAAGTTGTTTGTCGATGCGACCGAAGGCTACTGGTACAATCTACTATCGGAAGTGCCTTATGCGTTTATTGTCTGTGCACAGGATGTAGATGATGATGCGGTACCAGTGCCAATTCTGGTTACGGCTTCACAGGATGAAGCCGGAGCGCATCTCGAAACCGACAGTCTTGTTTTGTCGGCTCCGCTGCCTGCTGATGTTCGCGACAAAACGGAAGAGTTCGTCGTCAACAATTATGTCCCGCAGGTCAAGAAGAAGCGTAAAAGACGCAACTGGCATCAAGAGTCAATTCGTGTGACACCGCAGTCACGCGATTAACCAACACCAAACTCAGTATGAGTCCTTATGGCAGATTCACTATTACATCGTTGGTCAAAACAGAAAGCTCAGGCTCGAGAAGAACTCTCCAAACCTGAAGCTGAGGAATCAGTCGCCGAATCTGAGGTATCCGAATCCGATGAAGAGGAAGAAAATCAGCAGACTGAGGAGCCAGATGAGATTGAGTTGCCAGATTTGGACTCGCTCGGAGATGACAGTGATTACTCCATGTTCATGTCGTCGGAAGTAGACGAAAATCTTAAGAAGCTTGCACTGAGAAAGCTCTTCAAGGCTCCTTTCTTTAACATTACGGACGGGCTCAATGATTATGACGATGATTTCACTACTTTTGAAGCACTGGGCGACATCATCACCTCCGACATGAAATTTCATCAAGAACGCAAGAAAGCCGAGCAGGAAGAGCGAGAAAGAGAAGCTGCTGCAAAAGAGATTGAAGATCAAGAAGAAATTGAAACACTTGCAAGTGAAGAGACGAAACCAGAAGACGAACCGGTTGAACCTGCTGAACAGGACATTCACAAAGAAGAAATCGTCCAAGCTGAGCAGGCAGATTCCACTGAAGAAAATGAACCGACCGCAATTTAATTTGAACACTAACAACGGATATTTATGACAAGCCTTGAATTTGCTCAAGATCTGCCGTCTTCAACTGACAACGGCAAAGCACGCTCAGCTTCGCTGAATTCGCTAGCGATTGATCTGGCGACCACGTCCGTGGTGCCATACAGCTCCGCCGGGCGATTATTGATAATCGGATCAAAATCTGTTGTGTCGCAGGCTTATGCGGAATTGCCAGAGTCCAACATTCAGCCTCACCTACTTGTGATTGATGATGAAATGGAGTCAGGCAGCTCAGTAATGCAGGACGTCACACTTACCGATGCGTTTGCCGCTGACAGTTGCAGTGTGACAGGTTACTTTGGAGCTTTTAGCGTTTCTGTTGCCAAGAGTGGCCGAGAATTGGATCTGGCTAAAACTGCAGGGATTGAATCGGGATTGTTCGATCTGGTGCTTGACCTTTCACGTTCTCCTTTGATCCCGACCGAAGTTCCACCGCCAGGCTATTACTGGATTCAACCGGAAGAACGAAGCGAACAACGGTTCAGAGAGACGGCGACAGAGATTTCAGATATGATCGGAAATTTCGAAAAGCCGAAGTACTTCAACTATGATCCGGAAATCTGCGCGCATAGCCGAAGCGGTATTGTCGCATGTACACGCTGTATTGATGCTTGCCCAACTGAAGCCATCATATCGCTCAACGAACAGGTCGAAGTCAACCCCTATCTTTGCCAGGGCGGTGGTTCCTGTACAACTGCCTGCCCTACTGGCGCGATCACGTATGCCTACCCCACGCCAGCAAATCAACTGGAAATTCTGAGGCAGGTGATCCTGAATTATCGCGATGCTGGTGGGAAAAATGCGGTCATTTTATTTTTTGACCAAACAAATGGGAGTGAAGTTGTACAAAACTGTATTTCATCACTGAACGAGAATGTTCTGCCGATACAAGTTGAAGAAGTCGGCTCAATTGGCCTAGATGCCTATCTCAGTCTGTTGGCTTATGGCGCACACAGTGCAAAAATTCTTTGTACGAAAACGCCGGATTCTGTGCGTAGAGAATTGACTGAGCAAATTGCAATCCTGGATGCGCTGCTGGACGGGCTGGGTTATGAGAGCGGTGCAATCGAATTGTTGGAAGAAGATGAGTTAACGAGTTCAAACGAGAATTTCCGGACTCGAATGGAAATCACATCGGCAAAATTCATGCCGTCTGGTCTCAAGCGGACCGATATGCGAATTGCATTGGAACACCTGCATGAATTATCACCTTTAAAACCGGAATCAGTTGAATTACCGAAACATGCACCATTTGGCGAAATCAAAGTCAATCTGAATACATGTACATTATGTATGGGATGCGTTTCAGTGTGCCCGGCATCGGCACTTGAAGCAGGCGGCGATGTACCGAAGCTGAGCTTTATAGAGAACAATTGCGTGCAGTGCGGTCTTTGCGAATCTGCTTGTCCGGAAAATTCGATCTCTCGGGCCTCTCAGTACGTATTCGATACCGACAAACGAATGAGATCCAGCACACTGAACGAAGACTCCCCTTTTAATTGCCGAATGTGCGGCAAGCCGTTCGCAACGAATGTCATGATGAACCGGATGAAAGACAAGCTTAAGAATCACTGGATGTTCAAGGACCCCGAGGCAATCGCACGGCTGGAGTTATGTGAAGACTGCAGAGTCAAAGACATGTTTGCAGCGGAAGGTGGATTCCCAAGAGACAAGCTTTAAAACCTGTTAAATTGCCTTTGCAGCGCGATATCGAAAGCGTATGGAATATTTTATTTCAGCAGTTCTCATTTTGGCAGTTATTTTTAATCCGGTTCATTGGATATCAACGTAAGTAATTGTTTTTATTGACTTGTACTTTTGTGCCGAATCTGCTATGATACGCCAGCATGAAATTGATGGTCGATCATCTCATTGGCGAATTGCGAAAACGATTCCACACCATCGCAGACCCTCGCAACGGCAGCAACAAACAGTACCCCTTTGTCGATATCGCGATGGCAGCGTTTTCGGCTTTTTTCATGCAGTCGCCGTCTTTTCTTGAACATCAAAGAACTTTCCATCAGGCGCAAAACAAAAATGCGTGTCGGTCTTTATTCGGCATCCGCAAACTGCCTACTGACAATCATATTCGAGAACAATTGGACCGCATCGATTGTCAGGATGTTTACCCCGGATTCGACATAGCGCTGGATCAAATGAAGCAATGTCAAGCCCTTCAGCCTTTCCAAATTCTCGACGGGCGCAGCCTGTTGGCATTGGATGGGTCTGAATTCCACAACTCTTACAAGATTCAGTGTCCGCAATGTCGCACCCGACTTCGAAGCTCTGGCGAGACTGAATATCACCATATCGTGCTGTGCGCCACATTGGTTGGCATCGGCCACAGCGAGGTGCTGCCGTTGCGCCCGCAGTTTATCACGCCGCAAGACGGTCATCAAAAACAGGATTGCGAAACCAAAGCCGCCTACCGCTGGTTCGATCAAAACGCCGCGCGCTACGCATCTTTGCGTCCGATTTACCTGGGCGATGATCTGTATGCCAATCAGCCGATGTGCGAAAAGGTTACACAAGCCGGTGGCGATTTCATCTTCCGCGTCAAAGAAGGTTCTCATAAAACACTTTTCAGTTATCTCGATGGCGTTACCTGGCCAACCACGCGGGTGGTCAAAAAAACACCAGGACGCAAACAGCCGAATTTGATGTATCAGTATCGCTTTGCCAGGCAGTTGCCGATCCGAGATGGCAACGATGCGTTGAAAGTCAATTATGTTGAACTTCAAATTCGTCGAGTCGGCGACCGCAAACCCACGCAGAGCTTTCGCTTCGTCACCTCGCTTGATGTCACCAAAGCCAATGCAGCCGAGATTGTGGCAGCCGGTCGGGCGCGCTGGAAGATTGAAAACGAAGGGTTTAACCTGTTGAAAAAGCACGGCTATCATATGGAGCATAACTTCGGCCACGGCAAACACGGGCTGTCGGACACACTGATGACTTTGAATCTGATCGCATTTGCGTTTCATGCCGTATGCAACCACCTGTGCGAACTGTGGCAGGCCGCCAGAGCCAGATTTTCCAGAAAACATCGGTTTTTTGTCGCTATCGACATCATCAACTGCTATCTTTACTTTGAAAACTGGCAAGTGCTTCTCAGTGCCACTGCCGATCCACAACCGCGACTGCCCCCGTAACTTGATATCGCCTCCCGGCTGACAAGCCGGATACTCAATTCCGTTTTTTCAAACAACATGGAGATTACATGAAAACTAAAATGAATACCTAAAATGAGAACTGCTGATTTTATTTACCTTGACTTTTGAGCCTGCGTAGAATAAATTACAAGGATGCAGTCATATTTCAAAAATAAATATACCAATAAAATCGTATTGAAATTAGCTTGTAATTGAGGAGAGATAGTGAATTTGGAGAGTGTTCAAACTGTTGCTGATGAATTCCGGTTTCGGGCGAATTACTACTATCTGCTCTCAAAACTTCTGTCCCAACCGCCTACTCCTGACACCATTCAATCTGTCGCATTGTTCGGCGTTCCTGATGCCGAAGCAACCAACAAGTTCCTCATTACTTTAAATTCCCTTGCCGAGGCTGCGCGTGCTGAGCCAGACCTGGAGCAACTGGATGATGAATATCATGACCTTTTTATCGGAGTCGGACGCGGTGAGCTGGTTCCTTACGGGTCCTGGTACATCACTGGCATGCTGATGGACAAACCCCTCAGCTTAGTGCGCCAAGATTTGAAGGCGCTGGGAATTGAAAGAATTGAGAACAATCGAGAGCCAGAAGATCACATCGCTGCTCTTTTTGACGTGATGGGAATACTTATTGAATCCGGCGACAAATATCCTTTCAAAGCGCAGCAGACTTTGTTCAACAAACATCTCACACCGTGGGCAAGAAGATTTTTCAGGGATTTGACATCAGCAAGGAAAGCAAGATTTTATAAAAAAGTTGGTGAATTTGGCGTTGAATTCGTCAACTTTGAAACCGAATACCTTGAGATGCCGGCATAACTGCCGGTGATTTTGGTATGTATGTGACGTCACTTAATAAACATACAAGAGGAGAAGAAGCTATGAAACATAGCAACTTTGTTGACCGGGATTCCCGGCGTAACGCCCTTAAAGGTATGGCGGTGCTTAGCGGCGCTGCTGTGGTGTCGACCGTGACCTCTGCGTCTGCGGCCGATATTGCTGACCAAAAGGTTCAAAGCGAAGCGCCGCCGACTCTCGGCTACCGTAAAACCGATCATATTCGGGAATACTACCGAACATGTCGATTTTAACAACCTTGGAGGCTAATCTATGAAACTAGTAAGAAGCAGTGATAGTGGGACTGTGCCGGGCATCGCCTCGGTTGGTCAAGCTATCAATCGCCGAACGTTTTTGAAACGTTCAGGCGTTGCCCTCGGTGCGGGTGCTGCAGCCTCTATGTTTGCTCCGCAATTGATGAAGAAAGCGCAGGCAGCTGCCGGCTTTTCTCCAATGGAAGGAGTTCAAACTGAAATCCGCCGTAGTGTGTGTACGCACTGCTCAGTGGGTTGTGGGGTTGTAGCAGAGGTGCAGAATGGTGTTTGGACCGGTCAAGAGCCGGACTTTGAATCTCCATTCAATCTCGGTGCCCATTGCGCGAAAGGTGCTACCGTTCGTGAGCATGGGATGGGCGAGAAACGTATCCGTTATCCAATGAAACTGGTTAGTGGCAAGTGGAAGAGACTCAGCTGGGATGAAGCGATTGATGAAATCGGCAACCAGTTGCTCGAAATCCGCGAGCAGTCCGGGCCAGATTCGGTGTACTGGCTGGGTTCAGCCAAACACAGTAACGAGCAGGCGTATTTATTCCGCAAGATAGCAGCGATGTGGGGAACCAACAACGTTGACCATCAGGCGCGTATCTGTCATTCAACCACAGTCGCTGGTGTAGCAAATACCTGGGGCTATGGTGCAATGACGAACTCTTACAACGATATGCACAAGTCTAAAGCCATGTTCTTCATCGGCAGTAATGCCGCAGAAGCACATCCGGTCGCGATGCAACATATCCTGAGAGCAAAAGAATTGGGATCCAAGATGATCGTCTGCGATCCTCGTTTCACCCGAACTGCGGCACATGCCGATCATTTCGTCCGACTCCGACCTGGATCTGACGTTGCATTGATCTGGGGTGTGTTGTGGCACATTTTTGAGAACGGCTGGGAAGATAAGGAATATATCCGCCAGCGTGTTTACGGGATGGACGAGATTCGCCAAGAGGTTGCCAAATGGACGCCCGATGAGGTTGAGCGAGTTACTGGAGCTCCACCGGATGTAGTCAAGAGAGCCGCACAGATCATGAATGAGAATCGTCCCGGAACCATCGTATGGTGTATGGGCGGAACTCAACACACGATCGGCAACAACAACACACGGGCTTACTGTGTGTTGCAGCTTGCACTCGGCAATATCGGCAAATCCGGCGGTGGTGCCAATATCTTCCGTGGACATGACAATGTTCAGGGCGCAACCGATCTCGGTGTACTTTCTCACACGCTTCCAGGTTACTATGGACTATCCAATGGTGCATGGAAACACTGGTCACGCGTTTGGGGCCTGGATTCCGATTGGGTGAAAGGCCAATTTGACCAGGGTGAAGTCGAAGGCGATAACGGCAAACCGACGCATCCCATGAACTATAAGGGCATTCCAGTATCACGCTGGATCGATGGAATTCTTGAGAACAAGGAAAACATCGGTCAGAGAGACAATGTTCGCGCCATGATCTATATGGGTCATGCCGTAAACAGTCAAACGCGTGGTCCAGAGATGAAAAAAGCAATGGAAATGCTGGACCTTATGGTGATTGTGGATCCGCATCCGACTCATGCTGCTGTCATGAACGATCGTACCGACGGAATCTATCTGCTGCCGGCGACGACTCAGTTCGAAACCTATGGTTCCGTAACCGCGTCAAACCGCTCGATTCAGTGGCGAGATAAAGTTATCGATCCGGTGTGGGAGTCATTGCCAGACCAAACGATTCTTTACAAACTTGCGAAGAAACTAGGTATTCATCGCGAGTTCACAAAGAATATCAAGGTCAACAATGATGAACCGCTGGTCGAAGACGTCACTCGTGAAATTAACCGAGGCATGTGGACGATCGGATATACGGGTCAGAGTCCGGAACGGCTTAAGCTACATATGGCGAACAAGAGCACCTTTAATACCACTACTCTGAAGGCCGAAGGCGGTCCTGCGGATGGTGAATATTATGGAATGCCTTGGCCATGTTGGGGCAATCCCGAAATGGGACACCCGGGAACACCCGTGTTGTACAACACGGAGTTGCCGGTAGCCGAAGGCGGTCTTTGCTTCCGTGCCAGATTCGGAGTGGAACGCGAAGGAGTTAACCTCCTTGCGGAAGATTCCTATCCGGCCGGTTCGGAAATCCAAGATGGGTATCCAGAGTTCTCCGACAAAGTGCTGAAGCAACTGGGTTGGTGGAATGACTTGACCGATGAGGAAAAAACCGCAGCGGAAGGCAAAAACTGGAAAACTGACTTGTCTGGCGGAATCCAGCGGGTAGCCATTATGCATGGCTGCGCTCCGTTTGGAAATGCCAAGGCACGATCTGTTGTCTGGACCTTCCCAGATAGTGTTCCAATTCATCGGGAGCCTCTGTATACGCCCCATCGGGATCTCGCAGAGAAATATCCGACGTATCCGGACAGAAAACGGTTCTACCGACTGCCCACGCGATATGCTTCCATCCAAGCCGAAGACCATTCAGGAGAATATCCACTGATTTTAACCAGTGGACGACTCGTTGAATATGAAGGCGGCGGTGAGGAGCAACGTTCCAATCCATGGCTTGCTGAACTCCAGCAGGACATGTTTGTCGAAGTCAATCCGAAGGATGCCAACGACAATGGAGTTCGCGATGATCAAATGGTTTGGATCATGACACCGGAAGGAGCCAAAATTCGCGTCAAAGCGATGGTAACGAGGCGGGTCGCTCCAGGAGTGCTGTTCACGCCATTCCACTTCGGTGGAGTGTTCCAGGGTAAAGACCTGGTGGACAAGTATCCGGAAGGCACAGCGCCCTACATCCGAGGTGAAGCATGTAATACTGCATTTACCTATGGATATGATTCAGTAACACAGATGCAGGAGACGAAAGTCACTCTCTGCAAACTCAGCACCTAGGAGGTATTGAAAAATGGCACGAATGAAATTTCTGTGTGATGCCGAGCGGTGTATTGAGTGCAACGGTTGTGTTACTGCTTGCAAGAACGAGAATGAGGTTCCTTGGGGAGTCAACCGCCGACGCGTTGTCGTGTTGGGTGATGGCGAGCCAGGTGAAAAATCAATCTCAGTAGCTTGCATGCATTGCACCGATGCACCTTGTGCAGCAGTCTGTCCCGTCGACTGTTTTTACACAACTGACGATGGAATCGTTCTGCACGACAAGGATCTTTGCATTGGTTGTGGTTACTGCTTTTATGCGTGTCCTTTCGGGGCTCCGCAGTATCCGCAACAGCAAGCATTCGGAGTGCGCGGCAAGATGGACAAATGTACTTTTTGTGCAGGTGGTCCGTTGGCGGATAACTCGGATGAGGAATACATCAAGTATGGCCGTAATCGAGTTTCTGAAGGCAAACTTCCGCTTTGTGCTGAAATGTGTGCTACTAAGGCACTCATTGCAGGTGATGGCGATGTAATTGCTGATATCTATCGCGAGCGTGTTCTACAACGCGGCACCCGTCCCCAGACTTGGGGATGGGAAACAGCTTATCCGACAGGATAAACTGAAATTAGGATAGAGGGGGAAGCTCGCTTCCCCCTTTTTCCACTCTGTAATTGTTAACCAAGATAGTAGAGTACTGAACAATTTAACCTGGAGCAGTTTAAGTATGTACAAAAAACTAATTATTGTAATAGCCGTTCTTGCGAGCTCACTGGTACTTGGTGGTTGCTTGGAAGATTCCAAAGTTACACTTGCAGAAGCAGGAGTTTATAAAGGACCTGTGGATCCTTTGCTTCAAATTTCGAATTCTGCTGAACTTGCTGCACGCTTCAGTACTATTCAGACGGATCGATAAAACCTGTCAGCAAGGAAGAATTTGCTGAGAATTTAAAAGACGGAATAATTCGCTTCATTATCAAAATCATTTACTGAACAAAATAACTAGCTTATTGAGCTGTTACTTTAGTAGATAAGGAGTTACATTCATGGCTACGCCACAAAAAATCTTAAAAAATCAATCAACAAAGCGATTGCGTTGGATGATATGGAGCCTCGCGTTTATTGTAATGAGCGCTATGGTATTGCCTATGACAGGCTATCTGTTCCCTGCGGCACAGACTACGGTTCAGGCACAGCAATCGGATAGTGTCGCCAACCAGAGATCCGCCTTCTGGCGTGTCGTGCGTGAAGGTGGTTCAGGTTACAGTGCAGTGCAAGGATCGGATGCCAATATTGAAACTGATACACTTTACAACATTACTGGGCAAGATTGGCGACAAGTTCGAAATGGACTGATCGCTAATTATGGCGGCTGGTTTCTGTTTCTCGTCGTGCTTGCAATTCTTGCGTTTTTCTCCACACGAGGACGTGTAGATTTGTCTGAACCGGCTTCCGGCGAGAGAGTTCCTCGTTGGACACGACTGGAACGAACTTTACACTGGTATACGGCAATTTTGTTTATATGTCTGGCAATTTCCGGACTTAGCCTGCTATTCGGCAGAGCAGTCCTGTTGCCTCTTCTGGGACCACCAGGGTTCTCAATGTGGGCTGATTTTTCCATTAATGTACATAACACTTTTGGGCCCTTTTTCACAATAGGTCCAATACTCATGTTCCTTTGCTGGGTACGCCACAATATACCGACCGGTACTGATTTCAAATGGTTCGCGCAAGGCGGTGGAATTATCGGCAGAAAACACCCCAGTGCGGGAAAAGCGAACGGCGGAGAGAAAGTGTGGTTCTGGATTGTTGTCCTGTTGGGACTATGTGTAGTTTGCCTGACCGGATTTGCACTGATTGGATGGGCACAGGAATACATGGGCTTTGAAAACTCTCGCGGGATGTTACAGCAAATGCACGTGATTCATGCAGTTTCTTCAATTCTGTGGATTGCCGTATTCTTTGGACACGTCTATATCGGAACAGTTGGTTCCCAAGGTTCGCTTGATGCGATGACTAAGGGGCATGTCAGCGTCGAATGGGCAAAACAGCATCATGATCTTTGGTATGACAAGGTCAAGGACGAAGGTCAGGTTGAAGCCAAGGCAACAGACAGTTCAGTGACGAGCAGTTAGCCTATTTAAACCCATTTGATTGAACGTATAAATCACACAAAACGCATCTCCGGCCAATGGGCTAGAGATGCGTTTTTGTTTTTAACTGATAACGCATTCAAGCGTATCAAAACGATATGAGTTTATCGGCTGTGTGAACCATGAAGAGATTTCCTGAGTTTATCAGAAATAACATGGATTACACTGGATCAAGCGTTACCTGCTTGCCAGTGAAATTTGACTCCGGAGATTGGGAATCCGCTATATTCTTTCAACTTGGTGGAGCGGAAAGCAAGGAAGATCGAAGAGTGCTTTCACGAACGGAGCAATCCGTGCCAGTTGCAGTCGAATCAGATTTGATCAAACACAATAACGCTGCAGTAATCATGATTCGCCTTGAGGTGTACACAAGAGAAGCAGATCCACTAGTCGGCGAAATTTTGTTAACACCAGGTGCAAAAGAGTCGCATTTTGAAACAATCAAGTTGCTCTCAACTCAACAGGTGTTACGCTGGTTTTTCGCTGATGCTGCATACTGGATCATTCACAGCCAGCAGAATGAATTAGGAGTTGCTGAACACGCCGTGTTTCAGGAGGCCATGAATGATGCCACTCAACACGACGCCTTGATACGTATGACCGGATCGTATGATTTCGAATCCGCATTGAACGAAATCTTCTCTCACTACGAGTTCAGATCATCAAACTCCCTTTCAATTCCTGGGAGTACACGCATACAATAATTTAACGATGAACTTGACAAGAATCAAAATCAGTTGCCTCAATCTGACAATCGGCATTTTGATTGTTTGCCTATCGGTTTTTTGGGTTAATGCAACCGCGGACTCACAAGCTTTTTTGAAGGCATTGCAGAACGAAGATTTTGATGCGATCAACAGAATGATTGGTGAGATAAGCGACGTAGATGCTCGCTTGGATGATGGTCGCACCGCTTTAATGCTCGCTTCCAAATATGGATTAAACGATGTCACACATAATCTGTTGCAAGCTGGTGCTGACGTAAATGCAAGAAACAATAATGGCGGTACTGCGCTGATGTATTCAGCCATTCGAGCCGATTTGCCTACTGTGAAATTGTTGCTGGAAAGCGGCGCTCAGGTAAATTTAACTGCAAAATTTGATTGGACCGCACTGATGGTCGCGGCAGCCAAAGGGCATGCCGATGTCGTCAAACAACTACTTGAACGGAATGCTAATGCGAATTGTCGAGACATCTATCAGTGGACTCCGTTAATGCGGGCTTCATTTGCGGGCTATAACGATGCAGTGAAGGAATTGCTTGAACATCCTGATACGCATATCAACTCACAAGATGAAAATGGCGCAACTGCCCTGCACCATGCAGCGACCAATGGACACTATGACACGGTTGAACTGCTACTAAAATATGGAGCTTCGCTGGAAATTGCTGATACATTTGGACATACAGCATTCGATCGTGCGAAAGCGGGTCAGCATGATGCCATACTTGATTTGTTAAATGGACGATCATAGAGATTGACTGCACATGAAACCATTCAGTCGTAGGAATTTTTTCAAACTTTGTGGTGCCTACGTGACTGCGTTGACCAGTTTGCGTCCCACTGCATCACAGGCGACAATGTCATCGAAGCACTACAATTCAGTGAAGTTGATGCGTAATGGACGACCTATGAGATCTAAAGATTTTGAGCCTGGCCAAGTTTTCATATTCCACTATCCCTACGTTACAACTCCTTGCATGATATTCAATCTCGGAGAGCCTCAAGAGCAAACTGAATTGATGCATACGAAAAATGGATCGCAGTACCTTTGGCATGGAGGGATCGGGCCTTCTCGTTCGATCGTCGCTTATTCCGCAATCTGCGCACATAGAATGACGTATCCGGCGAAATCTGCCAGCTTTCTGAATTATCGCCATTCCAAAGTTGTCTACTTTGATGAAGATCGCAATCGGCAGGAAAGAGAAAAAACTATTTACTGCTGTTCAGAACGCAGTGTTTATGATCCAGCAAAAGGCGCTCAAGTCATCGGTGGCCCTGCCCCCCAGCCACTGGCAACAATTAACGTTGAATACAAACAGGAGGACGATTCCTTTTTTGCACTAGGCACAAGCGGCGGCGATTTATTTGATAAATTTTTGTCAGATTTCGAGTTTCGTTTGCAGCTGGATTTTGAAATCGTTGACGTCAAGAAATTGGCTGCTAATCAGGTAGAAGTCCATACCATTCAGGAATTTACCCAAGTAATTGTTCGCTGCTAGATGCTAAACGTCTTCTTTCAGCATGCCGTCTTCCAGTTTTAACACTCTGTTCATAGACGAAGCAAGTTGCATGTCGTGCGTAGCAACAATTAAGCTCACCTGCATATCTCTGTCGAGATTCACCATAAGTTCCTGAACAGTTCTGGCATTTTGACGGTCGATATTTCCAGTTGGTTCATCCGCGAGTAAACACAAGGGCTTCACAATCAAGGCTCTCGCAATTGCCGCTCGCTGGCGCTCACCTCCAGACAACTCACCAGGCTTGTGCTCCATTCGGTGAGACAATCCGACTTTTTCCAACAGACTCATCGCCTCTTCTTTAATATATTTTGTCGGTAGACGTCTTACTATAAGTGGAATCATGACGTTTTCAAGCGTGGTGAATTCTGGCAACAGATGATGGAACTGGTAGACGAATCCGAGTGTTTCGTTGCGCAATGTTCCGCGCTGGGATTCATTCAGAGTAGACAGGTTTTTTCCATTTAGATAAACTGCGCCACCGGTAGGATCATCGAGTCCGGCCAACAAGTGAAGTAAAGTGCTTTTGCCAGTCCCAGAAGAGCCGACCACTGCAAGCTGCTCGCCTTTGTGCACTTGCAGATTGATCTCATCTAACACTGGCACCTCAAGATTGCCTTGTCGGTAAACTTTTGACAGTGACTCGGCTTTCAGGACGATATCAGTCATAACGTAACGCATCTGCCGGTTGCACTTTGGACGCTCGCCAGGCTGGGTAAATCGTAGCCAGAAAACTTAGTAACAAAGACACGACGGCGATCTTGATTACATCATCCCAAACAAGTTGTGCTGGGAACTTTGTAATGATGTAAATATCATCAGGAAAAAATTGTGTACCGAAAAGCTGTTCTGCCCAAGGAATGAGTGTTTCTAGATTAAATCCGGTGATGACTCCAGTGATGGTACCAATGATGGTTCCGATTATTCCAATTACCGCGCCATGCACGATGAAAATTGCCATTATGCTCTTCGGAGTAACGCCGATAGTACGTAGCACCGCGATATCGGTATTCTTGTCTGAAACCAGCATCACCAGTGTTGACACTATATTGAAAGCAGCTACTGCAACAATCAGCAAAAGAATGATAAACATTACGCGGCGTTCAATCTTCAGTGCTTCAAATAGGTTCGAATATTCACTTGTCCAATCCATGACTGAATAATTTGTGCCAAGCGCTTGGCGCAATTCTCTTGAGATAAGAGGGGCGTCGAATACTTCATTCGTTTTCAGGCGAAGACCAGAAACTGAATTCCCGACTCGCTGCAGTTTTGCAAGATCATTGAGATGGGTAAATGCCAGTCCATTGTCGTATTCATAGAAGTTCAAGTTAAAGATTCCGACTACAGTAAACCGTTTAAGCCGTGGCAATAGACCAGCAGGTGTCGACCGCCCTCTGGTACTAATCAAAATGACTTTATCACCAACATTGACTCCACCGATTTTGGAGGCTAGATCTTCGCCGAGAATGATGCCAAACTTACCTGGTTCAAGAGCATCCAGAGTGCCGCTGATCATACTTTCTGCAATAGAAGACACGGTTGATTCAAGTTCAGGTTCAATTCCACGAATGATCGCAGGACTCACTAAATTTGCGTTCTTAAGCATCCCGTGACTGAGAATATAAGGTGCCTGGGCTTCAATATTCGAGTTGCTATTAATTTGCGACATGACATCTTTCCAGTCATCCAGCCAGCCTTGATTACCGCTGATTCGCACATGAGATGCTACTGTCAGAATTCTTTCCTTCAGTTCTCTTTCAAATCCGTTCATTACGGATAGTACCGAGATCAGCGCCCAGACTCCGATGATAATGCCCAGTATAGACGTCCCAGTGATGAATGAAATGAAGCGAGTTCTACGCTTTGCCCGAATATAGCGAAAACCGATAAATAGCTCGAATGGCCGGATCATTCACTATCTACCGGATGGTTTCAGGTAAGGGAACAGGATCACATCGCGAATTGAAGATCGATTCGACAACAGCATGACCAGGCGATCAATTCCTACGCCCTCGCCCGCGCTAGGCGGCAATCCATACTCTAGTGCTCGAATGTAGTCTTCGTCGAAATGCATCGCCTCTTCATCACCAGATTCTCTTTGAGCAATTTGATTTCGAAATCTCTGAGCCTGATCTTCAGGATCGTTCAATTCCGAAAATCCGTTAGCGATTTCCATACCGCCCACAAATAACTCAAATCTATCAGCAATGTCTGGCTGAGTATCATTTACTCGAGACAGTGGAGAAACCTCAATCGGATAGTGCGTGATGAATGTCGGTTCTATCAACTTGTGTTCAACAGTTCTCTCGAATATCTCAAAAAGCAGTTTACCGGCCCCCCAATTCTGTTGTGGCTGTCCGCCGATACTATGTAGATAGTTGTGGAGTTTTTCTCCATCATTCAGATCTTGTTCGACCAAAGTTGAATTTTGTTTCAGCACTGCATCAGATAGAGAGAGGCGATGAAATGGAGGGCGAAGACTAATCTCCTGATCTGCAAATTGAATGGTTGACGATTTACACACTCTGGAGGTCAGTTGTTCGAACATTCGTTCGGTGAACTCCATGAAATCCCGGTAGTCGGCATATGCTTGATAGAATTCAAGCATGGTAAATTCAGGGTTGTGTTGGGTACTCACTCCTTCATTACGAAAATTTCGGTTTATTTCATAAACTCGTTCAAATCCGCCAACAACCAAACGTTTCAGGAAAAGTTCCGGAGCGATTCTGAGATACATATCGAGAGACAGAGCGTTGTGATGGGTAACAAAAGGTCTCGCGATTGCGCCTCCGGGTATCGAATGCATCATGGGTGTTTCTACTTCAAGAAACCCGTGTTCATCCATAAATTTACGAATGCACTGGACAACACTAGAGCGTATTTGAAATGTTTCCTTAACGTCTTGGTTTATGATCAAGTCCAGGTAGCGTTGTCTATAGCGAAGTTCCTGATCCGCCAGTCCATGAAATTTTTCTGGAAATGGCTTGAGCGCTTTTGCAAGGATACGAAAATTTTCAACTGCAATGCTCAATTCGCCAGTTCTAGTTCGAAATAAATTTCCGCTAACACCGATTATGTCGCCTATATCAAATCCTTGAAAAATCTCGTACGAATCTTTTTCAACCGTATTCTGTCGAACAAATAATTGAATTTTCCCTGATGAATCCTGTAAATCAACAAACGTGACTTTACCCATATTCCGGCGATTCATTAATCGGCCGCCAAGCACGGCTGCAAAGTTCTCTTCTTTTATGGATTCGGAATCTTGATCGCTAAAGCGATCGTGCAGTTCTTTTGCCAGAGCAGTTGGCCGAAAATCATTCGGATAAGCCTGCCCTAGTGCCCGCAGAGATGCAAGCTTCTGTTTTCGTATGGCAGTTTGCTCGTATTCGTTGGACATTTTTCTACAGACCTGCTTTCAAGCTGGCTTCAATAAACATATCCAGATCGCCTAGCAGAACTGCATTAACATTGCCGGTTTCAACACCGGTGCGAATGTCCTTGATTCTGGACTGATCCAATACATAGGATCTAATCTGATTACCCCAGGAAATATCTGGCTTGGAATCTTCGATTTTTTTACGCTCATCCTCGCTCTTCTGTTGCTCCAATTCATACAATCGAGCTCGCAACATAGACATCGCTTCAGCTTTATTTCTATGTTGTGATCGTTCGTTCTGACATTGAACGACTACCCCAGATGGTTTGTGAGTAATGCGAACCGCAGAATCTGTTCTATTGACATGTTGACCCCCTGCTCCACTGGCTCGATATGTATCAATGCGCAAATCCCCTGGGTCAATTTCGATATCTATACGTTTGTCAACTTCCGGATAAGCAAAAACAGATGCAAATGAAGTGTGGCGCCGCTGTCCGGAATCAAAAGGAGATTTCCGTACCAGTCTATGAATGCCATTCTCCGTGCGAATCCACCCGAATGCATAATCTCCGATCAGCTTTAGTGTCGCATTTTTGATGCCAGCAACGTCTCCTGGCGAGTAATCGACAATTTCAACTTTAAATCCTTTCTTGACGGCCCAATGGTCGTACATTTTAAAAAGCATTTCTGCCCAATCTTGCGCTTCAGTTCCACCGGATCCCGGTCTAATATCAACGAATGCATTGGCTGGATCCATTTTTCGACTAAAAATGCTGGTGAACTCAAGCTCATCAACAATCTTCTGAAAATCCACTAATTCTTCAGTGACCAACTCAAGTGTCTCAAGATCATTCTCCTGAGCTGCAAGGTCGGCAAGTTCAAGTGAATCAGATACGGAGACGGACAGGGAAAGGATTGGTTTCACCGACCGTTCGAGGGCGACTCTTTCACGATTAAGATCTTGACTTCTTTCCAAATTATCCCAGATTTTGGGATCCTCTAACAATTGAAAAATTTGTTGCAGACGTTGTTCCTTGACTGGAACGTCAAAGAAACCTCCGTAACGAATTCACGCGATCTTTGATGTCTGTCAATTGTTCGACTGTTGAACCTGTATCCATTTCGAGTTCCTATGTAGAAAGTTGATTCATTATTGTATCTGCAATATTTCTTGGTATAACCGTTTCAAAAATTAATCAGTTGCAAACACTCGCAAATCGTCTATATATAATGGAAAGCAATTCCGTTCACGATGTTCGGAAATCCACGAACGGATAGCAAACTTTACAGCATCATGAAAATTGGCATCCCAAAAGAAATTCACCTCAACGAGCAACGCGTAGCAATAACGCCTGAAATCGTTCCATCCTTGTTAAAAAAGGGATTTGATGTTCTAGTTGAATCCGGAGCTGGTGAATCTGCTAATTATAACGATTCTAACTATCAAGATTCGGGCGCTCAAGTCCTGCCAAGCGGCAGTTCTGTATGGAATGAATCGGATCTTATAGTGAAAGTTCGAGCACCCGAGCAAAGTGAAAAATACAATGAATTGGATTTGCTCTCAGAGGGACAATATTTAATCGCGTTCCTTTGGCCTGCACAAAATCCTGAACTTCTGGAAAGTCTTGCTGAAAGAGGCGTTAATGCCATTTCGATGGATGCTGTTCCACGCATCTCCAGAGCGCAGAAACTTGATGCACTATCGTCCATGGCGAACGTTGCTGGATATCGTGCAGTTGTAGAATCCACGCATCATTTTGGGCGATTTTTTGGAGGACAGATCACTGCAGCTGGCAGCATTCCTCCTGCTAAGATCATGATTATCGGAGCTGGTGTTGCAGGTCTTTCTGCAATTGGTACTGCAACAAGCCTGGGAGCGATTGTTCGTGCATTTGATACTCGCCCGGAAGTGAAAGAACAGGTCGAAAGCATGGGTGCTGAGTTTCTTGAGCTTGAATTTGAAGAAGAAGGTTCCGGCGCAGGTGGCTACGCCAAAGTGATGAGTAAAGAGTTCATCGATGCTGAAATGGCACTTTTTGCAACACAGGCCAAAGAAGTTGACATCATCATTACAACTGCGCTTATACCGGGTCGCCCTGCCCCAAAATTGATTACCGCGGAAATGGTCAAATCAATGAAACCAGGAAGTGTAGTGGTTGATCTTGCTGCTGAACAAGGTGGAAACTGCGAACTGACACAACCTGACTCAGTAGTAGATGAACAAGGAGTCACGATTATCGGCTACACGGATTTACCGAGTAGATTACCTGCGCAGTCCAGTCAGCTGTATGCTTCTAATGTTCGGAATTTCTTAGATGATTTGTGTCCAGATCAGGATGGAGAAATTCACTTAAACATGGAGGATGAGGTAATTCGCGGGGCAACCGTCGTGAAAGATGGCAAAGTTACTTGGCCGCCACCTCAAAAGGAGCCTCCACCCGCGAAGTCGACGGAAACATCGAAATCGGATGTACAAATTACGCAACAGACCGAAACAAAACCCAAGAAGCAGAAATTTAATCTTGCTCCGTTCGCATTTGGACTCGCACTGCTGTCGATTTTGGGCATTGGACTGTTTGGCCCTGCCTCGTTTTTGACGCATTTCACAGTATTCGTACTAGCCATATTCGTAGGCTGGCACGTCATTTGGAATGTGACCCCTTCATTACATACACCATTGATGAGTGTGACGAATGCGATTAGTGGAATCATTATCGTTGGTGCGTTATTGGAAATCGGTGCCATGAATCCCTACGTCAAGGCTTTGGCTGCAGTGTCAATTCTGATCGCTTCTGTCAACATTTTTGGTGGATTTTTTGTGACTCAACGTATGCTCAAAATGTTTCGCAAGTAAATGTTCGACGGTTTCATCAACTCACTCTACATCATCGCCTCGATTTTCTTTATTCTAAGTCTAGGCGGACTGAGCAATCAAACTTCTGCCGTTCGTGGAAACGTGTTCGGCATTCTTGGAATGATTCTCGCGGTTGGCGGAACAATCGCCGCAAAATCTGTAGACAATATTGCCATCGTAATGGCTATGATGGCAGTCGGTGGCGTGATTGGAATTCTGGTCAGTTTAAGGGTGCAGATGACTGCCATGCCTCAACTCGTCGCAATCTTGCACAGTCTGGTTGGGCTTGCCGCAGTGTTCGTAGGATTTGCAAACTATATTGAACCTTTGACTACATACGAAGGTGCTGAAAAGATTGTTCACGAAGTGGAAATCTTCATCGGTGTGCTAATTGGAGCCATAACATTTACTGGTTCCGTTGCAGCGTTCGGCAAACTGCAAGGTGTGATTACCAGTCGCCCACTAATGCTCCCTGCCCGTCATTGGTTGAATCTGATTATCGCAGTGGCTTGCGTTTGGCTTGGAGCTGAATTTATATCCAGCGAGTCGCATGTAGTTGGAACCAATTTTCTGGTCATCATGACGATCCTCGCCTTTATTCTCGGATTGCATCTGGTACTTGCTATTGGTGGTGCAGACATGCCGGTCGTCATTTCAATGCTGAACAGTTATTCGGGATGGGCTGCTGCTGCAACTGGTTTTATGCTTGAGAGCAACCTTTTGATCTTGGTTGGTGCGCTCGTTGGAAGTAGCGGTGCGATTCTCAGTTACATCATGTGTCGAGCAATGAATCGACACTTTGTTAGCGTCATACTAGGCGGATTTGGAACATCGGGAGGTTCTGCGGTCGCATCAATTGAAGGTGATATTGTGGAGATCATGGCTGAAGAGGCTTCAACACTGGTTGCATCATCGAAATCGGTTGTAATTGTGCCTGGATATGGCCTGGCAGTTGCCCATGCTCAACATCCCGTTGCAGAACTGACACGGAAACTGCGTGAAAGAGGAATTAAAGTTCGATTTGCCATTCATCCTGTTGCCGGAAGAATGCCTGGGCACATGAACGTACTTCTTGCAGAAGCTAGAGTGCCTTACGACATTGTTCACGAAATGGATGAAATTAATCGGGATCTGCCGGATACAGACGTTGTTCTGATCATAGGAGCCAACGATATCGTCAATCCATCAGCACAGGATACACCAGACAGTCCAATTGCAGGCATGCCCGTTATCGAGGTTTGGAAAGCCAAGCACACAATCGTATTGAAACGAAGTATGGCTTCTGGATATGCAGGTGTTGATAATCCGCTGTTCTACAAGGAGAATAATCGCATGTTTTTCGGCGACGCAAAAGACAGCATCGACAAGCTTGTGTCGATGGTGAGTTAGATTTCAGAATTAATTGCAAGCGGTGTGATTTATACGTTCTTTGATACTTGCGAATTAGAAAAATTAGCGGCTTCGTATTCTGATCAATAACAACACGCTGCTGCCGCAAGCCTTGCACTGATAACGCTGACTGTGCTCGACTACTTGGTCGTTTTTTAGGTAGCGGTATGGATAAAACGTAATAGGCGTGGCTTTGTCATCACAATCAAGATGACAACGACCATCTGTTTCTTCCTGCCGCAGGAGACCGTCAACATTCGTCAGCCACTCAATCTTAGCGGTGATAGCGACGTTGGATTTGAGGAATGGTTTTTTACCGAAACTCTTGCATACCAGTGCGAACACGTGGCCTTGGTGGTTGCCACCTAATAATGCAGACAATGATCAGATGACGGCCCTGTTTGTACTGGTGTCGTACAGGCAGGAACGACATAATTATTGCAATCCGGCATGCGACAATGGTTAATTTGAATGTCTGTAGCGGGATCTAAAGGGGTTGGAAACCCGAGTGGTACTCTCGGGCCAGATTTCACCGCATTACGCACTTGATTGATAAATAATATTCGATTTATTACAATTTTCTCTCCAATTTCTGAACGCATATGGCGAGAGATAGCCGATACTAATATTGTGGCATTGCCTTATACAACCTATTGATATTTCGTCATAAACGGACTTTTCTAATTTGACAAATTGCCTCTCCGATAGCATAATAGTGGCACACTTGGAGGAAGTCATACGACGGTTGCCGGGGCCTGGGAACCGCCAATGGAACATGGAGTGTCGATAGTGTCTGCGTTTCGAGTTGGGGAAGACATAACAACCTTTCACGGAATCCCGTCAGGCACTTCACTAGAATGCTCAAAACCTCATCAGGCGAAAACCTCACCAATCTCCACGCGCTGAAGCAGAGTTAAGCCCTGCGAAGGAAGAGAGAATTACAAGATCGTTTGTAATTAAAATGGTATTGATCATAGCGCTTGCAGGACCTGCAATATCTGTTATATCGCCTTTCGTCGATCAAGCCATTCGCAATAAAGTTGACGATTGGATGAGCGAAGCCGACCTCTTTGATTCAATATCTATCAGCCCGGACGATTACGCCGAGCTTCCGCCATACTGGAGACAGACACTTGCTGAAATTGCCCTGCGCCCCAAGGAAGAAGCTGTAGATGCACAAAATATAATCAAGGGCTTGAAACTGACAGACATAGGACTTGTTGACCTACTGGCGCCGTACGCAATATCCAACGGAATAGGAATACTACGCGACGAAAAGCAACTGTCCGAGCATCCAATGCCCGAGTTATCATACAGAGATTTCTCCCACTTAGAAGATCTGGGAATTCTAGAAGACGTGAACAATGGTATTACATTCGATCTCACCAAGAATTGGAATCCGAATTCAGGCTTTGTCTTAAACGGGGCGACGGTCGCTTTGAGGTTCAAGGCTAATGACTCAACGATAAATTATGTAATGAGAGCAACTGCATTTACCAGAGGTGGATGGCAGCTCATTGAAGCTCTACGGGTGCCTTCAAATATCTCGTATTTCGAATGGTTCGCGCAGGCGCTCGAAAAGGAAGGGTTTACAGTCGAATTGTTCGCGAGGGGTGCCAAGAATAATAGTACAACGGAGACGAAAGCAATTCAAGCGCGTATTGAGCGCCATTCTATACTGGCATGGCCACATTGAGTCCAGCTGATTTGGCTCTCGGCTTACGGGTGGTAAAAATCGGGAACCGGGGAAGAGGATGCGCTGAGGGCGTTTCTCGTTCTGAAGAGAAGGAGGGATGATTGGGTACAACGACTGATATGGGTCCGGCGTACCACAAAGATTCCAATCACCTATGGAACTATTTTGTCAAGCCGAACTCGTTCATGAACACGGCGGACTTAACGGACTGGACCTGAACCAGCCAGATTTCCGGCAACATTCGATTCCTTCAGATCCCGCAAATCTCCCGCTCATGAATTGGTGGCTAAATATTTTCAACTCAAATAGGTATTACCACATATTATGGTCGGATAGGCCATATACACCCAGTTTTCGGGATCAATCTATATTGGATTTGCCACAATTTTTGTATCGCTTATGGCGGAGAGGGAGGGATTCGAACCCCCGGAAGGTCGCCCTTCAACGGTTTTCAAGACCGCCGCTTTCGTCCGCTCAGCCACCTCTCCGCGTAGAGAAATGAATATAGATTACTGTTTTGCCTTGAGTTGCAAACAGTATATTCATCTACTAGGGATATTACTGCTTCATGCACTACAGTGAAAATTGACCATTCACGAATGCATGACTACAGATTTCGGAATATTATGGATTATCTCGGTATTCCAAGTATTAGTATGTTTTCTAGTTTCCCATAACTAGCATCAGTTTAGAAATCGTTGAACCAAGAATGCCCTGACTGCGGCATGATCAAGGTGTCTTCCGAATATCTGAAATAAAACTAATTATTCCAGGCTCCTATTTAAAATACGCGCATGTATTTTTGATAGCTAGTTAATTTACTCATATGGAAAGATCGTGGGGAGGCACTACTCGACTGACTATTGCACTACGCAATTGTGATTCAAATCGAATTCACCAGTTATCGATTGAAAACACACTCAGATCTGATTTAATCCAACGCGTAAAATCCGTTGCTACACCGCCGATTAATAAAAGACGCGATCGACTCAGAAAATTCAATAAGGAGGGCTTGGTCTATAATTTCGGCTGATCACCTACCCACCTGAAAGTAGGAATCTTAATCGGAATTTACAGTTCACGAGTACAGGAGCGCTAGCAACGCGGAAAGATGTTCGATTTCGACCATTGGGAAAAGAATTGAAGTGGCGTCACCGCGATCGTTGAAACAAAGCCGTTATTGATCTTTGCGCTCACTTTTTGGCAATCCTACGAGAGATCGACCGTTACTGGCCTTATTGCTATTGCTGAGCGGTGTATTTGTTCTGGCATTTCAGGACGCATTGATCAAGGAAGTCTCGGTCCAGACATCCTACTGGCAGTTCCAGGCACTCCGGGCGACCGGCAACCTTTCCTTTGCTGTAATTCTGGCTATAACAGGCGGGGGGCTTTACCTGCTAAGACCCAGGCGGGCCGGCGCAGTTTACCTGCGGGCTTTCCTAATGACGCTTTGCATGTTCTGTTTCTTTTCCGGCGCGCCCTATCTCACTCTCACACAAATGGCGGCAGGGCTCTATACCTATCCACTGTTTGTTTCTCTCCTGGCCGGCCCGGTGCTTGGCGAAAGGTTAGGTCGCTGGCGCCTGACAGCGCTGGTTCTCGGCACCGCTGGCGGCGCACTGGTCTTATCGCCATGGGAAGCTGATTTTTCGTTATTGCAAGCCCTGCCTATTCTCGCAGGATTTTTCTACGCGGCCAACATTTTAACCATTCGCCGGGCATGCCGCGGAGAGAATACCTTGGCCATGGTGTTCGCGGTGGGGATCGCTTTTTTTGCTTCTGGAATACTCGGGATTGTGGTGTTATCCCTGTTTCCCCTGCCCGTCGAGCTGCAAGAACGAGCGCCTTTCGTGGCGGTTGGATGGCCTTTATTGACGTGGGTTGTCGTGGGTTTCGCCGCGGTAGCGGCGATTCTCAATCTTACTGGCAATCTTTGTATGAGCAGGGCTTACCAGACAGCCGACGCCAGTTGGCTTGTGCCGGTTGATTTCAGTTATTTTCTGTTTGTGATTTTCTGGGGGAAGGTAATTTTTGATACCTTGCCTACGAATAATGCGATTGCAGGAATGATATTAATCGGCGGTGCGGGCATATTGACAGCATGGCGCGAGAACGTGCGGCGACAGATGGAAGCAGACATTCGGACATAGTACCTAGTACCAAGCCTCCTTGATCACACGCTTGTTGATTTCACCCAAGGCTCACATCGATGGCTTACAACTGCCAATACGGCGCAGCCAGTTGCCAGTATCTTGGCGGTTAGCATATCACTCAATCCCAGAAGATTAATCAGCTCTGATTCTTGAAGCAAAATTCGAATGTCATCAAAACATTTGCCACCTTCATGCTTCATCAGCACGAAGGTGTTGAGCACGGTGCTGTTCAGGTAGCCTCGGTTGCTACCCGGTGCTGGCATTGCCAAGTCGATTAACTCGGCGCCAGCCGCACCTACTAATATGTAGGATTTACTATTAGTTTTACGTGAGTGTATTGAAATTATTCAAACCAGACCTATAATGAATATATCTGTTTTATGAGGAGGTTTTGCTCATGAGATTTAACGAACAAGTACTTGTTCAAAAAACAACTAGCGTTGCGGTAAACAGGGTTCTTCGGAACACCTACATACTGTTGTCAATGACACTGTTGTTCTGTGCTGTAACTGCAGGGCTGTCAGTCTATATGAATTGGCCGCATCCAGGGCTCATTCTGACACTAGTTGGATACTTCGGCTTGCTGTTCTTAACCACTAGGTTCAGAAATTCTGTCTTGGGTTTGGTGTTAGTGTTTGCACTTACTGGATTCATGGGCATCACATTGGGGCCAATCATTAGTTACTATTTGACTGCATTTCCAAATGGCAGTGAAATTGTCATGACGGCATTTGGAGGAACTGGCTTAATTTTCTTGGGTCTTTCCGCTTATGCATTGACGACTCGAAAGAATTTCGCTTTCATTGGCGGGATGTTGTTTGCTGGAATTCTTGCGGCTTTCATTATGTCGCTCGCGGCCATATTCTTTAATCTTCCGGCTCTGTCTATCGCAGTATCCGGGATGTTTATACTGCTAATGTCTGGGCTGATTCTTTATCAAACCAGCGCAATTATCCATGGCGGCGAAACGAATTACATTATGGCAACCGTTACATTATTCATTTCAATTTACAACCTGTTCCTGAGTTTGATTCATATTTTAGGAATCTTCGGAGGCAGAGAATAAATTTGTAGAATGCTTCTGGTTTAATTTCAATTGACCAGAATAGACTTGGAAATGCCGCTACACACAGTTAAAGTTGTGTAGCGGCATTTTCTTTGTGAAGTGTCTGCAGTCGGTATGGGGTTGTAGATTGTTTCGAGTTGCCAAACGCAGCGCAGATCGCCTTAGCTGCTGATATGGTGGTGAAATAAGCGACTTTACGCTTTAAAGCCTCTTTCAGAATCGTCTCTGAATCCGCTACGCTTTTTCTCTTGCGCGGAACATTCACAATTAAATCGATTTCGTCATTCTTTAACATGTCAACCACGTGTGGACGTCCTTCTCGCACCTTGTTCACTCGGCTGATACTGATGCCATTCTGTCGAAGTAGCTCTGCCGTACCTTGAGTACCGTAAAGCGTATATCCTCTTTCTATGAGTGCATGGCCCACCTCGACGATTCCGGATTGATCATCGCCTGAAACGCTTAGCAAAGCATTTCCTGTCTCAGAAATAGAGAAGCCAGTAGCGTGGTATGCTTTCCAGAAAGCCTCTCCAAATGTTCTCCCAATTCCCATGACCTCGCCTGTGCTTTTCATTTCCGGTCCCAATATCGGTTCAGCGCCAGGAAATTTTTCGAATGGAAAAACAGCTTCTTTTACACTATAAAACGATGGAATGATCTCCCGAGTGATACCCTGCTCTTTCAGAGTCTGTCCGAGCATGCACCGTGCCCCCACTTTGGCCAGTGGAACAGATGTCGCTTTCGATACGAATGGCACTGTTCTCGATGCTCTGGGATTTACTTCAAGTACATAAATGTCATTGTCTTTGATTGCAAACTGAACATTTACCAAACCAACAACATTCAGAGCGTAAGCCAAATCTCGGCTTTGCATTCGAATTTTGTGTTGAATTTCATCTGTTAGATTGAATGCAGGCAACGAGCAGGAAGAGTCTCCAGAGTGAACTCCCGCAAGCTCTATGTGTTCCATTACACCGCCAATAACGACATCCTGCCCATCGCAAACAGCGTCTACATCAACTTCAATTGCATCACTCAAAAATAGGTCTAAGAGGACTGGTGAGTCATGAGATACATCAATTGCAGCTTTCATGTAAGCACTCAGTTGATCTTGATCTCGTACGATTTCCATTGCACGACCCCCGAGTACATAGGATGGACGTACGACAAGCGGATAACCAATGCTTTCAGCTGCAGCCAAAGCTTCATCGACAGTACTTGCAGTAGCATTTGGAGGCTGTTTTAATTCCAGTTTGTTAAGCAGAGATTGAAAATACTTCCGGTCCTCTGCCTGGTGAATCGAATCTGCTGAGGTGCCGACAATTGGAACATTTTCTTCGGTAAGCTCCTTTGCGATCTTCAGTGGTGTTTGACCTCCATACTGAACAATTACACCATCCGGATTTTCAATACGACACACTTCCAAAACATCTTCAACAGTGAGCGGTTCGAAATACAGTCGATCCGAGACATCATAGTCCGTGGATACTGTTTCCGGATTGCAGTTGATCATGATGGTCTGGTAGCCATCTTCTCCCAGAGCCATCGCAGCATGAACACAGCAGTAGTCGAATTCAATTCCTTGCCCGATTCGATTGGGGCCACCTCCCAACACGATTATTTTGCGATCATTCGTGGGTTCAGATTCGCACTCTTCTTCATAAGTGGAAAACATATATGCCGTTGGAGTATCAAACTCACCTGCACAAGAATCCACTCGCTTGTACACTGGATGAATGCTGTGAGAATACCGCCATGCTCGAACTGCTTTCTCTTCCAATTTCACCAAATCTGCAATTCTTCGATCAGAAAACCCTTTCTGTTTCCATGATCTAAAGTCTGCGACGTTAAACTTTCCTTTGCTACTTGCTATGTCACATTCAATTTTGACAATATCTTCAATCTCAGCAAGAAACCATGGATCAATGCCTGTGAAACGATTTACATCCTCAACTGTAAATCCGAATCGAAAGGCATCTCCAATGTACCAAAGTCGCTCAGCACCAGGTATTCGAAGTCGCGACTTGATTAGTTCATCTTCTATTTCAGTTTTATCTTCGCTGATGTCGTGTTGGGTTTCAAAACCGTGTGAACCGATTTCAAGTCCACGAATTGCTTTTTGCAGTGATTCCTGAAATGTTCGACCAATAGCCATTACTTCGCCAACGGATTTCATTTGTGTTGTCAATGTAGAATCAGAATGTGGGAATTTCTGAAAATCAAATCGTGGAATTTTTGTCACAATGTAGTCAATAGAGGGCTCGAACGATGCCGGCGTCGCACCTCCAGTAATATCATTCTGCAGCTCATCAAGTGTGTACCCAACCGCCAGTTTTGCAGCTACTTTCGCAATTGGAAAACCGGTAGCCTTCGAAGCGAGAGCAGAAGATCGGGAAACTCTCGGATTCATTTCAATGATTACCATTTTTCCGTTTTCTGGATTCACCGCGAACTGAACATTTGAACCACCAGTATCAACACCGATAGCCCGCATAACTGCAATACTCGCATTTCTCATGCGTTGATACTCTTTGTCAGTCAATGTCTGCGCTGGAGCAACGGTGATCGAATCCCCCGTATGCAGTCCCATCGCGTCAAAGTTTTCGATTGAACAAACGATGATGCAGTTGTCACGGTGATCTCGAACCACCTCCATCTCGAATTCCTTCCACCCAGTTATGCTCTCCTCAATCAAAAGTTCATTGGTTGGCGAGGCATTCAGGCCTCTCATACAGATATCGGTAAACTCATCGCGGTTGTAGGCAATTCCTCCTCCGGTACCTCCCAACGTAAATGAAGGGCGGATTATTACTGGAAAACCAATTTCATCTAAAATCTGCAATGCATCTTCCAAGCTATGCGCAAGCGAGCCGTTAACAGAATCAAGCCCGATTTGATCCATACACTCCCTGAACTTCTCACGATCTTCAGCCTTGTCAATAGACTCTTTTGTCGCACCGATCAACTCAACGCCATACTCTTCCAGCACACCCTCGCGAACAAGATCAAGAGCGCAGTTCAATCCGGTCTGCCCACCCATCGTCGGAAGAATTGCATCAGGGCGTTCTCTTTTAATGATTTCAGTAACCGATTGCCATCGAATTGGCTCAATGTATGTGGAATTAGCAAACTCGGGATCTGTCATGATTGTTGCAGGATTTGAGTTGATAAGAATTACTCTGTATCCTTCATCTCGAAGCGCCTTACAGGCTTGAACTCCGGAGTAATCGAACTCACATGCTTGTCCGATTACGATCGGACCAGCTCCGATTATCAGGACTGACTCGATGTCGATTCGTTTAGGCACTGATTCGTCTCATTTCAGATTGGTTCTTTCGTACCTTCATTAGATCGATGAATTGATCAAATAGATGCCTGCAATCATGCGGACCGGGGCTTGCTTCCGGATGTCCTTGGAATGAAAACACAGGATGTCGGGTATGTCGCAGTCCTTGAATTGTTCCATCAAACAAAGAGCGATGAGTAACTACAACATCGCCAGGGAGAGAATCATCGTCTACTGCAAACCCGTGGTTTTGGCTTGTTATCATTATTTCACCAGTTGATAGGTCTCTTACTGGATGGTTTGCGCCATGATGTCCGAATTTCATTTTCATGGAATGAGCGCCCAATGCAAGCCCTAGCAACTGATGCCCTAGACAAATTCCGAAAATTGGAATGCTTTGCTGCAGCGCTTGCTTGATAGAATCCACAGCATAGACGCATGGCTCAGGGTCACCAGGCCCATTGGAAAGAAAGATGCCGTCTATGTCATCAGGTAGTTCAGAGAAAGGTGTCTCGGCTGGCACTACCATTACTGAGCAGCCACGATTAACAAGCATTCGTAGAATATTCTGTTTGATTCCGAAGTCATAGGCGACTACCGAAAACTGACTGTTGATTTGAGAACCATGCTCCACAACTCCAGTTTGTACATCGTACAATCCCTCATTCCACGTATAAGGCACTTTGGCAGATACGATCTTTGCGAGATCCATACCTTTGAGTCCTTCAAAATCCCTCGCCTTCTGGATAGCTGACTGAGGATTGATATTGACTTCAGTTGTTACGCAACCATTCTGAGCGCCTTTTGTACGGATCAGGCGTGTCAGTTTTCTGGTATCAATTCCATAGATACCAGCAATTTTGTTCATTTTCAGAAAATCAGGCAGTGACGACTCTGAACGCCAACTACTGATTCGTTTTGGAAGGCTCTTGATGACTAATGATGAAGCATGAATTACATTCGCTTCGATATCGCTTGAATTGATGCCTACATTGCCGATTTGAGGATGTGTAAGGGTTACAATCTGTTTCGCATAAGAAGGGTCAGTAATAATTTCCTGATATCCTGTGATGGATGTATTGAATATCACTTCTCCAACAGCACTAGTGGTTGCGCCAAAAGCACAGCCTTCAAAAACAGTGCCATCTTCAAGTGCAAGTAATGCTCTTCTTGTCAACTCCAACTACACCACTGAGCAGTTGAATTGAGGTGAATGATCGTAATGCAATTCTTTTCTACCCTGTTCATAACAAAGATTATTTCTTTGTATCAAATTAAAAAATCTGTTATTGTTTCCGTACATGGATTACACCGAAGCGTTTCACCTCTGCGATTTCCCGCTGCGTCTTCATCCAGTCAGCGAGTTAATCATGAATTACTACAACGAAGGGCGTATCAGCACGGCTGAATTCCTACGTTATTTCTCATTACCCAATTCTGACTACATCGAACTCGCTGCTTGCTACATCAGCATGGTCACGGGGTTGGTGCCTTTCAGTTAATTGCCTTAGGCCTGGCCAATCAGTTCAACCCTAGCACATCGGCCATATCATACAAGCCCGGTGGTTTTTTACATAACCACTCGGCAGCGCGCACTGCACCTAGAGCATAAGTCATTCTACTATTGGAGCGATGCGTAATTTCCACTCGCTCCCCTTCTCCTGCGAACATGACAGTATGGTCGCCGACAATATCTCCAGCTCTTATGGTTGAAAAACCGATGGTTTTTCGTTCTCTCGGCCCAGTTATGCCATGGCGTGCAAATACACCATCTTCTTCTAATGTTCTGTTGAGTGCATCTGCCACTACTTCACCCATCTTGAGAGCAGTGCCTGATGGAGCATCTACTTTGGCTCGATGGTGTGCTTCAATCACCTCCACATCAACAGTATCTCCGAATGCTTTAGCGGCTAATTCCAGCAGTTTCAAGCACAAATTCACGCCAACGCTCATATTGGGTGCAGCGACTATCCGAATCGACTGTGAGGCTTCTTGAAGTTCCAATTTTTGATCGGCCGAAAGTCCGGTTGTGCCAATTACGATTGCCTTGTTTGCACTAACACAAGCAGCAACATGCTCCATGGTTGCTTCAGGAGTCGTAAACTCAATTAACGTATCAAACATGTTCGAATGAAATTCATTCGTGACTATCACACCTAGCTCTCCTAAACCAGCTAGCTCGCCTGCGTCCATGCCAATGGTATCACTGCTGCTGTGTTCAAGCGCTAGTGCGAGATTTGTATTTTCAGTCGAATGAACTGCTTGAACGAGTGTTCTGCCCATCCGACCAGCTGTTCCTGAAATTGCGATATTTACCATCAGACAGTTCTTTTTTGCGCTGCAGTCAAGTTTTGGTGTGGGAATTGTTCAATACTTGAAGTGAAGGTTCATAACTCAGAACAATTATCTCAAATTATTAGAATTTCTTGCGTTTAATTACTGACTTCAAAGGTGTTGCTCTGATTTCGTCAATGACAGTACCAGAGCGCGAATTGAGCATTAGTGAAACTGCATTTGCCACGTCTTGTGGCTCGATAAAATTTTCTGGATCTTCACCGTGTGTAAATTCGGCGTCGCTGTAAAAATCAGTTTTGACCATACCAGGAACAACAATACCCACATGTATTCCTTTCGGCGAACATTCGTTTCTCAGTGATTTTGCAAGCCCTTGAATTGCGGATTTCGAGGCAGTGTAAACCGCACCACGTCGTCCTCCTGACAATATTGACTCGGAACTGATAAATACAATATTGCCGTTATGTTTACTTTTCATCTGCGGTAAAAAAGCTCTTGCCAAAAATATCTGTCCAGTAAGGTTGGTGTTTATCATTTGCTGAATCTGGTCAAAAGAAAACTCTTCCAAATTACCAAATCTGCCGTAACCTGCACAAAACACGATCGATGAAATTTCTGAATATTGTTCTGTTAGTTTAGGTAGTTCAGTTTTCAGATTAGACAAGTCTGACAAATCAAGTGAAATGGACGTAAATTTTTCAATCTCTGGATTTTCCATTTCAACTTGCCGCCTGGAAATTCCTAATACTGCATGCCCTTCTTTTAACAATTGCTGTGCAATGGCGAATCCGATTCCGGAGCTAACTCCTGTAACCAAAGTAGTACAGTTCATTGCAATTCACTCAAAATTTCAGCAGAGAAAATTTGTTTCTGGTCAATATATCTATTGAGTTCCTGATAACACCAGTCCTTCATTTCTGAGTCTATCTGGCCTGGGTAGCTAATTTGTCCGTTTTGTTGGACAAAAGGCTGTGCGAAAAATTTGTCTTCCGGGTAAAGGCGTTCAATTTTTTGATAGAAATTTCTCGGCAGACGAAACACGCCAACGCTTACGGAATGCAGCAAATCCAATTCGAGATTTTTAAACAAATTTTCAAACAAGCTTCGATACTGGATTTTGTAGTCAGATGCAAAAATCAAAGGATCAAAACGAAGTCCGATTTTCCAACCTCGTTCCTGAAGTCGTAGCATTGCCGCTAATCTCTTTTCAACTTGTGGCACTTTATGTTCCAGACTTGCAGAAATTCTATCGGGAGTCAAGCTGAATGCTACAACGACATTGGGCAGTGGCTCACAGTCAAGTAATGATCGTATCTGTGTGCTCTTAGTCCTGAGTTCCAACCAACTGTTGGTTCTCCATTTAACGGATTCCATCAAATATGCCGCGGCTCCGACAACTGGTTCCATTGCAAGGCTGTCGCAGTCATACCCAGAAAAGAACCAGACTTGCTCCTTGTCATCATGATTTGAAGCCGTTGATTCGATTGCAGATGAAAAATCAGCGTAGTTTACAAACACTACATGATGTGCTGACTGATACATTCCTTGCAGAAAACAGTAACGGCAGTCGTAAACGCAATTCAACATCATTGAAAAATAATAGTTGTACCTTCCGCCTACTCCATAACCATTTGGTGCAGGTAAAACATGACTGTCATGTTTACGGGCTAAAATTAAAGAAAGATTCTGTTTTTGAATTCGAAAATCCTGCCCCCGACGATTGAATATCTCTGTGTATCGTCCACATTCGATTATGTGTGCTGCCGGAAATCGACTAACGATAGTTTGCGTGAGTGGCTGCTCAAGCACTTCTGATTCTACATAAATTGCGTTGTACACAGTGCCAGCCTATGATTTCCAGCATGTATCTAACTTGTTCCTAATGACCTGCATCACAGCCTTGGAATCCATGCAGTGCCGAACAGAATTCGATTCTATTGTAACGTCTATATCCAAGACTTTGCATTTACGCAAAAGTCGATTCAGCAAGTGACGCTGGGTTACTGAAAACTTCCAACGTTCAAGAAATGGTTCAGATAAATTACAATTTGATTCACGAGCCGAAAGGGATTCGGACAAGTTCTGAAGAATGCGGCAAATTTGTTCAATTACGTGAATCTGAGTGTTGATTAAGTTAGAAACGTCTTGTCGTGTTAGTGAAAGCGTAGAATTTTCTTTATTGTCTGAAACAACCTTGTAACAATGTACGATTTCCACTGTCGATTGCTTGACAGCTGCCGAATAGAACCCAAATGCTTCCATGTCATATCCAGTATCCTCCAGATACTGGGATTCAACTTCATTAACTGTAGTGACTTTACCAGTAGTGCAATTGAATTCACGGATAACTGGAGGATAATGCATTTTACCTGTCGTTCGATCTTCAATGGCATTGGCAAGATAACCTTCCCCTACATTGCGTGATCCATGGCCTGCAATTCCAATATTTAACCACGCTGTAGCATTATTGAACTGCTGAACCCCTGCTAGGAAGTCAACGGAATTTCTGGAGTTTTCCTTTCCTATGCCACTGACGATTAGTGCCAGATGGTTGTTTCTATAAATGGGAAAGTGTGTGCTATGAGAATTTTGTTTCTTTAACTGAAAGTGATTAATCAGTGGATAAGCCTCAGATTTTAGAGCTACAACCAGATTGACCTGCGAAGGCATTCCTTAGACCTTTTCCAGAGTAAGGAAGCGAGAAAGTATTGACTCATAAGTTAAAACTTCTGCTGTATTTCCTCGCTTGCGAGCCCCATTGAGATATATCTGAATTTTCTGGACAAGCATTTCAATCACCTTGTTCTGATATTCAAATCTAAGCTGGTTTGATTCAAGCAATTTGATCAGAGATGAAATTCGATAGCGATCCATAGCTGGGTACGCTTTAGACAGTTGATCGATGTGCCCGCCATATTTCACGACAAGTTGTTCACTCACAAAACCAACTGGTAATTTTGAGGTGATTCTAAGCCACAAATCGTAATCTTCGCATACCGGCAGGCTTTCATCAAAAATCCCCACCTCCTGGAATACCTTACGATTGATCACAACAGCAGACGGAGAGACAACACACAACGGCAGGCAATGCAGGAATATCCATCCTCCACTTTTAGCGTGCTTGACTTTCGGGTTGACTCGAACCCCATTGCGAATCCAAATTTCGTCACAATGACAGACACGATATTCAGAATTTTCACTCAACCACAAAGCTTGTTTTTTGAGTTTTTCTGGGTGCCATTCATCATCAGAATCAAGGAAGGCGACCCAGTCACTCCTACAATAGATGATGCCTTTGTTTCTAGCTGCACTGACACCTCGATGCTCTTGTCGGATGACTGTGACCTGCGGGTATTCCAATTGAAGCATATCACTGGTTCCATCGGTAGAACCATCATCGACAACAACAACTTGACTGGACGGATAGGATTGATTTAGGACTGACTCCAGTGCTCGACGAATTAGAGATTTTCGGTTGTAAACCGGAATGACGACCGAGAACTCTATCACCTTAGAGCAAATCTCGTATTGCGTCGCGTTCTTCGATTAACTCATTCTCTGTAATTTTCATCTTCTCTTTACTGTATGCGTTAATCTCAAGATCTTGAACGATTTCATATCCACCATTTCGACATATTACTGGATAGGAGTAAATCAAACCTGAAGAAATTCCATATGAGCCATCGCTGGATATTGCCATACTTGTCCAATCTCCATCCTGTGTGCCTTGCATCCATGTTCGAATATGATCAATTGCTGATGACCCGGCCGAAGCCGCACTAGATAATCCCCTCGCAGCGATGATTTCTGCCCCTCTCTTTTGGACGGTTGGGATGAAACTTGAATCCATCCACTCTTGGCCAACTTTATCCAGTGCTGATTCGCCATCAATCGTTGCATGATGAAGATCAGGATATTGTGTTGCCGAGTGGTTTCCCCAGATTGAAACTCGGCGAACAGATGATGCAGGCTTTCCGGTTTTAGATGCAAGTTGACTGATTGCGCGATTATGATCAAGGCGGGTCATTGCCGTAATCTGTGAAACATCCAAACGTCGAACCTTGCTTGCCGTAATCAATGCATTTGTATTTGCAGGGTTTCCAACAACCAAAACTCGAACATCTCGATTCGCGTTTTCATCCAACACAGTTCCTTGTGCGGTAAATATCGCTGCATTGGCCTGCAACAAGTCTTTTCTTTCCATTCCGGGGCCTCGAGGACGAGCTCCCACCATGAGCACAAATTCTGCATCTCCAAATGCAGTTTCTGCGTTGTCTGTAGCAATAATATTTGTAAGTGTTGAAAATGCACAATCTTCAAGCTCCATTACCACACCGGAAAGTGCGTCCATTGCCGGAGGAATGTCAAGTAACTGAAGTGTCACAGGTTGATCTGCTCCCAACATATCTCCCGAGGCAATACGGAATAGCAGGCTGTAGCTGATCTGCCCTGCGGCGCCTGTTACTGTTACCTTAACTGTGTTCTTCATGAATTTCTCCTTTCCAAATTCCTGATTTGCAAAATAAAAGATTTGGGTTTTTTATGTGAATTTTCTAGTTACAAGTCAAAGTATATGAATCTGACAATCTCTTGATGATCGTCTGCTTGTACTTCGATTCTCCCTCAATAGTTGGACAATCTTTTTCATCTTTGTCGCGAATCTCGTGAATTCGAAATGCTACGGATGGATTTGACCAAAGTGGATTGACTGCCATAATCATTGTTGTTGTGTATAGTTGGTCGACATCAATTTTCAAGCTGGAAAGATTTGCTCGAATCTAGACTACAGAAATGAAGTAGTCATTGCTTGAATTTAAACCAGTGGTTTGAATATCATCTACAACTACTTGATAAACATCGTTATTGTATACACCAGTAGTGCAAAATATATTCATATTACTGTCAGGTTGAATTCCATTTACTGTTTTTTTGATTGACCGAAAGTTTCTGCTCCCGATGCTAAATATTCTAGTTCAACCTTGGTTGAAGGGCGACCTAAAATTTCATTGCGATGGGGAAATCGTCCGAATTTCTCAATGATATCTTTATGTAGATTTGCATAAACCAAAGAGTCTTCAGCGCCATCTTTGTGAATCGGATTGTCAGCAACACGAATTAACTGTTGAAACATCCGAACTGATAAATTTTGAATCTCCAAATCTTCCGCATGCTGCAACGGCATATAGACAAACAACCTCTCAACAAATGACAATGATTCATGCATTCCTGTATCAATGGCCTTTAAAGTCAAACCTAAAGCTTGCCTGTCATACACGAATGCTTGAGGTGTACCGCGATAGATATTTCTAGGGAATTGATCCAGGATTATGATCAAAGCCAATGTGCTTTTCGGGTCTTCTTCCAATTGTGACCCTCGACTACTGGCTGCGAGTTCAAGGTAGGTTTCGAAGCGGTCTCTAATTTCTTCATCAAATGATTCTGAACTCATAAACCAAAGTTCGTTACGTTTTTGGTAGCTTTCTATGCATTCTACGCTGTCGGCAAACCAGAAATCCAGGACATTTTTCACACTAATCTTCATATTGACTCCACAAACAGTCATTGCAGACACATCGGCGTTCCAATTGCAATTTTGCACATATCTGCGATGGATGCTTGATTGGCAGCAATTTCCACTAAACCAATAGAATTGAGGTACCAAAACCCCTGACTAATCGCTACATCAGAAAATTTATCTGCGTAACTAAATTCAGTATTACGGATGGTCACTGTATTTGACAATTGTATGGAACTTCCCGAAACTCCTGTCATACAATTTCCAAAACTGTCAATATAAACTATCTCTTGTAGTTCAAGCGGCCAGTCTCGGCTGTACATGAGAGATTGTGATTGATCAAATCTTTCCACCTGCAAACTGGCTTCATCCTGTGCTAGTTTGGCTGCAGCTGGAGCGAATATGTCTCTGCCATGAAACGTAGTGGATGAATTTACGTCTATTTCCGCAATTCGATAAATTGTCGGTACTTCGTTTGTAGAAAGCAGTATTCGAGAGAAAATTCCATTGTCTGGACCTACGTGCCACCTCATTCCTATTTTGAAACAAATAGGCTGTCGTTCACTGCCCACACTAGGATCAACGATGCCGAGTATCACTGAAGACGGAGGATAGTGCGCAACAAGAGCGTTCAGCAAGTAAGCAGATCTGCGTACATCAAATGTCGGTAAATCGTCTATTGCACTAATCACAGTCACTCTACTGTCGATCGAAGCAATTCGAGCACATACCTGACTGGTATATATAGAACTCTTATAGTCAGTGCATAAAATGATCATGCAGGTGTGAAATGAACGTTAGGGACAGATACAGGAATTATGTCCTGGTTCATTCAATAGTAGAATTTGTAACTTGGTTATTCCTCTTCTGCCCAAATTACGTCTGAATCGACCAGCTGTACGTATGCCATAGGAGCTGCATCTCCGGTACGGTGTCCGCACTTTAGAATACGGGTATATCCACCCGGTCGTGCACGATAACGTTCGCCTAGCGTATCAAAAAGCTTTTGAACCATTTCATAGTCACGCAATCTTGCGAATGCAAGTCGGCGATTTGCGACAGAAGGATTCTTAGCGAGTGTGATCAACGGTTCAGCGAAACGTCTTAGCTCTTTCGCTTTCGGTACTGTAGTCTTGATCTGCTCATGACGAAACAGCGATGCAGCCATGTTCCTCATCATCGCAGAGCGATGACTGGAAGTTCTGTTCAAATGTCGTCCCGATTTGCGATGTCGCACGACTACTTACTCCCCTAATCTATCCAGTTCTGAAACTTCTCGGCGCAACTGCATTGGTGGCCAATGTTCGAGTACTTGTCCAAGCGAAAGCCCCTGGCTTGCCAACACATCCTTAATCTCTGTCAGTGACTTCTTACCAAGATTCGGGGTTTTTAACAAATCAGCTTCGGTCTTTTGAACAAGGTCGCCGACATAATGAATTTTTTCCGCTTTCAGACAATTCGCCGATCGCACAGTAAGTTCAAGCTCATCTAGTGGCGCCAGTAGTTTCCTATCAAACTGAGGCTCCTCTTCAACTTCAAATATCTCGACAGTTTCTTCGAGGTCAGCGAATATACTGGTCTGTGTATGTAGAATTGTGGCAGCATAGCGAACCGCATCCATAGGATCAATTGTGCCATTTGTTTCGATATTCAAAATCAATTTATCCAAATCGGTTCTTTTTTCGACACGTGCATTCTCAACCAGATATGACACTCGACGAATAGGCGTGTAGTACGCATCAACCTTCATCTCTCCAATGATGGTCGAAGAACTTGTGGCATCTGTATCAATTAATCGATATCCACGTCCGCGAGTTACTCTCAAATCCATTGACAAGGTTGCACCTTCGAGCAAGTGTGCAATGACGAAATCTTCGTCTACAATTTCGACATCATGCGTTAGTTCGATGTCCGCTGCGGTGACTACACAGGGGCCTTCTTTTCTCAATCTAAGTACTACTTCATCTCGTTCCTTGCCGACTATGCTGATCGCCAGATTCTTGAGGTTCATCAAAATTTCGATGACTTCCTCACGAACGCCTTCAAGTACTGTAAATTCATGCAGAGCCCCCTCAATCTGCACCTCGGTTATTGCGGCTCCCGGCATAGATGACAGAAGAATGCGTCGAAGAGCATTCCCCATAGTGTGCCCGAATCCCCTTTCTAGAGGTTCGAGTGTAATTTTGGCACGCTTGTTGTCGATTTGATCGACAGAAATACTGCGAGGAGTGAGAAAATCAAAAGTGTCGTACATGAATTTCCTTTGTAAGTTCCTTATTCAATGCTAATTATTTGGAGTAGTAACCGATAACCAACGTTTCGTTGATTTCACTCGGCAGTTCACTTCGTTCTGGCAAAGCCTTGTAGACTCCGCGAAAATTGGATACATCAACTTCAATCCATTGTGGAAAGCCGAGTCTATCAGCAATATCGAGTGAAAAAATCACCCGTTCCTGATTACGACTTTTTTGACGAATTTGTACTACATCCCCTGGCTTTACTTCATAAGAAGGAATGTTGACACGTTTATTGTTGACTTCTATCGAGTTGTGATTCACCAGTTGACGTGATTCCGCCCGGGTCACTCCAAATCCCATTCGATATACCACATTGTCCAATCGTGACTCCAATATCTGAAGCAGATTGACGCCCGTTGATCCCTGTCTTCTGGAAGCTTCCTTAAAATGTCGGCGAAATTGCTTTTCAAGTACTCCATATGTTCTTCGGAGTTTCTGTTTTTCACGCAACAGACGACCAAAGACAGTCACTCTGGCACGCCGAGAAGTCACTTTCTGTCCAGGGAGCTTTTCAAATCGACACTTGTCGGAAATTGATCTAAAATCGCCACGGCGTTTCAATCCAAGATCGGATTGTTCGCGTCTTGCAAGTTTACATGTCGGTCCGGTATATCTAGCCATATTTCAGTTCCGGTCAAACTCTTCTACGTTTTGGTGGTCGACAGCCATTATGAGGAATCGGCGTGACATCCGTAATTCTGCTAACTTCCAGGCCTGCAGCATTCAGTGCTCGAACCGCGGAATCTCGTCCTGGTCCTGGCCCGCAAACTTCAACGTCAATGTATTTCATTCCCATATCTATGGCACTCTTTGCACAGTCTTCGGATGCCATCTGTGCTGCAAATGGCGTACTCTTACGTGATCCTTTGAAATCCATTTTGCCTGCAGTAGACCAGCAAAGTACGTTGCCCTGCCTGTCGCTAATTGTCACAATCGTGTTATTGAACGACGCATGAATATGCGCGATTCCTTCACTGACTGTGCGTTTAATTTTCGTTTTACGTTTTCGAGATCGTGTTTTTGCCACTTCAGCACCTTATTTCTTAATGGGCCTGCGTGGACCTTTGCGAGTTCTCGCATTGGTGGATGTTCGCTGTCCTCTTACCGGCAGTCCGCGCCGGTGTCGTATACCTCGATAACACCCTAGGTCCATCAACCGCTTGATATTCATTGAAACTTCTCTTCTGAGATCACCTTCAATCTGATACTTCGCAACTTCAGCTCGAAGTTTTTCTGCTTCTTCGTCAGTGATGTCACGAACCTTCTTAGAAGGTTGAATTTGTGCATTTCCGCAAATGACTTCCGCGGTGTTAATACCGATTCCGTAAATTGAAGTCAATGCGATTCGAATATGCTTCTGTACCGGTAAATTAATTCCTGCTATACGCGCCAAATTGCTACTCCTCGGTTAGCGATAATCATGTATGACATTCGCAAATTCATTGTGTGATTTTGTTAACCCTGACGTTGCTTGTGACGCGGGTCTGAACTGCAATTCACTCGCAACACACCATTTCTTTTGAAAATTCTACAGTTACGACAAATTTTCTTGACTGATGCTCTCACTTTCATATCAGTTCTCCGTTGAGTTACCGGGTGATGCCCAATCCACCAGATATGGAAGACTTTTTCAACAGGCTTTCATATTGTCTCGACATCAGATGCGATTGCACCTGAGCAATCAAATCAAGCATAACGACGACAATGATTAACAGCGAAGTTCCTCCAAAAAAGAAAGGCACACTCCACTGAAGAATCAGAAACTCTGGAATCAGACAGACTACTACCAGATAAATCGCACCTGCTAGTGTCAATCGAGACACTACCGTATCAATGTATTTAATTGTTTGTGAACCAGGCCGTATGCCGGGAATGAATGCTCCAGATTTTTTTAGATTGTCGGCCATATCTTTCGGACTGAACACCAGAGCGGTGTAAAAGAAACAGAAAAATACAATCAATCCCGAATACAACAGCATGTATATCGGTTGCCCAGGCCCAATTCTTGTCGCAATGTCCTGCAGCCATCCCATGCCTTCTGACTGGCCGAACCAGCTGCCGAGACTCACAGGAAACAGGATTATACTGGATGCAAAAATCGGCGGTATTACACCCGCCATATTGATTTTTATTGGCAGATGGCTGGTTTGACCGGCAAGCATTTTTCGGCCTTGTTGCCGCTGTGCATAATTTACGGTTATTCTCCTTTGTCCGCGCTCAAAGAATACCACACACCCAGTGACTAGTATTGCGCCTACGAAAAGAACAAGAACTCCGAGAGGCGAGAACGCACCGGTTCTAGCTAGCTCTAGTGTGCCCGCCACTGCCGAAGGTAAACCTGCAACAATACTGGCAAAGATCAGCAATGATATTCCGTTGCCTATACCACGTTCGGTAGTCTGCTCGCCGAGCCACACAAGAAACATTGTTCCGGTCACAAGACTCGCAACAGTCGTTAACTTGAATCCAATTCCAGGTGTTAGCACGACTGCACTGCCGCCTGCGACTTGACCTTCAATTGCAATTGCAATTCCCAATCCTTGGAATGTTGCAAGCAAAACAGTTCCATAGCGTGTGTATTCAGTTATTTTTCTACGTCCTGATTCGCCTTCTTTTTTCAGCTGCTCAAGCTGCGGAATTACCGCACTCATCATTTGCATAATGATCGATGCCGAAATATAGGGCATGACACCGAGTGCAAAAACCGACAGCCTGGATAGTGCACCGCCAGAAAAAACATTAAAAATGTCAACAATAGACCCGCGCGTCTGCTCAAATAACGCGGCGACTGCTACCGGATCCACTCCTGGGACCGGTACGTGTGTGCCCATCCTGAATACAACCATTGCACCAAGAATGAAGAGTATTCTCATTTTCAACTCACTCAGAGTTCCAAGACTCGGGAGTCGTCGTGATGGTTTGGGCGCTGCCACTGTATTATTCCTCTATGATTTTGCCTTTTGCAGACTCAATCGCTGAACGCGCACCGGCCGACAATAGAAGTCCTTTTACCTTTACGCTTTTTTTGAGTTCGCCTGAAGCGATCACTTTAGCCTTCAGCGCGTTCTTGGAAATTATTCCGTTTTTCTTCAATGTTTCAAGATCCACTATTTTGCCAGCAAATTTTGCAAGAGCGTCTAATCTGACTTGTGCGGTTAAATTCGTTGTCAAGGAATGGAAACCGCGTTTGGGCAATCGACGCTTGAGCGGCATCTGTCCACCCTCAAACCCAGTTCTGACGCCGCCGCCCGAGCGGGAATTCTGACCTTTGTCACCACGCCCGCATTTACTTCCATGCGTTGACCCTGCGCCTCGTCCAACTCGTTTTCGCTTTCTTCTTGCTCCCGGTGAGCTGCTTAGTATGATTCGATCGTCCATCAATTCACCTCTTCGCACTCGACCATGTAGGAAACCTTGCGAATCATGCCTCGAACCTCTGGGGTATCCTCAAGTTCACGAATGTGATTTATTCGACGTAATCCCAATCCACGCACACACGCTTTGTGGCTTTTCAAACGGCCATTTATACTACGAACCAGCTTGACTCTTACTTTTGTCTGTTTTTTCTTAGCCATTTTTCAACACTTCAAACTGACTTTGTCTTCAGAATATTTCATAGATTTTTTTAGAGCGTTTTGCTGCGATCTCTTGTGGACTGCGAATAGACTGGAGTCCATTCACTGTTGCTCGTGCAACATTTATTGCATTCGTTGTCCCAACTACCTTGGCCAGTACGTCACGAACTCCAGCGAGTTCGAAAATCAATCTCATGGTATCTCCTGCGATAATTCCTGTTCCGGTAGACGCTGGTCGCATGACGACTTTAGCTGCCCCATGTTTTCCGATAATCGGATACTGCAGTGTTCCATTTTTCAAGTGAATTCTGACCATATTGCCACGAGCATTTTCAAATGATTTTTGTGCTGCCAGTGGAACTTCTCGGGCTTTGCCGATTCCTATGCCAACACGACCAGCGCCGTCTCCAACAACTGTCAGTGCAGAAAATCCGAAAATTCGTCCACCCTTGACAACTTTGGCAACACGACGAACATGGATCAATTGCTCCTTAATTTCGTCTCGAGCCAGATTATCATGTTCACTAATAGCCATGATTTATTTATTCCTATATTAGATTGTCAGTCCTGCTTCGCGAGCAGCATCCGCGAGCATTTTTACTCTTCCGTGATATCGATGTCCTGAGCGGTCAAAGCCAATCGATTCGATTTTTGCATTTTTGGCACGTTCTGCAATTTGCGTGCCAACGAGTTTTGCTGCTTCCACATTACCGCCGTATTTCAATTGTTTACGCAGTTCCGGTTCTGTGGATGAAGCACTCACAATTGTGCGATCCCCATCCGGCGAAATTATCTGTGCATAAATATGTTGTGCGGAGCGATATACGCACAATCGATGTTTTCCGTGCAATTTCAATCGTGCACGGGTCTTTCTAGCTCTGCGTAACCGGTTACTTTTCTTATTGCTCATTTCTAACCAACACTCTTAGCCTGTTTTCTACGAATTCTTTCATTGGAATACCGCACTCCCTTACCTTTATATGGTTCTGGGGGGCGCATTCTACGTATATCAGCGGCGACTTGACCAACAACCTGTTTGTCAATGCCTAGCACCGTGAGTTCGACCTGCGAACTGGATTCAGACTTAATTTCAAAAGTAACTCCGTCCGGCGCCTGATAAGTAATCGGATGTGAATATCCAAGCAACAGAACTAAATTGGATCCATCCACCTGTGCTCGATAACCAGTGCCGACCAAAGTCATGTCAATCTGATATCCAGTGCTGACCCCTGCAACCATATTGTTGACTAGTGAACGAAATGTTCCAGACATAGCACGTGACTTGACGCTGGAATTCCGAGCTTTTACCACAACACTATTTTCTTCGCTGGAGATTTTCACCAACGGGTGTAGCGCCATATTCAGATTTCCTTTGGGTCCCTTGACCGCAACCATGCCTCCAGATATATCCACCTGGACATCACTTGGGATTACTACAGGCTCTTTGGCAACTCTTGACACAATTCTAATCTCCATCTAACTAACCGTGCAGATCACTTCACCACCGACGCCATTCGCTCTTGCTTCCTTTGCCGTTACAACACCCTTTGACGTGGAAACAATTGCTATGCCCAAACCCCCACTGACTGAGGGGAAATCGTCAATTCCTCGATATATTCGTCTTCCAGGTTTACTGACTCGATCAATGCTCTCAATCACTGGGCGTCCCTGATAATATTTCAGCTTAATATGTAACTTCTGTTCGTCTAATTCGGCATCATAGTCGAGAATGTAACCTTCCTTTTTCAGCACTTTCGCAATCTCAGTTTTTACTCGCGAAAGAGGCATGGAAACACTGACACGTTTCGCATGTTGTGCATTGCGAATTCGAGTCAGCATATCTGCAATCGGGTCAGTCATTGACATGTGAAATCTTCTCCGTCAGTGTGTGTTCGAGATTTAACCGCATTACCAACTCGCCTTGGTTACACCAGGGGCTTCACCCTGCATGATGATTTCTCGCAATTTGTTTCGCCCCAATCCGAACCTGCGGTAGTATCCCCTTGGCCGCCCAGTCAATCCGCAACGATTTCGTTGTCGGATTTTACTGCTATCGCGAGGCAGTTTTTGCAATTCCATCACTACCTGCATTCGTTCTTCCAAGGTCAGCGAGGGGTCGATCACTCTCTTTTTGATCGCAGCCCGGCGCTCGACAAATTTCTTCATAATGTATTGTCTTTTGACTTCGCGAGCCAGCATTGACTTTTTTGCCATCTCTAGTTCTGCCTCAAGGGAAAATTAAAGCCTCTCAACAGTGCTTCTGCCTCTTCGTCATTGACTGCTGATGTGGTAATGGTAATATCCAGACCGCGAATCACATCCACGCTGTCATAGTTAATCTCTGGAAACACAATTTGTTCCTTTATGCCGAATGAATAATTTCCTCGACCGTCAAAAGACTTTGCCGATAGTCCGCGAAAATCTCGAATTCTAGGTATTGCAATGGAAATCAATCGATCCAGAAATTCATACATTCGATCTCTTCTCAGAGTCACCATGCATCCGATTTCAAATCCTTCCCTAATCTTAAATGCTGCAATCGCTCGTTTGGCTTTTGTTATAACGGCTTTTTGGCCGGCAATCATCTCTAGGTCGCCGCGGGCGTTAGGAATCAGATTTTTATCCTTTTTTGCAACCGCATCTCCTACTCCCATGTTCAGGGTAATTTTCGTTATCTTGGGAACTCGCATAGAGTTTTCATAGGCAAACTGTTCCTTCAATTTTTGAAACAGTTCTTCCTTGTAAAATTTTTCGAGTCTGGTAAGTTCAGCCATTCGTCATTTACCTAATTCAATACTTCGCCATTCGATTTGAAGTAGCGAACTTTAGTTCCATCTCCTAAATTTCGGAATCCAATTCGATCGCCTTTTCCTGTTGCCGGATTGTACAAAGCAAGATTCGACAGCCGTATTGGCGCTTCCTTGGATAGGATGCCGCCAGCCTGATTGGCATTCGGGTTCGGTCTAGTGTGACGCTTCACGACATTGACGTCATTTACCCGAGCACGTAATCCATCTGAGGAAATATCGAGGACCGTACCGCGTTTACCGCGATCTTTCCCCGCAATGACGATCACATCATCTCCTTTTCTGATCTTTTTCATAATCGTAGATTAAATTACTTCTGGCGCAAGCGATACGATGCGCATAAATTTTTCTGTTCGCAACTCACGTGTTACCGGGCCGAAAATTCTTGTTCCAACCGGCTGTAGCTGTGCGTTCAGAAGGACGGCCGCATTCCGATCAAAGCGAATCAAAGAACCATCGGGTCGGCGTACGCCTTTCTTAGTTCGCACGACGACTGCAAAGAAAACGTCGCCCTTGCGTACTCGACTGTTTGGAATCGCTTCCTTAATTGTGATCCGAATGACATCGCCGATTCCTGCATACCGACGCTTGGAACCTCCAAGCACTTTGATACACTGAACTCGTTTGGCTCCACTGTTATCAGCCACTTCAAGCATAGTCTGCATTTGAATCATGATGAAACTTCTCCTAAACTCAACTAGAACCGTTTCCCAAAATTTTCACCAGCCGCCAGCTCTTCTTCTTGGACAATGGCCTGCACTCCTGAATCAGAACTTTGTCATTCTCCTTACAGCTATTGTCTTCATCGTGTGCATAAAGCTTTGTGATCCGCTTGACGAACTTTCTATAAAGCGGATGGGCAACTTTTCTCTCGATCAGTACAGTAATTGTCTTGTCCATTCGGGCACTGACAACAACGCCTGGAACCGTACGGGATTTTCCTGTCTCAGACTGCATTCATTCACTCACTATTTTGTTTCTCGTTTAGGATTGTTTTTATCCTTGCAATATCTTTTCGGTCTTCTTTGATTCTAGCTGTGTTCGCGATTTGTTCGGTACTTTTCTGAATTCGAGTTTCCAGCTGAGAACGCCGCAGTTCCAGCAACTGATTCTTCAATTCCTCGCGAGTCTTAACACGAAGTTCCTTTGCCGCAATCATTACATTCCCTGCCGTTTTGAGAACGTGGTACGCACAGATAGTTTTGCACCAGCCCGACGAAAAGCTTCACGAGCCATAGTTTCAGTAACCCCTTCAATCTCATAAAGCATGTGTCCAGGCTTGATTACGGACACCCAGAACTCGGGATTTCCTTTCCCTTTTCCCATACGAACTTCCAAGGGTTTCTTTGATACAGGCTTGTCTGGAAAAATTCGAATCCAAAGTTTGCCGCCACGTCTAACGTAACGGTTTATGGCTCGACGACCTGATTCAATTTCTCTGGCAGTGATCCGGCCTCGTGTAGTCGCCTTGAGTCCAAAATCTCCAAAACTGACAAGATTGCCTCTTGTCGCCAGGCCTCGATTTCTGCCTTTCTGCTGTTTGCGATATTTTGTTCGTTTCGGCTGTAACATGATTTTTCAGCTAGATTATGATTCTTTAGCAGGTTTTTCAGTTTCTAAAGATTTTGCACGTTTATCCTGGAATACTTCACCGGTAAATATCCATACTTTAACGCCAAGCACTCCATATGTTGTGTGCGCTTCTGCCAAACCGTAATCTACTTTGGCTCGAAAGGTATGCAAAGGCACTCTACCCTCGCGGTACCATTCAGTACGGGCAATCTCAGCCCCATTCAACCTGCCAGCAATCATCACTTTAACGCCAAGTGCACCGACCCTAATGGAATTTTGCACTGCACGCTTCATCGCACGGCGGAACATCATACGTTTTTCCAGTTGCTGGCAAATGTTTTCCGCAACCAGTTTCGCATTCAGATCGGGCTTACGAATCTCTTCGACGGAAACCGTTACAGGTGCACCGTTGATTTCTGTCAACTGACGCCTCAAATTGCCAATATCTTCCCCTTTCTTGCCGATTACAGTTCCAGGTCTCGCCGTGTGGATGACGACTTTCATGTTCTGTGCCGGTCGTTCAATTGTAATTTCACTGATTGCAGCATTCGACAGCTTCTTGCGAATGAAGTCTCGAACACGTAAATCTTCTCTCAGATTATGTGCATAAGCGCTGCCTGTGGCATACCATCGTGAACTCCAATCGGACGTGATGCCCAGCCGAATACCAACCGGATGTACTTTTTGGCCCATACTCTATCTCTCCGTCATTCGTCTGATACGACGATCGTGATATGGCTGTTTCTCTTCTGAATTCGATTGACTCGACCTCTAGCCCTGGGGCGCCATCGCTTTAACATTTTCGATTGATCAACAAAAGCCGAATGAACATAAAGCTCATCAATATTCGCATCGTTATTGGTTTCTGCGTTGGCAATTGCCGAATCAAGTGTCTTCAACACCAGTTTTGCGGCTTTTTTTGTACTGAACGCCAATACATCTCGTGCCTGTTCTACCTGAAGGCGGCGGATTTGATCCACAATCAAGCGACACTTATACGGTGATGACCGAACATAACGTGAAATTGCCCTGACCTGCACTTTTATCGTCTCCTATCTTGCCTTTCGATCCGCAGCATGCCCTTTGAACGTTCGCGTTGGTGCGAACTCTCCAAGTTTATGACCAACCATATTCTCAGTAATCAATATCGGCACATGATGACGTCCGTTGTGAACGGCTATCGTAAGCCCGATGAAATCCGGCATGATGGTTGATCTCCTTGACCACGTCCGAATTGGCTGTCGACGATTCTTTGCCCGTGCTTCCTGAACTTTCGCCCATAGGAAATGGTCTACGAACGGGCCTTTTTTGACTGATCTGCTCATTTAGATGCCTCGCTCTTTATCTTCGTTTGACGGAACGACGAATGATCATGTTGCCAGTTCGCCGATTGCGACGCGTGCGATACCCTTTGGTCGGTACTCCCCATGGTGAAACCGGATGGCGGCCACCAGAAGTTCTGCCTTCACCTCCTCCATGCGGGTGATCTACTGGATTCATGGCAACGCCGCGAACAGTCGGGCGGATTCCACGCCAGCGTTTGGCGCCAGCCTTACCGAGTTTGCGCAATCCGTGTTCTTCATTGCCTACTTCGCCTATCGTAACTCGACAATCCAGATGAATCTTTCGCACCTCTCCAGAGCGCATTCGCATCAGTGCGTACTTGCCTTCACGTCCGAGAAATTGCGCCGAAGTACCTGCAGATCTTGCGATTTGCGCTCCTTTTCCGGGCTTCATTTCAATACAGTGGACGATGGTTCCCTGTGGCACCCGATTCAATGGCAATGCATTTCCCGGCACGATTGGAATATCGGTCCCTGATTGCAACTCAGATCCAACTTTCAATCCCCGTGGAGCAACGATGTAACGCCTTTCCCCATCTGCATATAACAGCAAAGCGATATTCGCACTACGATTCGGATCGTATTCAATCCGTTCGACTTTTGCCACTACGCCATCCTTGTCACGTTTGAAATCAATGACTCGATACTGCCGCTTGTGCCCACCACCACGATGACGAACTGTGATGCGTCCAACATTGTTTCGACCGTTGATTTTCCTCAGTGGTTCAAGAAGTGGGCGATGAGGCGCTCCTCGGTATAACTCCAAGTTTTCCACCTTGACCATTCCACGTCGGCCGGGTGTCGTCGGATTTTGCTTTACGAGTGTCATGTTAATAAAAATCTACGAATCAAGTGATTGAGTAAAATCAATGTCGTCATCCGCATGCAATCGAACATATGCTCTACGTCGGTCCGATTTCTTTCCCATAGTTTGCCCGAATCGTTTTTTCTTGCCTTTTCTGTTCAAAACCTGAACTGAAAGCACACGAACCTTAAACAGTTTTTCAACTACCTCTTTTATTTCCGGCTTCGTAGCGCTACGATCGACTTCCAATACGATCTGATTGTGATATTCTCCGACTGTCGTGCTCTTCTCTGACACCACTGGATGACGAATCACTTCGTACAATCTTTCTTCGTTCATTGCAACCACTCGTCTACCGCTTTTACGGCACTTTCAGTCATCAGCAGTTTTCTGCAGGCTACCACATCCGCTGGATTTAGCATCGCCGGATCGATGACATGAACATTCGGAATATTACGCGTTGCCAGATACAGATTATCCGTGACGTTTTCATCAACTATCAATGCTGACTTGCAGTTCAAATTCACAAGACAATTCATCATTTCCTTTGTTTTCGGAGAGTCAAGCTCCAAGTGGTTTGTGACAACCAAATTTCCTCGTCTTCTGATTTCAGACAAAATCGACCGCATTGCAACTCGATATGATTTACGGTTCACTTTCTGCGTATAGTCTCGTGGTGCTGCAGCAAATATCTGGCCACCGCCTCTAAACAGTGGACTACTCCTCGTTCCAGCTCTTGCTCTTCCCGATCCTTTCTGCCGAAAAGGCTTCGCACCGCCACCACGTACCGCAGAGCGATTTTTTTGAGCATGCGTACCCGCACGGCCAGCGGCCTGAAACGCAATTGTTACCTGATGTATAAGGGCGTTGTTGAATTTTGCATCAAAATTTTTATCGGACACTTCAATCGATTTTTCCGTCGCCCCTTGTTTGTCAAACACTTCCAACTGCATGTTATTTTTCCTTTTTAATTCGCTGGAGACTTCGTTTTGATTGCAGTTGTAACGATGATGTCCGAGTTTCTTGCACCCGGTATCGCGCCCTTGATAAGCAGCAAAGATCGTTCTTCATCAATTCGTACAATTTCAAGATTTTGCTGGACTTTCTTTACATTACCTAAGTGACCAGCCATTTTCTTTCCTGGGAACACTCGGCTCGGAGATTGATTCTGTCCGATTGATCCAGGCTTCCGATGCGCTTTTGAATTTCCGTGTGTAGCGCGACCGCCACCGAATCCATAACGTTTCATTACACCTGAGAATCCCTTACCGATTGAAGTACCCTTAACGTCCACTTTCTGGCCAGGCTGAAAGTGAGTCACGTTAATGCTGTCCCCAGTGCTATACATCGAGGCTTCTTCCGAAGACAGGCGAAATTCCCATAGGCCGCGTCCCGGCTCGATTCCCGCCTTGTCATATTCTCCTTGCAAAGGTGCACTGACATGTTTCTTCGTAACGAGACCGGCTGTAACTTGAACCGCACTATATCCGTCTTTCTCTTCTGACTTTACTCGTGCGACGCGATTTGACTGCACTTCTACCACTGTAACCGGAATTGAAACACCGCTTTCGGTAAAGACTCGTGTCATTCCTAGTTTTGTTCCTACTAATCCTACTGGCATGATAATCTTCTCCGCTTTTCTTCCTTAGCGTAGCTTAATCTCTACATCGACGCCGGACGGAAGATCCAATTTCATCAATGCATCGATTGTTTTGTCAGTCGGCTCGACAATATCCATGATTCGCTTATGCGTTCGAATTTCAAACTGATCGCGAGCTTTTTTATCTGCATTCGGCGAACGAAGTACGGTATATCTCTCAATTTTCGTTGGGAGAGGAATCGGGCCCCTCACGATGGCACCGGTGCGTTTAGCGGTTTCGACAATCTGCAAAGCAGAATTGTCAATCGATCGATGATCGAACGCTTTCAATCGAATACGAACCTTTTGTCCATCTACGGTTCTTGCAGCCGCTTTTGCCATTACTCTATGTTTCTACTGTCGTGTTGATGAGTTACTTCAAGATCTTGGAAACGACGCCAGCCCCGATAGTTCGGCCGCCTTCGCGTATCGCGAAACGCAACCCCTCTTCCATCGCAATCGGCTTGATCAGATTCCCTGTCAAATGTACATTGTCTCCGGGCATCACCACCCGAATGTCGTCCGGCAGCACCACCATTCCAGTCACGTCCGTGGTGCGGAAATAGAACTGCGGACGATAACCCGTTGAGAAGTGCTTGTTTCGACCCCCTTCTTTTGCCGACAGCACATACACTTCGGCCTCGAATTCAGTATGTGGCGTTATCGAACCCGGCTTGGACAGCACCTGGCCCCGCTCCACCTGATTCTTCTTGGTGCCACGTAGCAGAATGCCGACATTGTCGCCTGCCCGACCTTCATCCAGCAGCTTACGGAACATCTCCACACCAGTTGCCACAGTCTTGTCCGTTTCGCGCAGTCCAACCATCTCAACCGAATCGCCAACTTTCACAATGCCGCGCTCGATTCGGCCGGTCACCACCGTGCCGCGTCCGGATATCGAGAACACATCCTCCACCGGCATCAGGAAGTCACCGTCAATCGCACGCTGTGGCTCTGGAAAGTACTCATCCAGTGCCTGTGCCAGCTTCAGAATCGACTCCGTGCCCAGCTCGGTCTCCTGACCGTCCAGCGCATGCAGCGCACTGCCCGTGATCACCGGCGTGTCATCACCCGGAAAATCATACTCGCTCAATAAATCGCGCACCTCAAGCTCCACCAGCTCCAGAATGTCTGGATCGTCCACTGCATCGGCCTTGTTCAGATATACCACTATGTGCGGCACTCCGACCTGACGTGCCAGCAGCACGTGCTCGCGTGTCTGCGGCATGGGACCGTCCATGGCCGATACCACCAGCACCGCACCATCCATCTGCGCTGCGCCAGTGATCATGTTCTTTACATAGTCTGCATGACCCGGACAGTCCACGTGTGCATAGTGCCGGCCCTCGGTCTCATACTCGACATGTGCGGTGGCAATGGTTATGCCCCGTTCGCGCTCTTCCGGTGCGTTGTCGATATCGTCAAACGCCTTGACTTCACCACCGTATTTTGCCGCCAATACCTTGGTGATGGCTGCCGTCAGCGTTGTCTTTCCATGGTCCACATGACCAATCGTGCCTACATTTACATGCGGCTTGGTTCTTTCGAATTTTGCTTTCGCCACTCTAATTCACTCAATCGAATTGAAATGTTAAAAATGAGTCTGTCAACTCGCCATTTTCAAGGTTACGCCTGCTTCTCGAAGAGATACAGGCATATATGCGTCAAACTCCATCGAATAGGTTGCTCTACCCTGCGTCAACGAACGCAGTGAAGAAACATAGCCAAACATTTCTACTAACGGCACTCGAACGCGTATCACCTTGCCGCTGGCTACGTCTTCAACTGCCTCAATAATTCCCCTACGAGAGTTCAGGTCACCGGTAACTAACCCCAGATAGTCCCGAGGCGTAACAACTTCCACCGACATGAAAGGCTGCAAAAGTTGTGGGTGTGCCCGTAATACACCGTCTCGAAATGCCTGAGTACCTGCATATCGAAACGCCTGTTCAGAAGAATCTACTTCATGGAACGAACCATCGTACAAAGTCGCTTTGATATCGACCACAGGATAACCAGCAATAACACCGGAACCCATCGCATCTTGGATCCCTTTCCTGACTGCCGGAATGTATTCTTTCGGCACGGCACCGCCAACAATCTTATCTACGAACTCAAACCCACCGCCTTGCTCGAGAGGCTCCAGTTTAATGAAGATATGCGCATATTGGCCTCTGCCTCCAGTCTGGCGCACGTGTCGAGTTTCCTGTTCGATGGTTGTGGTGATTGTTTCACGATAGGCAACCTGAGGTTGTCCGATATTCGCTACAACATTAAACTCACGCCGTAGACGATCAATAATAATTTCCAGGTGTAATTCACCCATTCCTGAAATGATCGTCTGACCAGATTCGGAATCTGTATGCACCTTGAACGATGGGTCCTCTTTCGACAACTTCCCGAGTGCTGTCGCCAGTCGGTCCTCGTCCGCTTTAGTTTTTGGTTCTACCGCCTGAGATACGACTGGATCTGGAAATTCTATTTGCTCAAGAGCAATTTCGCCACCACGTTCACAAATCGTATCGCCTGTAGAAACGTTCTTCAATCCGACAGCTGCAACAATATCTCCAGTTCTGATCTCCTTGATTTCCGCCCGCTCGTTCGCGTGCATCAGCAACAAGCGACCAATACGTTCTTTCCGGCCGGTTGTTATATTGATCACAGAATCTCCCGATTTCAGCGTTCCGGAATAGGCTCTCAAAAATACCAGTTGCCCTACAAATGGGTCGGTCATGATTTTAAAAGCAAGTGCGGCAAACTTCTCTGAATCATCAGGCAATCGCTGTTCTGTCTTGCCACTTTGTTGATCAACCGTACCCAAAACCGGCGGAACTTCCGTCGGATTGGGCAGGTAATCTAAAACCGCATCCAGCAACAGTTGGACGCCTTTATTTTTAAATGCTGATCCGCAGAATACAGGAACGATTGCATTGTTGATCGTCAAGGCAGCAATGCCTTCACGAATTTGATCTTCATCGAGCGTACCTTTTCCCAACCAAACATCCGTCAACTCGTCATTCGCTTCGGCGGCCACTTCAACCAGCTTTTCGCGCATGGTTTTGGCTTGCGCAACAAGGTGCTCTGGAATTTCTTTCAAGAAGTATCTGGCGCCCATCGTGCCTTCATCCCAATACCAGGCTTTCATCGTGACAATGTCCACAATGCCGGAAAATTTTTCTTCTGCCCCAATTGGCAATTGCATAGCAATTGCTTTCGCACCCAGGTACTTGTGAATCTGCTTCGTTACATTTTCAAAATCTGCACCGGGTCGATCCATCTTGTTTACAAAAATCAGACGAGGAACTCCATACCGATCAGCCTGACGCCATACAGTTTCGGTCTGAGGTTCGACCCCGCCAACTGCACAAAGCACAGTAATCGCACCATCAAGAACTCGCAATGATCGTTCAACTTCAATGGTGAAATCGACATGCCCTGGTGTGTCAATAATATTGATACGGTGCTCGCCGAACTCCTCTCTCGCACCTTTCCAGAAACAAGTAGTCGCGGCCGAGGTAATCGTAATTCCTCGCTCCTGCTCCTGCTCCATCCAATCCATGACAGTCGTACCTTCATGCACTTCTCCAATTTTGTAAGAAATGCCGGTATAGAACAGAATTCTTTCCGTCGTAGTCGTCTTACCCGCATCGATGTGCGCCATGATGCCGATATTTCTGTAACGCTTTAATGGTGTTTTCCGTACCATTTCGAATTCAATACCCAGTGATCGATCTAGTATCTAAAATGGGAGAATGCTTTATTAGCTTCTGCCATCTTGTGGGTGTTTTCACACTTTTTGAATGCATCCCCCGATTTTTTGGAGGCTTCTACCAATTCTGCAGCCAGTCTCAATGCCATGGACTTTTCTCGACGCTTTCTGGCCGCTTCAATAATCCATCGAATTGCCAGTGCGTTTCTACGGGTTGCCCGCACTTCGATCGGCACCTGATAGGTGGCGCCACCGACTCGGCGACTTTTTACTTCCACCGTGGGTCGAACATTTTCCAATGCTTCTTCAAAGATTTCGAGAGGCTGTCCGACACCTTTATCGGAAATTTCATCAAATGCTCGATACAGTATCTTTTCAGCAACGGATTTCTTTCCATCCAGCATCAATGCGTTGATGAACTTCGCTACCGCGACCTCATGATATTTGGGGTCTGGCAAAATCTTTCTTTTGGGTACCAATCGTCGTCTTGGCATAATTTCGTATTCTAATCAGCGTGAATCTGTAAAAATCTCGTCGTCAAGCTCTAGGGCGCTTCGCACCATACTTTGAGCGTCCTTGCCTTCGGCTATCGACACCGGAAGCATCCAGCGCACCTCGAACGGTGTGATAACGAACGCCTGGAAGATCCTTCACCCTTCCCCCACGAATCAACACCACCGAGTGCTCTTGTAAATTGTGACCTTCACCACCGATATAGGTGGTCACTTCATATCCATTCGTCAATCGAACACGTGCAATCTTACGCAGCGCAGAGTTCGGTTTTTTGGGTGTAGTGGTATACACACGAGTGCAAACTCCACGCTTTTGCGGACAAGCCTCAAGTGCCGGCACATTCGACTTCTTAGTCTGCTTTTTTCGCGGTTTGTTTATCAGTTGATTTATCGTCGGCATTGTCTAGTACAGCCAAAGTAGTAATCGAAAACCTGTTCATTAAGAAAAAGACAGACCGTGTCCGATCTGTCCTGTTGGTTAACTACTGGCATGGCAGTTAACCAATAACCACATAATATTAGCCTATTTTCAGGAAAAATTCAAATCGAATTTAATAATTCTGGATTTTTTTTTCAGCGTTGTTGCACGATGGAAACAATCTCTAAATTTTCGCCAACCCAATTTCGAAAGCATTGTCATCCAATGTGACCACTCCTTCATCTTCAGCAACTGCTTCGTCACTTGTCTCAGCATCTTCGAACATTCTTGAGAACTCTTCCGCCTGCAGGCTTTCTTGCCGACGCTGGCGTTTACGTTCTTCGTGATGAACCAAACCGGTTCCGGCTGGAATCAGTCGTCCAACGATGACATTCTCTTTCAGCCCCCGTAAATTGTCCACCTTGCCGTTTACTGAAGCATCCGTCAAAACCCGCGTAGTCTCCTGGAATGATGCAGCCGAGATAAAGGACTCAGTCATCAGTGACGCCTTGGTAATTCCTAACAGCACTCGAACCGCAACAGCTTCCTGTTTCTGTGGGTCTGCACCACTTTCATTCTCTTCGCGAATCTTTTCATTCACCTCAAGGTAATGCGCACGCTCCACAAGTTCGCCCGGTAGAAACATGGTAGAACCAGCTTCTTCGATTCGCACCTTTCGGAGCATCTGTCTAACGATTACTTCGATATGCTTGTCATTGATGGTTACGCCTTGCAATCGATAGACTTCCTGCACCTCTCGAACGATAAAGGCGGTCAACTCCTCAACTCCTTTCAGTTCCAGAATATCGGAAGATACTGGGGCACCGTCAATAATCTGTTCACCTCGTTCGACTGTTTCACCGTCAAACACCATAAATGTACGCCCTTTGGCGATTAGTTCCTTGTGTTCGGCGCCATCAGGTTCCGTAATGATAAGTCTGACTTTGCCTTTCGTTTCTTCACCGAAACTAACAGCACCAGAGTATCGAGCGTAGATCGCAGGGTCCTTTGGACGCCTTGCTTCAAACAGTTCGGCAACTCGTGGCAAACCACCTGTAATGTCTCGTGTCGAATCGTAGTCATGCGGAATTCTAGCCAATACATCACCGACAGAGGCTTCTGAACCGTGTTGAAAAAGAATTTGAGCTCCAATCGGAAGCAGATATCTCACCTCGCGATTGGTGTTCGGCAGCATTATCGTCTGATTCTTATCGTCAACGAGCCGGATAGCCGGGCGATCTTCAATTGATCCTAACTTGGAATCTAGAACGGTATAAAAAGGACGCTTACCCCTCTCAACTTGTCCAACATCCAAATCTTCGGCCGACTGAGATACTGTCAAGCCATCGACAATGTTGTCCAGCCTCACGGTTCCTTTCACTTCATTGATAATTGGGTGAATGTGTGGGTCCCAGCTTGCAATCGCCTGACCAGGAACCACCGACGCGCCATCCTTTACAAACAATTCTCCTCCGTACGGCACCTGATATCGTTCTGCGACGATGCCGTTTAAATCCAAAATTTTTAATTCACCAGAACGCGTGTTCACGATATAGTTGCCGCGTGAATTTTCAATGTAGCTTATTCTGTCGAATTCCAATACTCCCTGGGTATTAACGGTAATGCCCGTTGAAGACTGCTCCCTTTCGGCAACACCGCCCATGTGAAAGGTCCGCATGGTCAGCTGCGTGCCTGGTTCTCCGATGCTCTGTGCCGCAATCACGCCAACCGCTTCTCCTCGATTTACCAGGTGCCCTCGGCCTAAGTCTCGTCCATAACAAGTTGCACAAATGCCATACTTAGTTTCGCAAGTGACCGCAGAACGCACTTCTACTTGGTGAATTGCATGCCGTTCAATTGTCTTGACGACTCGCTCCGTGATCATCTCCCCAGCAAACAACAGTACTTCCCCATTGCTCGGAGACTTGATATCAACCGCTGTGGTGCGGCCCAAAATTCTTTTGGACAAGGGTACAACAATTTCACCGCCCTTTACTAAAGCCTCCAACTGAATTCCAACTGTGGCACCGCAATCACTTTCAGTCACGACCAGGTCCTGACACACATCAATCAAACGTCGCGTCAGGTATCCTGAATTTGCTGTTTTGAGTGCTGTATCCGCTAGCCCCTTACGCGCTCCGTGAGTGGAAATGAAGTATTGAAGAACATCCAGTCCTTCGCGAAAGTTTGCCTTAATCGGCGTCTCGATAATGGTGCCATCCGGTTTCGACATCAGACCGCGCATTGCGGCCAGTTGTCGAATTTGCGCATGCGAACCACGCGCACCGGAATCCGCCATCACATGAACCGGATTGAAAGACATCTGCTCTGTCTCGTTACCATCCTTATCGATTACTGGTTCGGTGCGTAGTTTTTCCATCATGGACATCGCAACCTTGTCGCTGGCCCTTCCCCAGATGTCTACCACCTTGTTGTAACGTTCACCATCTGTAAGTAACCCTGAAGTTGCCTGTTTCTGAACGAATTCAACTTCCTTGTCAGCCGCTTCTAGAATGGCTTTCTTGTCATCGGGAATTTCAATATCGTCCACGCAGATCGAAATGCCACCTTTTGCCGCATATTCGAACCCCAGATACATGAGCTGATCCGCTAGAACAACAGTTTCTTTGAGTCCGATATGGCGATAGCATTCATTGACGATGTCCGATATCGACCTCTTGTTTAGAATTCGGTTGATCAGCGCAAAATCCATTCCGGCAGGCAGAATTTCCGAAAGCAGTGCTCGACCCACTGTGGTGTCGTAGAACTTGCTCGTTTCGCGAAGCGCACCATTATCCATTTTTGTTTCGACAATTCGCACGCGAATATCAGCATGCAAGGATACTCCACCGACCTCATAGGCACGTCGAACTTCAGCTACATCAGCAAACACTTTGCCGGAACCTTTTTCATTTACTGCATCCCGAGTCAGGTAATACAGACCTAAAACGATATCCTGTGAAGGAACAATAATTGGTTCACCATTTGCCGGCGACAGAATATTGTTGGTCGACATCATCAGGGTTCTCGCTTCAATCTGTGCTTCAACCGTCAAAGGAATATGCACTGCCATCTGATCGCCGTCGAAGTCAGCGTTGTATGGGGTACAGACTAACGGATGCAGCTGGATCGCCTTGCCCTCTACAAGCGTTGGTTCAAACGCCTGAATACCGAGTCGATGAAGCGTCGGCGCTCGATTCAAGAGTACCGGATGCTCTCGAATCACCTCTTCCAGTATGTCCCAAACCTCTGGAATCTCCTGTTCAGTTGCTTTTTTCGCACGTTTTATGTTGGATCGATCTGGATAGCGTTTGATCAATTCGTAATAGACAAACGGCTTGAACAGTTCCAGTGCCATTCTTTTCGGAATGCCGCACTGATGAAGCTTGAGAGTTGGACCGACAACGATCACGGAACGACCGGAGTAATCCACTCGTTTTCCAAGCAGGTTCTGTCTGAACCGGCCCTGTTTGCCTTTGATCATATCGGCCAGCGACTTCAGCTTCTGCTTGTTCGCACCGGTGATCGTTTTACCGCGCCGACCGTTGTCAAGCAGTGCGTCCACCGCTTCCTGAAGCATTCTTTTCTCATTACGAACGATGATTTCCGGTGCATTCAAATCAAGTAACCGTTTGAGTCGGTTGTTGCGATTAATGACACGTCTGTATAGGTCGTTCAGATCAGAAGTAGCAAAACGCCCTGCATCGAGCGGCACAAGTGGACGCAGATCAGGCGGCAGAATCGGCAGAACCTGGAGGATCATCCACTCGGGTTTGTTACCGGATTGAATAAAGGATTCGATCAGTTTCAAACGCTTTGTGAGCCTTTTGATCTTGGTTTCGGATTTGGTTTCATCCAATTCCTTCCGAAGCTTGATAGTTTCTTCCTGAAAGTCTATCTTCTTTATCAGATCGCGAATGGCCTCGGCCCCCATGCGCGCATCGAATTCACCACCATGCTCTTCAAAGGCTTCATGAAATTCCTCTTCGCTCATGCAATGGCCGCGGTCCAGATATGTATTCAAACCTGGTTCAATCACGAGGTAGGCTTCAAAGTACATAACCCGTTCGATCTGACGAACGGTCATGTCCAGCAAAAGACCTAGTCGAGACGGCAAACTCTTCAAAAACCAGATGTGTGCAACTGGGCTTGCCAGCTCAATGTGCCCCATCCTTTCTCGACGAACTTTGGAAAGCGTCACCTCAACGCCACATTTTTCGCACACCACTCCCTGGTGCTTCAGTCGCTTGTACTTCCCGCACTGACATTCGTTGTCTTTCACAGGACCAAACAGCTTTGCGCAGAACAGTCCATCGCGTTCCGGTTTGAAGGTTCGATAGTTAATCGTTTCCGGTTTTCTCACTTCTCCGAAAGACCAGCTTCGAATCTTTTCGGGCGAGGCCAATCCAATGCGGATTTCATCGAAGTCATCCATTCTTCCTGATCGTCTCATCAGGTTTTCAATATTCTTCATGTGGCCCTCTTTGATAAATATTTTCTATACGATTCACTGCCATTTCACTCACTTCGTAGGACGCATTTCAACATTCAGTCCTAACGACCGAATCTCTTTCACAAGCACATTAAACGATTCGGGAGTATTTGCTTCCATACGATGGGTTCCACCTACGATATTTTCGTAAATCCTTGAACGGCCAAACATATCGTCCGACTTAACTGTAAGCATTTCCTGCAAGGTATAAGCCGCACCGTAGGCTTCAAGTGCCCACACTTCCATTTCACCGAATCGCTGTCCGCCGCCCATGGCCTTTCCGCCAAGCGGCTGCTGAGTGACAAGGCTGTAAGGTCCCGTTGAACGGGCATGCATCTTGTCATCAACCAAGTGCGTCAGTTTCAGCATGTACATGTAGCCGACGGTGATTGGTCGATCAAAAGCCTCGCCAGAACGCCCGTCGTAGAGAATTGCCTGACCTCTGGTTGGCAGACCAGCGAGTTTAAGCATTTCCTTCACTTCGTCTTCGGTTGCGCCGTCAAATACCGGAGTCGCCATCGGTAAACCATTTTTGAGGTTTCCAGCAAGTTCCATGACCTGTTTCGTATTGAGAGATTTCAACACTGATTTTTCAGAAGGCGATGTGTAAAACTTCTCAAGGTGTTTCTTCATCTGTGGTGCCTTGATGCCATTGTCGATCATCTCGCCAATCTGTCTGCCAATTTCATGGGAAGCCCAACCCAAGTGCGTTTCAAGCACTTGCCCGATATTCATTCGAGAAGGAACTCCAAGCGGATTCAGGATGATGTCAACGGTTGTGCCATCCTCAAGATGCGGCATGTCTTCGATCGGAACAATTTTGGAAATGACACCTTTGTTACCATGGCGCCCGGCCATCTTATCTCCAGGCTGCAGTCTGCGCTTCACGGCTACGAACACTTTGACGCGTTTCAAAACACCTGTTTTTAATTCGTCTCCCTGATCCAATTTCTGGCTCTTGCTGGCAAACTCCTGATCCTTTTGATTTTTCTTCTCCTCGATCTGAGCGCGGATTAATTCAAATTTTCGTGCAATTTCATCGTCTCGAACGCGTATTTCAAACCAATTCTTTCGCCTTAGACCAGCGAGGTATTCGCTGGTTATTTTCGATCCTTTGCTCAAGTCATTGGGGCCGCCTTCGGCAATTTGTCCGTCGAGCAATGCAGCGATGCGATCAAATGCAGCGTCTTCCTCAATACGAAGCTGATCGTGCAAGTTCTTTTCAATACGATCTTTCTCTAACTCGATATTCTCCTTAGCACGACCATCACGCTCAAGATCTTCCCGGGTGAATACCTGGACATCAATTACCGTTCCCGACATGCCAGTTGGCATTCTGAGAGAGGTATCCTTGATATCCGATGCTTTCTCGCCAAAAATTGCAAACATCAACTTCTGTTCCGGCGTTGGCTGGATGTCTCCTTTGGGTGAAACCTTTCCTACAAGAATGTCGCCAGACTTGACTTCAGCTCCGTTGTAAATGATTCCATGATCATCAAGTTTGCCAAGCGCTTCATAGCCGATACTCGGTATGTCTTTAGTGATTTCTTCAGGCCCCATGCGAGTGTCGCGTGCCTCAATGGAAAGTTCTTCGATGTGTACTGTCGTGTAGACTTCGTCCTGTACCAAGCGCTCCGATATCACGATCGAATCCTCGAAGTTGTAACCACTCCAAGCCATGAAAGCAACCAGAATGTTTCTGCCAAGCGCCAATTCACCCATGTTCGTTGCTGGTCCGTCGGCAATAGTGTCATCTTGTTGGATTCGATCACCGACATTAACCAGCGGCCGCTGGTTGATGGTGGTACTCTGATTCGATCTTCGGTATTTGATCAGACTGTAAATGTCAACGCCAGATTCCTGATCTTTAATCTCTTCCTCGTTAACACGAATCACGATACGACCTCCATCGACTGAATCCACGATACCGCCTCGTTTTGCAGTTACGGTAACACCAGACTCTACGCCAACGGTGCGTTCCGTACCCGTTCCAATCAAAGGCGTTTCGGTCTGAATTGTCGGCACCGCCTGACGTTGCATGTTCGAGCCCATCAATGCACGGTTGGCATCATCGTGTTCGAGGAATGGGATACACGCAGTTGCAATCGATACAATCTGGGCCGGTGCTACATCCACATAGTCGATATTATTCGGACTTGATAGCGTAAATTCATTACCGCTTCGACACGGTACCAATTCCTTGGTGAGTTGACCTTTTTCTCCAGATGCCACATCGGTCGGAGCAATCACAAAATCGCCTTCTTCAATCGCAGACAGAAAATGTACATCTTTGGGGTTGGTTGAAACCTTGCCGCCTCTGACTTTTCGATAAGGCGTCTCCAGAAATCCGTAGTTATTGATACGTGCGTACATGGCGAGCGAATTGATTAGGCCAATATTCGGGCCTTCAGGCGTTTCGATCGGACAAACCCGTCCATAGTGGGTTGGATGTACGTCTCGAACTTCAAATCCTGCACGTTCGCGCGATAGGCCACCCGGACCGAGCGCCGTTACTCTGCGCTTGTGAGTTACTTCAGACAACGGATTAATCTGATCCATAAACTGGGACAATTGACTGGATCGAAAGAATTCCCTGACAACAGCCGTGACTGGCTTGGAATTTATCATTTCCTGAGGAATTTTTCGATCAACATCCGGTTGATTTAGCTGCTCGCGAACAGCGCGCTCCACCCGTCCCAGACCGGTTCGAAACTGGTTCTCTACAAGTTCCCCAACGGAGCGAACTCTTCGATTCCCTAAATTGTCGATGTCATCTACTTCTCCTTTACCATCTTTCAGGTCAATCAGAAGTTTCATGACATCAATGATGTCCTTTTCTTCCAAATAATTCGGTCCAGTGGTAGAATCTCTGTGCAGTCGGCGCGAGAGTTTCATTCTTCCCACTGCTGACAAGTTGTATCGTTCGGGTGTGAAGAACAGGGATTGAAACATGTTTTCGGCAGCTTCATCCGTTGGCTGATCGCCTGGCCTCATCATTCGATAGATTCGTTTTTTCGCTTCCTTCTTATCTGGGCCACCGTCCAATTGCACTGTATCGGAAATGTAAGAGCCACAATCGATTTCATTTGTATAGATAGTCTGAAATTCGTTAATGCCAGCTGCCAGCAGTTGTCGAACCATCAATCCGTCATCGTCAAATTTTTGATTTGCACGCATGATGACATTGTCTTTCGGCAAGGCTGCAAATTGACTGGCGAGTTTGAATTGAGAAATACTGGAATTGTAAAGTTTGTTCAGCATTGCACCTTGCGCATCGAACTGGTCGTCTGCTTTCATCAGGACCTCTCCGGTTTCCGGATCTGACAAGACGCTCCCAGCCTTTCTGCCTACCAAGTATGAATCTGGTACAACCACACGCTTGATTCGAGATTCCTTGATTCTGTCGATTGCCTCCAGATCGATCTGAGTGTTCTTTTCTACGAGCAAATCACCGCTAGGTCCGACCAAATCAAAGTCAAACGTCGTGCCCTCCAATCGCTGCACTCGATCCAAAGACATCGTAATTCGCTTGTCTTTCCTCAGAATGAATGTTTCGGCATCGGCGTTTGTGTCGCTAGACACGATGTCTTTTGCACAGGTGCGATCTGCTAGATAGGAATGTGAAATCTCGAAACGCTTCACCCGAGCAGCTGACAGCTTTAGGACATCAGCCTGATTGATCCGTTTTCCTTTCTCAATGATGACATCGCCACTACTGTTCTTAATATCGAAATCCAGTACCTGTCCACGAAATTTTACTGGATCGTTCAGCAACAGTGTCAATGAGCCGTCTTTGGCCATTTTGAATGTATCGAAGTCATAGAATTCTTCAAGAATTCTTTCGACATCGTAATCCATAGCCCTCAGAAGCAAAGTAGCCGGTTCTTTCTTTCTACGGTCAATTCGCATGTACAGGTGGTCCTTGGTGTCGAATTCAAAATCCAGCCACGACCCCCAATATGGAATCACCCGACAATTGAAAAGCAGTTTTCCAGACGAATGGGACTTCCCTTTATCGTGATCGAAAAACACACCTGGAGAGCGATGCAGCTGAGATACGACAACTCGCTCTGTTCCGTTAACGATGAATGAACCGCTTTCGGTCATCAAAGGAATATCGCCGATATAGACGAATTCGCTCTCTTTGACATCTTTAACTCGTCGTTCGCCTTTATTTTCACCAGACTCGACGCGCTCGAAACTGACGAGTTTCAAGGTCGCCTTGAGCGGTGCATGGTATGTCAGTCCGCGTTGACGACATTCACCTTCGTCAAAAATTGGATCATCAAGTCTGTACTCAACAAACTGGAGTTCAATCGTTTGATTGCTGTCCGTGATGGGAAACGCGGAATTAAATGCGGCTTGCAGCCCGACATTTTCTCTTTTATCAGCTGCAACATCAGCCTGCAAAAATTGCTTATACGAACTTTTCTGAATTTCTAGGAGATATGGCACAGGCAATACGTCTTTGCGTTTGCCGAAATTTTTTCGAATTCGTTTCTTTTCAGTAAAACTGTATTTCATTTGAAGTAAGTGCCTGACTGGTCTGGTGTATTTTTTATGTACAAGCGAACGCGGGCTCTATCTTGAATAGAGCCGCGAACAGCGTAGAAACGAGAATGTCGTTTATTGGATTGCGATTCGTTATCGACAATCGCTTACTTGATCTCCGCAGATCCGCCGGCTCCCTCAATTTCTTTCTTGAGGTTTTCGGCATCTTCTTTCGACATCCCCTCCATAATTGTGGCAGGAGCGCTTTCGGTAAGATCTTTGGATTCTTTCAGCCCAAGTCCTGCCGCGCCGCGAACGACCTTGATGACGTTCACTTTCTTGTCGCCGACGGCAGTCAATATGACCGAGAACTCCGTCTGTTCTTCTTCTACTTCCACAGCTACGTCTGCTGCTGCACCCGGCATTGCCATTACGGGAGCGATGGCTGCGGAAACACCGAACTTGTCTTCTATATCCTTGATCAATTCTGATAGATCTAGCACTGACATGTCCGAAATGGCTTCAATGATTTCTTGCCTTGATAAAGACATTAAAATTACCCCCTTGAGTAGTGGATTAAATTCGCAAAAAATTGATTCTGATTGAGAACTCTCTTGAGTTCTTTACTGTTCTTCTTTCGAGTCCTTGACGGCTGTCAACACTCGTACCAGCCCGGTTGGAATTCCGTTCAGGGCAGTCACAAAACGTTGTAGTGGAGCAGCAAGCGTTCCAGCGAGTTTGCCTAGCAACTCTTCTCGACTTGGCAGCCTGGCAATTTGCTCCAGCTTTTCTTCTGACAGCAGTTCCCCGTTCAACGCTCCTGTTCGAATAGTGAACGTTTTATTCTCTTTTGAGAAATCCGCGATGGTCTTTGCAGCTGCAACTGGGTCTTCAGAAGTTGCTATAGCAACCGGACCGACGAAATAGTCGATCAGACATTCGAAGTCTGTGTTTTCTGCTGCTCGCCGTGCCAGCGTATTTTTTACTACTTGAATTCGCACATTTGATTGGCGAGCATTGCGACGCAGGTTGCCCATATGCGTAACATCTACGCCGCGAAATTCTGCCAGTATCGCGAGATTGGCAGATTTCAGTTCCTTGTGGACCTGGTCCACAATCTGATGTTTTCGTTGAAGATTTTCGTTCATAGCTTTATAGTCGGCGGTTATCTGTTCAATTAAAACAATTGTCTATATGCGCGCAAGTTCAGTTGCATCAACTCGAACGCCAGGTCCCATTGTTGTAGAAAGAGAGACTTTGCGAATGTACTGCCCCTTGGCTGCCGACGGCTGCGCACGCTTCAAAACACGAAGCAATTCCTTCAGATTCTCCGTCAGCGCATCTGCATCAAACGAAGCCTTTCCAATTCGGCAGTGAATGATTCCGGCTCGGTCAATTCTGAAATCCACCTTACCCGCCTTGGCCTCTCGAACCGCTTCAGCAATGTCAGATCGAACAGTGCCGTTTTTTGGATTCGGCATGAGTCCTCTCGGCCCCAAAATACGTCCAACAGAAGCTACTGTTTTCATCGCATCGGGTTCTGCTATACAAGCTTCAAAATCAATCTTCCCGCTCTTCACCTCCGCAGCCAGGTCGTCCAGACCGACTACTTCGGCTCCCGCCTCCTTGGCCGCATCTGCATTGGCTCCCGAAGCGAATACTGCGACCCGAACAGACTTGCCAATACCTTTCGGCAATATTGCCGAGCCTCGTACGTTCTGATCCGATTTCCTTGCATCAATACCAAGCAGTATCGCCGCTTCAACTGTTTCATCAAACTTCGCAGATGCAGTTTTCTTAACGAGTTCTACTGCGTCGCTAACTGCGTATACCTTTGTACGATCGACCAAAGCTGCAATTTCTCTGCTTCTCTTTCCGGAATTCGACATTATTGTCCCTCCTCAGTTTCCAAGCCCATGCTGCGCGCACTACCTGCGATGATTCGTACTGCCTGGTCCATGCCGTAACTGTTCAAGTCTGGATTCTTGAGCGAGACGATTTCTTCCAGCTGAGCCCGCGTGACTTTTCCAACCTTGTCTCGATTGGGTTCAGCACTGCCCTTGTCTACGCCGGCCGCCTGTTTCAACAAATACGATGCCGGCGGCGTCTTGGTTATAAAAGTAAACGTTCTATCCGAATAAACTGTAATAACTACAGGGATCGGCATGCCGGATTCGAGCGATTGTGTCTTGGCATTGAATGCTTTGCAGAACTCCGGAATGTTCAGACCGTGCTGACCAAGCGCTGGACCCACCGGCGGACCCGGGGCAGCTTCCTTAGCGGGCACCTGTAATTTGACATATGCAGTAATCTTTTTTGCCATTTAAAGTTCCTAGTTCGACTGGTTTCTTTTCAGCTCTTTGTAACTTGACTGAAATCAAGTTCTACGGGTGTGGATCGCCCGAAAATAGTCACCGACACCCGCAGCTTGCTCTTTTCATAATTCACATCTTCAACGGTACCATTGAATTCCTCAAAAGGCCCATCGATCACTCGAACAAGCTCGCCGGGAGCAAAATAGAACTTCGGCCTCGGATTGTTCACTCCAGCTTCAACTTGATCAATAATTGCCTGCGCTTCGTTCTCAGAGATTGGCGTGGGGGTTTTCCCGCCAATGAAACTCGATATATGCGGTATGCTGTTCACAAGCTGCCAGGATTCCGGTGACATCTCCATATGGATGAATACGTAGCCAGGATAAAAGTTTCGTTCAGTCGTGCGCTTTTGTCCTCCGCGCATTTCCACGACTTCTTCGGTCGGCACCAGAATCTGGCCGAACTTATCAGTGAAATTTTCTCGCTCAATATATTGACGAAGCGATTGTTCGACGCGTCTTTCGTGTCCAGAATACGTATGAAGTACATACCATCGTTTCCCGTTGTCTTTATCGGCAACACTTCGAACATCATTCTGCTCGTCAGAATCCATTTGCTCTTTCAGATCACTGTCAGTCATCCATCAATTCCCAATTTGAAGAAACAAGTCATAAATCAACCAAAATGAAATTATGTCCAGCAGCCACAGAAACAGTCCAATCAGAATCACCATAACGATCACGATCAATGTGGACTGGACAGTGTCCCTGCGAGTTGGCCAAACAATTTTCCGAATCTCGCCTCGCGCACCTTTGGCAAATTCCCATGCATCCTGTCCTGGTGTCGACAGCAATGCAACACCTACCGCTGCAATGATGCTAACAATGAGTAGCCCAACGCGCAATAATTGCGAAGACCCATCCAACGTATAGAATGCTGCAACTCCAGCAACTACGATGAATACGGCTCCTAGAACCTTGACTTTATCGATTATGTTCGTCATTCCGTGTACTACCTGCCATATTTGGCAGGCCAGGAGGGACTTGAACCCCCAACCTGCGGTTTTGGAGACCGCTGCTCTGCCAAATTGAGCTACTGGCCTAAAAACCTAGCTACCGTTTTGTAAGTCTATTTTAAAATTTTAGAGACGACGCCAGCCCCGATAGTTCGGCCGCCTTCGCGTATCGCGAAACGCAACCCCTCTTCCATCGCAATCGGCTTGATCAGATTCCCTGTCAAATGTACATTGTCTCCGGGCATCACCACCCGAATGTCGTCCGGCAGCACCACCATTCCAGTCACGTCCGTGGTGCGGAAATAGAACTGCGGACGATAACCCGTTGAGAAGTGCTTGTTTCGACCCCCTTCTTTTGCCGACAGCACATACACTTCGGCCTCGAATTCAGTATGTGGCGTTATCGAACCCGGCTTGGACAGCACCTGGCCCCGCTCCACCTGATTCTTCTTGGTGCCACGTAGCAGAATGCCGACATTGTCGCCTGCCCGACCTTCATCCAGCAGCTTACGGAACATCTCCACACCAGTTGCCACAGTCTTGTCCGTTTCGCGCAGTCCAACCATCTCAACCGAATCGCCAACTTTCACAATGCCGCGCTCGATTCGGCCGGTCACCACCGTGCCGCGTCCGGATATCGAGAACACATCCTCCACCGGCATCAGGAAGTCACCGTCAATCGCACGCTGTGGCTCTGGAAAGTACTCATCCAGTGCCTGTGCCAGCTTCAGAATCGACTCCGTGCCCAGCTCGGTCTCCTGACCGTCCAGCGCATGCAGCGCACTGCCCGTGATCACCGGCGTGTCATCACCCGGAAAATCATACTCGCTCAATAAATCGCGCACCTCAAGCTCCACCAGCTCCAGAATGTCTGGATCGTCCACTGCATCGGCCTTGTTCAGATATACCACTATGTGCGGCACTCCGACCTGACGTGCCAGCAGCACGTGCTCGCGTGTCTGCGGCATGGGACCGTCCATGGCCGATACCACCAGCACCGCACCATCCATCTGCGCTGCGCCAGTGATCATGTTCTTTACATAGTCTGCATGACCCGGACAGTCCACGTGTGCATAGTGCCGGCCCTCGGTCTCATACTCGACATGTGCGGTGGCAATGGTTATGCCCCGTTCGCGCTCTTCCGGTGCGTTGTCGATATCGTCAAACGCCTTGACTTCACCACCGTATTTTGCCGCCAATACCTTGGTGATGGCTGCCGTCAGCGTTGTCTTTCCATGGTCCACATGACCAATCGTGCCTACATTTACATGCGGCTTGGTTCTTTCGAATTTTGCTTTCGCCAATGCCAGTGTCCTCGCTAGTATTCAAGAATAACTGTTCAATAAATAATAAATTTTAACGTTGGAGCCCACAACCGGATTTGAACCGGTGACCTCTTCCTTACCAAGGAAGTGCTCTACCGACTGAGCTATGTGGGCCATCCGATTTCATTTTTCAATTCAAGCTACAATATTGCGCATCTGGTATTCACACCGGCAGCTGATGGAGCGGGCGATGGGAATCGAACCCACGTCATCAGCTTGGAAGGCTGAGGTTCTACCGCTGAACTACGCCCGCACAAATTGTAGATACCAATCCGATGATCCAAACTTCTAACGGTGGAGGGGGGAGGATTCGAACCTCCGAAGGCTGAGCCAGCAGATTTACAGTCTGCCCCCTTTGGCCGCTCGGGAACCCCTCCGGAGCAAATCCAATACAAACATTCAATGTTAATGAATAAATTTAGATTTGTCAAATTAATTTAGAAAAAATCAACTAAATTTTTTCTTTTGCATCAAATTTGCAACAATCACCAAAATACAAACCATCGATGAAAAAATTTACAGCATCGCATCCATGAGGTAGCAAATAAAAAGTTCGGTGTTCAACAACTTTGAACGATTATCAAATAATGTTCGAATACATATTTACGCAGTCAGCCTAATCTACTGATCAAACTTGAAGTGTTCCTCACTAGATTCTTTGCCAATCGCCACGCCGTCAGTATGGTTAACGGTTACCCGAACATCCAGCAGAGAATTCGATCCGCCGAATATGACTCCTTTTGTTGGCGGCACATCCGCATAATCGCGGCCGACTGCTATGCGTATGTATCGATGGTCCACGATCGTGTCGTTAGTCGGGTCAATTCCCACCCAGCCGCAATAGGGCAACAGGAACTCGCCCCAAGCGTGACTGGCACCGGTTGGTGGGACTCGATCTACTCCCACTTCTCCCTCTAGTTGAAGATATCCCGACACATATCGGCTGGGAATTCCCCAGGAACGTGCAATTGCAAGCAAAACATGGGTATAGTCCTGACAAACTCCCCGCCCCAATTCCAATATCCTTTCAATGGACGAATCAACCGTGGTGATACCAGGTTCATAACGAAATTTTGAGTAAAGTATGGAAGATGCATGTAGCAAAGAGGACAAGGGGCTAGCACTTTTACGGATGCCATGGGTTGAGATGAACACATCAAGTGCCGGACAGTTGCGCGTAAATTGACTGGGGTTCAGATAGTCCCAGTAAAGCACCGGATTTGCAATATCCGCGAGAATTCCCCACAGATTTGAATCTAATTCTTCGGTTAAATCAGGTCCTCGTGCTGGTGCAACTTCGGCTTTAGATTTAATCGAAATCGAATCGGCTATCTGTTTGTGAATACTGATCAGGTGGCACGTATTGCCGTAGGAATCTTGAAATTCGATAGGTACGGTTTCGGGTTCGATCTCAAGACGGAAACTCAACACTCGCTGACCTTGATCTTCACGAGGACATAGTCGTAGAGACATCACGCTTCCTTGGATTGATGCCTCATAATGGAAACGAGAAATGTGTTCAACCGCTAACTGCCATGATTTTGCATCGCTCATGTTTATAACGCGTTTTCAATGTTGTAGTGGAAAAATGCCAAACCGATATCATCGCTAAGCTGGTGGCTGGATTGGTGAATCTCTTGCAGCGCGCTGCGAGTAGTTGAGTCTCCATCGATGCGGTTCGGCCAATCGTTATCGACTTGCTTCACCAAGGAATCAACCTGCTGTTGCAACAACTGAACATTGAGTCGACCGCCAATCTCGATAACCGAGTCCAGTGCATTCACGATGTACGTCAATGCATAGCGAATGGAGTGTGACAAGTGAGGATCACTTACCAATAAATTGACAATTGTATCTGGTTGATAGGTTAGCGAGTGCAGACGACTGTAGGCGAGACGTGCTTCACATATATTCAGCAGAGAGTACCAGTCTGAATCCGAATAGTCCGAGTCGGTTGGATAAACTTCTATCTGAGCGTCCAGCAGGGAAGCGATAGTTTGCAAACGTTCGACGAAGCATCCAAGCTGTGCAAAGTACCAACCGTGGTCCCGATACATGGAATTTTCCATAATGCCCGAAAGCGTGCTTACCGTTGCCCCAGTACCGAGATAGAACTTTCGCGGCTAATTATTCCAGAAATTCTCTATTCGCGCGGTTTTGAAGTTCATATACGCGACATTCATATTAGACCACATCGCCTTTCCGAGTACATGGCGTACCTGGCGAGCGTTTTCTCGCGCCGTAGATATGCAGTTTCGAATCGAATCCGGATTCGATGGCTCAAACGTCAGTTCGTCGGCAAGTGTGAAGGAATCAACCAACATATAGTCTTCGCCACCAAAATTTGATTGCAACTCACCACCGATAGGTACTCGATTGACCGATGAATATATTCTACGCCAGCTGCGGTCAATTTCCTCTACAGCACGATCTTCAAGTGTTTCGAACTGGGCGGCAAGCAATCGGCACGAGTGCTTTGCCCGCTCGAGATAACGGCTCATCCAGTAGAGCCCTTGGGCGCTTCTTGCCAACATGTCTTTATTCGGAAAGCACCCAGATGTCTTTACCGCCACCGCCCTGACTCGAATTCACCACTAAAGAGCCTGGATTGAGCGCAACGCGGCAAAATGCACCGGGCGCTATTCGGGTTTCCTGGCCATGTAGTATGAATGTTCGCAGGTCTACATGGCGCGGCGCGGCACCGCTTTCGGTAAGACAGGGAGAGCAAGAGAGATTAAGCGTCGGCTGGGCGATGTAGTTCTTCGGATCTTTCCTGATCTCTTCTGCATAGGCAGCTCGTTCGCCTGGGGAGGCATACGGACCTACAAGCATGCCATAGCCGCCCGATCCACCGACTATTTTTACCACGAGTTTGTCAAGGTTGTACAGCGTATACTCCAGTTGTTGCGGATTTCGGCAAAGATACGTTTCAACGTTTGCTAGGATTGGTTTTTCAGACAGATAGTATCGAATCATCTCGGGAACATACGCATATACGCTTTTATCATCTGCCACACCTGTTCCCGGAGAGTTGGCGATGGTTATATTACCGAGTTGGTAAGCATGGAATAGTCCAGGTACGCCAAGCAGTGAATCAGGTCTAAACGTCAGTGGGTCAATATAGTCATCATCGACTCTACGGTAGATGACATCAATCTGCTGCAGTCCGCTTGTCGTTCGCATGTACACGAATCCATTGTGGACAAGCATGTCTTCTCCCTGTACGAGTTCTACTCCCATTTCGCGCGCAAGAAACATGTGCTCGTAAAATGCTGAGTTGAATACTCCTGGCGTCAAGAGCACGATGCATGGGTCTGATTTACCTTTCGGAGCCATTTCGGTTAGAGTTCGTCGAAGAATCTGTCCGTAGTTTTCTATGCCACATACATGATGGCGACGAAAAACGTTGCGGAAGCTGGTCTTTACCGCTTGACGATTGGCGAGCATGTAGGACACACCGGAAGGCACGCGCAAGTTGTCTTCCAAAACCACGAACCCGTCATTGGTTCTGACAAGGTCTGTGCCACAAATTGATACGTAAGTCCCATGCGGAGGCTCCACACCTCGCATTTCAGGTCGATATTGCGGGCAACCCAATACTAGATCAACCGGCATTACACCATCAGCCAGGATATCTTTTGGCCCATAAACATCTGCAAGGAATAAATTCAGCGCTTTCAGGCGCTGACGGAGGCCACGGGAAATAAAGTTCCAGTCCTTGGCTGTCAGAATTCTTGGTAGAAAATCAATCGGAATAATTCGCTCTTGCGCCCCCTCCTCTCCGTATACGGCGAATGTAATTCCCTCATGAAGAAAGGATTGCTCAGCACGATTCTGCATGCTTGCAATATCCGCAGAACTCAGATCGATCAGCGTCTCATATAACAGCCTGCAATGCTCCCGCGGCGAGCCTTCCCGGTTGAACATTTCATCATAGAAACATTCGTCGATATGGTAGTTTGAAAACAGCTGATCTGTTTGTGAGATGTCCATTGCCGGTACGTTTGATTCAGATAAATGGATGAACGGAGAATCGTACCGCCAAATCGATTGATCAATGCCGATCTTCGGCTTGAATTTCAGTGAACAAATCGATGAACATATAAGCTAGATTGATGTTGGAGGATACAGCATTGCAAATTCGCACTTTGAACAAAGCTTCGTTACTGCAATTTATTCACGCCAATTTTATCACTCCTCATTGGAGCTTTGCTATTTCAATTCAATCAGTTTGCCGAAAACTAAGTTCTCTGTGCCTGATTTCCGTCTTTCGTAAGATAATACGCGCCCAGGATCGGGAAAAAGGTGACCAATACGACGATCATGGCTACTACATTGGTCACTGGACGCTGACGTGGCCTAACGAGCTCTTCAAGCATCCAAAGCGGTAAGGTCTGCTGATGGCCCGCGGTGAATGTAGTCACTATTACCTCGTCAAATGACAATGCAAATGCCAGCATGCCACCAGCTAGCAGAGCGGTTGCCAAATTCGGCAGCAGAATATAGCGAAAAGTCTGAAATGCGTTTGCTCCTAGATCATAAGACGCTTCAATCAACGATCCTGAAATTCGCCGAAATCTCGCGATGGCATTGTTATAGACCACCACAATACAGAATGTTGCATGCCCTAGAATGATCGTGAATGTAGAAAATGGTATGTCCATAATATTGAATGCTGAACGAAGTGAAATTCCTGTAATGATTCCTGGCAAAGCGATCGGAAGAATGACCAGCAAAGAAACAGCTTCACGACCGAAGAACTTGGATTTGGATACTGCAGCAGCACACAGCGTCCCCAAAACGATAGCAACCAATGTCGATACGGTTGCAACTCGAAGAGACAGCGCCAATGCATCCCACACGTCGGGGCGATTCCAAGTGACTGCAAACCACTTTAGAGTCAATCCGGGCGGCGGAAATTGATAACTCTTGTCCTCAGTTGTAAACGCATAGAGAAATATCAGCAAAATCGGCAAATGTAGAAACAGCAGTCCGGAGACAGCAGAGATTTTCAACAAAGCTGATGCGCGCCGATCAAAGTGCATCGAATGCTCCCTGTCTTTTCGCCATAACAAGATAGATGGCCATTACGACGATGGGTACAACCGCAAATGCAGCTGCAAGCGGAATATTCCCAGCCGTACCTTGATGAGCATAAACAGCTTGGCCAATAAATCGACGCGAAGAGCCGATAATTTGAGGGACGATGTAATCACCCAAAGTCAGCGAGAAGGTAAAGATCGAGCCAGCAACCATACCGGGCAACGCTAGTGGAATAATGATCAGGCGAAGCGTTTGTCTCGGTGCCGCACCCAGATCGTCGGAGGCATGTAGCAAGCTCTCCGGGATGCGTTCAAGGGCTGCTTGAACAGGTAGAATCATGAAAGGGAGCCAAACGTAGAGGAGCACGAGAAATGTGCCGATGTAAGTCACCGATAGCGAATTTCCGCCAATTACCGGTAGCGACAGAATTGATTCAAGTATAAATTCCGTCCCCGTACTCTCGACAACCCAGTTAATGATTCCTTCTTTCGCAAGAATTAGTTTCCAAGCGTAAATTTTGACCAGATAGCTTGACCAAAGTGGCAGCATCACGCCCAAGTAGAAGAGCGCCTTGTACTTTCCGCGAGCGTAACGTGCGGCATAGTATGCAATCGGAAAAGCGATGACGGCAGCGACTACTGTAACGGCACAAGCCATAAGTATGGTACGTAAAATGATGTCGTAGTTTGCTGGAGAAAGTAGCTCTCCATAAGTTTTTAACGTGATTTCATATCGCACCAGACCTGAAAACTCATCAATGGAGAAGAAGCTTTGTAGCAACAGAGTAAATAGTGAGCCGACATAGACAACACCAAGCCAGAGAATCGGCGGCAATAGAAGAAGGAAGACCACCAACCCTGGCTTCTTCCAAAAAATATTCGTAGACAAAGGCCAACGGTCTGAGCGATTTCCAATTACTTCGGAAATCATGAATCACTTTCCATTTGATGTAGTGCTTCAAGCGGCCATGACAGTGCAACAGACGAGTTCACTTCCGGCAATGTGCGTGTTGCTTGAACTTGAGCAGTAATTTCGCCTCCCGGTACGGTGACAGTCACATGGTTTGTAGCACCGAGGTAACGGACTGATTTCAAGATGCCGTCCAGGCGACCTTTTCCGGATTCGACAAGACAGACGGATTCAGGGCGAAGACTTGACCAATTTGCAGCACCGCCTGAAACCGCACTCAGCTCAGCTGAAAGAATATTTGATGATCCAACAAATTCAGCCACAAATCGGGTACGTGGCCGTTGATATATTTCTTGAGGGGAACCGACTTGCACTATCTGGCCTTCATTGACAATTGCAATACGGTCCGACATGGACAATGCTTCATTTTGATCGTGCGTAACAAAAATGAATGTTATGCCTATGGATTTCTGCAGCGCCTTCAGCTCTTCCTGCATCTGTTCTCGTAATTTGAGATCTAGCGCGCCCAGTGGTTCGTCCAGAAGCAGGACACGAGGCTTGTTGATTAGCGCTCGTGCTAGTGCCACCCTCTGTCTTTGTCCTCCGGACAGCTGAGACGGCATGCGATCACCAAAACCACCGAGTTTCACAAGTTTCAACAAACTTTCCGCCTGATTGTGCCTTTGTTCCTTCGGTATGCCACGAACCAGCAATCCATACGCGACATTGTCCTTGACTTTCAAATGAGGAAACAGCGCATAGTCTTGAAAAACTGTATTGACAGGTCTTTGGTTGGGTGGGATTTCGTCCGAACGTGTTCCAAAAATCAGAATATGGCCTTCGGTCGGACGGTCAATTCCCGAAATTAACCTGAGGCAAGTTGTTTTGCCTGAACCTGACGGTCCGAGCAACGCGAAGAACTCCCCTTCTTCAATTTCGAGATTTATGCCGTCAACAGCTGCAACCGTATCAAACTGGCGCGTCACCTGCTCGAATTTAACTGCAACAACCATATATTACGAGCGACTATGTAAAAGCTGCCCGGCAACGGAATGACGGGCAGCTTAATTTAGAAATGCAGTGTGAGTACTAGCGACCGCCAATCACTCCGATATAGTCGGAAACCCATCTGTAGTACGGTACGCACTCTGGTTGACTTGCACACCTTGTAACTGGAGTTGTCCAGAACTTGATTTTGTCGAAATCTCCGAGACCATTTTTTGCACAACCTTCAGCGGTTTGCATGCCTCGTCCGTCAGTACAGGCGTCAATGACTGGAGGCACTGCACCAAACCATACTGACAAATCACTTTGCAAATTCGAAGACAGCGTGTGTTCCATCCACATGTAAGCACAATTCGGATGCTCAGCGTCAGCGTGAAGCATAGTCGTATCCGACCAACCAGTAGCGCCTTCGACCGGGATAGTAGAAGCAATCGGCAGACCTTCGGATTGCAGGAGATTGACCTGGAATGGCCATGACCCAGAGGCAACTACACCTTCATTCTTAAAGTCATCCATCTGGATGAATGCGTTGTGCCAATAGCGCCCCACGAGTTTTCGTTGTTGACGCAAAAGGTCAAGTGCAGCAGCGTACTGATCTTCATTCAGTTCATAAGGGTTGGCAATTCCCAAATCCGGGTTGTGATGCATTAAATACAGAGCGGCATCAGCAACGTGAATTGGACCATCATAGGCTTGCACGCGTCCCTTGTTGGAACTGCCGTCCGGAAACGTCATTTCCTCAAACACGACTGACCAGCTTTGTGGTGGTTCTGGGAATACGTCAGAGTTATACATCAGCACATTCGGCCCCCACATATAAGGAGTTCCATAGTGCTTGCCGTCAACCGTGTGCCACGGTGCGCTTTTTAGGCGTTCATCTACGGTGCTCCAACTGGGAATCAGATCGATGTTGACTTCCTGGACACGTTTCCCTGCGATCAGCCGCAGCGAAGCATCGCCGGAAGCGGTGACCAGATCAAAGCCACCCTCGTTCATTAGAGCGACCATCTCATCCGAAGTGTTCGCTGTTTTCACACGCACTTCGCAGCCAGTTGCTTCTTCAAAACTCGTAACCCAATCGAATTCTTTCATGGTTTCGCCACGTTCGATATAACCTGGCCATGCGACGATGTCCAGTGCGCCTTCACCAAGTCCCACTTCCATTTGCATGGTGGCAAAGCCAGTAGATGAAGTTGCAATAAACGCGGCAACACCAATAAAGGTCATTTTGAATTTCATTTGGTTCCTCCTCCAACAATTAAATTTTGTAAATTTTTATAGATTTTCAAACAACCGTCATGTTATGCAATTGCGTACGGTATAGTTCAGAGGGATTAGAATAGCACGAATAGAGAGTAATGGTATCTTTACAATTTCATGTTCTGTTTAACCTTCGATATATCCCCTAATCCAATCAGCAAAAGAAAGAATTACAACTCTTTCAATGATTTATCACGAAATTTGAATGTTCTATGCGGTAAATTGTGCACTTTCTATTTGCACATTTAGCCGTAATAGCAGTCGTGCCACTACCCATAAATGGATCTTAAATTCTTGTCAAATCACCAATTAGCTTTTCCAATCAAAATTGGTTTTGTCTGTAGGGAATATTCTGGAAATATCGAAGACCCAAAATGAGAAAATTGGTAACTTCCTAACCTTATTTGTGTGAGATATTGGAGCCCGCAAAGGGATTCGAACCCCCGACCTGATGATTACAAATCAACTGCTCTACCGACTGAGCTATGCGGGCTCAAGGCCCGCTCAGTACGAACGGGCAATGAGAACGATTAGTTCGAGCTAATCGTTCAGCGGCTGTAAAGGGTACAGTTACTAGAAATAACAGTACCCGCGGCAAGAGGGCGCTAACAGCATCCACTAGCGGTAACAAATCGCTAGGAGTCTAATAATTGAAAAAGATAGCGATCTGCGCTACTAAAGGAGGTGTTGGCAAGACCACCCTCACCGCCAACCTTGGCGCAATTATAGCATCCAGCGGGTATCGCGTATTACTGGTCGATTCCGACCCACAGCCCTCACTTTCTAGTTTCTACCAGCTCGTCGAAAGTTCGGGAAAGACCGGACTTACTGAACTTCTGACCTCATCTCGCACCCCCGAACCTGCTCAGACAACAATTGAGGGGTTAGACATAATCACTTCAGACGACCCTCAAGGTTCATTGGAACACCAGCTGCTGCACATTCCGGACGGCCGCTTACGCATGTGGCAGGCGCTGCAGACCATCCAAGATTACGATTACGTATTGATTGATACCCGTGGTGCACACGGAGTACTAGTCGAAAACGCAGTTTTGGCAGCCGATATCTGCCTTTCACCACTCCCACCGGAAACCCTGGCAGCGCTGGAGTTCCTGCGTGGCACGAAACGCCTGGTGGAGAGTCTACAACCATTCGCAGCACTCGGCGCTGCACCTGGACTTTTGCATGTGGTTTTCTATCGATACGACAGAACGCTGGATGCGAACGCGGTGCGATCGGATCTCACTACTGCAGTAAACAAGGATGAAGTCCGGATTCTCAAAACAATCATACCGAACCGGGTCGTTTATCGAGAAGCGGCGACGCTGCAGATTCCGGTTCACGAGGTGGAATCTAAACGACGTGGCGGAATCAGCGCAAAAGAGACTATGAAAAATCTTATGGCGGAAATTCAATGAGGAGGCTGGAATTAACTTTGTCTGGCAGACATATCGACCACGCAGAGCATTTATTGACCTACAAGTTGCGTTACAAAAACTGCGGTTACGGAATGTTTTTGTTAGACACTAGAACGGGTTTCTGGTACCCGACTTACGAGGCCCTCGAATCATTAAACCTCAAGGCCCGCTACGACAAAAAGAGTAATTTATTGTCCGCCATACGGCGAGAATTACAGAAAAAGGGCATTTATATACCAATGGACGCATATTCAATGAGATAAAGCGAATACTTCAGACCAAGTCTATTTTGCTTACAGCTGTAAGCAAAATAGAACTGACATGAATATATGCTAACAAGATATTGATTAATAACGAAAACAGTGTAAAGAGGCAAAAATGAAGAAAAAGCAAAGAAAATCTCTGGTCGAACATCTCGCCGACCAACCATCGGCAAGGCGAAATGTCAAATCAGAGTTCATTGACGGATCAATTCTTCCTATCGATATTTCCATGATCGAACCTTATTATGCCAATCCCCGGATTTACGAAAATCCAAAATACGAAATCATAAAAGAGAGCATCAGAATAGATGGCATCCGCCAGCGAATAGTCGTTACCAAGCCGCCCTATTCCGAAAAATTTATGCTCTGTCAGGGTGGAAACACCAGGTTGAGGGCGCTACGGGAACTATACGAAGAAACCCATGAACCACGTTTCAAGACAGCCTACTGCGAGTTCCGTGAATGGCGGGGAGAAGCCGATCTAATGCTGGGACACGTCGTCGAAAACGAACTTCGAGGCAACCTCAACTGGCATGAACGATCGAAGATGGTATTGACTTTGCGCGAGATGTTTGAGGAGGAAAAGGGCAAGGAAATTTCTGACCGGGAATACAGCAATAGAGCCAGCGAAAAAGGCATCACCATTCAACCTAGTACCTTACCTTTCAGCCGTTACACCATGGAGGTACTGGTAAAAACACTTCCAAACCATCTCGAATCTGGTTTGGGCCGCAGCCGTGCCGAACAGATTTACAAGACCGACAAGGCACTCCGCTCAATTTGTTTATCGGATGGCATGGCAGAAAAGGAGTATGAGCAGCTTTTTCATACAGCGCTGGCGGAAATGGACAAACGACCAATATTTGACTTTGACCTGATGTGTTCGGTAATGGCGAATCATTTCTGCGAACCGCTGGATACCGTGCGCGGTTACCTGATGGCTGCAGTGGATCGCTACGTCAAAGTGGGCGGTGACCTCCCGACCAGCCGCAATTTTCCCAAGCTCAGCGAAAAAGAGCAAACACAAATGATCATGGAAGACACCTCTGTGGGTACATCACCTTCCACTCATGAGATTAACGGAGTCCAGCTACCAGACAACAGAGCAACATCGGAGTCACGGCGCCGACCTTCAGGCGAGGTAGATCCGATGGACGGCGAGCGCCTCCGGAGAAAAGCTCCCGCACAAGCGGAACGGATGCGCGACAAGATATTGCACGAAGCGACAATTGTGGAGATGGATTTCGGCATACGAGGCAGCATTGTCAAAAGCCATTTCGGTTATGGATTTTACGTGTTTTACCCTCCGGCGCCCAGCAGCTGGGCAGACGCAGCGGAGGCCGCGCAAATCTGGTGGCTGCTCATCGAGCTCAGCGACATGGCCGAAGGTATAAACCAGCAACCGCAGATCGTCCACCACGCCACGGCCTGCAAAAGCCCGTTACTCCCCTGGATCCAGACCGGTGACATTGACGAGCTTTTCAAGGTGACAAACGAACATGGACTGACGCCGCCCCAACCTCTAAACACTTTCGCCGGATTGCTGCGGTCGAGCAAACCATCCAAGATCAAATATGTAACAAAACTCATTAACCGTATCAACGAACTGCACCAACACTCTGTAGACAGGAATCTGCCTGTGTGGAAATTTTTTGATGAGTAACAACCCGATGGATCAGATCAACGAAAACCCAAAAGCATACGCCTGGTGGTATGCCTCCCGCCAACGCCGTGATACCTATGAAGCGGCCAAAATGCTGGCAGAACCTTACAAAATAGATGATTGCCTGGAACAGATTCCAGTAGGCTATGGATTCTGCGTATTGAATCCGCCCCCACTGAACTTGCCACCAGGTCTTGCTAAAAAGGCGCATCGCCTTTGGTGGCTGCTCACCGACGTCAGCCGAATCTCAGAAGGGCTAAGGCAAGACCAGGAATATTTCTACCAACTCGGATTTGAACGGCATAGCTTTTTACAACCCTGGTTCGAGAGCGCCGATAGTAGGATTCTGCAGGAGCTCACCAGCCAATATGGAATTTTGACCCCGCCGATCGAAGAAATGTACGGCCAACTGGTGGTAGAGCTGAGCCGTGAACTGCTGCTCGTCGGCATGCCCTTTTTCCAGATCCAGACACGCATAGCGGAAATCGATCTTGTTCACACAAAGATCCACAAAAGCGTATGGGATTACTTCCGCCCAAGATCAACAGGCCCTCTCTCCACCTTGAACCCATGAACCAGCAAGAACTAATTCTCACTGTTGTCAGATTCCTTCGCCGCTGCTACGCAGAAGGCGATTTTCAAACCCTGAAGAAAGCCAATCTCCATGGAAACCAGGTGCAGCGTCTGCTAAATGATATATCGTACTGGATTCCTGACCGGAGGAACTGGAAACCGGCTGTTGTGGCCACAGTATTTGTTGACTGGACACCAATCATCGATGCACTGTGTACCCGTTCCGGAAGTGCCGATAGCACCGATGGCCATAAATCCAACCGATACGGCGAACTGGCCGTCGAACTCCTTGACCATGCACGTGCAGCGATTAGAACCTCGGACTACAGGTTACTATCAGACCTGAACTTTACTGAAAAGGAGCTTCAAGTGCTTGACCAGCTCAATATCGACACCTGCCTTGGGATCACAAGAAGCCCAATTGCAATGTCGCTACAGATAGACCATAAAAGGGTCGCGACGAAGGACGGTTCCCTCAGCCGCCAGTGCGAATCGACCGCAGCATGCCTCCGAATGATACGCTGCGGGGCGATTTTTCCACAAGTGAATGCACTGACGGGCATGTCGACCCAGGAGTATGTATATTTGCGTTCCGTCGCTGGGGTCACTAACCGCAGCCGAGTCCCGAACAGGACTGAAAAGGAGGAAAAACGGATTCATGACCTGCTCAACCAAGTCTGTGGCAATCGACCACCCCAGATGGCTGACTACCTACAAATGTGCGAATTGACGAATGATGAGATTGATCTCGGCAAAGTCCACCACGAAGCCGAAATCCGCTGGTCGAAGAATTAGGAAACGGAGGAGACAAATGATTAGACAAGCAATTCTATTAACCGTCTATCAACAGGACACACTTGACAAAGGCGTTGAGATGAGATTTAATTTGCTGCATGCAGATTGGTCTCCGTCAATTCAGTCAAGAGGACATCGAGTGGTTTTCACAAGCGGTTAACTGTGGCGATTATAGTCGTTACGGTTTAGCCGTCTCGTTGTGCGAACGAACGAATTGGCGAAATAAAAAAGGCAAGTTGTGTGTGGCACAGGCGGGTAAGATCTTAGCGATTGTGGCTGACAAGTTGGGTCTTGAGCTGCCACCGGTGCGGTTTGCCAAGCCGCAAGCGGGTGAAATACCGGAGTATGATAAGGATGTGAAGTTGCGGTGTTCACTGGCACAATTGGGTGAGGTGTCAGTGGAGTTGGTGGCGCGCTCGGATTCGAAGCAGTGGCGTTCAATGATGCACACGCATCATCCACGCGGTGTACCGGCGGTGCCCGGCAAGGTGGTTAAATATTGGCTGGTCAGTGAGCGTTGCGGTCGAGTGGGCGGAGTTTCGTTTCATGCGGCGAGTTGGCATGATGCGGCACGGGACAATCATATCGGATGGAGTCAGCGGGCGCGGGTGGCGAATCTTGAGAAGGTGTTGAACAACACTCGTTTTTTGATCTTGCCGCAGGTTCGGGTGCATGGTTTGGCGTCCAAGGCGCTGGGTTTGGCGGCTGGACGTGTGGTGAACGATTGGCCGGCATTGCACGGTGAGGAGGCGGTGCTTTTGTATACTTATGTGGACCATTCGCATTCGGGTGAAAGTTATCGGATGGCGGATTGGCAGTATATTGGCGAGACCTCTGGGCGTCTCAGTGATGACAGTCAAAGTAAAGGCGTATTTGCGTATCCGCTGGTTGCCGAGTGGCGCGAGCAGTTATGTACTGTGTCGGGGTGTCGTTTTCATCCTCACCCGGATCCTTATGTGGCCGATGATGCGCATTGGACAGAAGTTGAGTATGGTGCATCGACGCATCCGGACGGTCGGGTGCGACAGAGGATTTTGTCGATGGGTATTGACTGGCATCGTGAGCTGGGCGAGGCGGTGCCGCGAATCTTTCCCAATGAGGCGAAACGCAAAGCTGCGTATCGGTTGTTATCGAACAAGAAGGTAGGCATGGATGATATTTTAGAATCTCACCGTCAGGCGACGGTGGGGCGTTGTGGGCTGTATAAGACGGTGTTGGCGGTACAGGACACCACGACTTTGAATTACGATGGATTGAAAAACTCGACGCGTGGCTTGACGACGATAGGCGGTCATGGTCAGGGGATTTTCACGCATGTGATGTTGGCGCTATCGGAAGGCGGCCGGCCGCTTGGGGTATTGGATATTGACGGCGAGGTAAGAACCCGTTGCGCTGACTCTGGCGAGGCGGTTAAAGAAAGCATTCGTTGGATTGAGGGTTTGGATACGGCCGGTGCATTGTCTGCAGCTTGCGGTGACAACACTCGGGTGATCAATGTGAGCGACCGTGAATCGGATTTGTGGGCGTTATTCGAGCGTCAGTCCGAATGTGCTGAGCAGGTTGGGGTGTTGGTTCGGTGCAATGGTTCGAGACAGCGCAAGGTGATTGATGGTGACGGCGAAGCGGTTGATTTGCGGGCGCATGTTGAGAGTGGTCCGAAGGTCTCGAGGCGCACGGTTTTGATTGACGCGCAAGGTGGCAAAAGAGCCCGCAAGAAGCGCAAAGCGAAACTGGCGCTACGCATTGCCAAGGTCAATATAAAAGCCCCGGGCAAGTGCGAAGACCGCTTGCCAATGGTCGCGGTGTCGGTGATTGAAGAACCCTCGTCGGCCAAAAACAACGCGCCATTGAACTGGCTGTTATTGTGCAGCGAAGGCTCAGCAGATGCTGCCAGTGCCAGACGAATCTGTCAATGGTATGAGAAGCGTTGGAGCATCGAGGAGTATTTCCGGGTGCTCAAATCCGGCGCTCAAGTTGAGGCGCGTCGCTTCGATGACGCGCACGACCTGCTCAAATGCCTGGCGTTCGATGCCATCACTGCCTGGCGGGTGTTTGATCTGCAGCGGCTGGCCAAATATGAGCCCGACCGGTTGGCCAGTGAGTTTTTCGATGCCACAGAAATTCGCCTGCTGCGGGTGTTGTTGCACCGTGTCAAATCGAGTTACGACATCCGTCCGCCGCCCAAACAGAGCATCGCTGACTTTACGGTGGAGTTGGGCACAATTGCCGGATTCACCCCACGCAAAAGTCAACCAATACCGGGTACGAAAATTTTATGGCTAGCAATGAAAAAGTTAATGGAAGCCGTCAACACATACACAGCACTGCAAATGATTGGAATGATCAACGATGACGTTCAGTCAAGTGTGGGTAGTTGATAGATTAACCGTGCTACTTCTGGTAGCCCCAGTGCACGCCGAAATGATATCGGGAGTCGCCAAAGTCACAGACGGTGACACGATCAGAATCGCCAACGAGCGCGTCCGCCTTCATGGCATCGACGCGCCGGAGCTGCAGCAGAAATGCGGCACGGAGGCCGGTGAACTTTATCAATGTGGCCAAACCGCATCTGAAAAATTGCGAGAAACCATTGGCAATCAACCGGTCGATTGCCAGTTCCTCGAAAGGGATCGCTACAACCGCATCATTGGGACCTGCTTTAACGCCACCGGCAAGAACATACAGTCATGGATGGTCGAAGAAGGTTGGGCGGTCGCTTATCGCCGATATTCAACCCGTTACGTCGAGGAAGAAACTGCCGCCCGTGAAGCCAGGCGTGGTATTTGGCGAGGAAGTTTTACCATGCCCTGGATCTGGAGACGTCAAAATAGATAGTAATAGACGGATGGTTACGCGACATCGACTTGCCCTGCTGATCGACGCAGAAAACATCAGCCAGAAGTGGGGGCCTGAGATCTACCAGCGGATAGTCAGAAATCAAGGGAAGCCTGACATCTGCAGACTGTATGGCAAGAACAAACACCTGCAAGGCTGGGACAAAGAATTGAAGAAAGCGTGCATCGGTGGATACGAAATGTGCCTCCTTTACAGTGACAACAACAATGCGGACATGACGCTGGCAATGGATGCAATAGACCTGTACCGTGACGGTATAGCTCGCTTCGCGATCGCCAGCATGGACGGGGATTTTGCTTGCCTCGCCAACCGGCTGAGATCCAGCCGGTGTATCGTCTTCGGACTCGGAACACGCAAGGCATCGTACACACTGCGTGCATCGGTCAATCAATATATGTACGTTGGCCCTAAAACGGAATCCAACGCTATCAAGATTCCTACGCAACGCTTCAAAGGTCAACCGCTAGAATTGCAGCATTAGCATGTTGCATCATGGCACTTCAATGAATGACGCGACGGAAAAGGCTCAAGAAGAACACCAGCCCATGCCTGGTGCCTTTACGACTAGCGTTTCTCTGAAGTTGCACACCAAGATAGCGGCGCTGTTTTTTCACGGCCGTCGTGGTGACAAACGTTCGGAGACGATACTTGGGATAAAGGGATTTGCACATTCGTGCAATGAACTCCCAAACCGTAAAGCGGAAATCATGGTCGAAACACGCCTCAAGAAACACCAGGAACGACTGGAAAATCTAACGCGCCAGAATCAGGAAGCCAGGGCGAGTAGTCGTCTGGAAATTCTCAATCATGAGTCAAAGTCGCCCGTCGATGTAACGCTGGAATATTGCCCTCCCCTTGTCGGCCGTGCGGCGCAGCTACTCGCGCTTTATGACGAGATTATCCGGGATATCAACCTGCTCTATCGCGTTGGAATTTACGATGCTGATGAGCGTGAGCAACGAACGGATCTCGCAACACGGCACATCCGTCGAGCATTTCACGCAGGCTTTACGGTGTTAGGTGAAATTAACGCCGACCGGTCGGATAATCAAAAAGCACTAAAAGCAAAAAATCAGGAAATTCAAGAAAAAGAAAGCGAAAACGAGAAGGAAAAAAAGGATGAAACAACCGAAGAACCATCTGAGTCTGATACCGCGTGAATATTCGGTTCAGGCTTTGAAATCGCGCATCGAACAGATTAAGGAAGCGAAAAGCAAACTGCTGATTGAAGCAATTGCATTGTGTGAGCAGTCGGAGAAAGAAAATTTGTCGATTGAAATCATAGTTTCGAGAACCTCAAGACGTGGCGAACAACAGTTCAACTGGGCTCATCGAGACACAAGTTATCGATGTCTTGACGCCACATTACTAATCAACCGATCGTCAAAATCGGACAAAAACATCTTTGCCAGGCTGGAAACGATGCGAGTCAGATTCAACCACGAGTTATCTGCCTACGACACAGAGTTAGCCCGCCTTCGTAACACGACTAGACGAAGTTACTTTCCCGAACACCTGAAAGCGCCCGCGACGGCCGCTTAAATGCCTGACTGAGAAGAAAACCGCTCTAGTAGCTGCCGACTCTTCATTTTCTCCAGTAGAGAATCAATGGTTTCGTCCATAGGTCCTCTTTGAGCGATTTAACGAACAACTGTTCGATATCGCATCCGTAGCAACATCCCTGCCTGACAAGGGTCAGGGATACTGATTGCAGCCCCGCGGTGGCGTCCAGATAATGTCCGACACTGACAAGCCGCACCGATCCGTAATCAGGTGCGCAGGTTCCGCAAGGGACTCGGAACCGCCATCACGTATGGCACACAACTCAGTGCCCAAATCCGAAATTAGAGAATGAATTCGCTTAACATCAGCAAGATTTTAGCGAATTTACTGGATTTTACAGCTCCGATTATCGAAGACAGGAGCAACACGAAGAATTTGTCTGGATTTGCAGGAGATTGCCAACCTGATGCATTGTCCGCTGGCATTTTCGCCACTGTGCAAAGGTGCGCAACCCTTCCGGAGTCGGAATGGATTCAAGCTCGGTTCGAAAAAGCGCCACCCGAGGCGCTCAGCTCATAACAGCAGCGGAAAGCCTCGAATATGATCCAGCGCTTCATCCATCACCTTGCGGTGGCAGGCATTGACTTTCACTGTCCATTGCCGGGCATGGCGTACGATCAGTGCGGCGACATCATACAGACGCAAACGCACTGTAGGAGCACGGGCAGTTGACAACGAATGCGGCAATACCATCCGCATCAAGGCAAACAGGTTATAGGCCATTGAGCTTAACATCAGCCATGCTGCATTGGCATGAAAGTCCCCACAGGGCAATCTGGCGGCGGCGAAATCACTGCGAAGCTCCTTGATTCTGTTTTCGCTCGACTCGCCACGCTGGTTATAAAAATGCACCACCTCGGGGTCTGATAACTCATCCTTGTTGGTTGCAATCGCACGATAAATGTTGCGACCCCGTACCCCTGTTTCAGCATCGCTGTTGATCAAAATGTCCAACTGTGAGTTGTCATCATCATCAATGTGCTTTCTTTGCACAATCAGCGTAAACGCTTCTGTTTTTGTCATCACATGCAACGTGCGACAAACCTGTTCTGTGTCCGATTCACTGCCATCACGATATACCAATGGGCGCCATTCGCAATCTTTGATTTCAGAGATGGTTTCTTTGACCGCACTATCCATCTTGGCACGGATCGCAAAGCCCATGCCACTGTCCATCGCATAGTTGATCACCGCGGCTTGATAGCCGGCAGCATCAATGCGAACATCCGATACCGACACACCCTCCGGCAATGCCGACTCACAGCGCTGGATGAACTGTAAATTCTCTTTGTTCGGAGATTCATTGCCTTCTCGAAACTCTACCGCCACCACCTGGTCGGTTTCAGCGATGTGCCCGACCATCGGCGTGTAGCCACGGTGCTTTTTATACGTGTACCGAGCTGCACGCTTGTTCGATTCGATCACCGTAGCATCTATGTCCAAGGTAATCTGCGTTCGGTTGTAAAGCCCTGCTGCAAGAATTGTTTTGTTGAGATTGACCAATCCCTGCATCGCCTGATCACTGCGCCCGGCGCGCCGCAACCAATTGCCCAGTGTCTTGGCCCCAGGCAACTTCCCGCAGCCCAATAGCTTCATCAAAGGCTTTTCTTTTTGCAAATGGCTTACGTCGTCAAGACATTTGCCGCCTTCATGAAACAGCAACATGAAAATATTGAACATCGCGCCTTGACGGTAGCCGCGGTTGCTGCCCGCTACAGGCAATTGCCGATCCGCCAATTGTTCCAGACCAAGCCGCTGCATTAGCTGTGCAACGACGATCAAACCGGCGCGGGAGGTTAAAATACGTTTGCTGATTCCAATTTTATGGGGTAAAATCGACATGAGCCTTGTACCTCTGAGATATTTTTGGGCTTCACCCATTGGGTGAAATTCGATTGTTTATGAAAGCCTTATTGTACAAGGCTTTTCTATTGATCTCAGATTTCTAATTGCGGATTAGGGCAGTGCAGTGACGCTGCACTGAAACATCAAGGCCCTCGAGGGGATCACGGTTCCCGCGAGGGGGCATGATAACTCCGGCGGTCTTTAATTAAACCCAATGGAGGAATCATGAAAATTGGGCAAATTAAGATCGATCTTTACTTCAATCAAGAGATCGGCGAATTCTATGTAAAATCGGCATCGGAAGAGATCCAACAGAGCCCTCAATCAACCGGAATCGACGCGTTGATCGACGAGATCGTGTCACAGGAAGGGGGCCAGATAAGCCCACCAATCATAGGAAAAGTTCCACCGAAATGGGTCCAACTGGACCCTGACTCGGACGACTTCGAAGAGAAGAAGTTCGAATTGAAAGCAGCGGGATACTCTTACAACAGGTCTTCCCAGACCTGGCGTAAAAAGAAGAAGTCCGCCACGGCGACACCAACGGTGGAAGCCGGCTGGTTCGGCGACGCAAAAGAAATAGAGTTGTCACAAGATGACCCGGAATTCGTTGCGAAAAAAGAATCCCTCAAAGAAGGGGGATTTAAGTGGGATGCCGCTACCAAAACCTGGCGAAAGCCAAAAGTCATCAACGGTTCCCGCAAGTCTGCACGACATCGGGTTAGTAAATTGTTTTTGCTTTCTGCTATCGCGATGTTCGCCGGCTTGTCCTGAACCGACCAGCTCGTCATTGAGCTACAACCACCTAGCATGAACCTTCGGGTTCATGCTGGGCTATTGTCTATCCCTACCAACACGCAATTCCAAGAGTTACGCCAACTCCTTTTTTGTTTCCACAAACCATCGTAAGTCCAATTACCGTAGACCGAAAAGCTACTGCACATTCCTGCACATATTGAAAAAGGGAAACAGGTTGCAGGGACTATTCGCGGGCCGATAATGTGAGCTCAATCAAGCCGCGTTTTACCGTATTCATACGCGCAGGCCCCGCAAGGGACTCGGAACCGCCATTACAAATGGCACAAGCATCAGTGCAGAAATACTGCACTGAAACATCAAGGCCCTCGAGGGGATCACGATTCCCGGCGAGGGGTTCATGGTAACTCCGTTGGCTTTAATACAACCAATTAGGAGAAAACCATGAAAATTGGGCAAATTGTGATCGATCTTTACTTCAATAGTGAGCTCGGTAAATTCTATGTAACAGCGGCACAGGAAGAGGTCCAACAGGGCTCTCAGTCCACCGCTGAAGTTGAAAATTTGACGGCATCGGAAGAGGTCCACTTGGACCCAGATTCCGACACCTTCGAAGAAGACAAAGCCTATCTTAAAAAATATGGATATTTTTACAACAGGTCTACCAAGACCTGGCGCAAAAAGAAGGGCTCCGGCACGGCTGACGCCAACGGCTCCAAACACCCAGCACCGGCGGTGCAAGCTGACTGGTACGGCGACGCTACAGAGATTGAGTTGTCTCAAGACGACCCGGATTTCGCTAGCAAGAAAGACGCACTGAAATCCGCTGGATTTCGGTGGGACGGAAAGGAGAAGTTCTGGCGTAAGGCTGGCAAGTAACCCAACTACTGGAGGATGCGTTGTTTACGCAACGCATCCCTCCTTAGAACCCATTCGGGGCAAAAAGCCCCGTTGGGGCTTTTCTGTTGCCCTACATTTTGAGAGGATAACATGAAAGCAAGAGAAAACGATTCCAGGTCAGCTGAATATTCGTCGGAGACGAATTTTGACCAGGAATTAGAAAATTCGGAAGTAACAAATTTTCTAATCTCGATCAGCCCAGACGGACGGATCGAGTCGATCGGCCAATTTGGCAACATCGACGAAGAAAGGCCAGGCCGCATCAAGTCGCTCTTTAAGGCGACTGTGCAATCGAGGCGTATTTCTCCGGACTTGTATGAACAGGCAGTCACCCACCTGTTGGTGACCGTCTTTCCAGATGGGCGGATGAAAACATTCCGATCTTCCAAAACACCATTGGTAGATTGGGAACTCAACTGGCATAAAAGCCAGTATGAAAAAATCATGGCCGCCAATCTCCGCGCCGCAGATCCCGATCCGGGACCTATCTCCCATGTGTGGGTAGACCCAAAGGATCCGGAAGTGGAGAAAAAGGTATTAGCTATCGAAAAGATGGGCAAGGTAATGCCCATCCAGCCTGTAGTGAAGAAGGACAGCGACAAACTCAACGCTGCCTTCCCACATCTGCAGGAGTTTGCCGGCTGGTTCGGCAATGCAAAAAGAATTCCGTTGTCGATAGACGACGAGAATTACGATTTGAAAATGGAAGCTCTTGAAGACGCTGGATTTATATTCTCTCCAGTAGGGAATGTATGGCTTCTTCGATAGGTCTCTTTTCAGCGATTCAGCGAATCGATCGTTCGATCTCGCCGAAACAAAAATCACGACTTTTGTGATTTAGGTGATCAGCATGAACCTTCGGGTTCGTGCTGATCTTTCCTTCAACCCCGCCGGGGATTTCGATCCCCGGTTGGGGCGGGAATCTCCGGCTATTTTTTTAGGAGATTCTCATGAAGAGGGACTATGAAAAACGTGACGTCTATGCGGAAGTCACGCAACGTTTCGTGGACGCACTGAAAAACGGTGCCGCTCCATGGATCAAACCTTGGTCAGAAGGCGTTTCTAATGCCGGCCGACCAACCAACGCCGTTACAGGCCGGGAATATTCTGGAATCAATGTAACGATCCTGTGGACAGCAGCCCGAGCCAATGGCTTTGTAAAAGACCAATGGCTCACATTCAACCAGGCTTCTGAAGCAGGTGGTCACGTAACACGTGGTCAGAAAGGCACACTTGCCATTCTTTACCGCGATGTCAACGTGAAGCGCAAAGATGGAGCCGGTACCGTCTTGTTAGACGAAACCGGTAAGCCAGTGCTCGACACAATAAAGTTGATCAAGGGATTCACGTTATTCAATGTGGAGCAGTGCAGCGATTTGCCGACTGAAATTCTGTCCGACCAGCGAGAGCCGGCCGGGCCAACAGAATGGGATTCATGCCAGAAGGTCGACGAGATGTTGGCGAGGCATGAGATAGAAGTCAAGCATAACGGAGACAATGCAGTTTACGACCCAAAGGGAGACCTGATTCGCATGCCCCCAAGGCAGGCATTCGTGTCCAAACACGGGTATTACAGCACTCTCTTGCACGAAACAAGCCACTGGACCGGTCATCCGACTCGGCTGGACCGACCAGGGATTGCGGTTGCCAGATCAACCGAACTTGATGTGTATGCATACGAAGAGCTGATTGCGGAAATCGGATCTGCTTTTCTGTGTGCTGAATTCGGAGTTCGCGGTGAGATGCGACACGAAGGGTACGTTCTCAGCTGGATAAAAGCACTTGAGAACGATTCCAAGGCAATCTTCACATCGAGCGCTGCAGCGTGGAAAGCACGCTGCTATCTGCTCGGTGAAGAAGCGTAAAAACGAAGGCGACCCAATTTTTGGGTCGTCTTTTTACGTTTGGGAATCGACTGCCTCGGTCGCTCCTGTTATTCCTGCGCTGATGCTTGCAGGTAAAACTGTCGAAAATCTTCCCTTGGTCATACATAGTGCGCACCATGAAAACCGCAATCGAGAAAACACTCGGTGGCGCACTCGCAGTTGTGATCATCGCGACTGCGAACGTACATGCGGACGACCCGATTCGGCTTGCTCGCTACACACTGCAGTCTGCGACTGCAGAAGCTAGCCAACTTGATCTGCTTGCAGCGCTCATCGAGACTGAATTCCCGCCGCACATCGAAACGGCTGGAGACGCGATCGACTACGTACTGTTACGTTCCGGCCACCGTCGAATTGAAACGCCGGACGCACGCAAAGCGATGGATCTCCCGCTCCCTCGGGCACATCGGAAGATCGGTCCACTCGACCTGCGTTCTGCAATCCAAACCCTCGCTGGCCAACCGTGGCATCTCCATGAAGACGCTATCCAGAGAGTTATCTGGCTGACGCTGAAAGATGATGTTGATCTCGAATCCGGGGTGCCTGAAGACATTGCTGTATCCGTTCAGGAAACACCCACTCCGCCACCCGCTCCCTCTGCACCACTGCCACAAGTGTCGGCGGAGTGGACGCTTGATCCAACACTGACCCTGCGTGGCAACTTCGATATCTGGACACGTATTGCGGACTGGTCTCTCGAATGGAATAGCCGACACGACTACGACATTTCGCACTCCACAACTTTTCGAGGCACACTGAAGAATGCAGTGCAAAGTGTACTTGAGCACTATCGAAGAGCACCGATACCCCTTGCAGCTACATTTTTCACTGGCAATTCGGTTCTTCTAATTGAACCGCTGGACTCGTCCGGCCGATAGCATGACCAGAGCCAGATTCATGTTGGTGTCCGTCATCGTTTTGGCCATGATGGCTGCGCATTCCTGCCGTCTGCCGGCCTGGTTCGTGGAAGAATCGAACGAAATCGTTCACTCTGCGGAATCTGCGATCGACCGCTCCGCCGAAACGATGCAGGGATTCAGGAAATCACCCACCCTTACGCAGGAGTCACCGCTATCCTGGCCAGGAATCCGAACTCCAATCCGATCTCGCGAACTCCCTACCCCTCCGCCACCGGAACTGCTGGTAACCATCGACATGCAGATCGTGGATCAGCTGTCACTGGAAGAGGTCGGTCGCCTGCTCGGCGCCCAGACGGGGATTCCAATCACAGTTGCCGACGACATCCGCGGCACCACACTCGACGACATGTCCTGGCACGGAACGGCCGCAGGAGCGCTCGACTACCTGTCAACGAAACTTGGTTTCCGATGGAGAGTTCGGGACGGCCGCGTGCAGATTTATTACACGGATCACCAGTCATGGACCATATACGCGCCTGTCGTTTCCGCACAATGGCAGGCGACAGTTGGACTTTCCGGTCAGGTAAGTGGTGGCGGCGGCGGATCGGATCTGCAGGCGAAAGACCAGGTAGTCATCACCATGGACACTGCAGAGTTCTGGCCCCAGCTGGAGACGACCATCTCCGGATTGCTGTCACCGGCCGGCCGCTCGACGCTCAACCGTCAGACCGGAGAACTTCATGTAGTCGATACGCCGGCGGCGCTTAGCCGGGTAGACGAGTGGGTGATCGGAACAAACCGAGAATTGACTGCCCAGGTGCTGATCAAAGTGGAACTGTACGAGATCGATCGGTCCGCAAACGCCAACACCGGTTTTAACTTCGACGGCATTATTCAGGAAGCGATTGGCTCCAATACTGCGACGATTGAATTCGGCAGCGATGACACCGGCTCCCTGTTCGGCCTGCGCCTGACGCCTTCATCAGAAGACGAAGTCGACCAAAGCGACATTTCGCTGATACTGCGCAAAGCGGCTGCCGGCTCCCAGGTCGCCAAACTCACCTCAACTGTGCTGCGAGGCATGAACGGACACCCGATACCGGTGTTTTTCGGAGACGAAACGTCTTACCTGGAGCGCCGTGATGTGGTGCACGAGGAAGGACTGACGACGGTGCGCCTGGTGCCGGGAAAATTGCAGGACGGCATTGCACTGAACATTCTGCCCCGAATTCTGCCGGACACCGACCGGCTGAGCCTGAACATAACGGTGCGCACGACGCGCATCAAAGGCATCAGCCGTTTTCCCGCCGATGCCGGACCGAACGATCCTGTAATCCAACTGCCGGATCTGGAGTCGCGTTCGGTGCTGTTGCCGGCGCTGCTGCGTTCGGGCGAAACTCTGTTCGTAGCGGGTCTCGATACCTCACGAACAAACGACAGTTCATCCAAAGGCATCCTTTCGAGGCAGTCCCAGGCGGAATCGCGTCGATCAAGTCTGGTGCTGCTGATCACACCGCACATCGTCCGTCCGCCCCTGGAAATTGTGCGCGCCAGCCGCCGGAGCCCTCTGCCATGACGGTATACAGCCTGGTTGACCGAAAGTTGGCTCTAGGGCTTAAATGGCTGGCTCCCGGTGCGATTCCTGCGGGTGCCGGTGCCGGGCGCAAAGCCCGAGAACTGGCGCACATGAAACCACCGCCCGTTGGATTCGTTCAACTGGAAACGGCTGGCGGAACGCAGCTCGGTGCCACCATCGACCCAGACGATATCGGTCTGCCGAGTGCCGCGGCGTGGCTCGCCCAGGCACAGCATTCGTCGGTTCTGGTCGAAAGCCTGGCCGAAAATCTGTACTGGCTTTGCGCAATCGAAGAAGGCGCGGTGTTCCCCGCAGGCGACATGGTTGGCGGAAAGGATCTGATTGCCGCCAGGCTCGACGAAATCCGTACGGATATCGCTGGCAGCGGCATCCTCATGTATGACAAATCCGGCAGCTTCGGCCTGATCGATGCAGAACCGCTTGATTTCTCCGACCTGGCTGCCGGTGTTGATGCCGCTGCCGACATCCTCTGCCAGCCGGCCCGCACCCGCAGTCTGAAAAAGCCGTTGGCTGTCCTGGCCGCCGTGCTGCTGATCACCGCAAGCGGTTACGGAGCCCGCAGCCTGTATCTGTCCTACATGGATGCGACGCTTGAATCGGGCCAGGATACGCATGCGCAACGACGGGCCAAGGCGCTGAATGATGAGAAATATCTTCTGCACCAGGAGCTGACGCAGAATGCTCCGGCGCTGCTGGCAACCCTCGCGGACACAATCTCCGGCCGTCCGCTACGCGCTGCCGGCTGGCGCACAACGCAATACGAATGGTCCGGCAACCGGGTTACCGCCACTTGGCGGCGGGAACACGGCAGCATGGCCGGAATCGCGGAACACCTGCGCAGCGCACAATACAGCCTGGACGAGAAAACCGGTCATGTAGTCGAGCAGTTTGACTTTCCGGCACCTGTGATGTCCGATGCAGCACCTCCGGAAGATCGACTGGGCGGTCTTCAAGAACGCATGACACTGATCGACCTCATGGCATATCTGCCGGGCAAGTGGTCGCTGCAGCCGGCAACGACTTCAGGCAAACATTTCCCTATCCGACGATCGACATTCTCCGGTGAGGGTGCGACACTGCACGCAGCGATCGAGATCGCCCGGGTACTGCGTAGTCTGCCGATCCGGATCAAAACAGTCACAATCAGCCTGGAGAACCCGCACGTATGGAACATCGAGGGGGATTACTATGCGAAAAATAATTGAGTTCCTATTGATCTTCCTCGCTTCCGCGCAGATTCACGCTGCGGAACCGGTAAAAATCCCGCCGCAATGCCAAGGCGCTGTCGGCACGGTGGCCCTGATCGACTGCCTCAGAAATCAGCAGGAAATCATCAGCCAGTTGTATGAGTATTACTCGATCACCGCACAAATCAGAAAACTGCAGGCAGAACAAGGCTCCGCCAACGATCCGCCTGCGGTGATCACACCCGCCGATCGCGACAGTGATCCGGAGATGAGCTCGTCCATCGTGCGAGCGAACTGGTTCGATCAGGAATTGGAAGTCTATGCGGTGGTAGGATCGCCTTCCGCCCTGACTGCGTATGCCAGACTCGATGGGCGCGAATACCGGTTGCGGGAAGGAGATTCAGTCCGTCTCGCAAGAGTGTTGAAAGTGCATTCGCGGGGTGTGGAACTGTCAGTTGCCGGCCACGAAATTTCAGTCGGACTTTCCGGTCGATCGATACAGGCCGATGCGAAAGAAAATGGCGGGTAATATTCCAAATTACTCACTGCTGCTCACCGGAGGCACGGGATCGCTCGTGCCGATCAGTGAGGCGGAGCGTGCGTATTTCGCCGCAGTGTCGGAAGACGATCCGCCCTCGACTGCAACCATCCTCTTCACCGCCCTTCAGTATCCGGCCAGATTGAAAGCGCAGCTGCGCGAGAATCTCAAGCGCCAGAATGTGCATGTCATGGACCAGATCGAAGTGACTCCGGCCGATCTCGAAAACATCTACGCAAATGCGCAAGTGCAGACGAAGTCGACCACAGCGGACGTCGACTATGAACGCGGCCGCGATGCAGTGCGCGGACTGCTGGCGCGAGCCGTGGCCGATGACGCATCCGACATTCATATCGTTCGACGCCGAAGAACAGCCAAGGTGAGTTTTCGCATTGATGGCCGCATCGTACCGCACGTTGAATGGAGCGATCAGATGGCCGATCAGACCTGCAGATTCATCTACGAAGTCATGGGATACGATCAGGAAGTGACGTGGAATCGTCATGAGCCGCAGGATGCGGTGGTTGACACGGTTCTGCCCAACGGCCGTAGAGTCCGGGTGCGCGTGGGAACCATCCCCGCTTCACCGGACGGCTACGACATGGTTCTGAGGATTCTTCCCGGAAGCGGTGACACGCTGCGTCTGCAGCAGCTCGGATACGATTCCATCCAGATGAAGTCAATTCATGAACTCGCGAGCCGTCCGTCCGGACTGGTTGTCATGGCTGGCGGAGTCGGCAGCGGCAAGAGCACGTCCATTGTTGGAATCCTGCACGAAGAACTCGAGATGCATCAGTCACGTCTTCGAATCATTACTGTGGAAGATCCACCTGAACGGGTGATTCCGGGAGCCACGCAGGTACCGGTGGTACGAAAGCGCGGTACCGCAGCAGGCGATGAGTTTTCGTTCGCGATCCGCGGCGCGCTGCGGTGTGATCCCGACACCTTGATGGTCGGCGAAATTCGCGATCTGCAGTCGGCAGTTCTGGCCATCAAATTTGCCCAGTCGGGACACCGCGTGTATACGACGGTGCATGCATCGACCGCACTTGGAATTGTCGGGCGCCTGGTCGGAGTCGGTGTCGATTCAACCTTGCTGTGCATGCCGGACGTTCTAAAAGGATTGGTTTTTCAGACACTGGTGCCGCAGCTCTGTCCGAGCTGCAAAATACCCACTGACGAGTGGCTGCGCGAGGATCCGTCCGACACAACCCGACGTAAAGAAATAACCGACCGTGCGGCGGTCGCACTCGAATCTCGCGGCTATGAAGCAGCCAGCGCAGCATACCGGGCATCCAGTGGTTGCCGCGAGTGTGGCTTCAGCGGCGTATCCGGCCGCACGCTGATGGCGGAAATTACACTGCCGGACGATGACATGCTGCTGTATCTAAGCCGCGGTGACTATATCAGTGCCAAGCGTCACTGGATGGAAAATCTTGACGGCCAGCCAGTTGAGGAACATGGAATCCGCCTTATGGCATCGGGAACGGTTTCGCCATCTGACGTGGAATGGCGCATCGGCCACCTGTTGCCGGTAGCTGGCGTCCGGACCGTGAACGGCTCCCCCAATTTCCCGGCAGCGGAATTGTCCGGTAATCTGAAATTAGTGCAGGAGCCGGGACATGCTTGAGAAACTGGACGTTTTGGTCAGCAGAACCCGTTTTAGGATCTCTTCAAAATCCCGGGAGCGCCTATGGCAACGCATCTGTTCGCTCAGTCGCTCCGGCGTACCGATCGCGGAAGCAATGGAGTTTCTGCATGAAAGCAGGACGATCGGTGGCGTTACCGCCGGGTTTATCGAACATCAGCGGGTCGCAATACGAGCCGGCGGATTTTCCGCCGGTGCGGTCGGCTGGGTGCCCAAAGAAGAGCTCATCATCATTGAAGTCACGCAGGAAGGCGATATTGCGGCCGGCTTCGCGCAAGCCGCCCGCATTGCTTCGGTGCGCTCCCAACTTCGTTCCACGCTGTTCTCCGGATTGACATACCCGACTCTTCTATTGTTTATAGGAGGGGCGGTAGTCTCCGTGCTGCCCGGCTTCGCACTGAACGTGATGGTCGATCTCGTGGACCCATCGCGATGGCCGCCGGTATCGCGCAGCGTGCTGACATTTTCTGAATTCATGTCGAATTGGGGCTTGGTGTGTGCGGCCGCAGTCATCACACTAATAGGCGCCTCGATCTGGTCGGCGCCGCGCTGGAGCGGCTCGATCCGTCAGAAGCTGGACTGGTATCCCCCGTTCGCTCTGTATCGCAGGTTTACCGGTCCGGAAATTCTTTCAGCCTGGCTGGCTCTCATGCAATCCGGAATTCAAAGAGTCCGGGCGCTCGCACAGCTGGAAACCGGACTGCCGGAGTATCTGGCATCGCATGTGCGCACGATGCGTTCCAGACTGTATAGAGGCGATCCTGTCGAAACCGCCCTCGACACAGGACTGTTCTCAGCAGAGACGCTGGATGATTTGCGAATCTACGAGCGTACAGGCGATTTCAGCGAACATGCCGAGCGCATCGCCGAGGAAGATATTGCCAGAGCGCTGGAAAAACTCGAATCCTCGACAAAAACTCTTTCCTCGATGCTGCTGGTCGCAATTGGTGCTATCGCAGTCTGGATATACGTCGGCATCGCCCGCGTCGCATTCACCGTACAGCAGACGGTCTTCTAATCTTCCAACCAATGGAGAATACATCATGAAATATCTAAAGCTCATTCTTGAGTGGCTTCGCAGAAAGCCGCGCAAAGATTCACACTCCGACCCGGAAAAGGGTGCCATCACGGTTGCCGAGACGCTGATTGCGCTCGGCATCGGCTCCACCGTTCTGGCGGTCGTGTTCGCCGGAATACCGGCGCTCACGGATGCCCGCAACCATTCGACTTCCATGAGCGGGCTGACGCAGATGGCGACAAGCATCCGCAGCACCTTCGGCGTACGCAACAACTTTGAAGGACTGGACACTGATCTTGCACGACAACTGGCGGGGTTTCCGCCCAACTTCGTCGCCGGTGATGACATTATCCGACACCCTTGGGGAGGCAAAGTGACGATCACTGGAGGAACCATCACCGGCACCTTCGACATTGCGTTCGAAGACCTCCCCGAATCCTCCTGTTCGCAACTGGTTACCTCCACGGTTGAACTGGCACACAAAATTGCTGTCGGAGGTACAGTCCTCGGTACCGCAGGCGTAGACAAAGACGGTAATCCGATCGCCGCGGAAGCCGTGACTGAACTCTGTGATGGCGGAGCAGAAGTCACATGGACCTTCCGGGGGTAGAAATGAAACCAGGAAATCTGCTCGCCTCACCAGCCGATCGCGACTCGGAAAAGGGCGCCATCACGATAGTCGAGACGCTGATCGTGATCAGTATCGGGCTGATTGCGCTGACGGTCTTGGCACAGGCTAAATTGAGTGAGTTCCGCGCCGACAACGCCGCCAACTCCGGCCGTGCAATCGCCGCTTACTCCAGGGCTGCATCAGTGTGGCTGGCGGAAAATCCGCCGGTCGCAGGCGGCACCTTCACGATCAGCGATCTGCAGGACTGCGCGGACCCTGCCGGCGTTCGCTACCTGTCGTGCACTTTCGGCGCTCAGACGCCGATCACCTATGCGCGAAACGATGCCGGACAACCGGTTAATTACGGCAATCTCGATATTGATGTTGTGATTACGCCTGAAGGCGCTACAGGCGTCATTGACTTCGGTGTGTTCCGCGCCGGCGACGACGAGAACGAAGACGGACTACCTGATTCGCGTCCTGACCTGGCATCCATCGCCTTTCAGTCCGCCGCCGAAGAAACCGGTGCCGGCGTGCTCGAATTTTTCGAGATGAGGTTCGCCCGGGAAAGCCCGGTCGGCGTGCAATTTGATCCGAATGAAGCCAGTTTCGATCAGGCCGCAATCGACGACCTGTCGCGACTCCAGGCCCGCGTCGGCGCACTGGCTGGAAACGCGCCGTTCCTGCGCCTTGATGGCGCCAACGACATGTCGGCCGGCATTAGCTTCAATAACGGCATGCAGGTCAATATGGATGGCGTCGGATTGGATTTCCAAGGACCCGGTGATGTTGGAGTAAGCACTGCTACCGGCACGCTGGTAGTCGCGCAGAACATTCGAACGGCAGCGCTTGAGTCCGATTCGGCTATCATTGACGAGCTGACGGTCGAACCGCTCACCGGGGTACAAGGTGGCGGCTTTGACCGGTTCAACCAGGCACCGGATGTGGTACGGATTGATGGTGATGTCATTCGACTGACCTCGCGAGTACAAGTCAACGAAACCGACATCAACACCAACCGGCAGAACATTACAGTCAACGAAACCGACATCACCCGACTGACCGGCGAAGTGAATGACAACGAAACCGACATCAACACCAACCGGCGGAACATTTCCACTCAAGGCACCACGCTCAGTACACAGGGTCGTAGAATCCGCGTGTTAGAAAATAAACCCCCTCCGCCACCACCGCCGCCACCTACACCTGTCTGCTCTCCCACACTTGCCGCGGCTGCAACAACAACGCCCTTTTTTGGGCCAGCAATTTGCGGCAAGAGCTGCCCTCTCTCCACCGACGCCTGCGCCGCCGCCTGGAAATGCTCCGGATCGTCCACCACAGTGTCATACGAAACCCGCAACCCCTATACGCTGAAATGCGTGACGCGCACCGCCACATTTTATGCCAACCGAACCTGCATTAGAGACGTCCCGGCCTGCAAATAGCGTGAAATTCGCCCAAATCCGCCAGTCAATGACGCACTAATGCCGTAGATATGCCATTTGCATTGAAAAGCCGACTCCAACTTGCTATTGTTAGAGAATGCAACAAGCGCGGAGAAACAAAATGCAGATTAAATTTACTTCCTTTGCCGTCCTGTTACTTGCCACGGCGTTCTCAGGCTGCGGCGGTGGCGGCGCAGGCGGTGGAGAAGGCGGCAGTTCATCCGTTCCCCCTCAACCGACCCTTCCGGACTGCCACGTCTACAGGCTGGACTGTACCGTCTACAACAGTTACATTTCGCAAGGGTTGAGCCATGAACAGGCATCCGAACGCACCCAAACCCTGTCGATCAGAATGATCAATGCCGACGCCGCCTACGACCGAGGCTGGACTGGCGACGGCGTCACGATCGGTTTTTACGAAGTCGCAATTGACAGTTCCCACCCGGAACTAAACGGAAAGGTGGTAGACAATCCGTACGACGAGATCGAGCCAGGAAGCTACGACAATGTAGTTTTAACCCTCGACCAAGCGATACAGCACGCTCAGGGGGTTGCCGGGGTCGCTATAGCGAAGAGAAACGAAATTGGAATGCACGGCGTGGCATACGACTCGAAAATCGAATTCGTATCGTTTCAGAACGAGACTTTCAACAAGGCAATTCAGGATCAATACGCGAGCGGTCTTTTCAATGTAGAGGGAGACGACGCCCGCGCAATCAATTACCTGAACAGCCGAGTTCCGATCGCTTTTAGCGCAAGTCCAGGATTTTACGATTGGTCAGATTCCACACCCGAAGAAACCGAGGCTGTAGCCAACAGCTTTTCTTGGTTATCCGCTCTGCGTCAAACTTCTAAATCTACGTCGAATCGTACAGTCTGGGTTTATTCGGCTGGCAACGAATCGAAACCCTATCCTATCGGTTTTGGCTACTTACCGGTCCATATCCCCGAACTTAGGGGCCATGTGATCGCTGCCGTTGCGCTCGACAGCGACGGCGTCATCGCAGATTATTCAAACCACTGCGGAGCGGCCAGTACGTTTTGCATCGCCGCCCCCGGGCGCCACTACGCACCATCCGGCCCGAACGGGTATGTGATAGTTCAAGGCACATCCTTTGCTGCACCGACAGTGGGCGGGTCGCTGGCAATCCTCAAGCAAGCCTTTCCGTCCTTGGGCAATGACGAGCTCGTCACAAGGCTGTTCGCCACCGCAAACAAGACCGGCATTTATGCGGCCATTTCCATCTACGGGCAGGGGCTGGTCGACCTGGACGCTGCCACCCAACCCGTAGGGCAAGGCCAAATTGCGGTCGGAAATTCAGTGAATGGAAAGTTAGTGCCAATGCGCCTTTCAACAGTCCAACCTGCTTCGCCCACCGGTAACGCGTTCGCGCAAGGATTTGCAAACCGCCAAGTGATGATCCTGGATGAACTGCAAGCCCCGTTCTACGTGCCTTTCGAGGCGTTTGTTTCTACTGCCAACACTATCAGCCATGTGTCACGAAAAACGCGGGACCTGATGAACCGCCTCGTCCATGGGACAAGTCAGACCAATGTCAACGCTTCGCCATGGCTGTCGATTGTCGGACAGGCGCTGGCATATCACGACAGCGAAACCAAAATCGATTCCTGGTATTCAGCCGGCCTCCGGGATTCATTCGGCTTTGCCGCCCGCCGATCGGCGGCAATAAAAGGAAAGACGTCAGTTTCCTTTACCACCGGCGCCATGATCGAACCGCAGTCTCTTCTAGGATCGACTTCTCATGGGGCTTTTGGAACGATGTCAGCGGGTACATTTCTGACCGGCATAGAGGCGGAGCGTCCATGCGGCACATGGTCGTGTAAAGCTGCTGGATCACTGGGAGTCTCGTTGATGAGGGCCACAGGAGGCCTGATCCAATCATCGACACCGACGTTAGCATCATCGTTTAGCGTGCAAGCGCTCAAAAAGATCTCAGAATACGACGTCTACGTCGAGCTGTCACAACCGCTACGCGTAGAGTCCGGATCAGTCGAAATTGCGTATCCATCGGCACGCACCCCGGACAGGAAAATACTGACCGAATCCTTCAGAGCTATACCCGAAAGTAGTGCGTGGGAGGTTTGAAAAAAAAGTGGCGTATCTGGTTTAACATGTAAATGAACACATTTATTACAAGAAACCAGAAAGGTACGCCACTATGAATAAGGATAACGTAATTTCATTTGAAAATCGAGAACTTTTTGAAGACCCACTCACAGATTTGATTCGAACCGGAGCCCGTCAGTTGATCGCACTGGGGGTTGAGGCTGAATTAGACGAGCTTATGGCGAAGTATGATGGCCAGCATACCGAAAACGGTCATCGGGCGGTCGTTCGAAGCGGTTACCATCGGCAACGCCAGATTCAGACGGGCATTGGTTCGGTGACGGTGAAGATTCCCAAGGTGCGTTCGACCACTGGAGAGCCGGTGACGTTTCACTCCTGCCTGATTCCGCCCTATGTGCGAAAGACACGCACGTTGGAGGCGTTTGTGCCATGGCTGTATCTGAAAGGGATCAGCAGCGGTGAGATGGGCAATGTGCTTGGCGTGTTGCTGGGTCAGGAAGCCAAAGGATTTTCCACCGGGGTGGTATCGCGACTGAAAGCCGAGTGGGAAGAAGAGCGTGATCAGTGGATGGTGCGAGATTTGAGCAAGGAGCGATGGGTATACCTGTGGGTGGATGGGATATACAGCGGATTGCGCAGCGAGGAGGTCAAGTTGTGTTCGCTGGTGGTGATCGGCGTGAATGATCAAGGCGAGAAGAAGTTATTGACGATCGAAGACGGGGTTCGCGAGTCTACGCAGAGCTGGCGCGAGGTGTTGCTGGATCTGAAGGCGCGTGGGATGAACGTGCCGAAGCTTGCGGTTGGCGACGGTGCGCTGGGGTTTTGGTCGGCTCTGGATGAGATTTATCCAGACACCCGTCACCAGCGCTGTTGGGTGCACAAGACAGCGAATGTGTTGAATGCGCTTCCGAAGTCGGCACAGCCGAAAGCGAAGGAGGCATTGCATGAAATCTGGATGGCCGAGACTCGAGCCGATGCACAGCGTGCATTTGATCAATTCACCCACACTTACCAGGACAAGTATCCGAAAGCGACTGAGTGTTTGGAGAAGGACCGCGAAGAGTTACTGGCGTTTTACGATTTTCCGGCGGTGCACTGGCTAAGCTTGCGTACCACCAACCCGATTGAATCGACGTTTGCGACGATCCGTCATCGCACGCGTCGCTCGAAAGGGTGCTTAAGCCGAAAGGGGATGCTGTGCATGATGTTCAAGCTGGGTATTTGTGCGCAACACAACTGGCGCAGGTTGCGAGGATTCCGGCAACTTGGGAAAGTGATAGAAGGTATACAATTCAAAGACGGGATTGAGACAAAGCAGTTTGACAACCAGGTAGCCGCGTGATTTCACCCCACGCACTACTTTCGGGTATAGCTCAATCCTTCAGAGCCTCACTGTCACCGGATGGCCGGCAGATTGATTTACAAGCGGGCGTAGTCTTGCCTCTCTCCAGGAACTCGACGTTCGGAGCGCAGGCCTGGATTTCGCATAATCCAGGTCATATTCGTCACTCACCCTCAATATTCGGTGCTGCAATTGCGTATCGAAGCAATTATTAGGGACAAGGCAAAATATTGCCCCTTAAATTCAACGTAGAGCGACGTTAGCGCAAAATTTGACCCATGACATGCCTGGAACTCAAACTGCCCTAGAACCGCTCCACACCGCGCATGAGGGCGAATTTCACTCTGAATGACAGAACCCCTGATCAAAATCCTGTTATTTGGCACGTTTTCCTGTGTTTTGCTTTCCCTGGCTATAGAAGATCACCGCAGGAACCGCTTGCCAAACCGCCTGACGATCCCGCTGGTACTGACCGGATTGCTATTGAATTGGACCGACACCATCAACCAGTTTGGTTTCCACTACATCTCATTTCAAGATTCAGCGCTTGGCGCTGCGCTCGCCTACGCTGGAATCCGCGCACTGCACGAAATCCAGCTCCACCGATCAGGCCGTACAGGCATCGGACTGGGTGATGCAAAATTTCTGGCAGCACTTGGCGCTTGGTTCGGCTGGCAGTCGCTGCCGGTTCTGCTGGTCGGGTCTTCGCTGATCATGCTAATCGTATATTACCGAAGACGGGACAGACCGTTTGGGGTAGGGCTCAGCATGACCGCCCTCGGCATTCTGAGCATGAGCTACTGGTACAATTCGTCTGCATGAAAGAAAATGCACCGAACATAAATCATATTGTTCTAGCCGATCTTACGGATAACGACCGTCTAGTCGAACTCTATCGGCAGGCGGTGCAGCGAAGAATCTGGCGTGATAACTCGGAACGAGATTTCATCGAGTTCGCCAATCGGGCGATGAAAGCGTTGCATGCCAATTCCGAAGAGCATCCTGCGTTACTGTTCCGCTCTCGCCTACGACACGATCTTGAAGCGATTCTCACCGTTCACCCGGGTTTCAATTTCAAGCAGACAAAAGATGCTCTCACTCTGTTTGATTCGGACCCTCCGGTACAACGCGGTTCAATAAAGCAATTCTAACAGCGATATCACTGCGCTCGCGGCCAGCACCAGTTTCCTATTGAGGTGGAATTATGTGATCCACAGGCAAACCACATGTTTCCGGAACTCGGAGTTTTCCTGCGAAATCTCTTGTAGGCAATACCGTTGCTTGATGTGTACGGTGATGCCACAATTCGCCAGCATGAGCGCAAACGCACCGAATTATGATCGCATAGTCGCGGACGATCTCACTGACAATGACCGGCTCGTAGAACTGTACGTCCAGGCGGTTCGTCGACAACTCTGGGGATCAGAGGAACGAGATTTCATCGAGTTTGTGAACCGGGCTTCCAAGGCGTTGCACGACGATGCACAAAACTCGCCAGAAAAGCTATTCCGGTGGCTGATCGAACACCCGACGCATGACAACATCGCGCAGCATTGCGAAGACCACACGCTTGCCAGGTTCAATTCACAAGCTCGGTATGAAGCGCTTGCAAAAGCGCGCTCTCGACGAATGAGTCCAATTGCGGAGGAAGCGGCGGCGCAGACCAAAGCAGCGCTTGCCAAACATCCTATCGGATATCTACCCGGACTGTTTGCGCAGCATTGTATTTTTCCTCAGAAACGCTTGCCGAGCGGACAGCACAGATGGACTATCCACACTCATAGTAGAAGAATCGAATTGCAATCCGGTTCTTATATTTTGCCAGGCCTTGCCGATCAAGGCCCCGAAATTCCGTACGGGATCACGCCGCGGTTGATTCTGCCGTACATCGCCAGCCAGGCGCTGTGTGGCCGCCGCCAAGTGATCTTGGGTAAGAAATTACTGCATTTTGTCAGGAAACTCGGACTCACACCGTGTTCAAAGAGCTATCGCACTGTGTTACGGCAAGTGGTCAATCTCGCTACATGTCAAATCGTTGTCAGTAATCTGTCCGAAGATACACACGCGGTGAAGGTGGAAACCGATATCTATAACGTCACGGGCAAACTCCGTTATAGCGTTCCCCGGTCGATTTTTGATTTCTCCATGAATCCCATGGCATTCAAAACTGCGGTGGGTAGCGCGCTCGGGTATGAGGAGTGGATGGAAGGCGAGCCGACGTTCACACTCTCTCACGATTTCTACGAATTTGTTCGCGGCCGTGTGGTCCCGATAAACTATGCCCATCTTCTGCATTTTGTGCGTTCACCGCGCCGAATGGATTTGTATACCTGGCTGTCCTACAGAACATACAGAATCGGGCCTAGAGGTATAAAGATTCCTCTGGCAGTTCTGAGGCACCAGTTCGCGCCGGATATCTCGCAGAATTCATACAAGAACTTTCGCCGCAAGCTACAACGCGACCTGGATGTGATTCGTGCTGTGCATCCAGGCTTCAAGGTCCAACTGACGCGTGATGCTCTGATTCTCTTCGACTCGAAACCGCCGGTTCCACGTATCCCAGAACGGACCTGATCACCCCAATTTTCAGTTCTCTGGAAATTGGGATCCACACCTCGTCGGCGCAAAGTTTTGTTTGTGCAACTAGGAAGGCTCGCCACGCCTGTGGACCACTTCACATTCAGTGCAATTCATGGCAAATAATTTTTTGTGCAACTGGTGAATTTTCCCGTCTATTTTTTGTGCAACTGGTGAATTTTCCCATCTATTTTTTTGTGCAACTGGTGAATTTTTTTACATTTATTCAACCAAAACAATTACTTACTATGGCACGAATCTTGCTAATATAACATATAGACCCACCCACCCGCCCCTGCGCGGGCGCGAGCGCGTGTGCGCGCTAGGCACCGCTCCCACCGCCATTTTTAATAACTTATATTTGCGAAATATTTCGCAAATAAGTGTTTGAATGACTCCATGTTGGCACTCCCGACATCAGCATTTCAATCGAGGGGGAAAACCCCCTCGATGACTCCCCCTGAAAGTTTCCAAGAGGATGGTGTTGGGAAGAATCGAACTGATACAGAAGCTTCAGGCTTTTCATGTGCTGGTGCCTACAGGAAAAACCGTTGAACAGTTTGCTTGCCTAGTGCCACAATCCGTCCTCATGAACGCCATCACTGCCAACCCAGAAATCGAGGAGCTGCCGCTCCCTGACGACTCGCCTTCGACGACCGCGGGTCCGGAACCCGTCCGCCGCCGGTCACGTTGGTTGCCGGCCAGGAAAATGATCTTCTGGTCACTGGGCGTGATTGTCGTTTTTATCCTCACCGCGGGTGCAGTTGCGATTTGGCTGTACCAACCGCCGCTGGCTGAATTGCAGACGTCAACTACCGAAAACGCAGAAACGCTTATGACGGCACAGGAAGTCGTCAATGCAGAACCGTTGCCGGTCAGCGAGACAGCAGCACTGGGTCAGCCTGGCGTTTCTCCGGAGGCGCCCGACAACGTTCCGCTTCCCGTAGGCGGAGTCTATGACCCCGAAGAAGACCTCCCGCCAGCCAAAACGGAGTATGAGGAACTGCTGGAGGAGGTCAAACAAAAGTTGCAACAGAACAACGACGCCGATCTGTATTTGGCAGATCAAATTGCGGAACTTCAGAAACTTGTCATCTCGCTCCAGACCGGTCAGACAATCGTAGCAGAGAGTCACGAGAATCGCATGAATGAACTGGCACAGAAAATTGATGCGATGTCCGAACCGACACCAGTAACAATCACACAAATCCCGTCTACCAGTTCGACGGACGTCCCACCATTCCGGCTGATTGCCATTGACCGATGGGAAAACGAGTGGAACGCCGTGCTCGAATTGAACGGAAAAATCTCGATGCTCGCGCCGCAATCCGCACGAGCTGGCTGGAAACTGCTTCAGATATCCCCGCAAAACCGCACAGCGCTGTTTCGATCCAATAGCGGTACGGAAGCGGAACTCACCGTCGGCGGTTGATCGTTCCTGACATGAAAAGATCAATCATTTTGGTTTTCCTCCTAGTCGCCCAGGCTCCGGCGCAGTCACAGTCAATCGACTCGGCGCAAACCGACGGTTTGAACATTGCACCAATTGCGCATCGAAGCGCCGAAGCCTGGGGACTGTCAATCGACGAGTGGAAGCGACAAACGGAGCTGAGGACACTCAGCCAGGGTATGCTTTCTCAAGATCTGACACCGCTGGAAGTGCTTGGGATACTGACCGACAACCCGGCCGACCGCAGACGGTATGCGAGACTCTATGCCGCGCAGCAAAGGGAGATGCTGGATCGCATCGCCGCATTCGAAGCGGACTACCTTGAGGAATACGCCGCTTTGAACCAACGGTTGTCGACAGGACTGAATGGCCGCAGCACACTGGTGATCGACATTGACTGCGTCAGCACGGAATGCAGACGTCAGGTAGCCGAAGCGCTCGCCATTGCACAAAACGGCGCAGTCGACATGTATGTCGTTGGCAGCGCCGGCGACAACGCTGCTGTTCGAAAATGGGCTGCGACAAATCGCATCCCTCCGAATCTCGTGCGCCAGCGTCAGATAACGCTCAATCATGGCACCGCCGACATGAATCGAGGACTGCATCAGTGATCGTCCACCCCAGCCCGCTGCTTCGACCACCGGTCGAGCTGACGGCAGCTGTCGTTTTCATCGCAGTGGCCACTGTTTTTATCATATTTCCAAAACAGTTGAACTTATCGTGGATCCAGGGCATCGTGCTCAGTGTGATATGCACCGTGTTGGGAAGTCGCAGGATTTTGCAAAGCTTGCGCGTGTGGCGTTATCGTCGCCTGCTCACAAACCGCAAACCATACGTGATCAAGGAAATCCCGAACGATCAGAAACTGATCAGAAAGGGACTGTTCGTCGGCCGTGGATTCCAGTGGTCCCAACCACATGTACAGCGACTGAAGGAAACCCGGACTCCAGCTGCGCTGAAATACCTGGGCAAAGCCGGCGAACAGGGAGGCGACCCGGTTCTGCATGGAGTCGGTCTTCTGGAAGGCGAACAGGAAGTCTGGATGTCTTTGCCCGAACGCTTCGGGCACGTCCTGATACTCGGCGCCACCCGAGTCGGCAAAACGCGCGCAGCGGAAGTGTTGATCGGGCAGGATATCCACCGCGGCGACACGGTCATTGTAATGGACCCAAAAGGCGACCTGGACCTGCTAAGACGCGTCTACCACGAAGCCGAAAAGTCCGGCAAACTGGCAAAACTGCGAATCTTCCATCTCCGGTATCCGAGTGTGTCAGAACACTACAATCCGATCGCTTCATACGATTCACCCGGCGAAATCGCCACCAGAATCACTGAGCAGCTTCCGAGCAAAGGGAGCAGCGAGGCGTTCAAGCAGTTTGCATGGAGATTTCTCAACACAATCATCTGCGCTCTTGACGCGCTCGGAGAAACACCGAACTACCGAATCATATACAAGCATGTAACCGACATCTCACCGCTATTCAACGCGTATCACGACAAGCTGTTCACGCAGCATGCGCAAGGCGATTACTGGAAAAAGGATGTGGAAGCCAGAGTTCGGGATCTGAAGGAACCCAAGCCCAAGCAGCCTACGCTCCGAATCGAGACCCTGGCACGCATAGCGTATCGTGAAGAAATGCGGATCGAGGATGATCTGGCATCGGAAATCCAGCATATCATGGACTACGACCCTGTCTACTACGACAAGCTTATCGCTTCGTTACTCCCTCTTCTCAACAAACTCAAATCAGGCAGGACATCCGCCATTTTGGTACCCGCCGAAGACGCGAGGGAGGAAAATACGATCAGTTGGGATGAAGTGATCGCAGAAAAGCAGATTGTCTACGTCGGACTCGACTCCCTGGCCAATCCCGCGATCGCGAGAGCGGTCGGCAATGCAATGTTTGCCGACCTGGCGTCGTCAGCCGGCAGGCTTTACGCCACCGTTGAGATCAAGCTCCTTCGAATGCTCAGGATCTGCATACACGTTGACGAGTTCAATGATGTCGTCGGCCCTCATCTTCACCCTATGTTGAGCAAAGCCGGCGGCGCCGGCGTGCAGATCACCGCGTACACCCAGACGCTCGCCGATATCGAAGCGTCGTTTGACGGTGACCGGGCAGCAGCAGCCCGTCTGGTCGGAAATTTCAACAATTTAATCATGATGCGCGTGAGAACTCTGGACACAGCTCGAACCTTGGTCGAGCAAGTGCCAAATTACGACGTTACGGACCTTGCCGAGTCTTCTTCCGTCGCGGATTCTTCGCAGGCGGAATCTTCGGTGTCTTTCACTTCTTCGCTATCCGCCCGGGTCGCAGTTCGAAGCGTACGCGGCATTGAAGCGAGCGACCTGATGCGATTACCGAAAGGAGAGGCGTTCGCACTGCTCGCCGGTGGCAGCATCTGGAAACTGCGGTTTCCCCTGATTGGAGATCTCCCTGCGTGCCGACCAGACAGTGAGATGGAAGATGCCGTCATTGGGGGTAATGTCGAGCGACAGTATTCGGTGGTCGAAATTATGACGAAATTGCGCCAACTACGTCAAAGAAATGCCGCCAGAACGACGCCCTCTCCCTCCAAAGCGACCGCGTAGCGTCTTATCTCTCTTTGCGTCCGCCCTGATCGCGGGCACCATCATCTCGCTCGTAGTAGAATCCGGCGTGGGCCTAGTCGGCGGCTGGAACATACCGCAGCACAGTGCGCAGGTGCTGGCGGAGACCACCGCCCACAGCCGGCTTGCCAACACCGACCTTGTGCCCGGTATCCTAAGCGCCATTCGAACCAATCTCAAATGGGTCGCAATTATCCCTTTCAAAGCCAGCGGCGACAATCCGTTTGTCGCTCTCGGCGCCAGGCACTTCCAGGCGTTGCTGAACCGCCTGCAGATCACAACCCTCAGGCTGACATCTCTTGCCGCATACGCTCCGGCAATGTTTCTGATCTTTGCCGCGACGATTACGGACGCGACAGTTGAGCGCCGTCTACGCGCACGGGCGGGTGGCAAGGAAAGCGGATACCTGTATCACCGTCTCCAGAGATTACGTGGCCTGGCGCTCTTTGTTCCGGTCTTTCTTTTCCTGGCATGGCCGCAGCATGTTCCTGCGCAGCTGGGCGCATTGACCGTTTTTCCAGCCGCGATTTACATCTGGTTGCAGCTGGTGCTGTTCAAAAGGATTCTGTGAGCAGCTGCATCTGCATTGCCCTGCGTACCGCACTACAGCAAAACCGATTTGAACCTGTCGGTTCATTGTCCACAATATCCGCATGATCCGCTCGCCTAAAAAGCTAATCGCCGCTCTTGTGGGACTGTCGCTAGCGCTCTCCTCCTGCATTCCATACTGGTGGCACCCTTATCAAACCGGTTACACACAACCCGCGTATTCGTCGCCCCCGCCGCCGGCGGCGGCGTATGCGTATTCGGATCACATTGTGCGTCCGGCCCGAGACCGAGAGAAACGCGAACTTGCAAGGCTGCTGTATGAGCTCAGGTTCATATCTGAAAATCTGCTGCCACAGGCGAGTTACTACGCCAATCCGGATGCCCGCATCCGTTTCGACTGGCATCAACTGGGACGGGATCTGCGTCTCATCGAGTCTGGAATCGAGTCGTATCTGGCGCAAGGCGTTCCAGCTCCTCGTTCGATCTCGCCGATCACAGGCGACTACGGGAGATAGGGATGGATCAGCAACAGGCGCTGGAAACACTGAATGTCGCACTTGGCTGGTCCGAATCAGCGCCGCTGAGCGAAACCATAGCTGGCCTATTCCTCGCCACCTTCATCCTGTGGTGGGCTTGGATCCTCGTCTCGCAGCTGTCACGTCTTCGCTCCGGCGATGTGACGGTTCAAAACGCGCTGGGCGAAAGCGCCCGGGCGCTCATCATTGTTCTGTCGGCCATCGCCCTGGTCGCGTATCTGTCATAGGTGTAAAAATGCTATTGAATTACAAGAAATTTTACCGATCCATAAAAAATCATTTGAAGCGAGGATACTGTGCGTATATCGGCATCCAGGCACTGCTCCTGTTTAAACTGTCGACCGCCCTCGCCGTACTGCCCGACCCGCCGAAAGTCGGCAAAGTGACGATCGATGCCAAAGACCCTCTTGCATACATGCTCGGCGCCACCCGCTGGTTCATCTTCTCCGCCTTTATCGTGTTGACGGCCATCGCAATGGTAGTTTTTGCCGGCGGCATCATCAAGGAGGTCAGCGAGGCGCGGCAAAGAGGTGAATGGGGCAAGTTCGGCGCTTTCCTGCTCGCAGGCCTGTTCGTTGTCGTCATCGTCATGGCAGCAGGCTGGTGGGGCAGCGGCTACCTGGAAAACCAGCTAACATAATGGATACGCAACCCGCAGCGCCACTGGATGCAGAACCGGTCATCTATCGGGGTCTTGGCATCACCGCCCTCACACGGGTCCTGGTCCTGGCCGTCCTCGTTTTATTCATCCCGGCATTGTTGGCCTCTGTGGTGTTCACGGACGGCTTCGGAAGCGTAATGATGTTCATTACGATCTTGATGCCCGGCAGCGTCGTCGGCACTATGCTGACGGCAGGCTTTGTGCGTCGCATCCAGCAAGGCCGCCCGAAGAACTGGATCAACCGCTCGCTGGCCAGCCGTCTGCCGGTCCCGCCGCCGGACTTGGTCCGACACCATGATTGGTCGAAGTAGTGATGGCACGGCATCAGTACGCGGACGCCAATTTGTATGCGCACATCACCACGCTGCGTCTCGCCTGCGCAGTGCTTGCCGTATTGCTTGCGATCGCTATTGTCGGATGGACTCTTTCCAGCCGCACCCATCGCCTGAGCCTGCCGCCGCTGCTTGAATACGCACCGTCGCTCCAGACCGGCGAAATACAACCCTGGGAGGTATACAATTTCGCTGGCTATATCTGGCAGTACCTCAACCGCTGCGAAGCGAACTGCGAAACCGAACTGCCGCAGCGCCAGAACAAAATGGGCTCGTTCATCACGCCACAGTTCGCATCAACACTTGATCGATCACGAGCTGCTCGAGCCGGCGAGCTGCGGGACCGCACCCGTTACATCCTGCCGCTTGAAGGTGGCTGGTCGCCCGCCCTGGCCACAACGATGTCCAAAGGTCGCTGGCGCGTCACGCTAGACGTCCTTTTGGTGGAGAAACTACGCGCAGTCGAAGTCAAGCGGGTGCCGATCCGCTATTCGATAATTGTGGAACAACACCGAATCGACCCCGAATACAACCCCTGGGGGCTGTATCTTGCCGGCTTTGCATCACCACCCACGAGAATCACGGAGACCCGCTCGTGAACCTGCCGTTCCGCGTCGCAATGGTCATTGCATTTTTGCCGATCGCGATTTCCAGGAGCGACTCGGTAATCGAGTATGAATGGACCGGCGATCCCATACCGGTCGATCTTTCGGTCGGCACGGAGCGACGGATCACCGTGAAAGGAGCTGACGAGCTTCGCATCGGCATCCCACCGAATCTACATGACACGTTTACAGCGCAGAGCATCAATGATTCGTCGTGGTGGAAGTCGGACACACCGATAGATTCCGCACGCGTGATCATCGGGGTCATCCCGACCGGAGAATTCGTCGTTACGGAAGTGACGGCCGTGGAAGATGCTTCGCCCTTGCCCAATCTCGTCATCAGAATTCCGGACGGCCACACCACGAGAAATGCGCTGCCCGCCGCAACGAATCAAACCGGTTTCGCTGCGCTGACCCGCTGGACGATTCAGCAGCTCTACTCCCCCGATCGCCTCCGGCGGCCGCTTACAGGCGTAACGGAAGATACGGTGAATAAGAAACCCATGAAACTGTTTCGCTGCGGCCCATCCGTGCCATCCGCCTGTGGAGGGTCAGTCGAAGCGACAGCGGTCGCCGTCTGGCGCGCGCAAAACCATTACGTCACGGCGGTGCATCTCGAGAACACGACCGACGTGCCGATCGTATTGGATCCCCGAGATATCCGTGGCCAATGGCGCACCGCAGCCTTCGTTCATTCCAGACTCATGCCCGCAGAGCATCCGCGCTCGACTACAACCCTGGTCCTGATCTCCGACATGCCCCCCGCCGAAGCGGTGATGGAGTAAGCATGAAATTACTCAGGCAATACCTGAAGGGCATCGTCATAATTCTGGCAATGACCGTCTTTGGCACAATATTCTATTTTGGCGGCAACAACGAAACCAGCCAGATCACGCAAAAAACCGAAAGCTCCAGCGCCGAGAGCGACAGCACCTCGGAAGAAGTCAGGGCCGCGGTAACGCAGATGACGGATCTCCAGAAAAAGATCGAGTCGTTGCAGGAACAACTTGCAGCGCAAGCCATCGAGGACGAGCAGCTGCAAAGACTGACCGAAGAACGAATTTCGGCGGTGCAGGAGAAGATTGACCAGGCGACCGACTCGGAAGCGGTGCCGGAGCCCGTTGCACACCTCTTGAGCGATATCGGCGAGCGGCTTGAGTCGATTGAGCATCGGGTTGCCACCGGCCCTCAATCGACCATCCCGGATTATGAGATCGAGGGCGCGCAGCCAGGACTGTCCGGGCGCGAGATACTCTGGATTGACGCAGTCGCCGGCGTCACGGACTGGCCCGCACCACCGGAACTGATCGACCTTGCCGAACAGCTGGGAACGCAAGCTTCAGGTTCCGAACCCGAACCGATTCCGGTATACACGCTGCCGGCGACGACCATTGTCGACGCTACAGCGCTCACCGCGCTGGTCGGGCGGTTGCCCGTTGACGGCCACATTGATTCGCCGTGGCGCTTCAAGCTGCTCTCCAAGGCGAGCAATGTCACGTCCCGCAGCCATCGAGTCCCCGGACTGAAGGGCGTGATCTGGTCCGGCGTGGCATACGGTGACCTGACACTTTCGTGTGTAAGCGCTACTGTGGATACCGTCGCCTACGTCTATGACGATGGGGTCGTACACACCCAGAAGTCCCCGTCGAATCCGGATGACATCACCTCCGGCATCGGCTGGCTGTCTGACGACCGGGGAAATCCCTGCATCCCCGGAGATCTCAAGACCAACGCGCCGGCGGTGATCGCAAGAGGCGTCACGACTGGTACACTGTCAGGAATTGCACGAGGTTACGCCGAAGCGCAGACGACCCGCCGAAGCAGTTCTGAAGGCGAGACGACCACGACGGTAACGGGTGATGCTGAAGACTATGCGTTAGCGAACGCAGCTGCGGATGCGGTCGATGAGGCCAACGCCTGGTTCCGACGACGACTCGGACAGAGTTTCGATGCAATCTACGTACCTGCCGGAAGGCCGGTCGTCATACACATCGAACAGCAGGTCAACCTGGACCGCCCTGCGGACCTCCGACGACTCGCGCATAGCGAAAATCTACCACAATATGGACAAAACCATGCGTTGGGCCTTCACGATTAGTCTGGTGTTGGCGCTGTCGGGATGCGCGCCGCTAAGGATCCAGTCGCCCTTGCCTCAGGACGGTCCGACCATGCATGAAATACTGCAACAGCATGGGCAGGAAACTTCGGTTGACCGACCAAGTTATCCTCCGCTTCCGCCGTTAGGCCTCGATGGGCTTTACGGTTACACGCGCACCTCGTTTTCGGAACTTGATGTCCAATTCCCCCGCTTGCCAAACCCGACGATCATCATGTTCGTCTTCCCGCACTTGTCCGAAGAGCAGACTCCGGTTCCCGGGTATTCGACGATGTTTCCGCTCTACGAAACAGTGCATTTTGCGCTGCCGGGGGAGTTGTAGGTGACCGCTCAAAACCCAGCACTTTCCCCCGTCGTTGCCCGCGCCGTATGGCAGCGTGACAAGCCGCTGTTGAAGTCCGAAGCCTCGCGTCCTCACCTCCACCCAGCCCATACAGCGCCCGCCGTGGAGCGAATGCAGTCATTTTCGGAGATCGTCAGTCCGAGGCTGGATCTCGGTTCCGGCATCATCGGCATGCGCGACCTGCAGTCAAGCGGCCAGCTGTACGAAATAGAACCTCTCCCCAGCGAGGCCGCCGATCAGCAGCATATACTCAAGGCACATGAATCTATCGTAGAGGCGTTATGTGAGCTGATGCCGGAGCGCCGAATCGACCCATGGGTCATGCAGTTTTTCATTTACGACGAACCGCATCTGGAGCATTTCTCGAAGCGTGTGCGCGACTACCACAGTATCCACGGCGAGAAGAACAGCTATTCGGACAACTGGATAAGAACCCTGGAGACGCATCTTACGGACGCATCGGCTGAAAGAGGAATGTTCGGGAGTGATCAGCAAGCGCCATGGCGTGCAAGGAAGCGCCATCTCAGACTCTGCGTCTGGAGGCACACCCAGCCAGGTGAATCACACAATCCGACCGATAACCTGAAGTTTGTAACAGAGCGCGTGGAAACGGTCTTGGCACAAGCCAGGTTACGACTGAAAAAACTCTCCGCCGCGGATCTCTACGAATGGCTGACCCAGTGGTTTGCGCCGAACCAAAGTGGCGATATCCCGGCGTGGAATCCGCATCTGGCTAGCGCCGACATCGTGCGCTCCGCACTACAAGGCGCAGCCCCAGAATCGACCCCAGACGGTATTTGGTGGTTTACAAAAAGACCGTCCAGGTTCATCACAATCGACGAACCGACGCAGGTCCCGGAGATCGGCCACCTAACCGCAGAGCGCGAGCTCGGCACTGATAGGGCAGCCATGTGGGATGACATGCCGGCTGGCAGCATCTGGAGCATGGCGGTGACGTTCTGTTACCAGGACACGGTACTGGACCACATAAAAAGGGTGCGCCACAACTCTATCGGCGCCGACCCTGCTGTCCTGCGGCAAAGCCGATTGGCGGACGAAGCGCTGGTATCCGCGGCGCACAGAAGACCGATACACAAAGTCTTTTGCGGAGTATTTACCAGCGCTGCCTCCACCGCAGAACTGGATGACCGGACGGGCAGTATTCTAGCGAAATTAACCGCCCACGGACTGAAGCCAATCGCGCCCCAAAACGACCCGATCGCCCAGGACAGTTATGTCCGTGCTTTACCTTTCAACTATGATCCAGTCCAAGATGACAGATGGTATGCAAGGCGCGCCCGGCTGTGGCACATGGACCACATCACTCGCATACTGCCGTTCTTCGGCCGGTCAGTTGGAACAGGCAACCCGGGCGTCATACACTACAACCGTAGCGCGGAACCACTCGCTTTCGATCCGCTGCATGTTGACGACCGGCGAAAGAACGCCCACTCGTTGATTCTCGGACCCACGGGTTCCGGCAAGACATCGTTGCTGATATCCCAGCTGCTACACATGATGGCCATGAGAAAGCCGCGACTGTACCTGATCACCGCCCTGCCAACTTTCGGCCTGTTGGCGGACTATTGCGAGGCGAACGGACTAAACGTGGTCCGAAGGGCCATAGACGCCGAAGGGACAGTAACCCTGCCACCGTTCAGCGACGCATCGAGGCTGTCGCTGGACTCAGACACCCCCCCACCAAACGAAGAGCAGACCGAGCCATCGCGCGACTTGTTGGGCGAGATGGAGATCCAGGCTCGACTCATGGTCACTGGTGGCGCGCCGAACGAGGAACAGCGTTTGATGAGAGACGACCTGGATCTGCTGCGCACCGCGATCGTAGAGGCGGGGCAAGCGACCAGGGAGGGAGAACAGACCATGATCTCAGATGTGGTAGCTGCGCTTCAATCAATCGCCCAGGGCGAGCGCGACAATGCCGCCTCGCACGTCCGCCAGGAAGCGGCAACGCGCATGGCCGCCGCAATGCACCTTTTTTGCACTGGCAAGACAGGAAAGATATTTGACCGTCCAGGTAAAGCGTGGCCGGACGCTGATATCACGGTCGTGGAACTGGGTCACTATGCCCGCAAGGGCTACGAAGACCGTCTGGCGGTGGCCATTACAGGGCTAATGACAGCCATCCAGAACCGCGTCGAGGCGGAACAGTATTCCGAACGTCAGACTGTAGTGGTGATAGACGAAGCGCACGTGCTGCTGCAAAATCCCCTGGTCTCGCCGTATCTGGCGCGTATCGTAGCGACCTGGCGGACGTACGGGGCATGGCTCTGGATCGCGACGCAGAACCTGCGGCAGTTTCCGGACAGTGCCCAGGAACTGCTGGTTCAACCGGAGTGGTGGGTGTTGCTGGCACTGGAGGAAGACGACGTGGAGCAGATATCGCGCTTCCGAACGTTAACGCCGGAACAAAGAGCCATGATCCTATCGGCACGCAAGTCTCCGGGCAAATACACCGAAGGCACAGTGATGTCCGGATATTTGCTGAATCTGTTCCGCAGCGTGCCGCCGGCAATCGCGCTGGCGCTGGCGCAGACGGAGAAACACGAGAAAGCATTCAGGGCGAATCTTCAGCGCGAGCACGGAATCAGTGAAATCGAAGCTGCGAAGATGATCGCAAAACAAATCCGGGAAACTCGCCTGCAATAATGATGAAACCAAAGTATTTTATAGTGCTGCTGATCGTGCCGTTCATGGCGCAAGGCGCTGAATGGCCACAGCAAATCGAAGTCTATGTCAATGGACCGACTGCGATATCCGGAATTCACACAGCCCGCTCCAAAGGCGTCCAGGTGGACGTCCTCGACGTTGCACCGGCCGAATCGTTCGAGCACCAGCTCAACAGGAATCTGCCGAAAGATCAAGCCAAAGCGACTTACGCTGCCCGCAACCGGATCAATCGCCTGACATCCGAGCGCAAGGCAGGCGCCCTGCTTGCGATCACGGTTCGCGAATCCGCAAGACGGTTCGGGATTGCCAGGTATCCCTCGGTCGTCATAGATGGGCAGACGGTCATTTCTGAGGTAACCGACCTCCGTCGAGCAGTACGCATATGGCGCGGTCTAAAGTAACAATGAACATCGTGACGAAAGCCGGGTTATTCCTGTTAATGGCAACAGCCATGGTCAACAGTTCACTAAAAGCGGAGGATTTCAACGTGTCCGATCTCGCGAACGCCTCCCTTTCCTGGGACTGCCTGGACTGGAAGATAGACGGTGTGTGCGTGTTCCTACGATGCGGGATATTCGGCTGTTACATCGTTACGACGCCGCGCATTTCGCACCGACTTCCAGATCTGGTGGTGCAGTCCTATGCCAATACCGCCGAAGCGCCGTGGCAGGAATGGCAGCCACTGGCTAAAGCCGCGGCGCAGGCCGCGAGCTCGGCGTTGCAGGGGATGTTCGGCACTCAGCTGACCGGAGGGTCCGGAAGCGGAACAGGACCGCATCGTTACACCGACCTGCTGCAATTCTTCGAAACCGATGTTGTCGGCAACCCGATCGCAAAGACACTGAAATTCGGCAAATTTCTATGCAGAAGCGATGTGTCGCCAATGAAACCGTACTTCGTGTCTTCGACGGACGCACTCGCCTGGCGAAGCGGGGTTGGCGAGCTCAAAAGAAAGGAGTCCGTCACTCCGGGACTGCGTGAGATCGGCACCGGAGTCGAATCAACCTGGGGATCCGTCTATCCACGATCGGGGTTTGTCATTCAAAACGACCCTGCTCGCGCAGCTGCGGTAACCGCAGTTCGCGGAACCGATATCGTGACCAACGACAGTTCCAGTCACATCGCAAAAAGCTACAACTCCTCCGCCAGCGTACGACATGTTCGACGCGGTGATCCGCGCGCCACCAACCCCCTGACATGCCGTGACTCCGGCGGCAAATGGACGGTGAATAGAGCTGGAGCGACTTGTGAAAGCGCCGTCTGGCGCCAGTGGCGCGACGCTTCCAGCGAGACAGACGACAACTGGCAGATATTAACGCCCGAATCGTCAAAACAGTGCAAGGCGTTCGGCGGCACTGATTCGCCCTCTGAAGTGGCGCCGGACGGCGCATACGCGTGGCAGTACTGGGTGAGGTATAGGTGCTGTATGAAGTCCGGAAGCTTCCTTGGAGTATTTTGATCATGACACAGCGCGGCCGCCCCAGAAAAATGACTCCAAAGAAAATCGATGAGGCAAAACGCCTGCTGCACGAAGGAGTGCTGACGAATGACGAAATCGCCGCCAAGCTGGACATATCACGATCGTATTTTTACAAAACAATACCCTCGCCCAGAAGCGCAGTGACAAATAAACGTGTTCGCACTCCGGACTGGATGAAACAGTGCGAAGCGCTGATCGTCCAGACGAATATGTCCGTGCGACAGATAGCCAAGCATCTTGGCATCAGCCGTGCGACTGTCTACAACAAATTTCCCGCATCGCGCGTTGAGGAATTGCGCAAAAAAAAAGGAGCAATCGAATGAAGATAAATATATTGGTGCTGACGATCATTTTTGCGGCGTCAACTTCAGCCCACGCACAGTATATCGCAGACCCGTTTCTGTATTACTCCGTCGGCGGAGGACGGGCTACCACGCCGACGATTATCGACCCTTCCGTGCGCTACAGGTTCCGTGCTCCTGGAAACGGATTCGCCTGCGGCAATTTTGATCCAAAACTGGATATCCGATCAATGCTTGGCGGCGTCGGCAATTCGATGGCGGACCTCGGGTCGTTGAAATCCTCCTTGACCGGGGCTTTGCCTGGCCAGATACTGTGCAGGGCGCAGCCTTCACTGTGCCAGCTGATGCAGCACTACACCGTGAGAGCGGAAGACCAATGGAGGTTCTCGATCGATTCCTGCGAACTGCTGCAGCAAAAGTCCACTGACGGACCCAATGCCGGCTCCGACTGGCAGGCGCTCGGCAAGGCACAGACTTGGCAAAGACTGGCCCAAGCGGGTGCTTCCGATGCCGTATCTATACAGCAGAAGGTCAGTGAAGAGACGGATCCCTGCGTAACCTGGGTGGAAGGCAAAGAAGCCGGCTGTCCAGGCAAGCCGTCCATCAAACCGGTTCGCGACGCTGTGCGTGCCGGCTGGTGTGCATCGTCTGGAATGCCTGCAGACTGCGACACTTCAATCCAGACCTCCAGTCCGGATCGAACCGCTGCCTCCACCTGGTCGTCACCGAAAGACGCTGCGGAATTCACAGCCGATATTGTGGGGGATTCCGAAATCAAGGATGGAGGCACACCGTCGAGCCACGTGGCATCTGGACTGCAACCGAAGATTGAAGAAGAAAAGAAAGAAGTGCTCGATACCTTGCAGACGGTACTGGCATCGGGAAATTTCCCGGACAGGCAACAGGCGGAAAAGCTGCAGGCGCCATCGGTAAGCGTCAATTTCCAGCTGATACTGGCATTGCGCGAAGTGGACCAGCACGGAATCTACACAGAACGCCTGGCCGAGGAGATTGCCCTGGCCCGCGTGGTGGAAAAAGCCCTGCAAGCGCGAAGGCTTTTGCTCACAGGATCAACTGAACCAAACATTCAGAACTCGGGACCTGCGAACGAAGCGCTGAACACTGCGGTCGATCGCCTTGAGCAGGAAATTGATCGAACCATCTTCGATTATCAAATGCGCCGCTCTCTGGTATCGAACACGTCTGTATCGCTTCTCGAAGCGTATGAGAGAACAAGGGCGCCTACCGTCGCTCCGCGTGAAATCTTTCCCTCCAACCCACTGCAATAGACAATAGACATGGAAACGGGATCTTATCTAGAACTGGCTCTGACACTATACGGTTGGCAAGTCAGCAACCGTTTTGCCGAGCTGCTGGTTGCAAGTGGACTGATATACATACCTTTGCTTTGGCTGGTCATGCGTAATTGGACGCAGCCAGCACGCTCCCAGGAAGCGAAAGCCGCCGCTCCGGTTTCCATGCGTAGGATGGAACAGGACATGCTTATTGCATACATTGCGATCATCCTGTGCTTTATCCCAGCGGTTTCGGTCCTGACATCCGACCTCACCCACACCAGCCGAATTACCGGAAAGGAAATCACGGCTGACTCGCCGGATGCGCCATACGCGAGCGACGAAATTCCAGACGAAATCAAAGTGCCCGTGTACTGGTGGCTGGTGCACCAGCTCTCGTCCGGTTTCACGAATATTTTTACCGCCTCAATTCACAGTTTTGGCAAGCCTTCTCACATCCGGGACATCACGCTTGAGCTCGACTACATGAGCCTTGACGAACCGACACTGCGTGCGGAACTCAAGAGATTCGATCTGGACTGTCACCTGCCGGCGTTGCGAAAACTGGAACAGGCGAATCCAGCTGCTGTTCGCGCACACACCACTCCGTCTGGACCACCCTCGCAATGGCGAGCCGACGACATGTTTTTCGAAACGCCTGGCTACTATGACACGCTAATAGCCAGGCAACCCATTCCTGCGTGGTCGGCTAGTTACGACTTCACGGACGGCAAGATGGGACCACGCTGCGACGTTTGGTGGAAAGATCCATCGAACGGCCTGGAGCGGCGTATTTACGATCACATCGTCAAAAAAACAGAAAATCCAGATTACGATTTTGCTTTAGTCACATACACTGGGCCTCCTACTGTAGAGCCGACTGTACGGAGATTTCTGCTCAAGGAACCTCCACCCACAAATATGGGTGCTGACCAAAACGGCACCGGCGCGAAAGGCGACCTCCTGGGATCTACTGTTGGCTATGTAGGCGGTGTATTAGTCTACCCAGCCATCAAGGGTGCGATGTATCTCACAAAAAAAGCCTTGCCGATGTTCCAGGCGCTTGCTCTGATGTGCATATACATCGCGATCCCCTTCGCCGTACCTTTCGCGGTTCTCAAACCGTCATTGCTGCTGTTTTTCACAAGCGCCATATTCAGCCTTAAGTTCATGACCGGGCTATGGGCGTTGGCAACGCTCCTCGACGAGAAACTGATCGACTACATGTATGGAGAAAACGCAATACACACTGGGGTTGGAAACCCAGGAGACCTGGTCCTTTCGATTGTCACGGCAACGTCTTACATCGCCCTGCCAATCGTGTGGATATGGCTGGTCAGCAGCTTTACTGGAACCTCGGTTTCTGGAGTAAACAGTCTGTTTGCATATACGGCCGGCAAACTAGATTCATCCGGTCAAGCTGGGCAGAGCGCCGCCGTCTCTGCAGCGACCCGCCGAGGGGGCAAGAAAGACGACGCAAGTGAATCAGAAACCTAAAAAATGCCGGTCATCCAAACACCAACAAGTTTACTCAAGCCCCACAATCAATTGATCAGGGAGTGCAAGGCGTATGCGGCAAGCCACTGGCAACCCCAATACAACCAAACGATCCTCAATGTTGCAGATTACCTCCAGTTACTGCAGGACGACAAGCACCGCCCTCTCCTAGAATCTGCGCTTACGCGAACCCGTGAGTCATTGGAAAAACTCTTAAACAAAGTTCCAGAAGCGACTCCACAGGAACATTACGGCTGTTTTTCGGCCGCGCTACTACTGGATGTCGGGAAACCGCTAACGGATTTGGCGGTTTACACGGAAAACGGTGACGAAGTCACGAGATGGAATCCTCTGGTTCAGGAGACGATTGGAAAGGTAGGAGTGCACTACGACTGGAAGTGGACTGAAACACAGTGCCAGTCAACCACCTTTTGCCCTTTTGTCGCATTGAAGCTATTGCCTGAAACAGGCTTGAGATCGATAAGACATAATCCGGAATTACTTCATTCCTGGATCCAGACACTCCAAGGCAGGCAAGGAAACGAAATTGGGAAAATTGTAAACCCGAAACCGGTGGTGGGCAGGAACTATGTTACACCCGAAGAACGGGTTGAACCCTTTATTGGATTTCTCAGAAACGAAATCCGCGCCCGCCGCACCAACAAACCTGAATACGCGATTCACCTGGCACCGGAGGGCGTATTTCTCCGAAGTCCGGACATTTTTCAGGATTACGACGTCCGCCGCCACGCGACGATCCAGCAGGATCTCAGCGCGACCAGCTATGTAATCCACACCCCAAATGACGAACCGTTCTGGAAGTGTTTCAGCGCCTCCGACGGGGTTTGGTACGGATACCTGCTAGACCCAGAATTCCTAGGCAACCACGAAAAAGTAGCCCCACCCCACCCCACGCTCAGAATATTGGCTTCGTAGAGCCCGAGAGAACTCACCTGTCAGTTATCCAAAGATGAAACAATATATTGATATAGATTCCTTCGCCGGTGGTGGCGGCGCCAGCATTGGCATTGAATCCGCGCTCGGAAAGCCGGTCGACATCGCCATCAATCACGATGCAGAAGCGATAGCGATGCACAAGGCCAACCATCCCCAGACCGAGCATTTAATGAATGATATCTGGGACGTCGATCCAGAAGATATCGCGGCAAGGGCGCAGATACGCCTTGCCTGGTTCTCGCCAGACTGCACACACCACAGCAAGGCGCGTGGAAAAGCGCCGATAAGGTCTCCGGAAGCACAGAAAAGCCGGGACCTGGCTTGGGTTGTGGTTCGCTGGGCGAAAAAAGCCAGACCGAGAATCATCATGCTTGAGAACGTCGAGGAATTCCGCACATGGTGCCCAATTCTTGAAAACGGAAAAATGGATGTAGCCAGAAAAGGAGAGACGTTCGATATCTGGATCCAAGCGCTGAGAAAACTTGGATACAAAGTTGAGTGGCGCGAGCTACAGGCATGTGATTACGGCGCCCCGACGATTCGAAAGAGACTGTTCGTAGTCGCAAGGTGCGATGGCCTGCCAATCAGCTGGCCACCGCCCACACACGGACCACAACCGGGATTGAAACCATACAGAACGGCCGCCGAGTGCATAGACTGGCTGACCCCCATTTACTCGATCTTCCTGTCCAAAGAGCAGGGTCGTGGAGTTGGGATTAAGAGGCCACTTGTAGAGGCTACCATGCGCCGCATTGGCCGTGGCGTATGGAAATACGTAATAAACGCCGAAAAGCCGTTTGTAGTTCCAGCCCAAAACGGCATGGTGCACGCCACCATGTGCAGCGATCGAGTCGCTGCGTTCCTTGCGCAGCATAACACCGGTGCGACCGGCCATGATACGCGGGAACCGCTGAGCACGATATTAAGCACCGGCGCACACCAGAATGTGGTGGTATGCAACCTGACCCGAAGTTTCGGGCAAAGCATTGGCCAGGGAGTCGATCACCCCGCCCCCACAACAACTGCGGGCGGCGGCGGAAAAACCGCCCTGGTCACAGCCATGCTAACGCACTTCCACAGCAGCAACACCAATGGCGGCCAAGGTAATTTGAATGAACCCATGAACGCGGTGCTGGCCAGCGGAAGACATCATGCATTGGTCAATGCGTTCCTGATCAAATATTACGGTTCCGGAGAAAGTCATGCGGTGCTGGATGCACCATGCCCTACCGTTACAAGTAAAGAGAGATTCGGGCTTGTTACAGTAGAGGGACAGGACTACCGGATTGTGGACATCGCAATGAGAATGCTTACAGCCCGAGAACTTTTCCGAGCTCAGGGATTTTGCGAGACCTACGTCATAGACCCGGAGTTCAACGGCAAACGACTCACAAAGTCCGCGCAGATAAGGATGTGTGGAAATTCAGTTTGTCCACAGATCGCCGCCGCGCTTGTGAGCGCGAACGTTGAGTCCACAGCCACCTATGCGAAGGTGTCGTGATAGAAGGCCGCCCGGACCCTTCAGAACAACAGAACTGGAGACATATCTAAGATGAAGTTCAAAACGGTAGTAACGCTGGAAAGAATCGCTAAGGCAGTCAGAAACAGTGACGGCCGCGCCCTTGACAAAATGTTGGAAGACGTGAATGCAGCCAGCAGGCTTCTGGATAATTGGCCGTTCGACCCTCGCGCGCTACAGCTTCTCCTAGTCACGTTGCGCCAACGGATTTTTGATTATGACAAGGTGCATGACGATGACACCTTTAAACTAACGTTACAAGAGATCAGAAACGCCATACGTGCGGCGGCTTCCAGTTTAACGTCGCTAAGCTCTTGGCAGCTCTGGCGCAGATGATCTGGGAAGAGTCGATTCCTGGAATAGAACGATTGGTCCTAGATTTGCAGTGTACGAGGCGCATGGTTCGGGCGGATAATATCGAACCGGTCGGCTCGTTCATTCAAGTCGCCGAGGCAGCGAACGAGGCACTAGCGCGCAAAAAGACCTGATCTTCCGGAGCGCCGGAGAGCGATTCTAAGTGATGTAGGGCGAAATTCCAGGCACTACAGCGCCCTGAAATGAAATTCGCAGGGTCTAACTACGCTGCAGGCGCTTGTACGGGCCGCCCATTCAGGTCGAACTGCAAAAAGAAGAAAGAGAGACGCCTATCGAAGATAGGCTTTGACGATATCCGGACGAAAGTGTCCGAGCTCCTGGCTGACGATTTCCATTCGTTCTTGGCGGGTAAACTTACCGGTATGGAGTTCATCCATCCGCACTTGCGCATACCCATGACGCAGGCCGTGGGCACCGGTGGACCATCCAAGATGCTTGACACTGGCTTTGGTAAAGATGTGGGAGAAGCTCTGCCCGGCGGTGATGTCGTAATGCTGCTGATGATTGATGCCTCGGTTTCGAAGAGTAACCGGTTCAGGCAGACGCAGCAGTTCAAGTTCTTTGGCCAGTTGAGTTGGAATGATCACCTCGCGCACTAGTCCGCCCTTGCCTTTTACTGTATAGACGATTCCAGCTCGCCCGAAAAACCGATCTTTCGACCATTTCCGGTGCGCGCTGGGTCCGCGCTCCGAGCGACGTTTAAGGGAATAGAGCTCATGTCCCCGCAGGCCTGCGGCATAAGCGATACGTGTCGCGAGTGCTGATCGTCTGGACAAATTCGAACAAATGAATTCAACCTGATCCCTGGTATACGCACGAGACTGTTTTGCGAGGTGTCGCCCACCCGAGTAAGTAGACTTGATCCGCGGCAGCAGAATTTTCATTCTGGTTGTTCTGCCCAGCAGGTATTGAATAGCCTGCCGATCGCGGTCCAGGGTTTTCTGGCCAACCTGCCCTGCCCGTTCCTCAAGGAAACTGGAACAAGTCTTGACATTGACCTGTATGAGATTCCCGAGCTGATTTTCTTGAATCCATCTGCAAAATGTGGTGAGAGCGCTACGGTAGGAGTTCGCCGTGCTGATGGAATGAATTAGCGCTGGGCTCTTATTATTTCTCCGTCCGGATCCCAACGCTAGACCCCAGCTGATGACTCTCTGGGCTTGCTTCTCAGGTTTGGCATAGTAACCCATAATTATCACCTGTCAGACGAGTTGGTGGATCTCCTCGATCGATCGCTCCAGTCGTCCTGGAGGCATGGACTCAAGGAAACGTTTCACGGTCATTTTTGAAACGACGACCCCACGGCATTTCAAACGCGACTGGATGGTAGAGAGACTGTCACCGTTAGCCCGCATGTTCATGATCGGGTCCTCATACGGCAACAGCACGGACCGTTTCCACTGTGGTTTAGATTTGATTGATATTGTCAAAGCATCCTCCTGGCGTCCTCGGCCGCCACTTCGTATTCGATGTTTCGAAAACGTGTATTCATCCTTTAGAAAAAAGGCCAAAAGACCTCGAGAATAGAGACTTATCTCTCGCTTCAATTGTAAGGTTGAAACTAGCTAAAGCACCTGCTCAGATTAACCGCCTGAAGACAACGTGGCTATTTATAGAGTGTTAGTCAGCCATGACTGGTAGCACGAAAAACCGTAGGCAAGAATGCCGGCAATCAACATAATTTGAGTGACTGCTGATATTGCTTTCGCACATGGATTGAAAGGCAAAACCCCATATAAACCTTTGTACCGCAAGGTGTCTCGACCGAATACGGACAAGGATTTGATGGGCGAATTACCGCTTGCGATCGACCCTGTTGGCCGGCGCAATTTTAGAGAGATGCAGAAGTGTTGTATCACTCTGCGAGGGGCACACTGTGTTGTTGGCAGTGTGAATGCAACCGTCTCCGGTTGCGCTCCCGAAATCCGCTTTTGGGATTTAGGCGACTGTGTACGGGTGTGTCGCCTGATCTGTATTCCCAAATATACCAGACAAAAAATCCCGATGTCAAGCATTTTTTGCTGTAACACCAATAACCGCTGGCTATAAAGCGCCTATTGGCCGCAAAGCCAGTCTACACGCGCCCCGCCGCCCCCCGCACCGCTACGGGAGCGGTTCCCGTAGCGGTGCGGCCCTGCCAGCACCTGTTGCGCAAAACCTGCCCGTGTTTTGCTGATGAGCGGTAGACCTAGCGAATGCTGGTTTCCGCGATGAGGAGCTATGAAACATCTCGGCTATGCCGAACCATTTCATACGCTCAAGGCGGTCGGGATGAACGAAGTCGACCGGCCGCCCCCGCGATGTATCCGCACGCACATGTTCGCCGATCACCCCCAAGGTGCATCGCGAAACCGTGCCGGCGGCTGGGCGCCAAGCATTTCAGCTGCTGGTGACGAAATGCATTTCTAAACGCGAATTCAGCAAGGCATTCAATACCTTGCTAAATTCGCACGCCAGTCATATGACTGGCACTACAAAACCCCGTGTTTTGCCGATGAGCGGCAGCCCGGGTGAACGCCGGTTCCCGCGATGAGGATATATGAGAACATCTCGGCCGTGCCAAATCGTTTCATATACTCCAGCCGGGCGGTCTGAACGCAAGTCGACCGTCCGGCTCCGCGATTTTCGCGGTGCCAGCTATGCGACTGGCATACGAACAACAAACGTTGTCTCGTACGCAAAGGTATTGAGACCTTTGCGTGGCGCGAGATACGACAGGCTTAGCTGACGTATCTCGCGCAACGATTTTCTTCAAGAAAGAAAATCGTTGAACTGTAACCAAGGGGCACCGGTCGCAACACCGGGAATTCTCAACTAGGAGCTCATTCTAATTTAATGAAATTTGCGTCGCTCACACTTGTGAGGGAAGTTTCCTTCACAACTCCCTCTATGGCGCTAACGCGCCTAGTTCTTTAAGATATCTGTTCGTGACTACTTGGACGCAGTAGTCTGCGTAGAGGTTGTTCACCAAACACCACAACCCATCACACCATGGCTCGCACGCCAGGTGAACTGGAACGCTCACCTCCAACGAAATTATCCGATTGCCCGAATGAACACTAACCGAGTTAGGGTTGTCAAATATAGTCCCGAATTTTTATTGAGAGGCTTAGTCAACTTTATAAATCCCTTAAATTTCTATTGCATGACTCCTTCGGCCCGCACATACTTGTAAAGAGTCGGCTTTGAAATCCCCATAATCTGACAGATATGATTTACACTGTGATTCTTTTCACTGTAAAGCTTGGCAGCCAGTTTTTGTTTTTCAGAATTTAGTGAAGGCGGCCTGCCGCCCTTTCGTCCTCTCGCCCGAGCAGCCTGCAGACCTGCTAGAGTTCTTTCCTTGATGAGGTTACGCTCAAATTCCGCCAAAGCGCCGAACAGATGAAAGATCAACTTACCGCTACTTGATGCAGTATCAATCGATTCGTGTAGACTATTCAACTGAACTCCCCGGGATTCTAGAACCGTCACGGTCTCGATTAGATCTCGCAGTGACCTACTTAGGCGATCCAGTCTCCATACTACCAAGGTGTCTCCAGACCGAGCGAATTTTAGTGCCTGATTGAGATTCGGTCGAGTATTGACAACCCCGCTACCTGGTCCTGAAATACCCGTTCGCATCCTGCTTCTTCCAGCGCATCTATTTGCAATGTTAAATTCTGATCCCCGGTGGAGACACGGGCATAGCCGATCAGCATGATAGGACATCCGGAAAGTAAAGAAACTCGTTACCCATGGCGAGTATCTTAACATAGATTTCTTTACCGAGTTTCTTTACTAAATATCCGGCGAATACAGATCAATTCTGTAGGTCGGGGTAAAAGTAAAAAAAACGCCCGTTTTCTTTACCGAGTATCTAAGGCAACCATAGCTCTAGCCAAACTCCAGTGGAATTGCAGTTATCAATGCAATCTGCTAAGATGAAGACTCAATGAAAGTCACACCGACCCGTAACCAGGTGTGCGAGCCCTTCAGGGGTTTCCGGGAAAGCCGGCGGAAACGACTGGCACAGAACTTCAGGCAGTGACCCTGCCCTGAATATTTTAATTACCCTCAAGGGGATAAGAGTCCCTTGAGGGGACATCTTGCTCCGAGAGGCAACCGGAGAAAATAGATGGATTACACTTTTTATTTGGTCATAGCCTCTATTGGCTGGACATTAGTAATAACTGCCGCCATGGTAGGAAGCGTGCTGGTCGTGACCGGCCGCTTCGATGCCGTCAACAATAAACTTGACGACATAAAGTCTGGGCTTCACATCGTGAAAACGGATGTATCGACACTGAAAACGGATGTATCGACACTGAAAACGGATGTATCGACACTGAAAACGGATGTATCGACACTGAAAACGGATGTATCGACACTGAAAAGCGAATTCAGCATCATGAAAAAAGATGTTGAGGAGCTGAAAAACAACAAATAGACTCTCATAGAGTTGAGCAAAAAGGAGGGGCTGTCCCTCCTTTTTGTTTTTCCTCTTCCAGAATCCCTGCACAGTTCGTTGCAGGGCAACCGATTGCCCCACCCCCACCAGCTCCGGATAATTAACAACTCAATCAGTCACACCAATCCGTAACCAGGTGTGCAGGGTCCCAGCGGCCCATCGGAATCGTCGCTCAGTGCGGCATTAAATAGTAGGCAGCAACACTGCCATTTCACTAATTCCTGCGGGGAGACATATTCCCACGCAGGGCATGTTGTCCCCGAATAACACATTACGGAGGAAACATGAACTATCAACCAACGCCTGCGTCGGTAATGACAGGCTTTATCGTAATTGAAGGCCAGCTGTATGCAGCCCTTAAGGAACCCAACGGCTCCACGTCGTTGTATGATAGGCAAGGTCTAACTGGGCTCATCAGCGAAGCTCGAAAAAACGCTACCCAGGTGCCGAATATCGAAAACGCTCTTCAGGTATTGACGTCAGTCAATATCTGCTAGCAGCCTATCGGGGCTTCGGTTCCGAAATTCACAACCCGTACGGGAACGCACTTCCCGTTACGGGCGGCGTGTGCTCCCGTATTCTTTTAGGTGAAAAATATGAGAATTAATCTGGATATGGAACTCACGGAACTAGCTATAGTCAGACTGTCAGAAGACGATGACGGCTATCAAGAAAAACTGGCGTCCGTACAGGAGGCCGGATTTTGGTTTGACCCAGTCTTTGACTGTTGGACCAAACCTGAACCCCTTCTCGAAGGAGAAAGGGTTCAACTGCAGTATTTCGGATCGGAAGGGGTTTCCCTCGACCGTTACGATACAGGCAGTTTTAGAAAGATGCTGTTCTTCTTGATAGAGAACGGCTTCGAATACGATGCTACCAGCGATCGCTGGTTCCGGCCGAAAGACCGAGCCCGTTACAGCCGCTAACATCGTAAATTTTTCAACCCCGCCGGGGATTTCGATCTCCAGGTGGGGGTGGGAGTCTCCGGCATTTTTTTTCGGAGACTCTCATGAAAAAAATCATCCAAAGCAGGCTCGCGAAGCTTCCTCCGAAGATCGCAATGCCTCTTACGCATCTAGCCAAGATTGGCCAGATGAAAGAACAGGACATTAAAACTGTCCTGGACGCCGGTGATCTAACCGGCAATCACAACATGCTCGTCGGCTTTGCGGCCGGTGCGATGGGAATGAAAGCGCAGCAAGTTCCAGTCACCGATACGGTGGCCATGGCGAAGAGACTAGGCCGAACGATTCGTTTGGACTGGACCCCTCGCCGCTGGCACGAGGAACATGACAAGATGGCGAAAGCCGTCACACTGCTTCAGTTCCGCAAAAAGAACGTAAACTACGATGTTGAGTTCTACGCGAACGCATTGCCCCGGAAGTTTCCGGGATACATCATTCGCAACAGTCTCCGTCTAGCGATAGTTGGCTGGTATCAGCGACATTGCGTCGCCAGCTATCATTCCAAATGTGTTAGCGGCTCTAGTGCGTTTGTCTGCGTATTTGTAGACCATACTCGCTGGACAGTCGAGCTCAAGCCGACAGCAAATCCTGAAGTTCCGGTCCGCATCACGCAGATCCGGACAACGGACAACCGCGGCCCTGATGAAAAGACCGAGCAGAAGATATACGAGTATCTCGGACTCCCAGCTGTCCCTCGCCAAGTTCCCGCGTATATACAGAGGAACCGCGACGAAAGCGTGCTAGGTGTCGTAACCAAGGTGAACTTGAGTAGGGTCCACGCAGTCCTGGCCAAAGCAGGTGTCGAATTTGTACACATGAATTACGATCCGAACCCTGTGAGTGCCCCGCTTCTTGCGTTGCCAGAACTCGCAACTGCCCCAACATCCATGGACAACGTCCTGGAAGTGCAGTTGGATCTAATCAAGCCGTCAGGTGAGCGAGACCCTGAAACCGACCAGCTCGTCATTGAGCAGCACACGGAGACACTCGGTACCGCCATTCGTGAAATGCAACAGCGGCTGACGGATGAAAGGCGCGAAAACCAATATGGCTGGCGTAGACCACCCAAACGGGAACACTACACAGCGACATTGGATGTCGCCAGGCGAGTACTCGAGATCACTCACTCGACCTCGAACGGCCATACGCTTAATGCGCAGGTCGAAACGTCCACAATGAACGTGTTAATTGAGGAATGTCCGGACGTTGACGAACTACTGCGAGCAGCCTGACTGATTGCGAGCACGGCCGTCATTATTCGGACATACTTCCGGCTTCTCTGGGGATTAAGTCCCCCGGAGAAGATCGGATTCCAGCCGAACCATGACTGAGTCTGGTCCAGATAATTTAAAAAGGAGAGCCATCACTCTCCTTTTTCTTTCGAAATACCTTGCCTAAACACTACAGCACCCAAAATCCCCTCTCCTTGTAATCCTGAAGTTGTTGTGCGTAAATTGACCTCGATTTTTATTTCAGGAACGGAAAAATGACTCTTAACGAATACATACCTATTTTTCTACACCACATAGATACCCATAGAAAACCACACACAATAAAATTGTACAAACTGGTAACTGAAAGATATCTGAAGCCAGAGTTTGGAAATTTGAATATGTCTGATATCAAGCGCGCTCAAGTAGTTGCACTACACCAGAGTCTGAAGAACAAGCCAATTATGGCAAATCGCATCATCGCAGTAGGAAGGCGTATGTTCAATTTTGCACAAACCATAGAAATAGTTGATCCAAATACCAATCCTTTCACAAGAATAACTCTTTACAAGGAAATAATGCGTGACCGACATTTAAGCTCATCCGAATACAGCAGGCTGCTGAAAGCTTTGAGCGACATGAAAACTGAAGATAGTGTCTCTCAGTATGCAATTGCTGGAATCAAGGTTTGTTTGTTAACCGGTTGCAGAGCATCAGAGGCTGAATCTATGACATGGGCAGACATCGACATCGAACAAAAAGTTATCAACCTGCCCGATTCGAAGACTGGCCCACGTTCGGTAGAGATGACGGAAGAAGTTGTAGAAATAATTGAATCAATGATCAGACTATCAAATTGCGAATTAGTGTTCCCAGGAAGATACGGCCGCCAAATATCACTCACGAAAGCCTGGCAGCCAGTGCGCGCACGCGCGAGCCTCGATAATGTCAGACTTCATGACTTACGCCACAGTTTCGCAACGACCGCAGCAATTCACGGAGTGCCTATGCCGGTAATTGCAAGATTACTCGGACATTCGACAATATGGACAACAACCAGATATTTACATTCGTCCAGAGCAAGCGCCGCTGAAGCTGCTGCAATGGTGGGCAGAACCATACTGGAATCCAAAGTCTACACAAAGCGCGATTAGTATGTTCTTAATGAGACTAACCATTGACACCAGGGCAGATTGTAGAATAAAATAAATACTGCTAAAAAATCAAAATTAGTTAGCAGTTCTCTCCCAACTGCAGCCTGTTGATTACAAATCAACTGCTCTACCAACTGAGCTATGCGGGCTCGCTAGAAACCTGTAAATGTTGAAGCCTGCACTCGTTTCATTAATTTGAGTGAATGTAGATTCAACTGATTTGTCACTGTATATAAAGCGAATGCACCCTTTCGCAGTTCGGTTGTATGCTTTCCTACTATTTTCTTTCAAAATAGACCTGAAAGCACAACTAAATGTCGAAATTTCAAATTCTTCAGTCAATTATTGTTGCAAAAATTTGAATATTGCAACAAAATAGTTCAAAATTCACTGTATTCCATTCAGAGTCACAAAGGAAAGTTCAACCATGAAATTATCAAAATTACAAATCGAACAATTTCATTCGGACGGCTATCTACTGTTGCCAAACCTGTTTAACCAGGTCGAATCCGGAGTTTTACAACAGGCCGCTGAAACAGTATATGCGCTTGATCGCGAGGAAGTGTTTCGCGAAAGCGATGGCAAAACACCACGAACCGCATTCGCCGCACACTATTACAACGAAGCATTTCGAAGACTCGGCTGCCATCCTCGACTCATTCAACCCGTTGAACAACTTCTCGACGGGCAAGTCTACATGCACCAGTACAAAGTAAATGCAAAAGCAGCTTTCACCGGTGACGTATGGCAGTGGCATCAGGATTACGGAACATGGGCACGCGATGATCACATGCCCGAATCCCGAGCAATGAACATCGCTCTGTATGTAAACGATGCCAGTGAATTCAACGGACCGTTATGGATGATTCCGCGTTCGCACAAACAAGGAGTATTTGAAGCCGGACACGACTTGCAAACCACCAGCTATCCACTGTGGACGTTGGACAAGGCTACAATCACCAGGTTAGTTGATGAAGGGGGTATCGTATCAGCGCACGGCAAGGCCGGAAGCGTGTTGTTGTTCTACAGCACATTGGTACATTGCTCCCCTCCTAATCTTTCACCATGGCCTCGAACCGTAGTTTATCTTTCGTTATGTCATGTAGATAATCATATTCGACGATTCAAACGCCCCGAGTGGGTCGCCCATCGAAACTTCGCACCTATAGAATCGTTGCCAGATGATTGTTTGATGGAACTAGCTGAACAACAAATCAACAGTGCTGCATGAAAGCCATAGTCTATAGCATGTAGTGTTACTGATTTGAATTCAGTACGTCATTCATCGCTCACCTAAAATACTGATTTCACCAGCCTGCACAGGGATAATTTCACCGCTGTCCAATTTGAGCAACAGTGCTCCATCCCCGTCAATTCCGATTGCGGTTCCTTCACGAGGGTTCATACCATCCGTTAGGATGCGTCTATTCGAGTAAGCATGCTTTTGCATCCACTCCTGCCTGAACGGTTCAAGCCTCTGCTTCATAAAAATCTCAAGTCCATGACCTAAAGAACATAGAAGCCTGGAAACCAGCACGCTGCGATTTGCTGAATAATCTGGCAAGTCACTCAGGCAGGCAACGGGTTGATCTATGGCGTTTCGATTGTCATCCGATAGACTGCAGTTGATGCCAATGCCGATGACTGCGGCCGTATCACGCGTCTCTAACAGAATCCCGCTAAGCTTTCTATATTCCCATAAAATGTCGTTTGGCCATTTCACTTGCAAGGCTTCATTTGTTAATTCACTCAAACATTGAACGACGATTACTGCAACTGCCAGACTCAGACCTGACAAAAATCGAATATCTTTGCTGAAGTCCCAAGCAATCGACAGCATGACATTTTCGTAAGCACTCCCGGACCATTTTCGACGTCTTCTGCCCCGCCCTGCAGACATGTACTCGGCAATACAAGCGTGCTTGTGAATTGACTGCTGTGTTGCGAGATTCAACAGAAATTCATTGGTGGAATCAACATGATCCAAGACAGTTACTCTCTGCGCTATGTCAGAGTCTGTGACTGCTACTGATTTACGAATGTAGTCGAGATCAAGAGGAATGACTTGGCGCAGAAGCTTTACTCTATCTTCAGAACTCCATTTCAGAGGAACACCAATTTCAATCAGCCAGTTAACAATGCTCTCGACTTCCTCAACGCTCAGTCCTGATTGAATTGAAATTTTGCTTAATTTGACTGGTTTGAGATTTTGGAGGGAATCCAGTACTGCCGAACCGTTCATTATGAATTCATTTTATTGGCGAGGCTTCTGGCACCAGATGTTCACTGACGTTATGATCCTCGGTGCAGTCGTCCGCCGAATTCTCTAACTGAATGGTAACGTGGCCGATGTGAAAATCGTTGTAGGCAATGTTCCGCAAGCGTTGCTGCAACTGGCTGTATTCACCTTGATAACTAGGATCGACCAAAACGTGAGCGGTAAGTATTTCATTGCCCGGCGAAATGGTCCAGACGTGAATATCATGGATGCCTGTGACACCTTCGATTTCTTCCATCTTGCTGCAAAGCTCATACAAATCGATCTTCTCTGGGGTACCTTCAAGCAATACGTTAACAACTTTAGCCAGGAGGCGCCAAGAACCACGAATGATAATCAAACTTATAACGACACTCAGAATTGGATCGGCGATTACCCACCCGAAAGCCCATACCAGAAAACCGGAAATGACTACTGCGACTGAGCTAATAAGGTCGGCCATGACGTGCTGGAAAGCTCCTTCAACGTTGACGTTGTGTTCAGACGAGCGGCGCAATACCCACGCCGCTACTAGGTTTACCAAGAGACCGACACCACCTATCGATAACATCAAAAGACCTTGAACTTCGGGTATATGCTGAAAGCGATTGTAAGCCTCGTAGATAATTCCTATGGCTATTACCCAGAGAGTGAGAGCGTTGACCAGCGCAGCCAGTATTTCAAGGCGATAGTAGCCATAGGTTCGCTTTGCCGTAGCAGCCTTTTCAGCTAAGTGCATGGCGAGCAACGCAAGAGCAATGGATACCGCATCGGTTGCCATATGTCCGGCATCCGCGAGAAGTGCCAGACTACCAGCGGCCATCCCACCAATAATCTCGACAAGCATGTAGCTAGCTATCAGCACTAAAGCGATAATCAGACTGCGTTTACCTGCATGCCTTAATTCGTGTGTATGATCATGCTGGCCGAATAGGCTGCGACTATGACCATGGTGATGATGTCCGTGATCGTGTCCGCCGGGATGATGCTCTTTTTTGTCGTCGTGGTTAGACATGGGTATCCCACAAATTCACAAATTTTGAATATACACTATGAACCTTCGTTCAATCGTCTGTTCTGCTTTGACCAAACTATAACCACAAATGTTTTTTAGCTATGGGGTTATCAATTTTGAGGTAGTGTGGAATCCAGTTGTTTACTATACCGCCACACTACCTCTGTGCCTCAGAATATGGTTTTCTAGCAACCTATAACAATCTCTTCCAAAAGAAATAATCCAAACGTCGCTAACACACCTGCAACGAACGATGTCGAGAGTTGAATTTTGTTATGCTTTTGGAAATGTGCCTCCGGAATTAAGTCACTGAGTGCAATGCAAATCAACGCACCTGATATGACGGCGATTAAACGACCTGCGATTTGATCTGCAACCGGCCCCATCAAAACAAATATCCAAAGTGTGAGAAAAGCGCTAACAGGGCACACTAGTGCAAAACCTAAATTGGTTAGTCTTCTCAGTGTCAAACTTGTGTTTGACTGCCCCATAGTGACCATAAGCGACATTGCATCAAGAGGCTTGTGCAGGACAATTGCTACAAATACACCGAAACCTACTAACCACATACCAACAGAGGATAGTAAACTTGTACCGAGTGCGATTCCTTCAAAGACGGAATGAATACTGAGACCAATCGCAATACCAATCCAACTGTAGGATTTCGACAAGAATTGAGGGCTGTTCTCCATTGCAGTCGGATCAGGACTGAGACTAGGGAAGGTGCGTAAAAGAATCAAGGTAATCACGACACCGGCCATCAGCCAGAACATGAAAATCTCTATGCTTTCTTCATCTTCCAGACTCTCGATCCCCTGCGGCATAAGATGGAACACTGCGATGCCCAGAAGAAAACCGGCAACAAAACAAAGCACCAGTTGGTTTTTACGATGAGACAGGTGAATTTTGGTTGCGTACCACCCGCCTAAGAACGATACTGTACTGATGAAAAACGCGTATACAGTCAGTAATGCATAAGTACCGATCATGAGATACCTGTCGCCATGTATGTTGCACAAATGCAAGGAGAAACATCAACATCTGTGTGATTATTCTGCCAAGCACAGATTTTCAATCAAGAAAATGGCAGCTCGATATCACAGTTGTTGAATTTTCGAGATGGGCGTTTCTTGATAGTTGGAGGAATTCAATTAATTCGGCTTATTATAATGACAAAATCACGGCAATCTTTATAGAGACTCGATAATGACAATCAGACGAAATCCTACTCGAACCGTTAACATAGGAAATACGGTCATCGGAGGTGAGAATCCGTTAGTCGTTCAAAGCATGTGTACGGCACACACAAGAGATTTTGAAGCAACTGCAAAGCAAGCAACCATACTCAGTGAAGCAGGTGCCGGTGTGGTACGAATCGCAGTGGACAGCAAGAAAGATGCTGAAGCTCTGGAAGCTATTCGAGATAACTGCGATGCAAACTTGAGTGTTGATTTGCAAGAAAACTATCGTCTCGCAGCATCTGTAGCAAAATACGTCGACAAAATCAGATACAACCCTGGTCATCTGCATCATCACGAGCGAAAAAAGTCTATTGAAGACAAAGTTAAGTTCCTGGCCGATGTTGCATCCGACAACGATTGCGCAATGCGCGTGGGCGTCAATTCCGGATCAGTAGATCCTAACAAAAAAGCAAAATTTCCAGATGATGATGCAATATCACCAATGGTTGCAAGCGCTTTGGAACATTGCGAAATGCTTGATCGCATTGGATTCGAGAGATTTTGCGTGTCGCTGAAAAGCTCAAGACCAGATCGAGTGATAGAAGCAAACAAGATGTTCGCAGAGAAACGCCCTGAAATTCCTATTCATCTTGGCGTTACCGAGGCGGGAATGCCACCGGATGGAATAATCAAAACAAGAATTGCTTTCGAGCAGCTTTTTGCGAAAGGAATTGGGGATACAGTTCGCGTTTCGCTTACTCTACCGGAAGCGGAAAAATATAAAGAAATTATTGCAGGCAAAGAGATTATTAGTGATTTTGCCGCTGGACGAGTTCGCTCTGTGGTTCGATTTGATCCAGACCGGCTCAACATCATCTCCTGTCCCAGTTGTTCACGGGTGGAGAATGAGGCTTTTATTGATCTTGCCAGACAGGTGAAGGAAATTACTCAAGAATTGAAAGATGAAGCGATTACTATTGCGATCATGGGCTGTCGCGTGAACGGTCCTGGCGAAACCGATGATGCCGACTTAGGCCTGTGGTGCGGGCCGAATTTCGTTAATCTGAAGAAAGGAGAAGAAAAAGTCGGAGCCTTTCGTTACAACGAAATCCTGAGTCAACTGCAAGTGCAGATTGACAAACTCATCGAAGAGCGAAAGGCACCATAGGTTAGTTGCTGCTTACTCGTCGGTAACACAGCCCTCGCTTGCAGTCTTAACAGTTTTGATATAGCGGTATAAAGTGCCGCGCGTGGTTTTGTAAGCGGGCATGACCCACTTATCTTTGCGCTTGGCCAGTTCTTCCTCGCTCAAATCTACGTCAATCGTGTTCGAGATTGCATCTATTGTGATTCGATCTCCGTTCTCGACCAGAGCAATCGGACCACCCTCTTGAGCCTCAGGCACGATATGCCCGACAATGAATCCATGAGACCCGCCAGAAAAGCGGCCATCCGTAATGAGCGCTACATCCGCGCCCAGTCCAGCACCTATCACTGCAGATGTAGGGGTAAGCATTTCCGGCATACCGGGGCCACCAGTCGGACCCTCATATCGAATTACGATCACATCGCCCTTTTGTATTTGTCCCTGTTCCAGTGCAGCAAGCATGTCTTCTTCTCCATCAAAAACGCGTGCAATTCCCGAGAAAACTTCGCCTTCCTTACCGGTGATCTTTGCGACTGAACCTTGCGGGGCAAGATTTCCCTTTAGAATCTGAATGTGACTGGTTGGCTTGATTGGATTGTCAATCGGTCGCAGAATTTTCTGTCCTTCAGCCAAACCGTCCACATCTTCAAGGTTTTCCGCAACAGACTTACCGGTAACCGTCATGCAATCTCCACTCAACAGACCCTGCTGAAGTAGATACTTCATTACGGCCGGAATTCCACCGATGTCGTGCAAATCTTCCATCACATACTGACCGCTCGGCTTCAAATCTGCTAGAAACGGAATTCTATCGCTCACGGATTGAAAATCATCAATCGTCAGCGCGACATCAACCGATCTGGCCATCGCAATCAGGTGCAGCACTGCATTGGTAGAACCGCCAAGAACACTTACGATGACCATTGCATTTTCGAATGCTTCCCTGGTCATGATGTCTTTCGGCAAAAGATTCAATTTCATCAAATGTAAAACCGCTTGTCCGGCATCCTGGCACTCTTTCAGTTTTCCGCTGTCATTGGCTGGCGTCGATGAACTGAATGGCAGCGACATACCCATAGCTTCAATCGCACTCGCCATTGTATTGGCGGTGTACATTCCACCACAGGCGCCTGCACCTGGACACGCATTTCGAACAATTTCCATTCGCTGATTTTCATCAATTCTGCCGGCAATAAACTCTCCATAACTCTGGAATGCGGATACGATATCCACTTTCTGCGTTCCTGCGGTGCCCGCTCGAATTGTGCCACCATATATCATCAGCGACGGGCGATTGAGTCTTCCCATTGCCATCAAACAGCCTGGCATATTTTTGTCGCAACCGGGTATGGTAATGAGAGCGTCGTACCACTGCCCAGCAACGACAGTCTCAATCGAATCGGCAATCAAATCTCGAGATTGCAGAGAGTAACTCATGCCTTCGGTTCCCATTGATATTCCATCGCTCACACCGATTGTGTTAAATCGCATTCCAAGCAAACCAGCTTCTTCAACACCATGCTTTGAGTGAGCTGCTAGTTCATTGAGATGCATGTTGCATGTATTGCCTTCCCACCAATTACTCGCAATGCCGACTTGAGCTTTGTTCATGTCGGTGTCAGTCATACCCGTGCCATACAGCATCGCCTGCGATGCCCCTTGGGCCTTAGATTGCGTCAATCGAGAACTGATTTTGTTTAGTTGCTCCACATTTTCCTCCTCTCTGAAATGATTGCCTTAGGTATCCGTGATTGGTTCAACGAGATCGTCAAACTTCGTCTCAATGGTTGCCAGTCTTACATCGGACATTTTGTAAGCCCAGCCCTCCCATCGTCTATTTAAGTTAACTGCTTCTTCTTGAGTCTCTGTTGTGGAAAATTCAGCCACATCCGCGCTGAATACAGCATAATCTTTAAATTCCCCACTGCCTAGGTTCGCAGTTACTTCAAGTCCGTCGAACGTTTTTGCCGAAACGGTTGCGCGACTAACCCACCCAGTAGATTTTTTCACATCTTCGAACCGCAAATTTCGAAAAATCTCACCGATGTCATTAATTGAGTACTGATAGCGAATTTTGTATTGATCAGGCACGTTGGTGAGCAGATAATTTTTATCTGTCTCAGATGATTTATACACCCGAATCGGTGTTGCTTTACCAGACATGATCTGAACTTCCCTAACTCGAAATTCATCGAGATCGACAATTTCAGAATCCAACCAATCGAAAGGCATTGAATAGGTCAGTTGTGAGCTTTCAGAAAGCCAAGTTTGATCTTGCTTAGGCTCTCGCACGTAATATTCGTATAGATGAGGATTTCTTTTGGAAGACTTCTGCTTGCCAATATATAGGTCAGCGAGAAATTCACTGTCTGCCGATAAGAGAGTAATCTTAATTGTAGGAGATTCCGTTACATCTATCCCGGCAAGGTCCAAAGCAGCGTGCTTATCGGGATTCCCCGTCTTGACTTCCAGTTTCCGTAATTGACTCATCCCGATCAGAAAATTTTGCACCAAGCTGAATCTTGCAGGATAGAATTCAAGCTCTTTTACTCTCCATGCTTCGTTTTCATATATCACGGACAGTTCAGATTGATTTGTTCGTACTGATATTGTTGCAACGTCATTAATTTGATCCACCAACTCGGGGAATAACAACCCATGGTCCGGCAGGTTTGATGTTGAAGTGCGATCCTGCAATATAAAGAAAGCAATGACGGCTATACTCAATACAGCGATTCCAATCAGTAGTGATCGCTTCATGTCGTCTTGATAAAGTTTGTAATATCTAGCACCAACTTTCTCTGTCGACGTCGTGCACCAAATGTAACTGCCAACACACCGAAAATTGCAACAAACAAAGGAACGACCAACACATTGAGCAAAATGATGTTGGTTTCCAATTGTTGAATATCCATCCCTAGATTTCTCTGAACTTCGCGCAATTCCCTTCGAATTTCCAGCTTGTTTTGGAGGGCACGCTTTATTTCTTCACGCTGGTCATCGGTTAGAATTCTTTCGCCCTGTTCACTGTTCTGATTCGCGCCATAATCGACAAGGAGATTGTCTGTGCGTTTCAACTCTTCAAGCAATTGAAGTTCGTGCTGCCGATACTGCTGTTCTGCAGCCTGTCTGATTTCCTGCATTCGCTGAAACGGACGAAAGTAGCTGCCGCGACTGCGTACACCAATTAGATTATTGTCGCCAGACAAATTGTCGATCGCGTTAAAAATCAATTCTCCATTAGAAGCATCCGCGAAAGTAATTGTTTGGCCAAGAAGTTGCTGATTACGAATCCAGAAACGGTCGTGCAAAAAATCGGTATCGGCAACAACAATCGCATTTACCTGTCCTTTCAAAATCTGCGATGGCTCAATTTTTTCTTCGATGTCCTTCGCAGATGGCGGTGCACCTTGCGGATAGGCCGTTGCCGCCTCTCCACTGATCCTTGCTGCCATCAACAGTTGCTCGCCGCCTTCTAGATATCCCTCCAGTAGCTTTCGAATGCTGGTAATGTTGGAAAATTCCTCATAATCGTACAGCTTCGCCGCAGTCGAGGACTTTATCAACGGCTCAATGACGAGCGAAGACTCAGCATCAGTTTCAAATATGCCCGCAGTTGCCATGATGATATTTCCGAGCTGGGATGTCACTACATCATCAGGACTTAATTGCTCAGGTTGAATATTCATCCACACCGGGTAATCTATGGTTTCGCCAGATGAGCCATCGCCTTCAAGCACTCGTGCCGCGATTGGCAAATCTCCGACAATTTTGCCTTCCACCAGTGTAATTCCCCAGTTCTTCATCAGGGAATTCAAATTCGAGCCCGTGTTTAAGGATGGCATTTGCGGCAAACTGCCGAGAATTGCAGACAGAATTTCTGAAAAAGGATCAACCAACACGACAAGACTATTGCCGTCAAGCACAAATTGATCGATGTTGTACAACAACCTGTCAGATAGATTTTGTGGGTGAATCAAGACAAGTATGTCGAGGTCGTCTGGCAGTTCCTCGTCTGACGACGAAAGCAGTTGAACATCAAAGAAATTATTCAGCTGAACAAAGAAAGTCCAAGGTGGACTCTGTCCAGTAGGATTGGGCGAAAAGCCACCTGTACCCTGAATCGGCAGTGAACTGATCACTCCTATGGTTTTACGTTCTCGATCAGCGAGTTGAACGACCAGCTTTGTGAGATCGTACTCCAGCAACTCTTCACGTTCTGGGAAAAAAACTGAAATTGTTTCAGTATCATCAAGACTATTCGTGCCGATCAACCCCAGATAGGCTAAATTGCCGCCGCCGACCGGAATTCCTTGCAGTCCGTGCCCAACCGCTAAATCTTCCTCTTCAGAAAATTGTTGAGGTTCAACGGTTCTCAGACTGATTCTCCCGTCTGACAGACGTTTATATTCATTCAGAAGATCCTCCACGCGGTCTGCATAAGCATTAATTCCGGGTAATTCGAGAAGTCCGGTTTTTGAAACGAAATAGGTCAATTGCATCGGTTCACGAAGATTTTTCAAAATTTTGACTGTCCCTTCGGAAAGCGTGTAAAGCTTGTTGTCAGTTAGATCAATACGATATCTCGACAGCAATTCGCTCCCCATTAGGTTTAAAACCAGGAAAAAAAGAATGGCGGTGGAAACAGCACCAACATTTGACCAGTTGACTTTGAAATTTCGCACAACTAATTATTTTTCTTGAGATCAACAGCGACAACGCTGAGGAAAATAAAAAGTGCTGAAACAGACAAGAAGAAAACCATGCTGGAAACAGAAATAACGCCCTTGGTAATGGTGTTGAAATGAGTTAGATAGTTCAGGCTGAAGATGGTTTCAGCTAAAATGGCTGGTAGCCAGTTCGACAGAATATTCTGAATAAAAGCCAGTTGACCGAGGGTAAAAAACAAATTAACGACAACTCCCAGTACGAATGCAATGACCTGATTCTGCGTCATCGCTGACATGCAACTACTCACTGCGAGATAACTTCCGGCCATGAGCAGACTTCCAAGATAGCTGGAAAGAATCACACCGTTGTCGGGGTTACCCAGATAATTGACCGATAGCCACATCGGAACCGTCAACACCAGCGCAAATGCTGTAAACACCCAAGAAGCGAGAAACTTGCCCAGTACAGCTGAAAATGTACTGATCGGCAATGTCAGCAGGGTCTGAATTGTTCCGGTTTTTCGCTCTTCAGCCCACAAACGCATTCCCAGAGCCGGCGCCAATACCAAATAAAGCCATGGGTGAAAACTGAAAAATGAAGCCAGATCTGCCTGCTGCCGTTCAAAGAATCCTCCAACATGAAACGCGAACACGCTGGTCAATACCAGAAAAATTGTTAAAAATACATAGGCAATCGGTGTATAAAAGTAGTCTGCCAATTCTCGACGAAAAATTGCTACCCAAGATGGCATATGCATAAATCCTTGTCCTTACTAGCTGCTTCGACTGATCGAAGCAGTAAGTTCATTATTTTTCATAAGATCAGAGCTTTGAGTTTCTGAAGCAATCTTTCGCGTAGTTAAACCTAACAGCGGCACCGAAATCCAATCACTTATTCGTTTTGCCAAAATCGAGTATCCGCATTCGGTTATCCGAGTGAACTTGGAGTAGGTTTGCGTCACTAATTTCGCTTGTTTTACCTAGTCCGTGATCAAGCAATATTACATGTTAGAAAGACTTATGAATTATATCTGTGTAAAAATATTCCTGAAACTGCCAAACGATGACATTTGACGAACGACTGCAAAGAATCGGTGATTCTGCCGATCAAATAATCCCAAAAATTCGACGAGGCATTGAAAAGGAAAGTCTTCGTATTTCCTCGGATGGGCACCTGTCGCAGCGTCCACATCCGCGAGCGCTAGGATCGGCCCTGACACACCCGTTTATTACAACCGACTACTCGGAAGCTTTAATCGAACTTGTTACACCAACATTTTACTCTTCAAACGAGGTGCTGCATCATCTAGAACAGTTGCATCAAGTCGTATTTCAGCACATTGATGATGAACTACTTTGGGTGAACAGTTTGCCTTGTTTGTTAGGAGATGAAAATTCCATTCCCATTGCAGAATTCGGAACTTCGAATATTGGGCGAATGAAGCACGTATATCGGCGCGGACTGGGATTTCGATATGGCCGAAAAATGCAGATTATTGCAGGACTTCACTACAATTTTTCGGTGCCAGATTCTTTCTGGGATGCACTTGGAATATCCAGCAACGACTCAAACGGAAACACAATTTCCAATGCATACATGGCAGGCATTCGAAATTTCCACCGCTACTGCTGGCTACTATTCTTCTTGTTTGGTGCATCACCTGCAGCTTGTCGTTCTTTTTTCGGCGATATTGACTCCCCCGATTTGATAAATATGGGTTCGCATACACTGTATTCCCCTCATGCAACTTCAATCAGGATGAGCAACTATGGATACAGAAACCCGGTTCAGTCGGAGATTTGCATCGATCACAATTCGATTGATCGATATATCGAAACACTGAAAAGTACAATTAGCACTCCTTATTCCGAATATGAAAAATTCGAATCTAAACCAGACGGCGAATTTTCCCAATTGAATGCAAATCTGCTACAAATTGAAAACGAATACTATTCCGTGATTCGTCCGAAGCGCAGAACACTCCCGATGGAAAAACCGACCCAAGCCCTTCAAAGCAGAGGTGTTGAATATATAGAAGTGCGATGCCTGGATCTTGATCCCTTTGAGACGATTGGAATATCTGATTCCCAAGCTAGATTTTTGGACGTGTTTCTCACCTATTGCCTCCTATGCCCCAGTCCTTCATTGTCGAATGAACATCCACAGGTAGTTGCTACAAACAAGGATGCAACTGTTCTAAACGGCCGCGCACCAAATCTTGTACTTCAAAGAAACGGCAAGAAGACAACATTGGTTTCTTGGGGATCTGAGTTGATGGAAGATTTGGAAGCAGTAGCCGAAATTTTTGATAAGGTATCGACAGTTAATGGCTATCGTCACGCAGTTCGCGAACAGTCATTGAAGCTGAATAATCCAGAGAGAACGCCTTCGGCACGCATTCTCAATGAGTTGATGGAGCGTGATGAAGCTTTCTTTGAATTCGCAATGCGTAAAGCGCAAGAGTCGAAAAATACAATCACTGGCAAAAAGTTTGCACAGACGGATGCCGAATACTACGACGATGTTGCTCGCACTTCAATTGAGAACCAAATGGAGATTGAAAGAGAAGATGAATTAGATTTTGAGCAGTTTCTTAAGAATTATTTCTGTCAATAATTTGCAGACATTTTGAGTCAAATTCAGCAGTCAGTCAAAAATAATTTGTTTAGAAATGACTTAAGAATATAGTTTTATCGAACTGTTTTAATTAGTTTTAATATAAAAACTAAAATTCAATATGCGCGTTTGCGATTGACAATGCCCTCAATCGGTTCACCTTTTTTCATCTTTTCTATATTTTTTAGAATTACCAGGCTTGCAGTCGCAGGATTTGGTTTGCTCGCACAATGTGGCGTCACAGTGATGTTCGGTTCGTCCCAGAAAGGATGCTCAGGGGGAAGAGGCTCAGTGCGAAAGACATCCAGAACCGCACCGGCAATATGCCCACTTCGTACTGCTTCCAATAAAGCATCATCATCAATTGGCTCGCCTCTGCCGCAATTCACTAAGCAAGCACCCGAAGGCAGCTGGGCAAAGGTTTGATTATTGAGAAAGTTATCTGTAGCTGATGTTCTTGGTAGCAGACATACGAGTATCTCAGATCGATTTAAAAATTCCTTGAGCTGGGACTGCCCAAAATAGGAATGAACGTTCGGAATATCTTTCTGGCTATTGCTGAAACCGATCACGGTGAAACCCAGTTGTGTCAGTGCTGTAGCGCAAGCTTCACCGAGCACACCAAGCCCTAAAATTCCTACGCAGGTTTCCCACGGAGATTTGAACACCGTTTGAAACGGGTGCTGCCAGACGCGAGGTTTGTATTCTGATATCTGAATGTGAAACCCTGTTACATGATGGACAACATAAACTACGATGCCGCTCGTCAATCCAGGCTCTGCCATCCTCACAATTGGCAAATGAGCAATGCTGGAATCCGACAGCAGATCCTCAACGCCAGCCCACATAGAAAATATTGCTTTCAGATTTGGATATCGGGATAAATCACCCCGCGGAGGTCTCGCAACAATCGCAAATTCAATGTCTTCAATAAGACCGACGTCCGGCCAAATGCGCAAATCCAGATCAGGTGCGTTTCGACGTAACTCTCCCGTCCAGCGTTCTATGTTTTCTTCGGTTGTGGAAAACAGTACTGCTCCATTCATGCTCAGTGCTCGCCGTACCTACTTCAAATTTGCAGACTACTGAATTCTCAGCAATTCAATTTCAAATACGAGAGTCGCACTCGGTGGTATCGCTGGTGGAGCGCCACGATCGCCATATGCTAATTCCGGTGGAATCACCAATTGCCACTTAGAACCGACTGACATTAATTGAAGTGCTTCTTGCCAGCCTGGAATGATTGAGGCCAACCCAAAAGTTGTCGGTTCGTTGCGACTGTAGGAACTGTCAAATTCACTGCCATCAATTAATGTTCCGCGGTAGTGCACCGTTACTGAACTATCTAGTGTAGGTTTTGCACCGTCTCCTTTTTCCAAGATCAGGTAGAGTAACCCACTGTCTGTCGATTCGGCATTGTCCTGCTTGGCAAACTCTTCCCGAAAATCCGCGCCCATTTGTTTTGTGCTCTCTATCAATTCCATCCTCCTTTTTTCAGTATCTTCTTGAACTTCAGCGAAAATTGATTGCATTTCTTCTTCCGTCATCATCAGATCACGGCGTAGCAATATATCAGTTATTCCAGCAACAACTGCTTCCCCCGAAAGTTGTGTTCCCAGTTGCTGTAATTGCTGAACAACTTGAATTCCAACTTGAACACCCACTGCATAACTGAATTTCGCTTCCCGTGTATCTAGATTAACCTCTTGTGCGTGTGATTTGCCAGAAATAACCACAGAGTATGGAATCAATAGAGCAAAGACTAAGGGTCGAAATCTTTTCATAGTAGGGATTACCTCATACAAGAGTTGAAACAAAATTCAAGCTATCTTGACTTCAAGTATTGCAATGGGTCTCATTGTCGTTTATTCGGATACATGAAGCATTCGCACGGATAAATTGAACTATTCAACTCTGCGAGTAATAACTTTGAACAAACATTATTGCCAATGATACTTGATTTGAGAATCATGCAGAATTTCAATCCAAGCCGCCAATTTGAGATGAATGAATTGAATTCCAATCGATAAATTGTTGTTTTTTATGATTTTTACTTATCTATAGAGGCATTTTTTGGAAACGTAAGTCATTGATTTTTTGCGCAAAATCCAGAGCTTGAACTTTCGTTTACCCCACAAAATCGCCTGAAAACAGGGTTTTTGGGCACTTTTCAGCCTTCAAGGCCAATTTTTACCCCACTTCAATCCCCCTCGTGCAAGGGCTGAAACAAGCCTGGGTCAAAGTGCTTTTTCGTTCATAATATGTTGTTTTAATTGATAAATAATGCCATGAGCCAGCCTCTTTCAAGTATAATACTGTTAAATATTAATCGGCAGCACTCAATCCAAAGGAGGTCGAACTCATGGCACCGGTTCATTATGATTTATTTTGGCAAGACTATTTCGACTATTGCGAACTGGATCGACTGCGAGGCATCTTTGCCCAGATTGACCTCACCGAGGTGAGCCGCGAAATTCGTCGTCACCGCAATGGCAAAGGCAGACAGGACTGGCCGATCGAAGCCATGCTGCAAGCGGTATTGGCCATGATCGTGCTGCAGCACCGAAGCGTCGCTTCCTTTCGCCGCGAACTGATGCGCAATCCCACTTTGATGATTGCTTTGGGCTTTGAGCTCAAGGCGGCCGCCAACGGCGAGCCCAAGCCTGTGGCTCGCTACCGGGTGCCATCCGATGGTGCCTTTAGTCGCTTTAAGCAAACGCTCATCGAGGTGGATGAAGCCACCGGTTGCGTTCAAGCGCTGTTTGAAGCCCAGCGTCACAAGCTGACTGACCTGTTGCCGGACTTCGGTCAACGGGTCGGTTACGATGGCAAAGCGATCCAGTCTCATTCCACCGGCCGCAAGCTGGCTCACCGGGTGGACCCGCTCAGCGGCGAGTGTCTGACCTCCGACCCGGATGCGACTTGGGGCTGCCATAAACAGTTCGGCACCGATTCGAATGGCAAAGAGGTTCAGACCAACAAGCGATGGTACGGTTACGAGTTGCATCTATTGGGCGATGTAAATTACGAGTTGCCCATTGGGTTTACGCTGGCACCGGCCCACGAATCCGAGCATCCGCACTGTGAAACTTTGGTGTCGGAGTTTATCGGTTCAGCATTGTCCAAGCGCTGTGAAAGCTTTGTTGCCGACCGCGGTCTGGACAGCAACTCGTTAAGAAAGCGGTTGTTCGAGGCGGATATCCTGTCGGTCATTGCCAATCGCAACCTGTGGCAGGATGAAAACCTGGACCCGGACCAGCTTCGGGTTGCCACCCGTTGCCTGGATGAAAACAAGTTTGACACTCTGCTTCGAACCGAACATGGCGATCTTTACTGCAAGTGTCCGGAAAGCGAGCAAATCCGGCCGATGCATTATCAGGGCTACGAAAAAAAGCGCGGCACGCTCAAGTGGGCCTGTCCGGCTGCGGTCAATGATTTCCAGTGCCAGGGTCGAGACGAGTGTTATCGTCTGGGCAACGTCACCGCCGGTGCCAAGACCCGAGTGGTGCGCGTCAAAGTGGATCCGGATCATCTGCGAGATTTTGGTGAATTGCCGCATTCCACACTCAAATGGAAGCGCCTGTATAAACAAAGAAGCGCACTGGAGCGGATCAATTCCAGGATTGCCGACAGTTTTTTGATGCACAATCACTATCTGCGCGGACAACGGCGCATGGCGCTGAGAATCTCCATGTCGATGACGGTGATGCTGGCGGCGGCTTGTTTTGCCATCGAGGCCGGACAACCGCAAAACATGCGCTCGCTGGTCAAGCCGCTGGCCGCCTGACCTCGCCCCTTGGCGGGGCCTTCCAACCGAGCGATACAGGTTCTGCGTTGGCGGGCGGTTCGGTGCGCCCGAATTTCGTCAAGCTCGGCAAACTCAACCGTCTCTTGCTGTGCAAACACCCGAATCGAGGGAAAATGACGTTGTGATTTGAAAATTCTCTCCAAATTCCACTTTTCAAGCACATTTGGTCTACTCGGAAAACCGTAAAATATCGCCCAACGAAAAAGTCTCATCTATATAATTTCCCTTGTATTTTCCAAATATTAAAAATTAAATTTCACTAACATAAGATTGTTGAATCAGGGGATTTGCATGCCAATTGACTCAAAATTACTGGAAATTCTGCGTTGTCCAGTAACTAAACAGCCGCTTTCCATGTTGACGAATGATCAACTGAACATGATCAATTCCAAAATTGATGTGGGAACCGTTCACTATGCCGATGGATCAAAGGTCGAGAGCAAACTCGAAGAAGGATTGATTACCGACAACGGCAACTTGGTTTATCGGATTGATTCAGACATACCAATCATGTTGCAGGATCAAAGTATTCCAATGATTGAAATCGAATCGTAGCGGCTTTAACTCTGACGATAATGATCCATTAGTATTCTTGCGACTTCGGGTCGAGAAAACTCTGGTGGCAGATTTTCACCAGCCGAAAGCATTTCTCGCACCCTCGTACCAGACAGCAGAACAAAATCATCGGGTGTATGGTCGGGTGCATCTCGCATCATGACAACTTCGTTCAGCTTTCTTGACCAAGCAGTATGGTCAGCCTCAAATATCTCAATATCAAGCACACCTGCCGGCACATCGGTCTGAAATATCGTCTGTGCATCGAATGCGCCATAGTAATCCCCGACACCGGCATGATCACGCCCCACAATCATATATGATGCACCGAGATTCTGGCGAAATATGGCGTGCAGAACCGCTTCTCGCGGTCCGGCATACAGCATGTCAAAACCATACCCTGTAATGATTGCGGTGTTTTCTGGAAAATAAAGTTCTACCATCTTCCGAATGGCATTGTCTCGAACTTTCGCAGGAATATCACCTGGCTTGAGTTTGCCAAGAAGCATGTGGATGACGACTCCGTCTGCATTGGTTCGATCAAGTGCAATCTTGCACAGCTCTTCATGCGCCCGATGCATTGGGTTTCGTGTCTGAAAGGCAACCACCTTCTGCCACCCTCTCTGTTCAATTTCAGACCTGATCTGGCTAGCAGTTCGAAACGTATTCGGAAATTCCACTTCAAAGTAACTGTAGTTCAGTACTTGAATTGGACCAGCCACAATAAATTTACCCTGATTAAGGAAAGTATTAACACCCGGATGTTCATTATCGACAGTTCCGTATACGCGTTCAGCAATGTACTTGCGTTCCTCCAGATTCACCTCTTCAATCGACTCTACGGCTTGAATCGCCAATGGTGGATTTCCTTCAATTTCGGAGTCTCTCAGCGTGATCCGATCACCGACTTTGATTCCATCAATTTCGTTGACACGATTGAGAATTGGAATCGGCCAAAAAAGACCTGAACTTGTGCGCATGTTCTGTGCAATCGCCAATGCGTCTGACTTGTTCATAAACCCGCTGAGCGGGGTGAAATAGCCAGCTCCAAGCATCACGGCACTAGCCGCTGACGGAGAGTCTAGAACGATTGAAGGTAAATCACCAGCTTCGCGAGACAATTCTGCGTGAAGCTTCGGATCACAAATTACGAGCGGCTTCAGCCTGGAGGACTGAAAAGGTTTGATCATAGGTTTTCAAAGAGTGAGGTAGACTAAATCGTAGCAGAATCCAGAAATCTGGATTATTGGGTGTGATCCCGACGTTTTTGAACTGCATCACTTAAAACATGTAGCAAACTTACGGTATCTGCCCAACCTAGACAAGCGTCAGTAATGCTTTGACCGTACACAGGCTCCTGCCCTTCTACGATGTTCTGTCGTCCTTCAACAAGGTGACTCTCAATCATCACTCCCATAATTCGTCTGTCACCTGTCGCAATTTGATCGGCTACATTTTCTCCAACTTGTACTTGTTTAGAAAATTGTTTGGAACTGTTTGCATGGCTGAAATCAATCATCAAATTAGCTGTCAGCCCTCTGTCCGTGAGCAACTCAGCCGCTGCATCAACATCCTGTGCTTCATAATTCGGCTGTTCCCCACCTCGCAGAATGATGTGACAGTCTTCATTTCCCGAGGTTTCGAAAATTGCAGTCTGGCCTTCTTTGGTAATTGACAGAAACCGATGCTGTTTCGAAGCTGCATGTGCACCATCTACTGCAATATTCAAATTGCCATTGGTACCGTTTTTCAATCCAACTGGGCAGGAAAGACCTGAGACCAACTGCCGATGCACTTGACTTTCTGTTGTACGCGCCCCAATTGCCCCCCAACTCACCAAATCAGCAATATATTGCGGAGAAATGATATCCAAAAATTCGACACCCGCCGGCACTCCCAGATTGTTAAACTCAAGGAGCAGTTGTCTCGCAAGTCTCAATCCACTGTTGATGTCGAAAGATCCATCAAGGTTGGGGTCATTGATCAGCCCTTTCCAACCGATCGTGGTACGAGGCTTTTCAAAATAAACCCGCATGACGATGAGCAAGTCATCCGACAGATCGGACTTTACTTTGGCAAGACGTTCGGCATACTCTCTCGCTGCCTGTGCATCGTGTATCGAACACGGGCCGACAACGACGACAAGTCGATCGTCCTGACCATACAGAATTCGATGAATTTCGTTTCTTGTAGTTCGAACCACATCCTTGGCTTTTGCTGATGCAGGAATCTCTGCCATGACTTGTGCTGGAAAGGCAACATCGCGAATCGAAGCGATCCGCAAGTCGTCGATTGGTGGGTTCAAGTTGGTGTTCGCTTCAATCATCGTCAATCTGTTCCACAATATTTCTTCGTATCCTCATATTTATTTGCGGGATGTTATTTCAAAAACGCCAATTATAAGTTGATATTGATATACTCATTGAATATCCAAATCAATTAATTCATTGGAGTACCAAATGAAAGCAACAATTTTGAAATTTGGAGCGATTGCTTGTCTGGCAATCGCCCTTCCCTTGCAGGCGAATACTTTGAGGCTTGCCTACGATGCCGATCCGGTTTCGCTAGATCTTCACGAACAATTGTCCGGTGGCACCTTGCAATTGTCTCACATGGTTTGTGATCCCTTAATCCGATGGAATCAAGACTTGGGATTCGACGCCAGAGTAGCCAGTAGCTGGGAGAGACTGAACGACACCACTGTTCGATTCAATTTGCGACAGGGGGTGAAGTTTCACTCAGGCCGAGAAATGACCGCCAAGGATGTCAAATTTACATTTGATCGCCTTAAGCAGAGCGAAGATTTCAAGGGCATATTCGTGAATTTTACCGGCGTTAATATTATTGATGATCACACAGTGGATATCGTAACCGATGGCCCTTATCCACTTGTGGAGCATACTGCTACCTATATTTTCCCTCTTGACAGTGAATTCTATTCAGGTACCGATGAACGTGGCAAGGACAAAGGCGAGATTGTAAAGCACGGCGACTCATTCGCTTCCTCCAATATTTCCTGTACAGGGCCATTCACAGTGACCTCCAGAGAACAGGGAGTCAAGCTCGTATTTGACCGATTTGCTGATTATTGGGATGTCGATTCTCCGGGTAATGTCAGCCAGATCGTGTTCACGCCAATCAAGGAAGCCCCAACACGGGTTGCAGCATTGCTGGCAGGAGATATTGATTTTGCTGCACCGATTCCGCCGACGGATCTAGAGCGGATTTCCGCAACCGAAGGGGTTGACCTTGTTACGATGAGCGGGACGCGCATCATCACATTCCAGTTGAATCAGAAACGGCAACCAGCTCTTGCAGATGCTCGCGTAAGGCTGGCAATCGTGAATGCGATCAACAATGAAGGTATTGTCGAGAGAATCATGAAAAAATTTGGTACGGCCGCAGCCCAGCAGAGTCCGAAAGGTTATCTCGGCTACAACGAATCATTAAAGCCTCGATACGACCTTGAAAAAGCCAAGGCATTGATGGCTGAAGCGGGATATGCAGACGGCCTTGAAGTTACCATGATGGCACCCAACAACCGATACGTAAATGATGCCAAAATTGCGGAAGCGGTAGCTGGCATGTTGGCGAAAATAAACATTCGTGTCGATCTGACAACCATGCCGAAAGCCCAGTACTGGCCCAAGTATGACGAACGTGCAGCGGATATCATGATGATCGGCTGGCATTCAGATACAGAAGATTCTGCGAATTTCTCTGAATTTCTTACCATGACTCCAGATGAAGAAACTGGATATGGGCAGTACAACAGCGGAAATTTCTCCAACGCCGAAGTCGACAAGCTTGTGCTGGACAGCGCAAAGGAAACGGATTTGGCAAAACGTGCGGAAATGTTGCAGAAAGTGGAACAAATTTTGCATGATGAAGCCGCATTTGTACCGCTGCATTGGCAGGATCGGGCGTGGGGGGCTCGCTCAGGCGTGAACATTGGTGCGATCGTCAATGTTATGAATTTCCCCTATCTGGGCGATCTAGTAATGAACTGATCTGAAACGGAAACAGAGTAAAGATGGGTTCTTAACCCATCTTTACTCTGCGATGTTTGGCAATCGTTACTCAGCTTAATTCTCAAGCAATATTTGCAGGCCAAACATTCCCGTTTGCGGCGGTTTTACAGAAACTGCACCCAAATTCACACTCAAGTAATGGACTTCGTAATGATTATTGTGCGACAGTCTTCTTGCTCTCAATTTTTCACCAATAGCTCATGTTTGCTTTTCTAGTTCGCAGACTCGGCCAGTCCATTATCGTGATGCTGGTAATCAGCCTGTTGAGCTTTTCCATTCAAGACGAACTCGGTGATCCGCTTCGAGAACTTGTAGGGCAATCCGTTTCGGAAGAAATCAGAAACGAGCTGAGAGAGGAATTGGGTTTGAATGATCCGTTTCTTGTGCAGTACTGGCGATTTCTGAAAAAAGCTGTGCGAGGAGACTTAGGCACATCTTATTTTTTCAAGCGCCCTGCATTAGACGTCATCATGGACAAACTACCTGCAACAATCGACCTAGTAATCGCAGCAACGGTTTGGATACTGTTATTCTCACTACCTGTGGGCATGTTTGCTGCGATACGCCCAAATCACTGGCTGACCAAGTTAGCCATGGGATTGAGCATTGTCGGCATATCCATACCTGTTTTTCTGACAGCTATTTTTCTAATTCATCTGTTTGCCGTTCAACTTGGATGGTTTCCTTCCTATGGACGTGGTGATACCGTTGTGCTTTTCGGAAGATGGGAAACAAGTCTCCTTACATGGGACGGACTTACGCACTTGCTGTTACCGAGCATTTCACTTGCGTCCGTCATTTTGCCTCTGTTTGTCCGCATGATCCGTTCCGAGATGATGGAAGTGCTAGAAACGGAATACGTAAAGTTTGCCTGGGCAAAAGGTCTGTCAAAAAAACGAATTTGGATTGTTCATGCATTCAAAAATACCCTTTTGCCGGTGATTACCGTAGGAGGCGTCCAGATCGGCATCATGGTTGCCTACACCATTCTGACTGAAACTGTTTTTCAGTGGCCAGGCATGGGATTCATGTTTCTGGAAGCAATCAACCGCGTGGATACGCCGCTGATCGTAGCCTATCTTATTATCGTTGGATTAATATTCGTCATCACAAATACGATCGTGGACATCATCTACGGCTTGGTAAATCCCATGGTCAAACTGACCGGGCGATAAGAAACACACTTCAATGGCCAGTCAGACCTTATCAGTTCGTACTAACGCGTGGCAGCGATTTCGTAATTCCCTGCTGTACCATAGCTTTACGCATAATCGCACTGCCATGGTGAGTGCAACAGTGGTTTTGGTTTATATCCTGCTGTCTGTACTCGCTCCTGCAATCGCACCCTATGATCCGTGGGATCAGACTCAGTTTGACATCATGGATTCGGAACTTCCTCCAGTCGGAAGCCTCGGTGCCGATGACCGTTTCTTTCTAGGCACGGATGCAATGGGTAGAGACATGCTGAGCACCATTCTCTACGGAACAGGAATATCCATATTAATCGGCATATTCGCCACTTGTCTACAAGCAGTCATGGGAGTATCCATCGGTCTCGTTGCTGGATACTTTGGCGGACGGCTCGACAGTTTTCTGATGCGGGTGGCGGATATCCAGCTATCGTTCACAACGCTGATGGTAGCGATCGTGGTACTTGCGATATTTCAAGCTACGGTCGGGTTGCGCTTCTATGAAAACTTCGCAATCATTGCGATAATTCTGGTGATTGGCATAGCCGAGTGGCCGCAGTACGCAAGGACTGTTCGGGCATGCGTGCTAGCGGCAAAGAAACAGGAATACGTAGATGCAGCGCGCGTTGTCGGGCTACCTCCCCTGACAATCATTTATCGTCACATCTTGCCGAATACATTCTCTCCCCTTCTGGTGATATCCACGGTTCAGGTTGCCAATGCAATCATTACCGAAGCTGCATTGTCGTTTCTTGGCCTTGGAATGCCGATCACTAAACCTTCTCTTGGCTCGCTGATTAAAAATGGATTTGAGTTCATATTCAGTGGCTCCTGGTGGATTACTGCTTTTCCGGCAATCGTGCTAGTCATTCTAATTCTGGCGATCAACCTTCTTGGTGACTGGCTGCGGGATGTGTTGAATCCGAAGCTCTATGACAAGTGAGTGATTTATGGTGCTGTTGAGTGTAAACAACCTTGAAGTCACTTTTCCGCTGAGAACTGGCACCGTAACCGCGATTCGCGATGTCAGTTTTGAATTGAATCAAGGCGAGCGGCTGGGAATCGTAGGAGAGAGTGGCGCTGGAAAATCTGTATCTGCATTCGCCATTCTGAGCTTGATCAGCAAACCAGGTTACATGTCCGCTGGGCAAATTTACTTTGACGGCATCTGTCTTTCCGACCTGAGCGAATCTGCAATGCAACAGATTCGGGGCAACCGAATCAGCATGATTTTTCAAGACCCGATGATGACTTTGAATCCCGTACTAACCATCGGCACTCAGATGGTGGAAACAATTCTCGCGCATAGCAAAACAAAGCGAGCTGACGCGCGTGCCATTGCGGTGGAAAAATTGAGAGCAGTTCAAATTCCTTCAGCAGAAACCCGATTAAAACAATACCCGCATGAGTTGTCTGGCGGAATGCGGCAACGCGTGGTAATCGCGATTGCACTACTGACTGATCCTCAATTGATCATTGCCGATGAACCCACAACCGCACTGGATGTCACTATACAAGCGGAAATACTGGAACTCCTGCTGCACCTGTGCAACGAATTCAATGTGGGCCTGATTCTCATCACACACGATCTTGGCGTTGTTTCACAAGTTACTCAGCGAATGTTGGTCATGTATGCGGGAAGAGTGATCGAGCAGGGGAAAACTTCAAGCATCATAGAAAACCCTAAACATCCTTATACGCAAGGATTGATCGCAGCATTGCCAGAGATGACTACATCCGGCGAAAAGTTGAATCAAATTCCAGGGGTAATGCCAACTCTGCAAGACATTCCATCTGGATGCCCATTTCACAATCGCTGTAAATTTGTACAACAGATTTGCCGTACGACGGTGCCGGAATTGAAGGCGCATGACAGTCGATCAGTTGCTTGTCACTTCCCGTTAGAATCGACGTGACAGAGCGAATCCAAAACTCTGAAAAGGAAGTGATTGTCAGTACCAACAATCTGTACAAACACTTTAATGTCTCCGGCGGACTGCTGGACCAGATTACATTCAAGAATGGCAAGCCGAGCAGAAAAATCGAGTATGTAAAAGCACTGAATGGAATTGATCTAACTGTCCAACGCGGAGAAGTGCTTTGCCTGGTTGGAGAGAGCGGTTGCGGCAAAACAACTGTCGGTCGAACAATCATGGGACTGTTGTCGCCGTCAAGCGGTTCTATAACGTATCGAGGAAAGCGAATCGATAATTTGTCGAGACGCCAGATTTTGCCCTATCGACAGAAAATGCAGATGATATTTCAAAATTCCTACGCATCTTTGAATCCACGCAAGACAGTTGCGGCGACACTGCTAGAGCCAATTCGATTTCATAAACCAGAACTCTCTAACAATCAGCACAAGGAGAAGGTCTTGGAGGTTATGGAGTCGGTAGGAGTTGATGCTGGCTGGGGGGCGAGATTTCCACATGAGTTCTCCGGCGGGCAACGTCAGCGCATTAGCATTGCTCGCGCCCTCATGGTTGATCCTGAATTCATTGTTGCGGATGAACCCATTTCTGCCTTGGATGTTTCCATTCAGGCGCAGGTGCTAAATTTGCTGAGTGATGCTCGGGAGCAACGTGGGCTGACTTATCTTTTTATTACTCACGATCTATCTGTTGTAGAACATTTTGGCAATCGTGTCGCTGTCATGTACCTTGGAAAAATTTGTGAACTGGGCGCAACGCAACAAATTTTCTCGACACCTCAGCACCCATATACTCAAGCACTTTTGAGTGCTATACCAAAACTCGGAAAAGTAAATTATTCACATAAAAAATTGAAAGGCGAGGTTCCAACTGCCATTAATTTGCCTAGCGGGTGCATATTTCACAACCGCTGTCTTCATGCAAGAGACAAATGCAAATCGATTGTGCCAGAACTGAAAGAGACTCCATCTGGCGTGCAAATTGCCTGTCACGGAGTTGCAGAAAACTGGTTTTGATTAAGCTGGAATCAAGCTACTGAGTTGGAATCTTTTCCCTTGCTTCTTAACTCTTCTAGCTGAATTACCGTACATTTTTCACGTTTGCCACAAGAGTTCGTGCAAATTCGTGAACTGTAAGTCGGTTATGCATTAAACTGAATGACTCATGGATAGTTGATTCTCAGAGGCTGGTAATTTCATGACTAAGAATCTGTTGTTATTGATTATCGGGCTTGCTTCTGTTTATGCCGTAATTTCAGCATTCCTTTTTATTTATCAGAAGCATTTAATCCACGTTCCTTTCACCGAATGGACAGGCACACCGAAAGACAGAGGACTCGTCTATGAAGACGTGGTTCTGACAAATAGCGTAGATCATGCAGAACTTCACGGCTGGTTTATCCCTCATCAGCAGTCGAAATACACGTTCATGCTATTCAGCGGTAATGCTGGAAACATGTCTTATTTGCTCGATACTTTAAAGTTGTTTCACGAACTAGGATATTCGATATTCATCTATGACTACCGCGGCTATGGCAAAAGCCGAGGAAAATTGACGGAAAGCGCAATGTATAGCGATGCAGACCTTGCGTGGACCTATCTCACTGAAACTAGGAATATTCCTGCAGAACAGATCATAGTTTTTGGCCGATCGTTGGGAGCTGCGATGGCGACCTGGTTGGCCACTGCCCACAAGCCTGCTGCACTGATCATGGAATCAAGCTTCACATCGCTTGTAGACATGGGGAGAATCTACTACAAATGGCTGCCAACCAAGTACCTGCTAAGGTGGCAGTATGACAACCTGTCAAGAATATCCACAGTTCAGAGTCCGACGTTGTTCATACACAGTCCGGATGATGAACTGATTCCTTATTTACACAGTGAAAGACTGTTTGAAGCAGCCACTGCACGAAAGGAATTCCTTACGATTTCAGGTGACCATATGGAAGGTTTTGTAGAGAGCGGTGATGTTTACATCAGTGGCATAAGCGATTTCATCAACCGGCTTGATCAATAAATTTTGTGACTTCGACTGCCTCTACAGGTGTTCGCCGCCGTTGATATGAATTTCAGAACCAGTAACGTAACTCGAAGTGTCAGCACATAGAAAATAGATTGTTTGAGCAACCTCATCCGGTGTCCCTAATCGATGCAACGGGATCGATTCTACGAGATTGCTTGTACCAGGCGAAAGAATGGGCGTGTCAATTTCACCTGGTGCGATTGCGTTTACTCGAATGCCATACGAACCAAAGTCTGACGCCATCTCCCGCGTCAATGCAGCTAGTGCAGCTTTTGATGTCGCATACGCTGTGCCTGCAAACGGATGTACACGACTACCGGCAATGGATGTCACATTCACTATTGAGCCCTGCCCCTCCTTCAATTCTTGCATCAGCCCTCTGGCCAGTACAATCGGAGCAAAGAAATTGACTTCGAATACAAGTCGCCATGTTGCCATTCCAGTATCTGCCGGACCGAGTCGCTTTCCATGGTCATCTTTCGGGGATATCCCTGCGTTGTTGACCAATGCATGCAATGCTCCACCGGCGAGTCTGTTTTTTAGTTCAGCGAGTCCGATTGAGCGATGGTCCGGGTCACCGAGATCAATTTGAATGTGATCTTTCGGTCCAGCCTGCCATGGACACTCATTCGAAAAAGCTCGCCTGGAACAGGTAATTACACGCCAGCCATGTTCTTCAAACAATTTTGCAGTCGCGTGTCCGATACCTTGACTGGCACCCGTCAATACGAGCGTCTTCTGTTCGTCTCCACTGACAGCCTTAGGTTTCTTTGGCTGAATGGTTTGGCCAGTAACTGGGCATTTTTCAATCGAAGTCTGTTCGACACTTGCCATATTTGTATACCGTCGTATGCCTAATCGTCTTCTGGATGATTAAATTCAGCACTCAGTTTTCTTTGAAGTTCCATGGGTGCAGGTTCATAAGAACTGAACTCCATTATAAATGACCCTTCACCTCCAGTAATGGCATTCAATCTCGACTGAAAATCCGACATTTCAGCCACCGGAGCTGAACCTGAAATACGTAATGAACCGGAAGCCAGAGAATCTGTGTCACTGATTCTGCCTCGCCGGGAGGATAGTTCTCCTGCAATATCACCCATGTTCGCACTTGGAGCAGTGATTGAGACATCTGCGATAGGCTCCAGAATGATCGGACCGGCTTTTGATACAGCATCGATGAATGCCTTCTTGCCAGCCATAACAAAAGCAACTTCCTTGGAATCGACAGAATGATGTTTTCCATCATGAACAACTACCCTGATGTCCATAATCGGAAATCCAGCAAACGATCCAGTATCAAGCACCTGTCTGACGCCTTTTTCTACGGCAGGAATGAACTGTGATGGAATGACTCCACCCACAACATTGTCGACAAATTCAAACCCTTGCCCCCTAGCAGCTGGTTCAACTCGCAGAAATACCTCTCCGAACTGCCCCGCTCCACCAGTCTGTTTTTTGTGCCTGCAATGTCCTTCTGAAATTTTGGTTACTGTTTCTTTGTACGGCACAGTCGGTACCGAAGTAGATACCTCTACGTTGTAAACTTCATTCATTCGTTCAAGAGCAATGCGAAGGTGCAAATCTCCCAATCCTCTCAGAATCGTCTCATTGGCTGCGGGATTTCGATCCAAATTGAGGCAGGGGTCCTCAGCCACAATCTTGTGCAAAGCTTCAGATACCTTCTGTTCATCGCCACGACTCGCCGGAGCGATGGCCAGGCCCACCATAGGACTTGGAAATCGAACTGAATCTAGCTGAATAGGCGCATCGGTACTGGTCGCAAGGAGAAAGTTGTTATGCCCAATTTCGTCAATTTTCGCGATACCTCGTATATCTCCCGGAATCCCTCCAGCGGCATCCTCATGCTGCTTGCCTTGAAGTTGATACAGGTTGCTCAGACGAACCGGCTTCCGAGCGTCATCAATATAAACTGGCGCATCCTTTTGAATGCTTCCCTGATAGATTCGAAAAACACTCAGCTTTCCGACAAATGGATCAAAGGCAATCTTGAAAACATGAGCGATGAGCTCCTTATCAGGATCCGGTTCAACATCAACGAGCTGCGATTCACCTGCCGGGTCTTGCACAAATGTTGGTGCATTACCTTCTTTTGGATTTGGCAGCAAATTGGTAATCAGAGTGAGCAGTTCTGAAATTCCGATTGATGACTCAGCGGAGGTGAAGCAGATCGGAATCAGGTGCCCTTCGCACATTGCCTGCTTGAACACATTTGCAACCCGATCGTCAGGTAATTCACCGGTTTCAAGGTATTCTTCCATCAACTCTTCGTCAACTTCGACAATCTGATCTGCTATTGAAGTGTGTGCATCTTCCACTGATGAAAAATCTGGTTCCCCACCGCAATCAAAGAGACATCCAACAACGGCCTTTCCACCGTCAGCAGGAAGATTTATCGCCAGGCATTCGCTGCCAAATTCCTCTTGAATTTCGTTATATGTAGACTCCAAATCGACGTCTTCGCAGTCGATCTTGTTGATCACAATCGCTACACAGGTATTCGATTCTTTCGCCCAATCCATAAATCTTCGCGTCATCGTTTCGATTCCGCTTTGGGCATTGACTACGATTACTGCGGTTTCTACCGCATCTATCGTTGCCAATGCAGGACCGAGGAAATCGGAATACCCTGGTGTATCGATCAAATTGATGTGCGCTTCGCTGTGATCAAACGACACTATTGATGCTGCAAGCGAGCGCTGATGCTGCTTCTCGAGTATATCCTGATCGCTGACTGTATTCTTTCGCGCTATTTCACCCTTTGCTGGTATGACCCCTGCTTCATGCAGCAAAGCCTCAGTTAAAGTTGTTTTTCCAACTCCAGCTTGTCCGAATAACGCTAGATTCCGAATATCATCAGTGGTGTACGGCATTAATTCCTCCAGAATTTCTATTGAAAATGAACCGTTTTCTCATTTAACTCAGCTTATACGAGAAAGAGCGAATTTGTCGATTATAGGGTAAGGCGATTCCAGTTCAATTTCGTTAGTGTTTTCATCTGGATTGCTTCGATCAATCACAATAAACTCCTGCTCATCATCCAATGCAAGCAAAAAGTGGTGCCAAACACCTCGCTTGTAGTTGACACCTTGCTTGCCGTTCGTTACGAACAATCGCAGATCGTTAACGTTAAATTCCTTTGAACGCTTGGCTACAGCGATCAAAAATTTTCCATCTCCTATTGGAACAAACGCTTGACTGGCGCATGGATGGTGTTCCATTCGAGTGATGGAAAATGGTAATTCAATCGGTCGAGACTTGAAGATACTCAAAGCGGGAGTTCCACCTTCTACAAGATCAAGCGATGCGAGATTTTCATATCGATCAGCATAACCTTGATTGATTTTTCTGAAACTTCGATTTTCAATCTCAATTACATCTCCATACGGTTGAAAACTTTCTTGAGTCAACGGCTCTGGAACCAACGAAATTAAATGGGGATCGGAAATCGTGCCAAAAACTCTTAATCGGCTTACCCCACCATCTGGATATATCTCCAACTTCACATGAGATACGGCTTCAATATGATTGATTTCATTTGAAAATGTGTGATTAGTATCGGCTTGGGTAGTAGCTTTGTTCAACAGAGTACGCCATGACGTGTTGCTGTCAATCAGATGTTCAATCTGGGCGCCCGGAGCGAAAATTCCACGTACTGCACACATCGCCGGGTAATTGCCTTTGAAATGTAATGTGTCTACTTCAATTTTCTTGACCAACCCCGGATGGCCGAGTTGGACCACCACCCAATCGTGACCTTCACCCCTGCGGCGTCCGGTTTCCCATCCGTCTCCCATGTTGTCCGCCTTGTCAGGGTTCAGAAGGTTCCACATACTGCCGTAATGCATATCGCTGCAAGCGACTGCTATGCCACCGTTTCTAACTGCCGCGAGATCGACTAGTTCCTGCTTTTTGACATTACTCCAATCTCTGTGCACTACTCCATAAACACGTAGCCGCGCTACGCCTCCGTCAGGATAGATGTTCAATCTCAAGTAACTCCAATTTACAGTGGAAGCGACGTCGAACACATTGTGTGCATCCCCCTGAAGGGAAGATTTAGGAATCAGTTCCTGCCAGACAGTAGAGTCATCCGGGTCGGATTGAGTGTCACAAGCTTCTATCATCGCTTGTTCGGGATAATTACCAGTAAAGTGGGAAGTATCGATGTCTACTCCATAAATTTTTCCACGACAGATTTTAATAATGCAATAGTCATGCCCCAGACTCCTTCGACGACGCGATTCCCATCCATCCATCCATTTCCCACGATCGGTGAACTCGCCCACAACGAAAACCGGAGGTTGCGGCTTGAGCAGCCCTTCTTTTTCAGCGAAGAAATCGTCTGTTGCAAAGAGTACTTCAGCACCGAGTCTTGGTTGAGCTAGATTGACATAGCGCTCAAGGTCTTGTAAATCAGTCATTTTTATCTTTCAGAAAGTTCTGTTTTAAGAAAATTTTCTATCCAATGATTGGCAATATCGATTCGACGACACAGCCACACATCATCAAGTGAAGTTACATATTCAAGGAAACGGGCAATACTTGTCGCTCTCCCGGGTCGCCCTGCCAGCCTGCAATGTAAACCGACCGACATCATTTTTGGAGTTTCTTTCCCTTCTGAATACAGAAGATCAAAAGTATCTTTCAAATAGGAAAAAAACTGATCACCTGTATTGAATCCTTGGGGAGTCGCAAATCGCATATCGTTGACATCCAGAGTATAGGGAATTACGAGATGCGGGGTACCATGTTGATGATCCCAGAATGGCAAATCGTCACTGTAATCGTCAGCATCATATAGAAACCCTCCCTCTTCTACAACCAGGCGACGAGTGTTCGGGCTGGTTCGCCCCGTGTACCACCCAAGCGGGCGTCGCCCCGTAACATTTTCAATTGCTGCAATGGCTAAGCCAATATGCTCGCGCTCCTGATCTTCAGTTACATATTGGTAGTCAATCCATCTATATCCATGACTGCAGATTTCATGTCCGGCATCTACCATCGCCTCAATTACTGCCGGATTGCGTTCGACGGCCATTCCAACCGCAAATATCGTCACTGGAACCTGATACTCTTTGAATATTCGCAACAGCCTCCATACACCGGCTCTGGAACCATACTCATATATGGATTCCATGCTCATGTGACGAACACCCTTTCTAGCATCCGCTCCCACAATTTCGGATAGAAATGCTTCCGACGCAGGGTCACCATGCAGGATGCAGTTTTCGCCACCCTCTTCATAGTTCAACACAATCTGCACGGCAATGCGTGCATTGTTTGGCCAGCGAGGGTGTAGCGGCTGCTGCCCATAGCCGACAAGATTTCGAGGATACTGGCTATCCATAGAGTTGAGGAACCACTAGTGTGATGAACAACCTGTCTATTCTAATGTTTTCAGAACCAACTATTGATCAAACGACAAAGAAAATTGGTAAAATTTAGAGTTTTATATATTTAAGTTTGCAGTACTAGTACATTTCCATTATATTGCGCTGATCTACCGCACTGACAAATTCCGGTTGGTGACACAGGCGTAAAAATTTTTTGAATTTCAAATTCGACATTTACTTTCTTGATAAATCTCTAGAAATAAGCGAGCATAGCAGTTAAATGAAAATTCAAAACGTTGGAATAAACTCAAAAATTAGTGTTCTTTCTGAAATACAAAGGGTTTACGGTTATTTTCAGGATTGCTGTATCGATTTTTCCAAAATGCGCAGTAAATTAGAATCTTACAAATTCATGATTAGGCTCTAGGCTAAACCTCTCGCTCTTGAGCTATACCCGAAAGTAGTGCGTGGGGTGAATTCACGCGGCTACCTGGTTGTCAAACTGCTTTGTCTCAATCCCGTCTTTGAATTGTATACCTTCTATCACTTTCCCAAGTTGCCGGAATCCTCGCAACCTGCGCCAGTTGTGTTGCGCACAAATACCCAGCTTGAACATCATGCACAGCATCCCCTTTCGGTTTAAGCACCCTTTAGAGCGACGCGTGCGATGACGGATCGTCGCAAACGTCGATTCAATCGGGTTGGTGGTACGCAAGCTCTGCCAGTGCACCGCCGGAAAATCGTAAAATGCCAGCAACTCTTCGCGATCTTTCTCTAAACACTGAGTCGCTTTCGGATACTTGTCCTGGTATGTGTCGATGAATTGATCAAACGCACGCTGTGCATCGGCTTGAGTTTCGGCCATCCAGATCTCGCGCATTGCCTCCTTCGCTTTCGCCTGTACCGACTTCGGAAGCGCATTTAACACATTCGCGCTCTTGTGCACCCAACAGCGCTGGTGACGGGTGTCCGGATAAATCTCATCGAGCGCTGACCAAAACCCCAGCGCACCGTCGCCAACCGCTAGCTTCGGCACATTCATCCCACGTGCTTTCAGATCCAGCAATACCTCGCGCCAGCTCTGCGTAGACTCGCGAACCCCGTCTTCGATCGTCAAAAACTTCTTCTCGCCTTGATCATTCACGCCGATCACCACCAGCGAACACAACTTGACATCCTCGCTGCGCAATCCGCTGTATATCCCATCCACCCACAGGTATACCCATCGCTCCTTGCTCAAATCTCGCACCATCCACTGATCACGCTCTTCTTCCCACTCGGCTTTCAGTCGCGACACCACCGCAGCGGAAAATCCTTTGGCTTCGTGCCCCAGCAACACGCCAAGCACATCGCCCATCTCACCGCTGCTGATCCCTTTCAGATACAGCCATGGCACAAACGCCTCCAACGTGCGTGTCTTTCGCACATAGGGCGGAATCAGGCAGGAGCGAAACGTCACCGGCTCTCCAGTGGTCGAACGCACCTTGGGAATCTTCACCGTCACCGCACCAATGCCCGTCTGAATCTGGCGTTGCCGATGGTAACCGCTTCGAACGACCGCCCGATGACCGCTTTCGGTATGCTGGCCAGCATACTTCGCCATAAGCTCGTCTAATTCGGCCTCAACCCCCAGTGCGATCAGCTGACGGGCTCCGGCTCGAATCAAATCTGTGAGTGGATCTTCAAAAAGTTCTCGATTTTCAAATGAAATTACGTTATCCTTATTCATAGTGGCGTACCTTTCTGGTTTTTTGTAAAAAATGTTTTCATTTACATGTTAAACCAGATACGCCACTTTTTTTTCAAACCTCCCACGCACTACTTTCGGGTATAGCTCCTCGCTCTTTCTCGCTACCCAACTTGAATTCTCGCGAACGGTTCCTTTTTGCCGCCTCGTCAGGGGCTGGCAATACTTTCGTCGCCAGCGTCTGCAGAATGACGATTGATAGTCGGCGGATATTGATTTTGTTTGAATTGGTAGGCTACTATGGTTTTTCAGCGCCGCGCTGAAACGCCACCATCCACGTAGATCACCTGACCAGTGATGAAATCAGCCGCAGGTGAGGCAAGAAACACAGCCGTTCCTGCCACGTCCTTGGGTTCGGGGATGCGGCCTATAGGAATGCTGTTCGTCATTTCCGCCCGCTTCTCCGGGTCTTCAAGCAATTTCTTGATCATGTCGGTAACCACATACGTCGGTCCCACACCATTCACTTGAATATTGTGCGGCGCTAGTTCCAACGCATGCTGGCGTACCAGCATGATCAACGCACCTTTGGTTGCACAATAGGCGGAATATCCCTTACCGAAGAATCCTCGGTGTGCGCTCACCGATAGCATGTGGATTTGCTTGCCGCCGCGCTGCGCCGCGATTTGGTGGCGAGAGGCGGCCTGGCTGAGAAACATCGAGGACTTCAGATTAGCGTTGTAGACTTGATCAAAGGCGAGTTCGGTCACATCGAGCAGCGTTTGCTCGATATTAATGCCGACGCAATTGACTAGAATATCGATCCCACCAAGTTGATCTGCCGCTTTATCGACACCTTGGTTGATATCAGCCACCTTTGTGGCGTCCATCTCCACGCTGAAAGCACCAGTTCCGAACATAGCTAGTTTCTCGGAGAAGGCCACGGCTTTTTCAGCATCTCGCCCCGCTACGGCTACACGGGCGCCACGAGAAGCGAGACCGTATGAAATGGCGCTACCAAGCCCGCCGTATCCACCGACCACTAGAGCCGTTTTGTTATCGAGATCGAACATGGCATTCATTTCCGATTGTCTTAGCGTATTCAAGGGTTTGATTCCGTGCCGTTTCGCGATTCATTAGTCAAGGTGCAGACCACCGTTGATATCGACAATCTCGCCAGTGATAAAGCCAGCGAGCGGCGCTGCCAGGAACCGTATTAGGTGAGCCACTTCTTTGGCTTCACAGAATCGTCCCACGGGGATTTCGGCCAGCAGCTTTCTACGTTGATCTGCGTTCAGTTGTTCGGTGACCATGGGGGTATTGATGTAGGCTGGCGCGACGCCGTTGACAGTTACTCCAAAACCCGCCACTTCACGAGCCAAAGAGAATGTCAGTGTGCCCATGCCGCCCTTCGACGTCGTGTAAGCAGTTCCCGCCGTCAAGCCTCCCGTTTTCGCCGCGAGCGAGCAGACATTGATTATGCGCCCCCATCCCTTTGCTTTCATCCCCGGCAGACAGGCGCGGCTGAGGTAAAAAGCACCGTCTAAATTGACGCTCATGATTCGTCGCCATTCCTCGGGCGAGGTTTCGGCGGACTTGTTGTTAGAGAGAATGCCAGCGTTGTTTACCAAGACATCAACTCCATCGTGGTTTTCGACGATTCTCTTACAAGCCGCATTGACCATGTCGGGGTCGCTGACGTCCAGTACAAGCGACACGGCCGCTTCGCCTATTTGCGAAGCTAATTCTCGCAGGCGATCGGCTTCGATGTCGGCCAATACGACGGTCATACCATCAGCCGCCAGTGCTTCGGCGGTAGCAAACCCAAGCACGCCGCCAGCTCCAGTCACGAGCGCGGTCTTCCCTTGCAGTGAATCCATGCTCTTACTCACTCAAGTCACAGTCAATGCGAGTTTCCCCAAATAATCGCGTACCACGTTATGGTCCAAAAGAGTCGTGAAATTCGGCGATTGAGTCAACTTACCGTTCTGTACGAAGATATATCGTTCACAAATGTCCTGCATAATTTCCAAGTGGAACGGTTCGGTGGGATGCAGGCAGAGAAAAACGACCCTCCCGTCAGCACGAAGCTTGGCGAAGAATTCGAGCATAAATCCGATATAACCATCTTGAGCGTTGAACTGAGGTTCGTCGAACAAGTGTACCATAGGGTAATCGCTGTCCGCACGTCTCATCACAAACGCTGGCTTGGTTCGTTTGAAATGTCGAACCTGATAGGACTGATGGTAGTGGATGGCGAGGCGGTCGCGCTCACGGTATTTTACGTTGTGGATGTTGCGCCCCATACAAAGAACCTTTCCAGATGTCGGTTTGTTGGAGCCCGTAATGAGTTCGAACAAGGTCGTTTTTCCGGATCCGTTCGGTCCCATCACGCCGACGACAGCCGGTTCCGCTACACTGACAGTCGCCTCCAGACGAAAGGTCTCCTTTCTGGTGACTATTCCCTGAGTATAGGTCTTGACTAGATTGCGCACTTCCAAAATCGATGTTGCCATGGACTAGATCCCCAGCATTCGTTCGCGTAACTCGGGATGATCCAGCAGTTCTCTGGCTCGCCCTTCGTGAACGATTCGTCCACGATCCATAACGTAGACCCGATCACTTACGTCAAGCGCACTAAGTGCATTTTGCTCGACCACTAAAACGGAGACGCCTTCGTCTTTCAGACGAGTGATCGTTTTCATGACGTCCTGCGCGACTTTAGGCGCTAAGCCCTGACTAGGTTCGTCGAACAGTACTAGGCCCGGAGAACCGAGCAACGCTCGTGATATTGCCACCATCTGCATCTCGCCGCCAGAAAGATTTTCACACTCTCGCCCCATAAGGTATTCCAACGCGGAGAAAATCTCGTAAATTTCCTGTAACTCCCATTGGCGGAAACGGGTTTTCTTGCGTGCGATCGTAAGGTTTCGTTCGACGGTGAGAGTCGGAAAAATTCGCCGATCGTCCGGTACCCAGCCGACCCCAGCGCTGGCAATCTTGTGTGTCGCCTGGTCGGTTATGTCTTGGCTGTCGAACAGGATGCGCCCCTTTGCCGTTGGTGTGAGTCCTAGAATGGAACGGATAGTGGTAGTCTTGCCAGCGCCGTTCGGACCAAGCAGACTGACGATTTCGCCGGCCCCAACTTCCAAGGATACGTCGAACAGAGCCTGTGTTTCGCCGTAAAAGGAGTCAATGCCCTGAATAACCAATCTCACTGCAGCATTCCCAGGTTCGAGGCTTGCACCCACTTATTGGCTCTAAGTTCGTCGGGAGTTCCTTGGGTAATGACTTGGCCCCAGTGAATGACTGAAATCCTATCGGCGAGTTCGAAAAGAAAACGCATATCGTGTTCAATAATTACGATCGTGTAGAGTTCTTTCAGGGATTCCACGAGTTTCGCCAGCTTTACCGTGGCTTGGCTCCCCATGCTGGCGGTAGGTTCGTCGAGGAACAATAATTTAGGGTCAGCGGCAAGTGCCACACCAATTTCCAAGGCTCGGCGGTTGCCATAAGAGAGGCTCTTTGCCTCTTCGCGTTCGAACCCTTTTAGACCAACTCGTGTCAGAACGGCTTCCGCTCGATCCGCTGCGCCGCTATCCCCGGCCAGGTTGCGAGTGGTGTTGAAGCCCGCATCGCGAACCTCAGGAAGGGCAACAAGGATGTTTTCGAGGACTGTATAGTCGTCGAATAAATTTATGATCTGAAAGGATCGCGAGATGCCCTTGCAGGCAATCTTCCGTGGCGACAGGCCCGTTATGTCGTGATTGTCGAAAACCACACGGCCGCGATCCGGTTTGTAACGACCGGTTAGGACGTCGAAACAGGTAGTTTTACCGGCACCGTTAGGCCCCATAATTCCCGACAACTGGCCCGCTTCAAAGCTCAGGTTAATCTCCTCCAAGACGACTTGATCGCCGAAACGCTTGTGAATCGATTGTGCTTCGAAGAACGCCATCACCTAACTCCTCGTCAACACTACGAGATTGTTGGAGGCCGTCGTGCCGATTTTTTACTCGCCACCTTTGATACGGCTTCTGTCCAATCCTGCCAGATGCCGGCGGCTCCTTCCGGTTTGAACAACACCATCGCCATAAAAATGAGACCATACCAAAGCAGCCAGGTTTCGGTCAATGACCCGAGGAGGTCGCGGGCCAAAAAGAATATCACGACACCTACCACCGGCCCCCAGAAGCTGACGAACCCCCCGCCTACCAGCGTCATCATGACGACGAACCCTGACGCGTGCAGGCTCATGACATCCGGGTAAGCGCTTTCTTGAGCCATGGCGAATAAACCACCAGCCAACCCCGCGATTCCAGCGGAAATAGTGAACACTAGCCACTTGTAGAGCCAGACGTCGTAACCGACGAACCTAGCCCTCATCTCATTTTGCTTGATAGCTTGGATGACTTTGCCGAAGGGCGAGTGAACCAGTCGCCAAAGTCCAACGACGACCACAGCGAAGATGCAGAGCACCAGATAGTACAGCGCAGTGTTGGTCTTGAGGGCGAACTCCAAAAGGCCTAGCTCCACAGCTGGGCGCGGAATGTTCAGAAGCCCGTCTTCGCCACCTGTCACTGTGTGCCATTTTATGGAGATGAACCAGAAAATTTGACCGAAAGCGATGGTCAGAAGTGCGAAATAGATTCCGCGACGATGCGAAACAAAGACCGCGACTAAAGCGCCCCCGATGGCGGCAAGAATGATCGCTGCGACTAGCCCGAGCCAAAGGTTCTGCAAGACGTTCAGTTGGAAAAGGCCAAAACCGTAGGCACCAAGACCAAAATACGCACCGTGCCCAAATGACGGTAGTCCCGTGTAACCGAGCAACAGGTTGAAGCCCAGTGCAAATATCATCCAGATCACGATCTCAACACCTAAGTAAGTGTAGAAACCAACTGGGCCGATCCAATGCGGCAAAGTCACCAAGATGATCAAAACCACGAGCATCGGCCAGCTGACTATAGTACCGGAACCGGTTAAACCCATGAGCTTTATGCTTCGAGAACGCTTTTCTTGCCGAACAAGCCGCGGGCTCGGAAGGTCACTACCGCGATCAGCAGTAGATACATGGACATGAGCGACCATTCGGACGCATAGGCGCCGGTAACGCCAACAGTTAAACCTACAAGCAGGCTCGCTATGACGGCACCCCAGAAACTGCCGATTCCACCTAGGACGATGATCAGGAAGGCTGGTACGACGACATCGACACCGACATGCGGCCGAAGCCCCCAGATAGGCGTCAACACAATGCCGGCGATGGCTGCAAGCGACGCACCAAAACCGAATACGAACAGGCGTAGTAAGGTCAGATTGATGCCTAACGCGCGTACCATTTCGCTGTCGTGGGCGCCAGCTTTGATGATGGCACCGTACGGGGTCTTCTGCAGGAACAGCCAGACCGCAATGATCACCGCTGTGGCGAAACTGGCGCTGAAGAAACGATACTTCGAATAAATCATGCCGCCGAACAGGAAAGCACCGCCGATGGCGTCAGGTGTCGGCATGATTTGTTCTCCCGACCCCCAGATAATTCGAATCAGCTCTTCAATTACAAGCGCCACACCGAATGTTAGCAACAAGCCGTAGAGGGGATCCTTGCCATAGGTACGCCGCATACAGATTTCTATTCCGAAACCGACGATAGCGATGAGAGCGGGCGCAAAGGCAAGTCCGACGATGTAGCGGGCAGTTAGCGGCAATTCTGTGTACCACGCGCCCATCGCCCCCAGCCAGGCCAGATCCGGATTGATGATGGCCATGGCCACATATGCGCCCAACGCGAACAACGATCCGTGCGCCAGATTGATGAGTTCCATGACTCCGACAATCAACATGAAACCGATCGCGATCAGGGCAAACAGTAGTCCAAGCGACAGGCCATTCACCAGATGCGGAAGCAAATTGTTGATCAGTTCCATGGTTCCAACCAGCGCTGTCTACCAAGTTTCGCGCTTGTGAGATTATAGGGTAAGTTCCCGCCGGCATTCAGCGAAGCCATCCGCCGGCGGGAACTGGAGATCAAGCGTCAAAAGTAGGAGTGTCCTCGTAGGACTCCAATTGTCCCTCTTCTTCTGCTTTCATATCGGCTACATCCGTCGGCGCTGATTGGCTTACAACACTGAAAACATCGTCCGGGTCTTCGGTGCCTGCGTTGGCGGTGGCAAGGTAAATAGTTTGCTGCATTTGGTGAGTCTTTGGATTGATCCACGCGTCATGATGCTGCATGCGGTCTTGGGCCGAAACTTTGAGGCCTTCAAGCTGCTTGATGATCATGATATTGTTCGTCGATCCAGCAGCCTCGATCGCATTCAACAGGGACTTTGTGGCCACATAGCCGTTGTAGAAGACGTTGCCTGGCACCTTCATTCTGGTTTCTGGATAGGCTGCCTGGTAACGTTCCACGAACTCGGCAACACCGGGCAAGTCTAGCTTGTAGTACCACGTTGTACCAAATACACCAAATAGGTTCTCAATCGGCAAGCCGTAAATATCGGGCCAATCCTGCTGATTGTTGATCCAAGCCATTTTTGATCCAAGCCCCAATTGAGCGACTTGCTGGCGCATGGCTTTTTGGTCATCGCCTCCAACGGCAGCGGCAACAACTTCGGGGGCTGCCTGCTGAACCTTCAACAGAAAAGACGAAAAATCACGAGTTCCCTGCGGCACCATAATCTCGTCGATGATCTCTCCACCGAATTGATCGACTAGGCTCCGGGTTGCATTCGAGGTGTTGTGTCCCCAGACGTAGTCGTTGGTCAATAACAGCCATTTCGTACCGTAGGCGTTGACTGCGTTCTTTACGGCGGCTTGCGCGAAATTTCGACCGTTGCCGTCCCACACGAATTTCACCCGATGCTTGTTTTTACCGCTTTCCGTTGGTGATGATGAGTTGGTGTTGAGATAGATGCAACCGTATTTCTGAGCCACTTGACTTATGGCGTTGGCCACACCGGAACTGACGGCACCGATTAGAAAACCACATTCCTCTCGAGTGATCAAGCGCTCAGCGACGCGCGAACCGGTTGCCGGAGTAGTTTCTGTATCGATGTGCTGCGCTACAATCTGCCGGCCCAGCACTCCACCATTAGCGTTGGCTTCGTTAATGGCCATCATCATACCGCGGCGGTCCGATGCCCCGGAATTAGCATACTGTCCGCTGGCGTCCGAGGTTATTCCAATCTTGATCGGCTTGTCGGCGGCTGACGCATACATTCGATTGTGTTGCCAAGGGCCGAAAAACGCACCAACGGTACCTACGGATGCGACTCCCATGCCTTTAAGCATTTTTCGCCTTGAAGTGTTTAATTTTGTTGACATGATTTCCTCCAATATCTTCTGCTATTCGAAATCGTTAACGTGCCGAACGAAATATTTTTATGTCGCCATGGTTCGGTCGGCTCACACCACGGCTGCAGGCGAATTACTCGCCAAAAATCTTAATGTTGTTCAGTTTGGATTGTGCCTCAATAAGTGAACCGACGTACTCATCAGCCAACCCCAGGTTGGCCGCCTGGACGTAAGCGTGATGGACAGCGTTACCGAGATTACCCGACAGTGGTACATCCTCGGTCATCCGCGTGTAGTAACGAAGGTCTTTGCCAGCGTTTGCAACCGTGAACATAAGGCCAGCATAATCGCCCTCCTCCATGGCCCGACTAATTATTCTTTGCAAAATTCCGCAATTCGCCCCACCGGCGCTGATGATGTCGTAAAAGCCTTTCTTATCGACCCCGGTTGCAGCAACGGAAACCATGGTTTCGGCGATCAAAGCGACGATTCCCATAGCCATAAAGTTGTAGATGAGCTTTACCCGGATAGCGGAGCCCATAGGTCCTGTATGCACGATATTAGCGGCGAAGCACTTGATAATGGGCAACACCTCTCGATAAATCTCCTCGGAGGCGCCGACCATGACGTTAAGTGCGCCTTCTTCCGCCTCTTTCGGCGTCAAGGCGAGAGGAGCGTCAACCAATTCGGCACCCTTCCGCGACAAATCCGCCGCCACACGCTCGGTCGTTGCGGGCTCGTTAGTTGTACAGTCAATGACGATCATGCCGTCGCGAACACCCTCCAAGAGTCCATTTTTCCCGTAGACGACTTCTTCCATTTGGGGAGCGCCGGTCACGCATATAATTACTACATCAGCAGATTCTGCTATTTTTTTCGGCGAGGATTCTTCAAGGACACCTCGGGTCAATAGATCCTCCAATGGCTCACGATTGCGATGCGCCATAGCAGTCACCGGAAATCCTTTTTCCTGTAGGTTTCTTGCTATGCCGTGACCCATCAAACCGATACCAATGAAACCGATTCTCTTAGACATACGTTATTCTCCGCGTATAATAGAATAAATGTTCTTAATATATATAATGACAGAATATTTCTTTTTTGTCAATAAAAAAATATTTGTTTAAATAAATGAAGATGAATTTCTGCTACTCCATAACGCATGGAACAAAATGAGGACAAAATGAGCGAACGCACGAAAACGAAGCTGCCCGATACGTACGATGGACTCAAGGAGCTCATTGCCGAGCGATATCCTGAATTTCGAGGCCAGATGAGACGAATCGCTGAACACGCTATTGATAATCCGAATGATATGGCACTGAAAACGGTTGCCCAGATAGCCGAGGACATCGGTGTGCAGCCGTCGAGCATGATTCGATTCGCCAAAGGTCTCGAATATGATGGATTCAGTGCTCTCCAACATGTGTTTCGCATCCGTTTGATCAACGCGCATTCAAGTTATGCAGAACGAATACGATCACAACGACGTGGACAGGAACTCGTGAAGCATGCAGATGCTTCGGACACCGTATTGAACAATTTCGTAGAACAAGGGATCGAATCGCTTGAAACATTGCGTTTACAAACACCTCCTACACGCATTAATCAAGCAATACAGATTCTGGCTGGCGCGAAGGATATATACCTGTTGGCGCAGCGGCGTGCATTTCCAGTGGCGTTCTATTTAAGTTACGCGCTCACGCAGTTTGAACGACGTTGCGTGCTGTTAGATGGCATCGGTGGAATGCTGAACCACCAAGCTGCTCAGGCGACTCCTGAAGATGCCATTGTTGCCGTCAGTTTTCGACCCTATTCGTCATCGGTAGCACGAGTCGTCGCTGATCGATTTGAAGCGGGCGTTCCCATAGTATCCATCACCGACAGCTCGCTTAGTCCACTCGCCTTGGAATGCTCTGTATTCTTCGAGACATTCGAGCGCGAAGACAGCGGTTTTCGTACTTTGATGGCGCCAATGTGCCTTGCACAAACGCTTGTTGTCGGTCTTGGCCATTATCTGGCGGTGTTGGAAAACGGTGGAAATAAGACATGAGCGAGCGCTCTCTTGATGTGATTTGTCTTGGTCGTTCATCCGTCGATCTCTATGGCGAACAGATCGGTGGTCGTCTGGAAGACATGCAGACTTTCGCGAAATTTGTAGGAGGTTGCCCTACCAATATCGCTGTCGGCACCGTACGGCTTGGACTCAGGAGCGGTCTGATCACCCGCGTGGGGGACGAGCAGATGGGCCGCTTTATCGTTGAGACGTTGGACTCCGAGGGAGTGGATACATCCCGTATAACCTTTGATCCCAATCGCCTGACCGCTTTGGTGATTCTTGGCATTCGTAACCGTGAGACTTTCCCGCATATATTTTACCGACCCGATTGCGCGGACATGGCGATACGTCCCGAACACATTGATGAAGAATACATCGCATCTGCCAAAGCGCTTTTGGTGACCGGCACACACCTGTCCAGAACAGGAGTGGAGGAAACGAGCCGGACTGCCATCGCCTACGCGCGGGCGACTGACACTAAAGTAGTGCTCGACATTGATTATCGCCCGGTGCTTTGGGGCTTAACCGGGCATGCGATGGGTGACAACCGATTTGTCGCCGACTCGTCCATCACCCAAAGGTTACAGTCGGTTCTAACGGACGCCGACTTGATTGTTGGCACAGAAGAAGAAATTCATATCGCTGGCGGATTCGAAGACACACGCGAAGCGCTTCGGGCGATTCGAAGGTTAAGTAACGGGATCATTGTGTGCAAGCGAGGAGCATTGGGATGTATTGTTTATGATGCCACCATTCCCGTAAATCTTGAAGATGGTATTTCATTCGATGGCTGTCAGGTCGCAGTTTTAAATACACTGGGCGCAGGCGACGGGTTCATGAGCGGTTTTTTGCGCGGATGGCTCGCAGATGAAGATCTGGAGACTTGCTGCCGCTATGCCAACGGCGTTGGAGCACTGGTTGTTTCGCGCAACGGCTGTGCCCCGGCCATGCCCAGTTGGAGCGAATTGCGCGTGTTTTTGGATAACGAAATTTCCGATGCCGATCCTGACAGTCCAGGTTTGGATCAAATCCACCGCACTACAACACGGCAGCACTCATGGCCAACGGTACAGGCGCTGGCCTTCGATCATCGTTTTCAATTCGAGCAATTGGCGGATCGACACAATGCTGATTACGATCGAATCTCCAAATTTAAGAGCTTAATCGCCGATGCCTTCTGCAACGCCGCGAATGATGTCCAAGGCGCCGGTGCCATTGTAGATTCTCAGTACGGTGAAAAAGCCCTCCACCGCTTGACTGGCAACGGTTACTGGATTGCTCGTCCGGTTGAACAACCGGGATCACGACCGCTCAGGTTCGAATCGAACAACAACATCGGCCTCGAACTCCGCACGTGGCCAGCTGAACACGTAGTTAAATGTCTGGTTAACTACCATCCAGACGACCCCGAATCCTTGCGCGCGGAACAAGAGAGCAAACTATTTGAACTTTTTGAGGCTTGTCTGCTTACCAATCATGATCTGCTTCTAGAGGTAATACCGCCCAGTAACCTGCCGCGAAACGCGGTAACCACTGCACGGGCCCTCACGGCCATTTATGATAGAGGGATCTATCCGGACTGGTGGAAACTTCCTCCCGGAAACGATCCATACGAATGGAAGTCGACGTGCGATGTCATCGCACATCATGACCCCCACTGCAGAGGAATCGTTATTTTGGGACTGAATGCACCGGAATCGGAACTGGCCCAGAGTTTTGACGCGGCTCGAAAGCAGCCCCTTTGCAAAGGATTTGCCGTCGGCAGAACGATCTTCTGGGAGGCTGCCGAAAATTGGTTCGCCGGCCACATGAGCAGTTCCGAGGCAGTCAAAACGATCAGCGAATCATTCGAACGACTTGCCGCTAAATGGTGACCGTAAACTTAGTGTGGGGGATTGGCGTATTTTCATCGACTTGGAACTAGAACTACGAAAATGTTCTATCACGCGACTCTCATTGTTCAATCTAAATAATTTGGGACCAGTTTATTCAAGTTTGCAATATTTGAAGTGATTGAAATAACTTAATTTTCTTAAATTCTCTATCTCTAGCCACAAACATCGCTCTTGCTAGGTCTTTTGGGTCTGACGGCATTGGATAGTTTTCCTTTGGAACTGCCTTGGCGGGCTTAGGTTGTGGCGTTTTTTTTAGTTTCATTAAAAACTCTCTTGGGTCTATTGACTAGGTAGTATCGCTTGATTTCCATTTGCATTGACTGAATCCAACTAATTTGAATTTCTCCTTGTTGTTTTGCATCTTTGCGAATGACAAAAGGTGGAAGTTTAGGTCTCCCATTGTTCAAATTTTTTAATTCTGAATTTCTGGGTATTTGCCCGTTAAATCTCCGAAAGTACTACTATCCCTGATATTGTTCAAGTCAGCAAACTCAATCACATCTCTATGTACACTACCGAGTCTTTTTCTACGTTCTATTGAATGAATCCCTGCAGGGAATCTTTGCCAGTCGATTCCAGTGGTTTGGCGGATATTTTTCCAGAAATTCTTGACCTGCTTCCAACTACAACTGTTTTACCTGCGTTTCCTCTACCTGCACTGAGCTTTATTGATTTGTTTTTGCTACTTTCCCGCGCCCAACACTCTCTAATTCGTTTCTCTAAATACCACGCACTTTTCTGAGTGATTCCCAAATCTCTATGAAGTTTCATACTAGACACACCTTTCAAATTAGTACACATCAGATACATCGCAATGATCCATTTTCTCAACGGCAACCGACTAGATTGCATTACCGTTCCTGTTTTAACACTGAAAAATGAACGGCAATTAGAACACCAGTAAGGCATAGATTTATGATTCTTTGCTTCTCTAGTTTTTGTACTTCCACAATGTCCACAATACCTCTCCTCTGGCCAGCAGATACTTTCAAACCACTGCCTTGCCGAATCTTCATCAGGAAACATATCAAACAATCCAATAACCGAAATTCCAGTTCCATTACTTCTTCCGGGTGCATTGTGTTTACTCATAGTTTGTCCCGATTTGTTCGTTCTATCATGTATCCAAATTATACTTAGAGCGAATTTTCGTTGCAAACTTAAATATATAATTCTCTAAGTCAATAGTACCATGACACAATTCCCTTTTGTGTTTCAACTACGAAACTTCTATTTCGAACATCACTTTTCAAAGCTACTTGAATGAATATTGATTTAATCCCTGTTTTAATCGGCATCGTTATCGGAGTGATGATCGCAGTCCCGCTGACAATCTTGCTGGATAGACGCCCTTTTCGGGCTCGAAAAAAGACCGATGAATTGTTACAGAATGTGATTCGATTGGAAGCAGAACGCGACGCGCAGCTGCAAAGAGAGCAAGCACACATCATTGAATTAAACAACATCAAAGTCAAACTTGAACAGAATTTCAATCAGCTTGCCGAAACTGCGCTGAACAAGAACAGTAACACATTCCTCAAACTCGCCAGTGAAAACTTCGAGAAATTCAAGCAAGAAGCCGGCAGTGATCTGGATTCTCGCCAGGAATCGATTAAAAATCTTGTCAGTCCGCTCAATGAGAATCTTAGCAGATTTGAAAAATCAGTGAAAGACATAGAACTCAGTCGAACAAAAGCCTACACCTCACTTGAGGAGCAACTGAAATTCATCAATGAATCCCATACGGGACTCAAAGATGAAACCACTAAATTGGTGCAGGCATTGCGTCAGCCCAAGACGCGCGGAAGATGGGGAGAAATTCAGCTACGAAATGTTCTTGAGTTAGTTGGAATGAAGGAGCATATTGACTTTGTACAGGAAAAATCGTTTGAGACGGATGAGGGTCGCAAGCGGCCGGATGTAATTGTCCAGCTCCCCGGTGATCGATGCATCATTATTGATGCCAAAACGCCGCTGGATGCTTATCTCTCCGCAGTGGAGGCAGAGAGTAAAACGGAACAGGAAGAATTCAACAAATCTCATGCGGGACAGCTGCGGGAACAGGTAAAAAAACTTGCCAATAGTGATTACCAGAAATACGTGCCGAATACTCCCGATTTCGTAGTCATGTTCATTCCTGGCGAGTCTTTCTATTCGACCGCACTGGAATATGATCCAAATTTGTTCGAATTCGCCTTGAAGCATGAGGTACTGATTACAACCCCGATGTCGCTCGTTTTGCTTTTGAAGGTGATTGTTCTTGGCTGGCAACAGGAAAGGATGACAGAAAATTCGAGGGAAATTGCCCGAATTGGCCGTGAACTGTATGATCGTCTAGCCGTATTCGGAAATCATATCAATGATCACAGTAAATCTCTGGCTAAATCAGTCGAAACCTTCAACAAGGCAGTCGGCTCAATGGAAAGCCGGGTACTACCATCCGCACGCAAACTTGAATCACTCGATGTCGTGCCACCCACCGAGAAGATGCCTGCGCCAACTACAGTCGAGTTGCAACCTCGGCGTACATTGAATCACCATGAATCAGTTGAAGACCAAGCAAGCGCTGACCCCACTGACATCAAGTGAAGTGCGAGAGTCCATTCTCTGGTAAATCTTCATCTGATTTCATTGATCAGGTATTCGATTCTTTGTGCACCTGATGGATGGGTTGAAATCCAGTTCACAACATCATCATCGCACGAAAGAGGACTGTCTGAAGCCAGTCCGCACACATAATTCGTCAATTTTGTAATGGCATTTACAAAGTGCAGTCGATCTATGCCGCTGGCTTGAAGATACTGCAAGGCTGCCAAGTCAGCTTCCTGTTCGAAATTTCGACTGTTTTTGAATGCCCATCCGTTGATTAAAACTACAGATATTTCTTCAATTACACTGTCATCCGCACCGAATAGAAAATATGCCAAAGCGGATATTCCAATAATTTCGATGACTTGCTTCAATGAATGACGATCTTCAACGTGTGCGAATTCATGTGCAATGACAGCCAATAATTCCTCATCATTCGACAGTAATTCAACAAGCTCGTCAGTGACGACAATCGGCCCGCCAGGAAATGCAAATGCGTTCGGCCCAAACCAATCTGAATCGTGAAAAATGATCTGAGCAGATCTGCTCAATTCTGCCTTTTGAGCGATGTCTTGCGCTCTTAGGCGAATTCCGTCCTGATAATCCACCGGTACACTGCTTTCAGAGAGTGCAAATAATTGAACGCTCTGGTAGGAATTAGTTCCAATTGCTTCCTCCCAATGATCTGGAAATAAAACGGCAATACCGCTTCCAATGGTTGAAAACGCAAACCGAAAAGCTACTATTGCCGTGATCAGCAATAACGTAATGACTATTGCCTTAGAGAATGTGAATTTTTCCAACCAGGATATAGTCCGTTGTATTCTGCTCCGAAACTGTTTCTTGAATTCCGCAGGCAGGCTTTCGTCTGATCGGAAGTAACTTCCACACTTGAAATGAATATTGTCAGACCCTTGAATGCTCTCAATGTGCAAATTTCTGAATGTAGCACCATCTTTTCTGTCAATGTGAATTTCTCCATGCTCGATCGAAAGAACGGAAGGTTGGTTGCCTGATGACAGTGGTTCGAAGAAGTGCCCTTTAATTTTCATTCTTAGTCTATATGGAAATTTCTATACCCTCCAACTCAGCAAACTCTTCACCGAAAGAACTCATTTTCTCAAGTTCTTCATCTAAAAATTCCTTAGCGGCCGGTTCAATTCTGTACAGCGTTTTATATGCAAGATAGCGATAACGGCGTACAGCTGCCCACGGTGCAAGCAATCCGACAGAAATGATTACTAACAGGAAGTTTGAGAGGAGCTATACCCGAAAGTAGTGCGTGGGAGGTTTGAAAAAAAAGTGGCGTATCTGGTTTAACATGTAAATGAACACATTTATTACAAGAAACCAGAAAGGTACGCCACTATGAATAAGGATAACGTAATTTCATTTGAAAATCGAGAACTTTTTGAAGACCCACTCACAGATTTGATTCGAACCGGAGCCCGTCAGTTGATCGCACTGGGGGTTGAGGCTGAATTAGACGAGCTTATGGCGAAGTATGATGGCCAGCATACCGAAAACGGTCATCGGGCGGTCGTTCGAAGCGGTTACCATCGGCAACGCCAGATTCAGACGGGCATTGGTTCGGTGACGGTGAAGATTCCCAAGGTGCGTTCGACCACTGGAGAGCCGGTGACGTTTCACTCCTGCCTGATTCCGCCCTATGTGCGAAAGACACGCACGTTGGAGGCGTTTGTGCCATGGCTGTATCTGAAAGGGATCAGCAGCGGTGAGATGGGCAATGTGCTTGGCGTGTTGCTGGGTCAGGAAGCCAAAGGATTTTCCACCGGGGTGGTATCGCGACTGAAAGCCGAGTGGGAAGAAGAGCGTGATCAGTGGATGGTGCGAGATTTGAGCAAGGAGCGATGGGTATACCTGTGGGTGGATGGGATATACAGCGGATTGCGCAGCGAGGAGGTCAAGTTGTGTTCGCTGGTGGTGATCGGCGTGAATGATCAAGGCGAGAAGAAGTTATTGACGATCGAAGACGGGGTTCGCGAGTCTACGCAGAGCTGGCGCGAGGTGTTGCTGGATCTGAAGGCGCGTGGGATGAACGTGCCGAAGCTTGCGGTTGGCGACGGTGCGCTGGGGTTTTGGTCGGCTCTGGATGAGATTTATCCAGACACCCGTCACCAGCGCTGTTGGGTGCACAAGACAGCGAATGTGTTGAATGCGCTTCCGAAGTCGGCACAGCCGAAAGCGAAGGAGGCATTGCATGAAATCTGGATGGCCGAGACTCGAGCCGATGCACAGCGTGCATTTGATCAATTCACCCACACTTACCAGGACAAGTATCCGAAAGCGACTGAGTGTTTGGAGAAGGACCGCGAAGAGTTACTGGCGTTTTACGATTTTCCGGCGGTGCACTGGCTAAGCTTGCGTACCACCAACCCGATTGAATCGACGTTTGCGACGATCCGTCATCGCACGCGTCGCTCGAAAGGGTGCTTAAGCCGAAAGGGGATGCTGTGCATGATGTTCAAGCTGGGTATTTGTGCGCAACACAACTGGCGCAGGTTGCGAGGATTCCGGCAACTTGGGAAAGTGATAGAAGGTATACAATTCAAAGACGGGATTGAGACAAAGCAGTTTGACAACCAGGTAGCCGCGTGATTTCACCCCACGCACTACTTTCGGGTATAGCTCGTTTGAGAGTGAAATCCACAGAAATACAAGCGGGTTCAATTTCGAGTCTAAACTGACGGCTTCTCCCAGAGTGATTGTTCTGACCAATATGTTCCGACAAACCGTTTGGTAAATCCCAAGCAATGCGAAAATTGCCAAAACCAGGAGGAAATACAATGGTTCCACTTCCTCAAGCGAAATGCCACTTACCAATTCGACTGTTATTTGATAGATTGCAATAAAAGCAATTATGCCAGGTACGAGTATTACAAGTAGAAATGCAGAAAAATATTTCGACAATTTTGAATCTGCGTCGAATCGTGTGGTTCCGAATGAGTGACCTTGAGCATAATACTGATAGTAGTATTTCGATACAAATGGCAACAGAATACCGACTGAAACAATGCTGAGAAGCGGGCCTATCACGAAGATGAAGAAGGTTTTCCAATAAGTTCCGTGCCAATTGAATCGTACGTTACGCCAAGATGTCATTCTTGCGTTGAATTTCATTGATTTATTGATCAGCCAAGGCAAAAGAAAGACAAATAACAGTACTACGACGACGCTCGCAAGTAGAAAGTATGCCGAAGTGATACTGTAAAGAATAATTACAGCGTACGAGATCAGCCTACCCACTAACAGTTGTTTGCCTGTCGCGTGATAGCTGAAGGAAGTACGATTTATTGAAGTATTGTTCAGGAAATATTTCATGCGTCGAACTTTTGCCCAGGCACCATAGATTCCTAGAGTGCAAATTGAAAGAATCAGGTTTGAAATCCAGATTCCAAAATATTCTGTAGCCTTTCCCCTGAACTCAATTGATTGAAAATCTACAGTTGGATTGAAATCTGGTTCCCCATTCCCTTCCTCATTTAAGCCCGAAGGATTTCCAGGGCCATCAACAACAGAGTCTCCTCTATTAGGTTCAGGCGAGCTATCTAATTCATGTCTTTGAACCATTGCACTCGGCTAAATAGTGTGTTGTTAAATTTGAGAATTGAAAAAGTTGAAGAAAAAGACATTTAGATTCAACTCTGTCGATTGAGAAGTGTTGTCGGAGAAGGAATGAAGTAGCACCAATGATAATTCATTGCAAAATAATCAACTATTTTTCCAATTGAATTTGGTGGTGTGAGAATAGCCGCTAAGGATAATTTTTCCGCCAAAGCACAAGGATAGGTTTGCATATTCCTCAGTTTGCTGGAATGATAATTATCTCCCCGTATTCTCCTTCTCCCTCAATTTTGAGGTACCTTAAGTTATAGAAATTGTAGACTTTCAGGTTGGTTGCTAGCGACTACGTATCCTTCTCATCATTGCTAGCAAGTGCGAAGACCCGCTCACTGAGACATCCAGCAATAGAGTCAGTCGGGATTCATCTTAGTTTTTGGCTACCTTTTTTCATTTCTCCGTGACATGCCACTACCCAAAGAATTACCATCTTTCGTAAGCTAGACGTCAGCACTATTCTGGCAAAGACGACTTCTACTTTGCTACTTTCGAGCTGGTCAGTGTCCGGTAACGTACCTGAGAGAACCTCGAACGTATTTAGTACCGATTGCGTTCGCGTAGCACTACATATGCCGTCGCGAAAATAACCGTCACTAGGATAAAAAGTATTCCGATCACATTGATGGTCGGGCTGAGGCCGAATCGCATTCGCGCTCCGATTTCGGTTACCAAGGTATGACTGCCACCGATTGAGAAAATTGTGGTGTTGTAATTCTCGAAGGATTGCAGAAACGCAATCGCGGCGGCAGTCAGGATTGTCGGCCGCAGGAACGGCAAGGTAATTCGTCGGAACGCACGGGCATGTGTTGCTCCGAGATCTAGAGCAGCCTCTTCCAGTGTGATATCCTGGCGTTGCAGGCGCGCCATGAACATCAACATGGCGTACGATGAAATGAAGGTGGCCTGAGCGACAGTAGCTGTAAAAATCCCACCAGCGACACCAATCTCGCGCCAGAATACCAAGGTTGAAATGCCTAGGATGATGCCCGGCGTCAGTAGCGGAGATACCATCACCGCATAAATAAGTCCGTTGAAGCGTGATTCCAACCGCGTTACCAGAATGGCACCGGCAAGTCCCAAGGGCAGTGAAATTACGATAACCCCCGATGCAATAATGAACGAGTTCGCCAAACCGACCCACATTCGGGCATCGTGGGCCAACACTCCGAACCACTTGAGTGTAAAGCCTCGCCAGACAGTAACCGAGGGTTGTTCGAAGTCGTTGAAACCAGCCGCCACCATAATGATCAACGGCAGAAACATGTATAGGAAGAATATTCCCATGTAGACGTTGAGAACGACTTGGCTGGCCTTACTGGATATCGCAGTTGAGACAGACGTCATTTCGCGATTTCCTTAATTCCGACCCGGAAGACTCGCATCAGCACGAAAATGAAAACAACGCAAGCAATCAATAGCGTAAAGGCATAGGCGGCACCGGCATTCCAGTTGGCGGATTCGAAGAATTTGTTGTAGATCAACTGCGTAAACCAGGGTGGAGCAATGCCGCGCGTCATGATGTAAGGCACGGCGTAGGATCCAGCTGACAGCATGAATGTCATGATTGCGCCCACGGCAATGCCGGGTTTGGCGTGCGGCAGAATGATCCGCCAATGAATCTTCCAAGCCGGTGCGCCAAGGTCACGAGCCGCTTCAATCTGGTTGGTGTCGAGTGTCTCCACCGTGTTGTAGATCGGGAAAACCATGAAGAGGATAAAGGCGTAGACCATGGCGATGAAAACGCCGGTGCCACTTTCGAGAAAGGGTACCGGATCGATTCCCATAAGTCCAAGAAAAAAGTTAGCAACGCCGTTGTAATTAAGGATCATCAGCCAAGCGAAGATGCGTAGCAACTCGTTGATCGAATAGGGAATGATCAGCCCCAGCATGATGATCGCGACTTTCCTTGGCGGGGACAGTTTCGCCACTGCATAGGCGATCGGGTAGCAAACCACAAAGGCGATCACAGTCACCGCAAGTGATGCCAAAATCGTTTTGGCAAAAATCATGAGGTGAGATTTCCCCATAAGCGCGTAGTTGTACAGCGAATAAACCTTTTGGGGCTTAATCTCTTGAGATTCAAGTTCTTTTATCTCAACCGACAGGGCTTCGATGCGCTCATCGAATTCGGCGATCGTTCTGTCGCGCTCGGACGAAGCCTCAAGCGATTCAGTATCAGATTTATCGAATCGTAGCAAATCAATATCGTTGTATAAATTGTTGATTCGATTCGTTAAAGTAACAGAATCGCTGCCGAGATCCAGGTGCCAAAACGATTTCTCAACCATGATTAACTGTGGTGCGACAATCATACCCAGAATCCAGACACCCGAAAGCAACAGGATAACCCCCGTTAGAAGTGGACCGAAAGAGCGGAACAAGTTATTCATCCGCTAGGTCCCCGGCATCCATTACTATCGCGTCATCTGGATCGAAAGAGATCTCAAGTGTCTGGGGAACCTCTCGATTGGCCTCGCCGACATTGGTTAGATGAATTGCAAAAATCTGATGATCATTCCGGAAGAAAAGATTGACAAATGGTCCTTCCAAGTCACGCCTAATGAAAGACACACGAACACGATTCTCCGGCAGTTCGCTTCCAGAGATGATCTGCATCTTCTCGGGTCTTACGAAAAGCATCGCCTTGGCACCAACACTGAGTCCGTGATTATTACGTGCCCTAAAGGACCCATACGCTGTGGCGATTACGCCATAAGTTTTGTCACTGGATTCAATTTCACCGTAAATTACGTTGTTCTCACCGACGAAGCTAGCGACAAATGGGGTTGCGGGCGCGTCGTAAATACGGTCCGTGGTGTCCACCTGCAGGATCACACCATCCTTCATAACAGCGAGGCGATCCGACATCGCGAGGGCTTCGCCTTGGTCATGGGTAATGTAAATGAAAGTAATTTGCGTCTTGCGCTGTATCTCCTTCAGTTCCGCACGCATGTGCTGACGGAGTTTCAGGTCGAGCGCGGACAGTGGTTCATCCAGCAGCAGGACAGATGGTTCCACGGCCAATGCCCGTGCGACAGCGACCCTCTGACGTTGCCCACCCGACAACTCGTTTGGCATCTTTTCCGCTTGGTCCAAGAGTTCGACGAGATCGAGAAGCTCGAAAGCACGTTTGCGACGCTTGCCCTTCGGCCAGTCGCGCATTTCGAGCCCGAAAGCGACATTTTCCCAGACTGGCATCAGCGGAAAGAGTGCTAAATTCTGAAAAATAAGTGCTGTTGGTCGCTTGTGCGGGCCGATGCCCTCCATATTCTCACCACCTATAAGAACTTGACCGCTTGAAGATTCAAGGAAACCCGAGATGAGTCGCAGCATGGTTGTCTTACCACAGCCAGATGGTCCAAGTATGGAGAAGAACTCACCGGCGTTGATCTGCAATTCGGTTGGGTGAATGGCGATAAATTCGCCGAATTTGACGGAAACATTCAGCAGAGAAACGTCTTTTCCGCGCATTAGGTTAGACTTTCCCTACTTTGGTCTGTTCGTATCAGGAAACTACATTCTCACAGTGCATCATAGCCCCGCAAAAGATGGGAGGAAGGGGGACGCCCCCTTCCTCCAAATTGGTCTACGCGTTGGTCAGAAGCTCGACATATTCCGTGCGGACATCGGAGAACCAAGGGGTGAACATCGGCCACCACCAGAGATTTTCGATGGAATCCCCTGGATAGGCGGCCTCGAAAGCCACCTTGTTTGCATCCGCCAAATGGCCAGCAGAATCAACGGCGGCGGAGTTGTATCCGGTGTTGTTGGCAAACATGCCGCCAATTTCGGGAGTAAGCATGAAGTTAATGAACTCATAGGCCTGCTCCAGATTTTCCGCCCCTGATGGAATTCCCATGGTATCCATCCATGCAAGAGCACCTTCTTTCGGTGAACTATAGCGCCACTTCTGATCGACATCGATATGGAGTTTAATGCCGGTTGTGTCCCAAGTCTGACCGATAGTGCAACCTGCATCGGTGAATGCGGCTGTCGCCTCGGTGGCGTTATTCCAAAAGGCGCCGATATTCTTCTTGTGATCTTTCACGAAATTGACGCAGGCATCAAAAATTCGACGTGTGTCCTCTTCGGACTTGTACAAATCCATCGCACGGTCGGATGGAAGAGCACCGGTAGCGTCAAGGTAAAGAGCTACTGTGATGAGAAGCGACTTTTGGCGACCCGCAACCTTGCCATCTAAGCCATCGCCCCAAAGATGTCCGTATGAAAGTTCGCCGGGAGCTATGTTGTGAGCACTGCTGTCGTATGTAATCCCTTCTGTTCCCCAATCGAACGGGATCAGGTAGCGTGTACCACGTCCAACCGCTCCGAGGCTGATTGAACTGCGCCACAGTGCAGGTACGACACGGTCAACTTCGAGCCGAGACTCGTCAATTGGTTGCAACAGATTGTCTCTGTCGTATTCCGGCCGGGTATCGACGGAAGGAAAGATGACATCGAAACCCTTACCACCCGAAGCACGTAGTTTATTTTGTGCCTCTTCGTTGGACCCAAAGGTCGATAGGTTCAATTTAATTCCGGTTGCCGCCTCGAATGCTTCGATGATGTTCGGCTGAACATAGTCGCCCCAAGCAAAGACATTGACTTCACCAGAGGCCGATAGTGCCTTCGAGCTGATGACCCAAGGGCCTACCGCCGCGGCTACACCAGCAAGCCCACTTGTTTTTAAAAAATTCCGACGGCTAGTGCCTCGGGTAACATTCCTAGTCATTTTGAATATCCTCTCTAAATTTTAAATTCTATTTACGTCGCTATCTACATTAGAGACAGCAACCCGTAATTTGAGTATACCTAATGCGCACAGCTCATAGAGGAAATTTGCACCAAATTAAAATATTTGAAACTTTACATAGAAGAAATTTCGTTAAAAATAGATGTACCTCATACTAAATTTGTAATAGTAACGAATTATTTTAGTTGTGAATAAAATAAGTGACATACCTCCAGTTTGCTATACAAATTTAGTTTTTTAATCAACCAGATATGTCGCTATTTTGAACCCTTATTTGATAGGAATCTCTGCAAGTGACGAATGTTCATCCGCGAATCCTGAAACTCTATTCGGGCTTCGCCCTCACCTCATTTCAGAAATTGCAACATGTATCGTTCCAACACCAAACAGCTATCCTTGAAAACAAGAGCCGCCCACCCGACGACTACTTTTAGCAATAACTCCAAGAACAATCTCACAAAATCGAATTCGAATTGCTGAAATGAAATTCAATAGAAGTAACTTCCAAGGAGGAAAGATATCATAAAAAAGGTTTACATCATTTCAGCGCTAGCTGTAGTGCTGGTATTGCTAGTTTCCGGTGTAGCAGTCGACTTTATGCCATTCGATCGTACCAAAGGTGGTTATGAACCACCCTATACCGGATACACTGGCGAGCCCGTCAATTGGAATGAAAGCAGGATAACGGAAATTGGATTTTATCGCGACGATTATTTCGTTGACACGATATTTAACTGCACAAGCGGCGAAATCAGTTTCAATTTGATCGGCATAGATATTCCCTTTCGCAAAGTGTCGGAGCGAGGAATAGTTGTCCATAAGGCACGGGAGGCTTGTACCGAACGAGGGTTTAAACCGGATTTTTGATTGAACTTCCCAAAACCGTGCTAAACATATTTTGCTGACAATCTGTGTGAAAACACCTGTCAGGCAGGCGAATTGCACGGTGCGACACTGAAAATCTCTGCATCGGTATGTGAATCTCGGTAAAATTTCTGACAATTCACCTCTATATGACTCCTGAATCGATTCATTACGCAAGAGTGTGCTGTAAAATCTACTTATACTTATGTATTCGCAATGCTTAGTGAATATCATAAAGGCATCGCAGAAGGGAGCATAAGTGGCCCATAGCCGCTCATCGACCTATGTCAATTTTCGAGGATCGAAGATATGAGACGAATGCCCACGCAAGTGCTGGTTGGCCCGATCGCAGGCTGATCAAGAAATGCGACGCTTCATTGAGCAGCACACCTTTTGGTCGATAGTTATCCTGCTATTCGCGGTGATATTGCTGTGGCTGATGTTTGCTGTCTGGCCACAGTGGGTCACTGAACTTTTGGGACGAAAAAAGACTTTCGTCAATACATTCCTCAACGGTCTCACGCTGGGCGGTTTGTACTTTCTCGTAGCCAGCGGATTTACCCTGATTTTTGGTTTGATGCGCAATGTCAATCTAGCGCACGGATCGATGTATTTGCTCGGCGCCTACATCGGATACGAGGCCGCAGAGGCAAGCGGGAGTTGGTTTCTTGGGCTTGCCGTTGCGTTTTTGGCAATCGCCGCCAGCGGAATGTTGATGCAGGTGCTCGTGTTCCGACGCATGGAAGGTGACGATCTTCGCCAAACCTTGGTGACAATCGCGATCTCCATTATCGTCGCAGACCTCATGCTGGCAATATGGACCGGAACAACCTATCAGTTCGCTCCCCCCGAGTGGTTGTTTGGTGCAACCCAGTTGCCAGTCGTTTCCGTAATCCATTCCTCCGGCGAACCGGTTTACATAAAATATCCAATCTACCGGCTCGCGGTTCTATTTGTGGCCGTGGCAGTGGGGATCGCACTGTGGCTTTTCCTTAATCGTACCCGCATCGGCATGATGATCCGTGCTGGAGTCAACGACCGCGAAATGTTGTCTGCATCGGGAGTGAATGTCCAATTAGTGTTTGTATTGGTATTTGGCATCGGCGCAGGCCTTGCCGGCTTCGCTGGCGTCATCGGAGGCACTGCACTATCCATTGCACCCGGTGAGGATGTACGCTACTTACTTGCTTCTTTGATCGTGGTGATTGTCGGGGGGCTCGGTTCAGTCCCGGGAGCGGCGGTCGGCGCGTTACTCATCGGTCTTGCAGAGCAGTTCGGATTGGCTTACTTCCCCACCTATGGCGTGGTGCTGACTTTTCTGATAATGGTGCTGGTGCTTGCAGTGAGACCACAAGGGCTGATGGGCGGACACTGGTCGAAACAATGAAATCGCGGCGATGGTTTTTTGGCACTATGTCCGATGTTGGCTTACATCCGGCATTGCTCGTTGTCGCCGTGTTTCTAATTGCCTATCCTTGGTTCACCAGCAACTTTTTCACGTTCCAAATCGGAGCCTATTCGTTAATTCTTGGTATGATTGCGCTTTCTTTGATGATACTTGCCGGATATGGCGGCATGATCAGCCTTGCGCAAATGACAGTGGCGGGACTGGCGGGTTACCTCATAGCAATCTTTGGTGACAACAGCGTTGGCGTTATGGGGCTGGGCTGGCCCTGGTGGCTAACAGTTTCAATCGCAATAGGTTTAGCAGCGCTGTTCAGTGCTTTTATCGGTGCAATCTCGGTTCGCACCGAAGGCATTTATACCATCATGATCACGCTAGCGATTGCAGTGTCTTTTTTTTACTTCGTACGCCAGAACTATACGATCTTCAATGGCTTCACCGGTTTTGCCGGGGTTGAGCCACCAACCATATTCGGCATTTACTGGCGCAATCCTGCACCCTTTTATTATCTTTGCCTGACCATCGCGGCACTTTCGCTATGGGCTACATTCTATATTTCACGCTCCACCTTTGGCTTGAGTTTGCAGGCGATTCGAGACAATCCTCGCAGGATGCGCTCACTCGGTTTCAACGTCACCTTCCATCGAATCTTTGCCTATTTTTTATCCGGAATCATCGCAGCTACGGCCGGGGTATTGCTGGCCTGGTTTAACGGACGCATCTCCCCCGGTTCCGTAGGAGTTGGTGTTGTTATCGATATTTTGGTGATTGCTGTCGTGGGTGGTCTTCGTCACCCGATAGGACCGTTTCTTGGTGCCATAGTATTTGTCTTACTGGATAACTTTGCGATTGATCTGATTGACCGCGAACGTTTTAACACGGTGATTGGACTAGCCTTTTTACTGGTGGTTCTGTTTTCGCCGGATGGACTGCTCGGTGTATGGAACCGACTGCGTGAGAAGCTCACAACGGCAAGACAGGCGCGTCTCGCAGTCAGTAGCGTTGAGCAAATCGATTAACATTCATATAAATCTTTTAATCACCCTTAACACTTCTATCAGGAGAATATTATGTTGAACTTTTTTAACAAAGCGTTAGTAGCAATTGCGTTGACTTCGCTTTCCTTCGGTGCAATGGCACAGGACACGATCAAAATGGGAGCTCTAGCCACCCTGGAAGGTGCGTTCACTGTGCTTGGTGAAGACAGTATGCGCGGTGTCCAAATGGCTCTTGCAGAGTTTGAAAACATGGCAGGAGGCAAAAAGATAGACCTCGTTACAGGGTCGTCGGACGCTTCACCGGATAGCGCTATACGTGCAGCACGAAAACTCGTCGAACAGGACGGAGTTCAAGTTCTGGTGGGACCATTATCCGGTTCCGAGGGACTTGCAATTAAAGACTATGCCAAAACGCAACCTGAAGTGACGTTTTTGAATGGTTCATCCGCGGCACAAGACACAACACTGCGTGACCCCGCCGAAAACTTCTTTCGCTTTAGCACCGACGGTGCCCAGTGGATGGCTGGACTTGGCGAATACGCCTACAACGAAAAAGGCTACCGTAAGGTGGCGGTTCTAGCCGAGGACTACTCTTTTCCGTACACCCAGGTTTTTGGTTTCCTTGAACCATTTTGCCGCCTCGGTGGCAAATCGCCAATCGAATCCCGTTTCTGGGTGCCGATCGGAAACAAGGACTATTCATCGGTGATCGCCGCACTGCCCGATGATGTCGATGCAATCTATGTTGCTCTCGGTGGTGCTGACGCGGTTAATTTTCTGACCCAGTATGAGCAAGTCGGCGGAGAATTGCCTCTAATCGGCGGTTCGATCACGGTGGATCAAACAGTACTTGGTTCCAAGGGTCGCACACGTAGTTTCGTGATCGGAACACCTTCTGCAGGTCCGGTTTCCGATACCTGGGACGACCCACGCTGGAATGCGTTTGTTGCTGCATACCAGCAGCAGTTTCCTGATGGTTTTCCGTCACCGTCTCTGTTCGCTCACGCCTACTACATTAATACGAAGGCAGCTTTGCTGGCACTTGACCAGGTTGGGGGCGACTTATCCGACGGCGGTGCGAACTATCGTGCAGCACTATCGTCACTGGAGTTTGAAACACCGACCGGAATGGTCAAACTTGATGAGCGACGCAATGCGATCGCGGACATGTTTCTAACCGAAGTTATCGAAGGTCCTGAGGGGAATTTGCTGAACAAAACCATCAGTGTCACTCAACAGGTAAGCCAGACCTCCGGATTGCCGTATGATCAATTCCTTGAATACGGAGCAGTCGGTCGGGAAAATCCCAGTTGCGAATAGGTATTCTGTGACGCAAACCCGTTCAACTGCCTTAGAGCATCTGCAAAGTTCCGGGCGCAATGCCTTGGAGCTTGAAGCCATCAGCCGCCATTTTGGTGCGCTGGTGGCTCTGGCGGATATTAACATGACCGTTAAGGCAGGCGAACGACGCGCGGTCCTGGGATCCAATGGTGCAGGCAAGACAACGCTGTTCAACACCGTTACTGGGGACATTCCCCCGACAACCGGCCGCGTGCGACTATTCGGCGAAGACGTGGCGGACATGCCGAGTTACGAGCGTGCCCGCCGCGGACTCAGAAGGACATACCAGATTTCGCTGTTGTTCGGCGGTCTTACTGTTATCGATAACGTTTTTTTGGCCTGTAGCGGCGTAAAACGCGGCCGCTACTCGCTGATAAGACCACGACGAGAAGACCACACCATGGAGTCGGCCGAGAACTTGATACGCGCAGTCCACCTCGATGCCGAACGAGATACACCGGTCGCAACACTCAGCCACGGACAGCAGCGGCAATTGGAAATCGCCTTGGCGTTGGCCGGTGCGCCGCGGCTGATTCTTTTCGACGAACCGGCCGCAGGACTTTCTCCAACCGAACGTTCCGAGCTTGTCGAAATCCTGCAGTCGCTGCCGGATCACATCAGTTACATCATCATCGAGCATGATATGGATGTTGCACTGCGGGTTGCTCAGACCGTGACTATGATGCATAACGGACGTATTTTTAAAGAAGGAACACCGACCGAGATCGAAAACGACCCGCAAGTGCAGGAACTCTATCTGGGAAATGCGAATGCCTAAATTTTCTCGCGATCGTCGAAGACCCGCTGCAAATAACGTGCTACAGGTTCGAAATTTGCATGTGTACTATGGTCGGTCGCATGCATTGCAGGGCGTTGATCTCACGCTGCACAAGGGAGTCCATGCGGTGGTTGGTCGCAACGGCATGGGTAAAACTACGCTGTGCAATACGATTATGGGCTTGATTTCCGCACAGCGCGGATCAATTAAGTTTAACGGACAAGAAATTGTCCGCATGCCACCTTACCGGATTGCATCTCTCGGAATCGGCTATACACCCCAGGGCAGACGCCTGTGGCCGTCACTTTCCGTAGACGAGCATCTTCGACTCGTAGAGTCCGGTGGTTCTTGGTCAGTTCAGCGAATTTACGAAACCTTCCCCCGGCTGGCGGAACGCCGGCAAAGTGGTGCTGGTCAACTTTCCGGAGGTGAGCAGCAGATGCTGGCGATATCACGCGCCCTGCTCCAAGACCCGGAATTGCTGATTCTCGATGAACCTACGGAAGGCCTTGCCCCGGTTGTCGTTGAGCAGGTTGTACAACTGTTCACCGAGCTTGCGTCAGAGCAGGATGTGTCGATCCTTCTGATTGAGCAGAACATTTCTGTAGCGACTGCGGTGGCACAAGACGTGGCCATCATGGCAAACGGACGCATCGGTCGGATCATTCCCGCGGCTGAGCTTGCGGGTGATCGAATGTTGCAGGAGAGTTTGCTCGGAGTGGGTCGCCACTCCCACGAAGACGTTGCCGTCCCAGCATCGCCAAATTCAGAACAGGAATTTATGGACACGCAGTCTGAAATATTACCGATCGATTCTCCACCCGCAGAACAAGTGCAAAACTTGGCGGATAAGGAAGACTCGACCAATCTGGTGTATGTTCCGCCAACGCGTTGGTCGGATGCCGCCTGGCACAAACGCCCAGACAGACAAATTTCGCCTGCCGTTTCGACGGTCCAACAAACACCGTCGCGCCCTTTCGACATCAGGCCTAAGCCTCTATATAAGGAATCTCCGCACATTTCGGCAGGTGCGGCGCAAACATCCATTTATGTCGCAGGCACATTCGATACCAAAGGTGAAGAACTCAACTTCATACGTAAATGTATCGTCGATCATGGCCTGTCCGTAAAATCGATCGACCTTTCAACCTCAGGCAAGCCCTCATCCGCTGACATACCGCCGCACGTTATCGCCGCCCATCACCCAAGCGGTTCAGGTTCGGTTGTCCGCGCGGACCGAGGCGCCTCAGTGCGTGCGATGGCGTTGGCGTTCGAACGTTACATCCAGCAACGTCAGGATGTCGCCGGGATAATCTCAGCGGCCGGTTCTGGAGGCACCGCTCTTGCTACGCCCGCAATGCGAGCACTGCCAATTGGCGTTCCGAAAGTGATGATTTCAACCGTCGCCTCTGGCGACGTGTCTGCTTATGTGGGCGCATCGGACATCATGATGATGTACTCGGTCGCGGATATTCAAGGACTTAACCGTATCTCAAAACAAGTGCTGGCCAACGGGGCCAATGCCATAGCCGGAATGGTAGCGGATAAGCGGCTCAAGAGCTTAAGGCGCAGCGCCGAACCAGACAAACCAGGGATTGCCTTGACCATGTTTGGCGTGACCACTACTGCTGTACAACAGGTTATCAAACTGATCCAGAATCAGTATGACTGCCTTGTAATGCATGCCACGGGGACAGGCGGGCGGTCAATGGAGAAGCTTGCTGACAGCGGAATGCTCGTCGCAGCCTTGGATCTTACTACCACGGAGATCTGCGACATGATGATGGGCGGGGTTTTCGCTGCAGACGAGGACCGTTTCGGCGCTTTTATCCGAACCGAAATTCCCTGGGTCGGATCTGTAGGCGCATTGGATATGGTCAATTTCGGTCCACCTGACACGGTGCCGGATCATTACAAGAACCGAACATTTGTCGAACACAACCCTCAAGTCACTCTGATGCGAACTACCGCTTCGGAAAACCGTCGTATGGGGGAATGGATTGCGGATCGCATCAATCTTATGCAGGGTCCGGTCCGTTTCCTGATTCCGGAAGGCGGCGTTTCGGCACTGGATGCGCCCGGCCAGCCATTTCACGACCCAGAGGCAGACCGGGCGCTGTTCGACGCCATCACCGAACGGATTCGCGAAACAGGGAAGCGGCGTTTGATCCGTACCCCTCAACACATCAATGACCCGGCCTTCGCCGAGGTCGTGGTCAACGCACTGGAACAAATCAACCCTACCCTTACCGAGCGAGCACTAAACTATGGCACGATTTGAACGACATGAACTGCTTGAGAAATTTCATGGCATGAAACACCGTGGCGAGCCGATTATCGGTGGCGGAGCAGGTACCGGTCTGTCAGCAAAATGCGAGGAAGCCGGCGGCATTGACCTCATCGTTATCTATAACTCGGGCCGCTACCGCATGGCTGGTCGTGGCTCCCTGTCAGGTCTAATGGCCTATGGCAATGCGAATGACGTTGTGATGGAGATGGCCTACGAGGTTCTGCCGGTGGTAAAAGATACGCCGGTGCTGGCCGGGGTTAATGGTACGGATCCATTTTGCGTCTTTGACCATTATCTCGATCGGATCAAGGCTATCGGCTTCTCAGGGGTTCAGAATTTTCCGACGGTCGGACTCATCGACGGCACGTTCCGTACTAACTTGGAGGCGACCGGGATGTCGTATGGCCAAGAAGTTGACATGATTCGGTTGGCGCATAGTAAAGATCATTTCACCACGCCATATGTGTTTAACGAAGCAGAAGCACAGGCCATGGCTGAGGCTGGGGCCGATATCATCGTTTGCCATATGGGCCTAACCACAGGCGGTTCCATCGGGGCTGCCGCTGCCCTAAAGCTCGAAGATTGTCCTGCTCTTGTTAACGACTGGGCTGAAGCGGCGATGAAGGTGAACCCCGAGGTGCTAGTGCTGGTCCACGGCGGTCCAGTATCCATGCCGGAGGATGCTGAATACGTGTTGCAGCATACCGAAAATTGTCACGGCTTTTACGGCGCCTCTTCAATGGAGAGGCTGCCGACCGAATTCGCTCTCACGGAGCAAACCAAAGCCTTTAAAGCGATAAAAACTGACTAAGAGGAATCACACCATGACTGCTGGACTTATTGGTTCTTTAATTTTGTGGCTTATAGTCGCAATCGTTGTCATCGCGGTGGCAGTGTATTTGTTGCACTGGCTGTACCATCGTTCAACCAAGGAATTAGCCTTTGTGCGTACTGGTCTTGGAGGGGAGAAGGTAGTGATCAACGGCGGAGCGCTGGTTTTACCGATTGTCCACGAAGTAACACCAGTGAATCTAAACGTGGTCCGGATTCCAGTGTCTCGGACTAAGGAGGAAGCGGTCATTACTCGGGATCGCATGCGAGTGGATGTGGAAGCCGAGTTTTTTGTTCGCGTTATACAGGAACAACAAGCAGTATCGGCTGCGGCATCCACGCTGGGACGAAGAACGCTGGAAGCCGGAAGGTTGGCGGAACTGTTGTCAGGGAAATTTGTCAGTGCGTTGCGTTCAGTAGCCGCTGAGATGACTCTGGATGCGATGCATGAGAAGCGAAGCGACATGGTGGTGAAGGTGGAGGAGCGAGCGAAAGTAGCACTTGCGCAAAACGGACTTGAGTTGGAATCGGTCGCAGTCACGGATCTGGATCAAACCAGTCTGGAGTATTTCGATCCAGCGAACCGGTTCGACGCGGAGGGCATGACGCAGCTGATCGAGGTCATCGAGACGCGTCGCAAGCTACGCAACGATGTTGAGCAGTCTTCGATGGTGGCGATCCGCAGTCGTAATCTGGAGGCGGAGAAGGAAACTTTAAAATTGGAACAGGAAAGTGAGAACTCCCGTATAGACCAAGCACTGGCGTTGGAATCAATGCGTGCGAAGCAGCATGCGGCAATCCAACGCACACGGGCAATCAAGGAAGCGGAAGCCGAGCAATCGCGAATTGAAAACGAGCAAAGCACGCGAGAGAGGGAGATTATCCGTCAGCAGGTGTTGGAGTCGGCGGAAATTGAGGCGAGAGAAGAGGTGGAAAAGGTTCGCATTGCGCATGAGCAGGCACTGGAACAGGCACGGATTGACCGCGAACACAAGGTACGCATCCATGAAATCAAGCAGCACCATGATATTGAGCATGCGGATATCTTGGCAAAAGAAGACCTCGAGCGTTCGAAGATCGTTTCCGAGCGACAGTTGCGAGAGGCGCGGATGATTGCGGAACAGGAGGTGGAATCGCGCGACATTGCCCGTGATCAAGAGATTGAAATAGCAAAACTGGCGGCAGGCCAATTGGTGGAACAGGCTCGCATCGAACAGGACAAGACCCTGAACACGTCGCGGATTGAACGCGACCGTTTAGTGCGAGCTGAGCAGATTGCACAGCGTCAGACGGTAGAGGAAGCAGAGATTAACGCGAGAGAAGAGGTGGAGCGTGCACGTATTGCTTCTGATCGCGGGTTGGACGAAGTGCGCATCCTCAAGGATCGCGATCTCAAACGATTGGAAGTTGAGCGGGAAATGGCGCTTGAGCTAGCGAATATCGAGCGGCAGATCAACGTTTTGAGCAAGCAGTCAGAGGAGGCGTCAGCGCGCGCTGAAACTGAGACTTCGCGAGCCCGAGCAGTGGAAGCGGAGGAACACGTCAAGTCGGTCCGAGAAAAGGAAATTGCTGAACGCGTTGCAACCGTGGACCGCTTGCTGGCACAAAAGGATGCGGATACCATGAAAATCGCTGCCGAAGCGGAGAAAATTGCAGCGGCTGTTGCTGCCGAAGCTCAGAGACTGCGAAACGAGGCGGAGAACATTCTGTCTGAGGACGCACGCAACGGGCTGTTGCGGGCGAAGTTGATCGAACGTCTGGAAGGCATTGTACGTGAGAGTGTGAAGCCGATGGAGAAAATCGATGGAATCAAAATTCTGCATGTGGAGGGACTTGGCAGCGGCGGAGATGGCCATCATCGATCGCCAACCGACGAAGTTATCGAAAGTGCACTGCGTTATCGTGCGCAGGCACCTTTAATCGACGAGATGATGAAAGATATCGGAGTAACAGGTTCTAATATTGCCGGCATGGGAGATATTTTCCGAACCGCCAGAGATGCGCAGACCCTGCAGAAGAGTCACAAGGAGAGCGCGAAAGATGATCAGGAATCGGACGGTTGACACCATGTCGACGGCTTACACCTCTACCATTATCGATGCGCCCGCAGCCCGCGTGTGGGACACGGTACGAGATTTTAATGCGCTGCCAGCATGGCATCCATTGATCGCTGACAGTCGCATCGAAGGCGGATCTGCATCGGATCAGGTGGGGTGTGTGCGCGCTTTCAGTCTGAAAGATGGGGGCTTCATCCGTGAACGGTTACTGGCGCTATCTGATTATGACTTCTGCTGTGTCTACTCCATTCTCGAAAGCCCGATGGGTGTTAAGGATTATGTCGCTACGTTCAAGCTGACGCCCATCACCGACGGTGACCGAACCTTTGCCGAGTGGTCCGCCGAGTTTGAATGTGATGCGGCACTCGAATCGTCACTGATCGAGCAAATCGAGCAAGTAGTGTTCCAAGCAGGGTTTGACGCACTAAAGCAGCGTTTTAGAATCTGACATGGTCAAGGTGACTCGCAGCACAGTCATCAATGCACCGATATCAGCGGTTTGGAATGTACTGCGTAACTTCAACGATCACGACCGCTGGCATCCGGCGGTACGTCACAGTCACATTGAAAATTCCCTTTACGCCGATCAGGTGGGTGCCATACGTAATTTTCAACTCACGGGCGGAGAACGAGTACGGGAACAGTTGTTGACGCTGTCTGACCAAAAACATAGCTTTCGCTACAGGATAATTGAAAGCGACGTTCCCCTTCAGAACTACACAGCTGAGGTTTCGCTTCGCTCAGTAACGGATCGGAATCGTACGTTCTGGTCGTGGAGTTCGCGTTTCGAAACACCAGCGGGTCTTGAGCAGGATATGACACAATTGGTAGCAGAAGGTGTGTATGAGGCTGGATTCGAAGCGGTTCGATCACTGGTTGAATCGCCTGATCCTATGATGGAATCCGTGTCCACGCAGGCGCCAGCCTCGGTGACGGTGAGCGGTTCTGCGATGGTCGTCGGGAGATACGGTGGACCGGAAGTGTTCCGAATGGAATCAATATCCGCGCCACCTCCAGGCGCTGGCCAGGTACGGATCCGCCAGCAAGCGATTGGAGTCAACTACATTGATGTGTATTGCCGCACCGGCTATTTCCGACTCTTGGATCCTCCCGGTGTTCTTGGCTTGGAAGCTGCCGGGGAAGTGATTGATGTAGGTGAAGGGGTAACTCACCTGTCGCCGGGACAGCGTGTCGGGTACGCATGTCTCCCGATTGGAGCATACACAACCGTGCGCACCATGGATTCTGGACTGGTGGTCCCGCTGCCTGACACGATAGACGATGTAACCGCTGCCGGGGGCTTACTGAAGGGTATGACGGCGGAGTTCCTTTTGCATCGGGTTCATCCAGTCAGTGCCGGTGAGACGGTTCTGGTTTATGCCCCTGCAGGTGGTGTGGGAAGTCTTTTGTGCCAGTGGGCCAGTCATCTTGGAGCAATTGTAATCGGGGCAACCTCTAGTCCGGAAAAGGTCCAACCGGCACTCGCCGCAGGCGCCCACCATGTAATCACACCAAGTGAATCCAGCCTGGTGGAACAGGTTAGAGAACTGACAGGCGGTCGGGGCGCAGACGTTATCTATGACGCGGTCGGCCATGACAGCTTTGCGCATTCGGTCGCTGCTCTCGCCGATTGCGGACACCTGATAAGTTATGGCCAAGCGTCAGGAGATATCGGCAACTGGGACATCGGATCGCTTGCTTTGAAGTCGGCAACAGTATCACGACCGAATTACGCTCATTACACCGATTCCCGTGAAAAAGTCACTTCAATCACGCACCGTCTGTTCGACGCAATTGAACGAGGCATTGTGCGGGTGAATGTTCATCACAGGCACGATCTCCAACAAGTGGCGGAGGCTCACCGTGCACTGCAGGAGCGTCGAACCACAGGTTCCATTGTACTGTTACCCGAACATTCAACCGAGATCATCGTATGAAACTTGCCGTATTTAGTCGGAATAGCAACCATTATTGGGGGCTTGTCTACGATTTTAACGGCGTGATGAAACGCTTGGACATCCGGGATCACTCTCATGAGAGCGAAGGGGTCGTTGCGCTGATCGGATCAGAATTGCCGGACGTGGTCGAAAAAATTGCTTTGACCGACATTAAGTTGTTGTCGCCGAAATACCCCGTTCCAGGCGACATCGTTCGGTTGGAAATCGATGGAATTGGGGTACTCGAGAATCCAGTGGACAGCCAGTGATGGTCGACCTTCGTTTCGGCAGTATGGTCATCGATGACCAAGGCAATGGTCCTGCGGTTGTCATGGTTCATGGTCTCGGTGGAACCTCGAACAGCTTCCAAACGTTAATGCCATCCCTCGGCGGTTATCGCGTTCTGCGCCCGGATTTACCCGGTGCAGGGAGGTCGGACTACCGGCCAGGTGCGCCAGGCATGGCGGGACTGGTCGCGTCGGTCAAAAACGCGATGCATGCCGCGGATATCGAACGTGCGCACTTCGTCGGGCATTCGATGGGCACCTTGATTTGTCAATATCTTGCTGTCGAGTCACCGGGGCTGGTTGCAAGTCTGACTTTATTTGGTGCCATCGTTGAACCCACACCGGCGGCGCGTCACGGGCTTAGGGAACGAGCAGCCACTGCACGTGAGCATGGCATGACGGGGATTGCAGAGGCAGTTTCGACCAGTAGCGTAGCCGAAACATCGATGCGCCGCAATCCAGTAGTCAAAGCATTCGTTCGCGAAAGTCTAATGCGGCAGGACCCGATGGGTTACGCTACGCATTGTGAAGCATTAAGCGAAGCCACCGCGGCGTCTCACGCCAAGATAGGATGTTCGACAATGCTGATTGCAGGAGAGCACGATAATATTGCACCGGTCGCGATGAACCAAGACCTCGCAGGATATATTCGCAACGCCCGGCTGGAGATTATCGCGGGTGTCGGGCATTGGATGATGGTGGAAGCCGCCGAGCGCTCCACCGAACTTATGCGTAATCACCTTAACGAACTGGCGGCTTAAAACAATTCGAATTGAAGGAGTTTAAAAAATGGCAGACAATAATTTCAACTGGAGCGGTGGCAATAACGCTCTAAACCAGCAGGATATTGTGTTCAGTAACGTTCGAATCCTGGATGCCAGCGGTGAATTACCATACAGTGGTGAAGTTACGGTGTCAGGCAATCGTATAAAGTCCGTTACCCGAACCGAGTCGAATGGCTACTCATGGGGTAGTGGCAACGGTCTTCGCATTGACGGTCGCGGTATGACGTTGATGCCGGGGCTAATTGACGCGCACCTGCATCTGTCCTGGAACAATGCCCCGGGCATTGATCCGATCCAGATGATGCCGGTCGAGGAGCACGTTATCAATTGTATCGAAATGGCGAAAATATTGATCGACGCCGGATTCACTGCTGGTTGTGGTGCAGCGGCCGCCAAGATGAGGTTGGACGTGGTGATTCGTGATGCGATTAACGCAGGAAAGTGTCCCGGTCCGCGTTATACCGCGGCGGGACCGGAGATAACCTCGGTGGGAGGGCTTGGTGACACGAGCCTGCCGCATATCCCTCATGAAGGTCTTAATCTCGGCATCGTAGTATCCGGACCGGAGGAGATGCGTCGCACCGTGCGTGAGTTGATCAAATGGGGTGTAGATACAATCAAGATTAATCTGTCGGGAGAAGAGATTACCAGCATGCCAGCGAAAGCCAATCAGTTTTCGAACGATGAGATTGCCATGGCGGTAAACGAAGCCAAACGACGCGGCAAGAAGTTGGCAGCGCATGCCCGTTCAAAGGAATCCGTTATGAAATGCGTGGAATACGGTATTGACTTTATCTTCCACGCGTCTTACACCGACGATGAGGTGCTCGATAAGCTTGAAGCGGCAAAGGATAAACATTTCGTAGCACCTGGTCTTGCATGGCTGATCAATACTGCGCGTAATGCCGCTGAATACGGAATCAAGCCGGGAACGCCGATAACGGAAGCCTATGAACGCGAACTGGAGGCGGCGGTAGAAAGCATGCAAAAAATGCACCGTCGCGGAATTCGAGTCCTCATCGGTGGTGACTACGGATTCGCATGGACACCCCATGGCACCAATGCGAAGGATATTGAGTATTTTGTGGATATGGTGGGAATGTCTCCGATGGAGGCAATTCAAGCCGCTACACGCTATGGTGGCGAAATCATGGGGATGGGGCACGAACTGGGGATGATCCGGGAAGGTTATTTAGCCGACCTGTTGCTAGTCGACGGTGACCCGGTGTCAAACGTGCGTGTGCTTCAGGACCACAAGCGGTTGGTGATGATCATGAAGGACGGCAAGTTCCATAAAAAACCTGACTCACCTGAGTTAGGCGTATCACGCGACTTGCGATACAGTGGTATGGCAGTCTCTAACAGCTTGTAGTGTTAAGCATCAAAATTCGTTGATAGTCATTCTGGAGAAACTCCAGGATTTAGTCTCAGCGAGGTCCAGTCAATTGAGCAAGGGTCGTCGTTGTAGAGGTCCATTCATGATGGATGCTTTACGCGCTCGCTTGCCACCTTGCGCTGTCTCGAATATTGTAGTGAATCAACACTCCGACCTCGGCACAACGTCGTCGCACCCCTCACCTTCTATGTCCAACACCTCCAAGCGCCCAATCGCCCTCAGATAACGCCTAATTTAATTCGTTCGCCCCTGTCACTATTGGCAATGCTGGCAATGCCTGCGCGTATGTCCATGTCGGCGGAGTAGTGCCGAAAACAACGCGCAGACAAGACATCACAACGGTAGTTGCAAGTAAGCCCGCATCGCCAAGGATGCAGCGACAGAGGCGACGAATTAGCTTTTATTGAAGTCATTTTTTATAACGCCACTGGAGGCGAAGCCTCCATCAATTGGAAAAGTGACGCCAGTGATATACCGCGATTCCGGTAGCGCTAGATATACAGCCGCAGCTGCAACCTCCTCCGGTGTTCCATACCGGTCCATCGGGATGCCTTGAAGGTAGGCTCGTCTGGTTTCAGTATCATGCATTTTGCGCACGAGTTCAGTTTCGATGGCTCCTGGAGCAAGGGTATTGACTGTAATTCCGGTCGTTGCCAATTCAAGAGCCATTACCTGTGTCAGCGCAATGACGCCGCCTTTAGAGGCACCATAGGCTGCGCGCCCTGTCCCGCCGCGAATTCCCGCAATGGATGCCATGGACACAATGCGTCCGTACTTGTTCGTCATCATTACGCGTGCTGCGGCTTGCATAACTAAAAATGTGCCGGTCAAATTGACAGTGATAATCTTGTTCCACTCGTCCAAACCAGTTTCTAGAGCGAACTTTTCCAAGCCAATGCCAGCAAATTGCATTAGAATTTCCAAGTTGGCGAATCTGTCAGTGGTTTTGGTTATCAACTCAGCCACGTCGTTCGTGTTGGAAACATCGGTTCTAACAAACAGCGCATCAGTACCAAGTGCTTGAAGCTTTTCTACTTTATCGATGCCACTGCTTTCGTCGAGGTCGGCGATAACAATGTTGGCACCACACGCTGCGAGGATGTTCACGGTCGCCAAACCGATCCCACTCGCGCCGCCGGTAACGATGGCCGTGTGTCCTGACAGGGAAAACAATTGCGTGTTCATTATGAAATTACACCGAGGTCCTTGCCGACATTTGCGAATGCGCTTATTGCGGTGTCGAGTTCTTCGATTGTATGCGCAGCCGACATCTGCGTTCGGATGCGGTCTCGCCCAGTTGGAACGACTGGGTAGGAGAAAGCAATTACGTAGACATTACGTTCGAGCAGTTTCGTTGCAAAGGTTTGAGCCAGTTTCGGATCATTGAGCATCACGGGAGCAATGGGGTGAACTCCGGACAGAACTTCGAACCCTAACTCCAACATCTTCATACGGAAATAAGCCGTATTGCGCCAAAGCCGATCACGAAGGTCCGACGATTTTTTCAGTATATCGAGCACTTTGAGCGTGGTCTGCGCGATTACCGGTGCCAGTGTATTTGAGAATAAGTAAGGCCGCGAACGCTGGCGGAGCCATTCAACAATTCCATTTTTAGCCGATACGTACCCTCCCGAAGCGCCGCCGAGTGCTTTGCCGAGTGTACCTGTGATAATATCGACCCGATTCATAACATCACAATGTTCGTGGGTCCCTCTTCCATTTGGTCCCATAAAACCGACTGCATGACTGTCATCGACCATGACCATGGCATCGTATCTGTCGGCCAAATCGCATATATCCTTGAGGTTTGCAATATATCCATCCATGGAGAACACGCCATCTGTTGCAATCAACCGATACCGGGCGCTTTTTGCAGCTCTGAGTTTCTCTTCCAGATCACTCATGTCATTGTTGGCATAGCGAAAGCGTTGGGCTTTGCATAGTCGAACACCATCGATAATTGAAGCATGGTTCAGGCTGTCCGATATGATGGCATCCTCGGCGTCGAGCAGGGTTTCGAATAGCCCGGTGTTTGCATCGAAACAACTGGAATAGAGGATTGTATCCTCCATGCCTAGGAACTCACTGATTCGTGCCTCCAGCAGTTTGTGCACTTCTTGAGTGCCGCAGATGAAACGGACGGACGACATGCCATAACCATACTGGCTCAGGGCATTTTGCGCCGTTTCAATAAGGCCCGGATGCGATGCCAGCCCGAGATAATTGTTGGAGCATAAATTCATCACTTTTACACCCGCTGAAAGGGTGATGGCTCCTTGCTGCGGAGACACAATAATTCGCTCCTCTTTGTACAAGCCTTCCGTTCTCAGGTTCGCGATGCGGCAGTCCAAATCATAGAGAAATTGGGTTGTCATCTGCGTTGCGGTTCAGTCATCGACCGAAAATGAGTTCTGGGAGTCCGAGGGACAGCCATGGGACGAATGTGGTTAGAATCAGCGTCGGGATCCATGCGAAAATAATCATAATAATCGTCGGTTTCAACATTGAATTAACGGATGTATTCCCAATCCTCGCACCCAGATAAAGCAGTGGGGCAGTCGGTGGGGTGATATTTCCCATTCCCAAATTTACACCTATGATGGCCGCGAACTGGATAGGGTCGATACCGAGGTCTGTAATCATCGGCAACAGCAGCGGCGACGCAAGCAGCACACCGGACACATCATCCATTAACATGCCTATCCCAACCAATAGCAAATTGATCATTAGCAGAATGACGATGGGATTGGCGGAAATGGAGTAAACGAATTGCTGAGCGAGCGCTGGAATGTCCTCGAATACAAGCAAACGACTGACAATCATCACCATAAAGAACATAACCATTACGGCGCCGGTCGTAGTTGACGACTCAATTACAGCTTCTTTGAACGTTGTCCACGTGAGTCCCTTGTAGAACAAGAACCCGATAGGCAGAGCATACAGAACGGCAATCCCGGCGGCTTCGGTGGGAGTCATGATTCCTCCGTATATTCCACCAATAATGATGACCGGCATCAGAAGTGCTGGAATGGCGTATGAGGTGCGCTTCGTGGCTTCGCGAACGAAAGACTCGGGGGCCTCCTCGACTATCAAATTCTTTTGCGACCGCATCATTACGAAATTGACGACAAGGAGAAGGGATATGAGGATTAGCCCGGGTATAACTGTAGCTAGGAAGCATTTCAAGACAGATTGTCGAGTTATCCACGCATAAATAATTTGAATTGAACTTGGTGGTATCAGCAAGCCAAGCGGCGCGCAATTGGCAATCAAAGCTGCGCTGAACCCCTTTGGATAATTGGACTTTTCCAAGCGCGGTAATATGACGCCGCCGATACAGGTTAGAGTTGCTGCTGCACTGCCCGATATGGAGCCGAAGACGGCACAGGCAAATATGGCGGAGGCCGATAAGCCGCCTCTTATTCGTCCAAGCGTCAGTGAAACGAGTTCAACGAGTGGTTCGGCAATACGCCCTCTGTTCATGATGCCGCCGGCTAGAATAAACATAGGAATAGCAAGAAGGACGATGGCATTCATCCTCCAATGACCACTGGTGAGAAAAGTTGAAACCTCAGTATCGGCAAAATATCCCAAGTAAATCAATGCGGCGCCAAAGGCGAAAGGCACGGGTAAGCCGATAACCAAACCGATACAAAGAATTACGAATACAATTAACAGTACCATCTTGATTAGCCTTCAGTCTTCCTGCAGACTCGGTTGTGTAACCGTGTCGGGGTTGCGATAAAGCGTAAAGAAACGGAACGCGTGCAGTGCTGCGTGGAATGTCATCAGTGCAAATCCGGCTAAAATAAAAATACGCGGCACGGCCAAGGGAATCTTGTGAACCGTAGTGGTCGGAATATTAGGCCAACGAACGAACTCGTTCATCACCATGAGAACCGCGTAGTATGTGAGCATCACACCGATAAGGGTTTCAAGGACCATCACAAAACTCTGAAATCCAGCCTTTGTTTTCTCGGACTTCAGCAATTCCAATACAATATCTGCTTTGATATGAACGTTGTCCGAGGTGGCCGCTGCTCCTCCAATGAAATATAGAAGGAAAGCGATGGTCAATACCCATTCTTCAAACGCGAACAGATCAGACTCAAAGCCGTACCGGAGCAGGACCACAAAGCAGAAAGTGAACGAAATGATCAAGCTACAAATAACAATGATCGCGCGCTCTGTCTGCACGATCCATTTTAAGGCTGTCTTCATGGCGTTTCCTTTCAATTCAAGCATGAACGTATTTGATCGCTGTGGTTAGTGCTGTGGCATGTACGGAAATGCCCCTGATAGTCTCAAGGGCATCTCCGTAGGCAGGACTGTCATTGAACGTCGGCTTTCAGCTGATCAAGTATCTCCTTGCTGAATTTTTCTTCCATCGCCGGCCAAACCGTGGCTTTGACATGCGCTGCGATAGCAGCTAGCTCTTCGTCGGAAATATGGATGATTTGGATACCTTTTTCCTCTGGCAGGCGCTTCAGGTATTCCGCATCAATGCGTTCACTGTATTCAAATGAAGACTCGGAAGCCGCGCTGAACGCGTCAGCAAGAACCTTCTGCTGGTCAGCGGACAAGGAATCCCAAGTGCGCTGACTAATGTAGAAAGCCGTATTTTCGACGAAAGCTTTGTACGGAATGAAGTATTTCACTACGTCACCAAAGACCGTATAGTTAGATTCAGCAGTCCCGCCAATCACGCCGTTGATCACGCCCTGCTGGATGGAGGTTGGAACATCTCCCCAGTTCATTGTCACGGGATTGAAGCCCATTTCCAAGGCAGTTAGTCGAGCGACCTCCATAGCAAAAACACGAATCTGTAGGTCTTTATCACCAGTAGTTGTTGCGTTGTCGGGTTCTCTCGTCGTGCCGACTCCGATAAACCCTTCGGCAAAGATACCGAGAAGCTTCAGCCCTTGATTTGCCAATCGTTCTTCGTAGATTCGGTAGAAATTGGAACCCGGCGAATACACTTTCTGCATTTCTTCGTACGTGCCAACAAGATAAGGTAATTGGCTAATTTCCAGTAGCGGGTCATTGTGGCTGTAAATGAATGTATGTCCAATGTCGATGACCCCTAGTGCGACATCGCCAAAGACCACTTCACCAAGGCCGAGTTGGCCCGCAGGAAATAGCTTGATCTCAATATCAACACCGGCGTTTTCGATTATTTCGATCGTTTCTTTCAGAATGATCGTCGCCTGGTGGTCGATTGGATGTTGTCCGGCGAGTTTCAGTTTCGTTGCGGCATAGGATGGTGTGATGGACGCTCCCAACAGCACAACCGACATTGCCAAAGCAACTCCAAATTGCTTGAAGCTTAACATAGTTTAGTTCCTCCAAATTTATGAAAAATTTCAATCCGTTATGAAGACGAATTTTCATTAATAGTAAGTGTAACGCGACAATATTGAATATATTCAGCAATATATTGAATATATTTGTCATGCTTAAGGATTGCTATGTGTTAAGACTTCAATTTTGGATAGTGGCAATTAAACATGCAATTGGAGTTATGTGAAATGGGCTGAATGCAGATTCCGCCACTACCGGTCTGTTACCTAAATTCCTGGTCACCATGACAGGACACAGGTCCTTATCAGCTAGCCGGTTTTATAATCTTCGGAAGATAATTATGATTTTGATAGGGCTGGCAATTCATCGAATGAATGGCCTTGGCATGGAATTCAGCGCAGTTCGCCTAGTCCCCAAGTATCCGATAGCGTAAACCCCAAGGGGAAGGGATCTGTCGGATGCACGCCCAACTTGTATTCTCCGTAAATCCACGCTCGTCCTGAAAGGACTGGTCTAATTGCTTCCCGAGAACCGCACTTGGTTAACGAGACAATTCGAGCCTTGAATTCTCCACCGATGATTGAGTTGACGGAAATTGATTGATTGATGCCGACCTCTCGTCTGGCATGCATAACAGCAAGCCGCGCGGCTGTTCCTGTTCCGCAAGGGGAGCGGTCTAAGCGTCCAGGAAAAATGACAAGGCAAATTTTTTGTCACGCTAACCGAACGCCATCGACTCGTGATTTTAGCCTATGGATCACAAGTATGTTCAGGCCACTGGCATGAAACCATGCACTGTGCCTGATTTGAACCGCTTCAGGTGATGCCGCAACCGATTTTCAGTATTCTTTCAGTGAACTGTCCTATGGGAGTACGGATTTTTCCTGTTTCGGCTGTTGCCGAACAACGATTTTTCGCAATCACAATTCGGTGGGTCATCGACATACGGCCCCGGTGATCGGCGAACGCCGACCCCTGCGTCGCGTGTTCCCGGCCAGGCCCAGATAATCCAGGAGCAAACGTGCGTTGGTGCGCAATTTGCGCATCGTCGGCGCAACTGATTCTGCGTGCCGTCTGATCACCGAGATCGCAAATCGGCGAAGTGCCGTGACGTTTTCCGGTCCATGCCCGGTGCGAATCAGAAGGTGATCCTCGTGCCAGGTGTTTGAGTCGTCCAAAATGCGATGATTCGATTCAATGGTCCAATGGCCGCGGTTGAGCCCCAGCAAAGTCTTCGGATCAGCCTGAGCGGCTTGCAGTGAGGTGATCCCGACAACGGTTTCCTGCGTCGTCTTGGTTACCTCGCCACGCCGGTAGTGGTCAATCGTGCGACGAATGCGGAATATCTGCGCGATGTCCGGAAATTTCGACTCGCGATTCAGATACGCCATCAGTTCGGCATTGTCGCTGACCCGGATTTCGCGGATCTCATGACGTCCATGCTGGACCTTGGGCACCTTTTTCCCTGCATCGGTCGCGTCACCGGTGCGGGTGACAAAGTCAGCTTCAGTATCCGGTCTGAGTCGAAGCAGATCGGTAAAATGAATACTCACCTCGCCAGTGAGATCTTTCTGGTTGTTCTTGAGAATAAACATATAGTGCCCGCCCCGGCTGAGAATATAGCTCGCAATCGCATGCTGCGTCAACAGCGCATCAGCGGTGATCACTTTGCCATTGAGGTCATCAATCGATTTCAGCAACGGGATGCACGCGCCGATCTCGTTGGTGTACTTTTGCTCCTCACTCCCGTCCGAGTCAAGCCTCATCTTTTTTTTTGCCAGATGCATGCGACTTTGATGCCCACAGGCGCCCAGCACATGAATCTGGCGATTGTTCCCGTCAACCGCTCCTTTCATCGTCTTGCCATCGATCGCAATCGCCTCATCGCAGCCGTCAATCGATATGCACCATTTGCGAAGCGCGTCATCGAACTGCCCGGGGTCGGTTCTGACCAGCGCCTCGCGGATGCAATACACGCTTGGACGCTGGACTTTGCCACGCCGCAATCCAACCCTGAAATGACGAAGCACCTTTTCTGACTGCGCCTGTACCCATTCGCCCATCTCCTGATAGCCGCGCGCACCGCAAACTGTGGCTGCCGCCGCAATGGCCAGCAGTGTCCCGAGGCGATAGCGCCGCCCGCGACGCCCGCGCGGGTCCTCAATGTGTGAGAAATAATCCAGCAATGACTTGAAATCCGCGTCCGTATACATTTTCCTGCAAACTCCTTTCGGGAAATAGTGGGAATCAAGATGTGCGCCACCGAGCAACCGGCGCGCATCTGACCGAAGCGGGCGCACAAACATCAGCTTCGGTGATGAGCCTTGTCGGTAGCCGCGGCGTTGTCGCCGATAGCCGGCCGTCTGCCCGATCTGTATCCAGTTCTCCGCGCGATAACAGGTTCCGGCAAAGCGCTGCGGGTCAACGAAAGTCTCCATCAGCAGCACCGGGTGTCCGAATCGCACCGGCCAGTCCTTGACGACACGCTTGGCCAGCAACGATAAAGTGCGGGATGCGAGATTCGCAATCGGCTCCAGAATGAGGAATCTGCTCTGGTTGGTGATCAGGTGCAGTCTTGCGCCACGGTCTCTTGGGTGCCAGCCGAGCCACTCATCTCGGGCGCGGCTTTTCAGGGCCGCCGCATAAAATGAACTCAGCGCAACCCATCGGCCCTGCAAAACCGCGGCATAAAACGCGCTCTCACCGATCTTGTGCGGGGCGCCAAGATAGTGATGCTGCCGCATCAGCGCAAGGAATTTCTCCTCCTCGTCGCGTCTGACCGGTACGATGACCAACTCCGACAAATTCATCTCTCACCGTTTCAGTTCAACTTCAGTTGGCTGAACCATACACGAATCAATCAGAAAAGTCCAGTATCAGACGCTATTTATTTCATATCATACAGTTGAACTGAACAAAAATTCGCCCTGGGAAAAATGATTGTTGCGTTGGTTATCGAATCGCCGCTACCGGTCACAAACATGGGGTACTCGACACGGTTGAAGCTCTGAACTTCGGGATGTTGCACCTTGATTTGTTCCGCTGCCGCATCACTGATTTTTTTGCCCATGTCTACGAGATCTCGGGCTTCATGTGGTGCAATCTGGAACCCCAGAACCCCGGCATCGACAATTGCAAAATAACACCCTCCAAAAGCAACATCGGCTGAAACTGTTCCAACATTTTCCACTTCCAACGGATGATCGAGATGCTCGACAAAACTGTTCGGCATCCCGACTTCAACGCATTCAACCTTTCCTTTTTGACAAATCGCTTTCGTCCGTATCAAGCCGGCAGGCGTGTCGAGAGTAACAATCGTTTCAGGCTCCGACATTGTCAAAATACCGCTTTCAAGAATAGCAGTTGTGACACACATTGCATTGGAACCTGACATCGCATGGGCCCCGTCCGCTTGAACGGGGATGAAACCCATGTCGGCGCTTTCCGAAATTGCAGGAAATAGCAAGTTTATCGTCATTTGAGCTACGCCACGAGGCTCGTAAAGCGCTAGCCGGAGAATTTCGTCATTTTCGTTGTTGATGTGATTCATCTTTTCAATGAACGTTTCCCCCGGAATTTCAGGGACTCCGGATACCACAACTCTGCCAATTTCACCTTCGGCATGTACACCAAGAATTTCAAGCTCACGTAATAAATTCATAGTATGGCCTCCCAATTATCATTGTAGGTGCTTAGGCATTTAGAAAAACGAATATAAAAATATGACAATTAGTGCCATGGTAAATGAGCTATACCCGAAAGTAGTGCGTGGGAGGTTTGAAAAAAAAGTGGCGTATCTGGTTTAACATGTAAATGAACACATTTATTACAAGAAACCAGAAAGGTACGCCACTATGAATAAGGATAACGTAATTTCATTTGAAAATCGAGAACTTTTTGAAGACCCACTCACAGATTTGATTCGAACCGGAGCCCGTCAGTTGATCGCACTGGGGGTTGAGGCTGAATTAGACGAGCTTATGGCGAAGTATGATGGCCAGCATACCGAAAACGGTCATCGGGCGGTCGTTCGAAGCGGTTACCATCGGCAACGCCAGATTCAGACGGGCATTGGTTCGGTGACGGTGAAGATTCCCAAGGTGCGTTCGACCACTGGAGAGCCGGTGACGTTTCACTCCTGCCTGATTCCGCCCTATGTGCGAAAGACACGCACGTTGGAGGCGTTTGTGCCATGGCTGTATCTGAAAGGGATCAGCAGCGGTGAGATGGGCAATGTGCTTGGCGTGTTGCTGGGTCAGGAAGCCAAAGGATTTTCCACCGGGGTGGTATCGCGACTGAAAGCCGAGTGGGAAGAAGAGCGTGATCAGTGGATGGTGCGAGATTTGAGCAAGGAGCGATGGGTATACCTGTGGGTGGATGGGATATACAGCGGATTGCGCAGCGAGGAGGTCAAGTTGTGTTCGCTGGTGGTGATCGGCGTGAATGATCAAGGCGAGAAGAAGTTATTGACGATCGAAGACGGGGTTCGCGAGTCTACGCAGAGCTGGCGCGAGGTGTTGCTGGATCTGAAGGCGCGTGGGATGAACGTGCCGAAGCTTGCGGTTGGCGACGGTGCGCTGGGGTTTTGGTCGGCTCTGGATGAGATTTATCCAGACACCCGTCACCAGCGCTGTTGGGTGCACAAGACAGCGAATGTGTTGAATGCGCTTCCGAAGTCGGCACAGCCGAAAGCGAAGGAGGCATTGCATGAAATCTGGATGGCCGAGACTCGAGCCGATGCACAGCGTGCATTTGATCAATTCACCCACACTTACCAGGACAAGTATCCGAAAGCGACTGAGTGTTTGGAGAAGGACCGCGAAGAGTTACTGGCGTTTTACGATTTTCCGGCGGTGCACTGGCTAAGCTTGCGTACCACCAACCCGATTGAATCGACGTTTGCGACGATCCGTCATCGCACGCGTCGCTCGAAAGGGTGCTTAAGCCGAAAGGGGATGCTGTGCATGATGTTCAAGCTGGGTATTTGTGCGCAACACAACTGGCGCAGGTTGCGAGGATTCCGGCAACTTGGGAAAGTGATAGAAGGTATACAATTCAAAGACGGGATTGAGACAAAGCAGTTTGACAACCAGGTAGCCGCGTGATTTCACCCCACGCACTACTTTCGGGTATAGCTCATGGTAAATTGAACAAATCGTGCACATTGATGTATTATTAAAGCCATCTGGAAATTGATTTGTGAATTCAAAGAGAAATAAAAAGAATTACAGACCGGAAGTGCGGTTTGCACTGACTCTTAGGCCGACGTTTCCAATTCTTGCCCTAAGTGGCTTCGTAGATACACTGCGTCATGCTGCGGATGACAACAACCGCAACCGTCAGATTTATTGCGGGTGGAGTATCGTCGGTCATTCCTTAAATCCGGTTCCATCGAGTTCGGGTATAGAAGTCACGCCCGATGTGCTTTTTAAAGACTTGGAAAAGCCGTTGCCGGAATACCTCGTCGTCATCGGTGGCAATGTCATGTCGAAGATCAACGATGTACCGGAAGAAACACTTTCATTCATCAGAAATTTTTATGCACAAGGAGGTACAGTAATTGGGCTTTGCACTGGCAGTTTTATTGTTGCGCAAACTGGACTCATCGACGGCAAAAGGGTAGTGGTGCATCATCGGCACAGAAGAGATTTTCTGGGGCGCTACGATAACGTCAACATTACAAGCCGCGAAGTGTTTGTTGAAGATCAAAGAGTCATCACTTGCCCAGGCGGCACCGCTTCCATTGACTTGGCAATCGAGTTACTGTCAAGAAAGTTGGGTCGTACGCGCGCTTTGAAGGGCCTAATTGAGATGAGCGTAGATCAGCATCGTAGTTCATTTCATATGCCGCGCACGCCCAGTGATGGACTCGATAGTTGCGGCGATTGGCGCGTTGAAACAGCTGTCAAACTGATGCGTGAAAATATGTCCAGTGCGACCACTGTAGGAACTATTGCTGAGGATATCGGCATTAGCACATCACAGCTTGGTCGACTTTTCAAACAGCATGCAAAGCAAACTCCAGTGTCCTTTTGGATCAACTTGCGATTAGACCATGCTCGCTGGAGATTACTCAACAGCAATATGTCGCTCACGCAGATTGCTTTCGAATGCGGGTTTGCGGATGCCGCCCATTTCTGTCGCCAGTTCAAGAGGCGGTTCAAGCAATCTCCCAAATCCTTTAAAAACAGGATGATTACCAACGAGCAGTCGGATTTCAGTTCTTCGACGTACCAAGCAGTATAGACCCAACTGTCCTGCTGGCTGATTTCTCCCCTATGAAATCAGCGAGTTTGGCAAGTTGCAAAGAATACCAATTCCTGACTGGGCGTAGTTCAAAACAAGTCCATGGTTTATTAACAGTCACAATGCGTATCATCACCGGCAAATTGCTGTAATCCTATCGACTTACCGAATCGCGGCTTCTCAAAGCCCTGCTACCCAGGTAATGTCTTCCAGAGTCGAGAAACAGATTAGTTTATCGAATGACAGACAATACTCAAAAGGAAGAACGTTCAGACCAGCAATTCTTATTTGAGATTGGTTATTCATCATACAGTCCACTCGTACTACGCCCTGTCACTAGCATTCATGAGCACCATCGGATAAGAAGTCACGAACAAAAATTTTCAATATCAAACTCTTAGTTCATGGATCTTCTAGTACGATTTTGATGGTTCGATCATGATCGGAATCATCTTTATCAACACCAGGTCTTGATTTTGAAGTAAAGAAGTGCGAAAGACTCACCGTAAATTTAACTCAACGGTACAATCCGGTTCTATTGCGGTACTGTGCGGTGTGAACAACTGCAGTGATGCAATCGAAATAGTTTTATTCTCAATCAAAATTTTAAATTACCATCGTACAATCACGACCCCACAGAATAAAAATTGTTCGATTGAGTCATTGATGTAAGAGTTAAATTTGGACCATATTCCGAACTACGACGACGTTATCGCCGCTCATGAGCGAATCAGGCCATATATTCATAAAACACCGATACTGACCTCAGACTATCTTAACGAGCTTACTGGCGCAGAACTATTTTTTAAATGCGAAAACTTTCAGAAAACAGGCGTTTTCAAGGTTCGAGGCGCATCAAATGCCGTATTCGGACTACCCAACAACGTTGCTGAGAAAGGGGTTGCAACGTTCTCATCGGGCAATCACGCCCTGTCACTGAGTTATGCCGCTAGTCGACGTGGAATTCCATGCCATGTTGTCATACCTAGAACCGCTCCGCAGACGAAAAAAGCTGCAGTGACTACATACGGTGGAATCATCACCGAGTGTGAACCATCCGAAACTTCTCGAGAAACCAAATTAGCCGAAGTACTGCAGCAAACCACTGCTGAGTTTGTGCATCCCTACAACGACCGACGGGTAATTGCTGGTCAGGCAACCTGCGCTAAAGAACTGCTAAGCCAAGTCGAAGGATTGGACATTGTAATAGCGCCTATTGGCGGAGGAGGAATGATCTCCGGGACATGCTTGACTGTATCGACAATTGCACCAACAATTGAATTATTTGCGGCAGAGCCGGAAAGTGCCGATGACGCTGCACGTAGTCTCCAAGCGGGATATATAATCACCGACGACAATCCACAAACGGTTGCTGATGGACTTAAGGTTTCGTTAAAAGATCTGACTTGGCACTTCGTATCAAACTACGTTAAAGGCATTCTGACCGCGACTGAAGACGAAATCATTGGCGCTATGAAACTCACCTGGCAACGCATGAAAATTGTCATCGAACCAAGTAGCGCAGTACCGCTGGCAACTATTCTAAAAAACAGTGAAGTCTTCGCTGGCAAGCGTGTCGGCGTCATCGTCACCGGCGGCAATGTTGATTTAGAAATATTGCCCTAGCTTCACCATCAATAGTAGATTATGCATGCATACGCGAAATTTATTCAAAGATTTCATTGATTTAGAGGTCGATTACGATATTCCTGCGAAGGTCGGAATGGATGAAAACGAAATCCAGACTCCCTGTTTGGTTCTCGATCTTGACGCTCTGGAACGTAACATTATCAAGATGGGCAGGCTTGTCAAAGAAATGAGAGTTCGCTTGCGGGTTCACGGAAAAAGTTCAAAAATCAGTAGACATCGCCCTGTTACAGGAGAAGATTGGTGGTTCCTGCGGCGTCTGTTGCCAAAAGGTGAGCGAGGCTGAGGTTTTCGTACGGGGTGGTATTAAAGACATACTGATCTCTAATCAAGTACGAGACTTTAGAATGATTGATCGATTGTCGCAATTACCTAATCTCGGTGCGCGAGGCAAATCGTTTTAATGTAAGGATTGCCCGAGCAGGAAAATTGAATGTGATATTTTTATTGTGCAGCTACGTACATTCCCGTGTTCATACAAAACTGAATTTGTATCTGATCAAAGTAAATGTAGGAATACGATCTCTATCCACCGGTGAAGGTTTTCCTTGAAGCACAGAGATTTACAGTCAAGGTGGAAATTCATAACTTCGACATTGCTGCCATTCGAGGAGACGAACTACTCAGCAAAAATATGGAATTCAAAACAGCGTACACCCCTCATCTAAAATTACGCTTTCGCCGGTGTACGATTATAGGTTTGCATAACGAACTAACAAATTCACACTATAATTCCCCACTTTATTTACATTCTATAACTTCAAAAACAGAAGCTGGACACTAGGAGACAAATTTGCTATGAGATCCACTAGCCGGATTCTATTGTGGGTTGCCTACTTTATTGCTTCATTCAATGCTGGAGCACAAGGCGATTACGAAGCAGGGAGAGACAAATCTTTTACCTGTACAGGGTGTCATGCTTCACCAGGATATCGCAACGCCTATCCCGGATATACGGTTCCAAAGTTAGGCGGTCAGAAAGCCGATTATTTGATGGCAGCTCTAAAGGCTTATCGAGATGGAGGCAGGGGCCACAAGACGATGCACGCTCAGATTGCACAGTTAAGCGATCAAGACATTTCCGATATTGCAGCTTATTTTTCACAACTGGTTAAAAAGTAGTTGCTATGAAAATGAACCGTACAAAAATTCAATCGCTGTTGCTCGCTGCAGCCTTCATGCTCACATTGTCACCAGCCAGTGTTTCTGCAGGAGATATTGAAGCAGGTAAGACAAAATCAGCAATCTGCTTAACCTGCCACAAAGCCAGTAATGAGGTTGTTGGAGTCGGTACACCCATCATATCAGGACAGTATGAAGACTACTTGATACAGGCGTTGAAAGACTACAAATCCAGTGCTCGAAGTAATCCTGTGATGGGTGCGTTTACAGTCAGCCTTAGTGATGAAGATATAGAAGATATTGCTGCATTTTATGCCGCAATTGATTCTCAGTTATTTACGCCGACGGAATAGCAATCAATCGGACAGGCCACAGAACGATTTAATCGAGTTTCGTATCTATGGCGACGGGATAACTTCCCGCCGTTCTCCGCTTTCGACAACAGTAATCAGTTCACCATCTCGGTAAACTAGATAATTTGTAGCCAGTGTTGCCACCCTGGCATCCTGAGAAAAAATACCAGTCAGGTTTAATGGGTCTGATGAGTGGACGGTCAAGGCCTTGTTATCCCGTTTTCGATTTCTTGTGTCTCGCAGCAATTCAATTGCCTGAGGCAGTGCAAACTGCTCGCCTGCTACCTCACTGACAAATCGTCCACCTCGAACTTCTCCTCGATCTTCCATGCGGCGGAGTGTGCGGACCAACTCACTCCATGCAGGAAAGAATTTCCCTTCTTTTGACAGCAGTGCACGAAAAACAATGCCATATCGTCTCAAGAGCACTTTTGCAACGTAACTGTTGATGTCTTCTGCTGAAAGGCTGTCTGCTGAGTGTCGGGCAGAATTTGCCAATAAAGACCAGCGCCCGGAAATTTGAACGCTACGATTATTCACGTGTCGCATCCTGGAAATTTTTCTGCGATGACTTTCTGGCTTCAGCAATGCTCGAATTCCTCCATAGTGGTCGCAAGTTACAATTCCCTGCGCAAACAGTTCCACTAGCCCTTCTTCTACATGACTAGGTAGTTGGTTGATTTCTTCCAAAATTTCATCGAAGAACATTGGCCCAAGATCGCACAGCGCCTCAGAAATTTGATGCCCTGCTGCTGAAAGTTTAATTTCCGTTGGTTCTTTTTTCTCTGTTAGTGCTCTCCAGATGGACAATCGATTGCGTCTCAGAAATGTAAGCGGAACTGTTTTTATCGAACTACGGAATCTGTATTTTCGATTCTTTGATTTTGTGTTGCTCGCAGACAGATCCGGCTTTGACAGCCGACACCACATTACCCGACCTGAAGCGCTCAGATAGTCTAGCAGTTCCGGTGTGTATCCGAACACTCGTGCTGGTAAAACATCCGATTCCCAAACAGCAGCCGATGATTCATATCCTTCCATTTGCTCAAGAATGGCATCAAGTGCATCAGCGCCTTCCCCCATGGTTTCGGAATTCAATCGAAACCATCGTGTCAAATATCGGGTAAATTGAATTTTATCAACTGGTTTAACCTCTTTCCTTAAACCAGCAATAGTTTGTTTGTGAATGCGTGCGAGGAAACGGCGATCACACCACTCTGTTTCTGTGCCAATCCCCGTAAAATTGCCACGCATCGCGCTGCCTTCGACTTCAAGGGCACGTAATGCTGCCTCCGTGGAATCGGCTGACAAATCAACCGAGGCTGCGATTTGATTCGATGTGCAAGGGCCAATCACTTCTAGTCTGCTTCGAAGAATTGAAATCGCAGAATGTTCAAAATTGTCAATTTGCTTCTGGTTGAGTGTTGCCGGTTCAATTTGGGGAGAAATGCTTGAGTCTGGGTGAAGAAGTAACATTTCCTGCAGTCTTTCCGCAGCTACCCACAAGCTTACACTGGTGGAAGTGATGAGATTCGTGACACGTCGCATCTGAGTCAATTGTTCAAAAAACTGTTGCCAATGATTTAACTCTGAAGCAAAAAGAGTCTCCTCGACTCTTGACTTCGCTTCATCAACGCGCATGAACCCCAGATGCACGAGTGCATCATGAAGTTCTTCGGCATCTCTAGGATTCGGCCATGCCTGATTCTGAAGTAGTTTGATAGCTCCCAAGTCAAGTCGCCCTATTTCATTCGAATCCGAAATTTCGAACAATCGTCGAGATTGCACAGCAAGCGTACGTCTCTCCTCAGCGGGTGCGTCATCGAGAAACGCATAGGGTTTTGCTGTGATCACTTCGTGCGCCAGCGGAGATGGCTCCGGTAGATCCCTGCATACTATTGAAATCTCCTTATTCTCAATGCGCTCTAGGATTTCTTCCAAACCATCTACATCCATGACTTCGTGCAGACAGTCGAAAATTGTCTGCTGAACTAAAGGGTGATCTGGAACTTCAATGGGGCCGGTAATATTCTCCTGACAGGCAACCTGAGCTGGAAATACCAAAGACAGCAAATCTTCCGAATCATTGCGCTGAAAAGGAGGTGGGACTTTTTTACCGTTTCGGAACCGAAGAACCGCAAGTGCAGCATTGGCAACCCAACGCCAGCGCGTTGCAAACATCGGAGCCCCCAACAGGGCCTGTACGAGGGTGGTGCGTACATTTGAACTTTTAATGTAGCCTTGGACCTCATCTAGTGCGAAACTGTGCGTGGGACCGAGCGAAAGAACAAAATTGTCTTCCAGTGCTGCAGCCTGAAGCTCAAAATTGAAGCGAACACAAAACCGCTTACGAAGTGCCAGTCCCCAAGCGCGATTCAATCGCGACCCAAATACACTGTGAACCACAAGATGAGTGTCACCAGTCTCATCGAAAAAACGCTCAAAGACAATATTGCGATTGTCCGGCAATACGCCCAGTGCATGTTTGGCGGCTGCCAAATACTCGACAATTTGCATGGCAATAAAGTGGTCTGCCCGATAATCCTGACCAAACCGTTCCGCAGTTTTCGACAAATCCCGTTCATCCAGATTGGCAGAGACGTACTGGCGTAAATCTGATACCGCTTTACTCAAAACAGGACTGCGACCTCTGCCCTCCCCGAGCCAGAATGGTATGTTAGGAGGTTGACCATGTGCATCCTCAACACGAACATAACCTTTCTCTACTCGACGAATTCGGTAGGACGCGTTACCCAACTGAAAAATATCGCCTGCGAGACTTTCAAAGGCAAAGTCTTCATTCACAGTGCCAATTCGAATGTCATCAGGTTCCAGAATGACATCGTAATCGAACAGGTCTGGAATCGCTCCAGCATTGGTTGCAGCAACAATTCTTGCTCCTCTTCGCCCTCGAATGATTTTGTTTACCGCGTCCAGGTGAATGTACGCACCTCGTCGTCCACGCGTTAAAGTGAAACCTTCACAGAGCATTTGTAAAATGGTATGAAATTGACTCTTCTGTAAATTCCTGTATGGGTAAGCCCCTCGGAAACTGTCAAACAGGTTATCAATCTCGCAGTCACCTACACATGACTCAGCAACAATCTGCTGAGCCAGCACATCTAGAGACTCACCACAAATTTGGAGAGTCTCCAGTTCCCCATCATTGATAGCCTTCAACAATGCGGCTGACTCAACCAGTTCATCTCGTGTGGTTGGAAAAATTCTTCCTTTCGGTGTTTTTCCAACCGAGTGCCCGGAACGTCCGATTCTCTGCAGGAATACTGTAATTGATCGCGGTGAACAAATCTGACATACCAGATCGACATCTCCAATATCGATACCCAATTCCAGCGAGGCAGTTGCTACAAGTGCGCGAAGTGATCCAGACTTAAGCCGCTGTTCGGCGTCATGTCGATGCTCCTTTGACAGGCTGCCGTGATGTGAACCCACGTTTTCTTCACCAACCAACTCGGCCAAGTGCCTCGTTGCACGTTCGGCATGGCGTCTGGTATTCACGAAAATCAGAGTAGTTCGATGGTCCTGAATCAAGTTTGCAATTTTCCGATAAATGTCCTGCCACGATTCCGTAGACATCACCGCTTCAAGTGGTGCAGCAGGAATTTCAATAGCGAGGTCCCACTCTCGAACATGACCAATATCAACAACTGAACAACCATGAGGCTGTTTGCCCGTGAGGTAGGATGCAATAAGCTCAACAGGCTTTTGTGTCGCAGACAGTCCGATTTTCTTCGAGGTTCTCTGCACAAGCCTTTCAAGTCTTGCAACAGACAAACTGAAATGTGCGCCTCTTTTATTTCCTGCGAGCGCATGAATTTCGTCCACGACTAGACGACGTACAGACTGAAGCATGCGTCTACCAGATTCGGAAGTCAGTAACAGATAGAAAGATTCCGGCGTTGTTACTAATATGTGAGGTGGATTGCGTGCCATTTTCTGCCGTTCTGACTGGGTAGTGTCGCCGGTTCGGACAGCAGTTCGAATGTGAACATCAGGATAACCCGCATCAACAAGCCGTTGCCGTATTCCCTGTAAAGGGGCTTCCAAGTTGCGTTCAATATCATATGACAATGCCTTCAACGGCGATACATAAAGGATATAAGTCTCAGCGGCAAGTTCGCCCTGAGAAATTCCGGTCTGTACAAGTTCGTCGATTGCCGCCAGAAAAGCAGCCAGAGTTTTCCCGGACCCAGTCGGTGCTGCAACCAGGACATCATTTCGCTTCTGAATAGCTTCCCATGCTTGTTTCTGGCATTCGGTAGCATCTTGATAAGTGTCGTCAAACCATGCTTGCACTACCGGGTGAAATTCCCAGAATTTTGGTGTGGATTCAGTCATGGTAAATGGTTTCACTTACAGAAAAAACTTGTGAAATGCTGGGACAGACTAGTAGAAATCATGTCTGTTTATGTTACCAATTCAAGTGAGTAATGTTGTGAATCGTAGCGATCTTTCATTACATTCGACTGGATAAAAACCTCTAGTTCCAACCTGTTATCAGACAGTAGCAAATTGAGGAGACAAATTGATTGTTTTTGAAATATTTTTCCCAAAAACCAACATCAAATTGCTTTGGACCAGTTACATGTCAAATATAATTCCCCCTACTTGCAACTCTGCGTTTTGAAATGGAATTCATCTTACTGCAGTCAACGGAAATTTCTGGCCCAGCTCTATCGGTAGACCTAAATATTTGCCTCGCTATAATTCGCTCGCAAAACCTAAATTCCGATCTGTAATGTGTATTATCTTCGAATCTGATGGTCGATGGCAATTCAATGAAATTCGATTCAAATTTGATCAAAATGTGCTCGATTTAGATCGACGAATTCTGATTGACAAAACACAACTGCCTTTGATTCACTGCAATTCACTACATCCGGATTAATCATTTGATTCGTACATTAGTTTCAATTTCTTCCCTTCTGGTTGGTTATGCATGCTTGCTGTCAGGGAACGCAATGCTTACTACACTGCTTGCACTTCGAGCACAGATAGAGAATTTTCTCCTTTTACAGATAGGAATAATCAATGCCGCTTATTTTCTAGGACTCTATGCAGGTGCGAAATTCACAGATCGACTAGTTTCTCGAGTCGGCCATGGTCGTGCATATGCAGTTTTTGCGAGTATCGGTTCGATTTGTGCCTTGCTACATGCTCTGTTGCTGAATCCTTATATGTGGATGGTCATTCGATTAGGTACCGGATTCTGTATTGCTGGACTTATTATGGTCACCGAAAGTTGGCTCAATTCGAGGGCGACAAGGACAACTCGAGGACAGATTCTTTCCATGTATATGATTACCCACTTTTTTGCATCTGGAATCGGCCAACTGTTTATCCCATTTGCAGATCCAGAAGGATTGAAACTTTTTGTAATCGCTGCAATCGGATTTTCATTGTCTCTGATTCCAGTCTTAATTACGAGATTAATTGCGCCTCCCATCCTACCGCGACAGAAGTTCAAATTTAGAGAAATTTACAATTATTCGCCTGTTGCGATGGCGGGTGCGCTATGTTGCGGTTTGATCGCTTCTGCACTCTATGGGCTTGCTCCGGTTTATACGAAAGGAATCGGAATGTCTTACGAAACTACAGCTCAGTTCATGGCTCTTGTAATCCTAAGTGGAGCGCTCCTGCAATGGCCGGTTGGTCGTTTATCTGACCGATTTGATCGAAGAAAACTACTTGCAATCAACTGCTTTATCAGCGGAATTCTGGCAATTACTGTAGTGGTTAGCGCCCAAGCGAACATGCTCATTTTCCTGACAGCTGCAGCATTGTTCGGAGCTTTTTCGTTTACTGTTTATCCGATCGCTCTTGCACACATGAACGATGCGACGCCTGAAGGAAAACTACTGTACGCCGCTGCTGGAATGCTGACTGCTTTCAGCGTAGGTGCAATCGTGAGCCCGATTATTGCCACTGCGGCGATGGAATTAATCGGCTATAACGCCTTGTTTATGTATTTTGCACTGGTCTTTGTTATGTACGCCTTGGTTGTATTCTGGCGCATGAAAGTCAATCCAGCTCCAAAAAGGAAAAAATTCAGGCGATTCTTTCGATCAAAAGTTTCAAATAAAGATTTAGGGAAAGTACGTGATGCAATGGATAGGGACATCGCACGACTCGCTAGCAGTCGACACTGACAACCAATTCGTCAGTGCCTCTCAAGTTCTTGAATGACAGTTTTCAAGGCTGACTAATTACCCGCTGAAGGGTCATTCAGTTCGCGATTTTCTGAATGCGCAAATTCGCGTCGTCGTTCCAATCGAACAATACAATACGCTCTTGCTCCATTCCCATTTCCTTTCCATGCAGATTATTTTATTATTTGATGATTTACTTTAGATATTACTGATAAGTATCTGATGGAGTAAAGTAATAGTTCGTTAAATGTAATGATGTCTGGATGCCAACAATGATCAACGCTATTTTAATGCGTGTAGCTTTGAACCGAGCAATCTGAAATAAGTTTGATGCGAATACTACGCGGTTCACCAGTAGAATTTTCAGATCAAGTTCGTTAATGAATTCGCCAATTTATGGATTACGCAGTAGTCGAATCAAGCTTGACGTATCCCAACGAGACCCGCCCATAGCTTGAATTTCTGCATAGAATTGATCAACAAGTGCTGTAACGGGAAGTCGAGCTCCTACTGCATTTGCCTCGCTGAGACAAATCGCCAAATCTTTTCGCATCCAGTCAACTGCAAATCCAAAATCGAATTTATCGTCCACCATTGTCGAGCCTCGATTTACCATCTGCCACGATTGGGCTGCACCTTTAGAAATTACATCTAGCACGAGTTTTTCGTCCAACCCTACCTTGGTCGCAAAATTCATGGCCTCAGACAGGCCCTGAATCAGTCCGGCGATTGTAATCTGATTTACCATTTTAGTGAGTTGTCCTGACCCTACAGGCCCCATTAAGGTGACCGCTTTTCCGTAACTCGCCATCACGGAAGCTACAGTTTCAAATACTTCAGGGGCACCCCCTGCCATAATCGTCAAAATACCGTTTTCAGCACCAGCCTGTCCGCCTGATACCGGAGCATCTATAAAACTAATTCCTGATTCAGATGCGACTTCTGCCATACTTCTCGCGATGTTTGCCGAAGCCGTCGTATGATCTACGAAAACAGACCCAGGTTTCATGGCCGAAAATGCTCCTTCGGTACCACAGCAGATTTCTTCGACATCGTTGTCATTTCCCACGCAAGCAAAAACAACGTCTGCATTTGCAGCCGCTTTTGCCGGCGTTGTCGCACTGGTTCCCGAGTGTTGCTCCAGCCACGTGTCCGATTTGGCAGAGGTGCGATTAAAAACGCACACATCATACCCATTTGACGCTAAATGTCCGGCCATTGGATAGCCCATCACTCCGAGACCGAGATATGCTGCTTTCAATCTTTTGGATTCATTTGTTGAGGTCATTTTCCTGTCCTTTTACCTAATCGATTCTCTGTTGATTTGTGTCAGCTCACACTATCTGAGCAAGAGCGTAATTATAGGACGGCGACTTTGTATGGCATCGACTTTACTCTGTCAACTGTATTTCCAATTCCCCGCCATATGCGCACACAAAAGAATATTACTGAACTGTTTAAGGTTTGCTGAATCCAACCAGATTATTGGATTTCGACTATAGCGCTCCGCACTAACAATCTTTTGATCATTTTGCCAAGATATTCAACTTCAAGAAACTTCACAACTCGATTCTCTTTATAATGAAAATCACTGCAATTAATTTCTGGAAACGCTAGGAATATGTATTTGCGGTACACCCCACAATCCACTGTCAAGTCCAGATAAGAATTCATTTGACTCGGATTTCTAGATCGAGTGTTCAATGACTTCAACAGCATGAAAACAACTCTCAATATTGACTAAAGAATTGATCCAAATCCCACAAAACCAAATAACTGTAAGATTTGCAGAAACTGGCGATGCAAAAATTATCGCTGGCTTCAACATTGCAATGGCTTGGGAGACTGAAAGAATTCGTCTTGATTCATCCGTCGTATTGCGAGGTGTTGAAGCGATATTTGAATACCCAAATCATGGATTCTATATCGTGGCGATTATTGAAGAACGTATTGTCGGTTGTTTAATGATCACCTACGAGTGGAGTGACTGGCGTAACGGAGTACAATGGTGGCTTCAGAGCGTATATGTTGATTCTGAGTATCGTCGCATAGGCGTCTTTAACCGATTGTATGCATTTGTCAAGAAGCAAGCCTTGAGCAAGAAAGATGTCACTGGCATCAGACTCTACGTAGACAAAAGTAACCAAAAGGCTATGTCAACCTACAAGTCGCTTGGAATGCAGCCAACGAACTATCTCATATACGAAACATCTGTGCAAAATACGTAACTCAGCCGATAACAGCATTATTGAATCTAAACAGGAGCAAAAAATTGATAGGAAATGAAGTGGTAGTATTAGATGGAGTGAGAACTGGTATTGGTGACTATGGCGGTTCCCTGAAATCATTTGCAGCTTGCGAATTAGGCGCAATTGCTGTTCGTGGCGTTCTTGATAAAACCGGCATCGACCCGGCTTCGGTAGGACACTGCGTTATCGGAAATGTTTTGCACTCAGATAAACGTGACATGTATATCTCAAGGTATGCCGCACTTAAAGGCGGATTGCCTATTGAAACTCCAGCTCTGACCGTAAATCGGTTGTGCGGCAGCGGGTTGCAGGCGATCGTAAATGCGGCGCAGTATGTTCAACTCGGTGAGGCGGATACTGTAATTGCCGGAGGTGCTGAATCAATGAGTGCAGCACCCTACTGGGCGACAGGCATGCGTTGGGGGCAACGCATGGGACATGCCGAATTCGTTGACATCATGGTCGGCGCACTCAGCGACCCGTTCCAGGACTGTCATATGGGTGTTACCGCTGAAAACATAGCGGAAAAGTGGAATATAGGACGCGACGAGCAGGATGAACTCGCAGTTGAGAGCCACAGGCGTGCGGCTCAGGCTACCAAAGAAGGTAGATTCGACGATCAACTCATTCCGATTGAAATCAAATCACGCAAGGGCACGACGGAATTCATTACCGATGAGCACATTCGTCCAGATTGCAGTATGGAGTCGCTTGGAAAAATGCGCACTGTTTTCAAGAAGGACGGTTCAGTTACGGCAGGAAATGCTTCGGGAATCAATGACGCAGCTGCCGCCATCGTAATGATGGAAGCAGGAGCTGCAGAAAAAGCAGGCTATCAACCTATGGCAAGACTGCTGGGATATGCTCATTCAGGTGTGGAACCAGAATACATGGGAATTGGTCCAGTACCGGCAATTCGCAAGCTATTGGATAAAACCGGACTCAGTTTGGACGATATCGATGTCATCGAATTGAATGAAGCGTTTGCGGCACAAGCACTCGCAGTGATGAAAGATTTGGGACTGTCTTCTGACATCACCAATCCGAATGGAAGCGGAATTTCACTCGGTCATCCCATTGGTGCAACCGGCTGCATATTGACTGTAAAAGCGTTACATGAACTTAAACGATGTGGTGGAAAGAATGCCATTGTTTCCATGTGCATCGGTGGCGGGCAGGGAATTGCAGCTGCATTTGAACTTTTATGAGTAATGTCTGTCTAATTTAGAAATTCAATTACCACAAATTCGGGGGATGGAACCATTATTATCCAACAGAAACCTGATATTAAACCAAGTGAGATCACGCCTCAGAGCGTGTATCAGAATCGCCGTAAATTTCTAAAAACTACCGCCGCACTCGCGATCGGTGGATCTTTGCCACTGCTGTCTCTGGGATCAAGAGAGGCTGCGGCTGCAACTAAATTTGAAAATCTGATCAAGAGTCCATTCTCAACAGACGCTGAACTGACGGATTACGAAGATATCACCTCGTACAACAACTTCTATGAGTTTGGAACAGATAAGCGAAGTCCTTCAAAAGAAGCATACCGGCTGACTACAAGACCTTGGAGTCTGTCAGTATCCGGTGAATGCGAGGCACCCAGGGACTGGGATATTGAGGATATTCTCAAAACGTTTCCTGCAGAAGAGCGGATATACCGCCACCGATGTGTGGAAGCCTGGTCAATGGTGGTACCTTGGGTGGGATTTTCTCTCGGTGATTTCCTGAAAGTGCACAAACCCACGTCCAAAGCCAAGTTCATTGAAATGTTGACGCTTGTTAATCCCAATGAAATGATCGGGCAAAGAACAGGGCTGTTTGGCTCTGTATTGAATTGGCCGTATCGTGAGGGATTGCGAATTGATGAAGCTATGAATCCGCTTGCGATTTTCGCGGTTGGATTATACGGCGAGCACATGCCGAATCAGAACGGTGCTCCGATTCGACTTGTGACTCCGTGGAAATACGGTTTCAAAGGCGTCAAATCAATCGTGTCTGTTAAATTCACGGAAGAGCAGCCTTTCAACACATGGCAGGAGCAAGCACCGCAGGAATATGGCTTCTATGCCAACGTAAATCCCAACGTCGATCATCCCAGATGGAGCCAGGCATCCGAGCGACATGTAGGAACTTTGTTCGGAAGACATCCCACTTTGATGTTCAATGGCTACACGGAACAGGTCGGACATCTATATAGCGATTTGGATTTGACTGTCAACTTCTAATCTAATTCCAATTCAACTAAAATAGAATCGCGATTTCGGGACTGCTTCCGAAATCGCGATTTCTTATTTGGTGGTACTCCAACATGGCAAAGATCTCAGGAAGTCAATGGGGAAAGTGGATACGACGCTCAAAGCCGATCGTATTCGTACTTTGTTTAGTTCCGATTACTTTGTTAGTCGTAGACATCTTAACCGGCAATATCAGTGCTGACCCCATAGAAGACATCACGAACGTCACTGGGCAATGGGGAATTCGCATTCTGCTTGTCACACTTGCTATTACGCCTTTGCGTTCGATAACCGGCATCAATCAATTGATCCTGCTACGAAGAATGCTGGGAGTTTTTTGCTTCTTCTACATCTTGCTTCATTTTTCGACCTGGCTCGTGATTGACAACTTTTTCGATATTCAACGGATGTTCGAAGATATTGTTGAACGCTACTACATTCTATTTGGATCCGCAGCTTTCTTAATGCTTATCCCGCTAGCTGCGACGTCAACCAATCGCATGGTGAAGTGGTTGGGTGCCAAACGATGGCTGAAACTGCACAAACTAGTCTACCTGATCGGAATTCTCGGTGTCGTTCACTTTTACTTGCAAGTTAAAGCCGATATAACTCAGCCCGTAATTTATGGTGCAATTCTTGCTTTCTTACTTGGATTTCGTGTATATAAAAAATACCGAAAACAACCCTCTAAAAGATAACATATTGGCGTTAAACAGCCGCGCCTCTCCTCGACAATCGAATTAGCAGAAAATTCCAATGAATGGAATCGAACTCGTGGCTCAAACTGAACCAGACGGTAAGCGCAATATTTGGAAAACTCTGGGAATGCTCGCTAGCTATCTGTGGGAGTTCCATTGGAGAATTGGAATTGCACTGTTCTTTCTGATTCTCGCTAAAGTCACGGTTATTCTCGTACCAATCACGATTAAGAAAATCGTTGACTGGTTTTATGTACCACTAGATGTTGAAGCGATTCTGGTTGTTCCGATCTTTCTTATCGTAACTTATGGATTGCTTAGATTGGCAAGTACTCTTTTTGAGGAACTCAGAAATGCCCTTTTCTCGCGGGCATCACAAAGAGCCGTACGTAATGTAGGACTCAAAGTATTTCAGCATCTTCATCAACTATCGCATTCCTTTCATCAAAATCGATCAACCGGCGGCATTTCTCGGGACATTGAGCGTGGCACGCGTGGAATCAATAACTTACTGTGGTACATCGTATTCAGCATTGTTCCTACAGTATTTGAAATAGTAGTCATCTGCATCTTTCTGGCGATAAATTTTGAATTGAAATTTGTAGCCATTACAAGCGGCACAATCATTGCTTATTCATTGTTTACATACTACGTCACACGCTGGCGCACCAAGTTTCGGGTACGCATGAATGCAGCCGAATCCCGAGCCAACTCGGTAAGTGTGGATGCATTATTGAATTACGAAACGGTTAAATATTTCGGCAATGAAAACCATGAAACTGAGCGATTTGACTTGCACATACGAGAGTGGGAAAAACAGTCGGTAATAAGCGAACAGACTCTTGCCCTTCTCAACGTCGGACAAGGATTCATTATCGTCACAGGACTAATTGTGCTGCTGTACCTAGCTGCAGAAGGTGTCGTCGCCGATGTATTGACGTTGGGCGATTTCATCATGTTAAACGCCTTTTTGATGCAGATGTACATACCGCTTCGGTTCTTGGGGACAACCTTTCGAGAAATTAATCACTCGCTCACGGACATGGAACGTATGTTCAGCCTGCTGGATGTCACAGACATACTGCAAGAGCCTGATAACGCTCCACCACATTCAGCCAACGAAGCGAACATTCGATTTGAAAATGTCAGTTTCGGGTATTCGGAAGATCGCGTCATCCTAAAGAACCTAAGCTTTGAAATACCTTCCGGTAAAAAGGTCGCGGTTGTAGGTAAAAGCGGAGCCGGTAAATCTACCATCGTTCGACTTTTATTTCGATTCTATGACGTTACAGGCGGTGCAATTACCATTGACGGTCAGGATGTACGCGACATCAGCCTAGATTCGCTGCACGCTGCAATTGGCGTGGTTCCTCAAGATACTGTGCTATTCAATGACACAATTGAATACAACATTTGTTATGGACGACCAGATTGCAATGAAGCCGAATTTAATCAAGCCGTACAGCAGTCCAATCTGAAAGAATTCGTAGAATCTCTGCCTCAAAAGTTTGAAACGATTGTCGGTGAACGCGGCTTGAAACTCTCTGGCGGAGAGAAGCAGCGAGTATCCATTGCCAGAACTATCTTGAAAGATCCTCCTATACTGATTTTGGATGAGGCAACTTCGTCACTAGACTCGAAATCAGAACGGCACATCCAAAACGCATTAGACCTTGTTGCGCAGAATCGAACTACGTTGGTCATCGCGCATCGCCTGTCGACGATATCTGATGCTGACTCGATTCTAGTCCTTGATGATGGCGAAATTGTCGAGCAGGGTACACACGCTGAGCTTCTGGCTAGGAACGGACGTTTTGCCGAGATGTGGTGGCTGCAGCAAGTTGAAGAGAAGGAGGCCGAGCTCGCAGAAATGGCTGCGAATACAGAACCGGTGCGTGCATGAAACTGTCTGGTGTCATACTGGACCTGGATGGTGTACTCATTGATACAGAATCGATATCCAAAAGAGCGTGGGTTCAGGCCGCTGAAGAGTTTGGAATCAATTTTTCAGATTCGCTGTATTCCAAAATAGCAGGTCGTTCCGTGTTATCCGCACAGCGAGAAATTGAGGAGGCAACAGAAGGCCTCATTGATCTTGAAAGTTATATGGAGCGCTCTACATTTCTCTACAACGAAGAAATGAATTGCAATGGCGTACAGATGATGATCGGAGTGCCGGAATTACTTGAATATCTCGATCAAGCTAACCTAAGTGTAGCGATTGCGACGTCAACTTCACGATTTCAAGCTGACAGAAAGCTCAACAGGTCAGGTTTGCAAGGCAAGATCAAAGTTGTCGTGACGGGTGATCAAATCGAAAACGGTAAACCAGCTCCAGATTTATTTTTGTTGGCGGCACAAGAAATCTCCACTCCACCCGGTCAATGCGTTGTAATTGAAGATGCTGAAGCTGGCATCATTGGTGCAAAATCCGCAGGAATGATACCCATCATGGTTCCGAGCACGATAGCCCCGTCAGCCACCGCCAAAGAACTGTCGTATGCAGTCGTTCCATCCCTGTATGAGGCGCTTGAGATAATTCGAGAGCTCGCCGCGTGACAGGCTCACAGTCACTCAAGCCAGAATTTCGTATTTCGAAACAGATTGAGCCAAGGTCTATCCTCCTTAGTTAGACTGATTATTACGCTAAGTCGTTGTTTCATTTAGTGCTGATTCAATCTAAGCGAGGTACGAAATCGGATCCAGCTAGCTGTAACGACGATCGAATTAGTAATTGAATACGAACAGAAAACGTTCGGCTTAATCTGGATTGGATTAGTGAAAAAAATGTACAGATCGATAATGAGCTAGCTATGTATCATGATAATCCGAACGAACCCGGATGTCTCAACCGCCGTTCGGCTATTTACCGTCAGTATTGCATTCGCATGGTTTATGCATAGAGCTACCTTAAATCTGTATAGGCACTTCCACCATCGGTCGTAAAGGTTCTAGAATCGCGGTATATTTTCGGACAATTTGGTCGTAAAAGTCGACCATGCTTTTCGCGCGTACTGTTACAACAAGCGCATAAGGCAGATTCTGATTCGGTGCATAATTTTGCCCCTCAAGTCGTGAATTGTAGTGGATGTCGAAACACGGATTTTGCAGTGATTGTCCCTGCATTCGCTTGGAAGAACGAAAGCAGTTTTCCCACTTCCAGGAATCACGGCGCAACCCAACTTCAGTCGCTCCAAGCATAGATGATCCAAAAAATGGTTTAGAATTTGCATGCATTTGTTTAGGGTTCTTGAAATTTTTATCATGTGGGCGAAAGGTGATTTCAAGCCCCGCTTGGGTGTAGTTGCTAGGATGATGAGGATCAGTTTGTGATTTGTAACAGATGGTGGCTTCTATCAATACCAAACCACTGATCTTTCCGTCGGGTACTGGGATCATAGCTCGTACATATTTTGCCGGAGAAATTTCACCCTGATAAACAACACGAACCATTTCATCGTCGCACAGTACGATATCGTTTAGGTCACGCGCCACTCGCCCCCATCCGACTTGCTTGTGGTCGCATTCATTTACTTCGACGGTATGGATGAGCAATGCTCGGATAGCAAGATGGTTGAGGTTCGGTCCGAAGTGCGCTCGCACACCGGATGCCATACGGACAACGCTCGGCGTAGCGAATGATGTACCACTGGTTTTTATCAATTTCGGTTCCATGTCGGCAGAGCATACGATAAACGGCCGTTCCATCGAGCCTCCAAAATCAACCACATCAGGCTTGACCAAGCCTGGGCTACGGCCTGGACCAACAGAACTATAGGATGCACGATGCCAGTTGTCATCAGGTGTGTCGCATGCACCGACTGCAAGCGCATTAATACAATCGGAAGGAACCTGAATTCGATCGATACCCAGTTTAGAGTCACTTTCGCCATTATTACCGACAGCAATTGCTGCTAGTGTCGAAGAAGATGCGAAACGATCATCAAGAACAGCTGTCCACGCATGAATTTCATCGTCTTCGATCGGCAGCTTTGGTCCAATACTCAGATTCACGAAGTCATATTCTTTGTTAGACAAGACACTATCGATTCGTTCGAGGACCTCATATAGTTCGAAAGGGTTCTGATCAGAAAATTTATCCAAGACTCGATAGTGATCTATGAAGCTGTACGGGCGCTTGATCGCCAGATCTGGTTCGATATGACCAAACAGCAACGCGGAAGTAACAGCGACACCGTGCGATTCAAATTGATTAGTCGCTGGTTCCATATTTGGAAATTCATACGGGGTTACCCAATTGGTGATTGGGTGGTTTTCAGGTATGCCTCCATCAAAGACCGCTACCCGAACATCTTTTGACACCGGTGGATCATTTGGGAAATGAGGTACGGACACTTGAAATCCCGACGGGCGGGTTGTCGGATTGAGAACCCGCAGTGTTGGCATTTGACGCAAACACCGTAAGTTCGAGAAAGTTGCAATCTCTTCCGTCCGGTCTACTAAGGTTTCAAGTTCAAGAAAACAAAGCCCTTTGGCAAAGAAGCACCGTCCAAGTTGAGTAGGAACCTTACTTTCTTCCAAAAAGTTTTTGAAATCTTCAAGAACCAATATTTGTTCTATCTCTTCGCCGACATGGAAAACGGCTTCCAGTTGGAGGATGCCCGTGTCAGGAAGTGCACCTTTAATCTTGTTGCGGGGATCGGACACAGAAATAATTTCGATTTGTACTAGTTCCTTAGCATATTGGTTGAAATCCGTCCAACTCGGAAGGCTATCTCTCCAACCGCGAATTGCTGATCGTTTCCCACGAGCGAAAAGCTCGGTTGTGACAGATTCACATAGCTTTCGATCATGAGAGAGTTTCTTGGGCGTTACTTTTGTTGGACGACTACCGACAACTCTAACCCCAACTTCGTCCAGCAATTTTCTTGGGAAATATGATTTCGCGATATATTCCGGATGCAGAGTTAGGGAAATAACTGCTTCATCCCGAGGACAGGCAGAGCTCGGCAATTTATCAACTTCCGAGACTGTTTGTGAAAGCATCGTTGCCAAGCGTTCACGCGTTTCCTCAAAGGTGTAAGGCGCTTCTTTCAAACCTCCGCCGCGCTTGACGATAATGGATTCTGTTAACCTCTCCCCTTTACCAAGAAGAAAATTTCTACGTTCCATCGCCTACTACCCTTTTTCGATTGTTTCTTGTGGCTTCATCCGTTTACGAATGGTTTCACGAGCAACACCAGTTAGTTCTTGAGCTTTACGCTGTGAAACCAACCCAGCAGCTACGATTTTGACTGCCAATTCCATACGTTGGTTTTTTGACTTACCTTCGACACACAAGAGTGATGGCAGGTATTCAATCAAGTCTTTGCCGTTCAGAACCGCCTCTCGGCGCGCAAGATTCAACTTATGTTCAATGTCACTGAAAGATTGGTGAGAAAGTGTGATCGACAATACATCGGACCAAGTTTCCATATTCAGTGCTTCATGTTGAAGCAGATCAGCAATAAACACTCGCACTTCATTCTGTTCTGGAAGTGGAAACTCGATTCGCTGTTCAAAACGCCGCCAAACAGCTGGGTCAAGCAATTTAGAGTGGTTCGTGGCTGAAATCAGAATTCCCGTAGACGGCCAGTCATCAAGTTGTTGAAGAAGAACTGTAACCAAGCGTTTCAGTTCACCAATCTCACCAAAATCGTCGCGCCGCTTAGCGATAGCATCAAGCTCATCTAGAAGTAGGACACAATCAATCGACTTTGCATACTCAAGCACATGACGGAGGTTGGTTCCTGTGCGGCCAAGAAAACTACTCATAACTGCTGATAGATCAAGGATGAGTAGTGGGCGATTCATTTCCCTCGCAAGCCATCTCGCAGCGAGTGTTTTTCCTACACCCGGCGGCCCCGTAAAAAGAACCGTTCGTGTCGGTTCAAGATGGGCATCGAGAAGAGCGGAAATGCTTAGGCGTTCTGCTACCAACCGGTTCAGAGTTTGTTGCACCATCTCAGGATAGACTGGCTCGTTCGGTAAATTCGGCTCCACTTCGACTCGAAGCAACTGGAAGCGCGAATCCGAATCAACTGGAATGGCCATTTCAGTCTCACGGCGCAAAGGTGACGATTGTGTAGGTCTTTCACGCAGCAATCCAACCAGCTCTTCTACTAGCTTCGGATTGGTAGATTTTCGCTTTACAATGCGATGTAGCAATAAATATACATCCTGAGTGCGTTCCGATAATGCCACTCTTGCTAAGTGGAAGAAATCATCATATATTAAATTATAATCTTCCATTATTACTCCTATATTTATATATTTATGGCAATTATTGTATCAAATTACTGGAAGATTTTAAATATTTTATTGCAAATAACTGCAAACAACACACTAACGTTAGCCAGAACAAATAATTACATACTCCAAATTTGTAACTCTGCCGATGAAATACAGACTCTAGTCCGCAATCAATCGAAAATGCGAAGTGTCCGGTAATTCTACCGAAACGGAGATCGGTATACTTCTACTGCCCTAGCTACATAGGAGCTTGTAATCGTTCCATCCCTGCATGAGGTGCTTGAGATTATCGCGATTTGGTCGAGTGAAAAGCTTGCGATCACTCGAGCCAGATTTTCGCATTCCGAAACAGATTGAACCAAGGACTATCCTCACCCCAGTTTTCTGGTACCCAAGAATACTGAACAGTCCGGAATACTCTCTCAGGATGAGGCATCATCGCAGTTATTCGTCCGTCTGAATTCGTCACGCCCGCTACTGCATTTTCCGACCCATTAGGGTTATATGGGTATTTGTTTGTGACTTGTTCCTTGTTATCAACATAGCGTAAGCAAATCTGACTATTGGATGTCAGACTCATACTTTCGAATTTTTCCGAAAACTCTGCTCTGCCTTCGCCATGGGCTACTGCGATAGGTAGAAATGCGCCCTGGAACCCGGTGGTCAAAATTGAATTGCTGTCCGAAACCTCTACCATGACCAATCTTGCCTCAAATTGCTCAGACTGATTTCGGACAAATTGTGGCCAACCAGATGTACCTGGAATTATTGACTTTAATTCAGCCATGACCTGACACCCGTTACAAACACCCAGCGCAAACTTGGAAGTATCTGAGAAATATGACTCGAATGCATCCCTTAATTTGTTCTGATAGAGAATCGTAGCCGCCCATCCCTTTCCGGCACCCAATACATCTCCGAAAGAAAATCCTCCGCACATCACAATTCCGTTGAATCGATCAAGGTTGGTTTCACCGTAGAGTAAATCTGCCATGACGACATCATAGGAGTCGAAACCCGCCCGATCGAAAGCGGCGGCCATCTCGACATGCCCATTCACGCCCTGCTCTCGTAAAATGGCTACTGCTGGACGAGTTCCTGAGTTGAATTGGGAAACTGCTGGCTTTGTTGCAACTTCGGCCAATTCTGATTTTGCGTTCCAAAATCGTTGATATGAATCAGGGCTAAACTGTGTAAGACCTGGATCATCAAGCTCCTGAATGCGGTCATATTCCTGTTGAGCACAAACTGGATTGTCGCGCATAGATTGCATTTGAAAAGTCAATTCGGACCAGATTCCATGAAGTTCTGATCTTGGTTTCTGATAAACCAACTGATCCTCCACGTGAATCTTGATTTCATTTGTAGAAACTGGTATTCCAATGTTGTGTACAAGATGCTCGATTCCTTTCTGTTGAAAGATTGTCCGTACTCGATCCAAGTTCCGTCTTTCAACCTGGACTACTGCACCCAGTTCTTCATTGAAAAAGAAGTGAATTGGTTCTACGTCATCACGTATCCGTATATCGAGGCCCATGCGACCTGCAAATGCCATTTCACATAAAGTGGTGAACAATCCGCCATCGGAGCGATCGTGATAAGCGAGAATTTGTCCTTGTTGGGTTAGATCGCCGATTGCTTGAAAGAATTTCTTCAGGTTCGAAGGTACATTCAAATCGGGAACTGCCCCGTATGTCTGATTATGCGTCTGATGCAGTGCCGACATACCCATTCGGTTTCTCCCATCACCGAGATCAATCAGCAACAGCTCGGTGTCCGGCTTGTTATGCAACTGAGGAATCAATGATCTACGAACGTCTTCCACAGAAGTAAATGCGGTAACAATTAGGGACATTGGTGAAATTACTTGACATTTGGTTCCGTCAGGTTCATTCCATTCGGTGAACATCGACAACGAGTCTTTGCCAACAGGAATCGATAGGTCTAACTCCCTGCACAATTCCAGAGCTACGCTGCGAACCGATTCATAAAGCGCTGCGGCTTCTCCTTCCACACCAGCGGCTGCCATCCAATTCGCACACAACTTTACGTTCTGTAACTGCCCAACTGGGGCGGATCTCAAATTAGTCAGCGCTTCTCCAATCGCCATGCGTGCACTTGCGGGTGCGTTTGTAACAGCAATCGGTGTTCGCTCTCCAACAGCCATGGCTTCACCGGTAAAAGAATTGAACCCAGATAACGTAACTGCTGAATCTCCAACAGGGACCTGCCACGGACCAACCATCTGATCCCGATGTATCAAACCTGATACTGTTCGATCTCCGATCGTTATCAGAAATGACTTGTCACTGACACTGGGAAAGCGCAATACTCGGCTCACACAATCATCGAATTCCAATTCGCCAAGCTTTGATTCTTCCTGAAGGAGCTGCTTACGGCAATCTTCTCGTTGCGTTTGAAGAAATCCACCCATTAAGAACTTCATATCGATATCTATGGCTTTGGTCTCTGAATTCGAATCTGAGTCACCTTCACTGACTTGCAGCTGGCTATCTGCAGACACTGTGCCAACTACTGCGAAAGGACAATGCTCTCTTTCACAAATATGAGAAAATTGCGCCAATTGCTCTTGCGCTATGGATAGTACGTAGCGTTCCTGCGCTTCATTGCACCAAATTTCCATTGGCGACATCGCAGGGTCATCATTTGGAATCTTGTCCATATCAATACGAGCACCAAGGCCTGCAGCATGCACGATTTCAGGTAGTGCATTGGACAGGCCTCCAGCACCTACATCGTGTATGGAAAGTATTGGACTGGCTTCACCCAAATCGCAACAACGATCAATGACTTCCTGACAGCGGCGCTGCATTTCCGGGTTGCTCCTTTGTACTGAAGCAAAATCCAATTCTTCCCCGGATCGTCCCTGACCTAGACTCGATGCGGCTCCACCCCCCAGTCCGATCAACATGGAAGGCCCTCCAATAACGACCAATAGATTCCCCGGAAGGAGCTGCTTCTTTTTAATATGCGAAGGGCGAATATTTCCTATACCACCGGCAAACATAATTGGCTTGTGGAAGCCAAACCAGGAAGTTCTATTCCGGTTTGATGTTTCGAAAGTTCGAAAGTATCCGCCTATGTTTGGTCGGCCGAACTCATTATTGAAGGATGCCGACCCGATAGGTGCTTCAAGCATGATCTGAAGTGGAGATGAAATACGCCGAGGAATTTTTTCAACCTCTTCCCAAGGTTGAAGCCAATGCGGGACCCGTAAATTCGAAACAGAGAACCCGCACAGTCCGGCTTTCGGTTTTCCGCCGATGCCGGTTGCACCTTCGTCACGAATTTCGCCTCCCGCTCCAGTCGCTGCCCCTGGAAAAGGAGAAATTGCAGTCGGATGATTATGCGTTTCCGCTTTGTATATGATATGAACCGGTTCTGGAGCGAACTGATATCTTCGATCCAAAAGAAAAGGCGCGAATTTTGTAGATGGATTGCCTTCGATTACCGATGCGTTATCATCGTATGCAACCAGAGTTCCTGATGGGTTCAATCGATGTGTTTCTCGTATCATTGAGAACATGGAATCCGAATAATTTGCACCGTCAAATTTCCAGCTGGCATTGAATAGCTTGTGTCGGCAATGCTCCGAATTGACTTGTGAAAACATCATCAGTTCGGCGTCGGTAGGATTACGACATTTCGATTTGAACCACTTGTAAATGTAGTTCAACTCCGATTTTGAAAGCGCTAACCCTAATTGTTCGTTTGCATTCTCGAGCGCTTCGATACCGGATGACAGAATTGTTATTTCCTGCAGCTGTCGAGGCTCACTTCGGCTAAAAATCAATTCTATCTGACCAGTCTCAGTCACAATTGATTCAACCATTCGGTCATGCAAATAGGGCCAAAGCAGTTGTATGCGACTTTGATCCATCGGCACAGTAGATTCAACAGTCCAGATTGTGCCTCTTTCAATTCGCAAGATGTCTTCAAATCCACATCTTCGAACAATTTCTGTTGCTTTCGAGCACCACGCTGAAGTCGTCCCAAATCTTGGCACGACTATAACTGACTGACAATCCAATTCGTCAACTGCGAGTTTGGAGATTCCGCCAATCAGGCTGAACAACCCGTTGAATTTCCTATTGGAGATAGGGGTTTGAAAATGGATGAAGAAGCAAAAGTCAGCTCTGATTGACTTAAGCTCAGGCAGTTGCGGACGAATGGCCGCTGCCAATTGCCGGATCTTGAAATCGGATTGTGCCTTCGGCCCCTTCACGCACAGGATATGCGCTACCGGGCCAACGTCGACACGATCATTCATCGCTTACAGTGGATACCCTGAAATTTCAGTGAACACCGAATTCAGACTGAACCTTTTAGGCTGAACTTCTATGAGAATGCTTGAATTCAGTTATGGAATGGTGATTCCTAGTCGACTCGCTGCAATCTCGTAAGATTCGACTACATCTCCCAGCCCTTGCCGAAATCGGTCTTTATCAAGCTTTTCTTTTGTTTCCAGATCCCAAAGTCTGCAACCATCTGGAGTGAATTCGTCTCCAAGCAGCAATCGATTTTCATATCTCCCAAATTCAAGTTTGAAGTCAACAAGAATAATTCCTGCATCGCGAAAAAGAGAAACAAGCACCGAATTGGTTGAAAACGTCAAATGCTTCATCTGTTCTATTTCCTCATTTGTTGCCCAGCCGAAAGACCGTATGTGATATTCATTGATCATGGGGTCGTGAAGCTCATCATTCTTGAGAAAAAACTCAAAAGTTGGAGGCTTAAGCTCAATTCCGTCCTCTACCCCGAGCCGCCTGCATATTGAACCGGTTGCGATGTTTCGAACTACACACTCAACGGGAATCATGTCCAAATGCTTTACCAGCGACTGGTTGTGATCTACTATTCGATCGTAATGCGTGCTGATTCCTGCGCTCTCAAGTTTTTTCATAATAAAAGCATTAAAGTGATTGTTCACCTTCCCCTTACGACTTAGCGCTTGGGTTTTTCGGCCGTCAAATGCAGATGTGTCGTCTCTGAATTCCATCAATAGACGACTGTCACCTTCTGTTCGATAAACGGATTTTGCTTTTCCTGTATAGAGTAGTGTTCCGGGCTTCATTATTTAATCAATTGGGGTTTTCAGTGGATGAAGTGGGTATGGGTAAAAGTATACTCGTAGTGGCTTTGAGATTGATTGGAAATACCGTCTTTGTGAGAGCGGGAGGAGAAGAAAAAAGTGTCATGTGCCCGAAAATTGATGAAGAAAAGGCTTGAGATTAGACCTGCCCTAGCGAGTCTTCGAGGTGGATATATGCCGTAAGGCAAAGGATGTGCATGTGTATCTGTCGCACGGCGTCAGTTAACGGTGTCCGAAGTGTGGCGAGGCGCGGTTGCTGAGTATGTCAGTGTTAATTGAAAAGTGACCAAAATTCCAAACGAATAAGTGATTCAAAGGCGATGACTGCTCAAGAGCCTGCTCATTTTATACCCTCTTCCCCGAAGTAGTCATATCAATTTGACAGCACCCGTCCCTGATGGAGTTCATCTAGAAAGTATTCATAGTTCAGCACCTCGATTCCATCAACTACCCGGTTGGCCGGTTCCATACTGACAATGATTGATCTTCGAGGTCGAAATTCTTCCTTAAAAGCTTTCATTGCTCGTAGATCTCCAGAGCGAATTCGATTTTTAACTTCAATGGCGATTGCCCCGTTTCCTAAAACAAAATCAACTTCGAGACCATGTTTCGTTCGCCAATACTCAATACGATCAGCCGATTCCTGATATCCTCTTGCTGCGATCATTTCAAGAAATATGAAGTGCTCAAAACTTCTGCCAAATACTCTGCCGCGTGTATGAGCAATTGAATGACCGCAGATATGATTGGCGATACCGATATCGAATAAATAGAACTTGGGGGCGCTTGAAATTGCCTGACGCGTTCCGCGTTTTCTGAACGGATTGACAAAATAGCCGATTAGCGTATCAGTCAGAATCTTAAAATAGGTACGAACTGTCTTCGCATCAATTGCACAATCACGGGCAATCGACGAGTAGTTCAACATCTCGCCATGACAGTATGACAGCGCATCGAAGAAACGTAAGAATCCAGCACTGTTTCGTACAAGCGCTTCGTTGAAAATCTCCTGAGTCAAATAGTCTCGAACATAAGCGTCCAGTGAACGACACTGGTCTGGCTGCGCATAGATTCCCGGCAATAAACCTGTGGACATCGCAGCCAGCAAATCAAATTTCGGCACCTCACTCCACGATAGAGGATAAAGCTCCAATCTCCAGGCCCGCCCGCCGAGAAGATTGACACCGCTCTGATTCAGTTTCCGTGCACTGGACCCACAAAGAATGAAGCTGTAACCATATGATTCGATGAGCCGATGCACTTCGTTGAGCAGACTTGGGACTTTCTGCACTTCATCAATGATTACAGGTTGAGTCAAATCTCCAGAATCAAAACTCTGTAATTCGTCGCCGAGCAATCGCGGTCGAGACAAGAAGCGTATCATTACATCGCTGTCAAGCAGGTCGTAGAAAACGCTTCTCGGAAACTGTTTTCGGAGCAACGTCGATTTTCCGGTCTGACGCGCTCCCCAAAGAAATGCCGACCTGCCCGGCGGCAATGCAATCTTTAGCCGTCTTTCGTACTGATAAGGCATCATATACTAAATTAGTTGAACTAATCAGGAATTATATCCATTGAATATGAAAATTCAAAACCTACACCTCAAAAAATACGTTTGAGAGTCATCGGATTGTTATGCCGGTCAGTTTCCATTTAGGAACTTGGCACGCTGTTGGTGCATCCTGTGGGGAATATTGATTGGTAGAGTTTCGTTGCAGAAGACAGCAACTGCCTACTTTCCGAAAAATGGAGTCAGCAGGGTTATCGGAAAACAGTTTGCTGATTTAGCAGAATTGTTTCACAGAGTTCCGAATTTCAGCACTGCTGGAGAATCTGGTGACTCTGCCTCTCAATTAGCCCATAGACTTGAGCATTCAAATTCAGCGCCAAGGTTCAACGCCAATCATACACAAAGCCGACTGCGAAACTGGGGCTCCGCGTAGTCAGTTATCCCTAACAAACTAAAAGAAAGTTGATAGAAATTCAGAATTGTGAATCTGTCTACAGCACACCAGTCGTAATCATGGCTGCTCGTACATGGTCCTGTGCCTCATCAGAAAGAGGAACTAGCGGGAGTCTCAGACTATTCTGAATGAAACCTTGTTGCGACACACCCCACTTCGCAGGGATTGGATTTGACTCGATGAATATCGCCTCATGCAGCGGCATCAGCTTGTTATTCAGTTCGACTGCTAGAGCTGTGTTACCAGCTACAGCTGCCGTACACATCTCGTGCATCAGTTTGGGTGCGACATTTGCAGTAACAGAAATCGTGCCCTTGGCGCCTGCGAGCATCAGATCCATGGCCGCCGTGTCCTGACCTGAGTACGATACAAAATCGTCCGGAGATTGTTCTATCAACTTACGGCCACGTTCGATGTCAGCAGTCGCATCCTTGATGCCGATGATATTATCAATGTGGCTCAGGCGAATCGCCGTACTATTGTGCAAGTCTACAGAGGTACGGCCTGGGACGTTATAGAGTATCTGCGGGATGGGAACAGATTCCGCGATCAGTTTGAAATGCTGGTACAGACCTTCCTGAGGCGGTTTGTTGTAATAAGGAACAACCAATAGGCAGGCGTCGGCACCAAGTTCGTGTGCTACCTTTGTCAATTCCAGCGCTTCTGCAGTGCTATTTGAACCGGTCCCTGCAATTACTGGAATTCGGCCATTTACGCATTGAATCGTTTTCTCAATCACGACTTGATGTTCATCATGGCTGAGCGTGGCTGATTCACCAGTTGTACCGACTGATATTATGCCATCCGTTCCCGCTTCGATGTGATGTTCAATTAATCCCGCGAGGGAATCCAAATCTACCGATCCATCCTCATGCATCGGTGTTACGATCGCAACTAAACTACCTGTGATCATGGAAAAACTCCAAAAGAATAAACCGGGTAAACCGGGGCCACTGTTACGTAATTACAATGAAAAATCGCTTGCAAACTTAATTACTGAGACGATTACAGAATGAATTTACCCATATTCCAATCCTTGAATTTATGAATCTCACAGTGGTCACTGTAAGGTTGTGCTATCTGGCTGTGGCTGCAAATTGAGCCTCAACAACTGAAAGTAATCGAATAGTAAAATATTCTTAAATTATGTGTGAAATCCAACTCATTGTCAAAATTATCAACTCGCCCCTCATAGTGTTTTCCAATCTAGGAATGAGTCTGATATTCAACCTCTTCCAAGAAAAATTTTTCAACCGTACGAAATAACATTGATTGCGAAAAGGTTACACAAGCGTGTGGCGAATTCATCTTCCGTGTCAAAGAAGGTTCTTACAAAACACTTTTCAGTTATCTGGATGGAGTTACGTAGCCAACCCGCGGATATCCGTAGGATCCACCGTCGTCATAAGCCGCTGCCGTCTGCTTTCGTGTTCTGGATCAAGAAATGCTGGTTGCAATGTTAAATAAATTTGACAAGTCAATCCATATCAGAACTGCTGACTGAAGAAACGAGAACTTCGGATTGGAATTGGATAGAATATAGACAACATACTTGACAAGCTATTTTAGAGGTGTAGAGACCACACGATGGAAGACATTCTATCCACGGAGAAAACCTACTTGAAGGACAATCACGAGGAACTCTTGAAAGAGTACCCTGACAAGTACTTGTTGATTAAAGGGGAAAGTGTCCATGGCGCTTATCAAACTCTCGAAGAAGGCGTAACCGAGGGTGCTAAATTATTTGGCAAGGGTCCATTTTTAGTACGTTCAGTGTTGCAACCTTACGATTCAAAGAGCCCAAGCATTCCTGCCCTGGCTGTAGGAGTTCCGCTCGTTGCCAACTCTTAGTATACGTGTTCAATCAGAGAGGAAAGATCAGCATGGGAACGCAGTATTTGCAAACCCAAGTACGGCGTTGCGAGTGGGTGGCCCAAGAGTGTATGTCACATTGTCTCCTTTTGAAGATCAGATCAAATCACTTGAAAAAATAGGCGAAATTCCAATAACACCAGTTACGGGGATGGCCCTTATAGATACGGGGGCGAGTGCGACATGTATTGATCGATCTGCAGCAGCGAAAGCAGGTTTGGCAATTGTCGATAGCGGAAGAATTTCCTCAGCTACTCACGCAAATGAGGTCGTGCCAATATTTGCGGGCTGACTGGAAATTCACGGCCTTAGCCCCGTCAACACATTTAGAGCTTATGGCGTAAACCTTGAAACTCAAAAACTGATTGCGTTGTTTGGTCGAGATTTGCTAGCTAGATGTGTGTTGGTCTACAACGGCACAGACGGTTCATTTTCTCTATCCCTATAAAAACCTTTCCCGGTGTGATCGAGCTATACCCGAAAGTAGTGCGTGGGGTGAATTCACGCGGCTACCTGGTTGTCAAACTGCTTTGTCTCAATCCCGTCTTTGAATTGTATACCTTCTATCACTTTCCCAAGTTGCCGGAATCCTCGCAACCTGCGCCAGTTGTGTTGCGCACAAATACCCAGCTTGAACATCATGCACAGCATCCCCTTTCGGTTTAAGCACCCTTTAGAGCGACGCGTGCGATGACGGATCGTCGCAAACGTCGATTCAATCGGGTTGGTGGTACGCAAGCTCTGCCAGTGCACCGCCGGAAAATCGTAAAATGCCAGCAACTCTTCGCGATCTTTCTCTAAACACTGAGTCGCTTTCGGATACTTGTCCTGGTATGTGTCGATGAATTGATCAAACGCACGCTGTGCATCGGCTTGAGTTTCGGCCATCCAGATCTCGCGCATTGCCTCCTTCGCTTTCGCCTGTACCGACTTCGGAAGCGCATTTAACACATTCGCGCTCTTGTGCACCCAACAGCGCTGGTGACGGGTGTCCGGATAAATCTCATCGAGCGCTGACCAAAACCCCAGCGCACCGTCGCCAACCGCTAGCTTCGGCACATTCATCCCACGTGCTTTCAGATCCAGCAATACCTCGCGCCAGCTCTGCGTAGACTCGCGAACCCCGTCTTCGATCGTCAAAAACTTCTTCTCGCCTTGATCATTCACGCCGATCACCACCAGCGAACACAACTTGACATCCTCGCTGCGCAATCCGCTGTATATCCCATCCACCCACAGGTATACCCATCGCTCCTTGCTCAAATCTCGCACCATCCACTGATCACGCTCTTCTTCCCACTCGGCTTTCAGTCGCGACACCACCGCAGCGGAAAATCCTTTGGCTTCGTGCCCCAGCAACACGCCAAGCACATCGCCCATCTCACCGCTGCTGATCCCTTTCAGATACAGCCATGGCACAAACGCCTCCAACGTGCGTGTCTTTCGCACATAGGGCGGAATCAGGCAGGAGCGAAACGTCACCGGCTCTCCAGTGGTCGAACGCACCTTGGGAATCTTCACCGTCACCGCACCAATGCCCGTCTGAATCTGGCGTTGCCGATGGTAACCGCTTCGAACGACCGCCCGATGACCGCTTTCGGTATGCTGGCCAGCATACTTCGCCATAAGCTCGTCTAATTCGGCCTCAACCCCCAGTGCGATCAGCTGACGGGCTCCGGCTCGAATCAAATCTGTGAGTGGATCTTCAAAAAGTTCTCGATTTTCAAATGAAATTACGTTATCCTTATTCATAGTGGCGTACCTTTCTGGTTTTTTGTAAAAAATGTTTTCATTTACATGTTAAACCAGATACGCCACTTTTTTTTCAAACCTCCCACGCACTACTTTCGGGTATAGCTCGGTGTGATCGTAGCCAAGCCAACCGGTCGGAAATGGCCGAGTTCCTAACTGACCATCGTCATGCGCATTTCACGGGTGTAAACTGCAGGAGTCAAACCATGATGAAATACAAAGGTTACACAGCTGAGGTGGAATTTGATGAATCTGTCGGCCGCCTTCACGGACGAGTCGTTAATTGCGGATCCTATCCTATAGCGACTTTCGAAGCAACTGATGTCGATGGAATTCGGCATGAATTCCACCGTTCTATTGACGAATACCTGAAGTCCTGCCGGGAAGATGAGATTGAACCTAGGAAGTCGTACTCAGGCAAGCTGAACGTTCGCCTTGGCCCGGACCTGCATCAACGCGTTTCGCGCTCAGCGGTAGAAAGCCGACTGAGTTTGAACAGTTGGATCGTACAGACTCTGGAACAAAGTGTATCTGAATGAACGAAGCCCTGTCTGATTGCTTATTCTTATGTAAATGATGAGATGATCTTCCTTCGCATCTCATTAGCCACAAATACTGATATATTGACACCCACTTCAATTCAGGAAAAGGTTTATGGGACACAGACTTTCAAAAATCTACACCAGAAAAGGTGATGACGGAACAACAGGACTTGGAGACGGCAGTCGAACTTCCAAGGACTCCCCTAGAGTCGATGCCATGGGCGACATTGATGAATTGAATAGTTGCATAGGCGTCATGCTGACTTACGAGGTACCAGAAGAAATTCAATCCTGCCTTTCGAGTGTTCAACATACTTTATTCGATATTGGCGGAGAGTTGAGTATTCCAGGACTGGTACTGGTCAACGATGATCGAGTTACATTTCTTGAACAAAATCTGGACCAGTTCAACAGCGAGCTTGCACCCCTTAAGGAGTTTATCCTGCCTGGTGGAACTCCCGCGGCAGCAATGGGACACATTGCACGCTGTGTCTGTAGGCGTGCGGAGCGTAAAATTCACACGGTGGCTAAATCAGAAGATGTATCAGGTATATCTCGCAAGTATTTGAATCGGCTGTCTGATCTTCTCTTTGTCATATCCCGGTATATCAATCTTGAAGATGGTGGCAAAGATGTTTTGTGGCAACACGACAGAACCAAAAAACCGAAGTAAGTCTATATAACGACAACTTCTAAAACGCTCTGATTACCGCACTCTAGACCATTCAAAATTGGGGCCAGGGTCGGTCTTTCTTTTTGGAGCAATTTCCGAGTGACCGTATATTCTGGAACGGTAGATTTGTGGATATTCGGCAATTAACAATTCAATTAATTCATCGAGTGCAGCATATTGATCTTCTTCGAAGGTATCTTCATCACACCCTTCCAGTTCTATCCCAATGGAAAAGTCATTTACATTCTCTCGCCCCAGGCAAAACGACTCACCGGCGTGCCAGGCACGCTCGTTCAAAGATACAAACTGAATCACTTCACCATTTCTGCGAATCAGCAAATGTGCGGAAACTTTGAGATTCTTCAATGCATGAAAATATGTATGTGCGCTGCAATCCAATTTGTTGCAGAAAAGCTCCTCAATTTCACTGCCGCCATATTGACCTGGAGGCAAACTGATTGAATGTATGATCAGCGCTTCGGGTCTAGTTCCCGATGGGCGACTATCGCGGTTGGGAGATGGGGTCTGCTTCACCCCTTCAATAATTCCACTAGACAAGTCAATTTTCATGTAACGCTCTGCAAAGAATTCACAACCACATTGTACAAAGTGCCGACAGAGAATTGCTTGGTGACTTCAATTCGCAAGTCTACCAATTGTCTATAATTTCCGCATGATAAAGAGTCCTTGTAAATATGAATGAGATAGCAATACAAAACCAGATGCCTCGACGCTGGCAGTTTTGGATCGATCGTGGCGGAACATTTACTGACATCGTAGCCAGCAATCCGGATGGTTCGCTCATCACCCACAAACTGTTGTCTGACAACCCTGAACGCTATAGGGACGCAGCGATTCAGGGGATTCGAGAGATACTGAATTCTTCTGCAACTGAACTTGGACCGGAGTTGATCAGTGCCATAAAGATGGGTACAACGGTAGCCACCAATGCTTTGCTGGAACGAAAGGGCAATCCATGCGTGCTGATTACAACAAAAGGTTTTCATGATGCCCTGCGCATTGGATATCAGACACGCCCGGATCTTTTTTCAAGACAAATCGTATTGCCGGATCTTCTCTATGAAGAAGTTATTGAAATCGACCAGCGTCACAGTGCTCATGGAGAAGTATTGAGAGAGCTTGACTGCGATGCAGCATACGAAAGCTTAAAGAATGTCTATGATTCTGGAATTCACGCATGTGCCATCGTATTCATGCATGGTTACCGATTTCACGAACACGAAAAAATCGTCGCACAAATTGCCCGTGAGATTGGCTACACACAGATTTCGACTTCACATGAAACCAGCCCACTCATGAAACTTGTCGGACGCGGTGACACTACCGTGGTCGACGCCTATCTATCGCCGGTTCTGCGCCGTTATGTCGATCAGGTTGCCAGCGAACTGAAAGGCGTGAGGCTTATGTTCATGCAATCCAACGGAGGTCTGACGGACGCCTATCGATTTCAAGGCAAAGACAGCATTCTGTCCGGTCCGGCAGGAGGAATAGTCGGTGCCGTGGAAACCAGCAAAATTGCTGGATTCAACAAGATTATTTCATTCGACATGGGCGGAACGTCTACCGATGTTTCTCACTATGCAGGCGAGTACGAACGCGCCTACGACACTTTCGTGGCAGGCGTGAGAATTCGTTCGCCAATCATGCGCATACACACTGTCGCCGCAGGTGGTGGTTCCATCTTGAAATTTGATGGACTGAAGTATCGGGTTGGCCCTGATTCAGCCGGTGCCAATCCAGGCCCGGCCTGCTATCGACGAAACGGTCCCCTCACCATTACTGACTGCAATCTGATTTTAGGTCGACTGCAGCCAGAGTATTTTCCAAAGATTTTCGGTTTGAACGGAGATCAGTCAATTGACAGTGAAATTGTTCGCCTTAAATTCGAAGAAATGGCGGATGCCATACAACAAGCGACGGGTGATGATCGCTCACCCCACGGGGTTGCTGAAGGCTTTCTGAAGATTGCGGTCGACAACATGGCGAACGCTATCAAGAAGATTTCCGTGCAACGGGGATATGACATTACAGAATATACGCTTTGCAGTTTTGGAGGTGCCGGAGGTCAACATGCCTGTCTGGTGGCGGATGCCCTGGGCGTTGAAACAGTATTTATTCATCCTTACGCAGGAGTGCTTTCCGCATATGGGATCGGTCTCGCTGATGTTCGCGCCATATATGAAGAAGCAGTGGAAGGCAAACTTTCAGATGAACTCATATCATCATTAGATGAGCGCTATGCCAAGATTGCAGAAAAGGCAAAGAAAGATGTTCAAGATCAAGATATTCAAGATCAAAGCATCTCTACGCAAAAAAGAATTCATGTGCGATATGACGGTACTGATTCCGCAATCGTCATTGATGCAGGAAACAGCGATGTAATTCGCAGACAATTCGAAGAGTCGCATAAGCAGAGATTTGGCTTCATCATGCCTGAAAAAGCAGTAATCGTCGAAGCAATTTCAGTAGAAGCGATTGGCAAAACCGAAATGCATGAAGAACTGAAACAGGAAATATCACCTCGCAAATCTCCATTGAAACCGGTCAAAGAGGCTCAGATGTATTTTGCGAACGAATTTCATCAAGGCAAAGTTTACATTCGAGAGGATCTTCAGCCTGGGGATCGTATCCAAGGGCCGGCAATCGTGATCGAATCTACAGGAACAACAGTTGTAGAACAAGACTGGGAGCTTGAGACAACGAGCTACAACCATCTGATTCTGACTCGAACGGTACCTCGCCCAATTCGACGAGTCGTAGGCACGAATGCAGACCCTGTCATGCTCGAAGTTTTCAACAATCTTTTCATGTCTATTGCAGAACAAATGGGGGCATCACTCGAAAACTCGGCATATTCAGTGAACATCAAGGAGCGACTTGATTTCTCTTGTGCGATATTCGACTCACAAGGTGATCTGGTAGCCAACGCTCCGCACATGCCGGTACATCTTGGTTCCATGAGCGAATCCGTGAAAATTGTCATCCGCAATCGACACGGAACAATGAAGCAAGGGGATTCCTATATTTTGAATAATCCATACAACGGCGGGACTCATTTACCGGATATTACTGTCATCACCCCGGTTTTCGAACAAACGATAGGCTCCATCCTGTTTTATGTTGCCTCTCGAGGGCATCATGCTGATGTCGGTGGAATCACGCCAGGGTCCATGCCGCCTGACAGCCATGTAATTGAAGAGGAAGGGGTTCTGATCGATGACGTTCAACTCATCCGCGAAGGCGAATTTCTCGAAACTGAAATTCGTGGTTTGCTTGAAGGCGCAACCTACCCTGTACGGAATGTCGAGCAGAATCTAGCCGATATTCGTGCGCAGGTGGCAGCTAATGAAAAAGGCGTCCAGGAACTGAAATCGATGGTGGACCATTTCGGACTGGATGTAGTCGTCGCCTACATGCAACATGTGCAGGACAATGCCGAAGGGGCTGTAAAACGAGTTCTTGGGGCGCTAAAGAATGGTCACTTCAAATATGAAATGGATGATGGCAGTGTGATTGAAGTTACCATTTCGATCAATAACGATGAACAAACAGCGGTTGTAGATTTCACTGGAACATCTCCCCAGAGAGAAAGTAATTTCAACGCACCTTCTTCCGTAGCAAGAGCGGCAGTCATGTATGTATTTCGCACTCTGGTTGACGATGAGATTCCCATGAATGAAGGGTGTCTAAAACCAATTGAGATCATTATTCCTGACGGCTGTATGCTGAAACCGGTTTATCCTGCCGCCGTCGTTGCAGGAAATGTCGAAACCTCGCAGTACATTACAGATACGTTATACGGCGCTATGGGAGTTCTCGCAGCGGCGCAGGGTACGATGAACAACTTTACCTTCGGCAATGAAAAGTACCAGTACTACGAGACGATTTGCGGCGGCTCCGGGGCTGGTCCGGATTTCAACGGTTGCGATGCTGTTCACACGCACATGACCAATGCAAAGTTGACGGATCCTGAAGTGCTGGAATGGCGATTTCCAGTCAGATTGGAGAGTTTTTCAATTCGACATGGAAGCGGTGGAAACGGCAAACATCAGGGCGGAAATGGAACGGTACGTAAAGTTCGTTTTCTGGAACCGATGACCGCAGCGATTCTGTCAGGTCACAGAAGGGTGCCACCGTATGGCTTAGCTGGCGGCGACCCAGGTCAAACCGGTAAGAACAGCGTTATTCGGTCGGATGGCAGTCTGGAAAACATGAATTCCACCGATCGTACGGAGATGGAAATAGACGACATCTTTGTCATTGAAACTCCAGGTGGAGGCGGATTTGGAAGCTCAGCCTAATCCATCACAGTACAACTAATATCGTCTCTTATATTCAACGCTTAAATATGACTTCATACGTTGCTATGACTAACCTGCCACAGAAAACTCAAACCACCAAGTGTGTTAGGGTATCGGGCAGGAGACCTTGGCCATGTAGAAATTCAACGAAGAGAGAATCATCAAAAAGATCCAGCCCACACGACCCGGATGCCTTGCTGTGCCCTTACCATGCGCACTGTAAGGGCTACTATCCCTTACGGGTTTGCTGGCACACGGTCCGCGGTCTGCGCCGATGCGAAACTCGGTAAGCTTGCGCCTCCTTGACCTGCGCCATACCGCCGCCAGCCAGGCCATCAAGTCTGGCGAGATCCTGCCTTTCGTCAGCAAACTGCTCGGACATCGGCGCGATACCGAACCAAGGCGGGCTACGCACACCTTGCCGACGAGCATCTTGTCGAAGCGGATGAGAAGGTCGGGTACATCATCGCGAGCGCTATGAAGGATTCCGATATTGGTTCAGGGCACTAGTTTCGACCAAGCCATTTCATGGGTCGAGAAACAACAGGGATGGCCAATGTCTTGTCGGCAGACTATGCGTCCTTTCGTAATTGTTCTTCTCTGTGCATAGCAAGAGACAAATAGATCAGGGCCTCACGAGCCATCTTAAGTAGACGTAGTGCTTTATTCTCAAAGTCATCAATTGAAATAAATCGATGCGTCTCCGTGCTCCGCTCTGTTTTGAAGTTCTGAAAGCTCAAGAAACGGTGCTCCAATTGATGCCTTAATTGCGCTAGATGGGCTGCGTCTGGTTCCGATACTTCTTTGAAATCATGATCAAACAAATCTTTTGACAGAAAATACAGACCGCGTAATGGCCAGTTACGATGATTCTTGAACATCGGACGAATTTCGGAATCGTCGCGGTGTCGCTTTACAAACCATACACCTCGAAAACTGACCTTTTGGGGTTCAAGCCCGACCTGAAAATAGTCGTTCAGAAACAAACCAATCTTGTCGAATATGGCATAGGTGGCTTGAAACGCGGACCGAAGGTCTTCGGTAAAGTGGCCCAATGCCTGACCTTCACCGCTATCGAGCATTAGTACGTCCCGCATTATGAATTTCGGTTCGTCTTCATGAGTCGCTCGGTACAGCCTGTATCGGGCACTGACATATTCCTGTTTCAGCAGATTGTAGTAGCCTGGGAACCGTGGCACATCCTCGATTCCATAGCTATGGCTTGGCAGATGCAACACGTCAGTCGCAGCTACAGTTTCCGTATATGCCTCGTTGAGTGGGTTCAGAAATAGTCGGTTGCGCAAACACCAACGACGATATGAGCGTTCTTCTTCGGTGTCTCCCAATGACCATTGGTTCAGATTGTAATCCTCATCATAGTTATTACGGTGAAGAACGTCGGCAATTCGATTACGTTCTTCCAGCAGTTTAGGCGCGATAGAATTACGATCTCCACTTTCCCAAAACGCATCTTGGCCAAGCGCTGCATCAAATAGAGACCGTGCAGCCGCCAACAAAATGGGAACGTGGTTCTGATCGTAAAGCTGCCTAGCATAAAATGCGATGCCTTTGGCGTGCCCAGCGAGCGCTTTGGCGAAGAGAGGGTCATATTCCAAGACTCGTAGCCGTTCTTCATTGGCTTCGACGGGACGCCCAATTGCGTGCAGGCGACTGGCAAGGTTGGTACGTATCTGGCGAGCAACAATTGAATTAATGGTGTCAAAGGAAGGTTCTCCAATCGCTCGACGGAGCAAGAGGATGTTTTGAATACCCTCCGGTTGATTCCAGTTCCAGACGAAGTCAGAGTCGTTCTGCTTTATGGCAATGATGGAGCTATATGTATTGGACCAATAATAGAGAAGACGGACCCGATCTTCGCTTTGCGCCGTCCTTAGTCGGCTTTCGCAATCTTCGCCAAGTCGGCGCAGCACGGCTTCGTCACCAGCATCTGAGGCGCTGTCGATTGCGTCCGCGAGATCATCAAGAGTTTGCACAGGAAGCCGTCCTTGTCGACGAAAATCCAACGCAGCAATGCAAGCTACCGCCCATACAGCCGTTTCCGCCGCCTATTTGTCCTTTCCGCTAGCTTTGAAGTTAGCGGCGATTGCATCTTTTCATACAAAGCGAACAAGTGCTCAACGCGTGCGCTCTCGGACGAGAACCCGGTACGTTGGTAGAGCCGGTCAACCGCGCGGTCAAGCACCTGGTGCGTTCGGCGCAAATTCGGCGGCATCAAATCCGGGTCGTAGAGATTGGCCAACGTCGCGCCAGGATGAGCCGCGCGCGCGTCGAGCACTGCCTGCGCCAACGGTTCCAGCTTGGAGAGATCCGCATTCCCACTGGCGAAGCCGGGCGGTGTCGGGAAGGTGTTGTAGACGACGCCGACGGAATACATGTAGTCGCTCTTCATTCGTCCCGTCACGGTTCGCATCCACGCCATGTGCATGGCAGAGGTCAACAGCGCGAAATCCGATAGGGTCGCATCGGACAGAAGGCGAAGCTTATCGCTCGGAATCACCGGGGGTTCGAGCCAGCCGATTGGCGCGTACTGCCGCCGCTCCGAGCTTACTTGCGGTATGACCAAGAACGGCGCATTGGGCAGAACATTCACATGGTAGAGCGTCGGCGTCTTTGCGAGCTTTTGCGTTGGGAGGCTGTCGCTGTCTTCCCTGTACGCGCGGACAGCAGCAATGCGTTCTCGTACATGCGGCAGTCGCGCCAACTTGTCCGGCGGCACGTCGTGAAGGGCGAGAATCCAGCGTTCCCCGTCTTGGAGATATTCCCGCGCACCCACGAACGGGCGCAAGAGCGGTGCAGCGTCTGGTTCCGCTGCCAAGAATTCCGTTCGCTGCTCGGCATTGTAAATGAAGTGCCCCTTGTCGATGGGTTTCGAGCCGGTGATCAGTCTTCTTGCCCCATTAATCGGTCTGCTTTCCTCACGCACGGTGAGGTGGGGGTTCGCCAGTCGCCCTGCGTCGAACAGGTAGGGCGAAAGCACCTGATGAAGGCTTTCTTCCGGCTCTCCGTTAACATCTGGGTAACTGAAAAGGCGCCTTGCGGCACGCACGGCTTCTCGTCGATCGAGGCCGAGAATGACGACATGCACGTGCGCCTTGCCGCGAGCGTCCGATCCCCATGCGAACGTACGGTGCGCAAATGCGATCTCCAACTTGCTGCGGTCGAACAAGACCGGCCAAAGTTGAGCGACTTGCTCACCCTGCGTGATCGAATTGGTTGCGACAAAGCCGATACGGGCATTGCCCGTCTGGACATACTCGCCCGCCTTGATGAACCACGCGGCCACGTAGTCAAGCGTGCCGCCGGTCTTGCCTAGCGCCGCGATCCGGCGCACCCGCGAGCGCTGTGCCGCCGTCTGGAACTTCGCCCCCACGAAGGGCGGATTGCCGAACACAAAGGAACAGTTCTCTGGCGGCAGCAAGCCTGACCAATCGATTTCCAACGCGTCGTCGTGGACGATGTGTGGCGACTTTTCCAGAGGAATTCGCGCGTATGTCTGGCCGAACTCCAGGCTCAATCGGTTGTTCATGATGTGGTCCATCATCCACATCGCGATCTCCGCGATACGCGCCGGGAACTCGCTGATCTCGATTCCATGGAACTGGTCTACGTCCACTCGTGACAGCATTGTTGCGTCGAGTTCCAATTGCGTGCCCACACGTATCGCTTTCAGCACTTCGATTTCAAGGACCCGCAGTTCCCGGTAGGCGATAATCAGAAAGTTGCCACAGCCGCAGGCAGGGTCGAAAAACGTCAACCCACCGAGACGTTCCTGAAAGCGTCGCAGTTCGGCGACACGACGGCTGTCCTTACGGGATTTCAGGCGTACGAACTCGGCGTGCAGATCATCCATGAACAGCGGCTCTATCACCTTCAGGATGTTCTTCTCGGTCGTGTAGTGCGCGCCTTGGGCGCGACGTTCCGCTGGGTTCATGACCGACTGGAAAAGCGCGCCAAAGATGGCGGGCGAAATTTCCGACCAGTCGAACCGGCAGGCGTCCAGCAACGCGTTGCGCATGGCCGCGTTGAACGCCGGAATAAGCAGCGGCCCGTCGAACAGTTCGCCGTTAACATAGGGAAACCGCACGAGGTCTGCGTCGAGCGTTCTCTGGCGCTCGGCCTCCGGCGTATCCAGCACCTGGAACAGTTGAGACAGCCACAAGCCGAGATCGGCCCCGTCTTCGCTGGTGCGCGCCTCCAGGAAGTCGAGGAATATGTCGCGCGGCTCGAAGATGCCAGTATCGTCCGCAAACAGGCAGAACACAATCCGCACTAGGAACCGCTCCAGGTCGTGGCCCCTGTACCCCGCTTCGTGGAGCGCGTCATGCAGTCGCCCGACCAGTTCGGCGGCCTTGATGTTGGCCGGGTCCTGGTCGCGGAAGGTACGGCGCTGCACGCCGAGAACAAAGCCGAACGCTTCAACATGGCCGGGCAGGTCCGAGAGAAGGAAAGTGGTTGTCTCCCGCTCGTCGAGATCATGAAGCTCGAAGGTTTGGAAATCGCTGACTAGTATGTAACGAGGCCGATCTCGCTCCAGGAGCGCATCAAAATACTCCCCGGCCTGATCATAGGCAGCCTTCAGGTCGCGCCCGGCACTCTTTTGCTCGACGATTAACACGCTGGGCCAGAACAAGTCGATAAAGCCCGAGCGATTGTCCAACTTCGCGACATGCTCTTCGTAGCGCGCGACGGTTCGCCGCCGGACTCCGAAGACTTCAAAGAACTCGTTATAGAAGCTCTGCGTCTCACCCTTCTCGTAAGCGGCGTCCTTCCACTCTTCGGAGAAGGTGGCAGCGCGAGCACGGACTTCGTTCCATGACAGGCGCATCAGGCTGCACCGGACGCAAATTGCCCGATCAAGTATTCATAGGCATCCCCCAACGCATCCGGATCGGATTCGGCCAGACCGAAATCAATTTTATCCAAATGAGACAGTACTGATGCAATCAAGGAATTTCGTGCATTTGGCGAACGACCTAATTTGGTACTTACAAGATCAAGGTCCTCAAACAGCTTGTTGAAATCATCCTCGCTCTCCGTTCTCATCGTACTTTGCTCTATATTGTTTAGAATGGAATTCAGGTCATTAAGAATGAAGTTGCTTTCTTCTTCAAGGCTGGCGTTTCCTTTCGCAGTGATAACAGAGAACAATTCTTCAGGACGCAGAAAGTAACCAAGCTTCAGTAAGGATTCTTCATGAATCGCTTCGATATCCTCTTCATCCGTAACGTCGCAATAGTCTTTCACTGCTTCGGTTTGGAGTAATTTATTGGCATATTGATGCTGTTTTTCGGAAAGGTACTTGTAAAAATCAAATTCGAGAATGTAATCGCGAAATTCATCGGCATCCATCTTGCCACATAACTCGTTCGCAATGCCCCACAGTTGTCTTTTAAGTTGTTGTTTTGGCTCTAACGTCACATTTTTCTCGCAAACTAAACGATTGTGGAATATATCAATCTACTCCAGCCTGTAATTGTAAAAGAAAGCCACTATCGCATTCGTTCACTCTCAAGTTCTGCTTCTTATCAATTTCCAGATGCTTAGTCCCAGTTCTCTGCCGAGGCATTTTTGTGCCTAGTCCCACTCGCGTGGTCTAAACTACAAAATCGGTACACCGTAGCACCAAAGCGCAATATTGAGAACAAAGAGGAATTTAGTTGCGGATGACTACATTTTCAGTCGTTAAATAAACTGGAATTTCTGCTGCAAATACTTTGTTCAAGTATGACTTAGTTTCTTCTAAATTTGGTCAACCCGAAACTCCGACTTCAAGGTTTTAGATTTCCTTTCAGTTGCGCTAACTCAAGCAAATAGTGTTCTTGAATCTTTCTCAACATCTTTAAGGTCCAGACAACCACAACTGCTTCAAGCACAACGGACTGTTGTTTACTCCGACATAGTACAAAAGATGCTTTCAAACCAGCAATTTTATAGAATTTCCACCTAATTTCATGAGCATTTCTAAATCAAATTGCACAAGGAAGGTCGATTTTGAATTACAATCTATACCCTGATGAATACTCGTGTAGACATTGCTCTATATGCCCGCAACGGCCAGCTGACGGTCGTTGTTGAAATCAAGAACAGTCTCGGTACTTCCCGCACATGGGCTACCCAGACCCGAAGGAACATTCTTGCCCATGGCGGATCATGCGACGTCATCTATTTTCTCATTGTCACGCCGGATCGACTGTATCTGTGGAAGAATGCTGGTACGAATCCCGCACAAATTCCGCCGACTTATGAAGCTGACATGCAATTGGAGTTTGCACCATATTTCGAATCCGCTGGTTTGGACCCTAACCACATCAGGGGGCACGCATTCGACCTACTGGTAGGTGCCTGGCTGAGCGATGTTACCCGGTCGGAAAAAGTGACAGGGGAGTCTACAAACGACCGCGGTTGGTTAACCAAATCCGGGTTTAGGGAAGCTGTTAAGGATGGACGCATTAAATTTGATACCGCTGCGTGAACGTTTATGTTGAATCAAACTTCGTGCTTGAACTTGCCTTCCTTCAAGAGCAATGCTCAAGTTGTGAAAAAATTCTGAGTCTGTGCGAAGCCCGCCGCATACAACTCCTAATCCCTGCCTATTCCTTGGCTGAACCCTACGAAACCCTCACGAGACGGCAGAAGCGCCGCAAAAGAATAAAGGAAAATATTGACACCGAAATTCGGCAGATTGCCCGAACATCAGCCTATGTAGACCGACTCGAGGATCTTCATGACTTGACCGCGTTGCTGATTAAATTAGCTGACGAAGAAGAGATGCGTCTTGAGGATGTACGTTCCCGTCTAATGAGGATAACCGAGGTAATACCGCTTGATGCATCTGTTGTATCAGTCGCAGCAATACAATTTCAACAAACCCACGGATTTTCACCGCAAGATGCACTCGTTTTTTCCTCTGTTATTTCCCATCTTGCACGAGTTAGCGCTCCTCAAAGCTGCTTCTTGAACAGGAACACCAAGGATTTTGATAATCAAATTGTTGTAGAACAACTTAACGGTTATGATTGCAAATTACTACCCCGATTTGACTCCGGCCACGATTTCATTCTCAACGCGCTGCGCTGACACTCCTTCACGATTCCGGACAGAAATGTCCGAGTTCTTTCCGGCCGTCAATATCAACCGGTACTCCCAATAAACATTGGTGCCTTAATAACACTCCTTGAGCACACAAATTCAATCGTTAAATTACTGGAATTTCTACTACCAATTCTTTGTTCAAATATGGCTTTAGTATCGGTATAGAATTTCGTTAACCTGAAACTCCAATTTCATGATCTAAAATTTCTGTTCAGATACGCTAAATTGAACAAATAATCTTCCCGAACCTTTTTCAAAATCTACAAGCTCCTGAAGTTACAACAATAAATCGAGCACTACGGACTGGCATTTGTTCTGGTATTGCATAGAAAGATGCCTTCAAACGGAACACTTTACTTTGTCAAAACAATATAATGTAGGAACTATTAATGAAAAATCGTAACTACAATTTCAACTGTTTTTGTTAATTTCATACTCATGGAGCCCAGAGAATGACCCAACTACCAAATGGCAAATACCAATGGCCAGTTAATCCAACTGAAGATTTGAAAGAATTTCCAGTTCCCTACTATGCCTCCGATCGATGGGAAGGTATTCGTAGAGACTATGACTGGACTGAGGTTGAGAGACTGCGAGGTTCGGTTTGCGTACGTCACACCTTGGCCGAAATGGGCTCAGAAAAATTATGGCACTATCTACACAGTGATGACTTTGTTGCTTCACTTGGTGCTTATTCCGGTTGTCAGGCTGTCCAGCATGTCAGAGCTGGAATGAAATCAATTTACCTGTCTGGTTGGCAGGTGGCAGCGGATGCCAACAATGCGGGTCAAACCTATCCTGATCAGTCACTCTATCCTGCAAGCTCAGTTCCACAGGTCATTGAAAGGATCAACAACGCATTCACCCGACAGGACCAAATTCAGACACTGGAACGTATGAGAGGTCAGAAAACCACCGATATCGACTGGTACATGCCGATTGTTGCAGATGCCGAAGCCGGATTTGGTGGCCCGCTGAATGTGTTTGAATTGACAAAAGCCATGATTAAAGCCGGAGCCGCAGGTATCCATTATGAAGACCAATTGTCTTCCGAAAAGAAATGTGGACACCTTGGCGGCAAAGTCCTTCTTTCTACAGCACACGGAATCAGAAACCTTACATCAGCACGCTTAGCCGCTGATGTGATGGGGGTACCAACTGTAATCATTGCACGAACGGATGCAGAAGCCGCGCGTCTGCTGACTTCCGATATTGACGAACGCGATCATCCATTCCTTACCGGAGAACGCACTACTGAAGGGTTTTACAGGATTACCGGTGGCATTGATATGTGTATTGCGAGAGGACTGGCCTATGCGCCATACTCAGACCTCATCTGGATGGAAACCTCTACGCCAAATCTAGAAGACGCTCGAAAATTTGCTGAAGGTATCCATGAACAGTTTCCAGGAAAAATGCTTGCCTACAACTGTTCACCATCGTTCAACTGGCAAAAGCATCTGGAACGTGACGCTCTAGCTAGCTTTCAGCGTGATATTGCGGCAATGGGATATCGATATCAATTTGTCACACTTGCCAGCTTTCATAGTGTCAACTACTCCAGTTTCGATATCGCCAGAAAATACATTGAGCGTGGAATGGAAGGATATTCTGACTTGCAGCAAGCGGAGTTTGCAGCCGAAGACTTCGGCTTCTCAGCAACTCGTCATCAGCACGAAGTTGGCGTCAGCTACTTTGATGCAGTGAATGAAGCTACAGCAGGTACTGGAGAGACTTCGACTGTCGCAATGGCGGACTCGACAGAAACTGCACAGTTTTAACGACAGTATCAGATCGTAATTAGTCGTCCCTGAATAACCCATATAGAGAATATGACATTCAGGGACGGCTAGCTAAGATACTATGCCCCAACAATTTATTCTTCGGTGAGTCGCCTAGAGAATTTGCAAGTGCACGATCTCCCATCCTGATGGCCTCATCGTAATTTTCATATTCCAGCAATGTAAAATCCCATGAACGACCGTTCTATGGGACAATTCGTACATAGGCGTAATGTTGCAGATTTTCTGGAACTGGATGTCGATCGTCCCAACTTGTATGAATTTGCAGCTGACTAGCACATCGACGTCAGAATTTTTTGAAACGGGTGTCTTGTGAATGAATTCCTTGCAAGTAAGGTGTAGAAAGTCTACGACAACCGCACCACCAGTTAGAATGAAATTCACCAGGAGTATCAGAACGTGCTGAATAAGTTGAACAAATAATGAATATTGGCAAAATCATACGAGCAGTTCCAGGACAGTTGACGTTGGACCAATTGCAGATGTTCTATCTGGATTCCTGTCAAATAGAATTCGACCAGAACTGCCGCAGGCAGGTGGAGCAAGCTGCCGAGATGGTGCAAGCCGCTGCATCCGGTGAGGATGCGATTTATGGAGTAAATACCGGATTTGGCAAGTTGGCCAATACTCGGGTTTCCCTGGACCAGACATCTGTATTGCAAAAAAACCTGATCTTGTCCCACTGTTGTGGTGTAGGGCCCGCTCTACCGAAACCCATAGTTCGTTTAACCATGCTGCTGAAACTGTGTTCTTTGGGGAGAGGGGCTTCGGGTGTGCGGTGGCAGATACTGGAATTGCTACAGGCCATGCTCAATGCCGACATATTGCCGATCATTCCATCAAAAGGCTCTGTCGGAGCCTCCGGGGACCTGGCACCGCTTGCGCATATGACTCTTGCCATGATTGGTGAGGGTGAGGTCATGCGTCATGGAGAAAGAATGCCGACTTCGGATGCCCTGCAAGATGAAGGCTTATGCTCGATAAAGCTCGGTCCAAAAGAAGGACTGGCAATGATAAACGGCACCCAAGTATCGACGGCAATCTGTCTGACTGCATTGTTTGATACCTGGAATTTGTGCCAAACCGCCATGATAACGGGTGCCTTGTCCTGTGATGCACTGATGGCATCGACCAGTCCATTTCGAAAGGAAATTCATGAATTGCGGGGGCAGCCCGGGCAAATTGACGTTGCCCGTTCGCTACAGTCCTTGTTGGCAGGGTCTGAAATTCGGGAGTCACACCTTGAAGATGATGAGCGAGTGCAGGATCCATATAGCCTGCGATGTCAGCCGCAGGTTATGGGTGCCTGTCTGGACCAGTTGCGTCAGGCGGCAAAAACTCTGGAAATAGAGGCCAATGCGGTCACCGACAACCCGCTGGTGATTAACGGGGAAGAGCTGGTATCCGGTGGAAATTTTCATGGCGAACCGGTGGCGTTTGCTGCCGATCAGTGCGCCTTGGCAATCGCTGAAACAGGGTCCATTGCGGAGCGGCGTATTGCGACACTGGTAGACCCGGCTCTGAACTATGGACTTCCTGGATTCCTGTCTCCAGATCCCGGCCGCAATTCGGGATTCATGGCCGCCGAGGTGACAGCAGCTGCGCTGATGGCTGAGAACAAGCACAACTCCATGCCGTGTTCGGTGGATTCCACGCCGACCAGCGCCAATCAGGAAGACCACGTTGCCATGTCATGTCATGCGGCGCGACGTCTGCTCGAAATGAATGAAAATCTGACGTGGATTCTTGGCATTGAATTGCTGGCTGCAGCCCAAGGGGTGGAATTCAGACGCCCACTCAAATCCAGTAAAACACTGGAAAAAGTAATCCGGCTGGTCCGAGACAGAATTCCCGCATTAGGGGAAGACCGGTTTCTTGCACCGGACCTTGAGGACGCCTATTCAATCATCAAAAGCCGAAGTTTGTTTGACATGACTGGTGACAACAGGTTGCCAACGTTGTGGCGTCTGCACGGTAATCGGATATAGCAGATCGAATCAATAACCGTTCATGACGGCAGGACTCTGACGTCCGCACGCAAAATTTTGCTGGGTAATTTGATCGCTGATGCCGCACTCTCGCCTTTTGGTGCAATTCTCGGACGAATGCGCACGGACTAAGGAATATTGCCGGACAGCAACACCGATCTGTATTCGGTTTTGTTGAGCACGCTTCTGCAATTTCAAGTCTTGCAAAACGGGAAGATTCAGTGATCAACGTCTGTTCCAGCCTTTCGACGTCGGTCAGGCTTACCTTGTTCAGCAAGTCACGCAATATCCGATAATTGGTAGTGCGTGCACAGTTGCATCCAATCGCTAACTGTCGTTCATGCGGTACGAGTTTCTTCTCTGATCAAACCCTGTCAACGGTCCGGCATCTCACAGCTTTTAGAAATTTTGCCTGAAAGTTACCTGCTACCCATGTCAATTACTCATATTAAGGCAATCAATCGTCGCTAGGTAGCGTTGTGTGATTTTTGAACGGCGAAAATGCTGAATCGAAAATATGAACCAAAAGCTGTAGAAAGAGCCGCCTGTGCATCCATTCGTAAACCCGTAGAAGCAATGGTGGCTTTCTGGAATGATGGAGTTCCAACGGTAGACTACGGAAATAACATACGTCAGGTTGCAAAAGACGAAGGATTAACCGATGCTTTCGCATTTCCAAGGTTCGTCCCAGCTTATATCCGTCCCGTAATTTGTCACGGAATCGGGCCATTTCGATGGTGTGCTTTGTCAGGTGACCCTGAAGACATTCTCAAGACGGATGAAAAAGTGAAAGAACTGATTCCTGACGACGTCCATCTGCATAATTGGCTTGACATGGCTCAAAAGAGAATTAATTTTCAAGGCTTGCCTGCCAGAATCTGCTGGATTGGACTTGGACAGAGAAACCGGGTGGGGCTCGCATTCAATGAGATGTTTAAAAATGGCGAAATTCGAGCGCCGATCGTGATTGGAAGAGATCATCTGGATTCAGGCTCAGTAGCTTCGCCGAACCGTGAGACTGAAAATATACGCGACGGCTCAGATGCTGTGTCAAATTGGGCGTTTTTGAACGCACTGCTGAATTGTGCTTCTGGAGCGACCTGGGTTTCGATTCACCATGGTGGTGGCGTCGGTATCGGTTACTCACAACACGCGGGGCTGGTTATTTGCTGTGATGCGACCGACGAAGCAGCACACCGAATTGAAAGAGTGTTGTGGAATGACCCCGCTTCGGGGATCATGCGTCATGCCGATTCCGGATATCCTGCCGATATTGAGTGCGCACTCCAAAACAATCTCGATTTTCCGGCAATTCTGGACAAATAGCAACTGGAAATTATATTTCTCAATGTTGGGAGATTCGCTGAACGCCCAGAAATTCTTGGTTCTATCATTTCAAGCCCCTTAGTCCTCTGCATCAACTTTTTCGGAATCATTTCTTTTCCAACTTAGACTGACGAATGATTGAACCTAATGTTCCACTGGGAACATCGTCTTTTATTCGATGGTAGGAGAGTGTAACGACTTGTCTTTGTCCGTTGATAGTTGCAGTGTATTAGCGGTGGCTACCGGTTTGTCTTTCAAGGGTAAATCCATTATGTATAAGTACACCCTCAACTTCTTTGTAGTTCACAGTGCAAAATTAGGTAAGGAAATTTCCTCACGAGCATATTCTTTCTGTGAAGATTTCTTGACATGCAATCTGTATAACACAAAGCTCCAATAAAACAGAGTCCGTAGCCAAAGAGGCGATCTTCGATTTAGCAAACGCTTTCGGTCAGCCTCTGACTCTCCCTCCAGCACTTCAAGGAAACTAGTAATGGCTCCATTGAGTAAAAATTTTGCATCTTCAAAAGAATCGCCCTGTACAGAAATATCTAAATCTGTGCAAATTGCCTCCCAATCCGAATCGTTACCATATATGTAGCATCGAAACTTCTGACGTGTCATATTTAATCCCCCTATCGTGTTAGCAAAATGTACTCAATTTGTTGCATTCCTTTGCAAATTTTATGCAATAACATAGAATCTTCACTGCAAACATTTTAGAATTCCCGTGAGTCGGGTTAATTGTCGATTACAACAAGCAATCCAGGTGAATAAGCAGGGATTTCTCATTTCCAAGATGTTTGGCGATAGCCCTGCACCCTTTGCCGAGCCTAGCAATTCTTTTGAAGCGAGATAGTATGGAAGAAAAAAATCCTACAGACTGGACGATTCAGAGAACCTAGAAACTATTCAATAGCAGCTTCCAATTCAGGAATTGCAGTAAACAAATCCGCAACCCATCCATAATCGGCAACTTGAAAAATTGGTGCCTCTTCATCCTTGTTGATTGCAACAATGACCTTTGAATCTTTCATTCCAGCTAAATGCTGAATCGCACCCGAAATTCCGACAGCAATGTAGAGGTCCGGTGCTACGACTTTTCCAGTTTGGCCGACCTGATAGTCGTTTGGTACATAACCCGCATCAACTGCTGCTCGCGACGCACCCACTGCTGCACCTAGCTTGTCTGCAATTCTCTCAAGCATGTTGAAATTTTCACCACTTTGCATTCCGCGACCGCCGGATATGACGATGCTCGCAGTCGTAAGTTCAGGGCGCTCGCTGCGGGTCAGGTCATGCTTCACAAATTGCGAAAGTCCCGCATCACCCGAAGGAGACAATTCCTCTACTTCAGCAACCCCACCCTCTTCCGCAGCAGGGTCAAATGTCGTTGTGCGAACGGTGATTAATTTTATGGAATCGGTTGATTGAACTGTGGCCAGTGCATTTCCTGCATAAATCGGTCGAATGAATGTATCTTCACTGACAATCTCGGAAATATCCGATATTTGCTGAACATCCAGCATTGCAGCCACTCTCGGCATCAGATTTTTTCCAAATGTCGATGCCGGCGCCAACACGTGCGAATACGATTTGGCTATATTCTCAACAACTGACGCAGTATTTTCGACAAGGCCATATTCATACTCGGCAGAATCAATTTTCAAGACCTTGTTAATGCCTTCAATTTTGGCAGAAGTCGTTACAACTTGATCGCAGTTAAAACCAACAACGAGGGCATGCACATCATCTCCCAATTGTCTAGCGGCTGTTACTGTGTTCAGCGTGGACGACTTGACTTCCTGATTGTCGTGTTCAACTAATATAAGTATGCTCATGACAAGACCTTTGCTTCCGTTGTAAGTTTTTCAATCAATTCCGCTGCGCTTTCTACACGAACTCCAGCCTGTCTCGCTGGTGGCTCATTCACCTCTAGCACATTGACTCTCGGAGTCACATCCACCCCCAGATCTTCCGGTGTCAGCGCTTCAATCGGTTTTTTTCTTGCCTTCATAATGTTCGGCAACGACGCGTATCTAGGCTCGTTCAGTCTCAAGTCAACAGTAATCACAGCCGGTCGGGAAAGCATGATTGTTTCCAGCCCACCATCTACCTCTCGTACTACCTGGAATCCACTATCCTGAATTTCAATTTTGGATACGAAAGTTCCAAGAGACCAGCCCAGCATTGCAGAAAGCATCTGCCCAGTCTGATTGTTATCGTTATCAACTGCCTGTTTGCCCATCAGGACAATTCCCGGATTCTCTCGGTCGACAACAGCTTTCAGTAGTTTTGAAATCGCCAGCGGTTCCAATGGAACATCAGTTTGAATCAGAATTCCACGGTCTGCACCCATAGCTAGTGCGGTTCTTATGGTATCCCCGCTCTGTTGAGGGCCAGCTGCGACAACGATGATCTCCTCTGCTGCGCCGGACTCCCTCATTCGAATGGACTCTTCAACGGCAATTTCGCAGAATGGATTCATCGCCATTTTGACATTATTCAACTCAACACCAGAGCGGTCTGCCTTGACTCTGACTTTGATGTTGGCATCAATTACACGCTTTACAGGAACAATTACCTTCATACCGCTCCTCGGTTGAAATAAAAGCTAAAAAAGATTGAATTGGCTACGACTTGAGCCTGACGTTATTCGGGTCGTGAGGCGAGTTTTCGACAACGGCGCAATTATACCGATTTCCTAATATTTCTATTTTCATTTTCGTTCCAATCTGTCCGTAGCCAGACTGTACATATCCAATGGCTAGACTCTCATTCAGGAAATGACCATACGAGCCCGCAGTCGCGCGTCCTATCATCTGGTCGCCATCCCACAATGGTTCGTTGCCCAATGGATCTGCATCTGTGACTCCATCGACCGACACAGTCACAAATTCCTGAGGAACGCCATTCTTCAATTGCTCGCGCAGCGCATCACGACCGGTAAATTCGCCTTTATCCATGTGTACGAAGTGATTCAAGCCTGCCTCAAAAATGGTGTACTCTCGAGTTAGGTCCTGTCCCCACATTCGATAAGACTTTTCGATCCGAAGCGAATCCATGGCACGCATACCGCATTGACCAATATCAAACTCCTGTCCAGCATCCATGAGTTGTTCGAAAATATGTCGCTGATATTCAATCGGATGATGCAATTCCCAACCAAGCTCCCCAACAAAATTGACTCGCATCGCCCGAAGCGGAGCAACGCCGACATAGATATTCTGCGCCGTCAGCCAGGGAAAGGCCTCATTTGACAAATCTGCCTTTGTCAGTTTTTGCAGCACTTTCCTGGAATTCGGACCTGCAACGACTAAAGTTCCATGAGATGTAGTCAGGTTTTCAAGCTTAACCGAACCGTCATCCGGCAAATGCTGATTGAGAAAGCTCCAGTCAAAGCGCTCCGCAGAGCCAGAACTGACAAGATAGAACGATCCATCGGCATTTCGGGTTACTGTGAATTCGCTGCGAACGCCTCCGTAACGGGTCAACACATGACATAGCTGAATACGACCAGGTGTTTTTGGTAATCTTCGGGCAACCATATTGTCGAGATAGGATTCTGCAGATTCACCCGAAACTCGGAATTTTGAAAAACTGGTGATATCGATAATTCCTACGTTGTTGCGAATGTTGTTGTGTTCGCTCCCCACATACTCAAAGTATTTGGATCGGCGAAAACTCCAATCATCCACAGGTTCGACACCTTCCGGAGCAAACCAGTTCGGACGTTCCCAGCCATAACGTTGCCCCCACACTGCTCCCAAGTCCGCCAGCCGATCATGTATTGGGCTGGTTTTTGCCGGTCGACACGCTGGTCGTTCTTCATCCGGATAGTGAATCGTAAACACATTTTCATATGTTTCCTCATTCTTGGAAACAAGATACGGGCCTCGCGCATAATCACCAAACCGACGCGGGTCAACAGCAAGTAGATCAATTGAAGGTTCACCTTCTACAATCCACTCTGCCAGTTGCCAGCCAGCTCCACCCGAAGCAGTAACACCAAAACTGTGTCCTTCGTTCAACCATACATTCGGCAAATCCCATGCTGGTCCAATGAGAGGGCTGCCATCCGGTGTGTATGCAATAGGACCATTGACAATATCCTTGATTCCAGCAGTGCCGAATGAGGGCACTCGGTTGATTGTCGCTTCGACATGTGGCATCAATCGATCTAAATCGCCTGGGAACAAATCTTTCTCGAAGGTAGAAGGAACTCCATCCGCAAATACAGCTGGAGCACCCTTCTCGTACGGCCCTAGAATGTATCCCATCCGTTCTTCACGCAAATAGTACGAAGCGTCGGATTCGCGTAAAACTGCAAGCTCCCTGCCGCCGCCCTCCCGGTATTCCTTCAGTTCATCTACAACATCGGTCACAATATACTGATGCTGAACGGGAATGGATGGAATCGATATACCAAGCAACTGACTCGTCTCGTGCGAATAGTTTCCTGTAGCACAGACGATGTGCTCGCACACAATGCTTCCTTTTGTTGTTTCCACTTTCCATTCACCACCGCTGGTTCTGGAAAGTCCGGTCACTTCGGTTTGCTGGTATATTTTTGCACCCCTTGCACGTGCCCCTTTTGCTAGTGCATTTGTTAAATCGACTGGTGCGATGTGTCCATCATCGGGATGGTAGAGTGCTCCAATTAGTCCTTCGGGATTGATGAGTGGCCACAGAGATTTAACTTCCGACGGTGTTATCAACTCAAACGGAACTCCGATCGTGTTGGCAGTACCGCAGTACTTCCGATATTCATCCATTCGATCTTTCGTGCACGCCAGTCGCAAGTTACCGGTAACATGAAAACCTACGTCCTGACCGGTTTCCTCCTCAAGAGATTTGTAGAGGTCAACCGAGTATTTGTGTAACTGTCCGACTGCATAACTCATATTGAACAGAGGCAACAATCCAGCTGCATGCCAGGTTGAACCCGCAGTGAGTTCGGTACGCTCACACAAGACAACATCACTCCACCCTTTCTTAGCCAGATGATAGAGCGTACCCACGCCAACTACGCCGCCACCAATAATGACTACTCTTGCATGACTTTCCATAAAAACTACGAACTCCACTTCTTAACGTTGAAATAGGATTCACACTGCCAAGAATTTCAAATGTTCCGATTCTATCGGAAACACTGAAAGCAGTGCGATTTATACATGACTAATTTACAATAATCCACATTGGAATTTTTATGAAAATTTGACTCTTCACCCAAACGATCGACATTAGTTTAGATTCAATGAAAACTATACCTGTTCACTATGGTTCATAAGCCCGTTATAAATTTAGATTTTGAACGGAAGGGGGCTTCTAGTCAGCCGATTTTTCCGGTTTTGGTGGAATCCCGTCGAACAAAACGTGCGAAGAAAATTTCCCGCACCATATTGAGTGGCTTTGAGAATCACTACACGCTGTTTCAGGAAATAACATCTGGAGCTCAAGAACGTTTTGAAAAAGCCTTATGGTTAGAAGCTCGAGAAGCTGCTAGAAGACGAATTTACTTCTACGACAAACGAATCCAGGAAACTCTGACCACCTTGCGGTCCGGACTAAAAATCAGCGAACTGGATGAGCAACTGTGGAAGGATGTAAAAATTCGCTATATACACTTGCTACTTCAACACAGACAGCCAGAACTGGCTGAAAGTTATTACAACTCCGTTTTTTGCCAATTATTCGATCGACGTTACTACAACAACAGCCATATTTTCGTCCGCTCATCCGTTTCCGTAGAAAACCTCGAAGCGGATGATCCAATCTATCGATCCTACTATCCTTCCAGCCGAGGGCTTCGGAATACGATATCGGATATTCTCAACAGCTTGGAATTCACACTTCCTTATGAAAATCTGCAACGAGACGTAAGAAACATTCTCCGACATCTAGGACAGGCGCTGCCAAGAAATAAACGCTCCGTCTCATTGAATTACCAGATTGACATTCTTGGGTCTTTGTTCTTTCGTAACAAGGCTGCCTATCTGATCGGGCGAGTCATCAATGACTACCAGACCACTCCGTTCATTGTGCCGATTCTGAACAACGAACAAGGGGCGCTGTACGTCGATGCCTTGATTTTGGAACCTTCAGATATTGACGCAATCTTCGGATTTTCCAGAGCTTATTTCATGGTCGAGACTCAGGTACCGTCTGCAATCATCCAATTTCTCATGGATATCCTGCCTGGAAAAGGCAAGGCCGACCTCTACTCTGCAATCGGATTTCACAAGCAAGGCAAAACCGCATTCTATCGAGACTTTCTCCATCACCTTTCGCATTCTTCTGACAAATTTATCGAAGCTCCTGGAACGCGTGGAATGGTGATGATGGTTTTCACGTTGCCATCCTATCGCTATGTATTCAAAATCATCAAGGACGCATTTGAGCCTCCAAAGAAGCTGTCCCGTTCTACTGTAATTGAAAAATACAGACTGGTGAAGCAGCATGATCGTGTCGGACGGCTTGCAGACACGCTGGAGTATTCTGAAGTTGCGCTGCCCAGAAATCGATTCAGCGCCGAACTGCTTGATAACCTGCGAAGCACCTGTGCGCGGTCAGTCATAGTAGAACAGGATATCGTCGTGTTGAAACACGTATATATCGAACACAGAATGATTCCATTGAATCTCTTTCTGCAAAATTTCAAGGATGAAGAAGAAGCGAAATACTTCGCCAGAGGTTACGGCGATGCCATCAAAGAAATGGCTGCGGCAAACATTTTCCCAGGAGACATGTTGCTCAAAAATTTTGGTATAACCCGAAACAACAGAGTGGTATTCTACGACTACGATGAAATTCGCTATTTGACCGAGTGCAACTTCAGAAAAATTCCGAAAGCGCGCAATCCTGAAGATGAAATGGCTTCGACACCCTGGTTTTCAATCAGTGAAGACGACGTATTTCCAGAAGAATTTGAAAGATATTTTCTGGTTCATCCTTTGATTGGCAAGTACTTTTCCGAAATTCACGGTGATTTGATGACTGTAGAATTTTGGCGCCAACAACAGGCAACGATTCGCGCCGGTATACTGGAAGACGTTTTTCCTTATAGACGATCGTTAAAATTTCCGAGAATGTAAAATTAATAATCTTAGACAGCAGAACTAAATTCATGAGTGAGAGAAGAAGTCGATCAGGCGGCAGAGCTGCGAGAAAAGCGGAACGGTCCAAAGTTCAATTTGAAGCCATACCTTACATTCAGCGCAAAGTGCCGGTATATGAGGTGGCCCCAGACGAAACGTTGGAACTAATTGAAAATAACGCTGAATTAATTCTGGAAGAAATCGGAATCGAATTCAGAGACGATCCAGAAGCACTCGAAATTTGGAAACAAGCTGGTGCGAATCTAGATGGCGAGCGCGTTCGATTCGAACCAGGTATGCTACGAGAAATAATTCAATCCAATGCTCCTTCGTCTTTCACTCAATTTGCTAGAAATCCGGCAAAGAGCGTGCTTATCTCAAGAGATACAGCCGTATTCGCACCCGCTTACGGCCCTCCTTTCATCCGCAATCTGGATGAAGGCAGGAGATATGCGACGATTGAAGATTTCAGAAACTTTGTGAAACTTACCTATATGTCGCCACCCCTTCATCACTCAGGGGGAACTGTGTGTGAGCCTGTTGACCTGCCTGTTAATAAACGTCATTTCGATATGGTCTACAGCCATCTGAAATATTCAGACAAACCTTTCATGGGCTCAGTCACCAGCGGAGCAAGAGCTCAAGATACGGTTGACATGGCGAAAATCGTCTTCGGTGATGAATTCGTTAACAACAACACATGCATCCTGTCTCTAATCAACGTCAATTCACCCATGACTTTTGACGATACCATGCTAGCTGCACTCAAAGTGTACGCTCGAAACATGCAGGGCACGATAATTTCGCCTTTCATCCTGTCCGGTGCGATGTCACCTGTGACTGTTGTCGGTACCTGCACTCAGATACTTGCCGAAGCAATGGCTGGAATGGCTTTTGCTCAGTTGGTAAGACCTGGAGCACCGGTGATTTTCGGCACATTCAGTAGTTCGATCTCGATGCAGTCCGGGGCTCCGACTTTCGGCACACCCGAACCCTCAATGGTACTGTTCATTTGTGCAGCACTCGCACGCAGACTCAAGGTGCCGTTCAGAAGTGGTGGAGGATTGTGTGCGTCCAAAATTCCGGATGCTCAAGCAGCTTATGAATCAGCGAATACATTGCAGGCAGCGATGTTGGCAGGAGTAAATTTCATGCTTCATACCGCCGGCTGGCTCGAAGGCGGATTGGCAATGGGTTATGAAAAGTTTGTAATGGATACGGATCAAGCCTCAATCCTGCAGACATTCATGCAAGGCATTGACATATCTGAAAATGGCCAGGCACTAGATGCTGTTCGTGAAGTCGGTCCCGGTAATCACTACCTTGGCTGCGCTCACACGCAAAAGAATTTCGAAACTGCATTTTACCGATCAACAATTGCAGACAACAACAGTTTCGAGCAATGGGAAGCGGACGGCAGCCTGCATGCGGCCCAACGTGCAAATGGCATTTGGAAACAGATGCTGCAAGACTATCAACTGCCCGATTTTGACGAATCCATTGACGAAGCATTAGTCGAGTTTATGAACGAACGCAAAAACTCATTCCCGGATTCCGCTGTCTGAGTAAGTATAATTTTGTGTCCTCTCACTTCACATCGGAGCAAATCACATGACAACCCAGACTATAGCTGAAAAGGACATCAGCTCAAATTTACACCCGTATACAAACCACCTTCTTCATGAACAGACTGGACCCAAAACTTATGTTCGGGGGGAAGGAATCTACATCTGGGATGAAGATGGGAAAAAATTCATAGAAGGATTGGCCGGATTGTGGTGCACTTCACTCGGATTCAGCGAACAGAGACTGGTAGACGCTGCAACTAGACAGCTAGAAACTCTTCCCTACAATCACAGCTTCGCGGGTCGAACTGCACCGGTTGTATCAGAGCTGGCAGCAAAACTTATTTCTGTTGCACCGAAATCAATGTCGAAAGCCTATTTTGTGACATCAGGATCAGAAGCTGTTGATTCAGCTGTCAAATTCGTTTGGTATTACAACAATGCGCTAGACCGACCGGAGAAGAAGAAGATAATTTCTCGGGCAAAAGGCTATCACGGCGTGACAATCGCCTGTACCTCTCTGACCGCAATTCCTGTAATTCAAGAAGCTTTCGACGCTCCGCTTGACCGATTCAAACACACCAGTACACCACATTACTACAGATTCGGCAAAGACGGTGAATCTGAAGAGGATTTTGCTTCTCGTTGTGCAAAAGAACTTGAAGAATTGATCTTGGCAGAGGGGCCGGACACCGTTGCTGCTCTGATTGCAGAACCCCTCATGGGTGCCGGTGGTGTGATTCCCCCACCCAAGACCTATTTTGAGAAAATTCAAGAAGTACTGAAGCGTTATGACGTGCTTTTAATTGCTGATGAGGTCATTAACGGATTCGGCAGAACAGGGAACCCGTGGGGATGCGATACTTTCGGAATCGTAGACCCAGACATGGTCACTTGTGCGAAGCAACTGTCCTCCGCATATATCCCGATTGGCGCCACGATGATCTCGGAAGAAATTTACCAGACAATTGCGGAAGCAAGTGCTCGACATGGCGTATTTGGCACTGGATTCACATATGGAGGGCATCCAGTAGGGGCTGCGGTCGGCCTCGAAACACTGCGAATTTATGAAGAAAGAAACATGCTTGGACATGTTCGGGAAGTCATGGTTCCATTCCAGAATCGTCTGAGTGCACTGAATGAACATCCGCTAGTCGGTGAAGCACGAGGTGCTGGACTGATTGGAGCCGTTGAACTGGTTGCAGATAAACAGACGAAGCAACCGTATGACCCAGTACTGAAAGTAGCTAATCAGGTATACCAGCAGTGCCTCGAAAACGGCTTGATTCTACGGGCACTACCATCGGGTGATACCGTTGGAATCTGCCCGCCACTCATCATCACGGAACAGCAGATTCATGATCTGTTTGACGCGCTGGAAGCAGCTCTCAATACAGTTGAAAGTAACTTGATTTCTTCACTCCATTCTGAAGTGGCCTAGAATCCGGATTAGCTGAAATTAGTTATCCACACAAAATATGCCCTATTCTCTACACTAGGCTATCAACATAACTGATTCAGACAGTATAGAAACCTTCACAAAGGCAGCAACGGATCAGCCGTTTGCTGCTATTGTGAGGTGTGATAAGAAGTGATGCATTGACAGCCAATTTCAACACAATAAGTATAAAAAATATTGGTTCAACGAACTCCACGCTACAGAAAGTGGATTCAAAGGTTTGCGAGAATGTTTTGTTAGGCTATTTGGCACTCTTCTCAAATAAGGTTAAGTTGATAGTATATTGCAGTAATTTTAGTTGGATTTGGATTGCACATATGACAGGAAGTATCCGTTACTCACCCTCGCCGAGAGACCTAGTCGCCGGTGACACTCCACAAGCTGGTGAGCTGGACAATCTCAACCGGTAGAATTATGGAGTGTTAATCGACAATGACAATTGGCCATCGAAAACAAGCAATATATTAGATGACGGCCTGCTCTATACGTCAACCAAAATATGCGTGAGTGATCTGACAGCGATTGCCCGGCATTGGAATACCGCGGGGTCGAAGGTGGGAAACTGCGGCGACAGGAATCGGATTGTGACATCGCGAAACGCCAACTGGAGCGTCACCAACAGATACAAGGTTGAGCTAGCTTGCGCCTTGGGTGCTTTCAACGAATTATGCTCAAATTCAACACTAGCACGCGCCGCTCGGCGTGGATCTCATCGCATTTTTCGGTAAGTATGACTGTGAGCCTATCACGGGTGTTATGGTAAGGCGAGCCGGTGGGCAGTCTGACAAAGACTTGACAACTAGTCGGCAGGCTTGTGCAAGGGGCAGTTCTGCTCTTTACTCCTTCTCTGAGAGTCATTTTTTTGCAACTGCCCAGGTTTGTTTTTGATAGGCCTAAGAAGCTCCAGTGTATGCTTCTTTTCCCTAGAATCCATAGCGGGAATTTGCCTAACCTGCTCGTCTTCATAGTCACTTGACCCCTCTTTTGGCGGTAGTGTCTTTCGGCGCGCTATTGATTCACTCTGGTTTGTCATTTACAGTTCACCTTGGAAAGCACGTCCGAGGAATGATAGTTGACATCCTTATCCGATGGCTCACTTCCCAAGGCGTCACTGCTTGCTCGAACTTCATACTCTACCAAAATTCCCTGAGTAAATTTTTGTGACGATCAGAACCTAGTTTATCAGTCCAACCACAACAAGGTGAGGCCAGCACCTAGTGCAACTAACAAAGGTATAAAAAGCAACTTCAAACCTAGATTCAGAACTTCTGTTCCCTGTCTTCGCCAAGCCGATTTCCATGTCTCCGTAATTTTCAACGTTCCTTCATACAGCGAGACCTTGGTCTCGCTTCCTTTCTCGTCTAGTACCGTTACAATTTTTCGATCAAAGGAAGACTGCGAGACGATATAGTCGGATTTCTCGTTATGCGGTCCCGGAAGACCAGGATCCAATATCTGGAGTTGGGCGTGTAGTATCGCCTTGAACCAGTCGTCCTCATGATGCCGCCAACCGTCGATTTCGACAGCAACTTGCCCACTCCGGCGCCATCCACGCACTAAAAATTGCTGGATTTCGTATATTTTTCTTTCGACCATCATCAGTGCTTTGGGCTTGTAACCCGCTAGCACTAGGACCTTGATTTCACTACCCGTGGGTACGTCCGCGTACCGACGATCGTACGTGGATGCTATTAATTTTCGAGGAAGCGTCGGATTGCCATCAGCGTCACGGTGTTCGATTCTTACCCATTCAAATTGGGTGTTTTGTGTCTCGCGGCTGGAATTCATTTGATCTTCCTGATTAGGTACACCGATTTGCGGCTTTGTAGGTTGTTGCCTCAGACCGCTCCCTAGAGCCAAATTTGCGCTGTGCTGTCGTGTCTTTGATTGATGGTGTTTGCGTTTTCGCTTTGCCATGTCATTCGCTCCCGATGGCTCCTCTACTCTGATTACAGACTTCGGTTGTTATTCATACGATACGGCAGATTCAGCGATTCGAAGAATTGATGTGTTGAGGATGTTATTCGTGGAATCGTCAATCGGTATATCCATGTCGAAATGTCGTAGACTCCAACTTCAATTTCTCTTTTTACTACTACTGATAAAAACTCACCACTTCTACCGGTTGAAAATTCCAAATATTTGGAGCAAAAATTTTTACTTAATAAATTTGGGGGTTGAATTGGCTCAAATAGGGCGAACCCATGATAACACAGGGAGAAATTTTGATGATTCATACGGTAAATTCCAAACGGTTGAGAATCAGCAAATTTGCCCGTTATATACCGTCAGCTTGAACGTGGTCGCAAGACCATTCGAAAATACCTGCGACACAAATTTCCCAAACATGGTACAACGTAAAGACAGGCCGAGCAAGCTCGCAACTATGAGACTATGAGGCTGAATTCTATTCGACAACAGAATCATCCCACGCTAGGATTATTACCGATTTCGCACAGCATTCTTGTTGATTTTGCATTTTGCAAAGCTCAAATTACCACCAATAGTCGTTCAATCGCTCACGAATCTCCTCAATTTCGCCCCGAACTTCTGCCAAATATTGGCTTCGGATAGTCCTGTATTGAACAACATTTCTGGTTGCAATTCTTTCCTGTTTTTTATACAATCATTTAATCATTTTGAATGATTGTATAAGTGTCGAAAATTTCAGTGCAAGATTAAACTCATGGCAATTCAAGCGACTCACAAATATGAAAGTGACGTCAGTCGTCGCAACCAATTAATCAACTCAACAATACAGACTATTGCCGAAAGCGGTATTTCCGCAGTAACTCTGGCAAAAGTTGCATCTCAAGCAGGTCTTTCTCCCGGTATTGTCAACTTCTATTTCAAATCGAAGAAGCAGTTGCTGCTGGATACTCTGAAATATATTGATCAAGAATACCTTTCTGTAGTTGCTGAACATCTCAGTTCAGCAGAATCACCCCACCAGAAACTACAGGCTTATATTCAAGCCCGTTTCGACAAGCGAGTATTTGTGAAGGAAAAAGTCGCAGTATGGTACGCTTTTTGGAGTGAAAGCCAAGCTCGTGAAGAATATCGTCAGATTTGCGGAGAAAGCGATTCTCAGGAAAATCTACAAATTTTAAAATTCATTACTGACCTGCTGGCTGATTCGGAGCACTCTTTAGCGGACATTAAAGCGCTGGCTCTCGGTCTGGAAGGTATGATCGACAGTTTATGGCAACAGGCATTGTATGAATCCAACGAGGTTGACGCCAAACATGCAATTGACATGTGCAATCGATTTATCAACCTGTTAAAACCAAATTCCGTAAACTCTGTCTATTCAGTGAATGGCTCCGAGCTTACCAATCTGCTGCCTCCGTGGACCTACCGAAATGAAGAATTTTTGGATTTGGAAATTGAACGATTGTTCAAACCGAACTGGATGCTAGTCGGGCATGTCAGCGATATTCCACACCCAGGCAATTACCTCACATTCGAGGGGTTTAATGAAAGAGCTTTCGTGATCCGCGACAGTCTGGGTAAGATCAATGCTTTTCATAACATCTGCCGTCATCGTGGTTCAAAATTACTAAAAGGCGAAGGAAGATGCACCCGTGCCCTTGTGTGCCCGTTTCATGGATGGCGTTACGATTTTGATGGTCAACTTCAATTCATTCCAGGACAGAAGGGATTTCCTGAAATCGACAAGAAAGATCATGGTCTTGTTCGTCTTGATCTCGAGATTTGGAAAGGATTCATCTTTATTCGATTCGAATCCGGAGGAGAATCTTTGGCAAAACAGCTGCAACCGATTGAACAGGAAATTGAAGAGTATCGACTGGAAGAATTGCAACCCTACGGTAAACATGAGAGCTACAACTATCCAGTCAACTGGAAGATATTTCACGACATTGACAACGAGGGCTACCATGTGCCAATCGGACACCCTTCTCTTCAGCAGCTATATGGGCAACACTATGTAGATTCCTTTGTTGATGGAATTCCCGTCTCTCACGGTCGATTCAATAAACACATTGGGAAACTTTGGAGTGTCAAACACTACCGCAATCTGATGATGGAATTTGATCATCTGTCCGAAGACCGCAAGGATTTGTGGCTTTACTTCGGTGTATTTCCAAATCTGGTTTTTGCACTCTATCCCGAATTAATGGAAATCTACATGTCAATTCCGATCGATCTGAAACATACGAGAATCATCTCTCGCGTGTACGCATTGCCTGATTCAAGACGAGAAGCCAAGGTGTTGCGCTACCTGAATAGGAGAATCAACAGGGCCACGGGATATGAAGATGAATCCTATATGATCACCTTACAGGAAGGACTGAATTCGTCAGTTTTCCCAAAATGGAATCTTTCTAAGATTGCCGAAACAGGTGTTGGAGCATTTCACAACCTGATTCAAGAAAAACTGCCAGTTGCGAGATTAGCCAATCAACCTCAATCTGGAACGGTTTATGGCTCTAATGAGCAGTTGGCTAAGACTGATCCTCAGCAGTATCACTAAAGTCGTACTTTTCGGATTCTGCGATTTGCATGTCTCTTGTTCGCTGGCGTTCCTGACGTGACAGTATCCAGCCGGCAGCGCATACTCCAATGGCCACAACCAGAATGATGAGCGTAGCCAGAGCATTTACATCAGGCCTCAATCCCAATTTGACTCTGGAATAAATCAGCATCGGCAACGTGTTGGCGCCTGGACCCGACACGAAACTTGCAATAACCAAATCATCCAGCGACAACGTAAAAGCCAGCAACCAGCCTGCGGCTAGGGCCGGTGCAAGAAGCGGAACCGTAATGTCAATTAGAACCTTATAGGGTTTAGCGCCAAGATCCAGTGCAGCTTCCTCTAACGATTCATCAACACCCACTAATCGGGATTGAACGATGACTGCAACGTAGGCCAATGAAAATGTAATGTGTGCGATGGTAATGGTGGTGATTCCGCGGGTCGGCCATCCAATAAGCTCACTCATCGTGATAAAAAGAAGCAATAGCGAAAGACCAGTGATGACTTCCGGCATGACAAGAGGCGCCGAAATCATACCGGAAAACAAAGTTCTCCCTTTGAACTTGCGGATTCGAGCCATGGTGATTCCCGCCAAAGCTCCAAGCAGCGTGGCAAACGTAGCATTCATCACCGCAATTTCCAAACTCAGTAGTACTGATTTCCAGATTTCCTCACTTTGGAACAGTACCCCATACCAGCGCAATGAAAATCCACCCCAAACCGGTACGACTTTCGAGTAATTGAATGAGTAAACAATGAGCAGAAATATCGGAATATACAGAAACGCGAACCCGAAACACAGCATCGAAAATATAACTGGAGCTTTCTTCCAAGACATCGGTCTGACTACTTCGCCTCAGATTCTTTCGCTTGATAGCGCTGATAAATCATCATTGGTAATACCAGCAAAATAAGCAAAACGACAGCGACTGCTGAAGCAATCGGCCAGTCTTGATTTGAATTGAATTCGCTATACAGTACCTTGCCAATCATCAGCACATTACCGCCTCCTAGAAGGTCCGGTATAACAAATTCACCGGTTGCCGGAATAAAGACCAGCAGCGAGCCAGCAATGATGCCTGGCATGGTTAGCGGTATGGTAATCGTGCGAAAGATTGTAAATGGCCTGGAACCAAGATCTGCTGCTGCCTCATGCAACGTCAAATCCAGTTTTTCAATGCTTGCAAATAGCGGCAGAATCATGAATGGCAGATAGGTATAGACAATTCCCACATATACGGCAAAATCTGTATAAAGCATCTTTATCGGCTGATCAATCAGCCCCAGCCAAATCAGAAAATTGTTCACGGTTCCCTGATCAGCAAGCAATCCGATCCAGGCATAAACGCGCAAGAGAAATGATGTCCAAAATGGCAGAATTACCATAAGCAGTAGTATCTTCTTAGTAGTCGGAGTCGACCTAGCAATACCGTAGGCAATCGGATAACCAATCAGCAGGCACAGAATTGTTGAAGTTACGGAGATTTCCAGTGAGTTGATATAAGTTCTTAGGTAGAGATCATCTTCCCACAGATACAAAAAATTGTCGAAAATCAACGTCATGTACATTGCACCAGTTTCTGCTATTCTGAACAGCGTGGAAAACGGTGGACTTGCCAATATATATTCGGCGAAACTGATTTTCAGAACAATGAAGAAAGGAATCAGAAAGAAAATCAGCAGCCATACGAATGGAATTGCGATGACGATCGACTGCCATGCCGATGCGGATTGAATCCAGATTTTTAATCTGTTCTGCAATTTATTGTCTCAATTAGCAACGTTGATGCATCATTAAGGTACGCCTAGCCTCGCTATTTTGTCAGCAAAACAGGATTTGACGCTTCCCAGCTGAGATACACTGTTTCTTCCCATGCAGCCAGGTGGCGTCCATGGCGTGGACGCGTACGATTTGGATGGGTAATCTCGATAATTTTTCCATCTTTAAGTCTGATCTTATATATCGAGAAATTCCCGAGATACCCAATGTCATCCACTATGCCTTCCACAAAATTGTATTCCGTGCCGGACGGCGGTGGCGTATTAGATACCGTGATTTTCTCAGGTCTCAGCGCAATCCAGACACCGATGTTCTCTCGGACGTCGACACTGTGATCGATATAGAACGAAATTTCCGAGTCAACGGAATCAACGATAACGTGTTCCGCTCCGTTTTCAGTAACTCGGCCCTCGAACATGTTTGCGTTGCCAATGAAAGTTGCCACAAATCGGGTTTCCGGGTACTCGTAAATATCTGTTGGTGTTCCAATCTGCGAAAACCGTCCCTGATCCATCACCGCAATTCGGCTCGACAGTGTCATGGCTTCTTCCTGATCATGAGTGACAACGATGAAGGTGATTCCCAATTTTTCTTGAATATTCATCAACTCAAACTGAGTATGCTCACGCAGGCGTTTATCCAATGCGCCCAACGGCTCATCTAACAATAGCACTTTCGGCTTTTTCACAAGCGCACGTGCAAGTGCAACCCGTTGCCTTTGACCACCAGATAACTGATGTGGTTTGCGCTTCGCAAATTTTGGCAGCTCAACAATAGCGAGAATTTTGGCAACGCGCTCCTCAATCTCGTCCTTAGCAACCTTGTCTTGCTTCAGTCCGTATGCAACATTCTGCTCGACATTCATATGTGGAAACAATGCATAGGACTGGAACATCATATTTACAGGACGCTGATGCGGAGGGATTCCCGCCATGTCTACACCATCAATAAAAATGTTGCCTGAAGTAGGCGGGTCAAAGCCTGCAAGCATTCTCAATAGAGTTGATTTTCCGCATCCTGAACCTCCGAGAAGTGAGAACAGTTCACCTTCATAGATGTCCAGGTCCACGCTCGAGACTGCAGTAAACGAACCAAACGTTTTTGTCAGTGAGCGAATCTGAACAAAAGGCTCTGCCTCAGGGTCTAGCCAAGGTTGGTCATCGAATAATTTTTGCGAATCAGTTTGCGCTTTCACTTCACATACCACCCAGATTAGAAAAAATCAAAATTTTTCCATACAAATAAACATACATTGGACTACAAACAACAGCCGAATTTTTCATTTGTTTTGTAGACATACTGTTTCCAAATAATTTGTCATTAATTTGAAGATTACCAAATTACGATCTGGCAAGCGATGCCATTACATCGCTTGCTTGATTCGTCAGACTGGTTACTGTCCGGTTTGGAAATTTGTCCAAGTACGAGTGCGAACACGCTGAACTTTCAGTGGAATAACTCTCATTGTGTACATATTGGCGATGTCTTCTGGAAGGGGATAACTTGCTTCAGAACCAGTAACTGTCGGATCAATCAATGGTTTTGCAGACTCGTTCGCGCTTGCGTACCAAGTATAGTTGCTGTCCTCCGCCGCGACTTCAGGTCGCATCATGTAATTTAAGAACAAATATGCATTTTCAATATTCGCAGCGTCAGATGGAATAATCCAGCCATCTACCCATAGTTGGGCTTTGCCTTGACCAGGGGGTAGAAAGAAATCGAGTGTTACTCCAGCGCCTACTTCTTCGGCAGTTGATGTGGCGAGCAATCCGTCAGGACCCCAGGTTACCGCCAGACAGAATTCTTTTTCTACCATTCGCTGATACGCATAATTGTCGAACGTTTTGATGTATGGGCGAATTTCCGCCAGCATTTTTCCAACGGCTTTGTAATCCTTTGCACTGTTTGAACTTGGATCAAGTCCCAGATGAGCCAGTGCCATGGGGAGGATGTCAGTTGGTGAATCCAGAAAGGCGACACCACATTCAGCCAACTTCTCCATATTCTCCGGATCAAATATCAAATCCATCGACCCAATCGGAGCATCCGGAAAGATACTTCGAATCAATTCCTCATTGTAGGTAACCCCGTGCGTGCCCCACATATACGGTACGATGTGATCGTTGTTTGGATCCCAATTTGTCGCAATCTGAGACATCACTTCTTTGCTCATGTGCGAAAAATTCGGAAGTTTCGAAACATCAAGTTGCTTTATCACTCCAGTCGGCATCAATTTTGCAATCTGCGTGCTTGAGTGACTAACTACGTCATACCCGCTATTACCAGCAAGCAGCTTGGCATCTACCGTTTCGACGGAATCGTAGTTATCGTATGTAACATCAATGTTGAATTCTTTCTCGAAATTGGCAATAGTTTCTTCGCCGATGTATTCCGCCCAGTTGTAAACATTGAGCGTGCCCTCTGCATAAATGTTGCCTGTACTAAAAAGCAGAGCAACAAACAGTGTCCCAAACACACTCATGAATCTTAATTTTGAACGATCAGTCACGATGTCCTCCCGACTATACGTAATTTTTGAAATTTAGTTGATTTTTGATGATTTTAATTGTAGTGCAATATTTGTGTAAATTTCTCTATAACAACAATTCTAGTTACGGTAAAGATTAGAATTTGCGAACATCCTTGATGAGGTCAAATAATTTTTCGGCGAGAAGGTAGAGAAATAACGTAACAGTCAAAATAGAATTCCTAGTGGCACACCTTCTGCTCGCCAATAAATGGAAACATTGTCATGCCATACAAATTTTGGGAATTATGGGCATGACTACTAGCGTCCGGAATAAAAAACTCCGTGTGTACGACGCAATCATCTGCCGCTGATTTTCTTCCCAGCGTCTGCGTGCTGGCACTTGTTGTATTAGTCGCAATTCATCACGACTATGCCTACGTGACGTTCAGCTATAGTGAGTACGCACGCGTCGTTCGACATAGCTCGTGAGCAAGAAAGCAGTGACTGAGATCACGGTCGCGATAACACTAGTTCCGAATGCCTGTTCAGTCTGGAATTCGTCGTTGGTCTTTGCGAACAGATAACCGAGGCCAGAAGTGCCCATCAGAAATTCGGCGATCATGGCAGCGAGAATCGCGTACGCCGCAGCAAGCCGAAACGCAATCGCCAAATTGGGCATGGCGGCAGGCAATGCGAGATGCAATAGTGTCGCGCGACGTGAGGCACCGAGCACCTGGAATAAATCGCCGCTTCCCGGTGGCAAAGCACGTAGACCAGACGAAGCGAACACGAATGATGGAAAAAAAGTAATGATCACGACGATTACTATCTCCGTCGACACGTTGTAGCCAAGTAGTCGGGCGATAATCGGGATCATTGCCACTACCGGAACCGAACTGAACATGATGGCAAGCGGGCTCACCAGACCGCTCAGCAGCGGTGACAGCCAAGTCACAATCGCAAGTGAGGTACCAATGATCATGCCCCCAGCCGTGCCCAACAATGCCACCGCGAACGTGATGGCAGTGTTCTCAAGGAACAAGACCGATTCTGTGGCCAATGCGTGGAACACGCTGATCGGGGTGGGCATGACGATGGGATTGAACTGATTGACGACCACCCAGCCTTGCCACGCCAAGAGAATCAGCAGGATTCCCCAATAGTCCTGAATCAGACGGCGGAAAATCTTCATCGGAACCGCCTGTAGATAGTACGCTCAAGCACGGTGATTAAGCCATAGAACGTCAGCGATGTGATGACCGCGAGGAACACGGCACACCACAAAAGAACGATCTGAAAGTTCTGCATCGCGTTAATAATCAGGATTCCGAGTCCGCGCGGCGCACCGAACCACTCACCAATAATTGCGCCGATTAGCGCCGCTGGCCACGACAACCGTAGCCCGCTAACCAACGCTGGCAGGGCTGCAAGCATCTCTAGCCGCCAAAAACGTGCAACCCGGCTGGCCCCGAGCACCGTAAACAGATCCTGATGAGCCGCCGAAGCACTCGTTAGGCCCGATGTCACTGAAACGTACACGATAAAGAAAACATGAATCGAAGCAACCGCGGCGGGCGTCGCGTCGCGGTTCAGCAGTAAAAGAAAAATGGGGGCAAGGGCAATTGACGGCACCGAGTTCAGCACCGCCGCCAGTCGGTCACCACCACGGCGCAGCAGCGGCAGCAAATGAGTGGCACATGCAAGAAATAGGCCGAGGCTCGCCCCGAGCAAGTAGCCCGCACCTGTGGAACGTAGTGTGGCGCTTATAGCGCGTCCGAACAGCGGTCGGCGATTTGGATCAATCAACATGTCGATCACTGACGAAAGCGAAGGCCATGACAGTCCGGCCAGCTCATAATAGCCGATGATCTGCCACAGTCCGAAGAAGACACCGAGCCCCACGGCACCCAGCAACGCGCGACCCTCCCATGTTCTGTCTGCCTTCACCGGATCAGCCCTCTGGCGGCTCAAGGGCGAGCGAGAGCTCATCCGCCAAGTGGTGGAACTCCTCACTGCGCATGACTGAAGGGTTTCGAGGCCTCTCAAACGGAACTGTCACTTCGAGGATAATTCGGCCCGGGCGAGCACTCAGCACCAACACGCGGTCGGCTAGGAACAACGCCTCGTCCACTGAGTGCGTCACAAGCACTGTAGTAATCTGGTCGCGTAACCATATGCGTTGTAACTCAATGTTCATTTGTCGTCGCGTCACCGCGTCGAGCGCCCCAAAGGGTTCGTCGAGCAGTAGCACCTCGGGATCGAGAATCAGCGCCCGGGCGATAGAAACGCGTTGACGCATGCCGCCCGAGAGCTGGCGTGGATGAGCAGTCACAAACTCGTCTAGCCCCACAAGATTAATCAAGTCATGGATGGCTTCATCATCTGGTCTGCGTCCGGATAGTTTGAACGGCAAGGCGATATTATCGTGGACAGTCAACCACGGCAGGAGCGCGTGGTCTTGGAAGGCTACACCGAAAGCATGTCGCGCAGCAAGCGCCGCAGGCCGCTCCCCACGCATCATGACGGTGCCGGTCGTCGGTTGATCGAGTGAGGCGATCAGCCGAAGCAGCGTGCTCTTTCCGCAACCGCTCGGGCCCAGCAACGCCACGAACTCACCTGTGGCCACTTTGACCGACAGCTCTTGCAATGCGAGTACGCCTTCGTTACTGCCTTTGAGAGCAAATCGCTTCGTCACACCTTCAGCGGTAATTGCCGCGTCGTCGAGATTGCGTTGCGGCTCGTCGGTCATTGCCAAACTTGATCGAATCTTTCCATAATCCGAGGCAGTCGCCTATCTACGTCGTGGCGCAACGCCTCCTCGTCGATGGTGAGCAACTTGCGGTCCTTCATCACCACACGGCCATCGATTATGACCGTTTGCACGTCCCGCCCGAGCGCCGTGTTAGCGACGGTGAACAGGGGATCAAAATATGGCGACTGGTCCAACTCACAATACTTGACGAGAAGGATGTCCGCCTTCTTGCCGACCTCAAGACTGCCAATCTGATCTTCCATGCCGAGTGATCGCGCTCCTCCCATGGTCGCCACACGCAGCAATTCCGCGCCCGACATCACGTCGCGATAATGGATGGGCGTGCCGGCTACGATCTGCTGCCCGATGCGCGCGGCGTGCGCCACTTGAAAGATGTCCAGCGGACCCCATGAAGCGGCGCCGTCGGTTCCCAAACCGATGTCTATACCGCGACGCCACATGTTCAACAGAGCGTGGGGACCGATGTGGTAATTGTTGAACGCGCAATGGGAAGCAGACAGTCGATGCGTCACATAGAGATCCATCTCATCCAGGGACAGCAACACCGAATGGGCGCAGTGTAGGTGATGTCCAAGTGCCCCGACCTCCTCAAGATACTCGGTTGGTCGCTTGCCGAAATGTTCCAGTGCGTAATCGATCTCATAGGTGCCTTCACACAAATGAGTATGGAGACGCGTATTAAGCTCCCGTGCCGCATCGGACATCGAACACACTAACTCAGTAGAGCAGACCATGATTTGCCGTAGCGACAACCATGCCTTAACCCGGTCTTGATCCTGTTTCTGCCAACGACGCACAAGCTCCACATTGCAAGTCAATGCTTGGTCCGTCGTCATCAACATGGATTCAGGCACGCCGGTACCGTGGTCGATTGTGCTCAGCGCAATGAATCCTCGGATACCGGTTTCAAGCGCCGCCCGTCCCATCTCATCGGGGTGCGGGCCGCCTGCTTCGGCGAAGCAAGTCGTTCCAACGCTGATCATGTTGGCGTAGCACAACAAGCCGCTAAGGTAGACGTCTTCTGGGTCTAGCAAACCCTCGAACGGTATGTAGTAGTTCTTCCAAATCGGGTTCTTGATCTGTGCGCGGCGTGCGATCTCGGCGATCTTGCCACGCAAAAATTGTTGTCCAGTATGAACATGGCCATCGATCATCCCTGGCATTGCGATCTGACCACTGCCATTGATACTCGCCAACGGTAAAAACCGAGACGCAGCGTCGCTGGCATCGCCGATCCACACGATGCAATTGCCGTGCACGGCAATTGCGCCATCTCGTATTATTGTGCCAGCGTCATCAAGGCATACTATCTCGCAACCCGTGATCAGAAGATCTACGGCTTGCGAGGTCTGTTCAGGCATACTGTCAACCTGCGCTTAGCTTATTCGAGACTTTGATATACCTCTTCCATAACACTGAAATCCGCGAGTTTTTCAATCAGTGGAATGTTCTCCCGGCCGGTTGCTTTAGCCGCCACGTACATCTTCTCCATAGTATCTCGATCAAGCAGGAGGATCGGCTGCTCCGGCTGGTCAGGGTTCCGCATCATACCAATTTGCAACTCATTTTGACGCAACTGCTGCTCGATATTCAGACCGAGATCGGCGCCAAACTTGTTGACTGCGAGATTCGGTGCCGCAGTTGGGTCTTCTTCGTTGGCTTGCCAACCACGTGTCAGAGCGCGCAGAAACTTCACCATAGTTGACCTGTTGTTCTGGAGGTATTCGCGAGATGTGAAGACGGCGCTTGCGTACTGCTTGAAGCCAAGGGAATCAAACGACGCGAAATGGAAATCTTCGCCACGTTTCATGCCGCGAAGCTCAAGGGCTACCGCCTGATTGGTGCCGAATGCGGTATAACCATCGCCTTGCTTGGCAAGCAGAGGCTCGGGTGAAAACCCGGCTGGAACGAATTCCCACTCCTTAGGCAGATTATTGATCGCAAGAGTCGCGTCAATCGCCGTGCGTTCTGCCACACCCTGAGCAAGGATTTTCTTGCCAACAAGATCGTCCGCTTTGAGAATCGGATTTCCCTTGAGCGAGATTACGCCGAGCGGCGATACCGGAAAGGTTGCAGCGACAATGACGAAGTCGTTGCCACGCCCAACTGCGTCGAGAAATGGAAGCCAGACCCCGTACGCAATGTCGGCTTTGTCCGCTGCGAGCGAAACCAGCGACTTAGGCGCATTCGGTCCGCCCGGCAGGTGTTCAATCTCTAGCCCTTCCTCTTTGAAGTAGCCTTTGTCAATGGCGAGCCAGAGTCCGCCATACTCGACGTTTGGGATCCACGACAGCGCTACCCGTACCTTCTCGAGATCCTGTGCGACTGACTGAGCCGACGCGCCTACGGAGACGAGCGCAGCAAGGCTCAGTGTGATAAGCAATTTCCCAACGGTTCTGTAATTTTTCATGGTGTTACTCCTCCTCTCACAAAAGTGGTATTTCTTGACGACACCATTATATACAGTTGGTGTAGACTAGATTAGTGGCCCGTACTCACTCAGCAATCCACTCAAGAAACCAATCCTATATCTTATTGATAATATTACGTTATATTAAATTATTCTATTCGGAAATTCCTACGGTATTACTTCTTTTATCAAGGAGAAGACACCAGACTTTTAGGGGCCAATTATGAGATTGATTAACTTACAATCATATAAATTTCAGGTATGATGTTGGCTCGATTGGATGACTTGAATGGTAGACAAATCGAGTAGCGAACATAAGTGCAGATTGACGGCGAGCTTCAAGGAATGGACAGAAGCGGATATGTCGAAGAGTACGAAGGAACGGTCGAAGAGTACGAAGGAACGGTCGAAGAGTACGAAGGAACGGTCGAAGACGCTATTCAAAGTAGCAGACCGGAATTTAAAAAAGTAAAACAGTGCAGCCTATTGCATTTAGCTACCCCTTTGATTTCGGAATCATCGCAAGAAGGTCGTGGTGAAATTTCTAGAGGCAATTCGACATGGCTGAATTCCCGGTTTTACACAAACCCAAGCACTACCGAGAATAGTTCCCGCTTTTTGCACTGGAAGTAAATGATGAGAAACATGCAATTTGCATTTGGTGTTTGATAACAACAGCGAACTAATCTCTAATTAATTTGGACTCGGTGCTCACCATGAACAATTGATTACACGGTCAAACCAGATCCTAGTGGTGTGAAGTGTAGTAGAGTGCAAAAAAATGTATCTCGATCAGCGAAAATGTGTTCAGAATGTGGAACAAAAAGCTGGCGAAGGGTAAATTTCTAAATGCTATGGCCCAAGTCTTTCTGCAATCCAGATTTCAGCCTGAAGACAATATCGTATACGCTCATGCAGGCGGTCCTGACGTCCCTGCCAGAACTCAATACAATCAGGAACTAGCCGGTAGCCTCCCCAAAAATCAGGTCTCGGTACATCCTCCCCCTCAAATTGAATCTCGAGTTCGGTGACCCGTGTTTGCAGAGAGTGAAAACTGTCAATAACCTTGCTCTGTGGAGACGCCCTTGCACTGATTTGGCTTCCCCGAGGTCTTGTGGCGAAATAATCGTCTGATTGTTCTTTTGATAGAACCTGTACGCTTCCTTCAATCCTGATCTGGCGATACAATTTATCCCACCAGAGAACAGCACTGGCATTGGGATTCTGATTCAATTCATCAGCTTTTCGACTTTCATAATTTGTGTAGAAGATGAAACCCGATTCACCATGTTCCTTCAGCAATACCTGCCGCGCGGATGGTCTTCCGTTAGAAGCTACTGTGGCCAAGGTCATGGCACGCGGTTCGATAAATTCCGCTCCGATAGCGTCATCCATCCATCGGGCAAACAGTTCAAATGGACTGTCTAGCGGTTCGAGTAAGATGTCTTCAGGCAAGTTTGCAGTCTTTCCAACGGATGAACGCTAGATTCCAGCCATGCACAGATACTTCATCTCGACGTATTCGTCTAATCCGTATTTTGATCCTTCTCGGCCGATTCCGGATTCCTTCATGCCTCCAAATGGAGCAGATTCCGTCGATATGATGCCAGTATTAATGCCGACGATTCCGTACTCGATCCCTTCCGCCACTCTCCAGATTCTGCCAATATCGCGGCTATACAAGTAAGCAGCGAGTCCAAATTCCGTATCATTGGCCATTTGTATGGCTTCTTCATCACTGTGAAATCTGAACAGTGGCGCAAGCGGCCCAAAGGTTTCTTCATTTGCAACGGCCATATTGACTTTAACATTCGTCAGTACCGTTGGCTGGAAAAATGTTCCCCCCAACGCATGCCGGGAGCCTCCTGCAGCAACCATGGCACCTTTTCCAACTGCATCCATAATGTGAGATTCAACTTTCTCAACTGCAGCCATATCGATCAGTGGACCAAGTTCAATGCCTTCGTCGAATCCATCACCCACTTTCATCTTGGAAACCGCATTGCTCAGCTTTTCCGAAAACTCATCATAAACGCGATCATGCACTAATATACGATTGGCGCAAACACAAGTCTGTCCCGAATTTCGATATTTGGACTGCAGGGCTCCAATAACAGCAGCATCGATATCTGCATCCTCAAAAATCATGAATGGAGCATTTCCACCCAATTCCAGAGAGATCTTCTTGACTGTGTCAGCACACTGCCTCATCAATACCTTGCCAATATTCGTTGAGCCGGTAAAGGTGAGTTTCCTGACTTTTTCATTGGATGTCAACTCTCCTCCAATCTGCGAAGAAGCACCGGTTACTACATTCATGACTCCTGCTGGAACACCAGCCCTTTCAGCCAATTCGCAAAGTGCCAATGCCGAATAAGGGGTGCTGCTCGCAGGCTTGATCACAATCGTGCATCCTGCAGCCAGGGCCGGGCCGGCTTTTCGTGTAATCATCGCTGAAGGAAAATTCCAGGGCGTGATTGCAGCGCAGACTCCGACGGGCTCTTTGATGACGATAATTCTGCGATCCGCAAGATGCGTTGGTATGACATCGCCATACAGTCGTTTCCCTTCTTCCGCAAACCACTCAAAAAATGAAGCTGCGTACACAACTTCTCCTCGCGATTCGGCCAACGGCTTGCCTTGTTCTATGGTCATCAGCGCAGCCAGGTCTTCTTGATTCTCCATCATCAGGTCTGCCAACTTACGCAAAATAGCAGCTCGTTCCTTTGCAGTTCGGTGGCGCCATGACTGAAAGGCAAGTTCAGCTGCATCCACTGCTCGTTCAGTTTCAGATGCACCCATCTTCGGTACAGTTCCAATCCCGCTTCCGCTGGATGGATTGTTGACTTCTAGCGTTTCGCCGCTATCCGCATCAACCCATTGGCCATCTATGTAGCACTGCTGTCGGAACAGTGACTGATCTTTAATATTCATTTTCATATTTGTTCAACTATCTCATGTGGTTCAAAAAAATGCGGATATGCCGGTTTGAGCTTTACCCAATATCAGTGCATGAATGTCATGTGTTCCCTCGTAGGTATTGACAGCTTCCAGATTCATGCAATGACGGATTACATGAAATTCGTCACTAACACCATTGCCGCCATGTATGTCTCGTGATGCTCTAGCAATATCCAAAGCCTTACCAGCGTTGTTACGCTTCATTAGACTAATCAGCTCGTGCGGAGCATTCCCTTCATCCAGCAATCGACCAGCGCGTAAACTGCCCTGCAAGCCTAAAGAGATTTCAGTCTGCATGTCTGCCAATTTCTTTTGCACTAGTTGATTCGCTGCGATCGGCCGCCCAAATTGCTTTCGATTTAAAGCATATTCCAGTGCTGCATGCCAGCAGAATTCCGCCGCCCCTAGCGCTCCCCAACTGATTCCATAGCGCGCCAGTGTCAGACAGGCAAACGGTGCTTTAAGACCCGATGCACTTGGCAGCACCATGCCGTCAGGCACGAATACGTCCTGCATGACAATACTGCCAGTTGTCGACGCACGCAATGAGAATTTACCTTCTATTTTTGGTGCACTTAGTCCCTGAGTGTTTTTCTCAATCAGAAATCCACGAATCACATTTTCGTCGTCTTTCGCCCATACCAGAAAAAGATCTGCAATGGGAGAATTCGAAATCCAGGTCTTCTCTCCGTTCAGCCGATAACCGGCTTCCACCTTTCGCGCCTTGGTCGTCATTCCACCTGGGTCGGACCCGTGATTGGGTTCGGTCAGTCCGAAACATCCTATCATCTTTCCACTTGCAAGTTTCGGCAGATATTTCTCTCTCTGACTGTCGCTTCCGAAGCGAAAAATCGGATACATGACTAGAGATGACTGAACACTAAAAAAGGATCGATATCCGCTGTCGACGCGTTCAATTTCTCGTGCAATCAACCCATAACTGACATAATTCAGCCCGGCGCAGCCGTAACCATGAATGGTGGCCCCCAACAAACCCAATTCTCCCATCTCCTGGGTAATCATCGGATCAAATTTCTCATGCCGATTGGCTTCTACGATACGCGGCATGAGAGACTCTTGAGCGTAGCGCCGCACTGACTCCTGAATCATGCGCTCGGAATCATCCAACTGCTGATCAAGCAGAAATGGATCTTGCCACACGAATTGGGGATTAACTTTTTTCAACATGACTGTGTTAATTTCCAGTATTTGTGACCATACTATGCAGCTTCTAGGTCCGTAACATTATGCCGAACTGCTGCTATGAGCTCTTCAACCCGATTTCGTGTCTCCTGGACATGGCGTTTCTTGATATAGCCATAGCCTCTGATACTTTCAGGATAGCACACCAATTCAACAGCGATACGGTGGTTTTGCGCATTAAGATGCGCGACCGTTTCTTCGACAACAGATTCATATTCACGGATTAATTGTCGCTCCAGTTTTCGGTCATCCGATCTTGCAAATGGGTCGAAAACGGATCCTCTTAAAAACTTCAGTTTCGCAACTAATCGCAAGAGCCTCCACATCCATGGTCCAAACGTCATTTTCTTTGGCAATTCAGTTACGCTGTCTTTTTTTGCCAGCAATGGAGGCGCCATGTGAAACTGAATTTTGAAATCACCTTCAAACTGAGTCTGCAACTTCTTGGAGAATTCACCATTGGTAAACAATCTAGCCACTTCGTACTCATCCTTGTATGCCAGCAGCTTGTAGTAGTATCTTGCAACACCTTCCGCAACACCCGCCATTCCAGGCGTGTTCTTCCGTTCGCCAACATGCACCCTTTCGACAAACGCTTTGTATCTCTCTGCGTATGCTTGATTCTGGTAGTTACTGAGCAACTGATACCTGTGTTGAACGATATCGTCGAGCGAATTCTCGTTAGCCGCGGAAAGTCCGCTCGCTTCTTCTGTCGTACCACGCACATCCTGTTCAATATTTGTAGGTTCAACCACGAACTGACGACCGCGATGTAGTGCCAACTTGTTCATTTCAACTGACCTGCCGTTGAGTTCAATTGCTCGTTCGATGGCTTCAAGCGAAATCGGAATTAAGCCGCTCTGCACTGCAACGCCTACCATGAACAGATTCGCTGCAATCGTATCACCGAACAGCTGCTCTGCATAATGGTTTGCATTGACGAAAGTTGCGCTTTCAGGTCCAACAGACTGCTCTATGATAGACTTCAGCTCCTTACCCGGGAATTTCAAATCGCTGATTCTAGTGAAATCACCAGACATCATTTCAAATTCATTGATGATTGCACTGGTTTTACTTTCACTTGCAGTCAGCATTACCTTTTCGCTTGCTGAAACCACAAGGTCGCATCCGATAATGAGATCTGCACCTCCATTGGCAACATGCGTGGATGAGATGTCCTGCGGATTTGCAGCCAAAACTAAGTTGCTGATGACTGCACCACCTTTCTGAGCAAGTCCAGTCATGTCCAGTACGGAACATCCCAACTGTGCTAGATGCGCTGCCATTCCCAGAATTGCGCTGACGGTAATGACACCTGTACCCCCTACCCCTGTGATGACGATGCAATACTCTTTATCAATAACCGGTACCACTGGCTCTGGCAACGTTGATGCATCAAACTGGTGCGAAGTGTCAGATTTGGACGGCTTTCTCGGCATTCCTCCGAGAACTGTGACAAAACTTGGGCAGAAGCCTTCGACACAGGAATAATCCTTGTTGCATGCAGACTGATCAATCCGCCGCTTGCGCCCTAAATCCGTTTCATGCGGCACAATTGCAACGCAGTTGGACTGAACTCCGCAATCACCACAACCTTCGCAGACCTCCGTGTTGATGAAAACTCGTTTGGGTGGATCAGGATATTCTCCCCGTTTTCTTCTACGTCGTTTTTCTGCGGCGCATGTCTGATCGTACACAATTGCGGTTACACCTGAGATTTCTCTCAACTGTCTTTGAATCAAATCAAGTTCCTGTCGATCGACGACTTTGACACCAGCGGGCATTTTATTTCTCGAACGACAACCATCTACATCATCAGTCACGACGGTAACTGTGTTTACACTCTCAGCCAGAAGTTGCTGAGTAACTTGCGATACTGTTAACGGGCCATCGAAAGGCTGACCTCCTGTCATCGCTACTGCGTCGTTGTACAGCAGTTTGAATGTCATGGTCGTATCAGACGCTACTGCCGCACGAATTGCTAGCAATCCCGAATGAAGATACGTACCATCTCCTACATTCTGAAACACATGTTGACGCTTGCTGAACCTGCTCTCCCCAATCCAACTTGCGCCTTCACCGCCCATTTGAGTAAATCTGGCAGTAGAGCGATCCATCCACTGTGCCATGTAGTGACATCCAATTCCAGCGAGTGCGATGCTGCCATCTGGAACTTTAGTTGAGGTATTGTGCGGGCATCCAGCGCAAAAATACGGCATTCGCTGCATGGGTACCAAATCTGTGTCTTTTTCTAGTAAAAGTAGAACTTGATCAAGCTGTCTGGATAACGACTCCGACTTGATGTGCATCAGGATCTGTCGGCCGACTGCACTTGCAATCTGCATGGCGCCAAGTCGCGCGGTCGACGGGAGCAGCGTATTCCCTTGATCATCAAGCTTACCGACGACTGCGGGTGCATTGACTCGTCCATAAAGTAATGTCTTGATCTGATCTTCAATCAGTCCTCGTTTCTCCTCAACCACAATAATTTTTTGAAGGCCTTGCGCAAATCGATACAAGCCTTCCCGTTCCAGCGGCCAACTCATGGCGACTTTATAGAGACGAATTCCCAATTTGTTTGCGGTCCGCTCGTCGATATGGAGTTCAGATAAGGCTCTGCGTAAATCCGAGTAGGACTTGCCAGTAGTAACGATACCGACACGAGCATCTGAAGGATTGAAGATGAGTCGGTCCAGACTGTTTACACGCCAGAACGCCTGTATTGCTGGTAGCTTGTACTCATGCAGTCTGTGCTCTTGCTCAAGCGGTGTATCCGGCCAACGAATGTTCAGTCCGTCTGGTGGCAGCACGATATCGTCCGGAACAATAATCTGGTGATCGCGACCGGCATCAATTTCGATAGATGAAGATGCCTCAACTGTATCGTGAACGCATTTCAAGCCAACCCAACAGCCCGAATATCGAGACAGTTGCCAACCCATCAGTCCAAAATCCAGAATGTCTTGCACGCTCGATGGATTCAGTATCGGCATCATGGCGTCGACCAGCGCAAACTCGCTTTGATGTGCAGTGGTTGACGAATCACATGCATGATCATCTCCCAAGGCTGCCAGTACGCCGCCGTATCTTGAGGTCCCCGCTAGATTTGCGTGTCTGAAGGCATCGCCTGACCGGTCCACTCCGGGACCTTTTCCATACCAAATGGCGAAAACTCCATCAAACTTGCCTTCACCATTAATTTCTGCCTGCTGTGTTCCCCAAATCGCAGTCGCGGCAAGGTCTTCGTTGATACCCGGTTGAAAAATGATGTTGCGAGGTTCCAAATAGTCTTTCGCTTGCCACAGCTGCAAATCAAATCCGCCAAGTGGTGAGCCTCTGTAGCCAGTAATGTAACCAGCTGTGTTCAGCCCACTGGCGGCATCACGAGAGGATTGCAACAGCGGTAGTCGCACCAGTGCCTGAATACCGGTCACGAAAATTCGACCGGACTCGCGGGTATATTTATCGTTGAGCGATACGTCGGCTAGCATTTACTTAGGATCCCGCAACTTCACTGATGGGAGCGATTAGACTCCCCACCTGAAGAAATCATCTCCTTCATTCATGTAGTACTTCGACAGCACCATTTTGTGCACTTCCGAAGCACCGTCCACCAGTCTGGATTGACGCTGGTAACGATACATCCACTGGAGAATCGTATCTTTCGAATATCCTTTTGCCCCCAGCATTTGAATGGCGGTGTCTACAACGTCATGCAAGGTATCTGCTACGACTACCTTGGCAATGGACACCTCCTTACGCGCAAAATCGCCTTGGGCAAGTTTCCATGCAGCATGCATGGTGAGCAACCTCCCCATATGCACTGCGCTGGCAGCTTCACCCAACATCCACTGTACGCCTTCGTGTTCGGTCAGAGTTTTTCCAAACGCCCTGCGATCGCCGGCATAATCACTCGCGATTTCAAGCGCCCGTCGGCATAGTCCGAGCCATCTCATGCAGTGAGTAAGCCTGGCAGTTCCCAATCGAATTTGTACCACTTTCATTCCGTCTCCAACTTCCATCAGGCGATTTTCATCTGGTATTTCAAGCCCATGAAACTTGAGTTCACAATGTCCGCCATGCTCCTCCGGTCCCATGATTGGAACGCGGCGAACCAGCTCCCAGCCTGGATCATCCCGATCAAACAGAAACGCGGTCAGGCCTTTTCGAGGATGATCGGATGTTCGAGCCAGCAGAATGAAGTGCTGAGCCACTCCAGCACCAGTGATGAACCATTTATGTCCGTGTACGACCCACTTGTTACCGGATTTCTCGGCACGAGTGAGCATCATACCCAAAGGGTCAGAACCAGAGCCAGGCGCCGGTTCAGTCATCGCCAAAGCAGAACGAACCGTGCCGTCGATTATGGGTTGAAGCCAACGTTCCTTTTGCGCAGGCGTAGCGACCCGTTCCAATACAATCATATTTCCATCATCGGGTGCAGCGCTGTTAAAAACCACCGGACCGAATATCGAACGCCCCATCTCCTCATAGCATGCAGCCATGCCTACGGTGTCGAGTCCGCCTCCGCCGAGCTGCTTTGGCATCTGCAAGCACCACAGTCCTTCCGAGCGGGCTTTCTCTCGCAATGGAAGAAAGTAATCATCAGCAATATTCTCTCCTTCATCATAAGCTTCCGGAATTGATTCGACTGGAATAATGTGTGTGTCGACGAAATCGCGAATTCTTCGCTGATAATCCTGAATGGTGTCGTTAAGATAATAGTCCATATATAGAATCTTCCTCTCTTACATTGAAGATTGCAGGTGCCCGCCATCCACTACAATGGTGCTTCCCGTCATATAGGATGAGGCATCAGAAGCCAGTAACAGCATCGCACCGTCCAGATGTCCGGGATGACCGAATCTTTGCTGCGGAATCCTGTTTTTTGCCTTTTGCCCCATCGGTGAATTTAGATAGTCTCGGTTGATGTCTGTGATGATGTAGCCCGGTGCGATCGCATTCACGCGTATGCTGTAGCGCGCCCACTCGTAGGCCAGTACACGCGTCAGATGATCGAGTGCTGCTTTTGCCGCCGAATAAGGTGCAACTCCACCCATCACACGCCGGCCAAGAATCGACGCGATGTTGATCAAAGAGCCGCCTTTGCCGTCTTCGGACATGCACAGTCCGGCCTGTTGAGCAACCAGCCAGGCACCTTTCAGATTCGTGTCAATGACATCGTCCCAGTGCTGCTCGGATATATCCAGAGCACTTCCAGCAGAAGCAATTCCAGCATTGTTGATGACAATATCCAGTCTTCCACACTTGGCAGTTGCTTCCTTGAACGCAGCTTCGACGTTGGATTTATCTGTCACATTCAGCTGAACCCAACTGGCTTCACCACCGGAAGCATTGATGTCACTTGCAATTTGCTCAAGCCGCTTAGTTCTTCTGGCGGACAGAACCACATTCGCACCCGCTGCAGCCAGAGTTCGAGAAAAATGCTCCCCGATTCCACTGGATGCACCTGTTATCAGTGCAGATTTTCCAAATAAATCGTGAAAGATGTTCATTACAGAATTGCGATTGAAATTGACGCGATCGACAGTATTTTCGACTTGCGAAATTCGATTGCCAGAGGCACTATGCTATGAGTGATTTTATATATTTTTCGCGATCAATCTGCAGATCAATCAAGGCAAGTCCTGGATGAGAATCCGCTTTCTTGAAGGCTTCGACAAATTCTTCGATGGTCGTGGCAATCAATCCCATCGCACCAAAGCTCTCTGCATATTGGGCAAAATCCGGATTGAGTAAATCGGTTGCCATTGTTCGACCCGGAAAGTCTCGTTCCTGGTGTTTGCGAATCGTACCAAGCGTACCGTTATTGATCACGACAAAGGTTATGTCCAGATTCAACATCGCAGCTGTGGCCATCTCCTGTCCTGTCATTAAGAAGCATCCATCCCCACTGACACAGACTACCTTTCGGTCTGGCTCGCAAATCTTCGCTGCAATTGCAGCGGGAACGCTGTATCCCATGGAACCAGTAGCTGGTGCCAGCTGTGTTCGAAATCGCGCTCCGTAATAATAGAATCGATGCAGCACTCCACTGCTGATGCCGGAACCGCTTGCAATTATCGCATCAGGCGGTAGATACTCTCTCAGCCACGAAATCGCCATTTCGTTCAACAGCGAAGAATTCTTTCCCTTCAAAGTAGAGTGCGATATGAAATTGCTTCGTCCCTGCTGCGTCCGCTTCAACCAACTTGTGTGACGGCTGATGTTGACATTCTGCAAGCGCAAGACAAAAGATGCTGAAGAGGAATTGACTGCAACATCCGGTCTGTAAACACGACCGAGTTCTCCAATATCGGCGTGTACATGGAACAGCTTCGCGTGAGGAACCGGTGCTTGTACCAGGGAGTATTTCTTGGTCGGCAGTTCTCCCAATCTGGCGCCGATGCACAGGATTCGATCGCTATTTTGCACCAGCTTCGCCAATCCCGGCCCAGTGCTGATTCCAAGATCGCCCATATAGTTCGGATGTCGATTGTCCATGTAGTCCTGACATCTGAATTCAGCTGCCACAGGCAGCTGATTGCGCTCGGCAAATTCGGTCAATCGTTTTCGACTGACCTCACTCCAACCGCTGCCACCCACAATGATCAATGGACGCTTAGCTGGTTCAAGAAAACCGGAAACCTGCTCAGCCGTGTCTTCCGAAGCTACGGGCTGCGCAATTTGAGATGCAGGAATGTTGTCAATCCGCGTTTCTGCGTATAGGACATCTTCGGGAAACACCAAGGCCACTGGACCTGGACGTCCGGATAGAGCAGTATGCCATGCACGACTTACGTATTCTGGAATCCTGTCAGGATCTTCCACCTGAGCAGTCCACTTTGTCAATGGACGAAACATGGTACGAAAATCGACTTCCTGAAATGCCTCACGATCCAGAAATGCGCGCTGCACCTGTCCAATCATGAGCACCATGGGTGTGGAATCCTGATACGCAATGTGAACACCCAAAGATGCGTTGGTTGCGCCGGGTCCACGCGTCACGAAGCACACTGCCGGCTTACCTGTCATTTTTCCATGAGCTTCAGCCATAATTGCTGCGCCGCCTTCGTGACGACAGGTGACAGTTCTGATGTGTCTATGATCATAAAGCCCGTCGAGAGCAGGGAGAAAAGACTCACCCGGAACACAGAACACCGCTTCACACTGTTGAATCGCCAGTTGATCGGCTAGAATTTTTCCGCCATGTCTCATCGTCGAAATACAGGAAGTTCGGGTATTAAGAGTATTCGATTGGGCCAAAGTAAATTGCGAGAAGTACGGTCAATGCGCGTTATTGTACCTGTACCCGATAAATCACATTGGGCATGATTCGGAAGCCATTGAGGTCAATTTTTCCTATACTTCATAAAAACGATTCCAAAAATCTGTGTTGATCAATTTGCCGGAACTAGAATAGGAAATCTGGAAGCAATCTAATAACATTCATGGCTACAGAGTCAATATTGGGGCAAATCATGAAAGTGACGATCATAGCTTTTACTGGTAAATGGTTGATGATCTCATACTACCGAATTGGGGCTATTAGCCGACCTGCTACAATTCCCAAGTTTACACTGGAATGCATACCTGCACCAGTGGAACAAACAATCACAATTGGAGTAGAGGAATGTACGAGTATGGGGATGGACAGTCAATACTTGAAATAGTTGCAATAGTTGGATTGGTGGTATTTGCCTTCTTTGTGTGGTTCTTGCTTCGTTTGATGGCATCAACGATCAAAGTTCTAAAACGGGTAAGCCAGTGGCTAGACGCAAAGACAGATCACACTGAAGCAAAGGCGCAGCTAGTGCGACAACGTACAAGGCGTGAACAAGATCAGAACACCAACATACCCCCAATCAATGTTTTAGATTCTCGGGGGGATGAATGATTAAAGTATCGTGCTATGGCAAATTTTGAAGTCGAAATTTGAAGATAGCGAACCCGGCACCCTCGAAATAGTGATGCCGGATATTGTTTACACGACAAAACAAGAATGCCAATCTCTCAGTGGGCTGAAGTTAAACGCATACTGCAGTTACGTGTGCGAATATTCTTCAACAGAGCACCCTGATGCACAACTTACCTTGATCGGCTTTGAGTGTCGCGAAACAGATGGCAGTTCCATCCGCACCACTCCCTAGCCTTGCGGCGTGATCGCTGGAAATCACTTACAAGTGGTTGGTGCGATCTTGCATGATTCGGAAGCCATTGAGGTTAATTTTTTTCTATACTCCATAAAAACAATTCCAAATATCTGCGTTGATCGATTTGTCGGAACTAGAATAGGAAATCTAGAAGCTATCTAATAACATTCATCGTTGCAGAGTCAATTTAGAGTCATATCATGAAAGTGACGATCTATCACAATCCGCGCTGTTCAAAATCCAGACAAACCTTGGAAATTCTTCAAAACAGAAATGTGGACATCGAGATTATTGAATATCTCAATTCACCACCAACTTCGTATAAACTCCAAGAAATACTGCAATTGCTTGGCATGAGTCCCAGAGAGCTGATGCGAAAGAATGAAGAACCCTATCGTTCAAACAATCTGAATGCACCTGATTTAACAAATGATGAACTGATCGAATTCATAACCAAATACCCTATTCTGATTGAGCGCCCTATCGTGCTAGCGAATGAAGGAGCAATCATTGGAAGGCCGCCTGAACGGGTTCTGGAAATAATTTGACTCAGTGCTGTTCGTATAACTGCAACCCGCGAATCAAAGGTAGAATCAATTTTGGCAGACAGACCTGAGTATCAAACGATCGTCTTGAGAATTGTGGTTCTGGCTGTTCTAGGATCAGTTATAGGACTTGTCGTAGCACTACTAGCGCTGGTTTTTCTTGAAGCCATATCTTGGCTAAACAACTTTCTTCTGATTTCGCCGAGCGAGCGTTTCAAGTATGTAGACAATCTAAAAGTGCTCAATATCGCAACCGTTCTAGTTCCAACTTTAGGTGGCCTGGTTGTCGGGTTAGTCTTGCGATATCTAGTGGATGCCAGACGTTCACTCGGACCTCCGGATACGATACTAATGGTGCAGACCCATACTTCCGGTGAATCAGTACGTAGTGGATTGATGTCGACTCTGGCAGCAATCATCTCTCTCGGTTGTGGTGCGTCAGTCGGGCAATATGGACCGCTTGTCTATCTCGGAAGCATCGTCGGCGCCGCTGCCAATAAACTAAAACTCAATAAACACAATCTACAGGAGATCACTGTAGCAAGTGGTGTCGCAGCGGCAATCTCAGTGGCGTTCAATGCTCCGATTGCAGGTTTGATCTTCGCCCATGAAGTCATATTGAGACACTATTCGATTCAGGCGTTTGCACCGACTGCTGTAGCAACTGCGATTGGTTATGTCATCGTAAATGTAGTATTTCATCGACCATCACTGTTTTTGGTGGAATTTGATGGTGTACAGCATGGCTATGAATTTCTTTTGTTTGCTGTCGTCGGAGTGCTGAGTGCCTTTATTGCGATCAGTTATGCCAAGGGAATTCTGGCTTGCGATGCTTTTGCGAAAAGAACTCGAATCCCTATGGCGTTTCGTCCCATGATTGCTGGGTTTATTTTGGGTGTCGTGGCACTGTGGATACCCGATGTTCTCGGAATCGGCGGCACAACCCTTCGCTTCGCGACGATAGAAGGTGCATTTCAACTCAGCGAACTGGGCCTGATCATAGTAGCCAAATTTGCGGTAACCGTGCTCTGCGTCGGTTTTGGTTTTGCAGGCGGTGTCTTCAGTCCCATTCTGTTGATTGGCATCCTGTTCGGCGCACTTTTTGGCGGAATTCTTGACAACTTTGCATTCTTTGAACATTCAGGAGTGGTGACCTATGCCATCTGCGGGATGATGGCTGCTGCAAGTCCTATCGTCGGAGCTCCGCTAGCCATGATTCTGATTGTTTTTGAACTAACCCATAGCTATGACCTGGCAATTGCTGCAATGGTTGCTGTGGTATTTTCAAATCTGATTTCCACCAGAATTTTTGGAAGATCTCTGTACGACGTTCAGCTGATCCGGCGTGGTTTCGATCTTTCGCTCGGTCGAAGAAATGCCGTTCTCGCCTACGAAAAAATCACTTCTTTGATGCACGACCAGTACCTTCGATTTGATGCTGAGGACAAAATCGAAACCGTTATGTCGAAACTCTCATCAGGCAGTCACAATCAAGGGTTTGTTACTGACAGCAACGGGGGTTTCATCGGGGTAGTTCACTTTGAGTCATGCAGTAATCGTGATCCATCGGAAATCGTGAAATATGCGGCCCAATTGCCCCATTTCACATTCACAGAAAAAACGAATCTTATCGAAGCGGTCGAAGCACTCAGAATTGTCAATCTCGACATTGCACCTATCGTATCTTCTACAGATTGCAAATTATTGGGTGTTGTTTGGAACTATGACGTTATGAACGCCTATCTACGAGCAATTGAGCGAATTGAAAGTGAAGAAAATGCGTCGGTCTAGAATATACATTTCGCTGATTCTCATAATCTTGCCTGCGCTTGCCGGGTCGCAGGAAACCCAGACACTCACGATTTCGTCTTGGGGGGGTGCCTATGAAGAAGCTCAACTGGAAGCATATATCCTGCCATTTGAACAGAAAACTGGCATTAAAGTATCGCTGGTGGAATACAACGGAGGCATTGCACCCCTTCGTTTGGTGTACTCTTCAGGCAAATCAAGCATGGATGTTGTAGACATGACGGAGTCAGATGCACTCGCAGCATGTGAAGAGAGTCTACTTGCCAAAATTCAAGTCAGTTTGCTCTTCCCCGCACCTGACAGTACACCGGCATCAAGAGATTTTAGGAGTGACGCGATTTCTGACTGTGGAGTCGCGCATCTTCTATATGCGACGGTGCTGGCTTATGATGATCGCGCATTTTCAGATGAAAAACCAAGTCAAGTTGCTGATTTTTTCGACATCGAAAAATTTCCGGGCAAACGAGCACTTCAGCGTCATCCAAAATCGATACTGGAATGGGCGTTGCTCTCTTACGGTGTCCCTGTCGAACAAGTTTATGATCTGCTCAGTTCGGAACGCGGACTCAGACTCGTAACTCGCCGCCTTGACGAGATACGAGATCACATTGTTTGGTGGGAAAGTGGTAACGATTCGGTTGAATTGTTAAGAAGCGGTGCGGTCGTAATGGCATCGGGATTCAATGGACGATTTTTCGACGCCCGAATCAACCATGACCTCCCTATATCAATCATGCCGGACGGCCAGTTTCTGGAGTTTGGAGTCTGGGGGATTTCCAGACACTCTTCTCAGCGCGAACTCGCAGAGAAATTCGTCAGTTTTGCCACAAGTACCGAAAGCATGGCCGCATTTTCCAATCTGCTTCCTTATGGTCCCACCCGTCAATCAGCATTAAAGAGAATCGGGTTACACTCGAAATCGAATGTTTCAATGCGATTGTATATGCCGACAGCTTCAAGCGGTCTACATGGTTCAATCCGCGCCGACAGTGTTTGGTATTCACAAACTGAAAGAGTTCGGGAGCGCTGGTTCAATGAGTGGCTGCAATCAAGTCGATAACCGTAAAGTGACCCTCTAGAAGCATGTTCTCTCCAATTTGCAAAAATTTTATTCATTAACGGGCAAATAGTATTGAAAAATTGGAAAAAATGACTAAATTTACATGCGATAATATTTACTTCTTAATAGGTCAATTCTAATGGGGGATATATTGACTAAGAAATCTTGGGCCATACAAAATCTAGCAATTGTAATTGGAGTTTATGCGTGCTGGCTTCTGTTAGTTTTATACGGAAATTCACTGCCAGTTTGGCTGCTTTTTTTCATGGGAGGTTACGTCACCTGCCTGCATGGAAGCCTGCAACACATCGCGGTTCATGGGTATCCAACTCGATATCAATGGCTAAATTCATTGATTGTTTATCCACCCCTGATATTCTTTTATCCGTATCCGACCTATCGGGAAACACACACCATACATCACCAGTGCGAGGTTCTAACAGAAGCTGAAGTGGACCCTGAATCTGTATACCTGTCGCAGAAACACTGGGATCGACTGAATACGCTCGGCAAATTCATTTTCCGATTCAACTTTACGCTTGCCGGCCGACTCCTGATTGGTCCTTTCGTCGCTTTGTACCTGTTATGGAAGGAAGAATTTCAAGCAATTCTTGCGGGAGACCGACAACGAGCAAAAATATGGCTCATCCATATTGCATTCAGCACCGTGATTTTAGTTTTCGTAACACAGGTCGGTGAAATGGCAGTTTGGAAATATCTGTTGTGCTTTGCTTATCCCGGCATTTCTTTGACATTATTGCGATCGTATTGTGAACACAGGTGGTCGCCATCAGAAGATGAGCGAAGTTTGATCATTGAAGGATCTCCGATCAGCAGACTGCTCTATCTGAACAACAATTATCACTGGATTCATCATGAAAATCCAGCACTGCCCTGGCAACAGGTTTCGATTGAATTCGACAGAAGAAAGGAAGAAATTCTGAGATTGAATGGTAATTACTACTTTAGAGGTTATCTGGATGTGTTCAAGAGACTCTGGAAAGACAGATCCATAGATCCAGTTCACCCCTACTTTACAAACTAAAACTAATCCACTCGGAGCCAGTTCTGATGATTCGAAGAATTGATACAAATGAAAGAATGAGTCAAGTAGTCATTCATGGCGATACCGTATACACAGCAGGTCAGGTAGCAGTCGGTGCACCGGGTGCTACCATTACCGACCAGACTAAAGACATCCTGGAACGAATTGACAGCTATCTTGCAGAAGCTGGCACCGATAAGACCAAGTTGCTATCTGCAACAATTTGGTTGTCGGACATTAACGATTTTGGCGAAATGAACGCCGTTTGGGATGCTTGGGTTTCTGACGGCAATCAGCCAGCACGAGCTTGTGTTGAATCGAAACTGGCAGCACCCCAATTTAATGTTGAAATCAGTGTCATTGCTGCATTGAATTAGCTTCTCAAAAAATACGGATGCCCACCTGATACTGAGCTGTCGAACAGCAATATGCGTATCGCCATTCTTGGTGCAGGTGTCATCGGTGTAACCACAGCATACGAGCTTTCACGCAATCCTGACAACGAAATCATCGTAGTTGAGCTGAATTCGGAAGTGGCCTCCGAAGCGAGCGGGGTGAATGCTTCCATGATCGCGCCGGGGCACGCCTACGCGTGGGCATCTCCCAAAGTCCCTGGAATCCTTCTCAAATCGATTTATCGAAATGATCAGGCATTCCGTATACGGTTTAGACTCGATTTTCAGTTCTGGAAGTGGACCGCTCTATTTCTTAAACAATGCAACAATTCGGATGCTGTCAGAAATACGCTGAGTAAACATTCTCTTTGCTGTTACTCTCAAAAGCGACTCGGAATCGTAGTTCAAGAGAATGCTCTGGAATACGATCGGCTTACCAGAGGGCTGCTTTATCTGTTTCGTAATTCCGCAACGTTTCAAAAAGGGATTGAGCACGCAAAACTTCTTGCGAACAACGGACAAGAACTTAAAACCCTGAATTCCGATGAAGTCGTTGATCTGGAGCCGGCATACACGACTTCTGTTTCGAAAATAGCCGGAGCAGTCTACTCTCCTAGCGATGAAACGGGAAATTCGCAGAAGTTCACGCAGCAGCTGGCTAAAATTTGCCAATCAAGAGGCGTTCAGTTTTTACTCAATACCAAAATAGAATCATTAGTTGGTGAACGAAACACAGTACGGTGTGCCAATTCATCGAACGGCGAAATTGAAGCCGACCTTTTTGTTGTTTCGATGGGAGCACACACGCCACTTTTGCTGACGCCAATCGGCATAGACTTGCCAATCTACCCGGTAAAAGGATATTCTGTCACACTGCCGGTGGGAAGTGAACATTCACCACCTGCAATTGGAACGGTAGATGAAGACAATCTGGTCGCTTTCTCGCCCATCGGAAATGCGATCAGAGCAACGGCAACTGCGGAATTTGCGGGCTATAACCTGGCACACAAACCGAAAGACTTCAAGCCAATGCTCAGCGCTATAGAGGACTTGCTGCCGAATGCTGCCAATTATGCAAAGCCGATTTACAGAACCTGCTTTCGTCCGATGACACCTCAAGGAACGCCGTATATCGGCTTTGCTCGCTATGACAATTTGTTCGTCAATTCAGGTCAAGGACATATGGGTTGGACCATGGCCTGTGGTTCCGCAAAAATCGCTGCCGATTTAATTCTCGGGCGCAGACCAGAGATTGATGTTTCCAGTTTTCATCCTGTTTACAGTTGAACTGGGGGATTTCGTCATTCAAAATTTTATCTAGGATAAAATTGCGATAGAATTGAATCGAGAAAGAATTCGGAATTTGAACATTACTTCGTAACTGAAACTAGGTAGCTACAATGGAAGCAGTGCAAAATATTGAAAGTTTTCCACGTATAACTCGAACACACATACCATTTGAGATAGACGAAGGAATTGCAAAACGCGCCGCTATCGGCGTTATCGTGCTCGGTACCGACCACACGATTGAGCATGAATTTCGTACGTTTCTTGATATTGAAGGTGTTGCATTCTACGAAAGTAGGATTCGAAACTCTTCAACGATTACCCCGGAAACTCTTGCAGACATGGAGCAACGAATCCCTGAGTGTGCAGAAATTATTCTGAGTGGAGTTCCACTTGACGTAGTCGCTTATGGATGTACTTCAGCATCTATGGTGATTGGCGAAGAAAAAGTGTTTGAGCACATTCGAGGAAAACGCCCTGAAGCGAAATGCACGACTCCCATAACTGCTGCATTCGCTGCTTTTGAGGCACTAGGCGCTAAAAACCTTGCAGTGCTTACACCTTATCGACAAGACGTGAATGACACAGTAGCGAACTACATCGAAAACAAGGGATTCAATATCGTCGCTTTTGGTTCATTTAATGAGGAGGATGACAATCGAGCAGCGAAAATCTCAACGGATTCAATCAAGCAGGCTGCAATTGAACTCGGTCAACACGACCAGGTTGACCTCGTATTCGTTTCGTGTACAAATCTTCGAATCGCACCTGTCATCACACAAATCGAAGAATCTATTGGTAAACCTGTAACTTCAAGCAACCACGCAATGGCTTGGCATTGCTTGAGACTGGCTGGAATCGAAGATCGAAATCCGAAATTTGGGCGACTGTTTACAATTTAAGAACAGTCACGCTATTCCCGGTTCAGCGCTGATACATCCGGACTCGGACTTCCATCCGCTTGTTGAGTCTGGAAAATTTCGCGGGCTAGTCCCACAATTTGAGGGTCAGGATTCACCACTACTTCTTCATTTTTGTCAGGATAATCAATATTGGACAAAAAGTGCCTCATGCAATTAATTCTGGATCGTTTTTTATCGTCAGATCGTACCACCGTCCAGGGAGCATCTCGAGTGTCGGTATAAAAGAACATTGTTTCCTTAGCTTCCGTATATTCTTCCCATAAGCTCAACGATTCCTTATCGATCGGGCTCAGTTTCCATCTCTTTAGAGGGCTTCCAGCTCGGGCATCGAATCGCCGTCGCTGTTCATCACGGCTTACGGAGAACCAGTACTTGAATAGATGAATGCCACTGTCAGCTAGCATTCGCTCTAGTGCTGGAGTCTGACGCATGAACTCCAGATACTCAAGACGAGAACAAAAATTCATGACTCTTTCTACTCCCGCACGGTTGTACCAGGACCGGTCAAAGAGAACCATTTCACCTCTGGTCGGCAACTGCTGAATATACCTTTGGAAAAACCACTGGCCTGTTTCTTTCTCGCCGGGTTTGGGCAGTGCAACAACTCTTGCGATACGAGGATTTAGATGTTCCATGAACCGCTTGATCGTGCCTCCTTTGCCGGCTGCGTCTCTTCCTTCAAAAATCAGAACGACTTTCTGATTGCTGTTCTTGATCCAGTTCTGAGCCTTGACGAGTTCTACCTGCAATTCGGCTTTTTGTGATTCGTACTGCTTTCTCGTTAATTTTGTTTTGTACGGATAAACCTCGACAATCGATGTGTCATCATGTAAGGGTTCTGCTTCAACTATTTTCATTTTCATAACCTGACCTTAAGAACTTCTGTAGCGTATTGTGTTCAGCAGAATGTAATTTAGCCTACTTACCTGCCATCGTTTGATTATTCGTTCAACTCCGAGATTTTTGATCGAACTTTTACCATATATCACATATTAACTAAACAAAGAAAAGAAGTGAAAACAGATTTAGTGATTCTCTAGTTTGTAGTGCATTTGGCGAAATCCAAGCAATGCTTGGGTTATTTCCCTTTCCAGTTCGCTTCACGTTTTTCAGCAAACGACTTCGGGCCTTCGATTGCATCTTCCGACTCCATCATTCGCTGATAACCTTCGAACTCTTCTGCATGCAACATCCTGTAGCATTCCTCAATATCTGCGTGTTCAGTTTCACGAAGAATTTCCTTGACCGCTGCTACGACTAGTGGCGCACCTTCTGCCATCGTTCGGGCTAACTCACGGGCACTGTCCATAAGTTCAGCTTCCGCAACGACTCGATTGACCAATCCCCAATGCATGGCTTCCTCAGCTGACATCCTACGTCCTGTCAACAGCATCTCTACTGCTATTGCTCTCGGTATTCTCTTTGGTAATCGGAATGAAGCCGCGTCTGCGACGACTCCGACTTTGATTTCAGGCAGAAAGAACTGAGCATGTTCCACTGCAACGATAACATCCGATGACAAAGCAATTTCAAATCCGCCTCCGACTGCATACCCGTTGACTGCAGAAATCACCGGTTTTTCCAAATCATGGAGTTCCGTAATTCCAGCAAACCCGCCCGGGCCATAGTCATCGTCAAAACCTGCTTTACCGTCCGCCACTTCCTTCAGGTCCCACCCTGCTGAGAAGAACTTGTTTCCTGCTCCCGTAATAATTGCAACCCGCAGTTGGGGATCATCGCGGAAATCACAGAGAACTTCCCCCATCTTGCGACTGGTATGCAAGTCTATTGCGTTTGCTTTTGGTCGGTTGATTGTTATTTCAAGTATCGACCGGTCTCGATTTACCAGCAAGCTATCACTCATCTGTCTTCTCTGTCCTTTCGCTCTGACATTTATGCCACGTTGTTCTGTTCCTGATCCAAAACCGGTTCAGTATAGTAGGGTAAATTATCGATTCTTGGTTGCCAAGTGCCATTGTCAATGCAAGCCCGGACGTGACTGGCTATCTCTTCCATTGTCGCAAACCAGACTCCGCTGCGATTCAGCATTTCTTCGATCATCTGTCCGATTCGATGACAACGAGCCAATCGAGCCGATACAAACGGATGCCAAACTGCAATCCAGAGACCGCCATACTCGTACATCGCCTCGAACTCGGCCATGTAGACTTTCATTGCCTCATCAGGAGATTTAATCGGCATCTTGTAACCAAAGTTCGGTTCATGTACATAGGGCGGCCAATCATCCATCCCCCAGTGACTGGGCAATTCTATGACCTCGCCTTTGTCTGATCTGAGTATGTAGGGTATGTCATCGCCCATTAGACTGGCATCGTATTTGAATCCATGCTGAACAAGATTATCCAGCGAATTCATGGAAAAATTGTACAGAGGAGCACGCCATCCTCTAGGTCGCTGTCCAGTCATGCGTTCGATCACCTCAATTTGACGTTCAAACCAGTACTGTTCATCTTCAGGACTCAGATGATTCGGATTTTCGTGAATATAGCCATGTGCCCCAATTTCGTGTCCGTCTTTCAAAATGACATCGACTAGGTGAGGATAGTGCTCCATACACCATGCCGGGTAGAAGAACGTCTGCTTGATCCCGTATCTTCGATACAGTTCGACCAGTCGCGGCACAGCAATTTCATCATATTTGAGCCATGACATCGTCGAAACCATGGTCGGCGCTCTATTCCTGTGCTCCAAGTGCAAGATACTGTCCGTATCAATGTCAAATGTGATGGCACATGCGACTTTACAGCCATTTGGCCATGGAACTGGATTGCTAATCAAGATTTCTCTCCTTTGACGACAAAGTTGTTTACGTTAGTCAGTAATACTCCGCAAACAGGTCCACAAACGAATGCTTGTTGAAACTCGAAAAACCAAATGTTTAGAGTGAGTTACAACGTAATATTTATTTTACTACTCGCATTCTGACAAGAATCGAACAAACACTCACTGAAAGGAAAAATCCGCGTGAATCACGCGGATTTCTCTTTCTGACTTCTCGCTACAGTGAGAATTATTCGACGGTAATCGTTATGACTTCCGAAGCAACTGGAGTTGCATGCGGGATATGCAACCAGTCACCCAACAGTAGCTGCAGGGTGTGCTGACCCGAAGACAATTCAATGGTTGATTCAGTTTGACCTTTCCCAAAATGCAGATTGTTTTCGTCAGCGGGAACAGGCAAATTTGTGTCAGGCAACGGGGCGTCAACAATCAGGTGATGGTGGCCTGTGTCTTTGACCTGAATACCTGCTGGCGCAATACCAGCACCGGATAGACCGAATATCACCTTGACCGGACTACTAACTGTAGCGCCGTCGGCAGGTGAAACGATATACACCATCACACCTTCAGCGATCATTGACTTTTCCTGTGCAAACACAGAACTGCAGAGCAGCGCTAACGCAACGGAAAATCCAATTGAAATTTTACTTTTCATTTTCATTGTTTCTTATCTTTCCCAGTGGTAGAGAATTTCACTCAAGTAAAGCACAATTCTACATTCATTGCAAGAAGACTAATGCTAGCTTCCCCAAATATTGATAGACCACTTGACCATGAAACATTGTGGAATTGGCACCTAATGCTGATGAATTGGCGAATTGATCTTACGAATATTGGCTGCTATCGACAGCAAACTGCAGCAATGCAGATTGTGTCAAAACACGACTATAGAAAGGTGCACTACGAAGCGCCGCCATCCCAAAGCATGATGACCGAAATGAACAATTTTGTGGATTGGTACAACCAAACGCTCGCCGAACAAGACAAACTGTCTACACTTACAAGAGTTGGAATCGCACATTTATATTTCGTATGCATTCATCCATTTGAAGATGGGAATGGGCGTATTGCCCGTGCATTGGCTGAAAAATCAATTGCTCAGTCAATTGGGCAGCCAAGTCTGATTGCTCTATCACGGCAGATTTTTCAACATCGCAAAGAGTACTACAGTGTTCTTAAAACTACCAATAGTTCGCTTGACATCACTCGTTGGCTGGTTTGGTTTTCAAAAACCATAATAGATGCTCAGATTTGGAGCGAACGGCGCTTGATTCGAACTATTGAGCAGGCTCAGTTGTTCAACAGGCTTGAAGGGCAATTGAATTCCCGACAGAAGGCAGTGATTTTACGCCTTTTCAAAGCTGAACCTGATGGCTTCAAAGGCGGTCTCAGCGCAAATAACTATTTTCTTTCGTATTACAGGAGCAGCACCTTACATCTGTGACGCGCGACCTGTCTGACCTTGTAGCAAAAGGCGTCCTTCGAAGAACTGGTGAACGCCGCCACACACATTACTGGCTTAGCGTTTCTTCATTCCCGGAAATAGATGAGAGCTGAACTAAACGATCATATGTCATTGAATTCAAACTCTAACTCTAAGCCTGCTTACGATTCCGAATGTTGACGGCCATCAATGCCATCTAGTAAAATAACCAATCATGAATATTTCAAAAAATTGTTCTGAACTGGGTGTTCGTTTACGGTTTAAATTTTTCACCTTGCGTATCTGATTACATCGATGAAGCAGCATTATTCGATATTTAGCCTTATGAAGCACAGCCTTGCCGGTCACCACGGTTGGAAACCGGCTTGGCGTGAACCCGAACCGAAATCGGGTTACGACGTGATTATCATCGGTGCAGGTGGTCATGGACTTGCAACCTCTTATTATCTTGCCAAAGAGCATGGAATAAAGAATATTGCTGTACTGGAAAGAGGATGGCTTGGCGGTGGAAACACTGGACGAAACACGACAGTAATTCGTTCTGACTACCTATGGGATGAATCATCGGCAATTTACAATCACTCCGTACGCCTCTATGAAACCTTGAGCCAGGAACTTAATTACAACCTAATGTTCTCGCAGCGTGGCCTGATTTTTTTGGCGCACACCGAACACGATATGGAGGAAATTCAGCGCCGCAACAATGCGATTCGCATGAATGACATTGATTCCGAAATTCTGACTCCTAAACAGATTAAAAAACTTGTCCCTCACCTAAACCTGAACTGCCACTATCCCGTTAAAGGCGCATTGCTCCAGCAAAGAGCTGGTACTGCGCGGCATGATGCAGTGGCTTGGGGTTTTGCTCGAGCTGCGGATGAACTGGGCGTCGATATAATTCAAAATTGCCAAGTAACAGGATTCCAAATTGCAGGAGGCCGCATCAGGGGCGTGGAAACTTCACGTGGGAATATGACATGTGAACGACTTGGCTGTGTTGTCGCCGGTCATTCCAGCGTTATGGCAGATATGGCGGGGGTGCGGCTACCAATTGAAAGCTTTCCCCTTCAAGCTTTCGTTTCGGAGCCGCTTAAGCCGATTCTCCATCATGTCTTGATGTCGAATAGCATTCACATATACCTAAGCCAATCGGACAAAGGCGAGATTGTTATAGGGGCTGGAACGGATTCTTACAATTCCTATTCTCAGCAAGGTGGGTTTGACTCAATTGAGCATACTGTCGAGTCGCTTTTAGAGCTTATGCCGATCTTTTCCCGGTTGCGGCTCATGCGGCAATGGGCAGGTATAGTCGACATTACGCCAGATCGTTCGCCAATAATTTCTGACACTCACATCGAAGGATTGTTCTTTAATTGCGGTTGGGGAACTGGGGGCTTCAAAGCAACCCCCGGCTCTGGACACATATTTGCGAATTCAATCGCGAATGGAAAGTTGCATCCAATTGCGGAACCGTTTTCGCTGAAGCGTTTCACGTCCGGTGCTTTGATTGATGAAACCGCAGCGGCCGCAGCAGCTCATTGAAAACTACCGTATTACCGCGAGGTTTTTATGTTTCAAATTGATTGCCCTTGGTGCGGAAAGCGCAACCAGTCCGAATTTACGTATGGGAGCGAAGCCCATATAGAACGATCAGCGGACCCGGATTCAGTTACCGATGAAGAGTGGGGGCAATACCTTTTTGCTCGTAAGAATCCTAAGGGATGGCACCAAGAACGATGGCGCCACACTTTTGGATGTCGTCGCTGGTTTTTCGCGATACGCCATACCGTAACCGATAGATTTTGGTCTGTTTACAAGATGGATGAAAAACCTCCAATTCCGCCGGAAGGCTGGGATGGTTTACTCTCCAAGATTGAGTATCGACCAGCGAAAACGTCTGGGAATTGATTTGAAAGAATCTAATCGACTTGAAGGAAGAGGTAGAATCGACCAGTCTACGCGGCTCTCCTTTGTTTTTAATGGTAAACGGTATCAAGGCTACCTTGGCGATAGCCTTGCATCTGCCTTGATAGCGAATAGAGTTCGGTTAGTCGGGCGAAGTTTCAAGTATCATCGTCCGCGCGGAATACTTACCGCCGGGTCGGAAGAACCACTGGGTCTTGTCCAACTTGAAGAAAAAGGTTACACGGAGCCCAACACGCGCGCTACGATGATTGAGCTCTACGATGGTCTGGCAGCCAAGAGCCAAAACTGCTGGCCGTCGGTTGATTTTGATATAGGGTCAGTTGGCAACACCCTATCAGGACTTTTAGTCGCTGGTTTTTACTACAAAACCTTCATGCATCCCGCCTCTTGGTGGTTGAAAATATATGAGAAAGCGATACGAAAAGCCGCCGGCATGGGGAAATCGCCGGTAGACCCAGATCCGGATATTTACACGCATCGATATGCCTACTGCGATGTGTTAATAGTCGGAGCCGGCCCAGCGGGTTTGGCGGCGGCAGTATCGGCAGGACGCAGTGGTGCGCGTATCATCATTGCCGATGAGTACTTAGAATTCGGTGGTTCGCTATTGGTTGAGAGGGATGACATCGACGGCAAGCCTGCCATTGACTGGGTAGCCGCGGTATGCGCCGAACTAGAAGGAATGAAAGAGGCGACCCTGTTATCTAGAACTACGGTGACCGGCAGCTACGAAAATAATTATTTTACTGCACTGGAAAGGGTGACAAATCACCTAGGTCCTCAACCAGCAAAAAAAATTCCTCGCGAGCGGCTCTGGAAAATCCGCGCCAAGCAGGTGGTTATAGCAACTGGTGCGATTGAACGACCGTTAGTTTTCGCAGACAATGATCGTCCGGGGACGATGTTGGCTTACTCCGTGCGAGCCTATATCAACCGTTTCGGTGTGCTACCAGGCCGAGAGATTGTCGTATTTACCAATAATGACTACGCCTATCGTACAGCTCTTGACGCAAATGCGGAAGGAGCGAAGGTTCAAGTCGTTGACCTGCGGCCGAACCCGGACGGAATGTTTGTAAAAGCCGCCGAGGCGGCGAAAATACGCATCTACAAAGGTTATGCAATAACCGGAACCAAGGGGAGTAAAGCGTTGACAGGCTGCGAAATTACAAAGTTCAATCAGGATAATTCGGAAATCGTTGGACGGCCACAATGGATTTCATGCGATACCATCGCTTGTTCTGGAGGATGGAACCCCGCGGTTCACTTGTGCAGCCAAGCACGAGGAACAACACTAGAGTGGAACGACAATCAAGCTTGCTTTGTGCCTAAAATCGTGCAGAAAAGTATGTTTGCGATAGGGGCTTGCAAGGCTGAATTCGATTTGGGAAAGTGTCTGGCTCAAGGCTTTGAAATTGGTGCGCAGGCTGCTCAACTTGCAGGAATCAATGCCAAAATTCAGAACGTTCCTACTGCCTCGAATGTGGAGGAAAGTTCCATGCTTCCAGTTTTTTATATTCCAGCTAAAAAGTCATGGAGAGGCAAGAAGCATTTTCACGACTACCAAAATGACGTGACCGCCGCAGATCTTGAACTAGCAGTTCGGGAGGGTTTTCATTCGGTTGAGCATCTCAAACGGTATACAACAACGGGCATGGGAACTGATCAGGGAAAAACTTCCAATGTTAATGCGTTAGCGCTCCTGTCGAATACTCTTGGTAGTCACATTTCGGAATTGGGCTCGACGACCTTGCGTCCTCCCTTTACGCCTGTAACCTTTGGAGCAATAGCTGGGTATAGTCGGGGAAAGCTTTACACGCCTCTGCGCAAAACACCAATGTATCCTTGGCATAGCAGAAATGGCGCCATCATGGAACACGTTGGGGGTTGGTTGCGTCCCTGGGCTTATCCGAGGCATGGCGAGGACCGGCATGCGGCCGTTCAACGAGAATCCAGCAGTGTTCGCAGTACGGTTGGAATGATTGACGTTTCCACTCTCGGAAAGATCGAAATCCGAGGACCAGATGCAGTCACTCTACTTAACCGGGTGTACACGAACGAATGGACAAATCTGCCGATTGGGAGTTGCCGCTATGGGGTTATGCTGAACGAGCAGGGCATGGTGTTTGATGATGGGGTGACAACGCGTCTTGGTCCTCACCACTATCATATGACGACATCGTCCGGTGGCCTTGCGCAAACATTCACATGGCTTGATAGATGGTTGCAGATGGATTGGCCGGAACTGCAGGTTTATATAACAAACGTAACTGAGCAGTGGGCAGTTACGGTCATTAGTGGTCCAAAAGCACGGGAAATGCTTCAAGCTTTAACCGACATTGATTTGGACAACTCGAAATTTCCTTTTATGTCGTATCGCGAATGCTCGATAGCTGGTGTGCCGGTTCGGATATTCCGAATCAGCTTTTCAGGTGAATTGTCTTACGAAATCAACATACCGGCGCGATATGGTATGCATGTATGGAAGACGCTTGTAAATCACGGTGAAGAATTTGGACTCTGCGTGTACGGTACGGAAGCGCTGCATGTTCTCAGGGCGGAGCGTGGGTTTATCGTAGTCGGGCAGGATACAGACGGAACAGCGGCCCCTCAGGACTTGGGCATGGACTGGATTATTGCAAAGAATAAGGGAGATTTTCTCGGACGCCGCTCGTTCGCGTGCCAGGAGCTGCAGCGCGGCAACCGTAAACAGTTGGTTGGGTTGCTTACTGAAGACCCGGCTTATGTGCTGCCGCACGGAATTCACATCGTCGAAAAACCAACTTCAACGCCTCCACTCAAAATGCTAGGTAATGTGACATCGACTTATATGAGCCCCAATTTGGGCCATTCGATTGCATTGGCCATGATTGAGAATGGGCGCGACCGAATTGGTGAAACTCTAAGCGCGCGGACCTCTGACGGTAAAATTCATCAAGTAAAACTGACCGCACCTGTCTTTTATGATCCGAAGGGGACTAGAGCTAGTGGATGAGAATTATTTAACTGCTGAATCGTCACCGCTGGATGAATTTCAGCCGCTGAACGGCGCAGTGGGTCTGTACGAAAAAACTGGTTTAGGTGAACTCAATTTACGAGGCCAGGGGCGGGGTTTCATGGAAACAACTCAAAGTGTTCTCGGATTTCAGCTGCCTGTCGAGCCGAATACAACTGCGATGAAAGGCGATGTTCTAGCGGTTTGGTTAGGTCCAGACGAGTGGTTGCTTGAAGCTTCACTTATGACCATTGAAAATTTGAATGCGGCGCTTAACGAAGCTTTAAAAGAGTTTTATGCGGCAGTAACCGAAGTGACGGATCAATTGATAGTCGTGTGCTTGACAGGCGTACTCGTCAGGGACATTCTCAATTGCGGTTGTCCCCTCGACTTCCATCCGCATTCTTTTAAACTGAACATGTGCGCTCAGAGTCATTACTTCAAGGCCGGAATCCTCATAAATCAAATTGATGAAATTCCGAGTTACGATATTCGGGTTCATCGGTCTTACGCCGAATATTTATGGACATTATTAATGCGTTCGATTCAAGAACTGAGTTCGCTCGAAAGTTGGCAAGACCAAGTTGTTCCGCCTTGAAAATCTACCATGAGTAGAAAAATGGAGATGCATTCGCGAGTTGCAATTGTCGGCGACGAGATAGCAGGATGCAACATACTCCATCATTTAGCGCGTTCCGGTTGGACTGAGGCCATCCATTTGGAGCGATGACCCCGTGGGTGTCGTCTTGGCATGCGGCTGAACAGACCCACTCCATCAACACCAGTGCCAACCTTTCTGATTTGCAATGCTGCACCTTGAGACTTCACTGGGTCTTCAGAAGATTCTGGGCAACCCATCGGGGCCGAACACGACCTCGACGGGCGAGCTTTCCGACATCGGTCGATTCAAGCACCAAGATCCGGTCCAGCACAGGCGGGCGAATATCCTCGTGGATGTGCGCTGCAGTTAATCAGGCTACGGTCGCCAATCAGTGCGTAGCGCCAGTCGACTATTCCTATGATTTCCCGCCGTCGCTCGAAACGCGCAACGATCTTGACTTTATAGGAATTGAGTAATAAGTGATTGATATTATTGGCCCAGAATTCAAAAGGAGGCACTACATTTCTTGTTACTATCTACGCTAGCAAATGCTTGTAGCTACACAGTCAAAACTCTTGGATTTTCTGAATACTGAATAGCCCAGTTGGTGTTTACTATCTGACTCACAGGTGATTAGCCAAGCACTCCTGAGTTTCACCACTTACGTTTGCGGATACGTTTGGTCGCCTCATTCGTTCCATCGTGAAAGGATCCGAACCATCGATCCCAGGGCATCTCCACCGTTCCGTAATTGCATTTGAAATGCTTGTGATGTAACTGGTGGTAAAACTCACCAAGCATCATTCGATTTTTTCCTTTAACTTGTATGCCTTCGAATCCACTGTGTGACTTCGCTGGATTGAGTGCTTGTAAATAGGCATGAAACAGAAAGTGTAGTGGGTGAGAGGCTACCACAAAGTGTATGGCGAAACTCGAAAAATACAGAATATGTTCAATTGGATGCATGGATATTCCAGACCATGGACCGATATTGACATTCCTGTGATGAAGGGAATGCGCTGCTCTGTACAACGGTGGCCAATGAAGCAGGCGGTGAATCCAGTAAAAATGAAATGATGTCCACAAAGGTATCAAAATAAACATGACTGCAAACCAAATCGGATTTCCCGCGAACGAAAGTCTGGGAACATATCCGTTTGCGCTCGCCCAGAAATAAACGATTTCATACAGACTCCAAATTGTCACGCCGCTCACCAGAGTCCAAAACATGTTGTCAAGTACCTGGTTGCCAAAATTGTGAATTTTGCTGCTGCGGTCTAAGCCCCGTTTTTCAAATTTGAGTTTATCCGACTGCCGTCTGAACGTGTACAGATACAGATGTAGACTGCCAGCGACAAGAATCATCAAAAACAGATTACGCACCCAAATTTGGGCAACCCAGCCGAGCCCGAATTCCCGCATGGTTTCTTCAGGCGGCTGAAAAGTTGCATAGACAATGATTGCAAGGACAATACTGAGGGCATAAGAACCGAACGGTGTCCATGCCCCGGCAATCCAGCGTAGTGTAGCAATGGGTTTAGGCTTCCAATCGAATGCTGGCGAGAATTTAAGCGGCAATTGCGGAACATAATTCCATTCTTGACCAATCCTTGATGATGTAGACGATGATTTCATTGCGTTTGCTCGCCTCCTATTCGAAATCTTGCTAACTGCCGCGTTCAAACGTAGTCCGCTCGTTGCGGGTGAATGAGGAATTTACAATCGTTCAACGGTGTGAACTTCGCTTGCGTCGCATAGGCAACAATTTGGTACTGAAAGATTTTTCGATTCTCACTCTATCGAATTCCTTCGACAAATATCCGCGATTATCTCTGCAGCAAGTGGCACTGCTTCATCAAGGCATCCATTCGATTCAGCGTCAATAAGATTGGCTATACAGGCACCGACTTCAGATATATCGTCTTCATTCAGTCCACGCGTGGTAGCAGCAGCGACACCGAGTCGCAAACCTGACCAATCCGATGGTTTTGCTACATCAAATGGTACCGGATTCTTGTTTGAAGTTATGTTCGCTTTGGCCAGTGCGTTCTCGGCTTGCTGGCCTAATATTGCTTTTGCCCTCAGGTCCAAAAGCACCATGTGCGTATCTGTGCCACCGCTAACGATTTTTATACCTCTATTGTCTAAAACTTCGGCCAATTTACGTGCGTTAGCAACTACGCGTCTGCTGTAGTCCTTGAATTCCGGACGCAATGCTTCGCCGAGGCAGACAGCCTTCGCTGCAAGTACATTGGAATGAAGACTACCCTGTACACCTGGAAAAATAGCGGACTGAAGTTTTTTTGCCCATTCTTCGGAGCGGGTAAGTATAAGACCACCCCTGGGGCCACGTAGTGTTTTCGTTGTGGTGCATGTAACAATATCAGCATGAGGCAATGGCGACGGATGCGCGCACCCGGCAACAAGTCCTGCTATATGCGCCATGTCAACCAAGAAATATGCCCCCACCTTTCTCGCTATATCAGCCATGCGGACCCAATCTATTTCGCGAGGATAAGCAGAACCGCCAGCGATAAGTAGTTGTGGCTTTACACTTCGGGCTCGCATTTCTATTTGATCGTAGTCGAGCAATCCGCTTTCTTGATGAACCATGTAGTGATATGCTTCAAACCAGCGGCCCGAAACATTTGGTTTGGCGCCATGACTCAGATGACCTCCAGCCGCCAGATTAAGGCTCAAGATTCGATCGCCCGGTTTGACCAGTGTAAAAAATACAGCTTGATTTGCCTGCGTGCCGGAATGGGGTTGCACATTGACATAGGCCGCGTCAAAAAGTTTCTTCGCACGGTCGATCGCAGCCTGCTCGACAATATCAACAAACTGACCACCACCGTGAAAACGGTTGCCTGGATAGCCTTCTAAAGTCTTGTTTGTCATCTCGTGCCCGAGGGCGTGCAACACCGCATGGCTCACGATATTCTCAGATGCGATCAATTCAATATTGGATTGTTGGCGTTGCTTCTCGTTTATTAGGGCATCGGCGACCAACGGGTCGATATCTTGAATGAATTTTGTTCGCTTGTTATCCATAAATATGGGTTGTAGTGACTAATGGTTAACTGTAAACTTGATTAAACTTGCCCGGCGCGCTAGCAGAATGCTTCACACCGTTGAAAATATTGCAGATGTGGTCAAGTTTGAAAAGGGAATTGGGTTTTTTGCTGTAATTCTCGCCGAAAATCTTACGCAATTCGCTCTCGATTGGTAGGCATTGGAGCACAGTTTCCATTTTAACGTTCATCAATAAATTCCTGTCAATCATGAATCTAATGATTCATATGGTTTACATGCAACGCCCGGGAGCTATACCCGAAAGTAGTGCGTGGGGTGAATTCACGCGGCTACCTGGTTGTCAAACTGCTTTGTCTCAATCCCGTCTTTGAATTGTATACCTTCTATCACTTTCCCAAGTTGCCGGAATCCTCGCAACCTGCGCCAGTTGTGTTGCGCACAAATACCCAGCTTGAACATCATGCACAGCATCCCCTTTCGGTTTAAGCACCCTTTAGAGCGACGCGTGCGATGACGGATCGTCGCAAACGTCGATTCAATCGGGTTGGTGGTACGCAAGCTCTGCCAGTGCACCGCCGGAAAATCGTAAAATGCCAGCAACTCTTCGCGATCTTTCTCTAAACACTGAGTCGCTTTCGGATACTTGTCCTGGTATGTGTCGATGAATTGATCAAACGCACGCTGTGCATCGGCTTGAGTTTCGGCCATCCAGATCTCGCGCATTGCCTCCTTCGCTTTCGCCTGTACCGACTTCGGAAGCGCATTTAACACATTCGCGCTCTTGTGCACCCAACAGCGCTGGTGACGGGTGTCCGGATAAATCTCATCGAGCGCTGACCAAAACCCCAGCGCACCGTCGCCAACCGCTAGCTTCGGCACATTCATCCCACGTGCTTTCAGATCCAGCAATACCTCGCGCCAGCTCTGCGTAGACTCGCGAACCCCGTCTTCGATCGTCAAAAACTTCTTCTCGCCTTGATCATTCACGCCGATCACCACCAGCGAACACAACTTGACATCCTCGCTGCGCAATCCGCTGTATATCCCATCCACCCACAGGTATACCCATCGCTCCTTGCTCAAATCTCGCACCATCCACTGATCACGCTCTTCTTCCCACTCGGCTTTCAGTCGCGACACCACCGCAGCGGAAAATCCTTTGGCTTCGTGCCCCAGCAACACGCCAAGCACATCGCCCATCTCACCGCTGCTGATCCCTTTCAGATACAGCCATGGCACAAACGCCTCCAACGTGCGTGTCTTTCGCACATAGGGCGGAATCAGGCAGGAGCGAAACGTCACCGGCTCTCCAGTGGTCGAACGCACCTTGGGAATCTTCACCGTCACCGCACCAATGCCCGTCTGAATCTGGCGTTGCCGATGGTAACCGCTTCGAACGACCGCCCGATGACCGCTTTCGGTATGCTGGCCAGCATACTTCGCCATAAGCTCGTCTAATTCGGCCTCAACCCCCAGTGCGATCAGCTGACGGGCTCCGGCTCGAATCAAATCTGTGAGTGGATCTTCAAAAAGTTCTCGATTTTCAAATGAAATTACGTTATCCTTATTCATAGTGGCGTACCTTTCTGGTTTTTTGTAAAAAATGTTTTCATTTACATGTTAAACCAGATACGCCACTTTTTTTTCAAACCTCCCACGCACTACTTTCGGGTATAGCTCAACGCCCGGCCTTGTTTCAATAATACGCGCATCGTAGTCATGCTTGTCTTGCAGTCCGAAAACTTAGCGGAAACTGGTCAGTTTCCGCTTGCTGTAAGTTTAGAGTTTTCGTGCGGTAAACGTAGCCCGTCCCTTTACCTTTGCCATTTCAAGTCGAGTCGATTCCGACAAATGCTTCTCACACTGAAATTGGCCTAGTTAACCACACATTACATACGCTGCCTAGTACGGTAAACATCGCCGAAACAAATTCCTCTTTTGGAAAGCGCCTAAATTATTCTCTTTAAATTGTTTGTGGCTTACCTAATTCAGCAGGCGGATGGAATTTCATTTCAATTTTTCAATGAATTCAAAGGCATCATTTAACCGAAAATTCGAAATGACACTCATTACCAAGATCTTTTCGTCTGGGAATCGGCTAAATACATAATCACCAACTAATTTTTTCTAGAAGCAGTGTTTGCTTTCTGCGAAGTCGAATAATTGCCTGAAGCATCCATCAACGCTTTTTCGATTCCTAAAATTTATCCTATGCCGAGAAGCAACCGCGGAAGGAATAGCGCCAAATCGGGGATAAAGGTAACTAAGAGAATTACTGGCAAGTATCCGAGAGCTATACCCGAAAGTAGTGCGTGGGGTGAATTCACGCGGCTACCTGGTTGTCAAACTGCTTTGTCTCAATCCCGTCTTTGAATTGTATACCTTCTATCACTTTCCCAAGTTGCCGGAATCCTCGCAACCTGCGCCAGTTGTGTTGCGCACAAATACCCAGCTTGAACATCATGCACAGCATCCCCTTTCGGTTTAAGCACCCTTTAGAGCGACGCGTGCGATGACGGATCGTCGCAAACGTCGATTCAATCGGGTTGGTGGTACGCAAGCTCTGCCAGTGCACCGCCGGAAAATCGTAAAATGCCAGCAACTCTTCGCGATCTTTCTCTAAACACTGAGTCGCTTTCGGATACTTGTCCTGGTATGTGTCGATGAATTGATCAAACGCACGCTGTGCATCGGCTTGAGTTTCGGCCATCCAGATCTCGCGCATTGCCTCCTTCGCTTTCGCCTGTACCGACTTCGGAAGCGCATTTAACACATTCGCGCTCTTGTGCACCCAACAGCGCTGGTGACGGGTGTCCGGATAAATCTCATCGAGCGCTGACCAAAACCCCAGCGCACCGTCGCCAACCGCTAGCTTCGGCACATTCATCCCACGTGCTTTCAGATCCAGCAATACCTCGCGCCAGCTCTGCGTAGACTCGCGAACCCCGTCTTCGATCGTCAAAAACTTCTTCTCGCCTTGATCATTCACGCCGATCACCACCAGCGAACACAACTTGACATCCTCGCTGCGCAATCCGCTGTATATCCCATCCACCCACAGGTATACCCATCGCTCCTTGCTCAAATCTCGCACCATCCACTGATCACGCTCTTCTTCCCACTCGGCTTTCAGTCGCGACACCACCGCAGCGGAAAATCCTTTGGCTTCGTGCCCCAGCAACACGCCAAGCACATCGCCCATCTCACCGCTGCTGATCCCTTTCAGATACAGCCATGGCACAAACGCCTCCAACGTGCGTGTCTTTCGCACATAGGGCGGAATCAGGCAGGAGCGAAACGTCACCGGCTCTCCAGTGGTCGAACGCACCTTGGGAATCTTCACCGTCACCGCACCAATGCCCGTCTGAATCTGGCGTTGCCGATGGTAACCGCTTCGAACGACCGCCCGATGACCGCTTTCGGTATGCTGGCCAGCATACTTCGCCATAAGCTCGTCTAATTCGGCCTCAACCCCCAGTGCGATCAGCTGACGGGCTCCGGCTCGAATCAAATCTGTGAGTGGATCTTCAAAAAGTTCTCGATTTTCAAATGAAATTACGTTATCCTTATTCATAGTGGCGTACCTTTCTGGTTTTTTGTAAAAAATGTTTTCATTTACATGTTAAACCAGATACGCCACTTTTTTTTCAAACCTCCCACGCACTACTTTCGGGTATAGCTCAGTATCCGATCAAAAGAAACTTAAGTGTCGGCCCTACCATTTCCACCAAATTTGAGTTACCGATAGCTCCCGCTAGGTAAAGCAACGGTGCGCAAGGTGGTGTAATGTTCCCGGCTGCAATGTTTACTCCAACGATAGCCGCAAAGTGAATTGGGTGGATGCCGATTTCGTTCGCTACCGGCAACAACACAATAGCAGCGAGAATGGACCCCGATGCGTCGTCAACAACCATCCCGATAACCAGCAAAATGAGGTTCAACATTAACAACAATATTATTTTATTATCTGAGATGCTTGTTAACCAAATCGCAATTTCTTTCGGGATTTGCTCTAGTACCATCGCGCGAGTCATCACGAATATAAAAATCAAGACGACCATGACCGCGCCAGTCACTGCTGCACCACGGACAATAGCTTGCGCCGTGTTCTTAAATTTAAGTTTTCTTGTGACAAAGCCGATCACGATTGCATAGGCAAAGCATACGGCTGCAGCTTCGGTAGGCGTAAAAATTCCGCCATAGATGCCACCCAGCATAATCACTGGAAGAATCAATGCCAGCACACCCCGACGCCCTTCCAGAGCAATATTTCTGAAGTATTCACCTATTGGCTTTGTTACATGCGTTTGAATTTCGTGATTTCGAAGATGGTGGAAATTTATGCCGCTGAATATAATTACCAGCAGAAACGCTGCGCCTAACGTCGATAGAAAGCAAGCCGTCACGGGGAGACGGCTTGCAAGCGCAAATAGGATCATTGGTATACTTGGAGGCACGAGAATTGTGAGAACCGATGACACCGCGACCAGCGAAACCGCGTAACCACGCGGATACCCTTCGTCCAGCATTTTCGGAATCATAACGCTTCCAACCGCAGCGATAGCCGAAGATGCGCTTCCTGACATAGCGCCGAACATTGCGCATGCAACTACCGTGACCACACCGAGAGCTCCTTTAATATGGCCTACAAAGGCATTAATAAAGTTAATCATACGGTCAGAGATGCCGCTCGGCACCATCAGGGAACCGGTCAGAATGAATAGCGGCAAAGCGAGTAATGCAAAGCCGGCTGCCTGATCAAAAGCATAGGGTAATAGGAAATTGAGGTCTCTTCCCGTGAGAAGCACGAAAAGGAATGCGCTGATTCCGAATGAATAAGCGATAGGCACATCCATTAGGATCAGTAACAAGATTAGGACAATAAGACACGCGAATAACAGCATTTCAATACCTCAACAGACTAATGGGTTTCCGCTTTAGCGGGGAGCCTTATGCTCGACTTCTTCTTGGTGTGTCATGGGCTTTTCCTTACCAGTAGATACTAACCATAGATGCATTAGGAAAAAAACCGTCGCAAGCAAAAAGCCGACAAGCATTGATGTTACCCAGATGGTTCTAGGCCAACTGAGGTAAGTGCTGCTCCTCCCACTTTCATATGACTGGATCCAATACAAAATCGCAAAATATGTAAAGACTGCAGAACCGAAAGCACAAAGCGCGACTTTGAAAATCTCCAAGGCTTTCAGCAGCGATTCGGATTTGATAAACAATTGGAAGACTCCGCTGCTAATATGCTGTCGCGTTCGGGTGACATGGATAATTCCTAGGAAATAAATCCAAAGCCCCAGCAACGTGGATATTTCTTCGGTTCCATATAGAGGCACTTGGAAAACATAGCGAAGTGCTACTTGCAGGACCATGAAAAACGCCAATCCAACGCAAGCGAATATTATCAATCCGTTCTCAACTTTTATAAAAATTTTTGACATAGAAAACACTCCCTTATTCCGGGGATTTGGGGATTTTAAATTCCATCTTTCTCAGTAGGAAATGCAGGGATTCTTTCATCTTGATCAATGTCAAGAGGCTTTGCAATTGTCACAAGTAAAAGAATTAAGCAACCACAAATTCACAATACTCCGCACAGTGATTACAGAAAGACCAGAGGGGAAACCAACACCGAAGTTTCTAATAATTGTCACTACGGTGTTGGTCTCAAAAAAATAATGAATTGGGGGGGTGTTTAGATTAGCAGACGGATGAATTTTCATTTCAATTCTTCAATGAATTCAAAGCAAATCATTCGACCGAATGTTCGAATGGTACTCAATTTCGAGGCCTTTTCGTCCAAGAATAAGCATGGCAACTTTAACATTAAACAAATAACCACCAAATATTCAGTTGGACTGTTTATTCAACTCCCAACGCTGCGCGGACTTTGTCCATGGTTTCCTTACCAAGTTGCTCTTCCACCCAAGGCCATTCGACATCGTAGACAATCTTTTTGGCTGCTGCAAGTTCCTCATCGGTTAGGATATGCACTTGCATGCCTTTTGCTTTCATGCCCTCAATAGCTGCATTGTCAATTTCTTCGAATGCGGCCCAAGCAACGTTGACTGCGTGGTCAGTTGCTTCTTGAATGTTTGACTGATCACTCTCAGACAAACCACCCCACCAATCTTTATTGGCAAGCCAGAATGAATAGCCGCAAATGTCGTTTGTACGAATATAGTGATCATAAACATCCGACATGGTCTCAACCGTCGCGGCATCTTGGAATCCGGCACCATCAACGGTACCTAGCTGTAGTGCCGTATATAGTTCGGAAAAAGGCATCGGAACTACAGAAAATCCCAATGCTTCAAAGCGCGTGATACCAATCTTGATTGGCGGAACACGAAGTTTGAATCCATCAGCATCAGCAGGATAAGATGTCGGTGCATCAACTCCTTTGCGTACAGTGACGCCGTACATACCGTCAGGCAATATTCCCATAAGCCGCATGTTTAGGTCACCCATGACATCGTTCCAGAAATCGGCCATTGCACTTCCGGGTTTATATGTTTCCACACACTCACCCCAAGTGCCGGCTGTATATCCTAGAGTCGCCAAGTCGAGGCGTTGATCAAACTCGGATGCGTTCCAAGTCTGACACATTTGAATGCCCCCATGCATTGTTTGCTCAAATAGAGATACCCAATCACCGAGATCTCCGCCTGGATGGTGCTCAACCTCAATAGAATCGGACAATTCACCGAGTTTACTAATGAATGCATTGGAAGCAACATTCTGAATGTTTTTCTGGTCCATGACGTTAGCCAGAATAAATTTGGTCGCCGCATTGGCAGACTCTACATTTACCAATCCCGCTAAGGGAACTGCGAGTATAGCAATCACAAATGAAACTTTCATCAGCCATTTACTTAGTAAATTCATACTATCTAATCTCCTTAAAATGAATTAATTATTAACAACCAAATTACCAGTGCAAAAGCAGATAAAATGGCTATTTAAAGGTTCGCACGGGGTTCATCAAATTAATTGAATATTTTGGACAGATTTCAGAATGTATAGTTAAGTTATTGACTTTTTAACGGTAGAGTCGACTACTGGCGCGGTGGAATAAGGACAATGGGGGAAACAGTTGCTGGCAGCTTTCGCAGAACGCCAGTGCCTCAATCCAAGCCATCTCTCCGTTTCCAGTAGCCGCTCATCAAACCGAGCGTGCCGTTTTCCGGCACTCGGCTTACAGACGAGATCATGCATTCACCCACGGAAGGCGCGCCCTAAACTTCACAAGGCAAATCAGACCGTAGGTATAGGGCGACAATCAGGATTATTCCGAATTCAGAATAATCCTGATTGTCGCTCCACACCGTAGGAGTCATACAGGTCCTCATACGAGAGATACACAGATTTCCTGCTCTTCGCCTTGTGTTTCCGTGACTGCCACTGGCGCAGCCGGTATGTTGTGTGATTGTCGATAGCCACATACGCCGGTAGAACCTGACCGAGATGGAAGTAGTTCGCCCAACCAGAAAGCATCCGATTCAGTCGTTCTACCATCCATTCCAGTTCCATCAACCCGTAACGTGCAGCCGTCTGATCACTAATCTTACGGCATAAACTCTGAACGCTCGCCTTGCTTGGACGGGTACCAATATATGATCCCTTTCCTCGCTGGCGATAATTCATTCCAATTCGGTAACCAAGAAACCCCAATGGCTCTTCGGGGCATCGCAGACATCGGGTCTTTTCCACGTTGTCAGGCAATTTCAGATGGTTCATGATTCGGTTCACCGCCAACAGCATTTCTGCAGCTGACACCTTGCCGAGAGCGCAAATGTCATCCGCATAATTGACAATCTCCGCGTGAAATCGCCGGGAATAGCCCAACTGCTTCCATCCCAGTATGAAGCGACGCGTATAGATGTTGCTCAGCAGCGGAGAAATCGGACACCCTTGAGGAGTGCCTTTTCGCTCCTTTTTCGCTCGGTTCGTTCGGCGTTTGCTGACCTTGCCATCGTCCTCTTCCACCGACATGATCAACCATGATTTGATGAGTTCAAGCATCCGACCATTACTTACGCGACGGGCGATGCTCTTCACAGTTCTGCATGTGGTATCTCGCCGAAATAATTGGACAAGTCTGCATCTACCACTTCATGATGCCCCGTATTCAGAAGCGAATGTACGCGCTTGACCGCATCAATCGCACTCCTTTGCGCACGATAGGCGTATTGCTCCGGTTGCAAGTCGGCTTCAAAAATCGGCGATAACACCAGCATCGCCGAACTCTGCACCACCCGGTCTCGAAGGCAAGGAATGCCTAAAGCCCGCCACTTGCCAAGTTGTTTCTTCGGAATCAGAACCTGTCGTACCGCTCGCGGTGCGTAGCTCCCTTCCTTCAGTTCCCGCGCCAGTTTCACAAGTCAGCGTTCCAAACCGGATTCTTCAATGTCGCTAAAGGTCTCTCCATCCACTCCCGCAGTTCCACCGTTACGACGCACCTACCGGGAAGTGGAGGCCGGACAACCTTGCCGTGTGCGACTTTGACTCGGCAAAACTGATGCGGGCCGCAGTGATGCTGGTGATGCACAGTGCGGCCGGCACAGCGATGAATCCATCAGCCCTAGTGCCCGGTCTCTGGGGGTGAAATCCTGAATTGCAACTGTCGCAATGTTAGTAAAGCGTGCGCCAGTGTTATCTCGCCCAGTTCAGTTGTGAAACTCTTCGGGCATTGCCCGCTATAGTTGACCTCCTTTCCACACTCGCATGGCTGAGTGCGACCCTGACAATCCGAATGGTCGGCGTTCAACCGTTGTTCCAAGAGCCAGGGGCCAAATTCCAGAACCGAACGTCGCGTCGCGGTTTCGACTACTTCGAAATCGAATCGGCAGTGACAGGCGCTATGAGTGAATCGATTTCCTGGATGATTTCGCGGGCGAATCCGCTCGCACAGCCCTCATCCAATGTAATTTTTTACCGCTCGGCTGGCTTTCGCTTGCGCATGACACGCCGCATCACTGACTTCGATCAATTCTTTCACCAGGTTCTGGAAGTGCTTGTACTCCTGCATCTGCGCTCGAGTGCGCTCAACCGCATGATTCGGAATGCCATTGGACACGGTCTTGCCTTTGACTTTGCGGGTGAGAATCCACATCGGATGTCCGGAATCACCTGGTTGGGCACAGTGGCAGTTGGGTTTGCCGCACTTGCGTTTGTAATGAGTCAAGTTGCCGGGACGAAAATCGCTGATGTCGGCGAGCCGCTGGCACAGTGCATCTCTTTGGGCGGTGAGTTGCTCAAGGTTTAGGGTGGTTGTCATGGCAGTTCTCCGATTCAATTCTGTTAGTTTATTATACTATCAGATAACGGTACCAATCCAACACCTCACCTTATCTTATCAAAAATTCAAATATATGACGTGCACCCAAAGCTAGCTGATTGTTTAACGGGGTGAACACAAAAGACTCAAACAAATTCACTAGAATCTGACACCCGTAGCAGCGTGTCAACTACCAGCACACCCTCTCCTTGCTGGAATACAAAAAGGGGATTGATTTCCAGTTCTTTTACACAGTTTCTCTCATCGGTGACAAACTCAGAAAGCTGTCTAAGCACTGAATTCACTGCATCGACATCTCCAGATGAACCTCGATAACCTTTCAGCAACTTACCAATTTTCAACTTGTCCAAAGCCTCTCGAATCGCCTCTTCGTGTACTGGAAAGAACACAACTGCAGTGTCACCTATCAGCTCAGCTAGTTTGCCCCCCGCTCCAATGACCATAATGTGACCGAAACACCCATCACTACGAATTCCGACCAGCAGTTCGAGATATGGCTCCGGTGCCATTGTCTCAATCAGATACTCTTCTGACACACCAGAGAATGATTCAATCGCTTGACACAATTCTTCTTTCGACTGGATGTCCAGAACGACAGCACCTGATTCAGATTTATGGATCAGTTCAGAAGACGACGCCTTTACTACGATTGGAAATTCGAGGATTTCAGCGGCTGCCAACGCATCTTTTACATTTGATGCCAAAATTCCCGCAACGACTGGAATTCCAGCTTTCAACAGGATCTGCTTTCCTTGATGCTCCGTCAAAGTAATTTGCATTCCTGGATCCGACCGAACCTCAGCAAGCGGATTGATTGATTCGACTTCCTTACATTTCTTGGCAAACTTTGCCGCAACCGAAATTGCAAATAAGCATTCTTCCATTCCCATCATTGGAACAATACCATTCTCAAGTAACACTAACTGAGTGCCAATGGGAAGATTTTCATGCAAGGTAGCCAAAACCACAACACGAGCGTCCGATTCTTTCTTGGCTTCAATGATTGCGCGAATTGCATAGTCCCACTCCCGAGTATCACAGACCCCATCTGCTGGAAAATCAAGAACATTGACGCTGATCGCCTGTGTTCCTTCAAAAACGGCTCGAAAACACGCATTTTGTGACTCTTGATTCCCCCAGATGTAAGTGTGGTAGTCTAGCGGGTTCGATATCACCACACGATCTCCCAACACTTCGTTAAGGCATTTGACTTGCCTGTCAGAAAATTTCGGGAACTCAATAGCATGTTTATCAGCCAAGTCAGCCATCAGAGCGGCTTCACCGCCTGAACAACTGATCGAAGCAATGGTTCGATGCTCCATCGGAGTTAGTACAGAAACAAACTTAAGCGTTTCAAGCAGTTGTGGAATGGTGTTTACCTGAATAATTCCATACTTTTCATAAAATGCACTGTTCACTTCCCGATTTCCTGACAATGAATGGGAGTGACTCAGTGTTATGTCGGTGCCTTTTTCAGAATGTCCAGACTCTAAAACAACGATCGGCACATTCTGTTCCATTGCTGCAAGTGCCGCAATCGATAGTGCCCGTGCATCAGGAATTCCTTCCAGATACAATCCAATTGCTGTGATATCCGGATTGGCAAGCATGGCATGTATGTAGTCGTGGGTTTTAACGCCTGCCATGTTTCCTGTCGAAATCAGGTAAGACAATGGCACCCCACGACGCTGCATTGTCAGGCTGACGGAAATGTTGCCGCTCTGACTGATAATTGCTACACCTCTTTTGCATCGCCGCCCGCCTTGCTCGTCCGGCCAAAGTGCTACGCCATCCTGATAGTTGAGTACGCCATAACAGTTCGGACCGATCACAGGCATATCACCCATAACGAACTCCAAACGTCGCTGAAGTTCTTGACCTTCGCCGCCGACTTCCGAAAATCCGGAAGCGTAGCAAACCGCTCCACCGGCGCCGATCTTTGCTAAATATTCAACTGCTTCAACGGTTGCAGTTCTAGGGACAGCGATAAATGCCGCGTCTGGTATGCCTGGAAGTCCCTGTAGTGATGAGTAGCATTTTCGCGACTCAATCTGTTCACGGTTGGGATTTACAGGCCAGATTTCCCCGTCGAAGCCGAGGCGGTCGCACTGAAAAATTGAACGACGAGCCTGTTCGCCACCTACCATTGCGATAGAGCGGGGTCGCAACAGCCTGTGCAAATCAATAGTTGAAGAACTATTCAACGCCTGTCTTGGGGTTCGCTCTGAACTGTGTGGTTCCAGCCGCATAGTTGTATCTGCTCAGGACTTCGAGAATATCAATCAGACAATTGTCCCTCAATCGTTCCAGTTCCGGAATCGAATGATTTTCCGCCTGTAATTGAGTTCCTTCGACCATTCGATTGATCAGAGTTTCATTTAACTCCGGCGCTTTTAGATGAGTCCACGGTAGTTGTAAAGCTGGACCGAATTGTTCCAGCATGTGCTTCATGCCCTGCTCGCCACCTGCAAGATGAAATGTCAGGCAAACCCCCATAATCGCCCAACGCAACCCGGGGCCATAAATGATTGCATCGTCAATATCCTGAGTCGAGGCAACTCCGTCTGAAATCATGTGCAAAGCTTCTCGCCAGACCGCCTCTTGAAGCCGGTCAGAAACATAGCCTTCAATTTCCTTGCGTACCATGAGCGGATGCATTCCGATCGAACGATAGAATTCTGCAGCTTGTTGAGCGAATTGCTCAGAGGTTTGCCCCCCGCGAACAATCTCAACAAGCGGAAGTATGTAAACCGGATTAAATGGGTGTCCGATAAGAACTCTCTCCGGGTGACAGGTAACCGCTTGGATTTCCGATGGTAAAAGTCCCGATGAACTAGATGCGATGATCACATCTTCAGCGGCATATTTGTCAATTTCCTGATGCAGTGTGCGTTTCAAGTTAATATTTTCCGGAGCGTTTTCCTGAATAAAACTGCAGGATGAAGCGACTTCTTCCAGGTCATTTGTAAATTTGACCTTGCCGGACGTCTGTCGATTGAAACCCAATTTCTCAAGTGCATACCATGCATTTTCGATGTGCGACAGCAACACGCTCTCACCCTGTGGCGACGGATCGTAAACGACTACGTCGTGACCTCGGGCGATACAGCGAGAAACCCAGCCTGAGCCAATGAGTCCGGCACCGATTACGCCGATTTTTCGAATTGAATCCATGTCAGACCTTGTCTCCAGATTGGTCATATTCCCCCAATGCAGGAACCTTTTTGATTGCCGTGTCACAGTCTTGCAGGTTCGCGACAATTGGTAGTGGCAGTGCGTTTACTCGATTTCCAGTTTCGGTTTCAATCATCCTATCGAATACTCCACGTGTTCTGTAGTGGACGTCTTGTACTGCCTCTTCCAGCGTGTTCACGATCACAGCACAGGCATCACACCCTTCGAACAGCACTCGCCATTCAGAAGCACTTTTCGTTCGTACAATTTCTTCAACACTTTGAATGACTTGTTGAGGATGTCTTTTCTCATCAACAGATTCCTTATCAAATTTGACGATATCGCAGAATACATTCCAGAATCTGTCTTCCAATGCGGCGACCGCAAGATATCGCGCATCCGAAGTTGTGTATATCTGGTATCTGGGTGACCCTCCGGTCAACAACTGATCGCCGTACTGAGGCCAAGTTCCGCTACCCCAACCGAGACCAAGCCCCCAAAACATCAATGGAAACAAGCAATCCGTCATTGAGACATCGATGTAAGTGCCTTTACCCGTATGGTTTCGCTGTTGCAGTGCGAGCAGGATGTTCATCACCGCAGGATATGAGCCTGCAGCCAGGTCTGCTGCCAGCAGTTGAGGAATCGCGGGTTTGCCGGAACTGCAATCGCCAATAGCCAACATCCCTGTGTCCGCTACATAATTGAGGTCATGTGCAGCAATTGAAGCTTTTGGTCCATTCTGCCCAAATCCAGTTATCGAACAATAAATCAGACCCGGATTATCCTCAGTCAATGTTTCATAATCCAAACCAAATTTCGTCATTACTCCAGGTCGAAATTGCTCAAGAACTATATCACTTTTATTTATTAATTCTTTGATTTTAAACAAATCTTCTGATTTCTTGAGATCAGCTGTGATGCTACGCTTACCTGCATTCAGTAATGCAAATGTGACTCCCTCATCACCAAAGGCATCTTTATAGATTCGCATTTCATCTCCAATGCCAGGACGTTCGACCTTAATGACTTCAGCGCCGGCGTTGGCTAACATCAAGGATGCGAGCGGACCCGGTGCAAGCGTGGTGAAGTCTATGACAAGAACACCTTCTAGCGGCGGCCTAATTGGAGTGTCCATTTAAGTTACGAACCCGATTTGCGATCCTTGAGATTGCGTAGTGTGCTCGCGTCTTGACCAAACAGAATCTTCTTCTCTGCTTCCGTCATCTGTGTTGGATTGGGATTGATTTCTTTCGCAACATCATAGGCACGAATAGTCGCGGGTCGATTCCTGACCTGATTAAACCACCGTTCTAAATTCTCAAACTCTTCAATGTGCTGCAACTGACGCTTGTGAGGAACAATCCATGGATAACTGGCCATGTCCGCGATCGAGTAATCACCACAAATATATTCGTTATCTTTCAACTGATGATCTAAAACTGCATACAGTCGCGAGACCTCATTGACATAACGATTAATGGCGTAGGGAATATTTTCGGTGGTGTATGTCACGAAATGGTGATTTTGTCCACCCATTGGGCCCAGGTTCGCCATCTGCCAGAACAGCCACTGCAGAACATTTGCGCGACCTGCAATATCTGATGGAACAAACTGGCCATGTTTGTCCGCCAAATAAAGCAGCATGGCTCCAGACTCGAACAATGTGATGCTGTCCTTACCGGATGCGGGTTGATGATCGACCAACGCCGGAATTCGATTATTCGGCGAGATTTTCAAAAATTCGGCCTCGAACTGCTCGCCTTTCCCAATATTGATCGGCACGATGTTGTAGTCCGCCTCAACTTCCTCCAGAAACATTGTCAACTTATGGCCGTTAGGTGTCGTCCAATAGTACAAGTCATACATGATTATTTTCTTTCCATAGATATTTGCATGCTCAGTAATCCGATTCTTCTCCACACCGACAACGCGCGCGCAAAGAATTTTTGCAATACAGATTGCGCCCGTATTTTAGCAAACAGGCAACTACATCGCGGCGTTGATATTGGTACGCTACAAAGGGAATTAGCAATCATTCGCTGAAGCCGTGATAAAGGCAGCATTTTCCTTCGGCACGGGTTATGCTGATATTTTACCCTGACTGAAAATACAAGGGGGAAGATTGGATTTGCTTGCCAAAATGAGACTGCAGAGACTGCTGTACAAGGAATTAGTCGCTTGACATTGCTAGACGATAATCGTTTAATTACCCATAGACGATATGCATAGGGGGACGGGCGAAATGGCACACCAGAAATTTCGATGCTATGTGCATGGCAAGGGCTCAGAGTGGGAAGCCATCTGCACTGATCTTAATATTTCCGTGCAAGATGATTCTTTTGAAAAAGCGAAAGAATTACTCAACGGAGCCATTACTATTTTCCTTGAAGAAGTGGCGGGAGATTCAGAGGCTGACCAAAAGCGATTCCTAAACCGAAAGGCGCCTCTTCCGTTACGTGCTAAATTCTATTGGAGTGCCGTGTTACATAAATTTTTAACTCATAGGTCTCAACAGAAAAAATATACTAGTGCGGAATTTTTCTTCCCAAAATTTGCACTGTGAAATACAAAGAGGTTGAGGATGTACTGATACGAAATGGATTTACTCTTAAAAGACAGACTGGCAGTCACCGTATATATACTGCAACTATCAACAGAAAAAAGCAAAGGGTTACACTTTCTTACCATCGAATCAAAGACGATGTTCGGCCAGGAACATTAGCATCGATTATTCAACAATCAGCGCTGGACAAGGAATTATTCCGGAACAAAAAGAAGATGGGAAAATGAAAACACAAACGCCCCGGCAGTCGGCTATGGAAACCGATCGCAAGTTGCGAAAAGGGCTATTATCTTTTTGATCGGCTATTGGAATCAGCAATAGATAATTTCGCTATCGCTACAAAGGCTGCAGGTGTTCGAAAATCGAGAAAGATCGAAAATTTTTAAGGGTGTTCGATTGACTAGATTTGCGTTATTTCAATCAAGCAGCTTGTCTCAAACCCAATATCTCCCTCGCTTCCTGCGGTGTCGCAGGTCTACGATCAAATCGTTCCGCAACGTCAACAATCTTTTCAACGAGTTCAGCATTGCTGTTCGCCAAACGATCCCGATCATACTTGATATTGTCTTCAAGCCCGGTACGACAGTGTCCGCCGAGTTCCAGGCACCACTGATTCACTTCAAATTGATGTCTCCCGATGCCTGCGGCAGTCCAGGTTGCACCCGGCAAAACTTCTCCAAGTTCCGAAATCAGGAACTCTAAAAGTTTCCGCCTGGCTGGTAAAGCATTTGGAATTCCCAGTACAAACTGTACATGAGCTGGTGTAGCTAGCAACTGCTTCCTTACCAGAGAAGCAGCGTTGTAGAGCATGGCAACGTCGAAAATTTCAATTTCCGGCTTTATCTCATACTTCAGCATGATTGAAGCAAGTTCTTCCACAAACGCCGGATGATTTTCATAGATGGATGTCGGAAAGTTCACTGAGCCCGTTGCAAGTGAAGCCATATCGGGCCGCAGATTCAACATGGCACCACGCTCACCTGCTTCTCTGCCTCTGCCTCCGGTGGAAAACTGGACAATCATTCCCGGGCAATGTTTGACAACCCCTTCTTGAATCTCAGCAAACTTTTCTGGGTCTGATCCAGGTGATTGGTCCGCGTTACGAACATGAATATGTACAAGCGCAGCTCCAGCTTCATACGCCTCGTGCGTAGATTCAATTTGTTCCACTGGGGTTACTGGTACCGCTGAATTTTCTTCTTTCTTCGGTACTGCACCGGTTATGGCAACGGTAATGATGCTAGGTGTAGTCATATAAATTCCTCAATTGCTGAAAATTTAAGCTGAAACAGATTTCAGGCTGAATGCGCCAATAGAACGACGCGAAGCTAATTCTTTTATCAGAGTAACCAAAGGCGTACTACCGAACGAAGGGGAATCCACCCGAATTGGACCGGCACTCTTCAACGCTGAATATTCTTTGTCTGCATAAAACGCAGCGAGCAAGAGATCATCATCCGACGCAAATGGACCTCTTGTTTTTCGCAATCTGTTCAATGCCATCGGCACATGAACTCCTGGTCGCTCAGTAATTGGTTCAGCGCCGCGAGTAATCTTGTCATACAGATTGGGGTCGATATCTCCGACAACTCTCCCGTATCCACCTCGTACGTACAAGCGAACCTCATCCGGAACTGAGTCATATCGTTTTTTGCCTTGATCGCGTCCCATCACATTCAAGACTGATTGGGTGATGATGTATTGTGCGAACGGACTCACTACAATCGGGTATCCGAGGTCAGCGCGAACATGTCCGGCTTCTTCCAAAATTTCCTCAAGTCGATCTTCAAGCCCAATCGTAGACAACTGATACTGTAGGTTTGAAATCATGCCGCCCGGCACCTGATGATGGTAATGGAATTCGTCGTACTCTGCAACTTCACCTACGGGCTTGCCTTCGACCTGCGCCAGGTATGCCAGTTTGTCTGCCACTTCATCGATGAGCCGTAAGTCTGTATCTACCTGATAGCCTCTGCGTCGGCAGTTGCGAACAAACAATTCCGTCGGAGAATGAGATGCACCGTTGGCCAATGTCGAAGTTGCGGTATGAACCACATCGACTCCGTAGTCCACAGCAAGAAGCGCCGTATAGGGCGCCAGGCCAGACAAACAGTGTGAATGAAGCTGCAACGGCAGGTCTCCAATCGCTTTTTTCAATGTTGGAACCAACGTAGGTACCCTGTCAGGACGGAGAAGTCCACTGGGGTCCTTGATGTACACTCCGTCCACACCCAGATTGACCAGTTCTTTCGCTTTCTGCGCATAAAACTCGTCCGTGTGAACCGGGCTTTCTGTGTAAACCAAACCGCCAACCGTATGAATACCGTGCTGTTTGGCAGCACGAACCGGAATTTCAAGATTTCGAATATCGTTAATTGCATCATACGGCGTGTGATATTTCATTCCGTTGGCAGCAAATCGTTCGGCTGCAAGTTCTACAACGTCGTCTGCGAAAAACTCAAAGGTGAACAGGCTCTGGCCGCGCGTATGAATGATCAAAGGGGTTTCCTTGACCCAACTGTTCAGTATCCGCATGCGCTCCCATGGATCCTCTCTCAAATATCGCACACAAACATCAAATACTGCGCCACCGACAAGATCGATTGCCTCGAATCCAGCTCGATCCAATAAAGGCGCTATGTCTTTCATCATTGCCGTAGTCATACGAGTCGCCCACAAGCATTGATGAGCATCGCGCAGGGTAAGATCAATTAATTTTACGTTGCGTCCCACTTTAACTGTTCTCTGGTAAAAATTCGTTTTCAACCCATTTCGTAGAAATGTTACTCATTTTGAAAGCCTGCTGTTCCAACAATTCCTGATGAAATCCGATTGTTGTGGCAACACCTTCTATTTCAAAGTCTCGCAAAGCTCTTTCTGCACGCTCCAAAGCATGTTGTCTGTCATGTCCATGAACGATCAGTTTGGCAATCATGGAATCGTAGTATGGACTGATTCGAAACCTTTGGTAACAGTGTGTATCCACTCGAATTCCGGATCCGGCAGGCAAATTCCAAGATTGGATGACTCCGGGTGATGGACGAAATCCATTTTGCCAGATTTCTGCATTGATACGAAATTCTATGGCATGCCCTGTCGACGAGCGATTGCCCACAATCTCCGAAACACTACTGCCCATTACCAATTTCAATTGCGCCTCGACCAGGTCGATGCCGAATAGAACTTCTGTTACAGGGTGTTCTACTTGAATTCTGGTATTCATCTCGATGAAGTAGAAGTTTTTTCGATCTTCAGTCAATACGAATTCAACTGTACCGGCACCTCTATATCCGATAGATCTGCCCAATCGTATTGCACAGTCATGCAGTTGACTGCGCATGTCGGCATCAATGACCATACAGGGTGACTCTTCGACCAGCTTTTGATGTCGTCGCTGAACGGTACAATCGCGCTCACCGAGCGCAACAACATCACCGTACTCATCACCCAGAATTTGAACCTCAACGTGATAAATACCACTCAGAAATTTTTCCAAATAGAGTTCTGAATCATCAAAGGCCGCTTGTGATTCTTTTGATGCCTGGGCGAACTCTCGCACGAACCGTAGCGAATCTTCCACCACTCTCATCCCGCGACCGCCGCCGCCCCCACGCGCCTTGATTAGAATGGGATATCCGATTTCGTTTGCCGCTTCTAGCGCAGATGCAGAATCATTAAACGATTCTGAAGAACCAGGGACAACGCTAATACCAAGATTGACCGCTTCAGACCGAGCCTGCGCCTTGTCACCCATGCGATTCAGTGAGTCGGAAACAGGACCGATGAAACGGATACCTTCCGATTCGCACAACGCAACAAATTCAGATTTTTCCGAAAGAAACCCATACCCGGGATGTATCCCGTCGCAATTCATGGACTGAGCTATGTGAATCATTGCATTCTGGTTCAGATAACTCGATGTGGCTGGTGAAGGACCGACTTTTACAGCATAATCGGCCTGTAGTACGTGCAGCGAACGAGCATCCGCCTCTGTGTATACAGAGACGCTTTCAATACCTAAATTTCTACAGGCTTGTATTACCCGAAGTGCTATTTCTCCGCGGTTTGCAATTAGTACCCGTTTCATTCAAATACTCATTAATCGATAAAATTCCAAGTGAATACAATATTGCTTGATGCAATAACGTTCGCCACTAATTATTCGAAATTAATATATTCTTGAAATATAAATGAAGTAAATAATTTTATTTCTACGTGATTTATAGCCGTTTAAATTGTACGTTGTAAACGGGCAGGACTACTGAATAACATAGACAGGCATTTATTTTGACACTGACTTACCGCGATATCGCCGAGATTCTCAAGGCTATTGATGAGTCACAGGCGGAAGAAATTGAAATCGAAGTTGAAGGACTTCGACTCGCTGTCAGAAAGAAAGGAGCGAGCAGCCAATCATTTGCCCATCAAGTTCCGGCTGTATCTGAAACCGATTCTTCCGATTCTCGTCAAGCCACTACACTTGAAGCGCGACCGGTCGTATCTGAACCTGTTGCCATGGACGACACGCAGGCGCCACCAGGTCATGAAATAATTCGATCACCGATGGTAGGAACGTTCTATAGCCGCCCGAATCCAGAAGCAGATCCTTTCGTTGAACCTGGAACAACAGTCGCTGAAGGCGCCCCGTTGTGTCTGATCGAAGTTATGAAACTCTATACGACTGTAGAATCTACCACTAGCGGTACAGTCGTCTCTATATTTGCGGAAGATGGAAAACTAGTTGAATTCGATCAACAACTTTATTTAGTCAAAATTGATGACTGATTGTAGAATGTATGTTACATAATCGAGGAATTCAACACAAATTGAACCGATTTACCAATTTCATAACAATTAATGGAGGAGATTAATATGAAAAAACTCGTTAAATTGTCTATTGCGCTAACACTGCTTATTTCGAGCATGTTTGCAGTTCATACTGTGAAAGCGCAGGATTTTGTTTCCATTTTGACCTGTCCGTTTGGTTGCGGCGTCATGGAGGGGAATACCATTTTCGGTAACGTAGTTGCCCGTAGTGGTGGAACCTTGTTCATCGCTGCTCAGGAAACGCCGGGTTACATGTATAACGTGCGAGCTATGACGGAGCAGCGGCGCTGGAAGCATACTGTTTTCGGAACGGAAGACGCCATAATCCAGTTGGCACTGCATGGCGGAACGGATGATGTCAAGGAATACTTGCCGGATCCGATTCCGATCAAGTTCCAACTGCTGCATGGCGAAGCGTACTGGTCACAGGGCAAATTTTTTGTGACAACCGACCCGACGATCAAAACCATACCTGACATGAAAGGCAAACGAATTTCTGTCGGACTTCTTGGGCAAAGTGACTGGGGTGTATTTCCACGTCTGTTCCTGAAGCATGCATACGGAATTGATAAATCAAACACGGATATTCGTCTTTTGAATCCAGGTGGATTGACACAGCAGCTGATTGATGGCACCACGGACGTTTGCGTGACGGGCTATGGTACTGATCCATCACAGTCGTTCCATATTCAGAGCGGTCCGTTGAGAAAGCTTGAAGCATCAGGCAAAAAGCTTTACTACATCCCTATGGATCAATGGGCCATCGATATGATGAATGAAAAATTCGGAACTACTTGGCTAGGGCTGACAATCAAGGCTGGAACCCTGCCTCATCAGGACGCAGATTTCCTTTCAGGATTCAATCGTGGATATAAGGCAGTCCATCCGGAATTTCCGGAACAACTTGCATATGATTATGTAATGGCAACCCACAAGCACCGGGAAGAAATGGCCACACTCAACAAACTGTGGGAAGTATTGACAGAAGATATGATGGTTGACGGATTGTCGGAGGAGAATGCACATCCGGGTGCGATTCGAGCTTATAAAGAGCTTGGTATCTGGGAAAAGCGCAAGAACTTTGTTCCTGTAACCTATCCCGGCTCATAAATTTATCGTCCATTATTACCTGATACGCCGTCTGACTCATGAATTCGAGTCAGACGGCGTAATCTTGCCTGTCCAGCTTTAACGAACCTAGCTAGCGAATTTCTTCATGTTTTCCGCCGAACGAATCCGAAGTGTAGTTGTTCTGATTTTTGTATCTTTGGGCACTGTACTCACTGCGTACATCGGAATTTCCGTGTTCGGATTGATCAGCAATTCGAAGGTCTTCTATGCAACTTTCGTGTTCTTGATCATGTGTCTGGCATCTTTGCATGCGTTCAAGGAACTGCTTGACCAATATGTTTCACAGTCGTTCAAAAATTTCTGGAAAATTCGGCTTGCAATTACCATTATCGCAAGCGTACTGGCGGTCGGCGGATCAGGCTATGTTCGAATTCACACACTCCGACTGGACTCCGTTCATCCCTTTTTTGAGTCTTTTGACATCACTATCGGTATTCTGTTCATTGCAGGTGTAATGCTGCTCAATTTTTTGCATTGGGGTTGGCTGCTCACATCGTTGATTGTCATTATCATCAGCTATTTTTTCTTTGGATACCTTATCTCTTATCCCATATTAAGACTGCCGGAATATGATGCCGGATTTGTCATTCACTATCTCGGTTTGGGCGTCAGCGAGGGAATGTTCTGGCTGGCTCGACTTGCGGCTGACAAGCTCTACTTTCTAGTGATATTCGCCGCTATTCTGCTTGGCGTGGGCATGTTAAAAATGGTGATTGAAATCGGTAAAGTCACGGGACGTCGGGTGCAAGGTGGAGCTGCATTTCCTGCCATTATCGGTAGCGGGATTGTTGCTTCAGTCATGGGACAAGCGGTTTCAAACGTCGTGCTCACCGGTCGACTGACGATTCCGATGATGAAGAATCACGGGTATCGCAAGGACATGGCAGGGGCAATCGAAGCTGTCGCTTCCACTTCGGGGCAAATCATGCCGCCGATTCTGGGACTTGCAGGATTCGTCATTGCCGTGTTCCTCAATGTTCCCTATATCGAGGTTGCACTTGCAGCTTTGATACCCGCACTACTGTTTCTGAGTGGCACTACGTTCGGTGTCATCATATGCGCAAAACACGAAAAATTGGAGCGCATGGAAGGCGCGGTTGACTACCAGGCAATCTGGAGAATGCTGCCTACCTTTCTCATTTCGTTCACCGCTGTAGTGATTTTGCTGGTTGGATATTATTCCCCTGCCATCGCAGGAGTAGCAGGAATTGCTCTTGCATTAGGCTTGAGTCTGCTACAGGGTAAATATCGCCCCAAACTCAGAGAAATGTACGATGCCTATATTGATGGACTTGTCATCGTTACCGTGTTGTCATTGCTGCTGGTCGCAATTGGACCACTTGCACAAACTTTCCTGACGACGAACTTGTCGAATAGACTGGCAATTGTTCTGGTACAGATTCTGCCGGATAGCAAATTTCTGCTGCTGCTCGGCACCATGATTGTGTCGCTGTTTCTAGGCATGGGACTTCCGACTCCAGTCGCATATATCATTGTGTCTTTAACCCTGGTACCGTTTATGCAGCAAGGGGGAATTGAAGCGATTCTGGCACACTTCTTCGTTTTCTATTTCGCGGTTTTCTCAACACTGACGCCACCGGTTGCCGTCAGCGCACTGGCCGCTGCAAAACTTTCAGGCGGAACATTTTTCGGCACTGCAAAAGACGGTATGAAACTGATGCTGACGACATTCATCATACCGTATGGATTTGTTTATCATCCAGAGTTGTTGTCCTTTCCGAACGTCAGCTGGACGGTCGCGGCTCCTGTTTCTCTCATACTTCTGCTGCAATGGACATCCTCGGTAGTTTGTTACGGATATTTCATGCGAGATTTGAAGTGGTCCGAACGATGGGGATTTTTGGCCGTAACCGCTTTTGGATTTTCATATCTGATCAATGAGCGACTGATCGAGTTGGCAGCACTAATTGTTTCGCTACTGCTGATTGTCGGCTGGGTTTTGGCTACTCGAACTCAAAAAGTAGTTGTCGACGACTAGCAATTTCGTGCAATCGTTTGCGACAGGCAGTTGCACAGATACAAAACCAGATTTTGTATGGACACAGTCTACATCATGACTCAATAAAGCGAGAGTCAATCCTTACGCTGTTTGATATGACTATGAAACTAGTTTTGCCTAACTCGCCAAACGTTGTGAGTGGCTCTCGCACATCTACTGAAATAGGCATATCTTTCAACACTAAAGCCTGATGTTTTCTCGGGTGCGTCCGAATGCTCCCCCTATCAGCTCATGTCGATAGGGGCTAACCAGGCACACTTCCCGCGATCTGCACTAGTATGATTCTTATTCGCTGCGAAGCTAGACCAGACGAACATGCAACAGGTTCGAAACTGTTATCATGTGGGATGAAAATATACAGACAGAGTTGGGGGATTTAAATGATCCAAATTACTACACGAGTACCTGAGGTTGTTGCTAAAGAATTAGACGAGGTGGCGGTCCACTTCAACAACAATCGATCAGAGGTTCTCCGCCAAGCCATTGACCGTTTTCTTGAAGAAGTTGAAGACGCTTCTATATCATTGGATCGGCTCAATGACCCAGATGCTAATTGGCTAGACTGGGATGATGTCGAGCGTGAGTTTCAAGATAAAGATTGAGGAACGAGCGAAAAAGGAGTTGTTGCGAATACAAAACCCGAATCGCAAACGGATTCGAAAAGCCATCAATCGCTTAGCGGAATACCCGGAATACGGGGACGCACTCAAGTGGGACCTGCAAGGACTGAGGCGGGTTCGTGTTGGTAATTACCGCATAATTTACAAAGTGCAATTCGATATGTCCATCATACAAATAACCCATATTGCGCACAGAAAGAATGTGTATCGAAGCAAGTAAATTTCATACACTCACCCTGCTTTCTTACTAGTAGTGCACGCCCAGGATGGCGATCTCATTAGAGCAATACCAAACCACATAACTGCTGATACCAAATACAATTACACTTTATCCGTATTAACCAGAAGCAAGATTCTTCGCACTATATGATCTCATAGCCGTATGCCTCACCTATTCGCCACTCCCATTCCACGTGTTCTTTGTCTCGGTCGATCTTCAACTCGAACTTCGCCTCTCCACTTGGAAATACAAATATTGGAACTCTAAACGAGAATGGAAAATACCCATCCAATGGAACACGCAGTACCAATTGAGTTACAACCCAATCTTCATTCGAATTTGTAATCGTGCCTCTGAACAAGCCTTCTCTAACACTCGCCCTCCCGGACAGAATTTGTCGTTTGTTCTTCGGAAGTGGTGTTAAGAAATACGGTTCCTTACCTTGCCATTTCTTATCATTGCAATAAGCGGATGCAGGACGCATTTCAGGAAAAATATTTAGCAACCGAGATGATAGGAATTTCTCTTTCTGCTTTAGTTCCTTATATTCTTTTGTTTTGGAACGGAAATAATTAGTAACTTTGCCAAAAGTTTCGTATATAGCCGTTATTAGACCTGTAAGCAAAAAACCAAAAAAAACAATTGAAAAAAGTATCAAGAGGACGCTATCTTCGCCTTTAATCCAGCCACTTATTCTTAATGTAGTGTAGAGAATACAGCAAATTACTACCCAAATCAGTATCATATGAGTGTCTTTTACCTCCCTTGGTGACAAGACTGAGTTGATACCATCAATTTTCTTTAATTCATTAGTTTTTTGAAATTGTATTAACGAGACGATTTCTTCGATTTCTTTTTCTGCGCATCGTCGTTTCAAGTCTTCCTCAAATTCTTCGCGTTGTTTATTTCTTAGGAATTCCACCCCTATTTTGATTTTCTTTTCTAATGCATCTTTTTCGGCTTCTCGCTGTTTCGGTACAAATTCATCATGAATTCGCTCACTGCATATTCGAATTGCCGCAATCGCCTGTTCAATGGTGCATTTAAACCACTCTTTTCCTTCACATAAATTGATATCAGTTAGGTACCAATGTACACTTTTTTCCAACTCTCTATGGTTATCAACAGATGCTGCGTATGCCACAATGTAGGGGTGAGGGGCGCCTGGATTACTTAATTCTTTAGCCCTCTCTGTTGGATGGTTAGTTGTAAATCCAACCTTAGCTAGATTTGGCATCGACTTGTTTGTAATTACATAGACCCAGCCCATCTAAAAATTACTACTGCACTGATTTCTCAGGCTGCCAAGCCCACATAGAGTGAAAGTGCCATTTCCAATGGTTTCCGTTTATATTCAATGAACTCATAGCCACTTCTCTGAACCAACAGTTCCACGAAATAAAGGGCCGTGCACTTGTTGCCATCTGAAAAGCCGTGATTTGAAACAATCCCGTGAACTAGTGCAACTGCTTTCTGATGGATAAACCGATGATAGCCGTGGTATGGACGGGCAATTTGCCGATAGAATCGCGTGCTCGTTTACAACCCCTGGGGGCTCCGCCATCTCGAAGTGCTTCCTCATGGCTCCGAACCGCGTCGGCCCACGTGACTCTGTAGTGCCGTCTACCGATTCGCCAACACCACCATGGCTTTTCGGCGCTTCTCCGAGGTCTCCTTGATAATTCGCTCGGAAGTCGGGGTCACAGCACGCACGTCACTCCTGCTGGAAGTGGTATCCACTTGTGAACCATCTCGACTTGCTTTAACGAACTGAATCGATTGCGTATCCGCAGATGTTGGCGTATTCAGGTGCTTCGACATCGTGTCAACCTCCAAAACTAGGCAAATTTACTTCAACGCGTATTGTATCAAGTCAATCTTGCAAGTCTAAGACCGTCCGACAGATCGTACCGGGGTCGCTGCGAGCGACGCCAATTGTACCGACAACTTCGGTTGTTGTATCAGCACTTGCCGATGAGGGCTGACCGATTACACCCCACGACACCCACACTAACGGAATTCCTGTTTGATACGAAGCGCCAAACGAACTTTCAAGAGGTTGGGAAATTGTTATAATTCCAGATGGAAATTCAGAGAGAAATTTGTGTATGAATCAGGAGAAATTTAATGCTGCCAAATAACCGCTCATTGGGGAAACTTCGATCTATGCTAATGGTAATTCCTCTGATTATTGCGACTTTAATTGCATATAGTCCGTCGAAAGCTTTAGCCGAACATAGCGAATTTACCAACTATGACCGCGCCATAGGGATGATGGCAAAATTTTGGTATCTGAAAAAAGTAATGAAAGTTGGCGGATTAAAATCCTATTGTTATTTCGACCCCAATGTAGATCGGTCAATGGATTGTTCATGGCGTTTTGGGCAAAATGCGAATAAAAGCAAGTATGAAGCAAAGAAAGCTTGCAAAAAAAGAGGTGGTTCAAAATGCACCTTGTTCTGGTCGAATGGCAAAATCAAGTACAAGGGTTTGTCTGAATCTGTCGCCAATAAATTGAATGCTGTCGCTCAGAGAATTGGTCAGGAAGAGATTGTTGCTGAACCGCTGATCGAAGGAGATGTACAAAGTGAGGCAAATCAGAAGAGTTTTCAGCGTTATTTGGAATTTCTCAGAAATCGAAAGTCAAAATCAAATCAGAATTGGCACTTTGTGATTTGTGGTACCGGCTACAAGTTCTTTGATGGTTTTGAATTTAGAGGTACTCGTTCCAGATTGGAACATGTTCGTAAAATGTGTGTATTAATTTGTAGGGCAACAGTTGATTATCATGATCTTGGTAAACAGTGTTTCATCTTCGTCGAAGATGGCGAATTTGTCAGTTCGGAAGCAGAACGTATCTTTATGGAATAAGTTGTCATTGATTTCACTAGTTGAAAAATTTCAATGTGCCTACTCTGCACTCCGACCTAGATTGAACAGGTCGTCCGCTTGTACATCCAAGTGGCGTATTCCACTGTGTGGTGCATCGCCTGGTCAGAGAGAACAACTTTAACAGCCTTTAGGGTCGCAAGCTGCGTTATGTGGTTATATTGAAACACTGAATATTTCAAGCCAACCGCAATATCCCTTGCCTCGTATGCTGAGTAAATAAGCGTTTGCACGCCGCATGGATGCTTCGGCAGATTGGATGATGTCGTTGCGACATATCTATTATGGTCTTTGTTCAATGGCCACGCGTTCAGTTACATCTGCTTGCTAGCCTAGCATTGAATTCAGTTCGTCATGTAATAAAATCCAATAATCTGTGTCGGTGTCGTGGGCTGTGACAGCTGGAGGATACATTTCGCATTGACAAGCACGGCTATTTTCAACATATCTTACGTTTAACTCGGACAATTTCGTGTTAATGTGTTGTTCAATCGGGGATTTTTCGAAGTCGCAACGACCGATCATTCATGGCTCGAACCATTCCAAGTCATGCCACTTCCAAGATTTTTCGAGAACATCGAAATCACGCACAAGGCGTTCGAAGTATGAAATACGCCGAAGAATCATGTTCACACCGGCATCCGGCAACAGCGGCTGATGAGCGGGGGTTGTCTGTCGTCGGGGAGGGTTAGCCGAGTATGCTCAGCGACTGGGTGACGGTATTTGAATCTCGTGAAATTTTAAGTGCTGCGTGGTGTGCGTACTCTTATCAAAGTGAACTTTTGTTCTGTAACAAAATTTTCCGGTGCTGAGTCAGCACTAGCTGTAGAGTGTCTCGTAGTATTGCTGTTCGGAGGAACCATAGTATTTGAGAAATTCACTCGAACTGAAAAATTTCTGGAGTTATTTATGATCTTGTTTGATCGACATAATTATTATTAATCAAATATTTAAATATAAGATATTAATACCAAACTTCATCTTGTCTTCAGAGATAATTAGGAAAAATTTTCACACAACAACGTCAAATTTGAACTGACGGCGAGTCCAGAAAGTGGGCGCAACTACAGCTACAGGACTAGTCCCGGTGATTTTCGTGGCGATATTCCAGGCGTGAGAGAAATCTCTGGCAGGTGTGATTCCAAGTTTTCTGAACGCGCCCGGATTCTTCGTACCCGCCATAATGACAGCTGACGCTCGGTTCAGCGTGTAGTGACCGATATACAGCAGCCAGAACGGATGCCTTGGATGATACGAATTTCCATTTTGATATAACTCAAGATACTCTGGCCGCGAACTGATTTCAAGTTCATGCTCTGATAATTCACTTATGTCGTGATGACGATCATACAGATTGATCACTTCTTGATATGACGGATACATTGTCGGATCAATGTAGCCGGAAGATGGATTCAATCCGATAACGACACCGCCTTCCCGCAAAACAGGTTTATTTAACCAGATTCTGGGCGGATTCAGACATCCTATTGACGCAATGAGCGTGTTATCCGATTCTCCGTAAGCGAACCAATTACTCAGACCGACAATCATCACATCTGCCTGTGGTGCAGGATAAATATTGTAGGTGTCCGCCAAGTCCCAACACGGCGCTTCAACTTCAGGCGAATATCCTGCGAATACTCCCGCAATTCTGCCGCCTGTTCCGACTACAGAATTTACATAAAAAATTCTCTTGCCCATCGCCTGTTCCATGTAATCATGTACTTCCGCTTTCATTCCACGATACATCATCGTCCGATGATCTCCGGTCGTCGACTTGGGATGATGCCAGAAACGATGTGAGTGATGGGAAGCCAGGCTGTTTGCAGAAGCGAGCCCAGTTACTGCGCCAGTTCCGGAGTAACCTCCTACATACGTCGCCGACACCGTTCCAACATATATTGATAGATCAGCCTCGATAAATCTCCGGTTATGTTCGACATAACCTCCACGCTCGGTTGTGCCCAGATAGGTCAATTCAGAAGGATTTTGGCAATCATGATTGATAATCTGCCCGCTTTTCCAGAATCTATCAAACAACTTGTTTCCGAGAAATCTCTTCAATTCGTTCGGAAACCACTTGCGGTGTGCACCGTTCGCGCAGATCAATGAAATATCTTTTTCATTAACACCATTTCGGGTCAATACATCAATCACCAAAGGCAGGATTGTTTGCCACGGAAGTGGCGGTCGAGTCGGATCATCGAAACCGATTGCCACAGTCATGCCGGGTTTCACCAAGTCGGCAAGCGGTGGACTCCCTACTGGTTCGGTCAATGCATCGACAGTGCTTTTTACGGGGTCGGTCAGAAAATCTGGATTTTGAAATTCGATAACTGCCGAATTTTCCGGCACCTCAATTTCAATTTTCTCACGCCCGAAATCAGCCTGTACAGTCTTTGTTTTCACAATCGACACCACATGACTCAACGAACACTGTTGATAATTCGAATCACTGCACAGGCAGCGCCATATCCGTTGTCAATGTTCACTGTTGCAAGACCTGGTGCGCAACTGGAAAGAATCGACTCCAATGCTGAATATCCTCCTTCAGCGACACCATAACCAACCGATGTAGGTACTGCTATGATTGCAGCAGGAATCAGCCCAGCAATGACTGACGGCAGTGCAGCATCCATGCCAGCAACAACGATTACAACTGATTTTTGTCTGAGGTTCGATTCAATTTTCATCACTCGCCAAAGCCCTGCAACCCCCACATCATAAAATTCTTCGCTGCCAATTCCATGAAACAACAGGGTTCGCACCGCTTCCCGGGCAACCCCTACATCCGATGTACCCGCAGTCACAATTGCAATTTGCCTGGAACTGCTCGGCTTGGGGCAGGTTCCAACGATTCCGGTTCGTGAAATCTCTTCGTAGTCAATCAATGACCTCACAGACTCCTTGAGCTCCGAGTAATCGTCTTGTTTCAATCGCGTCAGCAATAGATTCAACCCTTTACTTTTCGACTTCTCAACAATCCGCTCTATCTGCTCTGGTGTCTTGAATTCGCAGAGTACAGCTTCATCCAATCCTACACGATTTTTCCGGTCCAAATCCGGCATGAAATCGGAGTCCGGTATCACTTCGTCTCTCGGATAAAAGCACTGCCCATGCGATACTCTTCAAAATCAACTGTGACCTGTGCCTTCCTATCTGAAAAAGAACTTTGGACGACAGCGCGTAATGCTTGTCGGTCCTCTCTGCCAATCTTAGATAACGCATCATTGTCCAATTCAACGACAATGCCTTCTCGCCGTATCCGGCAACGAACAGCCTTGGTCCGCAGCCTGCTCTTGATTTCAGTTTCCACTTGATCAATCGCCTTCAATGAAGTTGATTCAATCGGGATTCCAGTCTCGACCCGGCTTGAAAGACAAGGGGATGCAGGAAGTTCTGAAAGATCGTCAAGATTCAAAAATCGCGCAATCTCCCGGATCCCTGATTTAGAGATTCCAGCTTCAACATAGGGGTGCCGCACTCCATATTCCGTCGCAGCCTTCAATCCTGGCCGATAGTCAGTCAGGTCGCTGCAGTTCGCTCCAGACACAACCTGAATATCTTTAAATTGCTCAGTAATGTATCGATAGAGATTAGATTTACAGTAAAAGCACCGGTCGATTGGGTTATTCATGTATCTGCTGTCACGAAATTCCCCTGCATCGGAAATCCATAGCCTCCAATTTTCTGCGCGAGCATAACGCTGTACCCTTTGCGTTGCCAGTTCTGGGACAGCGGGAGAAATAGCATGCACCATTTGAACATCTACACCGCTTTGTCGAGCCGAGATGATCGCCAAAAGAGTACTGTCTATCCCCCCACTTACTGCAACGACAAGCGAACCAATCTTAGAAAGTGTGTTCTGTAGATGCTCTAGTTGCAGTTCTGCGTTCTCGTGGGGCATTTGATGTGGGTGAACTTGCATTTCAGTCATATTGAATAATTGATTTTAGGAGATTGCCACGGACATAATTGAACATCACATTTGATATTGTCTCTACTGCCATTTTACTACTGACAACCCACTAGGGTGTCCAACGTCGGAAGATGCCCTCCCCCACTATTCGATTATGCGCTTACTGTTAAACAAGTGCATCAGCCGCGTTTGAGAATTTCGCTCTCTGCGTCGATTTCCGTTTTTTGTTTCAACTGTTTTCTTTGGCTGAAGTCTCCTGTATTTCCGAGATGATCTGCTTCCACTTTTGCAGTACTTGTACCACCCGGTCGCTTAGCGATTTTGACCGGAACAATCGATTCTCCATCTTCGTGCAGAATTGTTTCTCGATTCACTGTGAATCGCTCGGATAACCGACAACGTACACCCAGCGTCGAAGTTTCAGTCGTACATGCAACTGTAATCTCCTTCAAATATCTGACTTCTGCCAAAATCTGGACATGTATCGTGATTCTCCCTTTCTTTCCAGTCGCTGCAATCTGAATAACATCCCGCACGCCGGGCATTTCTCGGATTCGATCCAGACCAATGCTTAAATCTTCCGGTGACTGATCATCAATCTCGAACTCAAGCACAGCCACCGTTTCATTCTGCAAATCACTCGCCTGGTCATCATACATAATCAAACGAAGTACATTGCTTATGTCTTGAAACTTTGAATTTCCGAATCCCGTACCGATTTGCGAAAGAATCATCGTGTGATTTCGTGAATCGAATTCAGGGTTCAGAGCTCGCAGAATTGACGCGCCAGTTGGCGTGATTCTTTCGCCGAATCGTCCGTCATCATAGACCGGATAGCCGGTTAGAAGATGAGCGACTGCCGGTACTGGCAACGGCAGTTCCCCATGATCTGTTTTTACTAGACCCCTGCCTGCCGGCAAAGCGTCACTGGACCATGTAACCGGACCTAGAGCATCTATGAGAAAGGCTGAACAAACAATATCTGTTAGGGAATCAAGCGAACCGGCCTCATGTAGAGTGACCTGTTCAAGGGGTATTCCATGAACCGTAGATTCCGCAACTGCCAAGTGTTCTAAAATACAACACGCCAGTTCACGAACACCGACAGATAGTTCAGAATCACTAATTTGTGCTCGTAAATCTACATAGCGAGAATGCGGATGGGCAATACTTTTTTCTTCTACTTCAAATTTCCTGCCTGTTAACACCGAATCATGGTGGGAAACCAGTCTTACACTGACATCCGCGAGAGTATCGACTTTTTGCAAAACCTCCATCATAGGATCTTCCAGGTGTGGAAATAGATCCAGAACGGCGGCTACGAACATGTCGCCAGCGATTCCGCCAACAGGATTAAGGTGTATGTGCATGATTCACTGTTGATTATCTGTAACGGTTCCTGTCTGAAATTCGTTTCAGGTGTAAGCAAGTATCTTAATTTTGCAATACAATGATACTGATAAACAGACTTACTCGCCGCCTGAGCCGCAAAGAAACTCCTACGGAGTCAGTTTGCAGATACTGAATTGGTTTGCAATCACAATACGTGATTCTTGTTCGATTATCGTGCGTTCTGACTCATAGGTTGTAATATGATTATTGAATTTTCCATCTAGTGGTCGTACCTAACTTGATAAACAAGTTGTTCTGATGAGTTATCAAATCCTTTCACACTCAAATAACTGGCATTACCCTACAGCCATGAGATTCGGTAGCGGCCGAATACAGGAAATTTCCACAATTTGTACCGAATTCGGAATTTCAAGCCCGTTACTAGTCACCGACCCGGGCCTGCTCAAACTGCCGATGGTCGAACAAATTATGGAGTTGTGTAGTACAAATCTTAAAAACTGCACGATCTTTTCTGATTTGCAGGCCAATCCGGTTGAATCCAATGTGTCGCAAGGTGTTGCGAAGTTCAAATCCGGTGAGCACGATGGAGTCATCGCACTAGGCGGCGGCAGCTCATTGGATGTCGGCAAGGCAATCGCATTGATGGTCGGCCAGACACTGCCAATCTGGGATTTCGAGGATCGGGAAGACTGGTATACCCGCGCCAATGCGGATGCCATTGTGCCGACAATCGCTATACCAACGACTTCTGGAACAGGATCCGAAGTCGGCAGGGCTTCGGTCATCACGGATATGATCGACCAAACGAAAAAAATTATTTTTCACCCCAAAATGCTTCCAGTCTGCGTGATACTTGATCCGAAAGTTACAGTCGGACTGCCAGCTCTGCTTACCGCTGGCGTAGGAATGGATGCGCTATCTCACAATCTTGAAGCCTATTGCAGCCCAATTTATCATCCGCTGGCGCAAGGAATTGCACTGGAAGGGATGCGACTGATCAGAGACTGGCTGGACACAGCCTGCAAGGATGGCAGCAATATTGAAGCGCGAGCACAGATGCAGGTTGCCTCTTCCATGGGCGCCACTGCCTTTCAAAAAGGCCTTGGTGCAATGCACAGCCTCAGCCATCCCTGCGGTTCAGTACTCGGCACCCATCATGGAACCACCAATGCCGTGGTCATGCCGTATGTGCTGGAATTCAATGTTGAAGCAATTGACGAACGACTGACCGCGCTGGCACGATATCTAGATTTGCCACATCCATCTCCCGACTCCGTAATTCACTGGGTGCTGTCGATGCGCAAAGAAATTGGCATCCCTCATACACTGAGTGAACTGGGCGTCACATCTGGACATATTGAAAAATTCTCCGACATGGCGATGATCGACCCATCGACATCAACTAATCCTCTGAAAATGTCGCAGGAAGGGTTTGAAGATTTGTATGAACGCAGTATTGTGGGAACAATCAGTGTCAACTAGCCAATCCATCTACGAACGATTGAATCTTCCGATTCACAATTTGTGGGTGTTTGGGTATGGTTCGCTTATGTGGGATCCGGGATTTCCGTACGTGGAATCCATTCGTGCTCGAATCTATGGATTTCATCGTTCACTGTGTATTCGTTCGGTAAGATACCGCGGTACTGATGACCAACCTGGACTAGTATTCGGACTGGATCGAGGCGGATCCTGTACTGGAGTCAGTTACCGCATAGATCTTGCCAGACAGCGTGAAGTGGCTGACTATCTGCAGGATCGAGAAATGCTGAACAACATCTATGATCCATCCATTAAGTCAGTTACGCTGAATGACGGGCGTAACGTCGGTGCAATTGTCTTCATTGTCAAAAGACAACATCCATCTTACGTTAACAACTTGACCATCGACCAAACCGCGAGCATAGTTGCGAGTGCCTGCGGGCAAAGAGGCGCAAATCTCGACTATGTGCAATCAACTTTAAGTTCCCTCGAAACGATTGGCATTCGCGATCGTGGACTTTACACAGTCAATCAACTTGCGACTGCACACGTCAATCGTATTTCTGACAACAGTGATGATTAGATCGTTGAATCCGAATTCGCGATTTCAGTTCTGGAAACGCAAGAAAACAATCGGAAATATCTGTCTCGCTCTGATATTTGTCTATTTTATCTACTATGCAAATTTTGTTCGGCACAGCGACACTCAGTTCGCTGCCGCCACACAGGCAACCGGACAGCTGTCCGCTGGAAAATTGCAGAAAATTGCGGTCGTTACGACAGCTAGGATGGCTGAAGATTTTCACTACACAAAGCGTCCCCTCAACAATGAGTTTTCCGAACTGATTCTGCACCAGTATCTACATGCACTGGACCCACAGAAAATTTATTTGCTGGAATCCGACATCAACCAGTTTGAGTCAAATCGCTACTATTTCGATAACTTCCTGAACGAAGGAAATCTCGATGAAGTATTTTTAATCTTCAAACGATTCCAGGAACGTATTCAGGAACGAACAGATTACGCCAAGTCACTGCTTGATTACCCATTTGACTTTGAGATAGTAGATGAGTTGCAGATTGATCGATCGACTGTCGATTGGCTTAACAATCAGGAAGAATACGACAGCCTCTGGAGGAAACTGGTTAAAGATGACATTTTGACTCTGAAACTGAATGACAACGATTCCAAAACAATTCAAGAAACGCTGAATTCACGCTACGAGAGACTGCAACAGTCAGTGTCCCTTTACAATTCGGATGATGTGATCGAGATTTTTCTAAATTCCTATTTGCAGGAGCTTGATCCACATTCCGAGTACTTTTCCCCTCACAGTACCGACAATCTGGAAATCAGCATATCACAGCAATTCGAAGGAATTGGTGCCATGCTGAAATCTGAGAATGAGCAAATCACTGTTCAATCCGTCATTACCGGAGGACCTGCGTCCCGCGGCAACAAACTTCACGCAGGCGACAGAATCGTAGCAGTCCGCAGCAGAGCCAACCAAAACTACCAAGAAATTATCGGCTGGCGACTAGAAGATGTGGTGGACTTGATTAGAGGTCCTAAGGGAACAACAGTATTCTTGAAAATAATTCCAAAAGATGCAATGTCAGGTACTGCTCCCAAAGAAATCGCAATCACTCGGGAACAGGTCAAGCTTGAGGAACAGATGGCAAAAAAATCTACCGTCGAACTGGAAATCGATGGAAGAATCCTTCAACTTGGCGTAATCAGTCTACCGGCTTTTTACTCGGAACTCTTCAGGCAAGACGAGGGAGAAAAAGAATTCCCTAGAAGTTCTGCCCGAGATGTGTTGAAATTGCTGCAGGAACTGAATGAACAGCACGTGGATGGAATTGTTATGGATCTACGTGGAAATGGAGGAGGTGCACTGCATGAGGCAGTGTCTCTGACAAGTCTCTTCCTCAAATCCGGACCAATTGTTCAGGTAGAAAAATCGCAAGGTGATCTCGAAATAAAGAGTGACTCAGATAATGTAGTCGTATATGGCGGACCGCTTGTAGTGCTGGTCGATAGAAGAAGTGCATCCGCATCCGAAATCTTTGCAGGTGCAATTCAGGACTACCGCCGAGGAATTGTCGTAGGGGAAACTACCTATGGAAAGGGGATGCTGCAAACCATTTGGCCACTCAGCCGAATCCTGAACATGGATGTCTCAGGCACCTTGAAACTCTCAACCGCACAGTTTTATCGAGTCAACGGCTCAAGCACACAACATCTTGGCGTAGTTCCTGATGTACTGTTCGCAACCAATGAGTTCGTTGCGAACACAGGTGAAAGAGCGTTAAAGAATGCTCTCCCAAGCGGTGTCATCAACCCCGCTGGATCCGTTGTTCGTTGGCGAAACGCAAACTTCATCGAAAACCGAATTCCAGAAATTCGTCGCTTGAACAAAGAACGCTCTCGATTCAACCCAGCCGTTGAATACATTGTTGCGAGAGAACGCCTCAATTTGGATCGAATAGATCAAAAAGTGGTTTATTTGAATGAAGATCAACGACGCAAATCACTCGATAGTGATCGCGAAGCTCAATTGAACAATCTCAATCAACTTCGTTCTTCACTCGGATTAGCGCCTGCAACTGATCTGACTGAAGACGCTTTTCCTTCCCAGAGAGTAGGTGATGTATTTCTGGACCAAGCACTCAGTGTGCTGGCAGATTTGATCACCATCGACTTGAGTGACATGCAGCAGGCGCAGAAAATTCAATGACACACTGCGATCTGATTCTTTGTAAACAAATTTTTGTCAAATGAAATTTTCTAACTGGTCTGACCGCATCAAGCGCGAGGTAGGCCTTATCAACCTGATGAAAGACCTAGGCACCGCCGCTGCCTCCGAAGGTCATCCTCTGTACATGCTCGGCGGAGGAAATCCAGCCCATATACCGGAAATGGAAAAATACTTCCGTACCCAGATGGAAAATATCATGCGTTCCCCCAACGTATTTGAGCGCTTGGTTGGAAATTATGCCGGACCACAAGGATCGTACCGTTTTGTAAGTGCACTTGCCAATTTGTTCAAGACAACTTACGGATGGGATATCGGACCCGAAAACATCGCCATTGCAAACGGAAGTCAAACGACTTTCACAATATTGTTTCGACTGTTTTCCGGTCAATTTTCTGATGATAGTCAAAAACAGATTCTGCTGCCTATGACACCCGAATACATCGGCTACAACGAAGCAGATGAAGCCGCACGTCGTTTTGTCTCTATCCGACCAAAGATTACCACCACCTCGGAGCGCACCTTCAAGTATGAAATCGACTTCAGCAACATAAAGATTACTGATCGAATTGGTGCCATCTGTATCTCGCGTCCAACCAATCCTACAGGAAATGTTGTGTCTGATGACGAAGTTCGAAAATTGGCGATACTCGCTGAACGTCACGCGATTCCGTTGATTGTTGATGGCGCGTACGGACTGCCGTTTCCCGGCATCATTTACACGGAGGCATCTGTCGAGTGGAACGAAAACATCATTCTGAGTTTGAGCCTGTCAAAACTCGGACTGCCAGGGACGCGAACCGGGATCGTCATTGCAAAACGAGAAGTTATTGAACAATTCGTCTATGCCAATGCAACCATGATGTTGGCCAGTGGCAACTTCGGCTCCATACTCGCTCTAAATTCAGTCGCTAGTGGCGAAATACTGGAATTGAGCCAAAATGTGATTCAACCCCACTATAAAGAAGCCTTGGGTCACGTTGTAGAAACAATACACTCACGACTAGCAAATTTACCTTACATGCTGCACGAGCCACAGGGAGCATTCTTTGTTTGGCTGCGCTTTCCAGGTCTGCCAATTTCAGACAATCAACTCTATAAAAATCTGAAGAAACGTAATGTTTATATAGTTCCAGGAAATTACTTCTTTCCGGGCCTTGATGGAGACTTTGCACATCGCCATGAGTGCATGAGACTCAGCTATGCAGGCTCAAAGGAAGTGGTTGAAAGAGGCATCGAGATTATTGCGGAAGAAATTGATATTGCCTATGGAAACTCGCTGAGAGTGGCATCGACTAGCGTTTGTTGATTGAAAGCCTGATCACTTCCGCTAAAAACGGTTTTTTCTCCATGTGCTCAGATTACCACACATGTCAGCAAATTAAACATCGACTTATTGACTGGGCAGTGAATATGCCTGAAGCATTTGAATATTTGTCATTGAAATGACGCACTGCCCAAACTGCCGGTCACCTGGCTGCACGGATTTGGAGCTAAAGTATGTCTTTCTAAATATGAAATCGTAACGGAATTATTTTTAACGTTACATACAAATATAGTCATATACGAATTACTATATACATAGAGTAGATTTACAATTCGCAACTTTCAAAGGAATTTCACATGTTGATGAAAAATAAATCAGCACCGTTTGTTGAAACTTCATTTGCTCATGAATACTGGGGTATTGACAACGACTACGCAAAACTAAGTGATGTATTGCTAGGGCGACCCGACTACTACCGCTGGGTAGAAGCGGGGCCGTTAATAGGACGCACGATGGCAAACGCAGCTTACACCGGCGCGACATTCGACTATGACCTTGCGATGCGCCAGCATGCTGAAATGGTACGCCTATACGAGGCACATGGCGTGAAGTGCCACTTTTTGGAAGCTGACGAGGCTCTTCATAGGAGTTTTTTCGCACGCGACAATTCCGTGATGACTCCATGGGGGGCGTTAATCTGTCACATGCAGCTGAAGTGCCGCCGCGCTGACTATGCTTCGGTTATCAAGTTCTATCAGGAAAATCAGATTCCCATATGGAAATTCGCCACAGCCGGACATTTTGAAGGCGGCGATTTTGTCATTCTAAGACCGGGCCTCGTTCTAATCGGTTACTGTGGTGAACGATCCGAGAAAGAAGGCTCAGAACAGATCGCTAAATTTGTAGAAGCTGAAGGCTGGGAAGCGATAACGGCACCGATATCACGGGATTTCGTACACATGGATGGCCTCGTCGTTCCCTTGGCAGAGAATCTATTGATTGCCTGCTGTGATGCCATCGAACCTTGGCTATTGGATTGGATCAAAGGGCGCGGCTTTGAGATCGTCGACGTCAGTTACGCTGAAGCAAGGAACCTTGGTGTCAATCTTATGACGCTCGGTGACAATAAAGTGCTGGCAATGACGGGCTCTCCACAAGCCTGTCAGAAAATGCGGGCACTGGGGTTTGAGGTGCATGAAGTGGATATGTCCATGTTCACCCTAGGTGGTGGTGGTATTCACTGCCTGAGCCAAGCGCTGAAACGACAAAGGCTGAGTTGATTATTTGACTTGTATGTTATTGATTATAGGGCACGTCTATTTATTCGTCTATAGGGACCGCATTTTACAACTGAATCTGAGATAATATGGGGTATCGATTAGGTCTTCATTTTACAACGATGCAACAAGGTAATTCAGATGGAAAAGCGGCATTTGTTTGAACGTGAATTGCAGCAGGAAGCCCTGCAGGAATTCGACGCTTTGGCTCGGATCAAGGAACTGGTGGACTGGGAGGCATTTCGCCCGCGCTTGGAACAGGTCTTTGGCACTGGCGGTGCAAGCAGGCGCCGCGGGCGTCCGTCCTGGGATGCGCTGGTGATGTTCCGGGCACTGCTGTTGGGTGTGATGCATGGATTGAGTGACCATCAGCTGCAGTATATGCTGTTGGATCGAAGGAGTTTCAAGCAGTTTGCCGGGCTGGTGAGCGAAGACCAGGTACCGGATCAAAAGACCTTGTGGAAGTATCGGGACTTGCTGTCGAAGTGCGGCGGCCTGGATGAGTTGTTTTTGAGGTTCAAGGATCAGTTGCTGGAGCGTGGCTATCGGTTAAACAGCGGCCAGATTGTCGACTCGTCGATTGTGTCGATACCGGTGCAGCGTAACTCTCGCGAGGACAATGCGACGATCAAGGCTGGTGGGGTGCCTGAAGATTGGCAAGCTAAGGCGAACAAGCTGCGTCAAAAAGATGTAAATGCGCGGTGGACGAAGAAAGGTTCAAAGAATTACTACGGTTACAAGAATCACATCACGGCCGACCGCGAGACCAAGTTCATTGTTGATTCTTGTGTGACGCCGGCGAGCACGCATGACAGTCAGATGCTGTTCGAGGTGTTAAGTGAGGACCCCGCAGGTGACCGGCAAGTGTGGGCGGACAGTGCGTATCGTTCTGAGGAGGCCATACAGCAGTTGAGACAGTCAGGATACAAACCTCGGATCAATCACAAAGGCACCCGTACGAAGTCATTGAGCGGTCGTCAAAAGCAGGTGAACTGTGCGTATTCGAAAGTTCGGGCGAGAGTTGAGCATGTGTTTGGGACGATGAGAAATGAAATGCCGGAGCGCCACATGCGTTGCATTGGGCTGGTGCGAGCGCAAACGTGGATTGGGCTACGAAATCTTTGCTACAACATGAAGCGGTTGAGTTATTTGGAGCCGTCGGCAACGGCGGCGTAGGGGCAATTGCGCCTCAATGAGTGAGAATAGGGTCAAAATGGCTGAAATAATGGCAATTTCGGGCTGTTTTTGGGCAAAACATGGGGAAATAGGCTCAAAGTCTGGAAATTGACGGATGCAATGTGCAAATTTCTCGAAAATTTTCTTTTGGCCTTTGATAGCCCTGGAAATTCAGGGTAAATAGAGGTGCCCTATACTTAATCGTTTAAGTTATATTTTATGAATTTAGTTTCAACTTATTAGATTGTTGGCGTAAAATTGTTAGCGACAAAAGTCGCTTGTTTATTCAATTTTATAGGAGAAGAAACTATGAAACAACTGATGAAAAGGTTCGTAGCTGCTTTGGCTGCGACATTACTGTTGGCATCAGGTGCTCAGGCAGCTGATATCGTAATTGGATCACCGAACTGGGTGTCGGTAAACGGAACGGCTCACATCCTGAAAACTGTGTTGGAAGACACTTTGGGGCTTGAAGTCGAAATTCAAAATGGTTCCAATCCGGTAGTTTTTGAGGCAATGGACAAAGGAAGCATGCATGTGCACCCGGAAGTCTGGCTGCCGAATCAACAAAACCTGCACAATACCTTCGTGGTTGAAAAGGGTACAGTATTAATGAACCCGAACAGCGTGATTTCGTTTCAGGGAATGTGTGTTTCTAAGAAAGTATCTGAAGAACACAACATAACCAAAATTTCCGACCTGACTAATCCGGATGTCGCCAAGCTGTTCGATTTAGATGGCAATGGCAAAGGCGAAGTGTGGATTGGTGGGACAGGCTGGGCATCCACGAACGTGGAAAAAGTTCGGGCAAAAAGCTACGGTTACGACCAGACCCTTGATTTGCTTGAAATGGACGAAACCCTCGCGCTCGCGAATGTTGACGCTGCAATTACTCAGGATAGACCGATTGTCTTTTACTGCTACACTCCGCATCATATGTTTGCGCTTTATGATTTGACCGTACTGGAAGAACCAGCACACGATCCTGACAAGTGGGAGATGCTTCAACCGACTGACGACCCTGACTGGCTCGAAAAATCAACCGCTGGAGTTGCATGGAAAGATACCCAACTGCACATTCACTATGCAAAATCTCTAGAAACTGACTATCCAGAAGCCGCTGCGCTACTCAGCAAGATTAAGCTGAACACCGCGCAAGTTAGTGAATTGACTTTCGAGGTTACTGTCAACAAGATGGATCCCGCAGACTTTGCGCGACAGTTCGTCGACGCAAATGCTGATTTAGTGGATGAGTGGTTAAAGTGACCTGCTCATTGGAATAAGAAAGTGATTTGAAGGAAGCGCAGCTGACTATCAGCTGCGCTTTCCTTATATGTGTGTCAAATATGAGTGATAAATATGGCTGTAATTGAAATGCAAGGAGCGTGGAAGATTTTCGGTAACCAAGCCGAGGAAGCCATGGACGCTATTAGAAACGAGAACATCGGCAAGGCCGAAGTACTGGAACGATTTGGGGCTGTTGTTGGAATTGCCGATGTCAGTTTCGAGGTAGAACGTGGAGAGATATTCTGTATTATGGGACTCTCTGGCAGTGGAAAATCCACTTTGGTACGGCATGTCAATCGCTTGATTGAACCCACAGCGGGACAGATTCATCTGCTCGGCGAAGACGTGATGAAGCTGTCGGCGCCGGCGCTTCGCGAGATGCGTGCGAAACGCATCGGTATGGTATTCCAGCACATGGCACTGTTGCCTCACCGCTCAGTGCGAGACAACGTTGCCTATCCACTGGAAATTCGCGGCGAACCGAAAGCACGCCGCTGGGACGTGTCGCAGCACACGCTTTCGTTGGTTGGATTGGATGGCTTTGAGGATCGGTTTCCGCATGAACTGTCTGGTGGAATGCAACAGCGCGTTGGTTTGGCGAGAGCACTTGCATCGGACCCGGATGTACTGCTGATGGACGAGCCTTTCAGCGCACTTGATCCTTTGATTCGTCGGCAGCTGCAGGATCAGTTTATGGGACTTTCTGAACAGTTGCACAAAACGACGCTGTTTATCACACACGATCTTGATGAGGCAATTCGTCTCGGCACTAGAATCGCCATCATGAAAGATGGCAGAATCGTTCAGATCGGCACGCCGGAAGATATTGTCACCAATCCTGCCGATGATTACGTCCGAGATTTCGTACAGAACATTTCAAAATTGAAACTGGTGTTTGCGCATACCATCCAGGAATCCATATCGGACTACCGGACCAAGCACAATGAAGATCTAGCCCAATCGCCGAGAGTGTCTCAAGATGTGGATCTCGATCACCTAGTCGATGTAGCAGTTACCACTGACAATCCGATTGTAACCACAGACGAAGCGGGAACCGATGTCGGAGTAGTTACTAAAGTTCGTCTATTGCAAGGAATCAAAAGCGGTAAGTGATGAATTCGGCAACGTCAGAAATTCCGCAAGTTGATCAGGGTGAATTCATCCGAGATTTCGCCGGACGCAGCGAAGACTATTATGAAGAACAGTTCAAAGCAATCCAGTCGGGCGATGGTGATACGCGACCACTGAACTTTTCAGCACTCGCGCTCGGACCGATATGGGCAGCAGCACGGGGAATGTGGAGTGTTTTCTGGGTATGTGCCCTTATAGAGATTGTCGCTTTGGTACAATTGGGTCGAGGGCTTTGGGGAGACCTCGGTGCGGACAAGGCAGCACAAGCCGCCCAGTTAATTGCGCGGTCTGAAGAAATGCGTCTGCAGGCTGGAGCTGCTGCAGTTGCAGGAGATTCTACAGCGCAATCAAGCATGGAAATCGCAAATAACCTTCAACGCGCCGCAGAAGCTGCTCTCCTTGAAGCACAGGCTGCTGCCGGGTCGGAATGGATATACTTGCTAATTGGCGCGGTATTGCTCTTGGCGGTACGATTTGGGCAGGCATATTACGCTAACCGACTCTACGAGGAACAATATTCCAAGTGGAGGGTAAATAGATCCACACCTTTCGGTTTCAGTATTCAGCGCCTTGTCTTTGGAATGTTGTTGTTGCTAATAATGTTGCCGATGACGCTTTATAGGTTTACGGCTTCAAAGCCTGTGTCATGGGTGTTGGATGTTCCAATTGACACCGCTTATCGCACAGCGACAACGAATTGGCTTGATGGATGGTTCGATCGAACAGCAGACTCCGGAAAAGAGGTTTTCGATGCAATTACGTCAAGTTTTGAACAACTTCTTGATGGTCTCGAAGTGTTGTTGGTTGATGCACCTTGGCCAGTAGTCGTAATTTTTCTATCGATAATCGCGTGGCGAGCAGCAGGCGTTCGCGTGGCGATTTTTACCGTGGCCAGTCTTGCGTACATCGGAGTCTTGGGACTTTGGGAAGCAGCCATGATCAGCATTGTTCTGGTTGGTGCCGCCTCGCTGGTCTGCATATTAGTTGGAATTCCGCTTGGAGTGTGGTTTTCCCGCAGCGAAAGAGCTTACGTATTCGCGCGTCCAGTTTTAGACCTCATGCAAACTATTCCACCTTTCGTATATCTGATTCCAATTATTGCATTTTTCGGAACTGGCAGAGTACCTGGAGTGTTAGCCACAATTATTTTCGCTATGCCTCCAGTCATTCGACTCACTACGCTGGGGCTCCGGCATGTGTCGCCGGATGTCAAGGAAGCGGCGCGTGCATTTGGCGCTACACCGTGGCAAGTTCTAACAGGAGTTGAACTGCCGCTGGCAACGCCATCTATCATGACCGGCGTGAATCAAACAATTCTTTTCAGTCTGTCGATGGTTGTGATTGCTTCATTGATCGGCGCCAAAGGGCTGGGACAGGAAGTGCTGGTTGCTCTACAACTTGTTACCAAGGGACAGGGTATTCTGGCTGGATTGGCGATTTTATTCTGTGCGATGATGCTCGATAGAATCGTACAGGGACGATTCAAGCGTCCGCTGGAGGGTATGTGACGGATTCTTCAAATATCGACGTAGACACAGGGTTTGCACAAAGAGCTACTGATTCAGTTGTTGCGCTGGATATCTCGGAGTCGGTGCAGGAGTTCACTGTCCAAAATGGCGATTACTATGCGAAAGCGTTTAAGCGTATCCAATCATCAGATAAACACATCTGGTCGTTCAACTCAGCATCGATGATTTTCGGTCCCGTTTGGGCAACAGCCCGCGGATTATGGGGACTGTTCTGGGTATTCTCTGTTCTAGAACTGTTTGTAATTGTCATACTTGGACAAGGACTTTGGGGCGACTTGGGTTCAGACAAATTTGCACGTGCTGATCGTCTTCAAACCAATTATGAAAGAATGCTTGACCGCACGGAGAACGCTCGTGCCAAAGGTGATGAAGAAGGTGTAATTTCTTTCCAGAAAAAATCTGAAAATCTTGCGAATGCACGGGATAAGGTTCTAAAGGAAGCTGAGGAAATAAAAGCCGGCGGCAGAAAACTAGCGATCATCGGATTTATTGGGCTGGTTTTGGTCAAGCTATTCGAGGGATTTGTTGCCAACTCCGCGTACGAAAAGCAGTACTCGCGTTGGCGTACCGACCGCACCGTTCTTTCAGGCTTGAACTGGCAGGCCGGAATTTTGGGCTTAGTGATACTCGGCTGTGTTTATCCGATCACTTTGCTTCGATTTACGACTGGCAATCCACCCGATGTCATTACCGATTTTCCAATGGACAAAACGCTGTATTTGCTGATATCGGAGAAAATCGATGTCGTGTTTGACTTTGCATCCCGGAATTTCGCATTTTTCTTTCAGGGAATTTCAAGAGGGATTCGGTCTATTCTGAACGGTGTAGAAATTGTCTTTGTCGAAACGCCATGGCCAGTTGTGATGACCATAATTGTGGTATTCGCATATCGCAGCGCTGGGCCACGTGTCGCCATCTTTACCAGTGTTGCACTAGCCTATCTCGCAGTTCTTGGATTCTGGGAACGAAGCATGGCTACAGTAGCATTGTTGGGCACCGCTTCAGTTTTGTGCATAGGAATTGGGATTCCCATCGGAGTTTGGTGTGCACGAAGCAATCGCGCATTTCAAGTCGCGCGTCCAATATTGGATTTAATGCAAACCATGCCTGCGTTCGTCTATTTAATTCCAATCATCGCATTTTTTGGAACTGGTAAATCGCCTGGGATTTTAGCTTCCATGATTTTCGGGTTACCGCCAATCATTCGATTGACAACTCTCGGACTGCGCGGAGTACCCAAACACGTCATTGAGGCGGCGAGAGCATTTGGCGCGACCAATCAACAGATTCTGCGAGGAGTTGAAATTCCGCTTGCTATGCCTAGCATCATGACTGGAGTAAACCAGACCATACTAATGTGTCTGTCATTGGTAGTCATCGCTGCACTCATCGATGCCAAGGGATTGGGTTACGATGTTCTTGAAGCGCTTCAATATGCTGCAAAGGGACAGGGAATATTGGCAGGTTTGGCGATACTATTTTGTGCAATCGTGATTGATCGGGTTGTTCAGGGAAGATTCAAAGGCCTCGCTCATCAACGAACGTAACTATCTAGTGAGCTGACCAGTTCACAAGCGTATAAAAAACGTTACTGGGATGCATCTGATTTCGAGATGTACGTTGGGGCGTCCCGGCTATTACCGCTGGGTAGAAGCGGGCCCGTTACTAGGGCGCACGATGGCAAACACAGCTTACACCAGCGTGAAATTCGACTATGACCTTGCGATGCGCTAGCATGCTGAAATGGCGTGAAGTGCCACTTTCTTCAAGCTGACGAGGCTCGTCACAGGAGTTTTTTTGAACGCGACAATTCCGCGATGACGCCATGGGGGACGTTAATTTGTCATATGCAGTTGCAATGCCGCCGCGCTGACTATGCTTCGGATATCAAGTTCTATCAGGAAAATCAGATTCCCATTTGGAAATTCGCCACTGCCGAACATATTTAATGGTGGCGATTTCGTCATTCCAAGACCGGGCCTCGTTCTAATCGGTTACTGTGGTGAACGGTCCGAGAAAGAAGGCGCAGAACTGATTGCTCAATGTGTCGAAGCTGAAGGCTGAGCGGCAATAACGGCGCCGATATCACGGGAATTCATACACATGGATGGCCTCGTCGTTCCCTTGGCAGAAAATCTGTTGATTGCCTGCTGCGATGCCATCGAACCTTGGCTGTTAGATTGGATCAATGGGTGCGGATTTTATATCATCGACGCAAGTTACGCTGAAGCAAGAAACCTTGGTATTAATCTTATTACACTCGGTGACGATAAAGTGCTGGGCAATGACAGGCTCTCTTCAAGCCTGTCAGCAAATGCGAGCACTCGGGTTTGAGGTGCATGAAGTGGATACGTCCATGTTCACCCTAAGTGGCGGTGGCATTCACTGCCTGAGCCAAGCACTGAGACGGCAAAGGCGGAGTTGACTTTGTATTGTGTGTATATTTAAACTTAATTAAAGCGACCGGGTTTTGCATAGGGATCGGAACCCGCGGAGGGTCCGGTGAGTTCCTGGCAAAATGGGTGGTGAATGGATCGCCAGAATATGAATTGCCGAGCGCTTATCCGTCGAGATTTTCCAAATTATTGACACAATGAAATTGCCTCGAATTAATTCATAAAATCTATCTCAGAGGTACTAGGCTTTTGGCAATTCTTCCCCATAAACTGGCAATCAGTAAACTTCATTTGACCTCCCGAGTCGGTTTGATCATCGTTGCGCAGTTAATGCAGCGCATTGGGCTAGCAGAATTGGTTGATCAGCAGTTGCCTGCATCGGACTGCAACCGCGGTTATCGTCAATGAGCGATATTCAATATTTTCATGTTGCTGAATCACAGTTCAACGATTTGATAACGATATGACGGCTTTTTAGACCACCTGATTCTTTCGATTGACATTGGTGACCTTTGTTCGCAGCAAATTTTCCAATTGTCATGAAATATGACTAAGCACAAAGTCTCAGACGAGTACGATTACATCATTATCGGTTCAGGTTCGTCTGGTGGATTTGTTACTTATCGCATATCCGAAGATCCATCAGTGCGAGTTTTGCTTCTTGAGGCTGGCCCTTCGGATAATCATTGGACTACTCGCATTCCTGCCGGTGCTCGTTATACCTTTACCGGTGGCCCTCGAAACTGGAGTTTCTCAACTGAACCCGAGCCGTATATGAATGGACGTGTGCTGTTTCAGCCGAGAGGTAAAACATTGGGGGGTTCCTCCTCACTCAATGGAATGGTTTTCGTGCGGGGGCATCCATTGGATTACAATCTCTGGTTTGAGGGAGATTCAAGCGGTTGGAGCTATGCCGACGTATTGCCATACTTTCGGAGTGTCGAAAAGTACGCTGGAGGCGAGGATGAGTTTCGGGGGCGTAACGGACCGATCACGGTTCAGAAATTGCTGGATAACCACCCGATCGAAGATGCGTTTCTAGAAGCCGGTACACAAATCGGGTATGCCAACCCAGATGACTACAACGGAGCGGAACAGGAAGGAGTGACGGCGTTTGACGCCAACATCAATTCAGGTTGGCGCTCTGGAACGGCACGCGAGTGTGTCCATCCCGCATCAAAACGTCCAAACGTAACGGTTCTGACAGGCGCTTTTGTAACAAGAGTCGTCATTGAAAATGGTCGAGCTAACGCAGTGACTTATCAACTTGACGGGAAGTCTTTTACAGTGCAGGCACAGTGCGAAGTAATTCTTTCAGCCGGTGCCTTTCAATCCCCTCAGCTTCTAATGTTATCCGGAGTCGGTCCCGCAGACGAGCTTGTCAGTCATGGAATACCAGTCATACACGATTTACCTGGAGTTGGACAGAATTTGCAGGATCACCTAGAGGTGCATATCAAGTACCGATGTGCAGAGGGCTTATCAAAAAACTACCTGACTGCAAATCATCGTATTTTGTTTGCTGGATTTCAATGGTACCTGTTCAAGACGGGACCAGCTGCAACTTCACATAGTCGGGTTGGTGTATTTCTGCGAAGCGGTGACCATGTGGAATACCCGAACATACAATTTCATTTTTGGCCATACTACATTGAAGGTTGGAATCCTCCTCCAGACAAGGACGGGTACTGTTTCGATGTCGGTCCCGTAAGGTCCGAGAGTCGCGGTTGGGTAAAGCTTCGATCATCGGATCCGTTCGCAGTTCCACGTATTCAGATGAATGGACTTTCAAACGAACGAGAACTTGAAGAATTTCGAATCGCAATCGGAATCGCGAGAGAGATGGCAGCGCAGTCCGCATTTGATTTCTGTCAGGGGCAGGAGGTGTCTCCAGGAGAAAACATTCAAAGCGACAGAGATTTGGACCAGTACATTAGACAGAACGCGAATAGTGCATACCACCCATGTGGTACCGCGAAAATGGGATCGGACGAAATGTCAGTGGTTGACTACGAAGCCAAAGTGCATGGGGTAGAAGGATTGCGGGTTGCAGATGCGTCAATTATGCCAGCCATAACTAACGGAAACATCAACGCGCCCTGCATGATGATCGGCGAAAGAGTGGCTCATATGATCATGCGAAAATTGCCAGCCGAATGAAATGGCTGGTCGTCAGATTTCAGTAATATTCTTGAGCTTGGAATTTCAAAAAAGTATCAAATTCCTGGACAAGTGTGACCCATCTCAAATCAGGGTACGCATAACTCAAACCTTGGTAGCGTCAATTTCGACTATCTTGATTTAAGCGGAACTTCATGAGGCAAAACCAATGATTATTTTATCAAAACAACACATTACCCGAATTCAACTTGTCACTCTACTGGGAACATATTACGCGGGTTGATTTGCAACAATTCAAACGCCCTTTCCTGAAGCGGTGTAGGATTCGGATAGGTAATAAAGGTATGTTCCGGGTGCGATACTACCGCCATTTTGAGGCGCGAATAACCTTTGAGGTGTTCAAGCAGTGATGCAAAACTGCTCACGGTATGTTCGTCGGCGGTTTTTTTGGTGTCCGCTTTTTGTTTGGCACGCTGCGAAGGCTTTGCCTTGGCAACCGGTGAGCGACGGGCGCTCTGACGGTCGTCGTCCTGGAACAGCAACGGTGCGAGTTTGCGCCGCATGTGCCATTCGACATAATATGCGAGCATGCACAGAAACACGTGACCTCGAACATGGTTGGCGCTGTAAACATAGATGGGTCGAACCTCCAGTCCGTTCTTAATGGTTCGAAATGCCTGTTCAACCTGGGAAAGATTCTTGTATGATTCAACGGCCTGGCGAGCACCGATTGCCGATGTATTCAGACTCGTGCGGATGATATAGATTCCATCGAGCCGTGATTCCGCTTCAATGGTGTCGCTGCGCCGCTGCCATTTCAGCTCGCAATCGTCGATTTCGATAATGAAGTGCTTTCGCATCTTCCATTTCCCGATGCCCTGTTCAACGCGTTTGGCAATATTCGCCGATCCGCGAAGCTTGGAGCCTTGTCGTGCCACGGATGCGGCGATCGATGCCAGTTCCGACTCGGTGGCACTGAGCAGTTGATCGCGGTTTCGGGCTCGATCCTTTGCCCGGCGAGGATTGAAACACACGATCAGGCGTTCGCCGGGGAAATCCGTACCGCTGATCTCCATCACGCCATCGTCGACAAGCTCGTCTGGACGAAGTTCAGCCTCGCGCGGCGAACCGGCGGCGAGCTTTCGGATCTGTTTTGAATTCAATATCGTCACCCAGTCCAGACCCGAAGGGCGCAAATCATCACGGATGCGGGCAGCGGTGAGCATGCCGCGATCGCCGACCAGTGCGATCTGTGTGATTCCGAAACGCCGCTTGAGCTTTGTGATCTGAGGACCCACGGTCAACGGGTCCGAGGTATTGCCACGGAACACCTCAACCGCTACCGGACAGCCCTCGGCACTGCATAGAAGTCCGAACACGATTTGTTTTTTTCCTTTCTTGCCATCGCGGTTGTAGCCGAACGCCGCGAGCGCATTGCACTGACCCTCAACGTAACTGGAAGTGACATCGTAGAGCACCAGCGTGCCACCTTCGAGATGACGTCGTGCCAGGCTTTTTTCGATCCACGGCTGGCGCTTGACCAGCCAGTCAAGCAGGTCAAGCATCTCGTTTCCCGACACCGGCCCCAAACTGAGCAAAGTGCCGAGACTGGAAGCGCTGGTGTCGCACGAAATCAGCCGGGCGGTTTCGAGTTTAGAGGCCGGGCAGATCACGCGTGCCACCACTGCGGCGCAGGCGAGCCGATGGAGTCGGTTGTTATGGCGTCCCAGGATGCGATCGAGTCCGAGACCCTTGAAGCTGCCGAGTACTGCGGCGACATGGCCGTGTGGCAGGGATTGCTGTGTGTCGAGCAGGTCGTTGGATGAATCGAAGGCTACACCACCCTTGAGCAGTATTTCGATGCCGGCGATGATGGCAGGGGGCAGGTGTGTGATGTTGCAGAGGGTTTTCTTGATAATTTTCTTTCCTTTTCTCCGGTTGTCTCGAATGAGGATGGTGGGAGGTGAGTTTCGGTTGGGGATTTTGTCGATGCGAATACTCATGGGAACTAAAATAGTATGTAAAGTAATGTATATTAGAATTATACCATAACAATACATGGGAACACATATCCAGATAATAATTGACAATTATTGAAAATAGATCCATAACTACAATGGGTTAGGAGAATCTTTGCCGAAAAATGACTATGAAGTTCCGTTTAAGTGGTTGGCAATTGCTGACCAGCTGAACCTGAACCTCGGGCTCATGTATTACCAAGGCGAGGGCGCACCCAAGAATGATGCCGAGTCCTTGAAGTGGTTTCGCATGACGGCCGAGAATGGAATTGACGAAGCCCAGTATTTTGGGGGAATTAAGTATATCTTTGGCGACGTGCTAACAAACTACGTACAGGTTTCGTGCTTAGACGGTCTTAGAAGTGGAAACAGGCCAATTGGGCTGACTCGGCGTGACGGTATTGTTTTGTGTAATCGCGATTGATCGGTTAGTTCAAGGAAGGTTCAAAATCGTCTGACAAGAAGCGTAACGATTTAGTGAAATGACCAGCGCACTAGCGTATCAAAAAGACGCTGTTGGGATGCATTTGATTCCGAGATGTACTCTGGGTGCCACTGTACTGCAATTATTTTCGGATATTTTGCGGACTCAATCGCTTCGACTACTCCATCTTCAGATTGTGAGCAAATTGTAAATTCTGGTGCAATATCTCTTACGCATTGATGATGAAATGACGGGCAATTGAATTTCGTAATGCCCATGATTTCCGCCAGTCGAGATTCTGGGAAAATTGACACAATATGTTCTACTTTGTCAAATCTCTCGTCCCGATGAATGACAGACTCTCCGTACACATTCGGGATGTGCTCCACCAAAGTACCTCCCATCGCGACATTCAACACTTGAATCCCTCTACAGATTGCTAGCAATGGAACTGCATTCTTCGCCACAGTCCGTGCAAGTGCCAACTCAAACTGATCTCTCTCCGGATTGACGCCATAGACCGTCGGATCGTTTTCTCCACCATACGTGGCAGGATCAACATCTGCACCACCGGACAATATGAACCCGTCCAGCCTTCCAATCAACTCTTCAGGCCGTTCCGTTACCGGAGTGATCAGAACTGGTATGCCCTGCGCCCTTTCTATTGACTCAACATACTTGGCAGGCAGCGTAAATCGGTTTTCCTCGTTCCTCGAATAACTTGTAATTCCGATTAACGGTTTATTCATTTGTTGATTCCAACCTACAGTACTGCTGCCATATCACTCGAAAACTGCTGGTCAACTTTTCAGGAACCCTGGACATCCAGTCATTTAGTTCTTCCTTCGTGAACCATCGGCCGTCAGCTGCTTCACTGGGGTCAAGCTTGAAAGGTCCATTGTGGTAAATTTTATAAACCCAGCAGAATTCATAGGCAGTTTCGGGGCTCGCTTCAAGTTTGAACAGTCTTGGAGGAGTGGTTTGTAGATGAATTCCGAGCTCTTCTTCAGTTTCGCGGACGACCGCGTGATCATACCGCTCACCTGCATGTAGGTGTCCACCGACAGAAGAATCCCAGAGATCCGGGTCACAATCACGGTCCGGGCCTCGAAATTGCAGAAAAACACGCTGATTTTCATCCATGACGAGGAGGTGTACGGAACGATGAAACAGATTTTGTGCATGAACCTCGGATCTTGTCATTGAAGTGACAACTTGGTCCTGAGCATCGACAACATCAAAAATTTCTTCGAGTTCAATCATTTGTGCAATTAGAGGAAATTAAAAGGAAAACGGCTCAGGAAGCGATTTCTTAGTTGTCCGCTTTTCTAAGCCGTCTCTTGATTCTGGTAGCGGGGACAGGATTTGAACCTGCGACCTTCGGGTTATGAGCCCGACGAGCTACCGGATTGCTCCACCCCGCAACATGGAAATTGAAATTATACAAAATTCTCGAACAATGTATTTGAATCGTTGGATAGCAAAAGCGTCAAATTGAGACGAAGCTCTACTCGCAACCAAATCAATTTATTTCAAACTGGCGATAGCTGTTTCGCAGATCGCGATTGCGGTGCCGACCCATGGAAGTATAGCGACAAGTGCAATCGCATTCACCCCAAGTAAAATTCTCGAGTTGGGCGACTGTTGAAACGGAACTGGAGTGTCACTCAGGTCATCGAAATAGACTACTTTAATGACTCGAAGATAGTAGAAAGCACCAACAACTGCAAATAATACCGCCACTACTGCAACCCAGACCAATTCAGCATCAACAAGTGCCTGAATTACGGCAAGCTTCGCATAGAAACCAACCGTTGGCGGTACCCCGGCTAAAGAGAACATCAACAGAAGCACCCAAAATGCCATCCACGGATCCCTGCCATTCAGACCGCTGTAATCGCTGATCAAATCCAATTCATCATTTTTCTTGGCGGAAATAACGATGATTCCGAAGGCCCCCAGACTCATTACCGAGTAGACGAGAACGTAGAACAGAGATGCTGCATAACCTTCTTCGCTTCCACTCAAAATTCCGAGCAACATAAATCCCATGTGTGCAATCGTCGAGTACGCCAGCATTCGTTTTAGATTCACCTGTGCTATCGCGATTACATTGCCGATGATGATTGAAAGCAGCGCAATAATGATCAACATGTCCTGCCAGATTGGCTGGAGACTTTCCAGACCTCCGACTAGCAAACGCATCAACATGGCAAACGCAGCTATTTTGGACAACGTCCCCAGATAAATCGTTGTTGATGTTGGCGCTCCGTGATACACATCAGGTACCCACATATGAAATGGCGCAGCACCCAGTTTAAATGCCAGCGCAGTCACGATAAAGACCAAGGCAAAGATCAGCGGCAGATTCTCTGAAGAAGAATCCGTCAACAATTGATGAATAGTGGAAATGTCCAAAGAACCCGTCAATCCGTAGAGAATTGAAAGTCCGTAGAGCAATGAACCAGAGCCAATCGCGCCAAGCACGAAGTATTTCATTGCAGCTTCAGTCGCGTTGGGTGAATCCCGTTGAAAAGCAACCATGGCATATAGACAAAGCGACATCAGTTCAAGGCCAAGATATATGACCAACAGATGATCTGCAGAAACCATGACCATCATGCCCAGTATGCCAAACAGGCCTAAAACATAGTATTCGCTGCCACCGATATCCCGCTGTTCTGAGTAGGTTTTGGAATAGATGAATACTACGATTGCCAGCAGACAAATCATAAACTTTGTAAGATTTGCAAACGAATCATCAATGAACATTCCTTCCAATACAATGACACTGTGTTCGTATACCTGTGACCCCGTCAACATACAAGCTACCACCAAAGTTAGCAGTGTTAGCAGAAAAGGAAGATCTTTAAATTTATTCAGGCGGGTTTGATCAACGACCAAAATCAAGCAAGCCATCAGACTGACAATGATTTCCGGGAGCAATTGCTGCAGCTCAATGACAAATTTCATAGATTGCATTAACTGTAAATTTTATATATATGATAATGCTTCATAATTCGAGATTTTTCTAAATCAGATTTTCGAAGCTCTGAAATACTCGTCAATTCAAACCTTACAAATGACGAATTCGTGCGAATACAGTATATTAACCGTCATTATATTCACTAACGCCTATTGCAAAAGAGGCGCACTGTTGTTTTGATCTAATTGAAGGAATCATCCGAAAATGACGGACACAACGACAATACCAGCCCGAAGTGGTACAGCAGCAATTGCTCGGAAGGGACAATCCGTCCGGGTCATAAATACGCACGGCAATCAGGTTGTCGATACATGGGCATTCAACTTAGATGATCGCTCGGAATTCCAGTCAAACGAACACACGCGCCCTACTTTGATGAACATGACGTTCAAACCCGGCGATGCACTCTATACCAACTACAGGCGCGCAATTCTTGAAGTCGAACAGGATACGTCAGGCGGTGTTCACGATTTGCTCATGGCGGCCTGTGATGATTATCGCTACAAGCTACTAGGCTGCACCGAATATCACGACAACTGCTCCGACAACCTAATTCACGCCATGAAGGAACTGGGATTTGATGCACCTGAAGTCCCAAGTCCAATGAATCTGTTTATGAATATTCCGTGGACTGCGCAAGGCGAGTTATCGTGGCAAACACCGGTCTCCAAAGCTGGCGACTATATTCAATTTCGTGCGGCAATGGATTGCATCATGGTATTTTCAGCCTGCCCACAGGATATTCTTCCCATCAACGGCCTAGACCCGACAGAAGCACACTTCCAGATATTCCGAAATTGAATCATTTTACGTTTTACCCGAAACGCCTGCATTCGGCAGCCCGGCTTGACTGTAACGACGTTTGCAAACAGATAATTCACTAAATTCGAGATAAATGAATGAATGAAAGAACGCTTTCAGCTGAGACATTAGCGGCTCATCTGGGTAGAGACTCAAAAGCTAGCAAAGGATTTGTAAATCTTCCCATCTACCACGGCTCCACTGTGCTGTTTGATACTTACGAAGAACTTCAGAAAGCCGAGAAAGATCGAAATTTAATGAATCAGGTGCGTTATGGCAGATATGGATCGCCACTCACTTTCGCACTTGAGCAAGCAGTTGCAGAGATGGAAGGTGCATTTGCCGGCATCACGACATCATCCGGGCTTGCTGGTATCACCGCTTCACTGATGGCATTTGTTAAAAATGGCGACCATGTTCTAGTCACTGACAGCGTTTACAAGCCAACAAGAAATTTTTGCGATCAGGTGCTGAATCGATTTGGAGTCGAGACAACATACTACGACCCCTTGATCGGTGCGAACATCGAAAGTCTGATCAAACCCAATACTTCAGTAATTTTCCTCGAATCACCAGGGTCACAAACGTTCGAGATTCAGGATATTCCAGCTATCACCGCGATAGCGAAGCAAAATGGAATCGTGACGATGCTTGATAACACCTGGGCAACTCCGATTTACTTGAAACCATTTGAACTCGGTGTCGATATTTCCATACATGCTGCAACCAAGTACATAACCGGGCATTCCGATGCCATGCTCGGCATTATCACAACAATCGAAGAGCACTATTTCAATTTGAGAGACAGCGTTCGTTTGAGTGGACAATGCGCTGGTCCTGACACTGTATTTCTTGGATTGCGCGGTCTCAGAACAATGCCAACCCGCTTGCAAAGACACTATGAATCAGGTCTTGTCGTCGCCAAGTGGCTTGCCAATCGTCCAGAGGTGGCAAGAGTTATTCACCCGGCTTTGCCCGGTGATGCCGGATACGAAATTTGGCGCAGAGACTTTACCGGAGCGAGTGGGCTTTTTTCTTTTATTCTCCATCCAGTTGCCGAATCTGCGGTCGTTGCACTTCTGGAAAACTCCAGCCTATTCGGCATGGGATACAGCTGGGGTGGATTCGAGAGTCTTCTTATTCCTTTTGACCCTAGCAATTATAGGACAGCAACAGCGTGGTCAGCAGAAGGACCAGCGCTTCGTATGCACGTGGGTCTGGAAGACACTGCTGATTTGATTGAAGACCTTGAAATCGGTTTTGATGCTATGAGGCGAAACAAATGAACATGGCTGATTCAGTGAATCAGATTCCAAAAGAAGTCAACAAATTGATTCGAAACCATCTTTCACTCGAAATGGCCACCGTGTCTGAATCAGGAGCACCAAGCGTAAGCTATGCACCCTTTGTCAGCGGTGAAAATCTAACTTTCTATGTGTTCTTGAGTGACTTAGCACAGCACACCCACAACATTGCAAAAAACCACGACGTTTCTGTAATGATTATTGAAGACGAAAAGACCTCTCAGAATCTCTTTGCACGCGAGCGTCTAATCATTGAATGTACTGCGACGCGTCACGAGCGAAAAAGTTTTGAGTTCCAAACTTGGATACCACTGTATAAAGAGCGATTCGGTGCTATCGTTGATACTCTGGTGCAACTTGCAGACTTCAACCTGTACTCTCTGGCACCAAAACTCGGAGTGTACATAAAAGGCTTTGGACAAGCGTACCGAATTTCAGGCCCAAACATGAGCGAGATCGAACACATCACCAATCCTGCTCTCGATGCTCGAAAGACTAAACAGCAACCATGAAAGAGGAGTAATTCGTGATAGTAGAACAAATCTGGACTGACAACGCTTATAGAAATTTCAATTACCTGATCGCCTGCCCTGATTCGGGAGAAGCTCTCGCTGTTGATCCTCTTGACCACCAAAAATGCCTATCCCGAGCAAAAAAAATTGGTTGGGAAATTACCAGTATTCTCAACACGCATGAGCATCATGATCACACTGGCGGCAATGATGCCATGATCGCAGCAACCGGCGCAAAATTGATCGCTCATAAAAATGCGAACGACAAAATTGCTGGCATGGATCGCGGTGTGGGGGCTGGAGACGTCATTCGAGTCGGAAGAGTGGAACTGGAAGTGTTAGACACTCCGGGACATACGATGAGTCATATTTGCATTTTGTCACATGGAGACTCTCCCGCACTTTTTTGCGGAGATACGCTGTTTAATGCAGGTGCTGGAAACTGCCATCATGGAGGTCATCCGCATGAGCTTTACGAAACATTCGCCAGTCAGCTCGCGAAGCTCCCAGACAGTACGCTAGTCTATCCAGGCCATGATTACATTGCGAACAATCTGGGCTTTACGCTAGATCGCGAGCCGGACAATCAAGCCGCTGCTGATTTGCTATTGAAAGTTCAATCGCAAAACCCCGACAATGCGATGGTTACAACACTTGCAATGGAACAAACTTTCAACACTTTTTTTCGCCTCAGCAGTCCTACAGTTATCGAGACACTGCGAGAATCTTTCCCTGACCTGCCAGATAAACCTGATAGAAAAACTGTGTTTTTGAAGTTACGGGAATTGAGAAATCAGTGGTAGGCTCTAAACGCCAATTTTGCTTTAGAGTGGGGAGTTCACTTCCAATTTCTCTATCAAACTGAACAGGTCAGTCACTCGCTGCAAGTCTTGCTCGTCGCCCACCTTTTCGAATCTTTGAAGCTTGCTGAGACTTCTTTACTAACAACTTGCACGAACCTATATCTGTCGAGTGAAAAGCGCAAAGTTCCTCATCGATTTCGGCATTCAGGGATTGCGATGACCGTAGCAATATGACTGAGCCGCCCTCAAAAAGCATCGTGTAAATCTGTCTTATCAGATGGACGCTGATTTCTTTGTACCCCAAAACAACGAGGTTCAATGTGTGATGGCTAATATCGCTCAGAAACTCTTCTGGATTCTGTTGATGTACAGCAACTCTGAGATCGGAATCTAGAGACTCTTCGATATCCATTGCAGACGTATTTGGGGGGAGATTGATAACGAGCCGCGTCATTGCATCCATACCAGACAGTATCGATCGCTGATAGGCCAGCGTCGATTCGCCAATCATCAAAATCAACCCGCCATGAGCAATTGCTGCAAACGCTTTCAGTAGATCATCAATGCTCTGAGAATCTGAGCGGGAACTATTCATAAGCAGCAATTATTGTGGGAATTGTTTGGGAGAAATGATTGAATTCTGAAATTTGTATAGGTCTGATTCTCGCCTCAAATGCAAAATGAAACCCATCAAATTAGACATTAAAACTCATTTCTGCTAAACTTGTGTCAATCTAGTAATTAGTTGAATATTTATGGTAGATTTCAAAAATGATGACAAACATTGACTTAGACACATACTTACGTGACAACGGCATTATGCCATCGCAGCAGCGTCTTCGTATTGCAAGGGTCATCCTGGATAAATCAGATATCATGTCTGCAGAGGAAATTTACCGGAACGTCAATGGCCCGTGGCCACCCGTATCCCGCGCGACTGTGAACAACACTTTACGTCTTTTTGTGGAAAAAGGCCTGTTGAGGAAAGATGATGACAGTTCAAAGGAAATTTACTACAACTCCAGTTCTGATAGTGCCACTGGTGACGAGGCATCTGCGTCTTCTGTGTGACAATATATGAATCCACCCTGAATGGATTCATATTATTGAATTAGCGGGATAATTATCCCAAGCAGAGAAACTCTTTCTCAAACGCGAACAATTTTTCCAGGATTCAGAATGTTGTCTGGGTCCAGTGCTTGTTTGATGGTTCGCATGACGCTGACAGCTTCACCGTGTTCAGCAATGAGAAAATCCAGTTTTCCATAGCCGATTCCGTGCTCCCCAGTGCTGGTTCCATCCATCTCAAGTGCACGCATGACCATTCTTTCGTGCATATCCTGCGCCCGCTTTTCTTCTTCTGGGTCCGTATGGTCTACCAGCAGCACTAAATGAAAATTGCCGTCACCTACATGCCCGACTATCGGTGCCTGTAGATTAGAATCAACAATATCCTGCTTGGTTTCCGTAATGCACTCGGCCAGTCTTGAGATTGGTACGCAAACATCGGTTGCCCATATCTGTGCATTCGGCCGCATGGCTTTCGCGGCATACGCTGCGTCGTGTCTCGCTTGCCACAGTCGATTTCTATCTTCTGTGTGTGCAGTCCACTGAAAATTGCCACCACCATACTCTTCACTGATCATCTGCACCGTCTCTACCTGTTCCTGAACAGATATCTCCGTTCCGTGAAATTCAAGGAACAGTGTGTGCTCTTCTGGATAATCCATTTTGGAATACCGATTTAGAGCCTGCATCATGGCGTCGTCCAATAACTCAATTCTAGCAATGGGAATGCCCATCTGAATGGTCATAATCACCGCGTTGACAGCATCGCTCAGTTCTGGAAAAGCCACAACTGCCGAAGATATTTTTTCTGGAATGCCATAGACTCTCAGACTGATCTCGGTGATGACGCCCAATGTGCCTTCCGAACCTACGAACAACCTCGTCAAATCGTATCCGGCCGCAGATTTGCGAGCTCTCTTGGCTGTTTTGATAACCCTCCCATCTGCTAATACCACTGTCAACGACAGCACATTTTCACGCATAGTGCCATAACGAACGGCATTGGTGCCAGACGCTCTCGTCGCTGCCATACCCCCGAGAGACGCATCCGCTCCCGGATCAATTGGAAAAAACAGCCCTGAATCCTTCAGATACTGATTCAGTTGTTTTCGAGTCACTCCAGGCTGCACGACAACATCCAGATCGTCCGCATTGACCTGCAATACCTGATTCATTTCGATCATATTCAGACAAATTCCGCCGTGCAGAGCGCAGATATGTCCTTCCAGACTTGTACCCGTTCCGTAAGGAATCACCGGAAATTTATGCCTTGCACAAATCTCTACAACTTGCACTACTTCTTCTGTAGTCAGGGGAGCAAAAACAGCATCCGGTGGATGATTGCCATGAAAGGATTCGTCTGAACCGAATTCCTGACAGGCACTCTCGGATGTAATTACGCGATCACCAAAAATACTTTGAATTTCTTCAACTGCGTTGATCGTTGGGACAGCATTTACCGCGCTGGTCATTTCAATCTCCTCATGTATGCCTCTTGAAACAGTAAGTTGAGCATCAGGCTCTTGTATATTCAATAAACGGAGTCCGCTTGCCAATTTTGTCGTAGAGATATCGGGCTGTGTTATTGAACTCCTGCGTCTTCCAGTAGACTGTCTGCATGCCCTTGGCATCTGCATTTCGATAAACTGTTTCAATCAGTGCTCGGCCGACACCTTCATTTCGAGCTGCTGCGACTGTGAACAGGTCATGCAAATAACACACTTTTTCAAGTTTCCACAAGTTGATGTGGAACACGCAATGTACAATCCCTAAAGCCTGCCCATTCAAAAGAGCGATGTGTGCTTCACAGTCTTCTTCTTCTGGAGAAACAAGCCTCCAAAATGTGCGATCATAAACCTCAGGCGGAAGCGTAGTTTCATAGAACTCTAAATATTGCGACCACAGACGACACCAGTCTGCTTCGTCTGCAGCCTCCAGGGGCCTGATGATTAAATCGGGGTGTGCCATTTCTCCTCTGCTAACCAACGAGACCTCAAAGTTGGGGATGGAATTGAGCAACATCTAACCAATTGCCAGGGTCCTCGACGACGTTGACATGGCGTTGCTTCTCCGTGTCTGTGTTCATTTTAGGTATTTGATTTCATCCTAGATAAATTCATCTAATCACAAATTTCTGGTAAAAAGCATTCCAGATACTCAACCAGTTAATAGTTATATCACGAAATATTTGATGGTGAATTCATCCAGTTGGTGACAGTTATCAAGCGCCAACTACTTGTTACCGCCAAATCGCACATTGAGCTTGTCACGCATACTGAAAAACAGCATCGTCAGTATATGAATCGGCCAACGCAGATATCGGCCTCCGGTAAATCCTTTGTGTGGAATTGAAGCGAACACATCGAAACCCTCAGCGGAACCTGCGATTGCTTGCGCTAGAATTTTTCCGACAATGTTTGTCAATGCGACTCCATGACCGGAAAATCCCTGGGCATAGTAGACATTTGCATCAATGCGACCGACAGATGGAAGTCGATTCATGGTTGCCGCGATTCTACCACCCCAGGCATAGTCTATCTTGGTGTCTCTCAATTCTGGGTACAGATACAGCACTCTTGGCCTAACCATGCTTTTGATGTCACCCGGGTCAGTCGGAAGATACTTTTCAGCGCCTCCGAAAATCAGTCTTCGATCCGATGACAGTCGATAGTAGTCCAAACAGAACCTGGAGTCGAAAACTGCAACATCATCTCGATTGATTCGATGTGCAACATTCTCACTCAGGGGTTCAGTTGCGATGATGTAACTGGTGAATGGCATTATGAATCGACTGATGGTTGGCGAAACTCTGCCTACGTAGGCATTGCACGCGAAAACAATGTACTTCGTGTGAACCTCTTTTCCCTCTTCCGTTGTCACTACGTAGCTATTTTTGTTTTTTTTGTAACCACTCATCGCAGAATTCTCGTAGATTCGCGCATTCGCATCAACCGAAGCGTTGGCAAGTCCTATCGCTAAATTCAGTGGATGAAGGTGTCCTGAGCTTGTATCCAGCATTCCGGCTAAATATTTATCAGTCCCCAGCATCCCCTGAATTTCGGTGCACTCGATATAGCGTATCGAATCATAACTGTAATTTTTTCGCAGATGATCGACTTGCTCTCGATAAGCCTTGGCTGCTTTTTGTGTTACTGCAGCGGCCAGAACACCACGTTTGAAATCGCAATCAATTCGGTGTCGTTCGATTCGGTGAATCACTTCCTGTTTAGCCTGTTCACACAAATCCCAAAACTGAGAGGCTCTGTCATTTCCGAATTCACTCTCCAGCTCTTTCTGCGACCAGTTTAGTCCAGATCCAAGCTGCCCACCATTTCTTCCTGAAGCACCCCAACCAACTTTGTTGGCTTCCAAAACGACTGAATTGAATCCTCTTTCAGATAAATTCAGCGCTGTCGATAATCCCGTATAGCCACCGCCGATTACACAGACATCGCAACTCTCGGATTCCGTAAGAGACGGGTAATCACGCATTCCAACAGCGCTGGCTGCATAGTAAGAATTTGTGTGAACCGAGACTGTGGAATTTGAGGAAGATGTCACAGATACAACAGATATTCCTGACCCGTGACCTGCTGCAAATACTGGTTGATTTCATCTCGCTTGACTGCACAGTACAACTCGACGTATTCACTGGTTAGATATGCAGCAGCAAACGCGGAAGACTGAAATACTGATACAGAATTTCCCCACTCCAGCGGCAATGTTTCATCCACTTCCCCACTTACATTAATTGCTGGTGCTGCTTCACCGGGATCGACTGAATTTACGATGCCGTGGTGCACTCCGGCAAGCAACGCCGCGAGCACCAAGTACGGATTGGCATCGGCACCCGCGATTCGATGCTCAAGTCGCCTGGCGTTGTCGTCTCCTGAAGGTATTCGAATCGTCACCGAGCGATTGTTGTATCCCCAAGATCGATTGACCGGCACGTACAGGTCAGGAACAAATCGACGGTATGAATTTCGACCCGGTGCAAAAATCGCAAACATGTCCGACATGGTGTCCAAAAGGCCTCCAATTGCATGTCGCATCAGTGAATTTCCCAATTTTGACTTTCCCTGGAATACATTCTTCCCGGAATCATCCTCCAGGCTCAGGTGGAGATGCATACCATTGCCACTGTATTGAATGAAGGGCTTGGCCATAAAAGTTGCCCGCATCCCAAACGTCAATGCAACATCACGAACAACTCGCTTCAGTAAAATGCAATGATCTGCGGCTGTAAGTGGGTCGTTCACATGATGTAAATTAATTTCATACTGGGACGGAGAATATTCTGAGGTCACCACAGAGGCAGGAATTCCTTGAATCTCGCACGCTGAATGCACGCTTCGTAGAAATTCATGATGTTTGTCGAGATCTTCCAGCGAATACACTTGTGTTTCCATTGAACCAGAATCTACACTTTTCGATTTTGCAATTCTTGGGCTTCCCTTTTCATCTAGCGCTCCGTCCAAGAGGTAGAATTCAAGTTCAAATGCTATATTTGTCCTGTATCCCAGAGTGTTGAATTGCTCAACCACGCGTGCTGCTACATTTCTCGGATCAACAAAACTCGGCAAGCCGTCATCGGTGTAGAGTTCCATCAGCACTTGGGCGTTCCGTCCCGTACCCCAGGGAACGTACTGGGTTGTTCCAGGAATCGGCAACAGCGTGCCATCTGGATCTCCGTCGGAAAAACCGCGCCCGCAGGGGTCTGAACCCGCCCCTAGAAAATCCAGCAAATATGTGCTTTCCGGAATTTGAACGCCCGAAGTATAGATTTTGCCAGCTTCCGCTACTGGAAATCTCTTGCCACGAATATAACAACTCATATCCGATAGGATTGCATCAACGTATTCAATATCAGGATAACGCTCGATAAGTCTTTCCAACTCTGTCAACGACGAATTATGGGAAGTTTTCATATAATATTGTCAGACCCGTTATGGGGTTGTTTTCCTACATGATCGTGGGAAAGTTCACACTGACTGAATCAGCCGTGTAAACTATCATCAATTTACTGTAATTTGCTGGTTTAGTTCAAATATAGTGTAATCTGCAGCACAATAATAGTATGCTAATCTGCCAATCCCCTTAAACACTTTTCGAGGACATAAACATGACAATCGCCGTAGGTGACAGAATTCCGGATGTAGTGCTACATCACATGACAGATAAAGGGCCTGCAGAAATTTCGACTCCAGAAATTTTCAGCGGCAAAAAAGTTATTTTGTTTGCGCTTCCAGGAGCGTTCACACCCACTTGCTCGGATTATCATCTACCAGGTTATGTCGTCAATGCCGATAATCTTTTTGCCAAAGGCGTTGACACAATCGCGTGCCTGTCAGTTAACGACGCTTTCGTGATGGGTGCTTGGGGAAATAACCAAAATGCCGAAAATATTCTGATGCTGGCAGATGGAAGTGCGAATTTTACGGAAGCGATCGGCATTGAACTTGATCTTACCGACAGGGGCTTGGGAGTCCGTTCGGACCGCTATGCAATGATTGTAGAAGATGGCGTTGTTACCGCATTGAATCGAGAGGCACCCGGCAAATTTGAAATCAGTGATGCAGAAACAATCATGGCTTTGCTGTAACCGCTATTTGCAAATTACCAACCTCGACAAATCAGTCTGTTTGCTGATGAAGGGTATCCAGACGACCACCAACTTGTCTAATCACCCGTGCGGCGAGGTCTGAAGCTGCATCCATGCACTTGGGAATTGACCAGTCGCGCGTAAAACCATAGAGAAATCCTGCCGCATAGGCATCGCCGGCACCTGTCGTATCAACCAAATCGGGCACCGCTTCGACTTCTCGAATATGGGTCTTGCCTTGCGATAGAACAACCGAGCCTTGTTCACCCCTAGTGACAACCAGGTGCTTAACCTTTCCTTTGATATCCGCTAGCGCGGATTCCAGATTCTCTGATTCGTAGAGACTCTGCACCTCCAATTCATTGGCAAACAGGAGGTCGACTTGCTGTTCGACAAATTTCTGCAGGTCATATCTATGTCTATCAACTAGAAACGGGTCTGACAAAGTAAGCGCAATAGAAGTTCCCGCCTCTCTCGCTACTCTCGAAGCTTCTAAAATTAATTCTTTGGCACCAGGTAAATCCCATAGATATCCTTCTATCAGCAAGAAAGACGACCGTTTGATCGCTTCTTCTTCAACATCGGCTGCTGAAAGCATCGTGCAGGCACCAAGACTGGTGCACATGGTTCTCTGGGCGTCGGATGTCACAAATATGTAGCATCGCCCGGTCGAGGCTCCGCTTTGAACTGGGCGTGTATTGAAATCTATTCCGGAGCGACTCATGTCTTCACGGAATTGTTGGCCGATTTTGTCTTGAGCGATCTTTCCGATAAATTGACTGCGGCCACCCAGCAAGGACAATTGCACTATTGAATTGGCGACTGAACCGCCGGAACACACTGAAGCAGGCTTGACTACAGACTCCAGTTCGCCAGCGACGTCCTCATCGATGAGTGTCATTGAGCCTTTTATCAATCCCATTTTCTGCAATTCGCTGTCTTCATCAAAGCACAGAATGTCGACCATCGCATTACCGATGCCGAGCACGTCGACTCGATCAGTCACTCAGAAATTCCAGCCCTTGCCAAAATGGAGTGGAGCAAAACATTCGCCCCGGCCTCCGCAAACTCTTTTGTAGTGTTTTCTGCTTCGTTGTGGCTCACACCGCCATCACACGGAATGAAAATCATCGATGTCGGCGCTACTCGGGAAATATTAACGGAATCATGACCGGCTCCGCTAACCATTTCATTGAAGTCATAGCCACAGGTACTTGCACTGTTGCGAACGACATCAATGCACTCACCTTCAAATTGAATCGGCGGCGAGCGCCAGATACGGTTGATTTGTACTTGTAGGTTGGAGGCAGAATCAAACAGCCCGACAGTGTCTTTCAATTGTTGGTCCAACCGATCAAATTCTGTGATATTCGGATGCCGCATGTCGATCGAAAATTCCACTCTTGAAGGCACGGTATTCCTTGATCCCGGATAGACTCGAAACTCTCCAATGGTAAGACGTGCATCAAATCCCGAATTTTTAGCGATCGGGTATAGTTGCGAAGCCAGTTCAGTGGCTCCTCGCAGTGCGTCTCTGCGCTTTTCCATCGGTGTTGGTCCTGCATGGGTTTCCTCGCCAACGACTGTAACGTCATACCAACACGAACCTTGAACGCCTGTTACGACGCCGACAGGCTTGTCAAGCATCTCAAGAATGGGACCCTGTTCGATATGCGTCTCAAAAAACGCTGAAAATCTGTGGTCATCCGGCAAAGTATCGCCGAGGTATCCGATGCGCTCAAGTTCTTCGCCCATCGTTTTGCCATCGAGGTCTGCTCGACTATGTCCGTATGGCAAATCAAATACACCTGCATAGACTGCTGAGCCGATCATCGCAGGCGGAAATCGCGACCCCTCTTCATTCGTCCAGACTACCAATTCGACAGGCAATACAGTTTCGATGCCACTATCATTCAGTGTTCGAATGACCTCAAGTGCCGCAAGAACACCGTAGACTCCATCAAATTTTCCACCGGTAGGCTGGCTGTCCAGATGACTTCCTGATCCAACGGGGCGACCATCGGCGGATTTACCGGACCTACGAAAGAACAGATTTCCCATTGGATCTACTTGCCTTCCACAACCCTCCGCGCTACACCACTTGGTGAGGAGGTCTCTGCTTTCCTTGTCCAGATCGGTCAATGCCAATCGACAAACACCACCTTTGGCCGTTGCACCGATCTGAGCCATCTGCATAAGTGACTCCCAGAGCCTGTCGCCATTCACTCTGATATCCAATGTTCCTCCCCGTAAATTCCGTTCACAAATTTGAATGAAGAGTTCTAAGCGTTATCACCCTCATATTCAGCATAGTAGCTGCCAAAAATCTTACGATGGCGAAAGATATTCATTGCGATCGTGAGCAAACCTGCAGCAATCAGAACCCCGCTGATTGGCTTTGTAAAAAAAGCGAAGACGTTATAGTCCAGCAGAACCATTGATCTGGTAAAGGTGTCTTCCCCAATTTGCCCTAGTATTACACCCATCACCACTGCTGGAATGGAGTAGTCACCACGTCGCATCAAGAATCCAGCAACTCCGGCGACAAACATGGTATAGACGTCCAGTATGTTTCCTCTCAATGCGAATGCACCAATCGTTGCGAATATCAAGATTGCCGGCGCCATGATTGGGAACGGGATTCGAAGCAAATTTACGATTCCCTTGGCCTCAACAACACCCACTAGCAAAATTGCCAGACTCGCCCAGAACATTGACGCAAACAGCACCCACACAAGTTCAGGCGCTTCAATCATAATGAGCGGTCCCACGTCCATGTTATGCAGATTAAATACACCGATCATCATCGCGGTCAGGGCACCACCCGGTAGTCCCAATGCCAGCAGCGGAATCATTGCCGCTCCAGTCGCGGCGTTATTGGCGGTTTCTGGCGCAACCACACCTTCCGGTTCTCCTTTGCCGAAGCGCTCGGGATGCTTCGACCATCGAACCGCTTCGTTGTACGACATGAATGCGGCAAGCGTCGCTCCGATTCCAGGCAGAATACCGCAGAAGAAACCAATCAGTGCAGATCGAATTACCACGAATTTCATTTTCCAAAATTCGAAAAACGTCGGATACGAAACTGAAACCTTCGGAGACTCGAATTCTCCACGTGCCAACCGCAATCCTTGGACAAATACCTCAGTAACCGCAAAAAATCCAAGTATCAGAGGAACAAAATGCAACCCGCCGTGCAGGTATAGCGTCCCAAAATTGAATCTGGGTATTCCGCCGGTCGGGTCACTTCCAATCGATCCGATCAGCAATCCGATCAGCAACGACAGCCATCCTTTCGCAATCGATTTCGTACCGATACCTGCTACAACAGCTAATCCGAAGAACACCAGTGCAAAGATTTCAACCGGACCAAAATTTGAAATTGCAAAATCCGCTACCGGCCCGGTAAACGCCATCATAGCTACGGCTGCAAGAGTTCCGCCAAACGCTGAGCAAGTCACGGCATAGCCAATCGCCTTACCTGCATGGCCCTGCCGAGCCATCGGATAACCATCAAAGGCAGTCGGAGCATTTTCAACTGAGCCCGGGATATTGAACAATATCGCCGTTACCGCACCTCCATATACTCCAGATACGTAAATAACGCCATAAAGCATGATCGCATGCGTAGATGACATCCAGGCAGTAAACGGCAATAGAACTGCTGCCAGCGTCAACATGCTGAGGCCAGGAATCGCACCGAAAACCAACCCGCCAAACAACCCTACAACAAAAATTAAGATTCCGATCGGATCAGTAAACAGTTGCGCGGTACCGATAAGAAAGTTATCCATTACATCAACAAGCCCAATATCTTTCCGTTTATTGCATTGAAAATACCAGCGCCAGGCGGCAAATAGGTAAATATCAATTTCACGAAAATGACAACGATTGCCATATAAATTCCAACGGTGACGATGATCAACGTTCTCAATCGCTGTACGCCCATAAGCCACATATATGAGAAAAGGAAGAACGGAGTAACGATCAGAAATCCCATTTTGTGGATAAGGAATGTGTAGACTACGGGGACAGTGAAAATCAAAATCATGCGAACACGGGTTGAAATCGTCAAAGCTCCGGGTTCTTCATAATCCTCTTCACCACTGTCGTCTCGCAGTGTCATGCCGCTTCTACGCCAATCAAAATAAAGAAGCCAACATGCGGCAATGAACATGCCAAAAAGCACCACTCTCGGCCAATGTGCTGGCCCCCATTCATAAACGGGCAGTGGACCGTCGAATTGAAAGGTATAGATGAAGGCCAAGCCTACAAAAGCAAGCCAACACCCAGCTTCAATTAATGAAGCCGACCTGTTACGATCAGGACTGGGTGCACCGGCCATATTCGTTTAGACTGCGGATGTGAATATCACATACAAATTGCATCGCCAGTTTCAAAAAACTCGAAACTAGCGATGAATTATTACGAACGTTGATTTGGTACTACAAGCCTTCGCGGACGTCAAGACCTAACTCACGAAATGCGTTAGCATAAATGCCCACAGAATCTTCCAACATTTTAGCAGTATCCTCTCGACTTCTAAAAGAATCTACGATATCAAGACTTTTGCGCTTCACAAAATCCTGGTGTTCCTGTGAATTGTAAGCTTCAGCAAATACTTCGGCTAGATATTCCACGATTTCCAGAGGTGTTCCGTTCTTCACGAACATACCGCGGAATCTGAGTAACGGCTCCCAGTCCAAACCATAATCTGAACCAGTCGCTTTAGTATCTGGAAAATTTTCAAATCGAGTTGGCCATATTGCGAGAATTGGCTTCAAGTTGCCAGCTTGGACATATTTCGATACGTCACCGGGCTGTTCCATCAGTAAATCAAGCTGTCCACCAATGACTGCACCAAAACGCTCTCCAGACTTTCCAGTCAACACTTGACGTGTCTTGAACCCAAAATGGTTTTCAACAACTGCCATGCTGACAAGTTCCATCGGAATGTTGATGTTGGATACGGTCAAAATTTTTGGTTCTGATTTCGCATACTCAACCACTTTATCCCAATCCGGAACACCGTCAGTCTGAAATCTCTCATCTTCCCCATTGATGAACAACATCGTTGGGGCAACGTTCATGATGACCAAAGACTCAACGTCCGTTATTGGATTAACGTCGATTCGGCCTTCTACGTATCTTGACGACAGCGTATCAATATGCTGAAGCAGAGTATAGCCATCAGCTGGAGCCTGCAAAAATTCCGGCAGACAATTTAAGCCACCGCCGCCGGTTATATTAATCTTGTTGATTTTAGCGTTCATGATCTTGGCTGCTGGACCAACGATCGCCTCAACGGCCTGGTCGGAACCACCGCCCTTTCCATAACAGCAAATTACAGTAATCGGTCGTTCTGGATACCCGCCAGGACCGGCGGCGTTTACTGCGGTAGTCGCAATGAATCCAAATCCGCTTACAGCCGAAGCGAATACGACGACCAGAAATTTTCCAAAAATATTTTTCATATTACTTTTCCTCTAAATAATAAAAATGTAACCTATTTATCTTTATTGGTCGACTCGTACATTCCAGATACTTTCCCTCTAATAGACGAAATCTGCTGGTGACTCGAGCCAGACTTTCAAGCGGATTATATACATGTATCATACAGAGTTATGTCCAGTATGTAATTTCGACTCAACGGCCAATGAAATAGGTCAATATTATCTATGCAATTCGCACTAATTGTACAAAAATTCAAGTCAGAATTCCCTAAAGGGCTTATATGAAAGACACTCAAATAAGGCAATTTGTAGAATCAGGGATGTCGCATGTTCAGGGCAGTATAGAGAAACCACTACTTCAGCAAACCATACCAGAACTTATCGCAACAACAGTCAGCAAGCATGCGAATCGAGATGCTGTGGTATTTGCAGATCAAGGCATCCGATGGAGTTGGCAGCAATTTTCGAATGAAATTGATCAACTCGCCGCCGGTCTTTTGGCACTAGGCCTGCAAAAAGGCGATCGATTGGGAGTCTGGTCACCCAACCGACCCGAGTGGGTACTCACTCAATTTGCCACTGCCAGACTCGGAATCATCCTTGTCGCAATCAACCCTGCCTTTCGGTCCGCAGAACTGGCACACGTCTTGAAAGCTTCAGGTTGTAAGGCTTTACTCATGGCCCGAAAGTTCAAGTCCAGCAACTACCTGAAAATTTTCCAGGACCTGGCTCCAACCACCTACGACAATGACTCGAACAGTCTCCGAGTCACCTCACTGCCCGAATTGGATACTGTTATTTGTATGGGAAGTGAAAACGAAGAAAAAACTCCCAGTGGCATGATTCCTTTTAACCAAGTTGGGCAGGCGACCAGTTCGACGCAAAGTGCGCAGCTGGACAGCTTGAGTGCCGAATTGAGTCCGGACGAAGCCATCAACATTCAGTTTACAAGCGGAACAACCGGCCTCCCAAAAGGCGCCACCCTGTCACATCGAAACATCCTGAACAATGGTAAATTCACCACAGACACACTGCTTTTCTCTGAACAAGATCGGCTGTGCATTCCAGTTCCGCTTTATCACTGTTTTGGAATGGTGATGGGAACCTTGGGTTGCGCACCCACGGGAGCCGCCATGATTTTTCCAGGCGAAGGATTTGATGCCACAGAAACAATCCGAACGATAGAAGCGGAGAAGTGTACTGCTCTATATGGCGTTCCAACCATGTTTAATGCAATTCTCGCATTGGAGGATTTCTTTAGTTACGACCTATCATCTTTGCGAACGGGAATCATGGCCGGTGCACCATGCCCGATAGAAACCATGAATCGAGTCGTCAATGACATGAACATGAGCGAAGTTACCATTGCTTACGGAATGACAGAAACGAGCCCAGTATCATTTCAATGCAATGTAGATGACCCACTTGAAAAAAGAGTCACTACAGTCGGACGGGTTCATCCACATGTTGAATGCCGCATCATTGATTTGGCGGGCTCAACGCTTCCTGTAGGGCAATCCGGAGAGCTTTGCACCCGTGGATATTCTGTGATGAAGGGATATTGGGGCGATAACCAAAAAACTAAAGAAGCTATAGACTCTGACGGATGGATGCACTCAGGCGATCTGGCAACGATGGATGATGAGGGTTACTGCAATATTGTCGGTCGCGTCAAGGACATGATCATCCGAGGCGGTGAGAATGTCTATCCCAAAGAAATCGAAGACTATATCTACAAATTCAGTAAAGTTAAGGATGTTCAGGTTTTCGGAATTCCAGATTCAAAATTTGGAGAGGTCGTTTGCGCTTGGGTCGTGGCGAAACCCGGTGAAATATTAGACTGAACTTCATCTTGATTTAACCTCAATAATTCATTCCAGTGCTTTGTTATAGCGGAATTGTTTTTTGACATTTCCGCTTTTTTCTGTGTATATTTGTTTCCATGTATTAATTCATTATGTTTCTTGTTTATTATTATCCAATAAACTATAATTGCTCTGTATATGTTTCCATGTTCATAAATTTAACTATGGCTATTTACATCGAATCCATTCCCAACCGCAACAGCCCACCTGCGATTCTGCTGCGCTACGCCAAACGAAACGGTAAACGCATCGAACGCAAAACCCTCGCCAACCTCTCCAAAACCCCTGCATTCATCGTCGATGCCATCCGCATCCTTTTGAAAGGCGGCGTCATCGTCAGCTCCCTCGACCAGGCATTCACCGTCCAACGCTCGCTGCCGCACGGACATGTCGCGGCTGTGCTCAGTTTGGCCTCGCAAATTGCACTGCCGCGTATTTTGCATCGAACCGCCTCGCGTCAGCGCGACCTGGCACTGGCGGCCATCATCGCCCGCATCATCTCGCCCGCCTCCAAACTCGCTACTGCCAGAGCGCTTTCGCCCGAAACCGCCGACAGCTCGCTGGGCACTTTGCTCAAGCTCGATACCGTGCACGGCAATGAAATACTCGATATGCTTGACTGGCTCGGAGAACGGCAAAAGTGGATCGAGAAAAGCCTCGCCAATCGCCACTTGCGCGGCGGCACGCTGATTCTCTACGATGTCACCTCCAGCTATGTCGAAGGCAAGTGCTGTGCGCTGGCGTCATTCGGCTACAACCGAGATCGCAAACGCGGCAAGATGCAGATCGTCTATGGCTTGCTGTGCGCCGCCGATGGCTGTCCGGTCGCGGTTGAAGTGTTCCCCGGCAACAGTGCCGACCCCAGCACACTGGCCAAACAGATCAGCAAGATTCGCAAGCGATTCAACCTTCAAAAAGTAGCGCTGGTCGGCGACCGCGGCATGATTACCTCGGCGCGCATCCGCGAGGATCTGCTGCCAGCCACACTGGATTGGATCTCGGCGCTTCGCAACGCCGACGTCCGCAAGCTGTTCAAAGATCAAACAGATCGTGAAATCGATACCAGACTTTGCGCCAGCGAACTGCAGCCGGACCAGGTGGCGGAAATCGTCAGTGCCGAGTTTCCCGGCGAGCGTTTGCTGGTGTGCCTCAATCCGCGCCTTCGCCAACAGCGGGCGCAAAAACGCGAGGATCTGCTGCGCGCCACTGAAAAAATCCTTGCCGAGATCGCCGCCTCAGCGCGCCGCCACAAGCCAAATTCTGCCAACCGCGACCGCACCATGAAGCGGCTCGGACGCGAAGCCAATCGTCGTAAAGTCGAAAAGCACTTCGACATCACCGTCACCGACAGCGACCTGCTGTGGTCGCGAAACCAGCAGCGAATCCACAACCAAGCTCAACTCGACGGCCTCTATGTGATCCGAACCTCGCTGCCGGCGGATGCCATCAACGCCCATGACGCAGTGGCCGCTTACAAATCTCTGTCCACTGTCGAGCGTGCCTTTCGCACCATCAAGACCACCCGGTTGGAGGTGCGGCCAATTTATGTCTATAGCGAACCGCATGTACGCGGACATGTGTTCCTTTGCATGCTCGCCTGCTACCTGGAATGGCATTTGCGCCAGCGACTCAAACCGTTTCTGTTTGACGACCCACAGCCGCCAAGCCGCTCCTCGCCGGTTCAGCAGGCGAAGGTCTCACCGGAGGCAGCACAAAAAGCCAGTTCCAAAATGACTTCCTGCGGGGATCCGGCTCACAGCATGACTACGCTGCTTGCCGACCTCGCCACCCTGTGTCTGAATGAAGTGACCTTGCCCGGACTTTCCGATGACATCCTCACAACGGTCACCAAACCAACCCCGCTGCAGAGTAAAATCCTCGCCGCACTCAATGTCGACCCCACTACAGGTGTTTCCATAAGAATGACAGGTTGATTTTCCGAAAGTCCGCGTATTTACTACGCTTTCACCTTATCCTTGTGGTGAAGTTCGGATTAGATGAGGACGAGGTAATTGAATTCTGTAGTGAACGAATTGCCTACTATAAGGTTCCCCGTTACGTACGCATTCGTGAGGAATTACCAATGACAGTAAGCGGTAAAGCTCAAAAATACAAAATGCGAGAGGAAATGGTTCGGGAACTCAGTCATCTCTCCGCCCGCTGAGTGCGAATTTTCCAGTATCTAATCCGATCTAATCGATCTGAGCAAGTGACTCAGTGTTTCCATCGACTGACAGTGCCTGTCCACTGATATTCGCTCCTAGGTCTGAACAGATAAAGTGCGCCATTTGTGCTATATCTTCAGTTTCGATAAAACACTTGAGTGAGGTCTGGCTGACAAACTGTTCTCGAACCAATTCAGGGTCGACACCTCGGGTCTGCGCCTCTGCTGCGATAACGCGATCCATTCTGGGGCCGGAAACTGCTCCTGGACAGATTGCATTTACTCGAATTCCGAAACTTCCCACTTCCATTGCAACTGATTTTGTCAGACCAATAATTCCCCACTTGGCAGATGCGTACGGAGTTCGCAACGGATAGCCATGAGTGCCGGCTGTCGAGGAAAGATTTACTATTGAACCGCTGCGCTGCTTCTTCATAACCGGTAATGCATTTCGACAACACAAGAATGTGCTGACAAGATTCACGCGAAGTGTTTCGTTCCAGTCATGTAGTTCCAGATCTTCAAGCGGTCCGTTCGGCCCGGCGATTCCGGCATTGTTGACTAAAATATCCAGTTTTCCATTCGACTCCTCAAGGACGATTTTGAATAGCCTGCCTACGTCTGATTCAACGCCTGCATCGGCAACAACACCTCTAATTGTTGGATCAGATGCACTCAACGAATCAATGTGGTTTTGATTAACATCGCAAACCCACACAGCGGCTCCGTTAGAAGAAAATTTCTGCGCGATCGCAAGTCCGATTCCCGTAGCACCTCCTGTGATCAATGCAATTTTGCCACTCACTGACATTTAGCCTCCCCTATCGCAATTCGTAACGATTCCGGGCATCAAATGTCCAGAATCAACTGTTGTTCACCGGCAGCCGCGCGAGAAATGCATACCATCATCAGATCATTGTCCGATTTTTCCTGATCACTTAATATCGTGTCTCGATGTTCCACCTTGCCGTGTAACACTCTGGTACGACAAGCACCGCACAATCCTTCCGTGCACGAAAAATCAGTCGTAACCTCTGCAGATTTCAATGCTTCAAGAATGCTCTGATCTGCTCCGACATGGATTGTCTTCTTATGACGCGCCAGCACCACATCAAACTCACTGTTTTTCCACACAGCTGGCAACTTGCGACGAAATTGTTCCGAATGAATCGATTCTGCCGACCAATGGGAAGCTTTGAGTCTGACATCATCCATCAATCCAGTCGGGCCGCAAACATAGAGCTGTGCGCCATCAGAATAGCTTGCCAGCACTTTATCCAGATTGATACCACACTCTGGATTTCCGCCATCATAGTGAACGGCTATACGATTTTTGCAAATTACATGAAGTTCCTCAACAAATGCTGCTTGCTCCTCAGACTCAGCGCAGTAATGCACGAAGAAATTCGCCCCAAGAGTACGGAGTCGATAACACATTGCCAATATCGGCGCAATTCCAATTCCTCCGGCAATCAGAAGATGAGAGGCAGCAGCTTCTACCAACTGGAAATTATTTTTCGGATAGCCAGATTGGATAACATCACCAAGGCGCAACTGATCGTGGACCCAATCAGAACCACCTCGACTTTGACGATCTTTCAATACGCCAATTACATATTGGTGCCGCTCGGAGGGATTATTGATCAATGAATAGGAACGCCTCATATCGCCATCTCCAATAACCAAATCGATATGTGCACCCGCTGTAAACGGAGGCAGATCTGCACCTTCAGCATTTTGAAATTCAATTCTTAGAGTGTCTGCAGTTGCCGAATCAATTGCTGTCACCTTGAGTCGCAAACGCAGAAATTCAATGGTCTTGGGAAACAGTTGCCCATCTGCCAGTAGCAGCCTGCTTACGGGCTTGTCTTCAATGACATGGCTCTGAAGAATTTCTTCAATATCCTCCACGGATTCATAGTGATACCAAATTCCTTCAGGATATATCACCATCGTAGGGCCAAGTTCGCACCGTTCCAGACACCCGGCACTATTGACACGGATGTCATGCAATCCCAATTCTTTTGCACGTTTTTTCATAAATTCGCGCAATGGAACCGATCCGCGTGCACTGCAACAACTTCTCGGGTGATCAGGTTCCCGTTCGTTGACGCAGCAAAAAATATGTTTTCGATAGTGCAAATTCTGGCCTTTCTACACGGGAGGCGGCAGACACCTCAGATATTGATTTGGATACTGAACTTCAGCACCAAGCTGTCTGGCAGCGTGCCATGCCCAACGTGGGTTGTACAACATTCCACGAGCCAATGCCACAACATCTGCATCTCCACTAGCAATAATCTCATCTGCCTGCTGCGCTCCAGTAATCAATCCAACTGCAATGGTTGGAATACCAACGCGCAATCGAACTTCCCGAGATAGATTCACTTGATAGCCAGGTCCAGTAACTATATCTTGATGTTGAACCAGACCACCGCTGGAAACATCGATCCAATCACATCCGAGATTTTTCAGTTCTTTCGCAAATTTCACTGTATCCTCCAGTTCCCAGCCACCAGAGGCCCAGTCCGTTGCTGATACACGCACTCCTAGCGGTTTGTCATCAGGCCATTCAGCACGAACCGCATTGAATACCTCTAGCGGAAAGCGCATTCGATTGACGAGTGCTCCACCGTATCGATCCCCTCTTGTATTGGATAAGGGCGAAAGAAACTGGTGCAACAGGTAACCGTGCGCAGCGTGAAGTTCAATCGCCTGAAATCCAGCTCTATTAGCACGAATTGCGGAATTCGCAAACGACTCGACCAGACCATCTATTTCTGACTCACTTAGTGCCTGCGGTACATGCGCATTCCCGCTAGCCGCGACCGCGGATGGCGCAACAGGCTGCCAACCGCCATCTTTCGGCTCTAATTTTTTTCTGCCTTGCCAGGGAGGCATTGTCGACGCTTTTCTGCCTGCATGTGCGAGTTGAATTCCGATTGGAACACTACCATAACGGTTGCAGAAGTCGACGATCTTCTTCACCGCCCGTTCGTTCTCATCACTATACAGACCAACACAATGGGGACTGATCCTGCCTCTCGGTTCTACATTGGTCATTTCCATGATCAGCAGGCCCGCTCCGCTCACCGCAAACTGCCCAAGATGCATCTGGTGCCAATCGGAAACACAGCCTTCACTAGCAGAATACTGACACATCGGCGAAACCATGATGCGATTTTCCATTTTCAGTTTACGAAATGAAATTGGAGTGAAAAGTGCCGGATTAGTAGAACTCAACAAATTACCTTTCAATGATGAAACTCAATACAAGTAGCCATTCGATCGAGCCGTGATAAAGGCATTTCCTTCAGGCGCCCGGATGACGGTGAAATTTCCAGACTTCCTGACCTCTGGCTAATTTGTAATGTCTAATTTTATCGGATTGGTAGCTGTTTTTTCATAAGAAACTGCTGGCGACAATTCGTAATGCAGCGTCAGTTCGGAAACCGGGAACTGGGTACGTGTCGCATTGAGTTATTCAATCAGAGGTAACAGCGCATCGAAGCGCTGGTAGACGTTGACAACACTCAAACTTCGCCGACAAGCCCGACAATACTCATCTCGAATCATCCGAATCACTTTCAATTGCAGCATTGTGATCACAGATCGATTAAATGAATGTGTTCTTGTTATAATCCCAACTTCAATTTACACATACATCATCTTTGAAGATTTAAGGAGAGACATAAAATGAAATCATTGAAGGAAAAGTTACTGAAGGCATTACTGCCAGCTCTGTTTCTTGCACTAGTCTCGGGCCCGTCCTTGGCGGCAGACAGTAGTGAACCAATCAAGATTCCGATTAAGAACTGGTCGAGTCAGGTCGTGATGGCACACGTGATTGGAGGCATTTTTGAAAGCATGGGCGACACCGTGGAATATGTCCCCGTGGATAACCAGGCGAGTTTCGAGGCTGTCCGTAATGGCGATATCTCGATCGTGCATGAAGTTTGGCAATCCACTATGCAGAACGCCTATTACGCTGCCATGGAGCAAGGCGGTCTGATTGATGCGGGTACCCACGCAGCTGCGACGTTGGAGGAAATGGGTGTGCCCAACTGGGTAATCGAAAAGAATCTTTGCCCCGGTTTGCCGAACTGGGAAGCTTTGAAAGACTGCCAAGCGAATTTCGCGACTCCGGATTCCGGTGGCAAAGGTCGCTGGTTGGAAGGTCCACAAAGCTGGCATGGCGACGTCATGCCGAACCGTGTCAAGGGATTAGGCCTCGATGACAAATGGGTGGTGAAGTTCGCCGGTGCTGCTGATTCGCTCTGGACAGAACTCAAGGCGGCAGAGAAAGAGGGCCGCGGAACCATTATTTTTAACTGGACCCCCAATTTTACAGATGCATCGGGATTCACCTTTATTGAATTCCCGCCGTACTATGACGGATGCAGAATCGCCGATGGTGGCGACATGGCTACAACGGGTTGCGGGTCTCCGGTAGGTTGGCTGAAAAAAGGCGCCAACTACAGACTTCCGAAATCACATCCCCAGGCCTACACGGCATTTACAAAGTTGTCGTTTACCACTCCGCAGATTGGTTCGATGGCTGCGCTAGTCGATGTTGATGGCATGACACATGCCGACGCTGCCGTGACATGGCTGGCGGACAATGAAGATGTCTGGAAGCCCTGGACCGTATCGGTGCTTGGGGCAACAAACTGATATGGTGGCTCTATCGTAAGGTAAGCTTACGAGATCTTGCTGTGAATTACCCTAAATTGCCTCGATTCAACAGTAATTCTAATATGGACCTGAATACATATTGAACGCCTTTTGGCGTTGGTTGAAAAACCGATTCGGAAAAAGTAGTGCGCTGGCTGTGCAGAATTTTACGGAGGTGGCCGTGGGTGAAGTATGCTGTTCAGCCGGTGTTCCCAGTCGGTAAAGTAAAAATAATCGTTCAACACCGCCAAGGCGGTGATGGAAGCATGTGCGGGCTCGCACTACTTGGGACGCCAGTAGCAGAATTGTAATCATGAGGTGAAATTAGTGCTGGCGAACAAAGTGTCGCCGTACGTACAGGGAAGTAAGTCGTTTGTTTCATAATACACCTTGTCCTGTCTGTGGTGCGTGGGCGTTTTTTTCCGTGTCTGCGTTGCACCTTTTTACACTGTTGCAGTTGGAATGTATCGGTTCACTGTCGCAGTGAATTCTGTACATACAATGTTCCCGGCCTTCAGTCAAGAAAACTTTCCGTTCTAAGCGGCAGTTTTTTCTAGCCCGTCCGCGGATGGTACAGACACTGACACCAAACTGTTGTGCCATTTCCGCAGCTGTTACATATCCTTGTTCGCGAAGCCGCTCCTGCATCCGTTCAACGTGACTGCGTAGTCCGTAAGTTCGGCGGATGCTCTGTACACGCGTGGTGTTGTAGAGCTCGCCTTTCCAGTTTCTGTGCCCTGTTCGGTTGAGCTCTCGTGCGGCGCCTTTAGCGGTATGGGTGTCAAGCAGCTGATCGAGCGCCGCCAGGGTTTCGGGAGGTGTTTTCTTCAGCATTGCGATCGGTTTCGGCAGGGAGACGGGATTGAGCGTCAGGGTTTTGCCGCCGCGCATGCACAGTTCAATCAAGACCTCATAGCCGTCGCGGGTCAGCGTCACGTCTTCGATCAGCAGTCCGAGCAGGCGCTTTCGATCCGTATTTTTGGTATCGGAAGCGTTCCATACCCGCTCAAAATCCTGCGTCAGTTGCTGGATGCGCAGCACCTGCTGATCGGAGATTTCCGCATCTCGTGCCGTGGTGTGTGCTTCGCGTTCTCGGCATGCCTGTTCGAGGTTCACCAGACGCTCGTTCCAGTCGGCTTCCAGCGTTGCCGCCACCAGACGGTTGGCCGGATCCACTTCGAAGAACCTGCGTTGCGCCAAATCCACTTCATAACGAAGCGCCTCGATGCGATTTGCACGTTGGGCATCCGCGGCCGCGAACTCAGTGCGAATCTGGTCTTGAACCGACAAGGCTAGGTTGATATTTTCTCGGTTCATTGAAGCAATCACAAAGCGCGATATTTCACAGTCGACTGCTTCTGCACGAATGCTCTGGCAGATATTCTTTCCGTAGCGATCATGCTGTTTGCGGCACCGGTAGTAAGCATGCGAGCGCTCGCCGCGCGATGGTCGAGCCCGGTTGTAGAACGGACTCATGCGGTTGCCACAACGACCACAGATCACTCGTGACTGTAACATTGCTGCTCCTTCTCGCGGAGCTGCGATGCGCCGGTCCCACGCTGCGTAGGCCTTGGCATTGCTCGCCATGGTTTCCTGATTGCGACAATATTCATGCCAGTCGATGAAGCCTGCGTGAGCCTCCGGAATACACACCTGCCACTGCTCCATCGGTACCAAACACCGCCTTGCAGTCCCATCGATGCGACGCTCGCTGGTGGTCTTTCCGTATACGTAAGTACCCGCGTAGCGTGGATTTTTCAGGATGTACACAACTTGCCTGCCACTCGGAAGATTCCAGCGCACCTGGCCTCGGCACGGACCGCAGCTCGGACGCGAAGGCAGGGGAATGTTCTCCTGATGCAGCCACTTCACGACTGCCATGGCGGAACCTTTCCTGCGGAAAGTCTCGAACACCAGGCCAATGGCATCCACAACAGATTGGTCCGAATCGAACACCACTTCATCGTGGTCGTTATAGGCCAGCCCGATGGGCAAACTCAGTTTCAGGGCGCCGCGTCGTGCGGCACTGCGCTGGCCGCCAATCATGCGTGCCCGAATCCCCTGCAACTCGAATTCGCTCATGGTGCCCTTGAAGCCCAGTAGCAGCCGGTCATTGCCATCGTTGGGATCGTAGACATCTGCCTGGTCCAGAATCAGCGTATCTGTGATGCTGGCGAGCCGCAGCAACTGATGCCAGTCGGCGTTGTCCCGCGCCAAACGCGAGACTTCAAGAACCAGCACAATGCCGACCTCCGCGGCGCCAATGCGCGCCATCAGATCGCGGAATCCGCTGCGGTTCTCGCTGTACGACCCTGACTTGCCTTGGTCATCGTCAATCACCCGGATGCGCTCTGCCGGCCAGCCGAGCGCCATCGCGCTGCGGCTCAGTCCATACTGGCGCCGGGCGCTTTCGGTGTTGTGCGCAACTTGACGAAGGGAGGACTGTCGCACATACAGGCATGCCTCCCGCTCCAAGTGATGCGGCTTGATCTTTCGGGTTGCCATTTCAGACATGATGATGCCTCTGTGCGGTTCGCGCGGTTGGTAAATGATTCACACCTGACTCACACGAGGTTTTCAGCAGGCGTCGAACCTGGCTGGCAGCCTCAGCAAGAACTGCATCCGAATACACCAGCGATTCTTCAACCGGCGTTGAATCCGCTGGCGCCGATGGACGAGTTCTGCCCGCTGCGTTCGAGATCGCAAGCACAGCGCCGAACAGGCCATGGAACTGAACCGCTTCGATGGCATTGGAGTTGTCGCCGCACAACCACTGCCGACGCCAGCGTTCATAACTGTGACAGGCGTCATCGGGAATCATGGCTTGTCTTCGAGTTTTTTTTTGCCCCGCGCAAGCGCTTTCTCAAGACCGCGCGGATGTACTGTGATGCCGAAGCGCTCCTCGATCAGCGGTACCAGCCGGCGCGCCCCCACGCGTCCGTGTCGGGATTTGTATTCAACCACGAAATCCAGCATCTGCGGTGTGATCTTGTGCGGGCCTCTGGGTCCTCTCGGTGCCGGGATCAGTCCCTGTAGCCCATTTCTGTCGAACGCTTTGCTCATCCGGAAGCAGGTGGGACGCGACACGCCGAAGCGTTTGGCGGCATCGGCCAGGGTGGCGTGTTCGATGCGCACCAGCCGAATCATCGATGCGCACCAGCCGAATCATTTCATAGCGTACCTGAAGCAGATCATGTGCATCGAAGAAATCACCGGCAACGCTGAACATTGGGTCGAGGATCTTTTCAGGCGTTGTATTCAGCGTTCCGGCCTGCTGCAGGCGTTTATGTTTTTCGGTGTTGTCGCGGTTCGGTTTCATAGTCGGTTCCTGACAGTAAAAAGTATTCATACAATAATACGCATATATTATATTCATTTCAAGGTTGAATTGGCATGAATTCTCAATATACCGCCGATATAAAGGGATTGTTGTCTCATTATTCATCAGTATCGACTTCCAATAGCGTAATATATTATGATCTTTATGCGCCCTCATTTCTGATCACGCCTCCGACCCGAATCAGACCGCGAATCCACCAGCTCGCAAAGCTCCAAAAGATCATCCGCACGAAAATAACTGCGCCCCGACGAAATGCGCTCGAAATCGTCCACCACGCGTAGGTTCGTCCATGAAATCGGAATACTGGTCAAGGTCTGACTGTCCGCTACATAACGAACCATCGGAACGTTCTGGTTCGTCAGTCGGGAGTGAAACGCAAAGCACTGCCCTCGAAGCGGATGAAACGGATGCGTAACCATTACCTCCGCAACACTGCTCGCTAGATTGCTATTGCCTGTATTTGTATATGTTGTATAAGAATGACATAAATGATTCAATTGCCAAAGCGGACGATCGTCCGGGAATCCGTGCAGTTGCGGTGAAGACTGTGGAACAGCAGAATCTAATGCTGTATAGTCTACGTCAGCAAACGGTACAACAGCGCAATGCGCTGCGTGCGCATTTGTCGGAACGCGGAATCAAATCGGTGTACCCTTAACTACAGGAAAATGACTAAATAGACTATGTCTTCTCAAGAAACTCCTGCCAAGAAAGAACAAGCCGTTATCAAGTGCGAATCTGTCTACAAGATCTTTGGTAATAACGCCAATAAAATGCTTCAGGAATCAAAAGGCGTAATAGACAGTAAAAAATTTCTTGAAGTTGGTTTAGTCGTCGCCGTCAATAATGTCTCGTTTGAAGTAAACAAGGGAGAAATATTGGTGATCATGGGGTTGTCCGGCTCTGGAAAGTCAACCCTGCTTCGCTGCATATCGAGATTGACCGACACCACCGCCGGCAATATCTTCATTGACGGTCAAAACCTGCTGAATCTGAATCACAAGCAGCTCATTGAACTGCGACGTAACAAGATGGGTATGGTCTTCCAGAATTTCGGATTGCTACCTCACAAGACCGTCCTGGAAAATATCGCATTCCCGTTACAGGTGAAGGGCAGCACTACCCGTGATAGTGTCAAAAGAGCAATGGAAATGGTTCAATTAGTTGGCCTTGAGGGGCGTGAGAATTATTTCCCCAGGGAATTATCCGGAGGTCAGCAACAAAGAGTGGGTATTGCACGATCCTTGGCTGTAGAGCCTGACATCTGGTTTCTGGACGAGCCATTCTCCGCACTGGACCCTTTGATCCGTAAGGAAATGCAGGATGAATTCCTGCGTTTGCAGGGCGTTTTAGGCAAGACAATCCTGTTTGTCACACACGATTTTGACGAGGCGCTGCGCCTCGCTGACCGGATAGCCATCATGAAGGACGGCGTGGTTGAACAGCTGGATACCCCGGCTAATATCGTGTTGAACCCGGCGACCGAATACGTGCGCAAATTTACCGAAGATGTTCCACGAGAAAAGGTGCTCCGGGTGGAATCCCTGATGAGCCCGGTGGATACCTCGGAAGCGCTCGGTAATCTAAGAGTTCCAATGAGTGCAATTGTCGAATCCATCGCGGAAAACATACTCGAGCAGCAGATGCCGGTGGCGGTCGTCGATTCAAATGATAAAGTGGTGGGAACTCTGCATTCGTCTCACGTGATCAAGGTGTTGTTCGGAGGAAGATCCGGAAAAACCACACAAAATTGAACGCTACATAATGACGTTCCTGACAAAGCACCCGAAAGTCGTTCAGTTTGCTGTCCTTTTGGCGGTGTTTTTCTTGCTATGCCTTTCCATCAGCCCGTCAGAGTCAAACTATCTGTGGCGCCTGCCACCGTTGCTGGCGAAACTGCCTTTCATCATCAATGATTCGGTCAGGTATTTGATGTTCGAGTGGATGCCGATCCAGGTATACGATTCGCTCATTGAAGATTATGAAGAAAAGCCCCTGTTCAGAGAGGTGACCAGGTTCATTTCCGGTCTTTTTCTTTTCGTCATCAATTTTGTTCGGGAAATCTTTCTGGGCGGCAACAAGACAGTTGTAGCCTTTACCAGTTGGGATTTTGTCTCAGAGTACCCTTGGGCGCGTTGGCCTGCGCTCCCCTGGACAGTTATAATGGGCTGGGCGATTATTCTCGGCTATAAGCTGCAGGGAAGGAGGTTGGCAATATTGGCTGCAGTTTGCACGACATTTATTGCGATTTTTGGACAGTGGAAGCCATCGATGGAGACAGTATCGTTTGTATTGATTGCTGCACCGGTTTCCGTTGTCTTAGGTCTTGTGCTGGGTATTTTTGCCTACAAGAGCAAGATCGTCGAGACGACCTTGAATCCGTTACTAAACGTCGCCCAGACCATGCCGCACTATTCCTACTTGGTGCCGGTGATCGTGCTTTTTGGTGTTGGAGATCACGCAGCGGCAATTGCCACCATCGTTTTCGCCACACCGCCGATGGTCCGGTTGACGCTGTTGGGATTGAAGAAAGTTCCCGCGGATGTGGTTGATTCAGGCATGATGAGTGGGTGCAACGGGTTGCAACTGATGTTCCGGGTACTAATTCCCACAGCAAGACGTGACATCCTCATCGGCGTCAACCAGGTGGTGATGCAGTGTTTGGCGATGACCGTGATTGCGTCGTTTATCGGTGCTCAGGGGTTAGGCTCCAACCTGATGATCGCGCTGAATTCCCTAAGGGTCGGCATCGGAATAGAAATCGGCTTGTGTATCGTGCTGATTGCCGTCCTGCTAGACAAAATGTCCTTGGCCTGGGCAAACAAACAAACGGATTATTTTGCCGACCTGACATTCTTTCAACGAAACAAGTATGCATTAGTGGCCCTAATTGTCTTTCTTATCGGTGTGGTTCTGGCGTACATTGGCAGCTTCCTATTCAGGGATGGCTTCAACTATCTGTATATCGTCCCGCACAACAAGGGCATCACTACTGCTCCATTCTGGCAGGACACAGTTGATTGGATTTGGGACACGTTCTTCTACACATTAAAGAGCTTCAATGTGTTCCTGATCACGAGCATCCTGGAGCCGATGAAAAGCTTGTATCTAGCTATGCCTGTCGCCGCCACTTTTCTGCTGATGATGGGTGTCGGTTACATTCTAGCGGGTGTCAGGTCGGCGTTGATCATTGGCGGATTTTTGCTCTTCATCGCGTTGTCGGAATATTGGGACAGGGCCTTGATCACTGCCTACATAGCATCATTTGCAGTGATTGTCTCAGCCATCCTTGGCATCACGATAGGTTCTCTGTGTGCCCAGAGTTCCGTCGCCAGCAAGGTGATTATACTGATATGTGACTTTCTTCAGACGTTCCCCTCGTTTATCTACCTGATTCCGGTTATCATGCTGTTCGGCATCACCGATACCTCCGTGATCATCGCCTCTATTGTATATGCAACCGTTCCGGCGACTCGATATACGGTTGAAGGACTGCGTAGCGTTCCACCGGTTCTGCATGACGCCGGATCAATGCTTGGTGTATCGCGCTTGCAAAGATGGATCTCGATTGAACTACCCATGGCATTTCCTCATATTATGCTAGGTGTGAATCAAACCGTTATCTTTGCGCTGTTCATGGTAATCATCGGGGCATTTATCGGCACCACAGATCTGGGGCAATTAATTTTGAAAGCCATTTCAGACCCCCGAGGTACCGGTATCGGGCTTACCTTGGGGCTGTGTGTAGCCTTCATGGGCCTTGCGGTTGACCAGATCATACGGACTTGGGCCAATGAACGGAAGAAAGCGCTGGATTTGAATTGAACCCGTACTTGTGGTCCGGTTGGCGGAGCAAGGTGTCCCGGACTGTTCCGAGCCACAACGTTGCCTAATATTCGGTAGTCGGTTGCTGACGGGAGCGCCTTCAGTGGAGTAAATCCGTGCCACTCCAGCGCGGGCATTTTCTGCTTACCGCACACTTTCCGATAACGTACAAGCTTAGAGAGTTTCACATCGACAACATCAAACTCCTCTCGGATTCGATGTAATGTGTACAATGCGGATTTTTAAGGAATCTTGAGGTCTCGGTGCTGTTTCATACCCGACACCCCTTTCAAACTAGCCGTGTGAAATTTCTCAGTGTCCAGTCCATGCCTGGCTGAAATAACCCCGAATTTCTCGCACAAGATCGAGTTGATGTGCAGTTGGATATTCCCGTCAGCCATTAGCTGCAGCGAGAATCAGCAGATGGTTACCAATACAGCGTACAATTCGCATTTTTAAGGATAACAACAGGTTGTTGATTATATTGACTTACGACCTGGCAGGATATTTGATGACGCAAGAAACCAAGCCGGAACAGCAGGAAATTACGGAGCTTCTTAATTTTGCCAATGACATGGCCGATGGCGCAAGAGAAATTGCGCTTCAGTATTATAAGAAGCCCAAGAAACAGTGGACAAAATCGGACAGTACATTTGTGACGGAAGCAGACCTGCGTATCGAAGAATTCACGATTCAAATGATCAAGGAACGATACCCTGAGCACGGTTTTTTCGGCGAAGAGTATGGTGATACCAGTACCGATGAATTACTGAAGTGGTGCATTGATCCTATTGACGGAACACAGCCGTTCGTCTATGGATTGCCGACATTCGGTATATTGATTGCGTTGACTTTCAATTCGAGGCCAATTGTGGGAATCATAGATTCTCCGGCCATGGGCGAACGCTGGTGTGGAGCCTACGGATTCCCTACCACCTGGCAGGGACAAGTGTGCTCTGCCAAACAGAACCAAGCTTTAAAGGACTCTATAGTATTTGCTACTTCAATCGACATGTTCGAAGATCACGAACGAGCGACATTCAATCACGTATCAAGTCTTGCAAAATATCGTCGATTTGGAACAGATTGTTATGCTTATGGGTTATTGGCTTCCGGATACACTGATATAGTGATGGAAGCGGATATGAAACCGTACGACATTATGGCTCTTGTGCCAGTTGTTGAAGGTGCAGATGGAGTCATCAGCGATTGGTCTGGAAACCCGCTTACTCTGAATTCCAGTCGTCAGGTTCTGGCAACGGCAAACTTGAAGCTTCACGAAGAGTGTCTTGAAGCAATTCGGTCAAACTAGCGGTAATCTTGGCTCACGCGCGGTGACGACAAACGGATCGGATTAGTGGAACAGCGACCGTCAGACGCGACCTTCTAGTACTGATTGATATCTTCGTTATCTTTGGTGCTTGATCGGGCGTAAATCTGCAGCCCTACGACTGCAATGATCGATAGTCCTGCAAACCAGTATCCAACGTGTCGCCAGTGATCTAAAGCAACGAACTGTGGCAGGATGTCGTGATTCTTGAGGAACACCAGTCCTGCAACAGCCAGGCACGCAATTCCTACCGGCAATAGTATGTAGTTCATTCCGAAAAACAGATCAGCAAGAATTAGCGCAATTGCGAGAATTACCCAAATCTCAGTCAAGAATACAAAGTAGTTCAAATCCCACATCTCACTGAAATTATTTATCACCCAATCTATCAATCACGACTTCAAGAGACCCTAATGCCTTCGTCACGTCAGAAGGCACAATAACTGTTTTTGTATTTGAAGAAGAAGCCAGTTCGCCCATTGCCTGCACCTGTTGCTTTAGAATCTCAAAATCAATAGCCGGTTGGCCGTTTTCGGCAATCGCTGCGGCGATCAGGCGAGTCTGTTCAGCATTTGCTTCTGCCTTGACTCTAATCGAATAAGCATCTGCATCTGCTTGGACTTTCACTGCTTCGGCTTCCTTCTTTGCCTGATATAACTGCGCATCCGCATCCAACTCGACAGAACGCTTTCTGCCCTCGGCTTCAGCGACTGCCGCACGTCGCTCTCTTTCGGCATTCAACTGCTTTCGTTGTGCTGCCTTCGTTTGTTCATCTACCTTGACGTCAGTAATTTCTGTCCGTGTAATTTCAATTCCCCATACTTCCGCTGCTTCTCGAAGATTGTTGGCAATTTCTAGGTTCATTGATTCGCGACTGGATTGAAGATTATCCAGATCCAGCTTGCCTGCAGCAGACCGCACGATCGATGTCGCAGCGGTTTCAATTGCAAGTTCCTCGTCCCTGATTCTGTATTCGGAACTCGCAGCGTCGGTAACTCGAAAAAATACTGTTGTTTCCAGAATCACTTCAACATTGTCTTTGGTAATTACGGAAATACTGAATTCAGACAATTGCCGTTCAAGAATACTGACTCTGTGTTTAATCTTGTCGACATAAGGGATGATCAGATTCAGACCGGCATTCAAAGTACGTTTGTATTTACCAAACCTTTCCACTAGATGTACTTCCGACTGGGAAACCACACGAATTCCCTTAAATACAGTGACTAGGGCAATCACAATAACAACGATTGTTACGATACTTGCCAGATTAATATCAATTGGTAAATACATAATTTCTCAACAAAACAAGATGGAACTATAAACAAAATAATTCAATATAACCAATATCTAACAGGACAAACTTAAAGTAAGAAGAAGACTCCCCTCTATTTTGTCTGTTCTTTCCCTCTATTTGAGGCTCTCACGAGAAATTGTTGTAAGTAGTACGTGAGAGGCTTGATAACAAATGTGAAATAGCAAAGAGAATAGGATTGAACTGCTCTTGGTTTTTGTTATTTTAACTCTTACAATAAAAATTTGACGAGTTTTCGTGCCGAACAACTATTGAATAAATATTTACTAATTGCTCGACAATTTTACGATGCGTCTGTTAGGAAGTAGGAACCTCAGGATGTTGTATATCAACCGAATTTTGATTGCTTCCATAACGACGACCCGTAGTGAACAAATTCTTAGTCGCCTAAATCTAGCTAATGGAAGCGAGCACCAAAATTTATTTGTTTATAAATTCCGCACTAAGAATTGACTGTAGAGATTCCAGTGTTCAGCAGGAATTCAGAGTTTCCCTCTCCATTCAAGGATCACCCGGTACACCGTATGATGGCGCTTCATCCGGTGAAATCGCTCGCATGATGTAGTCACGGTACTGAGGTTTATAAGCTGCCCAAAGATAAAGCAATCGTCCGATTGGATCGGCATCATCCCAGTCGACTCTAAGGTCAACTTCCGGCCATGAATATTCGCTGGCAACCAGAATAGCCGCGGAGTGCAAGGTTCCCTCCTCGCCACCGGCGTCAAGTCCTGCCTTCAGCCCGAGCAACAGTGATTCAGCCAGATGCAAGTTTGTGTCGCGGTTGCTAAATGTTTCAATCATCGCTTTTGGAATGGATTCATTCGCCAGCAGATTTCCAGCCGCCACACATCCATTTCCAGTGAATACCGCATTCGTGCCTAGCGTGTGTTTCCCTGTGTAATGGGCGGATTGACCATTGCTATCAACCACTGTTAACTGACGGTAATCCAAATTTGATCGTGATTGCACAACTTTATCGAGAGCGTCTCTAGCGCCATCTCCTGATTGAATCTTATCTAAAATTGCAGGACCGAGGGACGGGTCGGTAATATTTTGCGTAGCAACTGTACCAACTCTGGCACGAACCCAAGGGCAGCGGCTTCCTACTGCAATGCTGGAAGTCGTAATTGCTACCCCTACTCTGCCGCTGACTGGATCAAGAGCCGCAATGGAAAATGTCATCGCTGCACACTTTTATGTGGCAGAAGGCTGGCCCTGAACTCCAAAGAAAGAGTCGTGGGAGTATGGCGTTCGCATTTCAATTTCATCACTTCGAAGACGCGCAACATGGCTTGGTTCTCCTCTCACAATTTTGCCCGTGTACTTTGATGGCAAAGCGGGTGAGAGCAGTGGAAAAGCATCCGCTGAAGTGTAGTCACAGATCAGCAGACGACGCGCATTGTTGGAAAGATTTGTTCGTGAACCATGTACTGTCCAAGTGTGCATGAAGCAAACATCTCCCCGAGATGCAACAATCGGAACTGCCAATCGATTAAATTCTTCGTTGAATGAAGAATCAATAGCACCGACGTACTCACCCTTTTGAAAATGGGAATAGCGTTTTTTGTGAGAACCGGGAACTACGCGTAGACAACCATTTTTTTCTGTGGCGTCGTCCAGCATCAGCAAAATCGCAAGCATGTCATCATTGGTGTGCGGATCGTAAGAATGATCCTGATGATAGTAGACTACCGTTTCCATGGCTGGCAGTTTAACATTCAGTTTACAGTGATGAAATCTGATGCTTGGACCGATCAGTTGTGCGACCATATCAACCATCGGACTGTCCCAGAGCACTTCCTGAAAGTTTTCAGAAACATCGACAGGGTTTGCTACACGACGCAATTTAGGGGTTTCCCGCGTGTGTCCGACTTCCAGATCGAATCTTGCCTTGCCATCTACAGTCGTGCCGAAATTCGACTCGTGCTGTCGACTCTGTTCAATCCAGTTATCCACTTGATCGTCAAGTCGTTTCAGTAAACTGTCATTAATGCCCGATTGACATATTAAATATCCAAATTCGGCGAAGTGCTGAATCTGATCTTCTGAAAGTTTAGGTTTGTTTTCCATTATGTTGAACTCCAGATTAAGATGAACACAACTCTAATTTACTAAATACCTTCATTTTGCTCTATATCAATACTCTCAAGCCTGCTATACAGTGCCCAAGGAAATTTGTGTGCAACTTTGTAATATATTCTGATTGCCTGAGGTTGTCCCAAAAAATTCTCATGCTGAATGCAAGGCCTCTCCATCCGAAGATTCAAGATTCAATAGACGGCCGCCGAGCCTTTCAAGCAATTCTTCCAGATACCTCGGGGTCACGATCAGAATGAATTGTGACACTTTAATTTGGGGAATTATATACAATAGTCACAATCGCTGACTGTTTCCGCCTATAATTCAAAAAGTGAAGGGGAGTTATTCACTCCCCTTCGATAATATTGGGCTTGTGGCGGAACGGAATACGCAGGAGAGTGTCATTCTCCCACTTAGTTGCTAAACCAACTGGGTTGTGGGTTCGAATCCCACCAAGCCTACCAATTCCTCCACACCGACGGACGGGAACAGACCAACATTAAACGGATTATGTTACGGATTGTAACATAATGAAATTCATTTCTGCGCTTTGACAGCAACAGGTTGAACCACTGCTTTTGCTAGTTGCTCGGGTGTAGTAGGAATGTGTATTTTTTCTCTCAGTTCAGGTCTCGACGGTTGGTAAGATTTCGCTTTCACTTCCACAACCGGGGCATTTGAGTTTTTCATTCTAATCTCCTCCTATTTTTAGTTGTTGCTGTTATTGTTGTTGCACATTATACAAATATACTAGAATTCTTATTGCAAACATTCTAAAAGTCCCGTAGGTCGGGTTACTTACCAAATACAATATCCGATTCAGGGGAATAGGCAAGGATTTCTTATTCTAGGATGTTTGCAACGGCCGGACATCCTTTTGCCGTGTCGCAACAACTTGGAGAGATATCCGTGAAATACTTACGCCTTTCAATTCTAATCGTTTTCAGCATGATTGCCAGCACGGCGACTGCAGACGAATACACAGATGAAATGGATCGCTATATTGTTGATCCATGCGCACGTGCGAGTGCCATTTATCAAGACCTCGACTATATGATGGATATTGACGAAGCCGTAACGCTCATAAAATCAATGACCAAAACATCAGAGATAATTTACAAGACGGTTTATGAGTTTATCCGTAAATCAGACATGTCAGTAACAGACTTGAAAACCAGAAAGAAAATCTACGGTTTTGCGCTCTATAACTGCATTAAAGGAGCAACTGGTGCATATGAATTGGAATGAATATGGTATATTTCTGACCAATATCGGTATGCGTTCATTTCGTAAGTATACGGTAATGTTATGTGGAATAATTGAGTAATGTCCAGAGAAAAAGTCCGTATTCGGTATGATGGCCCTGCACTAGCCGAAAAATCCATAGATATTGATGATTTAGCACCAGCGCTATTGGCTATTGGAGAGTTGTGCAAATTAGCCAACCGAAGATTTAATGGCGACCGTGTATCTGTAAAAGTACTAGTTAATGCCGATCTCGATCAAAACTGTTTTGAGCTAAATCTTGAACTAGTTCAAACGTTACTTGACCAAGCTAGGTCAATTATGGGTAATGAGGATGTTGCAACCGCCAAAGAATTATATGAATGGTTAGGCTTACTTGCATCCCCAAGTATAGGGATATTAGGTGTATATGGATTTTTAAAATTTCTTGGCAATCAAAAAATTGCAAGCAAAGAATTACAAGTTCAAGATGGGAAGAATGTAGTTCAAATCAAAATTGAAGGAAACAATAATTCTGTTTACATACGCCCTCAAACAAATGAACTAATCGAAGATCCTGCTGTACTTAATAGTGTACAGAAAACATTGAAACCTTTAGCAAAGGAAGGATATGAAACTCTGGGATTCGAAACAATTGATGGGCAAAAGGAAGAAATTACAAAAGATGAGGCTAAAGAGATATTGGATGCAGATTTTAGTACACGATTAGGTTTGACAGAATATGAGGAGCGCCAAATAATAACTGCATGGATTAGGGTATATGCTCCAGTTTATGAGGAAAAAGCCCAATACTGGAAATTTGAATTTGGGGAAAAGCATGAATCGATAGACATTAGTGAAACTGATATTGCAAAAAATACGATTGAAAGAGGCGGTGCATTAGTTAATGACACATACAAAGTGAGGCTGGGGATTACACAAATAAAAACTCCATCTGGAAAATTTAAAAACCGGTATAAGATTGAAGAAGTACTTGAATTCCATGCAGCTAAGTTAACGCAACAGGAGGATATGTTCAAAAAAGATGAATCTTAAAGAAGCTAGAAACAAAGGTGATCAATTTGAAATAAGTTCCTTGTATGGCAATTGCTTATTTGTCATGCCTCTGGACAGCATTTCCATTTGGACTATTGTGTCCTGTTCACGAACATTGTGACGTCCAGCAAATTCCTGCACATATCGGTTTAAGTGCTTTTTTGACATTTTGTGGTAAGTGCCCTTGTGCGCTCGTTTCAGCATAGACCAAAACGATTCCATACCGTTAATGTGTATCTGATCGTTAACATACTCGCCTACACTGTGCTTGACTGATTGATGCTCGTAACCGTAAAGTTTTTCGTAACTTCTGAAATCATCCGTATAGACTGCTGAACCAGTTTCAATGTTTTCATCAATAAATCCGTGAAGTGTTGGGCGTTTCGTGTTACGAATCACTTCTGCTTTGACTTTCTTTGATTCTCGTTCCTTAATGCCAATAACAATTGTCTTGCCAGTTCCGCCCCTGCCTTGTTTCAATTTCTTGTTTTCGTGCTTGTTCTTTTCCAATCCACCTACATAAGTTTCATCAACTTCGACTGTGCCGGAAAAACGGCAATCTTCAACTTTGAATGACTGTCTTAAACGATGCGCAAGATGCCATGCCGACTTTTGAGTAATGCCTAAATCTCTGTGCAACTTCATACTGGATACACCTTTCAAATTGGTCGTCAAAAGATATATGGCAATCGCCCATACTTGATAACCAAGATTTGAACCCTGCATGATTGTTCCAGTTTTCAAAGAGAACATTTTTCTGTCCTCACATTCTCTGCAACGATGCGTCATGGTTTTATGCTTGATGTTCGATTGAACATTGAATGACCCGCAATAAGGGCAGTATGGACCTTCAGGCCAGCGATGCTCGGCGAACCATTTACCCGCTACTTCATCGCTTGAAAACTTCTTGGTAAGCTCAATAAGAGTTAATCCTTTTCGGTAGGATTTTCCGGGTGCTTTATGAGTCATTGTTCTGCCATCTGAATCTGTTTAAATTGTGACTATAGTATAAATCATTCAAAAGCAAATGTCAAGTAAAATGTGACTATTGTATATAATTCCCTTAATTTGAATGTCGAACATCTGTTCAAACCGATAATCATCCGAGTTAAACAAGGTACCACCCAGCATTGTAGTGACTGGAATACCCTGTCGACCGACATTTTTACAAATACCATTCAGATTATAACTGCGAACAATTCCTAAGCTGACTACTCAAGCGCTGGAAAGACTGCACGTAGCTAATTGTCGTCTATGCGAGCAATTTTACTTGCAGGCAATGACACTTAAATCGAACAATTTGGCCGATGCACCGTCTAAAGCATGACAATGGTTGTATCTCCATATTTCTTTCTGAAAAATTCATAATCCCAATTTAATTTCATCACGATTAAGATATCGAGAAAACACGGATAGCAATTTAACTACAATCAAACGATTGATCGCACATCATCGTAGGAGAGCGAACACATGAAAGCTTCAGACCTGTTTGTCCAATGTCTTGAAAAAGAAGGAATCGAATACATTTTCGGGGTTCCCGGAGAGGAAAACGCACATTTCATGATCTCTCTGGAAGCATCAGAAAAGATTCGCTTCATTCTCTGCCGACACGAACAGGGGGCAGCTTTCATGGCAGAGGTCTATGGACGATTGACTGGACATGTCGCAGGCTGTCTCGGCACGCTGGGACCCGGGGCAACCAACCTGATCACCGGCGTTGCTGACGGTAACATGGACCGAGCACCGATGCTGGTACTCACTGGTCAAGGAGCTTCAACCCGACTGCACAAAGAATCCCACCAGATCATGGATGTCGTTGCCATGTACAAGCCAGTGACAAAATGGGCGCAACAAATCCATCACCCAAACAATATCCCAGAGGTGATTCGCAAGGCCATACGAACAGCAAAGGTAGAGAAACCAGGTGCAACGCTTGTTGAACTGCCGGAGGATATCGCACACATGGAGGCAACTTCCCAGCCCCTAACACCCAAAAAACTGAGACGAGCAGTACCGGACGACAAGATTGTAGATCAAGCCTTTGAGCGAATTCGCAACGCATCCAGACCAATCATTCTTGCCGGCAATGGCTGTATCCGAAGGCGAGCCTCCCAGCAATTGCGAGTATTGTGCGAAAAAACAGGCATTGGTGTTATCAGTACATTCATGGCAAAAGGGTGTGTCGATATGGATGCCGACTACTGTCTCTATACCATCGGCTTAGGGGCTAAAGATCTAGTTGCCTGCGCTTTGGATGCTGCTGACCTCATCATCACTCTTGGATACGATATGGTGGAATACCATCCTCAATTGTGGAATCCAAACCACGACAAGAATATTCTGCATATTGATTTTCTGCCAGCTGAAATTGACGCACACTACAGTCCCGAACTTGAAGTAATTGGAGATCTTGCTCATACTTTGTGGATGCTCAACACGCGCATCGACAGCGCAGACGATCTTTCATTCAACCTCTCGCAACAGGCCGGCACTCGAAGGGAAATGGCCACTGATTTTGCTGAATATAAAGACGATGACACCGAAGGAAAAATAAAACCGCAAAAGGTGTTATGGGATGTTAGACAGGTTATGGGAGCCGAAGATATTCTGCTGTCGGATGTCGGGGCCCACAAAATGTGGATCGCTCGACACTATCACTGCCACGAACCCAATACGTGTCTTATTCCTAACGGATTTTGTTCAATGGGATTTGCGCTACCGGGGGCGATTGCAGCAAGCCTCGTTTACCCGGAACGACGAATTCTGGCAATTTGTGGAGATGCTGGATTCTTGATGAATGTTCAGGAAATGGAAACAGCCAATCGACTGAATGTAAACATGGTAGCGATGGTTTGGGAAGACAATGCCTACGGATTGATTGCCTGGAAGCAGACAAGCCAATTTGGCAAACATACTGACTTAAGTTTCGGAAATCCGGACTGGTTGATGCTGGCAGAGTCATTTGGATGGCAAGGACATCGTGTGGAAAACTCGAGGGATCTGGTATCAACTCTAGAAGCTGCATTCAACGAACAAGGTCCGAGTCTGGTAGTCTTGCCGATCGACTACGCAGAGAACTCACGTTTGACCAAGAGACTGGGGGAAATTGTTTGCCCGTTGTGATAAACGAATGTGACAAATTGTTGTAACAACCTGAGCTACGCGAGCGAGAATTCGTTGCGTAAATTTTGAATAAAATTTTTCGATCGTAAATTTGTGGCTATGCACTCTGTAAGTGTTGGTAATTCCCTAATGTCAGATTCAATAGCCTGTCCGCAGTAAACCGGAACTTCATTGCCGGAACGCGTGAAAGCGGTTTCGGTCCGACGTAACTGACGCCGTGTGGTATGATTCGGCACGTGAATGAAGAATCTTCATCTCAATGCAAATATCTGCGCTGTTCTAACCGCCTAAGCATCAGCTGTACCATCGGGTACAGTGACGCTTTCCCAAAGTTGGTTGGATAATGTAAAAATATCGTGTCAGGAATTACTGGAATACAGGGTAATGAAGATTTATGTCTGATGCTGGCCTGATAGCTAAATTAATCACTGAAGATTTCTATCAAGAGCGGCTTGACCTGTCTGCAAGAAAAAACGCACCGCCAAGCAATACTTGGTCCGCGATGCCAGAAGTCGAATGCGTCGGGTATTTACGCGATTGCGGCGTGTCCGAGCGAATGATCCGTCTCTATATCACTTTCATAGCGGCCATGGACTATTCGCGTGACTCGAAGCAACTTTGGTGGGCCGGAGTTGAACTTTTTGTAGAACATCCGGACCTTTTTGACCCGATAAAATTGAGTCAAGGTTCGTTCGAGATGCTTTCAGAGAAACTGAAAGAGAAAAAAGTCAGCCAGCGTCATACGAGAGATTCAGACGCATGGTGCGACATTGCCTGCACACTTTTGACTGAGCCTCAGTTCCCGGTAAACCAGACAATTGAGAGCGGTATCGGAGATGCCAAGAAGTTGCTGCATGATGTAACATCCCTCGGTACTACTGGCAGAGTCCGCTTTCCATTGCTCCGTGGTCCGAAAATCAGCACGATGTGGATACGCATGCTTGCCGAGCCTGGTCAAGCCAAGATAAGACATATCGAATCAATTCCCGTCGCGGTTGATACGCATGTCTGTCGGGCTACCTCCTATCTGGGTGTCACAAATAAGCAATCTCTTACGCCTGAGAAAGACAGAAAACTGATCCAAAGTGTATGGCACAGTGCAGTCGCAACGACTAACATCGGAGGACCTGAGAGGATCAGCGGTTCGTGTGCCGCACTTGATCCAGCTTTATGGTTCTATGGCAAACACGGATGCAGCCAATGCCAGACGGTGGGGTACAAGGTGCGTATCGGTCGCGCATGCACTTACTGTCAAATTTAGCATTGCACCCTGCTGTGTCCTACCCCAATGAAATCCATTCGACAAAATCGGGTAGTCAAGGTCTGCTGTATGTATCAATAGCATGGCAGTTGCAGAATATCCTTGAACTGAAAGATTCTGGTTCGTAACAAATTCACGCAACCTTATAAATTGATTCAATAAATGGCTACTTTTTGACTAGATGTTCCAGCAGCTACGGCATTAGTTCAACTAAATTACAGGGGTGGGTTCGATAGACTAGCTGTTTTTCGATCAACATACCCCAAGTATGGGCTTAGGCACCCGATAAACCCGGTAAGAAAACATGTAAGTGACGTTTGTAGCTCCGGCAAAAGTTTGCGACTACAAAGTTGACGTCGAAATATTATCGAATGAAAGCACTCGGGACATTTTACCGAATTCGCTGATTTCCTTGTCAAGTAACGGGCGAATTGCTTCCGGCGTTCACTCGCGACCTGTCACGCCAGTGCCGTCTGTAATCAAAACGATCTGAATCTGCAGGTCAATAATCCACGGGCACAGTTGCGCTCATACTTGATGGATGTCATCGGGAACGATTTGTTTGGTGGCGCACAGTAGTGCCCTGCCTTTTCAATTCATTTGATTAGCAGACTGCCCGACTTGTCGTTTGCTTCCGTACGGGAATCAAAGATTGTATTACCAGCACTTACAGAGAGCACAGTTATATTTGTCGGAGAAATCACCTGAGGTTTCTTGACAGTTCCCGGGCTGTTTCAACACCTGACAGATGAGCGCCTCCTACGGTTGCCCATAACGAACGGTGGCATGCCTCGCCAGCAAAATAGACGCTGTCGCCTACTTGCTCACGCAATTTTTGACGCATTTTGTACGAACCTGGACTAGCAGAAGCGTACGAACCACGGGTCCAACGATTCAATCCCCAAGAAGTTATCGCTCCCTTAATAAATGCTCGATCAACTTCACTGCCGAGTAGATTGCGTAACTGACTCAATGCATAGTCGATTCGATAAGTTTCAGATTCTTGCATTAATTGACGAGCCCATTCGCCTCCAACATCACAGTACGCAAGGCCGTTGCCAGATGCATTACTTAATGTGCCGAATCCTTTTCCGTCATCACCAATCTGATACAGCAGATAACCGTCCGCACCCATACCGAATATATCCTCAGAAAATTGCAGAGCGATATGATCATATTCACCCATGGAAATCGCATCAAAAGACTCTCGCTTCGTGAGTGGTAACTTCGGTTCGAATAGGATTCCATTTGATGCCAACACTCCCGTTGAAACGGTAATGATTACTGCTTTCGCAATCAATTTTCCTTTTGCGGTTTCAACAGCAACATTCTTTCCACTCCAATCAATCTTTTTCACTGCTGAATCGAGTGATACCGGCAAATTTCTGCCATAGTCCGCAACCAGTGTTCCATATCCCTGACTGCAGAAATAGTCCGATTCGTCCGGTGAATTCCACCAGTCCAATGTTGAAAAATCATTAAAATCCTTGCCCATACCCCATGCGCCCAAGATGAACTTCGCAGTGTTGCTCCATCGATTTGTTATGTCCTTCGTCGCTTCTCCAGCAGAAATGTCTTTACCAGCCCTACCTGCTTTGCTGATTGCATTAACTACACTGTCATAGGTATTCCAAAGAGTATCAATTTCTTTTTCATCAACTTCTTGGTTATCTGCGAACAATCGGTAAATTTCTGGCGCGGCATATATGTTGTAGCCTCTGGCTTTAGCAAATTGATAGTAGGGGTTTTTAGCTCCATAGTGCAACCAATGCGCACCTGTGTCAAAGGGCACACCGAATGTCGTGCTATCGGTATAGGCACGTCCGCCAATTCGATGGGAAGCTTCAACAAGAACGACCGTTCTGCCGAGAGACATCAAAGTGCGAGCGGCCGCGAGCCCTGCAGCTCCTGCACCTATGACGACTACTTCGGGATTGCTATCAATTTGACCAACGACTGGAATTGGCAGCACTGCTGCCAAACCCGCTGTCAGAAATTTACGCCTTTCTGATAATCGCCTGTTGTTTCGGGATTGCATCTGAATTCAACTAGTCGCGAAGATTCCTAAACTACTGACAACTTGCTGAACAAGAATAATGCCAAGTAACAGCAGTACGAATTTGATGATTTTACGGAAAAGAACAAGATTTATTCTCTGGTGCACGAGTTGACCAAGCAGCAATCCTGCAGCACCAATTGCAGCGAGAGGCAAAGTGGCAAGGGCTACTTGCAGGTTGAATGTGCCAGCTACTGAAAACACGGTGAGTTGCGCTGCTTTCCCCGCAAAGAAGCACATATTAAATACCTGAACCATAACCGTTTTCGCCCAACCAGCCTCCAACGAGTAAATTACCAGAATTGGAACCATCGTATTGGTTGAACCCGCTGAAAAGCCAGCCACCAGCCCAAATCCCATCTTCGAAGATTTCGGATATCTATTGACACAACCGAGAATTTGACGATTAGAACGTTCAACCGCCAAATACATGAAAATCAGAAGCGCGAGCAGTAATTTGTAGGGTGTTGGATCGTTTGCGACAATCACATAAGCGCCCAAAATCGAACCAATCAAACACCAGATGGCAAGCGGCCAGAACTTGCCCAAGCTCGCACTCCAGTTGCCACCTCTGGCGATGCTGATTATGTTGACCGTTACAGTAGGGAGTAAAGTGATCAGAATTGCCAATCTGAGGTCAATGAAAGTCGACAGAATGGCAGTCGAGAGAAGCGGGAACCCTAGCCCGATGGCTCCGTGTACAAATCCCGCAAATAAAGCGATCAGAGCATAGATGGTGTAGTCAGAAAGCGAAATCGCTTCAAACATAGGCTCAACCGATCAGCGAGGTGGAGTAATTTTATAGGCTTGTTATGTAAGCCTCTACTAAAAACGAATCCGGTAGACATACACATCCACCGGATTCTACGAAAATTTGAAATATCTATTGAGTATTGACTTGATGGTTGAATATAGGACTAACCAGAATCAGAAAATTCCTATGACTTTAAATACCATTTCAGGAACGTTATAAACTGAACCGCTTCTTTACAAATCGTTTTACCGCTTTCCGTTGACCCCACGTCAATTCCTGACCGATGGAACCGTTTTTCTTCAAATCTTTCTTCAAGTCACTCCATACAGCTCTGACTGCTGCGGTTTCCAGTTCCAGACCAGCATAAAGGCAGGACTCACACACGACACTCTCATAAAACAGCTTCTTGCCCTTGTCATAGTTCACCTGTGCTTGTTGATTGGTATCTCCACCTCCACCTCCGCCCGAGCCACCTCCGCCGGAGGCAACTGCTAACGAACAAGCCATCAGACTGGCCAAGAATACTCGTAATATAAACTTCGTAAACCCCTTGTGATTGAATTTGACCATAGTCATTAACTTACCCCCAATATATGATCTTAGCTATAAATAAAATTGAACAAACCCAATAAAATTCCGATTTATCTGATTCAATACCACTGCGACGAATTTGAACAAGTAATCGCAAACTATCTGTTTAAATTAATTATTCCACGAGAAATCGGAATTATTGTGATCAAGTTCATCCTAACTGAATACCTGTGCATATTAAAATTCTTCAATATTCGTAGACACAAAATGAACCTTAAAGGTTTCACTGAACATGAACTCAAGAGTTAGTTCGTTGCGATTCCAGCAATTTGCACATTTGTTAGCTGGGTCAACCATCTCTGTCGCATATGGATTTCTCGCTGTTGGGTCCAGGGGACCAATTGGAATCTCGCTATATCCGTTTCTCGGAGGATACTGGCTCGTTGCTGTAATCATTATAGTTTACTGGTTCTGGCTGCGTAACAATCGAATTTACATCAGCTTCAGGCAGGTATTCATATGGGCTGTGATATTTCGGATTATTGCAATTTGGGGAGCACCGATTCTCGAGGATGATTTCCATAGATACATTCTTGATGGGTGTTTTTTCTGGTCTTTCGGATCACCCTATGGCATTATCCCGACCTCACTTTTTGCTCACAACAGCCTTCCCGCTGAATGCCAGGTTGCTTTGACTTGGATTAACAATCCAGACCTGCCTACCATTTATGCTCCAATGCTTCAGTATCTTTTCGCTGTGTCCTACTATTTGGCGCCAGCAAACGTAGACGCTCTGCAACTCATTGTCGTACTGTTTGATCTTGCGCTCATTTACCTGCTCAGAAACATGGCACCGGCTCGGAACATTCTGCTATACGCTTGGTGCCCTTTGGTTGTTAAGGAATTCGCGTTTACAGCTCATCCGGATGTCATTGGCGCATTCTTTGTACTGGCCGCGTTATCAGCCCGAATGAATGGCTATAGATTCTTGTCGTGCATACTCATCGGCATTGCCTGCTGTACAAAGATATTTGCTTTGCTTGCATTGCCATTCATTCTTTTCCGTCAGCCTCCTCGCTACTGGTTAACTGTTTTAGTCACAGTAGTTATCCTATATTGCCCTTTTTTGCTTCAGGGAAATACAGATTTAACAGTGCTTGGATACTTCGCCGGCAACTGGCAGTTCAATGCAATGCTGTTTGAATTATTTGAGGCGCTGGCGTCAGACTGGACTGCCAGGTACCTGTGCGGAGGACTGTTCCTGATCTGGTTCTGCTTTTATTTCTCTCGATACAACGTGTACAGGGGAAATGTAGCAATTCCAAGAATGGACTGGGTTTTTGGTCTGTTACTGCTTGTCTCTCCCGTAGTCAATCCATGGTATCTTGTTTGGTTGCTGCCATTCGCAGTACTCTGGCCGAGTTTCTGGGCATGGACCGCCGCTGCCGTCGTGTCTCTGTCATATATGACTGGACTTCATCTGCCAGACTCTGAGCTGGGTGCCTACCAGATTGTCAAATTCGCCTGGGTGATCGAAATTTCAACTATTGGCTTTGCACTACTATTCGATTACTGGCGCTACAGGAGGCAAAGCTGCATTTGAGGTCAATGCTGGTTCCGAAATATTTGAGAGATTGCCAGTCGAATAATCCAGTAGAACATCTTATAGCCTGCCATGAGTGAGCCTTTCAATGTCCCTGAAATTTTGGATTTGCCCAGTCTTTTTCGATAGTCGACTGGAATTTGCAGAATTGTGAACCCCGCCTTCGCTGCCTTGAGCTGCATCTCTACTGTCCAACCGAAGTCCTGATCTTCCATGTTTAGATTCATTAAAGTGCTTTCTTTGATACATCTCATAGGACCCAGGTCTTCGAATCGAAATCCATGCAACAATTGAATTGTCAAACAAACGAGTTTGGTTCCCCATTGCTGGTGCCTGAATCGTCCTTTTGGCTTGCTCGAATCTTCCTGCCGACAGCCTATGGCGAGGTCACACCGATTGTTTGCCACTGACTCAATTAAATCTTCCAACTGTTCGGGATAATCACTATAGCCTCCATCAACAAATGCCAGAATGTCGGTTTTACCGGATTCTCGAATGCCGGTGAGACAGGCCATTCCATAACCTTTACTGGATTCACGAATTACCCTCGCACCTGCTTGTTTAGCTAGTTCGGCGGTGGCATCTTGGGAGTCGTTATCAACGACCAGAATCTGGTCTACGCAATTGGGAATTTCTCCGATGACTTTGGCAATCGACTGCTCTTCGTTCAAGGCCGGAATGATGACAGTAACATGTTTTTGATTGAACATGGCCTCATTCGTTCAGTGACCAGTCGTACTCATAGTCCTCAATTTCATCAAATTCACTGAGTCCTGCAGCAAGACCTGCTTCCGCATATTCCAGCAAATGATCGACAATCTCCTCATCGTCGTCGCCAAAGTCCTCCGCATACCAATCATAGATGCTGGAAACAATTAGTTCGTCCTCGATAATGGTCACGCCTCGGGGGTGGTTAATGTACTGAGTTGCGGCGAACTCCAGTAGGTCATCAAGATTGTCTGCGGTGAAAGCTGTAATTTGAAGATTCGGACAGCCGACTGATGCACAGTTAACAGCGTAGTGAATTCGATTGTCTTGAAAAATAGGACGCAGAATCTCATGCTCAATGTCATCCAGGCTGAGTTCAAAACCTTCGACCGTAACTAGCTGTTCTTTCCAGGGTCCGAAGGACAATAGACCATACGAAATATCTTGGATGCTTGCTACTGGATAATGATCAAGAATGACTTTGATGGTCAGTGCATTGTAGAGATTGATCCAGTATGCAAACTGCTCATCCGCATTCAGATTCGTTACGACGACAGACTGAAGAAATATCAAATACTGATTCAGTCGCTCCTTGTCTGCGGGAATGAACGCCCCGTAGCGGAACAGATTCAATCCATCTTTCTCCTCAATATAAGTCGTCAGCAACTGATTCCATTGAGTGTGATCAACCGAAATTTCACTGTCATCAGAATGCTGGACCCAATAATCTGACAGTTCCGACGCAGATATAGACTGACCCAATAGAAATAGAAAACAGAAAACTGCAATTAATGACTTATTCATACCTGCTTTAGACTCCGAATTTAACGCGTAGTTCTATCGTGAATTGAAATTGAGGCAACTGAACACATGTCGAATATTTAAGTGTTGAACGATTTTCGTTAGGTGATGGCATTGTCCCCTGGTCGGCAGTCTCCCGTAGCTGGATAAACTTGCCGTACAGTTATTTCTGCCTCTCATCAACCGAAATCCTTTCCATGTGAACGAATGGCGAGAATTTCATTCAACCGTCCCCTGTATGCACAATCTGCCGTACCTGTCCCGACTCGATATCGCCGAAATAGATTCCGTAGTGTCCAATTTGGCTTTCTTCCTGCAGTCTGCTTAGCATCAGCTTTGCCCCAGGGTCAGACACCCGATCCAAGGTTTGGTCATTGAGTGTGACAAAGTCGGGTGAATTGACGGCGTATTCGTCGGCGTTGCACAGAAACGAGATGTAATGCAGGCCTTCTTGCGCGTCATCATATACTGAGTAGATAAATCCTGGCGACACGGAACCGCCGCAATCATCAAGCAGTTCCTCGAGTGCTGTGCTCACATCGGCTGCGAGCGCTTTCTTGCGCGGCAACTCAAGGCCACCCATGCCGTCGTCTCTTAACAGAACCCGCGTCTGCATCCTAATGATTGCGCTGACAATAATATCGGCTCGTTTGCCCGCAGCTGCCGCTTCCAGAGCCTGCGTGAAATAGGCGCCGCGTGCATAACCGAGTCCGTTCACGGTGCCAGTTCTGTATGCCTCTACCTTGCCAATCATGATAGCGTGGTCGCCTGCGTCTACTGTTTCATGCATAGAACAGTCAAACCACGCCGAGACATTCGCGAAGACCGGTGAGCCGTAGGGCCCCGGGGTCCATGCCACAGCTGAAAACCGTTCTTCTACCGGTGAAGCGAACGTGTTGGAGATATGCTTTTGCGATTCGGCCAGCACATTGACTGCAAACCCCTTTGCTTCCGTCATTTCCTTAAAATTTTTTGAGGTTTTTGCCAGACACACCAGTAGCAAAGGTGGGTTCAACGATACGCTAGTGAAGGAATTTGCAGTGAATCCAATCGGCTGGCCCTGGCTATTGATGGTGGTAACCACGGTTACACCAGTCATGTAGGCGCTGAATGCCCCCCTCAATGCACTATGATCAATGTCTTTCATTTAACCTTTCGCTCACACCGCAAAACAACCGCCGAGCGAACCCGCGCTAATATTGTTTTCAAGTTCTGAACGCGGAATTCGGAAATACATGAATTGTAAATAACTCATAAAGCACTACCCGTCAACATCAATCAAGAATTTTTAAAATCTGTAAAGCATGCCAATATTAACGGCCCACATCCTACATGAATGTGTACCATACCATTGATTCGCGTAGCACCCATTCGGGGAAATGCCACAAATCGGCTTTGTGACAAATCTGCCGCACCACAGGGTCACCTTGACCTACGCAGCCGTTCCTGGTAGTCGTGTCTGCGCCAGTCGGTATTAGGCTTCCATTGGATTTCCGGTTGGCGGCGGGCGAGTTCATCGTCAATTTCCACCTCATCGAACCCACAACGCCTCGCCATCACATACTGGTCGGCCAGTACATGGCCTTGAGCCCTGATGCGCCCCTTGTATCCAAGAAGGCGCAGGCGACGTGCTAGTGTAAACCCGCGGCCGTCAACATGTGTAGAAAAGGGAATGCGAATGAGCGCAATGTTTCCCAAGATCGGAATCAGCTCGTTTCCGTCAAGATTGTTCGGCACGTCCAATGCAGTCCCAGGTACGACCATGCCAATGTCCTCTTTCGCCTTGTCCCAACCCAGGAAGCAGTCGCTCCAGTCGTCGGGCGAAAAACCGAGGTCATTTACGATAATTGTCATGCTGCATGTACGCGCCTATTCTTTTGCGATCTGCCTCCGCCCGGGTAGAGTGCAACTCTGAATGGCTCCATTCCAATACGGCGATAGGTTTCGAGAAACGTCTCCGTCTTATCCGAACGAATTTCCAGATAGGTACGGATAAGCCGTTCAATGGCCGGAACCAATTCTTCGGCTGCTAGCCCGGGTCCGGCGCGGTCACCGATCCTCGCTGTTTCGGTGCCATCCCCGCCGAGAGTAATCTGGTAGTTTTCGACTCCCGAACGGTCGAGACCGAGAATGCCAATGTGTCCAACGTGATGATGGCCACAGGCGTTGATGCACCCCGAAATCTTTATCTTCATGGCGCCGATTTCATGCTCGAGCTTCAGTTCATCCAACCTGGTTGCGATTTCTTGTGCAATTGGAATCGAACGTGCAGTGGCAAGGGTACAGTAATCCATCCCAGGGCATGCAATGATGTCGGATGCAAGACCAACATTTGCCGTTGCGAGCCCGGCGTCACGCAGGGCTGCATGCACCGCTGGGACATCTTTCCTATGCACATGGGGCAGGATTACGTTCTGCTCATGGCTGACACGAAGTTCATCGTGTCCATAAGTTTCCGCCAAGTCGGCAATGACCCGCATCTGGTTGGATGTGGCGTCTCCCGGGGTCTTGCCGTGCGCCTTCAGAGAAATTGTGACGATGCTGTAGTCCGAATTCTTGTGCTGGTGCAGATTGGACTCCGTGAAAGCGCGAAAAGACGAATCGCAGTTCAATGCGGCGTTGAACGGATGTATTGGTGCGTTAATGTATTCCGGTTCCGCGAATGCGGCCCGGATTTCTCGGAGCAGCACTTGGTCTGCGCCTGCAAACTCCTTGCGTTGCACCCGGAACCGTTCCTCGACCATCGACTTGATGGTGTCGATGCCTTGTTCGTGGACGGTTATCTTAATCCGTGCCTTGTACTTGTTGTCACGTCGGCCGAGTGCATTGTAAACCTGCAGGATTGCCTCGACGTAGGGCAGCAAATCCTGTTCCGGCAGGAATTCCCGGATGACCTTGCCGATCATGGGTGTGCGGCCAAGCCCGCCTCCCACAATGACTTCGTATCCGTTTTCACCGGATTTGCTACGCATCATTCGCAGACCGATGTCGTGTGCTCTGGTTACCGCACGGTCGATCGGAGAACCGGTGATGGCGATCTTGAACTTGCGCGGAAGGTATGCGAATTCCGGGTGGTCCGTCGACCATTGCCGTAACAGTTCCGCTGTCGGCCGGGGATCCTGGATTTCATCCGCTGCAGCTCCGGCAAAATGATCGGCGGTCACGTTCCTCACGCAGTTGCCGGATGTTTGGACTGCGTGCATTTCCACGTCCGCTAGTGCATCCAGAATATCCGGAACATCCCGCAGTTTCGGCCAATTGAATTGGATATTCTGACGCGTTGTAAAGTGGCCGTATCCCTTATCCCAGCGGTCCGCGATCCAGGCGAGCTGCCGCATCTGGCGACTATTGAGCGTCCCGTAGGGAATTGCGACCCGCAACATGTACGCATGGAGTTGGAGATAGAGCCCATTCATAAGGCGAAGCGGTTTGAACTCTTCCTCCGTGAGGGAACCGTCAATACGGCGTTCGACCTGATGACGAAACTGCTTCACTCGGTTTCTGACGAAACCACTGTCGAATTCACTGTAGCTATACATAATTCAGTCTCCCGCTTGCTTACCGTGGTAGTAATTAGATGGTCCACGGGACCTATATGCCTCGCGGAAATGAGCCGGGCACGGCCGGCCATTGATGTCGGGAACAGAATCAGCGAGGTATGGATTGAGAAGCGTGTCTGATTCCTGCTCGGCCTTTGCCAGTGCAGCCTTCGCCGTGGACTCATCGTCGATCAGCAATGCTTCTTGGAGTTTGCGTGTCCATTCTCCGCGGGAAGTCAGATATATGACCTCGCCATCCAGAAGATGGTTGGCAGTAAGAACTTTCGGGACGAACGGACGTGCCATCAGATCGAATCTAGTTCTAGACCGGCAAGCGATTCGCCGGCATCTCTAGCGGCCGCTCCAGCAAGGCCGAGGAGAATGACGGTCGGTCCCTTGAACTCGTTCGCTTCCAGGGAATTGGGAAGGTGAAGCAGTGTGGTCGAAACGATTTTCTGGTCAGGCAGTGATGCATTCTCGACGATTGTGATTGGTGTTGGCCCCGAAGCACCGTGCATGAGCAGGCGCCCTCGCAGAAATCTCGCGGCACGCTTCCCCATGTAGATCGCTGTAACGGCCCCGGGTTTTGTCAAACCCACCCAGTCCTGCTCCGTAAATCCGTATGTGTCGTGACCGGTCACTATACGGATTTCCGAATTTTTACTGCGCCTGGTCATCGAGACGCCTATACTGGCTGCTGCCGCTGTCGCCGCTGTGACGCCGGGAATGATTTCCCACTCAATTCCAGCAGCCGTAAGGGCATCGATTTCCTCATCTAGCCTTCCGAAGATCGCTGGATCTCCCGATTTCAGCCGCACAACATGACAGCCAGTACGTGCATGTTTAACCATGAGCCTGTTGATCTCCGACTGCTTCGACGATGGCCCAAATCCAGTCTTGCCGGCGTAAATAATGGTGGCTTCCCTCCTCGCAATATCAAGGATTGCTGCCGGAACCAGACGATCATGGATAACTACATCAGCCTCGTGCAGTCGGCTGCGTGCTTTGAGTGTCAGCAATTCGGGGTCCCCGGGACCTGCCCCGATCACCGAAACCAGACCTGTCGGCGCACTATAGGCAAGACGGTCTTCGAGAAGATTATGTAGTGCCTCACGCGCACAGATCTCCCCGCCCCGTGAGAGTGCCCGAGGTCCGGTTCGGAAGTAGAATTCGGACCAGAAGCCACGACGCTCCTTGCCAGCTGGGAGTTTCTTCGCTAACGGGCGGAATGTCTTCCCGATTCGTGCGAGAGTTCCGATCGATTGCGGCAGCCTTTCTTCCATGTCCGCCTTGATTCTACGCGCAAGAACCGGTGCGGCGCCTTCGGTGCTTATTGCTACAGTAACCGGATTCCGGTCCACGATGGCAGGCGTGATGAATGCGCTTTCCTCGAGATTGTCTACAATATTGACAAGAATGCCCAGCTTGCGGCCAATTTGCGCCACCCGGGAATCCTCTTCCAAATCGCCGCTGGCGCAGTAAAGCAGCAATGAGTTTCGTAAATCCGGAGCCTCGACCCGACGTCTGAAGTACTTGATGCGGCCGGTACCCGCCCAATTCGGGATATCCGTATGGGGATTCTCGCCAAACACTGATATCCGTGCCTCCGTCTTAAGAAGAAGCCGCAGTTTTGCCGCCGCGATTTCACCGGTACCGGATACGACAACATGCTTGTCTGAAAGATTTAGGTATATAGGAAAGTGCTTCATGCCAATGTTCGTGTCCGCCTCCCTGCGGGCAGCTGCCTGTGATGTCAGGCAGGATAGTATAGAAAATATAAGATATTTGGGAGCTATACCCGAAAGTAGTGCGTGGGGTGAATTCACGCGGCTACCTGGTTGTCAAACTGCTTTGTCTCAATCCCGTCTTTGAATTGTATACCTTCTATCACTTTCCCAAGTTGCCGGAATCCTCGCAACCTGCGCCAGTTGTGTTGCGCACAAATACCCAGCTTGAACATCATGCACAGCATCCCCTTTCGGTTTAAGCACCCTTTAGAGCGACGCGTGCGATGACGGATCGTCGCAAACGTCGATTCAATCGGGTTGGTGGTACGCAAGCTCTGCCAGTGCACCGCCGGAAAATCGTAAAATGCCAGCAACTCTTCGCGATCTTTCTCTAAACACTGAGTCGCTTTCGGATACTTGTCCTGGTATGTGTCGATGAATTGATCAAACGCACGCTGTGCATCGGCTTGAGTTTCGGCCATCCAGATCTCGCGCATTGCCTCCTTCGCTTTCGCCTGTACCGACTTCGGAAGCGCATTTAACACATTCGCGCTCTTGTGCACCCAACAGCGCTGGTGACGGGTGTCCGGATAAATCTCATCGAGCGCTGACCAAAACCCCAGCGCACCGTCGCCAACCGCTAGCTTCGGCACATTCATCCCACGTGCTTTCAGATCCAGCAATACCTCGCGCCAGCTCTGCGTAGACTCGCGAACCCCGTCTTCGATCGTCAAAAACTTCTTCTCGCCTTGATCATTCACGCCGATCACCACCAGCGAACACAACTTGACATCCTCGCTGCGCAATCCGCTGTATATCCCATCCACCCACAGGTATACCCATCGCTCCTTGCTCAAATCTCGCACCATCCACTGATCACGCTCTTCTTCCCACTCGGCTTTCAGTCGCGACACCACCGCAGCGGAAAATCCTTTGGCTTCGTGCCCCAGCAACACGCCAAGCACATCGCCCATCTCACCGCTGCTGATCCCTTTCAGATACAGCCATGGCACAAACGCCTCCAACGTGCGTGTCTTTCGCACATAGGGCGGAATCAGGCAGGAGCGAAACGTCACCGGCTCTCCAGTGGTCGAACGCACCTTGGGAATCTTCACCGTCACCGCACCAATGCCCGTCTGAATCTGGCGTTGCCGATGGTAACCGCTTCGAACGACCGCCCGATGACCGCTTTCGGTATGCTGGCCAGCATACTTCGCCATAAGCTCGTCTAATTCGGCCTCAACCCCCAGTGCGATCAGCTGACGGGCTCCGGCTCGAATCAAATCTGTGAGTGGATCTTCAAAAAGTTCTCGATTTTCAAATGAAATTACGTTATCCTTATTCATAGTGGCGTACCTTTCTGGTTTTTTGTAAAAAATGTTTTCATTTACATGTTAAACCAGATACGCCACTTTTTTTTCAAACCTCCCACGCACTACTTTCGGGTATAGCTCGATATTTGGGCTGGCGTATTTTAATTGAAAATTGAATTATTATTTCAATTATTCATATATTTTAGGACATTGTTACAATTTATGCTTAAAAATGGTTTGATTTAAGATTAATTTTTTAATATGGCGTCTGTTTTCTATTCTACATATTCGCAATGATTGGGGTATATCTTTGGCTACGGTTTCCAATTCTTCCATGAATGACACTATTCAGAATATAAACTTGAACCGCTCTCCCCTACCATCACTCCAGGTTACACACAACAATACAAATGAAACTGTTGGAACAGTGGTTGCTGACTCAATATTTGAGGTAGACAATTGTGAAAATGCATATATTTTGCAATCAGCAAAGTGCTAAATATCCATAATCTCGACCGGCTGATGTATGGTTAAATATGAATTCCCAGTTTGATGCCCGAAGATCCGAGGGTGGGTTATCCTGTCTGAAAGTATGATCAAATATATCCAAGCAGTTTTCCCCAAGTTTTTGCTCGCAGTTGTCCTTGCAACAGTGACGATAATTTCCCACAGTTCCGACACAGTACGCGTGCTTCGAGACAATGCGATTGAAGTCAAAGGAGAAAAACTAGTGCTGTATGGAATTGCAGTACCAAAAGCCACTGCAAAATGTCTGGAAGGTGAAGCACAGTGGCCTTGCGGTGCAACCGCAACCCTTCGTCTTTACGACCTTCTCAAGGTTTCTCCATTGAGTTGCGAGAAGCTAGAGGACTCTTCAGAAGCGCCATTGGCCCGCTGTCGAAACTCGCAGTTCGACATTGCAATACAACTGGTACTGGAAGGCTGGGCTCTTGCTGTCGGCGAAAATGAAGATTTAGTCGACGGAGAACGTCAGGCAAAACTAGCTAAAGTGGGAATCTGGCGTGATGATTATTCACCACCGCTGGAATGGCGCCAATATCCACAATCCAAATTCAATCCCATACTAGACCTTCTGTGCAGCAGTTGCGCTGTACGCAAACAGTGAATCCGTAATTGATGCCATGCAAATCAACTCTCTCAGTCTGAAGCCTGAAAACAGTTTCGCACTGCAAGCGTGAATAGCAAACAACAACAATCTAGATTAAGAACTGCTGTCCCAAAGTAATGAATTGGGTAAACAGACTAGTTGATTCCGAGTAAAGGCAGCAGTTCAGTCAGAGAGTTTATTTCGGCCTGAGGCTTTGCAGGCAACCGGTCCAACTGCTGACCGTATCGGTTGCACCAGGCAACTTGATAGCCGAACTGGGCGCCACCAATGGCATCCCAGCAGTTCGAGGATTGAAAACTTACTTCCTCCGGCTTGACGCCGAATCGATCACAAGGCATCTGATAGACTTCTGCAGCAGGCTTGTAAATTTTGACTGCGTCCACTGAAATACAGGCATCGATGTACTCCTTCACGCCAGAATTTTCGACAACGGGATCAAGCATGTCTGGTGAGCCATTGGAGAGTACGGCTGTTACGATTCCATTCTCTTTGAGTGTCCGCAACACATTCGGTACTTCTTCGAAACAACTGAGCTGAAGGTATGCGTTCATTAGATTATTACGCAGTTCGTCATCTTTAACTCCGTGCGAAGCCAGTGCATAGTCCAGCGAGTCACCCGTAACCGTCCAGAATTTGTCATAGATTCCCATCAAACTGCGAAGCCATGTGTATTGAAGCTGTTTCGCTCTCCACATTTCCGATACGGACGCTTCCAGTTCACCAAGTTTCTGACTGTACTGACCGGCGGCTGAATGAACGTCGAACAACGTCCCATAAGCATCGAATACACAAGCACGAATGTTGGCAAATGGTTTATTCATGATTTTGTTTCCTCGTCTATGGTTCTCGGCGGCAGTGAATACGTACATGTCACATGCGCCACCAAATCATTACGCTCATTGCCGAACAGTTCAACTGCACCGACTGCAAGCCTCTTCCCTAACTTGATTACTTTGGCAACTGCGACTATGTCGTTGGGCTCCGGTCGAATCAAAAAGTTGATATTCAAATTTGTTGTCAGTGCCATCTGTACACGCTCAGCCTTGCTCATGATTGCACCCCACATCGCATAGTCGGCCAACGCCATCAAAATCGGACCGGATATCGTGCCACCAGGTCGCAAAAAGTCTTCTTTGTAAACCGCACGAACGACGCATTCGCCCTGCCCCATACTTTCTACGACAAAGCCAAGCATTTCCACCAGCGGTAGCTGCTGCCTGGAAACCTCCTTGAACTCTTCAATAGTAACTTTCATCACACAATTTGGTTCAATCTGCCATTGAAAGGTAAAATGACTGTATTGATCACTTCAACATCAACATTCAAATGGAAAATCTAGCAGCCGATTTATCGAACAGTACTTCGCCAGATTTGTATCGACAAGATATTGACGCAATCGCAACAATCACGCTGAACAAACCGCAACAGTATAACCCGCTATCGCAGACCATGCTTGCGCAGCTTCAGCAGAACCTTGAAGAAATCGCTGATGACGAATCCATTCGGGTCGTCATTCTCGCAGCCAAAGGCCGTGCATTTTGCGCTGGACATGATCTCAAGGAGATCCGCTCACACGAAAGTGAATCTTTTGCTCGAAAACTGTTCGCGCAATGCAGCAAAATGATGCTTACGATCACTCAGATTCCTCAACCCGTCATTGCCCAAGTGCAGGGAATTGCCACAGCAGCAGGCTGTCAACTTGTCGCCAACTGTGATCTGGCAATTGCTTCCACCGAAGCAAAGTTCGCAGTGTCAGGTGTCAATCTTGGACTCTTCTGCTCGACCCCAGGAGTCGCCTTAAGTCGCAACGTATCACGCAAAAATGCGATGGAAATGCTGCTAACAGGTGATTTCATTGATGCCAGTACGGCGCTTCAAAGAGGCCTGATCAATCGTGCAGTAGATCCCGAAAATTTGGAACAAGCCACACTCGATTTTGCTAGAAGCATCGCCGCAAAGCCAAGAGAAGTGCTAGCTCTAGGCAAAAAACTGTTTTATGAGCAAATTGACAAAGGACTTGAAACAGCTTATGCGATCGCCAGTGATCGAATGGCCTGTAATCTGAACTTTCCATCTGCAGTGGAAGGTATTGATGCATTTATCGAAAAAAGAGAGCCGTCCTGGAAACAGTAGCTTTGCGCGAAACCTACATTTTTACATAGGATCCGGGAGCATCCGCTAATGCCTTGAATGTTTGGTTGCCGGGTTTTCTTGCTGCAACCTGTTCACCACTGAAACCCTTAATCCAGCCCTCCCATTCCGGCCACCAGGAACCCTCACGACGATTTGCGCTCTCCAGCCACTGCTGCGGCGACTCTGTAAGAAATTTTGTGCTGGTCCAATAGCCGTACTTGTTTTTTGACGGTGGATTGATTACGCCTGCGATGTGGCCCGACTGACCCAGCAAAAATCTCACCTTGCCTGAAAACAATTTTGCACCAGCATAAGTAGATTGCCACGGTGAAATGTGATCCTGTTGAGTGGAGATAAAGAACACAGAAGCCTTGACCTTGGAAAGATCAATCGGAACACCAAGAACACTCAGTCCTTCTGGTTTGCACAGAAGGTTTTCAATGTACATCTTTCGTAGATAGTAGCTATGCATTTCCGCGGGCAGTCGCGTAGAATCAGAATTCCAGTACAGCAGATCGAAATTTCCGGGGTTCTTGCCTAGCAGATAATTATTGATCACGAAATGCCAGATCAGATCATTCGAGCGCATCATGCTGAATGTCGAAGCCATGGATTTGCCGTCAAGATATCCGGTTTCTTCCATATTTTTCTCAAGCTGCGATACGCTTGTTTCGTCGACGAATACTCCCAAGTCTCCTGGTTCTGAAAAGTCGATCATAGTTGTGAGGAAAGTTGCACTGTCGATAAAATTTTCCTGATCATCGGCACTGGCAAGATAGCCCAGTAAGCTGGCCAGCAAAGTTCCGCCCAGACAGTAGCCAACCGCATTAATCTTCTTTTCTTCTGTAATTGACCGAATCGTTTGAGCCGCCCAAAGTGGGCCAAGCTCCATATAGTCATCATAAGATGTGTATTGATAAGTTTCATCAGGATTGACCCATGAAATTACGAACACTGTGTACCCTTGCCCGACCAGCCAGCTGATGAAAGAATTTTTCGGTGATAGATCAAGAATGTAGTACTTGTTGATCCAGGGTGGAATAATCATGATCGGCGTCGCATGAACTTCTTTACTCGTCGGCGCATACTGAATCAGCTCCGCGAGTCTGTTGCGGGCAACAACCTTGCCCGGTGTAGTGGCTATATTTCTGCCGAGCTCAAAGGCCGATGACTCAACCATTTTTACGCCACGTCCGGATTCCAGGTCGTCCGCAAAATTCCTGAGCCCCTTAACCAAGCTCTCTCCCTCGGTCTCCCTTGCTTGCTTGAGAACATCGGGATTTGTGAGTGGAAAATTGGTTGGAGACAGCGAGTCAATCCACTGCCTGGTATAAAATTCCAATTTATGCGCTTCCTTGGAATCCAGATTGCTTGATTGTCCAAATAGGTTCTCCAAGTACTCAGAACCAATGAGGTAGGATTGCTTCATCGCATCAAACCACAGATTTTTACTCCATTCCGGCGAACGAAACCTCATATCACCAGATTCAGGTGTCGCGACAGGTGCTGTGTCGCTGCCTTGGGACTTCTTCAGAACATACTCGGATAGTGCCGTGTACTTCTTCATCGTTTCGGCATTTGTCTGCACCAAGCTTTCTACATCAAGTGCACTGCCTAATGCCGCTTTGGCGAAAAGAGTTCCAATTCCCATAGAAGAAAGGGCTGAATCTGGACTATCTGGAGCCTTCATCATCGTACGCATGATGCGACTGTATTGTTCGCCAAACTCTGAGAGAAGAGAAGCTTGGCTCGATTCCAATAATTTATTTTCAGTAACTTGTTCTGTCATTCCAATACCTTTACGTCACATGCAAGAATTAATATCAGTCAATGATCGAAGGGAGCCAAATTGCAGCCTAGCCTACTCCATTCCCGATGGGACTCCTTCGCGGAACCTTTACCTTTGCTTGTCCTTTTAGAACGACTTGTCCTTCTACGAAACAAGTGGTGTCTAGAACTGCATAAGGGCGTTCGTCACTTAGTTCCACAATTTCCACTTTGGCAGTCACCGTATCTCCGACCCGAACCGGCACGGTGAACTTCAGACTTTGATCCATATAGATACACCCCGGCCCCGGCAATCGAGTGCCAATCAAGGTTGAAATCAGACTCGCAGTCAACATCCCGTGAACAATCGGCTCGCCGAATTGCGTCTGGCTCGCAAATTCGCGATTCTGATGCAAAGGATTGGTATCACCTGATACTCCTGTAAACATTAGTACATCCGCGTCAGTGAGTGTTTTCCCGTGAACCGCTGTCATTCCTAGGGTAAGATCCTCGAAAAAATATCCATGTAACTGCATAAGTGTTTGATCATCAACCATTTTATCTCCTACTATTTTGTGCATAAACTCCTGAACTCTGAATGTCGACAAGCCTGCCCACATCAACTATAATTTTCAGAATCTAATCTTTGAGCTTGTAAACTTATTGAATTAATTCAGGTTATTTGAATTTTGCCGTGACTGCGAATAATGCTTATGAGTATCATCTCGATAAAAACTCGGCAAACTTTTTACCTCTATCCCCGATTGGATTTCTAGAAAGAAGCGCAAGAATCTATCCTCACTACTTTTCCTTGATTCACAATAATTTGTGCTTTACTTGGGAAGAGACGTATGCTCGCTGTAACAAGCTGGCGTCGGCTCTCTCGAATCTGGGAATACAACGGGGAGAGACGGTTTCGATCATAGCACCCAACATACCTGCGTTGTACGAAGCCCATTTCGGTGTACCCATGTCGGGTGCAGTTCTCAATACCATTAATGTCAGATTGGATGCGGAAACAATTGCGTTCATTCTCGATCATGCGGAATCCAAAGTACTTCTTACAGATCGTGAGTTTTCTGACGTCATTGATAGTGCTCTTGGAAAAGTGAACCGGGATATAACTGTGATTGACATATTGGATGATGCAGTGCAACATGGATCAACACTGGGAAGTATGGATTATGAGGCATTTATAAGTCAAGGAAAATTTGAATTTTCTAACAAGCAACCCGAAGATGAATGGGATGCAATCTCCCTGAATTACACTTCTGGCACCACAGGCAATCCAAAGGGCGTTGTGTATCACTACAGAGGGGCATATCTAAATGCTATAAGCAATGCGCTGAACTGGAAGATGCGACCGCATCCAACCTACCTTTGGACCTTGCCGATGTTCCACTGCAATGGCTGGTGTTTTCCCTGGACAATCGCAATGCTGGGCGGTACCAACATTTGTCTTCGCAGCGTGGATGCAGAATCTATATACCATGCAATCACTGAATATGACGTATCTCATTTTTGCAGTGCACCAATTATACTTGGCATGATTGTTAACGCCAACGAGTCGCAACGCCGCGAGTTCAGTCATACGGTTGAAGTGATGACTGCGGCAGCACCACCTCCTGCAGCAGTGCTGGAAAAAATGGAAAAGAGCGGGTTTCATATGACTCACGTATACGGGCTCACTGAGACATACGGGCCCGCAGTTATTTGCGAATGGAACACTGAGTGGGATCAGCTAACGGACAGTCAAAAGGCAGAACTCAAATCTCGACAGGGAGTTCCCTACACTGCACTGGCCGGTCTGGAAATCATGGATCCGGAATCTATGACATCTGTTCCAGCTGATGGACAAAGCCTCGGGGAAGCCATGTTTCGCGGCAATAATGTAATGAAAGGCTATTTAAAGAATTCCGATGAAACAGAGAAAGCATTTTCAGGCGGATGGTTTCATTCAGGCGATCTTGGCGTGATGCACTCAGATCAATATATTCAACTGAAAGATCGCTCAAAAGACATCATTATTTCAGGGGGTGAAAACATCTCGTCCATTGAAATCGAAGATGTTCTATTCCGTCATCCTGCTGTCATGGAAGCTGCTGTAGTCGCTCAATATGACGAAAAATGGGGAGAATCACCCTGTGCATTCATCAAGCTAAACCCGGAGTTCTCGCCGCCGCCGTCAGCGGAAGATCTGATTGAGCATTGCAAAAACAACATGGCTCGATACAAAGCGCCAAAAAACGTTATTTTCGGCGAACTGCCGAAAACTTCAACGGGGAAAGTTCAAAAGTATCTGCTGCGTGAACGTGTAAACTCCTGACGATCTGCAAAATGACTCCTACAACAGTTGATTGCTATTTTGACTACGTATCTCCGTTTTCTTATCTATTGCATGAGCAACTGTATCGCCTACCACCCGATACTACTGTAAATTACATTCCGGTGCTGTTTGCAGGACTGCTGAAACACTGGGGCAATCTTGGACCGGTTGAAATTGAGCGCAAAAAGACATTCACTTATCGTCACGCTACCTGGTTAGCAAAGGAATTGAATGTCCCATTCCGAGTGCCTGATACCCATCCGTTCATTCCCTTACCATTTCTTCGCGTGACGATCGCAATGAGCAATGATCCTGTTTTAATATCATCCATTTATCGTGCAATCTGGACAACAGATAACAATCCAGCAACGGAAGAAGGCAGAAAAAGCATCTGGAAATACGTCGGTATTGAAAACGCTGATGCCATTGGCAGCGACCCGCAAGTCAAACAAAAGCTCATTGACAACACACAGCAAGCTACTAAAGCTGGCATATTCGGTGTTCCGACTATGACAGTTGGTGAAGATTTATTTTGGGGACTGGATTCGATTGATCTCTTGATTGACTATCTGCGGAACACAGCATTATTCGACAGCGAAGAAATGAAGCGGCTTGACAGAATTTAGGTATTCATTCGTTTCAGTGCGTATTCCAGTCAAAAAGAACAGTGATCTGAGGGGAAGTTGATTCCGAGTCGTTTGTTTTTCATTAATCTGCCATACTCGCTGAATTTGAATCAGTCAAAGGAGAAACGAATATGGCAAATCGGAGAGCAGCGATGCGAAAAATCAGAGAAGCACTTCGCCGGCCCGGCGAATTCGTGCCCGCACCGGCTACTCCCTGAGTTTCGATTTATATGTTGTGATTGATGGCGACAGCGCTGTCGCCACCGGCATCGACCGGTGCTCAGTCAGACGTCATCAGCCCAAAGATGCTATCGACAACAATTCTATCGCAGTCACTCCCGGCAGACCACATTATCTCGATCTCCGGCTGATTTTTCGACGATTTATTGAAAAAAAGGCGGGACCAGATCAACTTAATCTGAAAAACAATGAGTCGCCACTTTCGCTTCAAATTTAGGACCTGCCGGTCCCGCCGCCCGGGGACTCGTGTCTCTTGTCTGACGTGCTGTCTGTGTCATAGCTGGCTCTCGCCGGTCGGACCGACCTGTCCCACAGGCGGGACCCTTCTTTCGACACGCTTTGCTGTGGTAGCGTGGGCCATAAGTAAGCCGGCTAGCTTATTGACCACGTCCGCCAGCGCCCCGGGATCAATGGCGACATCCTCGACAAAGGCGCGCCATTGCCGTTGCTTCTGCTCATCCGCAGCAAAGGCAGGCGAAAGAGCATCCGGCAGCTCAGTCGGAATTTCCGTCACCCGCCGTGCGAAGGTTGCGGCGATCGCGCGAGCGAGCCTCTCGTCGTCAAACGTGAACGACCGGCTGAGAATCCAGACATCGTAGAAATCCTTCATCCGGCTGTTCGCACGACCCAGGGCGACCATAGCTTGGAACTTCTCTGCAACGACGGTTTCCCGAGTGTAGGCCAGCAGCCGCGGCGCCGGAAAATCGAGCATGACAGGATAGTCAATAAGCTCGGCGCCTGGTTCCAGCGCGTCACCGAAGCCGACATCGATCGACAGAATAATCCGCGCACCGCTGATTGATGCCGTAGTCCGGAGCCTGAGACCGCCATATTCAAGTTCCTCGCGAATGCGATCGACGCGCAACGCATCCACATCAAACACCACGCCATCGTCCTCGCCCCGCGCCAGGATTTCCCGAAACGTTTCCAACATAGCCTCCGGGCTCGGATCACCGAATCCCAGCAGATCGAGATCGCGTGTGCTACGATGCGGATCCTCGAACCAACTCATCAGCAGCATTGCACCCTTCAGGACAAAGCGTTCGGCATAAGGCGATTGGCTGAGCCGGAAGAGAAGGCGCTCAAGTGCAAATCGCGTCAGCACCAAATCGAAGTTCTGGCGATTTGCCTGCGAGAGGTTCAGCAAGCGGGCGCGTACAGAGGCTCCAATGTTCTTGATCTCCTTAGGCATTGGCGGTCAGCGCCTCAAGATAGGGCCGAATCACGGTGGATATCCCTCCTCGTTCCGCATGACGGGCAATCTCCGCTGGCGACGCCTTACGCTGACGCAGAGCCTCCTGGAGACCTTCGATGGCGACCGACAGGCCAACCTTGTTTCTGTGTCTGAAGCAATCCGCGATCGTTTTCGCGACACCGAACACTTTGACCGGGACGCCCTCGATCACATGGGTCTCGACGCTTTGGACGAGCAGACTCTCGGTGAAGCGAATGACGCGAATGGGCATGCCGTCAGGTTTCGGAGCCCAGTCCTTCTTGCCTATTGCCATCCAAACCTTCTTCGGCAGTTGATCAGTCAGGCCGTGGAATGCAAGAGCGGAGACGAGGCAGACAACGCCCTTGGGCAGCCGTTTGGCGGCTTCCGCAAGACTATGGCTCGTATCAAACGGGGCGTCAGGTAGCTGATAGAGCCCCCGTGCGAGCCGAATGACCTCTCCAGCGCGCGCCATGCGACTAACGGTCGCAGCGGTAACGCCTGCGCTACGTAGCTCCACCAGCCGCATGATTCCGTGCTCTTCCAGAAGGGCGTGGGCAATCTGTCGCTGAGAACGAGGCTGGTTCATTGATACAAAACCTCAAAGTATATGGCTTATAGTCCTAGATTTTATATCATCAGACGGTGCCGACGCAAAGTTCAATTCACCTGACAAGTGAAGCCTACCTGTTGCACGACGACGAGACACAGGCGGCGCGCGCAGGCGGCGCGCGCAGGCGCCGTTTTCGATGCCGCGGAGTCCGACCTGATCACGGATGTCGTGCTGGTGGAAATCGTGCGTATTCCAAATTAATCAAGCCCTTGGTGAATGGGGACAGCTGTTGAGTCTGGCCTCGATTGAACATCAATTAACACAAAGTAGACATAATTTCGATCTAATCGCCCCGACTCTATGAAACAGGGTGGGTATCTTTCACAGCAAAATCATCATTGTTACAAATGGTTAAGAATTTAGAATTTCAATCTCCTGCCAATTACCTCGGCTGCATCCGAATCGCCCCATCCAGCCGAATCACTTCGCCATTCAGCAACTGGTTTTCAATAATATGGACAGCCAACTGGGCAAATTCTTCAGGCCGACCCAGACGTTTCGGAAACGGTACCTGACTTGCCAGACTCTGCTGGACTTCGTCCGGCATTCCAAACAGCAGAGGTGTTGCGATCATTCCTGGAGCTATAGTCATCACACGAACTCCCGCGCTAGCTAGTTCTCTTGCCGCCTGAATCGTCAAAGCCACGATAGCACCTTTCGAAGAACTATATGCTGCCTGTCCGATCTGACCTTCGAATGCGGATACTGAAGCCACATTGATGATGACACCTCGTTCACCTGCATCATCCAGCGGTGGCTCATTGCGCACTGCTGTCGCCATGAGCCGAATTGCATTGAACGTTCCGATCAGGTTCACATCGATAACCCTTTTGAAATCTTCAAGCGGCATCGCACCATCTCGCCCGACGATTCTTTTCGCCGGGGCGATCCCTGCGCAATTCACTAAAATTCGTGCGATTCCATTCATCTCAGCTGCCTTGGCAATAGCTTGTTCCATGCTTTCCGCACTCGTCACATCGCATTGCACTGCGACAGCTCCACAATCTTGCGCGATTGACTGAATTTTCTCATTATCAATATCCAGCAAGCACACTTTAGCACCCTGCTTTGCAAGCATGCGCGCTGTTGCCTCTCCCATTCCAGATGCCGCACCTGTTACGAGAGCGATATTACCTCCGATTTGCATTGATCTGATCAACCTCTCAAGTAGATGTTATGTATCGAAGTCGGTTTTATAGCACATAACTTTCCAAGACTTAAAAACACACGAATCGAAACCGATAATTTCAAATATCTGTATACTGTTTACATACTTAGACTTGGCCAAATGGAGGAGTATTCTTTTCATTTTTCTCGTCCAATGGTTCGGGTTGCTGAGATTTAATTGATCAGGAATCATCACTGGTGGCGGTATCAGATTTGAAAGAAAAAGTGCTTATAAACCAAACTATCCAACCTGGAAAGCACTGGGATCAAATGCTGAGTTTAGGGCAAGTCTTAAGGATTACGGATGTTTGTGGACAGCAAGGCGTGGATTTTCTCTGCTATAACGCCCAAAATCCCAAGGAGCGCTATCACGCACCAAACACAATGAAAGCCGCTCGAAACATACGTATTTCCAAGGGCTCAGTGTTGTACTCAGATTACGCACGTCAATTGATGACTGTCGTTGAAGATACAACAAAAGGTGGACATGACACGATTGCGGGGTGTTGTTCAGCTTGGAGTAATGAGTTGCTCTATGGAGTGCCCAATGTTCCTGGATGCCGAGAAAACTTTCTCAGTGCTTTAACAAAACATGATCTTGGATGGCAGGACATAGTGCCGAACATCAATTTCTTCTGCTCTGTACCTGTATATGAAGATGGCCATACTGAAGACAGTGTTTTTGTAAATGGCAAATCAGTCGCTGGTGATTATGTGGAACTTCGAGCGGAAACTGATGTTCTTGCGATTATTTCGAACTGCCCACAGGTAAACAATCCATGCAACAGCGGTAATCCCACCGAGATTAGAGTTCAGGTTTATGAACGATAATTACTACTTTAACGATATTTGATGAGGATATTTTTGAATGACAGTTGAACGGGACATACTTGAATATGATGTCGTGATAGTCGGCGCCGGACCATCTGGACTTGCTGCGGGCATCCGACTACGCCAGTTGTGCATGGAGAACGACCAGGAATTGAGCGTATGCATACTTGAGAAAGGTTCTGAAGTCGGTGCACATATTCTGTCAGGTGCAGTACTGGAACCGACTGCGCTGAATGAGTTGCTTCCCGACTGGAAGGAGAAAGGAGCTCCTTTGAACACTCCAGTGACAAGTGACAGTTTCGCTTATCTCACCAAACGATTATCTATACGGCTTCCAACTCCACCTCAGATGAACAATCATGGAAACTATATCATCTCTCTCGGCAATTTCTGTCGATGGCTGGCAGAGCAAGCAGAAGCGATTGGCGTAGATATAATTCCAGGGTATGCAGCAGCTGAAGTCTTGTATGAAGATGATCAGGTAATCGGAGTAGCCACCGGAGACATGGGAGTGGGAAAAGATGGGCAGCCGACTGCCAACTATACCCCCGGAGCCGAACTGCACGCGAAATTAACGTTGTTTGCGGAGGGTTGCAGAGGTTCATTGACAAAAAATCTGTTCGAACGCTACGACCTGCGGAAAGATGCTGATCCACAAACCTATGGAATCGGAATAAAGGAGCTTTGGGAAGTTGACGCAGATAAACACAGGCTAGGCCATGTCTCGCACAGTATCGGTTGGCCGTTAAATTATCAAACGTACGGCGGATCTTTTCTTTATCACCTTGAAGACAATCAGGTGTCGGTAGGATTTGTAGTTGGGCTTGATTACCAGAATCCTTACCTAAGCCCATTCAAAGAATTTCAGAAATTCAAGCACCATCCTTCCGTAAAACCCGTCCTGGAAGGAGGACGGCGCATCGCCTACGGTGCGAGAGCCCTGAATGAAGGTGGGTTTCAGTCGATTCCTAAGTTGACGTTTCCAGGCGGAGCATTAATCGGTGACTGTGCGGGCTTTCTGAATATGCCCAAGATCAAGGGAACCCATACGGCTATGAAATCTGGCATCGTCGCCGCGGAGGCAGGCTTCCAACATCTTGTCTCAAACTCGACTGGAGAGTTGAGCGGCTACAGCGATGAACTGAAAAAAAGCTGGTTGTGGAGTGAACTGCATAGAGCCCGCAACATTCGCCCGGCCTTTCGCAAAGGTCTGTGGGCCGGATTTGTCAATGCTGGTTTGGACACCTATATATTGCGCGGCCGTGCACCTTGGACCATGCATCATCATGAAGATCACAAGAGTCTTAAGAAAGCCTCTGAGTGTTCACCGATTGAATACCAAAAACCTGACGATGTGATCAGTTTTGACCGCAATTCATCAGTGTATCTCTCAAACACAAACCATGAAGAAAATCAACCTGTTCACCTTACTCTGAAGGATACAGCCGTTCCAATCACCGTGAACTTGAAGGACTACGAAGCGCCCGAACAGCGATATTGTCCAGCCGGCGTCTACGAGATTGTGGTTGATGAAAATCAGGATCCTAGCCTATTGATCAATGCACAGAATTGCGTTCACTGCAAAACCTGCGACATCAAAGATGTTACACAGAACATACACTGGGTGGTGCCGGAAGGCGGCGGCGGACCGAATTATCCGAATATGTAGAAATAGGCATAGCTAGGTGACAGGAGATTCATACGTGTTTTAAGTGGCATGCGGACACAGTTGCTATATGGACTGTAATCATGAAATTTAAACTTCCGAAAAATCTCGGTTTGCTATTGTGTAATCTTGGAATACACAAGTATGACGTCATTGAAATTAAATTCGGATTCGGCACTTCAGGAAAAGTTGAAATTGTCGAGTGTCTGCGCTGCAAACAGGTATTCACAAGATCCGCCAGGTGATTGATGAGGCCATTCTCTTGAGTGCGGAGAAACGCTTGCATTGTTACTGATCGACAACATTAGTTAAGAACTCTTCCAATTTCACTACCACGCGGAGCCAGTAAAGCTGACTGTACGCTCGCAGTGTACACCCGCTAAACCAACTAACTTACCATCAATTGAAGAATTACTGATGCCAACGAAAAAGGCCGAACATCTTACGCCGGAACAGTTTCGAGAGCGTGGACATAAGACGATAAATCTAATCGCCGACTATATGGAGAATATTGAATCATTCCCCGTGCTGTCCAACGTTAAACCAAGTGATGTATACAGGAGTTTTCCTCAGCACCCGCCACAAACGGGCGAGTGTTATGGGGACGTGTTGGACGATGTTAACTCTAAAATCATTCCCGGACTCACACATTGGCAATCTCCTAATTTTTATGCCTACTTTCCATCTCATGCGTCCGGTCCGTCGATACTCGGTGATTTGCTCTCTTCCGGGTTCGGAGTACAGGGAATGCTGTGGTCAACAAGCCCTGCCTGTACCGAATTGGAGACTCTGGTATTAGATTGGATGGTTGAAATTACCGGATTGCCTGAGCACTTCCATTCCAGCAGTACAGGTGGTGGTGTAATCCAGGAATCTGCGTCTTCTGCATGTCTGTGTGCTGCAGTTGCAGCACGAGAAAAAGCAATGCGAAGTACGGATGACATTAGTCTGCCCCAGTTGACCGCTTACATATCCGGCCAGACACACTCTTCTGGAGAAAAGAGCTTGAAAATAGCGGGCTTTCGGGATCACCAGATTCGACGCGTCAATGTTGATGGCAGGTTTCGAATGGACGCTGGACATCTCGCCGAGCTGGTGAATCGCGATATCGCATCCGGTAAAACACCGACATTCGTTTGCGCAACGATCGGAACAACCTCATCATTGGCGGTAGATCCAATTCCCGAAATTGCCGACATTGCAGAATCTCACGGAATCTGGCTGCATGTAGATGCAGCTTACTCAGGAAGCGCTGCAGTTTGCCCGGAATATCGATATATGCTTGACGGCGTCCAAAGAGTCAACAGTTACTGTTTCAATCCACACAAATGGCTGTTGACCAACTTCGATTGCGATCTGTTTTATGTCGCGAACAAAGCTGACCTGGTAAGCGCATTGACGTTTACGCCCGAATATCTTAGAAACAAAGCAACCGAATCGGGTGCTGTATTCGATTACAGCGGGTGGCAGGTTTCACTAGGAAGAAGATTTCGATCTTTAAAACTGTGGCTTGTAATTCGTCACTATGGAGTGGAGGGTCTGAGAGCCCACATTCGCTCGCATATTGAGCTGGCTAGAGAATTTTCAAGTTGGATTGAAGCCGATGACGAATATCAATTATTTCAGCCAACCTCCCTGAATCTGATCTGCTTTCAACACTGTGAAGGCAATGAAAAATCCAGACAGATTCTTGAAAAATTGAATGCTTCAGGCAAACTGTTCCTGACACATACGATTCTCAATGACACTTATGTCATTCGAATTGCTTTAGGTGCGATACGAACAGAAATGCGGCATATTGAAACCGCCTGGCAGGAGATCAAAAAGGCTTCACGATCCTAGTCACACCCTTGTATGAGCGCTTGCTATTGTGCGCTCATTTCATGTTTTTTGGGTGATAATCAAAGATATTATGTATGTTTGAAACAAAAATTGATCGAGTATGTTGTAATCTGAGCGTGTGAGGTATACTCCTTTCGAGACACCTCAACATTGTACACAGGCAACTTGGGCTTTTCCGAATAGTGCGTCCCGATAACACCGTTGCCGTCACGTGTGCACGAAGCATTGGGACTTTCCGGACGCAATCCGGCGGAAAGTGCTAGCTCAAGCCGAAACTTGATTCCATCCGCAATAAGGCGATGCAGTTGAAGTAGATAAATGTCGACATGCACACCAAATTATAAGACTGGGACATTGATGTGCATCAGTTTGGCTCTATGCCGATTTGCTGCTGCCCTCTTATACTGGTCAAATTAGCTCAGTTAATTGCAACCAATCGTCGACACCGTGAATCCATGAAGCTGATCATTACACGACATGCCAAATCCAGTTGGGATTCACCATATCTGAACGATCATGATCGTCCTCTGGCAAAACGTGGAAAGCTTGCGTCGGATGCAATCGGTAGATGGCTTGCTGATCAAGAACACATTCCTCGAACCGTATTGTGTTCCACTTCAAAGAGAACAAGACAGACATGGAGCAAAATTGAGCGATGTATTCCCGGGATGTACGACGTTCGGTTTGAATCCAACCTGTATCACGGCGGAGCGGAATCTATATTGAAAGCATTGTCGACCGTCGATGATTCGCCAGTTCTCATTCTTGGACATAATCCGGGGATCGGAATTTTTGCGAATGAAATTTTGCAAACTCAACCGATACATACCGACTTTTGGAGATTTCCCACTGCTGCAACACTGGTGTGCGACGTTCCTGTGAACGAATGGAAGCAGATAAAAATCGGATATGGACAATTAATCGATTTCGTGGTTCCGCGCGACCTGAAATAAGCTGGTTTGTGTAAACCGAATCGCAATTGCCGAATACGATTGCAACGCATTCCTACGACTAATCGCATCTTCCGACCTGATGGAACGCAAATTCTGAATTACCTAAATACCGAAGTCATTCGATTTGCACTAGGTGCGATGCGAACAGAAATGCGGCATATTAAATCTGCCTGGTAGGAGATCAAAAAGGCTGCACGATCCTAGTCACACCCTTGTAGGAAAGCTAACTATTGTGCGCTCCATCCACCATCAATAGATATTGCAGAGCCAGTAATTCCTGCGGCGGCATCTGAACAAAGATATGCGACAAGAGAAGCAACTTCAGCTGCTCCTACAAATCGTCCACTCGGATGTTTATCAGAAAGCATTTCAGCGGCTACAGTTTCAAACGAGATGCCCTGCTTGTCGGCAGTATTACGAATCTGCTCTCGAATCAGGTCCGTATCAATATATCCCGGACAGATAGCGTTGCATGTCAAACCGTTTCTGGCATTTTCAAGCGCCACGACTTTCGTGAAACCTACGACGCCGTGCTTGGCTGCCACGTAGGCAGATTTGTTCTCGCTGCCAACCAGGCCATGTACCGAAGCTATGTTCACGATGCGCCCCCAACCGTTTTCAGTCATGCCGGGAATTACAGCTTTGCTAGTATGAAATACTGCTGACAAATTTACCGCTAATACCTCCTCCCATTTTTCATCCGGAAATTTCTCTACGGGAGCGACATGCTGTATACCAGCGTTGTTTACGAGGATGTCAATGTGTCCGAATTTATCGGCTACCGATTCAATCCCTTCATAAATGCTGTCTGGATCTCTCAAGTCCGCCGCACAGTAAACCACCTCAACTTCCAAGCGTTCTTGAATATTCGATAGTAGGCGCCGGATCTCCTGTGGGTCACCAAATCCGTTTATTCCTATATTGCAACCACAGGCAGCAAGTTTATGTGCAATCGCCAAGCCGATTCCACTCGTTGAACCCGTAACCAGTGCACTCCTGCCACGCAGGTTCATTAATTCGTCCGTCAAAGCGTTCCAGCTTGCATTTGTTCTACCAGCGAGTTCGCAACCTGCAACCGCTGAATTTTTCCGGATGGTCCTTTTGGCAAATCTTCTACGAAAAAAATTCTGCTGGGACATCGAAATCGACCAAGCTCCAGCTTACAAAAGTCGATCAGTTCATTTTCCGTGCATTCTCGACCCTCTTTCAGAACGACAGCCACTGCAACCACTTGCCCGTACGTATCGTCCGGCAACCCAAAGGCACCTGCCTCCAATACAGCATCGTGGTGATACAGGACATCATCTACTTCGCGAGGCGAAATGTTCTCGCCGCCCTTAATAATCAACTCTTTGATTCGTCCGGTAACAAAAAAGTAGCCATCCTCATCTCTGTAGCCTAGATCACCTGTTCGAAACCATCCACTTTGTGTAAATGAAGATGCTGTAGCTTCCGGCGCATTGTAGTATTCAGCAATGACATTGACACCTCTCACAACGATTTCACCAATTTCATTCGCCGACATTTCCTCTTCATCGCTATTGAGAATTGTTACCTCATTGCCAAATGGAATGCCTACGGAACCAGGTATTCTAATCTCCGGAGGCATTGGATTCGATAGAATCGGGGCTGCGGTTTCTGTCAAGCCCATTGTTTCAAGCATCGGAATGCCAAAAGTTTTTTCAAAATCGCTATGCATTCCAGCAGGCATGGCCGACGATGCGGAACGGGCAAATCTTAATTTGCGAAATTCGCTGCCACTGACCACAAAGTCATTTTCGTGAGCATCATCGAGCAGATACTTCGCGATGGTAGGAACGACGCTTAGCCAGCTACACTCGTATTGCCTTACATGTTCCCAAAAATTCGTTATGCTGAATTTTCTAGGCATGATGATGCTCGAACCGCTTACAAGGGAAGCCATCCCGGTTACGACTTGTCCGTTGATGTGATAAAGCGGCAATACGCAATGAGCGACATCTTCACCGGATAGCCTATGTGCAAGCTTTACGTTCATTCCCCCTGCGACCAGGTTTCCATGAGTCAAAACAGCACCTTTGGGCATTCCGACTGTACCCGAAGTGTGAAGAATCATGGCAGGAGAATCCACTGTGATCGGTATTTGCGGAGTTCTCGGACCTTGTACACTGACATCCGCAATTTGAAATCCGCTGTCCATGTCGACAGTGATAACTTGAACTTCCGTAGAGAATTCAGACATGATTTCTGACAGTAATGATCGATAATTTTCACCGACGAAGATGATGTCGACATCCGCATTCTTGATTGCGAATCGCAAGTTTTTTTGGCTGGCAACAGCATTCAGCGGAACGATTACATGACCTGAATACATGGTTCCCATCACTACAACCGTTGTCCAACAGCCGTTATCCATCAAAAATCCAACATGAGCCGAATTCAAGAAGCCAGCCGATCGTAGCTGTGCACCAAACCACAGACAACTGTCCCGAAATTCACTGTAATTAATCGTAAGATTCGAATCTGGATCCGTCAGATACGAACGATCAGAACATTCAATGGCATTGCGGTCGATCAACGATCGAACTGTATCAGACAATTACCGATCCTCAGCTGTGGTGATCAGAATGATAGCTACGAAGGAAATCTCCGAACAGGCTTTCCTCGCTCGGCTTGTCTTCTGGGATTTCTGTGGATAGATGTGTAATATTGATGAAGTGACGGTAATTCAGATTCTCACTGATGCTGTTGCCTCCCCAGGTGCCGCAACCCATACTGAGAGTGAAGTTGAGACCACTCGTAAATCCGCCACCATTTCCAAATGTATGGGCTTGATTGACCAGAACACGGACAACGTCGAGTTCCTCAGCCATCCTTTGCGCTTTGTAGTGGTCCCTTGTATGTATTCCGCAGGAATGGCCTGCTCCCTGATAATCCAGGATTTGCTTTACTTTGCTGACTGCATCGTCAAAGTTCTTAGCTCGATAGGCAGTCAGTACTACCGAAAGCTTTTCTCCTGATAAAGGAAAATCAGGTCCGATGCCCGATTCCTCAACAATGATGAACTTCGTCTCCTTTGGTGACGCGTCCAACGCGAAATGATCAACCAGTACCTCAGCATCCTTGGCGATCAAATCACGACTCAGGTTTCCGGGCGAACTCCAAAGAGAATTCACAATACGTACTTTCTCTTCCGCTGTTGCAAGATAGCCACCACTGCGACTGAAAGCGCGGATCATGTCTTCATATACCGAATTTAGAATAATGACTGAATTCTCGGATGAGCAAGAAGTACCGTTATCGAATGTTTTGGACATTTGAATAAGCTCCGCAGCGCGCTCCAAGTCTGCTGAATCATCAATAATCACTGGCACATTGCCAACCCCAACCCCGATGGCTGGCGTGCCGCTGGAGTATGCCCCGCGTACATTGTTCTGTGAGCCAGTTACAACAACCAGATCAACCGCTTGCATTAATTCTTCCGTAATTGGCCGATTGACCGGTGCCGGCAGTATCTGCACCAGGTCCTGCGGTGCTCCGATAACAGCCAATTGGTCTCTTATCATCTCAATCGCAAGATTTGTCGTGTTCCATCCTGCAGGAGAAGGTGCAACAATTACCGCGTTTCGCCCCTTGATCGCCATCATGCATTTATTCACCGGCGTTGCAGCAGGATTCGTTGACGGAGTGACTGCCGCAACGACACCTATGGGTTTGGCATATTTGACCAGGCCTTTCTCGCTATCCGATTCAATGATTCCGACAGTGCGCACTCGCATCAAGTCACGTAAGGTGCCAAATGTCTTGCGCTTGTTCTTGGTGATTTTGTCTTTGACATTCCCGAGCTGAGTGTCTTTTACCGCCATACGTGCGAGCTCTGCCGCATTGCCGTCTTCATAGAGCGACCAAGCCACGGCGGTAACAGTCTCGTCTACTCTTTGTTGGCTGGCTGATCGAAACTCAGCCATTGCTTGACGCGAGTTTTCAACAAGCCTATCAACGACAGAATCAATATGGGAAACGGGTAATGGCTTCAATGTCATTCAGCTCAAGTGAATTGGAATTGGTCATTATAATGCGTGAATTCAGATTTTTCCGTTATGCGGGAATTGATAAATCCGGGGAGACTAGACCATGAAAACAATTCAGTGGAGTGATTTTGAACAAGTGGAATTGCGCATCGGCAGCGTAGTTGATGTACAAGAATTTCCGCAAGCGCGCAAACCGGCCTACAAGGTGACCGCGGATTTCGGCGAGCAGATCGGAATTCTTAAAGCCAGCGCCCAGATTACTGATCTGTATACCCCTGAAGACCTGCTTGGCAAACAAATTGTCGGAGTCGTCAATTTCCCCGCCAAACAAATCGGTCCATTCATGTCGCAATTCCTGCTGACTGGATTCGCACAGAAAGACGGGTCGGTCGTTATTGCTCAGCCGGAACGTCCGGTGGAGAATGGACTGAAACTGGCTTGATTTCCGATTCTCTAGAACTGATCCTCAGTCAGTTCCAGTACAGAAGAAGAAGAGTTTATCGCACCATCTGCGTAGGATTTTACACGTGGCATAATGTGCGTAGCAAAGTACTTCGCCGTGACAATTTTGGCATTGAAGTAGTCCTTGTTTTCAACACCGTTTTTCAGCATATCAAATGCCCTCGCTGCTGAAACGGCCATCAACCATCCGGCTACTGTCATAGCAAACACATGCATGTAACCAACACTCGCAGCAGCAGTAATTTGATGATTCATTTCTCCGACTTCATGCACCCAATCCGTAGTGCGCTTAAGTTCTCGAATTGCCTTTTTTACAGCCTTGCGGATGTGCTTGGTGGATTCTCCTCGATCACAGAAATCACGACGAGACTGATCAATTTTGTCTATCAACTGGTAAATGTAGTCACCCTTGTCGCGAAGAATTTTCCTGCCAATCAGATCATTCGCCTGAATGCCGGTCGTACCTTCATAGATGGGTGTAATTCTCGCATCTCTTGCATATTGTGCTGCACCAGTCTCCTCTATGAATCCCATTCCTCCGTGTATCTGTACCCCAAGATAAGCCACCTCATTACCTATTTCGGCACACCACCCTTTCACCAGAGGTATGAGAAGCCCGAGATCCGATGCATGCTGTTCTCTTGCGATTTCATCGGAGTGTTTGTGGGAAAGATCAAAAACCCCGGAGGTATAGTAGGCCAGACATCTACTTGCTTCAATCAGCGACTTCATTGTCATCAACATTCGCCGAACATCCGGATGATGGATAATTGTGGTTCGCTCTTTGGAACCTGCCGCACTCCCTTGAACTCGCTGCTTCGCGTAGTCGAGGGCCTGTTGATAAGCGCGCTCCGCTATCGCTAATCCTTCTACACCAACTGCATGGCGAGCCAGATTCATCATGGTAAACATGTATTCAAGGCCTTGATTTTTCTCACCCACCAGATAACCCACTGCACCCCCATTGTCACCGTATGACATGACGGCAGTCGGACTTGCATGAATGCCAAGCTTGTGCTCAAGAGAAACGCATCGTAGGTCATTCCTCTCTCCAAGTGACCCATCTTCGTTCACCATAATTTTAGGAACGATGAAAAGCGAAATCCCCTTAACACCCTCAGGAGAATCCGTACATCTGCCCAGAACAAAATGAATAATGTTCTCCGTTAAATCATGCTCTCCGTAGGTGATGAAAATTTTCTGGCCGGTAATTCTATAGTGATCTCCCTCAGCAACCGCTCTCGTGCGAATTGCCGCCAAATCCGATCCTGCTTGGGCTTCAGTGAGGTTCATGGTACCAGTCCACTCACCAGATACCAGACGTTTCATGTACAGCGACTGCTGTTCTTTCGAACCGTGCAATTCAAGCGCTCGAATCGATCCCTGAGTCAGCAGTGGACACAACCCGAATGACATATTTGCAGAGTGCCACATTTCCTGAACTGCAGTGGCGACCAGCCACGGCAAACCCTGCCCGCCTTGGTCCGGATCAAATGCCAAACCATTCCAACCAGATTCAATAAACTGACTATAGGCTTCTTTCCAACCAGGCGGAGTCGTCACCTCACCATTGTTGCAAACTGATCCATGCTCGTCGCCAACCCGATTCAATGGTGCAAGTATTTCCGAGGTAAATTTAGATGACTCTTCGAGAATCGCGGATACCAGTTCTTCATCCATGTCAAAATAGGCATCTAGGCTGAGAATATCCTCTAGTCCAGCAACATTGTTTAATACGAACTCCATGTCCGTTAGTGGTGCACGATACTCTGACATGCGAATCTGTACCTCATCTTGCGAGTTGCTTTTGAAAATGGCTTACTCTATTGTAATCGTATTCCAAGCACTGATCATATTGCAGGAGCAAGTTGCAGTGCCACTCATATAGTTGGAAAAGGGTTTAGCGCATTAGTGACGATGAGTGGCCAAATCAATTAATATTTCAAATTACAATTTTGATACGTAAAAATTTTATGGAAGCTCTACAAAATACACGACAATTTCTGTCACATTAGATTTACTCGCAAGGAATTTTCGTGATTTGACGTCTATAATCTTGATGCACTCTAAATTCCAACTACGCTTCTACCGAAAGTGACAATTCGTTTCATACATACCTCAGACTGGCAAATCGGCAAGGTGTTCCGCTTTGTCGATGTAGAGACAATGGGGCTTCTGCAGGAAGCTCGGCTCGCAGCCATCACGCGTCTCGGTGAGATCGCCAAGCAGCAAGAAATAGGTCATGTACTGGTCGCTGGCGATGTCTACGACATGGAAAACCTTTCAACCCGATCGTTGAACCAGCCACTGGAGCGCATGAGAGGGTTCGATCAGGTTCTGTGGCACCTCCTGCCCGGAAATCACGATCCACAGAGACTGAATGGACTTTGGGACCGTCTGATGAAACGGGGTGTGCCGAACAATGTAAAGATTTACACCGAATCCAAGCCTACGCTGTTTGATAAAGAATCCATGGCAATTCTTCCAGCACCACTCCACCACAAACGCTCATTTCATGACACAACCGAGTACATGACCGAGGTGAGTCTTCCGTCACGCATTACACGCATTGGATTGGCTCATGGCTCAGTGACGAGATTCGGCTCAGGTGATCAGAATACCGCAAACTACATTGATCCATCGCGTCCGCAATCAGCCAATCTGTCGTATCTCGCGCTTGGCGACTGGCATGGACAAAAAAAGATCAATTCACGTTGCTGGTACAGCGGAACTCCAGAAACAGACGCGTTCGATGTAGAAAATGGAGGCAAATCGCTGATCGTCCAAATTGCTTCTGCCGCGGCTCCACCAGAAGTTGTTTCAGTAGAAACCAGCAGTTATTCGTGGAGGCGTTTTTCTGATCGAATCAACAGCCAAAATGATATAGAAATTTTGGAACAAAAACTGAGACAACTCAGTGACAATCTTGATCGGGTGTTAGTTGACCTGACCGTTGAAGGAGCGCTTTCACTGGAAGATCGCAACTTGTTTCACGAACGAATCGTCGAACGGACTTCTGCCGCTTTCTGTCATATCCGAGTGCATTCGCAGCAGCTGTTGCCACAGCCGACGACGGAAGATCTCAATCGAATCGATACGAGCGGCTTTGTCAGAATTGCCGCGGAAAATCTGAAAACTATTTCTGAGACAGGCAGCGAGGATGAGAAGAGCCTCGCATCGGAAGCTCTTCAGAGCCTGTATCTTGAACTGATGAAGGAAGAGGCGTTGTTATCGTGAAGATTCGATCTCTTTCAGTCAATCAGTTTATGAAGTTTGATCAGCCGACAAAGCTGGAAGGCTTGAGCGACGGACTCAACGTGATTGTGGGTCCGAATGAAATGGGCAAATCCACATTGCTCGCAGCACTGCGAGCGGCTTTCTTTGAAAAATACGCTTCACGATCAAAAGAGATCAAAAAACTGCAGAATTGCCACAATTATGCCGCGCCGGTCGTGAGCGTCAGTTTTGAAATCGATGGCGGCCTTTATGAAATCAGAAAACGATTCATGAAGAAAGCCTATGCCATACTTAACTATCCTGACGGAAAAAAATTGGAAGGAGATGCAGCGGAGCAGGAGTTGCAAAACCTTATCCTTAGCGGCGGAGTTGGGACTTCTGGAAAGAGCGGGGATTCTTTTGGAATGTGGAACGTCCTGTGGGTTCAGCAAGGCAAGTCTTTCGCTCCGATAGACCTGTCAGACCGTGCAAGATCAAGCCTCCACAGCGCTCTTGAAGCCGAAGTGGGTACGGTACTCGGCGGAAGACGCGGCCGGGAACTTCCGAAGAATTTTGAAAATCGCCGTAGCCAGTTGGTCACCGCTACCGCAAACCGTCCCACAGGTCGCTACAAAGATCTCATTGAACAAAGTGCGAAACTGAAGAGTGAAATTTCTGAACTGAATGACCGTCGGCACGAACTTACTGAATACCTCGAAAAATTGGAATCCGCCCAGAGCAAACTGGATAGATTGGAGTTCGACAATAGTGAGACTGATGATTTGAGAGAAATCGAACAGGCGCAAATCAAACATCAGGAACTTGCTAGACACGAAGAGAAAAAGCGCATTGCGAGAAGCGAACTGGAGAGAATGTACAGCGACCTGCAACGGCTGGAAAACGAAACTAAAGAGTATCGCCGTCTGAATGAAGCAATCCGCGATGCCAAGGATCGTCATGAACTTGCCAACCAAGAGCTCGAAACACTGCAAGCCAGGGAAGCAGAAATTGTTGAGCAAATCGATTCATTAGGTAAGAACTTGCAAGAAGCGGCTGGCAGGTTGGAAGAAATAAAAGAAAATGAGCACAAGGCGCGCCGCGTTTTGGCTGCCGTTCAGTCTGGCGCTGAAATACACAATCTGGAACTCCGCATCAAGAATTACAAGCAGGCTGAAGAGCGCCATCAAGAAAATTTGCGAAGAGTTGCGTCAATACTCGTGGACAATGAATCAATTAATCGAATTCGCACAGCTAAGCGCAAGTTGGACATTGCCGAATCAAGCATTCAGCAAAGTGCGACACGGATTCAATTTAACCTTGATGAGAATGGTACATCAGGAATCGAAATCGAAGGCCAACCGCTTCAATCGGCGCAGCAGGTGTATGACATCATTGAGAAAACTGAAATCTCAATTTCAGAGCGCGGCAAAATCTATGTTCAACCAGCGGTGACCGATCAGGACAGTCTTGTTGAAAATCAGCGCAAAGCGCGCCGCACATTTGAGGGTGAATTGCGCGCGGTGGAAGCAGATTCAGCCGAGCATGCGGAACAGCTTCATGTTAAACGCCAAGTGCTCACGCAGGCAGCTGAATCAGCTCGTCAGGAAGCGGCAAGGTATGCCTCAGATTCCGATAGTGATTCGATCGGTGCGCTGACGCTTGAAAAGCGAATTAGTAGTATCAGGCAGACTTTGAAGAATGAGAAGAACGCGTTGGGAATCAGTGATCTGCCTTCTGTTCGCAAAGCTGAAGAAAATCTGTTGAAGTCGCAGAATAGTACCGAACATGCGCGTGGCGATGTCTCTGAATTTCAAACTGAACTGAACACCTTTCAATCAGTATTGTCTGAAATTAGAATTGAAATCGCCAGAGTTGAATCGAATCGTAAAAACAGCGACGACCTGTTGAAGAAACACGAATTTGAGTTTAAATTAGCCAATGAGCAAAAACCAGAATCCGAGGTCGAAATTCAAATTCAGAAAATGAACAAAAAGATCTCTGATCAACGGCAATTGGTAAATCGGCTGGAAGCTGAATACGAAGAATTAGACCTGAATATGCTTGAAGTGCGTATTAATCGGCTAAATACAAAAATTAAGAACAGACAGAAAAAAAGAAATGATCTAAAAATAGAGGTTTCCAGCTTGAAAAATACCATTGGAAATCTCGAGGGTGCTGGAGTCGATGAGAAGATTCAGCAGAAACAGCGCGAGTATGAACTGATCAATGAAGAATTGACCAGGTGCAAACGGGAAGTGGAGGTGCTTGATCTGCTTTTGTCAACGCTTCACGAAGCCGAACGTGATGCAAAAAGAACATTCATGTCGCCGGTGATGAAGCGAGTACATCCTTATTTGAGAACACTGTTTCCAACCGCCGAATTGACGATGGATGAAAATCTCAATATTGTCGATATAAAAAGACAGGGTAGCGAAGAAGACTTTCAGCTGTTGAGCATCGGAACTCAAGAGCAAATCGCGGTACTGATTCGCTTAGCATTCGCCCAGATGCTCGTTGAACAAGGTCTTCCCGCCACCGTGATACTTGACGATGCTCTGGTTTATTCAGATGATGTTCGAATGGACAAAATGTTCGATATCCTCAACGTTGCATCAAACAAGATTCAAGTCATCATATTGACATGCCGAGAAAAACTATTCGAGGGGCTCGGAGGCGATGTGCTGTCTCTTGAGCCTGCGGACCAGGAAGATTTGCAGTCCGCGTGAATTCTGTGACTGACATTCTCTCAGGCATGGAGCTTCCGGCGCTGTTAATTTAGATGTCCCTTCAAAAAGCACACAATTCAGTTCAAGTTGGCATTTCATCTTGTGAAGTGTCTTTGAAATTCGCCCGCTCTGTTGAAATGGCATTTCGAGCAGTGATGATATTGCAGGTAATAGTCGTGTTTGAAGAACATGCAAAATAACTACTGAGTATGCCTGCAGATAAGAATTCATACCCCCGAGAACTGCTCCTTCATCTGTATCATACTGCTGTTGCCAGTGCTTCCGCGGAACTGTGTCTGCCGGCTCATCTGAATGCCATTTCACATCGAAAAATTCATGTAGTCGGAGGCGGAAAAGCAGCGGCTGCTATGGCCAAAGTGATTGAAGATCAATATTCAGGGGAAATCTCTGGCATCGTTGTAACCCGCTACGGACATACGGTAGATTGCAGCTCAATAGAAGTTGTCGAAGCTGCTCATCCGATACCTAATCGCGTAGGACTGGCAGCAGCACAGAAGATATTCAGATCAACCTCAGCTCTTGACTCTTCCACTCTTGTTGTTTGCGTAATTTCCGGTGGTGCTTCGGCGCTATTGTCTCTGCCGCACGAAAAAATCGATCTTCACCACAAGCGTTCAATTACTCGACAATTGCTTCTTGCTGGTGCCAGCATTCATAAAATTAACTGCGTTCGTAAGCATCTATCTGCCATAAAAGGCGGCCGGTTGATGCAAAATATCCATCCAAATTCTGCACTGACTCTGTGTATATCCGATGTTGTTGGCGATGATCCGTCCACAATTGGTTCAGGCCCCACAGTCCCAGACACAACCACATGCAATGATGTGCTGGATGTTCTGATGGACTATGACATTGAAACGCCTGCAAAGATTCTCGATTTGCTCAAATCTGGAGACCTTGAAACTCCCAAACCCGGCAGTTCGATCTTTCAGGAATCCAGCGTGGAGATCATTGCAAAAGCTTCAGACTGCCTGAATGCAAGTGCTGCAGCTGCGCAAGAGGCTGGAATCGAAGCGATTGTCTTGGGGGATTCAGTTGAAGGCAATACTGCACTCGCAGCACGGAATCACGCCTCCTTCATTAGAGAGCTAATCTCAGAGAATCCCAATCGAAATCCTTTTGTAGTGTTGTCGGGTGGTGAAACCACTGTAACGGTAACTGGCCAGGGCAAAGGTGGACCAAATACTCATTTTGCGTTGGCTCTAGCCGTGGAATTGGAAAATCTTGATTGCGTGCATGCGATTGCCTGCGATACAGATGGAATTGATGGAACGGCAGACAATGCGGGGGCGATTGTCGACCCAACTACACTTAAGCGAGCACGAGAAAAGAACCTGAACGCGCACGAGTTTCTAAAAAACAATGACTCCTACGGTTTCTTCAAGCAAATTGGCAATTTAGTAACAACGGGGCCGACACTTACCAACGTGAACGACTTTCGTGCAATTTTCGTCGAGCCTGGAAAGAACTAGCCTACTGCTTTTGCCAGTTCGTCTTTACGAATCTCCTTATATCGGGCTTCTAGTTCTTCCTTTACAGAAGCAGCAACCTCCTTGGCGCTTCCTTCCACTTGGTAAGGTTTCCCCTTTTCCCATTGCATCAGGTATTCGTCAGTTCCAGCGAGTTTTTTCTTCATAGCTATCAAGTCGATAAGTTCTTGAAAACGTTCGCTTAGTAGTTCTTTGTGTACGCCATCAGCATCACGTGCTTCTACCACTGATGGAATGCCCTTCCAGTACAAGATTGTTACTTTCGCCATTAGGTTTCCTTTTGATTTGCCATAAAATGATTTGTGTCAGTTTGAATTTTTAAAAATTGTAATTGACTTGCAACTCCGACAACTGAGAAATCGCAATTAACGGAAAATTCCAAAATTCCTGCTCGTGTCGAATATACAATACTCGGCGAAACAGGTATTCGGACAATTTCATCTGTTCAAATTGAATTTGTGTGTCTGCAATGCAACCTAAGCACCAAGCATGTGCAAATAGAATAAAATAATTGGCGAAATTAGATAACAATTTATCCGAAGATTTTCTCATGTGGGCAAAACGATTTCCGGTTCCAGAATTTAACCGATATGAGTTGAAGGATTTGGATTGGACTCCTCCAGAAGTGCAGGACAGTTTGACTCAAACCGACCTCGGTTGTGTTGCCGTTAACGGCAACCGAGAGTTTTACGACAAATTCAGTTTCAAAGGAGAGAACCTCGTCGTTATCGCATGCAAATTGCCAAGCCAACCCGTAACAATTTCCGGAAATTCATTTGCATGGCCAATTCATAGAACCGTAATTGCTGATTCGCTCGATGCCTACACCTGCAATATACTGGCTGACTGGACGTCGCCAAGACCCATGAACACCCGATTTGGACCTGATGGTGGAATAACCGTATCTTCTTCCCAAGTCTATATCCTGATTGGACATAAATTTGCAGATCATTGGATCTCGAATCGCATCATGCTGGACAATCAATGGTCCGGTTCCACCGGAAACGGATTTCGAGTGCTTTCTTCAAGCGAAAACGAAATCAATGATTTCCACGATGCTGTAATTTATTTCGAGTGGTAGCAGTCTGTCTGCCATCACTCAACTGCGAGCGGAATAATCCAAGTCCTTACTGCCGAAAGTTAATTGCTATAGTCTCATTTCTTTTGATTCACCAAGGTTGATTCTACATTGTCGAGTTCCATGAATACTGCACTAAGACAGTTCGTACACGGATATTCAGTTGAAACTACCCCAGGTAGCGCAACAAAGATTCCAGATTATCGCTACATTCTTTCACCAGGTACGACTGTCTATGTCACTTTGCTTCCGGGTTCAACAATCGATGATACGTTGTCGATCTGCGAAAGACTTGTAACAGAGGGATTCAATCCTGTTCCACACTACGCGGCTCGACAGATTCCAAATCGAAAAAAATTAGAAGATTCTCTAAAGAGATTTCGTGATGATTCAGGCGGAACACAGGTTCTAGCGCTTGCCGGCACTTCAGCAACTCCCGTCGGAGACTACGAAAATTCCATGCAGCTTCTAGAAACCGGTCTGTTTGACAAAATGGGCATTCAACGAATTGGTGTCGCCGGGCATCCCGAGGGAAGTCCCGACATATCCAAAGCACAATTGGCACATGCGATTGAATGGAAAAACGCTTTTGCCGAGCGCACCGATGCCGACATGCATATCGTGACTCAGTTCTGCTTTGAAGCCGCACCGGTAATTGAATGGGAACGACAACTTGTGGAATCCGGAAATGCTTTACCGATTCATATCGGCGTTCCTGGCGTCGCAACGATTGGAACCTTGATTAAGCACGCGGCGGCCTGCGGTATAGGAGCCTCAGCTCAGTTCTTGAAGAAACAGGCACGAAACGCCACCAAGCTTCTAATGAACTCGACACCAGAACGTTTGCTGAAAGAATTGGTGGATCACCGCATACAAAATCCCGACAGCATCATTGAAAAGTTTCATGTTTATCCGCTCGGTGGTCTTCGCAAGTCAGCGGAGTGGTTCGACAGCATTCAGTCGGAGCCTGCATCAGGCAAAGTAAACGCTGCCTGACCGGCATCATTCCCTATTTTCGCAATAAAGGACTGAACGTGAAGTCTACACGCAATCTATTTCAATTTCTTGATCGGCCGCTCATAAAGGCTCAGACAGACCAGCTGCCGGACTTAAGAAATGCCCTTACGGGAGAGTTTCTGGGTATCTTTGTCATGGTGTTTTTCGGTGTAGGCGTCGTTCATGCTGCGGTAATTTCAGGCGCACAAGTCGGTTTGTGGCAGGTTGCCGTGGTCTGGTCAATTGCCGTTACACTCGGAATTTACACGGCCGCTGCACTTTCTGGCGCACACATCAATCCTGCCATCACGCTTGTCGTTGCCGTCTATGACGGATTTCCATGGCGCCGAGTTATCCCATATTGGGCGGCGCAGATTGCCGGCGCAGCGTTTGCCGCCTTGATTCTGTACCTCATGTATGGAAATGCCATTGCCGACTTCGAGCGCGCTCAAGGGCTTGTTCGAGGCGAAGCGGGGAGCCAACTAAGTGCAATGGTATTCGGGGAATATTTTCCCAACCCGGCGATATTTGGCACCACAGAGCAAGCCTTCAAAACAGTTAGTGTAAAAACTGGCTTCATCGCAGAGATGGTCGGTACCGCGATGCTGGCATTCATCGTTTCAGTCGTAACACACGGCCGAAATTACGCTAGACCGCAGTCTGCGGGAGCGGCGGTTGCCATTGGTGTAGGAGTTGCAGCAATCATATCTGTGGTTGCCCCGCTAACGCAGGGAGGATTGAATCCAGCTCGGGATTTCGGGCCTCGACTGATTGCGTTTTTTGCCGGTTGGGGTGATATTGCCATACCGGGACCACGAGGCGGATTTTTTTATGTTTACATTTTGGCGCCGCTGATCGGTGCGCTCATCGGCGGAGGCATTTATCGATATGTTGCTTCCAGACTTCCTAAAAATGGTGAGTGACCTCTGATTCTTCCTGTTTGAAGGGCTCATTCACCGCTTCCCACTATCATCTGAATCGACCAAATGTCTTCTGTTCAGATACGGTATAACTATTAAACTTCATATCATATATTTATAATATGCAATCTGGCCGATTAGCATGAAATCTCTCGTATGTGGTCAAACGGAAACATTTGATCTGGAAGTTCCAGAACCGAAAATCGATGCCGTCCTGAAAATTCACGGCTATAAGGATATGGAAAAAGTTCGCCGAGCGATTCGTGCCGCTGCACAGACAGCAATTCAGGTATTTATTGAAAATACCACGCCGGTGGTCAGTTATCGAATTGTCGATATTCAATCAGTTGACAATAACCTAGTTATGCTCAGTGACGATGTTTGTCTGAGGAGTCCGATTTTTATGCAGTATCTGAGCAATTCCAGACAGGCCGTGGTATTCGCACTGACCGTTGGCAAAGAAATTGATGAACGGACAATCGAGTGGATGGAGCAAGAAAAACTGGTTGAAGCGCTGTTTCTTGAATCTGCAGCTTGGCTTGGAGTTGAAGATGCCACCAAACAGTTTGTGTTGATTGTCCGTAACTGGGCACTACAGCATAAACTCAGAATTTCCCGCCGACTGGGGCCGGGATATTCCTACCCTATCAATGGCAAACAGGTTGAATGGGAACTGCACGATCAGAAACCGTTATTCCAATTGCTGGATGATGATGCAAACCTCCCGGTTTCGCTTCTGGCAAGCTCCGCAATGCTGCCCAAAATGTCTCGTTCTGGCCTGTTCGGCCTGATCCCACAATAGTCCAAATCAACTCGCAGCTGGCTATGAATTTGCAAAATGACGGTCTCGTCATCATTGGCGAGAACTTTAACGCCACTCGAAAAATCAAGGCTTCAAGCCCACACGTGCTGCGTGAAAACGGGAAATGGTATATCACCTATACCCATCTGGATAATTCTCCTGGCCGTCTGGACGTTACCGCAACGATTCCGGAAGATCCAAATGAGCAAAGGATTTTCGCAATTCCACATATTGCCGAAGCCTGCCGTCAGAAAAATATGGAGTACATCGTCTGGGCGATTCGATCTCAAGAAATGAACGGCGCTCACATAATTGATCTTTGCGTCGATGAAATGTCAGTCTATCCAGAAGAGCGTTTTGAGTGGATTAGGTGGCTGGTGCAAACCGCCCAATCGATCACCTCCTCCATCGTTTCGATTGATTCTTCGGATTCTAACACTATTTATGCGGGGCTTGAAGCGCATGACGGCTCCATCAGCAGACCTGCAATCAACTCGTTCAATCTTGAAGACGGCAGACAGGTATTGGTTGACATGGCTCGTGAAAGAAACGCGGTACTGTTCGCGAATGCCAGCGGCAATCGAGGTATGCCGCAAAACGCCGAAGAGCGCATCGAAAATCTCGAGAAATGCATGTCGATGATGGAAGTGGGCGGCATTGCAATGGAAGACCGATTCCTGGACCCGCTGGTGTTTCCAATCGGTGCCGGACCAGATTTTGGAAACCACTATCTCGATGCAGTTCGGGTCATGCGTGAGCGCTATCCGAATGTTCATATATTCGGCGGGCACAGCAACGTATCTTTCGGATTGCCGCAACGTAAGATTCTAAACAATGCATTTGTGAGTCTTTCCATTCTGGCGGGTTGCGATGCGCTGATGATTGATCCAATCATGAATCCAGTCAAGCCATTTGACGACTTTCGATTCGCAACCAATTCATTAACCGCAAAAGACGAATACTCTGTGAAATACCTGAAATACATCCGCTCACTGAATAAATCTGTAAAAAAAGTGTCAAGAAAAAGGTAATTCTTGACTCAATCAAGTAAATTTAATATATGAGTAATATATGTACAATAAATTCCGAAAATTGAGGTGCAATTGAAATGAAAGAACTACTTCCACGAGAACGTTTCGCTCGTGCTGTGCGACGCGAAAAAGTAGATCGTGTTCCTTTGCTGTATCGGATGAAGAGTGAAACCAAAGAAAAAATTGCCCGCATATACGGTGTTACAAAGACCGGAACCGGGTTAAAGCACAATCCCGAACTTGAACTTCGACTCGGTAACGACGCCATCATCTATCAGATTGGCATCAATGCCCAGTTTTCACATCGGCCCATTAAAATTGGTGAAACCTGGCACAATCATTTCGGTGTCGGGTATGGCAAAAGCGGACTGAAGGGGCGGACTGAAGAAGAGCATGTGGAATTCATGAAGACGCAGGAATTCTGGGGACCTGCCAAAGTAGTGCCCGAAAACTTTCCGAACCATCACCCGATTACCTCGATGGAAGAGTTGAAAAATTACACTTGGCCGGATCCAGCAGACCCGGAACTCCTCGACCCAATCAAGACTCTGTTGGAAGAATATCAAGACGACTATTTCATTATCGTTGATCTTTCCTCGACCTTGATTGAAGCTGCGTACGCTCATCTGGTTGGAACGCAAAATTTCTTCCTTATGCTGTTTGATCAACCCGAATTGATCCAAGGGGTACTGGACGGACTGACCGAATACTATACTGAGCTCGGAAAAAATGTAGTTGATCTTGGCATCGACATGATTCGAGTGGGCGACGATGTGGGTGCCCAGCAGTCAATGATGATTTCTCCGGCACATTGGCGAGAGCTTGCCAAGCCTCGATTCGACTACATGTTCAAGGAATTTCGTAAAACCAACGAAGACATATTCATAAAACTTCACTCCTGCGGCGATTACTCTCCAATTATTGGCGACATGATTGAGCTCGGTGTTGATCTTTCCGGCTTGATGCAACCGACCGGTGGCAATAAACACCAAGTCGAATTGAAACAAAAATACGGTAACGACATCGCTTTCATCGGCGGATTTGACGTGCAGCGCCTGTTGCCGAGAGGCCAAGTGGAAAATATTCGCAACGGCGTGTGCGAAGTCATGAAAAATTTGGCAACTGGTGGCGGCTACATATTCTCGCCGTCGCACTACATTCTCGCAGATGTTCCCATTCAGAACATATTCGCCATGCTTGAGGCGCAACGCGACTTCGGAACCTACGGTAAATATCCTTTAAATTAATTTTGCAATAGCGAATCGAATGATGTTTGAAGAATTCGACGATGAACCTGTATTAGTCATTCCGGAAGGTTGGGAAAACCGAGCGCCGGAAGACTGGGAGTGGCAAACTCTCTGGGATGCAGTTGAAAACGGTGATCACATCTATGCGGACGAAAGGGTGCGGCAGAGCATTGACGCCGACATTGATCCGCGAGTAATACTGGATGACGGGTTGTTCCCAGGTTTTGATCTACAAGCGGATCGATTCAGTGCTCAGGTCATATTCATTCCAGAAATGCTGATCACTGCCCGCGCCATGAAAGCCGGACTTGCGCTAATCCGCCCGTTACTCGCTGCCAATGCAGAAAAACCGGTAGGTACATTCATCATTGGAACCGTTCTTGGAGACATGCATGATATCGGCCAATCAATCGTTACAATCATGCTTGAAAATGCCGGGTTCAATGTAATCAATCTCGGTACTGACGTACATCCGGACCGATTCATAGAAACTGCCCGTCAGGAACATGCTGATCTTGTAGGCTTTTCGGCACTGCTTTCTACAACGGTATACTATCAAAAAGTGACTATAGAAGAATTTCAGAATGCCGGACATCGAGACAAAGTGAAGATACTGATCGGCGGAGCTCCTACAACCCAGGATTGGGCCGACGAATGCGGTGCAGACGGATGGGGAAAAGATGCTGTCGACGCGGTACGACTCGCTTTAAGACTGGTAGAGGAACCTCGCGCTTCCTGGACTTAAGATGCTCGAAAAGTTCGCTGTTACCTTTACGACCGCCGCCGAAGGCAATGGTGGAAATGGTGTACGTACTGTCCATGTGGCAAGAGATGCCACCATTCTGGATGCTGCCCGCCAGGCAGGCATCGCGATTGATGCCACATGCGGTTCTAGAGGTCGATGCAGGAGTTGCCGAGTAAAGATTCTGAGAGGCGACACGCCTCCCCCTACCGTACAAGATGAGATCCAGCTTGGGCACGACGAAGTTCTTGAGGGATTTCGACTTTCCTGCCAGACCAGAATGCTCGGAGATACCATGGTAATATCGATGCCGCCAAAGGCAGAGGAAGGCCATCAATTCCTGGAATCCGGCGATGCCAATTTAGATGGCTCTCATGTACATCTCGACTGCGGAGTGACTAAACATATCGTGACAGCGAAAGCTCCTGTCGAGGAGCATCATCAGACCTCTGATGTCGAAGAAATTCTTGCCGTAGTCCCCAATCTAGCAGACCAATCGATGCCGATTCACACAGTTCGGAAAATCCCACAGTTGCTGCGTAAACACGGTGGTAAGCTTACAGTAACGACCTTCAATGAAAAAGTGATCGATGTAGAAGCCGGCGATACCAGCGATCACATCTATGGAATGGCATTCGATATCGGAACGACAAGTGTAGTTGGAACCCTATTAGACCTCCAGACCGGAGAGCAGCTCGCATCTGCTGGGGGTATGAACTCGCAGGCGATATATGGCGGCGATCTCATGTCTCGAATTGCATACGCGCAATTTGACGAGAAGAAACTCGCAACCCTTCGAGCGAAAATACTCAATCAAGTCAATCAGTACATTCGCCAGTGCAGCAAAGAAGCAAAGATTAATCCTGAACAAATTTACAAGATTGTGGTTGTTGGCAACACATGCATGCACCATATCTTTCTTGGAATCGACGTCTCTTATCTGGGACTTTCACCTTATGCTCCGGTCATTCGGGAAAGTGTGATACGACCGGCTCTGGAGCTACCGCTGAAAGCTGCGCCCAATGCGCAAGTGTGCTTGCTTCCGATAATCGCAGGCTTTGTCGGGGCGGATACTGTAGGTTGCATTCTATCAACCCGGATACATGAAAGCGATGAAATTCGAGTTTTAGTTGATATCGGTACAAACGGCGAAGTGGTTATGGGCTCACGTGATCGACTGACCGCCTGTTCGGCTCCTGCGGGGCCGGCTCTTGAAGGTGCACAGATCAGGGACGGAATGAGAGGAGCGCTGGGAGCCATCGAAAAAGTGGATGCGGCGCATGATTTAGACTGTGCCGTCATTGGCGATGTGCCTGCGATCGGAATCTGTGGTTCCGGCTTAATTGATGCAGCCGCAAAAATGATTGATTCCGAAGTCATGGACAGCAACGGGAATATGCGCAAGCGCGAACTGGAACAATTGCCGGAACGAATTCGCAAAAGGCTGATTAAAAACAGTAACGGTTCTGCGGAATTTGTGTTGGTCTGGGAAATTGAGTCAGGGAAGAATAGAAATATCGGTATCACACAAGGCGACATTAGACAATTGCAGTTGGCCAAAAGTGCAATCTACTCTGGAATTCGCATGCTGCAATCAGTGATGAAGATCAGCGACGACGAAATTCATCAACTGATGCTTTGCGGTGGATTTGGAAACTATGTCAACATCGAAAGCGCAAAAACCATTAGACTTCTACCCAACCTGCAACACGAACGAATTTCCTATGTCGGAAACGCTGCACTACTAGGTGCACAAATAGCACTACTGTCGGAAACCGAACGAAACAAGGCGAATGAGATTGTTCAGCAAATTGAACATGTAGCACTAGCGGCTCGACCAGACTTTCAAGATATTTTTGTTGATTCGATGGCATTTATGGGGATGCCCTTCCCGTCCCTCTCTAAAACAAGTAGCCGGCAACGGCGGGAACGCCGCGAACGACAAGCAGTATAATTGAGACATGTCAATTCAGCTTTGGACATGAAAAACGCTTTGAGCAACGTGCCTAAAGTACACTTGTTGTTTGGATTTCTAGGTGCCGGTAAGACCACGCTGGTAAGAAATCTTCTTGAAACCTCAAATTCCGATATACCAACCGCGGTCATCGTAAACGAGTTCGGTCAAGTCGGAATTGACGGCGAGATCTTGCAAGGTAAGTCAATCGACACGATTGAGCTTCTTTCCGGTTGCATCTGTTGTACACTGAAAGGTTCCCTACTCAACGCAATAGAAGAGCTTGCCTATGAAAAAGGTGCTGAACGTATCATTGTGGAAGCAACAGGAGTTGCAGATCCGGAGGACATGCTGGACGATTTGGAGGATCCGTCAGTCATTGACAAATTCGACGTTGCTCCGATCGTTACAGTAGTAGATGCAGCTAATTTCTACAAAATCCGCGCAGTTCTAGGCGAATTCTATGTATCTCAGATACTGAATGCCGATATAGTAGTTTTGAACAAGATTGATCTTGCCCAAGATAAATCGATTAAATATGTTACGAACCAACTCAGGGAAATCAATCCAGATGCGGAAATTCGTTTCACCGAATTTTGCGATGTTGATTCAAGTCTGATATTCTCCGATTTAAAGACCACGCAAATTGGAAAAACCTCAGAGAATAGTCACGAACGCCATCATCATCACGAACACGATACTATGACATCTTTCGTATTGCAGCCCTACAGCGACTTATCGCGCTCCGCTCTGAAACAATACTGTGATAAATTACCGGATAATGTCTGGAGAATGAAAGGGCACATGCAACTGGATGGAGAACCTTCATTTGTACAGTATTCAACAGGACAACTCGATATTTCCGAATCTGATCCGCGAATTCATTACCGGATGGTGGTTATCGGCCAGAAACTTAATGCCCAAAGAGTGGCGTCAGGTTTGGGTGAACCGATTGTAGTACAAGACACATGAATAGAAATTCTACTGAAAACCATTCTCCAACGTCGCTAGCTGAAAAGGCTTATGACGAGTTGATTAGACGTATTACTAGACTGGACCTGCCTCCCGGTGCTGTTCTTGCGGAAAAATCTCTGGTAGAAGAACTGCAAATTGGACGCACTCCAATTCGTGAAGCCTTGCAGAGACTGTCGCAGGAAGGTTTAGTCACCCATCGATTGAACCGTGGAATGTTCGTGTCTGAAATTACCTACTCGGACGTTCAGGAAATCTACGAATTTCGAAGCCTCATTGATGGCTATGCCAGCCGGCTCGCTGCTCAACGGGCAACACCTGCTCAAGCGACAAAACTATTGGAACTTCATGGAGTTTTGGTACAAGCAACCAAAGACGACGATATTGATACTTATGTTCAATTCGACAGAGAGTACTATTCAATTCTCTCGGAAGCATCAAATAACTCCTTTCTGATAGAAACCATACCGAGAATTTTCAATCTGCACTTGAGATTATGGTTTTTCCTATCCGTCAAAATTGGCAACTGGCATTCGATTGCAGAAGCACATGAAATAATGACGCATGATGTTGCAGAAGCCATTGCACTGCGCGACGCTGACCATGCGGAAGTAGCAATGAAAAACTACATTTCACAACGCCACCAAGACCTTCGCCGAGCACTGTAACCGCAAGTGTATGCAGTACGTAGTCAGAAGCTACTCGAACTGCTGCATGCTGTGACTTCATTGATCACAGCCTGAGCTCTCAATTCTATTGTCAATAAACTCTCGCAGTGCATTTGCAGTATGCGACTGCTTCGATTTCATCACCCTTGACAATTTCCCCTGGGTGACCACTTTCCCGCCAAAATTACCTCCTTCCAGACCTAAGTCGATGACCCAGTCTGCTTCAGCAATAACATCCAAGTTGTGCTCGATAATTACGACTGTATTGCCTGTATCTACTAACGCATGAATTACCCGAATCAGCTTTTCAACATCTGCTGCGTGCAACCCAACAGTCGGCTCATCCAATACATATAACGTTTTGAAACTGCTGTCGCCTGACAGTCCGCTGAACTTGACTTCAGGGCTACGAGGCAAAGACTTCGACAACTCCGATACCAGTTTTATTCTTTGCGCCTCGCCACCGCTCAAAGTCGGACTTGGTTGTCCTAAAGTCAAATAGCCGAGACCAACGTCAACTAACAATCTAAAAACACGTTTCAGCGATGTCAGCGACTGGAAAAAATCTCCGGCTTCTTCCATGCTCATACTCAAAACATCTGCAATTGATTTTTCTCGATAGCGAACTGAAAGCGTTTCACGATTGTATCTTTCTCCATTGCAGTGATCGCACTTTACTCTCACATCTGGCAAAAAATTCATTTCAATTTTCTTCTCGCCCTGCCCTTTACATTCCGCACAGCGACCTTGATCGACATTGAATGAAAATCGGCTCGCATCGTATCCGCGAAGACGTGCCTCCGATGTTTCTGCAAACAGTTTCCGGATCGTCTGCCAAATATTCACATAAGTGGCTGGGCATGATCTCGGAGTCTTTCCTATTGGAGTCTGATCGACTTCCAGCACTCTTCCAAACTGCTGCCAGCCAATAATTTCTTTACACCCGTCCCAAGTGATGGCGCCCTCTGATTTACGATTGCGCGCCAAGGCATTGAAGAGATTCAAATAAAGAACTTCCCGAACCAATGTGCTTTTCCCACTGCCACTGACTCCAGTAACACATACCAGAGATTGCAGCGGAACCGATACGTTGATTTTCCTCAGATTGTGCCGCTCAGCACCAACAATCTGAAGTGCACATTTCTGGTTTGGTGCCGGTCGGTTCCTAGGCATTGGATGCTGAAGTGGCGATTTCAACATTTTGCCTGTAACTGAGTTCGGGTTGTTTTTAATTTCCGCTAGAGTGCCACATGCGACAACCGAACCTCCTCGAATACCTCCTCCGGGACCCAGATCAATTATGTTGTCAGCGGAGATGATAGTTTCCTCATCATGCTCAACGATTACGATTGTGTTGCCCTTGTCTCGAAGTGCTTTCAGTGCCAAGAGGAGTCTTCTGTTGTCACAAGTGTGTAACCCAATAGTCGGTTCGTCCAAAACATAACAGGCTCCGCAAAGACTTGAACCCAATTGTGATGCCAATCGAATTCTCTGGGCCTCTCCACCGCTTAGAGTCGGTGCCGAGCGACTAAGCGATAAGTAGGAAAGACCCACCGAATCCAGGAACTCCAACCGTGAATTCAGTTCCGAAAAAATGTCTTTGGTCGCGAGTTTTTCGCGCTCTGAAAACCGAAGTTTCGACAATGTATTTCGAGCATCTCGAATAGATAACCCTGCAAGATGATCAATTGTCATACCCTTGAATTTCACAGCAAGGGCTTCGGGTTTCAATCTCTTTCCGTCACATGCCTTGCAAATCAAATATGAATTGGCATCGACATCAACAAAATCATCGCCTGAATCATCACCTGCCAAGGTTAGACCGGTTCCAACGCATGCACCACACCATCCGTGATGCGAGTTGTATGAAAACAGCCTCGGATCCAATTCGCCAAAGGATCGTCTGCATCGAGAACAGGATCTCGAAGTTGAAAAAGAATCAAGATTCTCAATTCTCTCACTCACACTGAGAGTGGAGGAAACAATTCGAATATGTCCTCTGCCCACATGCAGTGAATCTTCAACTACCGAACGAATCTCCTGCAGATTTGACTGGGTTAAATCTAAAGTGCGAATCGGCATGTCTATATCATGCTCTCGGTGTCGCTCAAGGCGTGGCCATTTTGCGGTAGACTGTAACTCCCCGTCAACAAGCAAGAACTCCACGCCTCTTTTGTTTGCACTCTTTGCAATATCAGTGTAGTACCCCTTCCTCGCAACGATAAGTGGAGCAAAGATTGAAATCGTCTGATTCTTGTATTTCTTGCGTATTTGTTGGACGACAGATTCAATAGACTGTGAATCTACTTCTACCCCACAATCAGGGCAGTACTGCACGCCAAATCGAACAAACAATAACCGAATGTAGTGATAGATTTCTGTTAGTGTAGCAACGGTACTGCGACGCCCACCACGACTGGTACGCTGTTCGATCGCGATTGTAGGGGGCAATCCAGTTACTGCGTCAAAATCAGCCTTTGATGCAGGCTGCATGAACTGCCGAGCATAAGCGTTCAAAGTCTCCAGATAGCGTTTTTGCCCTTCCGCAAATAAAATATCGAAAGCAACGGTGCTTTTACCGCTTCCGCTCATTCCGGTGATGACTGTGATAGCATTGTAGGGAATAGACAAACAGATATTCTTGAGATTGTGCTCTCGGGCATTCCTGACGTAAATTTCACGATTTGTAGAATTTGGTTTTTCCGGCAGAAGCGACACAGAAGGTCGCCCATTTACGCGGTTGCTGTAGTAGTCTTTTAGTACCTCTCCGGTAGGCGAATTGGCCTTTCGTGCCAAATCTTTCGGCGTGCCTTCGGCAATAACTACACCCCCGAATTCTCCGCCTTCCGGTCCAAGATCAATTATCCAGTCAGAACACGAAACCAAATCAAGATTGTGCTCGATTACAACTACTGAGTGCCCGTTATCAATTAATTTACGCAATGAATCTATCAGCTTTGATACGTCGGTAAAATGCAATCCCGTGGTGGGTTCGTCGAACAGAAATAGGATTTGTTCACCTACTCGACTCCGACGATTTTCGCTTTTTGCGACATGGGCAGCAAGCTTGAGTCTTTGCGCCTCGCCTCCACTCAAAGTCGGTACCGGCTGACCGAGTTTTAGGTACTCCAACCCTACATCAATCAATGGTGTCAAAGCACTCACAATTGGTGCGGCATCAAAAAAGAAATCAACTGCTTCCGACACAGTCATATCCAAGATGCCAACAATCGATTGAGGTTGCCACTCAGCTTTCGAGTTGGGATTCGAGTTCGGTCGGATTTTTACATCGCAAATTTCCGATTGAAAACGAGTGCCATCGCAATCTGTACAACGCAGATATACGTCACTCAGAAATTGCATTTCGATACGTTCAAAACCGCTTCCCCCACATGACGAACAACGTCCAAGATCCGTATTGAAACTGAAGTATCCAGCGGTGTACCCCCTGTGTATGGCCAACGGCACTTTTGCGAACCGCTCACGAATTGGGGTGAGTGCACCCACATAACTCACGGGGTTGGAACGTGTAGTTTTTCCAATTTGGGACTGGGAAACCATGACAATATCGGAAATCTGTTCCAGTCCATGAATTCCAGAGTATTTACCTGGTGTCAGTGTGGTTTTACCCATTTCGCGACAAGCACCTCGATATAGAACCTCATCAACCAGCGTCGATTTGCCAGAACCGCTGACTCCTGTTATGCAGATCATTCGATTCAATGGAATCGAAACATCAATGTGTTTCAAGTTGTTCTGCTGCGCCCCGCGAACCTGCAGGTGATTGGTTGCAGCTATGTTTGAAGCGGCAGGATATTCAGGTAGATAATCTCCATTTCGTAAACAGGCCGCGGTTACCGATTCTTTGGAACCAAGCAGTTCCTGGATTGTGCCAAAGTGCACAATATTGCCACCGCGCTCACCCGGCCCTGGACCAAGATCAAGAATGCAATCTGCCGCACGAATCATCTGCTCTTCATGTTCAACAACAAGCAAGGTATTTCCAGCTGTGCGTAGTCGGTGCAGAATCCTGATCACTTTGCTAATGTCTCTGGAATGCAGTCCGATGGTCGGCTCGTCCAGTACAAAGAGCGTGTTTACCAGCGTCGTACCGAGTGCGGTGGTTAGATTGATTCGTTGCACTTCTCCACCACTTAGTGTTCGCGACTGCCGATCTAGATTCAGATAACCCAGTCCTACATCCGTAAGGTAGCCCAGCCGTGCACGCACTTCTGCGAGCAGTATCTCAGTGGCTTCGTCGTAGGGTGGTGGAAATTTAAGCTCACGGAAGAACTTCTCGCAAGCCGAAAGCGGAAGTGAAGCAATGTCATGCAACGTGAGACCAGCCATTGACTCAAACTCCGAGTCTAACATGGACATCGTAGGATAGCGAAACTTGTTAAGATTCGGTAAATTTTCCAAATTGGAGCCCAATCGCCAGTTCAGCGATTCCGGTTTTAGCCTCGCTCCACTACAGTCTGGGCACTCTGAATAGGCTCTGTAGTAAGACAGAAACACTCGCACATGCATCTTGTGCTTTCGCTGTTCCAACCAGTTGAAGAACCGTTGTACGCCATACCACTTTTTACTGTACCAGCCGCCCTCTCCTTGAATAACCCAGTGCTTGTGTTCCGAACTTAACTGATTCCACGGAGTGTCCAATGGAATTTGGCTCTTTTCGCCATAATTGAGAATATCTCGATAGCTCTCACTATAGACTGGTGAGTTGAATGCTCGAATGACACCTTCTCTCAATGTCAGGGATTCATTCGGAATCACCTGTCCATAATCAATACCGATCACTCGTCCAAATCCGCGACACATTTCACAGGCACCAATTGGCGAATTGAAAGAGAATAGATTCGGAAGAGGATCAGAATAGTCGACATTACAATCTGAGCAGCGTAGCTTGTCTGTGAACTCTTGTCGAATTCCAACACCTTGACGATGCTCATCCAGCTGCTGAACGAGACAAAATCCGTTACCTCTGTTCAGTGAAACTTCAATGGCTTCAATCATTCGGGATCGATTCTGGGAAGTTGGCTGTATTCGGTCCTGGACAACATACACTGTGTCGCCTTCCCGACTCGCAATCCTTTTGTATCCCTGACGCTGAAGATATTCAGACGCATATTCGGTAGACAGGCTTTCGGGGACGGAGATTGGAAAGAGTATCTGAACCATGTTGTCTTTCGATTCAGATGACTTGAATTTGGAAACGATTTGTTCGAAGATATCGTCGTTTGTGTAACGTTTGATCTGACTTCCACAACTCGAACAGTAGAGCGATGCAACGCGAGCAAACAGTAGCTTCAGATGATCATTGATTTCCGTCATCGTACCAACCGTTGAACGAGTTGTACGAACAGGATTTACCTGGTTGATTGCAACAGCGGGTGGTACGCCCTGAATGGATTCCACTCTGGGTCGGTCCATTCGGTCCAAGAACTGACGAGCATAAGGTGAAAAGGTCTCAACATACCTTCTTTGCCCCTCCGCATAAATGGTGTCAAATGCCAATGAAGATTTTCCAGAGCCACTCACACCAGTCACGACGGTCATTTCATTCAACGGAATGTCTAGATCAAAATTTTTTAGATTATTTTGTTTGGCACCTCGAACCTGCAAGTAGTTGTTCGTCTGATTTTGTTTGCTGGATGGCACGTTGGCTTCGCAGAAATAATTAAATTTAGTGTTTGAAAAAGTGTAATTCTATTTCTTAATGCTAGGCGACATTTAAGCAATTTCAATTCAAGCCATTTGATGACAAATGACGTTGGAATCTGACACAGAAAAGGGTTCAGGAACAGTAAATTTTCAAATGAACAAGCAATCCCGAGAATTTACTGGTTTAATGTTCCAACCGACTGACTGCATAATCATTACATGGAATTCACGAGAATCAATTTTGGAAGATTATCAATCATGATTTTTATTCAGAAACAAAGGTTTGAAGCGTTTTCTTCTGATTCTTTTTACACACTTACAAGTGCAACTAAGTAAAATTCAGAATAGCCCCTTCAAATGAGCCAGCTCAAAATGCATCCAGATCGTATCGGAATTGACGACATCCTGAAGGCAAAGGAAAGAATAGCCTCCAAAATTCGGATGACTCCAGTTGTCGCCTCTCTGGCACTGGAAGAATTGTGCAACATGCCGGTTTTTATCAAACATGAACATCACCAGATTACCGGTAGTTTCAAATTGAGAGGCGCAACCAATGCAATAATGAATCTGTCGGCAGCACAACAAAAGCACGGTGTCGTAGGTGTTTCGACCGGAAACCACGGTCGGGGGTTAGCTTATGCTGCACGACAAGCAGGAATTCGCTGCATTATCTGCATGTCCCGGCTGGTACCGCAAAACAAAATTGATGGCATTAAAGCACAAGGAGCTGAAGTGCGTATCGTGGGCAGTTCTCAAGATGACGCCCAAATCGAGGTAGATCGATTGGTAGCGGAAGAGCATTTGACCATGTTGCCGCCTTTTGATCATTTTGACATCATTGCAGGACAAGGCACACTGGGGCTTGAACTGCTGGATCAACTGCCGGATGCTCGAACGGTATTGGTTCCAGTTTCGGGAGGAGGCCTAATTTCTGGTGTAGCAACTGCACTCAAATCGACTCTCCCACATGTTCAAGTCATCGGAATTTCAATGGAGCGTGGAGCGGCAATGCATGCAAGCATTCAAGCAGGACAACCGATTGAAGTCGAAGAATTGCCTACACTTGCAGATTCATTGGGCGGAGGAATCGGTTTAGACAACCGTTATACCTACACAATGATTCGCGAGCTTGTCGATGACATTGTGCTCGTTACAGAGTGTGAAATCGCGGAAGCAATTCGGCATGCCTACTGGTCAGAGCGTCAGATACTAGAAGGTTCGGGTTCAGTCGGAATTGCAGCTTTGCTGGCCGGTAAAGTGGCACTTCAACCGCCTGTTGCCATAATCGCCAGCGGCGGAAATATAGATATGAAACTACATCACCGGATTATCTCGGGTGAGAATGTAGACGTAACAGAAACCTAACTCAGCATGGTTTGCCGACAAAATTTAGACCCGCGCCTACGGCTATAATAATCTAAAGCTTTTCAAGATGAGAGGAATCGGAGCTAGCTTCAATCAAGCAGTAGCCGCTCTCAGTTGGGCAAATCTAGAACTCCAAGTTGGGCGATTTGCATAAACATAACCAAACGACAAAATTAATGGACAACACAACTCTGCAACGCTCCCTTCTGACTGCAACCCATTGGGGTGCGTATCGTCCCGTAGTCGAAAACGGCAAACTTGTCGAAATGAAGGGAGTTGAATTTGATCCCGATCCTTCGCCAATTTCCGAAGGTTGGATCGATGCCTATGATCACCCCGTACGAATCCAACAGCCAGCTATCCGTAAAGGATTCTACGAAAATGGACTGAATTCAGACCCATCCCGCCGCGGACGCGAGCCGTTCGTTGCTGTTTCTTGGGAAACAGCTGAGAAAGTTGTTGCTGACGCACTGAAGAAGGTTAAATCGGATCACGGAAATGAAGCTATATATGCAGGTTCCTACGGATGGGCAAGCGCCGGAAAGTTTCATCATGCACCGAGTCAACTGCATCGATTTCTGAACTGTTTTGGCGGTTACACTTATTCTGTAAATTCGTACAGTTTCGCCTCTGCAGAAGTCATTCTGCCGCATGTAATGGGCAACTTCTTCATTCTTCTGGTGAATGCGACAGCTTGGCCAACAATCACTGAATATACAGACATTTTTGTCGCATTCGGCGGTCTTCCGCTCAAGAATGCACAGGTTGAATTCGGCGGACATGCACGACATGTACAAAGAGATTACCTAAAGAAGGCCAAAGAAGGCGGCGTCAATTTTGTGAGCGTCAGCCCGATCCGTGACGATAGTAACAAGGAGCTGGATTCCGACTGGCTACCAATTGTCCCCAATACGGATGTCGCCCTGATGCTCGGATTGGCCCACTCGTTAGTCGAAAACGATTTACACGATCAAGATTTTCTGGAACGATATTGTGTCGGATTCAACCGCTTTGCTGCGTATCTGACAGGCAAAACCGACGGGCAACAAAAATCTGCTGAATGGGCTGAGCCAATTTGCGGTATTTCCGCAAGTAAAATTCGCGCTCTTGCAGAGCGTATGGCAAAGAGTAGAACCATGATTTCAGTCAGCTGGTCACTCACCCGACAGGAACACGGCGAGCACGCCTACTGGATGGCAATTACTCTGGCGGCAATGCTCGGCCAAATCGGATTGCCTGGCGGCGGTATCGGATTCGGCTACTGCTCGACGAATGGTGTCGGAAATCCAGTTGGGCGATTGCGGTTTCAGAATCTTCCGATCGGCAAGAATTCCGTTTCCAGCTTCATTCCGGTCGCTAGAATTTCCGATATGCTTCTGAATCCTGGTACAGAGTTCGACTACAACGGCGGGAAGTACCAGTATCCATATATCGAAATGATTTACTGGGCAGGTGGCAATCCTTTTCACCATCACCAGGATCTTAACAAATTGATCAAAGGATGGAGAAAACCGAAATGCACAGTAATTCACGATTTTTTCTGGACAGCCGCTGCTCGCTATTCAGACATCGTACTGCCGGCATCAACCATTCTTGAACGTACGGACATTTCCTCTTCCCCCCGAGATTCCCATGCCGTCTACATGGATCAGATTCTGCCGCAGTTTGCAGATTCCCGAACCGATTTTGAAATATTTACTGGAATCTCCAGACATCTTGGAATTGAGAGTGAATTCACCGAAGGCCGAAGCGAGAGCGAGTGGATTGAATGGCTCTATGAGCAAACCAAAGAAAATCCGAATTCCGGAGGATCTGGTCTGCCAAATTTCAAGGACTTTGTGCGTGATGGCTGGTTTCGAGTGGATGCCCCCGCTAAACCTGGAATCCTGCTGGAACCTTACAGGCATGACCCAGAAAGCAATCCCCTTCGCACCCCAAGCGGAAAAATTGAAATATTTTCTAAAACGGTCGACTCCTACGGCTATCAGGATTGTCCGGGACACCCAACCTGGATGCCCCCCTCGGAATGGCTGGGCAAGGAGAAAATTGATTCGGATGAATTACACATGATCTCGAATCAACCATCACCACGACTGCACTCACAACTTGACCATGGGAAATACAGCCGCGCCCACAAGTTCAATGGCCGAGAACCAGTACGACTGCATCCCGAAGATTCGTTGAAGAGAGGCATTAAAGAAGGTGATGCAGTTCGCGTGTTTAATAGCCGAGGTGAATTTCTCGCAACAGCCAGACCTGATGAAAATGTTCGCATGGGTGTGGTACAGATTGCGACAGGAGCCTGGTTCGATCCTCAGGATCCAGAAGCAGACCGCAATGTTTGCAAGCATGGCAATCCCAATATGGTCACCCATGACCGGGGAACATCAAGCTTGGCGCAGGGACCGGCAGCGATGTCGTGCCTCGTCAAGATTGAGAAATTTCAAGGCGAAGCGCCGGAAGTTACGGCATTTGTTCCGCCAGTGGTTGTTTTTGATAATATAGAATGACTGCAACCAAGTAAGTTACAAGGACTACATAATTCATATAGGAGTGTTTTTCGATGTCTGATTCAAAGATCTACGAAATTCCAAGCGAAGTTGAATCAAACTCGCACATTGATGCTACCCGATACAAAGAAATGTATGAGCACAGTATCTCCAGTCCTGACGAATTCTGGGCAGAACAGGCAGATCAGTTTCTGCACTGGTTCAAGAAGTGGGATTCAGTCAGTGAATGCGACTTCAATACTGGCCATATTCGGTGGTTTGAAGGTGGCAAACTCAATGCAGCTTACAATTGCCTTGACCGGCATCTAGATACTCGGGGCGATCAAATTGCCCTGATCTGGGAAGGAGACGATGCTTCTTTGGTGCGAAAATTCACCTATCGTGAACTCCATGCCGAAGTCTGCAAGCTATCCAATGTATTGAAGGATAGAGGCGTAAAAAAAGGCGACCGAATCTGCCTGTACATGCCCATGGTTCCAGAAGCAGCAATTGCTGCTCTCGCTTGCGCTAGAATCGGCGCAATCCATTCAATCGTTTTCGGAGGATTTTCTCCGGAAGCACTAAAGGACAGGATTCTAGACTCAGATTGCCAGGTCGTCATCACCGCAGACGAGGGGCCTCGTGGCGGCAAGAACGTACCGCTCAAGAAAAATGCCGATGCAGCGATGGAATCCTGTCCCAACGTTCACACATGTGTCGTTGTACAACGAACCGGTAATGAAGTGTCTATGAAATCAGGTCGTGATATTTGGTATCACGAAGCCACCTCGGAAGTATCAACTGATTGTCCTGCAGAAGTTATGGATGCTGAAGATCCGCTCTACATTCTCTATACCTCCGGTTCAACTGGAATGCCCAAAGGAGTTGTCCACACTACCGCAGGTTATCTTTTATTTGTAACGATGACCTTCAAATACTCTTTCGATTATCAGGACGGACAAGTTTACTGGTGCGGTGCGGATATTGGATGGGTTACAGGACACTCGTACATCGTTTACGGGCCATTTTCCAATGGAGCAACCAACGTGATGTTCGAAGGCATACCTGTGTATCCCGATGCCAGTAGATTCTGGCAAGTCTGCGACAATCACAACGTGAATATATTCTACACGGCTCCCACGGCGATTCGTGCCCTCATCGGTGCAGGTAACGAGTATGTTGAAAAAACCAGTCGTAAGAGTTTAAGAATTCTAGGGACTGTCGGAGAACCGATCAATCCCGAAGCTTGGGAGTGGTATCACGACAAAGTCGGCGAGAGACGTTGTCCCATCGTCGATACCTGGTGGCAAACCGAGACGGGTGGCCACATGATAACTCCACTTCCTGGCGCAACTCGTTTGAAACCAGGATCAGCTACCAATCCATTCTTCGGAGTCGTTCCCTGCATCGTTGATACAGAAGGCAATGAAATCGAAGGTGTCGCAGAAGGTGCATTGTGCATTAAAAACTCTTGGCCAGGACAAATGAGGACTGTATGGGGTGATCATGAGAGATTCATCCAAACTTACTTCAGTACGTTTCCAGGCAAGTACATGACTGGCGATGGTGCCAGACGCGATGAAGACGGCTACTACTGGATTACAGGCCGGGTCGATGACGTAATGAATGTATCTGGGCATCGTCTGGGTACCGCGGAAATTGAAAGTGCACTAGTTCTGCACCCAACGGTTGCCGAGGCAGCAGTGGTGGGTTATCCGCATGCGATCAAGGGTGAAGCAATCTACGCCTACGTTACGACCGTTGCGGGAACCGTAGAAGACGAAGATCTTCGGGCAGAACTTTTTAATATCGTTCGCACCGAGATCAGCCCGATTGCCAAACCGGATGTAATCCAATTCGCACCTGGATTGCCGAAAACGCGCTCTGGAAAAATTATGCGCCGAATTTTACGCAAAGTAGCCAGTAACGATATTGACGATTTGGGTGATACGTCTACTCTTGCGGAACCCGCAGTCGTGGACGACATCATTGAAAACCGAGTGCGAACCTAATTCGACTAGGAGTCTGCGCCGTAGAAACTTGAATTCAGGACATTATAGAAATCGAAGCAAGTGGTGCGGGGTTGAATTGCCAAAGCGAGCAGAAGTATGAGTCGATACGAAAACGAAAGAAACAATAATAAGTCATGTAAAACAGATAGTTAGGATATAATTGAAGTCATTAGCATTATTTCCAAACAAGATTTGATTGAGGACCAAGAGCATGCCAACCCGTTTTCGTCGTTATGACCCGGAACAACCGCTGTTGCTGCCGCCCGACCTTCGCGAATGGTTGCCGGATAATCATCTGGCGCATCATATCCGGGATATAGTGGAGCGGCTGGATTTGTCGGTGTTTTATGTGCCATATGCGGGAGATGGCCGGCGCAACATGCCGTATGATCCAGCGATGATGGTGCAGGTGCTGCTGTATGCCTATGCCACCGGAGTGGTGTCGTCGCGCAAGATAGCCCGGCGTTTGCACGAGGACGTGGCATTTCGGTATTTGTCGGCGGAGAATTTCCCGTCGCATCGTACGATCTGCGAGTTTCGTCATCGTCATCTGTCGGATTTCAAAGTGTTGTTTGTAGAGGTGCTGCGGATTGCCCAGCAGATGGGAGTGGCGAAGGTTGGCAAGATTGCGGTGGATGGCACCAAAGTGCGTGCGAATGCGAGCAAGCGCAAAGCGATGAGTTACGAGTATATGAAACGCGCGCGTGTGCGTTTACAGGCTCAGATTGATGAGTTGATTGGACGAGCGGCTCAAGCGGATGAGGAAGAGGATCAACAGTACGGTGCGGAGGGCGATGGCAGCAGTTTGCCGGAGGAACTGAGCCGGCGGCAGGTGCGCAAGGCAGCGATTGAAGAGGCGATGGCGCGTCTGGAGGCGCAACAGCGCGAGTTGGACGATGCCAAGGGTCGTAAACCACAGGACGAGGAGAGCAAACCGAGGCGCGGTCGTCCTTACAAGCGTGCCTATGGCGAGCCGAAAGACCAGGCACAGAGCAATTTCACGGATCCGCAGAGTGCCATCATGAAGACCAGCAACGACGGATTTCAGCAGTGCTACAACGCCCAATTGGCGGTGGAAGGTGAGAATCAGATCATTGTAGCGACACAGGTGACTGCGGATGCCACGGATCAGGGACGGTTGATGCCGGTGGTGGGGGAGGTAGAGGCGAATTGTGGTACGCTGCCACAGACGCTGCTGGCCGATGCGGGCTACGCGAATGAGAAGGATTTGGAGCGGTTGGAAGATCAAGGCATTGAAGGTTACATTGCGTTGGGCCGGGAGAAGCGATTGGCGTCAACCGAAGTGCACAATTCGGCGGTTCGGCAACGGATGAGCGAGAAGCTCAGAACCGCAGACGGTCGCGCTTTGTACGGTCAGCGCAAATGGTTGTCGGAGGCGCCGAATGGATGGATCAAGCACGTATTGGGATTTCGCCAATTCAGCCTGCGAGGATTGACAAAAGTGCAGGGTGAGTGGAATCTGGTGTGCCTGGCGTTGAACCTCAGACGGATGCATGGACTTCAAATTGGCTGAAAAACACAGGAATTGCCTTGAAATCGGTAAATCTGGGAGGAAATTCCCAAAAATCGAGTGTAAACCAGCAATTCAACATGAATTCTGATGAAATTCTGAAATAGACAATGATTTTCATCCGAAATGGATTGTCCGAACCCGGATTTAGACTAGTCTAACTTTCTGCAGCGCAGACTCCTAGGTGCCCATAAATCAAGGTTACTCGCTAAAGCGATCAGCCCATCGGGTTTGGATGGCGTCTGTGTACCGCTGCGATCGATTGCAATGTTTCGGAGTCAAGTTTTAGATTGGCTGCATTGATGTTGCTTTCGAGTTGCGCTTGAGTTGTTGCACCAATTATCGTTGATGTCATGAACGGTCGAGAACAGCAAAATGCAATCGCCATCTGACAGCAATCAACTCCGTGTCGTTTCGCAACTTTAAGATATTCATCAATGACTGGAATTACATGCTCCGTGTAACGTCCTCCCATATCTGGGGAGAAATTACGTCTTGATCCTGTAGGGGTTTTATCGCCTTGATACTTGCCGCTGATAATGCCTGCTGCCAATGGAGAAAACGACAGCAGACCGACGTTTTCATTCATAGAAAGTTCGGCTAGATCCAGATCGTATTTACGATCGAGCAGATTGTATTCATTCTGAATACTAACGACTTTGGGCAAGTCATTCAGCCTGGATATCTCAATAAACTGGGAAGTTCCCCAGCATGATTCATTAGAGAGCCCGATGGTTCTGATTTTTCCTGCTTCAACAAGGCACTGAAAACCCTCCAGCGCTTCAAGAACATATTGACGTGTCTCTTCGACGTTCTGATTGGATGGATCAAATTTCCAAGACTGACGAAAGTGGTAGGAATCACGATTCGGCCAGTGAACCTGATAAAGATCTATATAGTCGGTCTGTAATCGCTTCAGACTGTTTTCCACCGCAATTTGAATGGTTCTCTTTGAGACCGGAGAACCGTCCCGAATCGAACTCGAACCCGGACCTGCAATTTTCGTAGCAACAACGACATCTTCTCGATTTTTTCTTGAATTCAGCCAAGTTCCGATAATTTCCTCAGTTCGGCCTGTAGTTTGTGCTGAAATTGGATTAACTGGATACATTTCAGCGGTATCAATAATGTTTACGCCATTCGCCAATGAGTAATCCATTTGCGCATGCCCTTCTGCTTCAGAATTCTGTGTGCCCCACGTCATGCTACCAAGGCAAATCTCACTTACCTTGATTCCGGAATCACCGAGTTCGTTGTATTTCATTAATTTTGCCTTTGAGTAGTAAGTTCATTGTGTCCTGTTCGAATCCACCTGATTCGACTCTATCAGCAGAGTTGACTGCCTGGAAGTTGAAAGAGAGGTTTAGAATAAAAAAGCGCATTCATATTTGCTCATTTCAATAAAATTGGAGAACACACAATTTGCGTAAAATCAAATTGTATTCATTATCAGTTTCAGTTTTATTTGAAGTTTAAAAATAATCTAAATCGTACCAATTTTGAATTCACAGTGTTATACGGCACTGGAATTTAGAGATTTTCCGTTCGATTTGAAGCAACAGCCTGGGAGTTCAAGTTGAGCGACATATCACAAAGAATCCAAAGAGTCCAAACTCCGATAATTCCAGATGTCGCAGACCTCATCAATTTGCATCCAGGAACAATTTCCCTAGGCCAAGGTGTCGTTTACTATAAGCCTCCGATGGAAGTTTCGAAAGGAGTCGCAAAGTTTATGGATTCGAATAGCCACCACTATGAGGCCGTTGAAGGGCTGCCAGACCTACGTGAATTGATCTGCTCCAAATTGCAACAGGAAAATCAAATTGATACTGACCAATATGAAATTGTGGTGTGTGCAGGTAGCAATATGGGATTTCTGAATGCGATTCTCGCGATCTGTGACTCAGGGGATGAAATAATTTTGCACAAGCCGTGGTATTTCAATCATGAAATGGCAGTTCGTATCGCGGATTGCCTACCCATATCCTCAAACATTGAGGAGACCTTTGAACCACCTAACCCGACTGAACTCGAAAATTTGATCACACCACAAACTCGGGCAATCGTCACAATTTCACCGAACAATCCCACCGGTGCGGTATTTGATGCTGCCGCATTAATAGCTATCAATGAACTTTGCGCCAGAAGAAATATCTATCACATCCATGATGAAGCGTACGAATACTTTTGCTATGGAGATGCCATACACTACTCGCCTGCATCTGCAAGTTCCGCCGCAGAACACACAATCTCGCTCTTTTCGACAAGCAAAAGCTTCGGATTGGCAAATTGGCGAATTGGATATATGCTGATTCCATCCAACTTACTTAAATCTGTTCGAAAAATTCAGGACACGAATCTCATCTGCCCACCGGTAATCAGTCAGTTTGCCGCAATGGAGTGCTTGAAATTAGGGCGAGAATTTTGTGCGCCGAAAATTTCTAAAATTGCTGCGGTTCGGGAGTATTTTGCGGAGAAAATTAGCTCTATACAAGCAATCTCTCATGGTGAGCTGGCTGGTGCTTTCTATGGATTTCTTCAATTACCGGAAACAGGAATGAGCGACATGGAGATCGTCGAGTATCTAATCAAGCGACATGGAGTCGCTGTCATTCCGGGAAGTGCATTCGGAATCGAAAAATCCACATGCTTAAGAGTTTCTTATGGTGCCCTTGAACCTAAGAACGCAATCGAAGGAATTGGCAGATTGGCAGTCGGCCTCAAGGAACTGCTAGCAGGACTCTAAATTCTTGTAAGATTATCCCCCTTTTAGCGGAGGGATAATTTTGACATTATCGGCGTCTTGAAGAAAGTGCGTCTGACGTTCTGCTCTAGCCAACACTTCATCATTGACAGAAATGATATATGGCTTGTCCGTGGGAAGTCCCAGTTTCTGAATCAACTGAACAACCGTGAGTTTGTCCTCTGAATTTATTTCAGTTACATTATTTTCGGAATTTTCAGGCAGATACTTTCCTAGTGTACCGACTAATTTGACTGTAAGCTGCATGACTTAACCGCCTGACAAGCCCAATCGCTCCAAGGTTTCTTCGGTAGGCACCCCGTCCGCTGTCCAGCCACGCACTTCATAGTACTCAGGCAACATTCTATCCAGCTCGTTGACTTTTCCTTTCGCCACACCTGATTTAGCAGGATCTTTCAGGAGCCTCTCCGGCAATGAATCGTCACTCTTTGATAGTCCAGCTGCCAAATTGAACTGCCGCTCCAGATTCCAAATGCGCTCTCCGGTTTGAAACAGTCGCTCGACTGTCCAATCCCCTTCGCATGCAGCGTCGATTTGTGCCTGAAAATCTCCGATTTTCCAAGCGGACAGTGTAAACCAGCACAGCCCCGTAGAGTCGATCAACGAAATTTTGTCCTGTGATTTCTTGCAAGGCAATGCTTTACCATCACCAGTCTGATCTTCCATGTCCGGCCCAAAAACATCATGTTTCATGTGACAGGCGCCTCTGCTGCTGGTCGCATAACCGAGACCCATTCCCTGCAGCGCCCGAGAATCGTAACCTGCAAACTCCTGTCCCTTAACCGTCATTGAAAGCTCTGGATGACCGTATTTTTCACAAAGACGTTTGGAACCCAGCCCGATTACTTGTCCGAAACCTTCATACTTGCCGGTTTTCTCTGCCATTATGGTTAGCGCTTCAGCATTACCGAAATTCAGAGGAACTCCATCGGTATCTTCGTCAGTAATTACGCCCATTTCATAGAGCTCCATGGCGGCTGCCAAAGTACCTCCAAAGGAAATTGGATCCATGCCGTGCTCATTCATCAAGAACCCGGCAAAAGTAAGCGCATTGATATCGTCAATTCCGCAGTCTGGTCCGAATGCGAAAGCAGTTTCATATTCAAGACCACCACTAGCATGCCAGTATTCCGGACGATTGGAAATCGTAAAGTGATCTTTGTCAATATGAGAAATTCGTCCACAGGCGATTGTGCAACCAAAGCACGCTTTGTTGGCCAACAGATTTTTGTGACCATTTTTATGAACTTTCGTCATCGCAGCAGGATTAATGTTGTCCACACCTTCGAACTGAACTTCATTGAAGTTTCGAGTAGGCAAGCCACCAAATTCCTGCATGGCATCGATCATTCCATTGGTACCGTAGTCGGTCAACTCATGGACATCAGTACTTGCTGCGAGTTTTGCCTTGGTCTCCTTAACGACTTCCATAAATCGTTTGGGATTATCCACAGTTACGCCAACGGTTCCACGAACTGCAATCGCCTTGAGATTCTTCGACCCCATGACCGTACCGACTCCGGAGCGACCCGCCGCTCTATGCAAATCATTCACGATACAAGCGTATCGAACTCCTCTTTCGCCTGCGACACCGATCGATGCAACTTTCATCAAAGGGTCCTGATGGTGCGACTTCAACCAATCTTCAGTCTCCCATACCGACTTACCCCAAATTGGATCTGCCGAAATAATTTCTACGGTATCGTCGTAAATCTTGAGATAGGAGGGTGCAGGCGCTTTTCCTTCCAAGATCAGTAAATCGTATCCTGCAAACTTGAGTTCCGCACCGAATTTTCCGCCTGAATTAGAGCATGCAATGGCATCCGTGAGTGCTCCTTTAGTGATCACTGCGTAGCGACCCGAGGTCGATGACATGGTACCGGTAAGCGGGCCTGTTGCGAAAATTAGAACGTTACCGGGATCAAGAGCATCAACAGAAGGGTCCATATTTTCGTAGAGATATTTGGTACCCAAACCGCGCTCACCTAAGTACTGCTGCGCCCACTCCATATTCAGCGGTTCGGTTTGAATGTTTCCTTCAGTGAGGTTAACCCTCAATACTTTTCTCTGCCATCCCATCGGACTCTTACTCCTTCACAAAATTTTGTTATTCGGCATCGGGCTGATTTTCCGGTGCAGCCTTTTGAAATTCTTCCATGGACCTGCAATTTGCGTCAATTTGAACCAGAATTGGATATTCGCTCAAATCACAATTGAAGCGTCTTGCATTAACCATCTGCGGGACGAGACAAACATCTGCCATCGATGGACTATCACCGAAACAGAATTTTCCGTGTTGTCCAGCGTTTGAAAGTCTAGCCTCCAGTGCACGAAACTCTGTTGCAATCCAGAATTGGTACCACTCCGTACGCTGTGCATCATCCAAGCCGAGATTATATTCAAGATATCGCAGCACTCGTAGGTTGTTCAGTGGATGAGTGTCACAGGCGATTGACAATGCAATTGCTCGAACGAAGGCACGATCGGCTTCGTCTTGTGGCAGAAGGGGTGGATCAGGATACTCGGCTTCCAGATATTCCAGGATCGCTATGGACTGTGTCAGGACTGCGCCCCTGTCCTCAAGTACAGGCACGAGTCCCTGCGGATTCAACTTGCGAAACTGTTCGCTTTGCTGCTCATTACTTCGCAGATGAAGAAATTTATCTTCATAGACAATACTTTTCAGATTGAGTGCAATTCTGACGCGAAATGCTGCCGAGCTTCGATAGTATCCGTGTAATTTCATTTAATTTTCTATTGGCAAATTGTTTCTATTATTTTATTTTAGTTTGAAAATCTGAATTCCATACGAAATCATCAACCGCATAGCGCTAATCCTGTAATCCGAGTCACAGCAATATAATCCATTTTTCTATCAATATTGGTGCTGTATCGATACCGTACTGTTTAGGGCAATTCGACGGGCAAGAAACTAAGGTGACTTGTTGTGATTTAAATTGTCATTCACTCATGTAATGACAGTTTCTTGACAAATTCTTCAGGCATATCCCACGCACGTAAAGTATTACCAGAATCTCGGATACCCCAAATCCTGATTTCATATCCGTGAACACAGAGTTCGTCTGAATGGTAAATCTTGTGAGTAACAGTAAATGTCTTACGGGATTGTGATTCAATTCCGCTCGTGATTAAGAGATGATCTCCCCATCGCATGGGTTTCCTGAATTCAGCATGAGTTTCAATCAACGGAAATCCGACGATTCCGTGACGTTCTATCATCTCCGCTTGTCCGAATCCGTGATGTTTCATCATGTCATGACTGCTCTTGTCAAACCATCGATAGATATTCGGGTAGAAGACAATTTGAGCAGGATCACATTCACCCCAGTCAACCAAATGGTTCCATTCAAATTCAATCACGGATTAACCCCTCCACCAAAACTTGTAACTCGTTGCGACTAATTTTCCCATTTGCGGTCCGCGGAAATTCTTCTACGATACGAATCCAGCTGGGATGCTTAACTCTAGGTAAATTCTGCTCAATGTGTTGTTTCATTTGGATAACAGCATCATCAAATTCAACATCACTAACCGGCACGAAAAACAGTGCGGGTCGGATCATACCAATTGCATCAGCAGCACTTACAACTGCAACATCAAATGCAACATCGGACTGCATCGCCGCCTTTTCAATTTCACGCAAATATACCCACTGCCCTGATACTTTAATCAGCTCGTCTTCACGTCCCATGTGATACCAATTCCCCTTGCTGTCTCTGCGATACAAATCACCAGTAATGAAATAGTTACTGACAAGCTTTTCCGCTGTGTCTTGATCACGATTTGCGTAATGAGTGAACATATACGGGTGGGAAATTCGCAAGATTGCTTTTTCTATTGAGTCGTCTGCAAGTACGTTCTGACCATTGACCAATCGAGTTTTTACTCCATACAGCGGCTTACCCACTGAACTTGGTGGGGTTTCACTCGGCTCGCCAGCGAATGCCAGAAACAGCGTCTCGGAACAACCATATGCGTTGATAATGGTCCTGCCCGTACGCCTTTTCCACTCATCCTGAATTTCCGCCGGCAAATGCTCCCCTGCAGATATGTAGTGCTGCGGTTCCGAGAAAAACTGTGCAATTTCAGAATCAAACTCATCAAGTAAACCTCGATAGATACTGGGCACTGAAAACACAGCTTTTGGTTTTTCTTTGGCAACAATGCTCCGAACATCGTCTAATTTCACCCACTCAGGATGCAGATAGACAGTAGCACCAAGCCTCAGTGGAACCAACAATCCGTTCGCAAGTGCATAAGCAAACGAAATTCTGGAAGTACAAAATAACAAATTACCCTGAACTGTTCCAAGCGTGTTTGCATGAAAGTCGCAACAATCGGTAAAGTCTCGGTGCGTATGTACAATCCCTTTGGGCTTGCTGGTTGAACCGGACGAATAGACCCACAAGGCTTCATCCTGCACACTTCGACTTACTGTTTCCGATAATTGGAACGAAACTGAACGAACTGAATAATTATCCAGCAGAATTGGAATTAATTTACAGTTCTGGTCATCGAACAATTTCCGACAAGTCTTTTCTACCCGTGAATCATAAATCAACACACGAGCATCGCTGTCCTCTAAAACATACTTCAACTCATCAATGTTCAGACGCGTCGAAACTGCAACCGCTACTGCACCTAAATGCAGTGTGGCCAAGTAAAATGAAACCAGACTGGCGGTGTCGGAGCACTGGAAAACAACTCGTTCACCGGCTTTCAACCCGTGATCTTTCAAAATAGAACTCGCGAATTGAATTTGTTCAAACAATTCGAGATAAGTCCAACGGCCTGCTGCCCATTTGATCGCAGTGCACGAACCGATTTCTGAAAGCCGGTCAGAATTGAGAATCTGCGTGACTATGTTCATGTGGATTTAGGCATGTTCTAGTCTCATGGAGTCACTCCACTGCCAAAGTTTGCTAGAAATTACAGCAGATCGTGCAGTGACTTTACTCCTGGAACATACCAGTAGCTGCCAGAAACCGGTGTTGAGAAATTAGTGAGCTGATCATGTAAGCCGTCGCCCGTTACACCATACATTCGTTCAAGCTGAATCTGAATACGGCTCAGATCGCAGGAAAACGCAACAAAATGTAAACCTCTGTTCTGGAGGTTACCGTGAGGAACACTCCGCCGTACAATTTCTTGCTTGACTCCGTCTACAGTTGCATCCGTTCGACTAACATGCGAATCATGCGGCATTCTATCTTCATCCAACTCAACACTGTCAGGCTTGGTTCGTCCGATTACCTTTTCCTGCTCTGCGAGTTCCAATTCATTGAAAGCTGTTAGATTGTGAATCCAGTTTTGGGTAAGTGCAAAGCTACTCCCATTTCCGTTCGGAATCAAAGCGGCCTCTTCTGCAGCTTCGTCGACTGGATTTTCCGTTCCGTCAATGAATCCTGTGTAATCGCGGTTCTCATGTCGCATAAATCCCATCACTTCCAAATTGCGACTGGCGCCTAGATTATTGAGTGTGTTATCCAGATTCAAAGCAGCATCGAGATTCCAAGAATGGGAATCACCATGGAACCAAACCCAAAAGTCTCCCTGCGTTGCCGGCACTGATACTTCATCTCCACGTATTTCAGTAAAGGGTCTATACGAACTTGCAACTTTCTCACTGGACAGTGCCTTCCACAATTCCGCACTGAATCCAAACAACTCATGCCGGCTGCGAATTTCCGCAGAATCCTGCTCAGAGCGAATCAGTCGACTCAATTCCTTAAGCTCACTAAATTGCTCAAATGAATATTCAACATGAATATGGCAAGGAGCAGTTTCAGTAAGAATTCCCGGTTGTACAATCATGCTGGCAATCTCATAATTTTCTTTTACTAAAATAAATCAATAGTCTATAAAATATAATTAATCAACTTTCTAATACATGACGAACTGTCCATTGGACACACATAGTGGCCATTTTCCAATACCAAAAATTTCGATTTTTCTGGTGAAACAGCCTGCTACCCCGGGTTTAACAATCGTCTCCAAAAGGTACCGATAAGCCGATTCAATCGCACATCCAGCACCAACTCGAGCCAAGTATTTGTCGGAATGCTTAAGTTGTCTATTTGCACAATCCATCGCCTGATTAGAAATTTTCTCAGTAATCATTTTCATCGGATATTGATTTGTACTCAGTGAGTCGGAATCTACAATCATCCGAAGCAAGTTCTGGTAACTGTCTTCTTCCGCCTCAACCCATTCAGGGTCATACTCTCTCGTAAGACAGTCTTTGACTTCGTCAGCATCGAATACACACCGAATAGGGTAATCCTTTAATCCCAATTCTGAAAGATATTCAGAAACCAGTTTCTTTTCCCACTCCTGTTCGCGGTTGCCAACTCGGCAAAACCAATCAATCGAGTCAACTCTGCCAACAGAGTTCAGACTCTTTTGGAAACTGTTCACCGAGTTACCTTTTCAGGCATCTGGAGTGCCTCGCAGTTCTCTCCAAAGTCCCAATTTTTGCTGAACCGGTCGATTGGAAAAGCTGAACAGATAGGAATCTGTTGCAGGAAAATGTCGAACTTCCTTCCAACTTGGCACAACAAATGTATCTCGCCTACTCCAATTCAAGGTCGTATCGCCAACTATGGAATACCCGTTACCTTCGGCAACTGAAAATATCATGGCATCTGTGGACCGATACGCAGTTGTTTCTAAATCTTTCGGAAGCAGCTGCATGTAAGTTGCCATGGTCGGCATTGCGTGGTCGCCGGTCACCGGGTTAACGTATCTTGACTTCAACCCGTGACACTCATCCCACTTTTCGTTCGCACGCATTTGGACGAGAGCTTCACGTGTTCGTGAGTATGGATAATTGAATACTGGTGAAGTATGAGATTTGTGCTCGTAGTCTACAGGCAGAAGCCCGGAACCGAATCGTGCCATAGCGTCTCCAACCGGCCTGGTTTGTGGAAACTCATCGTCTGGATACTTTTCGAAAAATGACGCATCCAGCATACTCACCAGTGGGATATCAAGTCCGTCCAACCAGACCATCGGTGTCTCGCTTTCATTGCCGTGATCATGCCAGGCCCACGAAGGCGTGATGACAAAATCACCCTCTTCCATGATCGTCTTTTCTCCATCAACCGCAGTAAATGCTCCGCTGCCTTCCACAATGAATCGAAGTGCAGACTGAGTGTGGCGATGTGCTGGGGCAATCTCGCCAGGCATAATTAACTGCAAGCCAGCATACAAGGTTTCAGTAATTCGAGATTCACCCGGCATACCTGGATTTTCCAAGATCAAGACTCTTCGTTCGGCCTGCTTTGCAGTAATCAGAGATCCGGACTCCATGATCAGTGGACGCACTCGGTCGTATATCCACAGGGCTGGTTGGCAACGGCTTTGCGGAACCGGTGTAATCAGACTGCTCAATACGGTCCACAACGGAGCCAGATTCTGATTCGGCAAACGCTTGTAGAATTCTCTCAACTCAAGAGTATCTGGAACTTCAATCGTCATCGCAATATATTCAGTCAGGCGCTCGCAGGAATATCGGGCAAGCCAAGTCCGAATCGACCCACAATAATTTCGTGAATTCTACCGGCATAATCTTTGGCCATTGCCTCGTTGGTTCTCTGCTTAATCCCCCATTTTCGATAGATTCTGTTGTTTTCCGACTGTGGACGTCCGAAAAACTTGTGCATCATCGGATAATATCGATCAACTACATCCTGAACGTCAGATCGCCCTTCATTGGTTTCAAGAATTTCCGCAGTGAAATCCAGACCGAACTGCACATGAAACTTCTCTTCAGGCATCGTCATACGCGCCAATTTCCTGAGCGGTATGAAAGAACAATGTATCAGGTCTTCCACTTGAATGACTTCTGCCATATCCGCAAGAATTTTAATTACACAAAACTCTGCCCAAGACTCAAGATCAAATTCAAAAATTGATAGTGGTTGTTTGCGCTCCGGTGTCATTTGCTGCGATTCGATGTTCAGTTCCTGTCCTAGCTCACTGAATCGCACATGGTGTCCGTATTCTTCCATTGCAATCCGACAGGTTAGCCATTTTGCATAAGGTGAAGGAGCAAGTGCAACCGCTGGTTCATCGAACACTCGCGCACCGTACAATTCATTGACGGCGTGGCTGATCACAATTTTTTTTACCGCGATTCGAAACTCTTCCGGTGCATCGCGGAATTCCTCACATGTCTGTACTTGCGCGCCTGGCTGTAAACTCATAGGTAATCTCGCTAATCAAATTGCCGGTTCTGTATCGAATTCTTCTAAATCAGATAGAAGTTCCATGAATTCAGGTTTCATTTGTCTCTGTAAAACGTCCGCAACAGAAGCCGGATTCCAATGTTGTTCATCAATTATGGCTTCGTTGATTGGCCGCGGCTGAGAAAACAACATGATTTGCCTGCCGCGAACGGCAAATAACTGGCCGGTTATGCCTCTGCCCAATTCCGAACACAGCGTAGTAACGACAGTTGCAACATTTTCTGGCTTTACTTGCAGAGCATGTTCCTTGTAAATTTTCTGCTCTTCATTTACTGGAACGATCATGTCTGTAACTCGCGACCGTGCAAATGGAGCAACGGCATTTACATGGATTCCAGAACGCAACAGATCGAGAGCTGCTGCACGAGTCAATCCCATCATTCCGCTTTTTGCTCCCGCATAGGACGACTGACCGTAGTTGCCGTAGAATCCGGCAGTTGAAACGATGTTCACAACTCTTCCCCAAGTATAAGGATCGTCTGCAGGTGCATTTTTTGCCTGCTCTCGCAAAATTGGAGTTGCCGCTGCAAGAACATAGTAGGCGCCAGCAAGATTTACACGAATAACTTCTTCAAAATCGCTCGGTTTGGCCTTAAAGATGAAGTGATCTCGCAGAATTGCTGCGTTGTTGATGACAAGGTCAAGTCGCCCCCAATTTTCAAGTACAGTCTTTACCGCCTGCTGCGCTGACTCAAAACTCCCAATATCCAGAAAACAGCCGATTGCCTGCTCGCCTAGTGAATTTGCAACACTCTCCACAACGGATGGATCTGGTGTTGATCCATCAATCTCTCCTCCATTGTCTACGATGACTACTTTTGCGCCATGCCTGATGAAGTCCGCTGCAATTGCTCGCCCGATTCCCCGAGCACCGCCTGTTACCAAGGCAACTCTACCTTCCAAATACATATCGTCCTTGGGAGCAATCATCGTCCCTGATCCGCTTCGGTAAAAAATGGATCAGCATGAATATCCACTTGATCTACGCCCAATTTTCGCAGCACCTTAGTGCAACTTCTAACCATCGGTGGAGGGCCTGCAAGATAAGCCTTGAAACCACCATTCTGTTTGAAGTCATCTTCTAGAATTTTTGAAAGCATTCCAGTTCTAAATTCGGTTGCACCTGAGGGAGCTGACAGTACTGGAATATATTGAAATTTTTGATGATTTTCACCTAAAGACTGAAATAATTCGGCGCGATAAATGTCCGATTCGTCCCGAACTCCGTGATAGAGGTGAACCGTCTGATCAGGATTCTTTTGGATTGCTTCCAGTGTAATCGGCTGAATTGCAGAAAGTCCAGAACCACCGGCAATGGCAAGAACCGGTCCGGCGTGCATTTCTCGATAAAACATATTACCGTGCGGACCTTCTACTTTAACCATTTCTCCCTCTTCTAAGTAATCCCATACAAATGGACTGACGATGCCCCCTTCAATTCTTCGGATATAGAATTCGAGAGTGTCATCAACATGGCTTGCAATTGAATATTCTCGTCTGGGATAGCCTTCAAACATTATGTAGACGAACTGACCAGAACTGAATGTGAATGGTCCGCCGCTTTGGATATTGAGCTTGACGCTTGCAATATCACTTGTGAGGTTTTCGACATCAATCACTCGACATTGCAGGTCTCGAACTGGATGGACTGCAACATCATCCAGTTCACACCAGGAAACTACGCAATCTGACCACGGCACCGCACGACAAGCTAGAATCAAATCATCCGCATACTCCTCGTCCGACAACGCAAATTCAGAATATGGAGAAAGTTCTACTTCGCCGAAATGAATTCGAGATTTACATCCGCCACAGTTTCCAGCACGACAGCCATGTGGATAGTCAATACCTGCAGCGAGTGCTGTCTCCAGGATGGTCGATCCGACCTCTACATTAACCGCCTGTTCAGCCTGACGGATAAATACGCTGAACATCAAACCTCAGGGAAATATTTTCCCGATTGAATACTACTGAAACCGGTAAATTTCGTCGTTGATGTTATCAGTCTGAAATCGCCTTAGGAAATTCTTGTTTTTACTTGCGTTTGGTTAGCTTAAATTTCTCTCTGGCGGCTTCGGGTCCGACAACTGACGCTCCCAGCATTTCGATGATCTTGACAGCCTTTTCGACAAGCTGTCCGTTGCTTGCCAGTTTTCCGCGTTCCAAGTATAGATTGTCTTCAAGCCCCACTCTCGCATGCCCTCCGAGCAATACTGACTGAGCAACCATTGGCATTTGGTGTCGGCCGATACCGAAGGCAGTCCAATTTGCTCCCGGAGGAAGCATATCGCGCATGTTCTTCATTGCCGCCGTTGTTGCCGGTGCTCCGTAGGGAATTCCGAGACAAATTTGATAAAGCGGCGGCTGATTGACCAAACCTTCTTCTATCATCCGGTTTGCCATCCACACATGGCCGGTATCAAACACTTCCAGTTCCGGCTTAATACCGACGCTCTGTATGTGCTTTGCGGAAACACGAAGATGATTGGGAGTATTGATCATTAACAGGTTGCCTTCTCCAAAATTCATGGTGCCGCAGTCTAGCGAACAGATTTCCGGCAACAGTTCATCAATGTGCGAAACTCTTTCGAGCGGGCTAACGAAATCGGTGCCAGGACCTGGATTCGTTGGAACTTCGTCTCCCACTACGTAATCGCCTCCCATACCGGTAGTCAGATTGAGTACTACGTCCACACCGGAGGCTCTTACTCGATCTACGACTTCTGCGAATAGATGGTGATCTCGTGCCCCAGCGCCCGTTTCGGGATTGCGAACATGAATATGCGTGATCGCTGCCCCGGCATTCGCTGCCTCAATACAGGAATCAGCAATCTGTTTTGGTGTAATCGGCAGGTCTGGATGTTTATGCTGCGTTTCGCCTGCGCCTGTAACCGCACAGGTGATGACTACTTCTTGGTTCATTTTCCCTCCATTGTGAACTCTTAATCTGAATCAACGTGGACTCATGTATTCTCGTGGCAATCGGATTGGAAACTGTTCGCGTAAAACAGAGTCAGTCGCATCGTCTATGTAGCGCGGATAGTGGCTAGACAGAATTTGTTCTACAAGGCTCTGTGATTTCTGGATGATATCGGTCGAACCCTGTTCTGCCCATTCTTTCGGGCTGGTACGATCACCTACTCCCGGATACACATAGTCTTTCTGCATCAGTTTTATCGTCTGGTCATGCCCTAGATAGTGACTGGGACCATCTACACAAACGTCGCGCATGACTTCGATTGAAATTGACTCGTCGGTGACTTCAATTCCTCGCACCGAACGATTAACGGCTCCGAGCATATCGTTATCGATTACAAAACTCTCCAGGCTTACTCCCAGCAGACTCGCGTGCATTCCAGCAGACTCATAAACCATGTTCGCACCGCAGTGTCCTGCCAGTGAAGTCGTGTAACCCTTTTCAAACCCAGATTGAGCATCCGGCAGTTTTGAATCTGCCATTCCAGCTGCAATGCCGGTTGGCAGATCATAGAACCTGCCCATCTGTCCACAAGCGGCCATTAGAATTGCCTGCTCTCCGCTACCTCCACTCATCGCTCCTGTTCTAAGATCAGAAACAAACGGCCAGATTCCGAGAATTGCCGGGTGACCTTTACTGATCGAATTCACGTAGACCAGGCCAGCTAGTGTTTCTGCTACTTCTTGTACAACCGCTCCCGCTAGCGAGGCTGGACTGGTTGCACCCGCTTGCCCAGCAGCAAGGAGCAGAATCGGCATTCCTGCACGTACCGTATTTTCCAGTACTGCACAAGCATCTTCAGCAAATCGAAGCGGTGGAACAACAAAACACGAAGACGAACTGACAAAAGGCCGCGCTCGCCACTGGTCCTCTCCACCGGCAACAATGTGAAGCATCTTCATCGTTTCATCAAAGTGTTCCGGAAGCACCCAACTCGATCCGACATGTTTCGAAGTGCCGGAAATGCATGCGTAACAGGTATTCAAATCCAGTTCGTAGGGGATTTCCATGTCTCGACAGACAACGGAACGCTGAAAGAAATGTATGTGTTCCATTGAATCAACGATTCGGGCGATATCATACAGATCGGATAATTTAGACTCGCGATACTCCCTGGTTTCGAGATCAACGACATGCACAGCGGCACCAGCAGTACCAAAGTAAATTCTGGTATCGGAAAGATCCAAATCATGTTTTGGGTCCCTTCCGCACATAACATAGTTTCGACATGCATCCGCAATGGTGTCTTCTACCAGTGAACGAGGAAACGTAAGCCGTCCTTCGCTGGTGTATTTGCCGCCAGCCTTGGTAACCAGCTCAATGCATGATGGTATGGCTTGCGAAATTCCGAGATTTTCAAGCACGTCCATAACAGCTTCGTTGATTTTCTGTACTTGATGCGGAGTCAAAGGCTCGAATCGCCCGCCTCGCATGCCTGGTCGCACTGCTTTATCTTCTTCCGCTAGCGGTGCTGCACGCAGAGCCGTCCGAGCAGCTCTTCCTCCAAGTCGCCTTGCTTCTGCCATTTTTAGGTCCTACCAGTTAGAGGGGCTACATAGTAGCTGTAGCGAGTCAATAAGTGTTCAGCATTATGTCTGTTCAATCAAGCAACTAACAAGTCTAGTCCGTGCCGGCTTAGTTTTTGCGAACCGTTTTCGGTTACGCGAAATGTCTCGCCAAGCGTCATCGCGAAAGAGTTTTCCGAATCAAACAGAATCATGTGCAGAAAATATACCATGTTCGGCTGAATTACAGCCGGATTGTCCGCATAGAACATTGGCCAATCCATCCAAGTCGGCGCAAATGTGGTGCCTAAACTGTATCCACAAGCATTCATTCGCATATTTCGGAACCCATTTGCGTCCATAACTTGCGCATGTGCAGTGAATACTTCCCCTGCAGTCGCCCCCGGTTTCAGAGTGTTCTGGCAGGCATGCATGCCTTCTTTGCAGGCTTGGTGCATGGCAAGTTGTTGTGGATTTGGATTTCCTACAATAATTGTGCGCATCAAGCACGCGTGGTAGTGACGATAGACGCCCGCGAACTCAAGAGTCAGTTGATCACTGTCAGAAAGATGGCGTCTACCGGTATGATAGCGGCAAAGCAACGCGTTCTCTCCAGAGCCCAGAATGAATTCATTGGCCGGATCATCTCCTCCTCCGCGATAAATGGCTCCGTGCATGGCAGCTAATATGTCGCCTTCAAATACCCCTGGGGCGGTCAAGCGGATCGCCTCATCCAAAGCATCATCAGCTAGTTCGGCAGCTCGCTCTACATAGACAATTTCAGCCGGAGATTTTATGACCCGCAGACTACTAACTAGATCTGACGCATCTTGTAGCTCACAATATTCGCAGAGAACCGAATTGATACGATTCCAAAGTTGTGCAGTCAACCCGTAAGCGTGCAACTCAATACCTAGACGTTTCCCTCTACATTGGAAATCGTCAAGCATCGCGACGAGGTCTTCAGCGGGATTGTGTCCAGCTTGATCTACCCACACGCGAATATCCTGAATTGTGGAAGTGATCTGAGCCTGCAAAAAATCGGGTGTACGAGTCAATAGAGAGTACTCCCCGCTAGAGTCAAGATACAGGCATTGAAAAAAGCAATAACCGAAAGTGTCGTATCCAGTCAGATAGTACATGCTTTCCTGTCTGAAAATCAAAATTCCATCCAGGCCATCCTGTTTAAGGCGTGAAGTTACTTCTTGCCTTCGAGACTGATATTCTGTCTTTGAAAACTGTATTGTCATGAGAAGATTCGCGTCAAATTACTATTGGAAAAGAAACCAAATGTTATCCATCAAACAGAAAATCCAGTAACCGCTTCATTGAGGTGAATTAGTGAGTGTTGCTTCACTTGGCAAACAACATATTTCTTTCGCTTTGGACTGCTTATATTATAAATTCGAGAGCATGAATTGACGTTATCAATTCTAGCCAAACCGCTTATTGATACCACCTCTCCTGAGTGAGGTAAAAACAGAATTCGAGAGTGCATATAATGCTTGGAATAATGCGTCTACCATGCCAACAGAAAGTATCTTCCTTGCACTCCAACTTCAAGTGAATTGTTGCACAGAATGCCGAATACACTGTCCAAAGAAGACATTCAGAAATTCCACAAAGATGGCTTCACTCCCGCTGTCAGGGTGATGTCCGAACGTGACGCCGTCGAATATCGCAATCGGCTTCAAGCGATTGAATCGGTAGTCGGAAAATTGCAGGGTGGCAGAAGACTTAAGTGCCATCTGCAGTACAAATGGGTTTCTGACCTGATTCGATCTCCCTCAATCGTAGACAGAGTGCAAGAGCTTCTAGGCCCTGACATCCTGTGCTGGGGAACCGACATGTGGGTAAAAGAACCGAATAACGCCAAGTTTGTGTCCTGGCATCAGGACAGTCAGTACTGGGGAATTGATGGTGGTCAACTACTCACCGCATGGATTGCGCTATCGCCGGCAACTGTAGAGAGCGGATGCATGCGGATGCTGCCAGGAAGCCATCTAAAAGAAGGCCTCCCGCATAAAGACACTTTTCACGAAGATAACATGCTCACTCGCGGTCAAACAATTTACCAAGGCATAGATGAAAGCGAAGCAGTTGACATAGAAGTTGGCACTGGTGAAGCGGTGTTCTTCACCTATCGCATTGCTCACGCTTCACATCCCAATCAAGGAAACGATCGCCGCATCGGCATCGCCATTCGATATGTCTCCCCAGCCGCCAAGCAATTAAAATCCGACTGGGACAGCGCGACACTGATTCGTGGTGAGGACAGATATGGCAACTTTGTTCATGAACCTGAACCGAAAATGGACTTTGATCCGGTTGCACTGGAATTTCACAAAAAGTCTAACGAAAATTATATGAACATACTCTACTCTGGTACTGACTGGACGACTCATAGAACTTGAGAGTTTGATTGCTGTTCCTAGATTCTCATTAGTGCTTACATTGAGTAATTTCCGAATATCACTTACCTGACAGTGTTTAGCTAACTCTCATGAAATTAATTCGATGCTCTTAGTCAACGCCAATGAAGTCCACCAAACCTGCGTCTACCCAGAACTTGTGTGTGCGCTGGAAAATTTCCATCGAGAATCCCCTGCCGACCTGAAGGACATGCTCCTGTCCAGTATCCAGGAAAATCCAGCTGCAGAAAACCACGCGCTATTTCGAGCGGCTTGGGACCATGGGTCCGCTCTGGGCTTGAAAGCATCCACAATTTTCCCCAACAACACAATTGAATCAGACCTGCCAGCTATCCATGCCATGTACACGCTATTTGATGGAAAGAACGGCATTCCAGTGGCAGTAATCGATGGTACTTCGATGACTTACTACAAAACAGCAGCAGACTCGGCGCTGGGTTCTAAAATACTCGCAAACAAGAACATCTCGTCAATGGCAATGATCGGTGCAGGGGCTATGGCACCACATCTGATACAGGCGCATTGTGAAATTCACCCTTCTATTCAGACCGTGACGATCTGGAATCGAACCGCCTGCAAGGCCAAAGAGTTAGCAGATTGTATTGACATTCCGAATGTCAAAGTTCAAGTCAGCGAAGACATTGAAGCAACCGTATCCAGTGCACAGCTCGTAAGCTCTGCAACCATGACCAAGGATCCGATCATTTTCGGCGATTGGATAGTGCCTGGCACACATTTGGATCTCATCGGAGCGTACAGGCTCGACATGCGAGAGGTGGATGATGAAGCAATTCAAAAGTCCAGAATATTTGTGGATTCACGTAAATCAACGATTGGCGAAATTGGTGAAATCACAATTCCAATGGAAAGCGGAATTATTGGTGAAAACGACATTCTGGCTGACTTGTATGAACTTTGCTCCGGTGTAAAGCAAGGACGAGAGTCACAGGAAGAAATAACGTTATTCAAGAATGGCGGTGGTGGACATCTTGATTTGATGACCGCACAATATATCTACGACAAACTTCAATAAACACTCAGGTTAATCTTGCTTCTTTTGATGAAGAATATTGGCGGCAACTTGTCGTGCCTCATCTAGCGTATTAACCAATTGCTCTCTTGGTACATTATCCAGAATATTGAGAGAGTCCAGGGTCTGTGCAACCGGTCCCTTTACTCCCATGACAACGCACTCCGTTTTCTCTTTCCCAGCATAATTCAATAACTGCAGTATGAGCATGGCAGCACTGTCATCAAGACTCGTAGACTTCGAGAAATCAATAATTACGACGTCATGGTCCTTAATATCGGCATTGATTACAATCACAAGTCTATTGGCAGAAGCAACTGTGAATCTTCCCTTGAGCGCTACCAGGCCGACCCGTGCTGAAAACATGTCCGTCTCATCTACTCCTTCGAAATCAGAGAAAAAAGTGTTGTCCAATAATGGCACAGAAGTAACGCTATCAAGTTCCAGCTGTTCCAGTTGAAGTGCGTGGGACATTCCCGCTGCGATCAATCCAATTGCCACCCCAGTTACCAAATCGACAAACACTGTAAGCCCCAAAGTCAACAGCATGACGAAAACGTGTTCCCGTCGAATACGGTGCAGGCGAACCACCATTCGCCATTCAATGGTGTCCCATCCGACTTTCATCAAAATTGCCGCTAAGGCAGCGAGCGGAATTGGTTCGACATACCTTCCCAGTCCCAGCACAAGACCCAACAATAGTATTGCGCACAGTGCACCTGACACTTGAGTTGATCCACCAGCCCGTATGTTGGCAACCGTGCCCACAACGCTGGCAGAACCGGGCACCGCCCCAAAGAGTCCGGCAACTATATTGCCAATTCCTTGGCCAACCAATTCCTTATTTGGTTTATGCTGGGTGCCGGTAAGTGAATCAGCGACTAAGGAAGCCAAGAGGCTGTTTATAGAACCGAGCAGGGCAAGAATCAGTGCGGGTTCTATCGCTTTGATCAAGAAAGCGAGGGGAGGCAGTCCAAGCTGCAACGAAGGCAGACCCGTTGGAATCTGTCCGATGACTGGAGCGTCGTTCAGCCACAAAATGCCGAGCAAAGTACCGACAATCAACGCGACAAGTGGTGCAGGCAGGTGTCGATTCAGCCTGGCTGGCCAAAATGCTGCGACAACCAGAGTTACAGCAGCAATAATCATGGCGCTGATGTTGATGTTACCGAGCGTTTCCGGCAACGCTTTCAATGCCCCCACTGCCCCACCAAATGCAGGAGGTAATCCAAGAAATGGTCCTGTCTGCATCAGCATAATGATGATGCCGATGCCAGACATGAATCCGGAGACAACTACATACGGTGTATACGCAACAAATCGACCAATTTTAGATATACCTAGAACCACTTGGAAGAGTCCGGCCAGTACGACAACTGTCAATGCCTCAGTAAGGGTGGAGGAATATACGGTGATGATGGCCGCCATTGCGATTGCCATAGGCGCTGTGGGACCGGAAATTTTTGATTTAGTGCCGCCGAATACCGCTGAGAAGAAACCAACCGAGATTGCACTGTAAAAGCCGGCGGCGGCTCCCATTCCAGATGCAATACCAAAGGCGAGTGCAACTGGCAGAGCCACGATCATTGAAGTCACTCCGCCAAAGATATCTCCACGAAGTGTACTTAGATCGTATTTCACAACAAGTCCTCTACAGTATTCATCAAGAGTTGGCAATTAAGCAGAACAGTCTACTGTTGCGGAAATCATACCTAGATTCCTTTGAAAAATCTGGAATCAGAGAAGCGCAATTGCCGATTTGTGACAACGACAAGAAAATTTTTGAATTGATTGCACCAAGGTGATGGAGATGGTGAAAACCAAATTTTGTCCAATTTGTATGAACTTTGCTCCGGCGTAAATCAAGGACGAAAGTCACAGGAAGAACTTACGTTATTCAAGGATGGTGGTGGTGGACATCTTGATTTGATGACCGCACAATGTATCCACGACAAATTTTAATTATCACTCAATCAATCTCGCATAGTTTGATAAAGGATATTGGCGGAAACTTGTCGTGCCTCATCTAGCGTTTCAACCAATCGATCTTTTGGCACATTATCCAGAATATTGAGAGAGTCCAGAGTCTTCGCAACCGGTCCCTTGACTCCCATAACAATGCATTCTGTCTGTTCTTTCTGAGCAGAGTTTATCAACTGTAGTATGAGCATTGCAGCACTGTCATCAAGACTCGTAGTTTCCGAGAAATCAAAAATTACGACTTCATGGTCCTTGATATCGGCACTGATCACAACCACAAGTCTATTGGCGGATGCAACTGTGAATCTTCCCTTGAGTGCTACCAGGCCTACCCGTGCTGAAAACATGTCGGCTTCATCTACTTCTTCAAAATCAGAGAGAAAAGTGCTGTCCAATAGTGGCACAGAAGTAACGCTATCGAGTTCCAGCCGTTCCAGTTGAAGTGCGTGGGACATTCCCGCTGCAATCAACCCAATTGCCACTGCGGTAACCAAATCGACAAACACTGTAAGCCCTAAAGTCAACAGCATGACAAAAAGGTGTTCCCGGCGAATTCGGTGCATGCGGACCACCATTCGCCAATCGACTATGTCCCATCCGACTTTCATCAAAATTGCCGCCAAGGCAGCGAGCGGAATTGGTTCTACGAACCTTCCCAGTCCCAGTACAAGACCCAACAACAGTATTGCCCGCAGTGCACCTGACACTTGAGTTAATCCGCCAGCCCGTATGTTAACAACCGTGCCCATGGTGGCACCAGCACCGGGCAGCGCCCCAAAGAGTCCAGCAACTATATTGCCAATTCCTTGGCCAACTAATTCTTTGTTTGGTTTATGTTGAGTGCCGGTCAGTAAATCTGCGACTAAGGAAGTCAAGAGGCTATCTATAGAACCGAGCAGGGCAAGAATCAGTGCAGGTTCTATCGCTTTGATCAAAAAAGCGAGGGGAGGTAGTCCGATCTGTAGCGAAGGAAGACCCGTTGGAATCTGTCCGATAACCGGAGCGTCGTTCAGCCACAGAATGCCGAGCAAAGTGCCGGCAATCAATGCGACAAGTGGTGCAGGCAGGCGTCGATTCAGTCTGGTTGGCCAAAAAATTGCGACAACAAGAGTTACCGCAGCGATAATCATGGCGCTAGTGTTGATGTTGCCGAGCGTTTCCGGCATTGCTTTCAACGCCCCCACTGCTCCGCCAAATGCAGGAGGCAATCCGAGAAATGGCCTTGTCTGAATCAGCATAATGATGATGCCGATGCCAGACATGAATCCGGAGACAACTACATACGGCGTGTACGCAACAAATCGACCAATTTTCGATACACCTAGAATCACCTGGAAGAGTCCGGCTAGTACGACAACTGTCAGAGCCTCAGTAAGGGTGGAAGAATATACGGTGATGACAGCCGCCATTGCGACTGTCATAGGAGCTGTGGGACCGGATATTTGTGATTTAGTACCGCCGAATACCGCTGCAAAGAAACCAACCGAGATTGCACCGTAAAGGCCGGCGGCGGCTCCCATCCCAGATGCAATGCCAAATGCGAGTGCAACTGGCAAAGCCACGATCATTGAAGTCACTCCGCCAAAGATATCCCCGCGTAGTTTACTTAAATCGTATTTCACAACGACTAGTCCTTTACAGCATTCATCAAGAGTTGCCAATTATGCAGCAACAGCCAACTCGCTATTCGTTTTCATTACTATCATAAAATTTACCCTTGAAATTGTACCAAGCCCATAAATCTGTAAACACGTCAAACGCATATACGTCTACTGTTCTGCAAATCTACCGAAATTGCTTCGATAAACCAGGAATCAGGGAGGCGTGATTGTCGAAATTCGACAACTGAAGGGAAAAATTTTGGATTGAATGCATCAAGGTGATGAAGATAGTCACAACGAAATCGAACTTTATCCGCTCTGCCGTTTATTGACATCAATGAAGATAGTCTTGGCACCCAAATAGCATCCCGAGCATACTTGCATCTTATGTGCCGAACCGATGCTGATTCAACATAAAGCGTTTGTACTCTTGAAATTCAATTCAATGGAGCTTGTTCCCATGGAACTGACAACCTGATTTCCTGCAACTCGCTATCGTTATTGGCATACCTGTCCGTTCAGATGATGAAGTTCCGTCAAAAACCTTGGTAAAGACTGCGAAGTTTCTGATCAGCTTCAAAACGAACGGGAATTTTAGCAAGAATAAACAAATTCAACAGTAGTGCTAATCCAGTCATCCAGTGAAAGTGATTGGGGAAGTGTTCCGAAACAAAATATAAATGTCGAGGAATCAGTTGACTAACTATGAGAATTTGTCTATATTTACGATTGACGTAAAGAGTACACAGAAAATTGAGTGATAGTAAATTTTAGATGCAAGAAAACCGAACGACTGTTTCGCGGCGAAAGGGTGTCTGCATTTTCAGGAGTCAAACGACAAGCTGAAAAACGGCTAAGAATACTGGATGCATCAGAAACGCTAGAATCTCTCAAGGCGTTACCCAGCAATCATTTTAAAGCCTTGGTTGGTGATCGAGTAGGTCAGTATAGCATCCGCGTGAACATGCAATGGCGCATATGTTTCACTTGGAGTGAGGGAGCATGCGAAGTGGAGTTAGTAGATTACCACTAGTTAAACTTACTATATTATGAAAAGGTTTAGGTGAAGAACATGAGTAGAGAGCCTATTCATCCCGGTGAGTTCCTTATTGATGAGCTGATGGAAATTGGCATTACGGCAACAGAGCTATCTCGCAGGATCGGTGTGCCTCCCAACCGTATCTCACAGATCATCCATGGGAAACGATATATAACTGCGGATACAGCACTGCGTTTGGGAAAATTTTTTGGCACCGGCCCAGAACTATGGATGAACTTGCAAAAAGCATACGAATTAGATCAGGCAAAATCCAAGATAGGTGAAAAGATACGTAAAATCTGTCGATGGCGGTCCGAACCGCACGCAATAAGTTAATCGGTTGGTGCGCTCACTAGAATATGGTCTTGGAATCTAAATGAAAAATTATCCCTACGCTGACACCTAGCTCCAGCATGGCTTGATTTACGTGTTTCGCCAAGGTCGGATTGCTAGGAGAAAAAAATCGTTTGAGCCATACTAAACTAGATCGCTTTCAGTTTGTCGGAAACCACCGTTCGAGAATAGCGCGGTTCGGCCCTCACGCCTGCAACAGACGCCGCTCCAGTAACACTCGCATGTCACGTCGCCCGTCAACGATCAACAGTACATAAACGTTGTTGCCGGTTACTCGGTAGATGATTCGGTAGGGCTTGAAGAATACCTCCCGGTACTCCCGAATCCCAATGTCCAGCAATTCCTTGGGATAACTGCCGCGCCAAGGTTGATCGGAATGGCTGGAGAACGTCTTCTCGATCCGATCCAACACATAGTCAGCACTCGCCGGTGAGTCGTGTCGGTCGATGTAGTCGCAGATCTCCTCTAGGTCACGCGCCGCGTCGTCAGTCAACTTGGACTAGAGGCATCAGCGTGCCCGTTGCCGCTCCCGTAGCCGCACGATGACGTCAACCGCGGGTTGCACCCGACGCGCTTCAACCTGACGGTCACCTAGCGAGAGCATCTTCAGCAGAGCAACGGTCTCCTGCATCTGCTCGTAGCTGGCAATATCCTGTATGACCACCTTGGCCTCGCCGTTCTGGGTGATGATCAAGGGTTCCCCCTGATCGCCAAGCGTGCGTACGATCTCCGCGACGTGGGCCTTGAGGTAACTAATCGGCTTGATTTGGTTGGACAGTTTCATGGGTCACCTCCTTTAGGACTAATAATAGTCTAAAAACAGGTCATATGGCAAAGCCAAAATCTTGATGAAATTAAATATCAAAAAAGGGCGATTTTGCATTTTGATATCAAATGGCACGAATATACCTCGGTAATCTACATCCAGATGCTCTAGATATTGAAGTGCTACGCTGTAAGTGGGGAAAAATGGTCACTGTCGACAGGATGGTTTATTTCAAATCTGACGGAAACCCACGTAATATCGAAGCTCGCCGTATCAGTGATTATGTGGAAGGTGATCGACTTTTTGAAAAACTGCCAAAGGTGAAGGATGACGATCCAAGAGGATTTGACTCATCGCTTTATTGTCATATTCGTTCATCCGACCCCTTAGAAATTATTGGACAGTGGCCTAGGCACGAGACAATTGCAGATATCTTGGCTGAACTTGATTGAACAACTCGAAAGCGAATCGATTCCTGCTCGATACGAGTCTTTTGCTCGGTTTAGTGCGGGAAGTTGATTGGGCAATTGACGCATTGCAACGGTTGGATTTAAGAGAAAAACAGAATATCTTATTTACATCCGTAATTGTAAGGGAGAGGTTCTTGTTTTAGGGAGCAGGCACAAATGGGGAAGAGGACCACGATGATGTGCTTGATGATCCATTCCAAAAGGCGGATGCTGGTGGTCGTGCTCGAGACGCGCTTTCGTTCAAAGTGGTTATCTGCGTCGGCCGGTCTGCCTCACGACGTGTCCGACTTTTTCAGCACCTGACGATCGATCTTATTCGTGCCGGTCTTAGGCAACGCATCCAAATACACAACCTCGCGCGGATACTTGTGTGGTAAAAGTCTTGATTTGACAAAACTCTGCAACTCCTTCGTAACATCCCCGTCACAGTCGATCCCGTCGACAAGCACAACCCAGGCTTTGATGGTGATCCGCCGGTCCACAAGTTCATTCGCCAGAACGCAGCACTCCTTGACCTTTGGGTGTTCGTTGAGCGTTGTCTCGATTTCCATCGGGTAGACCCATTGACCGGACACTTTGACCAAATCGTCGGCACGACCCTTGAAGAAATAGTGTCCGTCTTCATCCTTCACGAAACAGTCGCCTGTCATAATCCAGCCGTCACGCATAGTCTCGCTGGTTTTGTCGGGCCGGTTCCAATATGTCTCCGCGCCGGAGAGACCGCGCACGTACATAACGCCCTCCTCACCTAGACCGACTTCCTGACCATCCATATCTAGAAGTTTGACGGCATAGCCCGACACAGCAAGTCCGGCAGATCCGGTTTTTGGGAGCGTTTCATCATTCGACAAATAGATGTGTAGCATTTCTGTCGATCCGAGCCCTTCAATAATATTCAAGCCGAAACGCGTTTTCCATTTTACGGCTAATTCCTCGGATAGAATTTCAGCTGCAGAAATACAGAGCCGCACGAAACTCAGATCCGCCGTTTCGGCTACGGCACTATGCGCCAAAGCCGTATAAATAGTCGGCAGCCCGAACAAGACGGTTGGTCGATGCTTGGCGATTTGTTCGAACACGCGCTCCGGTGTAGGGCGGCCAGAAAGCAACACGGTTGCACCGCCACGGCTCATAGGAAAAGATATGGAGTTGCCGAAGCCATAAGCGAAGAAGATTTTCGGGATTGAAAAACAAATGTCGTCGGGGCGAAGTTTCAAGATATTTGCACCATAAGTCTCCGCCGTATAAGGCGCGTCCTCATGACGATGGACAATTCCCTTTGGCCGTCCAGTGGAACCAGACGAATACATCCAAAACGCTTGATCTCGACGCGAGGTCGGATACTCCAATAGCACTGTCGGTTCTGATGCCCAGGGCCGTCGTTGCGCCGGCAAGATGATCTGACATGGAAAAGCCTCAATCATTTCATCATTCAACAAAAACTGAAAATTTTCGGAAATGATCGCCGCCGTCGCTCCGCTGTCTTCCAAAAAAAACTCAATCAAATCGGCGGGCGATTGGGTATTTGTGAGAATCGGCACAAACCCCGCCCGCATGCTTCCCATGATAGCTGCAGGATAAGCTGGTTCGTCCTCCATAAACAGCAACACTCGGTCGCCGGGTACACAGAATTTCTTGAGGTGATTGCCGATTCGCGCTGCCTCGTCGGCTAGCGCCGCATAAGTCCACGTCCCCATATCATGGAGAATGGCCGGTCGAGCGGCATTCTCCAGCAAATTGTCCCAAAGCAACCGTGCTGCGTTGTAAGATTCTGGTAGTTCAAAACCGACCGTGTCGGCGAGGTGCTGAATAGTTGGTTCAGTCATTACAAGGACTTCCTTTATAGATTATCAGTTGCCTTCATTCACACAGAATTTTCGCTGTCGCCTAGCGATCGTCTGGCATCTTCAATGTTTAGGTCATGTTCCTCAAGGCCGGCCGCAAACTGTGGCGACATTATCCGGATTTTGTCGACCGTTAGCCGCCCGGTACGGGTAATGTAGCTACGGGCGAATTCCCAAGGTGGCAAGGCCATGTGTTCGCCAAAGCGCTCATACCATACTGCCGAAGTAAGTGCAGCGCTCGCCAATTTGTCCAAAATCGGTTGGCGTTCGGCCTGATACTTTGGAAAGGCTTCTGGCACACTGAAGTCTGTTTCCTTCAAAGCTTTCACGAGCGCAATCACGTCTTCCATTGCAAGCCGCGTTCCCGACCCTATCGAATAATGCGTTGTATGCAGAGCATCGCCAACCAGGACACGATTGCCGTAGTACCAACGACGATTGCTCAACACCGGGAACTGTCGCCAGATTGAATTGTTGTTGATCAACCTCGCGCCGTGCAATGTATCAGCGAAAATTGTCTCACAAATAGCTCGGTATTCCGGTTCTGGCATATCGGAGAAACTGGCTTTTTTAAATGCTCCTTCCTCACATTCCACTATGAAAGTGCTACGATCTGGCGCAAACCGGTAGTGGTGCGCGTTGAAGAAACCGTAGTCTGTTTCCTTGAACGTCTGAGTCAAAGCTTCAAACGGACAGTCGGTGCCGTACCAGCAGAAGCGATTGTGTAGGAAATTCATTGTCTCACCGAACGCTTGTGGCGCTTCGGCTCGAGCAATCGAGTTCAGTCCGTCGGCAGCAATCACGAAATCGCAGTCATCGAAAATCGACAAATTTTCGACCCGTTTATTGTAGGTTGGATGAACGTTGAATTCGGCAGCCCGCTTTTGCAACAATGACAACATCTCAAGTCGACCGATTGCGCTGAAACCAATACCGTCGATCGCGATAGTCTCGCCTTGATGGGTAACCCGGATGTCTGACCACGTCTCCATATATGGTTCTATCAGGTCGGCGGTTTCCGGATCATCTCTGCGTAGGAACGTCAGCGCTGTCTCGGAGAACACAACCCCGAATCCCCACGTCGCATCTGCGCTGCTTTGGTCGAGAATTTTGATCTCCGCATTCGGATAGTTGCGCTTAATCAAGATCGCCGCGTAAAGGCCAGCCGGACCAGCACCGAGAATGCCAATTTTCATCTTATCCTTCCATACTTGGCGTTGCAATATGCATGATTATTTTACGTATTGCAAAATTTTGCCCAGCATTTAATTCAAGACTGTCAATTTGGGAGGACAAAAATTTGCATTCAGTATGACTAGAACTGCCGAAAAAGGTGACTGCGACGCAGCCGGAATCGTGTCCATATTGACTAGTTAAAAACATTGCATTTCATGAGTTCTACGCACGGCATAAAGTCAACCAATGCCGCCTTCAGAACGATTTCAAATTTCTCAGTACGCAATTCATTAAATCGTCTCGTGAACAACAAATCTTAACTGAAACTTGCTACTCTTATTTGGTTCTACTGACATTCGTTTAGCTGTATATCATTCAGTCCTAGGACCTGATTCAACGACTTCTAATACGAAATTTAACGGACACAGGAGTGAGGCATTAATTCAGTATCTATGAATTTGCATACGCCGATATCTGACGTAGGTGTTTTGGAAAAGAGGTGATTACGTCCATGCCTATACGATTAATTATAGATTTGGTAGGCACAGCCGCAACGTATCCTAATCTTGGCCGGGTTGCCATTCGAGGTCGATCTCCTCAATTCTATTAAGGTCCTATCCACTGGAAATTTACTACACAACTATGCAAATTAACGGGTGGGAGAGCACTATATTGAAAAGGAGAAGAAGACTGCTTGAACTATAACATATAGCCTAAGATGCTACAATTTAGAAGAGTCTAGAAATCTTTGACGGAGAAAAAGGTCATGGCTGGAAATACTGTTGTTCGCGCCAACGTTGACGAAGATATAAAAAATGAAGCTGTTGCTGTACTTGCTAGCATGGGATTGACCTTGTCCGATGCATTTCGAATCATGTTAACTCGCGTGGCAACAGAAAAAGCATTGCCGTTCGATGCGCTTGAGCCGAATAAGGAAACCATCACCGCGATTCATGATGCTGAACACGGCAAAGTTTGGTCTTTCAATAGTGTTGAAGAACTAATGGAAGACCTGAATGCGAAGGATTGAGCGTACTGCACAATTCAAGCGGGACTACAAGCGAGTAAGCAGAGGACAAGATCGCGAACTACACTCGATAACATCCTGAATAGTGTATTGGGAGACCTAGTAAGCGATCAGCCATAAAGCCAACGGCATCGCGATCATGTACTGAAAGGGAACTTAAGTAACTATCGGGAATGCCACATCAAACCGGACCTGATACTGATATATAGAAAGGTTGATGAAGAACTGCTTCGGTTGGCACGTCTCGGTTCTCATAGTGAACTGAAGTTATAGGGCGATACAGAGTTTGGTGGGCTTGGACGGTAAGAATCCGCACCATTGCTAAATTCCCGATTGAAGTCAATCTGCTGAAAACCGCACATCAACCGGTTTACCAAAAAATAGCAATACATCTCTACATTTGAGAGAGTTCGGGTTTAGCAATCGCAAGATAGCCGAGTGCCTCAGCGTTGACGAACAAACCGTCGCAAAAGCGATTCAGTGGATCAATAGTGATTAATTTGAGGGGCACGAATAATCCTATGTTTAATTGTATAAATTCAACCTCATATAATCCTCCGGCCCATCTAAATTGTGGGCGGTTACTTTTAATCAGAATGAGTGTTCAAATTCGCTGGAATACACAACAGGGCCTACGTGTACTGTACTACAAGCTTTTTAATTCGTAGTGCGGTTGTAACTTGAAGGCTTTGCCGCACCCAGGAATTCCGAAGTAGCCAACTAAGCTAAACATCCCAAACTTCCCTCACATAAAGTGCGGTTAAGACTTTTTAGCGCAGGATGCCACCGGTCCGGTTACGAATCCGGCTCGAACACTAGCTCTGGTACCACCACTTCCCAGGTATCGCAGTGAAGGCGGTCCCGAAATTGCGGTTCCGAACACTCGTGGTCCCATGTGGCGATCGCCAAGACCGTGGTGAACATGCAGCTCATAGCGACCCGGGCCTCGAAACCACCAGCAAGCTGACCTACGACCGTTCCGCTGCGATTCAGAAGCTCCCGGCGATTCGAGTCGACACACACTTTCAGCAGACGAAACGGCGTGGCCCTTCGGTAGTCGCACAGCAGTTTGCTGAACTAGAACGCGAGCAGCACCAGCGAGTTGCCGTGTGGTTAGAAGGGCCGCGCCTCGGGGTTACCTACCGGAGGCGGGAAAAGAGCGCCGGTGAGACGGAAGCGGTAAGACTTGACATATAGGCGAGTACTCTATAAGAATTTACATGACATTTCAACTGTTCATCAAATATAGTTTGACAAATACTCTAAAACCTACTAAATTCTATACAGCTATGTCAACTAATCATCAAATGGACGGCCCCGTGAGGCTCAACCACTTTATGGAGCGGCACGCCGTGTTCACGGTGGACGAGTTGGATCGCTTTCTGTCCGACCGGGGGTCACGCAACACGAGCACCCGCAATTCGCTGCTGGCCTACCACCGCAAGCTGGGTCGTCTCGTGCGTGTGAGGCGCGGCCTATATGCGACCGTACCCTGGAGTATGGACTCAGCATCCATGACGGTCGATCCGTATCTGGTGGCGGCCAAGATGACCAAGGACGCGGTGCTGGCCTATCACACGGCCCTGGAATTCCACGGCAGGGCGTACTCGGCCCATTGGCGGCTGTTCTATGTCTCGGCAAGCAAGTCGCTTCCGCTCACCTTCCAATCGCATGAGTTCCGGGGCGCACCCATGCCACCGCCGCTCTTGGCGAAGGGCGAGGAAATGTTCGGGGTCACCCGCCACAATCGCTCAGGCGTGGAACTGCGGGTGACCAACCACGAACGAACTCTGGTTGATACGCTGGACCGGCCCGACCTGACCGGAACTTGGGAAGAGATATGGCGCTCTTTGGAGTCAGTGGAATTTTTTAACCTAGATCAGGTCATCGAGTACACACGGCTGCTGGATAATGCGACCACCGCTGCGAAGGTGGGATTCTTCCTCGAGCAGCGCCGGGAACCGTTGATGGTGGAGGAAGCACATCTCGATGCGCTGCGTAAGCTTTGCCCGCAGCGGCCCCACTATCTGACGCGCAGCAGACCCAAAGGCTGCCAGTGGGTCAAAGGCTGGAACCTCATGGTTCCGACTGAAATCCTAAATCGATCCTGGGGGGAGGTGCTATGAGATTCTCCGCGGTGGAAATCCAGCCCATAGCGAGACCCGACGGGTTCGACGAGGGGGTGGTCGAGAAGGTCCTCCATCTGGTGCATCTCCTGAACACCCTGAACTCCCATCCATCGCTCAGAGGGAAGTGGGTCTTGAAAGGCGGCACCGCCTTGAACCTGTTTGTCCTCCCCTATCCGAGATTGTCCGTAGACATCGATCTTAACTACATCGGCGCGCTGGAGCGCGAGAACATGCTGGCGGACCGTCCTAAGATCGAGCAGGCGGCCCAAGCGGTCTTTTCCCGTGAAGGGTTTGCCGTTCGGAGAGTGCCGAGCGAACACGCCGGCGGTAAGTGGCGGTTGAGCTATCCGAGCTTCACCGGGCAACCCGCGAACCTCGACGTGGATTTCAACTTCATGTACAGACAGCCGCTCTGGGAGATTCACCACGCCGATTCTCACCCGCTCGGGGACTTCCAGGCCAAGCGTATTCCTATTCTCGACCTGCACGAACTCGCGGCTGGCAAACTCTCGGCGCTATTCTCACGCCGGCAAGTGAGAGACCTGTTCGATTGCCATCGCATTCTCGATACGGACGCACTCCAGCGCGAAAGGCTCCGCATCGCCTTCGTCGTCTACGGGGGCATGAACCGTAAGGATTGGCGAACCGTTTCAGTCGACGATGTGGACTTCGACAGTGCGGAATTGGCGAGGCAACTCGGCCCCACCCTTCGCACTCGCCAACCGCGAGAGCAGGAGGCGTTGGCGGAGTACGGTGCGTGGCTAGCTGAAGAATGCAGGAGGGCGCTATCCATCGTACTACCGTTCACCGAAGCCGAGTGCGCTTTCTTGGACCTGCTACTGGAGCGAGGAGAAATCGACGCGTCGATCTTGACCTCCGATATGTCACTTCAGCAACGCATCCAAGCTCAGCCGCTCCTCGAATGGAAGGCCCTTAACGTGCGACGTCACGAGGGACTACCCTGAGAGGAGTAGCGTATGCCGAGAATTTCAAACACGAACGGGAGACGAATGGTGGCGCTCGATTTGACTGCCCGCGAACAACGAGGGCCCTACGAGATGCACGACAACTTCTCACCGATAGACCCGCCGCATCCGAATCTAGCTGGCTGGGCGCTACAGGTGGCCATTTCGGCGGGTGGGGATGCCGAGGGAACTCGTCGGACGGAGTGGAGCGGGTTCGCCGACACCCACAACCGCCTCAGCTCTCGTTGCCAGTCCGTTGTCTGCTTTCTGACGCTACGACCGAGCGCCGTGTCTGGCCCTATCGCCGGTTACCTACCGGAGGCCAGCGCCGACTGTCGGGAGAGCCGAAAATCCGAATTCAGACCAGAGGGGGGAATCGATTTCCGGACGAGCCGTTCAAACTCTCGGGTGCTCAAGACCGAGTACAGGGAGTGTTCCCACAACCCCTGAAAACGGCCTCTTGGGCTCAACCCGTTGATATTCAACGGTTTAAGCCAATCGGACGACTTTCGGACCCGGTCCGGTAAGAACGGAGAATACGGGCCGAACAGAGAATGAGAGGCCGCAGAACAGGACGAATTCGACCGGTGCAAAACGGAGCGGAAAGGATGTGAGGAACGCCCAGACCATTTAAAAATAACAACAGGATATGACACAACTCGTCTATCTGGAGAATCACCCGGAGAGACGTGTTGTGTCGTGAAAAATGGTGGACATGGTCGCAACGTATTCGAACCATGTCCATATTGCATTTCGAGTTTGCGATATTAAACACAATAACTCAACCTCTCTACCAAAAAATTTCGGTCAAAGCCACTAAACTTCATCAGTTGGGTTTGTGCAAACGGTCAATTGCTTTTAAACTCAATGTCGACGAAAAAACAGTATCCAAAGCAATTCGATGGGCAAAAGGACAATAGAATTACTATGCTATCGAGATTCTATGTTCCGAGACACACGCCAAAGCATTTAGGAAAAGGTAGTAATTGAAATCATGCTGGCGTTCAGTTAATCAAACAGACAACACCACTTCAACATTTCGAGCCGAATCTCATATCGTAAAATTTGGCGAGAACTTTGCAAGAAGAACGGCGAGACATTTTTCGAATTCGTCTAAATTTATTGGTGCTGCATACTGCGAATTGATCCTGAGGGACTAAATTCAGTTTTTTATCGAGCCCCACGAGTCAGGAATGATCTACATCATTCCGTACCGCAATGACCAAAAGAAGCGATTGGTCAATGGAAAATATTCTACTCAAGTTTCGGAGTTCAGAAAGCACAGAATATGGATAGTAACATACTGATATTAATAAATATAACATCTTGTTACTGCAATAAATTATATTTCGAAGATCGAAACCGACTCTTCAACTCACACAATCCAAAAAAATCAGCGAAAGCGGCCTTGGCTAAGAATGCCAAATACGTTCGAGCTTCTAAGGAACAATTAATTAACTGTCTGATCTAATGGGGTATCTTTCGAGATGTTCCTTTGGGAAGGTGCCGCCGTCTGCCGAGGGTGCTGAGAAAGTTTCTCTACCATCGTCCGTGCGCTCTCAAAGGCACTAACGTGGGCGATTTTTATCCGAACAGGAATCTGTTTGCACGCGGACTTCGACAGATTGCTCGCCTGAATGCGAAATAAAAGTGCTCCATCCAATTTGTCTTCGTCGACGGGCAGATGAATTTCCCCCTCGAAAAGTTCTTCTCCATCGTCGTGACGCCATTGATCACAGCACAAGGAGAACGATGAACTTGCTGACGATGGTCGGCGAGATTTGTAGTAGAACGAATTGGGGTCATGCGAGACCGGTCGTACGTCTAAATCGTGTAATAGGGAAGTGTGATTCCAATTTGGTATGTGCTCCATTTCCGGTATCTTGTACGATAGATGCTTAAACGCATCAATGGCCCGAAACATCGCTCCTTGTTGGCCGCCGATCACCCGCTTCCAAAAACCACGTGGAGCAATCGGAGGTCGGAACAGCCCCTCCGCTTTCAAATTGGTCAACTCGTTATCTCCGTCACTCTGCGCGTCATCCTCAACGTCGGTCGAAGGGGGTTGAATCTGGAAGCGTCCGTGCGCCTCGATTGAGACAAGGGTATCGGTCGCTGGGCGTGTTCCTTTGTTTTCGGCGAGAAATGAGAACTTTAGCAATGGTGCTCGGTGCTGCAACGTCCGGTGATGGTTCCGAAGAATCTGTTCGCATTGCTCTAACCACTCGGGATAGGCTTCATCACAGTACTTCCTGATATTCTCTTCGGTAGCGGGGACATATTCCTCTTTGGACAATCCAAATAAATTGTTGAGAATCGTCTGCTGATTTGCGACGCGTTCATCTGGTTCTTTTGAGCCAAAATTCGATTCCAACGGAAAGTGTCTCTTCAAGCATTGCATCAAGTAATCGACCTGGTCGTTTGTAAGCGGTTCGAAACAAATAAAGGAAGCGCCGTAGCAATCAAGTTCGATGCCCGACTGGTCGACGCAACGGATTGAGAATGATGGTTCGGCCTTCTCTAGCCGTGCAATTTCGGATTCTAGGGATAGCATTTTCTTTTCAATCTTGGTCGACTCCGGTGGGAGCAACCAGTTCTCCGGGATTATGTCAACTTTTAGACCGAGGCCTTCGGCTGTGTATAGGGGAGTAGTATCGTGGGTAAGTAGGCGTACATTCGTGGCCGGATGGCATCGCTGAAACTCATAGAGTGTACCCACCAACTGATCGTCTCTCTCCTGATAATTCAAACGCTCACCGATATCCCGATTGTAGGTGTGTTGCGGCTCGACGGAGAGAACCACGCGTGGGTTCGCATCAAGAATGACTTTTTGTCCGTCTTTCCGCATCTTCCGAAACATGGATGATGTGGCTCGCGCACGTTTTCCAACACGACCACTACCCTTACTCTTTAGGTGGTCGATCTCTCTTAGTACCGGGTTTGATACAATCAGACGCACTTCTTCGAAGCTTTCCCACTGCGTCCAGTCAAACTGTTCCAGGAGCTATACCCGAAAGTAGTGCGTGGGAGGTTTGAAAAAAAAGTGGCGTATCTGGTTTAACATGTAAATGAACACATTTATTACAAGAAACCAGAAAGGTACGCCACTATGAATAAGGATAACGTAATTTCATTTGAAAATCGAGAACTTTTTGAAGACCCACTCACAGATTTGATTCGAACCGGAGCCCGTCAGTTGATCGCACTGGGGGTTGAGGCTGAATTAGACGAGCTTATGGCGAAGTATGATGGCCAGCATACCGAAAACGGTCATCGGGCGGTCGTTCGAAGCGGTTACCATCGGCAACGCCAGATTCAGACGGGCATTGGTTCGGTGACGGTGAAGATTCCCAAGGTGCGTTCGACCACTGGAGAGCCGGTGACGTTTCACTCCTGCCTGATTCCGCCCTATGTGCGAAAGACACGCACGTTGGAGGCGTTTGTGCCATGGCTGTATCTGAAAGGGATCAGCAGCGGTGAGATGGGCAATGTGCTTGGCGTGTTGCTGGGTCAGGAAGCCAAAGGATTTTCCACCGGGGTGGTATCGCGACTGAAAGCCGAGTGGGAAGAAGAGCGTGATCAGTGGATGGTGCGAGATTTGAGCAAGGAGCGATGGGTATACCTGTGGGTGGATGGGATATACAGCGGATTGCGCAGCGAGGAGGTCAAGTTGTGTTCGCTGGTGGTGATCGGCGTGAATGATCAAGGCGAGAAGAAGTTATTGACGATCGAAGACGGGGTTCGCGAGTCTACGCAGAGCTGGCGCGAGGTGTTGCTGGATCTGAAGGCGCGTGGGATGAACGTGCCGAAGCTTGCGGTTGGCGACGGTGCGCTGGGGTTTTGGTCGGCTCTGGATGAGATTTATCCAGACACCCGTCACCAGCGCTGTTGGGTGCACAAGACAGCGAATGTGTTGAATGCGCTTCCGAAGTCGGCACAGCCGAAAGCGAAGGAGGCATTGCATGAAATCTGGATGGCCGAGACTCGAGCCGATGCACAGCGTGCATTTGATCAATTCACCCACACTTACCAGGACAAGTATCCGAAAGCGACTGAGTGTTTGGAGAAGGACCGCGAAGAGTTACTGGCGTTTTACGATTTTCCGGCGGTGCACTGGCTAAGCTTGCGTACCACCAACCCGATTGAATCGACGTTTGCGACGATCCGTCATCGCACGCGTCGCTCGAAAGGGTGCTTAAGCCGAAAGGGGATGCTGTGCATGATGTTCAAGCTGGGTATTTGTGCGCAACACAACTGGCGCAGGTTGCGAGGATTCCGGCAACTTGGGAAAGTGATAGAAGGTATACAATTCAAAGACGGGATTGAGACAAAGCAGTTTGACAACCAGGTAGCCGCGTGATTTCACCCCACGCACTACTTTCGGGTATAGCTCCTGTTCCAGAGAACGACATTGTAGAAATAAGTTGGTATCCACGAAGTAGTTGACTGTAGATGTGCTCACAATACCTCTTTTGTCCATCTTTACGACGATGGCTCTTCCAAATTCCTGATAGGGTAAATCAGTTGCGTCTGTTAATGACGTTCTAAAATTTTCAAAAAGTTACGGGCAATTGCCCTCACTTACGAACTTAACGGCGATCAACCAGAATTCTAGATAGAAGCATCCATAACGGTTTTTTCGTTCAGTTTCGTCAGTGTTACCTAGCTCAAGGTGGACAAGTTGTTGTAGAGATTTCAGCGATGTGCTTAACGATTTATACGGAGTATATCACTTTCTTCGCGCTTCATTGTGGACTGACGGTGGTGCTGAGAATGAAAAGCGACAAGCTGAAGTTCCGATTGAAACACGATGTCAAATACCGGTAGCTCACGGCGAATGATGATCTACCGGTAGCGGGTAAAAAACTGGAGCCGTGGACAAATTGCAGACGTTCATACTACCATTATGTCAACTTTATGGTATAGAAAGTCTTTCTCGTGCAACGCCTGTAGTTAGATCCGATAGCCATTCGCCAGAATCATGACCTTATTCTTTAGCGTAGTTGAAATTTTTACCGAACTTCAACTCCAAAACTTAAGTATTCTATTTTCTATTGATGTCTCTATGAGAAAGGAAAGCTATGAATCTATTGAAAATGGAACTTGAGCATTGCTACGGGATTCGAAAGCTTAAGCACACATTCGACTTTACTAAAGGTAGAGCTGTTGCAATCTACGCCCCGAATGGAGCAATGAAATCCTCCTTAGCAAAGACATTCCAAGACATCGCTGACAAAAAGGAAACCTCCGATCGGATGTTTCCCAGTCGAGTGAACAGAAGGTATATCGTCGATGAAAATGGTACCGAACTCGATCCCGGATCAATATTGATTGTGCGTCCCTACGACGAAGACATAGGAAGCTCCGAGAAGACTTCAACACTCCTCGTGAACGCAGATCTCCGGAAAGAATACGAAGAACTGAATTCTAGCGTAGATACGGCAAAAGATAGTCTACTGACTGCCATGAAACAACAATCCGGTTCCAAAAGAGACCTTGAAACCGAAATCTCGTCGACCTTTACTCGAACAACAGATCAGTTCGAAACCGCGGTCTTGCGTGTCTCCGAAGAGGTGGATTATCAGCCCGATGCGCCGTTTGCTGATATCCCCTATGACCTCGTATTTGACGATAAGGTCGTCAACATGCTTGAGCAAGGCCAAGTTCGCTCCGCTCTAGAGGATTACGTCAAGCGTTTCAACGAACTCATCGACCAGTCCGCCTACTTCAAGAGGGGCACTTTCACCTATTACAACGCCGCCGTGATCGTAAAAGCACTAACTGATAACGGTTTTTTCGATGCTACGCACAGTGTAAGCCTGAACGCTGAGAAAAAGCTTGAGGTTACTTCAAAGGATCAGTTCGAGAAACTGATAACCGACGAAAAAAAAGGGATAACTTCGGATGATGCGTTACGCCGGATATTCGAGGAAATTGAAAAACTGCTCAACAAAAATATTAGTGTCCGGAACTTCAACAAGTACCTTGGAGAACACGAAGACATCCTGCCAGCCTTGGCGAACGTGGCAAATTTTAAGGAGCAAGTCTGGAAAAGCTACTTTGTCGAACATCGCGAATACTTTAACCAGATGGTTACGGAGATTCGTGCTGCAGAAGAGCGGAAAAGGGAAATTGAGGAGGAGGCGCGACGTGAACGGACCTCATGGCAGGAGGTCATCGACATTTTCAATAACCGATTTTTTGTGCCTTTTGAGTTAGAACTGAAGAACCACGTATCCATGGTCCTTGAGAAAGACAAAATCGCAAAGCTTAGTTTCACATTCAAGGAACAAGAGAATCGCAAAGAAGTCGATAAAGACGCTCTTCTTGAGGTGCTGAGTACAGGGGAACTCAGGGCCTTTTACATTCTGAATATTATCTTCGAGATTCGCGCCAGAGAAAAAGAAGGGCAGAAGACCCTAATCATTGTGGACGATATTGCAGACTCCTTTGATTACAAAAACAAGTTTGCAATTATTCAATATCTAAAAGATATTTCAGAGGAGGATAATTTTTGGCAGATCATTCTTACTCACAACTTCGATTTTTTCCGAACAGTTCAGAGCAGGTTTGTTAACTATAGTTCTTGTTTTATGGCTACAAGAAATGAAGAGGGCATTGAAGTCACTAGGGCCGTTGGCATCAAGAATATATTCGTAAATGATTGGAAAATCCACTTTGAAGATAATCCTCGCAAGCGCATTGCTTGCATTCCATTCATGCGCAACTTAATTGAATTCACCAAGGGCAACACAGATCCAGACTACGGATTGCTGACATCGCTACTTCACGTGAAGAAAGATACGCAATCGATCACAGATGCTGACTTGTTTGAGATCTACGAGAGAATTTTTGGTGTAACGCCAAGCAAGACAAACCAAACCAGCGATACGGTCATGGATATGATCTATCGGGAAGCCGATCAGTGTCTCCATACTACTGACGGAACAAATTTCGAGAACAAGATTGTTCTGTCGATCGCCATACGCCTTTGCGCCGAGCAATACATGCTTCGTCAGATCAATAACTCAGCTCTGCCAGATGAGTTGACTGGCAACCAGACTACAGAACTTTTGAGGCGCTTTCGTCAAGATTTCCCTGAAGAGAATGCTATCTCTGTAATTGAACGTGTTGTCCTGATGACCCCAGAGAACATTCACCTTAATTCATTCATGTATGAACCGATTCTAGATATGTCAGATGATCACCTACGAAGACTCTACGCAGAAATCAAAATTCTTTCATAGAAGTTCACAGCTATTTCACCCACACTACCGTAGTGCAGCGTTTAGCCTAATAGAATAGCTACATTTCTACAACAGCGCGATATACAGTTGACTGGCTTGGACTGTTCGCACATTTAGCATACTTCAGATTCCATCAACTGTTCTAGCTGAATCCGCGAGTATTCGTTTTCTTTTTTTGCACAAATTACGTCCTGCCATCTCTCAATGGTAAATCAATGCGCCTACTAAACAGCAAGCGGTCCATTTCTTAGCTTTCGAGTTATTCTGGAAACCGTCAAAATCACACCATGGAAAAGTTGAAAATACATGCCCGGATTTGGACTCAAAATAACATCGCGCTTATCCGTGAGTTTTGTCCTAATTGCGTAATTGTCTATTCCGAATTTATGTTGCATGCAACATAAAGCCGTTAGTGACAACCCAAACGAATATACCACGCAAAGTTCTGAATTGGAACCAGACCAATTGCCGTACAATGACGGAAACACCAGACGCGGGCGGTCGTGAGAGTGGCTCGAACTGATGCTAACCAAACATATTTGCGAACAATCAGAAAACTGACCATAAACAGAAATCCGCGGCCACCACTGGTGCGCTTAACTCTTGGCTCTCGCGCGTCGGTGAAGGCTATATTGGTAGGTCTTCATCATCTCAGAAAGTTTTGCCTACTGGCAGTTTGGCAACCGAAAGTTCTGGATGTTTTTCCGCGATGAAGTCTAAAGAGCGAGCCACCAAATCGATTCCATCGGCAGGTTTGCAATGAGTTTCTTTCGCTTCATCCATGCGGCAGACATTCATCTCGATAGTCCACTGACCGGACTGGCAGGCATTGAAGGCAGAGTGGCAGAGCGTATTCGCTCGGCGCCGCGCGCCGCATTTGAAGCGTTGATTGAAATGGCGATTCAGGACCAAGTAGACTTTGTCGTAATCGCTGGCGACCTTTATGACGGCACTTTACGAGATTACAAGACCGGTCTGTTCTTTGCAGAGCAGATGGGGCGACTCAATCAAGCCAGTATTGCAGTCTTCGTTCTGTATGGCAATCATGATGCGGAGAGCGTGATCACCAAATCGCTGACACTCCCGGACAACGTTCAGGTCTTCAGTTCGAGAACGGCGCAGACGTTTTCGCTCGATAGGCTAAATGTTGCTCTACACGGCCACAGTTTTCGCGAGAAAGTTGTAACTGACAATCTCGTACGCTTCTATCCGGCACCGGTAGAAGGCGCCTTCAATATTGGTGTGCTACATACCGCTTTAGGTGGAATGGGTGATCACGCCAATTATGCTCCTTGCAGTCTGCAAGAGCTGGTGGCGAAAGGGTATGACTACTGGGCACTGGGGCACGTACATAAGGGACAAGTACTGAACGAGCAACCACATGTCGTATTCCCTGGCAACCTTCAGGGACGTCATATCCGCGAGACCGGTCCAAAAGGTGCCTGTCTAGTCACGGTGGAGGAAGGTGAGGTAATCGAAATAACAACGCAGACATTTGACGTGGTGCGCTGGGCGGAGTTCAAGGTAGACGTAGCGGCTACGGGCAATATAAACGATGTCGTCGATCTGGTAGAGCAAGCCTTGGCGCAAGGGGTGGCAAACGCAGATGGGCGACTTCTGTCGGCGCGGATAGTGTTGCAGGGTTGCACAGAGCTTCACAGCCAGCTCGTAATGGATGTAGATTATCTGACGGCTGAGGCGCGTGCTGTAGCCCTTGGTCTAGGTGACGAAGTTGCTTGGGTAGAACGGGTCGCGGTGAAAACCACTCCAGTGTCCGTTGCACCACCCGTGGACGATACCCTTGGCGTTCTCCAACATATGCTAAAGGAAGCCATTACCGACGAAGATTTGCTCGGGCAACTGAATTCGAATATCAGTGAACTGATCAGCAAGTTGCCGCATAAATTGCGAAACAAGTGCGAGGACGAAGTGCTAGGTGCCGCCGTGAATGGCGACTATGCCGACTTGGTCCGACAGGTGATACCTTACCTAAATGCTTGGCTAACAGCGGACGATAGATAAGCAATGCGGCTTGCTAGGCTTGACTTGATTCGTTACGGGCGGTTCACCGAATTGTCAATTGAACTGCCGCGGAAAGAACGAGACATTCACATTGTGCTTGGTGCTAACGAGACGGGAAAAACAACCTCTCTGACCGCCATCGAGGATATGCTGTTCGGCATTCCAGAACGCTCTCCTTACAACTTCCTGCACAGCTATGAGAACATGCGTATCGGCGCTGTACTGGAAAACGGCGACGATTGCTTCGAGTTTCAGCGACGCAAAACTCGCCGGGGCATGATCCTCGGAGTTGATGGGAATCCGCTGTCGGGTGACGAACGATTGCTGGCACCGTTCCTCGGTGGAGCGGATCGATTCTACTTTGATCGCATGTTCAATCTTAGTCACGGCCGGCTAGCTGAAGGCGGTAAAGTAATCATTGAAGCCAAGGACGATGTGGGGCAGATGCTGTTCGCTGCCGGTACTGGCCTAGCCGACCTGCGGAAACGGCATAAGCAATTGGAGGAGGAAGCTGACCGACTGTGGGCACCAAGAAAGTCTGAGCGACGTCTCTACTACCAAGCCCAAGCTCGATTAGAAGAAGCGCAGTCACAGCAACGCAAACACTCGCTGACCGTAAAAACCTGGAAAACGGCGCGCAAGAATTTGAACGATGCCGAGATGAAACTTCAAGAGCGTCGAAAAGAACACGAGGAAACCTCAATAGAACGAAAGAAGCTGGCCCGTATCCGCCGTGTTCAAGGCGCCATACGGCAAAGGGGTGAGTTGACACAGGAGATCGAGGCATTGGGTGACATAATCGCTCTGGCCGAGGATGCGGCTGAGCAGCTCGATCAAGCCGAGCAGCAGGAGGTCAAAATTAAGGCGCAAATCGACATCCTTACACCGCAGCTCGAGGAAAACCGTCAGAAGTTGGAAGCCATCACGTTTGACGAAGCGCTTGTGCAGCGTGCGGACGAAATTACACAGCTCAATGAGCAACGAATTGCGATTCGCAGTGAGCGGGAAGATCTACCTAAGCGGCAAGATGAATATCGGCTTGAGTTGGAGTCGCTGGCAAGGTTAGCCATTGAGATTGGTTGGAATTTTGACAAACCAAACGATCTAATTGATCGGATACCACCTAGAGGCAAAATTGAGTCTGTACGGAGACTACTGGCACAGCATGGGGAACTGGGAGTTGAATTACGCGGCGTGCGTAAAGCGCTGGAGGAGTCTCAGGCTAAGTTACAAGTCAAGACAGAGCATCTGGAAAAGATTGGAAAGGCCGAAGACGTGTCTGAGTTGACCGCAGTTTTGAACGCCGTTCGAGATAGCAGCGGTGTGGTAGGCCGCATTCGTACGCTACAAGGACAAATAGACGAAATTTCCGAGAGCATTGAAAAAATACTCCGTTCAATGAAGCCGAATTTGAAGGCGCATACCGACATTGAGACGCACGTGGTACCGCCGAAGAATGCGGTTATCTCACATCGGGATGACGTACGGAATTTGGCACTGCGAAAAGGCGAGACAAATCAGTGGCTCATCGAGGCGCGCAATAACTTAGAACAGGATCAAGAGGCGCTGGAACAGCGAGTGCGGTATGAAGGTGTCGTTGAGCCTAGCGCAATAGAGGAAACGCGCAACTATCGGGACACGCTGTGGAATCTAGTCAAGACTCGGTACATTGAGCGTTCAGAAATCCCGGTCGAAAAGGAACATGCTTATGCCGAAGCCTTAGAAGATCTACCAGCATCTCTCGAAGAAGCTGTTGAACGGGCGGACAGTATCGCCGACCGGCGCTTCGACAAGGCCCAAGCGGCGGGGGAACTAGCAGTACTAGCACACAACATCACCAGACATGAGACACGGGTCCGGCAACTCGAAACGAATGAAGCGACGTTGAAGGCTGAAGGAGAACAACTCGATAAGGCGTGGCACACGCTTTGGGGTGAATTGCCCATAGAGCCGCTTGCACCCGATGTCATGTTGGAATGGCTGATAACTCGTGAAAAAATTGTGACACTAATCGACCGTGAGCGCGATTTGAAGCGTCAACTGAGTGACATTAAGCGAGAAGAAAAGGAGGCAATTGATCAGGTACACGCAGCGATGACTAAGGTCGGTTTGGATGCCGACAAGATAGAGACAAATAATCTGCGAGTGATGGTCGAACAGGCGGATGTGTATCGGAGGGAACAGGAAGCAAAGGCCGAAAAGATTGTTGAGATAAACGAAGCGGTACGCACGGCTAAGTTTGAGGTTGTGCGACGACAAGGTGAGCTGGAAAGAGTGGAGGAGGATCGTAGGAGTTGGCAAAAAGATTGGGGCAAGACAGTTGCTGCGATTGACCTTCAATGCGACGATAATCCTGACAATTTGTCCACACAAATCAACGTCATTGACGAGATGCGCGAGCATGCGGCGGCGGCTAGAGACCTTCGGGATAGACGCATTGCCACCATTGAGAGGGATATTAAGAAATTTGAACAAACTGTGCTAGAGGTTACCGCAGAAATGGCGTCAGACCTGTTGGACGGCGATGCCGATACTTCCGTGGTGACGCTGAATCGTCGGTGTGAAAAGGCAATGAAGTTATATCAACTGCATCGGGAACTGACAGAAACGGTGTCCAATGGACAACAGAATATTGAGATGCTGGAGGAAACTCGAAAGGCCGGTTGGACCTCTGTGCAACCAATGGCATTCGTTTAGCAAAAAAAGCTATTCGTTTAACAGTTCGGTATTTTCCCAAGATTTGGACGACCTGCAGCTGATCAATGGTTCAGTTTTTTTAGGCCGTTCTAGTTCTTCGATTGGCATTCCTGAACCGCTCATCCGGACGCTTTGAGATGCGCGGATACGACCGTCCTGGACGTTCCTTTTGCAGACAATTACCGATGCTGTGAAGAATGTTCGATACCGCGCTCGAAGCCAGTTGCCAGTTGCCCAGCATCAGCGCTTCAAAGTTTCTCGCCACCGTCACCAGCACATTCTTGAAATTCGCACGCATCTTGGGTTGATCGCACACAGCACCCGTATTCAGGTCGTCTTCCAACTGGTTACCGAACGAGCGAGACAGCGCCAGCAGCACAAAATGAGCATACAGCTCCTGTTTCACGCCGCGCTCGGACTTGGCGTGAAATTGCTCGATTTCCACCAACCGCTTGGAGATTTTGTACAACTCTTCAATGCCCCAGCGGCCGTGATACGCATCCGACAGTGCGGCGACCGGAAACTGGTTTTGATCCAACAGCGTGGTCGCAAGACAGTAGTCATTGCCACCGGCGCTGTATCTGACGCAGCGCACCCGGATCGGGTGCAAGGTTTTACCCGGATGACGCCGGCGCCAGTGCCGGGCGCGAGACTCGCTCGGCAAAACATCAATGACGCGTTCATCCTCGCAGCCGTCAATGAACTCATCAAAGGCACCTGCACTGCCACGCTTGAGGCGAAAAATACAGTCGATGCCGCGTATCGCATGCTGGCGCAACAACTCGAACGAATAATAACCGCGGTCGTATACCACCACTTCGCCCGCCCGGCACCATTTCAGATGCCCGAGCGCGGGCTGATGTTCGTCCAGGTGCGACAGCAACTCAAAATCCATTGGCATGCGGTCGCCCAGCCGGTACAAACAACTCACCAGGCCTTGCGGATAGTAACAACCCTGGGAAGGCAGGGAATAGCCGGCTTCAAGCAGCGCCCGCGGCAAGTTGATTTTGCTCCCATCTACCGCCAGCAGTCGCCGGCCGCACCACTCGCGACGGGCATCCTCACCCAAGTGCTCATCCAAACGCGCCAGCACCTGCCGATAGACTGTTTTGAACACCTGCTCATCGAGCTTGTGGCGGGCGACACACATCGAGGACGCCACTGGCGGCTGCGGCTGTGGCAGCTCCACACCCAGCAGCCGACTCTGAGCCCACAATTCGTTGACCGTGATCTGATAGCCCTGATGATTCTTTGAAAACACCAGACGGAACACAAACAGCATGATCAGCAACGTATTGAGCACCCGTCTTCGCTGTTGCCAGCGTCGATCGTATTGCTCAGCCACCGCGGCTGCAATGCTGATAAAATCACGCCACATGCGCACAAACCGGTCATCGGCAGAACCGACCGACGGCTGCCGCGGCGCAACTCGCCGGGGCTTTTTGGCCTCACCTTCGAGCAGCATGCGACGGGCATCGGCCGCCAATGGCATCACATACACATCCTTGATGGTCTTGTCAGAGCGCTTGACGGTCTTGCCAATCCGCTGCCAGCCCGCCGCCCGATAACTGCTGGCGCTAAAACGCGCCGCTTCAACGAAGGTCTCCATCAGCACCGGCCGCACGCCCCATCTTGTCTGCCAATCGTCTGCCATGCACCGTGCCGCCAGCGACAATGCCTTCGAGGCCAGGTTCGACACCTGCACCCAGGGCAAGATCAAAAACCGCGCATTTTGCACCACCTGCTTCAAACGCTTCTTGTAGCGCACCGGTTGCCAGCCGATCCATTCATCCCGGCACGGCAACTTCGCACTGGCCCGCTGAAACAGCAAACAACCCAGCCGCCGGTTATCTTTGTCAACAATGAAATAACGCAAGTGACATCCCATCGGCTGACGGTAGCCCAGATAATGATAACGATCCACCAGCTCGTTCCACTGCGCCTTGTCCGCCTCGCACTCCACCAACTGCAGCGCAATCGGCGACAGCTCCGACAAACTCGCCACCACCGCCGCACCCGGCTCACTCCGCTCGCTCAACTCCAGTCGCTTGCGGCCCCCCCGAACCTTCGTCTCATCCTTGCCCGGCAAGCGCAATACACCCGCAGCCTGCAACTCCTCGAGCATCTTCAAACACGCATAAGCGCTGTTGACGCCCCCATCCGTTCGCCAATCCAAATGCTCACAGATCGTCTGCGCCAACTCGTTGCGACTTAAGCGCGGAAAACTGTCAACCGTCTGCTGGACCTCGACCAATTGCTGGCGCGTGAATCGCTGCCCGCAAAAGGTCGTCCTGTGCAATCGCTTGATGCTGTCGTCCATCGCGTATTCTCCTGATAAGCTTCAATGTTCACTGTTATTTTCGCAGAACCGGTGGTGTTTGTCAAGGGCTCAGGACAATTTTTTTGCACTCAAAAAACATGATTTACATCAATGACTTGCAAATCACCAACGACCACGTGTTCGGAATTTTTCAAAACGAATGCCATTGTCTGTGCAACTGCTCCTGGAAACTTCCGGTGTCGAGAATGTTGAAGAACTCCGCGAGGCGATTGAAATGTCGGACCGATCAAGGAAGTTAAATGAAATACTAACCTTAGTCACGGAAACGCTAAATCAACAAGGTGATGGATTGGCGATCGAGATTCTTGAGGAAGAGTGCCGCGATATTGACGTTGATGCGGCGCAGGTTAAAGAAGAAGCAGTTGAGGCTAAGCTAAAAATGCTTGGTGAACAGTTGGAGGAAGCCATCCTGGCACAAACTGAGGCTCAAAAAACCTTCGAAACGATTGGGGGAGACGACGCAGCAGCTAGGGCAGCGGCTGATTGTGAAGAGGCACTATCTGCTATGCAAGAAGTGGCCGAGCGTTATGTTCGGGTACGGGTCGCAGAGATGCTATTACGCTGGGTGGTCGATCGTTATCGCAAAGAAAAGCAGGGGCCATTTCTGAGACGGGCCGGTAAATTGTTCCGAGTGCTCACACGGAATTCCTTTGAAAGACTGGAGGTAACGTTCGACGAACGAAACACTATGCATCTAACGGGTGTACGGCCAAACGGAGAAGTGGTTAAAGTGCCGGGTCTGAGTACGGGGACGGAGGATCAGTTATTTCTTGCGTTACGGATTGCCGCGGTGGAGGACTACATTGAACGGGCTGTGGCACTACCCTTTGTGGCGGACGATCTATTCATTAACTTCGATCAAGAGCGATCGGCGGCCGGTTTTGAGGTGCTTGGGCAACTGGCTGAGCGAACGCAAGTGCTGTTCTACACCCATCACCCGCATCTGGTAGATCTGGCGAGGGAGACACTTGGTACCGATGTGCATGTGGTGACACTAGACGATACGGCATAGGAGCTAACTCTGATTCTGGAAATTTGTTCAGCGTGGCTTGAGTAGCAGATAAGTATGCTAACCAATTTAAATCGAATAAAACGAGAGGTCAAATGCCTGTGCAACGAATAACATTAAGGTTGGTTGTGCCGTCAAACAGCGTTTACTTCACGCGTTTAATTTTCTCTAGCGTGAGTTTACCGAGTACCAGTATTGCATTGTGCAAACCATGTCCATCTGGCCTGAACGGATTTTATTCATCGACATAAAGGAGTTTTGTTCTACCTCTAAGTGCGCAACTAGGAACGCGTAGTGAAACTCAATGTATATTGATCTAACGGGCTCGATATTGTTCGAATTTAAGGGCTTAGTTAAGCGATTACCGGAATTTGGACAACTTCGACAAAGCCATATGAGTGTTCGGTTTTGAGCGTTTTGCCACCCTTGGGTGAACCACCCCGTCTTCTTTGATTGCAGTCGGATCGAAATTTCGTCATTCATGCACCCGTCTCCCTCACGCAGCGTGAAATTCAGAGAATATCCCGTGCACTAACACGATTTACACTAAAAGACTCCCCCTATCGTGCTTCGAATACCGCATAACTCGATCAGATTTGAAACGTAAAAAACCTCACATAGGCAATCCATACTTCGTTACAAAGTCCTCGGTTAATGCACTGGTGATCGCTACACAATTGACCGAAAGGGAAACGCGAACAAAGGTGCGGATTCTTTCCTATGGTGGACGTGGTCGCAATGTATTCGAACCATATCCTTGCTACCATTCAAATACACGGCAGGAGGTAATCCCCAAAAATGGAATTGAGTCTTTCGAAGGTATTTGCCACCTTCGAAGTTAAAACTTTCTTCTCGAACAATTCGTTATGAAAAGTGATAATAGTACTATTTACACAAGGCAATGGTATGTGATACAAACCCAGTAATCTTCCTATCAAAACACCTCGCAACTATATGTTACGACGCTTTTCCTACTACGTACCTTTAATCAACTTTTCTCTGTGATTACCTCTGCGTTCTCACTTCCTTGGGCGATCAGGCAATAAGGCAATTAGTCGGGAGCGAACATTTTCCGCGGCTACATTGATGTCCCAAGTATATCCAGTTGTGAGTAGTGGGCCGATATCGGCGTTGAACTGCGCGTCATGTAATTTCTCTTCAAGATTCCTTTCAAACTTAGCGCGCGTAACATTATGGCCACCATGTAGCATGTACTGTGAAAACGCAGCAATAACGCGCTCGGGGTTAAGTGTCGCTTCTTCCAGTGCAACAAAAAGATCGACAAGATCGCGTCCTTTTCGACGCTGATATAGGGCGCGCAATTTGGTGGCTAGCAACTCTTCAAACACATATGTGTTAATATCACTGGCGCCTTCAAACCAACGCGAAGACACAGCGAATGGTTCATGCACGAAACCGTATACTGCAAAGTGTTCCCGCGTATTGATTTCCACCTTCAGTTTTAGTGTGGCCTTCACTATCGATTTAGTCCGAACTTCATCTTGATTTAACCTCCATACTTCATTCCAGTTCTTTGTTATAGCGGAATTGTTTTATGACATTTCCGCTTTTTTGTGTATACATATGTTTCCATGTATATATTCATTTACATGCTTATATTTCTTTATTTAATATCGTATAATTCATTTTTATTCGTTTCCATGTTCTAAAAATTAACGATGGCTATTTACATCGAGTCCATTCCCAACCGCAACAGCCCACCTGCGATTCTGCTACGCTACGCCAAACGCAACGGCAAGCGCATCGAACGCAAAACCCTCGCCAATCTGTCCAAAACCCCTGCATTCATCGTCGATGCCATTCGCATCCTTTTGAAAGGCGGCGTCATCGTCAACTCCCTCGACCAGGCATTCACCGTCCACCGCTCACTGCCACACGGACATGTCGCGGCTGTGCTCAGTTTGGCTTCGCAAATCGCACTGCCGCGTATTTTGCATCGAACCGCCTCGCGTCAGCGCGACCTGGCACTGGCGGCCATCATCGCCCGCATCCTCTCGCCGGCCTCCAAGCTCGCCACTGCCAGAGCGCTTTCGCCGCAAACCGCCGACAGCTCGCTGGGCACTTTGCTCAAGCTCGATACCGTACACGGCAATGAAATGCTCGATATGCTTGACTGGCTCGGAGAACGGCAAAAGTGGATCGAGAAAAGCCTCGCCAATCGCCACTTGCGCGGCGGCACGCTGATTCTCTACGATGTCACCTCCAGCTATGTCGAAGGCAAGTGCTGTTCGCTGGCGTCCTTCGGCTACAACCGAGACCGCAAACGAGGCAAGATGCAGATTGTCTATGGCTTGCTGTGCGCCACCGACGGCTGTCCGGTGGCGGTTGAAGTGTTCCCCGGCAACAGTGCCGACCCCAGCACACTGGCCAAACAGATCAGCAAGATTCGCAAGCGATTCAACCTTCAAAAAGTAGCGCTGGTCGGCGACCGCGGCATGATTACCTCGGCGCGCATCCGCGAGGATCTGCTGCCAGCCACACTGGATTGGATCTCGGCGCTTCGCAACGCCGACGTCCGCAAGCTGTTCAAAGATCAAACAGATCGTGAAATCGATACCAGACTTTGCGCCAGCGAACTGCAGCCGGACCAAGTGGCGGAAATCGTCAGTGCCGAGTTTCCCGGCGAGCGTTTGCTGGTGTGCCTCAATCCGCGCCTTCGCCAAGAACGGGCGCAAAAACGCGAGGATCTGCTGCGCGCCACTGAAAAAATCCTTGCCGAGATCGCCGCCTCAGCGCGCCGCCACAAGCCAAATTCTGCCAACCGCGACCGCACCATGAAGCGGCTCGGACGCGAAGCCAATCGTCGTAAAGTCGAAAAGCACTTCGACATCACAGTCACCGACAGCGACCTGCTGTGGTCGCGAAACCAGCAGCGAATCCACAACCAAGCTCAACTCGACGGCCTCTATGTGATCCGAACCTCGCTGCCGGCGGATGCCATCAACGCCCATGACGCAGTGGCCGCTTACAAATCTCTGTCCACTGTCGAGCGTGCCTTTCGCACCATCAAGACCACCCGGTTGGAGGTGCGGCCAATTTATGTCTATAGCGAACCGCATGTACGCGGACATGTGTTCCTTTGCATGCTCGCCTGCTACCTGGAATGGCATTTGCGCCAGCGACTCAAACCGTTTCTGTTTGACGACCCACAGCCGCCAAGCCGCTCCTCGCCGGTTCAGCAGGCGAAGGTCTCACCGGAGGCAGCACAAAAAGCCAGTTCCAAAATGACTTCCTGCGGGGATCCGGCTCACAGCATGACTACACTGCTTGCCGACCTTGCCACTCTGTGTCTGAATGAAGTAACCTTGCCCGGACTTTCCGATGACATCCTCACAACTACCACCAAACCAACCCCGCTGCAGAGTAAAATCCTCGCCGCACTCAATGTCGACCCCACTGCAGGTGTTTCCATAAGAATGACAGGTTGATTTTCCAAAAGTCCGCGTATTTACTACGCTTTCACCTTATCCTTGTGGTGAAGTTCGGTTTAGTGTAATCGACGGCACGTTCTCGGATGAAAAGCGGTAGATGAAGGTCACGCGCCCCTCGGTTTGTTTCCATCTTGGTCTTTCTAACCAAGGATCTAATACTTCCCGCATTGCATTCATCATAGGTCCGGCTGAATCTGCGCTGACCTACACAAGGTCAATGTCTTCAGAATAGCGAATTGGTGGATGAATGTGGAGTTTATAGAGTGCCGTACCGCCCCGTAATGCAAGTGTTTGTCTTAAAAAAGGATGGCGAAAGATAGCTATAAGAGCTCGGCTGATGACAAGATCTTGCTCGACTTGGAAATCTTGCACCCACGGCGCTTGTGCCCGCCACTCTGTGATGTAATCACGAGGAATCAAATATCCGGGTCCACTTTGGCGTTAACAAAGAGTTTCCATTCCGCATCTCGAGGTGAGTGTTCGTGGGGTACACTAGGGAGAAGCGGAACTGTTTGCCGAGCTTTCTTCTCAACATAGTCTCTAAGAAGATTGACCTTTTTGCTGGCACCAACAAGTTCGATTAAGTAGCCCAGCCTTTGTACCCACGTAATAGGAGCAGTTTGTGCAACATTCACTAGTTTCTGCGGATCGATCTGCTCTACGAGTTCACAGAGGATAGTTGCAGCTTGGTCAAGCCCACCAGCGTGATGAATGTAGCCTATCAGATCAATGGCTGTTGCTTCCGGTATCGACACCAATATCGTACCTCGAGACGTGTTGAAAGTTTGAACGGGCACACTTCGGAGGTGTTTGCGAACGATAAAAGTCACACGCACCCGACCGCAGTGAATTGGTCGGTGAGACTTTTCCAGAAGTACCTGGAATTCCTGAGGCGGGTGATGCGCCGCACCATGATACTGTGACGCCGACAGCAACCCGACATAATAGGGCTGATCAAGCTTTTGCATCAATGCCGGAATGAACTGGTCCGGAGGCAAACATGCAAGAGTGCGATATTCCGGCGGAACGATCACATAAAAGCCCCGTGCAGGTTGAGCAACCATTTTCTGCTTGGCCAGCCGGTTTAGAGCAAGCTTGGTTGCGGCTGCAGACACATCAAGTGCCTTACAAGCGTCACTCGAAACGAAGTGATATCTCCCAGCAGCGGCAAGGTCGCTAACATATTCTCTTGCGTGTAACCGAAATAATTCTGATTTCATTTTTATAAAGTATCATTTAATGATACTTTTTGCAAATAATTCGTACCACCTCCTATGGTGATACAAATCTGAGACTCAGAATTATTACTGTTTCCTCCTCCTTTCTGAAATAGATATGCAGCATTTTTTGTTGCTGAATATCACCCCCTCAACTGAACGATTTTTGGTGAACACGTGACAAAATTTTCAAAACCTCGCCTATTGAATGGATAGAAGCAAAACTCGAAAATGTTAAAGCATTACTGGAAAAGAATCTTACACAATCTACCGAAGCATTGCGGCAAATATTAAGCCCAGTCACTCTTCAGGCAGCTTATCTTGATATTGGAAAGCCCTATTACGTCGCTCATAGCTCTATCGATACGATCGCTCTACTCGAAAATTCGCTTTCTAACACTGGTGCGGAATACAGTTCGACTAAATTGCGTGGTGGACTTGGACGGTAAGAATCCGCACCGTCGCTAAAGTTCCGATTCAAGTTAATTTGCTTGACTCATTTCGAGAACCAATTTATCAGAAAATAGTAAAAAAATCTTTGCAATTCCATGAACTTGGTTTCAGCTACTGCAAAATAGCCAAACTCCTTAATGTTGACGAAAAAACCGTTGCGAAGGCTGTCAATTGGATCACTGAATGATCTGTCGCCAATTCGTTGAATTCCAGAATATTCAAGCACTGCTAATTCGTCATACTAGTGTTGCTTGTTCATTGTGCAGAAATTTCAGACGGAACCAAGAAATCAGTTCATCGGCTGGGATGCCAACACCCGACAGCGCAATCTACCGCTGGTGGTGAACAAATACCCGGTTTCTAATTCTGCTGTGGATTCGCATTCCCAATTTAGCCTCACACATCTTGGTTAAATGCGAAAAACGCTTGGCTGACGACTAGGTCTAGCACTATGAAGTCACACCGGTGCTGTTGGAGACATTCTGGGCGAAATACCTCCCTTCAAAGAAACATGTTACTGCACCGCAAAATGGATCCTGGTTGGCCAAACCAGGGGCAGAGGTAAAAAGGACCAGTTCAAACAGTGTGCATTGCCGATCAAGGACATCTGACTCGGATCGTTGCAGAACAATTAGAGAAAAATCCTCAACGTCTGAAACTCCAAAGCCAATAAACCTCGCATGTTAACACCGAGTCTAGACAACAATTAACTGCAATCACACTCGGACTGAAAACTTACAATAGAATTTTCTTACAGAAGCATACAATGACACAATGGTTGAGTTTGCCATGCCTGAAAAGTCGGATCTGCAATATTTGGAGTCTGAATGCTCCACTGTCGATGACTGGACAGACCTAGCCCTGCAAGCGCTTGAGGAACCCGCTGACGAGGATTATGCGGCCGAACTTGCAGGCAAGGCAAAAATGGATTGCCAGATCCCGGAAGATTATGTAAATCTAGCGCAATTCGTCGCAGAATACCTCCTGACAGACTCGGATTACCTCGAAGATTTGCTAGAACAGGCAAAAGACGTCTGTTTTGAACCTATGGAGTATGCTGAACTTGGCAATGCCTTCACCATACTCGGTAATCCGGACCGGGGTCTCGCGTTGATTTACAAAGCCGTTGAAGCGGTTGACTCTGATGACAAAGGCGATATTGTTAGGCTCTCCCATTACGCTGGAGAGGCTGGCAATGTGGAACTCGCCGAAGTACTGGAAATGGAGGCTTCGTTCGGTTACTTAGATGCCACGGATTATCAGAATTTGGCGAAGCGGGTGAGTTCGTCTAATGTCGAAGCAGCTAAATGCGTGGCGAAAAGAGCCGAGCCTTACCTGAACACAATTGACGATAGTGTTGCTTACGCAAAACTCATTGTTCAGTGGTATGACAATAAAGACCAAGCGCGGAGAGTGCTCGAAAACGCGGCAATGGACTGCGAAGATTTCGAAGACTATATTGAACTGGTTCGGGGGGTTAATAAGGTGCTGGGTGAGCCAGAGCGAATTGATGAACTTTTAGAAAAAGCAGCCCAAATTGCTATGGAAGGCGAGGAATTTGCGGATCTTGCCTACGCTTGGCTGGAACTTAAGAATGACCGGGGAGCGGCGCTTGTGATTTTCAGACAGGCTTTTCCCGATATCTCTGATCGAACGGTACTGCAGAATATCGCCATAACTGCCGTGAGAGAACTCAACAATCCCGAGCTGGCGCTGCAGTGCTATCAGAAGATTGCCGACATAATCACTAGCCCGGGCGACCTTGTCAAACTTGCAGTTAATTGCTGGGAAACACTGGAGTGCCACCAGTGGGGTTATTATTACACGAGGGATCTTTTTGATGCGGTCAAAGCGAAAATGGCCAATGCTCTTGATTTGGCTACCCTCGCTGAATCAGTCGTTCAGACATTGAATGACCGGGACATGGTTTGCGCGATTTACCGCGATGCAGTGACAGCATGCGACAGTTTCCCCGGGTTGGAGCGAATCTTGGCCAGCCAGCACGCCGCTCTCAATGACGCTGAAGTCACCCTCGAGACGCTTGATCGAATGAAGTTGCTGGCTGCTGATTCAGCCGAACTTGTAGCCACGTTCACCGCCGCCCGCTTCAGTTTGCAAGACCCCGAGATGTGTCGCAGTATCCTAGTTGACGCTGAAAACGCTGCCGCAAGCCCCACTGACCTGGAATCTGTAATTGCGGCAGTCCGTGATTTCGCCCCTGATGATGAGGCGTGGATGTCAAACCTGGAAGACAAACTGGGGAGTCGTTAGGTGAATCAGGCCAAGTACACCGAGATTCAGGACTTTGTAGGGCGCCAATGTTGGTTATTCCGTATTCCAAATCAGCAGTTCTCATTTTGGCAGTTATTTTTAATCCGGTTCATTGGATATCAACGTAAGTAATTGTTTTTATTGACTTGTACTTTTGTGCCGAATCTGCTATGATACGCCAGCATGAAATTGATGGTCGATCATCTCATTGGCGAATTGCGAAAACGATTCCACACCATCGCAGACCCTCGCAACGGCAGCAACAAACAGTACCCCTTTGTCGATATCGCGATGGCAGCGTTTTCGGCTTTTTTCATGCAGTCGCCGTCTTTTCTTGAACATCAAAGAACTTTCCATCAGGCGCAAAACAAAAATGCGTGTCGGTCTTTATTCGGCATCCGCAAACTGCCTACTGACAATCATATTCGAGAACAATTGGACCGCATCGATTGTCAGGATGTTTACCCCGGATTCGACATAGCGCTGGATCAAATGAAGCAATATCAAGCCCTTCAGCCTTTCCAAATTCTCGACGGGCGCAGCCTGTTGGCATTGGATGGGTCTGAATTCCACAACTCTTACAAGATTCAGTGTCCGCAATGTCGCACCCGACTTCGAAGCTCTGGCGAGACTGAATATCACCATATCGTGCTGTGCGCCACATTGGTTGGCATCGGCCACAGCGAGGTGCTGCCGTTGCGCCCGCAGTTTATCACCCCGCAAGACGGTCATCAAAAACAGGATTGCGAAACCAAAGCCGCCTACCGCTGGTTCGATCAAAACGCCGCGCGCTACGCATCTTTGCGTCCGATTTACCTGGGCGATGATCTGTATGCCAATCAGCCGATGTGCGAAAAGGTTACACAAGCCGGTGGCGATTTCATCTTCCGCGTCAAAGAAGGTTCTCATAAAACACTTTTCAGTTATCTCGATGGCGTTACCTGGCCAACCACGCGGGTGGTCAAAAAAACACCAGGACGCAAACAGCCGAATTTGATGTATCAGTATCGCTTTGCCAGGCAGTTGCCGATCCGAGATGGCAACGATGCGTTGAAAGTCAATTATGTTGAACTTCAAATTCGTCGAGTCGGCGACCGCAAACCCACGCAGAGCTTTCGCTTCGTCACCTCGCTTGATGTCACCAAAGCCAATGCAGCCGAGATTGTGGCAGCCGGTCGGGCGCGCTGGAAGATTGAAAACGAAGGGTTTAACCTGTTGAAAAAGCACGGCTATCATATGGAGCATAACTTCGGCCACGGCAAACACGGGCTGTCGGACACACTGATGACTTTGAATCTGATCGCATTTGCGTTTCATGCCGTATGCAACCACCTGTGCGAACTGTGGCAGGCCGCCAGAGCCAGATTTTCCAGAAAACATCGGTTTTTTGTCGCTATCGACATCATCAACTGCTATCTTTACTTTGAAAACTGGCAAGTGCTTCTCAGTGCCACTGCCGATCCACAACCGCGACTGCCCCCGTAACTTGATATCGCCTCCCGGCTGACAAGCCGGATACTCAATTCCGTTTTTTCAAACAACATGGAGATTACATGAAAACTAAAATGAATACCTAAAATGAGAACTGCTGATTCCAAATAACCATAATTGACACTGTGCGGGCAACCTATACCATTTGAACACGATCAGGAAATTTCTTCCGCAACCCTTTCTCCAATTCATGGCATTCGTGAACAAGTTCTTCAATACCAAATGCTTTTGCACTTAGCGCGCACGAACAGATACCTCTGTAAAAATAATTCCATAAATCCCACTCGTAATCGTCATAATTGAGAATTTCTTTCATACCACGCATATTAAATCGCTTTGGCTCTCCTCCGTACATCTCCATCAATTGAGGCGATGCTGCATGTATGAATCCAGAATAAAACTTGCTCACAGTTTGCAAAACCTCCTGTCCACCGCTCGGGTCGGACGGCGAGAATGATGTGCGAGCCAAATATGCTTGTATTTTTCTGCGGGGTATCATCTGTCTCTTCTGAGACGATCTAATTGCCGTTTCTGCATCAAACTCCTCTTGATAAAAAGCATCCAAATATTGACAATGTAGTTCAGATTTATGATCTCCTTCAAGAACCCCGAAAGCGAGGAATTGTATGTCCTCACTAATCTCATCTAGAATTCTCTGTAGGGAGGCTTGCTCCTGTACGAAACCATTGTTAAAAAGGAGACGGGTCGCAGCAAGCGTGCTTACCATACGAGCTAGCTTTTGGACGATAGCTTGATGAATCGTCTGTTCCTCATAGCGAAATGCACGAAGTTTCCCGGTCACTACCAACTTTGGCTGAGGAACTTTTGCTGCCAATTCGTTAACGATTTGTTCTAAGAACGTTAAAATCTGCTTATAAATTTCATCCATTGCAAAAATTGTTGATATTTCAGTAGTTGAATTAAGCAAGAACAGGTGTGAAAACCACAATGTTTGTAAACATATATTTCAATATATGCATTTTCGAGCATCACCCTCAGGGCTATTTCGCGTATTTTATGATGCCAAAGTGATATCCGATGGTAGAACTGTATCGTTTCCGAAGCATAACAAGTCTGTTCGAGGATTATCAAGAACTGGAAAATCAGAGTGTTTACTTTGCGAGTCCAGAAGAACTCAACGACCCAATGGAAGGATTTCGTATTTATTTTTGGCAGGGCGATGAAATTGTCTGGAGAAATTTCTTCAAACGTTACATTTACTGTTTGTATCTGACTTATGGATTAGTCACAATTGCTGGGGAGAACAAGACAGTAGAGCATGATGATATTCCAGTTATGGCGAGTATAGGCCAGCTAGAAAATTTACCAGCTAAATATTTGTTTGAAGATATTTATGAAAAGGTATTCCAGAAAACGGAACTCGAATCTCTTATCAAAAAAATAGTAAACTCAAATAGAAAGCTTCACAGGGACGAAGTGTTATTCTATCTCTATCTATTGCATTACGATGCAATTCAGGGAATCTTAAACACACATATTGACTACGCATTGGCACCTGAAAGTGCGCGATTGGAAGTAAATTCTTCATCCATTTGGAAAACCGCTCAAGATATCCCTGAACTTGTACAACATATTGAAATCGAAGGTTTTACCGATATTGCATTTGCCGTTCAATCCAGAATGATTGCGAACCAGCATATGATTCATAAGTATAACGCAACAGTACAGCCTGAAAATTTTCCCGACAGCAATGGGCAACTATTAATTCTTGATTTTCCTGAAGTCTATCTCAAGAAACTTGAAAACTCAATCTACCCCGATTGGTATGCTGCGTGCTTCATGAAGGACTACCGCAACTCATCAGTATGGGGGCATTATGGTGAAAACCACAAAGGCGCATGCCTAATTTTTGAGGCGGGAACATCAACTGGAGGGAACAGTCTCACATTGAACCATATTCAAGACGAGCACTTGGGGCCCATTAATTTGATTTTCTATGATATTAGTTACAAGGATAAGGCACCTGAATTTGACTTCTTTCGGTCCATTGGACAGTTATCGCTGCCAGTACTCCTGAAAGACTGGTACAGCGATGAGGCTGGAAACCTCAGTGAGTGTGGTATTCATCTCGAAACCAATAAGGAAGAAGCTTGGCGGAAAAACTATTGGAATAGTTTCACCCGCAACATCACCGTCAAAGCCCAAGACTGGAATTATGAGAAGGAAAGCCGTTTGATCCTATCTAACACGTTTTACGATCTAGATGAGAAAAGACGACGCACATTGAACTATGACTTCAGATCGCTGAAAGGAGTTATTTTCGGAATTTCCACGTCAGACAAAGATAAATTCAAAATCATAAATACAATCAAAAAGAAATGTCATGAGAACAACCGGACTGATTTTGAGTTTTTCCAAGCTTACTACAGTCACAAAACTAGTGATATTCAGAAATATAAAATCGATCTGAAATTCAGTTCATGAAGCATGTGACAAAGCTCGGATAACGCTAATTTCCACGAGTAGCCTCAGGTGTTGTGGAAGTCGACGAAGAATACGTCGGCAGGCGCAAGACCGGTAAGCCAGAGCGCGGTACAGTTGCTGGCTACATGGCCGCGTAGGTAGCCACTCAATTCAATCAAAGGAAGGTTAAGAAGTTAACCGGTCCAATCGCCCAGGACGCGGTGATTCGCAGCGATGCGTCCAGCACTCTGAAGGGCTGGCAACGCGTCACCATAATGATGCACCAATCACGCCAGATAAAAAGTCGACAAATGGCTACGCCGACCGTGCGTATCGTCATCGCCAAATTCGCTCTCGGAACAACTCGGCAACTTCCTCGCGAAATTTTGATTCACGCACTCTCAACCTTTTGGACACTGCTTTCCAGAATTTTGTTGCACGATGAGTGTTCGACCATTCATCACAGACACTTCAACAACCTAACGTGAGGCACCTTCTCCAATCGAGAATTCACATTGTCTGTGTCGTCCTATTGTTCTTCGACAGTGGATTCGTACATGATCTGCAATTTACACCATCTGATAGATACGGAATAAGGGAAAAATCTCGGCGACTGTTGATCGTCTATATTTAGCGTTGTTCAATGATTAGCTTTATTCATAGCAATTAGGTCATTACGATACTCAGATGATAACCGAACTCCAGCAGCGTCAGAAGAAACAAGTAACAACTCTGTAACAAAACTCCGATCGTTCCTTGAGTTCTCCAGACATTCGACAACTGGCGGCACGGTTATCAACGGATTGAAAATCTGGAATCTCTCCTGCTCAACAATGCGGTTCCAGCCAGACCTTAGCCAATTGGCCAAAGGTAGCATCAGAGAATCTCTGAACCTGGACTGATTGATCCACTCGAAGAAACGCAAACCAACCAAATAGAATTCGCGCGGTGCAAAATGACCATTTCGGAGATGATTTTTAATTCTTTCAGCAACAACCAGGTCTTGTCCAGTCAGCGACAATAATCCGTCGTTCAAATAATCGAAAACTGATTTGCCAGGGAAAAAGTTACCAAAGTAATCAGCCAACGCTGTCTCAAGTTCAAAAAATGCCTCAGACTGTTCCGCCATTATGGTGTGAATTCCAAATCCCAAAACGGCCTCTTTTGCGACCTGCTCAATCATGGGATCGACCGATGTGTAACTGTCAAGCGTCGGTATATTTTCTCGTGTAGGTGCAACAGCATCAAACGCCGATGTGAGGTGTTCCATATTCTTTGAGCAGTGTACGGTCGTTTCGATGAACTTGGTGAAGTGCTCTGCAAAACCAGTAGCGTTAAGGCTGCTGATGTTTCTTTGGATAATTTTCATACGTAGAGCAAGCTCCAATTGCGGAATCGTACCTTCAGTTAATCGTTTATTTAGCGAGGAACAAATATCAACATCAATATTTGCCGAAACTTCCGATTCTGCCAAGATATACCAAGCGCAGTCAATGTGCCCTAGAGGGAGTTCTCGTATTTCGGGCAGTGGGTCGGGGTTACTGCATGTTCCTGGTTCCAATTTGATAGGCTGCCCTCCCACCTCTACAGACGTTCCCTCAATGTACGAACTAACCCACAGTATGGCGTGACGAATTACACGATGACAGTAAGCGGCAGCAATGGTATCGTCCGCTTCTATACTCGCCAGCGAATAAATTATTTTCGCAAATTCAGCAAGTGCCCTGTCAGGTTTACCCGCTCTAAGCGCTGCTACCGCAGCGTCCGCACACAGCCCAATTGCCATAGCAAACATTTCGTTACTGTCAAGACAGATCGCGGCCTGTTGTCCATCAAGAAACCATTTCTCAGCAAGCAACCATTCGCTGCATTTTGCCGCGCTAATGGCAGCTTCACGCAACGCGAACGTGCGTTCAACTGAGCTGTCTTCACCGATGTACTCTGCGATACTACGGTAAATTTCTAGAGCAATTTCATGCTCACCCTGATGCCAATGAACTGACGCTCGAGCCCTGTTAAGGATCAGGTCTTGACCGAGTAATTCAACAGCTTCCTCAAGAACTGAAAGAGACTTTTCCTTTTCGTTCAGAAATTCGTTCAAAATGATTGATCGAGCTACCCAGCACTGGGCCGTAAGGGAACGTATGTTCCAACTCAACGTCTTCTCGGCCATTCGAGCATATCGCGCCTCGGCATCCACCGCGTCGAAATTTTCGCTATACTGTTCCGTAACCCAAGGCATGTTAACGAATACTGAATAGTCAGACGAACCTTTGTCAATCGGCGTGAGAAACAGATTCCGAGTGCGTTTGTTGATTTCATCTAGTTGTTCAATAATGATCTCAAGTCGTTTTACGGACGTGAGATTGGAACTTCCGACGCCAAATATTTGACCAAAAAATATTGAATTGTCTTCAGCGGTGACCCCTTCAATGCCAGCCACAAAACCACGAACATTCTCGTTTTGTTCCACGATACGTATTGAACGGGCCAATATGTGAACCCAGTTATCCACTTGATTCGCGATACCAAGCGTTAAATTCACTTGCATGACTGCATGTGTCTCCGAAATATTTTTTAGTTCACTTGATGGTAAGGTATCGATTTCATTGAATAGTGCTGCTACAATGCCTGAAACATCACTTTGTTCTTCAGTCGCGACCGCCAATGCAAACTGTGCCAATCGGAGAATTGTGGAAACAGCCTGGTTATTGGGGTAAATCGGATAATTGGTTCTGAAGAAACGAAGTAACATCGCATGTTCCGCTAACACACCGCGTGCACCAGAATCAGTTGATAGCACCATATCCGCGATCAACGCTAATCCGGTGTCCCATTCGGCCGCAAGTGCATGTATTGTGATAGTGTCGACGTCAAGGGCATCAATTTTGCCCTGCCGGAAGAATTCTTCTGTTATCGTCTTGTGGATGCACTTCCGTTTTTCCATGGTCAGCATTTCTCGCCCAATACCGCTCACTAGTGGCGAAATTCGATAGCGGTCCTTCCCGCTGGCCTCAATCCACGGTCCAACAAGCTGATCCATGCACTCGCCCGCTTGAGGCACCTCTGGCGAAATACTCGCTATTGACAATGCAAACGATTTCTTGAAGTGACCAACTATCAAACTTAGTCGATACAAGAGTTTTCGGGTCGATTCAGAAAGGTCCCTTACAAGGCTAAGTCTAATAGAACTGCGGACAGTATCGATATCTTCCGACGACAGACCACTGTACATGACATCTGAATACTCTTCAATTGGCCATCCTCGCCCTGATATTCCATCTACGAATGCGTGTGTGAGTTGAGGGAGGCCTAAATGTCCTGCGAGGTAAGCCATACGCCCCCAAATGTCTGGATCTCCTCCATAAGTATCAACAAGCTCAAGGACTTCCTCTTCCGTAAAGTATGGGCAATTGACAACGCAGGTTTGATCCAGCCCAACAGTTGAAAGTGTACTCGGCGAGGGGCTCCGGTGGCATGTAACAAGCAACCCGCGTCCACGACGCTGCACGGATTCTATTACTTGACCTAGCGCTAAGGTAATGTTCCGGTCGTCAAGATGGTTTAGATCGTCCAATATGAGAGTTGAAGTAGGCAACCCCCCTATACGGGAAAAAACCGAATTGAGCCGTGTTTGCGTCTCTACTGCCTTCATATCGCGACACTCAACAATAAAGAAATCGCAGCTCTTCTGAGCAGCAATCCGTCGTGCCACCACTGATTTCCCAACTCCGCTTCCACCTACCAATACACAAGTCCCATGTTCCTTTAGTGCAATACTTGCGAGGGGCTCTACATTACGCCGAGGGATCATCTTCCGAAGATCCGGTAGCGTATTTCCATTGATAAACAGATCTGTATGCACCACTGAACCAGTTTCACCAACGCTCTCTTGCTCACCAATCGAACTGGCAAACTTTGAGGCTTGTTGTAAAAGTGATTCATAAGTGTCGCGTGGAATTGACTCTCTGGTTTCCGCGTCAATGAGTTTATAGAAATCTGCCCTTGTAAGTACACGGCTTCCCGGGTTAACAATAATGCTTGTCTGAAGTACTTGATAAAGCAAGTGATCTGCGAGCTGGCGTGCATTTGCAGAATGCAATTTGAATTTGTCTCGACCAATAACCACCAAGCGACTTTCGAGTTCTTTGCGAAGGGTAGCAAAATCCGGGTTACCGCAATTCCAGTGTATCTTTCTGATAAGAGAGTCTCGAAGTTCCGTGTCTTCTCGCGCTTCACAATAGCTACTCACAGTTTTGCCGAACTTTCTACACTCTAAAATTGCACGAAGTGGCTTAACGTCCGCCCCTGCCGCAACCTCTTTCCAATAAGTTAACCCAGCCTTCCCAGCCGGTCTATCAGTGTGAATTTGCTCTTGGCCTATTTTTGATGTGGTCATGAAGTGCAAGTCGATGTCAATTTCTGGATTTTTCTCAACCAGATCGACAAAGGCAGTGATCGCTTTACGGACACTAGTGCTATTTAAGGTGACCGCTCCGGATTCCTTAGTGTCTTTGACTTGTATAGCACGCAGCGCATTATCTGCTAGAACCGCATAGTCTTCTGCGACTTCCAAATAGAGTCGGCCGTTTTCACTTATATCAACCCACTCGAGAGCTGCTGCTAGGCATTGGTATGCATATCCTCGTAGAGCATGAACCGCCTGATGTGCCGTGTCAACCTGCGGGACAAATTCGCGCGAATCTCCTGCGTTAAAGTGTTTGTTGGCATCCACTCCCAAATTTCTCCACTGTTAGTATGGTATTCGGGCCCACTTATTTCTCTGTTCTCTCACTGATAGTTCAATCAACCGTTCTTCACTTCGTGTAGATCATATTGATCAACTACTTGTCTGTTGGGATTAGTCAGCTGTAGTTGCGCTACGACAATTCTCATACACTCTATATGCATGCCTACAGCAACTTCTTTCGCAACGAGTCAATTTTTCCTCAGCGATCACTACTCATCCACCTCGACAAAAAATGTCTCAAACTTCACAAACTATGTAGTAAGCGGTTCACCTGTCATGGATGAATTGTTAACCGGAATTGCGATCCGGGAAGCTGGCCTGCACCCTGTAGCCACTACGACTAAACCGCCACTGTACCTGAACTTACACTTGACTTTAAATCTACGCATAAGGTGTTTCTCTATATACCAATATAAGACATTGATCTCCTGAGCAAAAATTTCAAATTAAACCGACGAGGTGTAATCGGTTCCTACCGACATAAATTTTCCGCGGACATGAATTTCAATCTCATAGTAGTGTATGAAAGAACGATAGTCTCTTAAAACCAAAATCATCTGCAAAATGATTAAATGAACCCCTGCGAATGGAACAGGACTCCATTGATCAACCTCTAAGTTTCACCGGCATCTACTATCAGGCAGTCGGCCGTAGTCGTGTCTATCAAACCCATGATAGTAGCAAGTTCGACGTGCACTAACGATAAAGAACATCTGACTCAATCCACCATTCGACGGCGCTCCGACAGCCTCGCCAATTTTTTTGATTGACGTCTCGCAAAATCCGATTGTCTAGCATCAAATCCGCCACAATCTGCTTGAGTTGCGCATTCTCATGCTCCAACTCCTTCAGACGCCGAACTTCCAACACCGTCTTGCTGCCGAATTTGTTCCGCCAGCGATAGAAAGTCTGTTCGGTGATCTGGTGTTTCCGGTAGACATCCCGGACCGTGATGTCGCCTTCCGCCTCCTGTAGTACTTTGATGATTATCTCTTCGTTGAATTTCTTCATGGCCAAGGTCTCCTGCCGGATACCCTAACACATTTGGTGGCCTATATATACTGGGACAGGTCACCGCATACTCGCTAAAATATGTATACTATGAACCCGCGCAACATGGACATGAACATTCCAATCCTAACCAATGCCAAGCGCACGATACTAACCTTGGGGCCTGTTGTCTCCAACAGCTATTATGAAGACACAAAAAATGTAGTTGAAACAATAACGGAAGAAACTGTCCAGTACATGTAAGGATTGCGAATACGGAGTCCATGACACCGAATCCGTTTCTGTGTGATCGTACCATTACCCATCATCAGCTATAACTCCTCATACAAGGAATTATTCATGAACGGAGCCACCACTCGAAATGATGTCCTGTCGGCTTCATCTGAGAGAGGTTTGATAGCCTACTTATTCGAGATCTCTAAAGAGCATTCCCAGCTCCTAGAAACGGACATTCTGGAAACAGTTGCTGAATTGATCGGGTCGGGCGAGAGAACCTTGTTTGAAGAGCGAGACTGGAAATTCCTAAACGAGATGAAAGACGACTCAGCATTTTTTCTCGGTATGGGGATGCTCTGCGATCTGATTCCACTCCTTGACATTGGACACCGCGACATGATGCAACTTGTCGCGACGCTTGTCCGTCTCGGTGGGAAAGACCTTGCAGCGAAGCAACCCAATGCGGCATTCCGCAATTGGTGTGCTGTTGACCCGACCAGAGTCGGGGCGGTGCTTGATGATGCCCGAACCGGCAATAATCTAGCAATTGATCATCTCTGCTTCGCCTTGGAAGCCGGAGCGAAAAGCGCGAGTGCGCTAGAGTTTCTTGGTGAAAGTTCGGAATCTAAAGCGCAGATGGGTGCCGCCATCGCCCTTGGCAGGATGACACTTGATGTTGAGAGTGCAACTACTGCCGTCCGCTTGCTCTCAAAGGTTTCGATCAAGGCCAATGACATACATGTCCGAAACTGCGCGCTGTTGTCCAGTTTCGCAATACTCGGTAATCACGCAGGGGTTCCGCGCACTGACGTAAGACGTGCCCTAGATAAGGCGCTTGGCGATACCACCGCCGAAATGCTCCATGCGCTTTCCAATCTGATCTGGATACATGGTAAGAGCCTCTCTGAAGAAGAAGTGCGGCTAGTCCTGAATGCCTTGCAATCCGTTGCCCCGGAGCATCACAGAACTCTCCAGCAAATAGACTTCGCTATATCTGACCTCGTCAGCGAGGGATATTTCGATGCCCTTTCCGATCTTGTTGCAGAACTGATTCAGAGTTCACAGGGTAAAATCGGAGTCGAAACATTTCCGAGATTTCGTAGGGAACTTGTTGACGGTGATTGTCGACGCTTCAGTAGACTAACAATCAACTGGTTTCTGGAAGGCAATCCTTATCTCTGCTCAAGTCTGGCCGGGCTGTTCAAAATTATAGGCGGTCAACAGCTAACGCTTGATCTACAGCCCGGCGACTTGCCCGCAAAGCCGGAAGATCAATTGTTCATTTGCCGAAAGGCCGTGGGGTTTATGTTCCTCGCTCCTGTCTCTGCCGCTTCAGTGCTCATTGCCATCCTACGTCACGGTGACAGCGGCATTGCCGAGGATGTGCTCGCCCTCCTATACGACCCGCTCCTAATTAGCTTCGGCGGTGAACTGCATAAATACCTCGAAGATGTTGTGAAACAGAATTCCGAATCAGACGTTGTACGCATCAGCGAAGTACTGAACCGGAAACAGCAGGCTCTTGATGAACTTGCCGGAATTGAAACTCTAGTCGAACTGCATCCGAGCGAGAGGCACCGCCAAATTGAGCATGTCCGCTTGAGCCGACAAATGAGCCAGGCCATGAAGAAAGGAATGAAGCAGTCAGTCTTCTTTAATCATGTGGCAAATCAAACTCTCCTCTACGGTAATACATCATCCTCATACATTGTTGATCCGGGCGGAGAAATACGTCAGGTTAACATTGAGATGAAATCACATTCGGTCGAGTATGAATACCCAAAACTATACATCTTCGATCCCGAAGGCCTTAAGATGATGTTCCACGAGTTGATGTACGAGCAGAGGACAAACCCGTGAAGCTAATCCTACGTCAGTACCTTTCGGACCTCCGTGAGCGTAACGAACTTGATGCCATCCTGCCCGATCTCTTGAGCGAACTCGGGTTCAACATCCTATCCACACCGAGCCGTGGAACACGCCAAGCCGGTGTCGATGTCGCCGCGGTTGGACCCGATGAAGATGATGGAGGACACCGGAAACTATTCCTGTTCACTATCAAATCCGGCGATCTCAAGCGACGTGAATGGGATGATGGCACTCCCCAAGCAGTTCGGCCATCGCTGAACGAGATCCGCGACAGTTACATAAAAAACCGAATCTTGAAAGAGCACCAAGGCCTCGACATTGTAATTTGCATGTGTATTGGTGGGGAGATTAAGGAGGATGTCCGTGTTCAATGGACCGGATATGTTGACAGTAACAGTACGGACAAGATCAGCTTTCGCGAATGGAACGGCGATAAGCTTGCCGGGCTTTTGCTGTCAGGAGTACTGAGACAGGAACTCCTCGAGTCTAATTTTCAAACGAATTTCCGAAAATCAATTGCGATGGTCGATGAACCCGATGTCGCGTATCGTTACTTCACGAACTTGATCCAAGGTCTTCTGCAGAGCGATGAAAGCGAACGGAATCGACTCGCGAGGCTCCGTCAGGTCTATATCTGCCTCTGGGTACTTTTCGTTTGGGCACGCGAGGTGGGCAACGTTGAATCACCGTTTCGAGCCAGTGAGTATGCGGTACTCCAAATATGGAATGACTGCCGCTCGATGTTTGGAAAGAAAAAGGCAAATGAGGACATACTTGTTGTTCTCGACCAGATCGTTATGTTGCATCTTCTCATCACTGAAGTACTGGTGATGAAGCTGGGCACATATGCTGAAAAGCCATTTGCGCTTTCCATGGCTGTCGCATCACAATCTTCGGTTGATGTGAACCTTGCACTCTTCGAGCAATTCGGCAGGGTCTGCCTCTATGGAGTTTGGCAGCATTGGTGGGCCTGTTATCAAACCGAAGAAGATACTGTGAAGGCCTACGCAGATAAGCGCAATCGGGCGTTTCAGACTGCAGTCGCTATGATCATTGCTAACCCAGCCCTCAAGTCGCCGATACGCGATGACTTCGCCATTGAAATTACGTTGTTCTTGATCCTAGCCCAAATTTGCCGTGCCATAAGCATAGCTTCTGAAATTTTAGAGGATATGGTGCTACGCATAGTGTTCTCAATCAAGAGTCGTGGTGCCTATCCGATTCCAATGGCGAACTATCATGACCTTGCCGGACACCCGATGGATCGATCAGACGAGTATTTCGAGGAGCACACGCGCGGCAGTGTGCTCTATCCTTTGCTAGTCGCTTGGCTCGACAGGCTTGGCTTGCGTGAATCAAGGGACCAGCTTGCATCCTGCATTGAGAAAGATTTGCAACACACAACCCAGCAAATTTGGGTGCCCGATAACGACACGGACGAGATGCTTTGGAGCGGTAGTACGGATCACGGTGTAGCGATTCCAAGCTTGCCACTCTGCGGGGATCAGTTGCAATACGCGACGCTTATAGACAAAATCATCGTTGACCATGCTGCTTTCAATAACCTCTCAACAACGAGAGCCAAGCTTTGGCCAATATTATTGATGGCATGTCGTCACTTTCGCTTGCCAGTGCCTCCACATCTCTGGTTCCTTGAAATTGCGAATCAGGGTCCCGAACATGAACTAGTTGAAAGTGATTAGTCTCTTAAAACTGGTGTTTTCTGCATTATGACAAATAAAATCAATTGTAATTTTCGCAAAGTCTAGGCAAACTGTGGTTTATCGTATGTCCAATGCGGTCACAATTGCACGTCTTCCAAGCTTGGTAAGATAGTGTTCATACCGATTACCCACTGTCTTCATCGGTAAAACGCCGGTAAAATCCTCAAACCACGCATTGACGACGCTGCAACTGGCCGAATTGAATATACTGCCCGATCAGGCGGGTGACCTGCTGGCGTGAATACCCGCTCACTTTCATCAGCTAACGGATTACGATGCATTAGTCCGCTTTCGACAATCGTCTGATAGCGAAACTTGATAAAAGTCTGCTGCATCCATTGATAACGTTTATCCTTATTGGTGAGCACTGCGAACGCCATTGCCTAGGTGCCTTCAAGTAAGGTGTGAGGCTGATCAATGCTCCGCAAGTCGTTGAGTTTCATGATTGTTTCATCCTCCTTATGATGAACCCAATCAACTCCAAGTTGCAGACTTCGACAGTGGCTATATCGGCATCTACAGACTCATCTTATATTGGGCAACACTGATACTTGACATAAAAGTTGTTTTATGACAAAATGTCACAAATTTACCCAGAGAGTCTAAGCCTCGCCAACCGAGGAGCCCGTTGAAAGCCATCCCAAAAACCGAATTCCTTCTGCTTCGGGAACAAGCAGACCTAAATATTGAGGCAACAGCGAGTCTGTTTGAGGTTCATCCCCGCACGATACGCCGATACGACCAAGGGGAGACGGCACCTCGCCCGATCTACATCCGACACTTGCAGGAATTGGTTAGGGCTAAGAACGCTATTGCCCAAGGAGTAAACGTCTTTCGATTCATCGATTTGTTCGCTGGGATTGGCGGTCTGCGGCTGGCGATGGAGGCAGCCGGCGGCAAGTGCGTCTTTACCAGCGAATGGGATATTGCTTGCCGCAAAACTTACAGCGCCAATTTCACCTGCGACCACGAGATAGCCGGTGACATCCGTGATTTCTCGGATGATCCTGAGAAAATCCCCTCGCACGATGTTCTCGTCGGCGGTTTTCCTTGCCAGCCTTTTTCAATTGCGGGCGTGACAAAGAAAAACGCGCTAAACCGCCCGCACGGGTTTCTGTGCGACGCACAGGGAACACTGTTCTTCGATGTCGCCCAGATTATCGCTTTTTGCCGTCCAGCGGCATTTCTGCTAGAAAATGTCCGGAATCTGGCTTCACACGATCAAGGCCGGACATTTGCAGTCATCATGCGGATTCTGAAGGAAGAACTGGGTTACGAAGTCGACCATGTGGTTGTGGATTCGCGCAGTTGGGTTCCGCAGAAACGAAAGCGTATTTTCATCGCCGGTTTCCAAAATCCAGTCGGATTTTCATTTGACGATTTTGAGCCTCCAGATCCCGAGCAGGGACCGCGGCTTAGCACCATACTCGAGCCGGAAGATTCGGTGGCCGCCAAGTACACGCTGACAGCCCATCTTTGGAAGTATCTGAAAGATTATAAGAAAAAGCATCGTGCCCTAGGCAATGGCTTTGGCTATGATGTATTCGGTCCCAACGATATTGCTAGGACGCTATCCGCTAGGTATTACAAGGATGGCTCGGAAATTCTGATCGATCGGGGGCGCCGCCGAAGGCCTCGCCGCCTGACACCACGCGAGTGCGCCCGCTTGATGGGATTTGACCAACCTAGAAGACCCGAATGGCAGATTCCGGTATCCGACACACAGGCATACAAGCAATTCGGCAATGCCGTCGTCGTTCAGGCAGCAACGGCTGTGGCTTTGCATATGCAACCTTTCATCTGCCGTGCTGTATCCAGAGGACAAATGGAACTGTTCGCCGATGGCGCTGTTTCTGAATGACTGACATTGTTTCACCGACCGTACGCAGCGCCATGATGGCAGGCATACGGAGCAAGAATACGCAACCAGAGTTGTTGCTGCGACAGGCACTTCACGCGTCAGGCTTTCGCTACAGGCTACATGCACCTAACCTTCCAGGGTGCCCGGATTTGGTGTTCAGAAAATACCGAGCAGTTGTGTTCGCGCATGGATGTTTCTGGCACGGACACGGTTGTCATCTATTCAAATGGCCTAATACCCGGCCAAAATTTTGGCGAGATAAAATCAACAGAAATCGGGAAAACGATGTGCGAGTCCTAAACGCCTTAGTCGGATCCGGTTGGCGCGTTGGCGTGGTCTGGGAATGCGCACTCAAAGGTAAGACGCAAAGGCCGCTCAATGATGTTGTCGCACTTTGCTCAGCATGGTTTGCGTCAGGCAATGTTTCGCTTGAAATTAGTGGACTAGAATACGTATTGTGAGATACGGGTTTCTATCCAGTTGCTTTGAAGGTGTAGCACTCAAACGTCTGAGGGAAGTCGAGGTCAACCCACGCAAGTCAAACCAGCATGAACTAAACGGAAGTGAGCCGCTCAAGCAACTCCTTGCTCTTCAAGCTTTCAATGAACAGCCAGCCACTTTTGTTTGGCTTGGTGGGGAAAATGAAGGCATATCCGAAGACGCTTGGGTAACGTGGTATGACTCACGGGAGAATCAACCCCACCGCGCGGCCGAATGGCGGCTGTATTATCCCACAAACGCTGTCATGGAGTTGGCACAGGCGGGTGACCTCCTAGTAGTAGCACGAAGACCAGAAAACCAACTGATGCTCATCATCGCGCCAGATGGAACAACCGCAAATCAGCTGGCTTGGCTATTCGGCATTCGCGATGAGCTGGAGGAACTCGGAGAGGATTTTCGCCTGCAGGAAATCGGCAAAGACCGGGAGATCGACTTCGTGACGGGGTACATCCTCGACGATCTCGGTATTGAGTTCGAAGAACCAGAGACGGCTCGTCTAGACGCGTTAATTCTTGAACATTATCCGGACGGATTCCCGTCGACTCGGGAACTTTTGGGGTTTGTCCGCAACAGAATTGTAGATAGCATTTCAGCCCAAGATGATCCGGATGCTGCCCTACTAACATGGATGAATGAGGAAAAAGCTTTGTTTCGACACATTGAACGTCGCGAAGTGAGCAACCGACTGGAAAAGGGGTTTGTCGGACGCAATTTGCCGTCGCACGAACCCGACGCAGATGTGGAGGGCTTCCTTCAGTATTCACTGCGCGTTCAGAACCGCCGCAAGTCGCGAGCGGGATACGCTCTGGAACATTACTTGTCAGCGATCTTCGACGCCAGAGAATTGCGCTACGCAAGGAACGCTCAAACCGAGAATCGGTCGCATCCGAATTTCCTGTTTCCGGGCCAAAGCGAATATTTGGATACTTCTTTCCCGATTGAGCGGTTGACCATGCTTAGTGCCAAGACTGCTAGCAAAGACCGCTGGCAGCAGGTGCTGTCCGAGGCCATGCGCATTCTCGACAAGCATCTGCTTACGCTTGAACCGGGCATTTCTGAAAACCAGACTAACCAGATGCGCACAAGCAAATTGCAGCTCGTCGTGCCTCGCGGCATTCACGAAACCTATGGGGCGGACCAGCAGAATTGGCTTATGTCACTATCCGACTTTTTGGAACTTGTCGCCGGACGTCAGAGAACCTAATGAAATGCCCCAACGTTTGCATCGCCTGTAACCGAGCTACAAATTCGCGTGCTGAAGGTTGCCGTCCATGAAGAGCTGGGTGATTGCGGGCAACCTGCTGGAGATCGCGGACGGCAAACAGCGCGTACCGGCAACCGCCGACCAAGTGTACGCGTCTATCATTGAGAACCAGCCGGCATGGGATGATTTGCCCGGCGGCAAGAGCGGCGATGCCGCTGGCCTGCAATTTTCACGCTTCCCGGTAGATTTGGTGGCGGTGCTGCAGGGGGATGCGATTTATAACGAGCCTTGCCTGAAATTTGAAGCACACTCTCAACAAGGTGAAAGATTTCCGGTTTCCGCGGAAGCGGTTCGAAGGGGCCATGTAGTGCACGCAGGTACTTGGCATCCCGTCGTAACGGGAGACGGAGACATTATTGTATCCCTGCTTGAGACGGCCGGAATGGATTTGAGCGACGGCAGGATTCAATCGTTAAAAGGATGCCTCACACTTAAAAAGGCTGCATGGGAAGGCGGACCAGTCATTGATCGTTTGTCTGACAACGCTCTGAACAAACTCCTTTTCAAGAGTGTTCCGGGCAAGGCACCGGAAGGGGTTTTAGCCGAACTCTATCCTTACCAGCTCGACGGCTGGCGCTGGCTCTGTTTTATCATGCGCGAAAATCTCGGCGGTTTGCTCGGTGATGAAATGGGGCTCGGTAAGACGCTTCAGGTGATCAGTGCATTACGCGACCCGGGTGGAGCACGCTATCGTAAGAGGGCACTGGTAATCGCACCCGGCTCATTACTTGAGAACTGGATGCGCGAAATTGCAAAGTTTTGCCCGGATCTAAAAACCTGCAAGCATCATGGAGCCATGCGCACGGGCAGACCGGTAGTTCTTGAGAGCTTTGACATCGTCATTACATCTTATGACATAGCCGTTCGTGACCTTTCGTTGTTCAAGATGGTCGACTGGGGGGCCGTTATTCTTGATGAGGCGCAGAACATCAAGAATCCGTACGCACGTAGAACGAAATCCGTCAAGGAGATCGGACGCCAAGTGGCTGTTGCAGTCACAGGCACTCCAGTTGAGAACCGGCTCCGCGATCTATGGTCGATCATGGATTTTGTCCTACCTGACTATCTGGGCGATCTGAATTCCTTTGAAACGCGCTACAAGGAGGATACGTTAGCTGCGGCTGCTCTGGAGCCGATGGTATCTCCATTGCTGCTTCGCAGGCGAATTGCCGAGCACGCGAAGGATCTTCCAGAACGTATTGACGTTATGGAAACACTAGAACTACGGGAGGAAGAAGCGGATGCCTATGAAACCGTTCGAGAAGCAATTGCTGCGAAGTACGGCGCGGCTGCCACGCTTGTATCACTTACAAAGCTGCGCCAGTTCTGCGCTCATCCTGAAATCATTGACGACAGTAGCGTATATACCGCGTATACCGAATTTTCCAAGTTTGATCGGTTAATGGAGCTTCTGACGGAAATTTTTGACTGGCAGGAGAAGGTTCTGGTTTTTACGTCCTACACGGCCATGGCAGACCGAATCACAAGCGTCACCGCACACCGATTCGGAGTGTTGGCAGCAACATTCGACGGGCGCTTGGAAATGGACAAGCGTCAGCCTCTTCTCGACCATTTCACAGATCATACCGGCCCGGCATTGCTCGTACTCAACCCCCGCGCGGGAGGCGCAGGCCTTAACATCGAAGCAGCCAATCACGTCATCCACTACAATCCGGAGTGGAATCCCGCTCTTGAAGATCAAGCCTCTGCTCGCGCATATCGCCGGGGTCAAGAGCGTCCGGTGGTTGTGCGTCGATTGATCCTTGTTGGAACAGTGGAAGAAGTAATCGATGAGCGGTTGCGGCGGAAACGTGAAATCGCCGACAAAGCCGTCATTGGCGTTGAAGGCAAGGATACAGATTATGCAGATATTGTCACTGCTCTGGAACGTTCGCCTTTGTCAACAGGAACAGCTAGAACATGAACAAACTGACGATCACGAAAATCTTGAGTGCCAACGACACTGGCGAAACGGGCGGTCATCAGGCAGGCCTGCTGATCCCGCGCAGGGAGGAATTCCTTTCGTTTTTCCCGCGTCTGAACCCAGATACGCTTAATCCGAGAGTGCACCTGTTATTCGATGACCAAGCAGATCGCCAATGGGAGTTTGCCTTTATTTACTACAATAATCGATTTTTCGGAGGGACACGCAATGAATTTCGTCTTACGCGGATGACGAAGTATCTCCAAGAGTCCGACTTGAAGACTGGAGACGAGGTGTTGATGCATCGGCATGTTGATAGATCATACTCGATCTCTTATAAACGTGCCAATGAACCTCGCATAACGCGTCTCGAAACAGGGCGTACAATTTTGCGAATTAGCAAGACCTGGAAGATCATCGACGTTTAGGAGAGAACCTTAATGCTAACAATTACAGAACTCGAAACCAATCCCGATCCAGGGCGAACTATCGAGGGCCTCAGGGATACGGGTTACAATTTCGAAACAGCCGTCGCTGATGTGGTCGACAACTCAATTGCGGCGAACGCGACGAAAATTGATATCAGGGTTGAACTGGACTTTCGCAACGAAGTCATGCTGACAATTGCAGACAACGGCTGTGGAATGAATAAAAACGAATTGACCCAGGCCATGATTTACGGATCTCCCGCAAAGGCCGACCCGGCCAGTCTCGGAAAGTTCGGTCTCGGTCTCAAAACCGCGTCGACGGCATTCTGTCGTCGTCTGTCCGTTATCTCCCGGTCTTCGGGTAATGATCACAGCTTGATGGCTACCTGGGATCTTGATCATGTGATCTCCAAAAACAAGTGGCTTCTTCAACTTTCCGAAGAACCCGCTCAAGAAGCCCTCGATCATCTTGATGCGATAGCAGGTCAAGGTCCAGGAACTGTCGTCCTTTGGGAGAAGGTAGACCGTCTTCTCAGGAAATACAAAATTCCCGGAGGCGCGCTGGAAAGGAAAGCGTTAAAAAAACGCTGCCAAAACCTGAAGGAACATTTGGCCATGACCTATCAGCGTTTTCTCGACAGCCAAGACGAGCGAGCTCAATATGTCCGAATTACCCTGAACGGAGAAGTCGTCGAGGCGTGGGATCCATTTCAGAAAGAGTTTTCGGAATTGGTAGCCAAAGAGACTGTTGCGGTCGAGGGAGACAACAGTGAAACTCTGGCAGAGTTCTCAGTACATGCGTTTATTTTGCCCCGGCGAGAAGAATTCCCGGAGGATGGAATGGCGAAAGTGGCGAAACTATCGGCGGATAAACAGGGATTGTACATTTATCGCGAACAACGGCTTATTCATGCGGCCGGATGGCTTGGAATGTTTCAGAACGAACCGCATGGTACGTTATTACGCGTAGAATTTTCGTTTGATAATCGGTTAGATTCCGCGTTTCATCTTGATGTTAAGAAGTCACAGATCATATTGAACGATGATCTGTGGATCTGGCTTAAAGACCGGTTTCTGACAGCACCACGCCGGGAAGCAGACCGTCGATATCGCCAAGGTCGAAAGAAGAAAATTGGGAGTAAAATCCTAGGTGCACATGATGCCTCGAACCAGTCCATAGGCATCAAGGCACTAGAAGTGGGCGGACCAGAGGTCAACATCAGGAATCGGCAAACAGGGGAAGTGGAAGTGTCAAACCCTCAAGGGAAACATGTCCTGCGTTTGAAAATAGCGTCAGCATCCAAGCCCGGAGAGGTCTATATCCAACCCGCTGACAATGTGGCCGACGGCCTCCTTTTTGAGCCAGCTCTCATTGAGATGCACAAGGCGGTAAGAATCAATACGGAACATCCCTACTACCACAAGGTTTATGTACCGAACCTCAATCAAAGTGTCACCGTACAGGGAATGGATTCCCTGTTTTGGGCATTGTGTGTGGCCGAACTCAGCACGACTTCCGAGACAACTAACCAAGCGTTCAAGGACTTGCGATTCGAAGTATCGAGGATTTTGAGAACGCTCGTTGAGAATCTTCCAGAACCGGATCTAGACGATTAACCTTATGAAGCCTGATTTGCAATATTTGGCTCAGCGAATTTCGGCAATAACGGGCTTCGGATTCCGAGCAAATACCGTTGGGATGTTTTCACCCCAGTTACGGCCAGTCGAAGACCCCAAAGGTTATGCATTCGGCATTAGAGTTGATCCCGACTGGCGTAGACTTCGTCTGTCATTTGAACCGGACCGGTTTGCCGGTGATTTGCTGTCAGAAATGGGGCAGGCGGACCAGACCGGGCGCGTGGCGTTTCGAACTATACTCAGTAACTGTGCCGCGCTAGGTGCAGAAATCGAATTTAGTGTAAACAACGAGACATTTGCGCTTACATCTGAGGAAGTTTGGGAACGGAGGTGGAGCCGCATGTCTCTAACGCTCAGCAAAGGGCAACTTGAGTTTGATTCTGGAGAGGAAGCGCTAGATCGAGAAATCATATGTCAATGGACCGGATACTTTGCGGCTGCTGTTGTTGCAATCCTTCCACTGGAACTGGAGATGGAAGTTTGTATCGAAGATTTGGAGAAATATCCAGAAGGTGCCGTCAGCACGGTGCTGGTCAACCGTTACGAACGCGATCGGCGAAACCGGGCTGCAGCTATTTCGATTCATGGAACATCATGCAAAGCATGCGGATTCGATTTTGGTGCGCGCTACGGAACGATCGCAGCGGGCTTTATTGAGGTACACCACACTACGCCCGTATCTAAATTGGACGCTGATTATGTCGTGGATCCTGTTCGAGATCTTGTTCCATTATGTCCAAATTGTCATGCTGTAGCACATCGCCAAGATCCACCGCTTAGTGTTGATGAGATTGGAAAGCTACTGTGTCAGTCAGAATAATCTTCCCAGTCCGGGGCTGCTTGCACTTAGTTCCTCTATGCGACTGGTATACAAACTGGGGAGTTTTCCCGCACGCTATCAATGTACGCGACTTACAGAAAGTGCACATCTCATAATATTTAATCACTTCGTGTGCACTGTGCATCCTCTCCAAAATTGCGTATGGCGAACACATCCAAACCGACGGAAGGCACCAATCCTGAATCCGAATTGAACACTTGCAACGATGAGTCACTGCGAATTGTTACACAGGAACTGTGGGATGCTGCTCGTCAACGCTGGCCTGAAGTAAGAAAAGCTTGGCCAGGCAGTAGAGGAAAAATAGGATTTTCTAATAATCAAGACACCATTGACCGATTTGGGAAATGCGGACAACGGTGCGGATTCTTACCTATGGTGGAGGTGGCGGGGATCGAACCCGCGTCCGTGAGCACTCTGCTCGCTGGCGACTACATGCTTAGTCTATCCCTAGTTCAACCACACTTCGTCAGGACAGACAAAACGGAGTGTGTCGGTCTCGTCTACCGAAGTAGTCATTCGCCTACAGGCTTACGAGACAATCCCTGTAAACTAGTCTGAATTTAATGACCCCGTTTCGCACCATCCAGACATGATACTGACAGGGCTTAGCAGCTAAGCTGCTAAGGCGAAGTTGTCGTCGTTGGCAACTATTAATTTGCAGACAGTTTTACGAGGCACCTGCACCTCGGCATGCTCCAGCGGTTTTGCAACTCGCGTCGAAACCAAGTCACCCCCATAGCAAGTTATTTAACTTACGATATATGAACCTGTCCCCAAAATGCAACACTGATTCGCAATTTATTGAATTTCATGCCTTAAAAAACTAATTTTTGTTGCACTGTTGCTCAATCGCCCGAATATCGACTGTAAGAAGAAGCCTCCCTAGCCTGATCTCTTGCGATATCCTGAGATTTGATTGCTGCTCGCTTGTCGTACTGTTTCTTTCCCTTGGCCAGTGCAAACTGAAGCTTCACTTTTCCATTGCTCCAATATAGCTGTGTCGGTATCATCGAATAGCCCTTTCGCTCGACAGCGGCAATCAGTCGATTAATTTCGATTCGATGCAAAAGCAGCTTTCGTTGCCGAGTTGGATTGACAGTCACATGAGTTGAAGTTGTCGAGCCAGGCGAAACATGTGATCCGACAAGATAGAGCTCACCTCCTCTTGCTAAAATATAACTTTCCTTGAGATTTGCCCTGCTATCCCGCATGCTCTTGACTTCCCAGCCATTCAGCACGATACCCGCTTCGTACCGATCTTCAAGCTGGTAATCATGCGAAGCTTTTCTGTTGGTCGAGATGATTTGATTGGTATTGAGATTTTTTTTCTTTTTCCCCATGACTGACCCAATTTACCTGCGTCGACGCGAACTGCGTTGTCGAGTCGATTTAACAGGGGATGTATCAAAAACTTTTCCGAGGCTTTCTGCAATCTGCTCCATAGTAGGTCTTTCTTTCACTACATGTTCATCTACCCCAGTGCGCATTCTTCGTACATGCTCCACCTGCGTACCGCAACATCCTCCAATGATGGTTGCTCCAACATTTCGAGCAATTTGCGCATAGAGATACATTTGCTCGGGTGTCGCTGTATATCGAATTCTTGTGCCCTCCCATACAGGTACGCCACAATTCGCTTTCGCTATGTATCTGAACGCGGATGGAAACGCCTCAACCATCTCCAACGCGGCAGCAACCGTTTGTGCCGGACCAATTCCACAATTTGAACCGACTGCAAATGGGCGAACACCCAAATTTAAGCAAATTTCAACGATTTCAGTCGGGCTGATTCCCATCATCGTACGGCCGTTTGTGTCAAAACTCGCGTTACAAGCAAACGGCAGACTGGAACTGCTCGCGCCGGTGGCGGCTGCGATCAGTTCCTCTCTTGAAGAAATAGTCTCAATCCATAAAACATCGCAACCACCACGTTCAAGAGCCAACGCCTGAACTGTGAATGCTTCAATTGCCTCATCCATCGACAGTGTCCCAATTGGTTCAATCAGTTCACCCAAAGGTCCCATAGAACCAGCAACAAATGCCTCCCTGTTCGATTGATTTACTGCATTTCTGGCAATTTCAGCGGCCTTTTCATTCAATTCCGATACCCGATGCTGACTTTTGTGCAGCTTCAATCGCATTGCATTGGCTCCAAAAGTATTGGTCAAAACCACATCTGCACCTGCGTCAACAAAGCTGGAATTCAGTTGTAGCACACGCTCCGGATATTCATCGTTCCAAAGTTCCGGTGCATCTCCCGACACCAATCCCATGTCAAAAAGATTGGTGCCAGTCGCACCATCCATCAACAGAAATTCTTTATTGTCCAAATATTTTAGAAACGGGTTATTGGTTCTGGAGACTTCCATAAATTTTCCAATGCTTATAGCTACTCAAAATTAAATATTTGATAAAAATAATTTGTTACCAAATTTTATTTTGAAGTGAAAATCGAATGATTTTGTACCAATTTTCGGAACCATTTCCAGAAACTTATCCACAAAAATCCTAAAGGTATAATGTCTATTAATGATAATCTTGAAATTTCAGACCGTTCTAATTTTTCACATCTAGTTCGTTGAATTCTTGAAAAACTGGCTTATTCTCGGCTATGCAGAGTAAAAATATTTTCATTTCATCCTTTGCAGCTTTTTTAGGTTTCAGTTTGCTGCAAATTTCGAGTGCCAGTGAACTAATCATGTTTAATGCAGATTATTGCACCTGGTGCCACAAGTGGGATGAAGAAATTGGAGTCATCTATAGTCTAACGCCTGAATCCTGTCAGGCACCCGTCAGAAAAGTCGAGATCACCGATCAGATTCCAGATTCAATTACAATCAACGAGTCTATACGATACACCCCCACCTTCGTACTGATTCATAATCAGAGTGAAGTGGGACGCATAGTCGGATATCAAGGGCAAGATTTCTTCTGGCCGATGCTGAACGATTTGATTGAGCAGAATTTGCCTGAAGAAGTTCGACGTTCTAACTCGAATCAATGTCAAAATTCATGAGAATGCGATTCTTCCCATGCCTATTCAATCGCTGTCTACCCACTGCTTGAATCTAACTCCGTATGCCAAGTGTCCGAAAGTCAATCATTGCGGCATATCCCTCTGAACACATGTATTCTCTGGTGACTGATGTAGCATCCTATCCAAACTTCATCAAGGATTGCAAAAGCGGCCGAGTAGACAAAGTACATGAGGACGGATATACGGCTACGCTCGAATTTTCGCTCAAAGGCTTTCGCAAATCATTTACAACTCGGAATGTGGCTACCCCGTTCAGTGAAATATCCATGACGCTGGTTTCAGGCCCATTCAAAAAGATGAGCGGCAGCTGGAAATTTACCAATCTTGGGGAACACGCGTGTCGGGTTGAATTTGAACTTAATTTTGAATTTTCATCGAGTCTGATCGCCACTGCGAGCGCTCCTATATTTCATCAAATATCGAAAAACATGGTAAATTCATTTCACGAAGAGGCAGTACGACAGTTTGGAAATCGACCGAAAAATTTACATTGAAGTTGCATTCGCGTCTTCAATGCATCAGAAAATCATGGAAATGGAAGTCCCGGTCAATACCACGGCAAGAAAGGCGGTTGAAGAATCCGGGTTAGATCGGATTTTCCCGGATTTCGACTTCGGATCTGCACCAATTGGCGTATTTGGGAAAGCAGTTCCGGATGATTATTTGCTTGCGGATGGAAACCGCGTCGAAGTTTACAGACCACTGCAACAGGCGCCGACTGATACCCGTCGAAAACGGGCGAAATCTGCCAAAAACTCTGCTGATAAGTAAATTTCCAGTTATTCCGAATGGTGCTTCCGAGCTCGCAATTCATTACGGCGAACCTTGCCAGTCGTAGTCAGTGGCAAGTCGTCAATGTATTCAATGAATCTGGGGTACTCATAGGCAGCAAGTTGTTTTCGCACAGAATCCTGAATCTCTGCTGTGAGCTTGTCTGAGGGATGATTTCCATCTTTCAATACAATGTAAGCCTTTACCGCCTCTCCTCGGAGTTTATCAGGAATACCAATGACCGCAACTTGTGCAATTACCGGATGCTTCAGTAGACAATCTTCTATCTCACCAGGACCGATACGATAACCGGCACTAGAAATCACGTCATCTTTACGACCAACAAACCATAAGTATCCGTCTTCATCCTTGTAGCCGGTGTCACCTGTTCCCCACCATTTACCAATATATTTTTCTTGGGTAGCTTCTTTGTTATTCCAATAACCGGAAACCATTACTGGATCATTGCGGTCGGCTGCGAGTTCGCCAATTTCACCGGTTTCCAGGATATTTCCATCTTCGTCAACCGCCTCAACAGAATGGCCCGGATAGCTCTTGCCGATTGACCCAGGGCGAACACTCATTACTTCGGAACAATTTCCTGCAATATAGTTAAATTCAGTTTGCGCCCACATTTCGTTAATTTCAATTCCGAATGCTTCCTTGCCCCAGTGAAAGAGTTCGGTACCCAACGACTCTCCTGCCGACATGATGGAGCGCATATTAATATCAAACCGTTTCTGCATGTTTTCGACTTGACGTAACATCTTCAGTGCTGTTGGTGGTATGAACCCATTACGCACCCGGTATTTTTCCAGCAAATGGCAAGCTTTTTCCGGTTCAAATTTTCCACCGTCATAACCTAGAACTGGAACACCGTAATACAAAGATGGAATAAGCGCATCCAACAAGCCACCTGTCCACGCCCAGTCTGCCGGCGTCCAGAACAAGTCGTCCTCTTGTGGGAAAAAATTGTGCGACATCTCAAATCCGGTCAGATTGCCAATTAGACACCGATGTGGAGCGAGAGCGCCTTTCGGTGGACCGGTTGTCCCAGATGTGTAAACCAGATATGCAGGATCTTCAGCTAACGTATCGACAACTTCAAAACTGTCGCTTGCTCGTTCAATTTCCTTCCAGAACCCATTCGTAGAGTCACAGTCAATGATCATTTCAAGATGGGGCAATTGATCTCGAATCGATTCAAGCAATTCAACATGCTGGGTATCTGTTATCACAACTTTCGTGCCACTGTTGTTCAGCCTGTAGCTCACAGCTTCTGGTCCAAACAAAACAGAAAGCGGTAAGGCAACCGCTCCCAGCTTGTATATTCCAAAATGAGAAATAACCGTCTCCGGACGTTGCGGCAGTATGATGCCAATCCGGTCACCTTTGCCGATACCTTGATGGCGCAGAGTATTGGCAAGCTGATTTGAAAGACGACTCAGCTCTAGAAATGTATAACGACTTGCCTTTCCTTCTTTGTTTTCATAGTAAATCGCGACTTCGCTGCCATCGCGCTCCGCATGGCGGTCACACGCCACTTTAGCAATATTGAAGTACTTTGGAATGTTCCACTGAAACCTTTCATAAATTGCATCCCAGTCTCCCCACTCGGGGCGAACCAGTCTCAAATCATCTCTGTTCATTTACCAGTATCGAAGTGCTTGAGAGTACATATTTTCCAAATCCATCTCTGAAACATCGCATGGTGCATTTGCCAGCAATCTCTGCTGCATGAATGCTCCATGAACCAGATTCTCTAGATCCGATTTATCATAGCCGACATCCGAAATTCCATTTGGCATTTCCGTCAATTTCATCATATGTTCGAGCTGTTCCGAAAGAGCATCTCCCACCTCATTCTGATCTGCCTCGCGTATTTGCGCTCCAAGCAGTAGCGCACCATCTCTATGTCGCTCCGGATTTGCAGGTGCTGTAAATCGAAATGCGGCAGGAGCATTAACAATTACTGAAATTCCATGAGGCACTAAAGGATGACCTGGAGGATATCCCTCTGGACAGTAATCCCGTACTAAACCGGCAACCGAATAGGACATTCCATGCGGAATATGCACACCGCTATTACCAAATGCGATTCCAGCCAGTGTTGCGGCGAGCATCATTCCATGTCTTGCTTCTTCATCGCTTGCGTCAACTACCGCGCGTACCAAATATTGTCCAGTCAGGCGCAGAGCTTCCCGACATCCCATATCGCTGTAGGGATTTGCACCTTGACTCAAAGGACGAATTCCAGTTGCTGACCTTGCACGTTCGGTAAACGGTCTTGCCGTGTACGATTCAAGTGCGTGACACAACACGTCAAATCCGCTTGATGCGACGACTTTGGCGGGCAGCGATGCAGTTACTGTTGGATCTACAATTGCTTTCGTCGGCTTGAGATGATAGGAGGCAATACCTGTTTTTACCTGTTTCTCCAAATAATCGAATACCGCAATACCGGTGCACTCGCTACCGGTACCAGAAGTTGTCGGACATGCGATATGCGGCGCCAGCTTTCCCGGAACAGGAACTCCTTCTCCAACAGGAGCGTTGACATAGTCGAGAAAATTGGCTGGATGGGTACTGTACAGATTTGCCGCCTTGCAGGTATCGATAACCGAGCCGCCGCCGATTGAAATGAATCCGTCAAAGCGACCTTCAACTGCAAACTGAGTCGCAGCCTTGAAGGAAACATCGGTGGGTTCGACGCTCACTTCATCGTACACTTCAAAATCAATCGCAGCTTTGCGCAGTTTTTCCAACGCTTTCTGTGTGGGTTCAAGCGCCTTAACAACCGGGTCAGTGAAAAGAGCTACTCTTGAAACTCCAAGTTGTTGTACATCGAGAGCCAGCTCGTCCAGTGCTCCGGGTCCATACTTGATGGGGTTGAAATCTACTGTAAAAACAGACTCGTTTCCCTCAACAAATTGATAGTGATGACAACATCCCATTGTCTCAAATCGCCTTTTCTATCTACTAAGGTGAAAGTTATTGTTGGGAACGAGTCAAAGCCTGATCCAGATCCCACAAGATGTCCTCAATGGTTTCAAGCCCTACTGATATTCGAACCATGTTGGGTTTTACACCCGCCGCAATCTGTACCTCCTCATTCATCTGTCTATGCGTCGTTGATGCTGGGTGAACAACTATTGTTTTTGCATCACCAACGTTGGCCAAATGACTCAGGAACTGAACAGATTCAATAAATTTCACGCACGCCTCGGTTCCGCCCTTGATACCAAAGCTCATAATTCCTCCGGCTCCCTTCGGAAAATATTTGTTCGCAAGATCATGATATCGACTGGATTCTAGTCCCGGGTAGTTCACCCATTCAATCGTAGAATGATCTTCCAAAAACCGGGCTACCGCCATCGCATTGCTGCAGTGTCGATCCATTCGCACAGGAAGCGTCTCCACGCCTTGCAGGAACAGAAAAGCATTGAATGGACTCAGAGTAGGACCAAATGTGCGTAGAATTTCGCAACGCGCTTTCATGGTGTATCCAAAATCACCGAAAGTTTCATAGAAGCGAATTCCGTGATAACCATCGGAAGGCTCCATCATCGTCGGGAATTTGCCGTTATCCCACGGAAATTTTCCTGATTCCACCAATACCCCGCCTATAGATGTGCCATGTCCACATATGAATTTGGTGGCCGAATGGACAACGATGTCTACACCATAGTCAAACGGACGGCACAGATACGGAGTTGCGAACGTATTGTCAACGATAAATGGCAAGCCACTGTCTCTGGCAATCTCGGAAACTGCTTCAAAATCGACCACGTTATTGGCAGGATTGCCAATGGACTCCGCATAGATGCATTTGGTGTTAGACGAAATGGCTCTTGCAAAGTTCTGAGGGTCATCGCCGTCAACGAACTTTGCCTTAATACCCAGCTTCTTGAAGCTGAATCCGAACTGTGTATGCGTACCACCATAGAGCGTGTTCGATGATACGATTTCATCACCAGCTTCCAAGATCGTCAACAGTGCAACCATTTGCGCAGCCATGCCAGAAGATACCGCAACCGCGGCTCGGCCTCCTTCCAAAGCCGCCATGCGTTGCTCGAAAACCGCATTTGTGGGATTCATCAATCGTGAGTAGATGTTTCCGAAAGTCTGCAAATTGAACAGACTCGCAGCGTGATCGGCAGAGTCGAATACATATGCAGCCGTCTGATAGATGGGTGGCGCACGCGCACCGGTTACAGCATCGGGCATCTGTCCCGCGTGCAAACACAAGGTCTCTATTCCAAATTCTCGATCAGGCATAATTTTTAATCAGTTGCTCCACCGTGGACGCTCGGATGAAATTATTTTGGTGTCCACCCCGATAAAATTGAGCCCCCCGAACAGTCTGGCATGTTCTATCTTCATACAGCGATTGACTACCACATCCATGCCTGCTTCATGCGCGATTGCAACCGCTTCCTCGTTATAGATTCCAAGCTGCATCCAAAACACATGCGCGCCTATTTTTACTGCGGATTCTGCGATCGGCAGCACAAACTCGGAGCGTTGAAAAACATCTACGACATCTACCTGTTCTGGAATTTCTTCGATCGCGGGATAACATGTTTCACCCAGTACTTCTTCATAGTTCGGGTTAACGGGGATGATTCTATATCCGTATTCCTGCAGGTATTTTGCTGCAAAGAAACTCGGTCGATACCACCGTGCCGATAATCCGACTACGGCGATCGTCTTGTTCTGTCTAAGAATCCGCCGCAGCGACTGTATATCATCTGTAATCATGAATTCCGCAATGCTCTAACTGTCAGTCTACCGATCCCAAAGCGAAAAATTCTCCCGCACTCCATACTCCGAACATTCTGCCTTCATCGAATTGGATTTCAGTACCGAGTTCAACCAACTGGTAATATACATTTCTCGCCAGCAATCCACGAAGTCCATTTCGAACATTCAGATATGGCGATGGTTCGTCATTCTCTGCAAACTCGACCCAAATTCGATGATCTTGATCCGCCAATATGATGTCATCGGTCCGGGTTCGAAAATACAATTTCTGATCCTGTCCCTTTCCTTCTTCTTCCACTTGCACCACCACAAAGGGTGCATCCTCAACTTCAATGCGTAATTTTTCAACCGGAGTGACAAGATAGTGTTCACCATCGTCATCTTTACGAAGCACCGTGGAGAACAGCCGGACCAGTCTCTTTCTACCAATAGGTGAACCCATATAGAACCAAGTTCCATCCCGGGCGATCCGTATGTCAATATCGCCGCACAGTTCCGGATTCCACTTATGAACTGGTGGCAAACCCTTCTTTGAAATTTGCGCAATCAAGCTGGCTGGATCAGACGTCGCGCTAGTCATTAGAATCTCTGGGGACGCTACGAGGCTTGCCGTCCTGATCAATAGCAACAAATGTAAAAATACCTTCGGTTACCTTTTCAACTGCTCGAGACGTACGACGTTTGACCCACGTCTCCACAAGAACGGCAATAGAAGTATTACCGATTCTAGTTGTCGAACAGTAACAGCTTACAACATCTCCGACATAGACCGGCAAGTGAAAACTCATCGCATCAACTGCAACTGTTGCGACACGGCCTTTGGCAATTTCATAAGCATGAATGCCGCCTGCAATATCCATCTGCGCCATGATCCAGCCTCCGAATATGTCTCCGCTCGGATTCGCATTCGCTGGCATTGCTATCGTGCGCAATGAGGCTGTTTTAGAATTTAGTGGTTTCGATTTCAACTCGTGCCTGCTTTGAACAGATTCAAGAAGAGTGAGATCAATCAGTCGTAGCTGCGAGCATCTTCAATAACGATTCCATCATTGGCCAGAGTGCCCGGATTTTCCAGGATAACATCTGCTCTGAGCTTGCATACTTCCCGTGCACAAACCGCTATTTTTTGAACCAGTTCATCCGACTGCTCTGAAACTTCACAACACAATCGCATTTGATCCTGATGCCCTTCACTGGTAACGACCAGACGCGCTTTGCTGATTTCCGGGAAACGATTTACGATCTGCGCAATCTGCGAAGGATGGACGAACATGCCTCGCACTTTGGTTGTCTGATCGGCTCGACCCATCCATCCCTTGATTCGGGTATTGGTTCGTCCGCAAGGACTCTGTCCCGACAGTACTGCTGACATGTCGCCAGTACCGAATCGTACCAGAGGGTAATCGGGATTGAATACCGTTACGACTACTTCACCGACTTCACCTTCAGGCACTGGATCACCGGTGCCGGGGCGAACGATTTCGACGATAACACCTTCATCCAGAATCAGCCCCTCCATAGCTTCTGATTCATAGGCAATCAGTCCGATGTCCGCTGTTGCATAAGCCTGCTTCACATAAACACCATGACCATCCAGTTCCGCTCTAAGTGACGGCGGCAACGCCTCGCCTGAAACCAGTCCAACTTTGAGTGACGAAACATCAGCTCCACTAGTTGATGCTGCCTCGAGGATAATTTTCAGAAAGGAAGGAGTACCGGTATAAGCCTGCGGCTGCAGACGTTCAATAGACTGGACCTGCAACTCAGTCTGACCCACTCCAGCAGGAAACACTACGCAATCCAGTTCACCAGCACCACTCTCCATCATCATTCCTGCAGGAGAAAAATGGTAGGAAAAGGTATTGTGAACAAGCATTCCAGACCGTATTCCAGCTGCAAACAAAGCACGTGCCATTCGCCAGCTGTTTCTACGTTTTGTTTCGGGCTCGAAAATTGGGCCAGGTGATGCAAATATTCGCAACAGCGAATTTGGATCGAAAGCTGTCATACCGCCAAATGGCGGATATTTTTTCTGCAGGTCAACGAGTTCAGATTTGCGCACAACCGGCAACTCGGCCAGCGCAGCGCGTGAATTTATGGAATTGGCATCTTTGCCTGCCAGCTGTTCTCGAACAAAAGTTGCCTTTGCAGCGGCTCGCTCAAGATGGACAGGAAGTGCCAAAAGCATCTCTTGCTCTCGTAGTTCCGGTTCGCGAACCTCAAGGGAATCGTAATATTGTGTGCTCATGCTCGTCCTTATGGGTTACGCATTGAGGGGGTAGGTGTTCGGCGGCTGTTTCCGCCAACGAATTTTGTTGTTCCGCAGTTGACAGCCTGGTCTAAGCCAGCCAGCGCTTACGCCGGCGATAATGCTTCACATTTCTGAAGCTTTTTCGTTTGTCGCCGCTTACGCCAAGATAAAACTCTTTAACGTCTTCGTTCTGTAACAGTTCCGATGCATCTCCATCCATGACTACCCTGCCGCTTTCGAGGATATAGCCATATTGGGAATAGCGAAGTGCCATGTTGGTGTTCTGCTCCGCCAAGAGAATGGTTACTTGTTCCTTTTCGTTCAGTCGTTTGATGATTTCAAATATTTCTTCGACCAGCGTCGGTGCCAGCCCCATTGATGGTTCATCTAGCAGAATCACCGTCGGTTTCGCCATCAGTGCGCGTCCGACTGCGACCATCTGCTGTTCACCACCGGATATATACCCAGCCTGCCCGCGGCGCCGCACCTTCAGTCTTGGAAAATATTCGTACACCAGTTCCAGATCAGCCTGAATTGCCCTTCGACCGTCTCTGCGGGTGTAAGCTCCTGTTAGCAGATTCTCTTCTACGGTCAGATGTTCGAAGCAGTGTCGGCCTTCCATTACCTGTGTGACTCCACGCACCACAAGCTCTGAAGGCGTCATTGCATCGACTCTCTCTCCACGGTAAATAATAGAGCCTTTGGTGACTTCCCCGCGCTCGGCACGAAGCAGATTCGAGATCGCCTTGAGAGTTGTTGTCTTACCGGCGCCATTGGCCCCGAGAAGGGCAATAATGCCCTTCTCGGGTACTTCAAGAGACACGCCTTTCAGAACGAGAATGACTCGATCGTAAATGACTTCAATGTTATTTACGGAAATCAGCGCACCGTTATCGGTTTCGCTCTGTACTGTCTCGTTCATGAAAATTGAATTGCGTTGGCTTTCAGATTAACCGCAGTCTGAACCCATATCCATGCCGGAGCGAGGTGTAATGCCTTTCTCTTCGGCATATTTCATAGAAGATTCCATGATCAGCGGGTCTACCAAGGACTTGTCGGTTTCGATCCAGTCTGTAATCTCAACCCATTTGGATCCGTCCCAACGATTGAACTTCACCGGGCCGCCGCCTTCGTGATCAGCACAGGTAATCGTCAGAGGTGCCATCATATTATCCGCACCGATTTCTTTGATTCGATCGGCTGTGATGTTCAGGTTTTCAAGTCCCCAACGCATTTCTTCACCGCTCAACACTTTATTGCCGAACTTCGCTTGTGCGGTTCGGATTGCTTCAACGGTCACGATGCCTGCTACAAGCCCGCGGTTGTAGTAAATCGTGCCAACACGTTGCGGTGAGAGATTTCCTTGACCTGCACCATGAACGACATCAAGCATTGCCTGCACGACCGGAAAATCGGCACCAGATGGATGAAAACCGGCGGCGACATAGTCGACTGCTGCTTTGCCCGCTGGAATTACGTCCTCTTCAGCACCACTCCACCAAACGCCGACAATTCGATTCGCCGGAAAGCCCACACGTGCCGCTTCCTTGAGCGCCGTCGGGTTCATTACACCCCAGCCTCTCAGAATGGTCCAGTCAGGTTTGTAGCGTCGAGCAATCTCAAGCCAAGCCGCTTTCTGGTCAAGACCCGGATGGGCAACTGGATAGTGCCTGACCTCAAATCCGTATTTTTCAGCCTGCACATCTAATATGCGTATCGTTTCCTTTCCATAACTGCTTTCATGGTATAGATTGGCGATTTTCTTGCCACTAAGGTTTTCCATTCCGCCTTCCTGCATGCCGATGTACTTGATCTTTGCAGTATTCTGACTCCAGTAATTGGTGATCAACGGAAATACCCAGGGGAATACTTTTCCGTTCGTTGCATCGGTTCTGCCATATCCCATTGAAATGAGTGGAATCTTGTCAGCCGTTGCACGTTCGATCAAACGATAGGTAATACCGGTGCTCAAAGGATGCACAACAGTCGCACCATGTTCACCCTGATTTTTCAGTCGTTCGTAGCACTCAACACCGCGATCAGAATTGTAAGCAGTCTCGCACTCTTCCCAAACCAACTTTACACCGTTTACACCGCCATCACGCAGATTCAGTAGAGCGAAGTAGTCTAACATACCTCCAAAGAATCCCGATCCGCCAGCAGCGTAGGGCCCCGTTCGATAGATAAGCGCCGGAATGAACTGCTCCATATCCTGTGCTTGAGATACCGAAAAAGGAACCACTGCGATTACTGTAGCGACTAGCGACAGTACCATAGATTTAATTTTCATAGTTGTCGTCCTCCATTGTGGTTAATACTCGTTAATTAATACAAGTGAATATGTTAACACTGCAACTTCATGAATGTTAATTCAGTTATGCTTCAAGCAGTGCGATAAAGTAAATCAATACGGAAAAGGCCACTGCCGCAGTTTTTCCTTCGAGATTTGCCACATCCGGGCAAATCCCAGAGGTTCAATCGCGAGTAAGAAAATGATCGAGCCACCATATATGATCAGCTCCAGATTTGCGAGTGTTGACCCAGACAATGTTCCCTCTCCCAAATTCGAAGCCAGAATGTTCAGAAACGGTGGCAACAGTACGATGAACGCCGCTCCTAGAAATGATCCCATGATTGAACCCAGCCCACCAATGATGATCATGAACAAAATTGTGAATGAACGAATCAGGTCGAATGCTTCCGTATCTGCATTGCCGACATAAGTAAATACATACAACGCACCGGCAACTCCGCAGTAGAATGAGCTGATGGCAAAAGCCAAAAGTTTGGTGCGAAGCGGGCGTATGCCGATGATTTCAGCGGCAATGTCGAAATCTCGAATGGCCATCCAGGCGCGACCGGTCATGCCCCGTACCAAATTCTTCGCTAGCAAAGCAAGAATAACCACTACAGTGAGAGTGACCAGATATTTCGCTTCTGAGGTAGCATTTGGACCCGATACGAGCACATTTATTGGTGAGAGAAAGTCTAGTGCTCTACCTTCTTCTGCAAGTGCTCCGAACAAAGTCGTAGTTGGTGCTGAAGCTACGCCGGCTGCGTCGTAATTTGTAAACCAGCCAACATGGTCAAAAATCCACAACAAAAAGAACTGCGAAGCCAGTGTCGCAACTGCGAGATAGAAGCCTTTGATTCTTAGCGAAGGGATACCGAACAGGACTCCGACTACAGCCGCCATCAAACCCGCGAGAATAAAGTCGAAGATCAGTGGAATTTCAGGCAGACGCAAAACGAGGTTGTAGCATCCGAATGCTCCGACTGCCATAAATCCCCCAGAACCGAGAGATAATTGCCCTGCATAACCTGTAAGCAGGTTGAGACCGAGAGCAGCCAGTCCGAATACCAGCAACTGGGTAAGAATCGGCCCCATGATGTACTGGCTGCCCGACAACGGCGGCCAGATATACGCAATGAGCAGAATCACCATGATGCCAAATCGATCATTGGTGATTGGAAATATCGCCTGATCAGCACGATAACTTGATTTGTACTGTCCGACTTCCCTATAAATCATGGATTAAGCCCCTAGACTCGTTCAATAATTTTTTCGCCAAACAAACCTTGTGGGCGAAACATTAGAAAAATCATCCCCAACATGTACGGCGTCCAATTTTCCGTACCGCCTCCGAAGAACGGAATACCGACAAAAACTTCAAACAACTTTTCAGTTGCTCCAACAATCAGGCCTCCAAGTATGGCTCCCGGAATGGAAGTGAACCCACCGATAATGATGACTGGAAGTGCTTTGAATGCAAGCAGTGAAATACTGAACTGAACACCAAGCTTGGAGCCCCACATCAGTCCTGCGACCAGGGCTACGATTCCGGCAGCTGCCCACACAACTGCCCAAATGTTCTTTAGGGGTATGCCTACGCTCAATGCGGCCTGATGATCATCGGCAACTGCGCGAAGCGCTCTTCCGACTCGGGTTTTCTGGAAGAAAATTGCAAGTACTGTCACCAAAGCCGCAGCAATCAATCCCGCATAAAGATCGAACTGGCTGAGATATACACCGTAAAATTCGTATGGAATATCGGGAATTCCAATATCCAGTGCATGCACATCTGCATCCCAGACTCCTTGTGCTATGCCTTCGATTACATAGTTCAACCCGATTGTCGCCATGAAAAGGATGATCGGTTCCTGATTGACCATAGGCCGCAGCACAATTCTTTCAATCGCAATTGCCAATCCAATTACGATCACCAGCGTAACGGCAAAGGACCGATAGGCAATCGCTCCATCCGTAACCAGCGAGATCACTGCAAGTCCGAGCAAAACTCCAATCGCCCACTTAGGCGAGCGTGTTGCAGTTGTCATCATCAAGAAAATCAGCAATGTAACGAAAATACCACGCCACATATTCTGTCCGCCATCTACGAACATGGCGCACACGACCAGCAGTACGGCAGCAACAAACAGCGGTATTCGCCCTAAGTACCGATCTGAGAATTTATTAACTGCGCTGCCCTCAATCTTCAACTTCGAGAGCAACAGAATAACTGCTGCGGCACCCGCTAGACCGATCGAGAGCCCGCCGGTCCACATCCAGAAATCCGATGCAACTTCAGTAAGCAGTACAAAGGTTAGTGCTCCGAACAGAACAAGCGCACCTTGTGCGAAATTGAATATCGATGACGCCTTGAATATCAACACCAATCCCAACGCCACCAAGGAATACATGATGCCTGACAGAAGGCCACCGACCAGAACTTCAAGAAAAAATACAAAATCTTCTAATGCCATACTGATTCACACTCTTAATGTTCGCCGAGGTATGCTCGTATTACGTCTTTATTGGTGCGCACCTCGTCCGGCACGCCATAAGCGATTCTTTCACCATGATCGAGTACGACAACATGATCGGATATATCCATGACTACACTCATGTCATGCTCAATCAACACGACGGTGGTACCAAACTCGTCATTCACATCCAGAACGAATCTTGCCATGTCTTCTTTTTCTTCAAGATTCATACCTGCCATGGGTTCGTCCAGTAGCAGGATTGTCGGTTCCATTGCCAAAGCTCTTCCAAGCTCAACCCGTTTCTGCAGTCCGTAAGGCAGTTTTCCGACCGGTGTTTTTCGAATTTCCTGAATTTCAAGGAAATCAATAATCCCTTCGACAAACTCGCGATGTTCATTTTCCTGCTTCTGTGCCGGATAGTAGAATGCTTCCTTGAGAAAATTGTGTTTGATCTTGATGATTCGCCCAGTCATGATATTGTCCAACGTTGACATGCCTTTGAACAAAGCGATGTTCTGGAACGTTCGGGCGAAACCTATTCTGGCAACTTTATCCGGTGAAGCGTTTGTTCGATCTTTCCCCTGAAAGGAAATCGTACCCGCACTTGCCTTGTAAAATCCGCTAATCACGTTCAGCATCGAGGTTTTACCTGCTCCGTTAGGGCCAATAATGGAAAAAATCTCGTGATTGTATACAGAAAATCCGACATTCTGCAGTGCTTTGACACCGCCGAAGCTGACGTAGATTCCTTCGACTTCCAGAATCAAGTCGGTAAATACTCGAGAACGCTGAGTTTCGTAATCTTGACTGGACTGTGGTGCTGCGGTATCCATGCTTGACACTTCTAACTTGCCATTTTCATGTGATCAAAAATCTGAACATCCTGAATTTCCAGGTCTGCCGACATGGTGCCCTTGCGTCCATCCTCGAAGGTTACGACGTTCTCAATGTGACCACGATTGGAATCTGAATAAAGAGCATCAATCAGGCTGTTGAATCGTTCCGAAATGATTCTGCGACGCACTTTACGGGTCCGAGTCAATTCGCCATCGTCGGCATCAAGCTCTTTATGCAGAATCAAAAATTTCTTGATCTGGGAGCCGGAAATTTCGCTATCGCTGGACAAATCCTGATTGGTTTTTTCAATGCATTTACGGATCATTTCGTACACCTGCTCATTACCCGCCAGCTCCTGATAGCTGGCATAAGAGACACTGTGACGTTCTGCCCAGTTGCTGACGGCATCGAGGTCAATATTGATAAAGGCACTGACGTAATCCTTCTGATCTCCAAAGGTGACCACTTCGCGAATTTGTGGGAAAAATTTGAGTTTGTTTTCCAGAAACTTTGGGGCAAACAGTGTGCCGTCGTTCAGTTTTCCGACATCTTTCACGCGATCGATGATTTTCAGATGCCCATCGTTGTCGAAATAGCCAGCATCACCGGTAAAAACCCAACCATCGCCAGTTCTTGTGGACAGAGTCGCTTCCGGATTCTTGTAATAACTGTGAAATACACCCGGGCTTTTGTACATGATCTCGCCAGTATCGGAAATCTTGACATCCACGTCAGGAAAAGGCGGTCCGCAGGTATCTGGCTTTACATCATTATCGGCCTGCATCGTAATGTAGACCGATGCCTCAGTCTGACCATAGAGCTGCTTGACATTGATGCCTAGTGAGCGGAAAAATTCGAATATCTCAGGGCCAATTGCTTCACCGGCGGTATAAGCGAGTCGCATCCGACTGAATCCCATTGTGTTCTTGAGCGGGCCATAAACCAGAAAATTGCCTATCAGGTAGAGAATCCGGTCTACCAACCCAACCGATTCCTTCTCGAGTATGCGTATGCCACATCGCCTGGCGACGCCCATGAAGTAATCAAACATTTTGCGCTTGATCCAAGTGGCGTCTTCCATCCGTACCAGTACGGTTGTCAATATGTTTTCAAAGATTCTAGGCGGACTGAAGAAATAGGTTGGCCCGATTTCCTGCATATCATGCATTACTGTAGCGCCACTCTCCGGACAACTGACGCAAAATCCTGAAACATAAGATTGCGCATAGGAAAAAATGTGGTCTCCAACCCATGCCATTGGTAGATAAGCCAGACACTCTTCCTTTTCGGTGAGATTGTCAAATTCAATAGAATTCAAGACGGTAGTCAGTATGTTCCGATAGGTAAGAATTACACCTTTGGGGAAACCCGTGGTCCCGGACGTATAGAGAATGACGGAAATATCGCGACTGGACCCCTTTTGCAACTCACTCTCAAAAAATTCCGGGTTTTTTGTATCGAATGCGTCGCCTTCGGCAATCAGATTGTCATATTCATGCAAATTTTGAGGCGTGTAATGTTTAAGCCCTCGTGGGTCATCGTAGTAGATCTGTTCCAGCTTCGGGCATTTTTCAGAGATTTCGAGTAACTTGTCGACTTGTTCCTGATCCTCAACCAGCGCAAACCTCACATCTGCATGATTGATGACATATTCCATTTCTTCGGCTACGGAGTCCTGATATAGAGGGACAGGAATGCCACCGAGACACTGCGCTGCAGCTATGCCCCAATAAAGCCGAGGCCGATTATCGCCCACGATGGCAAGTTTATCTCCTCTTCGAAAGCCGGCAGCAGCTAGCCCGCATGCAACACTTCGAACTTCATTCGCCACTTGTTCCCAAGTCCATGTCTGCCAGATTCCAAAGTCCTTTTCCCGCATCGCGGGACGATTCGGACTCAAATTCTTTCGATTGAGAAGAAGCTTCGGAAAGGTGTCTAGCTTGGAATCTAGTTTCATTATTACAAGTAGTGTTCCATTTTTTACGGTAAATTCTTTACCGCAGAAAATTTTCGCAAAACAAATAGTTTACAGCAAAATGTGAACATTCAAAAAATTAGTTGGATATCAAGATGGCTTGATGTCTAATTTCGTAACAAAAATATACAACGAAAATTGCTGATGTAAACCGCGAATTTGCCTGAATTAAGAAATATCAGAGTTGAAAAGACTGTGCCGGTTCGCATTAGCCAAGATTTTCTTGAATTTGCTCCGCGATTGATTGAATTTCATCCATATTGCCTGGCTGCAGCTCCCAGTTGATCTTGATATCATCTTCCATCGTACGCGGTACGATGTGAAAATGAAAGTGCAGTACCGATTGTGCGGCTCCCTTGTCGTTGGCTTGCGTAAGACTGACACCATCCGGATTCAACGTTTTTCTTACTGCAGCTGCCGCGTATTTAGCAGTTGCCACAACATAGCCCAAGTGCTCATCCGGCATTTCGTATAAATTTTGCCAATGTTGTTTGGGGATGACAAGTGCATGACCCTTCGCGACTGGATTGATATCCATGAATACCAGACTATGGTCATCTTCATATACTCGAATACTTGGCAATTCTCCGGCAACGATTTTACAGAAAATACAGTTTGGATCTCTATTCACAGTTCATTCTCCGTATAGGTTCAAACAAAATTCGAAATCGATTGAACGTGGATTTTCAGCTTGTCGAAAGTGTGCACAAGAATACTCTATCAATGGCACAGACCGTAAAAATTAACGGCATTGAGATTGTCATTGCATTTCAAATCAAATGAAAATTCATTCGCCACGCTCAATTAACATCGCATCTCCATAGCTATAAAATCGAAACCCTTGGGCGACAGCAAAGCGGTAAGCATCCAAAACCCTTTCGGTCCCGCCAAATGCGCAAACGAGCATCAGCAACGTAGAACGGGGAAGATGGAAGTTGGTGATCATGGCATCTACAACTCTGAAACGATACCCGGGTTTGATAAATAAATTTGTTTGCCCAACTACAGGCTTCAGCCCACCATAGTCAGCCGTTATCGATTCCAGTACTCGAACCACCGTTGTTCCTACGGCAATGATGCGGCCGCCCTGTTCTCTCGTACGCTCTATAGCGTGACAGGCAGACTCGGAAATCTCGTATCGCTCCCAATGCAAAACCTGTTTGTCAATGTCACTAGTTCGTATGGGTGCGAACGTACCGGCTCCTACATGAAGAGTAATGTACGCAATGCCGACTCCATATTCATTCAATTCTTGCAAGAGCTCCTTGCTGAAATGCAAACCAGCTGTTGGAGCTGCTACTGAGCCAGCAGTTGTGGCATACACCGTCTGATATCGTTCGCAATCCTCTTCTTCCACCTCTCTGTCTATATAGGGCGGCAGAGGAACCATGCCATACTTGTCAAACATGGATTCAGCTGTAGCCCCGTTTTCCATCCCAAGCACAAACAAGTCTCGGTTTCTCGCGCGAACCGTCAATTTGAACTCTTCACCAACTGTGACAGAATTACCTATCTTCAGAGGTCTTCGGGCTTTCATCTGTGCCCAAAAGCAATTGTTATCCACAATTCTCTCAAGCAGAATCTCAACTCGACCGCCCGTTGATTTTCGCCCTTCCAGCCGTGCCGGAATGACTCTGCTGTCATTGCATACCAGCAGGTCACCAGGTCGTAAAACCTTCAGGAGATCAGAGAAAAATATCTCGTAGGTGTCCTGCTTGGATCGGCTTGTAACCAGCAAGCGGCTCTGAGTTCTTTCCTTAACGGGATATTGAGCAATCTGATTCGCAGGCAGATTGAATTCAAACTGCGAGATATAGACACGGTCCAATAGATCTCAGCTCAAGCCATATCCATTAAAGCGGGCTGTCCGGATGAAGCGCCCATTCAGTCCATGATCCATCGTACAACCGCAAGTCATGCTGACGCACCTGATATATTGCCAGCAATAGAATGGCTGCTGTCACACCGGAACCACATGTCGTTACAATCTGTGTGTCCGAATCTACGGAAATGGATTCCAGTAAAGAAAGGATTTGCTCAGGGCTCTTCATCAAACCATCTGAATCCATTACATCGCCGTAGTACAAATGAGCACTGCCCGGAATATGCCCGCCTCGAAGCCCCGGACGAGGCTCCGGCTCAGTTCCATTAAATCGGCCTGCTGAGCGGGCGTCAACAATCGACACGGATGGGTTGGACAGTTTAGCGACTACTTCTTCACGAACAATAACTGCATCGCCCGCAGGTTTTCCGGAATATATTTTGGATTTGATTTCAGGGATTCCTTCTTCAATGGAACCACCGGCTTTCTTCCATGCTGAAAGTCCACCGTCCAGTACTCTGACATGCTCGTGGCCGAATGAAACGAACATCCACCAGGCACGTGCTGAGGCAACAAAATTTGATCGATCGTATACCACCACGCGATCGGACTCAGAAATTCCCAGTTTTCCTATGCAATATTCAAATTTATCGAGCGATGGATACATATGAGGCAGATCAATTGAGCCATCCGAAATTTTGTCAATGTCGAAGTAGGATGCACCCGGAATATGCTCCATCTCGTAGGCATCATGGGCACTGCTCGGTACGTTCGGCATAAACCAAGTTGCGTCGACAAACCTGACGTCTGGTTCCCCTAGCCAAGACAAAGCTTCACGAGCAGATACCAAGGGTGTGTGATCCATAGCGTGTTCCTCAATTAAGATACTGGCAATTATTCAACATATTATGAAGCCAAACCGACTTTGGCTTCAATTCGGCGATACAACAGTCCCAATGTCAATCCGCGAATTACCATGAACGCCAAAATTCCGATCCACAGACCGTGATTACCAAATGCCGCGGCACTGAAGTGCGCAACAATGAAGAACGATGCCATGGAAATCAGCATGCAGTTTCTCATTTCCACTGTTTTTGTCATGCCGATGTATACACCGTCAAATAGAAACGGCCAAACACAAAACGCCGGAGCAATCACAAGCCAGAACAGATAATCACCTGCAACCTGTCGTACGCTGTCGATACTTGTCAGCAAGTTTACAACCAGAGTTCCTCCTAACCAATAGACTAAGCAAAAGCAAATTGCGACAATACAAGACCAAAAAAGCGTGACCAGCACCGTATTGTGCAATCTCACTCGATCTTTTGCTCCATAAGCCGTGCCGACAAGAGCTTCTGCAGCATGTGCAAATCCGTCTAACCCAAATGCCAAAAAATGCAGCAAGTGGATCAGAATGGCATTGGCTGCCAGTACCACATCTCCGAGACTTGAACTTACCCACATAAAGTAAATGAACACAGTCTCCAGACACAAGGTCCTGATCAGAATATTGACATTGACTTCCGCAAGTTTCTTTAACTTCTCTCGTTGGAATATCTGAATTTGCCTCAAAGAAAATCTTCTGAAACCGAGATAATTTAGACAGATCCAAAGACCTGTGGTGGCAGTGACAACTTCGCTGATTACAGTAGCAGTAGCAACACCGGATACTGACCATTTGAAAACCAGCACGAACAGTAGATCCAGAACGATGTTCATGCCGTTCAGCAGTAACTGTAATGCAAGTGCAGTTCGCATGCGCTGCATACCAAACAGCACCCCCAGAACAACAAGGTTAAACATGGCGAAAACTGCACCCCAGACTCGAATCTGGTAATAGTCCAATGCGAACTGTTCCACCTGTTCCGACGCTTTAAAGAACCAGAAAATAATAGCTCCTATTGGGTACTGGAACAGGACAAACAGAATCCCTGCAACTGCTGCGATGCCCAGTCCACGAACAAACGCAGCTACAACCTCCGAGCTGTCATTCGCTCCAAGGCTTTGCGCAACAAAACCGGTTGTTCCCATGCGCAGGAAACCAACCAGCCAATAGACAGAACTGAAGATTAGCGCACCGAGTGCGACCGCGCCGATATAAGCAGGATTCGGCAGATGCCCAACGACTGCTGTGTCAACCGCACCGGCAAGCGGCAAACTCAGATTTGCAATAATGACCGGCCAGGTGAGATTCAACACCCTTTTATGTAGCGGCCTGTTTTCCAGCGAAAATAAGTCTCGGAAAATCATGTAGAGTCAACAGGTTGAAAGGCAGCTAACTCGTACCATTGCCTAGCCTGTTTCTACTTGAATGTAAGCAAGCACTGGAAACAGGCTGTTGTACAATTAGCGCTGACCATCTCTCTGGTAGCCGGGATGGCGAAATTGGCAGACGCGCCGGACTCAAAATCCGGTGGTGGTAACACCGTGAGAGTTCGAGTCTCTCTCCCGGCACCAAATATACAGAGTACCCAATTGAAATGAAACTGCTATACGATCTGTTTCCGCTCATTTTATTTTTTGCGGCATACAAAATGTACGACATTTTTGTAGCTACTGGCGTTGCGATCGTTGCATCGTTCATTCAGCTAACCGCATTCTGGGTAAAAAATCGACGATTCGAAACCATACACATTGTGACTCTTTGCTTGCTTGTCGTGTTTGGTGGATTAACTATTATTTTTCGTGACCCGGTTTTCATCAAGTGGAAAACTACAATCGTTAACTGGATATTTTGCAGTGTTCTCCTCTATTCTCATTTCGCAAAAAAACGCACGGTTTTTGAAGTCATCACACGTGCACAAGTGAAATTGCCTGCAGAAATTTGGCGGATGCTAAATCTGCATTGGGCAATTTTCTTTTTGTTTATCGGAGCACTGAATCTCTATGTAGCGTTCTATTTCGCATTGGATCTGGACGAAGTCCGTCGTGAAGAAATTTGGGTCAATTTTAAGGTGTTCGGAGTACTCGGCATGACACTCGTTTTCTTAATGTTCGAGTTTTTTATCATGATGAGATTCGTCAAGCGATATGAACTCGATGATCTCGAAGAGAAACGCAATGATCTTGATGTCGATCTGTAATCGAGCATAAGGAATCTGCGCAACAATCCCGAACCAGTTGGCCTGATTAGGGTATCTGGAATACTGACACAGTCAGCTGGCAGCCTTGATCTTTGGTCGCCCCGCCAAACGCTGAAGAACGTATCTCAGTATTCCTTTGTGCTGATAATACTCCCACTCCCTTGGTGTATCGATTCGTACAATAACTCTGAAGATGCGATGCGATCCGTCATTTCGCGTGGCAACAACTTCAACTTCTTCGACGCCTTTTTCAAGTCCGTTGATGTGAAAGACCTCTTCACCGGTCAACTCCAGCGAATGCCGAGTATCTCCCGGCTGAAATTGCAACGGCAATATGCCCATTCCAGTTAGATTGGAGCGATGAATTCTTTCATAACTTTCTACAATTACGGCTTTGACACCTAACAGAAGTGGACCCTTCGCAGCCCAATCGCGCGATGATCCAGAACCGTACTCGGAACCGGCAACAATGATCAACGGAGTTCTATCCTGTCGATACCGTACAGAAGCATCGTAAATCGTCATAGTCTCCCCGGAAGGCATGTGGCGCGTCCATCCTCCCTCGGTTTCCGGCGCCAACTCATTGCGCAGTCGTACGTTAGCAAACGTCCCCCTAACCATGATCTCGTGATTGCCCCGTCGTGAACCGTAGGAATTGAAATTGGAAGCATGCACGCCTCTTTCTATCAGATACTGTCCAGCCGGACTGCTGGGCATGATGGCTCCGGCTGGTGAGATATGGTCGGTTGTGACACTGTCACCCAGAACAGCCAACGCTCGCGCACCTCGTATGTCTTCCAGTCGTGCGAGAGATCTTGTCATATCCTCAAAGTATGGCGCTTTGCGAATATAAGTTGAGGAGTCATCCCAGCTGTACTGACTTGACTGAACAACCGGTATTTCAGCCCACTTGTCATCGCCCCTGAATACATCCATGTATTTTGAGCGAAATAGTTCATCGGTAACAAAACTTGCGATCACGCTGTTTATTTCGCTGGTTGACGGCCACAAATCCTTCAGAAACACATCTTTTCCTTCTGAACTGGTTGCAAGTGGGTCGCTATACAGGTCTATATTCATCGATCCTGCCAAAGAGTAGGCAACCACTAGTGGCGGAGATGCCAGAAAATTCATTTTTACGGCTGAATGAACTCGTCCTTCAAAGTTCCGATTACCGGACAAAACCGAACTCACGATGAGATCGCCGGATTTGACCCCATTCGCAACTGCCTCCGGCAACGGGCCACTGTTTCCGATGCAAGTCGTGCAACCATAACCGACAACTGAAAAACCAAGTTTCTCAAGCGGCTCAAGCAAACCCGATCGTTCAAGATACTCAGTCACGACCTGTGAACCTGGCGCAAGAGAAGTTTTTACCCAAGGTTTGACGCTCAAACCGGCATCAATGGCTTTCTTCGCAAGCAATCCAGCAGCGACAATAACAGCTGGGTTGGATGTATTGGTACAGCTGGTAATGGCCGCTACGACAATATCTCCATCTTTCAATTCTACAGGTTGTGAGTCGATTTCGATATTGACAGACTGTTGACCGTCATCTTCAGTTCGAAGCTTCTCGAGAGTTTTTCGAACAACACTACTGGCATCGCGCAGCAGTAGTCTGTCTTGCGGACGTTTGGGACCGGCAATGCTCGGTTCAATCTCTGCGAGGTTCAGCTCTAGCAGTTCGTTGTATCTGGCATTGTCGCTTTGACCCGGTTCTCGGTATAACCCTTGATGACGGGCATAAGCCTCCACCAGCGCCACTCTTCTATCAGAACGCCCTGTCAATCGCAGATAGTCCAACGTATTGGAATCAATCGGAAACACCCCGCAAGTAGCACCATACTCCGGCGCCATATTGGATATCGTCGCTTGATCTGAAACCGAAAGATGATCCAGTCCATCGCCGAAAAATTCCACGAATTTTCCGACTACACCATGATTTCGTAATAGCTCGACAACAGTCAGTACAAGATCAGTTGCCGTAGCGCCTTCCGGCAAAGAACCATACAGTCTGCAACCGACTACACGCGGGAGCAACATCGCAATCGACTCTCCGAGCATGGCAGCCTCAGCTTCAATTCCACCGACACCCCAACCCAAAACACCGATTCCATTAATCATGGTGGTATGCGAATCTGTGCCTACAACTGTATCTGGAAAGGCTGTCAGTTTATCGTCTACAGAATGTTCTGAGACTACCGAAGCAAGATATTCAAGATTGACCTGATGCACGATGCCTGTCGCAGGAGGAACTACGCTGAATTGGCTGAATGAATTTTGTCCCCATCGAAGAAAAGAGTAACGTTCGGTATTTCGCTTGTATTCCAGAATAGAATTGAGGTCAATGGCGTTGCTGGTACCGAAGTGGTCGACCATAACCGAGTGATCGATTACAAGATCAGTACGAATAACCGGATTGATCGCTCTGGAATCGTATCCCATTTCAGCCAATGCATCTCTCATAGATGCCAGATCGACAACCGCTGGAACTCCGGTAAAGTCTTGCATCAGTACGCGGGAAGGTGAGAATCCAATCTCCAATTGCGGCGGATTACTCTCATCCCACTCAGCAATTGACAGAACCTGCTCCCGGGTAACGTCTACACCGTTTTCATTTCGAAGTAGATTTTCAAGTAGAACTTTGAGCGAGTAAGGCAATGAATTGACATTGTATTGGCCAGCAAGACGCTGAAGCGAGTATATGTCGTAGGAACGATTTCCAACTTCAATTGTAGTTCGGGTATTAAAACTGTCTGACATGCTATAGAGTATTCCTTTACTAGATTGGTTCAAACATACTTAGATGTGGTTATTGAATACCGAGTTCCAATAATTAACTTCACGAAAGAGGGTACTGAATAATTGCAAACTTCGACTATCTCAAGTCGAAAACTCGCGGATGTAGACGATTCGCCGCGCTTCAAGAAATTGCAAGCGCGGCTTCATCTATGATTCTCAGATAAGCCTTCAGTCAACGCTTATAGAAACTGATTTTTGCTTGTCTGATTTTTTAGGAATCGTCAGTTCCAAGATGCCGTCTTCGTAAGCGGCTGAAATCTTTTCAGTTTGAATGCTAGAGCGGAACCGAATGCTACGGACATAAGTACCAACTCTTCGTTCATGTTGTGCCCAATGTCCCTGCTCATGCGGCACCCGGTCAACATCCGCGTTGATTGTGAGCGTTCCATCAGAAAAAGAAATTTTCAAGTTTTCTTTGCCGACACCCGGCATTTCAATACTTGCGTAGTAAGCCGAGTTATCTTCGTAAATATCAACTGCTGGCGTAAGTTCGCTAGTTGATTCGTGTTGAGCGCCGGGTTTTGTACCTAGCAACTGTTGAAATAAATTATTGGGGTCGTCAGGGTATATGTAATACCCACCAAACGGTGAAGCCAATTTCTGTACCATGGGGCACCTCTGCTCTTTAATGTTCTATTGAAAATCAGATGATAAAACTTCAGTTTCTAAACTAGTGAACTACTAAGAATTGTTGTAAGTGCATCATCAGAAATTACACTGTCCATTATAAACAACGCACTAGTGGAAGGAGTTGAAAATTGCCAAATAGACCAGATTCCAATTCGAGTTTTTTCTCTCCTCGAAGTACAAGAATCATGCACTCGAATGGAAACAGATTTAATAGGGTAGTTGGACAACTGAATTAGGGTGGAGAATCATTCGAAGGAATAATGTTCTTCCCATAAGTAACTGTAACAAGCATTCAATTTTCCTTCCAATCTGCACTAGACAGTAATTTGATAAATTCGGGTTCTTGGAGAATCACAACGTCCAGGTCTCTTGCCTTTTCGGCTTTACTGCCCGGACTCTCTCCCAAAACGACATAATCAGTATTTTTCGACACACTCGAAACTACAGTCGCTCCGAGCCCTTCCAGCTTAATTTTGGCTTCTGTTCTCGGCATTGAACTCAGGGTGCCAGTGAGTACGAACTTTCTACCTGCCAGTGGCGCATCTACAACTGATAGGGGATCATCTGGCGTAGTCTGTTGAACCTGTAATCCTTGCTCAAGCAGTCGAGTAATGATGTTGAGATTGCGTTCCTGCTGAAAGAAATTGAATATGCTTTTCGCTCCAATTGGTCCAATATCGTGTATTTCACCCAATTCTTCGATGCTCGCCGACATAACTCTCTCCAGACTCCCAAATCGCTTGGCAAGTGTCGCGGCGGTCGATTCGCCGACCAGTGGAATGCCGAGTGCGATCAGAAACTTCGGTAACGTAGCGTGTTTGCTTTTTTCGATTGCCTTCAGCAGATTCTTTGCCGACTTCTCCCCCATTCGATCAAGCTCACTGATCTGGGATTCGGTCAGGCTATATAAATCCGCTACATTTTCGACTAGAGACTTTTCAACAAGCTGCTCCACAATACCGGATCCCAAACCCTCAATATCCAGTGCTGTTCTTGAGCCGAAATACCAGATTCCTCTCTTAATTTGCGCTGAACAGACCAAGCTCCCAGTACATCGCGAAACCGCAGCATCCTCATCGCGTACGATCGGCGACCCGCACACGGGACATTCTACCGGGAACACAAATTCCTGGCTGTTTTCAGAACGTTGCTCCATAACTACGGAAACAACTTCTGGAATGACATCGCCAGCTCGTCGAATGATTACGGTATCACCTACCCTGATATCCTGCCGTCTGATTTCATCTTCATTGTGCAACGTGGCATTTGACACTGTAACGCCCGCGACTTCAACCGGTTCAAGTCGCGCCACTGGCGACACCGCCCCGGTACGCCCGATTTGAATGCCAATATCCAACAGTATGGTAGTTACCTCTTGCGCTGGAAACTTATGTGCAACAGCCCATCGCGGAGCCCGTGTGACAAATCCGATTTTTTCCTGCTCAGCCAGACTATTGACTTTGTACACCACTCCATCAATGTCGTAGTTAAGCTTTTCTCTATTCTCAAGCAGTTCCTGACGAATCTCCATACACTCTTTGATTCCATTTACAACCCTTGCGGAAGTCACCTTGAATCCCCATTCCTTCAATCGCTCAACCTGTTCAAACTGAGACTTTGGAAAGGGTTTGCCTTCGCATCGAACGACAGAATATAACATCGCTTCAAGCGGTCGTGAGCTCGTAACCTTCGGGTTAAGTTGTCGCAGGCTCCCAGCAGCAGCATTTCGCGGATTCATGTAGGTCTTGCCTCCGGATTTATTTTGCTGTTCATTCAGCTTCCTGAAACCTGTTCGGGTCATGTAGACTTCACCGCGAACTTCAAGCAGGGATGGCACATTGTCCGTTCGAAGTTCCAAAGGCACACTTCGAATGGTGCGGACGTTTCCAGTGACGTTCTCTCCTATTTCACCATCGCCTCTTGTACTGCCAAGCACCAGTTTTCCCTGCTCATAGACAATACTGATTGCTAAACCGTCAATTTTCGACTCAACAATGTACTCGACCGGGTCCACATCAATCAACTCCCGAATACGCCGATCAAAGTCGCCAGCTTCGGTATCGTCAAATACATTGTTGAGAGAAAGCATGGGGACAGCATGACGGACTTCTGCAAAGGAATTATCTGACTTGGAACCAACTCTGCGAGTTGGAGAACTGTCGCTCAAACACTCAGGATGAAGCTCTTCAAGTTTGAGGAGTTCGCGGAATAACTGATCGTATTCCCGATCTGGAATACTAGGTTGATCCAGTACGTAGTATGCGTAGTTGTGCTGGTTAATTTGTTGCCGAAGGAACTCGATGTGCTGTCGAGTTTTGTTCTCCCGATCCATATCCTATCGTTCGGGTTTGAACGATACAACGCCCTGCAATTCTGACCAATGATTCAACCGTTCTTGGGTGTCGAACAGTCGTGAGGCAACATCACCCCCGGGTGTTATTCCACACTCTTTCAAATCAACCACGAATTGGTCAATCAGTGATTGAATGGCGGCAATGGACTTGCTGTCTACAGGATTGTGATTTTGGTCCACTAGTTTGACAGCAAGTCGGTCTGTAATTTCGTGAGCGACGTCAACCATCCCGTCAAATGCTTTACGAGGATTTTTTGCGCAGGCCAGATTGGAAAAAATTACTAAAGTCCGTATGTCAGGTTCTTGACCAAGTTCCTTGGCTAGCAAGACATTCGTCTCATTCATGGGTACGATGCTAAATAGTGGCTGTGCTTTAGGAGACTTGGAGTCCATCTTGTCATATATTGATGATCCACTACGTTTCTGGAGTCCATATTCACGTGCGAGATAGCTCATACTTTTTTCGGAAATTTTTCCATTATGATCGGATTTGAGAATCAGAATTGCTTGAAGATCCAAAGCCCCTATCTGTTCATTCAGTGCTCTTGCTGCGCCTAGCACTGTTTCGATGGTCATAGACAGGTAGTACTTTCGAGAAAGTGCCACGGCAACGTCTTCAACCATACTGGAAAACTGCCACCAATCCCGTTCAGAAACAGTCTCTCCTTTGTGCACTAGTTGCATAGTGAAAATCAGATCAGAGTAACGCGCTGCCACTCGATCATTTTCCAAATTATTCCATTTGCCAGTGTTAACATCGAGGCCAATCAATGAATGAGGACGTTTAATTTTGACAGCAAGGCTCCTGTAAATTGCCAATACATCCATGCGTTTCGCTGGGCCATTGTTTTCCGGAAGCCATCCGACTACATCAATTTGCCGATCATCGCTTCCGCGAAAATCAGGGAAACTAACACCAAATTCAAGTTCAGACTGTAATGGTGTCGGCTCAACCTCATCTCTCGAATCATCTTCCTGCTCTGAATTTCTGTCGTAATTTACAGGAATTTTTATTTCCGTTTTGGGTACAAACTGAACCGGTTCGATATAGGGTTCGGTGAATTTCGTTTCGCTTTCTTCAGCTAAATCAATCTCCGATTCATCCATTAGCTCATCGGTCTCAAAGGATCTAGCAGCAACAAGTTTTCCATCCACTTCCCTGTATCCAGCATCAGTCTGATCTTCTGTTTCTCCAAATTTCTCGGTCTCAAAATCTGGCTTAAGCTCTACTGCTTCAACCTCTGATTCAGAAAAATGGTTTGACGAAGACTTGCCTTCGTAATTTTCTCGGTCTTCTTCTACCTGAATTACAGGCCCCAGTATCACTTCGTCGTGTATTTCGTCTCGCGGCGAAAGTTGTGGCAGAATCACTTCATTACCGGTTGTGCGAAAGATACTCCGGCTGTTTGATGATTGGCCGAAAAGGGAATATTTGAGATGCTTGCTGATATACCAGAGAATCAGCAAAACTAGAAGAATGGACCCCAGGATGATTGTGAATTGCATTATGCTGCGTACTCCTGAGCTTCCTGTAGATCAACTGACAAGATTCTTGACACGTTGGGTTCTGGCATTGTCACACCAATCAGTGAGTCAACCGACTCCATGGTAATCTTGTTATGTGTGATCAATACTAGTTGGGTCGAATCGGCAAGATTTCTCAAACTGTCGCACAATCGATAGACATTGTCATCATCCAGCGGCGCATCAATTTCATCCAGTAGGCACACAGGTGATGGATTCAAATGGAAGAAAGACAACAGCAAGGCAACCGCAGTCAATGCCTTTTCACCACCAGATAGTGATTGAATGTTGTGTATGTGTTTACCTTTTGGACGAGCAAAAATTCGAAGTCCAGAATCTTCAGGATACTCTCCGATCAATTCAAGGTGCCCGCTGCCCCCACCAAACAGCAGTGGCAAAAGTCTTTGGTATTCGGAATTTACCATGCTAAAGGTTTCGATGTACTGTTCGCGGGATTCATTATCAATTCTGGCAATAGTGCTGCGTAAAGTTTCTACTGCCCGCGTCAAGTCGTCGTGCTGACTATCCATGTATTCCTTGCGCTGACTTTCTTGTTCAAACTGCTCCACTGCAATCAGATTGATTGCTCCCGTGTTATCGATTCTTCGAAGCAGTTTTTCTAACTGCTGCGTGCCGGCTTCGCAATCGAACTCCTCATCAATGGCGGATAGTTCTTTGTCAGGCGAAAAATCCAGGTCTTCCACTTTTTGAGCTGTCTCCTTCGCTTGCACAGTCAATTTTCCAATCTCAACCTTCTGGTCCTGCAATCGATTATTGATTTCCTCAACCGACAACTGATGCTGCAGACGTTGTTCGTCCAATTTCCTGTAGTTCATTTCCGAGTCATCCGCTTCGCTGCGCGCTTTCGACAGTTTCTCTTCGCAAATTCGACTCTCAACAACGTATAGTTCCAATTTCTGTTTGAGTTCAGCCGTTGGATCGTCCGTGTTGGACATTTTCTCTTGCAGGTGGGCTCTCTCTTCCTGAATTCGAACCAACCGTCGCCGCAAATCCTCAAGAGATGTTCGGAATAATTCCTGGTCAGACTCATGTTTTTGAGCTTCCAGTTCAAGCTGATGCCTGACAGCGACTACTTCGTTGACCGAATCCTGATTTTCTTTCAGTGCGTTCTGCCTGACCCTAGACTGCCGACTTTGTTCCGATTTTTGCCGCTCAATTGTGTTGTATGCTTCTGTTTCAACCTCAACCTGTTGCGCAAGTTCCTGTTGTTCCGCATTTGCTTTATCTTTGATATCGTTTAGCTGCTGGACCTGACTGCGCACTTGCTCCAATCTTTCAACAGAGCGAATTTCACATGAATGAATTTCTCCAAGCTCTTCTCGAACACTTGCAACCAGTCCAGAACTCTCAGCCAGCTGTACACGTAATTGCATAAGCCTGGATTCAAGTTGTGTAACGGCTTCTCTATTCTTTGAAATCTGATGTCGCTTCTGCTGCTGGCGTTCTTCAGTCCGCTCAACTTGCTTGCGAATATTTCGTACCAGATTGACCGTTTCCAGTACACCCGTGGATGCTTCATCGTTAATCGCTGGCGAAAACCAGTTCGGTCCCAGCATCGCACCTTCAGCGGTGACAACACACTCGTTTTCACTCAAATTCAGTCGCATTGAAAGAGCTTCAGCCAGAGAATTCGCTGCATAAGCTCCGGCAAGCATACTTTCGACTACCTCACCCTCGCTATTCACAAAATTTGCCAGTACTGATGGCTTGTCCTTCAAACCGCCGGATAGCTGGCTTCCGTCAACAAAATACATCCGGGAAGGAAAAGAATCACCGTTGATTCTGGAAACGACTTGCTCGATGTTTTCTACCACAACTGCGGACAGCTTGTCTCCCAATACTCGATCAATCGCTCGCTCCCAACCTTCTTGCACGCTCACCTTTGTAGAAATTCGGTGTCCATTTGCCGATCCCATATCCATCATCCACTGCATTGCAGCTTCGCTTTCATCAAATTCAGACAGACTGCGTTCCAAAGTTTTCAGCTTTACTTGTGCTTCCTGTGCATCGTCCCGCATTCGCTCTAATTCTTCGACAAATTGATCGCCTTGAATTCGTTTGCCTGAAAGCGAGGATTCAGCTTGTTCAATCTCGCTCTTCAGTTTCTCAGTAACTTCGAAAAGCTCCGCAATTCGCAACTGTAACGGCTCGGTTAAATCAATCTCAATTGTAGATTCGATCTGCTGCAGTTCCAACTCGAACTCTGCAATGGTACTGTCTGCAACCGACTTTCTGCGTTGAGACTCTTCAAGACCAGCCAATGCTGCTTCTCTTCGTCGAATTGCGTCGACAACCTGCTGATCAATCTGTTCCAAGTTGTTCTGAGAGGCTTCCAGTTCCTGTTCCGACTTCACCAGTAACTCTTGCTTCTGCTTTAAGTTGTCCGAAGCTTCATGAATTAGAGTTCGGAGCCTGTCAAATTCTACGGACGAAGAATTCTCTTTTTGCTGCAAATCAAGAATCGATTCTTCCATCTGAGATATCTCTTCGTTCCTGATTTCGAGATTGTGTCGGGTGTTCTCCATCGCCTCGCGGCTTTCCTTGATCTGTCGGTCGAGGTTGGAGATTTCGGCATTGACACGATAGTGTTCCATCTGTAACTGGTTTACTTTCGTTTGCAGTTCCAGTTGACCCTTTCGAGCGCTTTCCAGGTCTGCTTCAGCAGACCTGACGAGTGATAGTCTCTTCTGCTTTTCAACATCAAGCCCAAGCATGCCAGTTTCAATTGAGGCAATTCGCTCTCTCAGATGTCCCCATTCCACAGCTAACAGCTGCGCCCGCAGAGCGTCCGCTCTTTCTTTCAGTTTGCTGTATCGGCGAGCCTGATCAGCCTGATACTTCAACTGACGAATACGCTGGGCCACCTCGGCACGCATGTCATCCAAGCGTTCAAGGTTATCCTGTGTCCTATTCAACTTAAGCAGCGTTTCGTGGCGTTTTTCGCGAAATCTTGAAACCCCGGAAGCTTCTTCGATGTACGAGCTGAGTTCCTCTGGTTTTGCTTCTACGATCCGGCTAATCATTCCTTGCTCGATTATGGAGTACGATCTTGGACCGAATCCTGTTCCGAGAAACAATTCACGCACATCACGGCGGCGGGTGCGGGTACCGTTAATAAAATACTCAGAAATTCCATCCCGAGTCGCCGTTCGGCGAATGGATATTTCCGCATATTTCGACCATTGGCCAGGGCAACGACTCAGGGTGTTGTCGAACAGCAGTTCTACGCTTGCTCGACCCGCTGGCTTGCGTTGAGCCGAACCGTTGAAAATGACGTCATCCAGCGTGTCACCGCGCAGACTTTTGGCGGAAGACTCTCCCGACACCCATCGCATCGCATCGATTATGTTGGATTTTCCTGACCCGTTAGGGCCAACAATGCCTGACAATGATCTAGGCACATGAATGGTTACCGGATCAGCAAATGATTTGAAACCGGCTATTTTGATTCTCTTGAGCTGCAATGGATTCTACGTCCTAAAAATGATTACACCAACCTCTAAATGTCTTCCGACACTTAGAATGCCATTGTTCACCTGCGCGAAACGAAATCTGTTTCGCACTCAATCTGTATCTAATCGTGCGGAACGGTCTGTTGCACGGATGGGCGCGAGGCCACAGACTCGTGCCAGTTTGCTAATTTAGGACGCCCGTCGCGCCAATTCTCCGCTGAAAATCGGAAATCAAGGTATTCCAACGCACACACTAAAGTAATTTGACCAATCGTAAATCCATTCGAGAGCTCATCCGCCTGACTTTCCAGAGTATTGAGAGTTCGCTCCACTGCTGCCTGAAATCGATCTGAAACCGATTTTGATTGTTGTTCCAAGGGTCTTCGGCTTTCCAGGATTCGGCCTACCGCTGCATCCATAATTCCATCACCAAGTGCCTGCTGTCGAAGAGCAATCCATCGTTCCTTGCCATCGGAAGGATACAATCTCCGCGTGCTATTCAAACTATCCAGATATTCGCAGATTACTGGAGAATCAAACAGTGACTGGCCGTCTTCAATCGCTAACGCCGGTACTTTACCAAGAGGATTTGTTGATGGAAGGTCGGTATCGGATGCCCATGGATTGGTAGGTTGGTTTTCCACCTGATGTTCGAGACCACATTCAATCACGGTTACAGATACTTTTCGAACAAAAGGTGAGGTAGACGAATAACGCAGTTTCAGCATATTGAGTTCTCGCGAAATGAGGAGTGAATTTGGCCTGGGACGATTGGCGATTGCCAATTTTCCGTTGAAATTTTGTGGCTAATGTGCTATATAAGCCGACTTTCAAGCTTGCAATCCAAAAGATAAAAGGGAAGCTTTCTATTAGGACTATTTTACCACAATGACTATTGATTCAGCAAACATTGATCCAATTCCGCAATCTCTAAAATTTGATTCATATCGCCCAAAGAAGAATGAGGCATACATGAATGAGAGACAGCGGGAACACTTCATGAACATTCTGACGACATGGCGGCAGGATTTGCTTGATGAAACCTCTCGCACAGTAATCAATCTGCAGGACGAAACCATCAATCATCCAGACCCAACTGATCGGGCAAGCCAGGAAACCGACATGTCTATTGAACTTCGCAACCGAGACCGAGAACGAAGGTTAATTCGTAAAATTGAAGAATCCATTGCTCGTCTCGAGATGGGCGGTTATGGCTTTTGCGAAAGCTGCGGAATCGAAATTGGCCTTGGACGACTGGAAGCCCGACCAACCGCCACCTTATGCCTGGATTGCAAAACGCTGGACGAAATGAAAGAACGCAGAATGCACTGACCTAAACTACCGGGCAGAAAATCAGCCTGCAAGTATCCGAAGCCAATTTCCATATAGCTGTGAAAAACTCAAAATCCCCTGGAATTGGGTTGATGTCTTACATGCCGACAGAAGCATCGTCATTAAGCTTTTCTTTCAACTCTCTTCACCAACCATAGAATTCGATTTTGGCTGACTTTGATCTTATCATTCGTGATGGACTGGTTGCAAGCCAGGACGGCACCACAAAAGAATGTGACGTTGCATGCAAGAACGGTCGTATTGAGCGAATCGACTCTTCAATCGACAAAAGCACCTCCCGCGAAATTCGTGCTAGCGGAAATTTGGTGCTTCCCGGAGTCGTAGACGCACAGGTTCACTTCCGCGATCCGGGCAATACTCACAAGGAGGATATCGCAAGCGGCTCACGTGCGGCAGTTCGAGGAGGCGTAACGAGTTTTCTCGAAATGCCAAATACAAATCCGCCTACAGTAAACCAGCAGGAACTGAATAACAAACTCGCTCGCGCTGCGGACTGTTCCGTCGCTAACTACGGATTTTTTATCGGTGCAACGCCGGATAACTTGCATGAAATAAATTCCGCAAATCCGGTCTGTGGAATCAAGATTTTCATGGGTTCCAGCACTGGAAGTCTACTAGTTCACAAAGAAGAAGATTTACAAAAAATATTTGCCAAGGGAACGCGTTTGATTGCAGTTCACGCTGAAGACGAAGAACGACTTCGTGAACGCAATCGGAAGCTATTGAGAGAAGGTGAAACTAGCACTGACCTTCGCATTCATACTCGAATTCGAGATGATTTATGCGCCCTGATTGCAACGCAAAGAGCGACTGAACTTTCCAGAAATTTTCAACGGCGATTACACATTCTTCATCTTACCTCAGCACAGGAAGTCGACTATCTCAGAGTACACAAGACTGAATACATAACTGTAGAGTGCACTCCCAATCACCTGTTTCTAACTGAAGATGACTATGATCGTATGGGCAGCTTCGTTCAGATGAACCCGCCGGTCCGAACAAAACATGATCAGCAGGCACTATGGGATGGATTGCACGATGGCACTATCGACTTTATTGCAACCGATCATGCACCTCACACAAAACAGGAGAAACGCCGACCTTACCCTGAATCGCCTTCTGGAATGCCCGGTGTGGAGACATCATTGCCTCTGATGCTGACAGCATGGAAAGCGGGCAAATGTACGCTCGCGCAAATTCTGAAGTGGCTGTGTTGGGGGCCAGTGCAAGCCTATGACATAGTTGGCAAAGGCAAACTTGAGGAAGGGTATTATGCTGATATCGCCATTGCCGACATGGATAATTATCGAGAAGTCGTGGATGACGAGATGTTTACAAAAGTTCGATGGAGTCCTTTCCGAGGAAAACCACTAACCGGCTGGCCGCTATGGACGATCGTTGGCGGAAAAATAGCATTTTCAGACAATCGCATTCAGGAAGATGTCCGAGGCTCCCCAATCATCTTCGAGAATTCGAACTATCCAGAGTGTAACTAGCGGGATTCGTGGGTGAGAACGATGGTCAACTCACCGCACCCCACTGTGGATTGAAGTATCTCTCGTTAACCTTTGCTTACGAAAGCCATTGTGCTTGTTGTTCCAAACCACTAGTGTCGGGCAATTAACGAAAATTTATATTCTTGCGTAACCTAAAACAGAAGAAAGCGCGTAGAATCCCAAAAGTTTGTGGATCCCTAGTGACTAATCTAACTGGATTCGCGGCTCAACATGATTGTAAATGGGCCATCATTGATCAGCGCAACCTTCATGTCTGCGCCAAACTGTCCTTGAGCAACCGGCTTTGCGATTTTCTCTGCCACTGCGCCAACAAATTGACCGAACAGTCTGCTTGCAGTTTCTGGTTCCATTGCCTGCGTAAAATCCGGCCTGCGCCCGCGATTGGTATTTGCATACAGGGTAAATTGCGGAACCGCCAAGACCTGCCCGTCAACTTCAATCACTGAATGCTGAAGTCGATTTTCAGTATCCGGAAAAATTCTCAGGTTGACAACTTTTTCAGCGAGTCCATGAACCACTGCTTCTCTGTCGTCTTCCGTAAAGCCGACAAAAAGCAGCAAGCCAAAGCCAATTTCACTGATAGTCTCGCCGGATACGATCACGGAGGCACTCTGCACACGTTGTACCAGCACCTTCATCCGCTCTCGTTCCAGCGAACTATTTGAAATTAGGCAGCCACTTCGATTGCTTTCATGCTGAGTCGAATTCTTCCTTGCTTGTCGACTTCCAACACCTTGACCTTGACGACATCGCCCTCACGCAACACATCAGAAACTTGGTTCACTCGCTCGCGTGAAATTTGCGAGATATGAACCAGCCCATCACGTCCGGGAAGAACATTCACAAACGCACCAAAATCCATCAGTTTTACCACCGTTCCCTGATAAATCGTGCCGACTTCAACATCAGAGGTGATTTGCTTGATGCGCTCTCTTGCTGATTCTCCACCTGATTTGTCAACCGATGCAATATTGATCACACCATCGTCGGAAACATCAATCGTAGCACCCGTTTCTTCGGATAATGCCCGAATCGTTGCACCACCTTTGCCGATAACATCCCGAATCTTGTTCGGATTGATTTTCATGGTGATGATACGTGGTGCAAACTCCGACATGTCATCACGAGGTGCCGACAATACTTTGGCCATCTCATTCAGGATATGAAGTCTCGCTTCTTTCGCCTGGTCGAGTGCCTGACGCATGATATCTTCCGTAATTCCGTCTATTTTGATGTCCATCTGCAGAGCAGTGATTCCGCTTTCAGTACCGGCTACTTTGAAATCCATGTCTCCAAGGTGATCTTCATCCCCGAGAATGTCTGTCAAAACCTTGAACTGATCTCCTTCTTTTATCAGCCCCATGGCGACTCCAGATACAGGTGCAGAAATTTTCACTCCAGCATCCATGAGTGAGAGACTGGTGCCACAGACTGTAGCCATGGAACTTGAGCCATTGGATTCCGTGATTTCGGAAACAACTCGAATTACATATGGACAATCTTCACGTTCAGGCAAGACTGCTGCAATCGCCCGTTTTGCCAGTCGACCGTGGCCAATTTCCCTACGTTTAGGAGACCCTACTCTACCGGTTTCGCCGACACTGAAAGGCGGGAAATTGTAGTGCAATAAAAATGGGTCGCGATGTTCGCCCTCGAGCGCGTCAATAATCTGAGCATCACGCTCGGTACCGAGCGTAGTAATCACGAGTGCCTGAGTTTCACCACGCGTGAATGCGGCTGAACCGTGGGTACGTGGAAAAACCCGAGTTCGAATATCAATGGGGCGGACAGTTTTCGTATCGCGTCCATCAATTCTAGGTTGGCCTTCAAGAATCCTTCCTCGAACAATCTTTGCTTCCAGGTTTTTCAGTTCATCTTTGATAACGGTAGAAATACCGTCATCTTCATCGTTCTCATCCATCAACTGTTCACTAACCTCAGCGCGAATCGCTGCAAGCTGATCTTGACGCTTTGATTTATCCGCAATCTGATAAGCTTCCTCAAGTTTTCCATGTGCAGCTGAATCGATTCGTTGAACGATTTCACTATCTGATGATTCAGGCTGCCAATCCCACTTCGGCTTTCCAGCTTGTTCCGCCAGATCAGAAATTGCATCAATTGCTTTTTGCATTTGCTGATGTCCAAACATAACTGCACCCAGCATCTGATCTTCAGACAGATTATTTGCTTCAGATTCAACCATCAGAACTGCATCCCGTGTCCCGGCGACCACCAGATCAAGTCGCGATTCACTCTGTAACAAGTCTGTCGATGGATTGAGAACGTATTCATCGTTGATGAATCCGACTCGGGTACCAGCCAACGTGCCATTAAAGGGAATCCCTGATATCTTGACAGCTGCAGACGCCCCAAGCAAGGCAATCACGTCCGGGTCGATGTTTGGGTCGACGGACATGATAGTCGCAATGATTTGAATTTCGTAACAAAATCCTTTTGGAAACAATGGACGCAAAGGCCGATCAATTAATCGGCAAGTCAGCACTGCTTTTTCGGAAGGACGTCCTTCACGCTTAAAAAAACCGCCGGGAATTCTTCCGGCGGCGTAAGTTCTTTCTTCATACTCCACTGTTAGTGGGAGAAAATTGAAATTTTTCGGTTCGGTTTCAGCTACCACTGTAACTAGAACTGAAGTGTCTCCCATACTCGCTAAAACTGCACCAGTTGCTTGTCTTGCAATACGTCCGGTTTCCAGACGCACTTCATGAGCGCCATACTGAAATTTGGTTTCTGTAAATTCGCTCATTTAAGTTTCTCCTGTAAATTACCCACTTTTTTATTTCCTCAATCCTAATTTTGCAATTAATTCGCGATACCGCTCCGGATCCTCTAATTTCAGATAATCCAGTAGTTTACGCCGGCGGTTGACCATACGTAGCAACCCCTGACGGGAGTGGTGATCATGCTTGTGTTCCTTGAAGTGTTCTGTCAATCCACGAATTCTTTCCGTCAGGAGCGCAACCTGTACTTCCGGTGAACCCGTATCTTTGTCGTTTCGGCTGTAATCGCCGACTATATTTGTCTTTTCAGCAACAGATAAAGCCATTTTTCCTTTCTCAATCCTAATCAAAAAATATCCGCAAACACAATTTTGTTCCTTTGTTTGCGGACCATTAAAAATCATCTAATAAGTGGTGGCGTGAGTATCATACTAGACATTCAAACTGGAAGTATGAAAAAGTCTTTTCGGCGCTACTCTTCCATCACCCAAAGAAGTGCCGATTCCCAAGAACCCGACGGTATTTTCATACAATCTCACCATGCCCTCTGCCGGCAGATTTCCTGCGCGCACCGTCTGACCGCGGCAAAGGTAGTAGGCGGCATCAAACGAAAGATCAATCTTTGGCAGATGCGTCAGCGTCTGATCACCAGGAATCAAGAGATTAAGTCGATCCTCAATTGATGAAATTCGTTCGATATCATCCAAAGTATGACTGTCGTCAATCTTCAGGTGTCCCACGCTCAATCTTCTTAATGACTCGACGTGTGCACCGCAATCGAGTATTTCACCAATCTCGTGTGCAAGTACGCGGACATAAAACCCTCGAGAACAGCTCAGTTCAATATCAATGTATTCACCCGAATATTGCACCAGTTCAATTTCGTAAACTGTGACTTGTCGTGGTTTGCGTTCTACCTCGATACCCTGCCGAGCGTATTTGTACAGGGGTTCTCCCTTGATTTTGACTGCAGAATACATCGGCGGCACCTGGCTGTGCTCACCGATAAAACTATCTAATGTCCTTCGAATCTTTCGGGCAGACACTGTGACTGGTCTTTTCAAGAGAATTTCACCTTCCCGATCACCAGTATCCGTCGACTCACCCAATTTGATACGTGTTCTGTAACGCTTATCGGCATCCAGAAAAAAACCTGCGACTTTGGTCGCTTCTCCCAGACAAACCGGCAGCAAACCGGTAGCAATTGGATCCAAATTTCCGGTATGACCCGCTTTGCGCGTACCCAGCAATGCCTTTACCCTTCGAAGAGCCGAATTTGACGATATCTCTCCAGGCTTGTCCAGAAGCAAAACCCCCGATACTGAGGCAGAATTTTTTGATGGTTTTGTATTCACAGCTTTTCTGACTTGGAACTTGTAACTTGATTAATCAAATTCAAAACCCTGTTTCCTCGCGCAGGCAGCTCGTCTGCTAAAAATTGAATGCTGGGTGTGAATTTTAAAACGACCTGCTCACTTAATTGGCGTCGAATATACGGTATCGCTCGATTTAGATTGGACAATGTTGCCTGCAAAGATTCGCTTGTTTCAACGCCCGTCACAAAAACCTTTGCATGCTTCAAATTTCTCGAGACAATGACTTCGGTTATGGTGATATTTCCGATACGTGGGTCAGCAATCTTGCTCTGTAGAATCAAGCTCAGCTCCCGATGCAGGACCGATCCAATTTTTTTTGTTCGGTCGACTCCAACATCACTTTGAATGTCACTATAGTCAGTCATTGTCGGATTGTTTAGCATGGGAAGGTTATGAAATTCGAAACGACCAGGTATGGTTGAACCAGGGCGGCTAAATTTCTCGCGACTGATAGACCTCTAAATGATCCTCAATGCTCAGATCGTGGTAATTCCGTACTTGAATTCCACACTCCAGCCCAGCCTTGACTTCGGAAACATTGTTCTTGAATCTTCGAAGGGAATCGATTACGCCGTTGTGGATCATTATATTGTTTCTCAGAACACGAACCGCGAGGTTGCTACGAACCGCGCCGTCCTGCACATAGCAGCCTGCGATAGTACCCACTTTTGTGAGCTTGAACACTTCTCGCACTTCAACACGTGCGACTACTTCTTCCACTACTTTCGGTTCTACTTTGCTGGCGATTACTTCTCTAACTGCATCAATTGCATCGTAGATGACGCCGCTATAGATTACTTTGATTTTGTGCTCATCAATTGCGTTCCGCGCAGTGGATTCGGCTCTAACGTTGAAAGCGATAATCAATGCGTCTGCGGCGAGTGCCAGATTGACGTCCGACTGGCTAATGCCGCCAACCATGTCATGAATCACTTTCACTTCTACTTCTTCATTTGAAAGGTTCTTGATTGAATTCGATAAGGCTTCTGCTGACCCGCGGACATCCGCCTTGATCAGCACATTGACAACTTTGGGTTCATCCGACCCGCCGAATGCAATTTCATTTGGTCTGAGCCCAGATGTTTTCTTCACTTTGTTGAGACGAAAGTCAGCCAATTGCTGAGCCGTTTTGTCATCTGGAACACATACAAAGTCATCACCAACTACTGGGACTTCTTGAAATCCCACAATTTCCACAGGCATGGACGGGGTGGCTTTTTTCACACGGCCGCTCCGATAGTCAGTTAGTTCTCGAACTTTTCCTCTCTGAATCCCAGCGACGACAAAGTCCTTGACCTGAAGCGTGCCTTTCTGAACTAGAACAGTAACAACAACACCTCTGCCCTTATCAACACGAGCTTCAATGACCACGCCACTGGCAAGTCCCTCGACAGGTGCCTGCAAGTCGAGTAGCTCAGCTTGCAATTCCACACTCTCCAGCAAGGTTTCAACTCCGGTTTGTTTGAGTGCCGAAACCTGTACTACCAGTACGTCTCCTCCAAGTTCTTCGACCACAATGCTATGTTCAGTCAACTCCCGTAAAACTCGACTTGGGTCGGATTTGGGTTTGTCAATTTTGTTGATTGCAACAATAATCGGAACATCTGCGTTGCGGGCATGATTGATTGCTTCAATGGTTTGCGGCTTTACGCCGTCATCAGCGGCAACAACCAGAATTACGATGTCAGTCGCTTTCGCGCCGCGCACCCGCATTGCCGCAAAGGCTTCATGGCCAGGTGTATCGAAAAACGTAATTTTCCCTTTCGAAGTCTCTACCATGTAAGCACCGATGTGCTGAGTAATCCCGCCTTTCTCACTTGCGGCTACTTTGGTGGAACGGATGCAATCCAGCAAGGTTGTCTTGCCGTGGTCGACATGGCCCATTACGGCGACGACCGGAGGGCGTGGAATCTGCTCACGCTTATCAGTTTCCAGATTGACGAGACTGGCTTCCAGATCCTGCTTTGCAGCTTCTACTGGAACATGTCCCATCTCTTCTACAAGATAGTAGGCAACATCCTTGTCAATTGAATCATTGATCGTAACGATTTGGCCGACTTCAAACAGTTTCTTGATCAGCCCGCTCGCTTTTACAGACATCGCGCGTGCAAGGTCTCCAATAGAGTTGGAGTCAGAAATGGCCACGTCAATCACCACTGGTGCTTGAGGCGCCTTAAACCCATGTTTATGATGACTTTCTTCAGGAATTGGAGACTTAGTTCTTCTTTCACGTTCCTTTCGCAGCTTGCCGCTGCCACGGACAACATGCAGCTGTTCACGTTCCTTGATTTCCGTACTTCTAGCGGATTTTCGCTTTGGCTTCGGTCTCTTCGGCGGCGGTGATGTCTTTTTTACTTCTACGGCTACGGGCTCAGACTGCTTTTCAGTCTCGCCTTCAATTTGATCAACCACTGCCGGCTGCACCTCCGGTTGCGCCGTCGCTTCGACTTCCGCATCTTTTTCGGGTTCGGCTGTTTGTTCATCCACAGCAACATCTTCAGGGGAAACCTCAATTTCGGCTTCTTCCAGTCGCTCCGTATCAGCCTCTGCCTCCACCTCCGGTTCGGCAATTTCTAGCACGGGGGGCAAGATTCCTGCCACAGGTCGAGGAGCAACTTGTTGTGCCTGCTTCAACTGTACGGTGATTTCACGTTTGTCCCCTGATTTTCCGGTTGCCGGAAGAGTCTGCTTTGTACCTTGCTGGGTTGTTTGCACACGCCCTTTCAGTAATTCCCGCAAAAATATACCTCTTTCTTCTGAGGTTACTTCTGAATCCTCAGTCTTACCCGATATCCCTGCCTGCTCAAGCGTTTCAATCAACATTGTGATTGAAGTGTTATACCGTTCTGCAAGCTCTTTAACTACATTTGCCATGATTTCTATTCCCCAGACTGCTGCTGCTCCAGCATTGCCAACATCGGCGCCCTGGCACTCATAATAAGTTCCTTGGCACGTTCCTCGCCCATTCCTGGAATTTCAATCAAGTCGAATGTCGCACAGTCTCCAAGTTCTTCCATAGTACGAATACCATGTGCTGCCAGAACGACTGCAGTCTCTGGATCCATTCCTTCAACTTCATACAGAGTCTCATCTGGTACATTTTCCTGCGCTTCGATTAAGCTACCCATTTCCTGTTTGATCATGGCATCCGTAGCTCTGCTTTGAATCGCTTCCACCAGACCAGCATCAAACTGTTCGATCTTAGTGAGAGCATTTGTATCTGCATACGCAATATCCAACATAGTCTGATAGCCATTCTGAACCAGTATCGTCGCCACGTCTTCATCCACATCCAAAATTTCCATCAATTTCGTTCGCACGACCACAGCTTCATCCGCGGCTTTCAACTCGGCTTCGGCTTTTGTCAGAATATTGAGATTCCAACCAGTCAGTTGCGAAGCAAGTCTTACATTTTGCCCGCCACGTCCAATTGCTTGCGACAACTGTGAATCCGCTACTACCACGTCCATGCTCTGGAACTGGCTTTCGATAATGATCGATTCGACCTCAGCTGGCGCCAGTGCATTGATAACGAACTGAACTGCATTTTGAGACCATTGGACAATATCTACGCGTTCCCCAGCGATTTCGTTGGATACACTCTGTACGCGTGCCCCTCGAACGCCTACGCAGGCACCGATCGGGTCAATTTTGGGGTCATCTGAATGTACCGCTATCTTGGCTCTCAATCCTGGGTCTCGTGCTGCGTTTCGAATTTCCACCAAACCTTCTCTGGTCTCTGGAACTTCAAGTTTGAACAACTCGACCAGAAGTTCTGGACACGTGCGGTCCAGGATCAGTTGGGGTCCGCGAGACTCGGTTCTCACTTCTTTTAAGATCGCCCGGATTCTGTCACCTTGGCGCAATCCGTCCTTTGCGAATCCAGAGCTGCGAGGCAACAAGGCTTCGATACTGTCAATGTCAACGATTGCGTCGCCGCGGTCAATCCGACGTACCACCCCGAATACCATGGACCCGATTAGTGGGCTGTACACAGACAGAACTCTTTCACGCTCCGCTTCACGGACTTTCTGCATGACAACCTGACGGGCCGCTTGCGCTGAAATTCTGCCTACAGCTTTCGACGGAATGTATTCTTCAACAAATTCCCCAATGCCTATTTCGGGGTGTTGCTCTCGCGCTTCTGTCAAAGACAACTGCCGATCTGGAAATTCAATTTCCTCGTCGTCGCTCACAACTTCCCAGCGCCGAAATGTTTCAAAATCACCGGTTTCTTTGTCAATGGCAACTCTAGCGTCGATGTCGAGTAGATTGTGTTTCTTGGCAGCGGCGGCCAAGGCGAGTTCCAGCGCCTCAAATATCACACCTGGATCGAGATTTCTCTCATCCGACAGCGCCTGTACTATCTGAGGTATGTGATTAAGGTTCACTTCGCATGCCCTCCATTACTTCAATTCATCGAGATTCGGCTTTAGCCGCGCTCGACGAACATTATTGAATTCAATTGCGAAGGACATACCATCGACATCTAGCACGATCGAATTCCCTTCGACTTTCATCAGTTTGCCCAAAAAATTTCTTCGACCGTCGCATTGGATCATGGTTGACACGTCGATACGTTCACCGACGACGTTCTCAAAGTGTTCGCGCTTAGCAAGCGGTCTTTCAATTCCAGGTGACGAAACCTCCAAAGTGTATTTACCTGGTAATGGGTCTTCGACATCCAGCAGGCGGCTAATCTGCCCGCTTACGAATGCACAATCATCCAAAGTCACACCTCCCGGCGCATCAATGTACAAGCGCAGCACGCGGGATTTTTCTCGCCCAACCAGTTCAAGATGCACCAGTTCATATCCATAACTGTCGATGCTGGCATCCAGCAATCCGTACAAGCTTTCTGTCGTTGTCGCCCCTTCCATTGTCCCCAACATTGCCTAATTTCAATTTCTTGCGTCTCTTGCCTAAATTCGTCTCCTGAAATCATTCGGAGCAACGAACTAAAAACCTCGCATAAGCGAGGCTTCCCAATTCCGCCAATTCTGACGAACTATTCTCGTTACGGCAGCTCCAGTAGGTCAGTCGACCATCATATGCCTACCATAGTATCTACGTTTAGCGCGATGAAATTATAGCACAGAATCAACTACGACAATTTCTGGTCAATAACCCTAATCCGCAATTAGAAATCTGAGATCAATAGAAAAGCCTTGTACAATAAGGCTTTCATAAACAATCGAATTTCACCCAATGGGTGAAGCCCAAAAATATCTCAGAGGTACAAGGCTCATGTCGATTTTACCCCATAAAATTGGAATCAGCAAACGTATTTTAACCTCCCGCGCCGGTTTGATCGTCGTTGCACAGCTAATGCAGCGTCTTGGTCTGGAACAATTGGCGGATCGGCAATTGCCTGTAGCGGGCAGCAACCGCGGCTACCGTCAAGGCGCGATGTTCAATATTTTCATGTTGCTGTTTCATGAAGGCGGCAAATGTCTTGACGACGTAAGCCATTTGCAAAAAGAAAAGCCTTTGATGAAGCTATTGGGCTGCGGGAAGTTGCCTGGGGCCAAGACACTGGGCAATTGGTTGCGGCGCGCCGGGCGCAGTGATCAGGCGATGCAGGGATTGGTCAATCTCAACAAAACAATTCTTGCAGCAGGGCTTTACAACCGAACGCAGATTACCTTGGACATAGATGCTACGGTGATCGAATCGAACAAGCGTGCAGCTCGGTACACGTATAAAAAGCACCGTGGCTACACGCCGATGGTCGGGCACATCGCTGAAACCGACCAAGTGGTGGCAGTAGAGTTTCGAGAAGGCAATGAATCTCCGAACAAAGAGAATTTACAGTTCATCCAGCGCTGTGAGTCGGCATTGCCGGAGGGTGTGTCGGTATCGGATGTTCGCATTGATGCTGCCGGCTATCAAGCCGCGGTGATCAACTATGCGATGGACAGTGGCATGGGTTTTGCGATCCGTGCCAAGATGGATAGTGCGGTCAAAGAAACCATCTCTGAAATCAAAGATTGCGAATGGCGCCCATTGGTATATCGTGATGGCAGTGAATCGGACACAGAACAGGTTTGTCGCACGTTGCATGTGATGACAAAAACAGAAGCGTTTACGCTGATTGTGCAAAGAAAGCACATTGATGATGATGACAACTCACAGTTGGACATTTTGATCAACAGCGATGCTGAAACAGGGGTACGGGGTCGCAACATTTATCGTGCGATTGCAACCAACAAGGATGAGTTATCAGACCCCGAGGTGGTGCATTTTTATAACCAGCGTGGCGAGTCGAGCGAAAACAGAATCAAGGAGCTTCGCAGTGATTTCGCCGCCGCCAGATTGCCCTGTGGGGACTTTCATGCCAATGCAGCATGGCTGATGTTAAGCTCAATGGCCTATAACCTGTTTGCCTTGATGCGGATGGTATTGCCGCATTCGTTGTCAACTGCCCGTGCTCCTACAGTGCGTTTGCGTCTGTATGATGTCGCCGCACTGATCGTACGCCATGCCCGGCAATGGACAGTGAAAGTCAATGCCTGCCACCGCAAGGTGATGGATGAAGCGCTGGATCATATTCGAGGCTTTCCGCTGCTGTTATGAGCTGAGCGCCTCGGGTGGCGCTTTTTCGAACCGAGCTTGAATCCATTCCGACTCCGGAAGGGTTGCGCACCTTTGCACAGTGGCGAAAATGCCAGCGGACAATGCATCAGGTTGGCAATCTCCTGCAAATCCAGACAAATTCTTCGTGTTGCTCCTGTCTTCGATAATCGGAGCTGTAAAATCCAGTAAATTCGCTAAAATCTTGCTGATGTTAAGCGAATTCATTCTCTAATTTCGGATTTGGGAATAATTCGACAGCGATTCTAATTATGGCGATAGATACCTGTCATTGATTTGATAATTCACCATAAGTTATTGATTATATAGGACTTGTAGAACGAAGGCAAATTTGATATAACTAGAGACCATGAATCTCATGGTCAATCTGTTGATCGACGGTTTACGGCATCAGTTCCAACAAGTTCCAGATCCTCGCAGCGGTGGCAACACCCACGAACACGTCAACCGATTTCACCGTCCGTCTCGGCAACCCGATTCCTGCCAGAGCATCCTCCATCGCCCTTACATGCCCCTAGTTCTGACGAAGCGGGTGCTGGAACTTTTGTCTCTTCCCACCTGAAAACACCTGGGTTCATTCCCTATTGTGCTCGCGGCCGAAAATCCACCCTCACATTTTTTTCGTTTCCGCCACAAATACCCCGAACACCGACACGAACACGTAGTCGATCTGCGTGGTGCCATTCACCGTGGGTAGCGTTACATCGTGATACCGCCGGTATACCGTCGACGGCAGAGCCAATCCCGTTACTGCCTTCACTGCTGTCTCGCCCAACATCCCCTTGACCGGTGCCTGGAAAAGCGACCAGGCCAATCGTCCCGGAATGTTCATTGTTTCCTCCCTATTTCACCACCGCCGTTTTGTTCACGATCTTATTGAGGTACCGCAGTTGAAAGGTCATCTGATCATGCTTTCACTTCGTGAAGGTCCGTTGGTCTGTATTAATTTTATCAGTGGGCAACGTTGAGACCACTGTCGATACTGTCGCCTCCGTCGGCGACGGTGGAAGGGAAAAGCCGCCAGGCAAAAGGGAATATCTGGAAATCTGCAATATCTCGAACGATTCCAAGGATCTGGGCAAGGTTGCGGCCGAGGCAGCTATTTCACTGGCCGAGGTCTTGACAGAAGTTCCGCTCAACGCCTTTAATTGATGCCTGACAGCACCCCTGGAAAACAGAGAAGCGAACTCACATCAAAACCCGTCAAGTTAAGGGCAGGACATACCTCAAGATCAGTTAATTAGAACGGTATCAAGACCCTTGGTTATTCACGATGGGGTTTATCACTATGGAGTCCGTTTTAGAAGCGCATTTCCCAATTCAGGGAGCCGGAATAGTCTTTGCCGTCAGAATTCGAACCCTCCTGTGCCGATATCGCTGCACTCAGCGAGTAAGAGCCCCGATGGTAAACACCACTTATAGCCAGAATAGCACTGTCTTTTGCGGACTTCATTCTGAGATCCTCTCCAGATATATGGGAGACGGGTCTGCGCACCCCTGAATATCCGTTCGATGCCCAGTGAGCCTTGCAGTGAAAGCTCTATGTCCCCCCAAGTGCGCGTGGTCTCAGCCATCATTCCGACTCCGCCTGTCAAACGTTCGGAATCAGAAAACGAAACCCGAGAATCTACACCATCCGTGAATTTATCCATAGAAACCTCTGAGCGGGCCAGCCACGCCCTAGGCGTGAGGTGCGCCGTCTTGCCAAATGCAATTCGCCGGCCTGCTTCGAAGGTTAGGAAGTTGCCATTCCCGCCAACCCCTGACTTGAGCCGGCCATGTGTGTCCGAAGAGATGTCTATGTTGTAGTCCGACAGCGAGAAACACCCAGCCGCATAGTAGTTATTCGCATTCTGCCAGCGAGCCCCAATTGAGGCACCGATTTCCTCAGCATCTAGTATGCCGCCGCCTGTAGGTGAGGATACATCTGCTGAACCCCTCACATACCTCCCCGAGATCCAGCCTTTGATCTCCTCGCCCAGAGACACGTTCCGACTAGCATCGACTGCAATGTGGTTTAAACGATACTTTGAACCTATGGTCGAACGCTCGGGGTAGTAAGACCCACTTCCACCTGATGAACGAACCTAGGTGTGTGAGTCAGACGGTAAAGAATATGGACTTGTCAGCTGAAGCAGAAAATCGGGCAGAATTTCATAAAGAACTGCTCGAGATGCATAGACTTCCTCAAGCACGTGTGTAGATTCTTCCTCGTTGAAGTCGTCGGCCGAGAAGTCCCGATCAGCAACAATTCTTGTGGATCTAGCAGAAACGGTCCACTGCTCCGTGCTGGTATCCACGGTATGGCCATCGTCTCTCAGCATGACGTCCCATATCCCGTTGGCAGCTGTAAAACCAGTATTGCCTGTTGCACCGTCATGCAGCATTATGCCGTTGATCAAAAGGGTGGTTTCGCCGCCGTCGTTGATGATGTAGTCGTCACCGATGACATCCATTACTTGACGGCCGTTCAGGTTAATATCAACATAGAGTTTGGGCATGGGGTTGTCGGTGTCGCCCGTCGCGCGAATGGCCACGCCTGAATCGGCACCTAGGGTTCCATTCGGTCCGATGAAAACCTTGCCCCCGCCCCAGAGATAGACGCCCGCCGCATCGCCCGTACCGCCGAACACCTGGCCGTTCACGGTAGCCGTGTGCTTGCGGTAACCGTCTTCTCCCACATCTGCGACAGCAGTCATTGCATCTCTACTGAAGTTACCGAATAGAATAGCGCTCGAGTCCTCACCATGGGTACGAATCTCGCCGCCATTGACTACGCCCCGCATCGAGCCGTCTCCGCTACCGTGTCGGGCGTAGATGCCGATGGCAAACTCCCCATGCGTCGTGATGTCAGTGTTGGTCGTTCTTACGTCGATGTCATCACTCGAGTCGTCAACCTTATCAGTCTGATAAGTGAGGATGCCGTGCGACTCCTTGCCCTGCGTAGTGATCTCGTCACCAGTCATTTCGACGAGAATGTGGCCGGTTCCAGTTGTTCCCTTGTCGGCCCTGATGCCGTGAGAATCGGTGTAGGATTCCTGATAGAGCTCTGCTGCCGTTGTCATGATTGTGACGTTTTCGAGGTTGATGTGTAGAAGCCCCGAGGTATATTGCAGGGCGGTGACCCCTGGAGCAATAATACCGTTGGTGATGAGTGTTCATCTTAAATCAGAATCACCATTCATTTTCAATAAGAACGACTGTTCATTTTCATCAGAATACGCACTGATAGCGTGACCGCTCAAACCGTATGTTGTGATTTCGGAATCTGAAGTATCGATGTAGACTTTGCCGTAACCACTGCCGGCGCCATCGCGCCAAGCCCCAGCACCGTTTGCTGGGTGGTCCCCCTCGCCGCCACTCTGATTAATGACCCTGATGCCGTTGGCAGAACGGCCTTTGGCGTAGATGGTGGGGCGGCTCTGTGAATCAATTTTCTTAAACTCAACGTAAATGTTGCCGCCCGCTCCGCCTGCTTGGATTATGCTGAAGATACCGTTGGCATAATCACCCATAGTCGCAATCGTCGAGTCAAATACGTAGGTATTTTGGTCGCCCCCCGCTTCCTCTATGCAAATTATGAATACCGTAGCCAAATTGGTTCTGTGTCTGGATATCGACGGTGTCGGCGTTGATGGAAATGTCGCCCGTGCCAATATGCTGACCGTAGATGCCAGCTTCGTTGAAGAAACCTACGGATAAGAGTTTATCGATTTCGAGATTTTCAGTGTCACGGTGATGTCGCCGTCGCCTGTGTGATGCCTGAAGATGCCGAGGGCGTTTTTCCCGCAATGGAGATATTGTTGGTGGTGATTGTTAGATCATTGGGATCAATATATGGTTCGAGGCTGATCTCGATATTTCCATCGCCTTCATGCTTTGCATAAATTCCGTGCTCGCACACCTCCGTCGTATCTATGCTATAGCCCTCCAGATCGATGTCGATGGTGGTGGTAGAACCGGCACTTTCCGTGCATTCGATTCTCTCCCCGGTGTTGCGGCAATGGGTGCCGGGCCTTTGCAAACATCTTACGGTAAAGAAGTTCCCGTGTATTCGCCTCTAGCTCAGGGAGCTACCCTTCACGTAATAGAAACTGTTGTATTCCACAGGGAACCCGACCTACGAGGTTCCGTAAAATGTCTACAATGAAAAGTTTACAATATATTTTTTATATTTGCAAATAAATTTTGATTGCTGACGAAAAAGAGTGTAATATATTGAATATATGCGAAATATATTCAATATATTTCCTGATTAATTCAACTATCACAGTTTATAATATCGATCTTAAAAAATGAACACTTTGAAGTCACTGCAAATGCCCGAAAACCGGCGAGGTTCGGCAGATGTCGTATTACAGACTGGAGGGAAAACGCGGCACGTAGAAGACTCTCATTAATTATCCGGATTCCTTCAGAATTGATAGTAGTACCGTATCCCGATCAACCGCCCAGAACGATTGGCTCCTGGGCCGATTGGTAGTTGCGCCTCCAATTGTCCGGGAAAAGATTCTCCCGATAAGACGTAACCCACTCCAAACAAATTGCTGTATTCCCCTGTATTGTCCTGCGACACGTAAATCTTGGGAGTCAAAATCCCTCGCGCCGGTCGGAATCCGTAGCCTATTTCACCCTCGAAAGACAGTGCGGCATGATTCTCCACCGACCGATTCAGATCGGTCGTCGGGGATTGATCGTTCCACAATCGCATGGTTTCCCACAGGCTTCCGAAGCTTCCACCCCCGGCTCCGCCCCAGCTCGGCGAGAATCGGACTGTCAGTCCCGTGCCATCTTCTTTCGGCACAATCGTCAAGGATGCCGTTGCACTGAATTCTCGATAATTTGAGGCGGAATGCAGCCGAAGCCATCTTCCCTGAGCATCGAACCGGATACGATCTCTCTCGTAGCGCACCCCTGTTACCAGATCAAGTCCACTGCCGGTTTGCCCATCGCCACCGTCGGAGCGTGCGCTCAATTGCCAGAACGGCCGTACGGCAGGCAGATCGTACTCGCCCTCCATGCCCACACGATACCTATTAATCGAGCCTTCCAATCCGGCTATATCTCCCTGACTGTTTTCGACCTTCAACGATGTGTAGCCGGCATCTCCGATCAGAGACAATCGCAAGGTGCCGATTTGGGCAAGGTCAAGGCTAAATCCGCCTGCAAGCAGTTCCATATTCAGATCTCCCGTTTCCACTCGATTCAGACGGTAACGAGTCGCTGCCACATCGCCGCTGCCAAATCCGCCAACCATCCAGAGTTCCAGATTTTCCGACAATCGACCATGCATATACGGATACACGCTGCTCAAGGATGTTGTCGAAAAAAGCCCTTCGACAGTGTTGTCTGCGGCCTTGTATGAATAATCGACATCCCCTGTAGACCGTGAAACAGTCACCCCGGCCAGCCAGTCCTGGCCGAAATTCCGGTCTACTCCGAGATACACCGACCGCAACTCGCCGTCATATCGTCCACCTTCGGGGGTACCGCTAGCCGTTTGCAGGTCGGCTGAACCCCAAAGCGTCCACTCGGGTCCGCCTTCCGATTGAGACACATCTTCACCCGCCAAATTCAGCGGAATTTCAAAGGAACGCCCCCATAACTGTTCCCAAAACAGTTCGCCACTGGTCACCAGTACGCCGGAATCATCGCCTATATCGAATTGTATGCCGGACATTGAGCCGTCAGCCTCTCCTTCGCCCCAACTCTGGCCAATGCCTATTCCTGCATCTGTTTGGCCCATTGATGATCCCCGATAGGACGAGTGTTCGTGTCCGGTTGCACTGGCCATTTTTGCCAGTTCGTAAAGCACCGCCTCGACTCGCTCGGCCGGGGATCGCTGCCTCTTGTCAGAGTCACGACTGAATGACGTGCGCCGTCGATTGTCGAAAACATCGACAACGCTGTTCAACAGCATCCGGTCCGTAATCGTCAAAGATTGTTTTTCCGCTGCCGATTCGGCTTCCGACTCAATCACGCTCACCACTACGTCATCTGCCCGAATTTCGTCATAACCTCCGCCTTGGACACCGTTCTTGATCGTGACGGTTTCTAACTTTGAGTTCGATCTGACTGTCACTTCTTGCTGGTTCATCCAGTCCTGCGTGGAAAACATGAGGGAATCCGGTTCAAACGTGATCGAAGTATCCGATTTTACCGTCGATATGGTGATCATCACCATATCGGTTGGTTCGGAATCAAGAACCACAGTGTATTTGTCCGAGTCATTCCGCTGGAGAGACAATTGGGTGGGAGCCACGAAGACCCGACGATTATCATCATCTATGATGGTCAGGGTAAGACCCTCTTCCGGCTCAATCGTCACACCCCCGTTCGCTGTAGTCCCCTGTATCACCACTGTCTCATCGTCCTCATCAATGGCATCGTCTACCGGAGTCAAGACGAATGTCGTCGTACCTTCCGTTCTACCTGCGTCGATCTCTATTGTTAGGGGAGCAATGGGCACAAAATCCTCTGTTTCGGTGGCAGTACCGGCTGACACCGTGAGGGTCACCGAAAGATCGGCCATCAATTCCTGATCCAGCGCCGCCGTCACCGTGATCGTGGTGGCGCCGGCGGACTCCAGGACTTCCTTGATGTTCGCCGACAGCAGTAATCCCCTCGAGGCGAACTCGTCGTCGTCCACGATGGTCAGGGCCGCGTCGGCCGGGTTGATGATCCCGAGCGCGTTCGTCGCCGACCCCTTCACCGACACCGTTTTGTCGGGCGTGTCAAGGACGTTGTCCACCGCAGTGATTGTCACCGTTCCGGTGCTCGACTTCAACCCCGCCGCTATCGTCAGTTCCTTGTTGTCGCTCAGACTGTAGTCCCCCGCCACCGCCGGCGAGTCCGGCAACACACTCACCGTCACCTTAGTCGCCTCGCTCGACGCCCGGTTCAGCGTCGCCGTCACCACAGCCCGGTTCTCCTGCACGTTGGAGGTGTCGCTGTCGTCCGACTCCTCAATCGACTCCGGCGTCAGCACCAGCGTCACTGTCGGCGCATCATCGTCGTCGAGGATATTCACCGCGGTGCCGATCACCGAGAAGGTGGGCACCGTGGAGGTACCGGACACCGCCACCGACTCAAAATAGCCCTCGTCCACGTCGTCGTCGGTCGGATCCAGGGTGAAGGCGGCGGCCTGCGACAGGGTGCCGGCGGCAATCGTGACCGTGAAGTCGTTGACCGTGGCGAAGTCGGTGCCCGCAGTCGCCGTGCTCGTGCCCCCGCCCACGCTCACCGTCACTGGCGTGGCGCTTGAGCGCGAGCCGCCGTTCAGCACCACCGTCACCGTGATCGCAGTGGCGCCGGCGGACTCCAGGACTTCCTTGATGTTCGCCGACAGCAGTACTCCCGTCGAGGCGAACTCGTCGTCGTCCACGGTCACCGTCACCGTCTGCGCCGTCTCCGATCCGTAGTCGCCGCCGCTGACCGTGTGGCCAATCTCCGCCGTGTCGTCGTTCGCATCCAGGTCCTCGGCCGCGCGCACCGTCACCGTCTGCGCGCTCGACCAGTTGTCCGGCGTAAAAGTCAGCGCACCGCTCACCGTCACGTCCGCGTCCCCGCTCGTTCTCGACGGCGTCACCGTCACATCGCCGGTCGGCCTCGAATCCAGCACCACCGTGTAGGTCTCGCTGCTCCCCTCTTTCACCGTCAGGCTCGAATCCGATACCGTCACGCCGCGGTCATCGTCGTCGAGGATATTCACCGCGGTGCCGATCACCGAGAAGGTGGGCACCGTGGAGGTCCCGGACACCTCCACCGTCTCATCGTTCTCGTCCACGTCGTCGTCGGTCGGCTCCAGGGTGAAGGTGGCGGTCTGCGACAGGGTGCCGGCGACAATCGTGACCGTGAAGTCGTTGACCGCGACGAAGTCGGTGACCGAAGTCGCCGTGCTCGTGCCCCCGCCCACGCTCACCTCAACCGGCGTGTCGCTTGAGCGCGCGCCGCCGTTCAGCGCCACCGTCACCGTGATCGCAGTGGCGCCGGCGGACTCCAGGACTTCTTTGATGTTCGCCGACAGCCGTAATCCCCTCGAGGCGAACTCGTCGTCGTCCACGGTCACCGTCACCGTCTGCGCCGTCTCCGATCCGTAGTCGCCGCCGCTGACCGCGTGGCCAATCTCCGCCGTGTCGTAGTTCGCATCCAGGTCCTCGGCCGCGCGCACCGTCACCGTCTGCGCGCTCGACCAGTTGTCCGGCGTAAAAGTCAGCGCACCGCTCACCGTCACGTCCGCGTCCCCGCTCGTTCTCGACGGCGTCACCGTCACATCGCCGGTCGGCCTCGAATCCAGCACCACCGTGTAGGTCTCGCTGCTCCCCTCTTTCACTGTCAGGCTCGAATCCGATACCGTCACGCCGCGGAAATCGTCGTCGAGGATATTCACCGCGGTGCCGATCACCGAGAAGGTGGGCACCGTGGAGGGCCCGGTCGGCCGGGCCGATGATCCCGAGCGTGTTCGTCGCCGACCCCTTCACCGCCACCGTCTTGTCGGCCGTGCCAAAGACGTTGTCCACCGCGGTGATCGTCACCGTTCCGGTGCTCGTCTTCGACCCCGCCGCTATCATCAGTTCCTTGTTCGCGCTCAGACTGTAGTCCCCCGCCACCGCCGGCGCGTTCGGCAACACACTCACCGTCACCGTGGTCGCCACGCCCGACACCCGGTTCAGTGTCGCCGTCACCACAGCCCGGTTCTCCTGCACGTTGGAGGTGTCGCTGTCGTCCGACTCCTCAATCGACTCCGGCGTCAGCACCAACGTCACTGTCGGCGCATCATCGTCGTCGAGGATATTCACCGCGGTGCCGATCACCGAGAAGGTGGGCACCGTGGAGGTCCCGGACACCTCCACCGACTCAAAATAGCCCTCGTCCACGTCGTCGTCGGTCGGCTCCAGGGTGAGGTGGCGGTCTGCGACAGGGTGCCGGCGGCAATCGTGACCGTGAAGTCGTTGACCGTGGCGAAGTCGGTGCCCGCAGTCGCCGTGCTCGTGCCCGCGCCCACGCTCACCTCAACCGGCGTGTCGCTTGAGCGCGAGCCGCCGTTCAGCGCCGCCGTCACCGTGATCGTGGTGGCGCCGGCGGACTCCAGGACTTCTTTGATGTTCGCCGACAGCAGTACTCCCCTCGAGGCGAACTCGTCGTCGTCCACGGTCACCGTCACCGTCTGCGCCGTCTCCGATCCGTAGTCGCCGCCGCTGACCGCGTGGCTAATCTCCGACGTGTCGTCGTTCGCATCCAGGTCCTCGGCCGCGCGCACCGTCACCGTCTGCGCGCTCGACCAGTTGTCCGGCGTAAAAGTCAGCGCACCGCTCACCGTCACGTCCGCGTCCCCGCTCGTTCTCGACGGCGTCACCGTCACATCGCCGGTCGGCCTCGAATCCAGCACCACCGTGTAGGTCTCGCTGCTCCCCTCTTTCACCGTCAGGCTCGAATCCGATACCGTCACGCCGCGGTCATCGTCGTCGAGGATATTCACCGCGGTGCCGATCACCGAGAAGGCGGGCACCGTGGAGGACCCGGACACCTCCACCGACTCAAAATAGCCCTCGTCCACGTCGTCGTCGGTCGGATCCAGGGTGAAGGTGGCGGTCTGCGACAGGGTGCCGGCGGCAATCGTGACCGTGAAGTCGTTGACCGTGGCGAAGTCGGTGCCCGAAGTCGCCGTGCTCGTGCCCGCGCCCACGCTCACCTCAACCGGCGTGTCGCTTGAGCGCGCGCCGCCGTTCAGCACCACCGTCACCGTGATCGCGGTGGCGCCGGCGGACTCCAGGACTTCTTTGATGTTCGCCGACAGCCGTACTCCCCTCGAGGCGAACTCGTCGTCGTCCACGGTCACGGTCACCGTCTGCGCCGTCTCCGATCCGTAGTCGCCGCCGCTGACCGTGTGGCCAATCTCCGCCGTGTCGTCGTTCGCATCCAGGTCCTCGGCCGCGCGCACCGTCACCGTCTGCGCGCTCGACCAGTTGTCCGGCGTAAAAGTCAGCGCACCGCTCACCGTCACGTCCGCGTCCCCGCTCGTTCTCGACGGCGTCACCGTCACATCGCCGGTCGGCCTCGAATCCAGCACCACCGTGTAGGTCTCGCTGCTCCCCTCTTTCACTGTCAGGCTCGAATCCGATACCGTCACGCCGCGGTCATCGTCGTCGAGGATATTCACCGCGGTGCCGATCACCGAGGATAAGGCGGACACCGTGGAGATCCCGGACACCGCCACCGACTCAAAATAGCCCTCGTCCACTTCGTCGTCGGTCGGATCCAGGGTGAAGGTGGCGGTCTGCGACAGGGTGCCGGCAACAATCGTGACCGTGAAGTCGTTGACCGTGGCGAAGTCGGTGCCCGAAGTCGCCGTGCTCCAGCCCGCGCCCACGCTCACCTCAACCGGCGTGTCGCTCAAGCGCGCGCCGCGGTTCAGCGTCGCCGTCACCGTGATCACGGTGGCACCGGCGGACTCCAGGACTTCTTTGATGTTCGCCGACAGCCGTAATCCCCTCGAGGCGAACTCGTCGTCGTCCACGGTCACCGTCACCGTCTGCGCCGTCTCCGATCCGTAGTCGCCGCCGCTGACCGTGTGGCCAATCTCCGCCGTGTCGTCGGTCGCATCCAGGTCCTCGGCCGCGCGCACCGTCACCGCCTGCGCGCTCGACCAGTTGTCCGGCGTAAAAGTCAGCGCACCGCTCACCGTCACGTCCGCGTCCCCGCTCGTTCTCGACGGCGTCACCGTCACATCGCCGGTCGGCTCCGAATCCAGCACCACCGTGTAGGTCTCGCTGGTCCCCTCTTTCACTGTCAGGCTCGAATCCGATACCGTCACGCCGCGGAAATCGTCGTCGAGGATATTCACCGCGGTGCCGATCACCGAGGATAAGGCGGACACCGTGGAGGTAGCGGACACCGCCACCGACTCAAAATAGCCCTCGTCCACTTCGTCGTCGGTCGGATCCAGGGTGAAGGTGGCGGTCTGCGACAGGGTGCCGGCGGCAATCGTGACCGTGAAGTCGTTGACCGTGGCGAAGTCGGTGCCCGAAGTCGCCGTGCTCCAGCCCCCGCCCACGCTCACCTCAACCGGCGTGGCGCTTGAGCGCGAGCCGCCGTTCAGCGTCGCCGTCACCGTGATCGTGGTGGCGCCGGCGGACTCCAGGACTTCCTTAATGTTCGCCGACAGCCATAATCCCCTCGAGGCGAACTCGTCGTCGTCCACGGTCACGGTCACCGTCTGCGCGCTCGACCAGTTGTCCGGCGTAAAAGTCAGCGCACCGCTCACCGTCACGTCCGCGTCCCCGCTCGTTCTCGACGGCGTCACCGTCACATCGCCGGTCGGCCTCGAATCCAGCACCACCGTGTAGGTCTCGCTGCTCCCCTCTTTCACTGTCAGGCTCGAATCCGATACCGTCACGCCGCGGTCATCGTCGTCGAGGATATTCACCGCGGTGCCGATCACCGAGAAGGTGGGCACCACCTCCACCGTCTCATCGTTCTCGTCCACGTCGTCGTCGGTCGGCTCCAGGGTGAAGGTGGCGGTCTGCGACAGGGTGCCGGCGGCAATCGTGACCGTGAAGTCGTTGACCGTGGCGAAGTCGGTGCCCGCAGTCGCCGTGCTCCAGCCCCCGCCCACGCTCACCGTCACTGGCGTGTCGCTCAAGCGCGCGCCGCGGTTCAGCGCCGCCGTCACCGTGATCGCGGTGGCGCCGGCGGACTCCAGGACTTCCTTGATGTTCGCCGACAGCAGTACTCCCGTCGAGGCGAACTCGTCGTCGTCCACGGTCACCGTCACCGTCTGCGCCGTCTCCGATCCGTAGTCGCCGCCGCTGACCGTGTGGCCAATCACCGCCGTGTCGTCGTTCGCATCCAGGTCTTCGGCCGCGCTCACCGTCACCGCCTGCGCGCTCGACCAGTTGTCCGGCGTAAAAGTCAGCACATCGCTCACCGTCACGTCCGCGTCCCCGCTCGTTCTCGACGGCGTCACCGTCACATCGCCGGTCGGCTCCGAATCCAGCACCACCGTGTAGGTCTCGCTGCTCCCCTCTTTCACTGTCAGGCTCGAATCCGATACCGTCACGCCGCGGTCATCGTCGTCGAGGATATTCACCGCGGTGCCGATCACCGAGGATAAGGCGGACACCGTGGAGGTAGCGGACACCGCCACCGACTCAAAATAGCCCTCGTCCACTTCGTCGTCGGTCGGCTCCAGGGTGAAGGTGGCGGTCTGCGACAGGGTGCCGGCGGCAATCGTGACCGTGAAGTCGTTGACCGTGGCGAAGTCGGTGCCCGCAGTCGCCGTGCTCGTGCCCGCGCCCACGCTCACCTCAACCGGCGTGGCGCTTGAGCGCGAGCCGCCGTTCAGCGCCGCCGTCACCGTGATCGTGGTCGCGCTGGCGAACTCCCAGACAAATTCCGGGTCCACCGACAGCAGCACTCCCGTCGAGGCCAACTCGTCGTCGTCCACGGTCACCGTCACCGTCACCGAACGCGCCGTCTCCGATCCGTAGTCGCCGCCGCTCACCGTGTGGCCAATCACCGCCGTCTCGTCGTTCGAATCCAGGTCCTCGGCCGCGCGCACCGTCACCGTCTGCGCGCTCGACCAGTTGAGCGGCCAATGGCATTCGTTTAGCAAAAAAAGCTATTCGTTTAACAGTTCGGTATTTTCCCAAGATTTGGACGACCTGCAGCTGATCAATGGTTCAGTTTTTTTAGGCCGTTCTAGTTCTTCGATTGGCATTCCTGAACCGCTCATCCGGACGCTTTGAGATGCGCGGATACGACCGTCCTGGACGTTCCTTTTGCAGACAATTACCGATGCTGTGAAGAATGTTCGATACCGCGCTCGAAGCCAGTTGCCAGTTGCCCAGCATCAGCGCTTCAAAGTTTCTCGCCACCGTCACCAGCACATTCTTGAAATTCGCACGCATCTTGGGTTGATCGCACACAGCACCCGTATTCAGGTCGTCTTCCAACTGGTTACCGAACGAGCGAGACAGCGCCAGCAGCACAAAATGAGCATACAGCTCCTGTTTCACGCCGCGCTCGGACTTGGCGTGAAATTGCTCGATTTCCACCAACCGCTTGGAGATTTTGTACAACTCTTCAATGCCCCAGCGGCCGTGATACGCATCCGACAGTGCGGCGACCGGAAACTGGTTTTGATCCAACAGCGTGGTCGCAAGACAGTAGTCATTGCCACCGGCGCTGTATCTGACGCAGCGCACCCGGATCGGGTGCAAGGTTTTACCCGGATGACGCCGGCGCCAGTGCCGGGCGCGAGACTCGCTCGGCAAAACATCAATGACGCGTTCATCCTCGCAGCCGTCAATGAACTCATCAAAGGCACCTGCACTGCCACGCTTGAGGCGAAAAATACAGTCGATGCCGCGTATCGCATGCTGGCGCAACAACTCGAACGAATAATAACCGCGGTCGTATACCACCACTTCGCCCGCCCGGCACCATTTCAGATGCCCGAGCGCGGGCTGATGTTCGTCCAGGTGCGACAGCAACTCAAAATCCATTGGCATGCGGTCGCCCAGCCGGTACAAACAACTCACCAGGCCTTGCGGATAGTAACAACCCTGGGAAGGCAGGGAATAGCCGGCTTCAAGCAGCGCCCGCGGCAAGTTGATTTTGCTCCCATCTACCGCCAGCAGTCGCCGGCCGCACCACTCGCGACGGGCATCCTCACCCAAGTGCTCATCCAAACGCGCCAGCACCTGCCGATAGACTGTTTTGAACACCTGCTCATCGAGCTTGTGGCGGGCGACACACATCGAGGACGCCACTGGCGGCTGCGGCTGTGGCAGCTCCACACCCAGCAGCCGACTCTGAGCCCACAATTCGTTGACCGTGATCTGATAGCCCTGATGATTCTTTGAAAACACCAGACGGAACACAAACAGCATGATCAGCAACGTATTGAGCACCCGTCTTCGCTGTTGCCAGCGTCGATCGTATTGCTCAGCCACCGCGGCTGCAATGCTGATAAAATCACGCCACATGCGCACAAACCGGTCATCGGCAGAACCGACCGACGGCTGCCGCGGCGCAACTCGCCGGGGCTTTTTGGCCTCACCTTCGAGCAGCATGCGACGGGCATCGGCCGCCAATGGCATCACATACACATCCTTGATGGTCTTGTCAGAGCGCTTGACGGTCTTGCCAATCCGCTGCCAGCCCGCCGCCCGATAACTGCTGGCGCTAAAACGCGCCGCTTCAACGAAGGTCTCCATCAGCACCGGCCGCACGCCCCATCTTGTCTGCCAATCGTCTGCCATGCACCGTGCCGCCAGCGACAATGCCTTCGAGGCCAGGTTCGACACCTGCACCCAGGGCAAGATCAAAAACCGCGCATTTTGCACCACCTGCTTCAAACGCTTCTTGTAGCGCACCGGTTGCCAGCCGATCCATTCATCCCGGCACGGCAACTTCGCACTGGCCCGCTGAAACAGCAAACAACCCAGCCGCCGGTTATCTTTGTCAACAATGAAATAACGCAAGTGACATCCCATCGGCTGACGGTAGCCCAGATAATGATAGCGATCCACCAGCTCGTTCCACTGCGCCTTGTCCGCCTCGCACTCCACCAACTGCAGCGCAATCGGCGACAGCTCCGACAAACTCGCCACCACCGCCGCACCCGGCTCACTCCGCTCGCTCAACTCCAGTCGCTTGCGGCCCCCCCGAACCTTCGTCTCATCCTTGCCCGGCAAGCGCAATACACCCGCAGCCTGCAACTCCTCGAGCATCTTCAAACACGCATAAGCGCTGTTGACGCCCCCATCCGTTCGCCAATCCAAATGCTCACAGATCGTCTGCGCCAACTCGTTGCGACTTAAGCGCGGAAAACTGTCAACCGTCTGCTGGACCTCGACCAATTGCTGGCGCGTGAATCGCTGCCCGCAAAAGGTCGTCCTGTGCAATCGCTTGATGCTGTCGTCCATCGCGTATTCTCCTGATAAGCTTCAATGTTCACTGTTATTTTCGCAGAACCGGTGGTGTTTGTCAAGGGCTCAGGACAATTTTTTTGCACTCAAAAAACATGATTTACATCAATGACTTGCAAATCACCAACGACCACGTGTTCGGAATTTTTCAAAACGAATGCCATTGGTTGAGCGGCGTAAAAGTCAGCGCACCGCTCACCGTCACGTCCGCGTCCCCGCTCGTTCTCGACGGCGTCACCGTCACATCGCCGGTCGGCCTCGAATCTAGTATCACCGTGTAGGTCTCGCTGCTCCCCTCGTTCACTGTCAGGCTCGAATCCGATACCGTCACGCCGCGGAAATCGTGTCGAGGATATTCACCGCGGTGCCGATCACCGAGGATAAGGCGGACACCGTGGAGGTAGCGGACACCGCCACCGACTCAAAATAGCCCTCGTCCACTTCGTCGTCGGTCGGCTCCAGGGTGAAGGTGGCGGTCTGCGACAGGGTGCCGGCGGCAATCGTGACCGTGAAGTCGTTGACCGCGACGAAGTCGGTGCCCGAAGTCGCCGTGCTCGTGCCCGCGCCCACGCTCACCTCAACCGACGTGGGGCTCGCGCGCGTGTTGCCGTTCAGCGCCGCCGTCACCGTGATCGTGGTGAGGTTGGCGGACTCTTCGAGTGAACTTTCGTCCACCGACAGCAACACCCCCGTCGAGGCCGAATTATCGGTCGGTTCGATCCCGTCGTCGTCCACGATGGTCAGGGCCTGGCCGGCCGGGTTGATGATCGCGAGCATGTTCGTCGCCGACCCCTTCACCGACACCGTTTTGTCGGGCGTGTCAAGGACGTTGTCCACCGCAGTGATCGTCACCGTTCCGGTGCTCGACTTCAACCCCGCCGCTATCGTCAGTTCCTTGTTCTCGCTCAGACTGTAGTCCCCCGCCACCGCCGGCGAGTCCGGCAACGCACTCACCGTCACCTTAGTCGCCTCGCTCGACGCCCGGTTCAGCGTCGCCGTCACCACAGCCCGGTTCTCCTGCACGTTGGAGGTGTCGCTGTCGTCCGACTCCTTAATCGACTCCGGCGTCAGCACCAGCGTCACTGTCGGTGCAAAATCGTCGTCGAGGATATTCACCACGGTGCCGGACACCGAGAAGGCGGGCACCACGGTGGTCCCGGTCACCGCCACCGTCTCGTGCATTTCATCCATGTCGTCCGAGTTTAGCGTCAGAATGAAGGTGGCGGTCTGCGACAGGGTGCCGGCGGCAATCGTGATCGTGAAGTCGTTGACTGCAATGAAGTCTGTACCAGGGGTGAAGTCGGTGCCCGGGGTCGCCGTGCTCGTGCCCGCGCCCACGCTCACCACAACCGGCGTGTCGATATTAAGAGAATTACTGTCCAGTGTCGCCGTCACCGTGATCTTGGTCGCACTGACGGACTCCAAGACAAATTGGTTGTCCACCAGCAGGATCGCTCCGGTCGAATTTACCCCCCCGTCGTTGTCGAGTTCAAAAACCGAAACCGAATCGACTGTCACCGAATCGTAGCTACCGCCGTGTCGCTGCTCGAATCCAGGTCCTCGGCCGCGCGCACCGTCACCGTCTGCGCGCTCGACCAGTTGTCCGGCGTAAAAGTCAGCGCACCGCTCACCGTCACGTCCGCATCCCCGCTCGTTCTCGACGGCGTCACCGTCACATCGCCTGATGGAAGATTTTCCAGTACCACCGTGTAGGTCTCGCTGGCTCCCTCGCTGACATACAGCGTAGTTGGAGAAATCGTCACCCCCGCCTCGTCGTCGTTGAGGATAACCACTGTGCTCTTGAAGGTATACCGTTCCACGAAGTCGCTATAACGTTCGTCGAAATCGTAGGTATCCTCCGTTTGTTCGGTGGGAGCACCGTTGAGGATGGTGACCGTCACTTCGCCGTCCGAACGGACATGGTTGTCCCCGTTGGTGGGGATGGTTAATGTCGCCAACCTTTCCCCAACCGGTATGGTCACTGTTCTAACTCCCAGTTCGTCGGCCGGCAGGTAGTTCGTCGGCCGGCAGGTAGTTCCCCGTCTGTGACACGTTGATACGCACCCGGGTGGCGTAATTTTGGATGATGTTGGCCGCCCCTCCGTAACGCTCGAGGGTGAAACGGGCGTTCTCGCCTTCCGTGACGGAATCCTGGGTTGAATCGACCTCTACGCCCGGATTGTTGTTGGTGATGTCGAGCTGAATCCAATCCGAGTTGGCAATGGTGTACCGGGGCAGGAAGGAAGGGTGATCATCCCATAGAAGAGGTTCCCGGTCCTTATCGGTGGGAAACGGCAGAAGTCGGTACCGGAGATACCCGCCCTGAGGCCCAACGAGATTTTGACCGCCAAACGGGAATGCCTCCGACAGGGTGCCGACAGGAATGTAAAGAAGACTATCTGCAGATGAGGTGACTTGGTCGGGGTACAGGGCGTCCGGGTAGTACTTGACTAATTCGTACTCGACGCCGACCCCGAGTCTGGTTTCCGCGTAATCATCGCGCGTCAGTAGCCAGTCTACCGATTCGGTTTCCACGATGGAGTTGGTATTTAGCGACAGAGTCACCATGGGAATGTCGTTGTCAACCACACGGAACGCGGCAAAGCTGCTAGGGGCGCCTAGGTAAGGTATAAATTTTATCGCTCCCCTGCCAATGTCGTATATCACATCGTCAATAGTAACGGCCACTCTTCCATCGCCCTCGTTGATGCTGTCGTCTTCGGTCGTTAACGGACGATAGACGACTTCTGTCACATCTTGGGCGAATCTGATGTACTGCAATTTGGCCAGCCGTGTATGTGTGTCGGGGAGCAGTTTGTCGTTGTAGAACAGGCTGATCTTGAAAGTGGCCGGGGAAAGATATTCCGTGTTATACCGTTTGAACACAAACGCAGGGGTCGCGCCCTCATCGACGGGGTGCGGTCCAAGACGGTCCACCCTGACCTTGGTAAAGTCATTGTCACGGATTTGGATCAGCACTTTGCGTTGGTCACTTAACTCGGAATTCGGAAAGGTCCGGATGATGAGGCTTCCATCAGGCTCATCAAGAATATCGTCGACCGGCGTCAGCGTAACGATCTTGCTGAATTCACCCTCTCCCAGACTCACGGCGTCCACGGTCACGTCCTGCCCGTTGACCGTCTTCTGGAGCGTGTCGAAAAGGTTCCCCACGAAATAGTTGCCTTCCTGCTCGACGAATATCTCTTCGGTCAGGGGCGCCGTACTCGCACCCAGACGCACCGCCGGGCCAGTCACATCGAGACAGTCTGTGATCGCTTCGGTGTTTTTCCTCCCCACGCATCGATCAAATCTCACCTGGACATTTTCGGACTCGTTGCGTTGCCAGGGAGTCACCAGTCTGACCCGGAGTGTGTACACATCGTCATCGACGATCAAGACTCTCAGAAAGTTGCCGTGCAGCACCTCGTCGGTTGGATCCTTCAACCCGATGAAAATCCGTGTCTCATCATTGACGACGGTGTTGTTGAAGGTCCGCACAGTCTTCCATACATCTGTTACCCCGCGACCAAAGGAGACCGTCTCTTCATAGCTATCGGTCGCACCGCCACCGACGAGGAAGTTGAATCCGCCACCAACTTGGTTGTCCGTTCTTACTTTCAGCTTGATCTCGAGGGGTGCGTAGTCTTGGTCGTCGAGGGAGGCGGTCCGGCGGACCCGGTACGTGAAACTTTCACCCTCGTTGATTTGCGAAGGAAATTGGATGATGGCGATGACCTCATATGCGTGCGCGGCAGGGACGAAACTCGTGATGAAAAGCGTGAGACAGGTCAGAACAAGGAAACGGCCGAGAGTGGAGAACTTTTGCAAGTTCGTGTCATAGACTTTGTTAGGAACACATAGAATTGTCCGCTTTTGGCGTCGTCTGCGTCCCGGCTCAACGCTGAACTCGGCGAAATCAACCTGCGCCTGCTCGCCGGGGTCGGTTTCAAAACGAAGCTCATACGGCATCGGCCGACTCACACGAATGCTGCGCACATACCGCGCTAGCGTCGAATAGCCGCCACAGTAGCCCTGCTCCCGAATCTCGCGCAGCAACCGCCGCGCCGACAGATCCAGAAACTTCTGCACGCGCTCTTTCAGATATCCTTTGTAGGGCGCAAGCTTGCTTGTCAGGGCCGAAACCCTCGTATATGCAGCCGCCTGCAACGCGCGCCAAATATACTTCCGCTTAGGAATTATTTTCACCGTATTTTATATTTGCAAATTTCTACAACCCCCTGTAATGGGAGCCGTGTCATTGCAAACATCTTACGGAAAAGAATTCCCTATGTATTCGCCTCTAACTCGGGGAGCTACCCTTTGCCTAATTGAAGCGGTTGTATTTCAAAGGAAATCCGACCAACGGAATTCCGTAAAATGTTTGCATTAAACACTTATCAGTTTAACGCGAAAATATTGAATATTTTCAGCAATATATTGAATATATTTGCCATAATTAAGGATTACTATGTGCTATTCAATTTTGGATAGTGGCTATCAAGCATGCATTTGGAGCTATGTGAAATGGGCTGGATGCAGATTCCGCCACTACCGGCCCATTGCCTAAATTCCTGGTCACCAAGACAGGACACAGGTCCTTATCAGCTTGCCAGTTCTATAAACTTCGGAAGAATAATATGGTTTTGATAAGGCAGGGAATTCAGCGCGGTTTGCCTAGTCCCCAAGTATCCGATAGCGTAAACTCAAGGGGGCATTATTCAATGACAATCAACAGCCAATTTCACAAATTCAGTTGTTGAGGCAACAGTGTCTTGCAGTTCCTGCAGTAAGACTCGTCGGAGCTTCTAAAATAGACAATCTTTGACTTCTTTCCGAATCACTTTCGGTATAGTCTCATATTCGCAAGCGAATTTGCAGATAATTCAGCTGACTCCATGCGCATCAAATTAAATTGTGAAACCATCTGAACCTTGAGCTGACTCTGAATTGACACGCACACCGATAATGCTGCCAAGCATTGCCGTGGCTATGAGCGGCGCGATATGGGGGCTCTACTGGATTCCGATTCGTCAGCTTGATGCAAGCGGAATCCCTGCATCCTGGACTTCATTTATCACGTTCAGCTTCGTAGGTCTTTTGTCGTTGGTAGCTTTCGCGCGCCAATGGTCCAAAACCGGCCGATTTCCTAGGGGCATTGTCTTGACCGGACTGCTGTCCGGCACCAGCGTGGTGTTTTATGCAGTTGCCCTGGGACTGACGGAAGTCATCAAAACAGTGCTCCTTTTCTATCTGACGCCGATATGGAGTACGATTCTCGGCAAAATCCTACTGGGTGAAAAGATAACCGTTTTTCGAATTGTTGCAGTCATTTTCGGATTAACTGGCTTGGCGGTGATCCTGGGAATTGCCGACGGCATCCCCCGACTATCCAATCTTGGCGATTTGCTTGCGCTCTTATCTGGAATGGTATGGGCTTACGCCACAGTCCGAATCCGAGAAGATTCAAATGCTGCAGTGTGGGAACAAGTTTGCGCTTTCTACATTGGTGGCGCGATTGCTGCTCTGGTGTTTGTCGTTGTGCCGATTCAAGGGCTAGACAAGCCACCGACTTTTGATGCAGTAATTCAATCGCTGTTCTGGCTAGGTATTTTTACTATCGCCTTTCTTCCGTCTATGTTTCTCGTGTTTTGGGGTGCCAAACTTCTAAGCCCGGCACGAGTTGGGATTTTATTGATGACAGAGATTATCTTTGGTGTGTCTTCTGCCGCCATGCTCTCAGGAGAACCTTTCGGCTGGAACCAAGTAATCGGCATCACACTGATATTTAGTGCCGCAGTCATTGATGTATCAGATCGACTGTTTGCTTCCAGATCTGTGGATTCTGATACCTACCGATAGACCTAGTAACGCGTTTCAGCCAACTGTGGAAGGGAGCAATCTCTTATACGCTGCACATACTGCCAGCAACAAATCTTCATTGCCTTGTTTGGCAAGAAACAGCAAACCCACAGGCAGACCTTCGGCACTCCGGTTGACCGACAAGTGGGCTGTCGGATACCCGCTGATTGCCCCGATAGCGCACATTGAAGCATATTTCTGCCACGTTGCATCTTCACCGTCCGAACTCATATTCGAAGGAATTTCTCCGTACTCAAAGGCTACGCATCCCGCTGCGGGAACAATCAAAATGTCGTGCTTTTCAAAAAACGTCCAGAGCAATACGCGCAGCCCAAATATTTTCTTTTGAGCATCGATGTATTCGACTGCAGTGGTTGTCTCCCCTCTTCTGATCCACTCCATTGATTTCTCACCGAAATCATCTGGATTTTCAGTAGCAAGTTTGCCGTGCTCTGCATAGAGATTTGCGCAAATCACAGTCTCCCAAGCACCGATTGAGTTCGAAAGGGGTGGCCGGTCTCGTTCGACCCTACAGCCCATAGATTTCAGTGCTAGAACTGCATCGGCGACAGCCGATTGATGACTATCATCGAAAGGTGCATTCCACAGTGCCGGAGCATGTGCGATGGACAGAGGTTTAATGGAACGATTTACAGCAGACAAGTAATCAGGAACTTCCAACCCCAAACTGGTTGGATCAACCTCGCTATGACCGCTCACTACGCTCATCAATAGTGCACAATCCATTACCGATCGTGTTACTGGAGTTACGTCCGGAAACATCATTCCCCTTGAATAAATCGGTGTATGTGGAATGCGCCCGTGTGTGGGTTTGAGCGAAAAATTGCCAGAAAAAACCGATGGCAGAAGGACATTTCCTCCAATATCGATACCTATCGCCGCTGGCGCAAATTTCTTAGCAAGTGCAACTGAAATTCCGGAAGCTCCTCCTCCACTGACGAGATTCGTTCCCCAGGGTGATTTTGAAACAAACTCTTCATGTGTCTCTTCCATGATCATGCCCAATTCCGAAGTTCTGGCTTTTCCCATGATCAAAGCTCCGGCATCCCGCAGTCTTCGTACCGCAATCGAATCTACTTCAGGCACATTATCCGAGTAGGCAGCACAGCCGTAACTAGTTCGCATATTTGAGACATCTAACAAGTCGTCAACTAGAATCGGAATGCCGAACAGTGGCCCCACTTCTTCGCCAGAAGCAATCGTCCGATCAGCTTTCTTGGCGAGTAATCTCAATCCTTGTTCGGAAATCATCGAAATGGCGTGATAGTCACCATCAAATTGCTGGATTTGCTCGAGATACTGATCCATCAGTTCAGATGCGGAAACCTGACGATCCTGGATCAGTTTGCTCAGTTCAACTACTGATTTATCAATCACATACCATCCTGTTGTGGAGCAAACTCTCGCTGACTAGATTGCCAATTCTGATCGAAATAAACCGGTGCGTGGGATGGAGTCAGTGCTTCTATGCCACGAATTCGATCAGCGAGTTTTTCGGCCATCATGAGTGTTGGGGCATTGGTATTTCCGCTGGCGATGCTGGGCATGATGGATGCGTCCACGACCCGAAGGTTTTCCGTTCCATGGACTCGTCCTGCAGAATCCACCACTGACATATCGTCAGTTCCCATTTTGCAGGTACAAGTCGGATGATATGCGCTTTCACCATTCGCTCTGACAAATGCGTCGAGGTCTTTGTCAGACTGAGCTTCGGCTCCCGGAGCGAGTTCTTCACCTCGGTAGGGATCGAACGCCTTTTGTGCAAAAATTTCTCTTGTCAGTCGAATTCCGTCTCGCATCTCCTGACGATCACCTAGTGTTTGCATATAGTTGAAACGAATTTCTGGAAACTTTCTGGGATCGCTGGAAACGGTTCTGACATAGCCTCGACTGGTTGGACGCATGGGTCCTACATGTGCTTGAAATCCATGTCCCTTCGCGGGTGAACTGCCGTCATAATTTGCTGCAACAGGAAAAAAGTGATACTGAAGGTCTGGATGCGGAACACCTATGCGACTCCGGATAAATCCTCCAGCTTCAAAATGATTCGATGTACCCCAGCCTTTCTTGGTGAGCAGCCACTCAAGCAGCACAGCAGCTTGTTTGTGAAATTTCAAGGCTGGATACAGTGAAACTGGTTGCTTGCAGCTATGTTGGACATAAACCTCCAAGTGATCCTGCAGGTTTTCTCCCACTCCAGGTAAATCAATGACGCAAGGAATGCCGATTTTCTCCAGATGACTGGCACGCCCGATACCCGAAAGATTGAGAATCTGAGGAGAGTTGATGACTCCGCCGCAAACAATGACCTCGCGCGCGCAGTAAATGGACTGAAACTTACCGTTGACGTACACTTCAACTCCTTCTGCCCGATTCCCATCAAATAGAATTCGGGTCACAAGTGCGCGACCCAAGATATCCAGATTCTCTCGTGAAGACGCCGGATCAAGATAGGCCTTTGCAGCACTCCATCGAACGCCATTATTGACCGTCTGATCCATGGTACCAAATCCTTCCTGACGAAATCCATTCTGATCTTCCGTGCCTCCGTAACCCGCTTGAATTCCCGCTTCTATAAACGCTTGATGCAAAGGATTTTTACAAGGAGGGGTTGTAACGACAAGCGGCCCATCTCCACCGTGATAATCGTTTGCACCAGATTTTCGAGAATCGCATTTTTTGAAGTAAGGCAGGCAGTTTGCATACGACCAATCAGAATCACCGGTTTGTTCGGCCCAGCGATCATAGTCGGCGGCATGGCCGCGTACATAGCACATTCCATTGATCGAAGAGGAGCCGCCGATGACACGGCCGCGAGGACAATCCATCACACGATTGTCCATGTATAGTTCAGGCTGAGTTCGATAGGCCCAGTTGAATCTGTCGCTCATTAGCGGGCGTGAAAACGCAGCAGGCATTTGAAGCATCCAACTTCGGTCGACCGGTCCGGTCTCTATCAGCTGAACGCGGACATCGGAATCTTCAGTTAACCGGTTGGCGAGCACACAACCGGCAGACCCTGCGCCAATAATGATGTAATCGCAGTTTTTATTCATTACCTAGACTCACCTCTTAATTGTCCATTCTTCTAGGGCAGCAAGCCAAGCTCACAATACGGTCTGCTTTTGATCTTGCTGCTCTCGGCGCTGCAGAGCCAGTTCGATCAATCTGTCAAGCAATTCAGCGTAGCTGAGGCCGCTGGCTTCCCACAGTTTGGGATACATGCTGATTGGTGTGAAGCCAGGCATGGTATTGATTTCACTAATGTACACTTTATGATCATCTCTTCCGACAAAGAAATCAACTCTTGCCAAACCGGCACAATCAATGGCAAGAAATGCACGAATCGCAAGTTCCTGTATCGTACGACTGACCGAATCAGGAAGATCAGCTGGAATCACCAATCTGTACAGATCATCGATGTATTTATCCCGATAATCATAGAAGTCTCCTCCGGGTATGATTTCGCCGACAACTGAAGCTTCGGGCTGTTCGTTTCCGAGAACGGAGACTTCGATTTCGTGACAATTCTCGAAGCCCTCTTCCACCACAATTTTCAGGTCGAAATTGGCCGCAAGATCAATCGCAGCAACCAGTTCCTTGGTCTCCTTAGCCTTGCTGATACCGACGCTGGAACCAAGATTCGCAGGCTTTACAAAAAGCGGGTAGTTCAGATTCGCTTCGAGTTCTTCAATAACCGCGTCGTGACTCGATTCCCACCGACTCTTGCGAAACACCAAATACTTTGATTGGGGGATATTTTCAGCGGTAAATACCGCCTTGGCAACAGCCTTGTCCATGCCTACCGCGGACCCAGTCACACCTGAGCCTACAAACGCTAACCCCGCCAACTCCAGCAAACCTTGTACAGTACCATCCTCGCCAAAGGGGCCATGCAGGATTGGAAACACCACGTCAAGTGTCGCTAATGAATTCGAAACTTCTTGTTTGACACTGCGGGGAACAATGCTGCCGGAAACGTGATAATCCAGCATTACCGATAGCTGACCCTCCGGTTCAACAACCTTGGCATCGAGAACCGGCATGCTGTCATCGGCCAGCACCCATTCGCCTGATTTTGAAATTCCAAGCAGACTGACTTCGTACTTTTCTGGATTAAGTGCCTGATAGACGCAACGCGCAGAAGTAACTGAAACTTCGTGCTCGCAAGAACGCCCTCCATAGAGCAACCCAACCCGAATTTTTCGGTCCATATTCATATTAAGAGCCAATCAGATGAAAAAATCTAATTGAGTAACAGTGAATCGGCTGCATGTGTCTCGAGATATTCTTCAATGACTCGACGGTAAATTGATTGAATTTCCTGGGTTCGCACGCCCCCACCTCTCGGGAAATCCACAAACTGCCCATCCATTAGCTCAAGACAGTAAACCGGCATCACTTCTCTTGTAGCACTAGTGACAAAACACTCTGTAGCCTGCGCTAGTTCATCACCGTGAATTTCTCGCTCTACCGCATTCACTCCGCGGTCCGCACAGGCTTTGAGGATTGCCGCTTTGGTGAGTCCACGCAGATTGCCGGTGGCGGGTGTGACTGTCTCGCCGTTGATGACGAACCATACATTACTGTTTGAAGCTTCGGTAACATAGCCTTCAGTGCTCAGTATCAGACTTTCATCAGCACCTCGTTTTCTCGCCTGCATGACAGCAATGACATTGTTCAGATAATTTCCTCCCTTGATATTCGGGTCTAGCGCATCAACTGGATTTCTTCGTATATCTGGAATCGCCATCGACATGCCAATTGAATAATGTTTGGGATTCCAAGCACGTAAAGGCGCCACAATAATCACGAATCGTGTCGTTAGCTCCGAACTTGGAAAAAGATCAATCGGCCCTTCGCCACGGGTAATTTGATAACGAACGTATACGTCATGATCAATGCTAGCTCCAGATGCTGCGAAGGTCCTCTTGATTTCATGAGTCAATTCTTCGCGGGACTGAGAAATTGTCATTTGCACCAGGCGAGCAGAATTTTCGATTCGTTCAAAATGTTCGTCCATGAACAAGGGAATACCCTGATAAGTTCGGAAAACTTCGTAAACAGAGTCGCCGTAGAGAAAACCCCGATCCAGCACTGGCACAGCCGCTTCGCTGGTTGGCACAATGTTGCCGTCGATATTTGTCATGTTCTTTAGAGTGTTATTCATCGCATTCCCGGACTCTTGTTCACGTGAAAATTTCAATACTGAATTAATTGAAATACAGCATAAAAGAAAAATTTTTCTTTGTAGTATTCTATAAATGCAAATATAAACGAATACCGAAAAATTCACGCATATTCATTACAGAACGTTCTATGAAACTTGAGAAACCTTATCTCCTCTTTTTAGGCGATGCCCATGACGAGCTAGCCGCGAAAACCGCGTTTGGAGTGGTGGACTGGTGTCAGTCAGACTGCATTGGCCAATTCAAACTGCCGGGGTGTGCTGCAGACCTGAACATTCCCACACTGAACATGAAGGAAGCGGCAGCACGCGGCGCCAAAACTGTCGTGATCGGAGTCGCGATTCGCGGGGGTGTGATACCAGATTCCTGGACACAGCATCTCGCCGAAGCGCTTCAACACGGATTGTCCATCGCTAATGGTCTGCATACCACTCTTGACTCAATCCCGGCTATTCGAGATGCTGCGCAAAAGAGCTCCGGCCAGCTGCACGAAATCCGCAAACCTTCGGGAACTGATCGTGTTGCTACCGGGGAGCCTCGAACTGGGCACAGACTGCTGACGGTAGGAACGGATTGCTCGGTCGGAAAAATGTACACGTCACTTGCGATTGCCAAAGAAATAGGTTCACGAAAAATCAGTGTTGATTTCCGAGCGACAGGACAAACCGGAATTTTCATTCACGGTTCAGGCGTACCCGTCGATGCAGTCGTTGCGGATTTCATTTCGGGAGCGGTTGAAGATCTATGTCCAGCTGCAGAAGCAGATCACTGGGATGTCATCGAAGGCCAAGGTTCGTTGCACCATCCGTCGTTTGCCGGTGTCAGCCTGGGACTGCTGCACGGCGCTCAGCCGGATTCGCTGGTATTGTGCCACGAACCGACGCGGACGAACATGCGCGGTCTGCCTAAACGACCGCTGCCTTCACTCGAAGATGCGATGAGCATCAACATCGAAACCGCTCAAATCGTACAGGAAAACGTCCGCTTTGTAGGGATCTCGGTCAATACAAAAAATTTGTCGCGAACACAGAGCAGAAGTTACCTTGATTCGCTTGAAGATGTCCACCAACTGCCCTGTGTAGACCCATTTGTCACAGGTGTAGGGAAAATTGTAGACAATCTGTTGTAGTTGTTTTATTCGACACTACAATCGCTTCACTCACCATTCGCTGCTATGAAAATCACTACTCGTCATGAAAACTGGCCGCTGCGAGATTCTTTCTCCATTTCGAGAGGTTCTAAAACCAGCGTTGATGTGATTATTGCAGAAATTGAGGATACAGGGGCATCCGGCATTGGCGAATGCGTTCCTTATCCTCGCTACGGAGAAACTATCGAGCAGACGTTGTTGGATATTTCCAGCATGGGAAACTCCCATGCATCCGAACTTAAGCGTGATTCACTGAAGGATCATTTACCAGCGAATGCTGCACGTAATGCTGTCGACTGTGCACTGTGGCATCTTGAATCAAGGCAAATCGGCAAAGAGGTGTGGGAGATAGCGCACCTGCCTCCTCCCAAGCCGGTGCTGGGTGCATGCTCGCTCAGCCTGGAAGAACCGTACAAGCTAGCGCAATCCGCAGAGGCTCAAAGCAACTTTCCGCTTCTGAAAATCAAACTAGGCGATGATCTAGTCGTTGAATCGGTGCGGGCAGTTCGAGATGCGTGTCCTAGCAACCGATTAATCGTGGACGCGAATGAAGCTTGGACGGCCGATTCTCTGACTCGATATCTTCCAAAACTTGCAAAACTGGGAGTCGAAATGATTGAACAGCCACTGCCCGCTTCAGATGATGATTTTCTTGAAAATTTTGATAGTGAAATTCCGCTGTGCGCTGACGAGTCTTTTCACCTTGGAAGCGATTTGGAAAGGCTGATCAACCGATACGAAGTGTTCAACATTAAACTGGATAAAACTGGCGGATTGACGGAAGCGATCAGCTTGGCCCAGCAAATTCATTCGGTCGGAAAAAAGATCATGATTGGAAGCATGATGGCAACTTCTTACAGTCTCTCGCCGGCACTCCTACTAGCCCACTACGCAAGCTATGTGGATCTGGACTCTTCGATCTGGCTGCTCGAAGATCACCCAAATGGGGTGAAATTCATTGACGGAGTTCTTTATCCTGCAGATCGGTCTTTTTGGGGTTGAAAGCAGCGACTGAATCGCAACGGCTGTTGAATGAACGAAGCAAGCATAAAAACATACTCGATTAGCGACTTGTCCGACGCTCTTATTCAGCGAAAGCTGAGTAGCGTTGAACTAACTGAATACTCGATACAGCAACACCAGACAGTTGGCAGCGGTTTAAATGCATATAAAGAGTGGAACCCGGAGTATGTTCTCGAAGCTGCGAAAATAGCTGACGAAGCATTTGCATCAGGAATCATTAGAGGGCCAATACAGGGTATCCCTGTATCTGCAAAAGACATTTATGGACTCCCTGGATATCCGGTTTATGCTGGAAGCCGCAAACGACTGCCTACAAAATGGGAACGGAGTGGTCCCGTTGTTCAATCATTGCAAAACCAACTCTGCGTATTCATGGGCAAAACGCACAACGTCGAATTCGCTTATGGAGGACTTGGAGTCAACAACAATTGGCATACTCCTCGCAATCCTTGGGATCAGGAAAATCACAGAGTACCAGGAGGTTCAAGTTCCGGCGCTGGTGTCAGTCTGTGTGAAGGCTCGGCATTCGCCGCTTTGGGAACCGACACAGCCGGGTCTGTCAGAATCCCCGCCAGTTATACCGGGAACGTTGGACTTAAAACGAGTTCAGGAAGATGGTCAACCGAAGGTATCGTTCCTCTCAGTCCGTATTTTGACACCGCTGGAATCCTGACGCGAACCGTACAGGATGCAACGTTCGTATTCGGTGCAATCGATTCACCGGGCGAATCCATGAGGTCTCACCAGGAATTTGTCAGGAAAATTTCTCGAATGCAAATTAACAATTTTCGAATAGGATTGCATTCTGGAATTATGTGGGAAAATACCGAGCGATTAATTATCGACGTTTGTATGGAAGCAATCACCGCCCTTGAAGCAGATGGCTGCGAAATTGTATCTGTCGATTTTCCAGACGCTGTAGCTGCGATTGAAATGAGAAACAAAGGCGGAATCGCTTCCGCGGATCTAATCGAGTTTTTGCAATCTGAACTGCCTGAATGGCTTGAAATACTGGACCCGGTCATTAGGGAACGAATCAAAATCGGTGGAAATATTTCAGCAGTTGAATACCTGAGCCGTGTTCGGCAGTTCGAACAAGCACGCGTTGAGGTTATCCAGCGCTTTATCGATTGCGACGTTATAGTGTCTCCAACTGTTCCGCTGCCTCCCCCTCTTCTGAGTGAGGTTAGCGACACAGATAATTACATGCCCATAAATCTGCTCGCACTGCAGAATACCGCAGTGGCAAGTTTTCTAAATCTTTGTGCGATCACAGTACCGGTCGGTCTAGATAGATTAGGCATGCCTGTCGGATTACAGTTCATGGCGCCTGCGGGAAAAGAACACATGCTGCTGGCAATCGGCCAGAGGCTTGAATCAATCGTACCCGCACCCAAACTGCCGAAAGGAAACTTGTGTCTTCAAGCATGAATTTCGAACAGTCTTTGGTATTGCACAGAGACACGGTCCGACCTGAATGGGTGGATGAATACGATCATATGAATCTAGCCTACTACGTTCTGGTGTGTGATCAAGCTACCTACGAGTTTTGGGAACTCATCAATGATCGAAAATCCATATCAGACCGAAATGGAATGGAATACGCGGTCGTGGAAGCACACGTAAACTATATCCGTGAAGTCAGACTCAACGATCCTCTAGTCGTAGTAACGCAACTGCTAGGATTCGATGAGAAAAGATTTCACATTTTCCACGAATTGCGCCATGCAGAAAAGGGGTTCATTTCCGCCACGAACGAAATTATGGCATTGGGTTTTGATCTGAATCTTCGGGGCATTCAACCCTTTCAAGATTCAGTACAGGAGTTCATGAAACGTGTCTACGATAAACACAAACTCATGGAAATTCCGAAAAATTCCGGACGATCAATCGGTATGAAACGTAAATCGAGGTAAGTTAGACAGGATCTCGTCGAAGAGGTTGTGCCATGCAATGTACCCCGCCACCGGCATTGGTATACATCGACATATCGGGGTCATAAACCTCAAAACCCATAGCTCTGAGTTTGCTGTTCAGCTCTGTTGCTGCAGCCGTTGAAACGACTCGATCATTCCCCAGGGCGACAACATTACACGCAAGATTCATTGTGTCGCGGAAGCTGACTGGTATCATCTCGATATTTCTTTTTCTGAGCCATTCGAGTACATCATCACTCGTAGTGTCCAAACAGACGGCCGCACACTTCTCAGCGACCATGCACACCATTAGATCTATATGTACGTAGAACTCATCGATAGGAGCATACTTGACTTCCCAGCCTTCTTTTTCCATCCAGCCACCAACCTGCTTCGCAGCACGTTCTTCACTGCGGTGCCCCGTGTAGCCGACAAGTACTGCGCCGGGTTCAATAATATTGAAATCTCCTCCTTCAAAATTTCCAGCGCTTACAAGCTCGTAAATCGGAATACCCTTACTAACATAGAATTTCAGCACTTCGGCGTACTCGCCACGTCGCCTCGGATTAGCGAGTTGGCAGACGACTGCACCGAATGGCGTCATGAAATTAGAATCGCGCGAATATACCTGGTAGGGAGTGTGCTCATCCGGACGAAGAGTGTGAACCTTCACGCCCGCCAACTCATATGCTTCAATCAGTTCGTCGTGCTGACGAACGGCCACAGAATGATCGAATTCGAGACCGGACCGTTCCGATGCCCGGCAGATAGAACTGAATTCGAGGTTCTCCTCGCCCATCCAGCGAAAACATTCCGCTGATCCCAATAGAACATCTCGAAGCACACCATATTCAGAATTCACCCCCCAATTTTTCAACTGTAGAGTCGAACCGTTTCCATTTCGAACACACAAAGGCTCGGAAACATCGACAATGTGCGCTGCTTCAAAACTTGGAACTGACTTGTTCATGGTTGTTCACCCGATTGTTCTGTGCCGACTGTGATTTGGAAATTCAAGTGCTGCGACAAATGTACCAAATCCGAATTGTTGCCCATTATAGAACACCAGGAATCCTGGATGGCCATGCAACATTCTGTTACGACGACCCGGTACATTGCCAAACCATCACACTAGATGACACAGCCAAACAGGTTCTGGCTAATTCTATGCGGCAATATCCATTTCTTTCCATTGCGGGGAGTCTACCATCCTTTTCACCGCATTCTGTCTTCTGAGCATGACTGCCGCTTCGTTGCCTTTGGCGCGTTCGCTCACAGCAAAAATTCCGTCATTGTGAGATGCGTAAAAGGTAAGCGCTGAGTACACAGCCCACAAAGTCTGGCCTCGATGGACATACTCATTGAAGATCTGATCCTTCAGTGCGTTCAGCAAACTATCTGACTCCATTATCTCCTTGAGAAAAGACATCACGCTTTCGTGGTCGACTTCGGTATTCTGCCAACGGAGCCAAATCTTGGATTGTTCCTCAAACTGTTCCAGAGAGTCCCTGATGGGTGTAAACCGAACACCGGTATCCGTGTGCTTGGTATGTCGGAATACGAGCGCGCTGTAGTCTTCACCCACAATCAGGCCGTTAAGACAGTAGAAATCGACTCCTCCATAGAAACATTTGACTGAAATCCCGCCGAACCCGTTGATTGCAACGATCCGGAAAGCGATGTCCGATTTCGATGTCGTTGTACTCCGGACCCGAATATCTGGAAACACCCATGACCTCATTGACAGGAGACCGTATTTGGCGATGTCATCCTCTATTTTGGCATTCGCCAGTCTACTGTGTCCCAGCGCCTGGACAACGTTTTGTTCGACAGCGTCGAATACTTCTTCGTTTTGTATAACTCTGTAGCTATTTTTGACAACGCTTAGCACTTGACCGGTATCCGTACGATACAGGGCTTTATATTCAGGCACTCTAGCCGGTAAATCCGTCTTGCCGTCAACCATGAACAGCGGACGTTCCGCCACTGTGAAATCTGATACGTTCATTCTATTTCTCCGAATTCTAAAAATATCCAAGCCAGTTTTCATTCGCTCCGGCATATCTGATGTCTGGAATTGTATAGAGTAAAATTCCGATATTACGAATTCGTAAAGATATTTCACAACAATGCGACAAGGACTGGCGCAGTAGTAGAAAGAATGAATTCGAGAAACCGGAAAGCTGGGATTTGAAAGCTCCTCAGTCCTGAACGGCAACATAAAATTCTTTCGCTGGTTAAACCGATTGCGGTGCTTGACACTGGCTGACTTCTCACCGTCAGATCATAAAAAGGGTTGCCTTATCGAACTTAATTCCATCAAATTAAAATGACTAAAAATGCCTACAGCACATATCTCTCATGCTGGATTTTTAATTGACTCAAGCATCATTTGACAGTAATATAATGTATATGACATCATAGGACTTCAAGGAGTTATTAATGAGCCAGATTACCGCACGCTTGCCTGACGCAGTCATCGCCGAGCTGGACGTAGCCGCGAGCCATCTCAAGCGCAGCCGGGCGGAGATTATTCGCCAAGCTATCGAATATTACCTTGAAGAATTCGATGATTTGTCGGTAGTCATCGAACGACTTCGAGACCCGAGCGATCCGGTGCTGGACTGGGATCAGGTCAGACGTGAGCTTCTCGATACGGATTAAGCGTAGTGCAGCCAAGGAGCTTGAGCGTATTACGAAGCCAAACCGCACACGAATAGTTGAAAGCATCGACCGATTGGCAGACAACCCATTCTTGGGTAATGCACTGAAAGGAGAGTTACGGGGCCTGCGACGACTTCGGGTCGGCGATTACCGCATACTCTACGAGGTGCAGGACGATGCGCTCCTTGTGCTAGTCATCCGTATCGCCCACCGGCGGGACGTGTATCGCCGGAGAACAGTATGAATCGCTGCGGTTACTCAACATGGCCGTTGCCCCTGTAGCTTCGTGCCTTAAGCGTATTGTATCTCTAATCATTCGCATAGTCAGTCTCCGGTAAAACACTAAAATTTCAAAAGCAATTCACATCGATATAGAATAGAGATTTGTTCCGATTCAGTGTTTTCGATTCTTTGTGCTATCGACTTTTCCGTTGGCGGAATATTTCGAAGATGCCACCAGCCACACAATAACTCATCTTGACACTTCTCCGGGAGCCCCATGCTTCCCAGGATGTCTTTGGTTTGCAACTCTAGTGCCGAATCCATAGGCATTGAACGTAAAGTTTTGTCAAGATCTGCGGCTCGCGGTTTGATTTTCGATGGGACCGGTACATGCAACTTTTCAATCTCAGAGGGAATAAGTTCCAGAACTCCGCCGCCGTAGTGGCTGCTTTCAAGTTCAGCTGTCAGTGCCGTAAGACCGTTCAGCAATCCAAAAACCAGTTGCTCCGTAGATCCTTCTTTCGATCGAATTCGATACGCCGTATCCGTCGTGAAGGCTCTTAGTCTATTCAATATCATCCGAAGCGCTTGGTGGCAGCGTTTGAGCATCCCGATTTCAGTTTAATAAACAGAAGGAACCGAGAACCACGGTTCGCGAATGTGGCATTTATACCTCTGGTGCAATAGTTCCCTCTCGCCTTGTTCAATGTATTTCCTGCCCAATACCGTTCTTTCGATGCCATCATCTTGGAACCAAATGAAATTTATCAGTTTTCTTTTGGACGCATTGGCGCGATGTCGGTGTTCATCGTAAATAATGCAGGGCCAGTGATCGCTGCGCCCAAACATCGGAATAGCCCATTTCTGAAGACCGTAATAAATTACAGTTTCATCGTCAACCAGAAAGAATTTGTTGGCACCGGTGACGATACCTACATCAACTTCTGCGACATCGTTGAAGCTGCAAGCGAATTTTTCTTCAATCAACCCATCCAACAATTTGCGTGTTGAGGGAGACAGCAGAGCACGGGTCCATTTCCCTTCGACTGTCTTACCGTTGACAGGTCAGGGGCGTTGAATACATCCTCCGCGTCAAGCTGAAGGAAACTGCGTCCACGTACTGGGTAGATACCTAGGCCTTCGGAATGATTCTGCTTTCTAGATTTTTTCTCCGCAAGCAGTAAAACAGCACCCTGAAGAGTTCCTTCGAACCAAAGCTCCTCTGGATCTACGATGATCAAACGCCGAGCATGCTCACCTAGATAAGTACGCAATGATTGGGCGTGTGCAACATGAATGATTTCGGCGGGGACAACCATAGCCAAGCGCCCGCCTGGACGGAGCAGTTTGAAGCAGGACAAAACGAAAGGCACCCACGCATTAATATGCTTGGTGAATTTACAGCCAAACTGATCAAAGATTGCTTCGGCACAGACTTGGAAATGCGGGGGAAGATACTAATATCTGATGAAAGGAGGATTGCCGACATCAGCATCAAAGCACCTGTGACCGCCGTCAATTTGCCCTAAAGCCCATGCAAGAAAATCGGATCCGTGGATATCAGTGTTCGATACGCCAGCATTCGCAGCCCGCTCATATGCTTTCCTCGCTTCATCCTCATCCAACTCGAAACCGACAACGTTCGGGGATGGATCAAGCGAACCGATAGAATCGAAAAAAAACCGTCGCCGCAACTTGGCTCAAGGATACTTGCTGGTGCAATCTTCTCAACCCAGCGAACAAGAAACGCCGCTAAGTTAGCGGGTGTGTAGTAGTAGCCTCGTAGTTTTTAGGTGTTTCGAATTCCTTGAAATTCAATTCCTTGTCGCCTCAGATTTCTCTATCTTGTCACTGTTTTCAGATAGATATAGTTCAGCACGCTCGATAATCCACTCCTTTAGAGTTTTATTTTCCATAGCGAGTGCGCTGTAGAGCTTTCTTTTTAAGGAGGGTTCTAGCTCCGCAACAATTCTTCCTGAACCACTTTTTGCCATATTTTATACCTTACTTATGTTATATAATATACATAATGAAACATATTGTCAAACATTTAATTCTTTGAGCGCTTCCCGTTGGCCCATATTTATTTCCACCGGTAAGATTCTCACTTCAAAATTCCAAAATTGCTGCTACAGATACCCATTCAAGCTGTTTTGGCAGTTGCCCCCGTCGAATGGCTCTGTCAATCGTGTTGATGGCTGCGATTGTGTGAATTCAGGCCGTGCAAGAGGTACCCGGACTAGAGTTCTCGTTGATTCTATCAATCGTACCCCGTTCGCCGGGTTGACAATCAACAGCGTACGCGATAGAAGCAGACTGAATAATGAGACTTACAAATTGAAATACCGAGAAAAATATGAATTTTGGATTTTCTCGGTGATTTACAGGATCAACTATCTGATAGATTGATCGGGGGAAGATAATTGATAACATAACAGTAGACCTCAAATTTAGACTCATGCTAGTTTGTTATTGAATATAGCATAAAAATCAAAATACCGTTTAATCGTTTAAATTTAGAGTTTCCCGTTGGCACATATTTTAATCCGAACTTCACCACAAGGATAAGGTGAAAGCGTAGTAAATACGCGGACTTTCGGAAAATCAACCTGTCATTCTTATGGAAACACCTGTAGTGGGGTCGACATTGAGTGCGGCGAGGATTTTACTCTGCAGCGGGGTTGGTTTGGTGACCGTTGTGAGGATGTCATCGGAAAGTCCGGGCAAGGTCACTTCATTCAGACACAGGGTGGCGAGGTCGGCAAGCAGCGTAGTCATGCTGTGAGCCGGATCCCCGCAGGAAGTCATTTTGGAACTGGCTTTTTGTGCTGCCTCCGGTGAGACCTTCGCCTGCTGAACCGGCGAGGAGCGGCTTGGCGGCTGTGGGTCGTCAAACAGAAACGGTTTGAGTCGCTGGCGCAAATGCCATTCCAGGTAGCAGGCGAGCATGCAAAGGAACACATGTCCGCGTACATGCGGTTCGCTATAGACATAAATTGGCCGCACCTCCAACCGGGTGGTCTTGATGGTGCGAAAGGCACGCTCGACAGTGGACAGAGATTTGTAAGCGGCCACTGCGTCATGGGCGTTGATGGCATCCGCCGGCAGCGAGGTTCGGATCACATAGAGGCCGTCGAGTTGAGCTTGGTTGTGGATTCGCTGCTGGTTTCGCGACCACAGCAGGTCGCTGTCGGTGACGGTGATGTCGAAGTGCTTTTCGACTTTACGACGATTGGCTTCGCGTCCGAGCCGCTTCATGGTGCGGTCGCGGTTGGCAGAATTTGGCTTGTGGCGGCGCGCTGAGGCGGCGATCTCGGCAAGGATTTTTTCAGTGGCGCGCAGCAGATCCTCGCGTTTTTGCGCCCGCTGTTGGCGAAGGCGCGGATTGAGGCACACCAGCAAACGCTCGCCGGGAAACTCGGCACTGACGATTTCCGCCACCTGGTCCGGCTGCAGTTCGCTGGCGCAAAGTCTGGTATCGATTTCACGATCTGTTTGATCTTTGAACAGCTTGCGGACGTCGGCGTTGCGAAGCGCCGAGATCCAATCCAGTGTGGCTGGCAGCAGATCGAAGGCTGGCCGGCTGCTCGGCTGCTGTCGACCCTGGCTGAGCTCGAACTGGCCTCGCGGATGCGCGCCGAGGTAATCATGCCGCGGTCGCCGACCAGCGCTACTTTTTGAAGGTTGAATCGCTTGCGAATCTTGCTGATCTGTTTGGCCAGTGTGCTGGGGTCGGCACTGTTGCCGGGGAACACTTCAACCGCGACCGGACAGCCATCGGCGGCGCACAGCAAGCCATAGACGATCTGCATCTTGCCGCGTTTGCGATCTCGGTTGTAGCCGAATGACGCCAGCGCACAGCACTTGCCTTCGACATAGCTGGAGGTGACATCGTAGAGAATCAGCGTGCCGCCGCGCAAGTGGCGATTGGCGAGGCTTTTCTCGATCCACTTTTGCCGTTCTCCGAGCCAGTCAAGCATATCGAGTATTTCATTGCCGTGCACGGTATCGAGCTTGAGCAAAGTGCCCAGCGAGCTGTCGGCGGTTTCGGGCGAAAGCGCTCTGGCAGTAGCGAGTTTGGAGGCGGGCGAGATGATGCGGGCGATGATGGCCGCCAGTGCCAGGTCGCGCTGACGCGAGGCGGTTCGATGCAAAATACGCGGCAGTGCAATTTGCGAGGCCAAACTGAGCACAGCCGCGACATGTCCGTGCGGCAGCGAGCGTTGGACGGTGAATGCCTGGTCGAGGGAGCTGACGATGACGCCGCCTTTCAAAAGGATGCGGATGGCATCGACGATGAATGCAGGGGTTTTGGAGAGGTTGGCGAGGGTTTTGCGTTCGATGCGTTTACCGTTTCGTTTGGCGTAGCGCAGCAGAATCGCAGGTGGGCTGTTGCGGTTGGGAATGGATTCGATGTAAATAGCCATAGTTAAATTTATGAACATGGAAACATATACAGAGCAATTATAGTTTATTGGATAATAATAAACAAGAAACATAATGAATTAATACATGGAAACAAATATACACAGAAAAAAGCGGAAATGTCAAAAAACAATTCCGCTATAACAAAGCACTGGAATGAATTATTGAGGTTAAATCAAGATGAAGTTCAGGTTAATTACACCGGTAAGATTCTCACTTCAATATTCCAAAATTTCCGGTACCGATGCCCATTCAAGCAATGGGATTGCGTAGCCGGGCGTAGGTCATTCACCAAGCTTTCGAGTATTACATTGAAGAGTTCGATGATTTGTCGGTGGCCATCGAACGCCTCAGCGATCCGGTGCTGGACTGGGGCAGGTCTATCGTGAGCTTCTCAATACAGATTTAGCATAGCGCAGAGAAGAAACTAGGGAGTATTACGAAGCCGAACTGCACACGAGTTGCTTCAGGATGAGTTTTCGTTGAGTCTGGAGTTATTATTATTTTCAGCTTTGGGTCATGGGTAAGTTCCTGCTGTATTCTTTATATTTATCATATGCAAAGAACGCTCCATAAATTTCGCCCGATCCTCGTATTTGGCAAATCAATTGAAATTCTTACGTGCACCCCTGTAGCAAACTCGTTTTATGCTTGTAGTCAGTAGCTTTTTATTATGGAAGCCTGCTCGATTAGCAGATCAACTGCAGGATGCATTACCTCAAGCAGCGGAAAAGGCCAGACTCCAATCAGAAGAACGAAAAACGCGATTAGTCCAAGCGAAATCTTTTCCTGCGGCTCCAAATCTTTTAACGTTGCAACGGTGTCATTGACAATTTTTCCATAGATTGCACGTTTGTACATTCGCAGCGTATAGGCGGCCCCAAGGATCAAAGTCAGTGCCGCAATTCCAGCAAAAACCGCGCTTTCCTGAAAAACTCCAATAATAACCAGCAGTTCGCGGACTTTCGAATCGACCAGAGGCTGCCGCGTAAATCGCTACCGCTGGGCTGCTGACCATGACTGAACCGTAGTTGCGGACTTCCGCCGTGGTGCCGAACTGTTTGGCCATTTCCTATTCCAGATTATTCTCAATTTTCAAGGGTACGAGCGGTACGGTTGCGACGGGTACGAGTAGGAGTTGACTGGATTGGCTCGCATTACGCGAACTTCCACTTCCACTGAATCTTCTTCTCGATAATGTATGCTACTTTCCAATGCCACTAAGGCGTGAGCAGGAAGTCGCTTCTCCTGCAACCTACGGTAAATCTGATTGCCATTGATTTTTGCTACGATGCGGACTTCAATATTCTGAAACGCATATGCAGTCGAATTCTCCACCTTGACAATAACTTGCCTGTTTTCAAAAAATGGTTCCACAGTAATGTACCGCCACGGAGCATCGACGACATCGAGCATAATGAAATCCTTATAAGCAGCTTGGCGGAATTCGCCGTTGGCTTCAACGACAGACCGAAAGAGGCTTTTAGCATATTCACGATCGCCGTCCTGCAAAACTATTTTGCCCAAAGCATAGGTGGCTAGTTCAGTTTGTAACAGACTGATGCTCCGTTCAAGGTCGATACGTGCATTTGTTTGCCGATTGAGAGCGTCATAAGCGAGGCCGCGACCCAGATAGTGCTCGTAATAATCCGGATCACGCCCTATTGCTGCGTCGTAAGATTTTATGGCTGCACGGTAGCGTCTCTGGCGTGCGTACGCCTGTCCCTTGATACCATAGAAAATTGACTCACGTGGCTCCTGTTTAATCGCTTCTTCTATGCTGTGGAGAGCATTCTCAGGGGATTTATCAAGCAATCGCCTCGCTTGGTCTGCCCGAGTGTAGGCGGAGTGGCGAGCGCGCAGATGCACAAGCTGATTCTTATAGACATCACGTCCGAGTTCACCACCTGCTGGAAATACGTCTAGTGCCACTTTGTTGTTCTCCAATCGCTCGGTCGACGGTGGATGGCTTGCAAACAATCCAGTCAACCAGTTATTTTCATTTCCCTCTGCAAGAGCTACAAACTTCTCCTGAACCGTTACCGCAGCAAACGTGTCATAGCCTGCAGCGTACATGTATTTAATGCCATGATAGTCTGCCAGACGTTCTGCTTTGCGGCTGTATTTGTGGTTGATCAGATCAAGTGCCACTCCGCCGAAGCCGACAACGTAACTGGAGTGTTTTATGTCGTCGCCTGCGAGTGCAACGCCAAGTATGACCAGTTGTAAAATTAGTCCACGATTCAATCTTTGGACACCATGTCTCGCAGCGGCGTGTACGATTTCGTGACCGAGCACGGCTGCGAGTTCCGCCTCATTTTCCAGTTCCACTAGAAGGCCACGGTTAATGGCAATTTTGCCACCGGGCAACGTCCAAGCGTTTGGGGTACTGTTGTTTAGAATGACGAATTCAAAGGGCAATGTCCGATCGCTCACGTCTGCGATTCGCTGCCCGACAGCTACTACGTATTCGGTTAGGGCTGGGTCTAATTTGTACTGCCCACCTTCGGCTTGTTGGGCATACGGATAATATGTTTCCCCAATTTCAACTTCGTCAGCGGTGGAATAGAGCGAAAGCTCTTTCTTGCCCGTAACCGGGTTAGCAGAACAACCGGCAAGGACAAGCAAAATCAATAGAAGCGTAAAAATCTGCGATGTTTTGGTACACCACGGTGCTGACGCTACAGAAAAATTGCGCACAGCCAATAAACCGTTTCCATTTTTAAAAATTTGCAAATTCGATTTTGGTGAAAAAGAACGATAAAACGATTTTTTCAGACTAGAAGCGCCAATAATCAGTAGCTTTTTATTATGGAAGTCTGCTCGATTAGCAGATCAACCGTGGGATGCATCACCTCAAGCAGCGGAAAAGGCCAAATTCCAAGCAGAAGAACGAAAAACGCGATTAGTCCAAGCGAAATCTTTTCCTGCGGCTCCAAATCTTTTAACGTTGCAACGGCGTCATTGACAATTTTTCCATAGATTGCACGTTTGTACATTCGCAGCGTATAGGCTGCGCCAAGGATCAATGTCAGTGCTGCAATTCCAGCAAAAACCGCGCTTTCCTGAAAAACTCCAATAATAACCAGCAGTTCGCCGACAAACCCGGAGGTTCCAGGCAATCCTACATTTGCCAAGGTAAAAAGCATCATCAAAGCCGCAAATATCGGCATGCTATGCGCGACTCCACCGTACGTTTCAAGCTTGCGCGAATGCAGTCGATCATATAGAACTCCAACGCAGAGAAACAGTGCACCGGATACAAATCCATGCGAGATCATCTGTACGATTGCACCCTCAATACCATTTGCGTTGAAGATAAAAATACCTAGAGTCACAAATCCCATGTGCGAAATCGATGAGTAGGCAATCAACTTCTTCATGTCTGTCTGTGCGAGTGCGACTAAAGCGATATATACAATTGCGATAAGTGACAGCGCAATTATCACGCCTGCCAGTGAATGCGATGCGTCTGGCAAAATCGGCAGACTGAATCGAAGAAAACCATAAGCGCCCATCTTCAGCATAACCGCCGCAAGTATCACCGAACCGCCCGTAGGAGCTTCGACATGTGCATCCGGCAGCCAGGTGTGAACCGGCACCATCGGCACTTTGACTGCAAATGCGGTGAAGAAGGCAATGAACAGAAGCACCTGAGGGGTGAAGCCGATTCGAAGAATGTGCCACTCTCGAATATCAAAGGTAGACTCACTGACATTGTAGAGATACAGAAATGCAACCAACATCAGCAACGAACCCAGCAGCGTATACAGAAAAAACTTGATCGTGGCATAGACGCGATTTTCCCCACCCCAGATACCGATGATCAAGAACATCGGGATCAACATTCCTTCCCAGAAAGTGTAGAAGAGCACAGCGTCCAGTGCCGAAAATACACCGATCATGAAACCTTCCAGAAATAGAAACGCCGCCATGTAATGCGCCACTCGATATTGGATGACTTTCCAGCCTGCGACAACGACGATGCAAGTTAAGAATGTCGTCAGCAATATCAACGGCAATGAAATGCCGTCTATGCCGATAGAGTAATTGATATTGAACGTCGGTACCCACGCAGAGTGCTCAGTAAACTGAAAGGTTGCAACTGATTTGTCAAAGCGGGTGTAGAGCGGAAGACTCAACAGGAAAGTCCCGATGGAGATTCCCAAGGCCAATCGTTTGGCCGTCTCACGGCGCTGATTTCCGACTGCCAGAACCAGTATGCCACCGATAATCGGCAGCCAGATTACGAAACTTAACTGACCGATGTCACCCAGCACCATGTCAGATACCTACCTCGCGACAAACCATGTGATCAGCAAAAATAATCCGATGATCATCGTGAATGCGTAGTGATACACGAATCCGGACTGAATCGCTCTCAGGCGTGCCGACATTCGTCTCACCGATCGGGCGAGACCGTTAACGACAAACTCGTCGATGACAAGATCATCCATCACTCTCCAAAGCGCGCTGCCAAGTGAGCGGGTACCGCTTGCTATAACAATTTCATTGAACTCGTCAAAGCCGTATTTTCGGTCCAAAATGTACCAAAACACTCGAAAACGAGTGCGAATGTGTTCTGGCCAGTCGGGAAAGCGAATGTAGAGAAGCCAGGCAACGAATATTCCAGCAATCGCCAGCCAGAACGGCAATGTAAAGAATCCGTGCAAGATCATCTGCAGGACGAGACCTGCTCCTTCATACCCATGCAACGCATTTCCGACAATCTTGAGTGTGTCGTGTTCTGATGCAACGGTAATCGATTCCGCATAAAAATTCCCGAACAGCATCGGCTCAACATACAGAGCACCGAACAAGACAGATGGTATGGCCAGCATAACAAGTGGCAGGGTTATCACCCACGGAGATTCCTTTACATGACTCAGTTCGCTTTCAGACATTCTGGATTTGCCATGAAACACAACAAACAGCATTCGAAACGAATACAGTGCTGTTATAAATACGCCAGTCGTTACCGCGAACAGCGCAAATCCGCTTCCAGGTAAAGTGCTCGCGTGCACTGCTTCAATGATTGAGTCTTTAGAAAAGAAACCAGCAAACGGCGGCACTCCGGCAAGAGCAAGCGAGCCTACAAACGCGGTCCAGTAAGTTATTGGCATGTACTTGCGCAGACCGCCCATGTGCCGTATATCCTGTTGATGATGCAACGCAACGATTACTGATCCTGCGGCTAGAAACAGTAGAGCTTTGAAGAATGCATGAGTCGTCAAATGAAACAAGCCTGCCGCATATGCTGAAGCACCGAGCGCGACTGTCATGTAGCCAAGTTGTGACAACGTGGAATATGCAACGATTCTTTTGATGTCGTTCTGCACTAATCCGACCAGCCCCATAAACAATGCGGTTATAGAACCGATTGTGATAACTACGGTAAGTGCAACCTCCGAATGCTCAAATATGGGTGACATTCTGGCAACCATGAAAATTCCTGCTGTAACCATGGTCGCTGCATGAATCAGAGCAGATATGGGTGTCGGACCTTCCATCGAATCCGGCAGCCAGACATGTAGCGGAACCTGTGCTGACTTACCCATCGCACCTATAAAGAGCAGAATTGAAATAATCGTCAGCCAGTGCCAGTGCACATCATTGAACGCTTCGACTGTCATGCTTGAGATTGCGGGAGCTTCTTCGAACACAGTCGCATAATCCATAGAACTGAATACATAGGCGATCGCAGCGATCGCCAGAATAAATCCGAAATCCCCGATGCGATTAACCAGAAAAGCTTTCATGTTCGCAAATATTGCTGACTCCCGGTCGAACCAGAATCCGATCAGCAGGTAGGAAACAACGCCGACTCCTTCCCATCCAAAAAACAGTTGCATGAAATTATTCGCCATGACCAGCATAAGCATGGCGAACGTGAACAGCGAAATGTAGCTAAAAAACCTCTGATATCCCGAATCGTCATGCATATAACCTATGGTGTATATGTGCACCATGAATGATACGAACGTTACGACCGCTGCCATTGATGCGGACAGTTCGTCAATCAGGAATCCGATCTCAAACTCAAGAGAACCGCTTGTTCCCCAGATATACAGCGTCCCGTTGAACGTATTTCCCTGAAGTACGTCAAACAAGACGTAAAGCGATAGAACAAAACTGATCGCAACACCTGAAATGGCGACACGATGGGTTGCAGTTCGCCCAATAACTCGTCCTCCGATGCCGGCAATGATGGCGGCGATCAGACAACTGAACGGAATGAGTGAGTAAATTAGCAACATAGCGACCTAAACAGAGGAAGTTTGTTCAACCGCTGAGTGAGTTCAAATCATCAACATTAATGGTGCGGCGATTTCTAAACATCACAATGAGAATTGCCAAACCAATTGCTGCCTCGGCGGCAGCCACTGTGAGTATGAAAAATACGAACACCTGACCCGCGATATCCTGCAAATAATGGGAAAAAGCGACAAAATTGATATTCACCGCAAGCAGTAGAAGTTCGATCGCCATCAACAGAATCACAACATTCTTTCGATTCAGAAAAATTCCCACCACTGCAATGGAAAAGAGCAATGCAGCGAGAACCAGGTAATGAGAAAGCGGAATCATTCTTTCAAATCTCCCGTAGGCTCTACATCAGGCAATTCCGCGTCCATTGAAACTACCCGTAGTCTATCTTCTTTGCGCGCTGAAATCTGCTTTGCAGGCTTTTGGTAACGAGTCTCAGGACGTCTTCTCAACGTCAGGGAGATCGCAGCAATGATCGCAACCAGCAGAATGACCGCGGCAATTTCAAAAGGATAGGCATATTCGGTGTAGAGGACTTTGCCAAGTTCCAGTGTGTTGCTGTAGGTTTCAACTTGGCCAGAAGGACGGGGCATGAAATCCGGACTGAATACCTTGGCGTTTAGAATGATTGCCATTTCCAAAACCAGCAAGACAGCAACAACACCCCCGATCGGTAAATACTCGCCAAAGCCTTCTTTCAATCGCGTCAGATTCACATCCAGCATCATCACGACGAACAGAAACAACACCATTACCGCACCGACATAGACCAACACCAGTACTATGGCAAGAAACTCCGCCTCCAGCGTAATCCAGATGCACGCAGCACTGAAGAATGACAGCACCAAAAACAAAGCAGACTTGACTGGATTGCGAATAGTAATCACCATCATTGCGGCAAAAACCAGAACAGCGGCGAAAAAGTAGAATGTAAACTGTAAGAAATTCACAAAATTCTCCGCTATCGATAGAGGGAATCGGCTCGACGGGCATCCGCAATTTGTTCTTCGTATTCGTCACCGACGGCAAGCAGCATGTCCTTCGTCATGATGTTCTCGCCGCGGTTCTCAAAATGAAACTCATGAATATCCGTTTCAACAATTGCATCGACTGGACAGGCTTCTTCGCAGAAGCCGCAGTAAATACACTTGAAAAGGTCAATATCGTAAAGAGTGGTGCGCCGTGTTCCGTCCAACCGCTCTTCGGATTCAATCGTAATTGCAAGAGCCGGACAGACCGCTTCACACAATTTGCATGCGATGCAGCGTTCCTCTCCATTTGGGTATCGTCTGAGTGCATGCAGCCCACGAAAACGCGGCGATTTCGGTGTTTTTTCTTCCGGATACTGCACTGTAATTTTTCGCTTGAACAGGTGTCGTCCAGTCACGCTCAGTCCACGCATCAACTCTACCAGCAAAAAAGTCTTGAAGTGACGATTGATCCAGTTCAGCACGGTAAAGTCCGTTCTATCGGAAAATAAAACCAAAAGGCGTAAGAAAACGGAATATTCCAATCACTGCAATCCACACCAGAGTTATCGGAATGAATACTTTCCAGCCGAGTCTCATAATCTGGTCATAGCGGTATCGCGGAAACGTCGCCCTGAGCCACAAGAAGACAAACATCAGTATGGCAACCTTTCCAAACAGCCAGAAAAATGGCGGCAACCAAGTGAATGGCGCTATTTCAAACGGCGCATGCCATCCGCCCAGAAACAGTATTGCTGCCAAGGTCGCAATCAGTACCATGTTGGCATACTCGGCCAAGAAAAATATCATGAACGACATGCCGGAGTACTCGACATGAAAACCAGCGACGATTTCAGATTCCCCTTCCGCCACATCAAACGGTGCACGGTTGGTTTCTGCCACTCCAGAGATGAAATAGACCAGAAATAGTGGAAACAACGGCCACACATACCACTGATGGAGACCTCCTTCCTGTGCATTCGCAATCTGAACAAGATTAAGACTGCCTGCCACCATCAACAGCCCCACTAATGCAAATCCCATAGCGATTTCGTAGGCAACAATCTGTGCGGCCGAACGCATCGCACCCAAGAAAGCATATTTTGAATTGGATGCCCAACCTGCAACAATGACACCATAGACACCGAGCGAGGTCAGCGCCAGAATGTAAAGCAATCCGGCATCCAGATTTGCCAGCACCAAAGTGTCGGTAAAAGGCACCACTGCCCATGCCGCCAGCGCTGGTGTTAGGGAAAGTATCGGTGCCGAGAGAAACAGAAACCGATTGGCATTGGTTGGTATGATGATTTCTTTGAAAACCAGTTTTACCGCATCTGCAATCGGCTGCAGCCAACCGCGCGGACCTACTCGATTGGGGCCGATTCGCACCTGAATGTAGCCGATGATTTTGCGCTCAGCGTAGGTCACATAAGCAACGCACACAAGAAGCGGAATCAAAATTGCAATAATCTTGGCCAGACTTTCAATGGTAACCTGTAACCCAAAAGGCAGACCCGCCCAAATTGAAAGTGCCCAGCTCATTCGACCTCCTCACGCTCAAGGCGAATCTCAGCACCGTGAGCTGCGGTCGGACCCACATTCATTCCAGCCGGAAAATAAGCGCAGCCCAGTGCTACCCGAGCGTCTGGCATCGCGTGGCTATGTATGGTGTACAAGTCATGCCGGATCGTTACCGGCGTGCCGCTGTCGAGTTCAAGCGAGGCCATGTCTGTCGGGTGAAGTCCAATGTGAGATGTTGACGCATCGGCGGTTTCCTGCAGTGGTTCGGATCGGCGAACAACTGGGTCAATTGCATAGATCAATGGATCTGAAACCAGTTCAAATCGTCCTAGCTCTCGAACATTCTGTTTTTCCACGCAAGGCACTTTTGCGGCATTGATATCTACTTGCTGCGCACATATGCCGGACACCGGAGAAGCCTCATCTACAATCTCGTCTATGGCCGTGTAGTCAAAACCCGAAACACCTAACAGATTTCCAAGCACGCGAATAATTTTCCAGCCCGGTCGAGCTTCTTGATACGGTGCAACAGCGGCTACGGAATTTTGAATTCGACCCTCGCAGTTAATAAAGGTACCAGCATTTTCTGTATACGGTGCAATCGGAAGTACTGCATCGACGTAATCCGGAACATCGGAAAACGATTGAAAACTGACGACATAACTGGCGCTGTCCATGGCATCCGATACATGCAATCCGTCTGCCATGTCTTTGGATGGCTCAATATTGAACAACAGATAGGCAGATCTGGGATTGTAGATCATCTGTCGGGCGCTCATGCCAGCCTGCTCGACTTCTTTGCCGTTCACAGTACGGTGCGGCAGACATCCCGCTATCCAGCCCGCAACGCTGTTGGCCGGTGGCAGCGTAACTATCGAAGCACCCGTAATGTTGCCGATATGACGCGACAGCCGTTCAATACAGCTGTACATCGGATGAGATATTACCGCTTGGCCCAATACGAGCACTGAATCTGCTTTCTGCTCACAAAGTATTCCGGCGATCTTGCGGCATTCTTCATTTTCTGGAAATTCGCTCGCACCAGTTAGAAATTCCTCTGATATATCAGCCGGGAAATTCACATTTTTCAGCTCGCATACCGCTTGCAGCACTCGCGCAAGGGCATACGGCATCACACCCGGGGCAGTCACTACATTACTGGCAAGCACGAAATTGTGATTCCATGACATCGGGTTGATTGCACATATCTGTGCTCCGTTCAACGATGCCTTTCTCACTCGCAATCCAAGCAATGGCTGTTCTTTGCGGATATTCGAACCGATCAGTACGAAAGCGCCAGCCTGCGAAAACGCATTGATCGACAAACTGCTGCCTGGAAAAAGCGGTGCATCTGCATCTGCTGAAAAATCTATCTGACGCAGACGGTGATCGATATTGTCGCATCCCAAGCCTCGCATCAGTTTCTGAATCAGATAAAACTCTTCGAACGTGGATGTTGGGGATACCAGCGCACCCAGCGCTTCAACACCGTGCTCTTCAAACACCTTCTGAAGCCCCTTGACGACGGCGTCTAATGCCTCCTGCCAACTGACAGGTACCATACCTTCTTCAGTTCTGATCATCGGTTCGCCAAGTCGACCTTCGCCAATTAGTGCCTCGTAACTGTATCGATCTCGATCCGATATCCAGCATTCGTTGATTGACTCATTGACACGCGGCAATACGCGCTTTACTTCGCCTCGAAGAGTTTGAATATCAATGTTGGTACCGACGCAATCGTGTGGGCTGATCGAATCGTGACTGATCAGTTCCCATGATCTTGCAGTAAAACGGTACGGCTTTGAAGTGAGTGCTCCAACCGGGCACAGATCAATGACGTTTCCCGAAACTTCCGAATCCACGGTACTATCAAAAAAAGTATCAATTTTTAGATGTTCGCCGCGACCTGTAATGCCTAATTCCATAACGCCTGCAATTTCTTCGCCGAATCGAACGCAGCGGGTGCAATGAATGCACCGAGTCATTTCAGTCTCGATCAAGGGACCGATACTGTGGTCTGAAACGACGCGTTTTTTTTCATTGTAGCGAGACAGGTGACCCCCATATCCAACTGCCTGATCCTGCAATGGACACTCGCCCCCTTGATCGCAAATCGGACAATCGAGCGGATGATTGATCAATAGAAATTCAAGGGTGTCTTTCTGGGCATCAACCGCTTTTTCAGAATAGGTGTGTACTTTCATGCCATCCATGACCGGAATCGCACAAGCAGGCAGCGGTTTCGGTGCCCTTTCCACTTCAACCAAACACATGCGACAGTTTGCTGCGATAGACAGTTTTTCGTGATAACAGAATCTGGGGATATATATGCCTGCTTCATCGGCAACTTCAATAATCATTGCTCCTGGTACGGCTTGCAGCTCACGGCCGTCGATCTCAATTTTCACTGTTGGATCTCTTGGCATGATTCTTGGTTCAAGCCGCTTTACTCGGTGAAACAATCATCGCTTCGAATTCGTGGCGAAAATGTTTAATGAAGCTTTGCACCGGCCAGGCTGCGGCTTCGCCGAGAGCACAGATGGTGCGCCCTTCTATTCGATTTGCTACATCGACTAGTTGGTCGACTTCCTCCAGCTGCGCTCTGCCGCTGCGAATCCTTCTTAAGATACGATACAGCCACCCCGTACCTTCCCGGCATGGCGTACACTGACCGCAAGACTCCTCCCAGTAGAAATATGCAATGCGTTCCAGCATCTCCACCATGCAGGTCGATTCGTCCATAACGATTACAGACCCGGCGCCTAGCATGGACCCTGCATTTTGCAACGAGTCATAATCCATGTTGCAGTCGATGATGAGTTCCGCCGGCAGAACCGGTACCGACGATCCGCCTGGGATGACCGCCTTTAGTTTCTTGCCATTCAGCATGCCGCCAGACATCTCTAGAAGTTCACGGAACGAAATCCCCAGGGGAACTTCGTAGTTGCCGGGTTTGTTGACATGCCCGGATACCGAAAAGATTTTCGTTCCAGCATTGTTCTTGGGGCCGAGATTGACGAACCATTCGGCACCTTCACGCATGATTCGGGGAACCGAAGCTAGAGTTTCGGTGTTGTTGACGGTAGTTGGACGGCCAAATGCCCCATACTGCGCCGGAAATGGCGGCTTGAATCGGGGCTGACCGCTCTTGCCCTCCAATGATTCGAGCAATCCGGTTTCCTCGCCGCATATGTAGGCACCTGCCCCCAAATGCGAGTGAAGTTCAAAGTCGACACCGCTGTTCAAAATGTTGCTGCCAAGCAGTCCCGCATCGCGAGCTTCCTGCAATGCTGATTCAAATCGTTCATAAGGCTCGTAAAATTCGCCGCGAATATAGTTGTACCCAATGGTAGCGCCCATCGCATAGCCACCGATTGCCATGCCCTCAATGAGCGAGTGAGGATTGAAACGAAGAATATCGCGATCCTTGAACGTGCCGGGTTCGCCTTCGTCAGAATTACAAACGATGTATTGTAGGCCAGGAACGTTTCTGGGCATGAAACTCCACTTCAATCCCGTAGGGAATCCGGCGCCTCCGCGCCCTCTTAGACCAGATGCCTTGATCTCGTTGACAATATCTCCCGGCGGAATTTTCTCAGCCAATATTTTTCGCCACGCTGCATACCCTCCAGTGCTTTCATAGGCCGCCAGCGTCCACGGACACTCTAGGCCGGGCTCGGGTAAGCAGACTCGGACTTCGCTAATTGTCATTTCAGCGACTCCAGTATCTCATCTACTCGTTGAGGTGTAAGATTTTCATGATATTCGGTTCCGATCAGTGCTGCAGGGGCACCGCCGCAGGCGGCCAGGCATTCGACCTCCTTGAGTGTAAATCGTCCGTCTTTTGTTGTCTCGCCAAAACCGATGTTCAGTTTTTCAACCAAATGACTGGCAATCGACGCGGAACCTCTCAGAGCACACGAAATATTTGTACAGACACTGATTTTGTGGCGACCTATTGGTTCTCGATCATACATTGAATAGAAAGTAGCCACTTCAGCCACCTTGATCGGCTCGATATTCAGATAGTCTGCAATAAACTCCATTACATTCGCACTCACCCAGCCGCACTCTTCTTGAGCAATCCTAAGTGCTGCCATAACGGCTGCACGGGCATGGCCTTCTGGGTACTTGGCAATTTCGGCGTTTATTTGCGCCAGTGCGTCAGCAGACAGCATCAGCGATCAACCTCCCCGAAGACGATATCCTGGGTACCAATGATAGCTACCACATCTGCGAGCATATGCCCACGACACATCTCGTCGAGCGCAGACAAATGAACAAACCCGGGTGCTCGAACCTTCAATCGATAGGGTTTGTTTGCACCATCGGAAATGATATAGATTCCGAACTCTCCCTTGGGCGATTCAACCGCAGCGTAAGCTTCCCCTTCACGAACGCAGTATCCTTCCGTAAATAACTTGAAATGGTGAATCAGCGATTCCATGTCCCGTTTCATCGTCTCCCTGCGCGGCGCGATCAACTTCGCATCATCGATCATTACTGGTCCTGGATGTTGATTCAGCCATTCGACACATTGACGGATGATGCGATTCGATTGACGCATCTCCTCCACCCGCACCAGATAACGATCGTAACAATCCCCGTTGGTGCCAACCGGAATATCGAAATCTACCTTGTGATAGATTTCGTAAGGCTGTTTCTTGCGAAGATCCCACTCAATGCCAGATCCGCGCAGCATGGGTCCGGTAAATCCCCGTCGCAAACAAGCCTCGGGGGAGACAATTCCAATATCCACGGTACGTTGTTTCCAAATTCGATTCTCCGTCAGGAGAGTTTCGTAATCATCCACACACTTGGGAAATCTGTCCGTGAAAGCCCAGATGAAGTCAAGCAGCGAGCCTTGGCGGTGCTTGTTCAATGCTTCGAGTTTTCGTTTGCCGCGATGCTTCGATGGTTCATACTGGGGCATGGTATCAGGCAAATCCCGATATACGCCACCGGGTCGGTAATACGTCGCATGCATTCTCGCACCAGAGGCCGCTTCATAGCAGTCCAGTAAATCTTCACGTTCCCGAAAGCAATACAGGAACATCGACATTGCACCAATATCCAGACCGTGTGCGCCAAGCCAAAGCAGATGATTCAGAATCCGGGTAATTTCATCGAACATCACTCTGATGTACTGCGCACGAATGGGGACCTCAACATTTAGAAGCTTTTCGATAGCCAAGACATAGGCGTGCTCGCTACACATCATTGAGACATAGTCAAGGCGGTCCATGTAGCCGATATTCTGGTTGTACGGCTTTGTTTCTGCCAGCTTTTCGGTAGCTCGATGCAACAGCCCGATGTGCGGGTCGATTCGCTCGACCACTTCGCCGTCCATCTCCATTACCAAACGCAGCACGCCGTGAGCGGCTGGATGCTGCGGTCCGAAGTTCATGGTGTAGTTACGAATCTCGGTCGCCAAAGCTATCCTCTCTGATGATGCGAGGTACAAGCATACGGGGTTCTATGGTAACCGGCTCGTACACAACCCGACCTTTTTCAGGGTCATACCGCATTTCGACGTAGCCGCTTATGGGAAAATCTTTGCGAAATGGATGACCAATAAATCCGTAATCGGTAAGAATTCTGCGTAGGTCCGGATGGCCTTCAAACACGATTCCAAAAAGATCGAATGCCTCTCGCTCGAACCAGTCGGCACAGGGCCAGACATTCGTGATAGATTGAATGACCGGAAGTTCGTCATCAAGAAATGTCTTGATACGCAGTCGGTGATTATGCCTGACGGACAGCAGATGATAGACAACCGCATATCTTGGACCGGACCACGATTTAGATGGATCTTCCGCGCCATAAGTCGAGTAATCGACCCCACAAAGATCTATCAGTTGTTCAAAGCATGTTGTCTCGAAATCCCGCAGGGCAACACACGCGGCGACGATTTCCTTGTGATCAATTTCAACAGTCAATTCGCCGGCAGATTGCGACGAATCAAGAATGCTGGAACCCAGCAAATCCTGAACTAACTGAGAAAGTAGTGAAACCGATGCCATGTCGGCAGTTACTTGGCGATCGTATTAGTGCGTCGAATTTTTCTCTGTAGTTGCAAAATGCCGTAGATCAGCGCTTCTGCGGTCGGAGGACATCCCGGTACATAGATATCAACTGGAACAATTCGGTCGCAACCGCGCACAACAGAGTAGGAATAGTAGTAATAGCCACCCCCGTTGGCACAAGAGCCCATAGAAATCACCCATCGGGGTTCGGCCATCTGATCGTATACCTTGCGCAGCGCCGGTGCCATCTTGTTCACCAGCGTTCCTGCCACAATCATTACGTCTGACTGTCTTGGGCTCGGGCGAAAAATAATTCCGAAGCGGTCAAGGTCGTAACGAGATGCACCAGCGTGCATCATTTCTACTCCGCAACAAGCCAGTCCGAACGTCATCGGCCACATGGCTCCAGTTCGAGCCCAATTTATCAATTTGTCCATGGATGTTGTAACCAGTCCCTGATTCATGATTCCTTCAATCGACATAATTCACTCCCATTCAAGCGCTCCTTTTTTCCATTCATAGATGAACCCAATCACCAGTACACCCAGAAATATCATCATGGCAAGAAATCCGAATAATCCGATACTGTCCAGTGCAATCGCCCAAGGAAACAGGAAAGCAATTTCAAGATCAAAAATAATGAACAGGATAGCGACCAGATAGTATCGCACGTCGAATTTCATCCGGCTGTCTTCAAAGGCTTCGAAGCCACACTCGTAGGGTGACAGTTTCTCTTTGTCCGGCTTGTGAGGTCCCATCAGTCTTCCTGCTGTAAGCATGGCAAGCCCAATCCCCATTGAGACTAGCAGAAATATCAGAATTGGGACGTAGTTACTGAGCATTACTTCAATCAGGTTGGTATTCGAATTTTATGTTATCAAATCATCCCGGTCCTGGTGCCGAAGGCCGGACTTGAACCGGCACGGCTCTCGCCACCGCCCCCTCAAGACGGCGTGTCTACCAATTCCACCACTTCGGCAAATTCGGGGATTAGATCTATTCAGGTATTTTCGGAATTTCACTGTTATCAGCTTCTGCTTCTAGCGAAGTCTGCGGCAACTCGCCAGTCACCTCCTCAATGACCGTATCGGTCACGCTGGTCGGCGTTCGTGCGCCGGTGTAAATATATGCCAAACTTAAGGCAATTCCGAAAAACAATGTTGCCAGTACGGCTGTGATTCGGGTCAGAAAGTTGGCGGAACCGCGACTGCCAAAAACCGATTGAGACCCGCCTCCGAAGACTGCACCTAAATCGGAACCGCGTCCTCTCTGGAGCAAAATCAATATCACCATGGCAATCGATATGACGAAAAACAACCCAAGTAATATTTTTGTAATCAATTCCATTGTTTGTTATCTTTTCCTATTCTGCAGCATTGCATATTCTTAAAAATTCTGTTGATTTCAAGGAAGCCCCACCTACGAGACACCCGTCGACGTCAGGCTGAATCAATACGCTTTGCGCGTTTGCTCCGTTCACACTGCCACCGTACAGTATTCTGCAGTTTCGGGCGGCATTTTCGTTCGCACTGTGCAGAGATTGGCGTATCCAACTATGGACTTCCTGTGCTTGTTCCGGTGATGCTGTTTTACCCGTTCCAATTGCCCAAACCGGTTCGTAGGCAATCAGCACATGTTCAATTTCATCATCCCCAACAATCTGAAATACTGCATCTACCTGTCGTTCAACAACAGATCGAGTTCGTCCTGAATCTCTTTCTTCCAGCGTCTCCCCAACACAAGCAATCGGCGTCATATTTTCAGCAATGACTGCGTTCGTCTTATGTGCCACATCTTCATCAGATTCGCCGTAGTACTGCCGCCTTTCGGAGTGCCCGGTAATCACGTATTTGCAACCAATCTCTTTCAGCATGGTAGATGATACTTCACCTGTGTAGGCACCGGACGAATGTTCACTGGAATTTTGCGCTCCCAAAGCAACTGAGGGAGAATCTTTAACAATTTCAGCCGCCAGCGGCAAGTAGACATACGGTGGACAGAGTACAACGTCCACTGAATTTAAGTTTTCAACGCCAGTGACAATCTCCTCAACCAGTGAACGCGCCATCTCCAGCGTTCCGTTCATTTTCCAGTTGCCAACAATAATGTTTCGTCGCATCAGTTCAATTTCAATCTTTTTTGCAGACCTGAATAATCTTATTGTCTCCAGGAATTAACGGTATTTATGCTAATCGTTCTAGCTGAATTATTCAAAATGATTCACAGTAAATTTGCGCACTATTCGAGAAACTACTGAGATTGTATGACACTAACGATTCAGACTTGTTGATTTGAAAACTGGTGGGCCGTCAGGGATTCGAACCCCGGACCAATTGATTAAGAGTCAACTGCTCTGCCAACTGAGCTAACGGCCCGACTCAAAGATATGAATCAGTTAACCCAGAGTCCATCTAATTCTATTCTGTTTCCAATGTAGATTCAACTTCATAACTCGTTTGACGGCCCCAAGAGACTAGTGTAAGACGATAATCTGGATGCTGCCATCATTGTTCGCTCAGCTGTGTGATCAGTGTCTCAATTTGATGCAGAAGAGTAAATTTCAATTTTGTGCTAGATGCACGCTGTTAGTTTTGTCCACGTCTACGAAATAGAAATTAATTACCCTGTTTTCGACTGATGGTTAGCCCCAACGTAGTAAAGACAATTGAGACAAGAATTAATTGAAAATCAGTTTTGATCTCGGAAACTATCAGTGGAATCAGAAAGAAGCATTGAACAAAATCCGGCTCAACTGAATGATTACACATGAAGATTAAAAATCAACTGTATAAAACCTCAATATTCGATTTAATACCGAGTACAAGAATCAACTCTCTAGAGTACTTTTGACCAATTCCCCTTTCAGTATCAACTGGGAAAATACATTATGTTGCGCTACATGGCCATTGCCACATTGACTGTGGTGGCAACCTCTTACACTGTTGAACCGTTCCGCCCGGATTGGTTGATCATCGAGAACTACCCTTGCCAGGTGCATAACCCTAATCCGCTTTCTGGCGAATTGGTTACTTAGTCGACCCTGAAAATTCCATTTATCCCGTGGTTGGAAGCAATTGAGTCGCGAACGAATTTGTTGATCGACGCTGTAATATGGAAGGAGCATAAATCAACTTTCAGCCCATTTTGAACCTTGCGGGGTAAAACTAGGTTAATTTAGTCGCATAACTTTCCGAATTCACGATACACGACACTGAATTAAATTTTTTTCTACAGTATTGCTAAAACATTTCAATCGAAATTTGCTCCCTAACACATGGCAAAAACAATCTGAACTATGTCGATTGACGACTAACAACCGCAAAAGACACCTTGTTCTCAAACCAATTCCTTGATTTATTTAAAACTCAGGTTCTAGTAGGTTTGAGGGTTGTACTCGTATGGGTAAAAAAGCTCGTATCTATTGGCACAATCAATTCAGTGCTAAGAATTGATCCTGGTCAAACAGTAGAAATCTGTGGTGATACCAACGTCGCAAACAAAATGGTGGACTGTCAGGGATTCGAACCCCGGACCAATTGATTACAAATCAACTGCTCTTCCGAATGAGCTATGCAGGCTTCTAAACTACGAGTACCGAAAAACAAACACTGATGCCGAATCGGGAATGCATCGAAACGAACCGTTACCGGTATTACACTCTCGAGGTATTAAACTACCAATAACGTATTTTCGTTCATTTTGAAAATAATCAAAGGAAAATTTCAAAAATTGACAGTGCTTCATGCAAGATTCAATTCAAATTTCTGCAAACTTCCGAATCGCGAAGTGAAACCCTACCTGCCCTATCGAAGTACGGATACGGTCATGTTCGGCAACAAACCCATCAAGTTCATCGCCCGCGTCAAGTTTCCGAATTTTGTCCAGCGCCTTAATCAGCTCTTGCTTTGACGCCACCGACCAAATTGAGTCGCCGTGTCTCCAAACAGGATCCAGTGGGCCTCGCCCGCCGAAATAGGCTTCACCCTGGAAAATCCCCTCGCCCGGTACGAATCGGTCACGCAAAGCAAAATCTGCTTCACGCAACAGTTCGTTGATTTCATCTGTGTCCGGGGTAAGCTTACAGACAGTCTCCAGTGCATCCGGCAACAAGACCGCATACCAGAAGGCCCGACAGAGCTGTTCGTGAGAGGTAATATTGATAATTGCTACTCCATCGGGACGCAGAACTCGCTTGAACTCATTGAGCGCTATCCGGATACCAGACCGCGCGGCACCCGAGGCGCTAGGAAGATGATGAAGCACCTGATTAACCATCACTGCATCGAATGTAGCATCATCGAACGGTAAATCCAGGACGCTTGATTCATGCAAGGCCACAGGACATCCTGTCCCATTCTCAATCTTGGCGCGCGCAGTTTTCAGCATACCAGAGTTCAAATCTACCGCATCAATAGCGCCAACATAGGGACGTACGGCGACCGAATAACTGCCTGTACCACAACCGGCATCCAGCAACCGCAGCGAATCAAGCGAACCTACGGTAGCAAGACATCCAAGGATGATTTCAACTCCAATTGGGACACGAGTTCGATCGTAATCTGATGAAGCAGCCGTGTAATTCTCGTATGTACTCATGGTAGCCCACCAGGGCAGATTGTAGAATAAAATAAATACCGCTAAATAATCAAAATTAGTTAGCAGTTCTCTCCCAACTGAAGCCTGTTGATTAAGAGTCAACTGCTCTGCCAACTGAGCTAACGGCCCAAATGCAGCGACAGAAAACCGTGTCGCTATTGTGCATCACAAGTTTATTGTAAGGTAATTGCAGAAAATCACAATACGTCAGTTTACAAGTTCAAAGTAGTATTTGCTGCTATTCGGTATCGGTTTCCCCACAACAGTCTTTTCATCGTTGTTCAGAGCCAATTCGAAATACGAACGTGTCGTAACTGCGATTTGCAGATGCGTGGCTACACGCTGACTGTCGGTGCAGGCTAATATATTGAAACAGCATCTCGACCTTAATTTTGTTGCTCTAGTAGACCTCGGCAAATCCTGCGGTAAAAGACTTTTTGCGCGTTGTCGCACGGAATTCTCGTCATCGCAGACAACGATTGGCGGATGTTGCGATTGTGGCTTTCTTGGAACTTGCGTTAATAGTCAACAAACAAGGGCTGCTGAATGAAAAATACGGTAAAAGCTACCATCGCAATATCGTCGAACGCGTATTGAATGTTGACGCCGGAGCGCGAATCCGGCAAGGTTTCGAATAAAGCGCACAGAATTGCGACCAGCGTTTCGACCATGAACGCCATAATCGATTGCTGCACAGTAAAGTGTTTGAAACAACAAGTTTTTTATTAACAATAAGTTACAAAGCGAGTTTCAAATTCCTTTGATTGAACCGTTAAAATTTAGAGTTACTGGAGCCATTCGTCATCTTCCATCACAACAATTATTGAAGGGCCTTGGCGATTAAAAGCAATGTCCAACGCACCAATAAAGGAATTCTTATCGGTGACTTGGATGCCGAAACAACCAAATGCATCCGCCATTTTGACAAAATCCGGTGCCTTGGGATTGACCCCAATTTCGGGAATACCGCGTTTTACCATACCGTCGCGTATCATGGCATAACTATGGTTGTGCCAGACGATAATGGGAATTGAAAGCTGTTCTTCTACCGCAGTGGCGATTTCGTTGACTGTAAACATGAGTCCGCCATCGCCAACCAAGGCAATCACCTTTGATTTCGGTTTGCCTAATTTCGCACCAATTGCACCTGGAACTGCGCATCCAAGTGTACCAAACCCTGCAGGATAGAACCAAGTACGTGGCAAGTATGTTTTCATGGCTGCCGTCCCGGTATAAACCAACTGGGCAATGTCTCCCATGATGATTGCATTGTCGGGCAATTGATCGCGTAACAGGTTCAGAAGTTTAATGTGTTGGCGTTCAACAGCAGTGAAATCTGATTGTTGATTTGTACGCACGTGATCAAGCTCCTCAGTAGTGTTGCGAGCGACGCCATTAATTCCCCGAGACTTCAGCTCTGCCAACATGAGTTCACATGCTGCTCGCGCATCTCCTTGTATAGCAACCGTTGCTGGAAAGGCATCATTAAATCGAGTGGGATCAATATCGATTCTAATCACTTTGCCGTTAACCGGCATGTCATATATAAAACTGTCCGCCTCCGCGATCTCAGTACCAATCGCAATGATCACATCAGCATGACCCAAATAATTTTGTACGGCTGGGCTGATCACACCACCGCCCAAACTCAGTTCATTTGAATCAGCAACGATACCCTTTCCCGCATTTGAAGCAATAACGCCGACATTGAGTAGTTCTGCGAGTTCAGTGACACTTTCTGAAGCATGTTGTGCACCTCCTCCAACCATCATGATCGGATATGTAGCACTACCCAGTAAATCAACGGCTAAATTGATTGACGATTCTGTTGGATCAGGAATATCTGGAATCTGGCATACGCGCCAGTTGTCTTCAACACGCATCTCCATGACGTCAATGGGTATTGCTATGTGAACTGGTCTCGGTCTACGAGAATGAAATACTGTGAATGCCTGAGCGATTAGCTCAGGCACTTCTGATGGATGATGCACCATTGCACTGAACGCGGTAATCGGTTTTGTGATAGCGCAAAGATCAGTGGTTTCATGCAATCTGCCCCATCCTTTTCCAAGAGACGGGCTATCGTTTGCGCTGGAGATCACCAGCATCGGGATTGAGTCGGCGTAGGCTTGTCCAATACCCGTTGCAGCGTTTGTTACACCTGGCCCGGAAATAACCGTACATACTCCTGGTTTTCCCGTAACTCTAGCATACCCGTCCGCCATAAAACTCGCACCTTGTTCATTACGAGGTGTGACAGCTCTCAAGTTGCTACCAACAATTCCCCGGTAAAGTTCCAGTGTGTGTTCGCCAGGAATCCCGAACACGGTAGAAACCCCATACCCTTTCAAAAGATTCATTAGTGCTTCGCCACACGATTTATTCGACATATTTTTCTATGTAACCAAATTCACCAAATGACAAAGTAACAACCAGTACACAATGGAAAAATCTTTCATACTACAGTGGTTCTATAGTAATGTATTATATCTGTGATCACAGTTTCGCTCAACTTCCATGTATTTGAAGCCATTTAGGACATTCGCAATCGCCGATCTGACTTAAATTAGCCAAGAATTCAATATTTTGTTGAAATTTGTAATCGTCGTTAATTCTCTGATCACAAATAGGAATTCGTCTTAGTGTTTTTAAATTTAAGGCTATACAATCCGCTTTGCGCATAGCGCAGACAATTGTTTATAAAGTTTGATTGTGGATTCAAACATTACCATCGCCCCTAAGACAATCTTGGAGTCCATCGAATATTACATGGTGGGCATATCTAAACTCCCTGGATTTGATAATCCTATTAAGCTTTCATCCAACGAATCGGCGTTGGGTATGAGTGCTATGGCAATTGAGGCTGGGCAAAGAGCAATTAAAGATGGACATCGGTATCCAGAGGTAGATACCGATGAAGTTGCTCATGCGATTGGGGGCAGATTTAACTTGGACCCGGAGCGAATGGCATTTGGTCCAGGATCCGATGAACTACTTCAACGAATCGTCAATACTTTCGCCGGCCCTGGACAAGAATTGATATTTAGCAAAAATGCGTATATGCAATTCCCAATTTATGCTAGGCTTGCCGGAGCTACTCCAATCGCAGCTGAAGACCGCGATTTTCACTATGATGTGGATTCAATTTTAAATAATGTTACCAATGACACAAAAGTAGTATTAGTAGCAAATCCGGATAATCCATCTGGAACATATTTAAGTGGAAGGGAAATGCGACGTCTATATGACGGTCTCCCTAAGAATGTGCTGCTCATTATCGATGCGGCTTATGAAGAATATGCGGTAATTGACGACTACGAGTCGGGAACTCAGTTAGTTCATGAGTACGACAATGTGATTGTTACGCGAACTTTTTCTAAATTTTTTGGTATGGCAGGCCTTAGATTGGGTTGGTGTTATGGCCCCCAATGGGTAATTGAATTATTAACCAGAATTGGCCCTTCATTCCCCATTAATAACATTGCCTATGCTGCCGGAATAGCGTCAATTGCAGACATAGAACATACAGAAATTGTGTTGAATCACAACAAAACCTGGTCTGATAATCTTGTTAACGAATTTTCACGTATGGGCTTAAATCCCTACCCGAGCCAAACTAATTTCGTTTTGGTTGGATTTCCGGCGGAATGTGGCCATACAGCACAGGAAACAAATGCCTTTTTGAATCTCAATGGCATTCTTCCTCGCCAGTTTACTGTGAAAACCTTTATAGATAAGCTCCGTTTTACTGTTGGCCAAGATTGGGAGATGGAAAAATTAATAATTGAACTGACTCGTTTCATTGAATCTGCTTAGTCGTCCGTGCTACAGAGAAGGTATGCGGAGCACCTGTCATAGCACTGGAGCAAGAAATATACATGATGATTCGAATTCGGTTGCGACCTTCGTAGTAGTTACAATCGACCACGCAGTGATGGATTTCCACACGCCAATGCTTTCGGGTGCCGACGAGATTTCGCTCGGCATCGGCCTCGTAAGACGGGCGGCTGATGAATCCGCAGGCGATTTCACGGCTGAGTTCGCCGATTTGTCTGTCAACGGATTGCCGTTGGATCATGAACACCTGGCCGACATGAGGGAAGTCGGCGCGGTCGTTCAGTTCGTTCAATGCCGAAATGTTGTGCGTCTCAATGTTGCCGCAACCCCTTATCCGATTTGCGAAAAGCCGGACGCTTGGCTACTCCGACGGCTGAAGTGGAACTCAATGTCCTCGCGCAGCGTCGTCACCTGATTTCCCTTGACGGTGAAATGATAATGCACCTAGCGCTGCTCAATCCAGACATCGAGGCGGCACGATACAATCGGTCTCGAATAAGTTCGAATTACGTAGTCAGTAAGGTTTGAAAAACCATGCTGGACAATCCGATCACACCAACGATACCGCTTCAGCAGGACGGAGTTCATCACGGTTTTTTGCGACTGCCTTACAGTCGCAATGATTCAGCTTGGGGTTCGGTAATGATTCCGATCAGCGTCGTTCGAAACGGAGAGGGGCCGACGGCGCTCTTGACCGGTGCAAATCACGGCGATGAGTACGAAGGTCCGGTGGCGCTGCAGAATTTGGCATGGGAACTGAACACGGCAGATGTTGTTGGGCGGGTGATCATCGTGCCTGCCTTCAACTACCCTGCGTTTCGAGCCGGTTGCAGGAATTCACCGATTGACAATGGCAATATGAACCGCGTGTTTCCCGGTCGACCGGATGGAACCGTCACCGAAAAAATCGCTGATTACTTTCAACGAACGCTGGTGCCGATGGCGGACGTAGTGGTAGACATCCATTCCGGAGGAAAGACCTTGGAATTCCTCCCTCTGGCTGCCGCTCATGTGCTTGATGACAAAATTCAGCAAGCCGAGTGCGTTGCAGCGATGCGCGCGTTCAACGCGCCGTATTCATTGTTACTGCTTGAGATCGATGTTGCAGGACGTTTCGACACGGCTGTCGAAGATCAAGGCAAAGTATTCATTTCAACCGAACTGGGTGGTGGCGGAACAACTACTGTGAAGACCATTGCAATCGCGAAGAAAGGCATACGAAATATTCTGATTAGTGCAGGAATACTGAATAGCGAACTCGTAATTGAATCCACGGTGGATCTATTCATGCCAGATGAAGATTTCTACGCCTTCAGTGAGCACGATGGGCTTATCGAATTTGCTGCCGACTTGGGCGATACGGTGACTGAAAGTGATTTGGTTGCTCGAATTTGGCCTGTGGACCGCACTGGTGTTCCGCCTGTCGAATACAAGGTGCGGCGAAGCGGTATTTTGGCCGGACGTCACTTTCCCGGACTCGTTAAAGTGGGCGACTGCGTTGCGATGACCGCAATAGAGGGGAATTAAACTGGATCATATTTCCCGTCAGAATCTGCGGATTCAGTAGTTGGGAGCCAATGCTGTCACTTTCATTCCTGAAGGCCAAGCACTACCGGATAGCGACTATCGCCAGTTAAGTGATGAGAATTTGGCGGGTATTTTAAGGGAACTGCCGCGCCGTCCCCCTGATGGCGAGTGAAGAAGATGCCCGGCTCTCTCTTTCAGGTCTGCCGAAAAATTCTGCGACATTTTTTTTCTCTTTACTTTACACATTGTCATAGTCTTGTTCTTTTTAGATAGTGACTTTTTGTCAATTAAAGTCTTATCGTTTCGAACAAAACCAAAGCGCTTAAAGACGGTTAGGTCAATGCATTATGTCTAAATTATGTTGAGAGGTTTGTTTATAGATTGCTATAGCTCATTGATGTTGAGGTGGCAATAAATAGAATGTAAATTGTCGTCAATTAGATCAGGCGGTGATTCACGATTACAAATTTCGCCAATATTTCTGGAACATCTTCTCTGGAACGGGCAACCCGTCGCTGGTGGCGAAAGTTCAGTCACATCATCCGCCAATAGTGTGGGAACTCTATCTGGATCCGGTTCCAAAATTGCGTTGATCAAAGTTTTAGTATAGGGGTGTGATGGCTCTGCAAACACATTTTCTACAGGGCCGGACTCGCATATACGACCCTGATACAAGACCACAACTCGATCAGCGATCGCCCTGACGACAGCCAAGTCGTGGCTCACAAACAGAATGGCTGTTCCAGTGCGTGATTGCAGGTTAACCAGAAGATTAAGAACTGCGGCTTGCACTGAAACATCAAGCGCTGATGTAACCTCATCGCATAATATAAGATCAGGACGTGCGGCAAACGCGCGCGCTATTCCAATTCGTTGTTTTTCGCCACCACTCATCTGCCCAGGAAATTTACGCATATATTCAGGGCCAAGGCGAACATCGAACAGTAGCTCAACAATTCTGTCTCTCAAAGCCCTGCCGTTCAAATTTTCATACAATCTCAGCGGCATAGTTAAAATCTCTTCCACGGTCGCTCTCGGATTCAATGACGCGTCTGGATTCTGAAAAACAATTTGAATTCGACGTTTTTCTTCCTTGCTGCGACCTTCAACAGTCGCTGGCATATCGTTGCCATCAGCGCCAACAATTCGACCACTTGATGCGGGAACCAAACCTGAAAGTGCTTTTAGAATTGTTGATTTACCTGACCCTGATTCACCGACTAACGCAGTAGTTTCGCCAGAATGGATTTCAAAATTGACACCTTGGACCGTTGCAACAGATATTGGTTTCGACGAAATTAGTTTGGAAAAAAACGTTGACTTGTCATATCGAATATCAACGTCTTGGAGCAAAGCAGTCATTTTTCCTTTCTTGCTTGGCAATCGTTTTTGCGCGTCACCTGAATGTGGCTTTAACTCGATTTCGGAAAGAAGATGGCATCTGGCTTTGTGTAAGCTGTTTATTTCAGTTAAGTTCGGCCTTTGATCTCGGCAGATATCTTTAGTGTGATGGCAACGCGGAGCAAATGAGCAACCGCTAATCCGTTCAACCGGCGACGGCGGTCTGCCTTCCATTGATACAGGAATTGCAACTTGGCTCAATCTTGGAATCGAAGCTAGCAGGCCTCTCGTATAGGGATGTGCTGGAGAACGTAAAACTTCTCGAACTGGACCATTTTCAACAATTTCGCCAGCGTACATCACAACAATTCGAGAGCACACCCTGGCGATTACACCGAGGTCATGACTGACAAATATCATTGCTAAATTACGCTCATTACGCAGGGTTTCGAGTAGTTCCAGAATATGTGCTTGGGTAGTCACATCGAGCCCAGTTGTAGGTTCATCCAGAATTAGCGCTTCAGGCTCACCAGCCAGCGCCATTGCAATTGCTACACGTTGCTGTTGGCCACCAGATAGTTGATGTGGATATCGTTCAAGAATCACCTCCGGGTCAGGTAATCGGACGTAATTGAGCAAATCAATTAGCCTCTGATGGCGATCGGCTTGCAAAATATCTGAGTGAAGTTCGATGGCTTCTTCTAACTGCGCTTTGATTCGAAGAGAAGGTGTTAATGCCTGTCCGGCATTTTGGGGAATAAGTCCCAAGCGGCCACCTCTCAGACGCTGCAAGATGGCAGGAGCCAGGTCGTAAATTTTTTCGTCACCAAAATAACTCTGCCCGTTCAATTTACTCAATCCACCACCCAAATAACCTAGCAGGGATAGTGCAACGGTGCTTTTACCGCTGCCGGATTCGCCTACCAATCCAACGGCTTCCCCCCGCGCCACTGAGAAATCAATATCCTTGATAATTTTATATTCACCAAGTGAGCCATCAATTCCGACACTAAGGTCATCAGCGCGTAGTAATGCTAAAGACTGATTGCTCATCTAGTGGGTTCTGGTTCGATCGATTCCAAGTGCTTTTGCCAACGCATCCGCGGACAAATTCAAGCCGACGATTAACGTACTTAAAAGGATCATTGGCGCGACAACGGGTGCTAACGAGATCGACATGTAATTTCTTGAAGAAGCAATCATCAATCCCCAGTCTGCGGTTGGCGGGGCTACCCCAAACCCTAGAAAAGAAAGAGCGCTAAAGGTGAGTAACATCCAACTCCATCGCATTGCACCTTCCACTAAGACAACATCCAATACGTTTGGCAGTAATTCATATTGTACGATGGTCAGGGCTGATTCCCCACGTGTTCGAGCTGCGGTTACGTAATCCTGAGCAACCACATCAAGGGTAGCACCCCGTATGATTCTGATAATAGCTACAGCATAAATTAACCCCAAGGTTATGATCATTACAGGGGGAGATGATCCGAATATTGCGATTATTAGCAACAGGAGTAAAAGCCAAGGGATGGCGAGTAATGCATCAACCACCCGCATTGCAATATCGTCAATTTTCCCACCAGTAAATCCCAGGTAAACACCAACGAATCCGCCTAGAAACAGCGCAAGCAACGTACCAAAGAAAGTAGTGACCAGCGCTGGTCGTCCGCCAAGAAGGGAGCGTGACAATACATCACGTCCTAGATTATCTGTGCCTAACCAATGATCGGCAGATGGTGTAGCAAGAATCAAATTTGAATCTTGTACGGCACTGTCATATGGAGCAAGAAAATTAGCGAAAATTGCAATTGCCAGATGTGTGACAAGCAGGATTAAACCGATCTTCCCGGATGTTTGTGTAAACATCGCGCTTAAAACTTCACCGATTTTAGCGAAACCGGTTTTGGGTAGTTGGTCGCGCGATTCGACAGTATCCATATTACTGGAACTTCATTGTTCTCAACTTGGGGTTTAGCAGCAACGTAAGTATGTCTGCTGCCAGATTGAGCCCGACATAAATTATAGCGAGCACCAACGCGATAGCTTGGACCAGTGGTAAATCTCGATCTCCTATGGCATCAACAATCAGTCTCCCGATACCGGGATAATTAAAGACTACCTCAAGCACAACAACACCGCCAAGCATCCAGGCAATAGTCAACGCGATTAAATTAATGGTCGGAATTAATGAATTGGGCAATACGTGGCGTCGAACCATTGTCCAATATGGTACGCCTTTCAATGTCGCCATCTTCACATACTCACTCGACATCACATCAATCACACTTGTTCGAACCATACGTAGAATGTGCGCAGTCATAATGCCAGCCAGCGCAATTACGGGAAGAATAATATCTTTTAGAAAATCCTGAATTGGTGCATCTGGTCTTGTAATGACTATTCCAGGCAACCAACCAAGCCAGATGCTGAAGACGAGTATCAAAAACGTCCCGAATACAAATTCTGGAATCGTCATGATCATGATGGCAAACGTTGACAACCCAATGTCCAATGGTCGATCTCGCCACAAACCCGCAATCACCCCGAGCATGATTGCCAGTGGAATACCTACCAAACAAGCGGACAATCCAAGCAAAAGGGTGTTACGCAATCGAATACCGACAAGCTCGCTTACTTCGGTGTCACGCGCCATTGACACACCCAAATCACCCTGAACGGCAGCGAATACCCACTCGCTAAATCTCACCAACGCAGGACGGTTTAGACCAAACTCCTCTTGGCAGGTTTCCAGGCGTACTCCTTGGGCTGCGCGACCGAGGAAAGCAGTACAGGTATCCCCCGGTAACGCTTCGACGGCTATAAATACAATCCCAACGACAATAGCGATAGTAATCGCAGCCAATAACAATCTTTTAATTAAAAGCGCTAGCATGGAAACAGCCTAAATCTAAGCGTAGCCAGCGCTTTCTGGCTACGCTGACTCGCTAATTACTATTCTTTGTAAATAAGATGCCACCTTAGATCTATCAACTACCCACACTTGACTGAACGTCATCGTTGATCATTCCAATCATTTGCAGTGCTGTGTATGTGTTGACGGCTTCCATTAACTTTTTCATTGCTAGCCATAAAATTTTCGTACCCGGTATTGGTTGACTTTTGCGTGGGGTGAATCCGGCAATTGTGCCCAACTCCACCGTAAAGTCAGCGATGCTCTGTTTGGGCGGCGGACGGATGTCGTAACTCGATTTGACACGGTGCAACAACACCCGCAGCAGGCGAATTTCTGTGGCATCGAAAAACTCACTGGCCAACCGGTCGGGCTCATATTTGGCCAGCCGCTGCAGATCAAACACCCGCCAGGCAGTGATGGCATCGAACGCCAGGCATTTGAGCAGGTCGTGCGCGTCATCGAAGCGACGCGCCTCAACTTGAGCGCCGGATTTGAGCACCCGGAAATACTCCTCGATGCTCCAACGCTTCTCATACCATTGACAGATTCGTCTGGCACTGGCAGCATCTGCTGAGCCTTCGCTGCACAATAACAGCCAGTTCAATGGCGCGTTGTTTTTGGCCGACGAGGGTTCTTCAATCACCGACACCGCGACCATTGGCAAGCGGTCTTCGCACTTGCCCGGGGCTTTTATATTGACCTTGGCAATGCGTAGCGCCAGTTTCGCTTTGCGCTTCTTGCGGGCTCTTTTGCCACCTTGCGCGTCAATCAAAACCGTGCGCCTCGAGACCTTCGGACCACTCTCAACATGCGCCCGCAAATCAACCGCTTCGCCGTCACCATCAATCACCTTGCGCTGTCTCGAACCATTGCACCGAACCAACACCCCAACCTGCTCAGCACATTCGGACTGACGCTCGAATAACGCCCACAAATCCGATTCACGGTCGCTCACATTGATCACCCGAGTGTTGTCACCGCAAGCTGCAGACAATGCACCGGCCGTATCCAAACCCTCAATCCAACGAATGCTTTCTTTAACCGCCTCGCCAGAGTCAGCGCAACGGGTTCTTACCTCGCCGTCAATATCCAATACCCCAAGCGGCCGGCCGCCTTCCGATAGCGCCAACATCACATGCGTGAAAATCCCCTGACCATGACCGCCTATCGTCGTCAAGCCACGCGTCGAGTTTTTCAATCCATCGTAATTCAAAGTCGTGGTGTCCTGTACCGCCAACACCGTCTTATACAGCCCACAACGCCCCACCGTCGCCTGACGGTGAGATTCTAAAATATCATCCATGCCTACCTTCTTGTTCGATAACAACCGATACGCAGCTTTGCGTTTCGCCTCATTGGGAAAGATTCGCGGCACCGCCTCGCCCAGCTCACGATGCCAGTCAATACCCATCGACAAAATCCTCTGTCGCACCCGACCGTCCGGATGCGTCGATGCACCATACTCAACTTCTGTCCAATGCGCATCATCGGCCACATAAGGATCCGGGTGAGGATGAAAACGACACCCCGACACAGTACATAACTGCTCGCGCCACTCGGCAACCAGCGGATACGCAAATACGCCTTTACTTTGACTGTCATCACTGAGACGCCCAGAGGTCTCGCCAATATACTGCCAATCCGCCATCCGATAACTTTCACCCGAATGCGAATGGTCCACATAAGTATACAAAAGCACCGCCTCCTCACCGTGCAATGCCGGCCAATCGTTCACCACACGTCCAGCCGCCAAACCCAGCGCCTTGGACGCCAAACCATGCACCCGAACCTGCGGCAAGATCAAAAAACGAGTGTTGTTCAACACCTTCTCAAGATTCGCCACCCGCGCCCGCTGACTCCATCCGATATGATTGTCCCGTGCCGCATCATGCCAACTCGCCGCATGAAACGAAACTCCGCCCACTCGACCGCAACGCTCACTGACCAGCCAATATTTAACCACCTTGCCGGGCACCGCCGGTACACCGCGTGGATGATGCGTGTGCATCATTGAACGCCACTGCTTCGAATCCGAGCGCGCCACCAACTCCACTGACACCTCACCCAATTGTGCCAGTGAACACCGCAACTTCACATCCTTATCATACTCCGGTATTTCACCCGCTTGCGGCTTGGCAAACCGCACCGGTGGCAGCTCAAGACCCAACTTGTCAGCCACAATCGCTAAGATCTTACCCGCCTGTGCCACACACAACTTGCCTTTTTTATTTCGCCAATTCGTTCGTTCGCACAACGAGACGGCTAAACCGTAACGACTATAATCGCCACAGTTAACCGCTTGTGAAAACCACTCGATGTCCTCTTGACTGAATTGACGGAGACCAATCTGCATGCAGCAAATTAAATCTCATCTCAACGCCTTTGTCAAGTGTGTCCTGTTGATAGACCTTAGATGTAAATCATCGACCTCACCAAATCCCCCAACGTTTTTGGCCAGCACTCGAGTGACATTCAGATGATAGGGGATAAACGTGCCACCCTCGTCAAACAATATCTGTTGAGCTTCGCCATATAGTCTTGCACGTTCTTCGTATGTAGAGGCTTGGCGAGCCATATCGAGTTTCGAATCGAATTCGTCACTGGCAAATCGACTTTCATTCCAAGAGGCGCCACTCCGAAAAGCCTCGTTCAGAATTTGATCGGCGGGGCGTGAACTCCACAAGGAAAGAAAAGCTGGATGTTGCATCCAGACTTCGTTCCAGTAGCCATCTGGAGGTTCCATGTTGACTTTAACTCGAATTCCTGCTGCTGCGGCTTGTTGTTGATAGACTTCGGCTATATTAACCCAGTGCTGATCCATTTCACTGGTGCTCACCTCAACATCGATACCTTCCGGGTACCCAGCTTCGGCTAACAATCTCTTTGCGCCTTCTATATCGGGCGGACAATTCATGTTTAATCTGTATTGATCATGCGGCGCGACTGGAGTATCACAACTAACCGTGCCGCCTTTTTCTCCAACAACCAACGCGATCATCGCTACGCGGTCCACTACAATTCGCAACGCTTTTCTGACACGAGAATCTTTAAATTTCTCATACTCGCGGCTAAATGAGATGCCTTTCCAATCGCCCGATGGGAACGTTTGCGTAACGAACGTAGGGCTATTGGTAAATAACGGCGCTTGTTGCGCACTAACCGAAAGCAGCCAGTCGATTTGGCCACCGAGCATTGCCTGCACGCGTGCCTGCGAGTCTGGGATGCCTATAATCTCGATGCGATCTAATTTAGATGCCCCTTCCCAATATTGATCGTTTCTTACTAAAGCGGTGGTTCCCACCGAATCCAATGTTTCCAGTTTGAAAGGACCAGTCCCGATACCGGTGGTTCCGATAGTGTCTCCATGTCCCGAAGGGGTAATTCTTACTCGATAATCTACCAGCAAAAGCGGAAAGTCCGCATGACCGGAGGCTAGATTGAAAACAACGGTATGCGCATCTAAAGCTTCTACAGAATCTACAAGCGCCAATGCTGATGCAAGAGGAGATTCATACTTAGGATCGTTGATGCGACTAAATAGATCGACGACATCTTCTGCGTCAAAATCGCTGCCATCGTGAAACTTTACGCCTTGGCGCAAATTGAATGTCCATTTCGTCAGATTGTCCGACGAGGCCCAACTTTCTGCCAATGATGGTTCAGGTAGTCCATTTGAGTCAATTCTAACCAACTTGTTGTAGACTGGTAGTATCGCGTGAAAGAAACGATTTGTATGAATTGGATCCATTGACTCTTTACCTCCTGAGCCGACAGGGTGTCCAAATCGTAAAATGGTCTCTGCATTTACGTTCGTGGCTGTTAGACCTAACGCAACTATGAGCAGAAGTGAAGCGGTGATTAAGGTTGAACTAGTTTTCATCATGATCCTCCAATAGGATTAATTTAGTACAACAGCAAAATTTATAAAACAAAATTTTGTGTCGCTGCAATTACATATTTTGACAATTGCAGTAGATGCAGTGCATACTTGAATGTTACATCATTCTGTGATCACAGATTGACGTAACATTCAAGTAAATGTAAATTGCGGTGTAGGCTTCACTCGTAAATAATTTGAATTCAAGTATTGAATTCGGGTGGAAAGTAGTCGGTATGGGTGACGACTTCTTCACTCGAGTATGATGCTCGGAGCGATGTTAAATTTCAATCCAATTTTGCCGTCTCCCAATCAAGTGGTGATTTATGCAGGTTAGTACCATTCGATACGATGGATGGGACTGGATTTGGAAATTTGCCTTAACTGGATAATTTCTGGCTGGGTAGACTACTTCATACTTAGACGATTCTCTCCAGCTTATGCTGTAATCGACATGCACGGAGTCAAGCGGTTGTGTGCCAGTGTATATGTCAATCACACAATGTGAAATCCAAGATATGCAAGCGCCTCCTGGATAAACGACTGTATAAAATTACGCTTACTACACCTTGCTAACAATACTACGAGCATTCAGTGGTCGAAAGCATAATCTTGGCCGATAGACGAGTTATGGATAATCGAACTTCCGCTTGATGAGCAGGAGTAAGGAGACGTAATTGGGGTAGAGCCTGAGAATTCGGCTTATGGTGAATACGTTGGAAACAGATACTCCCTCTACCTAGTCGTCCCTGAATAATCAATAAATAGTACATAACATGCTGTTTATATTAATATAATCTTCCATAATCACTGTTCTGATATTGCAAGTAATGTTATAATTCATAGTCAATTCCTTGCAATTTCGGAGTGAAAAATGATCCCTGAAAAACCTTCAAATCAAACCCAGTTCGACCTGTTCCGACTGCAACTGGACAACATCATCAACCGCAATCACGAACTCTACCGCCTGGCCGAGATGATCGACTGGTCGGTGTTCGACGAAAGCTTCGGCACCCTGTATTGCCCGAATAAGGGGTGCCCCGGCAAACCCACTCGCCTGATGGTGGGTCTGCAAATGCTGAAGCATATGTACGGCATGTCTGACGAGGAAGTGGTAGACAGATGGGTGGAGAATCCTTACTGGCAGAAGTTTTGCGGCGAAGTCCATTTCCAGCATAAACTTCCGATTGACCCGAGCAGTATGACCCGATATCGAAAGCGCATTGGCGAAAGTGGCTGTGAGTTGATTCTGCAGCTCACGGTGACTGTTGGCGTGACAAGTAAAGTGGTGAAACCCTCGGATCTTAAAAGAGTGACGGTGGATACCACGGTCCAGGAGAAGGCGGTGAGTTATCCGACCGACAGCAGGTTATTGAACCGCTCGCGTGAGCGGCTGGTTCGTTTATGCCGAAAACATGCCGTGGTGCTTCGCCAGAGTTATGCTCGAAAAGGACCGAAAGCGTTACTCAAAGCGAACAGATATGCCCATGCCCGGCAATATCGTCGAATGCGTCGCGAAGTCAAAACACTGCGAACCTATTTGGGACGTGTGGTTCGCGATATCGAACGCAAGATTGCGTCAGACCCCACACGACAAGGGCAGTTTGCTGAGGAACTGTCGTTAGCGCGTCGGTTGTTGAAGCAGCAACAACACGACAGAAACAAACTCTACAGCCTGCATGCTCCGGAAGTGGAATGCCTTGCAAAGGGCAAAGCTCATAAGCATTATGAGTTTGGAGTGAAGGTGAGTATCGCGGCGACCAACAAGAGTAACTTCGTGGTCGGAGGGATGGCATTGTCAGGCAACCCCTATGATGGACATACTTTGACTGGAGTACTGGAGCAGGTACGTCGGATGAGCGGGCAGCGGATAGATGAGGTTTTTGTGGATCGGGGTTACCGGGGGCATGGCGAGAGTCTAAGCGAAGTGTATATTCCGGTCAGAAGCGAGGCATCACCACGCAACGGTTAAAGCGAAGCCTGAAACGTCGACAGGCGATTGAACCGATTATTGGTCACCTGAAGAGCGATGGATTGCTGGGACGCAATTATCTCAAAGGCACGCTCGGTGATCAGATGAACGTGCTGCTGTGCTGTGCAGGACATAATTTACGCTTGATATTGAAGCGCCTGAGGTTTTTTTGTCTCGATTTTTGGGGACGGTTTTGGGCGCCGATACGCTGTTGGGAGAGGGCAAATCGTCTCATCACGGAATTCAATTCCGGTGCACGATGGTTACAGAGTCGATCAACAAATTCGTTCGCGACTCAATTGCTTCCAACCACGGGATAAATGGATTTTTCAGGATCGACTACCTAGAGTTGGACGTGCCTCACCAGGACTTTACAGCAAATCCGAAAGCTTTCAAACATTGCACATCCGTTTCAAAGTGAGCCCCGTCGCCTTGAATAGAAAGCTCGTATACAAATTGTCTTGCCACTCTACAAAGTTTTCTGCGTCAAAGCATTTGCTTGTAGATTAACATTCCCCATCTTATATCTTCTTCCATTTGTCGGCGCGCTTCTGCACCATTGCGACTCTTGAGCGCATTGATAATTTCATAATGATTAGTTTCCCAATCATCAATATTTGCCAAGTACTTAACTGCTTTTCCCAATAAGGGCCCGGACCTGGCATACAAACTTTCAATTACATCAGATAAATCGGGATTATTGGCAGCTCGATAAATTAACGAGTGAAAGTGAAAATTGTTTTCTAGATAGCGATGTGAATCTCGTTGTTTCCATCCTTCATCCTGCATCATGGTAAATTGGCATGCTTGGTCGATATCCTGATCAGTTAAATGATTCACCGCAATTTCAGCTGCAGCTCCTTCTAAAATCGTGCGAATAAAAAACAGGTTTGAGGCTTCTTCTGTGGTGACCTCAGGAACTCTATAGGCTCTCTTGGCAGCGCCTATGAGTGCCTTCTCCGATTCCAATCGTTTTAGCGCTTCACGAATCGGCATTGTAGACACGTTATATTGCTCTGCTAGCGTTCGAATAGACAATGTATCGCCGGGTTCCATCTTGCCAACGATTAGCTGAAATCTCAAATCTTCATAAATTACAGCACTTAAATTATTGCTAATATTCACAATCAATCAACAACTCTTAATATCCAACCACACACTCGTATAAATTTACCACATTCATTGTCCTAAATTTCTAGTGCGTGATCGTATCGGGTTATTGCCGATCAAGCATTTCACTCTGATTTAATCGATTTAGTAGTACACAACAGTGCGGCGTGGCTTGAAACTGCCACTTTCGAAGAAGCGAGCGACGATGAGATTGTTAATGCGATCACCTCTGGCGCGGCTGGCATGGTTTTGATGGTTAAACATTTTCTACCACTTCTCCGGGAATCTTCCTCACCCGACATATTCAACATAGTGTCTTCATCTGCACAATCAAATAGTGTGAGCTGTGAAGGTCATGAAGCATTTTACGCCTTGAAGAGCAGTCAAGGGGAGCTGCTCAGATACTTTCGCATCGTCTACGCGATGAAGGGATTCGCGTGAATTCTCTGTATCCACCTGATTTTAAAAATATCGATCCTTTTAACCGGCGTTGGCTCAATCACGAGCGCTATTTTAACAATCAACATACAGTTCACTCGGTCATTGATTGTGTGTTCATCGCAATTTGCCGACCGCGAGATTATTTCATTCGTGCGTTTGAATTTGAGTCGCTGTAGGTAAGGTCACCAGATTAGCTTGTTTGTGGGATTGAAGGCTTCGTGTCTTTCAGCGAAGACTTAAAACACAGCTGGCTCGAATAGAACGCCAGGCCAGCGAAGAAACACACAGGATCAACAATGATTTAGGCCTAGACAGGACAAAGTTTTGTCTCAAAAATATCGCTAAAATTCACTAAGCTGTTACCGAAATATGATACGACGCAACCCAGTGGCGTTGAATCAGTTCGACTGTGGCTAGCCTTCTCCTCGTCAGGATCAGATAGACAAGGATCTTTTCGGGAATACGTTTCTTGAAAGTGGTAGGAATTTTCGAAACCTGTGGCGGCGGCTACACCAGTTGATGTGCCGTGGGCTGTCCGGGATTCGAACCCCGGACCAATTGATTAAGAGTCCACTTCTCTGCCAACTGAGCTAACGGCCCGAAAGCTTGTTTCTATCTGTCAAATGAGTATGAGGCGCTAGCGAGAATATTGTGCCGCAAACCAAATCAACTACATCTAAATTTGACCTAATTGTCAGTTCGGCATTATAGTTTAGAATATAGAGGCTAAAATCTGTTCGATTCAGACACGAGTGTTACACTTGAACAGTTTTAGCAGGCAACGCAAGTTTGCATGTTGCAGCTTGAAATTTGCCACCCAATAAATGGTAGCTAGACGAATAGAAAGATAACTCAATTCTGGGAGCAAAATAGAAGCCCTCATGAGTTGATACAACACCAATCGGGTGTTTGGAGAAAATTCAATTTTGGAAAAGGAATCTTCCTGTCAATTTGAGCAAAAGCCACTCATACACTATTGTTTTGTCACTGAGCTGCATAAATCGAAAGTACATAAAATAGAAGGTAAATTATGTTAACGATTTCATCCTTGTTAAAATCTAGGGGTTCGATCTGGACGGTCGCACCGGACAACACCGTGCTTGACGCGCTTCACATTCTAGCGGAACGAAATATTGGTGTTGTGCCCGTTGTTGAGGACGGCAAGCTGGTTGGCATTTTCAGTGAGAGAGATTACGCACGAAGAGTAATTCTTCTGGGACGCACGTCAAAAGATACACAAGTCTCTCAAGTGATGACTGAAAATGTGGTAACTGTAAATCCCGATGACAACATCGAAGATTGCATGAAAATTGTAGTCAACAAAGGCTTTCGTCACTTGCCGGTTGTCGAGGGCGATGAACTTATTGGAGTCATCTCTGCGAATGACCTTCTTGCAGAAGTAATACGAAGTCGGGAGATGCATATTGGCAGTCTTGAAAGTCTGCTCACAGGAGCGGGCGAAATCACCTAGTCTTTACAGATCGAAATAATTTGTCGCGTTCCCATCGGTATTGTGTCGCACTGAATTCACTGCAAATTACCGGTCGAATTGATCAGTAAAATTGCATGAACAAAATTGGTAACCGATTTCACCACGTCCGAAGGCTGTCCTTTATTCTGTGTTTGTTCGGGTTGTTGTCAAGCGCTGGTTATGGCGGTTTGGAAGACAGCCTCAAGGAAGTAGACAACCGACAGGCACCGAAATTTCAAAATGTCCAGTGGATCAATAATTCATCCTCTGACAGCAATTTTCTTAGCGGCAAGGTAGTTCTTGTCAATTTCTGGGCCACCTGGTGTCCGCCCTGCGTGGAAGAACTTCCCTCGATACAAGAAGTATGGAAATCTCATAGTCGCGAAGAATTTGAGGTCGTTGCCGTCAACGTGGGCGAGAGTAAGGATGATATCGAAAAATTTCTGACTGAAACAGGAATGACACTAGAGATTCCAATTGTTCTGGACAAAAGCCTTGATGTCTACAAACAGTGGGATGTTAGTCCTTTGCCTACCAGTTTTCTGGTTGATCGAAATGGCCGATTTCGCTATCGTGCCTTGGGTGGGCGAAATTTCGATTCCGATAATATTCGAGCGATCATCCAGAATCTGATTGACGAGTAAACCGTGGTTTGAATTAAATGAAATTTTTAGTCGAACACGTATGCCGTAAACTGAAACTGACCGATACCAATTGACCGCGCTGTCTGACTCTTACAGACCCAAAGTGATTGTCACGAAAATTGGACTGGATGGTCATGATCGTGGCAGTCGTGTTGTTGCCGCAAAATTGAGAGACAGCGGTATGGAAGTTGTGTACACACCACCGTGGCAAACTGTCCGGGAATTGGTTCGTCTGGCAGAAGAAGAAGATGCAGATGTAATTGGAATCAGCAGCCTGGCTACAGACCACCTTTTGATTCCGGATCTTGTCAAAGCACTACGCGATGCAGATATGGATCACATTGGCATTGTGGTAGGCGGCATCATTCCAGATGAAGATGAATATGAATTACTCAATCTCGGAGTCAGCCGGGTGTTTCACCCTGGAAGTTCCTTGACAGAAATTTCCGAGTTCGTTCACACGTTGGCGAAAGACGTGCGAACGCGCATCCTCCAGCAATGGGAGAAGCAAAGTCATAAATAAAAAGTAGCGTTGTAGTAATTTGCGACAGCTAACCCTGAAACAGTCAGCTAAATCTGTCAACGCTAATATCAAGAGTCACTGCCGCAGGAAAAAGTGATAACGAATCGCCCCGGATTTCCATAAAGCCTTTGCATGCACCGGACGACTGGTACAGAGAATAGTATTCCAAAAATCACGGCTATTCAGAGCAGAGTCTAATGACACGCGTACTCTACCGGTCAATGCATCGCGGGAGGGTCTGGAGTAAGCGATAACATCGCGAGACTGGCGAGACTCCCCCAGAGCATATCATTGCCTGTACAATTACGCCAACATAGCCGACGAGGCTTCTTCTGCGCTGAAGGCGTTTAATAACTGTTAAAGAATATGGCAGAGCACCTTAATCACCTTGGGCAGCCTGTTGGAATTCCTGTGGAAAACTGGCGCGAACGCCCTTCTCCGCCGAAAAGCGGGATGTCAGGCCGCTATTGTCGAGTGGTACCTATCGATCCGCAACTTCATGCCGCCGAACTTCATCAAGCATATGTAAAGGACCTGGAACATCGAATTTGGACATACCTAGGTTACGGACCGTTTGACACTCTTGAGGATTTCAAAGCGTGGATGAAGGATTACTGCCTCGGCAGCGATCCGTTTTTTCATGCCATTATTGAAAATGAATCGAGCATGGCGCTCGGAGTAGCCAGCTACATACGCATCCAGCCGGAATTCGGCGTAATCGAAGTTGGTCATATCAACTATTCTCCGGCTTTGCAACGGAAACGCGCTAGTACCGAAGCCATGTATCTGATGATGCAACGCGTATTCGACGAACTTGGTTACCGTCGATATGAATGGAAATGTGATGCGCTGAACGCTACTTCACGCAAAGCAGCGGAGCGACTGGGATTTACTTTTGAAGGCGTATTTCGGCAAGCAACCATCTATAAAGGACGAAATCGGGATACCGCTTGGTACTCGATTGTTGACACCGAATGGCCAGCATTGAAAAGTGCGTTTCAATGCTGGCTGAATAGAGAAAATTTCGATTCCCACGGTCGGCAGAAACAACGTTTGTCTGAATTTCAAACTCACAGATGAAGCAACCCGATGCGCAGCTTGCGTTAACAACATTCGCTTAACAATTGTCAGTGCCGCAGAAAGTCCGAATGCTTCGTGAATAGTCGATTTGACAACCGTCAATAGAATTCCGACCTGAATTCTATTGGTTGTACAATGGGCATGCTGAGTGATAATTTAGAAAAATTGTATGGAAATTCTCTATTGATGATGAAAATGAATTACTCAACCTCGGCGTCAGCCCGGGTGTTTCAGCCTGGAAGTTCCTTGACGGAAAATTCCGAGTTCGTTCACACGTTGGCGAAAGACGTACGAACGGGCATCCTTCAGCAGTGGGAGAGGCAAAGTTATGAAAAAAAGTAACGTTGTAGATATTGCGACATCAAAACCTGAAACATCCAGTTCAATCTGGCGACGTGAATATCAAGAGCAATTGCCGCAGGAAAAAGAGATAACGAATCGCTCTGGGATTTCCATAAAGCCTTTGTACACACCGGACGACTGGGACGGAGAAGAGTATTCCGAAAAACTCGGCTATCCGGGGCAGATTCCAATGACACGCGGAATTTACCCGTCAATGCACCGCGGGAGAGTCTGGAGCCAGCGACAGCTGATCGGGTTCGGTACCCCTGAGGACTACAACCAACGATTACAGAAACTGCTCGACGCAGGCAATACGGCAATCAGTCTTATCCCGTGCAACTCTGTTTATCGCGGCTACGACATTGATGAAGTCGATCCCAAATTGCTTGGCACGTGTGGCGTCACCGTCAATACAGTTGAAGACATGGATCTGTGTTTTAAAAACGTCAACTTGAAATCACTATCGACTGCTATGAACGATCCTCTACCGTTCACATTGCTAGCTCTGCTGCTGGCGGTTGCCAAAAGTAGAGGAATTGACTGGAAATACGTGTCCGGCACATCCAACCAAAGCGACTACATTTCGCATTACGTTGCCAACCACATGTTTTTCCGACTGGCCCTGAACGGCTCTCGAAGAGTACTTGTAGATCACATCGCATTCTGCCAGGAACATGTGCCACATTGGAATCCATTGTCGATTGTGGGCCAGCATATGCAACAGGCTGGTGCGACGCCTGCGGAAGCAATGGCATTTACACTGGCAACCGGAATTCAGTATGCAGAAGACTGCATCGCCCGTGGCATGAATCCCGAACAGTTTCTGGAGAAATTCACCTTTTTCTTCGATATTTCAATCAGTTTCTTCGAAGAAATTGCCAAGTGCCGTGCTGGACGAAGAATTTGGCAGAGAATCGTTCGGGAACGATTCGGCACGCAGAATCCAAAAACCTGGCGATTCAAATTTCATGGGCAAACCTCCGGGGTCGATCTGACTCGACAGGAACCGCTCAACAATATTGCTCGAGTGACTATACAGGCAATGGCTGGAGTGTTCACCGGGCTGCAGTCATTGCATACCGACTCCTTCGACGAAGTTCTGAGTGCACCCACTGAAGAAGCTGCGCGAGTTGCAGTTGCCACGCAAAATATTATTCGGGAAGAAGCACACTGCGCTGATGTAATTGACCCTCTTGCGGGATCGTATTACATTGAATCGCTTACCGATCAGATGGAAGAAAAAATTTTGGAGGTCCTACAAAAAATCGATGATGCAGGCGGAATGTTCAAAGCTGTGGAAAAAGGCTTGGTGCAGTACTGGATCGGGCAGTCAGCAATGAATATTCAGGATCAAGTCGATTCTGGAGAGCAGACCATCGTCGGTGTTAACAAGTACAAACTGGAAGAGGACTCAGTTTCAGCCAAACCATTGGAACGACCCTCTGCAGCAACAATTGAGAGACAGTTGAATAAACTCAAGGAGTTCAAATCGAATCGAAACCAATCCGACTACAACACTGCCATTTCCAATCTTCAAGATGCTGCGCAGGATGAAAGCCAAAATGTTTACGGAGCGATTGTTGACGCTATTTGCAATGGAGCGACACATGGAGAAGTCGTGCATCACGTTCGACAGGAATTAGGTTTCGGGCAACCTCAAACCTCAATATGAATCGATCCGGAAACACTGGCAGCGAAGCCAGTGAAAATCCGATACTGACGAATCTGGTTCAGGGAAGCAGAAATTCGCTTGCTCGGGCGATTACCATCGTCGAAAACAATCTAGCCGGTAGAAAAGACATTCTTCAGGCGATTGCAAATCACTTGGGGAATGCACATGTAGTCGGCATAACCGGACCACCAGGCGTCGGGAAATCAACTCTGATTGACGCTTGTATTCCTGCTTTTCGAGGATTGGGCAAGTCAGTTGCCGTTCTTGCCATTGATCCCAGCAGTCACGTAAGTGGCGGTGCGATTCTGGGAGACAGAGTACGAATGGCGGGTCACAGCGAGGACGAGGGCGTATTCATCAGATCGGTAGCGGCACGCGGGCATCTTGGCGGACTTTCAGCAACAACAATGCACATTATCAATCTGTTTGATGCGGCTCAGTGGGATACGATTGTTGTTGAGACGGTCGGTACTGGACAATCGGAAATAGAGATTTCAGAGTTGGCTGACACAACTGTCGTTGTTGAATCACCCGGGCTCGGTGATGAAGTTCAGGCAATCAAAGCTGGACTCCTCGAAATTGCCGACATCATCGTTGTCAACAAAGCGGATCTTCCGCAAGCTGATTTGACACAAAGTGACCTGTCACTTTCGATTTTGCTTCGCCACTCCCTAAAAACTCCTAAAGTCCTGAAATCAATTGCAACAACCGGAGAAGGCATGCTTGAGCTGGTAAACGAAATTTGCAGTCACGCTGACGATGTAATGACACAGGATCGATCCAAATCAATACTTGAACGTACTCGCAAACTGACAGCACGAATTCTGGGCGAAAACGTCGAACAAGAATTTCTGAATTCAGAGGATTCAGCAGTCGAGAAAATTGTGAAAATTATTCAGTCAGGAGAGATTGAATCTGACAGTCTCGCACGTGAAATTACCAAAAAATTCATTGAATGTGCAACCAAAAGCAGACTCGACTAGCTTTCGATTTAAATGGCGAATTGCATGGCATGTAAATTTGATTGACTACCATTAGGAGACCTGAGCAATGCCGATGGTGATCCCACCATTGCCAGCGCGAAATTTGCCATTAAATAAAGACAGACTTTGAAAAAAGATTGCGTTCGCTATGGCTGCATATTTATTGCGAGTCAGAGGATCGCTGAATTCAAGCCTCCTTTTCAACTTCTGCATTCATAGTTCGAATGACCTGTGCCAATTCGCTCTCTTCGTCTTTGTTCAGCGGTTGTAGTGGCTTTCTAGGCGGTCCCGCATCGATTCCTCGAAGGGTCAAGCCGTGTTTGATACATTGAACAAACTTGCCTCCTTGTTCCAGCACGCGCATTAGCGGCATCATGGCAGACATGATTCGGCGCCCCTTGTTGAAGTCGCCTTCAACTGCACATGCCTTATAGAGAGCTATGTGCTCTTCGGGCGAAAAATTTGAGCCTGCACACACCCAAGAACGTGCGCCCCAGGCAAAGAATTCCAATGCCTGATCATCCATACCGCAAGAAAGCTGGATGTGTGGATAGTCTCGAGCGAGCATATGCAAGCGATTCGGGTCGCCTGAACTTTCCTTGATCGCGCAAATATTGGGGCTTTGGCTAAACCGACCCAGCGTATCTTCGTCCATATTTACACTCATTCGACCAGGATAATTGTACAGAATGATAGGAAGATTGACTGCTTTGTCGATCGCTAGACAATGCAAGGCGATTTCACGGCCGGTCGGACAGGCATAAGGTGGAGTGGCAACCAGCAGCCCATCGGCACCGGCAGATTTTGCCTGCTGAGCAAAATATACGCTATCTTCAGTTCGTATAGCCCCGGTACCCACTATTAGCGGCACACGCTGATTGATGGCATCCTTTGCAAAGGTCATCATCTGTGTACGCTCTTCGAACGTTTGGGCGTAATATTCTCCTGTCGTGCCGGCAAGGACTATGCCGTGCACACCTGCTTCGATCAGGAACTCAATGGTATCCGCCAGAGCTTGCCTATTGATCGAATAGTCGGAATCAGCGTGATACGGCGTGACGATTGGTGTGTATATTCCTTCAAACTGCAACTAAAAATCCTCAGAATGGTAGTGCTCAATGAATGGTTGAATTGAACGAAAGAACAAATTGTATAACAAAGTCACACTGCCGCTTTGTTGATGGCTCAATAGTATGAATCTTGGCTTAATTCGAAGATTCAGTTCTTGTCAAATATTCGCTCACCAGACTCGTTAATGATCTGCTTGGCCTTAAAAATCGCATGTTGGCAAGCCGAATCGAAATCAGCGTGAGTATCTGCTCGAATAAAGAAATGCTCCCGAGTTTCACCAGCTTCATTGGTCATATAGATATAGCCAGCGGTGACAAAAGTGCCTCTCTGTTTCTGGGGGGCAGGTTTGATGTTGAATCCATCATACTGAACCTGTTCCACTTGGGGCTCGGGTTTGGGTTCCCCTTTCCCCATCAATCGACTCAATATTCCCATAATTGAAATACTTTACTAATCTCTAGAAATTCGCGAAATTGAAAATAAAAATGGAATCATTAAGATATTTATATATCACAATTTAAGCTGTAAGTTCGATTCATTGACAGAATTTCCAGTAATAATATACTCAGAATTTGTCAATCGAAGACGGTTCAGTGATGAACCGCAGATTTTTGCATATTAACCCAGATTGAATTAGTTCACAATCTACAATAAACCTACAGGCACCGTTTGAAAATCCGAACTGACCGAGTAAAACAATGTATGCCCCACTACTATTGCTTCTGACAGTAACATTCCTGTACGCCGGCTACAATTTACTGATCAAGGTTTCGAGCAACTATGTACCCGCTGAAACTACTTCTACCATTCTTGCAACCATAACCCTTCAAGTTGCTGCACTTACCATATCTTGTATATTTGCAGCCGGACTGTTAATCCGCGGCGCCAGTACTCTTACGCTGACAACCCCCGCCTTATTGTGGGCGGCTGCTGCCGGGTTGTGCATCGGTACTGCAGAAATCGGCTACTTTTATCTGTTCCGGGGATCGTTAGGCAGCACTCCCGTGAACGCCAATCTCGCAATACCAGTGATCGTCGGAGGCACGATTCTCGTGACAATCGCTGTATCGTGGATATTGCTACGCGAACCGATGACCTGGATGAAATTTTTCGGTGCAATACTGATTGTCATTGGAGTCGTGATGATGTTTCTAAATGAAGATGTGTTGAGTGCTTGACGGATTCTTGTACATGTCGGCTCAACCCAGAAAACTTACTGCCAGTCAAAAGCGAAGAAACCTCCGCAGTGTGAATGCCTCAACCGCTGCCATGGTTTTAGGTACGGAAGTCACCTCACAGTTCAGACCGCTTACAGGTATTCAAGTCGAAAAAATTCATCAAGCGGCTTTGGATTTGCTGGAGCAATTGGGAATGGCGAATCCAACTCCAAGAGTGCTTGATATCGCACTGGCAAACGGATGTTCGCTCAATGCGCAGGGGCGGCTTGTCTTTCCGCAACCGCTTGTAGAAGATATGCTGGCGGGAGCCGCCCGAGAATTTACCGTTCATGGCCGATCGCCAAAATTCGATTTTGAGGCACGAAGCGGCATGGTTAATTTCTGTACTGGTGGTGCCGCAATTTTCATGTTGGACTTTGAAGAGCGGCGATATCGAAACAGTACGCTCAGAGATTTGTACGATCTGGCCCGTCTTTGCGATGCATTGGAGAATATTCAGTGGTTTACTCGCCCAATCGTGGCAACGGATGTGGAGGATCTTTTCGAACTCGATGTCAACACCGTATATGCCTGCAGTGCCGGAACCAGAAAACACATAGCGAGCAGTTTTACAACTGGCGATAATCTCCTTCGAATCGAACCGCTACTAGACATGATTGCTGGGGGAGATGGAGCATTCGCCAAACGGCCATTTTGTACGGTGCATGCGACTACCGTTGTCTCCCCCATGGCATTCGCACCGGATAGCCTCGATGTGGCCTGCGCAGCAATCGATATCGGTATGCCGATACAGTGCCAAACCGGCCCTCAAGCTGGTGCCACTGCACCCGCAGCCTGCCTATTACACACAAGTCTAATCAGGACTTAACCTCTCATACAGCCAGCCGTCTTTAGACCTGCGGATCGCCAACTCGTAAGCCTGCGACATGTTGACCAGCCGAATGTAACCTTCCCATATTTTCTGATAACCGGGCGGCGGATCGTTGTTACGGTTCAGATAGCCGGCCGTGATCGCCACGGTCACCACCGCAGCACCGAGATTGTCCGGCACCGGCAGCTTGTTATCCTTCGCAAAATCCTGCAATACGCCAATCTCGACATCCGTGAACATCACTTCCATGGGCAGCTCCGGCGTTTCGCGTCCCAGCAACGTCATCGCCGCAAGCCGCCAGGCAATGACTGCGTTGATCGTCACCGCACGCTCAATCCGGTCTCCGCTTTGGTGCTTGAGAAACTCCACCTTGCAACCCGACTTGAGAATCCGGTGCCAGTCTTCGATCCGCCAGCGCAGACGGTAACGCTCGACCACCCGCTCAGCCTCGCGACGCGAATTCACCGGCAGCGTCGTCAGCAGAAACCATTCGATTGACTTGACACCCGCCAGCGCCTCAATCTCCTGAACATGCACCAGACTCAATGGCATCGGCGGCTCGTCTTTGAGCTCACTGCGGCTCGGCACCGGCAACTGCACTTGACGCCAGCGCAGCGACACCTGGGCAACCCTCGCAGCCTGTTTTGAAACCGCTTTCTGACTGCGACTGCTGCGCCGCGCCGAACGATGTCCGACAAACACCTCGAGCCGACCCTGCTCGGACTGCTTGCGAATCGCGTCAAACAGCTTCGCGACACCTTTGCCTAAACTGCGATTGTACCTGGCACGAACCAACAGCTCCACATTGCCCAGACGCCGACGCGCAACGAACAGCTCAAAACAGTCGCCCTCGCGATCCATCACCGACACCAGTCTCACCCCTTCCAGTTCGGCCGCCATCGCCGAGCATTCCTGAAGACCGCGTGACCAGCGCAGCATCTTTTCATCCTCAATCGAACCATACTCGATGTGCGGCACGCCCAGCGGCACGCCTTGTTCATCCAACGCCAGCATCGAATGCATATGAATGCCCACAGTGCCGGCAGAAGCCTTGTTTTTGCTGATCAGACCCAGCCCCTTGCACTCGCCGTGATCCGCAAAGTTCAGATCGGTTCCGTCCTGCACGCACAGCACTTCGGTTTGATTCTGCATCCGCTGCAGCGTGCGCGCCCGATGCGGTGCCAGAATGTTGCGCGGCGTCACTTCCGAGTCGGCCGGCTGGTCAATCATCCGGTAATGACCAAACACTGCCGCACGCTCCGCACCCGCCGCCGATGGGAAAGACGCCATCGGCTGTCGCGCCTGAAGCGACGCGCTTTTCACCAATCGCCTGCTCAACCTCAAATCCCCCAGCGGGGCTCCGTCAAATTCATTGCCTGCCCAGACTCCAATATCCAAACCCTCACCGGTCTGCCGTGGCGCCACCCGCTGCGGTAAAATCCCAAGCCGTTTGCGCCAGTCACGCGCCAACTCATATATATACACCGACTTGACCGTCGTGCAGGCTTCGTTCCCAGACCTCCGACCGCGCCCCGAAGTCTCTCCTACATGCGTCCAGTTCGACGCACGCAGCGAAACCCCGCTATGCGAAGGCGCCACAAACGTCTCAACCAAATACGGACGATACCCGTAGCGGTGCTTGAAATCCGAACTCAGCCGACGCAGACACAGGCCCAGGGACCTGGACGCAAGATTTGCACACCGAACCCCGGGACGAATCAAAAACCGACTCAGTCCAATCACCCGATTCAACTGCGCGCAACGCTGCTCTTGGTCCCAGCCGATCCAGCAATCCCGACACCGCAACGTCAAAGCCGACGCGGCAAATCCTATGGCTCCCAGATAGCCATGCTCGGAATCAATCAGATAACGCAACTGCGCACCTGCATGAACCGCCGCTCCCTTTGGATGCTCCCGACCGACCAGCTCGTTCCACACCCGAAGCAGGCCTTCATCGCATACCACAACCAGCTTCAGACCCGATACCTGATCCACCCGACCTGGAACACCCTCGGCTGCATCCACTGCATAGCCAAGTCCGCGCGCCTTGACCTGTCGCTTGACACGTGTTGAAACCGGCAACTCAATGCGCTGGGAATCGTTCAGGTCTCGAAGCACTTTCATGCAACCGACCAACTGAACACCGCCGCAGGCATCGTGAAATCCAAATTCCTCGCAGACCCGGTGACCGACTGCCGAACGGTTCTTAAAGCTTTCCCCAGCCATCAGCGCCTGTAGGCGTGCAACGCCTTCAGGCGACGTCAGATGGTGGCGGATCTGGCTCTGCTGATACATAATTGCGTAATGTATCAGCAGGCAAATTAAAAGTCAAGTACATATTTGTGCTGTATAGGCAGCCCGCAGCACTAGCCGGCACTTTAGTTCAAGGTTGTGCTGAGAGTCTCGCATCACTGTCGATTATCAACATGCTAAATCCTGGACATCCAGTAATTCTCGGCAACTGGCTCATGGTATCAGACCTCAGAACGGGAGCGTTTAGCGGTGGCGGTCCCGAACAGGCGCTTTTGGGTGCAGCCTCCGGGCAGATGGCCGCTTATTATGGAATTCCTGGTGGAGTAGGAGCCGGCATGGCGGACTCCAAACTGCCCGACAGTCAAGCGGGATACGAAAAGGCGCTGAGTGTTACTCTCGCAGCACTAGCCGGAGGAGGTTTCGTATATGAATCTGCCGGAATGCTGGGTAGCCTGTTGGGGTGTTCATTTGAATCCATGGTCATTGATGACGAGATGCTATCGTATATTCGTCGCATAGCACGAGGGATTGAAGTCAACGACGAAACGCTATCTGTTTCCGTGGTGAAGGATTCAGTCGCCGGTCCCGGACACTATCTTGGACATCAACAAACGATTGATTTGATGGAAAGCGAGTACGTCTATCCTCGAACTGCGGATCGAAACTCGCCGGACGACTGGCAGGATCTGGGAGCAACCGATGTTTGGCAGCGAGCCTCACAACAAGTAAAACAGATTCTTTCCACATATTTCCCCGAGCAGGTCGACAGCACAACGGATGAACTGATCCGAAGCAATTTTCCGATTCGACTCAAATTACCAACGAGAACCGATAACCATGAGCAATGATGTCCAGGTAGCAGTAATTGGAGGCGGCATTGTCGGCTGCAGCGTGCTTTATCATCTAGCGCGACTAGGCTGGACCGACACGACTTTGATCGAAAAAAAAATTCTCACGTCTGGGTCGACGTGGCATGCAGCAGGTAATGTAACCTACTTCGGACACTATCCAAGCATCACTCGACTCTACGTCGATTCAGTGACAACCTACCTTGAAGCGGAGAAAGAAGCTGACCACTCCGTTGGATTTCATAAATCCGGAAGCTTGCGGCTGGCAACCAATCAAACGGAGCTTGACGCTTTCCACGCACTTGGGCCTTTTTTCAAGGAGATGAATATTGACTGCCGGGTGATAGACACAGATGAAATTGAACGGATTCATCCGATGCTCAGTACATACGATTTGCTAGGTGCCGCTTACACGCCTGATGATGGGCATTTTGACGCATATTCAACAACATATGCACTTGCCAAGGCGGCACTCTACCGCGGTGCCGAAGTCATAACCGACTGTGAAATTGAACGACTGGAAAGAAGATCGGATGGAAACTGGCTGCTCACAGGAAACAATCAATCCTTTATAGCCAAGCACGTCGTGATTGCGAACAGTTTCTGGGCTAGAGAGCTGGCGGAATCGATCGGATTGAATTTGCCGCTGTATGCGCTGGAGCACCATGATCTGGTCACTGAATCCCTGCCTGAAATCGAATGTCTTGAATTCGAACTGCCTGTAGTTCGCGATCCAGTCGCACCAGCGAACATTCGGCAGGAAATTAATGGATTGCTCTGTGGAGTATACGAATCGAATCCCAAACCTTGGGCAATAAACGGCATTCCAAAAGATTTCGAGGGACAACTCCTGCAAAATGATCTGGATCGGCTTGAATCTCATCTGGTGCGTGTTATTGATAGAATTCCCGCATTTTTCTCGGCGGGTGTCAAGTCAGTCATCAATGGACCAATCTGCTACACGCCGGACGGGTGTCCCTTGTTAGGGACGGTAAATGGATATCCTGGACTGTGGCTGGCAACCGGATTTTGCATAGGAATCGGCACCGGTGGAGGTTCTGGTGCCTATCTCAGCAGCTGGATTGTCAATGACAGAGCGCCGTATGACTTGCCATCTGTTCAGCCCAGTCGATTCAGCAATGATTTGACAAGAGACGAAATTGTAAGTTCAATTGTGAATACGTATGCGATGGGATATACCTTACCCGAATTGTAGTTGCAGCAAGACAGCAAAAGCCTACCCGGTTAGAAGCTGAAATAAATGAGTGATGGATATGGAAACCAATAATAGCGACAATCCTGTTGTCAGAGTGCAGGACGTTTGGAAAATTTTTGGCGATCGATCAATGGAGGCCCTGCAAGCGGTTCGAAACGAAAACCTCAGTAAAGCAGAAGTACTGGAACAATATGAGGCCGTAGTTGGCGTTCGAAACGCAAGTTTCGAAGTTTATGAAGGTGAGATATTCTGTATTATGGGGCTTTCTGGCTCCGGGAAATCTACTCTGGTTCGACATATCAATCGCCTGATTGAACCCACCCATGGAAAGATCTTCATCAAGGACGAAGACGTCGGAGCGCTTTCGCCTGAACAGCTCAGGCTGATGCGGGCAGACCGAATCGGCATGGTGTTTCAGAACATGGCGCTTCTGCCGCATCGCTCGGTTCGGGAGAACATCGCATTCGCACTGGAGTTGAGAAACGTCGACGCCTATACCCGAAATCAAGTGGCCGACAAGGTTATCGAAACTGTGCGCTTACAGGGTTATGGAGACCGCATGCCGAGTGAACTGTCCGGCGGCATGCAGCAACGTGTAGGACTCGCCCGAGCGCTTGCCGCCGATCCGGAAATCTTGTTGATGGACGAACCTTTTTCCGCTCTGGATCCTTTGATTAGAAGAGGATTACAGGATGAGTTTCTGGAACTGTCTCTTAGCATGAACAAAACAACACTGTTCATCACGCATGATCTCGACGAAGCGATCAGAATGGGAACGCGAATCTCCATTATGAAAGACGGAGAAATCGTTCAAATTGGTACGCCCGAAGATATTGTCACCAATCCAGCGGATGAATACGTAGCTGACTTTGTAAAGGGTATTTCTCGTCTCAAATTGGTATTTGCACATACCGTTATGATTTCAATCGACCAATACAACACAGAAATTGACAAGCCGTGTGACTTTGAAGGATGGCAGCGCGCAGGACACGACGCCGATCTTGATTCACTTGTGAACAAATCTATTGGTCAAGACAATCCAATCATAATTGAAGATGATGGAAAGCCAGTTGGTGTCGTTACCAAAGATGCACTGCTAAGAGGAATTCAGGGAGAAAACTAATGAGCGCCGAAACAACCACCATAGATCAAGATACGCTGACCTCTTTCAAGGAGTTCGCCGCAAGAAGTAGTGATTACTACAGTAAGACTTTCCTGAGCATTCAGCGAGCTGAGCTATCTAGGCTTCACGTCAATGTCTCGGCAATGCTGGGAGGATTCGTTTGGGCGGCGTTACGCGGTAACTGGTTATTATTCTGGATTGGCTTCGCCGGTGACATGATTGCCGCAGTGAATTTAGCACTGATTTACAAGTTCAATCTAGCTGCCGCTCAGGCCGTCATTGATGAAAAAGACTTCTTGATAGAGCGATACGAATCCTGGAGTAATTCTCACTTGATTGCAGCTATTTTGGCAATTGTCTTTTCTCGATGGCTGGTAGGATGGTTGGCGGACCGATTTTATTATCGCCAATATAGTCGCTGGCGGGTAAATCGCTCACTTACTTCAGGCACCAGTAGCAAGCGAATTCTTATGGCGGCATTGATTGCAGTGCTGATTGCGCCGATAACATTATATCGAGCAACGCAGTTCGTACCAGAGGAACGCACCTGCATCAAACTAACTCGACAAATTCAGGACGGAGAAAGTGTAGGGTTCAAGCAGAGATTCGACTGTTGGACTATCTCTGAATTTCCAACGCTTATCTGGATGAAGCGCCCCCCACAATATTCTTATCCCCGCAATGAAGATGGTACCCGCAGTATTGTCGTCAAGGAATCAACGGCAAAACGACCTGTCAATCTGAACACCTACATTTCAGAATACATTGATCAGGGAATTGGTTACATGAAGGCATTTTACGGTTGGATTTTCGATAGTATTACCGACTGGATAAGAAGCATGCTGAATGCGATTGAAGCGGTTTTCGTCGGAACACCGTGGATCGTCACAGCGGTCATGTTCGTAACAATTGCATACAAGATTGGCGGCAGTCGAATTGCGATATTCGTCGGTTCTTCCCTCGCCTATATTGCACTGTTGGGATTCTGGCAAACCGCAATGTCTACTATTTCCCTAGTGATGGCCGCGACAATAATCTGCGTCGTAGGAGGGTTACCGCTGGGAATCTGGGTTGGCAAGTCAAGACTGGGATCTGCGCTCGTGACCCCGGTTCTGGATATCATGCAGACTATTCCGTCGTTCGTGTACCTGCTACCAGCAGTCGCATTCTTTTCCATCGGAAAACCTCCAGGCATTTTGGCGACAGTAATATTCGCGATGCCACCAATGGTGCGTCTCACGGCGCTTGGCATAAAACAAGTACCTGAAAGCACCAAAGAAGCCGCACTCGCGTTTGGAGCGAGCCCAGGGCAATTGATGAAGAAAGTGGAATTGCCGCTGGCACTACCTTCCATTATGGCTGGTGTTAATCAGGTCGTAATGATGAGCTTGTCAATGGTGGTGATAGCCGCTATCATCGGAGCTGGCGGCATGGGTTTCATTGTCGTTGACGCGCTAGGGCAGACTGAAGTCGGTCGAGGGTTGCTGGCCGGACTCGGAATCGCCTTAATTGCGATGATAATTGACCGCTTGGTTCAGAAAGCAAATCAACCGAAATCATAATTGAAATGCAAGGCCCTAATCCGCAATTAGAAACCTGAGATTAATAAAAAAGCCTTGTACAGTAAGGCTTTGAACAATAATCGGATTTCACCCAGAGGTACAAGGCTTTAGTCAATTCTACCCCATAAACTGGGAATCAGCAAACTCATTTTAACCTCCCGTGTCGGTTTGATAGTCGTTGCGCAGTTAATGCAGCGCCTTGGAGGGACACAATTAGTTGATCAGCAGTTACCTGCACCGGGCAGCAACCGCGGTTACCGTCAAAGGACGATATTCAATATTTTCATGTTGCTGTTTCATGAAGGCGGCAGGTGTCTTGACGACGTAAGCCATTTGGAAAAAGAATGGCGTTGATGCAGCTATTGGGTTGCGGGCAGTTGCCTGGGGCCAAGACACTGGCCAGCAGCACCCCGGAGGTATATACAACACGTTGATTCATTTCACGAATAAGGAAAGTACCGTACGCTGGAGCCCATGCTCAAGGTCGGTATTGCACGGATCGTCTAGCAGCATCCGTCGGTGGAGTGGTTTCGCCGCGAACTGCAGCGCAATCCTTTGCTGATGCTGGCGGACTTCGGGACGCATCATGGGTTTAACGGCAAGGCGCTGGAATCGCATTGAACAGGCAACGATATTCCCGGTAAGGGCGAGACCTCGGACGTGGAAGCCCGTTGGGGCAAGCACGAGTATCACTACACCGATTACAAAGGCCGGCCGCAGAAGAAAGTAAAAAGATGGTTTGGATACAGCGTCAACGGAATTTTTGTAGAACGCGGAAAGGATCATTGCAGGCGGCGCGGGTGTAGATTTCCGCTGTCTCGGAGCGCTGTTCGAACGAAAGTATAGCCGCCATTCATCCCTAGGTGCGACGATTCCGACATTCGCCACGTGAAAGCCGAATGTGGAATTGACTGCGGATGCGCATGCAGTGTTCCTGCACACGAGCCAAACAACTTCGCTAAACGAGAGGCATCCAGTCTGTTTGCTGACGCAGAAGGGGGTAATATGCGCATAATATTCAATAATACGCCTGATAATTTCAACTATTGCAGTTCTACTTATGAGATTATGCAGTCCTACTTATGAGACTAAAACTAAAAGTGAACACTCCGAAGTTGATTGAGGAATCAGTAGAGTGAGCAGTAGTCCCAACATTTCATGAATTCCTTCGTCGTGTAAATGGTGTCTAGTTACCGCTTCGCACACGCCTTACAAGCGTTTACCGGTTCCTCTTCGACAATCTGAAACCATTCGACGGTGGGAGTTGACAAAACAGCCTGAATGGGCATGGGTACCAGAAATTTGGGGATTTTGAAGTGAGAATCTTACCAGTGGAAATAAGAATTGCGCCAACGGGAAGCTCTCCTTCGATAATCGGAGCAACAAAATATAGTTAATTCGCAAAAATCTCGCTACTGGTCACCAAATTAAATTTCTAATTGTGGATTAGGGAATCATAATTGAAATAAATCATAATTGAAATAAATCCACCAACTCATTAAATAGAGGAAAATGATAATGAAAACTAAAATTATTCTGGCGTTGCTTATGACGTTATTTCTAGGTGTGTCTAACGCTTTCGCTCAAGATAAAGTGACGATTTCTGATCTGAATTGGACCGGCGCGAAAGCAATAGCTCACGTCATCAAGGCGGTTATTGAAGGACCTCTTGGATCAGAGGCTGAAATCGTGCAGGGTCTGAGCGATCAGGCAATTGTTGCTGAAGGCATGGACAAGGGGGATGGCTCCGTTGACGTATACACAGATATGTGGATGCCGAACCAGCAATCGATTTGGGACAAGTACATTGTTGAAGCAAAAAGTGTAGGGCACAACGAGTCCTATCCGGGCACTCAGGCGATGTTTGTTCCAAGTTACATGTCTGACAAAATCACAACCATTACAGATTTGCTGAATCCCGAAATTGCGGCTTTGTTCGACAAAGATAATAATGGCAAAGGCGAATATTGGGCAGGCGATGCTTCTTGGAAATCCACAAAGATGTGGCAAGTCAAATTCAAAGACTACGGCCTGTCAGAACTGTGGGAGCCGGAAATCGTCTCTGATGCAACTTTCAAGGCGCAGCTTAAGGCTGCCTATACCGCCGAGCAGCCGATTTTGTTCTATTACTGGACACCGGAATGGCTGCATGCAGCGTATGATTTGAGTACAATCGACGAACCTGGATTTGAAGAAGGATGTATGGATCTGAAATTGGACCAGGAAGATTGGCTCGAGGCGTCAAAATTCAAGTGCAAACACAACGACGCAAATGTATATGTCGCCTACTCAAAATCACTTGAGCAGCGCAACCCTGCAGCAGCCAAGTTTCTGATGAACATCAAACTTGACCCTGCAGTCGTAAACGACTGGATTCTCAAAATAGGAAGAGATGGAGATGATCCTCAGGATGTCGCAGAAGAGTGGGTTGCCGCAAACATGGACACAGTCAATACTTGGATCAACTAGCAATAATAAAATTCAAGGGGAGAGCACTGCTCTCCCCTTTTTACTTCAAACGATGCAGTGCCAGAACTCGCAGTTATCGGCACATTCAATAGGTGGAGCCTAAAAACTCAAACGCCGCTTCTTTCAATATCCGAATGCCGACAGGGAGGGCATCTTCATCCAGTTTGAACTCTGGATGATGCAGGCCGTGAACGCAGTTCTTCTGTTGATTCCTTACGCCTAACCGAAAATATGCACTCGGTTTGACTTGCCCGTAGTAAGCAAAGTCATCGCTGGCCGCCCATGGCGGCAGATTCAGAACATTTTCCGTCCCCACTACTCTGCGTGCGGCTGATCGTATCAGTTCAACCATCAGCTCGTCGTTCATCAGTACGGGTTCGCCGCCGAATATTTCCACAATTGCATCGCCGCCGTACATTTTTGCCAAACTGGTACATATCTTTTCTAGCTGTGAGTGCGCCGACTGTCTCGCTTGTTCGGACAAAGAGCGAATTGTTCCCTCAATCTCCACCCGATCACAAATAATGTTGGTGACGACACCGCCCGAAATTTTCGACACCGTAACCACCAGTGGTGTCTGTGGATCTTTGAATCGAGAACAAATTTTTTGAATTTCCTGAATCAGGCTCGCAGCAATGGCAATGGCATCAACGCCTTCGTGTGGCTTCGCTGCATGACTGGCGCGTCCTTTGACAGTAATTTTGAACTCGTCCCCGGATGCGGCAAACGCACCTTCACGAACCGTCATTTGACCTACTGAAATTCCTGGGTCTACATGAATGCCCAAAACACCGCCAACGTCATCCAGGATTCCCGATTTAACGACAACAGGGCCACCAAGTGGTTCAGCCTCTTCAGCTTGTTGAAAAATGCATCGGATGGAGCCGGAAAAACTCTCCCGAATATCATTCACCCAGATCGCAAGTCCGGCCACCATAGCCGTATGTCCATCATGTCCGCAAGCATGCATCACTCCCGGTGTTTTTGATGAAAATTCGTGGCCCGTTTTTTCTTCAATTGGCAACGCATCTAAATCTGCTCGAACCGCGATCTTCCGCAATGGACCGGATTGTTGTCCTTGAATCTCTACTGCAAAACTAGTGGAACCAAGCGTAGTGATGTTTGATATTCCATGACTCAACAATTCTTCCTTTACGAATGCGGAAGTTCGATGCTCCTCATTCGAGAGCTCCGGATGTTCGTGAATTGTTCTTCTAATTCGAACTACAGTTTCGAAAAGTTTGTTCGGAAGTTGGTCCATCTTTCAGTAGTTCAGTTTCGCCAGTTGGTCTTTGAGTAGTTATAAAATGCAAGTTCAATATCATATAAATTAAATCTACTGCAAGGTTCGATTTCTACTAGTGTGGTTATCCATGTTGCAGCCAGTGCCCCGATAGCTCAGTTGGATAGAGCAGCCGCCTCCTAAGCGGCAGGTCAGACGTTCGAGTCGTCTTCGGGGCGCCACATCAACTGATTGATCAAATTGCTTTTTGATTCAATTCTACGGAGAAAACTACTTTAAAATGCTTGAGGGTTACACCAATAATCCGATTCTAAATCCGTGACAGGGAATTTCTATACATCCGACAATACACAGTCGAAAAACATAGTTATCCATGGAAAAATTCTCATTTTATGACTGTTGATAACTCTGTGAACAAAATTTTATTTCACACTTCGAAAATTTATCAATTTCAGATGATAAACTTCCAATGACCAAATTTATTTATAAATTACATTTATTATCAATAAGTTATAGGATATAGTTTAACATTCATTATAGAAAGTCTTTGTATATTAGCAATGGCGTAATTAGTCAAAATTGTGTATAACTTTTGCTCTAATTCACGATTCAATATAAATTTTTCAATCAATTGTAAGTCGTTGTGTAAACAAAACAATCTGTTTTTTATTTGATTTTGAAGCTCATCCGACTAGTAGGATATTTCAATTATTGGTAAGTGTTTTACCAGTGAATAATTTCTGTAGATCAATTTGGTTTTTGTCAAATTCGCGTTAGTGCAACTCCCGTGCAAATTGAAAAAAGTAGGAATGCAGTGAAAGTTCCAACCACTGGCGACAAGCCGTTCAGCATCGCAATATAGCCAACTGACTGTTGAACCGCAAAATAGATTAGCCCAAAAATAAGCCCGATGAAAACAAGCGGTCCGGTGCCGAAACTGCGACGTCTCCTGAATGTGAACAGAATCGCAAAAATTGCCATTACAAGCATGGACATCGGAATGATGAATCGATTCCAGAAGGCAAGATCGAAAAATTCGGACTTCAGACCATTCGCTCTCAGAAATTGAATCGATTTGTACAATTCTTTGACTGTCAGCACTGACGGGTCGCGTCGTTGCACTCCAATTAAATTCACTTCCACTTTGATAGGATGAGTCAACTTCTCGCTGTTACGTACCTCAATCTCGCCTCGATTGAACAATTTTTCCTCCACGTTCCACATCTCCAGAACCTCGGAATCTTCCAGGATATTGCCATGCTCTGCCTGAGTTTGCTTGACCAAACGTCCATGGTCCGAGAAGTGGTAAATGTAGATTCCGGCTAGTTTATTTTCTTTTTCAATCTCGTCCACATAGATAAACTGGTTCCGGTCTCTGATCCATACACCTGATCTTTCCTGTTTAGGAGATAGCACATTCTCTTGAGAATCCTTGATATGCGCTCTCTTTGACTCACTTAAAGGTACGACAATTTCGCCCCAAACAAACATCAACACAGCGAAAATGAGAGAAAATCCGACGACAGATCCCGCGATACGATACTTGGAAATTCCGCCAGCCTGCATGCCAGTAAACTCCAGCTGTCTTGCTAGAGTCGCGAGAGCCATTATCGTTCCGATAAGGAAGATCATAGGGGCGAGTTCATAAATCATTCTAGGAATGGACAGTCCAATAATTTGAATGACGAAAGTTAACTGATTTTCTAAATCAACGTCTTCTAGCAGGTCTAAAAGCGCGATGAAAAGATAGACAGCCAATAGCCAAATAGCTGTTGTAAATGACTTGCCGACGATTTCACGGCCAATATGCCGATCAATAAGACGCATCAGGAACATGACTTAACCGCGCGATGAGAAGAAAATCGCCGGCAGGACTGGACGATTGAGGTGTGTTCGGAAAACTACCCAGATGATTAGTCCAATAATCACCAAGTGAGGCAGCCACAGAAAAAAATCGGTGCCGAATGAATCACTTCGATTGGCATCCGCAATAAACCCCAGGAAACTGCTGTAGATAAAGTAAATGAAAACAGCACTAACCAGATTGACGCTGGTTTTTGAGCTCAGCTTGGAACTTCCAAGTACGAAAGCCAGCAGCACAACTAGAAACACGGCCACGACTTTAGAGACTCTCCATTCAAGTTCTGCAATGTCGCTCAAGTTACTGGAACCGATCAGCTCAAGCGTGCGCTTGGCCTTTACGGATATTGTAGTCAACTCATTATTAACAACAGGAATGGACTCGTTGAAAGATTCGAATTCAGTTACTTCATAACCGAGTAATGAGGCTGGCAACCAATATCGAATTCCGTTTAGAATTTCCAGTGTTTCGACATTCTTGTCAGGACTGAAGTTATACGAACCATTCTTGGCTACAGTAATTTCTGTCCCATTTGAGTTGGAAACGATGTAGAAAAGACGTACCGGATCATGGGTATCATCGTCGTGTTTGCTGAAATAGATGACATTTTGCCCTGGGCGAATTTCTCGAAATTCGCCTGCCTCGAACGGAATAGATTTTACTCTCTGCTGGTAGCCCTCAAGTTTGTTAGTGTAAGCTCGTTCGGCATAGGGCGATAAAACGAAAGAAAAAAATCCAACGACTACCGCTCCTACTAGCGCGACAAGAGTCGCAGGAAACAGGTATCCAGCCGGACCGATCCCACTAGTTGCAAAAATCGTAATTTCGTTTTCCCTGCTCCACCGACTCAAAACCAGCAGAATCGCAATGTAAATCGCTGGTGTGAAAATGACATCTAGAAATGTGGCAAGTTTTAACAGAAGAATCAATTCAAAACCTTCCGTGGGAAGATGACCTTGCAAAACTCTTCGCAACAGCCCCAAGAATTTCACCACCGAAAAGATTCCAATCGTCATAATCATTACAACACCGCACAAATTAGCGGTCTCTGCAATCATTTTCCTACGAAATATTCGCATAGTCAGAGATCCGTTTCAGCCAGAACTATTAGATTAATTGCCCCTCTTGGACAAATCTGACGATAATTCCTGTACATTTGTAGTGTTACAATTCTCTAGTTTGTCAAATCTACACTTTCAAGCCAAGTTAACACAACCCAAAGTTGGAGAAAATCATGTCCGTACAATTTACATCCAATCGCGCTAGTGCAGCCAGCTGTTCCACCGGCTATGTCATTGTCGGCGTATATGCTAAAAATGATTTTACTTCGTCGGCACAAGAATTGAACAATAAAACGAAGGGAGCGATCCAATCAGTAATTTCCAACAAGGACCTGCAAGCAAATCCTGGGAGCTGTGTGATGCTACCGATCGTTCAGGGAATAAAGTCAAAACGAGTTATCGTAGTGCAACTCGGACCACGAAGAGAATTCAACTCATCTCAATTCAATAAATCAGTACAAGGAGTCGCCTCCCTGCTTGCAACGCTGACTACAGATAGCGTGACATTTTTCATCAGTGACTTGGAAATCGAAGATCGGGATACTTCGTGGATTGCGAGGCGTGTAGTTGAAACGATTTGCTTCAATCTCTACAAATTCGAACAACTGAAGAAAGCGTCAAAGATAAGAAGCAAGAAGTGGAGAGTCCAGATCGCTGTTGAATCTACACACGATTTGAAACTGATTCGCCAAGGGATACGTATCGGAAAGGCGATCAGCGAAGGCGTCAATTTGGCACGTGATCTCGGAAATCTGCCAGGTAATATATGTACACCCAGCTATCTTGCTGAATCTGCGAAAAGCTTGGAAAGCCATGAACATCTGAGTGTAGAAATCTTAGACGAGCCGACAATGGAAGAACTCGGCATGGGTTCTCTGTTATCTGTGTCCAGAGGAAGTCGTGAACCAGCGAAGTTGATTGTAATGAATTACCAGGGTGGACCCGAAAATCAGCGACCCGTCGTACTGGTCGGCAAAGGGCTGACGTTTGACGCTGGAGGCATATCAATCAAACCTGCAAGTGCCATGGATGAAATGAAATTCGACATGTGCGGAGGAGCCGGTGTAATCGGAGCTTTGCTCTCCATCGCCAACTTGAAACTTCCCATCAATGTAGTCGGTGTTGTTGCGAGTAGCGAAAATCTTCCAGACGGCGCTGCAAACAAACCAGGTGATATTGTCAAAAGCATGTCTGGCACCACAATTGAGATTCTGAATACCGACGCTGAAGGCAGGCTGATTCTCTGTGATGCGCTGACCTATGTCGAACGATTCAATCCCGAAATTGTCATAGATGCGGCTACGCTGACTGGTGCATGCGTAATTGCTTTGGGGAAACATCCGAGCGGGCTGTTCAGTAAAGACGCAGACCTGACTGATCAACTGGTTGCCGCGGGTGAAGCCAGTGGAGACAGAGTTTGGCCGATGCCGGTGTGGGATGACTATCAATCTCAACTGGACAGCAATTTTGCCGATGTAGCAAATATCGGTGGACGTGGCGCTGGAGCCATCACTGCTGCTTGTTTTTTATCCAGATTTACAGAAAAGTTCCGGTGGGCGCATCTTGACATAGCTGGCACTGCATGGAATTCTGGTAAAGAGAAAGGTTCGACCGGAAGGCCAGTTAGTCTGCTGGTGCAGTTAATCCTTGATCGTTGCGGAAAGCTGGATAGCTGAAATTAAAGGAAACCGAATGACTGTAGCCGTTGTCTTTTACTACCTGAAATTGCCTGAGACCAGAGGAAAGTTGCGGCTGACTTGCAATTTAGCAAATACAGCTTTCAAGAAAGGGCACAAAGTTTACGTAAACGGGGCAGATGAACAGCAATGTAATTTTCTGAATGAGTTCCTGTGGACATTTACTCAGAACAGCTTTATCCCTCATGTACAGATTTTGGAACAACGCACTACGAATCTTGAACAATATCCGGTTACAATCGGACACATTCCACCACCGGAACAATTCAACGATGTGCTGATTTCGCTCAAAGAAGATGTGCCTGAATATGTAACGCAATTTCAGAGAATTATGGAACCAATCGATGCCGATTCTCGCGACATTGAACAGGCGAAGATCCGATTTGCAAAATATACTTCGCTGTTTGGAACTGAACCGACTTCTCACGTAATTTGATGTCCTTCCGGGTTTCATTGCAGTAGAATCGAAATTTTTTACTGCTCAAATAGATTTCAATGAATAAAATCGAACTTTCCAGCGTTTACGACCCACATTCGCTTGAAAAGAGAGTCTACGATCACTGGGAAGAAAGCGGGAATTTCTCTCCGCATGGCGAAGGCTCTTCATACTGCGTCATGATTCCACCTCCCAATGTAACGGGCAGCCTGCACATGGGGCATGCATTTCAGAACACACTCATGGATGCCTTGATTCGATATCACAGAATGAAAGGATGCCAAACTTTGTGGCAAGCCGGTACGGACCACGCCGGAATTGCAACTCAAATGGTGGTGGAACGTCTGCTTCACAATGAAGGAATATCCAGAGCCGATCTCGGACGAGAGAAATTTATTGACAGAGTTTGGAACTGGAAGGCCAGTTCAGGCGGCACAATCACCAACCAACTTCGCAGACTTGGTGCATCGCTCGACTGGTCAAGAGAAAGATTCACTATGGATGAAGAATTATCTGAGGCAGTTCGCGAAGTTTTCGTTTCTCTCTACGACGAAGGCTTGATCTACAGAGGCAAACGCTTGGTCAATTGGGATCCGGTTCTGCTCACTGCAATATCTGATCTTGAAGTTATTTCTGAAGAGGAAGAAGGGTTTCTGTGGCATTTTCGCTATCCGATTACAGACAGTTCCGAATTTGTAATAATCGCTACAACGCGACCCGAAACCATGTTGGGAGATACAGCAGTTGCGGTTCACCCGGATGACGATCGATACTCACACTTGGTAGGACAAACTGTCACACTACCTCTCGTAAACCGAAGAATTCCTATTGTTTCAGATCATTATGTAGACCCTGACTTTGGCACAGGGTGCGTCAAAATCACACCAGCGCACGACTTCAATGACTTTGATGTCGGCGAGAGAAACAACCTTGAGGTAATCAATGTCATGACTCCTCAAGCTGATATCAATCTTCCGGACAGCGACTATCACGGTATGTCGAGAACAAAAGCACGAGATAAGATTGTGGAAGACCTGCAAAAGCTTGGGCTAGTCGAAAAGGTGGAAAATCATCGATACAAAGTGCCCCGTGGCGACAGAACCGGAGAGATTATTGAGCCTTATTTGACGGACCAATGGTTTGTTCGAACCAAGCCGCTTGCCGAACCGGCCATTAATGCAGTCCGTAACGGAACCATTCGATTCGTGCCCAAAAACTGGGAAAGAACCTATTATGACTGGATGGAAAACATAGAGGATTGGTGTATATCCAGGCAGATTTGGTGGGGACACAGAATACCTGCATGGTACGATAGTGACGGCAATGCTTTCGTTGCTCGAAATGAACAAGATGCTTATGAGCAAGCCAGAGAAGTCTACGGTAATTCAGAATTTAAGCTCCGCCAGGACGATGACGTACTCGATACTTGGTTTTCATCCGCATTGTGGCCCTTCTCGACACTCGGATGGCCGAAACACACTGACGAACTACAGACCTTTTACCCGACCAATGTGCTTGTAACAGGATTCGATATTATCTTTTTCTGGGTTGCCAGAATGATCATGTTTGGTTTGAAATTCGCTGGCGATATTCCCTTTCACGAAGTGTATATCCACGGACTAGTCAGAGATTCTGAAGGACAGAAAATGTCCAAATCAAAAGGCAACATTCTTGATCCCCTGGATTTGATTGACGGAATTGATCTTGAAAATCTAATCAAAAAACGTACTACAGGCTTGATGCAGCCTGATCTGGCACCTAAGATCGAAAATTCTACCCGCAAACAGTATCCAGACGGAATTCCTGCCTATGGTACAGACGCCCTAAGATTTACTTTTGCCCGTTTGGCTACACAAGGAAGGGACATACGTTTTGATCTCGGAAGAATTGAGGGGTACCGAAATTTCTGTAACAAATTGTGGAATGCTGCACGGTTCGTACTGATGAATGCAGCCGATGAGTCACCCTATAACGTAAACGATTTGCAGCCTGTGACGACTGCCGAAAAATGGATTATCTCAAGGCTTCATTACACAACTTCTGAAATTGAAAAAGCTATTAAGATTTATCGATTCGATATCGCATCCAAGATTTTATATGAGTTTATTTGGGATGAATATTGCGCTTGGTTCATTGAGATCACGAAAATCATGATTCGATCAGAATTCATAGAAGAAAACCAAAAAATTTCATTGCACAGAACGTTGTTACTGATTCTGGATTCGTCTCTTCGTCTACTCCATCCATTCATGCCATATATCACTGAAGAAATCTGGCAAAAAATTCGCACTAAAGGTAGCGCTGAGTCAATCATGTTTGAGCCCTATTCAGATGACTTCAGTGCGTGGGCGAGCGAGGATGCAGTGAAGGAAATAGATTGGGTAAAAGCAGTAGTTTCAAGCATTCGTAATTTACGCAGTGAAATGAATTTCAGTCCTGGTGATCGAATCAGAGCGTTTCACCAAAATGCAGGAACCCTAGAATTGAAATATCTATCAAAGAACTCGCATGTAATACAAGAACTCGCAAGGTTGCAGTCTTTTGAATTGTTTAGCGGTTCCGATCCCGAGTCTAACGAGTCTGATTCTTACAAGTTTGTTTCTGCTCTGGTTGGCGACTTCAGAATAGTGCTTTCAGTCGGCGAGCTTCGAGATATCGAGAAGCAGATTGGTCGAATTGAAAAGCTAATTGCGGAGCAGACTCAACAAATTCAGCGTTCAACTGCCAAGCTGAATAACGAAAAGTTCCTTGCCAACGCGCCTGTTGAAATAGTCGAAAAAGAACGTCAGCGGCTGTTAGACTGTCAGAAAACACTGGTCGAACTTGATTTGAGATGCAGTAAATTGAAGACATATGCAACATAGTGGATATTAATATTTAGCAAATGTTCAATCGCTGAAACCGGCCCAACCAACCATTGATGTTAGTTCACTCTGTCAATTTCTAAACTGATAACTACAGAGTTCGCTTCTCAATTGAAAAATAATTTGAAATTCTGATTTCAGTTGGAATTTTAAGATGTTGCAACATCCTATCATGTTGATTTCCCTTGACTGGATTCAGCCAAGTAAATGTCGTAGCGAACCAATTTACCCGGCAGACTCATAGACAATCTGTCGGAGAACATCCTCTCGGAGTAGATGGGACGTTTGATCACAACTCTGCGTCGACAACATTGGAGTGCAATCTCTAGCAACTCTTCCGTATCCAGGTCATCTCCCGCTATCTCTCGCAAGACTTCAAGCGATCTGACCACTTTAACAGATTGCTTGCGACCCAATGGATACATTGGATCCAAATAGATCGTGTCGGGTGAATAATCAAGTAGGGGAAGTATGGATTTTGCGTCTCCATAGCTATGATTAATGCTCAAGTGATCAGCATTCGATGCAAGTCTAAATAAACCATCTTCCAGTAAAGCAGACATCACCGGTGAACGCTCAATCATCAGCACCTTGAAGCCCATTCTCGCTAGCAAGATTGCATCATTGCCCAATCCGCCAGTAGCATCAACTACAGACTTCGCTTTGCGCCCGATTGCACGCCCAAACAGGTTTCTCTTGGTTAACCAGTTTACGTGACTGATGGTCACTGAAATAGGACGGAATTTTCGATTTTGTAAATCCAACAACTTTAAGCCATCATTTTGGTACTCCAAGCCGAATTTTGACTGACATTCTCCAAATTCAGAAACTGTTGGAAAGCAGTACCGGTCAGCAATTTTCTGACACTGAGTCTCAAATTGTCGGGAAACGCGCAAACACACAAGCGAGTCAACCTGACTCGACGACGATTGTATGCTGCTATTTTTACGAGTCAACATGACGAGATAATCTACATTTTGATTTTTTCATGTTCGCTTTAAGCATGGAAGTCTGATTGTCAGGCTATAGCACATTCACATCCAACTATCATGTTCTTATAATGAAGCATGACAAACGAAATATTTTTCGACAGTGAAAATAACAGGACGGTAGGTCAATATTATGGGATTTCTTGCAGGCAAAAGAGCACTAATTACAGGAATAGCCAGCGAACGTTCGATTGCATGGGGAATCGCGCGTGCAATGGCGGGACAAGGTGCAGAGTTGGCATTGACTTATCAGAATGAAAAACTTCAGCCTCGAGTAGAGAAATTTGCCAAAAAACTCAATGCCAGTTTCGTCGCACCTTGTGATGTTTCAACAGACTCCGAAATTGAAGTTCTCCTAGATACTGTTCAAAATCACTGGAACTCTATGGACATCGTTGTACACTCCATAGCTTTCGCACCGCGTGAGCAGTTGGAGGGATTGTATCTAGACGCAGTGAGTCGCGAAGGGTTTCTTATGGCACATGACATAAGCTCATATAGCTTCTCAGCCCTTGCTCGTGGCTTTGCTCCTCTGCTGAAAGAACGAAATGGAGCACTGCTGACACTAACTTATATCGGTGCCATGCGCTCCATGCCGGGTTACAACGTTATGGGGCTAGCCAAAGCCAGTCTTGAAGCCAATGTTCGCTACTGTGCACAATCATTGGGAGCCGATGGAATCCGAGTCAATGCAATTTCAGCCGGCCCGATCCGCACCTTGGCAGCTTCAGGAATTCGCGGTATGAAAACCATGATGGATTACTACGAAAAGATTTCCCCGCTAGGTCGCGGTGTTACGATCGAGGAAGTTGGCAATGCGGCAGCCTTTCTTTGTTCTGACCTTGCCTCTGGAATAACCGGTGAAATAATTTATGTAGATGGCGGATTCAATTCTGTAGGATTCAGCCAAGCAATGCTATAGCCACTACAGCAACTCGTCATTTATGTCGATTTCTATCCCATCTCTCAGCTGGGTAACATAAGTTTCAAATAGACCTACACTAAACCTCTGACGGATAGCATTTTCAATCCCCTGACGTTCGTCTTCACTAGCCGAAGCAGTATCACCACTGACAACATCTGTTAAGCGAAAAATCAAATATTGGCCATCTCTAACTGGACTCCCTCCATACACTACTTTTTCGGGACTTGGTTTCTCCGCCGAGTAGACAATCTTCGCAATGTCAAATGACAAAGGATCGGTAGATTCATTATCACTCGATGGAATATCTGTCACAGAAAGCCCGTTTTCCGACAAGACTTGGTTCCAATCACCTCCGTCCTTCAGTTCTTTGATCAGTCCCTCTGTGAAACCCTGTGCTTTTGCAGTGCTCTTCAAAGCCAATAGTTTCTCGGTAATTTCCGCTTTTACCTCGGCAAGATCAAGTTGCTTCGCCGCCTGAAATTCGTTTTTGCGCAACACAACCAGATGACCATCGTTAATTTGGATCACGTCACTGTTGAACTCTTGTTGCAATACCTCATCACTGAAGGCAACTGCACGGACCGCTGGATTCTCAGCAATCCCTGTCCCTTCTGTTCTTGTAAACCACTCTGAGACCTCCAGCTTCAGTCCCAGTGCATCTGCAACAGGATCGAGGCTATCGGGCTGCTCATAAGCGATATTGCGCAACTCTTCGGAAGTCTCGAACATCTCGAGTTCTGCCCGATCTCTTTTAACCTGTTCAACAAGTTCATCGCGTACTTCTTCGAAGTCTTTGACTTTCTCAGCCTCTATTTTGTTGACCTGAATGATGTGAATGCCGAAATTTGTTCTAACCGGTTCACTTGTCTCCCCTACCTTCAGTAAAAAAGCAACCGCTTCGAATTCCGGTACTGTCGCTCCTCTTCCGATCCAACCAATACTACCTTCATTTTCTGCTGAACCAACATCAGCAGAATACTCTGCGGCCAAAGCCCCAAAATCTTCTCCAGCTCTCAAACGCTCTACCAAATGCGATGCCAATTCATTTGCTCCTGCATCTTCATCGCCTTCTGTTTTTAATAGTATGTGGCTGACACTCCTTTGTTCAACCTGAAGATATCGCTCAGTATCAGCGTTGTACTGATCTCGAAGCGTCTCTTCATCTGGGGTTAAATTTTTGGCGAAATCCGAGAGCTGCAGTTCAATGTACTGGACTTTCACTCTCCCTTCTTCTTTGTACTGATCTTTGTCTTGATCGTACGATGCCTGAATTTCTTCCTCACTCACTTCTGATTCAGACAAGAATCTGGAGGGTTTAATCACCGAATACTCGCCAATTCTCTTTTGCTTCAACACTTTCAAAATGTCATCGACTGCATCATCCATGGGTAGCACGGACTCGATAAAACCTGTCTGTATCTGCTGTACGGCAGCACTGTTTCGCTGGATTTCTTCGAACTGAGATGGAGAATAGCCAGAGAACTGTAAAACTCGTTCATATTGATCTCGACTGAATTTTCCATCTTCAGTCTGAAACCCAGGGCTGGAAAGAATCGCCTCAACGAGTTGCTCATCACTAATGCGAAATCCTTGATCATTAGCATACCGGTAAAGCAGGATTTCATTGGCGAGTCGATTCACTACCTGTCGGCCTAATATATTTCCAGATAGAAAATCGGCGCTGATATTTTGACCATATTGCTGGCGCACTCGGTCCCTTTCGTTGTACAAAGCGCGCTGATAGGTCTGATAGTCTATCTCCTCCCCATCAAATTCAGCGATATTCACATTCGTACCGCCGCTGAAATAGGAATTCACGCCCCATAGTGCAAATGGAATAGTGATCAGAATGACAATTGCCCAGGCAATCCAGCCTGTGGCGCGTTCTCGAATACTTGTTAACATAATTTTTGGAAAGTAGTAACTGTTTCACGTACTGCAGTTCTCGCTGTGTGCCTAGTGCCACGCGTGAACTGCAGAGTAGTGAGGACTGGCGGAGCGGACGGGACTTGAACCCGCGACCCCCGGCTTGACAGGCCGGAATTCTAAACCAACTGAACTACCGCTCCACGGCGGTTGGTGGGTGCTGCGGGGCTCGAACCTGCGACCTTCGCCTTGTAAGGGCGATGCTCTCCCAACTGAGCTAAGCACCCTAGAGAAATACTAGTTTACAGCTTCCTTCAGAGCTTTGCCAGGTTTAAACCTGACAACCGTCGCAGCAGGTATGGCAACCTCAGACCCATCTCTCGGGTTTCTACCCGTTCTAGCTTTTCTCATTGAGGTTGAAAAGGTACCAAATCCTATAATTGTGACCGAATCCTGCCCTTGTAAACTTGTTTTAATTTGGTCAAAAACAGAATCTATCGCTCGACCTGCATCTGCCTTCGATAAATTCGCTTGCTCAGCTACGCTACTGATTAGTTCAGCTTTATTCACTATTATTCTCCTTTTGAAATTGTGCCATTGTGTTGAGTAATGGTCGTTTTATGCTTATCGCACCTAGAAATAGGTTAAAGACAAATTTATAGCATCCACTATATCAGTGTCAATAAAGTAACAGTCGAAATTTCCAGATTTTCCCAAATTCGACTGCTAGTCGGGCCTAGTGTTTTACAACACTAACGCCGTCTTCGGGTGGATCTTCCGCATCTAGACCAAGGCCGAGATTAGGTGAATCCATCACAACATCTGGTTTCGGTGGAGATTCTAACGCAAGATTCACAATCTCGTCTATCCAACGTACCGGTACTATCTTCAAATCGTCCTTAATCTTGGTCGGTAATTCAGCAATATCTTTCTCATTTTCATGTGGTATCAGAACTGTCGAAATCCCGCCTCGATGTGCAGCTAGCAGCTTTTCTTTCAGACCGCCAATCGGCAGTATCTCTCCACGAAGCGTGATTTCACCCGTCATTGCGACATCCGCTCGTACTGGAATTCGTGTGAGAGAAGAAATTATAGCAACAGACATTGCAACGCCGGCACTGGGACCATCCTTCGGAGTGGCTCCATCCGGGACATGAACGTGTATATCCGAGCGCTGATAAAAGTTAGGTTTAATCCCGTAATGGAGTGATCGGGAGCGAACAACACTTACGGCTGCCTGAATCGATTCCTGCATTACGTCACCAAGTTTACCCGTATACACGTGCCTGCCTTTGCCGGGAACAACAATGGCTTCAATACTCAGCAAATCTCCCCCGGTCTGAGTCCAGGCCAGGCCAGTTACCTGCCCAATTTGATTCACCTTGTCGGCACGACCAAATCGAAATTGACGAACCCCAAGAAACTTCTCCAGATTTCTTGGTGTAATTCGCACCGCTTTCGTCTTCCTTTCATTCTGCACAAATTGCCGGGTAACTTTACGACAGATTTTCGACAGCTCGCGCTCCAGTCCACGCACACCTGCCTCGCGAGTGTAATATCGAATGATATTCCGCAATACATTTTCTGAAATTGAAATCTCGTTGGGTTTGAGGCCATTGTTTTTTAACTGCTTTGGAATCAGATACTGCTGCGCAATTCGAACCTTTTCCTCTTCCGTATAACCAGAGATCCGTATCACCTCCATTCGATCTAACAAAGGCGGAGGGATGTTCAGCGTGTTTGCTGTTGCGATGAACATCACTTCCGAAAGATCGTATTCCACTTCCAGATAATGGTCGCCAAATGTGTGATTCTGTTCTGGATCAAGAACTTCGAGCAATGCAGACGATGGATCGCCTCTGAAATCCATTGACATTTTGTCAACTTCATCCAGCATGAATAGAGGATTTTTGCGCTTGACTTTCGCAATATTCTGAATGAATTTGCCAGGTAAAGAGCCGATGTAGGTCCTTCGATGCCCACGAATTTCCGCCTCATCGCGAACACCGCCGAGCGACATCCTTAAAAATTTTCTGTTAGTTGCTCGCGCAACCGATTTGCCAAGCGAGGTTTTTCCCACACCCGGTGGCCCGATTAGACACAGAATCGGCCCTTTGTTTTTTCGAACTCTCTGCTGCACCGCCAGGTATTCAAGAATACGCTCTTTGACCTTCTCCAAACCATAGTGATCCTCATCCAGAATTTTCTCTGCGGCATTGAGATTCTTGTGAATTCTCGTCCTTTTCTTCCACGGTACTGCAACAAGCCATTCAATATAATTTCTCACCACAGTTGCTTCTGCAGACATGGGGGACATCATCTTGAGTTTTTTGAGTTCTGATGTTGCCTTGTCCCGGGCTTCTACTGTCATACCTGACTCGGCAATTTTTTCAGCCAGTTCGTCTACTTCACTTTTAGACTCTTCGGGGTTTCCCAATTCTCGATGAATAGCTTTTAGCTGTTCATTGAGGTAGTACTCTCGCTGACTCTTCTCCATCTGTTTCTTTACACGCCCTCGAATATTACGTTCGATCTGAAACAACTCCACATCCGACGCCATGACGGACATAACCTGCTCCAAGCGTTCCTGTTCATCGGGAATCTCCAGTATCGCCTGTCTTTCGGCAACACTCTGGCTCACCAAATGTGCCGCTACGATATCAATCAACTGTCCTGCAGATTCAATCTCCCTCAATTTTGGCACGATGTCGGCAGGAATCTTTTGACTTGTCTTTACATACTGTTCAAACTGGGTCAGCAAAGAATCCATCAATGAACCTGCCAGTGCCTGATTCAGCGGTGTGCTGGTAAGCGGTGTAGTATGTGCCTGTAAGGATCCATCCCCAGTTTCAAAAATTTCCAATTCGGCTCTCCACAATCCCTCGGCCACCACCTTCTTTGTGTCATCGCCTAATACGACAGTCTGTACGACTTCAGCGACGGTACCTACCTTATATAAATCTCCACCTTCGGGTTCCTCGATTGCCGGATCTCTTTGTGCTACCAATACAACCAGCGACGCATCATCATCGATTAACTGCAGAGCTCTTTTAGAATTTTCACGTCCGACAAACAGCGGGACGACAAAATGAGGAAACACCACAACATCCCTCAACGGGAGCAGCGGTAGAGTCAGAGATTCCGGGTCAATATTGTCTTTATCTTTGGCCATACAACTCTCGATTTTTAATTCTTATATTCAATCTACTATTCATACCATCGTTCTACAACAGGAACTTCAATTTTTCGAAGTCGTTAGAACCGATTTAGGAAACTTGTCGAGTTTCGTCCTCTTCGTAAATGTAATAGGGAAGTTTTCCTTCGTTAATCACTTCTGCATCCACCACAACTTTCTTCACTCCCGGCAGCGACGGCAGTTCGTACATGGTCTCAAGCAGTGCGTTTTCAAGAATGGATCGCAATCCGCGGGCACCCGTTTTTCTATCCATCGCCTTACGTGCCACAGCCTTGAGAGCATCAGTACGAATCTCCAGATCGGCATCTTCCAGACTGAAAAGCTTCTTATACTGTTTCAGCAAGGCGTTACGAGGCTCTACCAAGATCTTGATCAGTGCTTCTTCATCAAGTTCTTCAAGGGTAGCTACCACTGGCAAACGTCCCACGAACTCGGGGATCAAGCCGAACTTGATCAGATCTTCGGGTTCGACCTGTCGTAAGGTATCCGCGAGGTTTTCTTCGTTTGCTCCGACGATGTCGGCACCGAATCCCATACCGCTTTGCTCGGTCCTCGACCGAATCACTCTTTCAAGGCCGGTAAACGCCCCGCCACAGATGAAGAGCACATTGCGCGTATCCACCTGCAGAAATTCCTGCTGCGGATGCTTGCGCCCACCCTGCGGAGGAACAGAGGCAACAGTTCCTTCAATCAACTTCAAAAGCGCCTGCTGAACACCTTCTCCCGATACATCCCGGGTAATGGAGGGATTGTCGGACTTGCGAGATATTTTGTCAATCTCGTCAATGTAGACAATGCCGACCTGCGCCTTCTCAATGTCATAGTCGCACTTTTGCAGAAGCTTTTGAATGATGTTTTCAACATCCTCTCCAACATAACCCGCTTCTGTCAAAGTGGTGGCATCCGCCAGTGTGAATGGTACGTTCAATTCGCGAGCGAGAGTTTCAGCAAGCAGGGTTTTTCCTGAGCCCGTTGGCCCAACCAATAAGATGTTGCTCTTCGAAATATCAACATCATTGACCATGTCATCGTTTTCGATGCGCTTGTAGTGATTGTAGACTGCAACGGAAAAAACCTTTTTAGCGGCGGTTTGTCCAATGACATATTCATCCAGAATTGCACAGATTTCACTGGGCGTAGGAAACCTGTTCTTGCCGTTTTCCTTTTGTGCTTCTTCAGATGCTGTCTCGCTGCGAATGATGTCGTTACACAGTTCCACACACTCATCGCATACAAATACCGAAGGACCAGCGATTAGTTTCTTGACTTGGTGCTGACTCTTTCCACAAAATGAGCAATGCAGTCCGCGCTCTTGTTTTCCACCTCTTCTGTTAGACATAACTAGATTTCCTCCAATTTGTCATTCCTTTTGGAATCATGGTGCTCTCCTGCAAAGTCACTTGCGATTTTCAATTATTGAATCAATGATTCCGTAACTCAACGCTTCTTCACTTTCCATGAAGTTATCCCGATCCGTGTCTCGATTGATCGCTTTTAAGGTCTTCCCTGTATGCTTAACCATAATTTTGTTCAGTCGTTCCCGCAAGCGCAAAATTTCCCTCGCTTGAATATCAATATCCGATGCCTGTCCCTGAAAACCTCCCATCGGCTGATGGATCATGATCCGAGCATGCGGCAGAGCGTAACGTTTGCCTCTTGCACCCCCAGCAAGCACTAGCGCTCCCATGCTGGCGGCCTGTCCGACACAAACCGTACTAACGTCCGGTTTCACGAACTGAATTGTGTCATAAATCGCCAGGCCTGCGTTCACGGCTCCACCAGGGCTATTTACATACAAATGAATGTCTTTATCGGCACTCTCTGACTCAAGATACAACAACTGCGCAACAACCAGATTGGCCATGTGGTCTTCAATCGGGCCAACGATGAATATCACTCGCTCTTTCAGCATTCTGGAGTAGATGTCATAGGCGCGCTCGCCACGTCCGGTAGTTTCCACGACCATCGGTACCAAGGTTGAGGTTTCAACCCTCGAAGGCGATTGGTAATTTGCTGCCATATTTGTGCGTTCCTCTTTCAGATTCAAGCGGGGTTTTCTATGGGATTTCCGGATACATCCAGAATCCTACTAGATTCCGATTCTTTTTCTAGATCATCGGTTTCACCGCTTGTTTTCAAATGGTGCTCCAGGATGTCAAAATCCTTGCGCCATCTGGCGAATTCATGGTAACTCATGGCTACCTCTTCGCACTGCGTCTCGTTGAACAAGTCATGAACCAGACCATCGTATAGTTCTTGTTCACGCATTGAAGTCGAGTACTCAATCAAATAGTTATACATGCTGTTGTATTGATTCTGATCCCCTACCGGATTCTCTTTCAGGTAATTCTCAGCGAATTCTTGCACTCCTCGCTCGTCTATCTCTAACTCTCGCTCTTTCCTGAGTTTGTCCACGATAATTCTGAGCTGAACATTTACCAGTGCCCGCAAAATTTCCAACTGCACCTCAGGAACACTCATATCATTCGACATTATCTCTCTGGCTTGTTCTTCACTAAGACCGCCGCTCACAAGTTGCTGGAATACACTATCCAAAACGAGAGATTGCGGTGGCTCAAACTTATTTCGATGCAATAGCAAGCGTGTAGTCTGTTGGCCTTTCGATTCTTTCAGTATCTGCTCGATTCGTTCTTCCACAGCGCTTCTCGCTTTGTCGCGAATATTATCGTCTTTAATACTTTCGACTTTGAGGGTATCAAGAAATTCAGGAGCTAACCTATCTGGTACAGATTCTTCCACGGAATGAATCGCGATGTAGTACGTAATTTCTTGTTCCGGTAACTGTGTCTCATCTGTAGATAGTTCATCGCCCTCCGAATCAGTTGTTTTTGTTACAGGCTTCCTTATGTGCACAGCAGTGACTCGATCACCTGCAGATTTTCCCAGACACTCCTCATTGACTACGTCCGCAAGGCCCTCTGCGCCTAACTGAATATGAGCGTTTTTATACGATTTATTGTTGTTCTTTGTGAGATGCTCAACAATCTCAAGATCGACCAGCAGTCTGTCATTTAACTGAGCCGGCCTTTCTACTGGTTCCCACAACTTATACTGGTCTTTCCAGTCTTCAATTTCCCGATCTATGTCTTCTTCGGTGACGGTCACCACCGGCCAAATGGTGTGACAGTCTGCAATATCCTTTACGGTGAATTCAGGAAAAATTTCATATTGGACTGATACTTCATAGTCTTTCGTTTCTTCATCAATCGAGTAGTTCTCAAGTACAGGTCGTCCTACTACCTGTGATTCGTTGTTGGACAATGCAGATTTGACTTGCTCGCTTGCCAGTTCCAAAATCGATTCGTTACGAATATCTTCACCAAATCTTTTTTCAACAATCTTACGCGGAACTTTGCCTTTGCGAAATCCTGCCACGGAAACTGACTTCGACAGTTCACGAATACGCTTATCGAATTCAGCGCCAACTATGGAAGCTGCAAGAATAAACTTAATTCTGCGAGTTGCAGAATTTACTTCTTCAACAGTAACTTCCATTTACATCCAACCAACTTTGGTGCGAAAGGGGAGACTCGAACTCCCACGGGTTGCCCCACTGGCACCTAAAACCAGCGCGTCTTCCAATTCCGCCACTTTCGCGTCGGCAATCTGATTCGACAATTTACTATTCACTTCAGGGAACTATTGAATAAATACAGTAGGTTCAAAAATAAAACACTTTGCGTCAAAAGTTTCACACGAATGTAAAATTATACACATCATAGTAACAACCACAGCACAACCAACCCCCTGAAAGCAAACAATATAATGTCGATAAATCAATTTTCAACGCTCACATTTGACTGCTACGGCACACTGATCGATTGGGAATCTGGCATCTACGATGCATTGCTCCCGCTGACTCAGCAGGTGAGCCCACTGCCTGATCGCACTCAAATTCTGCAGGCATTTGCCGAAGTCGAGTCCGGGGTGCAGTCCGAATTTCCAGACTTGCCTTACCCCGAAATTCTAGTCAAAGTCCATATACAGCTTGCAAAAAACTTCGATGTTCCCGCTACAGCTGAATCTCACGAAACCTTTGGCCGATCTGTCACCAATTGGTCGGCATTTCCAGATTCTGCAGTTTCATTGCAGTATCTCAAGAAATACTTCAAATTGGTTATTCTGTCCAATGTTGACCGAACTGGTTTTTCATATAGCAGTCGACATCTAGGAGTCGATTTTGATGCTGTCTATACCGCTCAGGACATTGGCTCATACAAACCTTCACCGACGAATTTCATCTACATGATAGAGCAACTCGAATCCCTCGGCATATCCAAGGACGAGATTCTACATACAGCACAAAGCCTCTATCACGACATGGTTCCGGCAACAGAGATTGGATTAGCAACCTGCTGGATCGATCGACGAGCAGGTCAGGAGGGTGCCGGAGCGACGCCATCCGTCAATGTAAATGTTGTAACTGACTACCGCTTCGAGTCTCTGGCTGAAATGGTTGCCGCACACAAGGTGGAAATGAGAGTTGGTTAGCTGGCTGCCCAACAACTGATCGGGCTCAGTGGACTAAACAACTCATTCAACCAAAACCATATCGCGTGCAAATGGCACGTCACGCTGACCGTGTGGCTCGCCAATTTGCCGTGCCCACAGGTGGCCAGAGTAAACTGCTGCCGCTATCGTACCGGGAACATGACAGTCGCCAATACGATCCGCTGAAACGATGTTGGTATCGTTCAGCGCATCAAAACTCGCGACGAACTGCTGGTAGAGATCATCGTCCGATTTGCGAGAAGTTACCAGAATAACCGAATCGCATCGAATTTGCGTGATCTGGGCAGAGTAAACACATCGCAAATCAACACGATCTTCATGAATTGCCGCGAGTGATGAATTCGCGTGGATCGAAACACCAAGCTTGATCAAGCGTTCCTGTATAAACCTCTGCTCCAGAGTCTTATGAGTCCACTCTGACACAACTGAAGCAGGCGTAACAAAGGCAACATTTGCACCGCTCGCTTTGACAAGTTCTGCAATAACGCCGCCCATATAAAAGTGGTCATCGTCGTAAATAACAACATCGCCCTTCAGCTCCAGACCATCCATGATGTCATCTGGCGTGTATACATTACTGCCATCCGAACCGCCAATTGAAAAGGCATGTTCCCGTCCAACACCATCCCTGCGCCATTTTGATCCGGTCGCGAAAACGACTCGCTCCGCGTTGAATTCAACTATATCTGAAGCGGTAAGTTCGCTTGCAGGATACAGTTCCACATTGGTCAGTTGGTCGAGCTGCTGTAGTCGATAGTCGCGTACTCGTCCCCAGGCAGACAGCCCCGGCAGTTTGCTTTCTCGACTTACACGGCCGCCGAAGTGCTCCAGAGACTCAGCTACAGCTACTTTGTGTCCCCGTTTACCCAAGGCAACTGCACATTCCAAGCCGGCAGGACCTCCGCCAACAATCAATATGAAGTCTTCGGACTTGGCCAATGGAATAATTTCCGGATGCCAGCCTCGGCGCCACTCTTCGCCCATGGTCGGGTTCTGCGTGCAGCGGATTGGCGTAATCGTGTAGTCTCCCGAAACACAGATATTGCAGCCGATGCATTCGCGGATATCTTCAATCCTCCCCTCTTCAATCTTCTTCGGCAAAAAGGGATCTGCAATCGATGGTCGAGCCGCTCCGATCATATCCAGCACACCGCGGCGAATTTGGGACACCATGGTATCTGGTGAAGTAAATCGGCCGACGCCAACCACCGGTTTTGTAGTTACACTCTTCACTGCCCGGATATATTGCTCCTGAAATCCTTCCGGCTGAAAGCGCGAAGTTGCGGAGTCATTGTCCCAATCGCTGATATTGACGTCCCAAATGTCGGGCAGTTCCGCCAGCATGCTGACGATTTCGATACCTTCTCCATCACACTCCAGTCCCTCGGCACCCAGCAATTCATCCACCATCAGGCGAACCGCAATTCCGCAGGTATCTCCAACCGCTTCCTTGGTATCAATAATGAGTTCCTTCAAAAACCGCACTCGGTTTTCCAGCGAGCCGCCATATTCGTCTGTACGTTGATTGAATTTGCGGGAGATGAACTGTGCAGGTAAAGTTAGCATATGGGCTGCATATACATACACGATGTCGAACCCGCAGGTCCTGGCTCGAAGTGCTGCCTTTCGGTAGATCTCTCGCATGTCCCGAATGTCGCGTAGCGTCATCTCGCTGGCATAAACGGGATCATGACCTGGGTTCGGGCCCGCAGTCGGTGCAAGTGCTACGCTTCGCGTGAAATGATTCGGGGCATGAATTCCATTGTGAGCTAGCTCAATGGCGGCCAGAGAACCGTGTTCGTGAACCGCCTCTACCATCCGTACATGTTGCGGGATATCGGCATCACTCCACAACCGTTGTTCAACATGAGGAGAAACGTCGGAGGTGTGATGAATGTCACATTCTTCGGTAGAAACGACTGCCCAACCGCCCTCCGCTTTCATTCCTCGCATCGCAGCAGCCGTATTGGGCTTCTGATATCCCATTCCGCAACAATGCGGAACCTGATAAAACCGGTTCCGGGCTACAACCGGCCCTATCTGTACCGGCTCAAACAGAATGTCGTAACGCGGGTCTCGGCGCATGACAACTGGTCAACCGTTCCAGACTCCCTCTCGCACCAAATCATCCATCGTCATCTGAATGCCGTCCCTCAGAATTTGTACAACTTCGTCAATCTGATCTCGGTCCAGAATCAATGGTGGCGACAAAACGTTAAGATGGGCAATCGGGCGAACTATCAATCCGAGCTTTTGGCAGTGTGCTGCAATTCGATCACCAATTTTCACCTCATCATCGAAAATCTCCTTGCTCTGAACATCTTTCACGTTTTCGATACACATCATGAAGCACTTGCCTCGCACGTCCCCCACAATTGGTAGTTCTCGCAATGTATTGAGCTGGCTCTCAAAATACGGGCCCACGTCACGCACGTGTTCACAAATACCTTCGCGCTCAATGATTTCAATATTCTTGAGTGCGGCTCTACAGCAAACTGGATGTCCAGAGTAAGTAAATCCATGTGTAAACAGGCTCCCGTCGCTGGTCGGCGTACTAATCACTTCATAAATCTCATCCGAAAGCAGGGTTGCGGATAGAGGCAGATAACCGGAGGAAATACCTTTTGCTGCGGTAATAATGTCCGGTGAAAGGTCGAAAACGGGTTCAGATGCCAGCATGTGTCCAATTCGTCCAAATCCAGTGACCACTTCATCCGAAATATAGATGACATCGTACTTCGCGCACACATCTTTTGTGCGCTTATGGTAGCCTTCTGGTGGAACAATTACGCCTCCCGCTCCCATGATCGGCTCAGCAATGAATGCGGCTACATTATCCGCACCCAAATCGACGATCCGCTGCTCAAGTTCCTCTACTAGAAAATCGCAGTATTCGGAGTCCGTCATACCGTCCGGTTTGCGGTATAGATTGGGACAGGACACATAACTAACAAGACCCGGCGCAAGATCAAACCCAGTGTGATCTGCCTGAACACCAGTCAGAGTCATTGCCAGATACGTGCTGCCATGATAGGCATCTATGCGAGAAATGATTTTCTTCTTGGAGGGTTTGCCCAAACGGTTGAAGTAATAATGAATGATACGAACCGCGGTATCATTCGCCATCGAACCACCGGACCCGTAAAAAACATGGTTCAGGTTTGCCGGTGCAAGTTCCGCCAGTTTGGCTGCAAGTTCCGCTGAGGGGGGAGTCGTAAGGTGATTGAATGACGAATAGTAAGGAATCGCACGCACCTGGTCCGCAATGGCCTGTGCCATTTCCTCTCTTCCGTAGCCGATATTCACACACCAAAGACCGCCGATACCGTCAATGTACCGGCCCCCGTCACTGTCGAAAACATAAGCCCCATCTGCTTCGGCTATGACGAGAGAACCTTCCTTATGGAATACATTGAAATCGGTCCACGGATGTATGTAGTGATCCCGATCTTTTTCCCACAATTCCTGTGTGTTGTATTCTTCCTTCAACATTTTCCCAATCTCCGATTGTCTTCTATTGTTTGTTTTGTCTCTAGGTGCGATCAACAGCAGTCTTGAGAAGAGACTGCGATTACATCAATCTCCATCACCCATTCGGGTTTTGCCAGACCCTGCACGATTAATCCTGTCGATACCGGAAATACGCCTTTCAGCCACTTTCCGATTACGCGATAAACCGACTCCCGATAAGCTCGGTCCGTAATGTATACAGTAATCTTGCATATTTCATCGAGGCTGGAGCCGGCTTCTTCGAGCAACTGCTTGACATTTTTCATGGCTTGTTCGGTCTGCGCTGCAGGGTCACCCGCCCCAATGACATTGCCTTCAAAATCGCTTCCGACCTGTCCTCTCAGAAAAATGAGATTTCCCGCCTTCACAACTTGGCACATGTCATTATCCAGTGTCTGATTCGTGTAGGTGTCTCTGGTATTGAATTTACGCAGTCTTACATGCTCTGACATATTGATCTCGCCGCCAGGTGTTAGTCGGTAGTAATTTGGTCTGATAGGCCTGCGGCTTTCTTAACAAAGTTCAAAGCCTCAGTAAAATCATAGTTCATGTACACGGCATTCAGATGAGCGAAAGGCGGAGACTGAGCAAACAGCTGAAAAGTGAGCTTGTGCCCTGCATAGTCAGAGTTCAACAAATCTCGAGCCAATGCCAGTAGTTTCCTTCGATCTTCGTACTGCCACTCTTCGTTGATGGAGTAGTATTTTTCTAACCAGGGCTTAATTTCTTCAGTCTCAAAGTTTACCTTGTCCGGGGTCAAACAGATTTGTCCGCCGCACAATTCCCGTGCAAGATGCATCATGTGATGTAGCTGCGAACAAGCCAGTACCCGGCCCGTGTAGAGAAGCGATGGATTCGGCATCAGCAAGCCTTTGGGGCTTACTTTGGCTTCCGCGATTGCAGCGGTTAGATGTGCATTGATGCCTTCTCGATAACAAACCAGTTGCGCCAGTTTTTCGCGCACCGCCTGTTGTTTATCGAGTCCGGTCTGGCGAATATTGAACAATGCTGCACCAATCATCATGTCGGCAGTTTTCTGTATCCTCTGGACAAATGAGAACGCGCTATATCGGTGAAGCGTCGCACGAATGAATGATGCGGCGCGAGTGTGCTGATAAAACAGTACATCTTCCCACGGAATTAACACGTCGTCGAAAATCATCAGGGTATCGATCTCGTCAAACTTGTTTGCAAGTGGATAGTCTTCGGTCGCAGAGCGCCCAGTGAATCCGCTTCTACAGATGTGCGTGATTCCTTTCGCATTCATTGGAACAATGACGCCGAGTGCATAATCCGATAATTTCTGATCACCCCAGTTTGCAATCGTCGGTTTGACAAACGCCTGGTCCGCATAAGCTGAAGCGGTTTCATATTTAGCGCCGCGAATTACAATCCCCGCATCGGTTTCACGAACCACGTGCAGAAGCATATCCGGGTCTTGATCTTGTGGGCGTTTGGAACGGTCACCTTTGGGGTCGGTATTGGCGGAAACGTGGAATACATCATTTTTGATCACTCGGTCGATGTGATTCTTGATGTTCTCAGCAAAGCGAGGATCAATTTCCGCAAGAACATCGCTGCCGTCATAAAGCGACCACATTTCCCCTACGGTTTCATCACCGACCCGGGTTACGACTCCAGCGATTTCGTTCAATACGACATCAACACCTTTGCGTTTCCGATACCAGTCTTCCCGGACATAAGGTAATTTCAAAAGTGTGGCATTCGTATCACCAGCTTCATCAACATAAGTAAGGAGGTCTCGATGCTCTTCCTCATGCGTCATATCGAACATCCGAGCTCGAATATCGACAACTGGCTTGAATGCGGGATGGACAGATACGTCATCGACTCGTTCACCGTTCATCCAAACCACTCGACCGTCTCTTAGAGAATCTCGATATTCTTGTCCTGTTCGCAACATAAGCTACGCTCCTAAGTACAACATTCTATCTATTGCAGAAATTTCCGTATATAAATTGCCCAGCTCCAACCCAGAACCAAGTAAGCCTGAAAATATACCACAGTTTCTGTAGCGACTGGTGCCGCCAACCTTAACCTATAACGGGGAATTCGAAGATTTCTATCGCTGCCTTTTTCGTTGGAAAATTCTAAAAAAGAGGCCGCCATTTCTGGCGGCCTAAAAGTAGGAGGATAAAGCTACTAATACAAGGAGTAATTAAGCTGCAAGTTTGGGATGTTCAATGGTTTCAGATTCTTGCAAGTATTCAGGCTTACGCACTGTATCACTTGGTTCGGTTCTGCGCACCATCCCATTAATTTGGCCTTCGACAGTGTCTCGAATGGAGTATCTCGGAACTCCAATATCGTCGAGCTGTGCATCGCTCAGACTCTCAAGTTCTCGAATTGCCTTTCTGTGAATCCTTGCGACTTTGAACGCCAACATGAATTTACCAATCGTATTTCCGATAGAAACATAACGTCGTGCTCGTCTGAAAGGACGAATGTCAATTAGGTTATGAATAGTCATTTCTGTTTCCTTTTGGGTGCTGCCCAATCTTAATAAATAATTTTGTGTTGCTAGGCGACTAGGTTCGTGACCACGAAGAGCACTACTACTGCGCCGATAAATGCGAGTCCAACTCGGTCATGAATTTTCTTAAACATTTGTGATTCCTCTATTGCGTTTTGTTAAATTTTTCAGTGATTCTGTTGTCTTATTGACTTGTGTATAAGATAGCGTATTTCTGAACAAATTCAATAGATAGTTTTTCCTATATTCATGACTGATTATTCATGTATAAGAAGATTAATATAGGTCATTAAAGTTATGTTTTTATTTGCTCTATAGGTAAAGAATAGATTTCTTATATTGATTCATTCGTGAGTTAATTTTACAATTTCGAACCCAACGTTTTCGATCGACATATGCAACAGTCATATCTGTGGATACATTCATTGTAATTTTCAAAGTTTGACACCTTTTTGCTGTCAAAAACAAAGGGCGAATTCAAACTTTTTGGTGTATAAAAACTTATTTCGCTATCATATTGGGCTTGATTACAGCATCTATAGGACTGGGTCATTGCCTGAGGGTGACCTGAGCACAACAGTGCATATCCACCCTGGGTTAGCGGTTGCTCGTCAATTTTCGTCAACCAAGAATTCAAAAAGAACTTAGCCTGATAATTGCAGGAATACTGAGGAAGATACTTATGGCAGTCGGCACGCTTTACAACAAAATTTGGGATCAACACGCAGTTCGCCAGCTCCAAACCGGACAGTATCAGTTGTTCATTGGCTTGCACCTCATCCATGAAGTTACGAGCCCCCAAGCTTGCGACATGCTTCGGGAACGCGGACTAAAAGTTGCCTACCCGAATCTTACTATCGCAACCATTGATCACATCATCCCCACTACCGATCAGAATAGGCCCTATCGTGACGTACAGGCGGAAACAATGGCTCAGGCTCTTCAAGACAATACCTCTGAATTCAGAATTCGTTATTTTGGCCAAGGTTCAGCGGAACAGGGAATCGTGCACGTCATCGGCCCAGAACTTGGCATGGTGCATCCGGGCATGACCGTCGCGTGCGGGGATTCCCATACTTCAACACACGGCGCTTTTGGAACCTTGGCATTCGGCATCGGCACAACTCAAGTCGGAGATGTATTAGCCACTCAATGCCTCAGCATCGATCCCTTGAAAGTTCGTCGAATAGAAATTAACGGTGAACTGCAAAAAGGCGTTTTCGCCAAGGATGTGATTCTCCATATCATCCGAAAGCTAGGGGTAAAGGCTGGTATTGGTTATGCCTATGAATATGCCGGTACGACGATTGAGGCGATGACTATGGAACAGCGAATGACAGTCTGCAACATGTCAATTGAAGGAGGCGCCAGAGCCGGCTATGTCAATCCTGATCAAGTTACCTACAGTTATCTGCGTGGTCGACCCTACGCACCCTCAGAAGATGCTTGGCAATCAGCAATGGACTACTGGGAATCAATACGCTCGGAACCCGACGCGCAATATGACGACAAAGTCACAATTGCCGCAGATGACATCACTCCGCACGTTACATGGGGCATCAATCCTGGACAGAGTGTGGGGATCGATGAAACTCTTCCGGATCCAGAAATGTTACCGGATGGAGAGCGCCAAACTGCCGAACGTGCATTCGAACATATGAAACTCGCTCCAGGTCAATCGATGTCCGGTGTGAAAATTGATGTGGTTTTCATCGGTAGTTGTACCAATTCTCGTATAGAAGACCTGCGCGCTGCGGCAGATGTGGTGAAAAATCAGAAAGTGTCAGGAAACGTTCGAGCAATCGTTGTACCGGGCTCGCAAGCGGTTGCGAAAAAATCTGTAGAAGAAGGTCTGGACCAAATCTTTATAGCCGCTGGGTTGGAGTGGAGAGAACCCGGTTGCTCCATGTGTCTGGCGATGAACCCGGACAAGCTCCAGGGTGATGAAATCTGTGCGAGCACAAGCAATCGAAACTTTATCGGACGCCAAGGCAGTCCGCACGGGCGAACGCTACTGATGTCACCGCAGATGGCAGCGGCCGCCGCAATCACCGGTGAAGTCACCGACATTCGTTCGCTACCTCATTGTGGATAACCAGGAGAACAAAAAGATGAATGGCAAGATAATTTCCGTATCGGGGAAAGGAATTGTCATCAATGGCGATGACATCGACACCGATAGAATCATACCCGCCCGATTTCTAAAGGAGATTACCTTCTCAAATTTAGGCAAATACCCATTTCATGACGAGCGCTTTCACGATGACATGAATAAGAAGAATCATCCGTTCAATGATCCGGACCGACAAGGCGCAAAGGCACTTTTCGTTAACAAGAATTTTGGTTGTGGATCAAGTCGAGAACATGCACCTCAAGCCCTCAAGCGATGGGGAATCCACGCAATTGTTGGAGAATCATTTGCAGAAATATTCGGCTCAAACTGCATCACGCTCGGAATTCCTGCGGTTACAGTTTCCGAAAACGACATAAAAGAAATTCAACGGCTCTCTATGGATAACTCTGCACTAATATGGACTGTGGATCTTGAATCTTCTACAGTTTCCGATAGTGAAAATACATTCCAATTTCATATGCAGGAACACCATAAGGAAACATTAATGCAGGGTTTGTGGGACAGTACTGCACTTCTGATTGAAAACATGGATGAGGTAGCAAAGCTGTACCAATCTCTCCCTTACGCGAACAACTACAGCAACTGAGGGTGCTAGTTGTCAGACAACAATTCAGATGCCAAATTAAGCCCGAATTCAGTGAAAATCGGCATACCTCCTGTACAGCCATAGAAGCATTAAACTCGCCATAAGAGCAGATGTCGCGATCAGAAAGAATGGCAATGTATAGCCACTGGTTGCTAGGATAATCACTCCAAAAATTGGCGGCATTAGCGCCACGCCTCCATAGATTACAAACTGCACCCCACCAGTCCAGTTGTGTGCTTCACCCTCCGGAGCCTGATTCGCAATTTCGGAAAGAAATACTCCATTCCAACCGTGTGTACTGGCGCCAAGAACAAAAGAAAACACATAGAGAAAGAAATAATTCCAACTGTCGGATATCAAAAACATTCCGCTTAGCGATACTGCCGAGATGATTCCAATAATCGTCAACGTATATTTCGGATTTAGCCATTTGTCAGACAATCCGCCCCAAGCAACACGGCCAAGTATCCCACCCAAATTTACAAACAGAAAACACACTCCAGCCTCAACCAGGGTAAACCCCTGCTCGACAAGATAAACAACGAAATAGCTGCTGACACTGATTTGCACGCCAGCGTAGGTAAACCCGACCATTGCAAATCCTCTGAGCAGCGGAATTTTCATAATCTGTATCACCGGGCCGATAAATGATGACAGCGACCATTGCATGGGAGCACTAGTTCTTACACTGTCGAATCGAGCGTGCATCGGCTGCAGAATCCAAATCGACGCCACGCCTAGCAGAGCGATTGCAAGTATTCCAATTTTCCAGTTCCACCAAGTTGCGACAAGCGGTACAACCAGTGCTGCAGCGGCACCTCCAACAGTAACGCCGGATTGCTTGATCGAAAACATGAATGCCCGGTTTCCTGAATGCGTAACCTGTAGCAGAATCGGTGCATTCGCTGGATTGATCGGGCCGTAGGCAATGCCGAGCAGTATCGCACAGAGGACAGTGGCTAGCGGCGATGCAAATGTGAATGCAACCAATCCCAGAATTGAAAATAGCGCGGTTACTTGCAGCACTCGAATTGGTCCATACCTGACGATGAGACCGGTACAGAAGCTTCCCGTAAACATGGAAACAAAGTAGACAAATCCTGTAAAGAGTCCAACATAGGTGGCTCGGACACCAATATCGGGAGCAGAGTCGGGTGCACTTACAGCTACCGCGAGTATGGAAGAACTGCCAACCGCCATAGTCAGCAGCATTACAAGGGTTGTGCCTATTCCATTGGGGAGAATACGCATGTCAGGGCAACGGCTTCAAGCAGAAGACAGGTTAAGAATCGCTGCACTCAGCATGCGATCCAGATGCCTTAGCATCCAAGTTGCTCGGCTAGATCAATGAAATTCTCTGCAATAATATCAAATGAATCTTCCGCTTCTATATCTACAGTTTGGTTGGGGCCATATTCTGTCGGTCGAGGAACAAAAGCAGTTCGAAAGCCGCATCGAGCTGCAGCAATGAGGTCGGAGTTGTGCGCTGCCGTCAACATGCACTGACTCGGTTCAAGATCAAGCATTTCTGCGGATTTCAAGTAGGCTTGCGGCTGAGGTTTGTAGTGCTGTACGACTTCAGCACCCAGTACCATATCCCAAGGCAGGCCAGCGTGTTTTGCCATATTCAGTATCAAAGAAACATTGCCGTTTGAGAGCGTTGCAAGGATGTATCTTTTTTTTAGTCTAAGCAATCCTTCAACGGAATCTTTCCATGGCTGCAATCGGTGCCATGCCTGATTCAGAAACATCTTCTTCTCCTCATCCAAAGAGTCAATGCCGAGTTCATCCAGCAGTTCACATAAATTTTCCTTATGAAGGATATCCAGCTTGGCCCAAGGTCGAGTACCATTCCGAATTCGTTCCATGGCGGGTTGATATTTGCCGCGCCATCGGTCTGCAAATGACTCTCCATCTACAGAATCCAATTCGGGAATCTTCCGTACTTCATCGGCAATGCTGCTTCGCCAGTCAACCACTGTACCGAAAACGTCAAACATTACGGCGCGAATCTGGTTCTTCATGTTCGTGTAATTTGTTAAATAGTGATTTATACTGAAACTCGAATTCTTTTCGAATTTGTCAAAAGTACAGCCTTCTGTCGGAAGGCTGGGCTTGATAATACCCTATAATTATTTGTCGCGGGCGATTAGCTCAGCGGGAGAGCGCTGCCTTCACACGGCAGAGGCCACTGGTTCAATCCCAGTATCGCCCACCAGACTCCTTTCCTTCAACCGTCGCGTTTTCGCGATGACATTCTCACGTTAAGGTAATTTCCGACTAGAATTGCCAATCCGCCTACCACAGTTGCGACATCAATCGCTTCCGAGTAAAACAACGCACCTACAATAGCAATCATTGGCAATCGCAAATATTCCAACGGCACGACCGCTATGATTTCCGCAAGCTGAAATGCCCGTGCCATACAATAGTGCGCAGTCATCACACCTGCTGTTATGAACACAATCAATGCAAGATTCTCAGGACTTGGCAGCTGAATTGGCCCAGTACTGATGAGCAATGTAGCTGACAGAGGCAGTTGTAGAACCGCCATGTAAAATAAGATGCACAAAGGCGTTTCAGTTAACGTCAGCTGTCTTGTGCCAAGCATTCCACCAGCAAAACCAAGTGCTCCGATCAGCATTACGATCGCACCCAACTCAACGTTCAGGTCAAAAGGACGAACAATAATCAATATGCCAGCAAAACCGATAAGTATATAAGCCATTCTTTCTAGCGTTAGCTTTTCTTTCAGGAAAATTGGGGCCAGTAATGCAATCCAAATCGGAACAGTGAACTCGAGTGCAAAGACATGAGCGAGTGGAATGGAAGCAATGGCGAAAAACCATCCAAACTGACCCACGAAGTGGACACAGTTTCGAATGGCGTGCAGGCGAATGCAATGTGTATGGATCTGGGAAAACCCTCGTTTGGATATTCCAACAAGGAAAGTAGTCAGCAGTACTGCTACGATGGAACGGACGAACAATATTGAAGGTGTGCCGAGATCATAAGAAACTTCTCGGGTGGCAACCGCAACAGCGGTGTAGCAAAATAGTGTGCCTGTCATCCAGGCAAAGGCTTTACCAATTACCACTAAAGTTAAGTCCTTTCTTTGATAAAACAAGCAGTATATATGTTGTTGTTTAAATTTACAAATATCAAATCATGAGAAATCAAATTCAGTTTCATAGTGGCCTCAATCTGATAGAATGCATCACCTCCTATTAGACTGAGGAGCAATACTTTGGGGCTCTTTACCAATGGTTCTGGAGAACCGCTTCAAATGCTTCCGCTACGGGCATCAGAAAAGCTGTCAACTCAGCGCACGAAAACACCAGCATTGTAGCCGGTGTCACTGGCACACCTCAGTGACGGATGGTGCTATTTTCGACTCGACCAAGTTGCCTCTGACAGTATGATTTCAAGCCTTTACCTCTTAGAAAAGCACTGAACTTTCGACGCAGGTATTGAATTTAAACCTGCCATGATCACCCAGAATTAAGTAGTATGAAGACTTCGAGGCAATCTAAGTGACCTTCACTCGGTTGTGGTTTCCGCTTTATTGGCAGTTTTGAGTTCGATTGGTAAACTTATCAGCACGGTTGATGAGGAATTAGAATTCAGAGGCGCTCGAGTTCGGACCGCACCACGGAACAACCATATGATTAGGCTCTTCCGACTTGACTTTTCTCGACCATAAAGTGCACCCTCCAAGGACTTATGGGTTCCCGCGGCTTAGAGAAGCAATGTGAGTTTACCGATGACTGAAATCGTCGATCTGGTTTAGTCTATATTGTGGTGCACATCGGGGGCTATGGACTAATTCTCAACCCGCGAACTTAGGAGCATCGGACCGTAAATCACGATAAAAATAATGAAAGCTGCGAGCCAGGCGACACCTGAAATCATGTGCAGTGACATCGGATGAATATTCAATGTCCCGACCGCTGTTCGCGTTAAAACCACAATCACTAACAAATAATAGATTGCCGAAGTCCCGATGCCCGCATGCAATTCTCGTCCCGAATGCCCAAGAGTCGCACGGGTCATAACAGCGACAGTCATAATCCCAATGGCACCGGTCATCCACACGTGCAGGCCTGCAGTTCCGCCAATCACCGAAGGCCACAAAGTCGATATGCCAAGAGAAATTGCTCCGAGCGCAATGAATGCATAACCGAGATGCAACACCCATACCAGTGGCTCGGAACCGCTTCGATGTCCAGACCACCGAGCCAAACGCACAAGATGCAGTGCCCCGCTTAGCAGCAGAGCAATAGCTGTGATTTCCTGCTCTGGGACGATGATCCAAAATATCAGCGCAAGCAAAATACCAAGTATTGCCAGTTTGTCAATCATACCTGTAGGTGCAGTCCTGACTACGTCCACCACTGAAATTGATTCGCACTTTTGTCCCCCTGACTAGGTGCGAACTTATTTTCCAATATGGAGATCGTTTCAAAGGTTGTGTGTGCAATGTAATAAGGCTTTCCGCGTTCTGGTAGAACTGGTTCCAGTTCGACAGGTCCAAGTAAATTGCGCAGTGCCATAGCTGATCGTTCAATATTCCGTTCGAGAAGTTTTTGAATATGGCTTAGTCTTTCCTCAATCCACTCAATTGTTGGTGCTTGAATTACCTTTGAGTAGGCGTTATTCAAGAAACAAATTTCATTTTTCAAAGAATCTATTTTGTTTTCGGTGTCAAGCAGTGCTTGGTTGAGTGAAATAGTTCCTTTACCTTCACCGATAAAATTGATAAAGTTCGCCAGTTTTCGCTCTTCTGAGATTAATTCCCTTTCCTTTTGACGAATTTGGCTTGGGAAATCCGAGTACATTTTTCGCACTTTCCTTTCTATTTTTTTCAAGATTCGATGAACAATATTCGGAGTCGATACTAATTGTTTGATTTCATGAAGAATGATATTTTCCAGCACTGTTCGTCTAACTTTCACTTTGTTGTCGCAGATTCCTCTTTTAGTGCCGAGGCAGCCAAAATAACCTCCATTCTTTCCACTGACCTTTCCAATTGTAGAACCACATTTCTTACAATTCATCGCACCAGAAAACAACTCTTTTGGAAAGTGTTTTTCCACACTTCCCTTTTTGTTTTCAAAGCCTCGTTTTCCTTTTCCTCCAGGCCACGATTTTTTTCTTTCCATCCTACGTGCTCTGACATTGTCCCAAAGGTCCTGTGGAACAATTCGTAAATTTTCATCAGTTTGTACAATCCACTCAGATTCGGGTTTATCGAACTTTTTACGACGGCTAGTTCGAGGGTCACGACGGCTTCCTGTTTTATTCCAAGTCCACTTTCCAATATATTTTTCGTTATCGAGCATTCGGCCGATAGTAGCGAGAGCCCAACACTTCGAGAATTTGTTACGAGTCGGAACGCCTTCCTGATTCAGAATATTCACAATTTTATTGATGGAATTTCCATCTCGATAAAGTTCGAAAACTCTTAGTACAATTGAGGATTCAAGAGGGTCTATCTCCTTCTTGTAGCCTTCTGGTCTTTCTTTGCCTTTTTTATCGAAACGAATTTCCCCCACGGGAACTGACGTATACCCAAATGTGCGTTCACCACAAGAAAACCCACGTTGTTTTTGTCCGATTAGACCTCTCATTGTTTTCTTTTTGAGGTCTTGCAATTGCAACTCGTTGAATATGCCTCGAATTTGAATTCCGAGAGTGGATTCTTGGTCGCCGCTGTCTAATCCATCTGCTACAGAAATAACCCTAATACCTTGAAAATTAAGGTCAGCCAATACTGTAAGCATTAAAAAGTTGTCGCGTGCCAAACGGGACAGGTCATCGACCAGGACAACTTGAAAAAGTTGGTTTCGAGCTCCTTCGATTAGGGAATTTAGACCATGCCGGTCTTTAATTGCGCCTGACTTTGCTTCGTCTGAATAAATATGATTCTCGTCAATCGAAAATCCTTGCGTTAAAGCTAATTTTCGGCACGTCGAAATTTGATCGTCAATGCTTTGCGGTCTTTGGTTTTCCGAACTGTATCTCGCATATACTGCTGCTTTCATACTACCCCTCAAATGATTTATTTTCGTCTTCTTCCTTACCGCCCGTTTCTTCCATAAGATGGAAGTATTCTTCTGCAAGTAAATTGCCAATGTGATCGATCAATTCTTCTAATTCAGAATCTGATTCGATCAAATGTTCTTTATTTATTAAATCTGGTTGATTCATTCCGTAGAAATAATACATATGTTCTATCTATCATAATACAACATTTTATAAATATTTAGAAGAAATATCGCTGTGAATCAGCAGATTACGTCAAGTATTGACGCATAAAATTAAACAATACAAGCGCTAAACGCCGCGAGTGTCGGCGATGCCATCACGCAAGGAGCACGTGGATAGAGTCAAAAATTTAACGTAGCGGATCGTTCAACGGTGTATCGTTATCGATGCTCTGACACATCACTCGATCAAATCCAAGTATGCGCAACGCTATCTATCCGAATTCGAATACCGGTTCAACCGCCGCGCTCGTCTGCCGGACCTCATTCCGCTTTTCGCATGGGGGCCGCTTCGCACCCCGCCCATACCTGAAAAACTGCTGAAACTTGGCTTAACATAAGCGGTACTTAGGTTTGAATTTGCTTGAATGTATTATTCTGTTTGGAGACGTCACGCTCTTTGAAGAACAATTTTTTCCTTCGGTTTTCTTCATTAATATCGACACTACCAAATATTTTCTTTGGCTGACCAGCTAACACGAGTGCAAAAGACAGATGTGACCCATCAGTCAGAAATCCGGTGAATTCGGGCGAATTGGGAATCATCAATGAACGAGGAAGGCTGAAATCCTCCATTGACTTTTTGCGTTGCTTTCAAATGCTCTAAATGCGTATAACAGATTTCCTGTCAGCGTAACTGGAAATTGGAGGTCACTCAGTATCAGTGCAATTGAAATCTCAAACAGATTTCGAGCTGGAAACCGACGACTGGAACCACGTCCTTCAGCATCAGCACTATTAGGTACGATCACTTCTTATTCGCACAAGTAGATCAGTCGGTTTTGCGGCTGCCTCAACAATCGAGCAATTTCGGTAAGTGTCCATCTTTTCTTTGTCATAATAGATGACATCTATTATGACAATCTTGTAAAATTATCAAATTGATAAAACAGAACAATTTGGAATGATGCGTTTACGGTCATAGGCTAACAGATGGCGAGATTTATGGATAATTCATTTATCAAGCAACCGATTTTGAATTCGCCGTACGAAATTCCTACACGACATTGGGAACTGAATGAATTTGGGCAACCAACCGAAAAAATAGTTGAAAAGCGTCGCCCTGCCCAATTCATCACTCCCGTACCAAAACCGAAAAGGCAGAATTGGGTTCCTGAAGAAATACCTATTATCTTTGATGAAGGTAAGGGATTATCAACTGAGCAACAACAATATGACACGAATTCCGTCATTAACAGTATGCGCGGAGAAGTTGATCGTTGGAGAATGTTACCGGACGAAAGACAGTGGCACGTGACTCCAGAAACCGCTAGGTTGCTGAAACATTGGAGACACAATCGTTTCAGCGACATTCGTCCTTTCTTTTGTCAGATTGAAGCTATTGAAACGCTAATCTGGCTTACTGAAGTCGCGCCAAACCTGCATAGCGCCAAGAAAACATTTGTCAAGCATTTGGATGACGCGAGTAGAGAAGCTAATCCTAACCCCCTAATCCGCAATTAGAAATCTGAGATCAATAGAAAAGCCTTGTACAATAAGGCTTTCATAAACAATCGAATTTCACCCAATGGGTGAAGCCCAAAAATATCTCAGAGGTACAAGGCTCATGTCGATTTTACCCCATAAAATTGGAATCAGCAAACGTATTTTAACCTCCCGCGCCGGTTTGATCGTCGTTGCACAGCTAATGCAGCGGCTTGGTCTGGAACAATTGGCGGATCGGCAATTGCCTGTAGCGGGCAGCAACCGCGGCTACCGTCAAGGCGCGATGTTCAATATTTTCATGTTGCTGTTTCATGAAGGCGGCAAATGTCTTGACGACGTAAGCCATTTGCAAAAAGAAAAGCCTTTGATGAAGCTATTGGGCTGCGGGAAGTTGCCTGGGGCCAAGACACTGGGCAATTGGTTGCGGCGCGCCGGGCGCAGTGATCAGGCGATGCAGGGATTGGTCAATCTCAACAAAACAATTCTTGCAGCAGGGCTTTACAACCGAACGCAGATTACCTTGGACATAGATGCTACGGTGATCGAATCGAACAAGCGTGCAGCTCGGTACACGTATAAAAAGCACCGTGGCTACACGCCGATGGTCGGGCACATCGCTGAAACCGACCAGGTGGTGGCGGTAGAGTTTCGAGAAGGCAATGAATCTCCGAACAAAGAGAATTTACAGTTCATCCAGCGCTGTGAGTCGGCATTGCCGGAGGGTGTGTCGGTATCGGATGTTCGCATTGATGCTGCCGGCTATCAAGCCGCGGTGATCAACTATGCGATGGACAGTGGCATGGGCTTTGCGATCCGTGCCAAGATGGATAGTGCGGTCAAAGAAACCATCTCTGAAATCAAAGATTGCGAATGGCGCCCATTGGTATATCGTGATGGCAGTGAATCGGACACAGAACAGGTTTGTCGCACGTTGCATGTGATGACAAAAACAGAAGCGTTTACGCTGATTGTGCAAAGAAAGCACATTGATGATGATGACAACTCACAGTTGGACATTTTGATCAACAGCGATGCTGAAACAGGGGTACGGGGTCGCAACATTTATCGTGCGATTGCAACCAACAAGGATGAGTTATCAGACCCCGAGGTGGTGCATTTTTATAACCAGCGTGGCGAGTCGAGCGAAAACAGAATCAAGGAGCTTCGCAGTGATTTCGCCGCCGCCAGATTGCCCTGTGGGGACTTTCATGCCAATGCAGCATGGCTGATGTTAAGCTCAATGGCCTATAACCTGTTTGCCTTGATGCGGATGGTATTGCCGCATTCGTTGTCAACTGCCCGTGCTCCTACAGTGCGTTTGCGTCTGTATGATGTCGCCGCACTGATCGTACGCCATGCCCGGCAATGGACAGTGAAAGTCAATGCCTGCCACCGCAAGGTGATGGATGAAGCGCTGGATCATATTCGAGGCTTTCCGCTGCTGTTATGAGCTGAGCGCCTCGGGTGGCGCTTTTTCGAACCGAGCTTGAATCCATTCCGACTCCGGAAGGGTTGCGCACCTTTGCACAGTGGCGAAAATGCCAGCGGACAATGCATCAGGTTGGCAATCTCCTGCAAATCCAGACAAATTCTTCGTGTTGCTCCTGTCTTCGATAATCGGAGCTGTAAAATCCAGTAAATTCGCTAAAATCTTGCTGATGTTAAGCGAATTCATTCTCTAATTTCGGATTTGGGTAACCTTCAACGCATAGCACTCAAACTTGCCACGGGCTCTGGAAAGACCACAGTAATGGCGATGATTATTGCATGGCAAACCATCAATGCAATTAGACATCCTCAAAGCAAGCGATTTGCGCGCGGGTTTTTGGTTGTGACTCCTGGAATTACAATTCGCGACCCCGTTTACGAGTGTTAATGCCTAATGATCCGGATAGTTGCTAAAAAAGTCGAGAATTGGTTCCGCCTGATTTGTTGGCCCAACTTTATCGCGCAAGAATTGTAATTAAATTATCCGAGTGAAGAAACAGATATTCCGAAATCACTCAACCCCCCAAAAGATACCGGGCTGGTGGATATGATAGATGCTATCAATTGCAATACAGAAGCGGTTGCCGAGTTACTGTTCTCTTTTGGATATAGCCCCAAAGCTGTTGACGATTTGTATTAGGCAACTGAATGGATTAATTTACAGTCATGCCAAATTGGTGTGAAAATCGCTGGTGTATATCAGCAAAAAACGAGGAACCCGGTATGCAAATTGCGGGGTATTTAAATTCATAATCAAAGGAGAATTCTTTAATAATGTCTATACAAATAACTCTTGGCAACGTCAGCGACCACATTACGATTGCGGACAGGAGGGCAATCCTTTCCGTCCTGGATGGACGGTTGCCTTTCAGCTGTTGGTTCAGTATGGGTGGAAACAAGGAATATTATCTCGAAACTGATTTTAATAATCCGGGATGGTTTTACTTCAAGACAAGGCGATTTGTTCGATGTGATCCTGCCAATCGACTGAAAGGCAGTAAAACAGTTGAAATGGAACAACACCTTAAAATCGAAATTTCGTAAATTCCCCCAAAAATTTAAAAATGCCGTACAAAAACCTGGTCTTGAGGGAAAGAGGCCCGGCGTGGTGGTGTTGCCACGTCCTGAAAAATTTTTGCCAAATTCCGACCATGATAATTTCACCCCAACAACCGATTCACAACGCCGATTCTGAACAAGCCGACCGACCAGCTCACAGCCGCACAACTCGCACGCACAGCTCGCACGCACAGCGCACAAATTACCACGTTTTCAAACATCGAGAGCGCGTGAACGTTTCAAGTGGTGGCAGAAAATTACTACAAAGTCGCAGAGGCAATTCGTTGGAAACAATCGAAACTGATGGACAAATGTTGCAACGCGTAATGCCCGAATTGATAGGTATAAAGAATATTCTTGCAATTAACGATGAAGCTCATCGTTGTTAGAGCTATACCCGAAAGTAGTGCGTGGGGTGAAATCACGCGGCTACCTGGTTGTCAAACTGCTTTGTCTCAATCCCGTCTTTGAATTGTATACCTTCTATCACTTTCCCAAGTTGCCGGAATCCTCGCAACCTGCGCCAGTTGTGTTGCGCACAAATACCCAGCTTGAACATCATGCACAGCATCCCCTTTCGGCTTAAGCACCCTTTCGAGCGACGCGTGCGATGACGGATCGTCGCAAACGTCGATTCAATCGGGTTGGTGGTACGCAAGCTTAGCCAGTGCACCGCCGGAAAATCGTAAAACGCCAGTAACTCTTCGCGGTCCTTCTCCAAACACTCAGTCGCTTTCGGATACTTGTCCTGGTAAGTGTGGGTGAATTGATCAAATGCACGCTGTGCATCGGCTCGAGTCTCGGCCATCCAGATTTCATGCAATGCCTCCTTCGCTTTCGGCTGTGCCGACTTCGGAAGCGCATTCAACACATTCGCTGTCTTGTGCACCCAACAGCGCTGGTGACGGGTGTCTGGATAAATCTCATCCAGAGCCGACCAAAACCCCAGCGCACCGTCGCCAACCGCAAGCTTCGGCACGTTCATCCCACGCGCCTTCAGATCCAGCAACACCTCGCGCCAGCTCTGCGTAGACTCGCGAACCCCGTCTTCGATCGTCAATAACTTCTTCTCGCCTTGATCATTCACGCCGATCACCACCAGCGAACACAACTTGACCTCCTCGCTGCGCAATCCGCTGTATATCCCATCCACCCACAGGTATACCCATCGCTCCTTGCTCAAATCTCGCACCATCCACTGATCACGCTCTTCTTCCCACTCGGCTTTCAGTCGCGATACCACCCCGGTGGAAAATCCTTTGGCTTCCTGACCCAGCAACACGCCAAGCACATTGCCCATCTCACCGCTGCTGATCCCTTTCAGATACAGCCATGGCACAAACGCCTCCAACGTGCGTGTCTTTCGCACATAGGGCGGAATCAGGCAGGAGTGAAACGTCACCGGCTCTCCAGTGGTCGAACGCACCTTGGGAATCTTCACCGTCACCGAACCAATGCCCGTCTGAATCTGGCGTTGCCGATGGTAACCGCTTCGAACGACCGCCCGATGACCGTTTTCGGTATGCTGGCCATCATACTTCGCCATAAGCTCGTCTAATTCAGCCTCAACCCCCAGTGCGATCAACTGACGGGCTCCGGTTCGAATCAAATCTGTGAGTGGGTCTTCAAAAAGTTCTCGATTTTCAAATGAAATTACGTTATCCTTATTCATAGTGGCGTACCTTTCTGGTTTCTTGTAATAAATGTGTTCATTTACATGTTAAACCAGATACGCCACTTTTTTTTCAAACCTCCCACGCACTACTTTCGGGTATAGCTCTCGTTGTTACCGTGAAAAGCAAGGCGAAGATAACCAAAATAAGCTTAAGTGGGAAGAAAGGAGACAAGAAGAAAAGAATAAAGAAGTAGCGCGACTGTGGATATCTGGTGTTCAGCAAGCACATAAGGAAGACAAGATCGATTTTTCTTCAGTGAAGCCCTGGCCGGGTAAACTAGTTTGCGCAGAAGGATTTTTTGAAGATATTGCAAATGAAGACGAAAGAAAATCTTCTGACAGCTCGACGAAAAGAGCGGCAATTTTTATTGGACCAGAATTTGGAACCGTATCAAGACCAGATTTAGTGGCAGCTGTCCGCGAAGAGGTTGAGTCAGAGTTTGATGTATTGATTGCATGTGCATTTAATTTCGATGCACACGCATCGGAGTTCGATAAACTTGGTCACATCCGAGTTCTCAAAGCGCGAATGAATGCAGATCTGCACATGGCACAAGACCTCAAGAATACGAAAAAAGGCAATTTGTTTGTTATTTTTGGTGAACCAGATATTAGGATAAATAACCTAGGTGATGATCAAATTCAAATCGAAATAAAAGGTGTAGACGCATTTCATCCTCAAACTGGCGAAGTACGGTCAGACGGAACGGATGGAATTGTTTGCTGGTTCATCGATACCGACTACAACGAAGAAAGTTTCATGGTTCGTCACGCTTATTTTCTCGGTAACGAAGACCCGTACAAGGTTCGAGCTATACCCGAAAGTAGTGCGTGGGGTGAAATCACGCGGCTACCTGGTTGTCAAACTGCTTTGTCTCAATCCCGTCTTTGAATTGTATACCTTCTATCACTTTCCCAAGTTGCCGGAATCCTCGCAACCTGCGCCAGTTGTGTTGCGCACAAATACCCAGCTTGAACATCATGCACAGCATCCCCTTTCGGCTTAAGCACCCTTTCGAGCGACGCGTGCGATGACGGATCGTCGCAAACGTCGATTCAATCGGGTTGGTGGTACGCAAGCTTAGCCAGTGCACCGCCGGAAAATCGTAAAACGCCAGTAACTCTTCGCGGTCCTTCTCCAAACACTCAGTCGCTTTCGGATACTTGTCCTGGTAAGTGTGGGTGAATTGATCAAATGCACGCTGTGCATCGGCTCGAGTCTCGGCCATCCAGATTTCATGCAATGCCTCCTTCGCTTTCGGCTGTGCCGACTTCGGAAGCGCATTCAACACATTCGCTGTCTTGTGCACCCAACAGCGCTGGTGACGGGTGTCTGGATAAATCTCATCCAGAGCCGACCAAAACCCCAGCGCACCGTCGCCAACCGCAAGCTTCGGCACGTTCATCCCACGCGCCTTCAGATCCAGCAACACCTCGCGCCAGCTCTGCGTAGACTCGCGAACCCCGTCTTCGATCGTCAATAACTTCTTCTCGCCTTGATCATTCACGCCGATCACCACCAGCGAACACAACTTGACCTCCTCGCTGCGCAATCCGCTGTATATCCCATCCACCCACAGGTATACCCATCGCTCCTTGCTCAAATCTCGCACCATCCACTGATCACGCTCTTCTTCCCACTCGGCTTTCAGTCGCGATACCACCCCGGTGGAAAATCCTTTGGCTTCCTGACCCAGCAACACGCCAAGCACATTGCCCATCTCACCGCTGCTGATCCCTTTCAGATACAGCCATGGCACAAACGCCTCCAACGTGCGTGTCTTTCGCACATAGGGCGGAATCAGGCAGGAGTGAAACGTCACCGGCTCTCCAGTGGTCGAACGCACCTTGGGAATCTTCACCGTCACCGAACCAATGCCCGTCTGAATCTGGCGTTGCCGATGGTAACCGCTTCGAACGACCGCCCGATGACCGTTTTCGGTATGCTGGCCATCATACTTCGCCATAAGCTCGTCTAATTCAGCCTCAACCCCCAGTGCGATCAACTGACGGGCTCCGGTTCGAATCAAATCTGTGAGTGGGTCTTCAAAAAGTTCTCGATTTTCAAATGAAATTACGTTATCCTTATTCATAGTGGCGTACCTTTCTGGTTTCTTGTAATAAATGTGTTCATTTACATGTTAAACCAGATACGCCACTTTTTTTTCAAACCTCCCACGCACTACTTTCGGGTATAGCTCCAAGGTTCTAAAACGCAGTCTAAAGTCTGAAATAAACCAAGATATATGGGCAACTCTTTACAGCGATACTTCACGGCCATTTAAAAAACCTGTTTCAGGTCGAATAGCGGTTAAAGTTATAAATCATTTAGGGGATGAGGTATTGAAAGTATACAGAGTATAACTTCACGTCACCGATATTTCACATGGCCGTGGTAACTGCCCGTGAAGGGAAAATGTGTAAATAGTCACTTGTAAAGCATGCTCGAAAATCTGGATTATTGGCAATAGAACGAACAATCCAAGTAGGTAAATGTGCACAAACTTCAATAATTCGGTCCGTACTTGGAATCCTGTGCGGTAACGAAATCTACAAATGAGTTAAAATTCATGGCGACACTCGACTTGTAGATTTGTGGTGAAGCTTCGCTAGTGATGATCGTGGTAAATTTGTCGTGTGCAAAACAAATTAAAGAAGCAGATTTGCCGAATGAGGCGGGTTGCTATATCTTGCTTGCAGATCTTAAGGACATACAACATCTTCAGTTCCCATCAAAGTCTGGTTTATCTGTTCTGTATGTCGGGAAGGCGGAGAACAGCATCCAAGGGCGTGTTTTGAAAACCCATCTAGTTTCAAATCGCAGTGGGAGTTTTACTTTAAGACGTTCTCTTGGTGCGATGCTACACAAACAATTGAATCTCACTCCTTTGCCGAGATCAAGCAAAAATGATGATAAAAAAAGATTCACAAACTACAAGTTTGATTCTGAAGGGGAGATTACGCTGACTAAATGGATCAAGATACATGTTTACGTGATTGCCGTTCCAAGTAAAACACCTAAGGCTAGTGAAGATCAACTAATCGCTGAACTGTCTCCGCCGTTGAATTTAACGAAGTGGCCTAATCCCTACGGAAAAATGATAAAGGACCAGCGCAAAATGTGCGCTGAAAGTGCAAAAATTTTGGGAGTCGTGTAATTGATTTAACCATAGCAATTTCAAACCTACTGGGGTATATACTTCCAGATAACAACATCCCAAAAGGAACCCACCAAATTGCACGACGAATCACAAATTCACTCCTCAACACAACTCCAATGCGTCTAACAATATTCGCAGTTTTTTTCAAAAAGTATCAAATCCGATTGAACACAATTCATTGGTTAAGCCAACGATGCAATTTCCAAAAATTTCGTAACAATTTTATCTTTAATGCAGACGTTTGGTAATATCTCACGTTTTCTGCTAAGTTCCGTAGTTTAAACTCAGTGAATTCCGACATTGTATCTGCGCCCCACAGCTCCCATATTTAATCTTTGTATAGTTAACTGCCAAAAGTAAAACTAAATTTAAATCATGCCTGAATTAGACCCCCTAAATTCAGTTCCGCTTGTAAAGGAAATTATTTCTTCAGTATTTTCTTCGGTGGACCGTTTAATAGCTGAACGTAAAGCAGGTAAAGATCCATTTAAATTAGATGTTAATCAAATGGAAGGGATCATTGACCAATCCCTATCTCGATTGCAGACTGGTAAATGTACTGATTCTTGGTGGCAAGACATTACAAATTCTATCGGCCAGAAGATTGTCATTCCAGAATATTTAAAAAAACCCGCTGTACAAGAGTGGTTATCCGATGAACAAGTAGCTAAGTATCTAAAGAAAAAAGCGATGGCTCGAATAATGGGAGAGGGTGATGCTAATTTGGAAAATGCTAGTTTACTTGCAGAGAGATACTCCGAAAAAACTGGTGAAGACAAACACTTTGCAACCATACATGTAAACGGTGTTGTCGCAATACTTGTAGCTGGATTTTTAGCTTCTATTCCCAAGAATCAAAAGTCTGTTGTAGCTATGATTCAACAATTGGGCGTAAATCTCCAGAGTGGTTTAGAAAATCTGGAACAAGAAATAGTGTCTCAACCTTACTTGCTAGCGAGCAATCAAACTTTTTTAACACAGCATGCAGAAGATAAGCTGTCACGAATTCTTTCACTTCGTTCATTTAGCCCAAGCTCATGCGTCAACAATCTTCGGGAATTGTTGAATGAGTCAGAGACAGGATTACTGGTTTTAATAGATAGTGCTGTAAAAGCCAAAATTCTATTTTGGACTGCAAGATTGTGTGCAACTGATGTAGATACCCTTGATTTTGCGAAGCAACTTCGAAGTAAATTGCAGCAATTTGATGGAGATTTCAATCTTTTTATAGTGGATGCACTCATCGAATCGACTGATGGTCGTCAAGATGAGGCTCTCCGAATTCTACGTGACAAGAACGACTCTGACAGCCGATCAGTTTTTTTTCGTCTGCTATTAGAATCCAAAACCGAGCAAGAAGCGTTGACTTGGTATGACCGAGAAAACCGAAACAACGATATTGAATTCTTTACTCCAGTTGGGTGGTGCCATTGGGGTGTGATTAAAGCAATTTGTGGTGGTTGGAATGAAGTTCTAAAGATTCTTCCTCAAATGGAAAGCCAATGGGAACAAACGCCAATGCTCGCTGTTATTGAAGGAAGCGTTAACGCTGCAAAATTACTTCCAGAAGAATTCCGCTCTCTAGTTCTAAGTGGTGCACCTTTGTATTCGGGCATAACCCAGAGAGTAGACAAAGCTGCTCCAACTCACCATCAACGAGCTACGGATTGTTTTAATTTTGTAGTTTCGTATTTTGAAGACAATCTTACTCAAACTTGGTTAAATGCGCTGAAAGATTGGCAAATTTGGTTGTCGTTAATGAACCCCAACTCATTGCAAGCAGAAAATTCGCGAACGGAAATAACGGAACGTATGAAGATAGGTGAACAAGCAGTGCGTCTTATACCATTTGCGCATACATTCAAATTTGATTTTAACGATGAACCGCTTACAAAACTCCTCGAGTATCGGAAAGAATTTGGAGGATTGAATGAAGAAGAGATTAGAGCCGAATTTTTTCTTAGCGTCAAAAATTTAGATGGTGCCTCATTATTGAATTATCTGGAGCAAAATAAATCTCGTTTGCAAAAAAACATTCCTGAGGAATTTTTAGTGAGGTTACATGTGGATTCAATGCTTTCTACAAAAGAGGACCCTACAAAGGTGAGAAACTTTATTCGGGATAGTGCAATCGGACATGAACTAAAAGATACGTTGATGATCCTAATTGACGCTGACCAGGGAAAAGACGTGGGAGAACAGTTGAAGCTGCAATTTGAACAGACTCGTAGCTTGTTCGACTTGAAAAACTGTGTTCTTTACTCAAAAAATACGGGTGATTACGAAAATCTCAAATCTTTTGCTCTTAAACAATTCAAATTGTTACCGAACGTTGAAAACGCACTTGAATATGTAAGGTGCCTAGCAAGTGAATCAACGTTTGAATATGAATCAATCATCAAATTTTTAGAAGAGAACAGCGAAATTACGAGACAGAGTAACAATCTCAGGTTGATTAAAGTGCAAGCGCTAATTTTCGCCGGTAGATTGGAAGAGGCCAAAGAAGTCAGAGCTATACCCGAAAGTAGTGCGTGGGGTGAAATCACGCGGCTACCTGGTTGTCAAACTGCTTTGTCTCAATCCCGTCTTTGAATTGTATACCTTCTATCACTTTCCCAAGTTGCCGGAATCCTCGCAACCTGCGCCAGTTGTGTTGCGCACAAATACCCAGCTTGAACATCATGCACAGCATCCCCTTTCGGCTTAAGCACCCTTTCGAGCGACGCGTGCGATGACGGATCGTCGCAAACGTCGATTCAATCGGGTTGGTGGTACGCAAGCTTAGCCAGTGCACCGCCGGAAAATCGTAAAACGCCAGTAACTCTTCGCGGTCCTTCTCCAAACACTCAGTCGCTTTCGGATACTTGTCCTGGTAAGTGTGGGTGAATTGATCAAATGCACGCTGTGCATCGGCTCGAGTCTCGGCCATCCAGATTTCATGCAATGCCTCCTTCGCTTTCGGCTGTGCCGACTTCGGAAGCGCATTCAACACATTCGCTGTCTTGTGCACCCAACAGCGCTGGTGACGGGTGTCTGGATAAATCTCATCCAGAGCCGACCAAAACCCCAGCGCACCGTCGCCAACCGCAAGCTTCGGCACGTTCATCCCACGCGCCTTCAGATCCAGCAACACCTCGCGCCAGCTCTGCGTAGACTCGCGAACCCCGTCTTCGATCGTCAATAACTTCTTCTCGCCTTGATCATTCACGCCGATCACCACCAGCGAACACAACTTGACCTCCTCGCTGCGCAATCCGCTGTATATCCCATCCACCCACAGGTATACCCATCGCTCCTTGCTCAAATCTCGCACCATCCACTGATCACGCTCTTCTTCCCACTCGGCTTTCAGTCGCGATACCACCCCGGTGGAAAATCCTTTGGCTTCCTGACCCAGCAACACGCCAAGCACATTGCCCATCTCACCGCTGCTGATCCCTTTCAGATACAGCCATGGCACAAACGCCTCCAACGTGCGTGTCTTTCGCACATAGGGCGGAATCAGGCAGGAGTGAAACGTCACCGGCTCTCCAGTGGTCGAACGCACCTTGGGAATCTTCACCGTCACCGAACCAATGCCCGTCTGAATCTGGCGTTGCCGATGGTAACCGCTTCGAACGACCGCCCGATGACCGTTTTCGGTATGCTGGCCATCATACTTCGCCATAAGCTCGTCTAATTCAGCCTCAACCCCCAGTGCGATCAACTGACGGGCTCCGGTTCGAATCAAATCTGTGAGTGGGTCTTCAAAAAGTTCTCGATTTTCAAATGAAATTACGTTATCCTTATTCATAGTGGCGTACCTTTCTGGTTTCTTGTAATAAATGTGTTCATTTACATGTTAAACCAGATACGCCACTTTTTTTTCAAACCTCCCACGCACTACTTTCGGGTATAGCTCAAGAAGTCAACGACATTCTGATAAGCCAAGCAGTACATCCCGATAGTATTCGACTTGATTTGGAACTAGCCATTGCATCGAGTGATTGGGAAAGGATGGGCGGCATCTTAGATCGCGCTTGGTGTGGGCGAGATTCATTTCAACCCGAGCATTTAATAAATTTTGCCCAGTTATCAGGATTTATTGTACAGACAATTGATAGAGCACTGCAGTTTGCAAATGCAGCAGTCGAGAAAGCGCCGAATGACCCTAGGGTTCTATCAGCAGCGTATTTTCTTTATTTCCAACTTGCAAGGGAAAATGAGGTGGATGAACAATGGCTTCACAACGCAGTTGAGTTTTCGTCAAGCGAGAAAGGTCCTATCTGGTTAACAAACATAGAAGAAGTAAACGATTGGATTCCTCGAAGAAGAAGTCACCTTCAGGAGATTGAACAAAAATGGCTTGAAGGAGAAATTCCGCTAATTGCTCTTGCCAATGTTTACAAACTGTCACTCACAAAATTACTGTTGCATATCCCAATGCGGAATGCCAATGAACCAGACACTCGTAGAAAACCAGTATTGACGACAATCGCTTGTAACCGCGAGTTGGTAGAAATGCAAGAAACATGGACGATTGGTCTGGACATAACAACAGTATTGATATTGTCGTACTTAGGATTGTTGGGAAAAGTGTTAAGTTTGTTTCATCATGTGAAAATTGCTCCCGAGCTAATGAAATTACTAATACATGATTTTATTGATGTGAAGTTTCATCAACCGTCACTAATTGAATCAGCGAGAAAATTTTTACAGTTGTTTGATAGAGAAGTAATAAATTCGGTTGAAAATTCAGTCGAAATTGAAAAATCAATTGCTAATGAAACAGGTCAAAATTTAGCAACCCTGATTCATGCAGCAAAAAATTCTGGCGGTAAGGTGGTTTGTACATTTCCAATTTATAGACCTGGGTCTCTAAATCAAGATCAAGCGAATATAGATGAATTTAAGGACTTGATAATTCCGATCATGAATTTCTGTAGGCTACTTAATAAATTTGGAAAAATTGACGAATCTGATTACAAACATGCTCACGCATTTTTGTTTGATCAAGGGCAAACTTTGCAAGAAACTGTTAGCGAGTCTAAATTTGATTGTCCAATTTATTTGGACGAACTCGCGGTCAAATATTTACAAGATGCTCACATATTGCAACCGGTTGCAAACGAATTAGATGTATATGTTCATCAGGATTTGGTGCAGGAATTTCGAGATCTCAGTGACGAAGAAGATATTGGAAATGAACTTAGGCGTCATATCGAAGAAATTCGACAAACCCTAAAGGTAGCACTAAGCAATGGAGACGTGTCTCTTATGCCGCGCAACTCAAAATTTTATTCGAGCAAAAGAATTCAATCAATTGAATTCGATTCTATAACAACACTGCTTCGCGAGAATGTTGATTGTGATGCAGTATGCTTTGATGATCGCTACTTTAATCGTCATGGTGTGTATACAAGGTCTGATGGTGTAACAATTCCGATTACTTGCATACTCGATATCCTGCAATTTTTGCATAGCAACGACCACATCAATTACGCCGAATACATAAATTTTCGCCATAAGCTGAGAATGAGTGGTTTTTCATTCGTTCAACCTGAATTAAACGAGTTAATTTACTTGTTAAAGCAAACATGCGTTGAAGATGAAAGTGTTGTTGAGAGTGTGGAACTACGAGTATATCGACAGTACGCCGCTCACCTGGATGCAATGAACCTTTCAAACTTGGATGAAGTGAAAAACATAACTGAAATTCCTAGAATTGTAGGTAGAGACGCAATAGTTGAGTTATGGGCAAACCCCGAAATTCCGCCAAGCAACGCCAAAGCTCTGTCAAATTGGGTATGGAGTTACGCGGTTAAATCAACGGGAGCGAATTACACAAAATTTGTCGATACTGAAAATGTAAGTTTTATGACAATAACAATGTCTTTTCACCTTGGTAGCCTTCTACTACCAATGCTTATCGAGTCAGAAGACCGGTACGATAGTTTCACAAGTTGGATTGAACAAAATATTCTGTCTCAATTATTGCCTGCAAACTCGGAGCTAATTGAAATGGCGCTTAAATTCAATTGTGATGTAATTCAGAGCTCAGATAGCCACCAACAAACCGCTTATAGCCGGTTGTTTTTAGACCAGTTGCCTCACACAGCTCTTGGAATGATGATTCGCCTAAATGAAGGGTTTGCAGAGCGACATGATTACAAATTCCAACGTATCCTCAATATAGCGAAAAAGATTAAGGTGGTGCATACCGAACTCTACAAGGCTGTGCGACAATTCTTCTTGACAGGAAAGGAACAATCGGTTCAAGACGTTGACGGAAACTCTATTTTAGTTGGACTTGACGAATCTACAGGAAATATTGTTGTAAATGGAATTGTTGATAGAGAAAATAAAATAATTTCACATATTCCACCGCTTCGTCTCCTTTCACCAGACTCAAATGTTAGACTTGCTGAAATCAACAAGATTTCTGATTATCTAGGACCAACGTCAGCAAAAATCGATCCATTCGTTCAAATACTAAAAAATAGAGAACCAAACGATCAAGAATTGTTTACTGTATTCGATGAACTGGCTATGGGTATTTCACCGTTGCAAGCCAAATTGGTTCAAAAATTTAGAGATGGGCAAAGTATGAACGTTGACGATTTCGTTCCTTCTAATATTTCCTATTATGAGAAGTTTTGCGGACCACAGCCCACAACTACAGATTTAAAATTCTATCGTCACAATGTACTCATCCCCTATCGGAAAACTCTAATCTCACGTGATTTTCGAAAGGGTTTAGATATTTGTTGTTTAGGCTCATTCACGGATGATCTTTATCCTGGGAAATGGATAGACGACTTCGACAACGATACTGTCTGGACTGCAATTTCAACTCTTGGAGACAATCACAATCCCTTTTGGTTACTTGGGGTTCTAGACGTTGCATTGTATCGACTTGACGATTCACGATTTCGAAACTACGCAGTAGATATTGTTGGTCGACTAACTGACGATGACAGTTCAAATTCAGTGAAAATTGAAACATTCGAGTATTTTGCAAATATTGCGGAATTTGTTTTGAACCAAATCAACACAATTGAAAATGGTGCACGGTGTTCAATTTATTGGAAAAGGATGGCAGCGTGGATGCAGACTGGCTTCATCTTCCGTACATTAACGGATTCTTCGAACACAGAGACATTGAAAGACTTTCAGAACTGGATAAAAGATTTCAAATCTACGGCAGGCACATATTCCACACTTATTGATTGTCGAGTTGAACCCATGATTCTTGCCAACAGAGTATCATCGCATTCATTGCAAATTAATGTCCGGTCTCGACTACAGCAACTTTTGTTGTGCCATGTCAAAATGGACCACGGTGGGCAGAATTATGCGGATTTGAAGGAAATTCTAACTCCATTTGTGCAAGAAACAGAATTTCTGGAAGGGGTTCCTAGTTTTTTTGAAGGTCACTGTTCTCCACGGGGCACATTAACTGAAAAACAAAGTTCGGAAATTTTCGGCGAAGATTACAGTGCTCTGAACATAGACAAATTTGACAAATCGTTGCGCACTCTACTAAACCTTTCTCAGATATATAAATTCGGGACATATGAACTAAATATTTTTAAGAATCTAATTGAAAATTTTTCCGCAACTGTAGAGAATCTTTCTATAGAGGATAATTTGATGTATTTGGACATTGTCAGTGTCATTGCAGCTGCGAATCGTAGTGCTGAAGTCTCAGAGGATATTTCTGAACTACTAGTACTAATAAGCCCGAGAATAGAGAAACAACAAATCGGCTGGTTTCTCGTTATTATCTTTCAGACAGCTGCGGTGTTTGAGGACCGTAACCGGTGGTTCGAATGGCTTGAAGGAACTCTTTCAGATGTTGTTACACAACTACCTTTTTCCGCCGAACAGAATGGAATTCTAAGCATTATTCTTCAGCATTTTTTAGAATTAGATTTGGTTTTACCAACGTCATCTTGGTTTCACCAGCGCGCCAAATCGATAGCATCGGCCGGAGCGAGGATTTAGGTGAATATAGCTAATCTATCGACCTGTATTTCACGTCAGCATCATAAATTGGATTGTGTCTCTAATCGACTTTTCCTTGAAAGAGTGGGAGCTGTACACTTTTAGCAATTAATTCTCCTATCACCCTCGCCTCCACTGTACCTCTATGAGGAATTCCGGTAATTTCAGCATGCGATAAATCTGCCTCCCACTCTGAGGTTTTCTCAAGAGGCACCTTCAAGAATTCTAAATTTACTGAAATGCCGGAATTTACTGCGTGGGTGTGTACATACTGTTTGGTGCTACTGACATTCAGTTTTGCAAGCCTCCCGTTTTTGGATAAGCGTATTCTGGAAAGCCGTCTTACTTCACTTAACTGAAAACACAAGTCATTACTATTAAATGCTTCTAACCAGTTTACGGATAGTTCTGATTCATTTTCCCTAAGAACAAAAGCACTTCCATCAGCGTAGTCGCCATTTACAAGGGTGGGTTTTATGTACCTAACAACATGATGATCAGACGGAATATTATCATTGTTCATACAGCATCCAATTAAGTTCAAGTGCTTTGATTTGGTTCATGACACTATCGATACGAGCTTGTCCAAAAGATCGAGAAACGGGTAGTGAGGGAGCTGTTTGACTGAATAAAATATATTCAATTAATTGGTGGTTTAGGAATTGAAGTCCAACAAACGATTCACCATCGCTATTCCAGACAGCACGAAGATTGCCATTGTCAGTTAGCACAAGCCCACTACTTATGGTAGGCATGCATTGTTTTACAAATTCCATGAAACCACTCATAGATTCTGGATTGAGTTGTACGCCATCAAGTTTCCCTTCCTTTTCTAGGAAACTTAAACGTTCATCATATTTTTCAGCTGCTTTTAAGATACAGGGATATATCTTATTGTGGTTAGGAACATACGAGCTATACCCGAAAGTAGTGCGTGGGAGGTTTGAAAAAAAAGTGGCGTATCTGGTTTAACATGTAAATGAACACATTTATTACAAGAAACCAGAAAGGTACGCCACTATGAATAAGGATAACGTAATTTCATTTGAAAATCGAGAACTTTTTGAAGACCCACTCACAGATTTGATTCGAACCGGAGCCCGTCAGTTGATCGCACTGGGGGTTGAGGCTGAATTAGACGAGCTTATGGCGAAGTATGATGGCCAGCATACCGAAAACGGTCATCGGGCGGTCGTTCGAAGCGGTTACCATCGGCAACGCCAGATTCAGACGGGCATTGGTTCGGTGACGGTGAAGATTCCCAAGGTGCGTTCGACCACTGGAGAGCCGGTGACGTTTCACTCCTGCCTGATTCCGCCCTATGTGCGAAAGACACGCACGTTGGAGGCGTTTGTGCCATGGCTGTATCTGAAAGGGATCAGCAGCGGTGAGATGGGCAATGTGCTTGGCGTGTTGCTGGGTCAGGAAGCCAAAGGATTTTCCACCGGGGTGGTATCGCGACTGAAAGCCGAGTGGGAAGAAGAGCGTGATCAGTGGATGGTGCGAGATTTGAGCAAGGAGCGATGGGTATACCTGTGGGTGGATGGGATATACAGCGGATTGCGCAGCGAGGAGGTCAAGTTGTGTTCGCTGGTGGTGATCGGCGTGAATGATCAAGGCGAGAAGAAGTTATTGACGATCGAAGACGGGGTTCGCGAGTCTACGCAGAGCTGGCGCGAGGTGTTGCTGGATCTGAAGGCGCGTGGGATGAACGTGCCGAAGCTTGCGGTTGGCGACGGTGCGCTGGGGTTTTGGTCGGCTCTGGATGAGATTTATCCAGACACCCGTCACCAGCGCTGTTGGGTGCACAAGACAGCGAATGTGTTGAATGCGCTTCCGAAGTCGGCACAGCCGAAAGCGAAGGAGGCATTGCATGAAATCTGGATGGCCGAGACTCGAGCCGATGCACAGCGTGCATTTGATCAATTCACCCACACTTACCAGGACAAGTATCCGAAAGCGACTGAGTGTTTGGAGAAGGACCGCGAAGAGTTACTGGCGTTTTACGATTTTCCGGCGGTGCACTGGCTAAGCTTGCGTACCACCAACCCGATTGAATCGACGTTTGCGACGATCCGTCATCGCACGCGTCGCTCGAAAGGGTGCTTAAGCCGAAAGGGGATGCTGTGCATGATGTTCAAGCTGGGTATTTGTGCGCAACACAACTGGCGCAGGTTGCGAGGATTCCGGCAACTTGGGAAAGTGATAGAAGGTATACAATTCAAAGACGGGATTGAGACAAAGCAGTTTGACAACCAGGTAGCCGCGTGATTTCACCCCACGCACTACTTTCGGGTATAGCTCGGAACATACTCACTACTGTGATAAAGATAAAGGACTGACTGCATTGTAAATTCAGGTTTTTCTTCACTATGTGACTCAAAAGAGAAATCATCATAAATGTCATGTTCACGAGGCCGTGGAATGGCAAAATTGGTACTTTGAGACATTAAAATTTGGGTTATCGTGTCTTCGGACAGAAGTTGTGAGCTTAAGTTTGACACGACTTGATATTGAATTTATACAATTTACTTTTATAGAATTTTGACAGGTGCGATTTAAAGTATAAACAACTATTGTAGATAACGATAAATATATGCACAGATTGAGACTTTTTCAATGAGTGTACAGGTTCACTGCATTTAAGAATTTTGTCTTGGCATCAGAAATATGAACGACTGAATTTTGGATTTAAGAAATTCGGTCTAGTCTCAAAAACTAAGTTAGTGGAATTTCCTTAGCAAGCTGGGATAAATTTAATTCAAAATACGCAATACCTGCTTCATTTGGAAGTGACTCAACGTGTTCAACTGAAGATTTGGTTTCAGGCATATTTACATCAAAACTCAGTGAAGTAGGAATGCTATCGTATTCCATTAAATTTATACCACCTATATAAATTGCTGGCTTGTTTGCTTTGCCAAGAGCTATACCCGAAAGTAGTGCGTGGGAGGTTTGAAAAAAAAGTGGCGTATCTGGTTTAACATGTAAATGAAAACATTTTTTACAAAAAACCAGAAAGGTACGCCACTATGAATAAGGATAACGTAATTTCATTTGAAAATCGAGAACTTTTTGAAGATCCACTCACAGATTTGATTCGAGCCGGAGCCCGTCAGCTGATCGCACTGGGGGTTGAGGCCGAATTAGACGAGCTTATGGCGAAGTATGCTGGCCAGCATACCGAAAGCGGTCATCGGGCGGTCGTTCGAAGCGGTTACCATCGGCAACGCCAGATTCAGACGGGCATTGGTGCGGTGACGGTGAAGATTCCCAAGGTGCGTTCGACCACTGGAGAGCCGGTGACGTTTCGCTCCTGCCTGATTCCGCCCTATGTGCGAAAGACACGCACGTTGGAGGCGTTTGTGCCATGGCTGTATCTGAAAGGGATCAGCAGCGGTGAGATGGGCGATGTGCTTGGCGTGTTGCTGGGGCACGAAGCCAAAGGATTTTCCGCTGCGGTGGTGTCGCGACTGAAAGCCGAGTGGGAAGAAGAGCGTGATCAGTGGATGGTGCGAGATTTGAGCAAGGAGCGATGGGTATACCTGTGGGTGGATGGGATATACAGCGGATTGCGCAGCGAGGATGTCAAGTTGTGTTCGCTGGTGGTGATCGGCGTGAATGATCAAGGCGAGAAGAAGTTTTTGACGATCGAAGACGGGGTTCGCGAGTCTACGCAGAGCTGGCGCGAGGTATTGCTGGATCTGAAAGCACGTGGGATGAATGTGCCGAAGCTAGCGGTTGGCGACGGTGCGCTGGGGTTTTGGTCAGCGCTCGATGAGATTTATCCGGACACCCTAGTCTTACCCCAATTTGGTAGAGACGTTAGGATTTGAGAGGTTACCAGCGCCCTTAAGGGCGCTGGTAACCTCTGGTTGCGCTTTTTTCAGCTGCGCTTCATACTCGACTGGACTCCTATTACCCAGACTCGTATGCAATCGTCGGGTGTTATACCAAGACTCGATATACCGAATCACTTGCTGTCTTAGTTCCTTCGCTGACTTTAAACGATCCGTTTTCAAAACGCTTTCCCGCTTCAATGTGGCAAACCATGATTCGGCTTGCGCATTGTCATAACAATCACCAACACTGCCCATCGACTGCTTGATCCCATGCACTCGACACAACGCTTGAAAGGCCTTCGAACTGTATTGTACTCCTTGGTCCGAATGGTGAATCACGCCTTCGCAACTCCGACCTCGAAGTGCCATCTGCAAGGCCTCACTCATCAAACCGACGTCCTGGCAGGTTTTCATCGACCAGCCCAAAATCCGTCGGCTACAAGCGTCCTGCACCACCGCCAAATACAATACACCGTCTAACGTATGCAGATATGTCGCATCCGCTACCCACAACTGATCCGGCTCGGATACGTTAAATTCACGATTCACTCGGTCTACTATGCCGTGCGCGCGACCCGAGCAACGGGTGCTACGCACAAATTTTCGAGCTGCACACGCCGATAATCTCGCCTTTTGCATCAATCGAGCGACTCGATTTACACTCACTTTGATCCCACTCTTACACAACTGCGCAGCAATGCGAGGTGCACCATAAGTCCAACCACTTTCGACCAATACACCACGAATCGCCACCAATAACTTTTCATTGGCTTGCGATCGCGGACTCGGCTTGCGGTTTCGCCACGCATAATAACCTGATTCTGAAATCTCTAATACCCGACACATCAAACGGATCGCAAAGTTCTTCCTCTCCGCTTCGATTAATTCGTACGCCCGGTTCCACCACGATGGCCCCCGCTGTCGGCGGCAAACCAGGCTGCCGCTTTTTTTAAGAACGCATTCTCCTGCTCTAACTCCTGATTGCGACGCTGCAAGCGACGCAACTGCGACACTTCACTCTCACCTGGCTCCGATTCACTCGCCTTCGCCTTGGCTTGACGTTTCCAATTTTGAATCGTCGTCGCCGAGGGCTCGTATCTGCGCGCTAACTCTCGCACCGATACCCCAGCTTCATGCTCCGATAATATATGTTCCTTAAATTCCTCGGAATAGTTCCCTTGACTCATCTCCGATTTTCCTCCAAATCTTTGGATTACTCTATTACTAATGTGTCTCTACATTATCGGGGTAGTACCACCCGTCACCAGCGCTGTTGGGTGCACAAGAGCGCGAATGTGTTAAATGCGCTTCCGAAGTCGGTACAGGCGAAAGCGAAGGAGGCAATGCGCGAGATCTGGATGGCCGAAACTCAAGCCGATGCACAGCGTGCGTTTGATCAATTCATCGACACATACCAGGACAAGTATCCGAAAGCGACTCAGTGTTTAGAGAAAGATCGCGAAGAGTTGCTGGCATTTTACGATTTTCCGGCGGTGCACTGGCAGAGCTTGCGTACCACCAACCCGATTGAATCGACGTTTGCGACGATCCGTCATCGCACGCGTCGCTCTAAAGGGTGCTTAAACCGAAAGGGGATGCTGTGCATGATGTTCAAGCTGGGTATTTGTGCGCAACACAACTGGCGCAGGTTGCGAGGATTCCGGCAACTTGGGAAAGTGATAGAAGGTATACAATTCAAAGACGGGATTGAGACAAAGCAGTTTGACAACCAGGTAGCCGCGTGAATTCACCCCACGCACTACTTTCGGGTATAGCTCCTTTGCCAATTGCGAAATACAAGTATGAACCTTTAATTAATATGGCTTTCACTTCAGGACAATCAGGATATGTGAGTGAATAGGGTAGTTTAAGCAGTGGATATTTTTTCGCGAGATGTTTGTCAAATGAGCGCAATGCCAAAAGTAGATTTGTAGTGATTTTAGTTGGAATGTGAAAATCACCCAGTGTAAAGGCTACCATAAATTCAAACAAATTATGCGCAGAGAACCGACGGCTACTTCCTCGGCCTTTCGCGTCCACTCCGTCAGGTAAAATTACGCCTTTTTCACACAAGTAAATTAGTTTGTACTGTGGTTGACACAATAAATTCGCGATTTGAGTTAATGTCCATTCTTTGTTGGTCATAATATGTAGTATCTATTATTATTTTAGAGTTATCAATATATTTGGAAGTTTGATGCTAATATTCGCCCTCGTTAATTGCAATATTTTTTGCAAGTCACACTCGTTCTGGAGTCTAGCAAAACAAATTTTACTTTTAGAAATTGGTCAATTTTTGATTATGGCTATCGAATCCAATTGATAGCTTTTGCTACCATTTTTGCATCTACATTTAATTTCCGAGCTATCCTATAATAGCTAAACCCAAGTTCATGGAGGTGTAGACATTCGGCAGCTATCTGTTGGTAGTGAGGTCTTTTTTCTGGTTCGATTATAGGCACTGAAATTGGTACGCTCCCTAGGGTGCGAATCAATTGCGTTTGCGTCCCCCCGACTGACCAGCCAGTTGTGTGTGAAATTCGGTACAATGCGGCCTCCAATCACCACAATCATCATCACACTCGCTGCCAGACCGATTCTGAAGCCGGTTCCATGAGCCGCATATTCACCCAGCAACACCTCCCAATGAAACACTGCATTGCCTAGAATCTGACCGCACAGCAGGCAAACTAAAATTAAGTTACGCCAGTTGCGAGCACTAATTAATTCACGCGCGACTATAGTGCAGAGCATCAGTTGAAACGATAGGTCCGTGATAACAAAAACCAAGGGAGGCAAATGAGCAGAAGTTGCAATCGCGAGTCTGCCTGCCAGCCAGAGAACAAACAGCCCTGCAAGAGGCCATCCCGTGATCGGCGGGCGTGCTGTCCAGTTTGGAACTGCCGTGAGAATAAATCCAGCAATTACAGCTCCAAGATAACCGAATAGAAATTCATGGGCATGCCATGAAACAGGATCAAGCGTTGTCGGCAGTACAAGTCGTCCGCTTAAAACCAGAATCCAGATTGACATGGCGACTACCGCCCACACACTGGCGCACAGGAAAAACGGCCGAAAACCGTAACTGAATATTACAGACTTTGGGGAAATGACTTTGCGTTGGGCGGATGATGCCAAGTAAGGGCTCCAAGGTAATGGGTAGCAGCCTGCAACCGGCAGAAGTGTAGCAGAACTGCAGTCAAATCAACAATGATATGTAGAGGCGAGACTTTCCCATTGGAAATGCATTTATAGATATTTCGAAGAGATTTGTATCGCTTGCGGCATCTAATTCGGTTTGCGTGTTGGATTTTCTTAGTTTGATGGCTTCAAATCCACTTCAATTGAAGTCGAATCATGAGGTTCAGCACTGATTCGGTTAATTTTCCAGATATCGATTCCTGCCGTAGTCAGCATCTCGCTTCAACGTTTCGAATCGTCAGGCTATCGCTGGCGAACCTACAAATCGTATTCGCTTAGATTCTTTGGCTTCAATGGCGGATACGGCAAGCGATATCAACTTGGTCTTACCAACACGCAGGATTATTTGATGAATTACGTTAAATGGTAGTTAGAAATGCTTTACTCACTAATCTGAATCTTGCATTTAGTATTGCAGCGGGTGCTGTATACCGCAGGAGCACTGAGGAATTGTTGGTACAAGAACTGAGATTTGCAATTGCCTATTCAAATATCACTGTCGCAGGCGTTCCCGGAAGGATTAAGGCCGATTCCTCGCGAAAATGGAGGTTGACAGGGTATTGCATGCCGTTTTTTGCAGTAATCGGATCCAATGTCGAAAATTCCACTTCAGCTAGATAACGCGCTACAAAATTCACATCAGGCAGATCATTCGGTGTATGTACCATAACCTGAAACCGATTTCCTGCTTCAATCAGCATTCGTTGCTCATAAGGTACTGTTACACGAACGACATACTCCTGAGCGCTCCCCAGCACCATTAGTGGCTGAAGTGACTCGTCTGGGAGGATGTTCATGCCGGGATGTACATTTTTTTTCAGCACGATCGCATCAATTGGTGAGATCAGTCTAGTGTTTTGAATTCGAAATTTTGCAGCATCAAGTTTAGCCTGTGCTTCAACCAATTGGGCACGAACTGTCCTCACCTCATTTTCGGATTCTTCATAGGCCAGAAGAGATAATGAGCCTCGATCGAACAACTCCTGCTGTCGTTCAAATTTCGCAGAGGCGCTATCCAGTTCAATTTGAATGCGGTCTACCTGGCTTTGTCTTGCGCGCACTTTAGCCGCTTGGCGTGTAGGATCAAATTCGATCAGAACCGTTCCTGTTTCAACTGAATCTGCGACATTCACATTGACCGCTGCAACCGTTCCTTTTGACAATGCATTAATCGGAATCCGATACCTGAAATCGACTGTTCCCGTAACCTGATCTGCACTTGCCGCAAGTGATGACAGTATCAGCAAACCACCGATCATGGTCAGTACGCTGAATCTTGCGACTACTCTTGAATTCAATGTGAGTGCCCCCTTTGGTTCACAGACAATTTTGAATAAATTGTATATCACAGTCAAAGTTTCTCTGAATTTTGTAGGATGAACAAAACAAGACAAGTGAAAACGACGTTCCTAAACACTACAACGAAAAATCCGAGAACTCATTCCAAATTTTGTTCTTACTTGTATGGAATTAACGACTTCCCGACTATACTATACTGAAAACAAACCAACAATCAGTAGCACAATGTCAACTGTAAATCTAGCATCTGACTTCTCCAGGCAAGTTCGCGAACCTGGACTTGTAAATTTCGGCATTGGCCAGGAACGTTATACTGTCCGAGGCGGTGCAATAGTCGTTATCCCCCTTCTCGCTGGCGACACTGTTGAAATTGTCGATCCGGAAGGATTGCAGTGTGCACATATCGTTGCTTTCGATTCCAAGGGTGCAGTTTGTACCGGACAATTCTCCTATAGTACCGCTACAACTGGACAAAAGCTTGCTCAGATGCTGAAGCGCGATACAAACGGCGCCTCCAAAATTCGGTCAAAACTAAAAGCATTCGACATGGATTTGGCAAACGCACAGGCCGCTGTTTATCTCGATGGAGAAACATTACCGGGTTGCCGAGAAACACTAACATGCAATACCGAATGCATCGTCATCATCGGTGCTCCCGCCGAACCAATGAAAGTGAATGAACAGAACCCGCCAACTGACCTGATCGTATGGGTTACTCGCAATCATCCAAACCAGCACATTACAAACGGTCCGCCAGATCCACTGGCAACCACGCGTCAAGATTTCACAATCAAAGCCGCAACTGCAGTGAGTTACGAAGTGAAGGCTGGAGAATACATTCAGATTCTTGATATAGACGGGCGTCAGTGTTCTGATTTCCAGTGCCTTGACTTAAAGTCTCTGGACAACGGCCTGGAACGCTGTCTTGATGCAACTGCAACCCGAACACTTACAGGTGCAGCGTACCCCAGGCCCGGTCTTGCCTCGAAATTCTTTGATGTCGATCTAGAACCTGTCATTGAAGTGGTACAGGACACTTGCGGACGTCACGACAGTTTTGGTTTCGCATGCACCAGCAAATACTATGATGACGCTGGATACCCGGGTCACGTCAACTGCTCTGACAACTTCAATTATGCCCTCCAAGAATACCCTGTTTCTCCTAGAAAAGGCTGGATGGCAATCAATCTGTTCTTCAACACCTTTTTCGATGACAGTTTTCAGATTTATATGGATGAACCCTGGTCCAGGCCGGGAGATTATGTGCTTATGCGTGCACTCAGAGATATGGTGTGCGTGTCATCTTCATGCCCCGACGATATAGACGCGGCCAATGCCTGGAATCCAACTGACATCCAAGTGCGCGTATACGGCAATAACGAGATGTTCAAACAGTCCATAGCAGTTCGAAAAACCACAGATGCGGATCCCACCATGACACAAGAAACTGGATTTCATTCTGAATCATCCAAATTGACTCGACACTTTGTCGAATACGCAGGATACTGGATAGCGAATTCGTATACCAATCAAGGCGCAATTGAAGAATACTGGGCCTGTCGTCAAGGGGCAGTGATGATTGATCTTTCAGCGCTGAGAAAATTTGAGGTTGTAGGACCTGATGCGGAAATTCTTCTTCAGACTTGCGTAACGAGAGACATCAAGAAGCTTTCATCTGGACAGGTAACGTACACGGCGATGTGCAATCAATCCGGCGGAATGATTGATGATGGCACAGTCTTTCGTATTGGCCAGAACAATTTTCGATGGGTTGGAGGATGTGATGGTTCTGGATTGTGGCTGCGTCAGAAGGCTGAAGAACTGGGATTGAAAGCCTGGGTTAAAAATTCGACCGACCAGTTGGCCAATCTTCAGGTGCAGGGACCTGAGAGTCGTAACATCCTAAAACAAGTCATCTGGACACGGCCGGATCAGGCCTCTGTTGAAGAACTGGAGTGGTTTCGATTTTCCATTGCCCGGATGTGCGACTCAACCGGCGTGCCGATTGTTATTTCCCGTACTGGCTACACGGGTGAACTTGGCTATGAAATTTTCTGTCACCCTCGTGATGCTTCAAAAGTTTGGCGCATTATTTTGGAACAGGATATATCAACCGTTAAACCCATGGGGCTTGAAGCATTGGATATTCTTCGCATTGAAGCCGGGCTGATTTTTGCGGGCCAAGAATTTTGTGAGCAAACTGACCCATTTGAAGCCGGCATACCATTTACTGTTCCACTCAAATCGAAGACTGACAACTTTATCGGCCGCGATGCGCTGGAACGACGTAAGGCGAGCCCACAGCGCAAGCTGGTTGGCCTTGAACTTGCCGGCCGGGAAGCTGCCGCAAGCGGAGATGGCGTATTTGAGGGGCGCTACAAGGTCGGAGAAATTACAAGTTCAACCATTTCCCCTGTACTCGGAAAAACCATCGCCCTGTGTAGGATGAATATTGAATACGCGGCTGACGGCACTGAAATAGAGATTGGCAAACTGGATCAGCACCAAAAACGGATTCCAGCGAAGGTTGTGCCATTCCCTCACTTTGATCCGACAAAATCCCGAGTTCGAGGAATCTACCCGGAATCCAATTAGACTCCGAGATAAGCCTTTCGGACGTGCTCGTTGTTGGAAAGGGCTTCGGCCTTGTCGTTCATGGTAATTTTGCCGTTTTCCAACACATATCCGTAGTCAACCAGCTTCAATGCCAAATCTGCATTCTGTTCGACAAGAATGACAGTAACACCTTGCTTGTTAATTTCCTGTAAAATTGCCCCGATTTCCTGAACGATCAAAGGCGCTAATCCTAAAGACGGCTCGTCAAGCAACAGAATCTTGGGACGCGACATCAAAGCACGCCCGATTGAAAGCATCTGCTGCTCACCACCGCTCAATGTTATCGCCTGCTGTTTCTGCCTATCTTTCAGTACAGGAAAGTGTTGATACACTTCATCAAGATCCTGATTGATTCGATGCTGGTCTTTGTAGATAAACGCACCAAGAAGCAGATTTTCCAACACCGAAAGGTCTTTGAAAACCCGTCGCCCTTCCGGGACATGGGCAATTCCCATGGAAAGTAGCTTGTCCGCTGCAATGTTGTCAATTCTCTGATCGTCCAATGTGACAGATCCGGCACTCGGTCTTACCAGTCCTGAAATGGCCCGTAGAGTCGTACTTTTTCCTGCACCATTGGAACCAATCAGTGTAATGAAAGCGCCTGCGGATACACTAAAACTAATGCCTTTTAGCGCTGCAACATTGTTGTAATTGACTTTGAGGTCTGAAACTACCAGGTCCATCGCGATAATTCCTAGCCGCCACCAAGATAGGCCTGAATCACATCAGGATTATTTCGCACCTGCTCCGGCGTTCCATCATCCAGAATCGTGCCAAAATTCAATACAGTGAGGCGATCACACAATCCCATAATGGCGTTCATGTTGTGTTCGACCAATACAATCGTTATTCCGGTTTCTCGGACTTTCCGTGTGAGTTCCATCATGTGTCGGGTTTCTTCTGGATTCATGCCTGCAAATGGCTCATCCATCAGCAACAAACTGGGTTTTGATGCCAGTGCAATCGAGACTGCAAGAATTCGTTGATATCCAAGCGGGAGTGCCGCTGCCAACTGATTCTGTCGATCGGAGAGTCCCATGAACTCAATCACTTGGATTGTTGCTTCAGAAGCGGCCTGCTGCTTTTCCTGATCCAGTCCCAAGAGCGCGGAGAAAATATCGGTGCGGGCTTCCTTATGAACACCGATCAGAACATTGTCGAAAACACTCAATTCCTGAAACAGCGTTGTTTCCTGAAATGTGCGTGCGATTCCCAGTGTGGCAATTGTCGATGGTTTCTGCCCTTTTATGCTTGAATTTCGGAACAGCACATCGCCCTCAGTTGGCGACATGAATCCGGCAACAATCTTGAATGTAGTGCTTTTTCCTGCCCCATTCGGACCAATCAATCCATGAATATCACCATCGTTAACCTCGAAACTGACATCATTCACTGCGATCAAGCCACCAAACTGCTTGACCAGGTTCTTGACTTCGAGGATCGGCATCATGTCATCTTCCTGTATCTCATCTGCCGCAGACTTCTTAACTTCTGCGGGATGCTTTCCATCCCTCCTGGCAGATACAGAATAAAAATGATCAAGGTGGCACCATAGATTGCCGGTCGAAGCTGTTCAATTTCACGAAACAGTTCATTCAGAATTGATAGCACAACTGCACCCACTATACCGCCATAAATGGTTCTGTAACCGCCCACGATCACCCAGATCAAGATAAACACCATAAAGCCGATATCAAATTGTTTTGGAGCTACCGTTCCTATGTAGTGCACCTTGAGCGCGCCCGCCAAACCAACGAACAACGAACCGGTAATGAACGCAAGTGACCGATAGTTCCAAGTATTCACCCCGACGGATTCGGCCAGCACGCCTTTCCAGTGAACTGCTTGCAAGGTCAATCCAATTCTGGAATTCTCGATTCGATAGAGCAGGAATACACACACACTAACGATGGTAAGAGCAAGATAGAAATACGGGATCGGTTCAAGAAAGTCGATGTTTAAGAGTTCCGGTGATGGAATCGCACTGATTCCTCCCGAACCACCGAACGGCTGGATAAACTGGATCCAGCATAGTCGAATGGCTTCACCTGCCGCAAATGAGCCGATCAGGAAATAGAACTGCGTCATGCGAAACAGCGGATAACTCAGCAAAGCAGCCATTGTTCCTGCGGCAAGACCTGCAAGCGGAAGCGTAATCCAAAAAGATATGTCGAAATTTTTACTTAGAATCGCGCTTGTATATGCGCCAACACCCATCATGACGGCGTGAATCAGTGACCATTCTCCAGTAAGTGTAACCAGCCTGTAGCTCACAACCACCAGAATGTTGATGGTGAGAAAAATTAGAAAATCCTGATGATGATATTTGAGGAAGTGCGGAAGTACAATGAGAACCGCAAACAGTGCACTCAGTGCGACAACAGTCTTTAGATTGACTGAGAACACCCTATTCACTGCTCTTCTGCCCCATGATTCCAGTCGGACGTACGATCAGTACCAAAACCATGATCAGCAGTCCCGATATGGTAGCAATCGTACCGCTGATGTATGTTGTAACAAAGGTATGGAACAACGCATAAACTACGGATGCAATAACAGCTCCCGGAAGGCTTCCGATTCCGCCGACGATCGTTACGATAAAAGCGGTAATGATGACGTTGTGTCCCATGTGCGGGTTTATGTTAGTCAGCGGTGCAATCAGAGCACCCGCTAGACCCGCCATAGCCGCACCGATTCCGATTGCAATCATTGAAATTCGTACTGAACTGATTCCTTGCAGAGCCGCCGCTTCTCGATCCTGTGAAACAGCACGCAAAGCCCAGCCCAGTCTGGTTCTAGTAAGAAAGTACCACAGAACCACGAGCGCCGCCACGGAAACAGTAATGCTGAACAGCCGCTGATAGGGAATTCGAATCGAATCCTGAATGATCATGGTACCTTCAAACGGTGGAGGAACCTGTTTGGAAGGCCCTTCACCACCGAGAAACGAGGCAATAACCTGCAAAATGAACAACACCCCGATCGAACAAATCAGACCGCCCAGCGGGTCGTTGATCCTGGGACGAAACAGGAACCGCTCCATCAGCAGGCCGATGCCAGCAACTAAGACAATTGCGAGAACGACCGTGAGTAGGTAAGGCACGTGGTTTTGCGCATGGACATACCATACGGTGTAGGCACCGATCATGACTAACTCGCCATGTGCGAAATTTACAACCCGCATCACACCGAAAACCAGTACCAGTCCGATTGCCGCCAAAGCGTAAAATCCGCTCTGAATGATTCCATTCACAACGGTTTGGATCAACAGGTCCAATAGACTTTTCTCAAACTAGAAAGTTTTCCAATACGAAAAAAAGGGGAGAGAATACAGTTCCCTCCCCCCTTTTGTTCGCCGCAGAATTTACACGGTTCGCAGACCCAATTCTTGCATGTGTCTGATCAGGGTGTCATTGTTCGCGTCCAGCCATGCAGCGAGATCGCCGTATTCCTGAATTCGAGCCTTTCCATCCTGAACTACGACAACTGGCCAACGTCCGACCAGAACGTTGTCAAGCCCCCATAATTGGCTGCCCCACCAGTTTCCGCCACCAAAGACGAAGTCCTGAGCGTTGCCAGTCATTTGTGCAATTACATCTTCTGAATTAACACTACCGGCAGCTTTGGCATTTTCCAGCCAGTTCAGCAGTTTGACGGGATATTCCCAAGCAACCGCAGACCAGTCATTTGGATGATCTTTGCGGAACGCCGCATCGAATCCCGCTGGGTCAGGGAAACTAATGCCTTCCTGTAGCAGGGCTGGATCATCAAAATCCGGGAACTGAAAAATTGTACCATTGACAAAATCAACGCTGGTTTTTGCAATGATCTCGTCATAGTAGTCAAGTGTGCAGGAAATTATTTTGCCTTCAAATCCTTGATGGTATAACTGTTCCATAATTGGCGTGACATAGAAACTTGTCGCCATACAGAAAATGTCAGGATTTTTCGCCAGAACGGAACTGACGATTGGCGCAAAGTCGGTAACATCAAATCCGTGTAGGTTGGTGTCAATTACCTCAATACCGGCCACTTCAAATGCTGCATTGTAGGTTGCGGTAGACTGCAGACCATATTCAGCATCATTATTTGTGACAATTACAGCCGTCTTCGCATCCGGGAAATTTCTAGCCAGATATTCAACACCGGTTACGTTGTACAACGGGTGTGATTCACAAGTCGCAACAAGGTAGTTTGAATCCGGCGTGATGTCGCTTGGCAACAATGTCGTGGAGAGCACATTCTTACGGGTCGTCCAGGGAAGTATTGCACCGACAGTCGCACCACCAAGCATCATTACCATTTTTGCATCATCTTCCAACGTCAATTTCTTCATGCCTTGAATCGCTGCCTCGGTATCGTATGCATGATCATAGGTTGCAATGTTGATGTCATAGGTTTCACCGCCAATCGTAACACCGCCTGCAGCATTAATATTATTGGCGATTATTTCACAACCATAGAATCCGGGCAGCCCCCAAGGTGCCAAATCACCGGTCATTGGAATGTTCATGCCAACGGTCAACATTTTGTTGGCAGAGAAAGCGCGGCTCGGAATAATTCCTGCTGCTGTCGCCGTAGTAGCCCCTGCAGCAACTTGTTTAAGAAACTTACGTCTTGAGGTTCGCATTAATTTGTTTTCCATGTATATCCTCCTTCCGAATAATCACAAAATTAAAAGGATTGTGCATTTGTTCAATCGTTAATAACAAGCAAAAATCGGCTGAATATAATCCCCAATACTGGCGATTGAACTTCTGAACAAAGCCAAAAATATTTTATTTGCAGTTAATCCATTAAGATTACTTCAACTGATAGTGTAAACATAAACTGTATTGGGTTAGATTGTCAAGAATATTTGCTGTTCAATTTCAAAACACTGAAATTGAATGCAATTGATACTTATACCGTACACTCCTGTTCAGGCACTTTAGTCGAATTCCGTTCCACCCTTTCGTAACAGATATTTCTCTGATACGCTTTTGAGAATGACTCGGCCGAGTATGTAATCCCACCTTTCCTTAGCTGGACGGATTACCACGCCTTCACGTAAATGAGAATCTGTTCCAGAAACAGTCTCTCTTCCGTCGGTATACTCCTCTACAACTTCTTTGCTGTAAGCTCCTTTGTAAAGCTGTGGAACCGAATTGATTTTCCAACACTCGAATACTTTGCCTAACAAGCTGGAATCGAGGAATTCCCCACGCCCTGGAATCCCGACATATACATCAAACAGATGTACTGCTGGCTTCAGGGTTCCGTATTGTAAATCCTGGATTCCACGTCCGACAATTTCACCCAGAACATAGATGGCAAGCTCTTCGTCGCCCGAAGTGCTGGACAGGGCGTCAAACTCTTTTTTCAGACAATCCATAATGTTCATGCCAGAAGGATTCGCTTGCTTAGCTGCTTTCACATACAAATTTCCGGCGTTGTTCACTTCGTTATCCTTGAACATTAACCCCTTTGCACCGAACCCCTTCGATGAAATTACTGCACCGACTTGATGATGCCAGCCAGCGAGCAGAAGCGTTCCATGAAGTTTTTCAGTAATGACTACTTCCTCACCTTCCTCAAATACATCGGGATACTTCTTCAAATTTTCTATATCGTATTTAAGAGTTGACCCTTGAGCATTACAAACCTCTCCTTCCATATGCATTGGGATGCGAGGCTCATACTTTTCAATTCCCATCAACCCGGTCACATCCAATCCCACAGAATTATCAGTAAACTCCATAGATGGAAATCTTTTACGAATTCGCTCTAAACTATAAATCAGACCTTGCGACAACACTCCTCGCAGTTTTATCGCTTTCACTCGATTCTTTTTGGAGCCTGATAATTTCCCGACCAATCCCATGTCCTCAATCAGCCATTCCGGCAGAATAGACTGTTCCGGAATGTAAGCGACCTCATCCCCTGAAGAATGCATTCTCTTGGCAGAAATGACGTTGTAATCGCCTATTTTGCAGATTTCCAGACGGTCAGCGTTGGGATGATCCACCACCGAGTCCAGTTTTACTATTTTCACTTCAAAGTCAGCCACATCAATTTCGCCCTCCCAGACACGGTGTTTTACAAGCTTTAAAATTTTTTACGTATGGTGGCGGATAAATTTTCAACTTTGAAAAAAAACTGAGAATCAATGCGATGCAATTAATTCTCTGGATGCAAATTCTGGAATCTGAAGGAGATACAGAATCTTGGAGTTGCTTCAACTATTACTATAATGATTGAAGCGATACCAAGAATTTTGCGAAAAATTCTTTGCTGAATTGCAAATATCAACGATAGAAAAAAGGAGTAGATTTATGTCACGAATTGCAATTATCGGAGCAGGACCCTGCGGCATGGCACAGTTGCAGGCATTTGCCTCAGCCGAAAAGAAAGGCGCAGAAATTCCAGAAATTGTATGCTACGAAAAACAGAGCGACTGGGGTGGACTGTGGAACTACACCTGGCGCACTGGTACAGACGCCTACGGTGAACCGGTTCATGGCAGCATGTACAGGTATTTATGGTCGAATGGTCCCAAGGAGTGCCTGGAGTTTGCTGACTATACTTTTGAGGAACATTTCGGTCGAGCGATACCTTCATATCCGCCACGAGCAGTGCTAACGGACTACGTCAAAGGACGAGTCGAAGCTTCCGGAGTCCGAAAATGGTGCAAATTCAATCATTCAGTGCATTGGGTGTCCTACTTGGAAGACCGTGATATCTTTTGTGTAACTGTCAGGAATCTCGAAAGCGACACGCTGGCGACCGAGGAATTTGACAACATAGTCGTCGCAAGCGGGCACTTCTCGGTTCCGAATGTCCCCCAGTTTGACGGGTTTCACACCTTCAATGGACGAATTCTGCATTCCCATGATTTTCGGGATGCTCTCGAGTTCGAAGGCATGGATCTGCTAGTAATCGGAACAAGTTACTCAGCAGAAGACATCGCCTCTCAGTGTCATAAATATGGTGCGAGATCGATCACAATTAGCCATCGTACTGCCCCCACTGGCTTTCACTGGCCAGACTCTTTTGAGGAAGTTCCTCTACTGACACATGTTGATGGCGAGACCGCTTACTTCAAGGACGGTAGTAGCAAACGAATTGACGCGATAATTCTGTGCACAGGGTATTTGCACCACTTTCCTTTCCTGGCAGAAGACTTGAAGCTCAGAACAGGGAACCGTATGTGGACGCCAGATCTGTATCAAGGCGTCGTATGGCAAGACAATCCCAAAGTGATGTACCTCGGGATGCAAGATCAGTACTACACGTTCAACATGTTCGACGTTCAGGCTTGGTATGCACGGGATGTCATCATGGGACGCATACAGCCGCCGTCCAAAGATGAGATGCAAAAGGACAGCGCTGCCTGGCTGGAACGGGAAGCGACTCTTGCGGACTACGAACAGGAAATCTGGTTTCAGGGGGATTATGTGCAGACTCTGCTAGATCAAAGTGACTATCCGAAATTCGATGTGCAGGGAATCAACAATACGTTCATGGAGTGGGAACATCACAAACATGAAAATATCATTACGTATCGAAACAATGGATATCGTTCACTAATGACAAATAACCAACAGCCGGTTCACCACACCGAGTGGCTGAAAGCAATGGATGATTCAATGGAGAGTTATCTCGGGCAGCCCGCCTGACAGCTGCTGGTTAGTTCAGACTGCCCGTCAAGCAAAGAAAAACCATGCCTGCAAACAAGCGGGCATGGTTTTTAACAGAGACAATTGCGCATAGCTAGAGTAAGCCATGCACAAATCAATGTTTATAAATTTTCCGTAGGTGGCCTAACTTTGCCGTATTCCTGATCGAGTTCCACCATCGGATGCCCTTCGGAAGACTGGAACTTGACCAACAGTTCGCGTGCAATCATGTCACGTTCCTGTTGACTGTCGGGCAGTTCAAGATCCGCAGGCACCTGCACCCAGCCATTAATGTTCCGATCGAATACTGCAGGTCTTCCCTCCTCGTATCCGAGATGAACATCTTCTAGCCAGTTCAAATCATCCCAACCCATGAACTCAATATACTTCTTCAGAAACGGCGTGATCTTGGAATAGTCTGGCACCAAGTTGACATCGTACCTATAGCCAATATGCTGACCGATTTCCTGCTCTCGTTCGGTTGTTGAATCACTACTGAACTTCTGATTGATATCTGTAACTTTATCCATTCCTGTCCACCTCAATAGCGAGTCATGTCGGGTCGCCCCACAGTGTGCTGGGTACCTGCAAGCGGCACCATAGCCATGGCTGAGGCTTCCATCGTCAGAGCAGCAAGATCTTCTGGTTCAAGCGAGTGAACATTGGTTTTACCACACGCACGAGCCATCATCTGACACTCAATCGCAAGCGTGTGCAGAAAATTGTAGACACGTTCAGCAGCCGCGTCAGGATTGAGTCGCGCTCGCAGGATTGGGTCCTGAGTAGCAACCCCTACCGGACAACGTCCTGTGTGGCAGTGATAACAGTATCCAGCTTCGACCCCGATTTCATTTTCGTAATCCGCTTCTGGAATGTCCTTGTTGCAGTTTAACGCCATCAGTGAAGCGTGCCCGATTGCTACGGCATCTGCACCTAGGGCCAGAGCTTTCGCCAGATCTCCGCCATTACGAACTCCGCCCGCATAAATCAGAGATATTTCCCCAGTTTTGCCGACATCATCCAAAGCCTTTCGGGCTTGGCGAATTGCAGCAATACCCGGCACTCCAGTTTCTTCAGTCGCTAGATGCGGCCCAGCCCCTGTTGATCCTTCCATACCGTCTATATAGATCATGTCCGGGTCGGTTTTTGCCGCCATACGCACATCGTCATACACGCGTGCGGCGCCTAGTTTAAGCTGAATCGGAATCTGCCAATCCGTTGCTTCACGAATTTCTTCAATTTTCAACGCGAGGTCATCCGGTCCCAGCCAGTCTGGATGTCGAGCTGGTGATCTTTGGTCGATACCAGCCGGCAAAGATCTCATCTCGGCAACCTGATCGGTCACCTTCTGCCCCATCAGATGCCCGCCAAGGCCGACTTTGCAACCCTGCCCAATGAAAAATTCACACGCATCAGCCAAGCGAAGGTGATGGGGATTAAATCCATAACGAGATTGAATGCACTGGTAAAACCATTTGCTTGAATAGCGCCTCTCGTCAGGAATCATGCCACCTTCCCCTGAACAAGTTGCAGTTCCTGCCATGGTGGCGCCTCGAGCGAGCGCAGTTTTTGCTTCGTACGACAGCGCACCAAAGCTCATGCCCGTAATGTATACAGGGATATCCAGCTTCAGCGGACGTTTTGCGCGCGGACCTAAAACGGTCTCGGTCACGCATCGTTCTCGATATCCTTCGATAACGAACCTCGTAAGCGTGCCTGGCAGAAATGTCAATTGATCAAATGTAGGAATGTTCTTGAATAGCGAAAATCCCCGCATTCGGTATCGACCGAGTTCTGATTTGATGTGTATATCGTCAATAACTTCCGGCGGAAAAATTGAGCTCCTGCCGAGACTACTGGTATTCCGGGACACCTTTGGTGGCTCGGGTGGAGTTGATTTTGGTTTAGGGTCCATATTTAATCCATCACAGAACAAGTTTCTTTTCGGCAGGTTCAAGGCTGTCATAGTTCCACAGCTGCTTGCCGGATTCTATTTTGCGCAAATTACGTGCGCCATTTGGTGCTTCCATTCCGTACAATGCCAATTTCCGTTCAATCCAGTCGCATTCCAAATCCGTCATTTCAGCATCGACTGCATCAACTCCGAGTCCTGCAATGCTGCCGCCCACATAGATGATGCCGTCATACATTGAGTCACCCAAGTTCGGGCCGGCATCACCAAGAACGATCATGCGACCTCTCTGCATCATGAATCCGCTGAACGCTCCAGTGCGTCCACCGACGATGATTGTGCCGCCTTTCATGTCAATTCCAGTCCTAGAACCAACATCGGACTTGCACACCAGATCGCCACCTCGTATAGCCGCACCGAACGTCGACCCGGCATTTTTCTCGATCACGATGGTGCCAGACATCATATTTTCAGCGCACGACCATCCGACCCGTCCGGAAATTCGAATATTGGGGCCGTCACTCAATCCGCAGCCGAAATAACCGAGACTGCCTGCAAAATTCAAATTCAGGCGATTCAGAATTCCGACTCCCAACGAGTGTTTGGCACCGGGGTTCAGCACTGTAATGGTACCGTGCCCCTCATGCATTAACCGCATGATTCGCGTGTTCACTTCTCGCGCTGTCAGACCGTCCGTGTCAATCACGGCACTCTTGTTAATATCAACCTCAATGGCAAGCGGGGAAGCGAGGCGATCAGATTCAACAGCGGAAAAAAATACCTGCTGAGTTCGACCTGCAAGTTTTTCTGCATGCATCGAACCCGCTTCTTTTAGCTCTGCCATACTCTTACCTCTCCTTCATAGGGATCAATCGTGTCGATTTCGTGGGGAAAAACGCTGCGAATTGCAACTTCCTCTGAAGCCAGCGCAACGAACTCGTCGGACTCGTAGAGCACCATGGGTTTTGCGGCCATGTAATCTTTAGCCATGCCGAGTTGATTCTGCGAGGCCACAACGTAAGTAAAAACGCCATCTAAATCAGAGAGAGAACGATTCATAGATTCCTCAAGATCATCGCCGCGATCGATTGAGTCTGCCAAGTAAACGGCGATCAGTTCCGAATCGCAGTTGGACATGAATCGATGTCCCCGTCTTTCCATAGCGCGTCTCGAATTCCAGTAGTTGGTCAACTGTCCGTTATGTACGACAGATACATCCAGAAATGGATATGCCCAATACGGATGCGCTGAACGAATGTCTACATCGGATTCGGTTGCCATTCGAGTATGCCCGATCGCGTGGGTTCCTTGAAAATTCCGTAAACCATACTGGCTCCCGACAACCTGGGCATCTCCAAGATCCTTGATCAGTTCGAGATTTTTTCCTATCGAAAGAATTTCCACCCCTTCGACATCTTCAAGATAGTCTGCAAGTCGTCGTAAATCACCTTCAAAATTGAACCGGCATCGATAGGCATATTTCGTTGCTTCCTGTTCCAGTGTAACCTCTGCCCCACTTTCGGATAGACGATCCCTTACTGCCGCAATTCTCTCTTTTATCTGATCGTAAATCTTAAAGCCAGTCGCTAAATCCGCACCCTCTGCAACCTTGAATCGCATCACGTACATTGCGTCTTCCCCATTTTCAGAGGAGATACCGTAGACCGCCAATCCGGTTGAATCAGGTCCGCGATGCTTCAACGCCTGAAGCATTGACAGCAATTCGCTACCGATGTCAGATGTTTTACCGCGATGAATGAGTCCTGCTATTCCACACATATTTTGGCTCCTTATGGCAAACAATCGAGATAGGTTTCAATATCCCATTCGGTTACGGTTGACATGAAATTTGCCCATTCATCTTCCTTGTAGTGCAGGAAAACTCTGCCCATTTCGTCCGGCAAAGCTTCCATCAGTAAATGGTCTTTCTTCAATGCGTCCAGGGCTTCACCCAGCGACATCGGCAGTTTTGTTACTTCCTTCCCCGCTTCCATCGCTTCATAGATGTTACGCCCTTCCGGCTCTCCAGGATCGAGCTGATTGGAAATACCGTCATCAAACGCCTTCAATAATCCCGCACACAAGAGATAAGGATTAACCATTGAATCTACTGCGCGGAATTCAAACCGGCCGGGTGCTGATATTCTCAGTGCAGTCGTCCGATTCTGATAACCCCAGTCCTTATACACCGGAGCCCAGAATCCGGTATCCCACAAGCGTCGGTAGGAATTCACGGTTGAGCAACCGAGTGCAGTCAGACCATCTAAATGTTTCATCACTCCAGCAACAGCATGAAGACCGATTTTTCCTGGGAGTTGCTGGTCATCGGTATCCGGCATGAACTTGTTATCACCACCTTGCTGGTAATGGTAGTTGTCCTCCAAGCCGTTCAATACATCGTTGCCGAGTCGATTCAACGTGTCCTCGCCCCCTGTCCAAAGTGACATATTGGTATGACAGCCGTTTGCGGAGACACCCATGAAGGGTTTTGTCATGAAGCAGGCGATCAAGTTGTTTTCTCTTGCGACCTGAGCACAGATCTGTCGATAGGTTGACAGTCGATCACAGGTTCGAAGAGCATCGTCATAGGTGAAATTCAGCTCCAGCTGACCTGGTGCATCTTCGTGGTCGCCCTGAATCATGTCCAGCCCCATGAATCTCGAATACTCGATGACTTTCATAAACACCGGACGCAGACTTTCAAACTGGTCGATGTGATAGCAGAACGGTTTCGAGAACCCGCCATCCGGTTTGCCGTCTTCTCCTCGTTTCAACCACATCATTTCAGGTTCCATACCGTGACGCAGATGCAATCCGTCGTGCTTGGTCTGGAATTCTTTATGCATGATTCGTAAGTTTCCACGACAGTCGGAACTCAAGTGTCCGCCCGGATTCTCGCGTTCCTCCCGATTGCGGAAACACGTACAGTAAACGCGTGCGACTCGTTTGTCCCATGGCAACTGGCAAAAAGTTTCTGGATCCGGAATTCCAACAAGCTCCATGGATTCCGGTCCGTAACCGATATAGTCGCCATAACGGTCAACAAACAGGTTGGCAGTGGATCCGTATACCAATTGAAATCCTCGACTGGCAATCACCTCCCAGTGATCTGCAGGCACACCCTTACCGACAATTCGTCCAGTTACAGAAATAAATTGGTAGTAGACGTAATCAATATTCAGTTCGTTTATTTTTTCTCTGACTTGCTTTACCAGATCAGCTCGTCCTGGTCTGTTTACGTGTCGTTCGAGGTCTGTAGAATCCATGTCTCTCTCTAATAGTTAATTTTCAATTTATTTTGCTGGATGAATTACAAGAATTCGATTATATACATCGATTAAACTCAGCATACTAAAATTAATGTAAAGCGCCAAAGTGGATAAACTCTGAAGATTTATGTTGCGAGTCAATCTGCGCTGAAAGAGCAGTAGCGCACGGAAAAGAATTCCGATTTTACAATGCAGTAGGAAACAGAGGTATCAGTTACCACCCAATTGAGGAAAACCTGTACCACGCATTACTTCAAATTCGGCCCATGCCATCGCAAGCTCATATTCAATTCTCTTGGTTTCTAGTAGTGCACGCAACTGTTCCGCTTGGGCATCTCCAAGATCAGCACTTTCTTCCAATTCATACAAAGTACGACTTCGGTCCATATACTGGTCTCGAAATTCAGTTCTTACATTCGCAGCTGCCAGTTCCACCTGATAGAGTTGTAAATTTTTCCACAAATCAAAAACACGAGCTTGCAGTTCGTATGTGAGCTGTTCGAGTTTCACCCGCGCCTGCGCAATTTCTATTCGCGCAATTTCTCGGTCTCTTTTCTTTGTTGCTCCGGCAACTAGGGGCACTCTAATCTGAAACCCAATCGAAGCAGAATTTCTACTGCCGGTCTCCTGCACCCATTCCGTCGCTTCAAGAGTCGCATCCAGCGTTGGTGAATATTTCTTGATGCTGACATCCAAAGCATTCTCCGCTCCTTGCAGTTTCAGTTGTGCATCAGCCAGCTCATAACTGTTTGCCAGTACCTGTTCCAGCATGGTTTCATACGCTGGCACTTCTCGATTGACATAATCCGCAATATCAGGTGGAACCAAATCCCGCGGAACATAGTCATGATGTCCTGGAATGAATCCCATAGCCAAAACCAAAGAACGTCGAGTAGCTATTTGATGAATACCGGCTTGCTGACGCTCATGAAACTTCTCTCGATAAATGGTTTCATGTGCCAGCACATCGACTTCAGCATGCGCTTCATGCATCTCGGATTCTTCCTGTAAACGATTGAAGCGCAGGAAAGCGAGAGTCATCTTCTCGTTCTTCACTGCGTAGTCCAAATCAGCAACTAGAACGTCAAAAAATCGCCTCATCACCGTAATTTGTTGCTGCTGTATCCGATGCTCAAGCAAGTCACTGGTTCGCTTGAGTTCAGTCTCTGCGTGTGCTTCAGATGCCTGTTTTCGACCGAAATCATAAATCGGCTGAACAAACCGTAGTGTCGCGTAACTGTCGTCTTGAGAACTACCGGCACCGGGTGCGGCTCGGTCAGCCCGTTGAGGCACAATCAGTGCTTCTACACTGCCACGATTTCCTTGGCGATAAAAATCATAATCTGTGTGAGCACGCGCAACATCAAGCTCAGCACTTTCAATGGAAGGATGAAATGAAGATGCGATATTCAGCGCTTCTGATAGCGTAAGCGGATCACCAGGCGCACTATAGCTTGTAGCAAATGAACAAGGGGAAACGAACCACAGTAGCGACAGAAATACCAAGTAAAAAACTGTCCTTTTCAATTCTGAAGTCTCCCCGCATTTCCAAAAATTATAGGCAATAAGAATGTGGCTTCTTATTGCGTATTCGAGCTTAATCGGTTTCGCTTGAATTTTATAAAATTGGTTGTCTCATAATGCCGTTGCACAACAAACTCTCCCAACAGCATGAACTCTTCGACACTTTTTGCTGCCCCGGTAAAGCGCATAATGCGTTTGCCTTCGAGGTCTAAAAACAGAAATACCGGTGTCGCACGAATCCTGTTGTGCTTGAGGGCGAAATCCTTTTCAGCAATATTTTCACCATTGAAATTAACGATAAGGTTATCTCCTTCGACATTCATGGTCAAGATTCGAAAGTGCTTGCGATAGTAATCTTGAACCTCGGACTGATTCAAAATCATTGCCTTCATACGCTCGCACCATGGACAATCGTTTAACTCGAACATTACTAAAATGGAACCCTGCCCTTCGTCTTTGGCAATTTCTACTTCTTCCAATAGGTCACCAAAGGTTTGATGGAAGAAATATTCCTCCGGCGACCGAATCTCAGCTGAAACCTGCAAATTTCCATACAGGAAGAATACGACGAGTGCTGTGCAAACTTTGCCTGCCTGCTTCATAAGTCTCGACTCCATAAACTAACTGCTGTTCCAGATTCCAACTCCGGGATTACCAGCTTTCATGATTATTTCTGGCTGGTTAACCTTGTCTATTCTAACCGTTCCTCGCGATCGAAGATGTTCTGCAACCAGATCCCACACCGGAGGACCGGGTGAGACTTCACCTACCGTTGCCCAACCAGCTACAGTGTAATTGCGGCTCGCCTCGATCAACTCGCCACTTTCCAACCGCATATCTGAAATTCTGCTGCCGAATGACATCGTCGGATTGATCGCATACGTCAGTCCGGACACTCGCACCATATCTCCGCCCTGTTGGTAAAACGGATCTGGGTTGAATGCATTATCTGCAACATCCTCAAGTATTAACTTCAAGGTTTCACCACTCATTTCCCGAAGATACGTTTCGGGATAAGTCATGGCTGTCTGCGCCAGCACGTCCTCCATGGTGATGGTCTGTCCTGGAATAATGGAAGTTCCCCACCGAAAGCCAGGAGACAATGCAATCTGCGCGCCACCTGTATTTCGTAACGCATCACAGATAAGCTCATCAAAGGTGCCATTGAAATTTCCCCGCCTGAACAGAAGCGATTCAGTCACCGCCAGTTCTTCGTCCAACTGCTCGGCATAAGGCTGACGAGAAGTGTCAATGAAATTTTGCATTTCAGAATCCGCATCCAGAAAATTTCCAAACACCGGCAACAGCCGATACTGAATTCCATTCACCCCTTTCTCGCTCAGCTTCAAATCCAAAACACCAACAAACTTTCCATTTGATCCGGCATTCGTTACCAGTGTAGTCGACGCCGGATTCTTCACCGGAATTGCGGTAGGAACCGCGTCGTGAGTATGACCACCTAGTATCACGTCTATGCCCGTAACAATGCTCGCAAGCTTCAGATCTACATCCATGCCGTTATGCGATAGCAAGATGATGGCATCCGGTTTTTCTCTCTCCTGAATCCCTTTGATCAGGTCTTGCATCTCCTCCACGCGAATACCGAAAGTCCAGTCTGGAATGTTTCGACTCGGGTTGGCAATCGGAGTGTAGGGGAATGCCTGGCCGATGATGGCCACATCAAACCCGCCGAGAGATTTCATCGCGTATGGTTGAAATACGTGCCCGGTAAAGTCATCGAAAGCAGGCTTCTCCTCAAACAGAGCATCTTCGGTCAAGAATATGTTCTGAGCCAAGAATTCCCCTTCAAATGCCTGCAGGTTTTGCTGGAATTCTTCTGGTGAATAGGTGAACTCCCAATGGCCTGTCGAAATATCCACGCCCAGAATGTTGTTGGCTTGCACCATTTCCATGCCACGCGTCCACAGTGCGGTTCCACTGCCTTGCCAACTGTCGCCACCATCAAGCAGAAGAGTTCGCTCCGAACCATAGGTTTGTCGCAACTGGTCCACCAGAGACTTGATGTATGCATATCCGCCTACCTTGCCGTACCGATGTGCGAGTTCAGCGAAATTGGAATATGTAAAAGCGTACGCCTGCGGTGATGCTGGAGAAATTCCGAAGTGCTTGAAATACGCATCGCCGACGATATGAGGCGGCCTTCCCCATGAATCGGCAATGCCTATGTTGATGTGTGGCTCCCGATAATAAATCGGGTTGAGCTGCGCATGCGAATCAGTGATGTGAAGCAGACGAATCTGTCCGAATGTGGGAATATCATACAGGCTGTTGCCGGCAACGGACGACGCCGGCAAGAAACCGGCCACGCTCGCTGCTGCGAGTGTTTGTACAAATTCACGGCGATCCATGTGCACGGCTATTCACCCATAGTACCAATTCATCCGGGCAAAGCCGATCACTGAAGGTCAAGTCAATCCGCTAAATCACCGTTGATTTGGAATCAAAAAAAATCGAAAGTAAATTGAACTATCGAATCACTCGGCCTATCCACAGACTTTGTTCTCTGTTCGCCTGTACAATTGCCGCGTCGCTCTGAAATTTGGCCTGAGCAACAAGTTTCATCGCTTTTACAAGATCCCCGTCTACGGCAGCTTTTTGAGCAGCTCTGAGGAATTTTACAGGATCGCGCCATTCATGGCCGAGCGAACCAGACATCTTTCTCGCTTCGTTTGCTTCCACAAAGGCTGCATTGAATTCTTCTACGGTAGGCTCCGATGCGTTCGCCACATTGAACGACACTGTGGCAGAAACGAATAACAGGCTAATAAACAGTTTTGTTATCGTTGATCTCATGTCTATCTCCCGTCGTCTACTTACGGACTCCGGGTCCGTTGAATTCCAGTCCATTGCTCATGTAGGTCATAAAGTATTCAAGATTCCGATATTCGGGGCCTTGCGGCTTGAAAGCTTTTGCCCGCACCCGCTGATTACACCCGCTGAAGCGACGATGCAACGTTCCAATCGCACCCCAATCTAAGCGATACACTGGAAAGTGACTAGTGTGTCCCAATGCTGGGCTCAACATCTCCACACGGACAGTTCCGCCCGATCCATTGACGTGACAGTCTGCACATGCAAAGTTCAATTGACCTCTCTTGGTGTAATAGAACTGCTTGCCAGCTTCATACGCTTCCAATGCGCGAGGATCATCCGGAATGACTACATTGATGGTCTGGCCACGCGAAGTGTATGCCATGTATGCCGCAATTGCGGCAATGTCGCCGGATTTGTACTTGAGAGGTTTTTCGCCATTCGCTTCTCTACATTGGTTGATCGCAAGTTCTAACGTTACCACCTGCCCCTGTTCGGTATCAAAATAAGGATAATTTTTCCGAATCCCGATTCCGCCGTTCTCGAAACAGTTCGCATAGGTTTTACCGTTGGCAAAAGGAGTGCCAAAAGCTTCCTCGCCTCGACTCAACGCGAGTTCATAAGGTGGAAACTCCTCAAGGGTCAACCATTGCTCCCGCGAAGCCGGATCTATGGAATACACTCCATTGATGAAATCTTCTTTCGGCGTATCTGGAAATTTGGTCAGGTAATACTGCTGAAATGCCTGGAGGTCTTCTTCAGGTGTAGCAAACGTCAAAATCGAAACACCTGCCATCACGCAACCGATCAGTACGGCCGACAACATTCTTCTCATTAAATTGCTCTCCTTATTGGATTGCCCGGATTGGATGCGTTATCCAATCGTAGATGCCAGTTCGCCGGATTTACCTTGATTGTCCGACCAGCGAATCATCAATACATCACCCGCTTTCGGACCGCTCAGCTTGAAAGACAGATACGGATTTTTCGAGATTGCAGGACCCCAGTGTGCTCGTAACAACTCCTTATCCTGCCAGTGGCAGGTGACTGCTTCAACGAAATGAGCAGGAATTGGTTTACCGGTCTTACTGTCTTTACGCTGTCCGGTTTCCATCGGATGCTTGATCAACATCTTGACATGGACTTTATTGTCGCTGGTCATTTTGGCTTTTACTTTCATAGTCATAATTAGATTCCTCATAAAATCCGTCTATCCACCGCATCCGCCGATGGTGACTTTCACTTCTTTCGAACCTCTGAAAACACTGCCGTTCGCTTTGACTAAGGCAATGACATCGGAGGTTTTACCCATTTTGATTCTCACGGAAACTTCCGGGACAACGCCGGGCTGCAGTTCGAATGCGGCAACCATGGGTGCTGGATTATTCGGAACAATGATGGCGATGGATTCCACATTGTCAAGATTCGCTGTAACCTTGATCGGGACCACTGCACCATTTTCCGCGATATCCGGACCTTTGACGATTATGGCATCGCTATCCTGAACACTATCTTCTCCAACCAGCGCTTTCAGGGCTTCAGCCACTTCCTGAGCATCAAATGCCATCTGCGGCCGGGCTGCGTATGCCAAATTTGTCAGCAAACCCCAAGACGCAGCAAGACCAGTGAGGGCCGTTGCTAAAGCGCCTTTAAGAAATTTGCGTCTGTGTACTTCAATCGTTTTCATTGAGATACCTCATTTATAACGTGTGTATGTATTCAGTAATTTTGTCGATTTCGTCATCTGTAAGAATGCCGTGACGCCCGAACGGCGGCATCATCGTATTCGGATTGAATGCTGTAGCATCATAAATTCTCGCTCTCAGCTTTGCCTTGTCTGCAAAACGTTGCTTCATGAAGATGAGTGGCGGGCCTTGTGTGCCAGGCATTTCACCGTCTTCCATAATGTGACAAGCAAGGCAGTTGCCTTTCTTTCGGTCCACTGCAAATTTTTTCCCTTCCGCAATAACGTCTGCTCCGCTGTCGGCATGCCCCGGAACTACGTAGATAGTCGAGAAGGACAATACCGCAACAATCGAGAATAATCCAAATAGTGATTTCATCATTACTGTTTAAGACTCCTCAAGCGTTGGTTTTGTTTCTAATCGTCTGCAAAAATAATACCAGCAATTCGAATTATGGGACTGTAAGTTTCAATTCATGTATACCGAGTTAAAGAAAAAGAGGGTGAAAATCCGGCCTATCAACCGGAATGGGCGAAATGCGTTACGGCGGTCCGCGCAGTTTCGGATCAGCGATAGGCCGCAGCTGCGGATTCCCAATGGGACTGAGCAACGCATGCCAGCTGTCGAAGTACTGCCATTCTGTGATCAGGTCGATGGCTAGGAAAAACCGTCGGCGACGCGAGTATTGGCTGCGGGCAGTTTTCCAAGCTTCACACAGATGGTCACAAACACTATGAAATGCAAATGCAATCAGGTTAAAAGTCATCAGTGTGTTCGACAACCCGTCGCAGCCGTGGCCGAAATTGTGTTGCATGTGGTAGCCATTGTTTTTCAACAGATTGAAGCCTTCATTTTCAATCTTCCAACGCGCCCGTCCGCATGCGACAATGGTTTCAACGTTGCTTTGGTTCACTTCCAGGGAAGTAATAAAGCGAAAAGTCTGTGTGGGTTTGTCGGCTGCGACATTGCAGATCCGCAGCTCGACATAGTTGACTTGCAATGCGTCATTGCCGCCTCTGATGGGCAACCTGTGATTGGTCCACAGGTAGCGGTACTCCTTGTTCGGTTGGTTGCGTCCCGGGGTTTTTTGGATCTGTACCTTGTTCGGCCAGTCAATGCCGGCAAGATAATCGAACAGCGTTTTGTGATCGTCTGTTTTAACACGGAAGACAAAATCAGCACCGGCATCGATGACCCGCTCGCACATCGGCTGTTTGGCATAGAGGTCATCGCCCAGATAAATCGGCCGCAACGAGGCGTAGCGCCTGGCGTTTTTCTCGAACCACCGATAGGCGGCCTTGGGCTCGCAGTCTTGTTTTTTGTCACCGTCCTGCGGCGACATGAACTCTGGACGCAACGCCACGGTGTGGCGGTGGCCAATGCCAACCATCGTGGCGCACAAGACCGAGTGGTAGTATTCGGTTTCACCGCAATTGCGAAGTCTGTAGCTGCATTGCGGACAATGGATGCTGTACGAGTTGTGGAACTCGGACCCGTCCAGTGCGACAAGGCATCTGCCATTGAACACCTCGAATGGTTGAAGTGCTTGATATTCTTTCATTACATCAAGTGCAATATCGAATCCAGGATAGAAGTCCTGGCACTCGATCCGATCCAGTTGCATACGGATGTGGGTGTCGGTTGGCAGCTTGGCAATGCCAAAAAGCGCGCCGCAGACGTTTTTGCCATGGGCTTTTTCAAACACTCGTTGATGTTCCAGAAACGATGGCGATTGAATGAAAAAAGCAGAGAACGCGCCCATCGCAATGTCGTCAAAGGGGTATTGTTTGTTGCTGCCGTTGCGGGGGTCTGCGACATTTTGAAAGCATTGTCGCAGTCTGCCAATCAGATGGTCGACCATCAGTTTCATGTTGGCGTATCATAACAGAATCCGACCAAAAGTACAAGTCCTTTATTATCAATAACTTATGAACTTTATTTTGATGCCGTTTTTGAATCATACGCCAAAATTCGAATTGCTGAAATAATACTTCGAGACATCCGAAAATTTGCTTGGCAATATACAATAATTTGTTTCATTGTTCAATTCAATGAATGGTGGTACGTGGTGGAGAACGAAGTATCGATTTTGGTACTGATCGTACAAAATTTTTAAAACTGAACATTTATCAACTGCATAATCTTTCCACAAGAAATCTCACTTTCTAACAATGGAAATTGCACCGGAACAACTACAAGCCATTGCTCTTGAGGCAAGCGGTTTCCTGAAGCAATTGGCGAATGAGCAACGATTGATGATTCTTTGTCATCTTGCAGATGGCGAGAAATCAGTCAGTGAACTACAAAGTCTTGTTGGATTGGAACAATCCTCCATCTCTCAACACCTAGCGAGGCTGAGGAAACAAGGAATTATCAAAGCACGTCGGCATTCGCAATCCAAATACTATTCCATTGCAAATGAAAATGCCTTGCAAGTCATTGAACTTCTACATGAAATTTACTGCACTCCTTCCGAATCAAGGCTCTGACGCACCCCTCGACTGCGATATTTCCGGCACTGCGCATATCCGAAACTGTATCGATAAATGCTTCGATTCGGTAAGATGAAAGAAAACTATTGTTCTCCAATTGCCATCGTCGGCATGTCCTGCCGTTTTCCCGGAAAAACCGATAACCCTAGTACATTCTGGCAAAACATTAAAAACAAAGTCGACTGCATAACTCCCATTCCGCCCGAACGCTGGGACAGTCGAATTCTGACTGATGTCGACAAAGAACTTGGGGCAGAGTTTGCAAAAGTCGGAGGGTTTATTGACGATATCGACCAGTTCGACACTGCATTTTTCGGCATTTCTCCCAGGGAGGCATCCGAGATTGATCCGCAACAGAGAATACTGCTTGAACTGGCCTGGCGGTGCATGGAAAATGCTGCGATTTCTCCCGATTGTTTGTCCAGATTGCAGACCGGCGTATACGTCGGCGTCATTAACCACGACTATGAAAGGCTGATTCTTTTTGACCGGAGACAAATTTCCCAGTATTCCGCACTTGGACGTTCTACAAGCATCGCAGCAAACAGAATTTCATACTGCTTCAATCTGCAAGGTCCAAGTTTAACGATTGACACTGCGTGCTCCTCTTCGTTGACTGCTGTAGATTCTGCCTGCAAGGCACTCAGGTCCGGGGATGTTGATGTCGCTTTGGCGGGTGGAGCAAACGCCATTGTGCTACCGGAGAGTTACATTGAATTTTCGCAGGCATCCATGTTGTCGAAAACGGGAATGTGTCAGGCTTTCGACAAAAACGCGGACGGCTTCGTGCGTGCAGAGGGCGGCGGTTTGGTAATGCTGAAGCGACTCTCTGATGCCTTGGTTGATGGGGACAGAATTTACGCGACCATCGTTGCTAGTAGCGTAAATCAAGATGGACGTACTATCGGCTTGATGGCACCGAACCCCGAGGCTCAGGTACGAATGATGCACACTTCATTGCAACAGTGTGGACTCCATCCATCGGATATCGGCTATGTGGAAGCGCACGGCACTGGTACGCAAGCCGGGGACACGGTTGAAGCCACATCACTTGGCGAAGTGTATGGACAACCGGAAAAAATTCACGGCTGCCCGGTCGGCTCAGTCAAAACCAATTTTGGCCATACAGAAGCGGCTGCAGGCATCGCCGGATTGATCAAAGCGACCCTGGCAGTGCACCATGGCGGAATTCCGCCGAATCTACATTTTACGAATCCAAATCCAAAAATTGATTTCACGGCTCTTGGAATTCGTGTCCCGAATGAATTCCAAGATTGGCATGAGGCAGCTGGCAAGCCGCGTTGTGCGGCGATCAACTCATTTGGGTTTGGAGGCACCAATGCACATGCAATAATCCAGCAAGCTCCGGCCAAATTCGACCGAACGCAACCAAAGTCGAAAAAAGTTTTCCTTCTTCCACTGACTGCCTCAACCTCGCAGAACCTCAAGCAGTTGCGCAACTGCTTGACGACACTCGAATTGAACAACTACCCAGATGTCAGCAGTTTGTGCCATACCGCCGCAAGGATACCTCACAAGAAATTTCGCTGTTCGATTCCAATCACAGCAGAAATTGACGGCAAACCAACACCATCATTGTCAGTGCTGAAAACCGACAGTGCAGCCAATTTAAAAGCAATCGATTCAGTAGCGAAAATCGCTTTTGTTTTCAATGGAATGGGAGTTGATTGGCAATCTGCGGGATTAGAATTTTATGCTACGGAACCGGTGTTTGCAACAACGATTGACCTCTGTGATTCCATATTTCAGAAGGAGTTCGGCCTACCGAACATTCGTTCCTACTTCTTGCATGAAGGTCCAGATTCACAAGGCGGTCTGGAAAGGATTCATGCGCTGTATTTCGCAGTACAAATCGCAACACATGAACTATGGAAATCCTGGGGCGTGAAGCCAGATGCCGTAATCGGGCACAGTGTCGGAGAGGTTGCAGCGGCGTGTGCGGCGGGTCATGTAGACATTGTCGATGCAAGCAGAATCGTATACGAACGAGCACGAACGCTTCAGAAGTGCTCGGGACGTGGCATGATGCTGGCGGCCGCGCTTTCACCGGTTGAAGCAAATCGCATCGCCCAATCAATGCCAAAGGAGCTCTTTGTTGCTGCTATCAACAGTAAGACTTCAGTCACATTTTCTGGAACCGAACAGTCGATTCGGTTGATTTACAAACAGCTAGAGAATCAAGAAATATTCTGCCGCCTACTGGAAATCTCCGTGCCCTTTCACAGCCCACTCATAGACGAGTGTCAAACTGAAATCACGTCGAAAATTCGTGCCGTCAGATCAAGGCACAATCAAGTTCGTTGGTTTTCTTCAGTTCATGGGTCTGAAATCGTAAACGATGCGATGAAGCCAAATTACTGGTGGGAGAATTTTCGAGAGCCGGTACGATTTTCCGAATGCGTGCAGGCCTGTATACATGCGGGAATTCACTGCTTTGTCGAGATTGGTCCTCACCCAAATCTTTCTTACGACATACAGGAATGCCTTCGAAGCGAGGGAGTGCTAGCGCCCTCTCTACATTCACTTCAACGAAATGGCCAAGATAGAGCAACCATGATTTCAACGGCTGGGAAATTGTTCAATCTCGGCATCAAATTAGATTGGGGAAAAATCAATCCGAAAGCACAGATATGTGATTTTCCGATCGCTGTATTCAATCGTCAGAGGCATTGGAAGCGCACTGCGATGGTGCTGGAAGAACAGCGAGTTCGGCAGAGCAATCGCTTTCCTCTTCTACAGAAGTCGGAGAGCTTAGCCGTAGGTTCATGGGACTTGGCATTGAATTTCAACGAGTTGATCTGGCTAAAATTTCATCGAATTTGTGGAGAACTGGTTTTCCCCGCGGCAGGATATGTAGAAGCGGCTTTGGAGGCCGCCAGTTCATGGCTGGATCAGCCATCGATTGAATTGACTTCAATTAAATTTGATCAAATTCTTCAGCTGCAAGACGAAGGAGAAACTGCTCAGACTCTTTTGAAATTGAACATAGCCGACAACATTAACGAAAACTCGTTTGATTTTCAAATTTTACAGAACTCAAGTTCAGCCCAGCCGAAATCTATCATCTACTGCCAAGGAGCACTTCAGTCTGGCAATAGTCCACAACCCAGATTGAAACTCAGTGACTTGAAAGAACGATTTGTGAATTCTGTAGAACCAATTCGGCTACGGGAGGAATTGAATGAATTGGGTCTTGAAGGCGACTGGTCTACATGGAAGATCAGAAATTTGAAAGTCATTGACAAGAAAGAAGTTCTCGCTCGAATTGAATCTCCAGAAAAGCAAAGTGTACTGCAATTGAATTATCTGTTGGATCCTTCACTGTTGGATTTGTGCTTTCGAACCGCCTCAACAATAACTGGAGGAAATCGCGTTTATCTGCCTCAAGAGATTGAACGTCTCGAATACTGGACGGATCATTCACGGGCAGTTTGGTGTTACATTCAAGTGAAGTCAGTGATGAAAGATTCTTTGGAACTCGATCTCGAAATTTCCAGCGAATACGGGCATGTCATTGCCAGAATCTCACGCTTTTCACTTCGGCGATTTGATGTCAGAAAACCTTCGCCACTAGATAGTCCCGTACCGATTCATGCATTTCGACCAGAGTGGGCACTCTATCAATCGAATACTCAAAGCGTCGATTGGTTTGACAGCAAAATCGACAGGTATCACCAAAATCTACAAACCTACATGCTTCGACTGTCCGAATCCTGTCGAAGACAAAACTACTATGAAAATGTATCCCATGGGCTTGCCGAGATAACACTCAACTACATTGGACAGGCTTTCAATCTCGCTGGCTTTCCAGCCAGAGGCAGGCAAATTTCCCTGCTCAAGTTGAAACTGAAACTAGGTATCGACGACCAGCAGATTCCTTTGTTCCATTCACTGCTGGCATTACTAGAAAAGAATCAGACTATTCGTCTGAAATACGACAACAGACAAGAAGGCCATTCTAAAAATTTAGACAGCGTAGAAATCGACGTAGTGCAAGACCTCCCATCAAATCCCGACCTGGCAGTTTCCAAATTTCTTGAATCTCCCGATGCGGCAGAGTATGTATCTGAATTATTGTTGATTGACCGTTGCGGAAACTGCTTGAACTCCGTACTGACCGGAAAACAAACCGGTTTGAATTCGTTGTTCCCAGAAGGGTCAATAGTGGATTTGCAGAATTTGTACCAGACTTCACCGACGTGTCGAATTTATAACGAAGTGATTCGAGAATCTATTGAAAAGCTGCTGCAAGATTGGCCGTTTGCCAGAAAGTGTCGAATTCTCGAAGTTGGTGGTGGCACTGGTGCGTTACTGTTTCACCTTGCTCCGGTTCTGCAAGAACACCCTGTTGAGTATACCTTCACTGACATCTCCAGCAGCTTCATCAGACGTGCACGGACTCGATTCGAGAAATATGAATTCATCCGATTTGGCGAACTTGATATTGACGCTGATCCCCTAGCGCAGGGATACGTAAGCCATCATTACGATGTAATTCTTGCTAGTGACACCTTACATCTGGCACACGACAGCAAGCAAGCACTGGAAAGACTTCGTAAATTGCTGGCTCCTGGAGGATTCTTTAATTTCATCGAACTTACTGACGAACCTGACTGGGCTCGGCTCGTTTTTGGAATGCTTCATGGTTGGTGGCATAACGCTGATACCAATCGACTGCACAATAGTCCCTGCAAATCACGTCGCCAATGGCTGGAGTTGTTCAATCAGCTTGAATGCAAGCCAATTTTTACGATTCACGACATAACAGAAGATAAAGATCCATTGCACTCGATATTCCTTGCACAGAACGCCGAAACAAACCGATGGGAGACGCCCGCGGCGATTGGAACAAATCGGAAGCGGCTTATATTTTCAGACGACAGTTCTTTTTCCAGAAAATTGCTTAAACATTTCCAAACCGACAGTGTATTTCGGGTAACAAGCGGCCAGCGATATTCAAGAAACAAATCGGAATTTAAAATTCGCCCAAATGCCGTAGAAGACTACTCGCAAATTATGAGGACTTTGGATCAGTCCGAACAGTTGCCAGATGAAATAATTGTTCTGTGGAACTTTAGCCCACCAGCCGCCGCGGCTAATGAATTTGATGCGATTTATGCCGCTACGCCTATTGCTTTGGTGATCGCGCACTTAGTTCAAGCGTTTGATCGTGAAGCAAAAGTACCACCTAGAATGACACTCGTTTCCGCAGACACTCATCAGGAAAACAAAAATTATGATATCTCATCATGCTTCAACGCATCCATTTGGGGTATTGGGCGAACCCTAAGAAATGAATATCCAGAGACACAGTGCAAACTGATTGACATCGACACAGGTAATTCGAATTCTGCAAAAGACCTGCACAATTTTATTGAGTGTAATAAAGATATTCTGGAAGTGTCCCTACGAGAGTCCGGATGGTATGTTCCAATTGCCCGTAATTTGCATGTTGACCGCTTGATTCAGCCAGAGAAAATAGCGCTCGAACTCAACTGCACTCAAACAGGTGATTTGAATCAACTCGAATTCAAACGGATTGCCTGCTCAGCACCTAAGGACACAGAAGTGGTCGTAAAAGTTGCATCTTCCGCACTAAATTTTCGAGACATCATGGTCGCGCTGGATGCTTTGCCAGCCAGTGCAGTTTCAAGCGGTTTCATGCAGAATTCACTCGGAATCGAGTGCGCAGGGGAAATTGTGGAGACTGGAAAAGATGTAGCCAATTTTTCGATCGGAGACCGGGTAATCGCACTCGCACGGAATTCAATATCGACTTTCGTAACAGCCGATGTAAAGTTCGTTTACCGAATACCGCACACTCTGACATTTGAGCAAGCAACAGGATTGCCAACCGCATATGTAACAGCAATTTTCTGCTTAGAGCAAGCAGTGAAATTGAAACCTGGAGATTCAATCTTAATACATTCTGCATCGGGTGGTGTTGGCCTCGCTCTGGTGAATTTAGCTCAAAAAGCCAAAGCAAATATCTTTGCAACTGTTGGCACTTCCGACAAAGCGAAATTTTTAAATTTGATAGGCATCCGACAGATTTCAGATTCCCGTTCTTTATCATTTGTAGAGGACATACTTGAGTGGACCCAAGGCAAAGGCGTTGATGTAATCGTCAATACACTCGGGCGAGAATTGGCGATGGCGAATCGCGAGATTCTCAAGCCTGATGGCACGTTCATCGAGCTCGGCAAGTATGAAAATCGTGAGAACCTTCACGAATCAATTCTGGACCTCCATCCAGCAGCCAAAATCGAAATCGTGGACATAGACAGAATGTGGAATGACGATCCAGATTCTCTAGCGAGCTATGTCAACGGCATGATGAAATCCTTCGAACAGGACCGATTGCCGGTATTGCCATATAGAGTGTTTCCTGCACAAAACTCGGTAGATGCATTCAGACATTTAGCCTCCGCTCAACATATCGGTAAAGTTGTGGTGTCAATGAGTCAACTGCATCAGGACAATTTTCGAAATCATCCTAAAACAGGCATATCGCCCAATGCAACTTATGTCATCGCGGGTGGCAGCCGCGGATTCGGATTTGCCACCGCACTGTGGCTCAGCGAAAGCGGTGCGAGAAGTCTTGTGCTCATCTCCCGATCCCCCGAATCCACTGATACACTACAAAAATATAGACACAAATTTGAAGAAGCTGGAACCACTATTGAAGTTGTAAAAGCTGATATTACTCGACTTGATCAGTTGCAGGAAAATCTGGCGAAACTTGATGGCAATATGCCGCCGATTCGTGGAGTTTTCCACTGCGCCATGGAAATCGATGATCATGCACTGGCAAATTTGACTGCAGATGGATATGCCAAATCTACGCATGCAAAAATTCTAGGTGCATGGAATCTATACCAAGTCACCAGAGATATGGAACTGGAATTCTTCGTTCTTTACTCTTCAGTAACTTCCATTGTTGGCCCGCCTGGACAGGCTAGCTACTCATCCGCCAACGCTTTCTTGGATTCGTTCGCAGATTATCTGAGGGATAGAAATATTCCTGCAACCGCAGTGAACTGGGGGGCAGTATCAGACTACGGATATGTCGCTGACAATTCTCAAACATCAGTAGAAACAGTAGATAAATTTGGAGTATTCCCTCTGCCAGCTCAAAGAATGCTCTCTTTGCTCAATGGAGCACTAGGACCGGAGTCCGACAATAGAATTGTGATTGCAGGAGGTACATGGGCGCAGGAAGTTGCGCAGACACGAAAGTTCGGCTGTTCTTCGATCAGTTCAGTAAAGCTATCTCAAAATGGGCAAGAAAGGTCGAAGAATACAGATTCAAATAGCACAGATGTTCAACAGAAAGTACTTTCTTGCGTGTCACGGGTGCTGGGAATCCCCAAAGATGCAGTTGACCTACACGAACCGATTGTGAATTTAGGAATCGACAGTCTGCTGGCTGTAGAACTGTCTCATATGCTAAGAATGGAAAGCAGCATACAGATCAGTGCCACATCTTTACTGCAACCCGTATCCATTCATGAAATTGCCAGTCTTAGTTGACTGTTCAATCCCAGATGTCTACATCGATTCCCTGCTCAATTAGATGATCTGCACGGGCCGAAATGTAGCGCTGAAAGCTCGGCTCAGTCCGATAAGACTCGCTATGAACATAGTCGAATAGCGACTGCGTATGAAATATCTTGAACCAGGCTTCGGAACGTATGACTTCTTCGCCGTTACGATTAAACAGAATAATCGTAGGTGCATAACTTACTCCCAAACTGGAAGCCCAATCCCGTGCAGTCGTCTCTTCTCCTGAGGTCGAAATCAGTGGTGTATCTGACCACATATCCAACTGAACCACTTCGTACTCGGCGAGAAGTTTTCTAGATTCCTCATCAATCAGAACTTTTTTATGCAGAATTTCGCAGTTCGGACACTGCTTCTGTTCAAAAAATACTGCGAGAGGTCGATTAGCCTGACTTGCAGACCGATCAAGAATAAAAGGTGGAGATTGGAAAAAAGGTTCGAAGATCAATTCCTTGGCGCCACTGTCGTCTTTTGGCTGGCTGCGAACAAAATCGCGATAGGATACTGTAGACTCGTGTCCCTCGCCAACATAACGAACAGCAGTCAAGAATTCTTTCGGCGGCAGGTAACCATTTAGTGTCAATATTGGTTTGCCGCGCTCATTGAAAAAAATCAGAGTCGGAGTAAACTGGACTTTCAGCGAAGACGCCAATTCCTTTTCCGTATAAGCTTCACCTCCAACAGTCACAACCTGGCGATCACCCCACATGTTGAGAGCAATTACGCTGAAATTGGACTGCATGAAATCAACAATATTTTTCTGGCTCAGATTTCGCTCTACCAGAAGATTGCAGTAGGGACAGCCGTCTTGGTGAAACAGCAGCATCACGCGTTTGCCCTGCTCTGCAGCTTCGGAAATGTCGTCTGCGAACTCAAGAAAACTCTCCTTAAACCAAGGAGGATATTCTGTAGGCTTGGCGCCTGCAAAAGTACCGAGGCTAGTTTCACTCGCACTGGAATCGGTTTCGCTCTGCTGAGCCATTGCATCGTGCAAGGATATGCTCAATACAAACATCAATCCCGGCAATAATGTTCTGGAGATTCGAGTCATAACATATCAGACAGTATCTTTACTGTATTTGTTCAGGAGTCTTGGAATATTACGCCCAATAGCCAGTATATAAATCCACTTGACTGGTGTCAGACTGCACATAATTCTCATTCTAGTTTAAATTTCCTGTGATGATCGGCCAGCTCATGCCAGTAATCGGAATTCCAGTAGCCTCGGGCTCTGGCGGATGTGCTTGGCAAAACGTGAATTTTCGTGATATCCACTGACAATGATTTCTGAAGTCCATATTCAATCTCTGAATTTTTCGGAATGCCGAAGACTGAATGAAAGAACAACCTGCTATTGTTCTTGCCTGTAAAAGCCAAAAGCCGAGGCCGATATGTCTTGATTTTCTCTAGCACTGATTCTGGACTATCTCCCTGACCTGTAAGTTCGTGATCACTGCCGAACTCTGTCTTGTTTAGGTCAGTCAACCCTATTCCATAGCTGAGAAGACTCCCGAACTCCTCTGGTTCAAGTTGCCGGTCAGTCAGCCCTGTTTCAGCAAGAATTTCCCAGAATTTATTTGAACGATGTGCGTAATATGCACGCCGTCGTTTGGATTCTTTACTAGGCGCTCTGCCACAAAATACGGTAATTAAACCTGTCTGAAGAACATCTCGAACGATGTAGTCGCTTTCCGACATCTAATTTACTTTGCTCTTTTGAATCGACATCAATTCAGAACTATCTCCATTACTCAGCTAAATCCAGAAAATCTATTCCCTACTCTGAGATCCGTTGGATAGCATGTTTTTAATCCTGAAACGTCATCTGTGTAATATTTTTGATCATCCAGTTCATCGGCAGTTGAAATTTCTTCGATGACATCGTCCTTAATTATCAGTACACAATATTTCAAGCGATTGGTATGCTTTACGCCGACTAATTCAATCCATGTGGACCCGGAAATTTTGAGCCGAGTGAGTGGCTTCGATTGCTGAAAGTCCGAGTTCCTGTACTGTTCAAGATAGTTACTTGAGATCATTTTTTTTTCCAATTTGGTGGCTTTATTACACTCCTGTGATGACAATTTACCTAAGTAAACCGGTCGCGCAAAAGACTGCTCATATTCACCAACCAGCAGTTCCGACAGTTGACTCCAGTTCGTTGTGCAACGCTCCTGACTCAGTGTGGTGATTCTTCTGTGCATTGCAGCCAATGCGAGTTGCCGGAATGTGTCGCACGGAGCGTTTATTATTTCCGCCATTGCTTGATAGTTGAAATCGTTTAGGATGTTGCCTACAACAACGCTGGCTTCTCCAATCAAGCCTCCGCCAATACCTGCGATTCGTTTACCGGAAATTTCTATCTCATTTACATAGAGAAGTTCAGCATCCAAACCCAATTTTTGCAACGCCTTGATCGGCGCCTCCAATCGCACCTTGTAGACCTGCGAAGGAATAGCCGGACTCCGGCTCCGGTGAAATATACACTGGTAAAAAAGTTGTTGACTGTCAAGATAGGTTACTCCGCCACCGAGCTGTCTGCGCATAACGGGAAAACCCAATCGCATACGTGCGGCATTGTCTAGCACGTGAACGCTATTTTGGTGATAACCAATACAAAAATACGACTCCCTGGGACGACATAGAATGATCGTGTCCGGAGAATTTTCTGTCATGCATTGTGCAACTGAGTGATAGAGCGTCTGAGATTCCAAATAGGAAACTTCGCCTAGACTGACGATGCGTACGGAGCCGATGTCGCCCATCATACTGCTTGAATTGAAAATTCAGGTACAAGCATCGATTGCACATTGATAACTGCTTTTTGCCTAGAAATCAATTACAAATTCTAGACTCTAGTCGAAATGGCGTTCAGCAGCTCCGACTATCTTTTTCCATTATTAATAGTCTATGCCTCTTCAAGTGCCTCGACTGACTCTGGAATCGTCTGTCCCCCGTCTACAACAATTGTCTGGCCGGTTATGTAACCCGCCTCGTCAGATGCAAAAAACAATGCAGCGTTTCCTATATCCGCCACTGATCCCAGACGCTTCAATGGAATTGATGCCGCCATAGTCTCAAGGTAATCCTCTCCAAGACCCATTAGTCCCTCCGTTACGATGTTGCCCGGCATTACTGCATTTATCGTGATTCCGTACTTGGCGATTTCCATGCAAGCGGTTTTCATAAATCCCAGTTGACCCGATTTACTTGCACCATAGTGCGTCCAGCCTGGATATCCGGTTATGGGACCGGTAATCGAAGATGTCAAGATGATTCGACCACAACTGCTCTTCTTGAGATGCGGCAAACAACTCTTTATTGCAAGAAATGTTCCTTTCAGGTTTGTTCCAAGCACAAGGTCCCACTCGTCGCTAGACATGTTTTCCAAATGACTCTGAGGAAATATCCCGGCATTGCAACACAGCACATCGATCCCGCCATGGCGTTCAGTCGCAGCTGCTGCCATAGCATCCAATTCCTCAGATTTCGTTACATCTGCCGAGAATGCAGATGCCGTACCCCCTGACTCTCTGATTTCCGCTGCCGTAGCTTCGGCATCAGAGAGCCCGCGTGCAACAATTAACACCCGTGCACCCTGATTGGCAAATACCGTAGCAATGCCCTTTCCAATTCCTTTACTGGACCCCGTCACTATGACCGATCTGCCTTCTACTGATGTAAGCATGACTCATTTACCTCGTTTTGTTCGATTGATGTTTAAATAGGTTCGGATAATGTACTGATTTCTGAATCAACAATGCAACAATTTCGCATTTTCGGTGCGTTATCAACAATTCGATATCAACTGTCAAGTTTTTTTTGATTTAGTCAAATAAATTGAGCGTGTAAGAAACCAAATCCCTGTCCGTATTGGGGCACAGGAGAATTACATGAAAGAAACTAAGCAGGAATTTTTAGAACGCACTAAAGAATACTGGAATCCAGGCAAAACTACCGACTGGCAAAATTTCGGAGTAGACTTGGTGATCGATCGACGGGAAGGCTACTATCTGTATGATATGGATGGAAAACGTCTGATTGATGTTCACCTGAACGGAGGCACATACAATCTCGGACATCGCAACCCCGAAGTCGTGGCGGCAGTAAAGGATGGAATGAAATATTTCGACATCGGCAATCACCACTTTCCTTCGTTAATGCGAACGCATGTCGCGCAGATGCTGGCTGAGTGTACTCCCGAAGGATTGCAGTATACAATCTTCGCATCAGGCGGCGGCGAAGCAATCGACATTGCACTGAAGTGTGCGCGCCACGCCACCCAAAGACGTAAATTAATTTGCATTGATCATTGCTACCACGGTCATACCGGACTCGCAGTTCAAGTCGGTGATGATCGATTTTCCAAACTGTTTCTAAGTGATTCATCGAAGGAGGAGGTTGTCAAAGTTCCGTTCAACGATCTTGAGGCGATTGAGCGCGAAATTCGAGTGGGTGACGCAGCTTGCGTAATTATAGAGACGATTCCTGCAACTTATGGGTTTCCCATGCCAAATCACGGGTACCTGAGTGCAATAAAGGCGGCCTGTGAAAGAGTCGACACACTGTTCATCGCTGATGAAGTACAGACCGGCTTAATGCGATGCGGCGAAATTTGGGGGATTGACACATATGGAGTCATACCCGATATATTGGTAACTGGAAAAGGACTATCGGGTGGAATTTATCCGATTGGTGCAGTCGTGGTCAGTGAGCGGGCCGGAGCGTGGCTGAAGGAAGACGGTTGGGGACACATGTCTACATTTGGCGGCGCTGAGCTTGGCTGTATTGCAGCAGCCAAGGTTCTTGAGATTTCCAATCGGCCTGAAGTGCGTTCCATGGTGCACTACATTGCACAATACATACGCAACGGACTAGAGCAGCTTCGGAATACTTACCCTGACTTTTTTGTTGGCATTCGCCAGAGAGGTGTTGTAATTGGATTGGAATTCAGTCACCCGGAAGGCGCGATTCATGTTATGAAAGCATTGTTCCGCAACGGTGTGTGGGCTATATTCTCTTCCCTGGACCCCAAGGTGTTGCAGTTCAAGCCGGGAATTCTAGTTGACAAGGCGCTCTGCGACGACATTTTGAACCGACTCGATACCGCTTTGGGACAAGCGCGGGCATCTGCCTTTCAGGGAATTTCTGCAAGAAAATCCGCAGACTCGAATCAACAAGTGAAACGGGAGATGGCTAACGCTGCATAACAGCAGAACAGGAGAAAGCAATGCCAAAATTTGATGATTTACCCCATGAACAACAACTTACCTTGCTACGACAGGTCGCGCAGAACGCTATTCCGTTTTATGACTTGCCGGATGATGTTGGGGTTGAACTCATCAATATTTCAGAAAATGCAACTTATCGTGTAGAAGATCCTGTCAGTGGTAAGAAGTGGGCTCTACGAGTACACCGAGAAGGGTATCACTCTAAAACAGCGATCGCTTCAGAACATGCGTGGACAGATGCCTTGCGTGAAGATGCTGGGGTAATCACACCGACAATCGTGCCTGGAAGAGATGATCAGAACATTCAGTTGATACATGCGAAAGGAATGCCGGATGGCGCTCGACACGTTGTCATGTTCGATTGGGAATTGGGCGTAGAACCACCCGAAGAAAATTTACTTGGCCCATTTGAGCTGCTTGGGAAAGTTTCCGCACAAATGCATCAGCACTCAATGACTTGGCAACGCCCTTCCTGGTTTGAACGCTATACATGGAATTTTGAAACAAGTCTTGGCAGCAAGCCTCACTGGGGGAGATGGCAGGACGGCATGGGAATGAATCTCGAAAGAGAACAGCTGTTCGGCAAAACTGCAGATTTAATCGAGTCCAAGTTACGGATTTTTGGGCAGCACTCGCGTAGATGGGGACTCGTTCACTGCGACATTCGACTCGCTAATTTACTGATTGAAGGAGATGTAACTAAAGTAATAGATTTCGATGACTGTGGATTCAGCTGGTTCATGTATGACTGTGCAACTGCACTCAGCTTTTTCGAGGCAAGAGAGGATGTACCTGATCTGATTGAGGCATGGGTGCGAGGTTATCGCTCAGTCATGGACTTGTCGGAGGAAGACGAGCATGAAATCCCCACATTCGTCATGCTTCGTCGCCTGCTTCTGGTTGCATGGATTGGATCACACTCCGAAACGGAACTTGCCCAATCTATGGGTTTACCGTACACCGCCGAAACCGTTGGATTGTGTGAGGCCTATCTGTCGAAATTCAGCGATTGATCAGAATCGAATAATTTTGTCGTAATTTGAAAAATTTGCAACTGCCGAAAGCAGAATGTGAAACTAAAGCGTCTAGACTTTGTCTACAGCATTAATAACCGATCTATAGAAATTTAATGGAGTTTTACATTGTCTACTTTTTTCCGAATTTCGACTCTTGCAACTGTTTTCTTAAGTTTTCTGATTATTGCATCCAATGCGGTAGCTGATGAGAAAGACTATGTTTTTACTGGTAAACTAGGCATTGCTATCGGAGCTTACGACCCCGTCTCCTATCACCTTGAACAACGTCCTGTAAAGGGCAACAGCGAATTTTCGACGGAGTGGAAAGGCGCTGTCTGGCATTTTGCTTCTGCTGAAAATCGTGACCTTTTTAAATCGGACCCCGAACGATGGGCGCCTCGCTATGGAGGATACTGCGCATATGCAGTGGCCAATGATGCGTTAGCACCGACTGATCCAAGAGCTTGGACGGTATTTGAAGATCGACTCTACCTGAACTTCAGTCTGAGAGTAAGAAAAAAGTGGGCTAAAGATATACCAGGCTACATCGAGATTGCAGACAGCAACTGGCCTGATGTCCTTTCAAAATAGGCCAAGCACACTAAAACAAACCAAATCGACCGAGGCAAAACCGGCATAAAAGAAGTGCGCCAATCGTTGTGTGGTAGGTTTTCGAAGTTTGGACTGCCCACAAATGGAGAGCCCGGACACGCGTAGTTCTTAAGCCAGCAGCCTGAGCGGACGGACAGTCCCAGTCAGACTGTCTTGTGTGTAAATTCCACAATTCATTCGCGAATTAGTCGGAAAATTCCAAGCTGATTTTCTGAATGAAAGCGAATTCTGATTTCCACTAAAATGTGTAATTTGACTCGGGAACTTGCAAATCCAGCGTAATGCGATAGATTCGACAGGAGAGCTATATGGACATTTTTACCAGAATTTCACAACCCGTTCTGATTGTAATAGGTTTGCTGATGATCACCACGCAAGCCTTCGCTGCAGAACCACCCGTATTTACCGGCAGGGGAGAGTTCGCAATCAACGGGTATGATGCTGTTGCTTATCACAAGGAACAGAAACCCGTCAAAGGTGATAGCAGCTATGCAGTGCAATGGAACGGAGCCAATTGGCGTTTCGCCAGTAACGAAAACCGCGACCTATTCGAGTCCGACCCAGAAAGATGGGCACCACGCTATGGAGGTTATTGTGCATGGGCAGTATCCAACAACTACACTGCCAAAACTGACCCCGATGCATGGTCCATCGTGGACGATCGACTCTATCTGAACTTCAGTCGAAGCGTACGTAGGACGTGGAGCAAAGACATCCCCGGAAACATTGAACGGGCCGAGGCGAATTGGCCTGAAGTACTTAAAAAGTAGTTGATTCCGCAACTCTCAATGCCGGAAATGCAATCGCATTCACGGCATTAGACATACTCTTGAAAGAATTCAGCTCCATTAGTGTTCTCGACCGGGAATGTTCTCTATCACCTCAAGTACATGACTCAGTGCCTTTTGGGTATTTTTCTCATCGCCCGAAATAAATACCCTTCCCGAAACGCCGAACATTTGACAGTCAACCAGGACATTTTCCGGAACGGCTTTTTCTGCTTCATTCGCTGCTGCTGCCGCGAACAGTGCCGGCGCAGTCTCGAGCAGTAAGAGCGACTCGCCGGGCAGAATCATAGACGCGTCTCTCTGGCGATTGATGATCACCGAGTGCTGGTCAACAACCTCCTCCACTAAATCTGAATACAGAATTCGCGGTTTCAGGCGATCTTCCGCCTTAAGGCTAAACCCGTCAAGAATCGCATTGCCAGCCTCTTCCAGATCTTCCATATTTGCACTGTGTAATTCCAGAATGCCGAACTGACGTTCTACATACAGAATCCCCGGTTCAATTCCAGGCACAGACTTCAATGCAAGATCAATGACTCTGTGTATGGCAAGCGCAGGCGAAATTTCGATTATGAGCGAATGCATGCCTTGTAAAGGTACATAGCCTCTCGCCCGCAATGCAGTTGCCATATAGGCAGCAAATTGCGTCTGAAGATTCTCAATCTGCAGATAGACTCGCAAATCAGCCATAGTCGATTACCTTCAACTGTAGCAGTCTAGCACTGTGGCAAGTCAGTTTGCAGATCATCAGAGAAGTCTAAAGCTGTGAAAATTTCTACTTACCAGCAGCTACATCAAATTTGTTAACAACATCCGCATGCGGACGAGGAATTACGTGTACGGAAATCACTTCCCCCACGGAACCGGCAGCTTCAGATCCAGCTTCAGTTGCCGCCTTCACAGCACCAACATCGCCTCTCACCAGCACTGATACCAGTCCAGCACCAACCTGTTCACGAGTAATAATTTCAACATTGGCAGCTTTCACCATCGCATCTGCGGCAGTGAACGCGGCTACGTAGCCTCGAGTTTCAATAAATCCAATTGCATTTGACATGATTTTCTCCTGAAAATTAATATGACAGTTAAATTAGTTGCCGTTGTCTGAGGTATCGTCAACTATTCCGATAACCAAGGCATCAATTACGGCGTTTCCAGACTTGAACCACCCCTTGGCTACAGAACCTTGCGTAACGAGTACACGTTCGCCCGAGCCTGCTCCGAGTGGGTCAAAGGCCAGAATTCTTTCTGGGTTCTCGCCGTTGTCAATCAGATCAATCTCCAACAGCGCTCCGTTTGGCAACTCGTCCAATTTGCGAGTAGCCCATATTTTTCCAATTACAGTTCCAACTTTCATGACTATCTACTGCCTCACTATTTTTAGTCCGACTTTGCGCGCTCGATCCTTGGCTAGCGGAGTCAAGACGACCTTACTGCCGATTTCAATGCACTGATTCGTTTTTGCCATCGCCAGTACTTTTGATTCAGTCAACACTCCAGAGTCCAAGCGCCCATTGCTCTGCCCGTCATTGTTATCTTGACTCTGGTGACTGCTCTTGTGCGAGCTTACATGAAGATTTTGACTTCTTTGCTTTTCGAAATTCTTAAGTTCGAATTTCAGTCGATTGGAAAGAATCAGTGCTTCGACATCTTGATCATGAAGGCACTTGGCGAAATTCTTTAAAAATTCGTTAAACTTGCGGTCCGTTTCCACATCCACGACTATGACTGATTTACAGTTTGACGCAATGGCTTCGAGAATTTGCTTCATCAGCGGGCAATTCGGCATTTGCTTTTGGTGACGGTTGCTATTTGTAACGCCTGGAAGCGCTTCAAGTAGAGCCTCTCGTACAACCGCGCGAATCTGGTCACTGGAAAAAGTATTGCCGCTCATTTGTCTCTACATCCTTGCTTCCAATGCTTCTTCCGCAGCTCGAGCTGCGGAACGTACATCGCTCTCCGAACCGCTCAGATAGACCCGACCCGTTGCACCGATCATTCGATAGTCAACGACCTTGACATCCGCCGCCTTCTCCGCTTCATTCGTAGCCAATATACTGTATGAGGCAGGTTGCATCTCAAGGACGAAAAGCGATTCGCCAGGCAATACCATAGAGCCAAGTTTGTTTCGATTGATCAAGAATGCATGGTAGTCATCGACTCGCTTCACAATGGTTGACGCAAGAATTTCCGGCGGTAAGGCATCACTAGCATTTGCATTGAGAGTTTCCATTACCGCCTCTCCCCCTGCGACAACGTCGGCGGTTGAATGCGAGTGGAATTCCAGATAGCCGAATTGACGTTCTACTACCAAAATTCCAGGCTTTACATCGACACTCTTCAATGCGATATCCGTTATTCTTTCAATGTGTAGCCCTGGAACAACTTCTATTACCATTGCCGCCATGTTAGTTTTCGGCAAGTATCCACGAATCCAACTTCCCAGATAGCACATGGTTTTAGGCTGAAGTTGATCGATGAAAATATAGGAACGAATGTCAGCCATTAGTGCCGTGACTCACTCACAAGTTGTAACGATTTGATCTCCTCAAGTATGATGCGGTGAATTTCATCTCGTAAGTTTCGCCCAACAGCTCCATCAACGCTTTCAGAACTCGACTGTGCTGATGAACCGTTGGATTCAATTCCACTGGAAAATGAGTAGTCGATCGGCCCATCATCCCGACTATAGGGTCGTACTGTAGGCAATACGAGGTTGTCGAACTCTCTCATGTCGACAGTTTCATCCTTGCTATAAGCAACCTTCGACCACTGCACCAGATGCTGCGGTCCAACGTTCTCTCCGACTGAGCTTCTGCCGAAAAATCCGGTGCCGACAGTCATCGTGGGAGATAGATTCGTATCAAATCCCGAAGCGCCGGTACTGCACGGCGCATTCACTGGAGTTCTCAGGACATTGAGATGAGCTCCGAATTCAAGTATCACTTTCTGGTCCTTACAGTGAATGGCTGCTGAATGCCCGCTTCCCATTCGACGAACCATTGCACTGCACGCTTTGAACGCTGCATCTCGATTGGAAACCGTATAAAACCCCAAAACCGGACAGAGCTTTTCCCGGCTCAATACATAATCATCACCAATTCGTTCGATAGGCGTCAATAGAACTCTCGTTTTGGCTGGGACTCGAATTCTAGCCCGTTCCGCAATCCATTCAGCAGACTGGCCGATGACAGCTGTATCAAATGCACCTTCCGGAAACAGCACATCCGCCAGGCGGTCGCGCTCCTCATCACTGCACAGATAACATCCATTTTTTTGTAACGCCACAATCAGTGCGTCGCTGATTGATTTATGTGCAATTACGGCAGATTCATTGGTACACAAAACACTGTTGTCAAACGCCTTACTGTCCGAAATGCACTTTGCAGCATGTTCGATATCGGCGGATTCATCGACAAATGCCGGACAGTTGCCCGGACCGACACCGAGTGCAGGATTACCTGAACTGTACGCAGCCCGGACCATTGGAGAGCCGCCTGTGGCCAGTATCACATCAACTCGTTCAGAACTCATTACCGCGTGGATGACTTCCAAGGTCGGATTCTCAATGACTTGAACAACACCATCCGGTGCGCCTGCCTTCTCAACAGCCTCGGCAAGCTTAAGTGCGGCATCTGTGCAGCACTCTTTCGCTGCTGGGTGCGGACTTATTACAATCGAATTTCGGGTCATCAAGGCGAGTAATACCTTGAAGAAAACCGAGCAAACCGGATTGGTAGAAGGAGTCAAAGCAAAAACAACTCCTGCAGGACGAGGAATTTCGACTACCTGTCGTTGATGGTCAACTCGGTGGCTGGTAAAATTCTGATCCTTGTAATACTCGAATATCCCCTCACTGCACATCCGATTTTTGATTTCCTTGTGATCGGCATTGCCGAATCCAGTTTCAGCCACTGCCCAGTCTGCATACTTTCTAGCAGTCGCCTCACCCAGATCAGCAGCCGCTTTAGCAATTCGTAGAATATCTTCACGAGCGTAGTTCGCAAAGACGCTTCCTGCCCATTGAGCTCGATCGATTACCCGATTCGCCTGAAATACTGGTGTTGGATGTAAGTAAGTTGTCATTTGGCTAGAATTCAGCTGTCTCCGTACGGCACTTCGCCTTGTAGAGTAAATTCTATTTGCTGCCAAATGAATGATTCTTGACAATCCAACTCAATCTTTTGACTTCAGAGCATTGCTTATCTCAGATTGGGCAGAACCGATATTCAAGCAACTTGATGGCCTGACGGAGTTCACACAACTGCGAATCAACCTAATTCACAGCAAGAATTACGTAGAAACCGAATTTACCAGGTATTTACTGAAAGGATTAGCGGCTGCTTCATGACTCTCAGAGGCAACGACCAGCCCCTTGAATCGTAACTATTCAGAAGCTCTTCCGAGTAGGTGAACCTCGCTGATAGCAACCGAAAGTGTAGCAAAATCGATATTGCTGATAGACTTCATGTCGGAAATGATATTGGTCAGCATACGACAGCCATTGTTGTTGGAATCCATCCACTCCGATACCGCTTCAGCAGGGTCTCTCGTTTTCGCCTCCCGTACGACATCGCTGGCAATTGCATACTGGTGAGCGTGAATATCATCGCTCAGCCTTGATTTAGCAAGGCTGTGCCAGTGGTTTTCTATTGGAAGCATTGACACCCTCTGACGAATCCACATCAAATCCAAACGTGCCCCAACATCAAAATACACCCGTGCGACAAATAACATCGGTTTTTTTGAATTCTTTATGATTTCAACAATGTCAAACGCGGTTGAAAGAGGAATAAACTCCGAGATCTGTTGAGCGAGTGGCTCCGGAACTTGACCATCCATCAACTCCCGAACTTGTTCATTCAGTGGTTGGATGTACTGATCTGTCAATGCCTTCGATAGTTCTTTGGAAAGTTTGCTAATCTCACCCTTGAAATAGTTCACCGTTCCTTCAACATCGATCGGAAGACTACGGTGACGGAGAAGCCATAATGTTGCTCGCTCCAACAGTCCTCCAGCAAATGAAAGCATTGTCATCTGGGTTTGTGCGGCAACCTTATTGTCGAGGTCTTCTATTGCTTTCCAGACATCCTGCATCTGGAAAATCTCTCTCGCCGCACAATATGCCCTGGTAACATCACAACTGTCGGCACTAGTAAATTGCTGCATACGCAAGGCAAATGTGGGTCCGACACGATTGATCATGTTGTTCGTCACATAAGTAGCAACAATTTCCCGTTTCAGACGGTGTTTGTGAATCTCCTCTTTGAAATCCCGTGCCAATCTCTCTGGGAAATATTCGTCTAGTTCTTTGATCAGGAATGGATCCTCTGGAAAATCGGATGCGAGTAAAGTTTGGTATAGTGTCATTTTGGAATACGCGAGCAGTACTGACAGTTCCGGAAACTTAAGCCCGATTCCTTCTGATTCTCGCCGTTTCAATTCATCCCTGTCGGGCAGAAATTCAATTTGTCGATCCAAGTCCCCAGATGACTCCAACTCTCGAATGAAACGAACGTGTTCCCGCAACAGATTTTTTGAATTCGCATTGACCAAACTTAATGCTTGGCTTTGTTGGTAATTGTCAGTAAGAACCAAACTTGCGACTTCATCGGTCATGTTTTTCAGTATCTGTTCCCGTTGCTTCATGGTCATCTCACCGTTGTTCACAATCTGATTCAACAAGATCTTGATATTGACTTCATGGTCGGAGCAATCGACGCCGCCGGAGTTGTCAATGAAGTCAGTGTAACAACGGCCGCCGTTCAAGCAGTACTCAACCCTCCCAAGCTGGGTCATGCCAAGATTTCCGCCTTCTCCGACAACTTTGCAGCCAAGATCGCTGCCATTTACTCGAATTAGATCATTCGAACGGTTTGCTGCATCTGCATGTGATTCCAATGTCGCTTTTACGTAGGTTCCAATGCCACCATTCCATAAAAGATCAATCGGAGCCTTGAGCATGGCATTCAGCAATTCAGTCGGGGCGAGTTTGCTCTCGCTGATGTGCAATCTCTTTTTAACTTCAGGAGAAATGTTAATCGCCTTAGCAGTTCGATCGAAAACCCCACCCCCCTTTGAAATCAGTTTCTTGTTGTAGTCCTTCCAAGTCAGTCCTGGATTGTCAAATAGACGTTTACGTTCTTCGTAACTGACTGCCGCGTCTGGATTTGGGTCAATGAAGATTTCAATGTGATTGAACGCACCAACCAGTTTGATATGACGGGACAACAGCATTCCGTTTCCGAATACATCGCCACTCATGTCACCGATTCCAATTACTGTAAAGTCAGTGGTCTGAATGTCGGTGCCAAGTTCACGGAAATGACGCTTGACCGATTCCCACGCGCCACGGGCGGTAATCCCCATTCCTTTGTGATCATAACCGACAGAACCACCGGACGCGAACGCATCACCGAGCCAGAAACCGTATTCGTCCGCTAGTCCGTTGGCAATGTCAGAAAAGGTTGCTGTACCTTTGTCTGCGGCAACAACCAGATATGGATCGCTCTCGTCGTAACACTTAACGTCTGGCGGGCTTACTATCTCGTTGTCGACGATATTGTCCGTGATATCCAGCATGCCGCGGATGAATGTCGAATAACAGTAGATGGCCTCATCAAGCAACGTTTTACCTTTTGGTGGTGGTTGTTTGATAACAAAACCACCTTTTGAACCGACCGGAACAATCACTGCGTTCTTCACTATTTGTGCTTTCACCAGTCCAAGCACCTCGGTGCGAAAATCTTCCCTGCGGTCTGACCATCGTAGTCCACCACGCGCGACCTTGCCACCGCGCAGATGAACAGCTTCAGTACGAGTTGAGTAAACGAATATTTCGTATTTCGGTCTGGGATCCGGCATTTTCAGAATGTTGGATGCGTCGATCTTGAACGACAAATAGCTCAGCGGTTGACCACTCTCGTCAGTGCGGTAGAAATTCGTCCGAATCGTAGATGAAATCACATTCATAAAATTGCGCATCATGACGTCTTCATCCAGACTCGTAATTTCATCCAGATAGCCCTTGAGTTGATCCAAAATCTGATTGTGTTGACTGTCCGTCAAATCTGAAGATGGATCAAACAGTATCTGGAAATACTCGACCAACCTGACAGTCATTTCAACATGTCGAGTGAGGGTTTCAGTAATATAGGAATCACTGAATGGATTTCCGATCTGTTTGAGATAGCGACTGTACGCTCGCAAAATAATTACCTGTCTCCATGCTAAATTTGCCGTCAGCACTAGACGATTGAACCCGTCATTCTCCGCGTCCCCGCACCAGATTCGTCGGAACGCTTCTTCGAAAGTCGCACGCTGCTGGTCTGGGTCCAGATGATCCCCTTTCGAATGCACAACCGTGAAGTCGTGTACCCAGAGAGATTCACCGGATTTTGGTCTGACTTCATACGGCCTTTCTTCGATTACGTGCAGTCCCATATTTTCGAGATACGGCAATGCGTCTGACGGGGAAATCTGTTTCCCGTAACAGTACACCTTCAGATGAACTTTCTCTTCGCTTGCTTCGCTTAAAGGACGAAAAAAGGATACGATGAGCTCTTCCTCTCTCAATCTAACAAATCGTTCAAAATCCGCCGCAGCCGTCCACGGAGAATAGTCTTCCTGAAAACTGGCACTAAAAGAATTTTCGTAGTTCTTAAAGTACTGGGTGCCCAACTCTTCGCCATAACGTCCGATTGTTGCCTTGTATAGCGAATCCTCCCAAGTAATCGCGGCATCTTCAACGAGTTGCTGAATCTCCGCCAATTCCCTTTTGGGAACAGAGTCTTGATCGACATGAATTGTATAGGTAATACGCGCTAGCACTGACTCGGAAAAGGTGGAAAGGAAATCCGAAGATTTACCTTGCAGGGATTCCATTAGAATTTCCCCAATTTTTACTCGCAAAGTTCGATTGAACAGTTCCTGTGGAACATATACGATCGACGAATAAAATCGACCGTATTGTTCCCGCCTTAAAAAAACTTTGATGCGTTGACGTTCTTGCAGTTCCAGAGTACCAGCGACATCCTCAAACAATTCGTCAACAGAAACGCGAAACAGCATGTCGCGAGGATAATTGTCAATGATGTTCGTCAGTGCTCGAATGCTGTGCGTCGTTTCCGAAAACCTGCTTCTTTGAAGGACTTTCTTAATCTTGACTCTGAGTAAAGGGATTAGGTTGGCACTGCCATTGTATGCAGTCGAACTGAAGAGCCCAACTAGCACGCGGAGTCCAGTACACTTTCCGCTTGATGAATACTTCGGGATCGTGATCAAATCCATATAGGATGCGCGATGAATCGGGGCGCGCGTATTTGCTTTGGTGATGGTGAGTAATTGTTCTCGTTCATCAGAACTGAATTGGGCAACTGGAAATACTTCGCCAATATCATCTATGTTCCGCAACACGCCAAGTCTGGACTTTTCGTCAAATTGCATCTTGCCCGACTTTGAGTTCTTGAATGCACAGTAACCGAGAAATGTGAAATTTCCACTCTTCATCCAATCACAGAATTCAACGTGGTCTTCCATGGCCGAATTTTTGGAGCGTTTCATTTCCTGTTCTAGATTTCCAGCTGCCTCCCTGACTCGTTTTCGCATCACTGGCCAATCCGTTACAGCCGATTCAATAATCTGGAGAGTCTGCAGCAACCGAGCCCTGAGAGTACTTATCTCATCCGCGCCAGATGGCTTGACGAATTGAAAATGAAGAAACGATTCAAACTCCCCATCCAGAAAATCTGCATTCAAAGGGCTGGCGATTTTCTCAATTTCGCCTTTAGAATTTCTTTTGACGGCAAATACCGGGTGTACCGCCAAGTGATTTCTTAGTCCCATCTCCTTCAAAACCATAGTGATGGAGTCAACTAAAAACGGTCTGTCAAATGTAACCACTTCAAGAACCGCATGCTTCGACCGCCAGCCATCCCTTTCTACGTCCGGGGTGTAGATGCGAATTTTCGATTCACCCTGTTTGCGTACTCTACCCAATTCCCGATGCGCAAGGGCCGCACCTCTCAGATCGAATAGGTCTCGTTCACTCAGATCCTCGTACGGAACCCCGTGAAAATAGTGACGAACGAACTCAGTAAACTGTTTGGCTTCAAGCGAAGGCAAATTGTTTTCATCACCGACAAGCCGGTTTATGAGAGCTTGTGTTTGTTGTGAATGCAGAATTGACATGAGATCACCTCCCCCTAACAATGAACTCTCAAACTGACGCGCATTACTATACAGTACCATGAAAGAATTTGACGAATTGTGAATTGCACGAAACTGATTTCCTTTGCAGAAATATACATTTATTGAGTTTTGCAAGAAATGGTATTAAGTGTGAACTTCAAGCATGTATGTAGATAAAATTTTGATTGACGAAGTTTTTACTTCAATCGGATTGGGGAGCGCAGTAAAGAAAACTACGCACGAGGATATGGGATCCACTGAACACCAAATCTTGCAAATTGGAGCGGATTGGTGCATTCTTAGGAATGCAGACTTCGATACTAACGGAATTGCAAATCAAAATGAACTTTGAATCAGTGTACGAATTTCAGAATTCGGGGGCATTTCCTCAGTCTGATTATGATGCCGAACCAGTCCCCCATGTACTGGCACCAGCAGCTACTGGAGTTGATGAATTCATCAATCAACATGGAGGCGATGTAGACCGGGTATTTGGTGAAGCAGGGGTAGACCAGAAGTGCATCGGCAATCCGACCGAAGGTATGTCGCTAAAGTCTTTCTGTGGCTTATTTGAATCAGCTTCCGAGAACACCCGGAACGACAACTTCGGATTGTGGTTCGGCAACCAATTTCAACCCAATGATCTTGGACTTTGGGGCTATGCGGCTATTTCCTCTCCAACCTTGGGCAATGCGCTTGACAATCTCATTGATCTATTCCGATACCACCAGCAATGCTCCATGATGCGACTGGCTTCCGCCAGCAATGGCTATTGCAATCTGGAGTATCAGGTACGCGACCCGCAAATTGTGGAACGCAGACAAGACGCCGAATTATCCCTCGGAATGTTCTTAAACGTGATTCGTGAAGGTGCAGGTACAAACTGGCAACCAGAAGAAATCTATTTTGAGCACCCAAAACCTGAAAACAGCAGCGAACACGAAAAAGCATTCGACGCCCCCGTGTTTTTCAGCCAAAAATTCAATGCGATCGTTTTCAACCCTGCAGTTCTCGAAAACAAAATGCCAAACAGCGATCTGAAGCTGATGTCACTCACTCGAACCTGTCTTGAGTCCCTTCACACCAATACTCCGTTCACGCAAAATTTAACAGACCGCATTCGCAATATTATTCGAATCAAGTTGGCGGACGGCTATCCTTCTCTTGAACTGGTTGCTGAGAGTATATTCATGAGCACTGGCGCGATTCAACGCAGCCTTGCCTGGGAAGGACTTTCCTACACCGACTTGGTGGAAGAGACTAGAAAAAGTCTAGCTGAAATGTATTTCAAACAACGAAATCTATCGTTGTCCGAAATCGCCTACTTGTTGGGGTATTCTGAGCTCAGTGCATTCAGTCGGGCATTCCGACGCTGGACCGGCCTCTCCCCACGAGAATACCGAGGCCGAAGTTTTGAAATTTGATCTTGACTTCGGCGGTTCATAGGACATTTTAGCGATTCTACCGTCTGAGCCCCGCATGTTTAGTGGATTTGTTCTGTAAAGTTCGCTGTAGTGCCTAAATCGAAGGGGGCACTCAATGAAATCAACAGTCTATGAAGCTAAACCGCCGAAGTCAGGAGAGGCCGTTTCTCGCCGCCTCCCAGTGGATATCCCCAATCCGAGTCACGTCAAGGCCCGGTTCGACCTACGATACCAGTGTGAGAGGCCTCAAACGGTTCTTTCAACTGGTGAAAACTCCCGGTCCATCTAGGTAATGCAGGCTAATGTGATCAGCCATTGCGACTGAGGGCGATCCTTTTCGACCAAGACTGTGCGCAGCCCTGGTTTAAGCTGACTTTGCACGGCCATCTTCATCCCAATCATCCCAAGTCTGAAACGTAAGCGGCGTGCCTTGATCTAAAGTATTCAACCGCTCCTTCCAATTCTCCTGATACAAGCTCATCTGCCGGTCATTGTTGACTTCATCTGTGTAGCAAAAGCCGTGTCCTTGGATGCCAAAGGCTACGAAGGGCGGCAAAACATGGAAGCCCATGTAATGAAGAGAGTATTGAGTTGACCAAAGAATCTTATCAATATCCCCGCCACGGGAACCAGGGCCAAATGCGATTTCAGGGGCTCCAGTCGTAACGGAACACACCGCCTTCTTGCCGTAAAAATAACCGCGGTCGTATCGCATTGCGCTAGTGTAGAGACCTCCATTCACAAAAACCCTGTCAAACCATCCCTTTAGCATAGCCGGATGACTGTGCCACCAAATCGGAAACTGAAAAACCACCAAGTCTGCACGTTCCAGCCGAGCAATTTCCTTTTGGATCTCTTGAGGCAGCGTGTTAGTTCTAAAGGCATATCTCTGCTCATCCAAGGGCGAGAAAACGCCGCGATTTTTGCGATTCTTGTAGTGATCTGAACGTTCGCGAGGATCGAAGTCTTCACGGTACAGATCGGAAATTTCGACGGAAAACCCCTGCTGTCGCAAGGTAGTCGTGGTCACCTCCGTCAATGCCGAATTGAACGAATCCGGCTCTGGATGACAATGGACGATCAAAGCATGCATGTAGGAATCTCTCTCACTTTTGACAATGTTTCTGGAGTAATATATGCTATCCGAAATTGCAATGCAATATGGCATTAATGAAAGGAGACCTTGCAATAATGTACAACCTGCTTACATGGGATGAAATGTGTCTGGTGCACGCCATTACCAACGTTGGAACACTCTCTGGGGCGGCGCGCGTTCTCGATGTAAGTCATCCGACTGCATTTCGGAAACTGAACAAACTTGAGAAAAAAATGGGGGTACGGTTCTTTGATCGGGCACGTGACGGTTACACTGCGACTGCCGCGGCGGAGGAAGTTTCCGCACTCGTGCGACGGTTGAGGAATGAAATCCTGGCGGTAGAGCGCCACATCGCTGGTCGGGATTTGCGACCAGCAGGAACACTGAGGATCACCACCACTGACACACTGCTGTTTGGTTGGCTGTCGCCGTGTCTGCGGGAATTCCGTATTGCATACCCCGAAATCCAACTCGAGGTGGTGGTTTCAAACGATGTCTTCAGCCTCTCCAAACGAGAAGCGGACATAGCTGTGCGGCCAACTGAGAAGCCGGATGAGACTCTTGTTGGTCGAAGAATTGGAACCATTGCACAAGCAGTCTATATGGCGAAGAAGCTGACCATTACAACCGACGAAAACGAGGTGATGGACTCTATTGACTGGATCGGCCTGGACGAAAGCATGACATATCCAGCTTTCGACCGTTGGCTCAAGAAAGAGGGCCTTGTTGATCGGTGTCGAATTCGCGTGAACACGGTTTACGGGATGCTGTCTGCCGCCAAAGCTGGGTTGGGTTTGGCAGTATTGCCTTGTTATCTCGGCGAAAATGACGAGCAGTTGATTCGAGTGGGCAAGGAAATTCAATCGATGGCCACTGATCTGTGGATTCTCACACATCCCGATCTACGGAAAACCGAGCGCATCCGTATTTTTCTAGATCATGTAGCAACTGTTGCAAAGAAGTCGAAATTTGGTCTGGTGGAATAGAAGGCATTGTCAAATGACTGTTTTGGAACACACTTCGTTGATTCAAGCCTCGCGACAATTCAGATATCGAATGCGAGATTCAATTTCTAAAATGTTCGTTGAGCGGCTAATGCGCAGACCTCGACCGACGGTTGCTCGTAGGTCTCGAGCTCGCGGTCTACGAGCCGTATCTGCTGGAGCGCGTCCATCAGTTTCCGACCCTCACCGCAACGCGACTGATGCGCGAGATTCGGGAACTCGGCTACCCTGGCAGCTACACCATATTTTCGGATTACCTTCGCCAGGTGCGGCCGCGCGGCGAAGTCGCGTTCGAAGTGCGTTTTGAGACGCCGCCCGGCCATCAGGCACAGACCGACTTCGCCACCTTTGCGGCACGCTTCTATCACCAGCCCGATTCGCCCAGGCGCATTTATCTGTTCACCATGGTGCTGGGACACAGCCGTTATCTTTGGGGACGGTTCTGTGACAACCAGACGCTTCAGACTGTGGTCCGGATGCACATCCGTGCCTTTGAGGGGTTCGGTGGTGTTCCGAAGGAGATTTTGTATGACCGCATGAAAACCGCAGTGATCGGTGAAGGCGCCTGTTGATTGTCATTGAATAATGACAATCATGGCCTGTGGCAGGTCGAGGAAACGTTCCGCATCAGCAAACATGATCTGAGAGTGCGTCCGATCTATCACTGGACTCCAGCGCGGGTGCACGCACACATTGCGATTTCGTTCATGGCGCTGATGTGTGTGCGACATCTGGGCTATCGAGCCCGGCTGCAGTACAAGGCGCTGTCGCCAGAAGTGGTGCGCAATGCACTGTTGCGTGCTCAGTACGGTATTGTGAAATATCGCCGCAACGCTCAGCGCTATGCGATTCCGATACAGCTGTCGCAAGTGGCAAAGAAACTCTACTGGATGATGGGGTGGAGCGAAGCTCAGTTCCGTTCGAGATTGATTGACTGACACAGTAGGATGCCGGTCGGCTAAAATGTAGTGCCTAAATCGAAGGGGCACTCAATGAAATCAACACTCTATGAAGCTAAACCGCCGAAGTCAGGACGAAATCTATCGCTGTCCGAAATCGCCTACTTGTTGGGGTATTCTGAGTTCAGTGCATTCAGTCGAACATTCCGACGTTGGACCGGCCTCTCCCCACGTGAATACCGAGGCCGAAGTTCTGAAATTTGATTATCCGCTGCGTCCGCGCACCTTACGATAGACAATCAGTAGAACAAAGGCGATCAGCAGGATTCCGGCAGCCCCACCCATCGTGAGCGAACCAAGAGTCGGCACCATCGGTGTGTAACCCGATACCATTTTTGCATACAGCCATTCTGGGATTGTCTGGTCAGCTCCGGTTGTAAAAAGCGATAGAGGAAAATTTCCCCAGGAAAGCAGAAATGCGAAGATGGCGCCGGAAATGATACCTGGAGAGAGAATCGGCAAGGTGATCTCCCTGAGCACCTGCAACCGCGAGGCACCAAGATCGTAGGCCGCCTCCTCCCACAGCGGATCGAAACTGTATACCTGAATGGACATGATCAATGTCACAATCGGCAGTATCCAGATCATGTGCGCGAACACCGCTGTCTGCCAGCTTGTCGTAATTCCAAGCGAAGAAAACCACAACAGTAAAGCCAATCCAAGTACTGCCTGTGGAAAGAAAATCGGCAGCAGGATTAGGCGCTGATAGAGTTTGCGCCCCTTCCAGTCATAGCGTGCGAAAGCAAGCGCACCAAAAAATGCCAGCACCACCGACAGCAGCGTCACCAATGTCGCAATGCTAATGGAAGTCCAGAAAAGATCGCGAACCGACAGTGAAGTAAATGCTTTTTCATACCATCGCGTATCCCACATTTTGACCGGAAACTGAAAATAGCGCTGTTTGGTAAACGAAGCCATCACTACTGACAGCATCGGCATATACAAGAACAGGAGAATGCTCCCAGTCCAGACGATGATGAGAGCTCGGGAAATTCTGCCTTTACGATGGTTCTTCACGTTTTAACGTCTACCAACCAATCGGTCCAGATCTATCTTGCGGAAAAGGAAATAGATGATAATCAGTGAAATCATGATGAGTAATACTGACAGGACTGACCCTTTCGGCCAGTTTTGAGCAAAGGTAAAAGCGGATTCAATATCATCGGCAATCATGACAACTGCCTGCCCCCCGAGTATCTTGGATTCGGCCAACGATCCCAAAGTGAGAATAAACACCAACAAACAGCCTATCAAAATTCCCGGCATGGAAAGAGGCAGTTCAACTTCGCGGAAAATTTGAAGCCTTGAGGCGCCAAGGTCCGACGCGGCTTCCTTCAACGACTCCGGCACCATGGACATGCCGATCACCAATGGAAATAACATGAAGGGAAGATACACGTATACCAATCCCAGTACAATCGCAGGCACGTTATACAGCATGCCTGATACTGACGTTCCGAACAGGAATTGGATAGACCCATCGATGATTCCATTCTTCAGCAGCAGCAATACCCAGCCGAACAAGCGAATGTTTTCTGAAATCAACAACGGAAGCACAATCAAAATGGTAATGAGCGTTGCCCACTTTCCAAATAATTTCGCCATGCCGTAAGCGACCGGATAAGTGACAATCAATAACAGGATGACCGTTATGACTGCAAGCGTCAACGACCAGCTGAACGATATATAGTAGCTCTGTGTGACGACCGAAATGTAGTTGTCAAGCGTTGGCAGTTGGCCAAGCTTGAAAGTTCTTGGTGGCATGAAGCTGTACAGCACCACCAGTACCAAAGGACCCGCAAATCCGATCAAGAGAAAAATTCCAACCGGCAGTGCGGTTAAAAATCCAGGCTGACGGACCCAATTTGAGAGGGCTTTCATCGCTGCAATTTCAAAGGCTCACTGATTTACCAGAATGGAATCCTGCGGTCGCCAACCAATAGTCACAGGTTCCCCTCGCTTGCCGAAATATGGGTCGTCCTGCAACCGTTCAACCAGCCAGTGATATTCCCCATCGGCACTGCGTACCTGATACTGAATGCGCGAACCGAGTGCGTAATCATTGAAAAAAACACCTTGAATCCGATTCGGCAGCGTTTCCGCTGCCGGTCCGATTTTCATGACTTCAGGACGAATGATAAGAAATCCGGATTTAAAATCCTCAGCATTGGCTCCGATCTCAAACTCGCCGTTCATCGAGTATTCTTTGACATGAGTACCGCCCACACGTTCGACCTCAAGCGTATTCACTTCTCCCATGAACTGGGCGACGAACTTGTTTTTCGGACGATTGTAGATATCATACGGACTTCCAATCTGGATTAGTTCGCCTTCATTCAGAATTCCGATTCGATCACTCATCACCATTGCTTCCTCAAGTGAATGGGTAATGTAGACGAACGTCTTTCCGGTTTCCCGATGAATGTCCTTGAGTTCTTTCTCAAGTGTCTTTCGAAGTCTGAAATCCAGTGCAGAAAGTGGCTCGTCAAAAAACAGGATTTCAGGATCAAACGCCAACGCGCGAGCAAGGGCAATTCTCTGCTGCTCGCCGCCTGAACACTGATTGATGTTTTTACCGTAAAAATCTGCCGGTAGTCGCAAAAGCTCCAGCAACTCAATTACCCGCTTGCGTCTGACGGTGGAATCCACCCCCGCAATCTTCATTGCAAACTCTACATTCTGCCCAACCGACTTGTGCGGAAACAGTGCCAGGTTCTGAAACACCATACACGTCGGGCGTTTGTTTGCGGGAACATCGTTGATGATGTTGCCTTTGAGGGAGATTTCGCCACTGGTGGGGAATTCCATCCCCACCAGTATACGAATGAGAGTTGTCTTGCCACTGCCGGAAGGCCCAACCAGTGTGAAAAACTCACCTTCTGAAATATTGAGGTCTACATTATTGAGGGCTGTGAAGTCACCAAAACTTTTTGTAATTCCTCGTAGTGCCAGAATGCCAAGTTGTCCTTCATCCATACAGAATGAACTCCAGAAGAAATTCCGAAAATGACAAACGAATCTAGTCGACTAGCTTTCACGTTCTCGTTTGGCAGCGGAGTAGTGATCATACATTTCCGCATAGTCCGGATTAATGTCGTAATCCTGTGAACGCGCCATTTCCTCTTCCAGAGAATCCCATTGAATCGCATCCAGCTCGTCGGCATTGAATGCTCCCAGAACATCAGAGTCACCCATTTGCGTGACCGGGTTGTAGGTGCCTTCGGCGAAAGCAACATTTTTGCTCACATCGGGACGCTGGATATAGGCAAGAAATTCTTCAGCCAATGGGGATACTTCAGGATGGTTGACGACAGAGGTTAACTCAATCCACACTATTCCGCCCTTGCCGTCCATCGGACCTGAATTCGGAGTAATTCCTCGTACATTGTTGTGTCCATCGAATCGCGCCGGTGAAGCGGTATAAGTCCCACCAGTAAAATAGGCGTCGATCTCTCCATTAATCAAAGCCAGATTCATCGCAACCAGATCGTCGGTTAAAATCTTTGCGCCATTGAATATCTGTCGAGCCATGTCGCTGAAACGTGTTATTTCATCCGCAGTATGCGACCTGAATGGATGAACATCCGCGGCAACACACATGTGGTAGATATTCCAGTTGTCGTAAGTCAGAACTCCGTATCGATCCTTCATCGCTGGATCAAGGAACAACTTGTACCCCTGATCTTCGGCCATCGCCCGGGAAATCTTGTCCGTGTTCACGACAAAATTGAATGGGCCGAATCGTTGAGTAACTCCGAGCAAGTGCTCACCAGTTTTGTCCATCGCCCACGGATATGGGGGATGAAATGCCGGCATCATTTTTTCGAAAAATGGTTCAAACCGATCTCTAGGAAGCTCTCGAATTAATCCTTCCGGCCACATCATCTCACGTGCCCATGGGTTATTCACGTTGATCAAATCCCAAATTTTGGTTTCTCCTGCTCTGAGCCGGTTTACGGCATCTGGGTCTGAAGTCAGACCCTCAGCTCGAACAGTAGCGTCGAATTCCCGACGAAACGGATCTAATACATCGTCCGAGTTGTATCCTTCCCAACAGTAAATGTTGAGTTCTTTTTCCCGTGCTGCTCGCGCCAGAGTAGGAAACGTTCCCATCGAATACGCAGCGGCAAAAGCACTGGTAGTCTTCAGAAAGTTACGTCGTGACTTTTGAATTGCCATGATTAAATTCCTCCAAATTCTGTAATTAGAATATTAAGTATGTAATGGGTAATTTTACAAGTCGTTACGCTTTATACAATACCATAAGTTGATACACTCAAAATATACAATATCAAAATTCACGATGTGATCTCGATCATTGTGTGGTCAATCATTCTGAGCATTCGTTGTGAAATTCCTTGCAGACATCAGCATGAATGCTCGGAAACGTGTGTTGCAATCTATGTTAGACGAGTGTATAGAGATGAGTGTATAGTTAGTTATATATACAGTAACTATATAAAATTGAATAATGTCAAAATACACTCCTTTGGAAGTTCATTTGCGTAAACTGCGGGAGTCTTCCGTACCCATGACATTTGATGAGATTGAAAAAATCATCGAAGCGAGACTGCCACCGTCAGCCGACATTCATCGAGCATGGTGGTCGAACAATCCCTCCAACGGCGTAATCACTCAAGCTTGGCTCAATGCTGGCTACAAATCAGCAGATGTGGATATGAAGGGACGCAAACTGGTCTTTCGAAAGTCGGAATCGGATGATTCTCATTCCCAGACCGAGGACCAACGAGACATCTCGGGCGCCGACAATCTAACAAACGACATAGCACTCACTCAAAATATCTTGCGCACGCTCATGGGCACCGTAAGCTTGATGCCTGGCACCGATCTCACCTCTCCAACAGGTGAGAAATGGAATGCCTCAGAGTAGTTAGCGGTGTCCGGCTGTCTCCTTGATACCTGTGCTGTGATATGGAAGGCAAACAACGATATACTGAGAGAACCCGGCGCAAGTGAACTGAGCGATTTGCACAGTCGAAACTCACCGATTTACGTCTCGCCAATAACCGCTTGGGAAATTGCAACGCTTGCCGCCAATGGGGAAATGACACTCGCTTTCAAGCCTGATATCTGGTTTCAGAAATTTTGTAATCTACCAAGAATCGCTTTGGCACAGATGCCACCTGAGGTGCTGGTTGCATCAGCCTATCTGCCTGGCAATCCTCCGAAGGATCCCGCGCCGATCGTATTCTTGTTGCAACTGCCAGAGAATATGGATACAAGCTGATTACGCGCGACCTGCTATTACTGGAATACGGAAAGTTTGGGCATGTTCAAGTCTTGGAGTGTTGATTTGAAATCGGTCCGCTGGGTTTGAAGTCCACCACCCGAACAGTCTGAATTAATCGACCACAGTTCGGTGGTTTCGTCAAAATAATACAGTGCCACTTTTAGATACTCGTCCTCGCAGACCTTTTCAGACTAATTGTATGCATTGTTTGCAATTTGCCGAGTTTCGGCCATTCGACCCCTATTCAGCACTTGCTTGGATTTTGTTGTACCGACTTCGATATTCAATTGAAATTTTGAAATACAAATTGGAGTGGTGGTTTGAATCAGATTAGGGGATGGTTTTGTGCAAGAATTTTCTAAATAGCCAAAACACGATCGTAGCAGGCGCCCAATTGAAAAATTTAGTGATTACCTGATGGCAGCAGACAGACCATCAAATGTCTTTCACGGATGCCTGATGATTGTCGGGGCAATGTCGGTCATCGGGCTGATCGATAACTTTATCCGTATCATTGCCGAAGAAAGCGGAGTGTGGCAATTTTATCTTTTCCGCGCAGCCGTATCTTGCGCGATTGTTTCAGTTTACCTTGTTTACAAGAGACAGAGATTCCTTCCGCAACGAATTTGGGCGGTTGCGCTCCGGTCTGTCCTTACGGCTGGGGCGATTTTGATTTACTTCGGATCCCTCACTATGATGCCAATCGCAGAGGCGGGGGCCACCCTGTTCAGCTCACCGATATTCCTACTGCTGTTTTCGGCGTTGATGTTTCGCACTAAAATTGGCCCTTGGCGTATCACAGCCGTAGCAGTAGGGTTTGCCGGAGTGCTTCTTGTTCTTAAGCCAGACCCGGCAAACTTAGATATTTTCTCTCTTCTGCCTTTACTGGCTGGAATGCTGTACGCACTCGGACAACTGGCAACCCGCCATCTCTGTGCCGATGAATCTACAGTAGTGGTTTTGCTATGGTTCTTTATCGCAACCGCAGTCTTCGGTCTTATCGGAACTATTGCGCTTGCTGTCTTCAGGGTACCTGACGACTTGATCCTTACTGCGCCCTTCTTCTTTACCGGATGGGTAGCACCGACGGGCAGATTTGTGTTCTGGACGGTTGTGCAAGGTCTCGGTTCGCTCATTGCGGTTTCGGGGCTGATTCGCGGCTACCAGATTGCCGAGCCAACTTACATTACGGTCTTTGAATACAGTTTCCTGATCTTTGCTGGTTTCTGGGGATGGGTGCTGTGGAAAGAAATGCCCGATGCAATTGGCTTCATCGGTATCGCAGCCATCATTGGAGCTGGAATCGTGATTACGGTGCGCACACATAAAACGACCTGACGACAATCGATACATTGAGTGAACTGCACTTAACCAACACCTGAACTGCATATATCGGGATTTTGAATGAAATCAATTGCAATAATCCGTAACACTGAAATTATCTATATTATGAAAGTTCAGTTCTCATCCGAAACCCAGGCCTATGAATCATTCGAACAGATGTGACACATTGTTGATCCTGCCATGTTGTTCTATCTATTACAAACGCAGCACTTCCCTCCTGCGTGTCAAATAACACTGATTCCTTTGAGTTAATATTTGTAGCTGAAAACCAAATATCTCCACTTGTAAATGGTGTGTTGCATACCAGCCACTCGTTGGCACTGATTTTGTTCAAATCAGCTTTCAGCAAATTTGGCGAAACTGCTAGGTTTACCCAACGTTCTTCGTAGATTAATGGAATTTCATCTGCAAGATGCAGACCTCGAATGTAAAGCAGCTTTGCATCACCGTTAAGATTCATTCGTGTTCGTATCAGTTCGGTTGGGATAGCCCGTCTTCGTTCGATTAGCGCATGGCGATAAACTTCCCCCCGACGTTCGACATCCAAGCGAATGATATTGATCTCGAGTTTTGCATAACGGGTAGGTTCAACAGTTACTCTTGTACCCGCCTTTCGGCGTCGGTCAAGGAGTCCTACTTCGGCCAATCCGCGTAATGCTCGATTGATGGTGGCGCGCGCGCATTTGAATTCGACGGCGAGCTGTTCTTCAGTAGGTATAAGTTCTCCCGGTTGCCAGACGCCATCAACTATCCGGCGTCTAACGTTTTTCTGAATGCTTTGCCAGGAATGACTGGTCGCCATTGTCAAAGACTCACATCAATACGATTCTTTGTCTCGAGATAGCGTTGGGCAATCTCTGGACGACGAACGTGTCGACCTTCCGTGACGAGCTGGCGCCCTGCGCTCCATACTTCTGACACCATGCAATTATCACCGGCGAAAATGAAACAATCCAATATATCATCGTGAACTCTGCCTGCGAGGTCAAAAGAATCTGCATCAAGGACGAGAAAGTCTGCATAGTTGTTTGGTTTCAATGACCCGGACTCTCGCATCAATGCCTGCGCACCCCCTTTGGTAATTCCATCAAACAGCGTGCGTCCCGAAGACGTGCCAGGCTTTGCAAGTACTGCGCGTGTTTGATCTCTCAAACGCTGGGAATACTCCAGCATCCTCAGTTCTTCACAGAGCGATACTCTGATATTTGAGTCCGTTCCAATACCGTATTTCCCACCCTCCCTGGCATACAACACTCCATTGAAAATCCCATCACCGAGGTTAGCTTCAGTAATAGGACATAGACCTGTGACTGTACCGCATTTTGAAAGTCTTATTGTTTCGTGATTTGTCATGTGAGTAGCATGAATCAAACACCATCGGCCATCCAGATCCGCATTCTCCAGCAACCATTCGACAGGTCGAACTCCGTAATAAGACTCAAACTCCTGTACTTCTTTGATTTGTTCTGCAACGTGAATATGAAATGCAGATTGTGGTGCTATCGATGTCGCGAACTTCATTCCTTCAGGATCTACAGCTCGCAGAGAGTGAACCGCTGCACCAATTCTTGAATCGGATGGCAACATGGCTATCGCACGGGATGCCTGCTCAAACAGCTTCAAATAATCATCTTGACTATTCCCAAATCTAAGTTGTTCCTCCTTGAGTGCCTGCTTCCCGCAACCGCTATATTGATAGAAAACAGGTAGAAGAGTAAGACCGATCCCTGTTTCTTTAGCAGCTGCGATTATCCGTTCCGAAAGTTCAGCAATATTCTGATAGGGAATACCACCCGGTTGATGGTGTACATAGTGAAATTCAGCAACTGAAGCAAATCCGCTCTCCAGCATTTCCATTTGCGCATAAGCAGTAATTGACTCTATATCTTCTGGTCGAAGCTGATCAAGAAATTTGTAAATCAGTGCCCGCCAAGTCCAAAAGTTGTCGTTTGTATCAAGGTTGCGATGCTCTGTAAGACCTGCTACAGCACGTTGAAATCCGTGGCTGTGAACATTGGCCGGAGCAGGAAGAACGATTTTTGCGAGATGCCCTTGCGGTGCCGCATCAGCTTCCATTGATTCAATCTGACCCGATTCGTTGATTTCAATTCGAACGCTCCGTTGCCACCCCTGTTCTGTCAAAGCTTGCTCAGCCCATAAAGTAGTCATTGTTTACCGTACCGATCAAAAAACAAATTGAAATTTTTGGAAACCGTTTGGTTTCCAGTATCAGATTATGCTCAGTTTTGGAGATAGACTGCATTAGTGGCAAATTTGCGAATCGATAAAAATTTCGTTAGAAATTGACATTAAATCAACTCTGTTGATCATATGTATAGACATATTGACATCATAATTATTATTGTTATCTAATACAAGTATGCAGCGGGAGATTCTGGAAAACTTGAACCTTGCAACTATGTCCAAAAGTGCGCAGGCCTACGGGCTGATCAATGATGGTGCAATTGCTTTGAACGGAACCAAAATTGATTGGTGCGGTGCGAGGAATAACTTGCCAAAAGTATACAGGGATTGGCCACATTGTAATTTAAATGGCCGCTTGGTAACACCAGCACTAATTGATTGCCATACTCATATTGTCTACGGCGGCAACCGGGCCAAGGAATTTGAAATGCGACTTGAAGGCGCAACCTATGAGGAAATCCTTAGCCTGGGTGGCGGGATTCATTCCACAGTCAGTAATACTCGCAATCTTACCGAAGATGAACTCGTCGCTTGCGCGATTCCACGAATAGACGCATTGATCGCCGAAGGTGTCTCTACCATAGAAATCAAATCTGGGTATGGCCTTGACAACAAAACCGAACTCACTATGCTACGTGCCGCTCGAAAAATCGCGAAACAACGACCGGTAAGAATTCGGACGAGTTATCTCGGTGCCCACGTGGTTCCTCAGGAGTTTGGTAACAAGACTCATCAATATATTGAGCGCGTCTGCATCCCTACGCTGGAGCAGGCACACACTGAAGGTCTAGTCGATGCTGTTGATGGATTTTGTGAAAGAATTTCGTTTTCTACGCTTCATATTGAACGATTGTTTGACCATGCCCAAAGATTGGGATTACCAGTAAAACTTCACGCAGAACAGCTCTCAAATTGTGGCGGCACCCAACTTGCAACTCAATACAAGGCGCTTTCCGCTGATCATTTGGAGTACGCAAATGAAGCGGATGTGCAAGCTCTCTCAAAATGCGGAACTGTCGCTGTCCTGTTGCCTGGGGCATTCTACTTTCTTAAAGAAACACAACTCCCGCCAGTAGATCTGCTTCGCAAACATCATGTACCCATTGCCATCGCAACTGACTGTAATCCGGGGTCTTCTCCACTTGTTTCGATCTTGATGGCGATGAATCTTGCCTGCACACTGTTTCAGCTAACATCAGAAGAGGCACTAGCTGGCGCTACTCGTGAAGCTGCCAAGGCACTTGGCTTATCTGACACGGGAAGAATCGAGCCTGGTCTTCGGGCAGACTTGGCAGTGTGGAACGTCTCTTCCCCATCGGAATTGCCATACTATATCGGGTTCAACCCATTGCAAGAGAGAATATTTGGAGGCGTTCATTGAATTCAAGCCTGAAAGCAAGCCGAATTCAAATACATATAAGCAGTTCTGCGAATTCTACTGGATCACCATGAGATCTGTTGAAATAAAACATGACAACCATCCCGTTGTGTTGGCGATTCCACATACAGGAAATTACATTCCAGAGGAAATTTTAATGACTTTTACGGAACCTTCCAAACAACTTATTGAGACAGACTGGAATGTCCATCGTCTGTACGACTGTCACTCAATCCGATCTAGGTACCCCGAGCTCGCTCGAATTCTAAAGACCCTCGTAGCCATAGCGGGCCAACTTACAACCAAGGAGACTTGCCAACATGGATATTTCAGTTAAGAACAGACGAATTATCATCCCTTATACAGGTTCTCAACTCGTTGCAAAATCGTGGTTAACTGAAGCACCTTTGAGGATGCTGATGAATAATTTGCATCCAGACGTTGCGGAAAATCCAGACGAACTTGTGGTCTATGGCGGCATTGGCCGTGCTGTCAGGACGTGGGATGACTATGACAGGATTGTTGCTACGCTTAAGCGGCTCGACCACGAAGAAACTCTGCTTGTACAGTCTGGTAAACCCGTTGGAGTATTCCGAACCCATCGCGATGCGCCAAGAGTGCTAATCGCAAATTCGAATTTGGTCCCTCATTGGGCTACTTGGGACCATTTCAATGAACTTGACAAAAAGGGACTCATGATGTTTGGCCAAATGACAGCCGGGTCGTGGATCTATATTGCAAGCCAAGGAATAATACAAGGGACATACGAAACCTTTGTAGAGGCGGGGCGACAGCATTATGACGGTAATTTACAAGGACGTTGGGTGCTAACAGCAGGCTTGGGAGGTATGGGCGGCGCGCAACCTTTAGCAGCGGTGATGGCAGGTGCATGCTGCCTTGTAGTTGAGTGTGACCCTGAACGTATAGACTCTCGTTTTCGCACGGGGTACCTTGATGAAAAAGCGCAGTCGCTAGATGAGGCACTCAAAATGATCACAACATGGACTGATTCCAGACAGACCAAATCGGTTGGGCTGCTTGGCAATGCCGCGGAAATTTTCCCAGAAATTGTGCAACGCGGCATTCGTCCCGACATTGTTACCGATCAAACATCCGCACACGACCCGAGAAACGGATATCTGCCAATGGGATGGACGCTCGAGGAATGGCGGGACAAAATAGCGACTGAACCAAAGCTTGTAGAACGGGAAGCTCGCAGTTCGATTCGAATTCATGTGGAAGCGATGGTGAATTTCTGGAACCAAGGAATTCCAACACTCGACTACGGGAATAACATACGCCAAATTGCCAAAGACGAAGGATTTACCGATGCATTCGCCTTTCCGGGGTTCGTCCCAGCCTACATACGCCCTCAATTTTGCCGGGGAAGGGGGCCATTCCGGTGGTGCGCTTTATCTGGCAACCCAGACGATATTTTCAAGACAGATGAGAAAGTAAGGGAACTTATTCCCGATGACCGCGACCTGCATAAGTGGCTCGACATGGCTCAAAAGCGAATTAAGTTTCAAGGATTGCCTGCAAGAATCTGCTGGCTGGGGCTAGGACAACGACACCGTGTGGGTCTTGCATTCAACGAGATGTTTAAAAACGGGGAAATTGACGCACCGATAGTGATTGGACGAGATCACCTGGATGGCGGGTCCGTAGCTTCGCCAAATCGTGAAACTGAAAACATGCGCGACGGCTCTGACGCTATATCCGATTGGCCATTTCTCAATGCACTTTTAAATTGTGCTTCCGGCGCAACTTGGGTTTCCATTCACCACGGAGGCGGAGTTGGAATCGGATACTCACAGCACGCGGGCCTGGTGATTTGCTGCGACGGAACCGATGAAGCAGCACGACGCATTGAAAATGTACTATGGAACGACCCGGCAACCGGCGTCATGCGCCATGCGGATGCGGGCTACGAAACCGCAATCCAGTGTGCGCGTGAAAACAATCTCGACTTGCCTGCGATATTGGGTCAATAGTGCTTTAAAGATAGCTTTTGGATTTTAAATTTCGGTGCGTGACTTGAAAAGATCACCAGCCAAAGTATCGAATTCGCTCTTTTGGGGATTCCTAAGCCGTGGAAAATCGAACTATTTTGCCAATTGTACGCAATCTAGTTGAGATGCTTTCGAATAAAAATCAAATCAGTTGTTCCTGAGATTCGTTTCATCCGTCAGCTAGCGTCAACTGAATCTCCTCAAGCCGTATTTGTTTCGAGATAGTTATAAGCTCATTTTGGTCCGGCAGGAACGGGTAGTCCCTGTAATCTTCCCCTGGTCGATAGGAGCCATAAGGGCGATTGCATGCCATCACACCTTTTCGGTCCGGACATCCATTAGTCATAAATGCAATACCACTATCCAATCCCAGCCTCGCTGAAGGTTCCAATGTGTGAAGTTTGACCAGATCGCCCTGTGCACTAAACTCCAATGATTCAGGCGGAAGATTATGTTCTTCGATGAGGTTCTTAACGTACTGAATCCTTCTCCATCGTACCAAGGGTGCACGCGGCACATCCTGCATCTGGGTTCCGGGTTCCGGGTTAAAAGAAAACAGGTATCCAGCAATCTGCTCCGACTTCAATTGAAAGATCATGTCGAACATTTCTCTGTCGGTTTCGCCAAGCCCAACAATGAGATGGCAGTTTACTTTCATGGCACCGTAAATCCGACGTGCGGCTCGAATAATTTCCCAATGCTGATCCCAGCGATGAGGGCCTTTTGCGAGTTTGCCCCGGGTGCGTAAGAACAAATCTTCGGATACAGCATCTAGCCCCACACCAATTATGTCCACACCTGATTCCTTGATTTGATACAGATTCTCTTCGTCAAGAAGCGTTGCTGTGACAAGAGCGGAGATCGGCACTGCGGGTGCGGCAGTATGTACTCGTGCAGCCATGTCGATCAAGTCTTCAGTCGCACGATGATCCTGCACCTGAGCGATACAAACCCTGCCAACCGTGTACTGCGCTTCCTTTTCAGCGATTTTTTCAGCTACCAGATCGGTCTCAAACAGAGGCCAGTCGACTCGAATAAAACTATTCTCCTCAGCCACTCCAGGGCGTTCTCGGGCGAGACCACAATAGGAACAGTTTGCTGCACACCCTTGAGGATAGTTCTGCAATAGATTGATACAGTTGCAACTGCATCCATTGATTTTGCCTGGCGTCAAGCCAAGTTCTATCGCCGCAGCTACACTGATTCGTACATAGTCTGGACTGATTTGGTAGTGCTGATCTTGCAGCTTGGTTGGAATTCCTGTTGTAGCCATAAGTATTTTTCAAATTTTCCAAGAGATTTACCAGTTTACCCCGCAGCAGGCATTGACAAATTCAGGTGTCAACCCCTTTTTTCGTGCATAGTCGACAATCCCTTCAGCTGGAAAGGCAATTCCATTCAAGCCGGCATCGACCGCTGCCCGATCGATCTTCGTCTTGTAATTCCCGAGCGGGCGCGCACATCCCAACATGACCGGTTTGTGAGGCAGCGTTTGACGTGCCAACGCAAAGAATTCCACGATTTCGCTGAGTGGTGGTGGTTGAACTGTGGCCATGGGAGTGCCGGAAAGAGGCATCAGAATTACGAGAACAAGAAGCTTCAAATCGTGTCGGCTAATCATGTCCAATGCAGGCTCTTCGCCAAGCATCTTTCCGTAGTGAAGTCCCATGACAATATGCGGAACACATGGAACGCCATATCGATCCAAACGCTCCAGTACCGCATCATATTCTCTAATGTCAGTCTGTAAATTATAGACTTCGCGAATCGTCTCATCATGTCCGATAATGTCAACCATCGCTCCATCAATATTAGCATCTGCCAATCCTGCGCAAGTCTCCTCGTCCGGAAGGCCAGGGTGGACTCGAATGATCATGCCCAGTTGCTGACGAATTCTGATCATGTCTGGAATGTGTTTCTTGAGCGGCACTCTACCCTGCCGGTCGCTACCGCCAGAAACCAAGACTCCTCGGGCGCCTCGATCATGCAATTCAGAACACATCTCGTAAAGAGATTTTTTGGTGGAGCTTAAGTCCTGCATTCCTCGCAATACACCGGTTTTGCAATGTTCGCAATTCAGCGCACAAGCTTCGCCTGTCACGCTGATCGCGACGAATTCGGAAGCATTGTGATCGCTATATTCCGATGTCTCGTACTTCTTGAGGCCTGGCGCATGAAAAACAATTCGATCATCAAAATATTTTCTTCGTAAATCCAAGCCCCCGGAATCCACAAGGTATTCCGGCAATCGATCATCTACAAAATTTACAGCCTCAGACAATTTCAACTCCCCTATGAGCAAAGCAGGTACTAGGAGACTCCTCCGTCGCACCGAAATCCGACTGATCGATAGCCCCCATCACTGCATTCGCGATATCCATTACTGATACCTGATTCCAAGCCTCGCAATTGCGCTCAAATGATTTGTGGATTGTATTGAACACAACATCGGAATCACGCGCATGCCATCGAAGACTCCCCTCCAGATCAGAAATCGCATTGTCCGACGTAATAAAGTCGCCATTTAAAAAAACCGATTTGACCATCTGCCCTGCAACTATTGCTCGTACATCCAGTGTTCCACCTGCAGTGTGCACCCGATTACACCCAACACTATCTCGAACTCGTGAAGTTTCCCCAAAGACCCACTGATTCGTAGAGTAACGCTCTTTGTAGAGCTGTTCAGTTATTGTTCGTTCTTCGGCATCCATAGTTGTAGATTCCAGCATAATAGAAAACTCTTCTTCATAACCGGCTTTAACCATGTTGACTAGATCAGGCATTGATAAGGCGCTTCCAATTTCTGAGCAAACCGAGCTGATGCGTTCGGAAATGATTTCAAACCCTTTATCAACCAACTTCTCGAAAGGAGTACGAAGTACCTCAATCATATATTGAACGTCAATATCCATCAGCAATGAAGCATGAAACAAAGTTCCTCCGCCACTTGCGTGATAAAGTCCCAATCCAGCAATTTTTCGCCTGCCCACAACCAAGTCATTTTTCCCGTGGAACTCAGCATGAATTCCTAGTATCTGAAGCGCTTTGATAATTCCTTGAGCGCACTCGGACATCAGCTTAGAGGAATTTGCGGAGAATCGTTCAATGCCTTGTGGAATCACCAGCGCAATGCCCAATTGATCCGGCCCCATGATGATGGAACCGCCACCTGTGGGCCTTCGGTTAATGGGAATCTGAATCTCATTACACCTTTCGATATTCACTTCATCGGCGACATGCTGAAATCTGCCGACAAGCACGCACGGACGATAGGTATAGAGTCTGAGTGTGACTCCTTTTCGTTGTGTTGCTGATTGGGTCAACCCATCATCAACCGAGAGTCCGTGACCGTGGTCGACCGCCCCATCGACCAAGAGTCGCCACTTCACTGGTTCAACTCAGTGAACAGTTTGCGGACCGCGAAGATCATCCGGAAGCAATTCAAACAGACTTGAAGCATCATGCAATTCCGCTTTCTCCAAATTCCAGGAATCAGGCACAATCGCTAACAACCAGCCTTTTCCATAGGGATCAATATTTATCTTTCGAGGATCTTCAAGCACCGCGTCATTTCTCTCGACGATAGTGCCGCTTACTGGACTGACAATCTCGCCGGTCATCTTTGCCGCCTCCATTGAGCCAATTGAGTCACCTCGTTTCACCTGTGTTCCAGGATCAGAAATAGTCAAATAGGCTAGTTCTCCGAGTGATTCGATAGTCGGCAAACCAATTCCGATCAGCAATCGACCGTTTTCCGAGTCATCCTTTATCCACAAATACGACTTTCCATCATAAACTCTATCTGACGGCAGCCATGTTGAATGATCGGGCATTATTTCACTCCTTCAGAATGTCTATAGTGCTTCCAGACGACGCATGGAAGACGGCAGAAGTCTTACATCAACCAGTCCGCTGAGCAAAGCATCAATGAAGTTCGCATCTTCATAAACCAGTCTGTAATACTGAACTTTCAAAGTTACTGCACTGCTAACAATAATTGCAACCAAAACAATTAATGAACCGACTGCCAGCGTCGACAGTCCGCTAATTCCCTGACCGATAGTACAACCAAGTGCCAGCACTCCGCCGATACCCATCAAAATGCCGCCAATTGCATTCGTAACAAAATCTCCGAAAGAAGCAAACCAGGACAATCTGAATTGTCTACTCACGAGTGAATCAGCAAACGACCCCGCTACAAGACCTATTGCCGCAAGCATTCCAGCTGTGACTAAAATTGAAATATTGCCGAGATCAAGAAACAGACTGATGAACTCACCGAGTGGATTGACAAACGTAAAGGATTGCACTCCAACACCGACCGGTGGCATGTCAACAAACTCCGCGGCTTCGGCCCATTCAATGCCTGCTGGACCGGCAGTCAAATACCAACCGACAGTAACAGCACCGCCAATGATCAGACCCGCACTGATATTGGCAAGATTGTTGCGGATTCCGCGAGTTTTTAAAATAAACCAAACAACCAATACTGAAACCACAATGGCTGTGACAACGTGAAATACACCAGCATCAACTGAAGGAATCAATGCAGCCATGATCGACCCAATGTCTTGAGTCTGTATATTCAGCGGAGACAAATCGATCGAGAGAGGATGAATCCAGTTGTAAAACGCAATTTCAAAAAAAACAGTTTTCGTCATCAGATAAGCAAAAATGGCTGCAAAATTGAGCGTGACAAAAGACTTGAGATTTCCTCCACCGAATCGCACCAGATTCTTGCTGACGCATCCACCTGCCAGAGTCATACCGACGCCGAACATCAGACCTCCCAGCAGATATCTTAGCCAAGCAAATGTTGGCGAACGATACGGCGGCCGCGATCCGTCTAATTCAAAGACTGATGAAACTTCAAGTATAGAAACTGACAGCATGGTTACGACAACCGCCAGCATCCAAGCACCCAGTCTGCCAAAATCTCTCAGATTTACCCAATCGGAAACTGCACCCATCGTACAAAAATTAGTGCGGCTAATTGCTACACCCATAACCACCGCTGCTAGAAAGAATCCGGAGAGTACCGGGATTCCAATCAGATCATCCACAATCTAATTCCGTGTTGAGGTTAGAAATATTCATACTCTGACCCAATTTGCATGAGAATTTCTATCTTTCACTTACAGGTTAAACTAATTCAAATTTCGCATCAGATCAGCGTCTATATGTTACAAGAATTTAATGGTTGCAAGCCATTCGAGAAAAAAGCGACTACAGGCAGTTTTTTCTCGAATGGACCATGTACAGCATAAAATAACAAGAATTGGCTTCCAATCAGATGGCTAAGCGGCGCCAAGCTTAATATGACAACACCCGCTTCTGCATATGCGAAGAGCGAAGATTTCGCTTACCAAGAACAAATTCTGCAGGGTGTTTCCCGTACATTCGCTCTAACCATTCCACAACTGCCAAAACCAGTGCGTGACGTTGTTGGCAATGCCTACCTGTTGTGCCGAATTGCAGATACCATCGAAGATGAACCAGCACTCAGTTTCGATCAAAAGCACAAGTTCTCAGAGAGTTTCAACAAAATGCGACACTTGACGGCTTGAATGATCTGCCTCACCTTGATCGCTACTGTTATCACGTAGCGGGGGTAGTTGGCGAGATGCTCACGGAATTATTCTGTGATTACTGCGCTGAAATGCATGACAGGCGCGACGAACTACTTGAACTTGCAGTTTCGTTCGGTCAAGGACTTCAGATGACAAATATTTTGATGGAAATTTGGGATGATCGGAATCGTGGCGCTTGCTGGTTGCCGCGAGACATATTTCTCAAGGTTGGCTTTGAAATTCGCAACATGCGACCTGCTCAGGATAGCCCTGGCTTCGCAGAGGCAATGCTTGAACTGGTTACCATCGCGAGCGCTCATCTCGCGAATGCTCTACATTACACTCTTATCATTCCAAGTCGTGAGACCGGCATACGTCGGCACTGTCTTATGGTACTGTGGATGGCTGTTTTAACGCTACGAAAAATTCGAGCAAATCCTAATTTTTCAACCCGACAGGAAGTTAAAATTTCTCGCTATAGCGTATGGGCAGTGGTTATCACCACAAGTGCTCTAGCACGCTCCAACATCGCAATCGAAATTCCTCTTCAAGTGTTTCAGCCGTAGTCTTACTGCTAAGAAATAAACCAGCTGACCAGGCCAAGTGATTTCCTGACAAACTCCTATTCAGCGCACTGTTTGACTGCCTGAATCACGAGGACAAAATTGACAGGTTGGCACTCTGGTGGTATGGTTTGACAACCGCAACAAACAAGTTTCGGTTGATCACAAACAGGTAGAGAACAGTGCAAGTTATTTTGGCTCAACCGCGTGGATTTTGTGCAGGAGTCGAACGTGCCATCGAAATCGTCGAGGCAGCATTGAAGCAGTACGGCCCTCCGGTCTATGTTCGCCACGAAATCGTCCATAACCGGCGTGTGGTGGAAAATCTAAAAGCGAAAGGCGTTCGCTTTGTCGAGCAAATTGATCAGGTTCCTACTGGGGCGATCACTGTGTTCAGTGCCCACGGGGTATCACAGAAAGTAGAAGAAGATGCATCAGCCCGCGGCTTGAAACCACTTGATGCTACCTGCCCGCTCGTTTCAAAGGTGCACAAAGAAGGACAGCGCTATGCAACCAAGGGCTACGAAGTCGTTCTGATTGGCCACGAAAATCATCCTGAAGTGGAGGGTACTTTGGGTCAGATTCCAGGAATGGTTCATCTGATAAGCGAAGTAGAAGACGTAGAAAGGCTGCAATTACGCAATCCTGAAAAAGTTGCCTATGTCACTCAGACCACGCTGTCTGTTGATGACACTCGAGACGTTATTCAGGCGTTGCGCAAGAGGTTCCCGAATATTGCAGGACCAGATATCAAAGATATCTGCTATGCAACCCAAAATCGGCAAGCTGCCGTGCGTGCATTGGCTGCACAGGTGGAATTAATGCTAGTAGTGGGAGCTCAGAACAGTTCAAATTCCAATCGATTGTGTGAGGTAAGCAACGATAGCGGCATACCCAGTTACCTGGTTGAGGATCCTTCCAAGATCGACCCGGAGTGGATTCGAGGCAAAAATACCATCGGCATCACTGCCGGTGCTTCCACCCCAGAAGAACTTGTGCAAGACCTGATCGAAAAACTTCGAGAGTATGACGAATTGGAAATCTCGACCATGGGCGGAATATCGGAAAACGTGCGCTTCAGCCTTCCAGTCTCTCTACGGGAAGCAACTGCAGCACAATAACGATTGTGCGGACTGAACGAGCCACCTGAGCTTGATTCGAAGGTGTGAAATATCGCCTGACTCCTATAATTTATTTCAGTCGAAATAGTCATCGTGCATAAAACCCAATATCGATAGTCTGCATTCAACCCTTCCTAAAAATCATCCAGCCAATCACTGTAACTAAGTTCAAATTTACTCTACGAACCATCAATGCGCACCGTCACAGTTCTGCAAAATACGGATTGGGAACACCTTGGGTTGGTCGAAGACCATCTAGAAGGCAGGAATATCCGCTTTCGATACGTCCGTCCCAATCATGACAGCAACTGGCAACACAGTTTGGAACTCCCGAAGGATGGTCTCATTGTGCTTGGAGCAGCACCCTACGGTACGGTCAGCAAACCCCAGTTGCCGCACCTTGTGCAAAGAATCGCCGCGATAGAATCTTGTCTGAAGAACCAAATTCCGGTTATTGGATTTGGAACGGGAACACAGCTTCTGGCATTTGCTGCAGGAGCAAGTGCGAAGGAAGAAGATCTTGCGTTTACCGTCGAAACTGCATACAAAACACAAGACAACGCACTGAATGATTTTCTTCCGAATGAATACCCGCTCGTCATCTACATGCGTGACTTTCCAAGCATTCCTTCCGAAGCCGAAGTGCTGTCGGAGACGAGTTCAGGCCGCCCCGCATTATTTCAGATTTTTGGAAATTGTTTCGGCTTCATTGGGCACCCGGGAATAAAAACTGCAATGATTGAAGATTCGTTTGTGCAGATACCAGAATACGCTATGCAGGATGCAACAGCTCTAGGTGAGGTGCGGGCATGTCAGAAAAATCTGGAAGATTCTCTGATTTCGATTATGACAGGGTTGATTCAGATGACCGGCTGGATGCAGTGATATTCAAGAAATTCACTAAGATTCAAACACTTCGATGGCTTTGACGGATGACAATTTCATGTACAATTCTTTGAGATGTCGCTGCCTGTGAATACAACCTCAAAAAACACAAATTCCTTATATTAGAATTTGCTAATATAGTGCTAATTGATCAATTTTACTGAGTGCAGCGAAGCGGAGGTTCAATTCCATGGCTGAAAGATTGGTGATCATGATGGTCAACTCTGACCCTTCCAATGGTGAGGAGTTGGGCGCCCCGATATTTCAGGCGACAGTGGCAGCCGCAATGGAGTATGAAGTTGAAGTAATCTGTACCGCGACAGCAGGTAAATTGATGAAAAAAGGTGTCGCGGAATCGCTGTATATCAAAGAGGGATCTGAAAAATCAGTTTATGATTTCATCAAAGACGCTCACGAAGCTGGCGTGAAATTTTTCTGCTGCTCACCGAATTTGGACCTTTTCGACATGACCGTAGACGATCTGATTCCGGAGTGCGAAGGCATAGTCGGTGGCGCCTATGTCATTGAGCAGGTTATGGAAGATGATGACACCAAGGTACTAAGCTACTAAGATTTGATGCCATGACTACCGAAGTAATGACAATCGGTGACCCGCTATCGAGTGAACCTGAAGTCAGTCAGGATACGCTTGAAGAGATATTTGCGGATATTTGCGCACACCCTCTTTATGACCATCAACTCAACGGCTGCCTGAATTGCGGGATTTGTACTGCAACCTGTCCCTCAGCTCACTACTTCGACTACTCCCCCCGCGAAATCGTTCAATTGCTGTGGACCGAAAACCTGGAGGGAATCTACGATGCCATGCAGGAGAAAATCTGGGCTTGTGCGCAGTGCTATACCTGTGCGGCTCGGTGTCCTTTCAGTAATTCTCCTGGCGGACTGGTTAGCATCATGCGCGAAACTGCAATTAAACACGGATTGCAATCAGCCAAGGACGTGCTAAGACCGTTCTCCCGCGTCATGCTGAAATTGATTTCTACCGGCAACCAACTGGCACCCAATATGATCACTCCCGACCATTTCGCCGACTGGGGACCGAATATCAGCAAGATCGATGCACCATTGGATTTGCTGCGCAAGGCGATTCCGATGCCGACCATGCATACAACATCGACGGCTTGGGAGGTGAACCTGAAAACTTCCATTGAGCTGTACACAATCTGGGAAGATTCCGGCGTCATGGATCAACTGGAGACGATAGACGAAAATCTGTTTGATGTCATCGTAGATATCATGGATGAGAAACGGGAAGAGTACGAAGAATGGCTGGACGAACAGGAAGAAGATGACTAAACACAACGCTACTATGATTAGAGGAAAGTTAATATGAGCATTCAGGTTCCATTTGGAAATCAGCATGCAGACGAAAGATTTACCGGACATGGGTCAGAGTGGAAAGACTCCAGCCTGAATCCGGATGATGCTAAAACTGCCACTCAGTGGGTTGAAGCAAAAATCGACAAACGCTCTATGCTCACCACACGCAAGCATGTCGAAGACGTGCGAGACATCATGTGGCAACTCGAAAAAGACGGTGAAATTGTCGTGCATCGAGTCAATGACGGACATGAACCGGTTATGACCAAAACACTGTACGGCTGGGACAAGAAAATCCCTACCAACCGTCTCTGGCATCACAAGTCTTGCGGTCAGTGCGGCAACATTCCGGGCTACCCGACTTCACTTCTGTGGCTGATGAATGAACAAGGAACGACGTATCTGGATGAAACGGATCAGACCTCCTGCACCGCGTGGAATTATCACGGTTCCGGCATAGGTAACGTTGTAAGCCTGGCCGCCGTATTCTTGAGGAATTTTCATCAGGCCTATGTTGCGTCTCAGGCCGAAGGATTGGACCCCGCATACTACTTTCCTCTGGTGCATTGTGGGACGTCCTTTGGAAACTACAAAGAAATGCGGCAGTTTCTCCTAAAGTCTGCCGAGCTTCGAGAACAGGTTAAAAAAATTCTTGCCAAAATTGGTCGATTGGTAGACGGTAAACTTCTGATTCCTGAAGAGATCGTTCATTATTCGGAGTGGCTGCACGTGATGCGACATCAGATTCAGTCACGACAGATCATTGACGCATCTCATGTACGTGCAGTCATACATCCAGCATGTCACGTCTACAAGATGGTTCCAGAAGACGTTATCTATGATGATGAAGTGCTCGATGGCAACCGCGTTGCGGTTTCGACAGGACTGGTACAAGCAATGGGTGCCAACGTTATCGATTATTCAACTTGGTACGACTGTTGCGGGTTTGGATTTCGCCACATCATTTCAGAACGGGAATTTACCCGATCTTTTGCGATTGACAGAAAAATTAAGGTTGCCGTAGAAGAGGCGCGAGCCGATGTGATGGTCGGGCACGACACTGGCTGCATCACCACACTGGATAAGAACCAATGGATTGGCAAGGCGGTCGGCAAGCAATATCAACTTCCGATTCTGGCGGATTGCCAACTGGCAGCACTGCTTTGTGGAGCGCACCCCTACAAAATCAACCAACTACACTGGCACGCTTCCGCATTTGAACCACTTCTTGAAAAACTCGGCATCGACTGGGAACAGGCGAAAGTTGAGTTCGAGAGTTACCTCTCGGAAGTCGAAGCAGGAAGATCTGACACCCTCTACGATCCTCGACGAGCGATCACTTCCGGACCCGGATACGAGGCTCGGGTGTGAATCAGAGCGTACTGGTAGTCGGTGGTGGACCGGCGGGTTTGTCTGCCGCTCGATCTCTCGCAAATATCGGTAGAAAAGTCACCCTCATAGAGAAAGAAGAGAGACTCGGCGGTGCGCCGATTATCTCTGGATATGCGCGCCTTGTCCCGTCCGGTGAATGGGCCAGCGAGGCGATCGGGCGCATGGTTGCAGCGGTTGAAAGCGCCAGCAATGTCGAAGTGCGAACTTCGTCGAGAATAACCGGATTTTCAGGTGGCCCAGGCGATTTCAAAGCCATAGTCTCCGACGGTTCTGAATTCTCCGTGTCATCTGTCGTACTGGCCACTGGCTTTACACATTTCGATTCGGTGAATAAACCCGAATGGGGATTCGGATCTCACCCTGATGTTGTTACAACAACTCAGGTCGAGCAGATGATCTCATCGGGAAATGGCGTGCGCTGCCTTTCGGATGGACGAAAACCAGCCCGTGTGGCGTTTCTTCTTTGCGTTGGTTCCCGCGACCGACAAATTGGACGCGAATGGTGCTCAAAAATTTGTTGTACCGTGTCGGCCAATCTTGCGATGGAAATTCGGGAAGAACTTCCAAATTGCAGCGTCTATATCTACTATATGGATATTCGTACGTACGGCTTGCATGAAGGCCAGTTCTACTGGCGCAGTCAGGAAGAATTCAAGGTTAAATACATTAAGGCGAGAATTGCCGAAGTGACGTTCGATGGAAACCGGATACTGTTGAAAGGTGAAGACACACTGGTCAAACGACCGATTTCAATTCCATTTGATCTCGTAGTTCATGCAATTGGAATGGACCCGAACATCGAAAACCCAGAAATTTCGTCTGTATTCGGTGTTGAATTGGAACCCCATGGACACATCAATCGGGAACCGTCTTACGATTCAGTGGTCGGCACTTCACGACCCGGTATATATGTTGCGGGTGCGGCTGTCGGCCCGGAGACAATTGACGATTCCATCGCCCAGGGACAGGCAGCGGCAATGGCAGCCTTAGGCTCCGTTGCGGATGCCGCCGATGCCGCCTGATTCACATCCCTAGTTTCCTCTCATACAGCGATGGCAAGCGTACAGAAACCAAATCACGGAATGGCTCTTACTGCAAATCAACTAACTGTCGCACCGGTACTAGATCTGGACGGCAGAATCCTGCGTACTGCATTCGATTCCATGGTGCAATCCGCTGAAAAACTGGGTGGTATAGAAGTCATTGTTGAAGGACTTACCGGTAAATCTCTACTTTTCCAGCGTACGTTTGCAGACGAGGGGGATACTCTACTCGAATCTGAAGTCCTCGATTCCTGTGCATTCATGCCGACAGTACGACGAAGGTTGCAGTCCATACTCAAAGTTCGAGATTTCGAGTATTTAAAAGAATCCATCCATCAACTGCTACAAGAGGTTTCGGTAGAAACTGTAGACGCTCGAATAGAGCAATTCACAACCAGCCTGACAACAGAAAAGATAAATCGATGGCCGCGAGATTTAGCGGCTGAGATTCTGCACTATCGTGATCCTGATTCATTTCCACTCATGACTCGTTGGGTTTGGGATTACCGGGCAAATTCCGGTGTTTTACGGGAAATCTGGTTCTCGGAAAAACAATCGAACTATCTCGACATTCCGGACGGCATTCAAACGCACCTGGAACTTCGGCGTGAACTCCATGATTTTCTTGAAGATTTAGGTGTATTCGCAAATCATAACTTCATGATTGATTTGCTGTTCGCCTGGCTGTACAGCCAGTACATCGACTCTCAAGGGGGAAGTTTCCTAAAAACTGACTTCAGTTTTTACAACTCTCCATTTGGCTATGCGCTACGAATGCTGGGACTGGATTCAGCGCTAGTAGATAGTGGCAAGTCGCGATTGCTGCTGCCGAACGGAAAACGTTATTCTCTTTCCGGCATGATTGACGCGGTTAAACATTAGTCGAAAGCGAAGCGCACAATGCCCATTCACGAAACATCACTCATCCGCCCAGAGAATCTGCGCGAGCACGACAGTCTGGATATCGATGGCGTTGATGTATCCGGATCATGGAGCACCTTTATTGAATCGCGAATCGTTAATGACTATAACGAGAATCTCGAAACCGAGGTTGCCGCTTTCCCAGGGGGCAGCTTTATACATCGGTGCTGGCAGTGCGGTGCCTGTACCAATTCCTGCACAGTGAATGCGATCAACCCTGATTTCAATCCCCGATACTGGATTTATCTGGTCCGTTTGGGAATGGAACAGGAACTGTTGCGAGACAAAGATATTATCTGGCAGTGCGTCTCCTGCCATCGATGCACCCATGTCTGCCCTAGAGACGTAGAGCCGGAGGGGGTAATGAAAGCGCTATCGCTTTGGCTTGAAGCAAAGGGGCATACTGAAAAATCACATTCTCAGCACTTCGATGAGGAATTCTACAATCAAGTTCTAGAAACCGGAAAAATTGAAGAGGGTCGACTGGTGCGAAACTACTTTGCTCGAACGTCCCAACCCTTGATGCAGAACTGGTTGATTCAGATGGTAATAAACATGGTCAAAGGGTTGCCCATTCTATTGCTCACCCGGCTCGGCCTGTCGACATTGATCCGACCGAAAACCAGAGACTGGGGCAAGTCCAAAGATTCGATTAAAGAGTATCTTGAACAGCGTCAAGCGGAAAGAAGTGAAGTCATGCAACAAGTTCATCAGGAAGATTCAAAATGAGTGACACCGAAAATTTGAGAGATGATCTGAAAACCGTTGCCTATTATCCAGGCTGCGCGCTTGAAGGCACTGGACATGCATACAATCGATCTACCAAGAGCATTGGAAAAAAACTCGGATTGAATCTTGTAGAAATTGAAAACTGGAATTGCTGCGGCGCGATGGAAGTTAAAAATATAGACCCGGAAATTCAGAATTTCCTGTCGGTTCGAAACATGTCGATTGCCAAACATCGTATGGGTCTGGATGTCGTCATGGCACCGTGCAATGGTTGCTATCACAATCTCAAAAAAGCCGAGCATGATGTGACGCACCGTGAAGAAACTCGCAAAACATTGAAGAAACTTTCACAGAAATCCGGTTTGCCGGAATATCAAGCGGGAGATGTAGAAACGATTCATGCACTTGACTGGATCAAGCATGCTATCGGCGAAGAAAATATCGCCAAAAAAGTGAAAAAATCACTAAGCGGACTCAAAATCGCAAACTACTACGGTTGCATGTATACACGACCGCGACACATCTTTCCTGAAAAAGATCAAGGCAATGGAACTGAGTCGACCACGAAACCGCACTTCATGGATGACTTGCTGAAGGCTGCTGGCGCCGAAATCATAGAATTCCCGCTGAAAACCGCGTGCTGTGGAGGTGCTCACACTTTGTCTGACTGCGACACATCAACACGCCTGGTACTCAATATTCTTCAAGCCGCCGAAGCTTGTGGAGCCGACGTGATTGCAACGGAGTGTCCAACCTGCCATAGCGGACTGGAAATGCACCAGATTCGCGCCGAAGAAACTCTCAATGTAAAAACGCGTCCAGTCATGTTATATTTCACGCAGTTGCTTGGGCTTGCATTCGGAATCTCGGCTCGAAAACTCGGCATACATGAAAACGTATCGCAGTCGTTGGGACTACTGCGAAACAAGGGGTTGGCATGACCGACTTCGCTGAAATCGAAAAAGGCATAGAGGCACTGAAACACAACCCGGCTACTGTATCTGAACCGGCCGAGCATATGCTTGCTCTGGCGGAACAAATTTTGGAAAACTGGCTAATTGCTCATGGGCTGAACCCGACCAACGAGAAACGGGAAGGTTTTCGTTTGTTGGCTCTTCATCGCCAAGGAGCAAAAAATGATTCCTCATTTAATGCTTGCCGCGAAACTTGCAGAGAACTCATTTATCAGACCAATTTATATCGACTCAATGAAGACCGGAGTAAAATTGTCCTTTCCGCTATGGTTGCCATGCATCTGCTTCTCTTCATTCGCGGTAAATTGGAATCACAAGAATTGGGAGAGTTCTGCTGTTCTTCCAAAGCCTTGAGAACACAACAATCTAGTCATTGACGGGAGTAGTTACGAATGACACAAGTGCGTGGATGTGAATTGCCGGACGAACTGCTATACGACGTCGAAAACAATATCTGGTACCGAGAAAACGAAGACGATACGATTACTGTGGGAATGACTTCGGTAGCGACCGCAATGGCCGGTCAAATCGTGGCAATCACGCCCAAGCGAGCCGGGCGTAAAGTTCAGCCTGGAAGGAGTTGTGCGATAGTGGAATCCGGTAAATGGGTGGGGCCCGCAAGATTGCTGAGCGGCGGTGAAGTGGTTGAAGTCAACAGCGATATCGTCTCTACACCGGGACTTGCAAATTCCGAACCTTACAGCGGTGGATGGCTGCTGAAGATTCGAGTAGATGATTGGGGTTCAATCAAACCTCAGCTCACCATGGGAAACGAAATCACCGCACCTTATGAAGCAAAGATGGAATCCGACGGATTTGCGGGATGCAACCCGTCTTGACTTTTAACATTAATTTTTGATCCAGACGGAGAAAACTGAAATGCCGGATCAAGTGCTAGATACAAAAGGACTCAACTGCCCTCTACCCATTCTGAAGGCGAAGAAAGCCATCTCACAGATGGAAACAGGTCAAATTCTTGAAGTCCATTCGACTGACCCAGGATCGGTCATGGATTTTGAAGCCTTGTGCCGACAGACCGGACACCAGTTGTTGGAATCGAATCAGGAAAATGGCATTTATGTCTTCTTGCTAAAAAAAGCCTGATTGCACATTCAGCACTGTTGCTACCCACCCAAAGACAACCAAAAATCCCACGCCGATTGGCAGATTAGTTTCGCAAAGCAAATAGTTTTACAGAGGCTGCGCGTGCTCAAATTTTCCTTGGGCGCAAATGCGCATGCCAGCGAAACTCAGCTCGCCTGAATAGCCAGATTATTACAAAGGTCAGTGCGAGGTAGAAAGCACCAGCAGTAATAAATGATTCGAAGGGAACAAAGTGCCTTGAATTCACGATTCTGGCTGCGCCGAACAGGTCAACGATCGTGATTACGCCAGCTAGCGCACTGCCGTGCAGCATGAATATTACTTCGTTTCCATAAGCCGGCAGCGCTCTGCGGAACGAACTCGGTAGTATGATCCGACGTAGAATCAGCCAACCTGACATTCCACTCGCACGACCCGCTTCAATTTCACCATACGGCGTCGCAATAATCGCCCCCCTGAGAATTTCTGCAGTGTAAGCAGCGGTATTCAAGGAAAAAGCAATCAACGCGCAGGAGTACGCTTCCTTGAAGATTGGCCAGAAAATACTCTCCCGTAACGGTTCAAATTGACCGGCTCCGTAGTAGATCATATACATTTGTACGATCAACGGAGTTCCCCGAAAGAAATAAGTGAAAGCCTTCGGGAGAATACTAGCGTAGAAGTTTCTTCTACTAGCCAGCAATCCAACCGGAATAGCGAGCAGCAGTCCGAGAACCAGCGAGATAGCGACCAGTTCAACGGTCGTAGCCAGCCCGCTTAGATACAACGGAATATTGGTCGTGATGGCTTCAAAATCCATGACAGATCAGGCTCGTCGAACTCCAGCACTATATCGTTTATCCAGCCATCTCAACCCACCATCAGACACCGCTGTGATCACCAGATAGAGAACCGCCACGACTAAATAGAACGTGAACGGTTTACGCAATGAACCTCCGGCTTGGGCAGCTCGAAAAACCATGTCCTCCAGTCCAATTACCGAAACAAGGGCAGTTGTCTTAGCCAGCACAAGCCAGTTATTTCCAAATCCGGGAATCGCATGCCTTACACATGCAGGGAAGGTAATTCTTGAAAAAACTTGAATCGGTGTCATACCGTAAGCATATCCGGCTTCGATTTCACCACGTGGTACAGCAAGAATTGCACCGCGAAAGGTTTCTGCCATGTAAGCGCCAAATATGAAACCGATCGTGACTACACCTGCGGTAAATTCGCTGATTTCAATATAGTCCAGACCTAGTTTATCGCCGATGAGATTAACCAACAACTGCCCACCGAAAAAGATGATAAACATCAAAACAATATCCGGAACGCCTCGAATCAGAGTCGTGTACAGTGTCGCGACGAGTTGCGCGATGCGATTGTTTGACAGTTTCGCAGTTGCTCCTAGAAAACCTAAGGTAAGCGCAAAAATCAAAGACAGAACAGCGAGTTCAACCGTAAGTAGCATGCCTTCCAGTATGTACGGGTACAAATACCCGCCAAGAACTCCACTTAGGCTTTCGACTAGAAATTCATGCACAGTAAAACTACGTTTTGGATGGCGATAAAGAAATACTGGCTGCCAATACTACGATCAACAGCCAGCCACAACTAGAATCTTGTTGTTCTATTCTCCATATACGTCGAATTCAAAGTACTTGGCGTTGATTTCCTGATACTTTCCGTTTGCACGTATTGCAGCGATTGCATCATTGAAGAGTTCCACCAGGTCCTCATTGTTCTTACGGATGGCGATTCCCGCTCCATCGCCAAAATATTCCGGATTTGTAAACCCTGGACCAACGAATTCCCATCCGGCACCTTCTTCAGTAGCTAGAAAACCTTCGGCCATAGCAACGGAATCTGCCAACAGTAAATCAAGTCGTCCTGAATTTGCATCAATATAGGCATCATCCTGTGATCCATAGCGTCTTACATCTACCGCATCACCGAATTCACCGGTTACAAAATTATCGTGAATTGTTGCTCTCTGAACGCCAATCGTCTTGCCTTTCAGTCCTTCTATCGAAATTTCATTTCCAGCACCTTTCGGTTGTGCAAATTTTGCAGGAGTGCTGTAGTATTTGTTTGAGAACGCAACTTTCTTTTTCCGTTCTTCCGTAATCGACATGGATGCAATGATTGCATCGAATTTACGAGCGAGCAGTGCTGGAATGATGCCATCCCAATCCTGCTGAACAAGCGTGCATTCTGCTCCAATTTCTTCACACAGCGCGTTTGCAATTTCAATGTCAAATCCTACCAGCTCACCACTGGCGGTTACTGAGCTAAATGGCGGATATGCTCCTTCGACACCAATTCTGATCTTGGTCCACTCCTTCGCGGAAACTGCCGACCCGAATGCCATCATCGCTATAACTGTCAGCATTGTCACTAATTTTTTCATCTGTAAATTACCTCGATATATTTAGACCGAATTTATTATTCAAATACGTTGTGTTATTTCAGATTCCCTGAAAGAAACTCTTTAAATCTGGCAGACTTGGGGTGATCGAATACCTCCTTCGGAGTGCCGTCTTCCTCAACTCTACCCTCGTGCAAAAACATGACTCTGTTGGATACTTCCCTGGCGAATCCCATTTCATGTGTAACGACAAGCATTGTTGATCCATCCTCTGCAAGCCCTCGCATCACTCGCAGCACTTCACCTACCAGTTCGGGGTCAAGTGCCGATGTGGGTTCGTCAAAGAGCATCAGATCAGGATCCATCGCCAGCGCTCTTGCTATAGCGGCTCGTTGCTGCTGGCCTCCTGACAGGTGTGCTGGATAATAATCCTTTCGATCAAACAGCCCAACTCTCTGAAGAACCGATTCAGCGCGCTCTTTAGCCTCTTTTTTTGGAACTTTCAAGACATGCACTGGAGCCTCACAGACATTTTCCATCACTGTCATGTGCGACCAAAGATTAAATTGCTGAAAAACCATAGCTAACCGCGATCGAATTCGATCGACCTGTTTGCGATTCACTGGAACTACGTCACCATTACGTTGTTCTTTCATCTCAATCAACTCCCCTTTGACCCACACCGAGCCGGATGTAGGTGTCTCAAGCAGGTTGATGCAGCGAAGAAATGTACTTTTGCCGGAACCGCTACTTCCAAGTATGGAGATTACATCATGATCATTCGCAGTAAGAGAAATGCCTTTGAGAACTTTGATTTCTCCGAAGCTCTTGTGAATATCCTCAACTTGGAGCGCAGGATCACTAGAGTCTGAATTTATGGTGCTGGACATTTTGCTAAGTAAAATTTGAAGTGTTCATTTAATCATGAATTCTAATATTGTGTGTAGGAAAATACACTATACACGGTATTGATAAGTAAAAGAAAATAATTTAACTGCAGTATTTTTTAGTCCATGTCGTAAAGCGACATCTGAGTCTTCGACTCGGAAAATCGTTCGTTGTAGAAATCAATCAATTCGGCTCTACGCTGAAATAGAAAACCTCGTAATCTACGTGCGGAGTGAAGTTGGCGTATGGACGTCAGTTTCATACCTGCTTGGCATTCACCCATAGCGTTGGACTACGCTAAAACGCCAGCAAAGCCGATAAATTCAGTCTGAATAAAACTCTGAAAACGAAGTCCCAGCTTTTACTACCCGCAGTAGGCCCGCAGACGGCTTCCATACAATCGGGTCGTCCTGTTCCAGCCTCTTCAGGGTTTTAACAATCCTCGTAAGCCCAATCTGATCTGCATGATACATAAGGCCGCCTCGCCATTTAGGAAATCCATATCCGTGTACAGTCACCAGATCAATGTCCTTTGGCGATTGGGCACTCCCCTCTTCGAGTATGTCACTCGCCTCATTTATCATTGCGGTAACCAGCCGCTCGCGAATTTCATTTTGCGAAAATAGGCGTCGTTTCACCTTGGCGAAACGGGATTCTTCTACCACTAAATCTATGACAACCGGGTCTTCAACTTTCCCTTGTCCGTCTGGATATCTGTACCAGCCAACACTACATTTCTTGCCAAGCCTGCCTCGTTCAACCATTTGATCTGAAATAGGGATGTAACGACGAGTTGGATCACGCGTCGCTGCCTGACGTCTACGATTTGCATAGGCGATGTCAAGACCCGACAAGTCCTGAGCCTCGTAAGGACCCATAGGGTAACCGAACGCGACCATTGCCTCGTCAATCTCATATGGCGTAGCTCCGTCAACGAGAAGCATATCTGCAGTTTCACGATATCGAGCAAGAATGCGGTTGCCGATAAATCCGTCACACGCTTTAACCAGAACAGGGATTTTCCCAAGCTCTTTTGCCAATGAAAACCCTGTGGAAAGAGTAATATCACTAGTGTTCCTCGCTTGAATAATTTCCAGCAGTTTCATGACGTGCGCTGGGTTGAAAAAATGTAGCCCGATTACACGGCTTGGATCGCGTACAACGGATGCAAGTTCATCAATATCCAGATATGAAGTGTTGGTTGCGAGAATTGCTGTATCCGGAAGCGAATGCTCCAGTGCCACAAAAACAGCTTTTTTCGCATCCATGTCTTCAAAAACAGCCTCAATGGCAAGATCTGCAGCATAAATTCTGGTATAGCCTACGATTACTTTGAGTTGTTCCTTACCGAACCGAGCTTGATCGGCACTGATCAGCCTTCGGGCAACTGCTGCATCAAATAGGTGAGCGACATTGACGCGGGCACGCTCAGCGCTAGCGTGGTCCATCTCAATAATTTGAACGGAAATACCAATTCTCTGTAACACATAGGCAATGGAAGCACCCATCGTTCCGCCACCAACCACAACGGCAATCTGTACGGAACGCGGTACAAATTGCGTAAATTCTCTTGGTGCTTTGGCGGCTCGTTCAGCAAAAAATAAATGACGGAGCGCTTTGGCTTGAGGTGAAGTTCGCAAACCGAGAAATAATTTCCGCTCTTCCGCAATACCATCTGCAAAGGTCGTTTTCGTGGAAATAGCAACAAGCTCAGCCGCTTTCCCAGGAGCGTCCTGCTGACGTAACCTGGAGGAAAGATAATGAAGGGTTTTGTGCCAAGCGGTTTCCTGGAAAACTGGCGAAGGCAGTTGCGATAGTGGTTTTCTGTTCTGCCAGATATCTAGCTGACAGGATTCGGCAGCATCAGTGACATTTTCGTTAATCAAATCGATCAAGCCGCACTCAAGCGCTTCTTGTGCTTTGATCGGACGACCTGACGTCACGAGATTGACAGCCACCTCGAACCCCACAAGACGAGGAAGCCGTTGCGTGCCGCCCGCACCTGGAATAACGCCGAGCCTCACTTCCGGAAAGCCGATCTCTACAGCCGGATGAGCGATACGCGCACGGCAGGCGAGCACAAGCTCCACCCCGCCTCCAAGAGCCACACCATTGATTGCGGCAATCCATGGTACAGGCGACTTCTCAATCCCTTCGACAATATCCGGTAAATGCGGTTCGAGTAACGCACCATCAAACTCTCTCGCATCCGCACCTGCCGAAAAATAGTTGCCCGAGCCGGTTAGAATCACCCGGTCTAGTTTTCGATGGTTTGACTCAATAGCCTTTAAGGCTTCTACAAAACCCCGGCGAACTTCCCGAGAAATTGCATTTACCGGTGGATTGTCGATTGTAACTACCGCGACTTCACCGTCATATCGAATGTGAACTGACATAAGCTACGCACTTCGTATGTGTAAATTTCACCGCTATCACGACATTGTCAGGAACAGTGCGAATTTCTTGTTGTTTTGACTGAATATAAGGAGATAAATACTTGGTACACCTAAAATTTTCAGATGTCAATTTATCCAAGTTTGGCGCATATTGAATTCTTGACAATATGCCGACCAAGGGGCTCTGCCCCTTGGAACCCCGAGGTAAGGAGGTGAAGATTCAAGGTGTAAGCGTCCGGGCAACCCGAAACCCGTTGTAGAAGGTGCCAATCCAGTCAACACCCCCGCCGCGAAGCGCCGAACGCGAGTGACTCGGTCCGAGAATCCAGGAACCGCCGCGAACCACGCGAATATAGCAAGCGTCCCCAGATACCCACGCACTTCCATTCATCGGAGCACCCACATAATTGTCATGCACGCAATCCTCAACCCATTCCCCAACATTGCCGTGCATATCATGCAAGCCAAATTTGTTTGATTGAAAACTGCCAACTGGAACCGTCTGTCCCCGATACACCCCCCTGCGACCGTCACCGTAAGTGTATCTCCCATCGTAGTTCGCCTGCTCCGTCGAAATTGTCGACCCGAAGTGAAACGGACCTGTAGTGCCAGCGCGCGCTGCATACTCCCATTCTGACTCCGAAAGCAGACGGTACTGCTGCCCGGTCTTCCGGCTCAGCCAATCCACATAGAATTGTGCGTCTTCCCAGCTCACGTTGATCACTGGGCGATTCCCACGGCCCCAGCCTTCGTCACCCCCCGGTTGATTAACGCCATCGTCACATCCACCAGCAGCAAAACAGGCATCCCATTCCGAAAACGTCACCTCGTATTTTCCAACCGCGAAGGGTACGGATATCGTCACCTGATGCACAGGACGTTCGCCGTCCCAACTACCTTCTTCAGATGCGTTCGACCCCATGTTAAATGTTCCGGCTGGCACAACCACCATTTCCGGACATTGCACGCAATCCCTAAACACATCTCCTGGGGAATATCGACTGACGGATTCCTCCTGTGCCTCTTGAGCGTCCACTGACTTAATCCCTGTAACGAACACCAACATCACAATAGCAATGAACATCGTATGAAATTCGCATCGTTCAATCCTTTTGTGTGCATTCATGAACTTCTTCCTCCATTTGCTCGGTGGGATTTTTTGAATCAACACTTTAATCGTTAATCCTTATGCTACTTTAAACGTCTTGAAGAACTCGTAAGTGGAAATCGTTGTTTTCTCATCCGTAAATATCCTTTAAAACTTTGATTATGCTGAGTATTACAGCAGAATTATGAATGAGAGTTGAGCATATAGTTCCCAAAAATTAGGGTGCTAAGGGTTGCTGCATTTGAGTTTGTCTGGTGACTACTCCGACTGTCAACAATCGGAATGATACTTTTAACTCGTCGGTGTGAACATTGCTCGGAGGCGAAAATTTACTCAAGCCATGTGAAGCTTTACATATTCAAAGTTGCCCGGCTTATTGTCAACCCCAAATTTCGGCGGCGCAATCCAACCTGCAAACTTGCCCGGCTCATAACAGGGTTCCATGAGGGACTGGATGAATTCACCATCTGACAAATCCGGCAGCCAATTCTCCTTTTTCGTATCGTAATTTTCCTGCGATAGAATGCCGCCTTCTGGATCAATTGGTTTGCCGGCAAACACACCGATAGCCCGGTTGAAGCCCTCATGCGGCAACTTCAGTTCAAATTCGATGCTTGCTTTCTTTATTATCCTGTTCCAGCGACCGACACCGCCGGATGCATCGCGCTTGTAGTCATCACGCAGGCGCATATTGATTGCAGTCAACGCCGGCAAGTCTGTCAACTTGACTTCCCCATCCACGAACTGAACGACTGGATATGTAGCGTCGTTGAGTCTATGGTCATCGTCGAGGCGATGTTCCATGTAACGACCCTTGATTCCCGCATTGAACGCGTTTGCTGCATTTGTTGAGACTTCCTGACCAAATAGGTCCAACGATAGCGAATAGTGCATGTTCAACTTTTTCTGAATGGTCGGAAAGTCAATAACACCCAGGTCACGAATTCTGTCGATCTCATAAGGATCATCGATGCCAGCCGAGTTCATCGCATCACAAGTCCGCTGAACGATACGGGAAATGCCCGATTCACCGACGAACATGTGGTGAGCTTCTTCTGTCAGCATGAAACGGCAGGTGCGCGACAATGGGTCGAAACCCGATTGTGCTAGCGATTCCAGTTGCATCTTGCCGTCTCGGTCGGTGCAAAATGTGAACATGAAAAATGACAGCCAGTCTGGCGTCTCTTCGTTGAAAGCGCCGAGCATACGCGGCGCTTCGTTCGAACCAGATGAGCGCCGCAACAGATCATCAGCTTCTTCACGTCCATTCCTGCCAAAGTATTTCTGCAGCAGATAAACCATTGCCCATAAATGACGGCCTTCTTCTACATTCACCTGAAACAGATTGCGCATGTCGTATAGTGACGGTGCAGTGAGGCTGAGAAAGCGTTGCTGTTCCACCGAGCCGGGTTCGGTATCACCCTGGATGACGATCAGCCGCTGCAACAAGGCGCGGTATTCACCCGGCACTTCCTGCCAGGCTGGTTCTCCTACATGCTCGCCGCAAGGGATCTTTCGGTTCTCAACTTGCGGAGCGAGCAAGATTCCCCAACGGTATTCTGGCATTCTCACGTAACCGAATTTAGCCCATCCCTTCGGTTCCACCGAAACCGCTGTACGCAAGAAGACTTGCGACTCTTGAAATTTTTGGGGAATAAGGTTGCTCCACCAGTTGATGTACTTCGGATGCCACTTCTCAAGTGCTTTCTGCACGCGCCGATCAGACGAAAGACCGACATTGTTCGGGATGACAGAGTCGTAGTCTACACTAGTGAAGTCAGCCATTTAAATTGCATCCTCACAAGGGCCAATTAACGAGGGGCATGAACTTATCGGCAAAGCACACCTCTTCTGTAGGTTGAAAATCACTGTACTTGAAGGTAATCTGTATAAAATTAAACGGTGTAACGTATTTCGGATATGCGGTTTTGCTTCAATACTGTTTGCTTTCGATTTACATTGTCGAATTTGCGTACAAGGTTCACACTCTGCGCATATCGTAATTGCCGCGAATGCCGGTTCCGTAACGCTGTAAGGCACCAGACTTGCCAACCGCGTTCGGGCGTTGGAAAATCCAGTTCTGCCAAGCGCTCAGACGTCCGAAAATGCGCGTCTCCATGGTTTCAGGTCCCGCAAAGCGCAGATTGGCTTCCATACCGGTCATGGCGTCTGGAGAGAAGCTCGCTCTCTCTTCAAGGAAAATACGCACTTCATCATCCCAATCAACATCGTCAAATACTTCCGTAACCAAGCCGAGTTCGCTGGTATCAATGGCTTTCAGCAACTCGCCGGTTCGCTCCCGTGCGTTGCCAATTGTTTCGGGTTCGCCGAGAAACCGCGTCTGCAATCGTGTAAGATCATTGGACATTGGATAGAGCCCGAAATTACCCTCTGTGAGTATGATCGCCGCAATCGGTCTGCTATCTTCTTCGAAATCCCCTTCCATCATGTACGAGCGGTCAACAGCCCATAGCAACTCGGCAAGCATGCCTGCAAAGCAGGACCCGTTTTCAATCAGAGCAACAAGCGACCGCGATGTTAAATCAATGCGTTTCAGAACTCGCTTCCAGTAAAGAAGGATTTCATTCGAAAGCCAGTTGGCATTCCGATTTCGGAGGAGGAAATTTTCGTGTTTGGCGACATTCTGAGGATTTCCGGCAGTTTTGAACACAATTACCCCAAGTTCAAGTTCATTAAGCCGCAGATGTAGAATCGCATCATCCAATTCCCGGGCACATCGTAGTGTCCAAGTATCGGCACCCTGTTCGTGCAGCTCTTCAACGCTTGCCGGGGCATCACGGTCTGGTTCTGAAATCGTAATCGTTGCACGACCTGCTTTACGGTCAATGTCTACCTTGATCGCCGAATATTCTACCGAGCAGTCTTCCCGAAACACGCGCTTCAACGGGGTCAGTTCAATACCCTTAAGATCCTTGCCACCTTTTGCTTTTTTGGCAATTTCTCGTGCACGTTCGGTGACGAACTCATCGAATTTCGAATTGGCGATTACATGATCAACGAGACGCCACTTCTCAGCGCGCTTGCCTTTAATGCCTTCTTCGATTGAGCAGAACACATCGGCAAGATCTCTTCGAACCTTGCGTTTGTCGGTAACGCGAGTCAGACCTCCGGTTCCGGGAAGTACCGCCAGCAGCGGAACTTCCGGTAACGCGACCGAAGTCGAGCCATCATCAGTCATATAAATCTCATCACACGCCAGTGCCAGTTCGTAGCCTCCGCCAGCACATGCACCCCGAATAGCGGCTAAATAATGTTGACTTGATTCTTTGCCGGCTGCTTCGTACATGTTACGGGTTTCATTCGTGAACTTGCAGAAGTTCACCTTGTGCGCATGAGTTGCTCCACCCAACATGCGAATATTCGCACCTGCGCAGAATACCTTGGCTTTACCGGATTGCATCACAACAGCGCCCACCTGGGGATGCTCGAAACGCATACGCTGTACGATATCAGCAAGTTCGATATCGACGCCGAGATCGTAGGAGTTCAGTTTAAGCTCATAGCCGTCAAATGTACTGCCGCTTTCGTCGACATCCATGATGAGGCGAGCAACATTGCCATCATATTCCACGCGCCAGTGGCGGTAATTTGCAGGGCATGTTTGAAAATCAATTCGCATGATGAGGCTTTATGCTGGAAATTCTCATTATATTGTCCAAAACAAACATTTCGATGCGTAAAAGGAGGGCGAGACTTTTTCGTTGGGCGATATTTTACGGTTTTCCGAGTAGACCAAATGTGCTTGAAAAGTGGAATTTGGAGAGAATTTTCAAATCACAACGTCATTTTCCCTCGATTCGGGTGTTTGCACAGCAAGAGACGGTTGAGTTTGCCGAGCTTGACGAAATTCGGGCGCACCGAACCGCCCGCCAACGCAGAACCTGTATCGCTCGGTTGGAAGGCCCCGCCAAGGGGCGAGGTCAGGCGGCCAGCGGCTTGACCAGCGAGCGCATGTTTTGCGGTTGTCCGGCCTCGATGGCAAAACAAGCCGCCGCCAGCATCACCGTCATCGACATGGAGATTCTCAGCGCCATGCGCCGTTGTCCGCGTAGATAGTGATTGTGCATCAAAAAACTGTCGGCAATCCTGGAATTGATCCGCTCCAGTGCGCTTCTTTGTTTATACAGGCGCTTCCATTTGAGTGTGGAATGCGGCAATTCACCAAAATCTCGCAGATGATCCGGATCCACTTTGACGCGCACCACTCGGGTCTTGGCACCGGCGGTGACGTTGCCCAGACGATAACACTCGTCTCGACCCTGGCACTGGAAATCATTGACCGCAGCCGGACAGGCCCACTTGAGCGTGCCGCGCTTTTTTTCGTAGCCCTGATAATGCATCGGCCGGATTTGCTCGCTTTCCGGACACTTGCAGTAAAGATCGCCATGTTCGGTTCGAAGCAGAGTGTCAAACTTGTTTTCATCCAGGCAACGGGTGGCAACCCGAAGCTGGTCCGGGTCCAGGTTTTCATCCTGCCACAGGTTGCGATTGGCAATGACCGACAGGATATCCGCCTCGAACAACCGCTTTCTTAACGAGTTGCTGTCCAGACCGCGGTCGGCAACAAAGCTTTCACAGCGCTTGGACAATGCTGAACCGATAAACTCCGACACCAAAGTTTCACAGTGCGGATGCTCGGATTCGTGGGCCGGTGCCAGCGTAAACCCAATGGGCAACTCGTAATTTACATCGCCCAATAGATGCAACTCGTAACCGTACCATCGCTTGTTGGTCTGAACCTCTTTGCCATTCGAATCGGTGCCGAACTGTTTATGGCAGCCCCAAGTCGCATCCGGGTCGGAGGTCAGACACTCGCCGCTGAGCGGGTCCACCCGGTGAGCCAGCTTGCGGCCGGTGGAATGAGACTGGATCGCTTTGCCATCGTAACCGACCCGTTGACCGAAGTCCGGCAACAGGTCAGTCAGCTTGTGACGCTGGGCTTCAAACAGCGCTTGAACGCAACCGGTGGCTTCATCCACCTCGATGAGCGTTTGCTTAAAGCGACTAAAGGCACCATCGGATGGCACCCGGTAGCGAGCCACAGGCTTGGGCTCGCCGTTGGCGGCCGCCTTGAGCTCAAAGCCCAAAGCAATCATCAAAGTGGGATTGCGCATCAGTTCGCGGCGAAAGGAAGCGACGCTTCGGTGCTGCAGCACGATCATGGCCAATACCGCTTGCAGCATGGCTTCGATCGGCCAGTCCTGTCTGCCTTTGCCATTGCGGTGACGACGAATTTCGCGGCTCACCTCGGTGAGGTCAATCTGGGCAAAGATGCCTCGCAGTCGATCCAGTTCGCAATAGTCGAAATAGTCTTGCCAAAATAAATCATAATGAACCGGTGCCATGAGTTCGACCTCCTTTGGATTGAGTGCTGCCGATTAATATTTAACAGTATTATACTTGAAAGAGGCTGGCTCATGGCATTATTTATCAATTAAAACAACATATTATGAACGAAAAAGCACTTTGACCCAGGCTTGTTTCAGCCCTTGCACGAGGGGGATTGAAGTGGGGTAAAAATTGGCCTTGAAGGCTGAAAAGTGCCCAAAAACCCTGTTTTCAGGCGATTTTGTGGGGTAAACGAAAGTTCAAGCTCTGGATTTTGCGCAAAAAATCAATGACTTACGTTTCCAAAAAATGCCTCGAGGGCAACAGAAGTTTGAAGTGGAAATGGGTGCAATCATTATGCCCTTGTTGTCCCGCATCAACTAAATAGAAATAAAATTTAATTCAGGACCGCCTGCCTGTTTTACCAAGTTGAAAGCTTGGTTATCTTGGTGCCTGGAATCGGAGACGGAAGTTGGTTTTTTCGAAGCGCAACACTTCCAATGCGATGCGAGAAATCCGCACGAATCATTAAATGCCTGATGGATACCGCGACATCGGTATTACGAGCCCAATCTGTTTAGTTTTGAGAGCTTTTACAAGGCCCATTGCTTCCGCGACATCGCTGTCATTCTTGACCACGATCGGACAATCATAGGCATTCATCCACGCATCATTCAACAGATGCACGGCAAGTTTTACGTCCGATCTCTTTTCTTCGGTCTTCATAACCTTTGTGAATTTGGAAGTGTTGCTGGGATCAGCAAGCAGCATGAGTACGGCGTGAGTTCTGAAGCGCGCACAAATAGGCGTTTTGACATTTTGGCTAAAGTTGATCTTTAGATCACCCGGAGATGTGCGCCATAAAGTACATTGATCTTGAGGATGTTGTAATTCGGCTTGAGTAGCGTGCGAAACAGTCCGGAAAGATCAAGCCATTAGAAGGAGGTATTCTTCAACGCTCCGTAGTACAGGTTGAACCCATCTATGTAGATGTGTGTCCTCATGTCTTGCTCACAAATGAAACAGGGGCTTCCGAAGAAGCCCCTTCCTGAAGGATGAAACCAACAGGGTGATTAGAGAAATTATAATGCGGTTGGCGATGAATTTTAACTCTTAGTGAGAGATTCCAGCAATTCTAAGAATTCCTGTGAGAGCAAATTTAGGCTTGCGTGGTTTTGCCCTTGATGTTGGTTTGACCAAGTCACACAAATTTCAGAAATTTGTGAGTTCTAGTTTGAAACAGAAATTTTTTTCTACAACAACGCATACTTTTCTTTTGCCAATTACCGTGGTAACAAGAATCACACCCGCAAACTTCTCTGAATCTCGGGCGGCGTACAACAGGACTCTTGCGCTTCATTCATTCCAACGTGATTTCTCTCGTCGCTACTAATTCGAGAAGAAAATTCTGCCACAATTTTCAAAAATTTCTCCGGTTGTTCTCTGTACGGAGAGTGTCCACAATTGTCAAGAATCTCCACATCAATCTTTAAACAGGCGCGGTTTTCGATTTCCTCAATCTGAGCAAGAGTTCCGTACCGATCATCCTTTCCTTGCATGGCGAGAACCGGAATGCGAAATCTGTCAATCACCTCAGCCACGTTCCATTCCCTGAAACCGAGATCCAGCCAGGCATTGTTCCAGCCATAGAACGCATTGTCAACATTTTTGTGGTGACGCTGAAGTCTCTCCTTCAGGTCGCCAGTCCGGTATGCTGATTTTGCTTCAGCAATTGATACAAGCCCCTTATCCTCCGCAAAAAAATGCGGGGCAATCAATACCAAACCGCTAACTCTTAAATCTTTTACAGTTCCGGCATAAATTGCGGCGATTGTGGCACCATCGCTATGGCCAAGAAGAATGCCCTCCTGAAACCCCGAAGCATCCAATACCATCGGTAGAACATCAATCGCTTCTCGCGTCATGTAATCCATCGGTCGCGGCAATTCAATTGGAGTCGATTGACCGTATCCCGCACGACTGTAAACAAAAACACCGAACCCGGTTTCGCTGGCGAGCCGCTCCGGGATGTTTTTCCAATGACTCACACTGCCAAGACCTTCATGCAGCATTACAATTGTAGAGGCTTCGCTTGGAGGGGCGCCGAATGTCGCAAATTCGAGGTGAGCGCCGTTTATTTCGATAAATCCATTCTCCGGCAGCCGCCACTGTTTCATTTCGATACTCTCAGCTTGAAACGCTGAATCTTCCCGGTAGCTGTCTTTGGCAGATCATTTACAACTTCCACCCAGCGTGGATACTTCCATTTACCGATTCGTTCTTTCACATGGTCTTTCAATACAACGTCTATGCCAGTCGCATCCACACCATCCTTTAGAACGACGAATGCCTTAGGTTTTTCGAGGTCTTCTTCATCCCGTGCCGACACAACGGCAGCCTCCAGCACGCTTGGATGCGATGCGAGGCTCTGCTCTATCTCGAACGGCGACACCCAAATGCCAGACACTTTGAACATATCGTCGGTGCGGCCACAATAAACCAAGCGTCCATCTTCACGGCGCACGTATTTATCACCTGTTCGAGTCCACTTCCCTTCAAACGTAGAACGGCTCTTACCTCGTTGGTTCCAGTAATCTAAAGCAGAAGAATCGCCATTTACCAGCAGCTCGCCCACTTCGCCGACTCCAACATCCCTATCGCTTTCATCAACAAGCCGAAACTCATATCCCGGCACCGCTATGCCGGAGGTTCCGTAAACTACGTCACCGCTCTGATTGGAAAGGAAGATATGAAGCATCTCTGTCGAACCAACGCCATCAAGAATTTCACAGCCAGATATCTTTTCCCAATTCTTCCCAACCTCTTCCGGCAGCGCTTCGCCCGCTGAAATGCAGCGGCGCAGTTTAGCGTCCAGTGTGCCCCTTCCGCTTTCAATATGGGAGTTCATCGCGGCATAGAGCGTCGGCACACCACAAAAGACGCTCGGCTTGTGAGTGTTCAGCACATCAAGTACGGAATTCGGCGTCGGTCGCCCGGCAAACAGCAGCACTGTTGCCCCTACCGACATGGGAAATGTCATGGCATTGCCCAGACCATAGGCAAAAAATAGCTTTGCCGCTGAATAGACAACGTCTGTATCTTTAATTTGCAGAACTTTCTTGCCATAGGTATCCGCCGTTGCCTTCAGGCTGCCGTGAGCATGCCGTACTCCTTTAGGCTGCCCTGTAGACCCGGAGGAGTAGAGCCAAAACGCGCACTCATCCTCAACCATCTCCAGTGCTGGCCGACTTTCACAATCAGCAAACTCAGTGCTAAATTTAAGGTGGGTTCCTGCATTCGCACCGATGACGAAAACTTTTGACAGATGCGGGTTTCCTGCAAGCTCCGGTTCAACTATCGGTAAGACTTCTTCGGACACAAACAGTACTCGGGCTCGGCTGTCACGAAGAATGGAGCCATAAACTTCAGTAGCCAACAATGTGTTCAGCGCAATCGGAACTACGCCGCATTTTAGGCTCCCCCAAAAGATGATTGGAAATTCCAGCCGGTCAAGGACAAGCATGGCGGCTCGGTCCTCGCGATTGATGCCGTGCTTCTCATAGAGCGCGGCCATGCGACCGCTTTGCTCAGCAAGCTCACCATAGGTAATTTGTCGGTTATTACCGCCTGCTTCTATAAAAGCCGACTTCGTTTCAAAGGCGGAACCAACATGAAGGTCGACAAAAGTACTGGAGGCATTGGCATTTTCAGGCATTGCGGATATTTTCCTAGTTAATGTCTGTCAGAAAACGATTTATAACATTCAAACAGCAAAGAGATTTACTGCTCGTCATATCATATTCTTGCCTAAATATTGATACTCCAGCAACGAAGTATTCCCAATAAAATCAATAAAACGGACACTTAATTCGATTCCGTGTACATCCGTGAGCCGAACGGATTGGTTCAGTTTGAAATGTACTGGCTGCTGTTTTCCGCAGTCAATCGCAATGTTTTTCGCATGCAGATACATGCGATCATGACTATCAAGAATCGGATTCAATCTTCCCGATAGACGCGGTAAATGACCAGCTCTTTCTGTAAATACGCATGAACCGCCTGTTGGTAAACTGTCAAGTTGGATGGAGAGTGGTTTCGGAGGGTTCCAGTTCCTTTCTACATGCGCCGTGTAACCCGATTCTGCACAGAAAACAGTAATAGGAAGTCTGGCGTAGAAACTGAAACTAACTTGCCCCAGTGCATCGGTTTGCTGTTCCATCCAAGTTTTATTTGGATAAAGTACGACAACTTTGACACCTGCAAGCGGTCGCCCCTCAGTAGAAACGGTAATATGACCTTCGAGACCTTCGACTGGAGGTCTTGCTGACGGTATCAAGAGTAGGAGTTCCGCATCGTCAAGCAGTTCGTACACGGGAATGCGCCCGGTCAATTCCCGAGTTTCCTCATAGATGATTGGAACACCTTCACCGCGTTGTTCCAAGAAGTACTGGCGATCACCTGAGCCGTGGATGTCACCGATTACAAGTTTGCCGAGCAGTGCTGCTACGACCTCGTTTCGTGTGGCCTGACGGGCAGGCATTGCGTCGATTGATAGTGTATTGGGCAATGCCCCTGGCGAATACAGTTCAAGTCGATCGTCAAAGATAAAAAGTCGTATTTTTGCATTCTCAATGGAATAGTCTCTATGCACTACAGCGTTTACAATCGCCTCAAATACAGTTCTTGGACTAAACTGCGGTATCTCCACTCGCCCTGGAATTTTTCTTGCCGCGACACGGGTATTGCGTTTTGTGAAATTAATAGCATCTCGAATCTGCTGATCTAACGGGCCTGTAATGAGTGCCGCATCAATTTGATTCGCAGTTCCAAGAACAGTGCCTTGATACCGCACTGCATTGATTGCTGCACCGTGGATGTATTTGTTCGGATCTGTGGTGGTAAGTAATACTCCCGCCACCGTTGCACGGGCAACGCCGAATTCATCGTCTCTAATCATCCCCAATTTTTCTAACTGTATGTTAGAGTGTTCAATGACTCGAGAACTTAAAAACCTGTCGATGAGTCCGGCGTCGAGTGTGTTTGGGCCTGTATCAGCGACAATTACTTCGTCAGGCCCTAGCATTCCGAATCGTCCTCTTTGCCGAAACAGACGGTGAAGCGCTTCCGGTGATAGTTCGCGTTTTGAACTGCCACTCCTGATTAAGTATCCTCCCGGACTTTTGTGAACTTGTGCGCTTTGTTCAATTTTAATTGTAATTACTGAAAATCCATTTGGCAGTGCGATCCGTTTAGTAAAGAATCGAAGCTGCGGTCGAATACTATCTGAGCAAATTTCATTGATGAAAATTTCTAATGCATCCATTTCCTTTCGAGACATTTTCTGAACATCGCCACTATCCGAAATGCTAAAGACAAGTGTGCCACCACTGCTGTTACCAAAGGCAGCTAATTCGTTCGCGATAGATTCTCGTCGAGGAGTACTGACGCCCTTTTTTGTAAAAGAGACCATTTTGAACTCGACTGTGCTGTCCTCGCCTAGTTCAATCCATTCTAGCAACTGAGTGCTATTCAAATTCATTTCAAAACTCTAAACTCACTAAACTAGATTCACGACTTGATTGACAATTTCATATAAAACCGATATGTTGATTCTGAAGATGCGTGGGCTCCCGTTGAGGACATCCTAAAATCACCGCAAGTCACCTTGTAAATTTATACTTACTCATACATCCGTTGAAACAAGTATATCAATCGACTTGTAGTAGTGTTTCAGTATCGAATCAAGTGCATTTAGTTCTCTTAATTTTCCTAAATGATGTAATTATTAATACTTGACTCAGGTTTTCTTCGAAGTAATTTTCACTTCCAACACCTTCGCTTTACCTGCTAATATTAGAAGAAAAACACCAACCTTGAAGCAATTCACTGAAATTGCAGTAGACCGATTTTGCAACTGAATGCTACCGATTCTAGCAACTCGTCGTTTTCCCATCCCCCCGTAAACGCACACTTCCATCTAATTTACATCCTTCTTCAGACATGCTATTTTGAGGCAAACTGCCTCCCAAATAGTGTTGCACACTCCGCATAAACCATTTCACTCGCATAATCGGACTACCAATCCGACAAATTCAGAGACTACCATTTGACAAAGTAACAAATCAAGCACTGCAACATCGCATGAAGACCCAGTCTGAGACACAACCAGGCTCAAGCGCCATTGACCCGAATTGGTACACCGTCACTAAATTGACGACTATACTAATTATTCGTAAATTGCAGGATTTTTAGAGGAGATACGTTTATGGTCCAATCTTTCGGTGTCCAGCCTAAACCGCCACAAAACTGCCGCGATTACATCAATGCTGACATCTGCTCCTGCAGTCTAATCGACCGGGTCCTCGATGCAACCTGATCGATAAGAATATCCATGGCAGCTAATAACTCGAAGCGCATACTTATTGCTGGCGGCGGCATCGGCGGCCTGGCAACTGCTACGGGGCTTGCAGAGAAGGGCTTTGAATCACTCGTATTTGAAAAGGCACCAAAATTCGGGGAAATTGGCGCTGGCATTCAGCTCGGTCCAAATGCATTCCACGCGTTTGATTATCTCGGAGTTGGCGACACTGCACGCAGGATGGCAGTTTATATCGACAGCCTTCGTCTCATGGATGCCCTGTCTGGTAACGAAATCACCCGTATCCCGCTAGACGGTGAATTCCGGCGACGATTCCGTAATCCCTATGCGGTTGTTCACCGCGGAGACCTTCACGGCGTATTTCTACAAGCCTGTATCGACAGTGAATTAGTAGAGCTGCGCACGGACAGCACGGTCAAGAGTTATAAACAGGGCGATTGTGGAGTAACCGTCACATTGGAAAACAACGATCAAATTGACGGCGCGGCCCTTATTGGCGCCGATGGGCTTTGGTCGAATGTTCGAGACCAACTGGTTGGAGACGGCGAGCCGCGGGTTTCGGGCCATACCACTTATCGTTCCGTCATTCCGACCGAAGATATGCCGGAGGATTTACGATGGAATGCAGCGACGCTTTGGGCCGGACCGAGATGTCATATCGTTCACTATCCGCTTTCCGACTGGAAGGCCTTCAATTTGGTAGTAACCTATCACAATAATGCTCCAGAACCGGTTGCCGGCAAACCGGTTTCACACGACGAGGTGCGCAAGGGTTTTGAACATGTCAATCCAGTCGCACGCCAGATCATCGAACGAGGCCAGAACTGGAAACTATGGGTGCTGTGCGATCGAGAACCGACGAGTTCATGGGTTGATGGGCGCGTCACGTTGCTCGGAGATGCCGCTCACCCAATGCTGCAGTATTTCGCGCAGGGCGCCTGTATGGCACTAGAAGACGCCGTCTGTCTTGCCGATGAGATGGAACGCCAAGATGGCGACTTCGTAAAAGCGTTACCTAACTATTGCAACCGTCGTTGTCTGCGCACAGCTAAAGTTCAGCTGATGTCCCGGCTTATTGGCGAGCACATCTACCATCCTTCAAATGCTCATGCGCGCCTACGAGATAGGGTCATGGGCGCAAAGTCCGAAAGCGACTGGTGCGATACAATAAGCTGGCTTTACGGGTCCACAGGGCTGGATGGTGCGGTCTGAGGTGACTGGACCCACGAACAAAACAAGCCACAACATCAATCGTTTAAGGACAGCAAAAACGTGAGCGAAGCGTATATCTGCGACTACATACGAACCCCCATTGGACGATTCGGCGGGGGACTATCTTCGATGCGAGCCGACGATTTGGCAGCTCATCCCTTGAAGGAAATCCAACGGCGAAACAATGGCGTTGACTGGGAAGCCGTAGATGATGTGATTCTCGGCTGCGCAAACCAGGCTGGAGAAGACAATCGAAATGTTGCTCGAATGGCCGTGCTGCTGTCCGGGCTGCCAAATTCAGTTGGCGGAGCTACCGTCAATCGGCTGTGTGGTTCAGGTATGAATGCCGTCATCAGTGCTGCTCACGCTATCAAGGCCGGAGAAGCCGAACTGATTATTGCTGGTGGTGTCGAAAGCATGTCCCGGGCACCATTTGTCATGCCCAAGGCCTCGTCAGCATTTTCGCGCAATACTGAAATCTACGATACGACGATCGGTTGGCGGTTCATCAATCCACTTATAAAAAAACAGTACGGCGTCGACTCTATGCCGGAAACCGGTGAGAACGTAGCCGAAGTGTTCAATGTCAGCCGCGAAGCACAGGACATATTCGCTCTCAGAAGCAATGAAAAGGCCATCGCCGCCCAGGCAATCGGACGGCTGGCGAATGAAATTGCACCAGTCACCATTCCCCATCGCAAGGGGGATCCAATTGTGATTGATAAGGATGAACATCCGCGTGTGACAAGCCTTGAGAAACTGGCTACTCTCAAAGCGCCGTTCCGTGCAGGCGGGACAGTGACTGCCGGTAATGCGTCAGGCATCAACGATGGTGCGGCAGCACTGATAGTGGCTTCTGAAAAAGCCATCTACAGGCACGGATTGACACCGATTGCAAGAATTCTGGGTGGAGCAATAGCCGGCGTAGAACCGAAAATTATGGGCATCGGCCCGGTTCCTGCCACGAGGAAAATCTGTGCAAGGCTCGGTCTTGAGCCGGCTGACTTTGACGTAATCGAGCTCAACGAAGCCTTTGCTTCACAAGCTATCGCGGTATTGCGCCAATTTGACCTCGACGAGATGTCGGAACACATCAATCCCAATGGCGGTGCTATCGCACTCGGCCATCCGTTAGGCATGAGTGGTGCACGGATTACCGGCACGGCGGCATTGGAACTCAATGAACGCGGTGGAGTGGCTCTTGCTACCATGTGCGTCGGCGTCGGCCAAGGCATCGCGATTGCGCTGAAATCAGTTTGACTCGGTCAACAGACAAATCGGTTTATGCAAAATAATGCAACATCCTCGACAGAAGATTGAATTGCACTTCGGTGGATTCGCTGAGTTTCAATAGTTTGAAAGCTAGCCAAATCGCCCGGTGATGTAGTCTTCCGTTAGCTGATTCTGCGGGTTGGTAAATATCTGACCAGTATCTCCTATCTCGACTAAGTCCCCAAGATTGAAATAGGCGGTTCTCTGCGATACTCGGGCTGCTTGCTGCATGGAATGTGTAACAATTACAATCGAATACTGCGTTCTCAAATCGTCAATCAAGTCTTCAATTCTGGCAGTTGCAATTGGATCCAAAGAGGAGCATGGTTCATCCATGAGAATTACTTCAGGCTGAACTGCAATCGCTCGTGCGATACATAGGCGTTGCTGCTGACCACCCGATAATTCAGTTCCAGACTTGTGAATTCGATCCTCCACTTCGGAAAGCAATCCAACTTTCTGAAGGCAGGAATAGACGACTTCATCCGTTTCCGCCCGATCGCTCACCAGAGAGTGAAGTCTCGGACCGTATGCGACGTTGTCATAAATCGACTTGGGAAAGGGATTTGGCTTCTGAAATACCATCCCGACCCTCGCTCGCAACTCCACCACATCCATGTCGCTGCTGTAAATATCTTTGCCGTCGAGTTTGATTGTGCCGGTAATCCGGCAACCGTCAATAATGTCGTTGATTCTATTCAGGCATCGCAGGAAGGTAGACTTTCCACAACCAGATGGGCCGATAATGGCCAGCACTTGGTTCGCTCGTATCGAAATGTTGACATTTTTGATGGCATGAGTGTCCGTGTAATAGACATCCACATTCTCAGCTGTCATGCGAAATTCGGAAACACTGTCTATCGATTCGCTGTTTGCAAATCCGGATGTATCAGTCCGCACAACAATCTTTGAGGATTCAGTAGTTACACTCGTTTCTAGCATCGTGATTGTTCTCTACTGGCGAAGATGAAGTTGATTTTACCAACGCCGCTCAAATCTCCGACGCAACCATACGGCAAATACGTTCATAGTAATTAAAAATGTTAGCAAAATAAGAATTGCTCCTGATGTTTTTTCTAAAAAGGCGCGTTCAGGACTGTCTGCCCAAAGAAATATCTGAACCGGCAATACGGTTGAGGGGTCTAACGGTCCCGATGGCACATCGACAATAAACGCTACCATGCCGATCATCAGCAGAGGAGCTGTTTCTCCAAGCGCTTGCGCAAGACCAATAATCGTTCCTGTCAGCATGCCGGGCATCGCCAGTGGGACAACTTCCTGAACTACCGCCTGTGTCTTTGAAGCGCCTAGAGCGAGTGCGCCTTCTCGAATGGACGGCGGAACTGCACGCAATGCGGCACGACCGGCAATAATAATCGTGGGAATCGTCATCAGGCTCAGAACAAGGCCTCCGACAAGCGGAACCGACCTTGGCAACCCAAAGAAGTTGATAAAAACTGCAAGACCGAGCAATCCGAATACAACTGACGGCACAGCAGCCAAGTTATTGATGTTGATCTCTATGATGTCGGTAAATCGATTTTTCGGCGCGAATTCTTCCAAGTAGCATGCAGCTGCGACGCCGACGGGAAACGAAATTGCAAGCGTAACCAATATCGTGAAAAACGACCCGGTTAACGCGCCTCGTAATCCAGCAAGCTCAGGTTCTCGAGAATCGCCTGCGATGAAATACGTCTTGTTGAATCGGCTTTCGACGACACCCTTTTCAACGAGTGCATCAAACCACCCGACCTGTGCACTAGAAAGTCGTCCGCCACCGTGTGTGCCTGTATCCCGCCCAATGTTGTTTTTGTGCAGCATGTCGAACTCATCGTCAACCGGTAGCCAAATTGTCTGCGTAGTGCCAATCAATGAAGGATCGTTCTGCACCATTTTCTGCAGAATAACATCTGCACCTACGCTGACAATTCTTCCCAGTTGTCGCTTCTCTTTGCGCTTCGTGACTTCTGGAAACTGACGATAAAGCGATTGCTTGATCAATTTGCCGTAGTTGGCTTTGGCCAGGTTTTCAGGGTCTAGGAAATCTGGGGCAAATTGAATTTCCAACTGAACCTGAGTTTGCCAGAAAGCACCTACACCATTGATGGTGATGCTTATGAATAAAACAACAACAAAAAATACTCCCAGCATCAGTGCGCCAATGCCGTAGATCTTGAATCTAAGTTCTGCGGCGCGGCGTCTTTTCAGTCTGCGTTTGAACTGGGGCTTGGCCCAAACGCTTTCAGCATCTTGTGGTAAAACGCTAGTCATATTGCTCACTATACTTACGAACGATGTATAACGCGGTGACATTGAGCAGGAGTGTTGCAACGAATAGTGTCAACCCCAAGGCAAACGCGGCAAGCGTCTTTGCGCTGTCAAATTCCTGATCGCCGACCAGCAATGTCACAATCTGAACGGTAACCGTAGTTACTGATTCGAAGGGGTTGGCGGTTAGCTTCGCCGCCAGTCCGGCAGCCATCAATACGATCATGGTTTCTCCAATTGCCCGCGAAACTGCTAGTAGCAGTGCCCCAACAATTCCCGGCAATGCCGCTGGAAAAACTACCTTTTTTATGGTCTCCGAGTGAGTCGCCCCACAAGCCAGGGAGGCTTCTCGTATTGACTGTGGCAGCGCAGTGATAACGTCATCAGTCAGCGAAGATACAAACGGGATAATCATGATTCCCATGACAACTCCGGCAGCAAGGGCGCTCTCGTGAGCAATTTCCAGTCCAAGTCCGGCACCAATTTCATGCAACCAAGGTGCCACCACCAAGGCTGCAAAAAATCCGTATACGACGGTTGGCACACCTGCCAGAATCTCAAGTGCTGGTTTTGCGAATGCACGCACTTTCGTGGTTGCGTATTCAGCCAGATAAATCGCTGATAGCAGTCCAACCGGAACCGCAACCGCCATTGCGACACCGGCAACTAGAATTGTTCCTGTAAAGAGCGGCACACTCCCAAACAGTCCCGACGAACCGACCTGATCCTCTCGGATAGCAATCTGCGGGCTCCATTCAAGACCAAATAAGAAGTCAGTCAAGGGGATTTTTCTGAAGAAATTGAGCGCCTCAAACAGCACCGACAGCACAATTCCCACAGTTGTAAAAATTGCAATTAGCGAACTGGCTAAAAGCATGAATTTGATAATCGTCTCCGCGATGGGGCGCGCACGCAATTTATCGGAAATCAAAAGGGTGAATATGAATGCAGTAATGGCGCCCACCACCACTACAGCAGCATTACGCAGGGTTTCGTTCAAGTCGACAAGGTGCTGAAAACGAGCCGCGGCACCCTGCAATGCATCAGAATTTTCCATATTCCCAAGTATGCCGGTCTGAGCTAGAATCTGAATCTGACTGACCAGCCACTCAATATCGACCTGCGACTTCGCTCGCATGTCGGGGAAAAATTCAGACATGACGATGCGCAAGATGATATTTTCATCAACGCTCAACCACAGGCCAAGCACAGCCATGGCCGGAATCGCAAACAGCATGGCTGCGACAATGCCATAATATTTTGGCGCAGAATGCAAATAGCGAATACCACCCAAGTTTTTTGCGATTCGCAAGGAACGCTGCTTCGCCCAAAAATAAAATAGCGAAGAAAACCCGAGCAGAATCAGTATCAAAGCCCAAGTACTCATAGGTCTCCAAACATTGTTACTTAAACACTCCTTTTAGCAGACAATATGCAGGGAGGAATTGGCTACTCAATCGCTGGTATTCGCTTACCAAAGACTGACCGGTCCAATTGAGCAAAACTCATTAGCTAAACGATTTGATCTGGCCCACAGAGCGAATTATCGAAATCCACTGTCTGCCACCCATCTCCGCACCCAAAAATGGTGCGAATACCGGAATACACCAGATAAGCATTTTCACAACCAAATGCGCCAATGCCAACTGGGCATATCAAATCACACGATCAGCCATCAGAATCGATGGCACTATTTCATGAAACGAATGCGTATTGAACTCGAACCTACTCGGAGGCGAGTTGAACAGTCGTTAAATTCATGGCAGCCACACTGAACTTGTTGCGTTCGACTTCCGGCATGGGAATCATTCCCTTGTCAACCAGGTAGCCGTCCTCACCCCAAGATCGATCACTGGTAAATTCCGAAATGTATTCCTTAATACCTGGAATTAGATCGATATGTGCGGTTTTAATGTAAAAATACAGTGGCCGTGAAATTGCATAAGACCCTGTCGCGATGTTGTCGAACTCAGGAGCAACTCCATCGACAATTGAACCTTGAACTTGGTCGGAATTCTGATCCAAAAAACTGAAGCCGAAAACACCAAGAGAGTCCTTGTCGGCAGTCAACTTCTGAACGATCAGATTGTCATTTTCACCAACTTCAACCCAAGCGCCGTCTTCTCGAACACCATGACAAATTGACTTGTAGTGCTTCTTGTCGCTATTCTTGATAGCCTTGATCCATTTAAATGCCTTACATCCGCCTTCAAGTGCAAGCTCAGCAAAGGCATCTCGTGTGCCCGAAGTCGGAGGTGGCCCAAGTACGCGAATTACAACATCCGGCAGTTCAGAGTTCACGTCCTTCCAAGTCTTATAAGGATTCGGAATTAGTTTCTCTTCACCATTTGGGTCCGGAACGTTCTTTGCGAGTGCAAGAAAAATGTCCCGGCTTAAAAGACTAAACCGCTCCGCTTCGATCGAATTCGCTACGACGATACCGTCATAACCGAACTTGATCTCGACTATGTCATCAATACCATTCCCGCCACAACGTTCAACTTCTGACTTTTTAATGCGTCGGGAAGCATTGGTGATATCAGGATGCTTGACCCCGATACCTGCACAGAACAGTTTCAAGCCGCCGCCGGAACCGGTCGATTCAATAATTGGGGTCCGATACTGCGAACTTGTTCCAAATCGCTCAGCAACCACAGTCGCGAATGGATACACCGTAGATGACCCAACGATACTGATATAGTCTCTTTCGTTTGCTTGCGCAGTTGCCGAGAAAGACCCTAGCATTACTGCTAGAACAGTCAGGTAAACCCTGAGAATTGACGACGAACTGATCATCTTCATTCTCCATATTGAACACGTCGACCTAGATTAGGCCGTCAATGTAGGGTACAGAAACCTTGTGGTTTCGTGAACAAGTCTATAGTAAAATTTTTATTTGTCAAATTCCTATTTAACTTTTTTTAAATAGGAATTTTGTAATTATTTCTTCAATTGCTATGGCAACAAGTTAGGCTCGTTTCCTGATCAGTTTACAGAATTAAGTAATGTAGTTTATTGTTATAATTGCAGTAAATATTGAGTCACAGAGCATAGCGGCTAAACCATCCGCTCCCACTCGACGGTTTTCCAAAAATCAACCCCACTACATACAGCAGCCAGTAGTCAAGGAACCATAATGATTGACGGGCATTACTCCGCAAAATACGATGTCGAGCTCGCAGAATTGGGAGAACTGACGCTCATGATGGGACGTCTAGTTGAAAAGCAGCTCAGAAATGCAATAAACGCATTGGTTAGAGGTGATCGAATGCTTGCTCGACAAGTATCCGACGACGAACGTCTAGTTAATCAGCTAGAAGTGGAAATTGACAGCAAAAGCACAGAACTCCTCGCACGGCGGCAACCAATAGCCAGAGACCTTAGATTCGTGCTGATGATCATCAAAACCGTAAACGACTTAGAGCGAATGGGCGATGAAGTCAACCGCGTTGCATTGATGGGCAGCCGCGTCGTCGAGCGTCCGAGCGCCCCTCCAAACTACGATGATATTGAAGATATCGGCTTGCGTGTGCTGAAGCTATTGCAGGAAACTCTCAAAGCATTTGAACATACTGACGATACACAAGCGTTTGCATTGATCAGTAAGGACAAAAAAGTGGACAAGAAATTCAGAAATACGCTAAAACGTGTAAAAAAATGGATGATGGAAGAATCCGATTCAGTGCCGGATGCAATTGATATTCTGTGGGCGATTCGTTCTTTGGAACGAGTGGCCGACAGAACGTGCAACATCTGCGAGCATGTGATTTTCTGTGTGAAAGGCGAGGATATACGACACCTCGACATAGATCAATTAATGACTGACTAATCAGGGTATCGAGTCTGACGGATCCATTCACCAACTGTCGTGACCAGCTCGTTCTCATAATCTTCGAAAAAATGATCCGGTCCTTCAATCTTTATCTGCATGGATTGAGGATTACCTGCTGATTCAATTTCCGATATCCGCCTTTCTGCACCTTTAATCACCGCTGGATAGTCTTCACTGCCGTACACATCCAGTACCGGAATCGACATACGTTCAAGCGGAAATCTCTCAAGCATCGGCTGACCGTAGTCTGTGGCTTCCATGCCAATTCCTACGTACGCATCAATTGCGTTGTCGCCGAATTCTCCAATCCATGCCATAGTCATGTGTACCGAACAGCTGTGTGCCACGACCGCGATCCACTGATATCCTTTTGACCGCAAGAAATCAATCCCTGCTTCAATTCTAGGAAAAGACTGAGGAATGATTTCAAGGTACTCATAGTATTTGGAATTTTTCGCCAGAACCGGCATCTGTAAAGAGAGTGTAGTTATGCCAAGCTCGCCGAAACCCTCGCGTAACGGCCCGGCAACCTGCACCCAGTCAGGATGAAAGCCTCTGCCATGAAGAAGAATAACTGCACCTTCAAAACTCGAAGCACTCGCTTCAGAATACAGCGATAGAAAATTACGTTTACCATCATTCAGGTAAACCGCGTCGCCTTCGAATAGTCCAGCTTCCGCTTCTTGCGCCAGCCTCGCTTCTCGCTCATAGTCAGGCTGTCCGTCAGCCAACGAGATTGAATTGACCAGACTTCCGAACAGCAGGAGAAATATCCAGCCAAATACTGTTTTGATTGTCAAATTCCTATTTCTATCAAATCTAAATTCCACAATCACCCGTACCATCCGTGAGATTTTGATATCTAGTGTATAGCTTAGCGCTGGTACGAGAATTCAGCTATGTACTCTTGGTCGTGATCCAATCGATCTATGCTGGCCATTCGAGAATCAATCAGTTTATTCATGAAGTCCATGCACATGGACGCGAATGCTTTTGCGCGTTCCGAGTCATCGAAAAAATAGTCCGAATCAATGCAGCCGAATTGCTGGAAATTCTGTGCAAGCGAGACGCCTGCTTCCAAATTTGTACGCAGCAGTTGCTGATCTTCGGCCAGCAAGCGCTGATGTCTGATTTCTTCAATCAAATTTTTCCGCACTACGACTCTGTAGAACATGATCCTTCTACCTGTACGCTTGGTATTCCAATATCCTCGTATTCGTTTTTGAACCTAATTCTATGGTGCATATCCCATGCAGTTTCCAAAACAGTATGGAGCATTGTCCGATCGTTTGCATCCACACATGTAGAATTCACCGGATATGGGTGCGATAAACTTAATTGGTTTGAAGTCTGTGCCCCGATGAGTGCCATCACACCACGGCTGCGAACTACTCAGGCCGCAACTGCACCAAGCATAAAGTACACCTGACTCCACTTGCACTACATAAGGCGCTTTCTGCGAACAAAGCGGCAGTTCCATATCAATCTTGCGCAATATTCAAATTTAGAACGGGATAAACGGGCATTCCATTGCAGTCCCGGCCTTTACCCACTACCTGCCCATTATCCAACATATACCACTCTTCAATATTTTGCTCGGGGCCTGGCCAAGGAGCAAATAGTTCACTGTGCGATGAACAAGGCTCTCCGGAGGTAAGTTTTATCGCTGTAACTCGCTGATTCCTTAACTTGTACGCAGCTGTGTCGCGATACGCCGCATCTTCCGTTAAATTCGGTAAAACGTCCTTAAGTTCAGGCAACAGGTGTGAACACTATTCCGGCTTAATGTCTATGGCTCGAAATCCGCCAAACCCATCTTCGACAATTTGATACTTAACTCTTTGCCCTCGATGCAATTCGCCAAGACCACTGGATTCGACAGCGCTTTTGTGGATAAAAACGTTTCGGCCGCTTTCATTGTCAGTGATATATCCGCCGAAAGGGTTTCTCAGAGCGTTATATACCGCCACTTCGCCTGCCGAAGCACCGGGCTTCAAACCTTTGGTCTGTTTCTTGTCCATAGCCGTGGAACCACCCACATCCAAATGCGACAAGTCCTCTCCAGTGAACTTCGACCAGATTTGCAGGGCATAGTCTTCAATATTGCCATCTGATGTATCGAACTCCACATCGGGATCGATGTGATTGACCTGCGGATAGAGCAAGCGGCTGAGTTTTTCATCGTCTTGATCACGCTGACTGACGCCCTCTCCAATCTGTCTAGTTCGCCCTCCGCCCTCTTCTTGCCGATGTTCCCATCGTTCATTTCTGATCTTGTCATCGGACTTCAAATGCACAAAATACACGCCTTCGATACCTTGCAGAACAGCATCCATGAATGCGCTCTCAAGAATCAAAACCGGGTCTGGCCATGAAGTCATTGACCTTGTTTCTTGGTCCAACTTGCGGTGGTAGTCCAGATCAATGTCTGCGCCGCCGGTTGACTTCGATACCAATGCCTGGGTTGTAACAGCTTCTCCGCGACTTGCCAGCTTGTAACCGGTAAGACGCGATATAGCTCTCGCCACATCCGATTTCAGGCAACATGTCTTTCCATAAATTGCAATTACTTGACTCATGTGACAATCTCAACTTTTATGATCATTTTTACTCATGCTTGACAGTAGTCCGGATAACGAGTGCATACGTTTTTCGGCAAGAATTCTCTTTTGTGAATTCATCATTCTTCCAATGGGTGTAGCACAGGAATGCACGAGTCTGAATACCGGTACGTATACGATGAATGCCAACGACCCAAACACGTGAAAGTACCACATCGGCGTATGTAACGCAGCAAGCACGTGCCCGCTTTCTGAGGTCATCCTTGCAATCGTCCAACCGACGAATGAATAGCAACTGCCGGCCGGGAAACCATCAATAACAAGCCTTGCTGCTTCGACAACAAAACCAGTCACTACTACGAGAAACAGGAACAGTACGGACGGTGTATCAGCAAACTTCTTTTCTTCTGACTTGCCAACCTGAATCCGCCAAAGAAACGAAAGCAGACACCCGACCAGCACCAAAATACCAAAGAAATCGAAGGCAAAATCGAAGGCAACTCGAACTGGGTGTCCGTCAATTTCCCAGATGTCGACATAGCCGAAAGCCGGAATGCCTTCCCGTATAAATACCGCAATGATTTCAACACCGAACAACAATGCAAATCCCCAAAATATCAAGGTATGCCGCAACCAGCGAAATCCGCTCACCGAAAACAGGCTGGAATGCATCACGACATCTTCCAGAAATGTCTTGCGCATCAATGCCGGTTCGGCATTTTCTCTCGAAATGTAGCGGTGATAACGATCCCAGCTCGGGCGATTCTTCTGATAGAGTATCCGATACATTCCGATATCGAAAAGGACCAGTGCTGCGAGAGCTGTTGGGCCGAACAGCAACCACTTCATTTCGACTTGGCCAGCCAATCCCTCCATGACAAAGTGTCCAGAGAGATCGAACACACCGATTACATACATCCAGGCACCGACAAGAAACAACCATCTCATCGCACCAGTTAGGGTTTCGGCTGAAAATTTCCGCGTAAATACCAGCAATCCCAGCGCTGCAACGCCCCCTGTCAAGAGCACTACGGAAACAAGAAGCAAAGCATACCCTAGCCCGGCACCGTACTGACCGGACAACTGCAATACGAAAACCGTAATCCCCACTATCAATGGCAAAACTACGCGTCTACGGCTACGGCGAAAATCCGTTGCGGCTTTCTCCATAGTCCTCCTATACCACTAATCCTCGAGACGGCAGTCGCTTGACGACACCATGATCAAATCTTCGTATTTCAGCCTGCAGCGGCTGACTCCAACTTGGCAGCCTGTTCAGCTGCTCGCTGTGCATCCACGGCAAGCATTGCTCCATGCAATGCTGGATCACCGCCTTTAATATCTCGAAATTCCTGAACGCATGCCTTGGCTTTCTCTACCGCGACTAGAGCATCTGCTCCATATGCATCCGCTCCAATCTTGTCACACCACGCCTGACTGATTGGCGCTCCGCCTACAAATACTTTAACGTCCCCGCGCAGTCCTTCCGACTGAATATGCTTGATAGTTTCCCATTGCATGTTCATGGTTGTGGTCAACAAGGCGGAAAAACCGACAATCTGCGGCTTGTGCTCGCGTATTGCGGCAATGAAATCTTCTGGCGGAACCGTCACACCGAGATCAATGACGGTAAAGCCCGCGGCTTCCAGCATCATGGCAACAATCTTCTTGCCGATGTCGTGCAAGTCCCCTTGCACAGTGCCAACAACTACCGTACCGATTTCATCTGATTTTTCCGCTACGATCAGCGGTTTCAGAATTCCTAATGCGGAGTGCATGCACTTCGCCGACATCATGACTTCCGGCAGAAAGTATTCATCCATCTTGAATCGACGGCCAACCTCAGCGATTCCTGTCGCCATAGGGCCTGCAACAAGCGTCCTTGGCGAAATTTCCGCTTCCAATGCTGGATGAATCAAATCCGATGTTTCTTCGTGTTCGCCATCTATGATGTTCCACTCGATCTCGTGAAACAGTTCCTTGATCTCCTGTGGAGCATCCGTCCAGCGGTCAGTTTCTAAAGAGTCTTCAAAGTCATACTGAAGATCTTCGAGATCCCATTCCTTTTCAGTTTCGATTATTAACGGCATATCGCATTCTATAAGTAAAAACAATCAAGCTGCGCGCGCGGCATTGCGGTCAGGCCGCCTTCGACGTTTGCGCTCTCCAGTCCAAGGTTCATAACCCTCGCCAATGTCAGCGCCCGGGGGTGGTTCGCTCGGCAAAGGATACACGCCGTAAGTTCTCGCCTCATCAATCATCGCAAGCACATTCTGCGTTGGTACATCATGCTCCAGCCGATGAGATGAACTCAGCAGATAACCGCCACCGTGCCCCATTTCCCAGATTCGCTGCCGAACTTCGGATCGCACATCCTCTACACTGCCCCACGGCAGTGTTTCCTGCACGTCGATTCCACCATAAAAAAACATTTCCTGCCCCAACTGTCGCTTTTTTGCCGCAGGATTCGAGTGACGAGCAACTTTCGGCGGCAAACTATCGTAACCGTCCACGCCCGACTCAATCAAACCTCGCATGAAGGGTTCCGGTATCGCTCCACAACTATGAAACTGAATTTTACCCAGTGGGTTCTTTTTTAGGTAATATTCCTTAATTTCATTAAATGCACGCACATAGTGCGGCTTTACCTGCCGCTCGAACATTTTCAGTGACAGGAACGCGGTTTTTTCACTGGCCAAGTCTTCCGGACTCAAGCGCATCCAGTCGAGATACTCTCCACATTCGTCGATAATCGCCTTGTTGAACTCGATTTCAATATCCGTTAATCGAGTCAACATTGCTTCAAGAAATTTGGGAGATTCAATAAAATCTGAAAATATTTTGGCATAGCCGACCATATATTTCGCTTGCTCGAAGATTCCACCCCGGCCGCCTTGGCCCATTAACGCGAAAGGCGTATCATCATGTATGAATTTGCAGTATTCCCGCAACGTCATACCAGGAATTGGAGAATCCTCCCAGCATGATTCATCCCACGGATCTGGCCAAGGAAACTCATCGAGAATTCGCATGCCTTCTTCAAGGGGTGCACTCGTCGCGTGAAATAGTGGATATCCGATCATTTCGTAGTAGCCGCCTTGTTCGTGTGGCGTCCACTTTCGAATCACTCCCCATTCGTCCACGTTAATATCCATGTTCGGTGGCGGAATACCCATATCGAAAGGAATTTCGTCAAATGCAATTTCACGAAATCCTGGTGAACCTCCAGGCGTTCCAATCGCAATTCGCATAAAGTCCACATCCAGTTTCTGCGCTAGATCCAACTCGAAACTCACATCTGTGGTCCATGTTGTCGAACCCGTACGGTAGTCTTTGGGATCGGCCTTGTAATCCATACCGATACCCTTGCGTAAATTCTGATATCCCTCGATTGTGCCCCAGAGACCAACCGGGACAAGATCTGGTTCGCGCAAATGAAGCGCGTCAATCACTCTTTTTCGTTGCGGCGGAACCGCATTGCCAATAATCTCAGCCATCGTTAATCTCCGTCAACGATTGAACAATATTAAAATCTTGAATCTGTTTATGAATTGGGCGCAAATCTCGATGCCGCATCCATCACTATGCCTGGAAATCCCTGCGCGGATAGTCGTTTAGCCGCATTTTCGCGATTCACTGTCGCCAGTTCCGACATCGGTCCCGATACGATCGCCCCCGTTGGACAGATTTCCTCGCAGGCACGCGGCATATCCAACGGACGCTCCTTGCCGGGTGTCTGACAGAAGTTGCATTTTTCCATCTTACCTGCAGTTGCACTCAGCTGTGGAGCATTGAATGGACAAGCCCAAGTACAGAATCCGCAACCAATACAGGTGTTCTGATCGACAACAACGATGCCATCCTCTACTCTTTTGGTAATCGCATTGACAGGACAGGCAGTGCGACAAGGTGCATCTCCACAATGCATGCATGCCATTGAGACATTCATAGCCGTCACATTGGGAAACGTTCCCGACTCGATCTTTACAACTTCCCTCCAGCGAGGTCCGACTTCGATCTCATTCCAGGATTTACAGGCAATTTCACAAGCATGACACTTCACGCACCGTTTGTGATCAAAATAAAATCCATATTGCATGACTTTTCCTCTCGCTGATTTAAGCTGCACGTACGCGAACTTTGCACTCGTTATAACAATTCGCGCCCGTGATCGGGCTGGTGTGAGTATCCATCAGATTGTTGGAGTGTGCTCCGTGTCCCTTGGCCGTGGAGCCCATAGCCCAATGACCAAAGCCATGACCATGCCGAACACTCACGCAACCGGGTACCAGGCCCTCAACAACCTTGGCTTTAATTTCAATACTGTCTTTCGGTGACTCGATTACCACAATGCTATCATCCTGGATGCCGTATCGGGCAGCATCTGAACTGTTTATTTCGACCCAGTTCTCTCCGCACACTTCCATTAGGTAAGGGTTGTTCTGAGTCACGATGTTACAGTGCATGCTCAACTTAGAATGAGTCAGCTGTAGAGGATAGTCTTTGTCAGGAAGCACCGACCGCTCGGTATACTCAGGATAACCGTTAAATCCAGCCTCTTCATAACTGCTGGAATATATCTCGATCTTTCCGGAGGGTGTCGGCAACCCTTCCGGCACTCGGTTATAGCGAATCTCCCCGGCCCAGAATCCTTTGTCCTTCAGTTCATCCAGAGTCATGGGAATATTCTCCATCATCAGTTCACCCCAGTCCTCCCATTTTTCATACGGGAAATACTCGCCCCATCCCATTTTCTCGGCAATTCCTTTGGCAATTTCGTAAGGCGGTTTCGATTCCCCTACCGCTGGAACGACTGGTTGGCACAGAATGACTTGGGGGCCAAGCCACATGCCCTGACGAATTTCAGCCTGTTCGTAGAATGAGGTTTCCGGCAAAACAATATCGCATTCAAGTGCCGTTTCACTCATATAAAGCTCGCAGGCGACAGCCAGATCCAAGTGTTTGAACATTTCAAGAACTCGGTCTCGATTCGGATCGCTCATTACTGGGTTTGTAGCGTGAACAAACAGTGCTTTGACTGGATACGGATTTCCATCAATAACCGCTTCCGGCAGTTTGGAGTTCGGAAGGTCCGGGGCCAAAGGGTAACCCATGGCGACGTGAAGTGCTCCTTTGGTTGGTGCAGTTCTCGCCTCCTCCGGAATATTGACCGGCAACCCTAGGGGCGCCCAGTCCTTGAGATTAAGATTTCCCGGTTTGTCTACTTCTCCACAAATTGCGTTCAGCGCATAGCAGGCTCTTCCGGCATCCGCACCGTTGGTGTAATATCCGGATCCTTTGAAAATAGCTGACATTGCCGGCTTGGTTGTAGCAAACTCTCGGCTTAGCCGTTCAATTGTACCTTTGCCTACCCCGCAGATCGGTGCCGCCCACTCAGGTGTATAGCCATTTTCCTGGAGGTGTTCGCGAAATCCGTCAAAACCGTTGCAGTAGTTATTCGTGAAATCTACATCGTACATTCGGTTGCTGACTATGCTGTGGCACATCGCGAGCGCCAAGGCACCGTCGGTGCCTGGTTTGATGGGTACCCACTCGTCTGCCTTTTGTGCGGTCTCGGTAAAATTCGGATCGACCACTACCAGCTTGCACCCTTCCTTTTGCGCTTCAATGAGGGCTCTGCTCTCCCACAGCCCTTGATTTGCGCCTAGATTGTTCATGCCCCAGAGCATGACATATTTTGAATTGGCAAAATCATGCATTGGAAAAACATGCCCGAATAAAGTCAGGCAGGCCGACCTGCGATCCTGCTCACAGCCTGATGTGTGGGCATACAAATTCGGCGAACCATAAAGTTCGCCGAGCAGATGCCGATAAAACTGGGTATTGGGATCGTGGTGACAAGTCAGAGCCACCGCTTCAGGACCGAAATCTTTGGCAATGGAAGTTAGTTTATCAGCAATGAACGAGTAGGCTTCGTCCCATGAAATACGCTTGAAGCGCCCCGCTTCTCCTTTGGGATTGGTTCGCAGCATCGGATACTTCAGACGATCAGGATCTACTGTCACATGCCAACTCGCCATCCCTTTTGCGCACCTGGACCCGATATTGTTAGGGGATTCAGGATTCCCTTTGTGATAGACAATTTTATTGTCGCGTACAAATACCTCCGTTGGACATTGCCAAGGACAAGTGTAACAAAAACTTTTGACTACCTGCGCCCCTTTAATTTCAGCAAGACGCGAACCCAAATCGTTTACAGCGGCCATAATTTCTCCTCTCGCCCCGATCGTTCATTCAGATAAATTCAATATTTTCGTTTTGTATATTCTAAATATATCGAAACGCATCGCTAATTCTATTGAATTTGTGTTCGTTATGTAAAATTTGAACCTATCTCATACATCCAGTCTCCATTTTTCTCCGACGCAAAACAATTTAATCGCACCCTGCATTAGTTACGACTTAAAATTTGATTCAATACTCCCATCCCTATTGATGTCATATGTACTGTCAAGTTAATCTTATCCGTAGTAGTGCACAGCACGAACCATCTCGCGGATTTATTCACAAATACGCTGTGGTACGGCTCTTCTAAGAAATACCTAGAATACTACAACCTTCATGAACAGTTTCAGCTTTGAAACAACTCCGCAGCATTTGGCTGGTGCAATTCGATTGCTGCAACACATACCTGCACTGTCTATTCCAACATTGTCGGACAAATTTCGGCTCGCGCTTCTCAAGGAAGCTCGGCAGTATCCACTTCGTGAAATATCCAATTATGTCGGCAGCGGTCGAAATAAAGTACGTCAGGAAATGTTTCTGCAAGATCAATTGAATCTTCATGGGCTTTTTGGCCAACTGAAGGAGGAATTCCAAACCTTGTTCGACCAATCCGTGGCTGGAACGGAATTCTTTAGCGACGGAGTCATCTTCAATGATTGGATAATCCAAAAGTACGAGCCCGGAAGCGCTGGTATCACTCCCCATCGAGACCGAACCGACTATCGTCATATGATTTGCCTCTTCGTTCTAGCCGGTCACGGAAGATTTTTTGTCTCCGATGACCGTGAGAAAACCAATCAGCGCGAGATTGCCAATTTACCTGGAGATGTTATTTTGATGCCTGGCCCTGGGTTCAAATATCTTGAACAGAGACCGTTTCACTATCTTGAGGACATCACAGAAGAACGCTGGATATTCGGGCTTCGTCACGACGAAAGCAAATTGAATGAAAAACCAAATTAGCCGCTATCTGTATAACACTCGACGAAACGAATCATTGGGTAAGTTTGGTAGATATAAATTTGTCAAAATAAAAGATTCTTCTAATACCTATGAGATGGATCTTTGAAAGTGGATTAGGTATCGTCGCCTTCAACATTTCGATAGTCTAACTCAAAGGGGGATGGGCAAATGGCTACGTAATTATCTCAAGGTTGACGGAATGAAAGGACTACTTAAGAAATTTGGATTAAGAGGCGAGATATGAGTTGGGAAGAGCCAGAATTTGAATTTACGATAAAAACGTATCTTGTAAGGGTCATGCCACTCGGTAACGCTCCTTATGGTAGGTATAACCTTATCCAAATAAGAAACTCTTCTGATAAATTCGTGACCAACCTTAGGAAAGATCGGAATACAGAAGAGTGGACTAGTAATCTTAGTCCAACTCAAGATGAAGTTAACGATTGGCTACGTGAGAATCTTAAGGTTGGCGGGATGGAAGGATTGCTCAGGAGAATTGGATTGAGGGATGAAAATTTCGTGCCTTTTGTGTAGTAAATCACTACAACTAGTAGACCAGTACTTATTTAATGAAATGTGCAGGGAAGAGCCAGAAATTAATGTCAGAATTAGCTTGAATTTTCTCTGGATCATGTCAACCACTACCAGATAACCAGATTAGCAACCATTGTTCTTTGCTTTTCAGAGCAAATCCAGTTCGTTCAATACTTTGCGAGCGGAGCGAAAGCACTCCAAACTTTGAGGAACGCCGCAGTAAATGCCTATTACATGAATGATGGCCCGAATTTCTTCCTTGCTGACGCCATTGTTTATAGCTCCTCGACAGTGTAATTCCCATTCATGCATCTTACCGAGCGCACCAAGCATAGCGAGATTCATCATCGAACGGGTTTTTGCGTCAATCGCATCGTCACCCCAGCCAAAGCCCCAGCACCACTCAGTCATTGCCTCCTGGAACGGTCGGGTGAATTCATCAGCAGATTCGAGATTCTTAACGACATATGACTCACCAAGAGTGGATTTACGTCGACCAAGACCTTTTTCAAATAATTCTTTATCCATTCAAACGCCTCCAGACTTTCAATTGACTAAGAACAAATTTTAACTTGCGAAGGCGACAGCTTCTGCATCGCCTAGAGATTCATCAATCCACCTGTCAAATCGGCAATCAAGTCATCCACGTCTTCCAGCCCGATAGACAGGCGGATGAGTCCATCCGAAATTCCAACTCTCTCCCGGTCTGTCTGGGTAATGCGACTGTGTGTTGTAGTTGCCGGATGAGTCACCGTGCTCTTCGCATCACCCATGTTTGCAGTAATTGAAAATATCGCCAAAGCATCAATCACTTGCCATGCCGCCGATTTCCCACCAAACACCTCGAAAGAAAGGATTGCTCCATAGTCGCTTTGCTGACGGGCTGCTATTTCATGATACTGATGACTCTTGAGTCCTGGATAGAATACGCGACTTACTTTCGGATGCCGGTTCAGCCATTCAGCAATTCTTACAGCGTTTGTACAAGACTCTTTCATTCTGATAGCAAGCGTTTCCAGTCCCTTATGGAAAATCCATGCATTAAAAGGGCTCATGGAGGGGCCTGCAGTGCGAAGGAAGCCATATATGTTGTTTGCAAGCTGCTGATCGTTTGTGACGACAGCACCACCAACCGCCCGTCCTTGTCCATCTAAAAATTTTGTGGAAGAATGCACCACCGCGTCAGCTCCCAATTTCAGGGGCTGCTGCAAAGCAGGTGTGCAGGCACAATTGTCAACAACCAATTTGCAATCTTCCGCAGATTTCGAGATTTGCGCAAGTTTGGTTATGTCGATGATCTCGCACAGCGGATTGGACGGTGATTCGACAAAAATTAATTTTGTTCTGGGCCCAAGCTCATTTGCCCAACTTTCGATATTGTTTGGTGATAGAAAAGTAGTCGATATATCGAATCGGGTCAAAATATTGTTAAACAGATTGATGGTTGAACCAAATAATCCTCTCGCCGCGACAATATTGTCGCCGGACTTCAGTGTAGTCAAACACAGTGCAAGTATGGCGGCCATCCCCGAAGCCGTACCGACGCAGTAATCAGCGCCCTCCAAGGCTGCGAGGCGGTTCTCGAATGCTTTTGTGGTTGGATTGGTGAATCTGGAATAGATGTTTCCAGTGACAGATTCATCAAATAGGCTGGCAGCGTGCTCAGCGCTTTCGAACACAAAGCTAGATGTTGCAAATATTGCATCGCTGTGCTCATTTTCAGCAGTTCGAGATTGTCCAGCTCTGACTGCTTTGGTTTTAAACCCTTTTTTGTCCATTTGTTACTACCAAAAAGGCACGACAAAGGGTAAACCGAAGTATCGCTTTAGCCTCTCGAAAACACGCGCCGGCAAGCTGATCATCAAATCAGCGCATTTAATTATTCAACTAAATATTATTTTAATTACAACCGAAGTTAACAACACCATTTAGTCACATTCGAACCTGACACATCAATATTTGTTTTTGTGCCAACTTCATTTAACCTAATTTTACTTGTACTGGTGTCGAAATACTTTAGTTTGTCCAGCCACAAAAATTCATCCATATTTACCTCGCCTCTGCGATTGATAGTCTGCAATTCAATCGCCTTAGTTGCTACAGTTGAGCAAGAGATTCAGTGAGAACAACTGATTAAGCCTCAGTTGGCTTTGAGCATATTTAGTCACTTACAGGCACAAATTTTGTGAGGCTCTATCTGTGATAGTAATCACCGTGTGCAGCACCAAAGGCGGAGTGGGAAAAACAAGTCTTTGTGCCAACATTGGAGGCTTTGCAGCAGACTGGGGATGGAAAGTTTTGCTCATTGATTCTGACCCACAACCGTCTCTAAGTAACTATTTTCCAGTTATCGAACGATCTCCATTCGGTCTCTCGCGAATATTTTCACATGCTGAAATAGGCAAATCCATTAGTAAGACGGCACAGTCTCGTCTGAGTATTGTGCTATCTGATGATCCTGAAAGCATTTGCGAACAAAATATTTCGCGGCTGACCGACGGCTGGAACCGCATGCGAACCGTTCTGCTGGAACTGGGCGGATATGATTTGGTAATTATCGACACACAGGGAGCTTCCGGTGCAGTTGTCGACGCAGCCATTCTTTCAAGCGACGTACTTTTATCGCCAATCGTTCCAGATATGTTGTCGGCTCGGGAGTTTTTTGGAGGCACTATACGCACGCTACATCGTCTTGAACGTCAGTTTGGTTCTACTCACCTGCCAAAAACAATGAGTGGCGTCGTTTACAGAACACGCTCCACAGTCGATTCCAGGTTAGTCTCCCAACAGCTGAATTTACTGATTCACGGACTACCCAATGTAAGCCTGCTCACAACCAGCGTTCCTGACAGGACGGTTTACCGAGATGCTGCAACTGCACAAATTCCGGTACACAGATACGAACGAAAACGTAGGAGAGGAAGCAGCGCCAACGAAACAATGCTGTCGCTCGCGACAGAACTTCTACCTGATTTAGATTGCAACTTCGACGAAATTTAATATTCAGAAATAAGGGAGGCATCATGTCGCATCGCCCATCATCGCAGCAAGTCATGGAAAGATTGTTACCAGATACGATTGAAATTTGGAATAAAGACAGGAACTTCAAGAATGAACTCACTACGAGGACCTTTCTAACTGTCCCTATATCTGAGCTTCATTCCTACGATATGAATCCCAGAAGATTGGAAAATCCCAACTACGAGAAAATCAAAGAATCCATTTTAAACGACGGAATGAATCAACCATTGGTAGTCACTCAGCGACCTGGTGAACAGAATTTCATGATCTACAAAGGTGGGAACACCCGTTTAAAGGCAATAAGAGAACTGTATGAAGAAACCGGAAGCCGCAAATTCAAATTCATTGATTGCTCATTTCTCCCCTGGAGCGGACTTGAATCTGATGCCATCATAGGCCATCTACAAGAAAATGAAATGCGTAAATCACTGTGTTTTATCGACCGGGCTCACGGTGTCAAACTAGCCATGAACTACCTCAAATCAGAATCTGAAGAAATCAATCTTTCCCTGCGAGAATATCTTTCACTTCTAGCTAAAAGGGGGTTCAGCACAACAATCAGCACTCTTTCTATCATGGTATACGCGACCGATATCGTGGAGCCTTTGCTACCGCGCAACGTCTGTGCATCGCTAGGTAGGCCGCAAGTTCAAAAACTAAGAGCACTTGAAAATTCATTTCGGAAAGTTTGCGACGAATTCAAACTCACCGAGAGTAAACAGCGAGACTTATTCAGCCAATCATTGCAGAAATTTGATGAATCTATTTGGTCACACAAAAGTTTTCGGCGTTCACTAGAAACGTTGCTTGCCGATTCTCAATCAACATCTATCCAGGATATCTCTCTTCGACTAAATGGTTACTTGAATCTTTCCTCGATGCCACTTAGTGAATCTCCCGAAATAATAGATAAAAAATATATTCATTCTGTTCCAACAAATCGACAAAAGCTGTGCACCGATTTGGTGCGTCAACAAGGTGTTTACAGTGTAAACACCTCAAAATCTCCTAATATATTGCACCATTTTGGTGCAGATAGTGATTTGAGAAATAACGTTCAATCTCCAAATTCGGAAAAAACCCAGTCAAAATCTGACCCTGTTACTAAAAGTCGAACTCCGGTGATACCAAAACTAACTCCAGCGAAACGTTCGATGAAAGAGACAGATGCCGAAATCGAGCTAGAGTCGCTTCGCAGGCAAGCCTACGAATTAGCATGGCGTCTGGCAAAACGTCACTCGTTCCATGAAAATTCGGATACAAAAAGAGAAATCGTTTCCAATACTGGAAATTGGGGAGTGGGATACCTCATAACCGACTACCCCGCTGCTGCAACAGGACTCAGTGCTAGTCTCTCTGGCACACGTGATGCCTTGTGGTGGCTCCTGCTTGAAAATTGCGACTTGCAGTGGGCTATGGAGTGTGCAAGGCCACTAACCGCTAAAATTGTCGGTAACTCTGAGCTACGCCACTACATTAAATCTGGGAATGCAAGAACTTTGTACATGCACGCCAAAGACAAGATGAAATGTACATACCCTCACTTAGGATTATTGAATTTCTGCATCCGACAACTTGACGATGAATCCTGGAATGACGTCCACCAATTGACATGGACATATCGATGGCTTCACCAACTAGCGAGAGCCAATAATATCCATCTATTTAAATTACCGAAAACCGGAGGTATACCTACATGACTATCAAGAAAGAAGCTGAACTAATGAATGCCATTATTGTCTATTGCCACCGATGTCACGATGAAGGTGACTTCTCTGCTCTCACGGAAATGGGCTTCGGTCCCCGTGAAATGAAAGCTCTTAATTCGTTATCCTCGGCCGATAGATTACGACTTGCATCCACTAGAACGCATTTTCTAAATATCACAATTAATCAGGAAGTGTATTGGAGAATGATTGACTACATCTACCGAGAAAACGATAAGGAAGCTCTTATTGATGAGTTAGTATCCCATGATGCCCCCCTACCAATGATGTACGCTCTGACGGGAATGGGCAGCAAACAATATTCCTTGAAGCGTAGACAATACGGACTTGGGCATTCGCCGGCAGGCCGACCTCGCATCCCCACCGACGAAGTTGTCGATTTAGTTTGGACCGAATTGAAGAATATTGTCAGTGAATCGACAACATTTGGACCGAAGGAATTTCTAGTTTTATTCAATTCGATGGATAAAGAAGTGCCATTACGAGTCATTTGGAATCTATTCTACCGGTGGGAAAAAGATGGAAATTTGAGAATACATCGCTCCGGCTCAGAACAAACAACAAATGAATCGTAGCCTCATTGCTCAATCGTGAATCTCGTGCTAGTCTCGACGATCTTCGCCGGAAATTTGTTTCCTTTGGAAATTGCATTTAGCAAATTTCTTAACCATGTCTTGTGCGAGTTTCACTTTGAATAAGTTCGATCAGGTCAACACTAAAACTGACTTTCAAAGAGTGCTCCTTGCCATTGAAAGTTTTCGTAAACATGATAGATCTGCATCGGGAATGATCTTTACCGACAATTGGTATGACTCACATCCCAGACTGCTTATATTTGATCCAATATTGACACCGTACGACAAGATGGTATGGCTGGCAATTAGAGCCTATTGTACGCCTGACATGTCACTTACTGCATTTCCAAGTTACGATCAAATCCAATCGCTTCTCCATATTTCAAGAGGAACAGTATCTAGCTCGATCGCAAAACTCAGAGTGACGCGTTGGATCACACTTATTTGCCGTGATCGGGTTCGAAACTCAGCCGGGCAATTTACCAAGGACGGCAACATCTACATGGTTCACGGTGAACCGCTCAGTCTGAGTGACACATTCAAGCTAGATTCGAACTATATGGGATTTCTGCATGAATGTAGAAGGCATAGAAACTCGGAGGTAAGAAAAATGTCCGAGTTGATTGTCAGGTCCATCGGCGACGACGTGGAAAAAGGTGAAGACGTCCTCGGTGAAACCCACCCGTTTGATCGAAGATCCGACGCTTGGGCTTCTATTCAAGGCAGCTCAGATGCAACGTTCTTCGGCCATCAAAATCAAGTGTCTACAACAGGAGATAATCAGCATCATTCTAGTGCGGAATCCATAAATCACCCACCGCGTTCAACCGTAGTTCAACAAATGAACCACGGAGAGATCAATACCGAAGTCTACGATTTGAACTACGGTGAAGAAACTTACCGTAGTTCACTTAAACATAGTAGTAGTAGTAGTAGTAGTAGTAGTAGTAGTAGTAGTAGTAGTAATAATTTAAAAATAAAAAAATACAACTACTACAACACTGACAATAGAGGTGAGAAAAAATACCTTGATGAACTTGTTTTCCCAAATTCGCTCAGCGAAAACCAAAGACATCTGATAAGGCTTCACTTGCAACGCTTACCAGACTCACTCCCTATGCCACCGCCTCCTTGGAAGAATTGGCACCAACTCTTACTAGACGAACTGAATGGAAGGATGGAAATTGGCGAGGGCAATAAGTGCCTTCCAGTGTGGAATCCGGTTTCCTTGATGTCCGCCTTCTGTCAGCGACTAATTACAAATGGAGTTGGATTGAAGGACGATGGGCAATTTCAGATTGAATTTGCAGAAACAGTCTTTCAGAAAAGAAACAAAAGAGCAATTCATGAAAGGGCTTATGAAATGGCCCAGAAGAATTGTAGTCAAAAATCAGTTAAAAGAGCTAACCCAACTCGCCAAAATAGAAAAGGTAGCCCAACTTAAACAGGTTAGTTGTATACCGAAAGTAACAAATTTTCGAGAATCAACTCAATCATGACCCTTCATGTAGACCTAGAGCATGTAATTGCATGAATATACAAATTCACGAGCACACAGCACCGCAAAGACGCGGCAAAAATTATCACAATGCCTTTTTTCACGAAATCTTCCAACACCCGGTGTACTCTAAGGAGTTATTTCAACTGCTATTTTCTGAACAGGTATTTAACCTGTTTGACTGGACAACTCTGAAACGGGAATCGTCTCATTTTCAAGATGCACAGCATCGTGAGAGACGGGCAGACCCAGGGCGAATTTTTGTTCAGTTCAACTGTATGATATGAAATAAATAGCGTCTGATACTGGACTTTTCTGATTGATTCGTGTATGGTTCAGCCAACTGAAGTTGAACTGAAACGGTGAGAGATGAATTTGTCGGAGTTGGTCATCGTACCGGTCAGACGCGACGAGGAGGAGAAATTCCTTGCGCTGATGCGGCAGCATCACTATCTTGGCGCCCCGCACAAGATCGGTGAGAGCGCGTTTTATGCCGCGGTTTTGCAGGGCCGATGGGTTGCGCTGAGTTCATTTTATGCGGCGGCCCTGAAAAGCCGCGCCCGAGATGAGTGGCTCGGCTGGCACCCAAGAGACCGTGGCGCAAGACTGCACCTGATCACCAACCAGAGCAGATTCCTCATTCTGGAGCCGATTGCGAATCTCGCATCCCGCACTTTATCGTTGCTGGCCAAGCGTGTCGTCAAGGACTGGCCGGTGCGATTCGGACACCCGGTGCTGCTGATGGAGACTTTCGTTGACCCGCAGCGCTTTGCCGGAACCTGTTATCGCGCGGAGAACTGGATACAGATCGGGCAGACGGCCGGCTATCGGCGACAACGCCGCGGCTACCGACAAGGCTCATCACCGAAGCTGATGTTTGTGCGCCCGCTTCGGTCAGATGCGCGCCGGTTGCTCGGTGGCGCACATCTTGATTCCCACTATTTCCCGAAAGGAGTTTGCAGGAAAATGTATACGGACGCGGATTTCAAGTCATTGCTGGATTATTTCTCACACATTGAGGACCCGCGCGGGCGTCGCGGGCGGCGCTATCGCCTCGGGACACTGCTGGCCATTGCGGCGGCAGCCACAGTTTGCGGTGCGCGCGGCTATCAGGAGATGGGCGAATGGGTACAGGCGCAGTCAGAAAAGGTGCTTCGTCATTTCAGGGTTGGATTGCGGCGTGGCAAAGTCCAGCGTCCAAGCGTGTATTGCATCCGCGAGGCGCTGGTCAGAACCGACCCCGGGCAGTTCGATGACGCGCTTCGCAAATGGTGCATATCGATTGACGGCTGCGATGAGGCGATTGCGATCGATGGCAAGACGATGAAAGGAGCGGTTGACGGGAACAATCGCCAGATTCATGTGCTGGGCGCCTGTGGGCATCAAAGTCGCATGCATCTGGCAAAAAAAAAGATGAGGCTTGACTCGGACGGGAGTGAGGAGCAAAAGTACACCAACGAGATCGGCGCGTGCATCCCGTTGCTGAAATCGATTGATGACCTCAATGGCAAAGTGATCACCGCTGATGCGCTGTTGACGCAGCATGCGATTGCGAGCTATATTCTCAGCCGGGGCGGGCACTATATGTTTATTCTCAAGAACAACCAGAAAGATCTCACTGGCGAGGTGAGTATTCATTTTACCGATCTGCTTCGACTCAGACCGGATACTGAAGCTGACTTTGTCACCCGCACCGGTGACGCGACCGATGCAGGGAAAAAGGTGCCCAAGGTCCAGCATGGACGTCATGAGATCCGCGAAATCCGGGTCAGCGACAATGCCGAACTGATGGCGTATCTGAATCGCGAGTCGAAATTTCCGGACATCGCGCAGATATTCCGCATTCGTCGCACGATTGACCACTACCGGCGTGGCGAGGTAACCAAGACGACGCAGGAAACCGTTGTCGGGATCACCTCACTGCAAGCCGCTCAGGCTGATCCGAAGACTTTGCTGGGGCTCAACCGCGGCCATTGGACCATTGAATCGAATCATCGCATTTTGGACGACTCAAACACCTGGCACGAGGATCACCTTCTGATTCGCACCGGGCATGGACCGGAAAACGTCACGGCACTTCGCCGATTTGCGATCTCGGTGATCAGACGGCACGCAGAATCAGTTGCGCCGACGATGCGCAAATTGCGCACCAACGCACGTTTGCTCCTGGATTATCTGGGCCTGGCCGGGAACACGCGACGCAGGGGTCGGCGTTCGCCGATCACCGGGGCCGTATGTCGATAACCCACCGAATTGTGATTGCGAAAAATCGTTGTTCGGCAACAGCCGAAACAGGAAAAATCCGTACTCCCATAGGACAGTTCACTGAAAGAATACTGAAAATCGGTTGCGGCATCACCTGAAGCGGTTCAAATCAGGCACAGTGCATGGTTTCATGCCAGTGGCCTGAACATACTTGTGATCCATAGGCTAAAATCACGAGTCGATGGCGTTCGGTTAGCGTGACAAAAAATTTGCCTTGCGGGCAGACCTGATCCTGTCGGTGGTCGCAAGAGATAGCGGTAGAGAGTATCGAATGTTTTTTATGATTGAGCACAAGAGTACGCAAGATTCGCGAGCAATGCAACAGATACTGGAATATCAAACCTGCTACTATGCGGTTGAAGATCATCCGTTAATTACTATACTGGTCTATCACGGCCACGTGAAGAAGTGGAAGAGTCCACTACAGTTTCAAGATGCAATGAAAGATTTGCCTCCGTCTATGCGTGAAGAGTATGGCAGTGCACTGCAGAACATCAATTGTCAGTTGCTGAATTTGCAAGATGAGGAAATTCAACAACTAGCCAAAGTGTTGGAATGTGAAGTGGCAGTATATATACTGTGCGAATTACGACAACTGACAGATAAAAAAGTCCAGGAGATATTCCGCTCCAGATTGAAGATATTCGACAAGAAGAAACGAGAGTATCTAATATATCAGACAGCTTACTATATTCAGGGATGTCACCCGATAAAATACTCGATAAATCGATTGATCATGCTTGAACAGAATACCTTGAAGGAGGCAGACAGAATCATGCCAAATTATCAAACTAGCATGGACATATTACGTGAAGATGCGCGCGAAGAAGGACGCGAAGAAGAACGCGAATTTATTGCTATGAAGATGATTCGCAGGGGTGCGGATTTTGACACGATTAGCGAATTTACTCGGCTAAACCCCAAACGCATATCGGAATTGCGGAGTAAAGTCATCCTTTGACTTCACTTCATAACTGCTTATTTTTATCTAACAGAAAATTTCGTGCTTTCCATGCCTGTGCGCTGGAAGCAAAGATTGCTTTGGGATCATAATCCAAATCACGTATCCAGGAAAGGAGATATGATTCGTGAAGCAATTCGCCTCGGATTCCAAATTCTGCACATAGAAAAGCAGAGCCAATTTCTGCAATCATTTCTTCAAACGCGTATGCCTTGGGCTCACCGTCAGTAGGGAAGGCAATACCGCGCCGATTCAGTCGGGAGGCATGTCCCGTCCAGTGAGTAAGTTCATGCATCAAGGTGCTGTAATAACCTGCTGTTGATTTAAAGGCAGCTTTTGGCGGCATCCGAATAAAATCTCTCTTTGGACTGTAGTAAGCATTGTCATTGTCATGTCGAATATTTACTCCGTTTGAAATAATGAGATTGTCAGCTGCCTGGTGTAATTTCCAATTTGGAATTTTAGTCTTCACAACAGGACCAGTGATGATGTCCTGTGGCAGCCCACTACACTGCTCGACATTGAATAGTGTGAATCCTCTAATCAATTTGATCGTATCCATTTCAGGCTGACCAGAATCATTCATTACATGAAAGCCCCTGAAGTCTTTTCTTACAATTTCAATATCTCTATATAAAACCGCAACTGTACCTTTTTGCCCACGGCTAACTTTACCACCCACAGCCGACACTTGATTGAATGTCAGCCATCGGTCACGCGCAAATCCTCGGGAAGCAGCAGAAATCCAAAGAATCGTTACATTAACTCCAGTGTACTTTCTATCAGTTACGGCGTTAGTGGGTCGATCAGTGTAGGGAACATCTTCCGACCACGGTTTGATCCAAGGCGGAGCCCCAGTTTTCAGAGCTTCAATAAATTGATCTGTAATTTTTTGGTATAAGCTTTTTGGACTATTCCGAGCCATTTTTCAAACGCATTTCTGAATTTGGAATAAATGTAGCAAACCAAAAAAGGACCACCACTAGAAAAACAGAATTGAATTGATGGAAATAAGCTCACTTTCATCTGGTGAGCTGTCGCATTGGGGACCCATACTTTTCCTACAGTGGAGCATTGTGGCTAGCATTGGCTGATCGCTCTATATTGATTGTGCACTTTGTCGACATGGTTACTCGAATCAAATCGAAAAGCCCCCACCAGTCTCTAAATTGAGTCACATTTAACACTAACGTCGTTTGGTGACACACAACACTTTCTGCATGATGAATAGGCTTGAACTCAGGTCCAAATGTCAATGTCGTTCAGTAGCCTAAACACTGTCACGGTTACCAAAACCTGTTTCTTGTTTTTTCGATACCTTGGTTCCGTTTTCAAGATACCAAGAATTGGCGTAGGAATTACTTCAGACAGGCAGTGGACTGAGCTAAACGAGAAATAACCATTCGACAATTGTCTTATCTGCTTTATTCCTTGAAACAACTAGTGCTGAAACCACAATTATTTAATATTGAAAGCGAGTATCAATCCAACGTTCCTACACTAAAGAGTCGATCCTGAAAAATCCATTTATCCCGTGGTTGGAAGCAATTGAGTCGCGAACGAATTTGTTGATCGACTCTGTAACCATCGTGCACCGGAATTGAATTCCGTGATGAGACGATTTGCCCTCTCCCAACAGCGTATCGGCGCCCAAAACCGTCCCCAAAAATCGAGACAAAAAAACCTCAGGCGCTTCAATATCAAGCGTAAATTATGTCCTGCACAGCACAGCAGCACGTTCATCTGATCACCGAGCGTGCCTTTGAGATAATTGCGTCCCAGCAATCCATCGCTCTTCAGGTGACCAATAATCGGTTCAATCGCCTGTCGACGTTTCAGGCTTCGCTTTAACCGTTGCGTGGTGATGCCTCGCTTCTGACCGGAAATATACACTTCGCTTAGACTCTCGCCATGCCCCCGGTAACCCCGATCCACAAAAACCTCATCTATCCGCTGCCCGCTCATCCGACGTACCTGCTCCAGTACTCCAGTCAAAGTATGTCCATCATAGGGGTTGCCTGACAATGCCATCCCTCCGACCACGAAGTTACTCTTGTTGGTCGCCGCGATACTCACCTTCACTCCAAACTCATAATGCTTATGAGCTTTGCCCTTTGCAAGGCATTCCACTTCCGGAGCATGCAGGCTGTAGAGTTTGTTCTTGTCGTGTCGTTGCTGCTTCAACAACCGACGCGCTAACGACAGTTCCTCAGCAAACTGCCCTTGTCGTGTGGGGTCTGACGCAATCTTGCGTTCGATATCGCGAACCACACGTCCCAAATAGGTTCGCAGTGTTTTGACTTCGCGACGCATTCGACGATATTGCCGGGCATGGGCATATCTGTTCGCTTTGAGTAACGCTTTCGGTCCTTTTCGAGCATAACTCTGGCGAAGCACCACGGCATGTTTTCGGCATAAACGAACCAGCCGCTCACGCGAGCGGTTCAATAACCTGCTGTCGGTCGGATAACTCACCGCCTTCTCCTGCACCGTGGTATCCACCGTCACTCTTTTAAGATCCGAGGGTTTCACCACTTTACTTGTCACGCCAACAGTCACCGTGAGCTGCAGAATCAACTCACAGCCACTTTCGCCAATGCGCTTTCGATATCGGGTCATACTGCTCGGGTCAATCGGAAGTTTATGCTGGAAATGGACTTCGCCGCAAAACTTCTGCCAGTAAGGATTCTCCACCCATCTGTCTACCACTTCCTCGTCAGACATGCCGTACATATGCTTCAGCATTTGCAGACCCACCATCAGGCGAGTGGGTTTGCCGGGGCACCCTTTATTCGGGCAATACAGGGATCCGAAGCTTTCGTCGAACACCGACCAGTCGATCATCTCGGCCAGGCGGTAGAGTTCGTGATTGCGGTTGATGATGTTGTCCAGTTGCAGTCGGAACAGGTCGAACTGGGTTTGATTTGAAGGTTTTTCAGGGATCATTTTTCACTCCGAAATTGCAAGGAATTGACTATGAATTATAACATTACTTGCAATATCAGAACAGTGATTATGGAAGATTATATTAATATAAACAGCATGTTATGTACTATTTATTGATTATTCAGGGACGACTAAAGAGATGTAATTGAATTTCTAGCCCGTCTTGTCATTTAAACCGAAAGGTTGAAAAGCCAATTTCCTAATTGGTATTGGGAAATTTGATTTCCCGATCATTCAAAACAACTTATATGCACCAATGAAAAAATTAACTACGAGTAGTTCAGAATTAAGTGTTCTATTCTTTATCGAATTGTTAGACATTTGGCACCATGAATGTAAATCTGCAAATTCTGATTTGTTTAGGACTGGTTGTGCTTTGTTCAACAGTGACACCTTCTTACGCCATCGAAAGTCATCGTTCTGATCGTTATACTCTGCACTCACTCATAGCTAGCCCTAGTCAAAATGACCTGCTCTCAGCTGTCATACAAACCGAGTTTCCACCTCATATTGGCACAGTCGGTTCGGCCGTCGACTATATCCTACTACGCTCCGGTTACCGACATATAACAACACCGTCAGCCGTTACGGCTATGTCACTTCCACTGCCACAGTCTCATCGATCTATCGGGCCTCTTGATGTCCGCTCTGCCTTGAGAACAATTGTTGGAAAATCTTGGCAATTACTTGAAGACAACCAACTGAGAGTAGTCTGGTTTCAGCTAGCAGGGGCACTTCCGGAGCAGGACCAGAGATTGGGGTCACCAGCGTTAACTGAAATTATCGAGGCGAATCAATCAAGTTTTCCGAGTTCTGTCGATACAGATCAATTACTTGAATGGAAGCTCGAGAATTCTCGAACTCTTCGCGAGAACTTTGAGATTTGGGCACGAATTGCAAACTGGTCGCTCGAATGGAATAGCCGACATGACTACGAAATTTCGCACTCTACAAATTTTCGAGGCACACTGAAGAATGCAGTGCAAAGTGTACTTGAACACTATCGAAGAGCTCCGATACCCCTTTCCGCTACATTTTTTACTGGCAATTCGGTTCTTTTAATTCAACCTCGATCGCAAGTTGGCAAGTAATTTAAAAAAGAAACTTACATGCAATATTCCCTACACACCAGGTTCAAGCTCGATGTTAATCGTTATTACCAATGTCACTACAACCCTGTCCAGTAGCTCTGATACTAGAAACAAAAGTTCACCTTCAGTTCCTCTCGTCGTTCCGAAAAAAAGTCCACTGGCTCGACTAGTAGCGAGAACCATGCGAATTCCCCCAGTTTCACTTCTCTTTTGTATTACTTCCTTCTCATTTTTGATGTTGCACGGGTGTAACCTGCCATCTTGGATAAATGCGCGATCAGACAATTTGACCAACAAGGTTGAATCTGCACTAGTAAGGTCATCGAATGAAAATCGAACACCTCTACTAAATTTAGATCTGACAAAGGAATCTTTAGGTTCCTGGCTCGGTTCCCATGTACCAATCCGTACGCTTGAAGCTCCGAAAATTATTCCAGAAGCACTTTTGCAAATCATCGACATAACTTATGTTGAACCGGTATCTTTGAACGAAATCGGCCGGCTCATTGCATCGAAATCCGGCATTTCAGTCAGTGTCGACCCAGACATACAATCCACCACGCTCACTAATCTGAATTTTAGCGGCCCGGCATCTGCAGCACTCGACTATCTAGCCAGCCAACTGGGCTTTAGCTGGCGCGTTCGAAATTCCGCGGTCGAGATATTTCACACCGATCTGGAAACCTGGGTTATCTACACTCCATTAGTCAGTTCCCAGTGGAAAGCATCGGTGGGTCTATCTGGTTCGGTGCAAGGCGGTGGTGGTGGCTCTGATCTGCAAGCACGGGATCAGGTGGTGGTCTCGATGGATACTGCTGAGTTCTGGTCACAGCTGGAGACGACCATCACCGGATTGCTGTCACCCGCCGGTCGTTTGACGCTCAACCGCCAATCCGGAGAACTCATAGTGATCGACACACCCCGCTCACTCACGCGCGTTGATGAGTGGATTATCGGCAAGAACCAAGAGCTTGCAACTCAAGTGGTTGTGCATGTGGATCTGTATGAGATCGAACGTAACGAAGATGCAATCTCAGGCTTTAACTTTCAGGGCATTGTGCAGGAAGCACTTGGCTCAAGTGCAGCGGCGATCGAATTCGGCAGCGATGACACCGGCGCTCTGTTTGGTCTACGCTTAACTCATTCACCGCAAAATGCCATCGACCAAACCGATATCTCGCTGATTTTGCGCAAAGCATCCGGAGACGGTCACGTCGCAAAACTGACCTCGACTGTCCTGCGTGGAATGAACGGACATCCTGTACCGGTATTCTTCGGTGACGAGACCTCCTATCTTCAACGTCGAGACGTAGTTACTGACGAAGGATTGACGACAGTGCGACTAGTGCCTGGAAAACTCCAAGACGGCATTGCACTGAACATGATCCCTCGAGTCCTACCGAACACTGATCGCCTGCTACTCAACATTACAGTGCGGACGACTCGGATCAAGGGAATCAGTCGCTTCCCTGCGGATGCCGGACCCAATGACCCGGTAATCCAGTTGCCAGATCTGGAATCACGCTCGGTATTACTGCCAGTGATGCTACGATCAGGCGAAACACTATTTGTAGCAGGACTGGACACCGCCCGCACTACCAGCAGTCATTCCAACGGGATTTTGTCTAAGGATTCAAAAGCGCAAAACCGCCGTGCGAGTCTGGTGTTGCTGATCACGCCGCACATCATTCACCCGCCGCTCGAGATAGCCGGCTTCAAAAAACCGAGGCGCTTCAGATGAGCGCACATCTCATCGCAGGCAGGAAACTGGCAGCAGGGCTGACTTGGCTTGTGCCCGGTACGCTTCCTACTACGTCAAGCGAAGCACGCAAGGCACGCGGGCTCCAAACAATTAGACCGATACCGCTCGGCTATGCAGAGCTTGAGACGCCTGCCGGCACACAGACCGGTGCAACAGCTGACCCGACCGACATCGGGCTGGAGAGTTCCGCCGCCTGGCTAGCGCTGGCACAATCGTCTGCTGTTTTGATTGAGAAACTGGATTCCGATCAATACTGGTTGTGCGCAGTCGAAGACGGCGCTGTGTTCCCAGCCGGTGACATCATCGGCGATAAGGACCTGATTGCGTCAAGGCTGGATGAAATTCGTCTCGACATTGAAGGCACAAAAATTCGACTGTATGAAAAAACCGGCCTGTTTGCACTTGACGACTGCGAGCCGTTAAATCTTTCCGATCTGATCGCAGATATTGAGCCGCAGGGTGACATCAGCTGTCGACTGATTCGCACCCGCAATCTCAGAAAACCGCTGTTGACGAGTATTACGGCAGTGCTCATTGCGATCAGTGGATACGGCGCCTGGAATTACTATCAGAAATTGACGGACGATAGCAGCGAGACCAACCGAATTCGCCTCGCCACTCGACAGGCACAATTAGTCGAGACAGAAAAGATGTTGTTGAAGGAAAATCTGTCGCAAAACGCTTCGGCTTTGCTGGCCAACCTCGCCGACACGATCTATAACCGCCCGCTTCGTGCTGCTGGCTGGCATACCGGCTCCTACGAATGGAACAAAGATTCGGTGACTGCAACCTGGCAGCGAGCCCACGGTAGTATTGCCGATATCTCCGAACACTTGGAATCACGTGATCATCATCTCGATGAGGAGTCCAGAACCGTGATCGAACGTTTCGAGTTTCCAGCGCATGAAATTGCCGAGCTTCCGCCCATGGAGGAATACTTGGGCGGGCAGCACCAGCGCCATCAACTGCTGGACATACTGGCCAGACTACCGGGCAAGTGGACGCTGAGTCCGCCGCAATCCAGCGGCAAAGGGTATCTTGTACAGCGTTCTGAACTACGTGGCTCCAGTGAGCGGTTACAGGATGTTATTACGGTTGCGCATGCACTTTCAAAGTTACCGGTGCGAATTACCAGATTGAAGTTTCAGCTTGGAAACTCGTACGAATGGAATATGGAGGGAGACTACTATGGAATTCATGAGTAGAGCTACCGTACTCATAATGTCTCTCGTTTTGCTTGAAGTGGCTCACAGTTCTGATGTCGGCCAATTGCCCCCGCCGTGCCGTCAGTACACCAGTACGGTGGCACTGATCGACTGCCTGCAGAACCAGCAGGAAATTTTGCAACAAGTGGTCAAGTACTACGACTTGGCAGCTAAGCTCGCCGCTTTACAGGATGAGATACAGTCAAAGCCACCAGCTTCCGACATACCAGACTTGAAATCGTCGCGAGCGCAAAGCGACCCAGTGATTGAGCGCGTCAACTGGTTCGACCAGCAACTTGAAGTGTATGCAGTCGTCGGTACACCGCGAGAACTGACAGCGTACGCCCGTCTGGAAGGCCGAGAGTACCGCCTGCGTGAAGGCGATTCATTTCGCCTGGCGCGAGTAACCAAAGTTCATCCCAGAGGTGTTGATCTGTCGGTATCTGGACACGAAATCTCGATCGGTCTGTCCGGACAGACGGCTCGACTCGTTGAGGCAGCAGTCGATGTCCAAAAGTAACGTCCCGCCCTACAAGCTGGTACTGACCGGCGGCCCGGATTCCATGGTGCCGATTGAAGAGTCCGAGCACGCTTACATTGCTGCCATCTCCGAAGACGATCCGCCGTCAAGCGCCCACATTCTGTTTACCTCCCTGCAGTTTCCGGCTCGCCTCAAGGCACAGCTACGGGAGAACCTGAAGCGGCAGAAGATTCCAGTCATCAATCAGATCGAAGTCACCCCGGCTGAACTGGAGCAGATATACTCCAACACCAATTCTTTCGTCCAGGCATTGCCGTCAGACCTTAACTACGAACGCGCACTGGACTCGATTCGTGTGCTACTGGCACGGGCCGTGTCCAATGATGCATCAGATATTCACATCGTTCGCCGCCAGCGAACTGCACTGGTCAGTTTCCGCGTTGATGGGCAGATTGTCCCGTACGCTGAATGGTCTGAGCACACTGCCGATCAAACCTGCCGTTTCATCTATGAAGTGATGGGCTACGATCAGGAGGTTACCTGGAATCGCCACGAACCGCAAGATGCAGTGGTGGACACACGATTGGTGAACGGCCGCCGCATCCGGGTTCGAGTCGGCACCATTCCGGCATCGCCGGACGGTTACGACATGGTGCTAAGAATACTACCCGGCAGCGGCGACACCCTGCATCTGTCTGAGCTCGGATACGATGCTCACCAAGTGCAGGCGATTCACAAGCTGACGCGGCGCCCGTCGGGACTGGCGGTAATGGCTGGCGGCGTCGGTAGCGGTAAGAGTACGGCAATTGTCGGCATGTTGCTCGAAGAGTTGAAGACGCACGAATCGCGGCTCCGAATCATTACAGTAGAAGACCCGCCTGAACGGGTGATTCCTGGAGCCACGCAGGTGCCGGTAGTGCGCAAACGCGGTACCGCAGCAGGCGATGAGTTCTCATTCGCAATTCGAGGTGCGCTGCGCTGTGATCCCGACACCCTGATGGTCGGCGAAATACGCGATCTGCAGTCCGCAGTTCTGACCATCAAGTTTGCCCAGTCCGGACATCGAGTTTACACGACAGTTCATGCATCGACGGCGATCGGCATCGTCGGTCGGTTGATCGGACTCGGCGTCGACCCTTCGCAATTATGCACGCCGGACGTTCTCAAAGGACTGATCTACCAAACCTTGGTGCCGCTGCTGTGCTCAAGTTGCAAAATCACCACCAAGGAATGGCTGGCAGAAAACCATGTCGACAAGACCCGTCGACGCGAACTAGCTGAACGAGTTTCCAAAGCGCTAGGTATCCGTGGATTAGATGTACGCAAAGTCGCCTATCGTTCGGCTGGCGGTTGTAAAAACTGCGCCAGCAGCGGTGTCATCGGCCGCACGTTGATTGCAGAAATTGCGCTGCCAGATGACGAGATGCTCTCGCAGCTGCGTGTCGGTAACTATACTGCCGCCCACCGTCACTGGCTCGAATACTTAAACGGCCAACCGGTTACTGAACACGGCATACGACTATTGGCCGATGGAATCGCGTCACCGCCCGACGTGGAATGGCGCATCGGACCACTATCTGAGCTGTTATCACTAGCAACAGCTAAACACTCGAATGGCATTGGAGATCCGGTTCAGGCTGCCCGCTCAGTTGAATTTGGCACCTCTGAACCTTTGGCGGTGGAGCGAGCGCATGTTTGAATTAATCCGCAACCGCATTCACCGCACTCGGTTCAGTATCGCCTCCGGTGCCCGCGCCAGACTGTGGCAGCGCATCGGCTCACTCACCAGCTCAGGAGTGCCCATTACGGCGGCCGTGGAGTTTCTACATCAAAGCAATCGCACAGGTATCGCTGCACAATTTATTGAACATCAGCGCATGACTATGCGCACCAGCGGATTTTCCGCCGCTGCCAAGGGCTGGGTACCGCAGGAAGAACTCATCATCATTGAAGTTACGCAGGAACGGAACATTGCTGACGGCTTCGAGCAAGCTGCACGCATCGCTTCGGTGCGCTCGCGTCTTCGCCACACACTGATTTCAGGCTTAGCATATCCGACCATCTTGCTATTTGGCGGAGGTGCCGTAATCGCTGTCTTGCCAGGCTATGCATTGAACGTCATGATCGAAATTATGGATAAATCCAAGTGGCCGCCTGTGTCGCGCAGCGTGCTGGTGTTTTCCGAATTCATATCGAACTGGGGATTACCATTGGCAACCGTATTGATCATGCTGATGTCGGTTTCGGTATGGGCCGCTCCCCACTGGACTGGAACACTGCGCCGACATCTCGAATGGTATCCACCGTTCGCGCTGTATCGACAGTTCTGCGGACCGGAAGTTCTGACAGCTTGGCTGGCGCTGATGGAAGCTGGCACACAGCGTATCCGCGCACTGTCGCAGTTGGAGTCCGGCCTGCCACAATACCTTGCCTCTCATGTGCGCTCGATGCGCTCTCAACTGTATCAGGGCAAGCCGGTCGAAACCGCGCTCGACACTGGGCTGTTCTCAGCTGAAACACTTGATGATCTGCGCATCTATGAACGCACCGGCAACTTCAGTATCCACGCCAGCCGTATCGCCGAGGAAGACATCGCCCGGGCACTGGAGAAGCTTGATTCGACTACCAAAACACTTTCATCCTGTTTGCTGATCCTGATCGGCGCTGCTGCCATCTGGATTTATATTGGTGTCGCTCGTGTTGCATTCACAGTTCAGCAACAGGCATTTTAATTACTCATATATGGAGAACGCATCATGAAATTTGTGCAATATCTTCTCAGGTTGCTACGTCGTCATCAACGAAAAGAAACAAAACCCGATCCCGAAAAGGGCGCTATCACGGTTGCCGAGACGCTGATTGCTCTCGGCATCGGCTCCACTGTTCTGGCTGTCGTGTTCGCCGGAATACCGGCGCTCACGGATGCCCGCAACCATTCAACTTCCATGAGCGGGCTGACGCAGATCGTGACAAGCATCCGCAGCACCTTCGGCGTGCGCAACAACTTTGAAGGACTAGACACTGATCTTGCACGTCAACTGGCGGGGTTTCCGCCAAACTTCGTCGCTGGCGATGACATTATCCGACACCCCTGGGGCGGCATAGTGACGATCACTGGAGACACTGACGGCACCTTCGACATTGCGTTCGCCGACCTGCCCGAATCCTCCTGTTCTCAACTGGTTACCTCCACGGCTGACCTGGCACAGTCAATTGATGTCGGCGGCACAGTCCTTGGCACCGCCGGCACGGACGGCGACGGCAATCCAACCGACCCGCAAGCCGTGACTGATCTCTGTGATGGCGGGGCAGAAGTCACCTGGACATTCCGGGGGTAAAAATGAAACTAAGAAATCTGCTCGCCTCACCATCCAATCGCTACTCGGAAAAGGGCGCCATCACGATAGTCGAGACGCTGATCGTGATCAGTATCGGGCTGATTGCGCTGACGGTCTTGGCACAGGCTAAATTGAGTGAGTTCCAAGCCACCAACGCCGCCAACTCCGGCCGTGCAATCGCCACTTACTCCAGGGCTGCATCAGTGTGGCTGGCGGAAAATCCGCCGGCCGCAGACGGCATCTTCACGATCAGCGATCTGCAGGACTGCGCGGACCCTGACGGCGTACGCTTCCTGTCGTGCACATTCGGCGCTCAGACGCCGATTGCCTACGCGCGAAATAATGCCGGCAATCCGGTCAATTACGGCAATCTCATCATTGATGTTGTGATTACGCCTGTAGGCGCAACCGGCGTCATTGACTTCGGTGTGTTTCGAAGCGGTGGCGACGAGAACGAAGACGGACTGCCTGATTCACGTCCTGACCTGGCATCCATCGCCTTTCAGACCGCCGCCGAAGAAACCGGTGCCGGCGTGCTCGAATTTTTCGAGATGACGTTCGCCCGGGAAAGCGCGGTCGGATTGCAATTTGATCCAGATGAAGCCGATTTCGATCAAGCCGCAATCGACGATCTGTCCCGACTCCAGGCCCGCGTCGGCGCACAGGCTGGCAATGCTCCGTTCCTGCGCCTCGATGGCGCCAACCAGATGACCGCCGGCATTAACTTCGATAACGGCATGCAGGTCAATATGGATGGCGGCGGATTGGCATTCCAGGGTCCCGGCGATGTTGGAGTACGCACTGACACCGGCACGCTGGTAGTCACGCAGAACATTCAAACGGCCGCGCTGCAGTCCGATTCGGCTGTCATTGACGAGCTGACGGTCGAACCGCTCACCGGGGTAAAAGGTGCCGGCTTCGAGCGGCTTAACCAGGCACCGGATGTGGTGCGCATAGATGATGATGTCATTCGACTGACCGCGCGAGTGCAAGTCAACGAAACCGACATCGAATCGAATCGCCGGAACATTGCAGACAATGAAACTGACATCAACCGCCTGACCGGTGAAGTAAACACCAACGAAACCGCCATCGAATCGAATCGTCAGTCCGCTACAAGGAACGCAGCAGGAATCACCCGACTGACCGGCGAAGTGAACGCCAACGAATCCGCCATCAACACCAACCGGCGGAGCATTACCTCTCAACGCGGAACGCTCAGAACACAGGGTCGTAGAATCTCCGTGTTAGAAAATACATCCCCACCGCCACCTCCACCCATCTGCTCTCCCTTGTTGTCAGCCGTGCAAAGCACCCAGCGCGGTTTGGGGTACCCTTATTCTACATCTTGCAACACCAGCTGCGATGCAAGGACCGTGTTACTGACCTGCCCCGAGGCCGCAAACGGCACCTACCGTTGCTCAAACCCGAACAGTGCAAATCCAATTCCTTACGAAAGGCGCGACACAAATACACTGGCTTGCCTGACCCGCACCATCAACTTTTTTTCAACCCAACGGTGCGTAGGAAACTACCACGGCAACCCGTGCCTATAATTTAAATGTGTCCCAATCCGCCATTCGATGACGCACTAATGCCGCAGATCTGCCAATTGAATTGAAAAGCCTCCACCGACTTGCTATCGTTAGAGAATGCAACAATCGCGGAGAAGCAAAATGCAGCCCTGCATAGGACAAGTCAGTCGAATATCAGCGCTTCACCATGGCTGTCGAATGCAGGCAACCGGTGGCATATCGTGACGAGCTACACAAAATCGGAGCTTGGATTTTCGCCGAAAACAGAGACTCATTCAGCTTTAGTTCCCGACTACTTCTGCTAAAAAGGGCAGGTCGACCATTTCCTTTGCTACCGTCCATGAACGAACCGCATTCTCATCTATGATCGACTTCTCATGAGGATTTCAGAACGATGTCAGTCTGTTCATTTTTCACCGGAATCGAGGCAAAGCGTTCATACGGCACTGGGTAGTTCCAAGTCTTTGGACCACTGGGCATCACACTGATGAGACCGGCAGGAGGCTTTATCCAATCTTCGACGACGATGCTTGCTTGCATCATCGTTCAACTAGCAAACGCTCAAAGTGCCTCCCGAATACGACCTCTACGTCGAACTGTCACCGGATGGTCAGCAGATTGATTTTCAAGCGGGTACGATATTGCCTCTCTCCAAGAACTCGAATTCGGGGGCGCAGACTTGGATTTCGCAATATTCAGGTCAAATTTTCCGCTCACCCCTAAAATTCGGAGTTGCAATTGCGTATCAAAGCGATTAGGACAAGGAAAAATTTCGCCCCTTAAAAATCACCTAGAGCAACTATAACGCAAGATTGAGAAGAGATGCGCCAGCACCGCCCTATACTTACTGGGAACTCTAGCTACCCTAGACCTAGATTCGCCTTATATTGCGTCTGAGGACGTTTTCCAATCTGAATGGCAGAAATCCTAACTAAAATCCTGTCATTTGGCACGTTTTCCTGTGTTTTGCTTTGCTTGGCAGTAGAAGATCACCGGGAGAACAAATTGCGAAACTGTATTACGCTTCCGTTACTTGCTAGCGGACTAGTATTTAATTCGACTGCTATCTTCGTTCCAATTCAATCTTCGATTTTGGGCGCTATGATAGGCTACTTGAGTATCCGTACGTTGCATGACGCCCAAGTTTCACTTCGAGGGGCCTCTGGCATTGGATTGGGAGATGCAAAATTCCTCTCTGCTCTAGGTGCATGGTTTGGCTTGCAAGCCGTACCTATCTGCATTGTTGGAGCATCAATTGTGATGTTGACAGTGTACCCAAGAAGACAGGAAAAACCGTTCGGTGTCGGGCTGTCACTCATCGCGGCTGGAATTGCCGGTCATTACATAATTTTAGTGTAATTGAACTTATTTTTAACCAATTGCAACAATGTGGTAGCAAAAAATGACCCTACATACATCAAGAAACCCCCATATTGTCGTCCCACAAAAATACTAGTTTGATCAGTTCATTATTCTTTGTTGACGAAGGATTCATATACCGGGCAAAATTCTTGAACAATATCAGACCAATACCTAACTAACGGCACATTAGTCCTTGATGAGAAATTCATCTAACGAGGAATCTATACTGAAATTTAACCGATCTAAATTCCGTTTACTTAAACATCGAAAACTGATCGTTCCTGCAACTTGCGTTGGGTTTGTTGTGTCTATTGCGGCCGTAGTGATGCAGTTTCTACCATCCAATTCGTTCTATTCGACAGAAAAGCCAATTTCTGTCAAAGAAATGGTTGACGCGGGGGCGCTTCCCATTCAACTACAGACTGCTGTACCAGCGTTGGTGACGTCGGATTCGGAATCTTTAGCTGTTCTAGATGGTTCAAGAGAGCAACAGAATTTGCCGCAAGTCAATGAAACCGAGTCGGTTATGGGGCCAGCAATATTGGCAATACTAGAAAAAGTTGAGTACAGACTGAAAGAAAGTAGTGATGCGTTCCTATACTTTGAAGAGCGCTTGGAAAATTTAGGTGCATTGGAACCACAAATTGTTTCTTCCATTGCCTTGCAATCTACAGTCGCAGACATGATGGAAACGCGGATGATGGAAATTGAATCCAGAGTTGATTCATTAGCACAAGCTCTCTCTCAGGTCCAAATAAGTGAGCCACCAAAAGACAGATTGCAACCACCATTTCGTTTAATTGCCATTGACCGCTGGCAGAACAAGTGGAATGCAGTAATTGAGCTTGATGGTCGAATTTCCATTATTGAACCCCAATCAAGTCGTGCAGGGTGGCAGTTGCTAACAATTGACCCAAGCTCTCAGTCCACGTTATTTAGGTCCCGGTCCGGAACAGAAGTGAAACTGAAAATTGATGGATAGAAATGGTTCGTGTCTGAATACCTTTAACTATGAGAAATATTTCCACATTTACTAACGGAGCACTAAGAAAGTTCTGTACCAACGAAAATAATTATTGGCTTGTGAAAACAGCTATACAAGACGACGACAAGTTATGCAATATTTCTCAAAAAATAAAGTAAATTCCATAGTGCTCATAGTTGGATTGACACTCAGTACAAGCAGTTTGCCAGAGCAACGAAACCATTTCTCCAATACTGTTTCATCGGAAATCTCAAGTTCTGAAACTCGTACTGCAGAAGTGTGGCAGCTGTCAGTAGAAGAAATCGAGCTACTTCAGAAATTGCAACAACACCATGAAGGCATGCTGTCGTCCGGTCTAACTCCCTACGAATGGCTGGGGATATTTGCGGAAACTGATGAACAGAGAAAGCACTACGCCGAACTGTTCGCAAAACGCCAACTAGAACTAACAGATGCAATTTTGAAATTTGAATCTGCGTATGCAGAAGCTATTCAGAAAATTGCATCTCAAAGCAAAGATAACTCCCAAATAGGTAAACGTCTACTATTCATAACCACTTATCAGTGCTCCCACAAGCAGTGCAAGAATGACCTTCAGAGAATTCTAAAACATGCTGAGTCTGGTGGATTTCTGGACATATTAATTCAAGGCAAAACATCAATTACTGATCTTAAGTCTTGGGGAGTTGAGAACAAAATTCCCCTTGAGAAAATACGTACGGGCGACATAACAATAGACCAGGCGCAAGGACGCTATCTGAATTTTCCGAATGGAATATACAAGTTAAATTGAGCAGAACTTACCAATAGTGAAAGCAGATTACAGCGCCTGTCAACTTCCCCTGAAAATTACGTTCACTCAGTTTTGGAATTTCCATACATGTCTTCATTGAACAGGCAATATAAGAATTTTTATGCTGAAATTTCACTACATTCTAAACTTGATTTTCTGCCTATGCTTTCTGTTGGCTGGCTGTTCAATCAATAAGGGAAACGGTTCTATGTCAGAGCAGAAAATTTCCAACAAGGTTACAAAGAAATTATTGACGGGGAAGCCAGAAATTGTTGCACGTACGAACTCTAGTGAGAAACAGGTTCTCATTAGGTTGTTACGAAATCTAAATGAACTCGACGCTCTGATAAATGAAGCTGAATTCAGTGCAAACCCCGATGCCCGTATCCGATTCAACTATCGCCAATTACGGTCTGATTTCTTTTCGGTATCGCAAGGTATTCAAGCTCACATTCAGATACCAGACTATTCGCCACGGACATTAAAACCGATTTCCGGAAACTATGGAAGGTAACAAATGGAAAATTTCGAACTCGGCCCAGGCATAAGTCTAAAAATCCTCAGAACCATCATTGGAGGCACTGTTGCCTCAGCGTCGATTGTATGGTGGATTTGGATTGTTCAGTCATCTCTAGGCCAACTGCAAAATAATCAAATCAGTTTCATCGAACTCCTTTTCATGTGTTTCCGGTCACTTGCAACTGCATTGATGATCCTCACAGTAATCGCGTTTCTGTAATATGAAATTCACACGAACCGATATGTACCGTTTTTCACTACGAGTGATTACTGTTCTAGTGTTATCAGCCGCTTTACTCCTAGTATGGAGTTTAGGATACGCAGATTCAGTTCTACCGCCGCCACCCAAAATTGGATCACAGACGTTTCAAGCGGACGATCCCATTGGCTACCTAGTTGGCAGTATTCGATACGTCATTTTTCTAGCGCTCTCTATCATAGTTGTGTTTGCGCTCATTGGATTCTCAAGCGGATTGATTGCGGAGGTAAACGAGGCAAGAAAAAAAGGTGAGTGGGGGCGATTCTCAGTGTATTTCGGTGCGGGACTGATTGTAATTCTTGTTGTTATATTTGGCGCTTGGTGGGGATCGCAAAAATTGAGTGCTACGTTAATTTTATGAAAACTCTACCACCCTGCACTTTGTTGGACTACGAAACACGGCTTTACAAAGGATGTGGCGCAAGCGAATTGTACTCGATCACCCTTGCCGTCAGTTGCTCATGGTTGCCATTTGCACTGCTAATCGGGTATGCAATACTGGATGGTCTACATGCCTTGTTTGTGGCTTTTGCAGTATTCATTGCCGGTACACTATTGATTGTTGCCACTGTCGCAAGCATCTACAAATCGCTAAAACAAGGTAAACCCGAAGGTTGGCACACTCGAAATTTCTACTGTGCAATACACCCAGTATTTTCTTCAAACCTAGTGCTTAAATCAGGATGCTGGTCCACCAATCGAGAGATTTAGATTATGGGTAAGTATCTTCACGCAGACTCAAATTTATACAGTCATATACGAACACTCAGAATCCTATCAGCATTCTTTTGCATCGGTTTGATAATCGCACTGCTGGGCTGGCACTATTCGACACGAGTTCAACGGGTGAGCATCCCCCCAGAACTGAGGTATGGAAGTCAAATTTCACTGAATTCCATTCACCCTTGGGAAGTCTATAACTTCGCTGGATATATCTGGCAGCAGTTGAATCGCTGCCCTCTGGATTGCTTCAAGGATTACCCTCAAAATTTGGATCGATTGACAGCTTTCATTACTCCCACATTAAAGGCATGGTTAAAACATGATAGTGATATTCGCTCATCTGAACTCTTGGGAAGAACACGCTTTATTCTTCCATTAAGTAATGCTAGTTACAACAATTCCGTCACCCAAGAAAATTCAGGTCAATGGACAATTACCCTGGATGTTGAACTAAGGGAAGACATTGGTGGCGTGCCTGTAAAGAATGTTCACATTCGTTACTATCTTCGAGTCATAGCGAAACCGATTGATCCAGAATTCAACCCTTGGGGTTTATTACTGGATACCATGCCTCGCCTTCCGGAACGAATTGCAGTAAATCAGTCATGAACAATTCAATCCATTGCCGACTAGGACCTTTTGCAATTGCTTTATTGTTCAGTGGTGCGACAGCACTTGCAGATGGTGATGCAATCACTTATCAGTGGCCGAATACTCCAATAGAAATTGATCTCAAAATCGGTAGCGAACAAAGAATGTCAATTCCTGAAGCTGAAAATATTCACATAGGGATTCCTAACGAAATCAGCCACCAATTGACATCTCAAATCATTGGTAATCACCTCTGGCTAACAGCAATTGAAGAGTTTGAATCGACAAGAATAATTTTAATCGCAGAGCCACTGGGCAGGTTAATTCTGCAGATTCGAGCTGGAAGTTCAAATACTTCAAATCAACCCATGGTAATTCGGAGAAAGCGATCCAATGGCACACTCAGTCCCAAAACCGAAATACCCTCTCACGGATTTGTAGCTCTCACACGCTGGGTGGTTCAACAGCTGTACGCACCGCAAAGACTGCGCAAAAATCTGCCAGGAGTTGTCAGAATATCAGTTGATGAGACTCCGGCTAACATTTTTCGTTGCGGCGCCAGAATTCCAACTGTGTGTGGTGGTGCAGTCATAGCTATTCCAGTTGGAAGCTGGCAATCAACGTATCACTATGCGACTGCAGTTCACATTAAGAATACAACGCCTGAGCCTATTGTTCTCGATCCTAGAGAACTTCGTGGCCCGTGGCGTGCTGCTTCTTTTTTGCACTCGCGTTTACATCCGGAGGGCAAATTCGGTGACAGCACCGTGTTAGTTTTAATTTCAGACTTTCCGTTTGAAAATCCTCCGCTTTAACGCTTATCGATCTTGAAATTTCATCCTTTGACATGGTTAATTGTGGCTTCGCTACTTGGAATCATTATGTGGTTTGGCTCGACTAAGGACAACTCTTTTATCAAGAGACTTTCATCCTCCACTGTTGCTGGAAACAAGCAAAATTCTCCTCGGATGAGTGATCGGGACAGTGCTGCGGAAGAGGTTCGAGCAGTGGCTACGAAGATTACAAATCTTGAGCAAACTATAAACACCCAGCAAACAGCAAATCATTCGGAACGTGAAAGACTACGTTCCGATATTGAAAGAAAACTTGAAAAAGTTCGCCGTTCAATTGAAGAAAAGAAACAAGAGAATTCCATTGAAGAAATACTAAGCTCAGTCAACATGCTCTCCACTCGCGTACAGGAACTAGAGTTCCAGCAAATTGATCAAACGATAGGAAAGGAACATCAGCAAACATCGTTGCCAAATTTTGTATGGCGAACGTCGGAAGACATGCAAAGTCCAACTCAATTGGACGATCCATTTGCAAATCATTTCTTAGGGTATTCAACTGATTCTACCACCATTGATAACCAAACACCTGAATTAACTAGTTCAACAATCTACCCTCACTACACGATTCCACCAACGACAACACTTTTGAATGCGACTGCATTGACGGCGTTAGTAGGTCGCATTCCGGTCAAAGGCAGACTCCAAGATCCCTGGAGATTCAAAATTATCATTGGCTCAGAGAATTTGGCGGCGAATGGTCACAGAATTCCCCAACTTGCAGGTATGCTGTGGGCTGGAACTGCGAGAGGCGATTTCTCCTTATCTTGTGTCTCAGGTAATGTTGACACGGCTACATTCATATATTTAGATGGTACCATCCAAACCTCACGCGCTGAAGTCAACCCCGAAATTTCAACCTCTGGACTCGGCTGGATTTCGGATGAATTTGGTAACCCGTGTATTTCAGGTGAACTGAAGTCTAATGCGCTGAATTACTTGACTCAGTCAACTCTTGTCAACACAGCTCAAGCCACTGCGGATGCACTTTCCAACGCCCAAACCGAATCTAGATTTGATGCGAAAACCGGAGAATCAACCACATCTGTCGTAGGAGATATAGAAAAATTCATAGCAGGTTATGCGACTAGAGAATCGCTAACGGAAGTATCGCAGTGGTTGAATGACCGTCAACTCAATTCTTTCGATGCAATTTATATCCCAGCTGGTCAACATGTGGCAATCCACATAGAAGAACCTATTTCAATTGACTATGATCCGTCCGGGCGAAAAACTAGACAATTCGGTAAAAATGTTTCAACTACGAGTGTCCGTCAAGGTTGGATTGATTAGCCTTACATTGAGTGTTGCTTCATGTACTCAGCTATTTCCATTCAGTACACCAATTCCGAAAAGTTCGGAAACCATCAAACAAATCTATGACCGACACAATTCGAAAGCAACCACAAACTGGCAAATTAATCAATCGATTCCTGATGGTGCGTCACATCTTGATGGCTATTCTAGAGAAGTCTATGACGAATTGTCAGTTCGATTTCCGCGTCTTCCGAACCCTACAATAATCATGTACATATTTCCGCATCTATCTATGGAAGATACTCCAGTACCAGGCTATTCAACGATGTTTCAGATGTATGAAAATGTCGAGTATGCACTACCAAATGAGCTACCAATTCCATGATTTTTAACATAAAAAATTGGTTTTCTCGGGAAAACAGCGTAGAAACACAATCAAATGAAGGAATTCAGCTCGTGGAATGGAATGGAAGAGGATGCGAACCGATAACGGTTGAAGAATATATGGAACCGCAACTGCATCCTGACTCAAACTATCGAAAGCTCGTTAAAGATACTCGCTCATTCACAGACTTGTTAGCTCCACGAATTGATTTGAATAACAACACAATTGGACTTCAAGACTTAACTAGTACCGGGAAAGTGTTCGACGTAGTATGTGGCAGTACAGAGGCACGACCTGCAGAGATGCTCAGCAACATGAATGACAGAGTATGCCAGGCAATTGGTCGGGGGATTCCTGAACTTGCAACTAACCCCTGGATCATTCAGTGGTTTATACAAGACGACAGTGACAATGGATTTCGCACGCTCTCAAATCAGATTTCTACATATGCAAAACAATCAATTAGAGAGAGTGCTTACTCAAAGGACTGGTTGCGTACTTTAGAGAGGCATTTTCACGACATGACTGCAACTGATGGACTATTTCCAGATTCCAGTTCAATTGGGGGTAGATGGCGGGGCAAGTGTCGTCGGATTCGTTTATGTATCTGGCGAAAAAATCCAATTCAGAGACGGTCCGATGACGGAAACATTGAACAAGTCTGTACACAATTGATCAATGCACTAGGTCAGGCAGATGTTCAACTGCTTCCAACGGGTGCCAAAGAACTGTATGAGTGGCTAACATTCTGGTTTGTACCCTCCCCCGATGCATGTACAGGATTTAAAAGTACCCATGCATTATTGGATGCATATCCTTGGAACCCGAGCTTAGAAAATCGATCCATGTCGTTATTCTCGAATTCCGCGAGTTCCGATATTAGTCGCGCTTCGCTACACGGTGCTGCTCCCTGGACATGGAAAAAACCTGGCATTTGGTGGTTTAGGGGACAACCTAGCCGATTTATAACGTTGGATGAATTAACTGGAGAACCAGAGATTGGACACTTGACTGGTGAGCGGCGACTTGGAGATTCAATCGGCACACTATGGGATCAAATGCCGGCAAAGTCCATCTGGTCCATGACGATTGTCTACACTCCGCAAAGTGAAATAGAAGAAAAAATCCTTTCCGTAAGACGAAACTCCGTTGGCGATGACCCCGCAGCTGCTGAACGAAGAAATCTAGCCAATTCAGCGCTTACGGAAATTGCTCGTGGTAATACAGTCTATAGAGTATTTTCTGGTGTATTTCTATTCGGAAGCAATTTACCTGAACTGAATAAGAACACAGAGCATGCACTGGGAGTATTAGCTGCCCACAAACTCAAACCAGTCTTTCCGCGATATGACCCAATCGCACTAGACAGTTACATTCGAGCTCTTCCATTTGGGTTCGATCCAGATCAGGACAGCAGGCCATTTGCTAGAAGGGCAAGACTTTGGTATTCGAGCCACCTCGGACGAGTAGTTCCAGCGTTCGGGCGATCGAAAGGGACTGGCTATCCAGGATGTATTTTGTTTAATCGTGGCGCTGAACCGATCACGTTTGATCCACTCAACCCTACAGACAGAGAGAAAAATGCTCACTCGCTCATTCTCGGGCCGACTGGCTCAGGAAAGACAGCGTTCCTGATTTATTTCCTACTACATACGATGGCAGTGCACAGACCTCGAATCCTACTGATTTCAGCACTGCCAACATTCGGGCTGTTTGCTGATCATTGTGAAAAGCTAGGGTTGTCAATTCACCGTGTCAGGGTTGATGGTCAGAGTAGAGTCGCATTGCCCCCGTTCAAGCACGCTCAAATCTTGCTGAATCGTAAAAATGCTAAACTGGATTCATCTTCGTCAACAATTCGCGACCCGCTCGGAGAAATGGAAATTCAAGCGCGTCTAATGATAACCGGCGGGCAATCGAATGAAGAAAACAATCTACGACGAGACGACCTAGATTTGATTCGAATTGCACTGATGAATGCTGCAAAACGATCCGAGAGCGACAAGCGTGACCAAACGATGACTTCAGACTTGGTGAGTGCCTTACGAGATGCTTCTGATAGCGGTCGAATCGGCAATCATCGACTCACCAAAGAACAGAAACAAAGAGCTGCTCGAATGGCTGGTGCTGTTAATGTTTTTTGCACTGGGTTGAATGGCGAACTGTTTGATCGCGAGGGAGACTATTGGCCAGCAACCGACATTACTGTCGTTGAACTTGGACTGCTGGCTCGAAGAGGCTACGAAGATCGTCTCGCAGTGGCTTTGACTGGCCTGTTTTCCATGATCAATAACGAGATTGAAGCAAATCAATATCAGGAAAGACAAACGATTGTCGTAATTGATGAGGCACATGTACTGTTACAGAATCCTCTGATCTCTCCTTATGTTAATCGCATCTCTGCAATGTGGAGGACATTCGGTGCTTGGTTGTGGATCGCAACACAAAATCTCCGCCAATTCCCTGACAATGCAAAAGAACTACTCAATCAGCCTGAATGGTGGTTTTGCCTGTCTCTAGACAAAGATGAAATTGATCAACTTGGGCGTTTCAAATCTCTTACTCAACAGCAGAGAAGCCTGCTGCAATCGGCGCGAAAATCCCCAGGCCGATACACTGAAGGAACTGTAATTTCCGCCAGACTACTAACACTATTCAGAAACGCCCCTCCTGCAATTGCACTTGCACTGAGTCAAACAGAAAAAAGCGAAAAAGCTGAAAGAGCAAAGCTCATGAAAGAAAAAAATATTTCCGAAATCGATGCAGCTTACTTGATCGCCGAATCGATCAGAATTGACAGAAGCAAATAAGAAACCATATGAATTTAGGAACGACCTTCCGAGTCCTGTCAGTAATACTAGTGTTTTGTGCAAGCCTTGCGTTTGCTAGCGCACTACCGAAGAATATAAAAATCTTCTCGGCTCAAGATATGTCTCAGATCGAATTCGATGAAGTGCGGTTCGCTGAAACTGACGTTGAAGTTTATGATATTTCACTGTTGAAAAGTGTTGAATTTGCTCTCAGTAACAATCTGTCAGATAACCCCGAAGTTGCACGGAAACAGGCGACTGAGCGAATCGATTCGAATTTTGAATGGCTCAAAACCTCACTAAAATCTGCGACGAACGCTTACGTACTTGTACAAAAATTTGGGATAAACAAATTTCCCGCTGTGGTCATCAACGACAAGTTTGTCATTTACGGGACAACCGATCCCACCGAAATTCTACGAATATGGCTTTTATTTCAAGATCTAAATTGATCGGACTCGGCATTGCCGTAGGAATACTGCTTTCACCACTTCAATCATTTGGTGGCTCCGTCACTACCGCTGATATTGTATCCCGCTCCTTAAGTGTTGATTGCCTGGAGTGGAAAATATCAGGAATTTGTATTTGGTTGAAGTGTACTATTTTTGGGTGTTTCATTGTTACAACCCCGAGAATTTCTCATCGTCTGCCCGATTTTGTTGTCAGCGCCTATCCGCAAACAATGCAGTCACCTTGGACCGAAATTCGCTCAATTATAGCTACCTTCAGCACTCCTTCAAAAGAACTGCTTTCGGGTGGTAGTATCGTTGGAGTAGGAACCGACAGGCTACAACAAGATTCGCTGCATTTCAATGAAGTCGATGTCATTGGAAGTCCAGCAACCAAATTTTTAAAATTGGGGAAGTTTTTGTGTCGTTCTCAAGTAGAACCGTTTTTCCCTTACTTTGTTTCAGTTGTTGATGCCATTGCTTGGAGAAGCGGATTGCCTGATGGGTTGGAGCGCGAGTCCACTACGCCGGGTGTACGAGAAATTGGCCGTTGGCCGCACTTTACTTGGGGAACCGTCTATCCCCGCGCTGGCTTTGTCATCCAGAATCATCCAGGCAAGGCTGCTGCAGTATCTTGCCAGAGAGGTATAGATGTCGTGCTGCGTGACGGGGCAGGGCACGTAGTGAAACCCCTCTCGAAAGCGCGTGAAAATCGTGTAGCTCGAGGTAACAGAGCAGCAAATTCTCAGCACGAATGCAATTTGAGCGGAGGTCGCTGGACTTTTAATCCCAAGTCCGACAGTGTCGGGCAATGTGTCAAACAGGTATGGCATCAATGGCTCCCGAATTCGAATGAAAAAATCGACAGATGGCAGATGCTACTGCCTTCACATAGTAGTAAGTGTGAAACTTTTGGAGAAAGTGAATTTTGGCGGCATGATGCAATTGCTGATGATGGCAATTATGTTTGGAACTACTGGGCAAAATACAAGTGCTGTGTAAAAGCAAGTGGAATTCTATTGAATCACTTTGATTTCTAGTGTAATCCAATCGCGAAATCAGTAGCTTTGCGCATTCTTTTTGACAAGGTCAATTTTATTTTGCCTATTTCCCCTCAGCGATGCAAGCACTTATCTATCTAAAAAAGAGGGCGTCGCATCTATAGAAATCCTTGGTTTCCAATACATATCTGATGCGATAAAGTGAGCTGAATACTGCAACATGGCGCTAGCGTACTTTCTCTAGTGAACTCAATCTTGCCCTCGAATTTTCCTTAATCAACTATACTACTGCGTTTCATATCTACCTCAACCGACTATCTCACCCAATCCGAAATGATCCCCATGGACGAGTTCAGTACGCTCATTCAGGTAATACTGATTGATCTGCTATTCGCAGGCGACAATGCGATTGCTGTCGGTCTAGTTGCAGCCGGATTGCCTAAATCCCAACGTACAAAAGTAATTGCCGCAGGAATTGGTTTAGCCGTTATTTTGAGAATAATATTCGCTGTTGCAACGGTTCAATTGTTGAAAATTCCGGGCCTGCTGCTGCTTGGCGGGCTTCTGCTTCTTTGGGTAAGCTGGCGACTTTATGTGGATCTTCGTCAACGAACGGCTTCCGAAGATGCTGGGGGAGATGCGGTAGAAAGTAATTCACTTACTTTCAAACAAGCTCTTTTCCAAATTTTAGCTGCAGACGTTTCAATGTCACTCGATAACGTATTGGCAGTTGCAGGAGTTGCACGCGAGCACATTACGATTCTGATTTTTGGCCTTGTTCTTTCAGTTGTGCTTATGCTTGTTGCAGCAACACTGATCGCGAATATATTGAACAGACATCGATGGATTGCCTATATAGGTATTGCCATAATTCTATTTGTAGCTGGATCCATGATGTGGGAAGGCACTCATGACTTAGTTAAAATAATTTCTACTTGAAATCTGTGCTGTGCTTTATACTACTTCAATAAATTGGAAGAACTAAATCAGCGGATACAGAAAATGGACGGTAAAAACTCATATGTTCAATTTGTAGATGTTCAAAAAAGTTACGATGGAGAAACTCTTATCGTAAAAAATTTGAACCTTTCGGTTGAACAGGGCGAATTTGTAACGTTACTGGGACCGTCAGGCTCTGGCAAAACCACTTGCCTCATGATGCTTGCGGGATTTGAAACTGCCACCCACGGAGAAATCATTCTTGATGGGGCGCCAATCAACAACGTTTCTCCCCATAAACGCGAAATTGGAATGGTTTTCCAGAACTATGCCCTATTCCCGCACATGACAGTTAGCGAAAATTTGGCATTTCCGTTGCGAGTTCGTAAATTGCCTGCTTCTGAAATTGACAGTCGAGTGAAACAAGCACTAGATATGGTGCAACTTGCCAATTTGGGGGCAAGGCTACCTGGTCAATTATCGGGTGGTCAAGCGCAAAGAGTTGCTGTAGCACGCGCATTGGTTTTTCGACCTAAACTCGTCTTAATGGACGAACCCTTGGGGGCACTTGATAAGCAGCTTAGGGAGCGGATGCAGTTCGAAATAAAACATATACATGAAAGTCTGGACGTCACTGTAATTTACGTGACGCACGATCAAGGAGAAGCACTCACAATGTCCAACCGCATTGCGGTATTCAACGATGGTGTAATTCAGCAATTAGCACCGCCAGGCGATCTCTATGAAAAACCTGAAAATGCTTTTGTTGCTCAGTTCATCGGTGAAAACAATGTTTTGTTTGGTAAAGTACGACACATATCAAATGGACTATGCGATGTAGAAGTTTTAGATAGAAGTGTTGTCAAGGCTAAAGTTGTAAATGTAGAGGGTGTCGGGTCACCTACCACACTGTCTCTTAGACCGGAGAGAGTAACTGTCAACCCCGAAAGTGGAACCTGTGCCAACATGGTTGAGGCGAGCGTTGAAGAAGTCATTTATCTTGGCGATCATGTCAGAACCCGCGTCAGCCTATGCGGGCATGACGATTTCGTCATCAAAATTCCAAACTCACATAACAGAGTCGATTTGGATTACGGGGATAAAATCTCCGTAGGTTGGCAGCCCGAAGATTGCCGCGCACTTGATGCAGTAGCATAAGCAGACTGTTTAGTTACATTCTGTGCTAAATTTGCTGGCTGTTGCCAGCTGTTTCAAGAATGCTGCAAAATAACCTTTCGCAGGATTTCCATCGCACGAGATATTTCTGCTTTGCGAATGGTAAAAGCAGGGAGTAGTCGAATGACACTAGGTCCCGATTGAAGAATGAGTAAACCCTCACTTAAACAGGCTTGCATGATTTTCGCAGCAATTTGACCGTGTTCCTCGCGTATTTCTGCACCTATCATCAAGCCCTTACCTCGAATTTCGCTAAAAAAGTTCGTTTGTTGATTGATACCTTTCAACATATCAAGCAAGTAGTCACCTTTCTCAACGATTTCATTAAGAAAATTTGTTGAACTGACTTTATTGAAAACCACGCGCGCAACCGCGCAACAGATAGGATTGCCACCGAATGTCGATCCATGACTGCCTAGACTTAAGGTCTCTTCTAATTTTGGGCCCAATAGTGTCGCTCCGATCGGAAGTCCTCCCCCAAAAGCTTTTGCAACAGTAATTATATCGGGAACGACATTTTCCGCCCAAGAGTGAGCAAACAGTTTGCCTGTTCGCCCCATTCCGCACTGTACTTCATCACAAATTAACAACGCCTGATTATCTTCGCAGAGTCTACTGACATGTCTCAAGAAATTAGTTGAAAAGAGTCGTATTCCTCCTTCGCCCTGGATGGGTTCAAGCATTACCGCGCACACATCCGAACTGAAGAGCTCGTTTAGGTGTTCAATATTGTTGAACTCACAATATCGAAATCCACCAGGAAGAGGTCCGAAGCCTTCGTGATATTTTGGCTGAGCCGTAGCAGTTACGGAAGCAATTGTTCTGCCGTGGAAAGAACCGGTGAATGTGATAATCGTTCGTTTGTCCGACGAGAAATTGTCGTACGCAAATTTACGGGCAACCTTTATTGCCGCTTCGTTGGCTTCTGCACCAGAGTTGCAGAAAAATACTCGATTTGCAAATGTCTTTTCAACAATTTCGCTGGCCAATCGAACCGGTGGTTCCGTGAAATAAATGTTACTCGTGTGCCAGAGCCGATCTGCTTGTTCCATCAGAGCTGCTAGAATTTCTGGATTTCGATGTCCTAGGCAATTGACACCGATTCCGGAGCCGAGATCCAAATATTCATTGCCGTCAACATCCCACAGAGTGCTACCGTATCCTGATTCAAACACAACATCACGCGGTTTGTAGTTGGGTGCATACGACTGATGCCCGAGAGAAATCATGTGAGATTGATTGTCACTACTAATTTCCATATTAACCTTCCGCAGGATGCTTCTCGCATAACAAAATTTTCAAAATTTGTTCGTATATCAAGGACAACTGGTTTAAATCATCGAGTCCAACACATTCATTCACTCTATGAATTGTTGTATTCAACGGTCCAAGCTCCACAACTTGAGCACCAGATTTCGCAACAAAACGACCGTCCGAAGTTCCTCCAGCAGTTGATAATTTCGGCATTCGGTTGATAGTTCTACTAACCGCTTCCGATACAACACTAGTGAAAAACCTGCTTTCGTTATAGTATGAATCTGCAGAATTGGTCCAAGTGGCTTCATAATTGAGTTTCAGTTCTCGGCAAAGATTCTCTACTTGTTTTGTTAGAGTTCTGGCATTTGTTGCAGGAGAATAGCGAAAGTTCAAATTGAGATGCAGCAGTCCAGGAATTACGTTAGCTACACCTACACCCGAATTTACATTTGAAATTTGCAATGTTGTGTTGGGGAACAATTCATCGCCGTCATTCCATTTCATGCTTGCGAGACCAGAGATTAACTCCCCTGCTCGATGAATAGGATTGTCAGCAAGGTGTGGATAAGCAACGTGTCCTTGCTTTCCGTAAACTACGATTTCACCAGATAAAGATCCTCTTCGCCCAACTTTCATGGTATCGCCCAATACGACTTCCGACGTCGGTTCTGCCACCAAACAATAATCTATTATCTCAGAGCGATTCAACAGCTGATCAAGGGCATAACGAGTTCCATTTATAGCAACACCTTCTTCATCACTCGTAATTAGCAGTGATACCGATCCAACAAAAGAGTTTTGACATGCAAAAAACCTCTCGCAAGCAGTAATGATGGCAGCAATGCTGCCTTTCATGTCTGCTGCTCCCCGCCCATGCAGGAAACCATCAGCCAGTGTCGCTGAAAATGGTGGATAGGTCCATTCCGACTCGTTTCCGATAGGCACTACATCGGTATGGCCAATGAAGGTCAATAGCGGGGATTTAGTGCCTTTGCGAGCCCAGAGATTTTTTACCTCACCACAATCCATGGTTTCAATTTGAAAGCCCACGGACTCTAGCCGGCTCGCAATGATTTGCTGACAACCCCCGTCTTCCGGAGTGATTGAGCGTCTGCCTACTAATTCTCTAGCTAGGCTAATTGTTTCTGTTTCTGTTGACATTATCGATTGGAACAAGAAAAGTCGGTTGAATTGGATTTGTGATTATATTTTTTTACGAACTCCAATTATCTGAATTAGATGTTCTTTGCAAAGGGTATGTCTTGCAAAATTAACCTAATTGAGTAAATACCCGTTATTGCACAACAAAGCGAATCAATCATTGAAATTCATCATTTGAATAATTCCTCAATCCTAGAAGTTGGAGTTGTTTGTGTAGTTACGTGGTTTTCAAATTATCGTTTACATATTAATTGAATTAGGTGCTTTGATGTTTCGACTATTGAAATGTTTATTTCGCTCTTATCGCTCGTGGTTGATTACCGCACTACTTTTCGGTGGAGTCAACTTCAGTTTGAGTGAATGTGTGAGAGGTGAGGATTCAATCGCAAATATTCCTCTATATTATTCGCTGGGCGGTAGCAAAGCCACCAACTCTCCCGCTTCTGATTCTTCTCGACTTCGTCTCATGCGAACAAACTCAGGTTGGCCAAGTACCATATGTGGCAGTTTTAACCCGTCCTTTGACATTCAGGAGATGTTATCGGACCAGTTGAACGACACATTGACAACACTCAGTTCAATTCCTCAAACTATCACTAGTGCTCTTCCTGGCTACATACTATGTCGAGCAAAGCCAGGGTTATGCCAATTGCTTCAACACTATGTAGTGAGGGCTGAAAACAAATGGAACCTGTCAGTCAAATCTTGCGAAGAATCTATGCAGGCTCTCGCTGATGGGAATGACCCATTCCAGGATCTAGTAAAAGTCTCCAAAATTCAAGAATGGCAAAAACAAGCAGTTCTTGGTTCAAGCGCCACCGAGGCGAAACGAAAGGCGGACAATGCCGATGGTTGCGTAGTGTGGGTAGGCGGTAAAACATCTGGATGTTCTGGCAAAGAACCGATCTGGCTAACGCAAGACACAACAAAAGCTGGATGGTGCCTTCTGCTCAACCAGGACAGCAATTGCACCAATGCACCGAGTCAAACAAATTCCGCAAAGGAATCGATCCTCCGAAAGACTTGGTCGACACCAGACGCCGCTAGTGATTGGATAACGGATGTCATTGGAGACTATCGAGTGCAAGCTGGGGAAAATTCCTCTACTGTCCCCGGCACTGGACTATTGCCCAAAATTGACGAAGAATCAGTTCAAATTCAGACGAATTTAACCAGCCTTGTTTACTCTGCGGTACCGCCGCACGAGTCGGACATGGAAAATTTACGAACCAATCAAGTTTCACTTTCTGCTTCATTAATTGATGCGCTGCGCGACTTGCCAGACCGTGAATTCTTAATTGCCCGAATCTCCAATGAAATCGCTCTTTCGCGCATTGTCGATAGAGCATTTCTCGCACGACGTCTATTGCTAAGCGGACTAATGGAACCAAACATTCAGAGCACCGGCACCGCACCTGAAACAATTCATAAGCAAATTGAAGTTTTAGAGCGAGAAATTGAACGAGTCACTTTTGAAATGCAAATTAGTCGACGTCTTGTATCCGACACCATATTGAATGTACTCGGTGCGCATCGTGCATTTATGACTCCAGCGCCTCCCGCACGCCGCAACCCGCCATCGCTCCTACAATAGTCTCAATTAAATGAGTGTTCACTCCTATTTCGAATTGACCACTACGCTAATCGGATGGCACATAGCAAACGGGATTGCACAATTGCTAGTGTCGAGCGGCTTGATATTTGTTCCATTTGGAGTAGCTCTGTATCGTAATTGGGCATGGCCAACAAGAAGTCAAGAATCAAAGAATGCTGCTTCGGTTTCACTACGGAGAATGGAACAGGACATGTGCATAGCTACAGTTGTTGTCATATTTTGTTTTCTGCCTGCAGTCCCGATTGATCCAAGTCGGATTGTGTACTACGATTCGGAATACAAAAAGTCGATTACCGCTGCAGACCCAAATGTTCCGTATATGCGCAAGACACACACAACTGGTGAAATTCGTACACCTATCTTGTGGTGGCTTGTTTATCAAATTTCGTCACTCCTAACACTTGCTGTTGTAGATGTTATTGAACTTCTTGGCCAGCCTGGCGTGTTACGTCCAATATTGTTACGAATCTCTCAAGTAGATTTAACTGACGAACCTCTCATAAACGAAATGCGTGCATTTCGTTATGATTGTTATGAGCCATCATTAGCTAAATATCAAAACAGTGATAATCCACCAAAACCAGCGAATCTGTTTGAAGATGTTGACTGGTTAGGATCCCATTTGTTTTTAACTACGCCGGGATACTACAAAAAGTGTGAACAAGTTCCCATTTGCGGAACTGGCTATCACGCAAATACAGAAATTCGGAGTTGGCGTAGGGTGAACGATTCAGAATCAATCACTTCTGGAAAACCCAACTGCGACGTTTGGTGGGCTCATCCAAATCTCGGACTGAGGTCGAAACTGCTTGCCAATATGAATGAGAGATACCCATGGTTTAAGGATGATGTCGATAGAATCAGGGCTAGCTTACAGGGAAATGATGCAACACTGCTGTTTAACAGTGTTACCGCACATGAGGACAGATTTTTAAGGCGTCTGCTCAACAAAGCTCCTAAGTTGATGGTTAATCGACCCGATGAAGGTAAAAGCATACGCTGGCTGTCGACAGATTTGTTTTCAATAGATGGCATTCAACAAGTCATTGGCACGATAGGGGCTCTTTTTGCTTCAACATTGTTTCATGTAATTATGGAAATGCTTGTAATCGGTCTACCGATGACGCAGGCTTTAATGTTGATGTTGCTGTATGTGGCAATTCCACTGGTGGTGCCATATGCTGTAATCAACCCATCCATCATCGTACGCATAGTCCTAATTTTGTTTGCCCTGCGGTTTGTCTCTGCTCTATGGGCACTGGCAGCTTTTCTGGACGAAAAGCTGATAGAAACCATGTATCCAGATTCAGCCATATTTGAATTTGGAGGAAGCGGTACAACAGCCGACATTGTGCTTGGATTGATTACCCTGTTTACTTACCTTTCACTTCCTATAGCATGGTTTCTGCTAATGGGAACTGTAAGCTCAAATGCAATCGGCTCGCTCGGACACAGTTGGGGGCAGATCAGTCAGAAAGCTGATTCCGCAACAGAAAGTGGAACACGCAGATTGTTGCCAACTACCAAAGGCTAGCATTTGAATACTTGCCAATATACAAATTGGATGCAACAATAACACAGTATGCTTTGAACAACTTGCATTCAAATTATCGATTGCAATAGTGCAAGTGAGATGGATTCAGAGTTGTTCCGCAGATACCGAATCTGTTCCTGAATTGTTGAATATTGGGGGCGATGGATAGCATCACGCAAAAATTTTACGGGTGAATTTACTTAATTTGTTGAAAAAGAATGGCATTCATAAAAATAAGTTTTGAATTTTTGCGATTTCAGATTACATTGAACTATCCACAGTGTAAAGAATGAATACCGTTCGATACACTATTTATGTTCATTTGATATTAAGTAGTGAGAGGAGTCAATCATGAAAATAATTAAACTGACAGAGATGTACCTGCGTGAGCGGAATTTAGCTTATTACACAAAAATTCACTTTCGATTCGTTGCAAGGCTATTTATAAAAGATATGAATATTTCTGAAATACAACTGGTCACACACGAAAGTCTAATACGCTGGCGAGAAATAGTTCTTGATAGAAATTCTAGTGAATCGACTTGGAATAATTACCTGCGGCATTTCCGTATTCTTATAAATTATGCAGCAATGAAAGACATCATTGATTACGCACCTTCTATTGGCATGTTAAGTGTTACATGTTTTGAGGAAAAGCCGAAAGTCATGCGAATTGAAGATTTGCGAAAAGTCATTAAGTATTTGAAAAGCGAGAGATCACCCTTTAAACCTTCGTGGTTCTGGGTGACTATGATCAGGACATTCTTTTATACAGGTATGCGTCGTAGACAACTGGCGGGATTGCGCTGGGAACACGTTAGCTTCTCGGATCATACTATCAAACTGGTTGCATTGACGAGCAAGAATAAAAGATCTTGGTATATTCCGGCACCGATGCTGGTAATCGCTGATCTGGATAAGTTGCGGCATTACACCCACAAGTTGGTTGGCGATGATGAGCAGTTCGGCAAAAGGTTTGTATTCGATATCGAACTGTTCAATTCAAAATTTAAGTGTGAAGATCGCATCAAGGAATCTACAGTCTCAAATTTCTTCAAGAGACTGTCGTTAAAAACAGGAATTCGAGTTTCTGCTCACCGCATGCGACATACTATGGCAACTGAACTTGCTTCAAAGGGTAAGTACAAAGAGTTGCAGCTAATTCTCGGACATGCGAATGTGAAAACAACTATGAAGTACATTCACCCTGAGATGAAAACAATCCGAAATCTTCTTGATACATTGAACGACACCGGAATTTAGAAGCCTATGGTCTCATTTGAGATCCTAGTCATAGCTCTTGCCGGGCATTGCGAACAAGTTCTCAAAATGCCCGGTATGTACTTCTTTACGATGCTAAAGATTCTTGATTGATTTTGTGATTGACATCCGCGCGCAACTTACCTTCTAGTTCACCACATCCTCTTTAGCAAATCTCTAGCTTCAGTTCCAATTGCCGTTGTATAGATGGCAGTTGTAGTAATGCTGGAATGACCTAAAACTGCGGCAATAGTTGGAAGCGGCACGCCGGCTTCCACAGCTGCAATACCAAACCCATGGCGTAATCCTTTCGGACACGCTTGAGGCCCTTCAATATTGGCATCCTTCATAATATTTACGATGTGCCTGAATGCTGTTGAACGCGAGAAGTTCCAGATGCGATGCTTACGCGTGCGTATACCGTCCTGCTTCTTTCTCAATTGATGTGCTAGCTCAAGTTCTCGACTGAATTTCTGAGGTATAGGCACTTCGCGCCAAGATTCGGTACGTCGTTTAAGAGTACAGATATACACTAGTGCCTGTTGGAGGTCGATATCGCAAACTCGCAGAGCCAAAGCTTCAGAAATTCGACAACCTGTGTACGCTAAAACCATTGCGAAAGTCTGAAGATCCGGGCGAGTTACACGATAAACACACTCAAAAAATTGTTCGCGCTCAGTGGCAGTTAAGTATTTACGACCTCGATGGTCAATGAGAGACTGTCGATTGGCAAAATCACGCAATTTTGTTAGTTGAATGTTTGGCACATTTGATACTTGGAAGTGTTGCAAAATGGATCCAACAAATCGGCTACACTAGGCAAAAATGTGCACAATTTCATCATGATTGCAGTCGAGACCGAGTCATTTGGAACAAAATATCCATACTGTTTTACAGACTACTTGAAAAGACTCGAATTTCCAGAAAAAATTGAGTTGCGTGGAATTTTAATTGTTACAATGCAATCTACAGAGAATTTCTTGACACTAAGGGCAAAATTGTCTAATGTTGGTACGAATCGTAGCATTTGATTGTCGACTAAATTCAATTCAGTGGGACAACAGTTAAAAATAATTTGGCATGTTGATTACATTGCATAACAAATCTGACAGATTTTGTCTAACAAGACGAATTTTTATAGAACAACTGATTAAGCCTCAGTTGGCTTTGGAAAATTTCTAGTCTTCGTAAGTTATTGATTTTAAAAGAATTAATCAATTTTCTTCGAGATTATTCAGATAGCATATTTATTGGGTCGTAGAACACGAAAAATATTTACTTTTTACCCAATTTTGCGCAATCTAATTTACTAAATCAAGGATTGATTCTAGTCCCTTTTGCTTCAGTTTGAATCTGAATATACTTCATTTAGTGCGAATTTACTTACTGTAAATTTTGTGCTGAATCGATCATTTGTTCTGCCATAATTCTCACTTTATGCACCGTGTAGCCAGCCATGCGTGCACTGAATTTTCGAGCACTATGCTATTATTGATTTCTACAAATTGCCTTTATGAATTCTGTTCAATAATCCACTCTAATAAATTTATTTAAGTTATGAGACTTGTTCTTCTCAGACACGCGGTCGCTGAAGATCGCTATGTATTTCACATGAACAGCAATGGTGCTCCGGACTCTCAAAGACCGCTTACGAATGACGGAATTGGAAAAATGAAATTGTCCGGTGCAGGTCTTTACAAAGCCCTGGACTGTGACGTCCAACGAGTAGTTACAAGCCCCTATACGCGCGCACGGCAAACTGCCGAAATATTTCTGGAAGCCATACCTGAATCCAAGCGCCCCGAACTTGAAATTTCCCACCTCCTTACACCAGGATGCAGTTTTCATACCATTCAGGACTGGCTGCACGGAGAATCAGGGACAGTCGCGCTTGTAGGACACGAACCGGATATGAGTTGGCTGATGCAGCAATTTACCAGCGGACAGACTCAGGTTGAAAAATTTGGAAAGGCTGGAGCGTGCATGATTTACTTTGAAGGGCATCCCGGAGATTCGTTCGGCATTTTACATTGGTTCATGAACCCAAATGACCTGCGTCAACTGGCCACTGCGTGACGGATATCCCTACGTCAAGAGATCAAAACAACGACTCTGAATTTGTCGCCGCGGTCGATCTCGGATCTAACAGTTTTCATCTCGTCATTGCGAGACTCGATAGCGGAAGGCTAGTAGTAGTCGATCGAATTCGAGAAATTGTTCGACTGGGTGGCGGACTGAACGCCAAATCTAATCTCACACCACAAACCCAAAAACGTGCATTAGAGTGCCTGCGCCGCTTCGGTCAAAGGCTACGCGACGTACCTGCCACTAACATACGAGCAGTCGGAACAAATACATTCCGTAAGGCTCACAACATTGATCAATTCCTACCTCAAGCCGAAGGTGCGCTTGGGCACGTCATTGAGGTGATCACAGGACGTGAAGAAGCAAGATTGATCTATGAATCTGTCTGTTATGGATTGTCGGAGCACTCCGAAAAACAACTTGTTGTAGACATTGGTGGCGGAAGTACTGAAGTTATCGTGGGAACCGGCCACGCTCCCCACCTTGTCGAAAGCCTCTACATCGGATGCGTCAGCTTGACTAAAACTCGTTTTCCAAACGGTAGGATCAGCCGCGAAAGAATGCTTCAAGCGGAACAAGATGCACAATTAGAGGTACGTGCGATTCATCGTAAATATCGTGAACATGGGTGGGACAAAGTCTTGGGGTGCTCCGGCACCATTCGTGCAGTAGGAGGCGTATTGCAGCAACTCAATTGGTGTAACGGAACCATTGAGCGCCAAGCACTGAACCGACTAAGAGATAAAATTCTCATGTATAAACACACATCCGAACTTTTCGATATTGGATTTGATTCAACTCGATGTGAGGTTCTGCCTGGAGGCTTTGCCATTGTCTGTGCGCTCTTCGACCTCCTTGAAATTGACTCTATGGAAGTCTCGGAACTCGCACTTCGTGAAGGCGTAATGTACGATCTGCTTGGACGGCTGCGTAACAATGATGCTCGACAGCATACCGTGCAATCTCTAATAAATCACTGGTCGATAGACGTAGATCACGCAAATCGAGTTCAAGACTTTGCGCTCAATTTATATGATCAGACAAACAGTGCCTGGTTTGCAAATCTACCTGAAACAAGAAATTTGCTCAAATGGGCAGCGATGCTTCATGAAATTGGATTGTCAATCGCCCATGCGAAATATCATGAGCATGGAGCATATCTTCTTCAATTTTCGGACATGGCAGGATTCTCCCGTTCCGAGCAGACAGCTCTAGCAACTCTAGTGCGCGTGCATCGTAGAAAGTTTCCTGAAAATTTTCTGGGTGCTACGACACATTTACCCAAACGGATTTTGAAAAGACTATGCGTACTTCTAAGGATCGCAGTTCTTCTGCATCGTCCTAGAACCGATCGAGTTGATTTAGAAGTTGAATGCAAAGTGAAGAAGAAGAAAATCGAAATGACTTTCCCGTCCGGCTGGTTAAATCAGCATCCACTAACACGCGCAGACCTGGTACAGGAAAAGCAGTACCTGCAAAGTGTAGGAATCAATCTCTGCGTGCGAACGTAAACTGCGCTAGCAACAAAAGACAAATCTGGTTTGGTGTTCTAGAGTATTAACAAAGAAACAGATTTTCCGCTGAATGGTACCCGCTGAAATTTACCCCGACCCTGTGCTCAACACCAAACCAAGCCTAGAAGAACATTAGATCGAATTCGTATAATAATCTCTGGTAGGATCAAGTTCACAAGGTAAAAGGTTATGTCTGTACTCAGAACTCCAGATGAAACTCGCACAGTTACAGTCGACGGATACAAGATAGTTACTTACAGTTACGGCTCTGGCGACGATATTCTGTTTCTTCTCAACGGTGGTCCAGGTCTTCCTTGCGACTACTTGCGAGACCCTCATATTTCATTGGCTGACGAAGGTTACCGCGTAGTCGCATTCGATCAATTGGGTTGTGGCAATTCCGACCGACCGGATGATACTTCCCTATGGGATATCAATCGCTATGTCGAAGAAGTCGAAACGGTACGCAAAGCACTCGGGCTTGAACGAGTTCATCTACTAGGACAGTCCTGGGGAGGGTGGCTAAGTATTGAGTATGCTCTGACTTACACGCAAGAAATTCGCACACTAATTCTTGCAAATACCTGCGGCGACCTACCTCATTTGACTACAGAACTCAATCGAATGAGAAATGCACTCGGTAGTGAAACCGAAGCTATGATGCTTCATCACGAAGCAATGGGTACGATTGACCATCCTGAATACCAAGCAGCTGTCACAATCCTAAACTATAGACATGTCTGCCGCTTGAAAGAGTGGCCATCTTCCTTGCTCGCTTCGGTGAATGACTGGAATATGGGGCCTTACGGTACCATGCAAGGACCGAACGAATTTCTGTACATTGGAAACCTGAAAGATTGGAATCGAATTCCAGACATGCATCAACTAACAATGCCTACCTTGATAGTAACCGGCACTCATGATGAAATCGGCCCAGCTTGTGCACTTCGAATGGACAACGTGTTGCCAAATTCTGAGGTTGTAGTGTTGCCAAATAGTTCGCATGTGCCATTTTATGAAGAACCAGAAAACTACTTTGCTGCTCTCAAGACATTTCTCAAAAGCCACTGATAAAGTGTTAGCCATCATCAGTCTCCCAAACCTGAAATGATGAAAGCCGCTGTTTGTTACCGGTTCGGTCAACAATTGGTTATCGACGAAATCGCCATTGACGAGCCCCGAGTTAACGAAGTCAAAGTCCAGATTTCCGCCTGTGCGATTTGCCATAGCGACATTCTGTATATGGATGGAGCTTGGGGTGGTAGATTGCCCACAATCTTTGGGCATGAAGCATCCGGCATAATCACGTCTTGCGGACCAGGAGTCGAGCATGTAAAAAATGGTGATAAAGTCATAGTGTCACTTTTGCGCTCTTGTGGAGAGTGCTTTTTCTGCAGCCAGCAACAATCAAATCTGTGCGAACATGTTTTTGCAACTGACGAGCCAAGACGCCTGCAGACCGTCCATGGAATGGCAGTACATCGGGGTCTCGGTACTGGATGTTTTGCAGAATTCTCTGTCGTTCATCAGTCGCAGGTTGTAAAAATTCCAGACAAGTTGAACGTATCCAGCGCATCACTGCTTGCATGTGGCGTCATAACAGGTTTTGGGTCAGTCGTGAATACGGCTTCGGTTAAGCCTGGTAGCCATGTAGTCATCATCGGCGCCGGCGGCGTCGGAATCAATTGTATTCAAGCCGCTAGAATCAGCTCAGCTGCTACGATCACCGCCATTGATCCGAACCCAGACCGATTGGATATCGCCAAGCGATTCGGGGCTACGCATGCCGCCAATCCCGATCAGATCGATACTGCTGAATTTATAGACGAGTTGACTATGAACCGTGGAGCTGATTTTGTGTTCGTAGCTACCGGTCATTCGGACGCAGCCGATGGCGCATTTCGATTGATTCGTCGGGGCGGAACTCTCGTTCTTGTCGGAATGCCGCCGGCTGGCACCCATCTGATGCTAGAATCGGTTGATTTTATTGATGCAAATCAATCAATTCTAGGATGCAAGATGGGCAGTGCGAACCTACAATCAGATATTCCGAAATTGGTTGATTTTTATCAGTCAGGAAAATTGGAACTGGATCAACTCGTGTCAGGAAAATACTCTCTGAAAAACATAAACGACGCCATTGAAGCGACCCGAAATGGGGTTGGACTACGAAATGTAGTTATTTTCAACTAATTTCCAGAAACAACCCTACCGGATTCTTCTCGTACAACCTCAGCAAGCTCATTTGCAATCTGATTGATCGTATTTCGATCAATTCCTTCGACTAGAATTCGAATTACAGGTTCAGTGCCAGAGGCGCGTAGAAGTATTCGCCCGTTACCGTTCAACTCTGCTTGCGCTTTGTCAACTGCTCTACTGGTTTCCGGCCACTGATCAAGGTTGAGTTTGCTAATGGGTGCATTGCGATCTTTCATATAAACATTTTGACTCACTTGTGGAACCAGTTTCACACCTTGTGCAAGTTCGTGTAGCGATTTGTCGGTACTGATCATTTCAGCAAGCACTTCCAAAGCAGCGATGAGACCGTCTCCCGGCAATCCCGCTTCACCATTCAAAATATGCCCGCATTCTTCACCTCCTAAGCTCCAACTGCGTTCTTCCAGACGCTTTGAAATATATCGATCACCAACTTCGACGCGCTCAAATGGAATGCTGTTTTCCGATAGTGCATCTGCCAATCCCATATTGCTGAGTTGAGTACCGACAACGCCCCCGTTTAAAATCCCAGTTCGCTTTCTTGCCATCGCTATGACATAAAGAATCTGATCTCCGTTGACAAGATTTCCCTCTGCATCGACCATCATCACCCTGTCACCATCTCCATCCAATGCTATCCCTACATCTGCCTGGTATTTCAGTGTACAACTTTTGATAAATTCGGCATTTGTAGAGCCGCAATCAAGATTGATATTAAATCCATTGGGCTTGTCAGCTACAGCTACAACCTCTGCACCTAGCTGGGACAATACATTCGGAGCAATTCGATAACTCGCGCCATTTGCACAGTCAACCACAATTCGCAAACCATTCAATGGCTGAGTAGCACAGGCACACAAATGCCCGACATACAATTCCACCGGATTGTCGATTCTGCGGGCTTTTCCTAGCAGTTCGGATGAGACTACACGAATCGATTGATTCATCATTTCCTCAATTCCTCTTTCGATTGCAGCTGGCAACTTTCCGCCATCTGAATTTAGAACTTTTAGGCCGTTATCTTGAACTGGATTGTGAGATGCGCTGATGACGATTCCAGCCATAGCGCCTGTAGACCTGCAAAAGTAGGATACAGCAGGAGTAGGTACTGGTCCCAGCAATGCAATATTGACACCTGAAGAAAGCAAGCCGCTGGTAAGCGCAGACTCCATTACATATCCTGAAACCCGAGTATCTTTACCAATAATGATTTCGCCTAGTGCAGCCATTTGCTCGCGAAAGACAGTACCTATGGCCCAGCCAAGTTTTAGTACTGTCTGCGGAGTGATTGGTTCGTAACCGAACTTGCCGCGCACACCATCTGTGCCGAAAAGTTTCATGTTACAAGCAGACTACGAAAAGTATTTCGATGGCACTTCAAGTATGGGAACCGACGAATTCGATTAGATTCCGCCATTCGTCGAATTTTGGCCCGAATCAAGCCTCGCCACTGGCAGGACGGTCCATACGCGGCTTGACGACTGTCTTTCTTCTCTTTCCACCGGAATTCTTCGGTTCATCTGTTGATGTAGATGATTCATCGGGACCTGAAGACGAGGGGCGAATCTCGCGTCCTTCCATGATGTCGTCAATTTGACCTGACTCCAAAGTTTCCCACTCAATGAGAGCTTTCGCCATTACTTCAATCTTATCCTTGTTGTCTTCAATGGTCTTTCTCGCTCTAGTGTACTGCTCATCTATAATCCGAGTTATTTCTTGATCAACTTGTTCCGCGACTGCGTCACTCAAGTTCTGGTGCGTAGTCACATCACGTCCAAGAAACACTTCTGATTGGTTTTCACCGTACACCCGAGTTCCCATGGAATCACTCATTCCCCAACGGGAAACCATTTTTTGTGCCAAGTCTGTCGCTTGCTCAAAATCATTGGAAGCTCCAGTTGTCATCTGATTCATAAAAATTTCCTCAGCGATTCTACCGCCCATCAAAACCGCAATTCTAGCGAGTAGATATTCGCGGTTATGACTATAGCGATCCTCTTCAGGCAATTGCATGGTTACACCTAAAGCTCTTCCACGCGGGATGATCGTCACTTTGTGTACCGGATCGGTATGGTCAAGCACCTTGGCCACGACTGTATGTCCTGATTCATGATACGCAGTATTCCAACGCTCTTCTTCCGGCATCACAATAGACCTTCGTTCAACTCCCATTAAAACCTTGTCCTTGGCCATCTCAAACTGTTCCATTGTTACAGTCTTGCGGCTGGCACGCGCGGCAAACAACGCTGCTTCATTCACCAGATTGGCAAGATCAGCACCTGAAAATCCGGGTGTACCTCGTGCAATGATGTTGGCATTCACATCTTCGTCTATGGGAACTTTCCTCATATGAACTTTCAAAATCTGCTCACGACCGCGAATATCCGGCAAGGGTACATGCACTTGCCTGTCAAACCTTCCAGGACGAAGAAGTGCGGGATCAAGAACGTCGGGGCGGTTAGTCGCAGCGATAACGATCACTCCGTCACTCCCCTCAAATCCGTCCATCTCGACCAACAACTGATTCAATGTCTGTTCTCGTTCATCGTGACCTCCACCAAGTCCGGTTCCACGTTGACGACCGACTGCATCAATTTCGTCAATGAAAATGATGCAAGGCGCATTTTTCTTACCTTGCTCAAACATATCGCGCACACGAGATGCACCAACACCGACAAACATCTCGACGAAATCCGACCCCGAAATCGAGAAAAACGGCACTTTGGCTTCGCCCGCTATCGCCTTGGCCAGTAATGTTTTACCGGTTCCCGGATTGCCTGTCATGAGCACGCCGCGAGGAATCCGTCCACCCAGATTAGTGAATTTCGCCGGTGCACTCAAGAATTCGACAAGCTCACCAACTTCTTCTTTGGCTTCCTCTACTCCCGCCACATCCTCGAAAGTAACTCGATTCTTGTCTTCCGTGAGCAAACGCGCCCGACTCTTGCCGAAGCTCATCGCACCTCGACCTCCACCACCTTGCATCTGGCGCATGAAGAAAATCCAGACACCGATCAGCAACAACAATGGGAACCAGCTAATGAACAATTGCATCAGCAGTGACGGGGTTTCTTCTTTCTGTACTACTATGGTCACACCCGCATTAACCAAGTCATCGACAAGTTTGGGGTCATCTGGAGTATAGGTCAGGAAAGGATCGCCACTAGTGAAGCTTCCCATGATCGTTCTGCCGTCTATAACAACTTTGTCTACTCGGCCTTGCTTGACGTCTGCAAGAAATGTGGAGTATTCAACTTCTTTTCGAGTTTCGTTCTCGGTCGGAGCGAAATTCTTGAATATCGCCATTAGCACCATCGCAATGACGACCCATAAAATTAGATTTTTCGTTAGATTGCCCAAAGTGATTCTCTTGCTTTCGCTTTCGTTAGAACGATAGATAATACTGAATTGTTCATTCTGTTTTTCCAGACTGACGCAGTTAGATTAAACAAATTGTGGGGACAAAAAGGTAATTTTACAAGTCCAAGATGCATGTAATTGTTTGTGTAACTTCCATTTTAGCAAATTTACGGCCAAACGATGAATATTGCACATCGTCATTTGCTGTTAATTCAGCCCGCCACACTCTCATTGACACACATCCTACGTACCATCGAACAAAATTACATTGCCTTGGAAGGTATGGGGATAGGCTTGTTCGAAAATCCGGCAGCTAAATCCCGAGCGTTAAGGGGATTTCTGAAGAAGTCACCTACCGACGTCCTCGCCAACCCAATGGGTGTCAATTCAACTTCTGAAAACAAAACCCGATCAAACCTTCGAGCTGACTTGGGAAGGCGGGGACCCTGATCGGGCATGCAACCGCAGAAACCGCAATCTATATCATAACCATCAATCTGCCGATGGTGCAGGCGATTGTGCTTGCGTGCGTTTATATTGCATTGCCAATCGCCGTGTCGTTCGCAACGTCACACCTCGGCCTGCTGGTATTCTTCATTTTCGCTCTGTTCAACCTGAAATTTCTGACGGCCTTGGGCCTGTCGAAGTTCATTGATGAACGGATGATCGATTACATGTATGGCGATACCGGTATTTTGGTTCAATAGGGCATTAACGATCTAGTTCTGACGATCATTACCTCTCTGTTGTATGTTGGTCTGCCGGTCATGTGGCTGTGGCAGATATCGTCTTTCACGGGCAAGGGTTTCGAGGTGGTAAACCTGTTGTTCACAACCGCCCTCGAAGGTGCACACAAAATCCTCGAATTGTGTGTTGCCGCTGATATCAAATTACGCTCGAGACTGACGATGTTCGCGGCAATTTCGATGTGTCCGTGCCAGGCTGTCGGTCAACCAGCTGCGATCTTGTAAAAATGGCGCCAATCTGTTCTTTCGGCTGGTCAGCGCCCGATACGAAAAAGGCGCCATGATCCTGACCTCGAATCGAAGGTTCACGGAATGGACCCAAGTGTTCGGCGACCCGGTGGTGGCCATCGCTTTGCTGGATCAACTGCTGCATCACGCCATCGTCGTGCAAATCGAAGGCGCTAGTCCTCGACTCAGAGCTCACTTTGATCTTATTTGATCTTATCCGGTCTTGTGCCAACTTCAATGCAACCGCTGCGCCAAAAAATGACCGGCAGACCACCCAAATATAAAGGAGGTCTGATTTATAATTTCGGCTGATCATCGACTGCCCGAAACTGGGAAATTTGAAACGGCGCTTTTGGGGAATTTTATTTGGCATCTACAATTATGGGGCGTGATGCACAGCCATGTAACGCACAACCGGTTCTATCCCGACTTCCGAAGTTCACCGAAGCGAACTTCGAGTTCTTCGACCGAACCCTGCCTGATAACTAGGATGTCATACGGGACACTGTCACCGACAATTTCCGGGTCAGTACTCATGACCAGTACCGGGTAATTGGGTAGCACGGGTACAACGACCTTGTCGCTCATCCCAGCAAATTTTCTGGACTCGGTCGCTGCCATCGGGGAACGGAATGAGCAAGGCTCCATGAATTACGTTGCTACCGCCTTTCTCTTCGGACATCCGGTATCACAATCGTCCCGGAAGCCGTCCTACTGGACCTTCGTCGTAACAAACCGGCACGTCGTCCATCCCCATCGCGAACTCTGGGTCCGTTTCCGTCCACCTGTGGCGGGTCTACATGCCAAACCTTTTGCTGTGCCAACGGATAAGCCAGCGCCCTTTCCTTGGATCCTACATCCCGATCCGGACGTCGACCTCGCGGTCCTCCCCCTAGACGCGATTCAGATGCCATCGGAATTCAAACCGAATCAGTTGCTAACGCTCGACCGCCACGCGATCGTCAAAGAGGAGCTTCGGGTCAGCGAATGCAACGAGGGCAATGAGGTGTTCATTCTGGTTTACCATTGGGTATCGTTGGCACCTCGCAAAATGACGTTATCGTTCGCCACGGCATCATTGCCCGAATCCAGGACTGGTACGACGGGCGCTCGAGGGACTTTCTTGTCGACTCGTCCATATATCCAGGAAACAGCGGCGGCCCTGTAATCCTCAAGCCGGTGCTTTGGTCCGCCAACAGCCGACCAGGAAGCATCCGCCCGCGATTGCTCGGGCTGGTGGCTTCCTATCTTCCGTATCGTGACGTTGCGATCAGTCAACAGACCGGTCGGGTTCGCCTGGTTTCCGAGGAGAACTCCGGACTGGCTCGGGTAATTCCCATTGACCTCGTTGTTAAGTTGACTTCTGTTATTGCGCGAGTCTTTGACGATTCACACGGCGACGTTGTCACTGGGCAAATGATCAAGACTGCCGTTGATGATAGATTCCATTCCTGAATATCCATAGGAACGAATTCACGCTCGACGATCCTTGGCCATGGTCGTACACGCAGCACATGACCTGGTTCAGAAGGATATGAAACAGGCTTCTTGAGCGAAAGCGGTAAGCATCCGTCGAATACCGCAGAGGTTTTCAGGCTGAGATTGGCGACAGGGTTTAGCTAGGGTGAAGCGCCAGACGGGATCTCGACCTACGTAGACAGATTGTTGTTCGGCGTTTGTATTCGACGCCAATGAGCGTTCTACCCCATTGAGGTTCTTGGGTTCCAAAGGGTCAAGGGGGGTCCACGCCGAACGACAATCGTGCCCGAAGGCGGCAGTTACGTCATTGAATTGGATAACGGCCGGTTCTTCGTCAGGGCAATGGCCAAGAGCGTACTCCAAAGCGATCTCGAAGCCATTAGGTGGCTCGAAGAAAAGAAGATTGGCAATTTTGCCAAGTTTGAGAACGAAGGTAATACCTGCGGCTGTTAATACTGCGATCACATGACGTCAGATCAATCTTCTTCCGGAGCATTCTCAAGCTGTCTGCGAGCCTCTTTATATTGGTCATAGAGAGTTAGCGTGGCAGAACACCGCAACAACTCACATGGCATTGGTCCCCGTTTTCCTTTCCGAATAGTAAGCAGCATCCATATTCTTCAAAAATTGAATCAGGATGTCGTCGTTGTTGTTTCTTGGTAAGGCTATTGCCAATTCTTCAACCTCTGTCTCTATCTGTACCAATTTTTGCCGCGTTGCTTCCATATCTTTGCTTGGTGGCATAGTATTTGTAATCCTGATAGTTGATGGAGGGACAGCTGCAGACTTCAACTGAAGACGAAATTCGGTGTAGCACGGTCGATGTGCTTGCCGCGGACATGGCGAACATACTTCGATCTCGCGAACTTCCTTTCTTGACTTCGTAGAAAACTCGATTTTTACTCGATTTTCCGGATTTCATTTTTCAATATTATCATCATCTTGCAAGCGTCCATCCTGAAAAACAGCGATGTAGTGCCCTCATCAAAATAATACTTGCATATCAATCCGGACTGATGTATAACTTCATCCATGTTTGTAAGAAAGAAATTCGATGCCGCCCGAAACCGATACCGGGTGCAGATCGTGCAGAGCTTCCGCGACGGCAAGAAGGTGCGCCCTGCCTATTACACACAAGTCTAATCAGGACTTAACCTCTCATACAGCCAGCCGTCTTTAGACCTGCGGATCGCCAACTCGTAAGCCTGCGACATGTTGACCAGCCGAATGTAACCTTCCCATATTTTCTGATAACCGGGCGGCGGATCGTTGTTACGGTTCAGATAGCCGGCCGTGATCGCCACGGTCACCACCGCAGCACCGAGATTGTCCGGCACCGGCAGCTTGTTATCCTTCGCAAAATCCTGCAATACGCCAATCTCGACATCCGTGAACATCACTTCCATGGGCAGCTCCGGCGTTTCGCGTCCCAGCAACGTCATCGCCGCAAGCCGCCAGGCAATGACTGCGTTGATCGTCACCGCACGCTCAATCCGGTCTCCGCTTTGGTGCTTGAGAAACTCCACCTTGCAACCCGACTTGAGAATCCGGTGCCAGTCTTCGATCCGCCAGCGCAGACGGTAACGCTCGACCACCCGCTCAGCCTCGCGACGCGAATTCACCGGCAGCGTCGTCAGCAGAAACCATTCGATTGACTTGACACCCGCCAGCGCCTCAATCTCCTGAACATGCACCAGACTCAATGGCATCGGCGGCTCGTCTTTGAGCTCACTGCGGCTCGGCACCGGCAACTGCACTTGACGCCAGCGCAGCGACACCTGGGCAACCCTCGCAGCCTGTTTTGAAACCGCTTTCTGACTGCGACTGCTGCGCCGCGCCGAACGATGTCCGACAAACACCTCGAGCCGACCCTGCTCGGACTGCTTGCGAATCGCGTCAAACAGCTTCGCGACACCTTTGCCTAAACTGCGATTGTACCTGGCACGAACCAACAGCTCCACATTGCCCAGACGCCGACGCGCAACGAACAGCTCAAAACAGTCGCCCTCGCGATCCATCACCGACACCAGTCTCACCCCTTCCAGTTCGGCCGCCATCGCCGAGCATTCCTGAAGACCGCGTGACCAGCGCAGCATCTTTTCATCCTCAATCGAACCATACTCGATGTGCGGCACGCCCAGCGGCACGCCTTGTTCATCCAACGCCAGCATCGAATGCATATGAATGCCCACAGTGCCGGCAGAAGCCTTGTTTTTGCTGATCAGACCCAGCCCCTTGCACTCGCCGTGATCCGCAAAGTTCAGATCGGTTCCGTCCTGCACGCACAGCACTTCGGTTTGATTCTGCATCCGCTGCAGCGTGCGCGCCCGATGCGGTGCCAGAATGTTGCGCGGCGTCACTTCCGAGTCGGCCGGCTGGTCAATCATCCGGTAATGACCAAACACTGCCGCACGCTCGGCACCCGCCGCCGATGGGAAAGACGCCATCGGCTGTCGCGCCTGAAGCGACGCGCTTTTCACCAATCGCCTGCTCAACCTCAAATCCCCCAGCGGGGCTCCGTCAAATTCATTGCCTGCCCAGACTCCAATATCCAAACCCTCACCGGTCTGCCGTGGCGCCACCCGCTGCGGTAAAATCCCAAGCCGTTTGCGCCAGTCACGCGCCAACTCATATATATACACCGACTTGACCGTCGTGCAGGCTTCGTTCCCAGACCTCCGACCGCGCCCCGAAGTCTCTCCTACATGCGTCCAGTTCGACGCACGCAGCGAAACCCCGCTATGCGAAGGCGCCACAAACGTCTCAACCAAATACGGACGATACCCGTAGCGGTGCTTGAAATCCGAACTCAGCCGACGCAGACACAGGCCCAGGGACCTGGACGCAAGATTTGCACACCGAACCCCGGGACGAATCAAAAACCGACTCAGTCCAATCACCCGATTCAACTGCGCGCAACGCTGCTCTTGGTCCCAGCCGATCCAGCAATCCCGACACCGCAACGTCAAAGCCGACGCGGCAAATCCTATGGCTCCCAGATAGCCATGCTCGGAATCAATCAGATAACGCAACTGCGCACCTGCATGAACCGCCGCTCCCTTTGGATGCTCCCGACCGACCAGCTCGTTCCACACCCGAAGCAGGCCTTCATCGCATACCACAACCAGCTTCAGACCCGATACCTGATCCACCCGACCTGGAACACCCTCGGCTGCATCCACTGCATAGCCAAGTCCGCGCGCCTTGACCTGTCGCTTGACACGTGTTGAAACCGGCAACTCAATGCGCTGGGAATCGTTCAGGTCTCGAAGCACTTTCATGCAACCGACCAACTGAACACCGCCGCAGGCATCGTGAAATCCAAATTCCTCGCAGACCCGGTGACCGACTGCCGAACGGTTCTTAAAGCTTTCCCCAGCCATCAGCGCCTGTAGGCGTGCAACGCCTTCAGGCGACGTCAGATGGTGGCGGATCTGGCTCTGCTGATACATAATTGCGTAATGTATCAGCAGGCAAATTAAAAGTCAAGTACATATTTGTGCTGTATAGGCAGGGTGCGCCAGAAGATTATCCGCCATGTCGGCACCGCGCCCGGCGGCGCCCAGCTGACAAAGCTGATGGAGCTCGGCGAGTTCATCAAGGAAGATCTCCGGCAGCAGTCCAATCCGCAGCAGGAGCTGTTCACGCCCAAGCAATACGCGGATCTTCTGAGCCAGTGCCGACGCAACCGCAAAGCGGCGCACCTCGGCGTCGACCTTGGACAGTGCCGGGAACAAAACCGCCTGAACATCGGCGTGCGCGAAGCATTCGGCCGGCTTTACTCGAGCATGGGCTGGGACCGCCTGCTCGGTTCCCGCAAAGCCAGCGCCAATCGCATCATCAAGGAACTGGTGCTGGCGCGCATCGCCCAGCCGCGGTCGAAACGCGGCACCGTCATGGAGCTGGCAAGAGACGGCGGCGTGACGCTGAATCTGGACTGGGTCTATCAGTCCATGGACTATCTTGACCCGCGGGTGATTGACAGCATACGCCGAAACGCGTCGGCCCGGGCTGAGGAACTTTTCACGCAGCCGATCGATGTCCTGTTCTATGACACCACGACACTTTATTTTCAAAGCGACCGGGAAGACTACGGCCAAAACAAAGATCCTCTTCGCTTCAAGGGCTACAGCAAGGACGGCAAGCCGCATCGAACCCAGGTGGTGCTGGCATTGCTGGTGACCCGCGGCGGGATTCCGCTGGATTATGAGCTTTATCCGGGCAATACCTACGAGGGCGACACGCTGTGCCGGGCGCTCGATGGCATCACCGAACGATACGATGTGAGCCGGGTGACCGTGGTGGCCGATGCCGGGCTGTTCAGCCACAGCAATCTTGAATGGCTGCGCGAGCGCAACCTGCCCTACATTGTGGGGTTTCGCGCCAAGAATGCGACGCGCAAGCTCAAGGAGCAGATTCTCGATGCCGACGGCTATGAGGGCTATATGTTCGACCAGGATGGTGAGGCTCAGTGCAACTGCAAGATCATCGCCCGCGGCGAGGAGCGAATCATCGCGACTTATTCAAAGAAGCGGGCGAGAAAAGACCGCCACAGCCGAGAGCGGGCGCTGGAGAAGCTGCTCAAGCGCCTGAAGCGTAGCGCAAAGCCGCTCAGCCTGGTGTCAAAAGGACATGCGCGGTTTCTCAACGTTCCATCTGACGGCGAGGCCACGGTCAATGAGGAAAAAGTGGCACAGGCCGCGCGCTGGGACGGCATCCACACCATCATCGCCTGGGGCAACGATCAGCTCAGCACCACCGAGCTGCTGCACCAATACCGTCAGCTGTGGCACATCGAACGCGGATTTCGCACCAACAAGCACGATCTGAGGATCCGACCGATCTTTCATTGGACAAGCCGGCGCATCCGAGCCCATATCGCCATCTGTTTCATGGCGTATTGCTGTGTGCAGCACATGAGCCACCGGCTCCAGGCGCTCGGACATCCGATGAGTCCGGAATCGATGCGGCGCGAACTGAACCACCTGCAGGTCAGCATTCTGGAAAACCACCAAGACGACCGCAGATTCGCGATACCGAGCAACGCGTCGGCGCAAGCCAGACGGATCTATCGCTGTGTGAACCTCAAGTGGAGCACCGTACCGTTTGAGATCAAGCCCATGTGACAACCGACCTGATCCTTGCCAAATCGCTGCTGACACTGTGGCGCAATCTGACCGGTTTTGGTACCAACCTCAAAATGTAGTGCCCACATTTGAACCTCAATTCAATTAAAACAACTATTTACAGCGAAAGTTCTATTAACTCAAGAGGGTGAAGCGCCAGACGGGATCTCGACCTACGTAGACAGATTGTTGTTCGGCGTTTGTATTCGACGCCAATGAGCGTTCTACCCCATTGAGGTTCTTGGGTTCCAAAGGGTCAAGGGGGGTCCACGCCGAACGACAATCGTGCCCGAAGGCGGCAGTTACGTCATTGAATTGGATAACGGCCGGTTCTTCGTCAGGGCAATGGCCAAGAGCGTACTCCAAAGCGATCTCGAAGCCATTAGGTGGCTCGAAGAAAAGAAGATTGGCAATTTTGCCAAGTTTGAGAACGAAGGTAATACCTGCGGCTGTTAATACTGCGATCACATGACGTCAGATCAATCTTCTTCCGGAGCATTCTCAAGCTGTCTGCGAGCCTCTTTATATTGGTCATAGAGAGTTAGCGTGGCAGAACACCGCAACAACTCACATGGCATTGGTCCCCGTTTTCCTTTCCGAATAGTAAGCAGCATCCATATTCTTCAAAAATTGAATCAGGATGTCGTCGTTGTTGTTTCTTGGTAAGGCTATTGCCAATTCTTCAACCTCTGTCTCTATCTGTACCAATTTTTGCCGCGTTGCTTCCATATCTTTGCTTGGTGGCATAGTATTTGTAATCCTGATAGTTGATGGAGGGACAGCTGCAGACTTCAACTGAAGACGAAATTCGGTGTAGCACGGTCGATGTGCTTGCCGCGGACATGGCGAACATACTTCGATCTCGCGAACTTCCTTTCGAATGAGCGACTCAACTCGTTTACGAGATTGCCGCTGAAATGCTCGGTAGCTTTCCTAATCGCTACATTGAATTCAGCATCCCGCACGCTGCAAGGGCATCGGATCCGATCACCGAGCACTTCCTCGCGGATAAGTTCCAGGCGAATCTTACATTCCGCACAATCGAGTTGCTGTCTTCGTTTGGCATGTAGGCCTTGCTCTTGGTACGAAACCATTTGCGCTGCAACCGGGATCGGCTACGAATTCCGAGTCGCGACGCTGTCCGCTTCGGCCTCCTACATCCTGCAGGAATGCGGACGCTGCCGGGTGGGGAGTTGATAGCTCCTGCCCAGCGGTTGTGAGTCCTGACAGATTCGCCGATTGCCGTCCAGCTAGAAAATTTCTGGTAGTAAGTCAGTTTGAAATTCCTGCGCCGCGCTTCTCGTCGTTGTCCGTCTCGCGCAGTTCTATCATCAGGTCTGCGATTTAATCTTGAGACGCTTGTATTTGCTATTTGATTCGGTGCCCAACCCTGTCGAGTTGGCAGCCGAGCCTGTGTCAATTTTGTCGATACGCTTGTTGAGGCGCATTTCGACGGCTTCCAGTGCGCTTTTAAAAGTCCGCTCGTCTATGCGTTACCGGAGCATCCAGCGAATGCGATCTTCTGGATTGTCGAATTCAAGACCGAACAGCATACACAATTTGCGCACAGACGGAATTCAACCTTCTTGCCCAAGAAAGTCAGCCAAGCCCTTCCTGTCTGAGCCGAACAAGCTTTTTACTTCAAGTCTACTCTCCCCGTCAAGTATCAATCGGTTACTCATCGTTGAAGCGGCTACGCAAGATATCTTACAGTGCCCATGCGGGCCTGCGGGCAAGCGATCGTGCTTGCCTGCGTATAGATTGCATTGCCAATCGCCGTGCCTTTCGCAATGCTACACCTCGGCCTGCTGGTATTCTTAATTTTCGCTCTGTTCAGCCTGAAATTTCTGACGCCCCTGTAGGATCTGTCGAAGTTCATTGTTGAACGGATGATCGATTACATGTATGGCGATACCGGTATTTTGGTTCAATAGCGCTTTAACGATCTAGTCCCGACGATTGCGACCTCTCTGTTGCATGTTAGTCTGCCGATCGCGTGGCTGTGGCTGATGTCGTCTTTCACGGGCAAGAGTATCGAGCTCTTAAACCTGCTGTTCGCATCCGCCCTCGAAGGTGCACACAAAATCCTCGAATTGTGTGTTGCCGCTGATACCAAATTACGCTCGAGACTGACGATGTTCGGGGCATTTTCAGTGTCCCTGTGCATGCTGTCGGTCAGCCAGCCGGCGATCTTGAATTCACCGTCACAAACGCCGAAAGCGAAACAACAAACATGACCACGAAATCTCCTATAGAATTATTAGAACAAAAGGAAGTCTAGTCACTGGACTTTACAGAGAAATATTTGAGAGAATGCAAGAGGTATGTTTGATCTTCAACTTGCGATCAACGGATTCCAAGCACAGGCATCGAATTCAGAATAGTTAAACCAGTCTAACCTGTTTTGAAATTTAATTATTGCCATTCGTGCATCTAGCTTTGATCTACCGGAACTTTGGCTGAGATCGTCCGGCGGCCTTTTTCAAATACGCCACTGACCTTAGCGACAACGTATTGGATGATCGAACGCTATCGCGAAGTGACAGTACTGTCAGCAATTGGTTTTCAGCAGATGAGGGTGCACATTGCAAAATAACCACAGTAAAGTAAATGCACGAGACCACAGAGGTGTTGCTCATGCCAGCTGAATCGAATCCCGAAATCCGAAACAAGTTCCTGGAGGGTATGAGCCACGCCGCCTGTACAGTGAACATCATCACCACGGACGGCGTTGCTGGACGTGCAGGGGTGACAGTGTCAGCAATGTCCTCGGTTTCTGCCGACACGCCTAAGCCGACTCTGCTGGTCTGTGTTCATCAACTGAGCCCAGTAGCACAGAAGATAATCGACAATGGTGTGTTTTGCGTAAACGTTCTGAAAGATGATCAGGCCTATGTTTCTGATACCTTTGCAGGACGCTTCAAGGACGTAGTTGGCGACAAGTTTGAATGTGCCGAATGGACTGCGATGCCATCAGGCGCACCCCGGGTAATTGATCCTCTAGTTGGCTTTGACTGTGAGTTGAATTCATCGAATCTTGTTGGCACGCATCATGTTTTCTTTGGTGAAGTAACCGACATTTTCGTGGCGGAGCAGGGTTCCCCCCTGATTTATGCCAATCGTGCTTACGGTGTCACCTCTCGGATTGAGTGCGCATCGTCAATCGCGGCAGGCAAGAAAAGCGCCGATAATACGCTGTCGATCGGTTGCTTTCACACATTTGGGCCGTATTTTCTGCCGGAAATGATCCAACGCATGATTGCCAATGATCCGGTGCAGACAATCAATCTTGTGGAAGGTGATCAGCGCAGAGTTCTGGAAAGCTTGCAAGCGGGTGAAACCGAACTGGCGCTGCTCTATGATCTTAATCTTCCTGATGATTTGGCTGTCGTCCCTCTTACCCAGATGACCCCTTACGTTTTATTGGCTGAAGGTCACCCTCTTGCTGACAAACTCGCATTGACTCCGGCAGAACTAGCCGAATTTCCGATGGTTCTTTTGGATGCCCCACCCAGCCGGGACTACTTTACCGAAATCCTGGAAAATGCAGGTGTCACACCGCGAATTGCGCATCGTTCTTCCAGTTTCGAAATGGTACGCGGTATGGTTGGGCATGGGCTAGGCTATACTTTGCTTGCCACAAAACCGGCTTCGCCAATGACATATGACGGGCGTGCGCTTGTCAGTCGCCTACTGAAAGCCAAGGTCGAACCAAGCCGGGTTGTCTTGGTGTGGCGCAAAAACACGGAGCTAACCAAACCAGCCGAACAGTTCCGGTTGCTCTGCCACGAATTCTTCGGCCTCTAAGATTAGTCGAACGGAGTGTCAGAAGGCCTATTCCCGCATTGTGTATAGCATTGGATGCGGTAATTTATATACTGAAAATCTCCAGCGGAGAATTCAAAAAAAGTTTTAATCCTGATACCGATTATCCAGAGTATGACACGAAACTTTCGCCATCTAACACTTATCCATTACCTCAGTTCAAATCGTGATGAGACAACAAAATCCCCCCTTTCGTTTACTAATAGCACCAAATTCGGAATGTATCGATCGTGTCGCTGAATGGTTTCAAAATTTCAAGCATACTTCACTTCGCATGAATAACCGAACGTGAGCAGCGAATCTGTAAAAGACAGATAACATTCAACCATTAAATTCTTTCGCGATCATATAGGCTTCCTGACTTTTCGAACGAGAAGCCTTTGGTTTATACAATTTGCAATCTGCAAACTGCGCGGCACACACTTCCCGTAACATGGATGATTCATTGTCTTGAAAGAACTTAAAGACGAGCGAACCCTGTTCAGCCATCGCAGTGCGACAGACATTGAATATAGCCTCATGAATTTCAGAAAAATTTCGCGAATCAATAGTGGAATTTCCGGTAATATTCGGTGCCATATCAGAAAGCACAACGTTAACCTGTCTTTCACCAATAACTGAAGTTAATTCATCGACAGCTTGCTGTTGGGTAATATCACACTGCATAAAGCAAACCTGATTCAGTGGCTGCATATCAAGCAGGTCTACTGCAATCACTCTCCCCTGTGAACCAATTCGAGACGAGACGTATTGCGACCAGCCGCCTGGAGAGGCGCCAAGATCCAATACCGTCTGTCCTTGTTTGAAAAGCTCGAACCTTCGGTCTATTTCTTCAATCTTGAAATATGAGCGAGAACGAACACCCAAACGGGCGGCTTCGCGAACAAAACCATCGTTCTCCTGCATCTGCTGCCATTGTGAGGATGATCGATTTTGACGTTGTTTTGATTTTGGCATGATCAAGTCTACTTAAAACAGGAATCCAAGCCCATGAACTTTGAATTCGCCCCGAATCAATTCCATAGTATTTCACTTGACTTCAAAATTCTGTGCGCTATTCAACCCAACTATAAAAGAAGTTATACTCTGCACGAACGAGATATGGAGAAACTACTTATGTCGGTTGAAAATTCAGAACAGAAATTAATTCACTCAACGGCCGAAAGTGCGCCAAAGATTCCTGGACGCCGCGAATTTTTCACTTATCGAGACTTACGCGCAAATGAAGCCAGTCTCGGAAAAATGAATGCGCAAACCATGACTGCAGTAAAGGGTATGACAAAGCCGACCGGCTGGCATTACCATGATTGCGAATGCCAATTTCTGTACATTCTCCAAGGTTGGATTGACATGGAATTCGAGACTGGTGATAAGTACCATCTCAGAAAAGGTGAATCGCTATATATTCCCGGTGGAATGATCCATAACGAGACGGCTACTTCCGAAGATATGGAAATTCTGGAATTTTCTATTCCTGCCATAGCGAGTACGGTTCCATGTGATCCTCCAAAATGAACGGATAAGCCAACATCGGTAACCAGAATTTTGCAAATTCAAAGCTGCTTGCATCAGGTAGGCATTCGAGTAACGATCCAACAAAATTACTTTCCGATATTTGCTGGCTGAACTCATTAATGTATTTATAGGGTGTTTGTATTGAGTGAAGATAAAAATAACAGAAAATTGATTTCCTCCGGTTCGATTTTTGAAGAGAAGGTTGGCTACTCCCGTGCCGTGTGTGATGGCAGATGGGTTTTTGTTGCCGGCACGACTGGCTTCAATTATGAAACGATGAAAATATCTGACGATGTCGTTGTTCAGTGCCGGCAGACACTGGAAAATATCGGCAGAGTATTGGATGAGGCTGAAAGCGGATTTGCCGATGTTGTTCGAGTCAACTACATATTTCCAGATTCAGAAGATTTTGAAAAGTGCTGGCCGGTTCTTCATGAATTTTTTGGCAGCGTTCGACCTGCATCAACCATGTACAGTGCAGGACTCGCCGATTCAAGAATGAAAGTGGAAATTGAAGTTACTGCTCTGAAACAATAAAGACGCGGACAAGTACCACCAACACCTAGTTCGACGTTTACTGCTCTAAGAGAATCCGATCGGCTAGATACTCGACAATTTGTAATGCCCTCTTCTCAGACCGAGCCATGCTTGGTGAAGTCTTGTATTTGCCGCCTACGATTAGAGTTGGAACTGATGTGATGTTATAGTCTTTAGCGAGTTTCTCTGCCTGAGCGATCTGCACCACAGTGGCAAATGAATATAGGTTTTGCGTCAATTTCGAAACATCTATGCCTTCTTGAGAGGATGCCCATTGTTCAAACTGCTCAGCACTAGAAATCCTTGTGCGTTCAATGTGCAATTCATCGTAGAATTTTTGCATCAGTTCTTTTTTCAATCCTAGAAGTTCCATCGCGTAGTACACGTGAGCGTGAAATAACCAGTTATTTGTGAGCACGGCTGGAACATTCTTGAAATCAATTGTTTCAGGTATTTGCCAGGCAACCAGATGTGGCTCGAATCTGTAGCAGGACGGACATCCAAACCAGAAAAATTCAATAACTTCGACTCGCCCATCTGCTTGAACTTTAACTTCCCCAGGAAGCGTTTCGTAGTCGACACCTTCTTCAAATTGTTCTGCATGAAGTGGACCGACTAAAAACAGAATTACTGACAAAGTAATTGCAAAATTTGGGAATCTGAATAGTTTCGATGTCATGGGCTGGGCTGAATTTGGCTTAAGGAAACATTGAATTTTTCTTGGAGGCGATCAACCAACCTGCTTTGCAAATTATCGAACCCTCCATTACTCATTATTATGACTACATCTCCACTAGAAAGTTCCAACAAAAGCGCGTCAAGCAATGATTTTACCGAATCATGGACAATAAAGTTGTCTCCTGCTGAACTGCCTACTTCCCACTCGACATTAGGCGCACGATACATGTAGATACGATTCGCTTGTGCAAACGCCTGTATGAGTTTATCTCCATGAACACCCATTCTCATCGTATTCGAACGTGGTTCGAACACCGCAACTAACCTATCTGGGCGCGTGAATTTAGACACAGCATCAATACTCGCTCGAATCGCTGTAGGGTGGTGAGCAAAATCATCAAATATTCGAATATTGTTAATATCTGCTAAAAATTCCAGCCTGCGTCTGACAGGTTTGAAGGACTGCAGTGCTTCTACTGCAACTTCAACGTTTACTCCAGTATGGCAGGCTGTCGCGACCGCTGCCAGGGCGTTGGCCGTGTTGTGCTGACCTGGAACGTCCCAGTTCAGTTGAACCGTACCGTGAACTCTTGAGTGCATTTTTAGCTTTAGATAGTCATCGGTCTGAGAATCGGCGTACCAGTCCGCGTCACGATTGCCAGACACGCTAAACGTAATTACCGGCGTCACTGAACTTCGGGTGATCGTTTTCTGCAATCTTTCTTCATCAAAGTTGGCAATAATGCGGCCAGATGATGGGAGCGTACGGATGAAAAATTCGAACTGTCGCTCAATGTCATCAATCGAATCAAATATATCTGCATGATCGTATTCAAGATTCAATAACGCTACGAGTTTCGGGCGATAGTGAATAAATTTCGATCGCTTGTCAAAATAAGCGGTGTCGTATTCATCCCCTTCAACTACAAACCATTCACCCTCACCCACTTGAGCTGCAACGTTGAAGTTTTTTGAAATGCCGCCGATCAGATATCCAGGCTTGTATCCTGCATATTCGAGTATCCATGCAATCATGCTGGTTGTTGTAGTCTTTCCGTGCGTACCTGCAACTGCGACAACCTTCCTGCTATGTAGCACATTCTCGTACAGCCACTGCGGGCCGGAGATGTATTTGATTCCAAGATCAAGCATCGCATCAACCTCAGGATTGGACCGACTAATGGTATTGCCGACAATGACCAGATCTGGATTGTGCTTCAGGTTATCTGGGTGATATCCCATGGCTACTTCTATATTCTGTTCCTCCAGCATATTGCTCATTGGAGGATAAGCATTCAAGTCAGAACCCGTAACCTGATACCCAAGCTCTCGCGCAAGCAATGCGAGGTTGCCCATGAACGTCCCGCAAATTCCTACAATGTGCAAATGTTTCATCATTGAGAATCCGGCAATTGAGTTACGTTGAAACCAAAAAGATTCAGAACAATAAATGATACGAGTAAGGCAATTCCCAACACGACAAAAAACGCCTTAGTTGCCGAGATTTCCATTGCTTGCTTTAGGATGAATGCAGATACACATAGATTCCAAATTCCGAATGGTAAAGCTACAAATGACACCCAAAAAAATGCACTTTGGCTTGGTTCGTAGTAATCCCAGGTCAACTTGACTGGCAGATAAGACAGGCTTCGAATGATGCAGGTGGTTCCGAACAACGCAGTCGCAGTTTGCGGCCAGCGGTTCGCTTTACCAGCTAGTCGTAAAACGATCCATACAACGAGCCCAAATGTGGCAATTTGTAGAAATGCCAGATATAAATTTTCGTAAAACGACTGAACCACTGCCATCGTGGCAGTTGCAAGCAGTAGAGCTATTGCTGAGTACAGTACCAGATACCTTGATGACTGCAGGTTTTGCGGTTTTTCCGCAAAGAATGCCATTCTTGCGAGCATTGATATGGGGTGATTTCGCGCAAACATCGTCTAATTTCGCCAGTGTGCTGAAAGAAATGAAGCCACAACACTCATTAATATATGCATAGGGTGTTTAAAAAACAGAATTGCCGAATACTCATGCCAAAAGGCCGATGTTCAGTTGTCGGCAATTTTCGAATAGATTTGGCTTCATCGATATATTTATTGGGTTTGACGTATCTATCAACCTACGAATGCTTTTGAAATTGGACAAGGAGTAATTTTCACTACTCGCATTGTCGCTAGTTTCAGCTTAACGGAATGTGTTTCGGAAATGTGAAACAGAAATTTCGCAAAAACAGATTGAGGTACTGTTACAGTTAACAAATTATATTCCATGTATTGCGTGTGGAATTGATAGCACTGTGGCAAGCCCCTAGTGAACAAAATTTCACGTTCACGTCGTAGGATGCCTGTCTGCATTGTTTCTATGCAAAAGATTTTTGCGATAAGGGTTTGATAATATTTGTGTAGCATGGAAATTTACGAATCACCCATAGAAGATCCAGTTCAACTTCACGAAGCATGCGCACAAATCAGCAGTTGTTCCTACGTTGCAGTTGACACCGAGTTTACTCGAATCAGAACTTACCGTCCGAAACTGCAATTGATTCAGCTAGCAACGGATGATTTCATTTTCTGTGTTGATACAGTTCTTTGCTCGGATTTGTCGCCGGTATTGCAATTGATCAACTCGTCTTCGGCAACTATTATTTTTCATTCGGCTGGACAGGATCTAGACGTCCTGCACGATTATGACACCCTGCCAAAGCGAATATTTGACACTCAAATTGCCGCTTGGATTTGTGGATACGAGGAGCTTTCTTTTAAGAGCTTGGTCTACGACATTGTCGGGCTGTCGCTTGACAAGAACATGACTCGATCAAATTGGCAGAAACGACCGTTCTCACAAGAACAGATCCGCTATGCACTGGATGATGTGCGTTATCTGCTGCCTGTTTATACTAATTTGGATTCAAAACTTCGCAAAATCAACAGAATAAAATGGCTGGAAGAGGAATGCGTCTGTCTATTGGATGCATCCCACGTCAGTTCTGAAAGTGACAAGGTGCTGAAATCATTTCTACAGGGGGCAAATCTAGCTGTTGTCGATCAGTACCGAGCTAAAGAGATATTGATTTGGCGTGAGGAGCGAGCTCGGTCAATTGACTTGCCAAGGCAATGGGTAATGACTGACAAGCAGGTTTTGCAAATTGTTCAGGACAAACCGAGAACATCTGCAGAGCTTACCAATGCACTCGCAATTAAGCATGGAAAAGCAAGAAATTGGATGCGAGAGGTTTTATCAATATTGCAATCACGGCCGAGCGACATAGCCACACCAGTCTGGCTACCTCAGGAGCCGCTTACAACACGTCAAAAGGAATTGTCAAACCACATTCTGCGTGAGTTGAAGAAAGTAGCCTTGAAGAATCGCATTCCCGTCGAAATGATCTGCACAAGAAAAGAAGTAAATTCAATAGTACGAGGGAGCCGAAACAGTCGAATATTTTCCGGATGGCGAAAGGAAATCACAGAAGATGTAATCACCCCGCTGCTTCTGGAGTACAGGCACTTGATGAATAGCTAATTAAATAGAATTCAGGCAACAGTTACAGGAAAGTCCGCGATGATAGAGCGCCATTTCTGTGGACCTGCAACATGGATGGAATTTCCGCTGCTGTCGACTGCCACTGTCACCGGCATGTCTTCGACTTCAAATTCATAAATTGCTTCCATTCCGAGATCTTCAAAGGCAATGACTCGCGCCGATCGTATCGCCTTTGAAACAAGATATGCTGCTCCGCCGATTGCGATCAGATAAACTACACCGTGTTCCTTGATTGCTGCAATGCCTTCCGGTCCGCGCTCCGCTTTACCGATCATTCCGATCAATCCGGTTTCTCGGATCAGTCGATCCGTATACATATCCATTCGGGTTGCAGTGGTTGGTCCGGCAGGTCCTACCGCTTCATCGCCGACCGCATCGACTGGCCCGACATAGTAGATGAAACGATTCTTCAAATCCACACCGTCCGGCAGATTCTTGCCGCTGTCGAAGTATTCAATCATTCTCTTGTGGGCAGCATCTCTGCCGGTAAGAATCTTCCCGGAAATTAGCAGCGTTTCGCCAATTTTCCACTCGCGTACGTCTTTCTTAGTCAGAGAATTCAGGTCAACCTTGCGGGCGCTTGACGTGTCGCGAACAATTTTCGGCCAAATCTCCAAAGAAGGCACGGGCAATCGCGCTGGCCCGGAGCCATCCAGAGTGAAATGTAAATGCCGGGTGGCCGCACAGTTCGGAATTAGGCCTATCGGCAATGAAGCTGCATGTGTGGGGAATTCCTTTACTTTCACGTCAAGGACGGTTGTAACACCCCCAAGACCTTGCGCACCGATGCCAAGTTTATTGATTTCTTCATAGAGTTTAAGGCGCAAATCTTCCGTAGGTGAATTCGGTCCCCGCTGCAGCAGATGGTGAATGTCGATTGGATCCATTAATGCTTGTTTAGCTAGAACGACTGCCTTTTCTGGAGAACCGCCAATTCCGAGTCCCAGTATTCCTGGAGGACACCATCCGGCTCCAAGTGTAGGCATTGTTTTGACGACCCAGTCAACCACGCTTTGACCAGGATTCAGAATGCCCAATTTTGCCTTGTTTTCAGAGCCACCCCCTTTAGCGGCAACAGTAATATCTACTTTGTCCCCTGCAACCAATTCAGTATGAACGACTGCAGGCGTATTATCTTGTGTATTCTTGCGAATTCCCCAAGGCGGATCAACAATGGATGCCCGAAGAGGATTATCCGGATCAAGATAAGCACGTCGGACACCTTCGTCGATCATTTCCTGTAATGAACAGTCAGTATCCCAGCGTACACCCATCCCAATTTTCGCGAATACAACGACGATTCCAGTATCCTGGCAGATCGGCCTGTGACCTTCTGCTGACATACGGGAATTGATCAGAATTTGAGCAATTGCATCCTTTGCAACTGGTGACTGTTCTCGTTCATAGGCGTCAGACATGGCCTGAACGAAGTCAGGCGAATGGTAATAGGAAATGAACTGCAGGCTGTCAGCGACACTCTGTACTAGATGATCTTTGGAAATTGTGTTCATGGCACTCGCAATGGTAAGAATTCAAGTTGAACGTATTGCCTTGAATATAGACAGATTTTCAGAATTGTTAACTCTTTGACAGCTCAGCTTGAATTCGGTTGAATCTTTGCTTAAGCATTTCATGAGCTTCGCTCGGAACCGCACCGGTCAGCCAATAGCTGACCATTAGTTCGCGAATTTCCTCTTCGGGGTTTGTTACTGACACTTGTTTTGTCATCACTGCATTCAGACGTTCTACATTCTGCTTCATTCGCTCTCGTGCGAACTCCGGGGGAGATTCAATTTCTGACAGAATTTCCAAGCGGAGGCAGATATTTTGCTTAATTTTTAGATTTTCCGACCATTTTTCGGAATTGCAATCCAAAATTTCGGAACCGTTCTGTAGCATTTCACAGGCAGTAGCGTAACGGATTTGAATAGCTTCCTCGAATTCCCCGCAATCCGCTTCGATGCTGTCCCATTTATTCTGGTAAGCAGTAAGAGTGGACTCACAATTTTCCTTGCCTATGGCCATCTCCAGTTCGTTGCAGATGCCTGCTTTAGATTCTAGAACAGAAATTCTTTTCTCAAATGTGAGTTTGTCTGCCTTACGAACGCTGTTTTGAAACTTTGAGATTTCATGATTGAATTTGGTATCAAGCACACCTTTCGATCGCTTGTTGTCTCGCGTAGCACTACTCCATTGTCTTTGGATATCAGTAGCCTTAGAAGCACTGTCCTTGACTTGATCAGTGGGCAGCTCATTTAGTTTCTTGATTTCACCAAGCAGTGATTTTTTTACATTTTCTGATTCCTGCCATTTTTCACTTGCTGCCTTTCGGAGTTCATTCCGGCGCTGAAACTGCTTGTCACATGCTATGCGGAATTGCTCCCACAATTCGTTTTCTTTCTTTTTCTTGTCTCGAATAACTACTGTTTTCCAGTCCTGCTGATACTCTTTTGCCTTTTCGGTCGCGGCTTTGACTGACAAACTCTCAAGTGCGTTGACTTTGTCAATCAAGTCCATTCTGAATCGAACACCCCTAGTCCGCTCACGCTCAAGATGAGGAGCGTAATTCTTCATTACTTCGTCAAATCGGGCATTCGTTGAATTCCAGTCTTTCTTGTTCAGGGGCACCGCATTCACCCACTGCTTGCGCGAGTTTCGAATCAACTCCCCAATGGACGCCCAATTCGGTCGATTCCAATCGATTGCTTCATAAGCTTCTTCAAGCTGAACACAGATTTCTTTACGAAGACTTTTGTTGGTTTTGCGTTGTTTCTTTTGTTCCTTGAAGTATATTTTGCAAGGTTTGAATGCTTCTTCATAGGCACTAGTGTATTTCTCCCTCAGTGTACGATTGGGAAAGTCACCGGTCTGATTCCAGCTGTTCCAAAGTTCTCGAATTTCTTTAATCTGCACGTGCAAGTCGCGAGGGTCTCCTTGGAAATTCTGAAACTTCTTCAATTTTACAATCAAATCAAGACGGGCTTGATCCATTCCCCAGTGTCGCCAGTCCTTCAGTTCACGAACGCCGAAGTAGAGTCCGTTGATTGTCTTTTGCAGGTTGGTAAGTTTTTTCGATTTAAAACCTATCTCCGAAAGTTTTCGAAGTTTTGCCTGACATTTTTCATATCGTGATATGCACTCCTTGAGTTGACCGTCACTAAGCAATTGGCGCAACTCGACAACCAACTGTTCAATTTCTTCAAGTGTTTTTTTGGCATCTAAAGTATTCAACTCCTTTTTTTCTGCAGTTACTTCGGGAGCGGATTGATCGTTAGTCGGGACTGTAGAACCGGAATCGATTTCTGTTTCAGCAGTTTCATCAGACTGAACAGGTGGATTAGGGGATTCAGACTCAACTGCAGATTCGACAGAATAGTCATACGCTTTAGAATCTTCAATTGACTGCGCTGACTCAGCACGTTTCAAATCAGCATTTGGCTCTTGGTCAATTTCTTGAATGTCAGCACTTTTTGAGGCGGGTGATTGTGAAAGTTCTAAACCTTGCGGTTCAACATTTGTTGCTTCTTTCTCTGAAGATAATTCCTTTATTTCGGTACTGCTACTCATTGTTCCATGACCCAAGGGTCGTAGTGGTTGTAGGGAAATCTGCAACGTGAGGAGGCGTAATTAGGTGGCACTCCGCCTTAGGAAACAAACTGGAACTATCTTTATAGCGAAAAGTTGAGCCGAATTCAATGAAAATGCAGTTTATGTGCAAAAAGATGCCATTTGGCAAATTTAGTTTCTTGTAGAACGGAATCATTTTGCTAGTTTGGTGTGTTATATTTGCACGCCGCTTTTGTAGGCGTCACCAAGCACATGTATCAACAGAAATACATTAGGAAAAAAGTTTGTCTTAAAGCTCCAAATAGCACTCTCGCACTTCCAAATGGGAGTCATTCTTCAGATCTAACACCGCCGCCTCTGTGCACAGTTGATTTTCCGAATCGCTTGTTGATTTGATCGACTACGACGTCGACTTTTTTCTGCTGCCTAAGTTCGTTGTGATTGAAAAGATCAGTAGGATCATCGAAGTGAACCTCCAGTGATGCCACTCGAACTCCGACCAAGCGAATCTTGAAAATTTTATCGGACAGTGTAGTGTGAAGTTGTTGTCTCACAACTCTCCAAATGGTTTGAGTCACATCTGTGGGAGAGGATTGTGTTTCATCGCGGGTAATTGTGTTGAAATCTGAATATCTCAGTTTTATTCCTATCGTACGTGCTGACATTGATTTCTTCCGAAGTCTAGCAGCAACATCTTCCGTTAGTTTCAACAGAGTCGATTCCAAAGTTTCGATATTTTCAATATCAGCCGCGAATGTAGTCTCTCTAGAAATTGATTTGGGTGTGGATTCAAATTCAACTTTTCGAGCGTCTACACCTGTTGCCAGTAACAAGAGGCGATCGACAGAATGCCCGACACAGGATTTGAGAACATTTAGATCGTGCAGTCTAAAGTCACGAATGGTGTGCACTCCAATATCTTTGAGATTTGCGGAAGCGACTTTACCAATACCCCAAAGGCGAGTAACGGGTAATGGGTCGAGAAACGATTGACACGGTGATGGGACACTAACAAGCCCATCTGGCTTTTCCAGGTCGCTGGCAATTTTTGCAAGAAATTTGTTTGATGCGATTCCAACTGATGCTATGAGATTCAGTTCTCTTTGAATATCCTCTTTGATCTTGCCAGCAATCGTCTCCGGACTCCCGTGCAATTGCGTGCTCGCTTCGATGTCAAGAAACGCTTCATCCAAAGACAGGGGCTCTACAAGCGGTGTATATCGATAGAATATGTCTCGAATTTCCGAAGAGACGCTCACATAGTGATCCATGCGCATGGGGATGATAACGGCATGGGGGCATAGCCGAACTGCAACGCTTGATGGCATGGCACTGCGAACGCCATAAGCTCGAGCTTCATAATTTGCGGCAGCAACTACGCCTCGGTTTTGAGGTGTTCCGCCCACGATAACTGGTTTCCCAGCAAGTTCTGGTTTGTCGCGCTGTTCGACGGACGCATAGAAAGCATCCATATCAACATGGAGGATCATGATGAAATGGGGCTGTTGTTACACGTCAGATTTTGGAATCTCGAATTAGCACTAACTGTAACCGAATGTGATATCGGCAAAGCTTGTTCCGTAAAATTAATTTATTCGATAGGAGTTTCGCTGGAATTCCCCCACTCTGACCAAGAACCGGCATATCCGCGGATTCGGTCATATCCCAGAGATTTCAACATGGCATATGCGTGTGAAGAGCGATGATGCGTCTGGCAGTAGGTAATAATTTCCTTGTCGGGAGTTATTCCCTGTTGGTAAAGCATGTCCCGAAGCTCATCACTGGATTTGAAGCGATTATTTCTGGAAGTATCAATAGTATCCAGCCAGTTGACATTTCTGGCACCAGGTATATGACCACCACGCAGAGCACGGACATCAAATCCTTGATATTCCATGGGAGACCTGGCATCCAGCAAACCGACGTCGGAGTCGCGTAGTTTGGAAAGAATGTAGTTCTTGTCGGCTTGGGATTTGCCGTTTACCTGCACCGGATAGTCACTACGCTCAACCACCTGCGGAAGTGAATAATCAACAGGATGTGATTCATTCTTCCATGATGTAAAACCGCCGTTCAGCAGTGAAGAATTCGGATGCGCCAGTACATCAAGTGTCCACAGCAGTCTTGAAGCGCGCCCGTTGCCTTCGGAGTCATAGGCAACGACGTGTTTATCTCGCGTCAAGCCAACCGCAGAAAATACTTCTTTCAGATTTTTAGTCGAAGGTAATGTACCGCTTGTTGGTACATTGCCGGATACGATATCCAGATAATCGATATGCACAGCACCTGGAATGCGTTCCTTTTCATACACATCCGAATCGCCGACATCTATGACCAAAAGATCAGGATGACCGAGAATTTCTTCCAGTTGTGACGGCTCCAATAAAAAAGGTAAATCTAGCTTCATTGCAAATAATTCTCTAATTCCATTTAATTTTGAAATTTTTTTCTAATTTCGTATGTCAATATATATCATTTTAGAAATGTTTAACATAAATATAATTCTATAAATCAAATTGTCAAGAGTGTAAGTAACAAAATATCAGCAATTTTTGTCCTAATTACTTGTCATAGTTATGAGAAGCAGATTCAGCGTTGAATTTAATTTGTAGAGAGTGCCAGGTATCCAAATTGGTAAATTCGAGGGCTGCGAACGAATGATAAAATTTTGCCTGTTTTTTTATTAACAATTTCTGTGCACAAGTATGTAACTAACTCTGCAATTGCTTGTAGTAGTCGCACAAATTCAACTGAACAATTATTTACCAGTTTGGATATATCAGTTGTTCTTGCCCTGCCAGACCATAGATTCGAAATATTACTGTGAGGGTTACCGAATTTTTGTTGGAAGTCTAATTATTTATAATGATATCAAAGTGTTATGATAAACTATTGTTCCATATTCATTCTAGTTCGGAGATGATGATTGAGCAAATTGAATGCAAAATCTACCGATCTCTAGAACAACTGATTTACAAATTCCGATTTCACATCTTTCGCTAATTTTTACTTGTTGTTACAAAAGTGAATTCCATTTACACCAAGCAGTTCCATTCAGCCAGAAACTGGCATGTGCCGGATCGAAGTATGCATGACACCTTGGTATCGGAGGTGTGCGAAAACTACACTGGAGATCCGTTTTCTTACGAGAGAAGTCTTGTCGATGTAATTTCATTATTGGCGGAAGTAGAAGCGGACTGGGAAATGGCGGCTGTTGCCGCCTTGAGAGGAATGATGATTGGAAAGAAAATTCAGTTGGAACAAATCAGAAAAAAATTTGATGCTTCGATTAGTCAGTTATATGAAGGTACTTTGCAGTTAGATAGTATTTCATTAACAGTAGAGCGTGGCGATGTTCAAAAGGCGTCTGCAGTTCGACGAATTGATCTGAGTAGAATTCTTATTGCTATGGTTGACGATGCTCGGGTAATAGTCATTCATCTGGCGGAATTACTGGTGCACATGAGAGAAGCGAAAGAGTTGCCAGAGCCTGCCCGGCAGAGCTTGGCGAAACAGATTTTATCCATCTATACGCCTCTTGCAAACAAGCTTGGAATCTGGAGGATGAAATGGGAACTGGAAGATCTGTCGTTTAAGTATCTCAACCGCCTGGAATTTGATCGAATTGCACGCCAGCTTGATGAAAGGCGCATTGAGAGGGAAGGGTACATTCAAAAATTCGTCGGACAATTGAACTCCCTAATGGTCAGATCACAAATCCAGGCAAAGGTAGACGGACGTGCAAAACATATTTACGGCATTTGGAGAAAACTGAACCAGAAAGGAGTGAATTTTGATCACATTTTTGATGTACGTGCGGTACGAATTCTGGTTGACGATATCGCTTCTTGCTACGCTGCTCTAGGTGCTGTTCATGCTTCATGGACATCGGTTGCTGGCGAGTTTGATGACTACATTGCAATGCCAAAATCGAATGGCTATCGATCTTTACATACGGCTGTGTTTGGCCCTGATTCGAAAGTGGTTGAGGTTCAAATCCGCACTGAGGAAATGCACAATGACTGCGAATTTGGAGTTTCGGCACACTGGAAATACAAGGAATCAGCAAAATCTAACACTTATCAGGATGAGAAAGTGAATTTGCTGCGCCAACTCCTGGATTGGAAAGCAGAAGTAGCTGGAACTTTCGACAGAAACTTGGGCTCAATTGCGGATTCAGCCAACGAGGAAATTTATGTGTTTACGCCGGCTGGGAATGTTGTCGAACTTCCAGTCCACTCAACTCCAATCGACTTCGCGTATGCCATCCATACAGAAGTTGGCCATCGATGCAGAGGGGCACAGGTAAAAGACAAAATCGTTCCCTTGACTTATGAGCTGAAAACTGGTGATTGGGTGCAGATTCGAACAGTCAAGTCTGGTGGACCGAGTCGAGACTGGTTGAATTCACATCAAGGATTTACAGTTTCTGCGAGAGCACGGAATCGAATTCGCAGATGGTTCAAACTGGAAGAGTATGGTCGATATCAAGCTCAGGGAAAGACCTTACTCGAAAAAGAATTGAACCGCCATGGATTGTCCAAAATCAATTTGGAAAAACTTGCACTAGACAATGGTTTTCGCCGTAGTCAAGACCTGTTTACAGCAATTGGAATGAAGGAACTCAAACCAACACACGCGGTAGCTCGCCTGATAGAAAAAGAATCCGATAAAACCCTAGATCAAGATTTCCAAATTAATCTACCTCGCCCAACTGATACGTCAACTGCTTCTTTGTCGATTCTGGGCGTGGACAATCTGCTAACAAATCACGCATCTTGTTGCGGACCTTTACCTGGAGACGATGTAGTCGGCTATGTGACAGTTTCACGCGGAATTACGATTCACCGGCGAAATTGCGGGAATTTCAAACGTATGGTAGAGAACCATCCCGATCGAGTGGTTTCAGTTGATTGGCAATACGACAATGACTTGAAGCACGCGGTTGATATTGAACTGGTAGCTGAAGGACACCATGCGCTGCTACAAGACGTAACAGCCGCAATAGCAGAACTCGGTTTCCACTTGGTCGCAGTGAACACTGCTCGAATAAAGACCAGTGAACTCGGAAGAATATATCTGACGGTTGAAGTTGGCAGTGCGGGCGAACTAAAAAAGACCATGGGAAGACTCTTGAGAATCGAAAGAGTCATCAAAGCGAGGAGGATCAACGACTAAATAAGTTGCAGACTGTTCAGATTGCGGTACCGCACGTTTCTGTGGGAGTCGAAACTTCAGCACTCCAATTTAACAGGTCGGTGAGGGGAGTTCTATGTCTCGTTGTAGCAAGTGTGACGTTGGCTAGATACAGTCCTACCAATCAACAAGCACTCAGTGGTCCTGCTGCAAGTAAAACACTGAAAACACAATTCGCAATGACAGCAACTGTCGGTAGTTAAATTGCCGATGCCTTTCCTGTTTCTTTGAATTCCGTATCAACTGGGGTAGTTGGAAACGTGTTTACAGTGGCGAGGGTTTCCCCTAAAAAGTGAAAATATTTCTGCTGAGGCCTATTCCGCATCTATAGTGATCTACTTAGTCTTCCTGTATTTGAAACTGAAATTTCCGTTGATCGATGAAGTCAATCGAATCACGGGAGAAAGTTCGTTCCTCGAATGTAATGTGCCCCGATTGGTCCGCTAGCACGACTGTTGAACTACGAGTTCCCATCTTCTCAAGTCGAAGGAAAAGCGGCAGTTGATCAGCACTCATAGAATGCAAATCGACTGCTTCGGGGCCAGTTGATGCGGCCTGTGATGGTGTTTTGTCAGACAGAATGTTAAATAAATCTTCAGTTTGAAGGTTATCAATTCTTCGATTGAGAGAATCTTTAAGTCTTCCTTTCCCTTCTTCCACCCGTGGCCAGTTTGATTCAAGAAAGCAGTTGCCGAGTCCATGAACTCCACTCGATACTCTTGTTTGAACTTCCCCCTGATTGGATTGATAGTGAATACTTGATGTGTCTCCGAATACAATGCCATAGCCGTTAAATTGGTCGGCAGTGTGCATCAGAATGGTGGAATACTCTTCAATGGTTTGATCGCCAGTCAAAAAATCACAAACCAGAGTACCACGGGACTTTTTGGTTGGATCGGCAACCGGTGCACCATAGTGATTTGTCACAGCAGCGAAGCGTCCGCTTTTTGTCACACCGAGCCAGGTTCCGTAAGCATTGAGATCTTGGCCGGCTAGCAGTTGAGGGAATTCTTCCCAGAAGTGCGCTGCTCTGGAAGGTCTGTCATACAACTCATCCCGGTTCGCAGCCATTACAAACGGGAATTGGCTGTGTTGATTCAAAGCAAATAATAAGACACACATGTTAATCTTGATTTGTCTGGAAGTGAACCTTTCAATGAAGTCAGTTCAATTGGCATATTATCCAACACGATTGTTGTATTCCAGTCGGTCAGAATACCATAACGAGTATGCAATCGGCACACAGTGCAGATTGCCTGACAGTGCTGAATTTATTTAGGCAAATTCAGATTCCGCTACAGTGAACTGTATCAATACGAAGTCTGGCATTCCGCTACGAAAGTCATAAACAAACAGATGTTTGCTCGACTGCACTGCACGATTCTGATGGACGCCAAAACATCAGTTTTATGAAGTTTCGCACCTTCACCCAGTTTGAAACCTGCCTCAGTCTATCCCAGTTGGCAAATCAAATAAATCCTAAATCAGTTAAACCTGGTGGGCCGTGCAGGAATCGAACCTGCGACACCCTGATTAAAAGTCAGGTGCTCTACCGTCTGAGCTAACGGCCCAAGAAAAAGAGGTGAATATGAACGAAGGTGGGATTAGTTCAATTCAAGCCAAATTATATCTAAAGCAAACCATTTTGCTTCCAATTGGTTCACACCAGATCATAATCGCAGACAATCGGTGACGACTTCTTTTGATTTGCTTAAGTTGAAATCGGGCCAACCCGTATATTGACTGGGAAAGTCAATTTTCTTCGCAATTCAATCCAATTGTCAATTTGTAGTAGTAAAATAAGCTCCATCTCATCAAAATTGGAATTGTTCGACCCAATTTTGCTTCTGAATACTGAACAAACAAAATACAAGGTAAATGACAACGATGATGACCGACAGGCAGTTTGCTAAGTCCTTCTTCAAGATGATTTTCTTCTTGGCGTTACTTACGATTACCCTGATTGCTGCTGGAATAATGATTGGCGGTTCCATTGACGACAAACTGAGAGCTCAGTCCGAAGAATTTACGCAACGCATAATTGCGCAGAGAACCCAACCGGTTGGCACGCTTAATGTGGGGGCCATGGAACCTTCGGTTGAACCCACATCGGTTGAACCCACAACGCCCGTTCAGGTTGCATCATCCGGAAATGTAGGTAAATCAGTTTATGACAAAGCTTGTTTCATCTGCCACACAACTGGTGTAACAGGTGCTCCGAAACCTGGAGATGCAGACAATTGGGGCCCCCGAATAGCCAAAGGCCTCGATACACTGTATTCGAATGCAATAAAGGGATATCAGGGGGAAACTGGGATTATGCCGCCCAAGGGTGGAAATTTGCTCCTCTCAAACGAGGATGTAATGGCGGCTGTTGATTATCTAGTGGATCTAGTTCAGTAACCAAAATTTTGCTCTATTGATTTAACCGTCAGGAGGAGTCGGTGGGGATCTAATTTCTGATTCCGACTCCAGTTGGTCAATTCGTGCTTCGAGTTCCTTGATTTTTACTTGAGCACGCTGTAACACGGTTTCTTGCACCTCAATTTCCGAACGCGTTACAAAATCCATATTCTCTAGTGCGGCTTTGACTGAATTCAAAAGGTTTTTTCTGATATTTTCAGATAATTCTGCAGGCAACAGCGTTCCGACTGCTGCAACAATGTTTTCCACCGAATTAGGTGAATCTGAATCGGAAAGCCTCATCACATATCCAAAGTTTGGATAGAGCAGGATTGATAATTTTCGGTGAGTTGTTTCATTCGTTGAATTCCGCAGGATTGCTCTGTACTCGGTAGAACTTGCTGCACTTTACGCAACCTATTTTGCTTTTCTTCAGACTCAATTTTGTTCGCTCACCTTAGAAATTCTTGCGGTAATCAATCTTAGCTGAAGCGCGTAAATCATCAACCCACTTGGCATGTTCGTTCCGTAATTTACTGTTCCTTAAGAACCCTCTTACGGCACTACGCTTCTGCTCTTCAACATCCGCCAATTTTACGTCGCGCAATTGCAGTATGTAAGCGGAGTTCTGAATTCGTTGCACAGGGGATATATCGCCCACAACCATGTTTTGTAACGGTCGTAAAAATTCAAATGGAAGATTGTCTTCCGACACCCAACCTATATCACCGCCATTCCTTCGGCTGTCGCTATCATGTGAATACAGTTTTGCTAAAGCACCAAAATCTGCACCATCGATAATGTTCTGGCGAAACTCCTCTAACTGTTCGACGATCACTTCCGCACCAGCTTCGTTTCCTGCGTGCATAACAAATCTTGCAAGATGAAACTGCTGTATCGGCTGCGACGTAAATCCCAAATTCTTGCGATGGTCTCTGACCAAGGCAAAAAATGTATTTCCATCCGACTCGATTGGGCCAACACTTGAATTGGTAGGCACTTGAGATATCGCCGATGCTAATTCAGGTGCAATATCTTGACTGCGAACCCATCCAAGTTCACCCGCATCTATTCCATCAATTCTGCGTGCGGCTCTTGCAGTTTCATTGAAATTTGTCCCTCTCTTTAACTCATATTCAATTTCGCGAGTTACCTGAAGCAGTAATTGCCTATGTTCTGCAGTTACAACTGGTGGATTCGATATCACGATAATATTCAAATTGTATTCGTCAACTTCGGCAAATTCCTCACTGTTCGCTTCGATATAGCGATCAATCTCTTCCTCCCGGATACGGACCCTGGGAAGAAGAACGCTTTGGGTCAACTTATCAGTCAGCAAAATTTCAAACAAAAGGCTGTCTACATTCGCTCTAGCCAATCCGAATGCCTCCACCTGGCGAATAAGTTCCTCAGGTGACTGTCCTCTCTGCTCGCTCAGTGCATTCAGGCGTTGAGTGACTTCACTGCTCGTAACTGACAAATTGATTGTCCTGGCGAATTGACGTTGAACTAGAAAAGAAATTGCACCTTCAATAGCTTGATTTCTCGCAACATCGGCCGATAGAGGATTAACGCCCGACTGTACTGTCTCATAATTTTGTATCTTCATTCTTACTTGAATTTCCGTTTCAGTTACGGGTTCACCATTGACAGTAACAACAATTCGATCCAAAGTGCTGGACTGCGCTTGAACCGTAAACGAAATAGCCAGTAGAGTCAGCAGTCCGGATAGAATCGCGATTTTATTTATTGCTAGTTTCAAATTTTTATTGAGCATAGAACGTAGAGACTTTCGACAAACATACAATTGAAAACAAACCAATTCTACCCGAATCCCTTGATATGAATGTAAAGATATATAGAGTCATCTTTTTTACCATTGGGTTCAGTTTCTCGCTTCAGCCGAACACCTCCATTCCAGCAACACGAAAAATAATCGAATTGCAGAAGAGATTCAACATGCTGATTATGCTTCAGGGATTCAATGTGCTGCAGTTTCATTGACCAGTCAGATTGCAGCTTCATGCTGAGAGAGCTTCCGAACTGCTCGTCCCCATCTCTTAGGAATCGATTACCGGACTGCTCGTCTTCATTTCTCAGGAATCGGTAAACGCTACTGAGTTTACCCCTTTCTGTAAGCGCCATGGAATGCTTCAGCACTGCCTGATTCACTTGACTGGCTCTATCATCGTATAGAATGCCGGAATTCACTTCCCATGCAGGCTTCTTTATTTGCCACCCAAAGAACAGGTCGGATTTTTTGGATTCTGTAACTGCTGGGTTATCCAATCTGGCAACTCGATCATTTCGATAGAAAATTTGTCCAAGACCAATCTTATTCACACTAAGTGGATCCAATGGTTTGTAGAGGCTTGCCGATATTCCAACGCTAATTTTTTGAGTGTCTCTGACTCTATCACCACCGATATACGGACTTCTTCGGAAAAGATCTTCGTAATTGTCGATGGTAGCAATTGTTGTGTCAAAAATAGGTAGTTTTCCCTGATCTTTGTCTGACGCCGACAAAATTTGGATTCGAGGTTCTAACGTCCATCTGCTGCGAATTTCACTGTCATCCAAATTCCGGTCAAAATACAATCTGCCGTCCACAATGTAATACGGCGATGTAACGCTCGGATTGTCTGGAGAACCAGCCCGTACATTCGACATTCTGTAGTGTAGTGTTTCGCCGCCGAGTATTACATTCAGTTTGCCAAACTCTCTTTGCTGCCAAAATTCCACTGCAGTATCTGTTCGAGATCGAGTTCCAGATGGCTTGGTCGTATGGCGAAATTTGTCCACTCCCAGCGTTGTCGTGAGATTTGCATTTTTGCCCAAATGGAATACCTGTTCATATGACGCCCAGGGTATCCGATCATGGGTTCGATCGGCTTCAATGACGCCAGGATTTGAAGTGATGTATCGATTCACTCCGATTGATGCTTTATAGCTAATATCAGCAATTGTGACTTCGACATTCTGTTGCAGATACCGATCGTCTTGGTCTGGAAAAAGCCCAGAGAAATCACCAACATAGTTATTGTCAGATATCCAGCTAACATCGAGTCTCGAAGACAGCTGGCTGTCATTGTGCCACTTGGAATCAACATGTGCTGCGTAACGAGGCTGTCTACTACTATGCTCGCCGTCTCTGTGCAGATACTCTCCACGAATATTTGTTTCCGAGTGTTGGTTCAGATGCCGGTACTCTGTTTGCAGCTGAACGCCACGCTTAGACAGAAGGTTCGTACTTACTGTTACGTCATAGTTGGGGGCGAGATTGAAGTAATAGGGAATTTCGAGGACAGTGCCATGCCGAGTTTCGTAACCAGCCTTTGGAAACAGAAATCCACTTCTTCGTTGTTCACCAATTGGAAACTTTATATACGGGAAATAGAATATCGGCACATCTCTAACTCTGAGAGTTGCGTCTCGCGCTATACCTTGACCCGTTTCAGCATTGAGTTCTATTTCAGATGAAACAAGAACTGCATCATTATTGTCTTCGGGACAATACGTGAACGCTGCCTCACCTAGGCGCAACTTCCTGTCTTGAAGCTCAATAAATTTTGCTTCGCCTCGAGCTTGAAGCGTTCTGTACGCTGTCCCCAGGAGCTTAGGTGACAATAGTCTATATTCAACAAGTTGTCCAATTACAGAATCCTGATTCAGGTCAATGGAAACAACCGCAGTCTCAATTTGAAATCCAGCTTCTTCAATGAGTACATTTCCTGCTGCCTCAAGGTGATTATTTTGTCGATCATAGGAAATGTCATCCGCTCTAATTGTGCGGCCACTATGGAGAAAAATAGCGTTTCCACGAAGTATTATTTCATCTTCTGTCAATTCAACAAAATCGCCAATGAAGTTCAGCTGCGAAGGTGACAGCTGACGGTTTTCGGTTTCAGCAGTTGAATGGAATGATTCGGGACATCCGACAAATTGTTGGGCGTTGGCTTCGTTGGCGCCTGCAATCAGTAACATTGAAATTGCTAGTATAATTACCATCCAGTAGGCTCTCGCTATGGGGAGTCTCGGCTCGTCCCCTCGCTCATCTCCAGACCAAATCATGCACTGAGGAACAGGACGGATTGTGGTACAAAATTCCCTCGATCTGGAAAAAATCGCTCTTGAAGACCAGCGCATTTTGCAACTGGTTGAGTGGCTCTCTTCTTTTCTAGACAAAAAAATCCGCTCCATAGAATTTGCATCAGAAGATGCAAGTTTCCGCCGCTATTTTCGAATTACCTATGAAAATTCCAGTTATATCGTGATGGATGCGCCTGTTGAACACATGGATATTGAACCTTTTCTCCGAATTGCTGAGAAATTTCTGTCTATTGGCTTGAACGTGCCGACAGTTTTTGCATCGAACAAGGAGAAAGGATTTGCATTGATATCGGATTTTGGTAACACCATGTATCTTGATATTTTAACCCATATAACCGCAGATGAATTGTATGAGGATGCTTTAAACTCACTGGTTCGATTGCAGGTTGCGACGTCAAGCGATCCGAATTTCTTACCGCCTTATGATGCCGAACTTCTCTGCTCGGAGATGGAACTTTTCCGAAGCTGGTATCTCCCCGAACATCGTAAATTGGAAATCACCCCGGAAATTTCCGATGTACTGGACAGCACATTTGAATTCCTCCGAGACAGGGCACTGGAACAACCAAAAGTATGGGTACATCTCGATTATCATTCGCGTAACCTAATGCACGTCGCTGACAACAACCCCGGCATCATCGACTTTCAAAGCGCAGTCTTAGGCCCCATAACTTACGACCTCGTTTCGCTGTTGCGAGATTGTTACATCGTCTGGCCGCCGGAGCGCGTTCGACATTGGATACACCGATATTTCAATTTGGCATACGATGCCGGATTACCAGTTGAATTTACCGAAAATGAGTTTATACAGTGGTTTGACTGGATGGGTCTCCAGCGCCACATAAAAGTTGTCGGAATTTTTTCCAGACTGAACTACCGAGACCACAAGGCAAAGTTTCTAGAGGATATTCCAACCGTAATGACCTACATTGAGTCTGTAAGCAGGAATTACAAGGAACTCAAGCCCCTGCACAGACTGGTTACTCATTTAATTGAGAATTAGACAGAATGGATGCAATGATCCTAAGCGCCGGACTCGGCACAAGAATGCGTCCATTGACAGAGTCGATTCCGAAACCGCTACTGCGAGTGGGAAAACGTCGATTAATCGAATATCACCTGCACAACCTGAAGCTTGCAGGAATTTCCAATATCGTGATTAATACTTCCTATCTTGCCGACATGTTCGTGGACGCAATTGGTGACGGCTCGGCTTATGGCGTCAACATTTTGTATTCGCATGAAAGAGAGCCACCGCTTAATACAGGCGGCGGAATTCGCAGAGCACTACCACTGCTTCAATCAGACCCGTTCCTTATCGTAAATGCGGATATCTGGACTGACTTCCCGTTCAGTCAGTTGCATGTTCCTGAATTTGCAGATGGATGCCTGATTCTCGTCGATAACCCTGCACACAACTCCGATGGAGACTTCATACTAACAAACGGTAAGCTGAATATTCCAGATGCAGAAATCGCATCACAGACTCTGACATACAGTGGCATTGCCATACTGTGTAAAAGTCTTTTCTCGAATACGACAAAGGTTAATTTTCCTTTATACAACTTATTCAGTAAATCTATTAAAAGAGGTAAGCTTTCCGGTAGATACTACAAAGGAATTTGGCATGATGTTGGCAGTCCCGAGAGACTTGTGCAAGTAACCTCTATGCTTGACAACGAGAATCTGAATTCGGCTTCTGAGTAATTGATGAGATGGTCTCCCCCCACTTTACATCGGCGAAGAAATCAGCGATGCTGAGAGTTTTGAAAAGCAATCAACCCAATGGGGGGAGCCCAAATATGAACAGAAAGAATAATACAACGATAGGCTTGGACATCGCAAAGAATGTGTTCCACTATGCGCAACTGAATCGCAATGGAACAGTCACGGGCAGTGGCAAGCTGAAGCGAAACAAGGTGCTGTCACACTTTGCCGGTCTGGAATCGGCCAAGGTGGTGATGGAAGCCTGTGCGGGTTCGCACTACTGGGGACGCCAGCTTCAGGATTGTAATCATGAGGTGGTACTGCTTCCGGCGCACAAAGTGACGCCCTACGTACAAGGTAATAAGTCGTTTGTTTCATAATACACCTTGTCCTGTCTGTGGTGCGTGGGCGTTTTTTTCCGTGTCTGCGTTGCACCTTTTTACACTGTTGCAGTTGGAATGTATCGGTTCACTGTCGCAGTGAATTCTGTACATACAATGTTCCCGGCCTTCAGTCAAGAAAACTTTCCGTTCTAAGCGGCAGTTTTTTCTAGCCCGTCCGCGGATGGTACAGACACTGACACCAAACTGTTGTGCCATTTCCGCAGCTGTTACATATCCTTGTTCGCGAAGCCGCTCCTGCATCCGTTCAACGTGACTGCGTAGTCCGTAAGTTCGGCGGATGCTCTGTACACGCGTGGTGTTGTAGAGCTCGCCTTTCCAGTTTCTGTGCCCTGTTCGGTTGAGCTCTCGTGCGGCGCCTTTAGCGGTATGGGTGTCAAGCAGCTGATCGAGCGCCGCCAGGGTTTCGGGAGGTGTTTTCTTCAGCATTGCGATCGGTTTCGGCAGGGAGACGGGATTGAGCGTCAGGGTTTTGCCGCCGCGCATGCACAGTTCAATCAAGACCTCATAGCCGTCGCGGGTCAGCGTCACGTCTTCGATCAGCAGTCCGAGCAGGCGCTTTCGATCCGTATTTTTGGTATCGGAAGCGTTCCATACCCGCTCAAAATCCTGCGTCAGTTGCTGGATGCGCAGCACCTGCTGATCGGAGATTTCCGCATCTCGTGCCGTGGTGTGTGCTTCGCGTTCTCGGCATGCCTGTTCGAGGTTCACCAGACGCTCGTTCCAGTCGGCTTCCAGCGTTGCCGCCACCAGACGGTTGGCCGGATCCACTTCGAAGAACCTGCGTTGCGCCAAATCCACTTCATAACGAAGCGCCTCGATGCGATTTGCACGTTGGGCATCCGCGGCCGCGAACTCAGTGCGAATCTGGTCTTGAACCGACAAGGCTAGGTTGATATTTTCTCGGTTCATTGAAGCAATCACAAAGCGCGATATTTCACAGTCGACTGCTTCTGCACGAATGCTCTGGCAGATATTCTTTCCGTAGCGATCATGCTGTTTGCGGCACCGGTAGTAAGCATGCGAGCGCTCGCCGCGCGATGGTCGAGCCCGGTTGTAGAACGGACTCATGCGGTTGCCACAACGACCACAGATCACTCGTGACTGTAACATTGCTGCTCCTTCTCGCGGAGCTGCGATGCGCCGGTCCCACGCTGCGTAGGCCTTGGCATTGCTCGCCATGGTTTCCTGATTGCGACAATATTCATGCCAGTCGATGAAGCCTGCGTGAGCCTCCGGAATACACACCTGCCACTGCTCCATCGGTACCAAACACCGCCTTGCAGTCCCATCGATGCGACGCTCGCTGGTGGTCTTTCCGTATACGTAAGTACCCGCGTAGCGTGGATTTTTCAGGATGTACACAACTTGCCTGCCACTCGGAAGATTCCAGCGCACCTGGCCTCGGCACGGACCGCAGCTCGGACGCGAAGGCAGGGGAATGTTCTCCTGATGCAGCCACTTCACGACTGCCATGGCGGAACCTTTCCTGCGGAAAGTCTCGAACACCAGGCCAATGGCATCCACAACAGATTGGTCCGAATCGAACACCACTTCATCGTGGTCGTTATAGGCCAGCCCGATGGGCAAACTCAGTTTCAGGGCGCCGCGTCGTGCGGCACTGCGCTGGCCGCCAATCATGCGTGCCCGAATCCCCTGCAACTCGAATTCGCTCATGGTGCCCTTGAAGCCCAGTAGCAGCCGGTCATTGCCATCGTTGGGATCGTAGACATCTGCCTGGTCCAGAATCAGCGTATCTGTGATGCTGGCGAGCCGCAGCAACTGATGCCAGTCGGCGTTGTCCCGCGCCAAACGCGAGACTTCAAGAACCAGCACAATGCCGACCTCCGCGGCGCCAATGCGCGCCATCAGATCGCGGAATCCGCTGCGGTTCTCGCTGTACGACCCTGACTTGCCTTGGTCATCGTCAATCACCCGGATGCGCTCTGCCGGCCAGCCGAGCGCCATCGCGCTGCGGCTCAGTCCATACTGGCGCCGGGCGCTTTCGGTGTTGTGCGCAACTTTGTGGAGCGACAATCAAGATAAGAATCAGCGACAATCAAGGTAAGAATTTTTTGACGCTGCGATCAGGTCTCAAATAATAGCAGAATTATTTGCAGTTTCACTGATTCGATTAAAAAAAGTCGATCAACGACAGGATGTGAACACGGGGCTTGTGCCCCGTGTTCAGCAGGTTGAATGGATCAGCTGTCAGTCTTGAACGGACTTGGGCTGAGCTTTTTTTGCAGTGGCACGCTTTGACGCTCGTGCGGGCTTATCTCGCAACTGTTCAACTGCGTGTCGCCGGCGGTAGCTTTCGACGTTCATTTCCAGAATGGTCGCATGGTGAACCAGTCGGTCCACCGCGGCCACCGCAGTGCTCTGGTCTGGGAACACTTTGTGCCATTGGTCAAACGGCTGATTGGCGGTAATCAGAATGGAACGCCGTTCATAGCGCACTGAGATCAGCTCGAACAGCACGCTGGTTTCCATCTGATCTTTGCTGACGTAGGCAAAATCGTCCAGAATCAGCAAATGATATCGGTCCAGCCGCGCCAGCAGATTTTCGAGCGTCAATTCGCGACGTGCCCGTTGCAGGCGTTGCACCAGGTCGGTGGTTCGAGTGAACAGCACACGATAGCCGTTTTCCACCAGGGCCAGTCCGATTGCTGATGATAAGTGGCTTTTGCCGGTACCGGGCGGCCCAAACATCAACAGGTTGTGACCATTGTTGAGCCACACATCGCCGGCCGCCAGTGCCATGACTTTGGACTTGGAGACGACCGGCACCACATTGAAGTCGAAGCTGGAGATCGTTTTACCGGGCACCAGCCGGGCTTCTTTGAGGTGGCGTTCAATGCGCCGCCGGTCACGTTCGGCCAGTTCGAGCTCAGCCAGGGTCGACAGCAGCCGAGCAGCCGGCCAGCCTTCGGTATCGGCGCGTTCGGCAAAGCCTGACCACATCTGTTTCATCGCCGGCAAGCGCAACTCCGACAGCATCAGTGCCAGTTTGACTGCATCGGTCGAATGGCTGCTTTTGTGACGCTTGGCACTCATGACTCAGCTCCTTGCTGCAGCAGCGACGCATAGCTGGCCAGAGTGCTCGATTCCACATGCAGTTGCGGCATGGTACCGTGCTGCACGGCAAATTGCTTTTGCATCTCGAGCATGTCCGGAAGCGCGCCTTGCTGCAGGCATTGTTCGATCTGCTGCGCCAGCCGGGCTTCGCAGTTGTGGTCGTGAGCCAACGACAACAGCTGTACCGCCAGCCGACAGGCTTGCCGTGGCGTGGTGCGCTCCAGTGCCACCTCGAAACAATGTCGATACGCCTCGTGCGGAAACAGCTGATCTCGGTAAACCCAACTCATCAGCGCCATCGGCTTGCGCCTCAGAGAATGAATCACATGATGATAATTGACCACATGCGCACACCAATGCCTGGCCGATGAATGGTGATGACCGCGTGGCAGGGTCAACTGATGGCGACTGCCCAGATACAGCTCTACACGATCCGCGTAGAGCCTCACCCCCAGACGATGACCGATCAGACGCGAAGGCACCGTGTAAAACACCTTGCGCAGAACGAAACCGCTGGAACGGGTGACCCGTACGTTGGTCTCCTTGTAATCCGTGGTGCGTCGGCCCGGCAACGCCCGCAGCACTTCGCGCTCCGCCTCAATTTTCTTGCTGTGCCGCAGATTGATATTGCCGGTGATTTGGACGATGAAATCCCGATACTCATCCAGCGTCTCGAAATCTTTCGAGCCACGCAGTGCCAGCGCATCTTCGATCGCACGCTTCAGATGTCCATGCGGACCTTCAATGGCGCCGTTTTCGTGCGCCACGCCTCGATTGTTGCGTGTCGCCCGCATCCCGTAGTGCTCGCACAACTGGCGATAACTCTCGGTCAGGTCCTCGCCATCATCCTTGCTGATATTGCGAAACGCTGCCGACAGGCTGTCGGTGCGGCATTCACGCGGCACACCGCCTAAAGTCCACAGCGCATCCTGCACTCCCTGCTCCAATGCAGCAAAGCTCTCGCCACCCTGAACTACATCGACATGGGTGAAGCCCGACCACGCCAGGCGGAAGTGATACAGCTTGTGATCAAACTTGCACCCGCCAATCGTCACACCGATCCAGTTCATGTCGGTAAAGTCCGATATGCCCATGCGACCTGGCTCCTGACGCTGGCGGAAAATCACTTCCTGCTGCGGTCCATGCTGCGCTCTCCAGTCCCGAATGCGACGCTCCAATGTGCGCCTCACGCCGGCAGTGAGCTGTGGATTGAGGCGCATCACTTCCCGGTACACAGCCACCGCACGTAGGTTCGGGCATTTCTCCAGCATCGGCACCACTTGTTCCTCAAATATGCCTGCCAATGGATCCGGCCGACGACGAGTGCGCTTCACTTTGGTTTTTTCAGACGGAAGCCGACTGTCCTTGTTGATTCGGTAGCCGGTAGCACAGCTGAATCCAGATTTCACAGCGGCTTTGTCAATCGAATGAGTTAGTTTTAGTTTCATGAATTTTCTCACTTGATAATCATTTACATGACATCCCGGCATCTTGTGAACCCCGCATGGCTGCGAAATTACAAGTTTAGTGCCGGAACTGTCGCAAACGTCAAGTCAGCAATTCAGAGGGTCGAAAATTCTTTCGACCGCGCGTCCTGAAACTCCGTTCGGACTTCGTCCTCACTGCGTTTCAGGACGCGAAACCTTTTCTTACCCTGATTGTCGCAAGATTCTTATCTTGATTGTCGCCCTATACAACTTGACGAAGGGAGGACTGTCGCACATACAGGCATGCCTCCCGCTCCAAGTGATGCGGCTTGATCTTTCGGGTTGCCATTTCAGACATGATGATGCCTCTGTGCGGTTCGCGCGGTTGGTAAATGATTCACACCTGACTCACACGAGGTTTTCAGCAGGCGTCGAACCTGGCTGGCAGCCTCAGCAAGAACTGCATCCGAATACACCAGCGATTCTTCAACCGGCGTTGAATCCGCTGGCGCCGATGGACGAGTTCTGCCCGCTGCGTTCGAGATCGCAAGCACAGCGCCGAACAGGCCATGGAACTGAACCGCTTCGATGGCATTGGAGTTGTCGCCGCACAACCACTGCCGACGCCAGCGTTCATAACTGTGACAGGCGTCATCGGGAATCATGGCTTGTCTTCGAGTTTTTTTTTGCCCCGCGCAAGCGCTTTCTCAAGACCGCGCGGATGTACTGTGATGCCGAAGCGCTCCTCGATCAGCGGTACCAGCCGGCGCGCCCCCACGCGTCCGTGTCGGGATTTGTATTCAACCACGAAATCCAGCATCTGCGGTGTGATCTTGTGCGGGCCTCTGGGTCCTCTCGGTGCCGGGATCAGTCCCTGTAGCCCATTTCTGTCGAACGCTTTGCTCATCCGGAAGCAGGTGGGACGCGACACGCCGAAGCGTTTGGCGGCATCGGCCAGGGTGGCGTGTTCGATGCGCACCAGCCGAATCATTTCATAGCGTACCTGAAGCAGATCATGTGCATCGAAGAAATCACCGGCAACGCTGAACATTGGGTCGAGGATCTTTTCAGGCGTTGTATTCAGCGTTCCGGCCTGCTGCAGGCGTTTATGTTTTTCGGTGTTGTCGCGGTTCGGTTTCATAGTCGGTTCCTGACAGTAAAAAGTATTCATACAATAATACGCATATATTATATTCATTTCAAGGTTGAATTGGCATGAATTCTCAATATACCGCCGATATAAAGGGATTGTTGTCTCATTATTCATCAGTATCGACTTCCAATAGCGTAATATATTATGATCTTTATGCGCCCTCATTTCTGATCACGCCTCCGACCCGAATCAGACCGCGAATCCACCAGCTCGCAAAGCTCCAAAAGATCATCCGCACGAAAATAACTGCGCCCCGACGAAATGCGCTCGAAATCGTCCACCACGCGTAGGTTCGTCCATGAAATCGGAATACTGGTCAAGGTCTGACTGTCCGCTACATAACGAACCATCGGAACGTTCTGGTTCGTCAGTCGGGAGTGAAACGCAAAGCACTGCCCTCGAAGCGGATGAAACGGATGCGTAACCATTACCTCCGCAACACTGCTCGCTAGATTGCTATTGCCTGTATTTGTATATGTTGTATAAAAATGACAAAAATGATGCGATCGCGATAGCTGAAGCCGCTGGTCGTCCGGGCATTCGTGCAGTTGCGGTGAAAACTGTGGAACAGCAGAATCTGATGATGATACATGGTCTGCGTCAGCAAGCGGTGCGACAGCGCACACAGAAGCGCAATGCACTGCGTGCGTATTTGTCGGAACGCGGATTGACGAGCAGACGCGGCAAGAGTGCCCTGTATGCTTTAATCGAGTCGGTAATCACGCCGGATGAAGATGGCGTGATTGGCACCGGCTGCGAGATCGATGGATTGTTTGTGTCTATACTGGCCAAGGAATACCAGAATCTTCGCAACTTGGATCAGGAGGTGGAGGACTACGACACTCAGATCAAGGCCCTAGTGAACCGTTCACAGCCCATGCGTCGGGTGATGGAGATTCCAGGATTCGGACCGATTGTGGCGAGCAGTTTTGTGGCAGCACTCGGTGATGGTCAGGCATTCAAGTGCGGACGGGTGGTGTCGGCGTGGCTGGGACTGACCCCGCGGCCTGCCTATTACACACAAGTCTAATCAGGACTTAACCTCTCATACAGCCAGCCGTCTTTAGACCTGCGGATCGCCAACTCGTAAGCCTGCGACATGTTGACCAGCCGAATGTAACCTTCCCATATTTTCTGATAACCGGGCGGCGGATCGTTGTTACGGTTCAGATAGCCGGCCGTGATCGCCACGGTCACCACCGCAGCACCGAGATTGTCCGGCACCGGCAGCTTGTTATCCTTCGCAAAATCCTGCAATACGCCAATCTCGACATCCGTGAACATCACTTCCATGGGCAGCTCCGGCGTTTCGCGTCCCAGCAACGTCATCGCCGCAAGCCGCCAGGCAATGACTGCGTTGATCGTCACCGCACGCTCAATCCGGTCTCCGCTTTGGTGCTTGAGAAACTCCACCTTGCAACCCGACTTGAGAATCCGGTGCCAGTCTTCGATCCGCCAGCGCAGACGGTAACGCTCGACCACCCGCTCAGCCTCGCGACGCGAATTCACCGGCAGCGTCGTCAGCAGAAACCATTCGATTGACTTGACACCCGCCAGCGCCTCAATCTCCTGAACATGCACCAGACTCAATGGCATCGGCGGCTCGTCTTTGAGCTCACTGCGGCTCGGCACCGGCAACTGCACTTGACGCCAGCGCAGCGACACCTGGGCAACCCTCGCAGCCTGTTTTGAAACCGCTTTCTGACTGCGACTGCTGCGCCGCGCCGAACGATGTCCGACAAACACCTCGAGCCGACCCTGCTCGGACTGCTTGCGAATCGCGTCAAACAGCTTCGCGACACCTTTGCCTAAACTGCGATTGTACCTGGCACGAACCAACAGCTCCACATTGCCCAGACGCCGACGCGCAACGAACAGCTCAAAACAGTCGCCCTCGCGATCCATCACCGACACCAGTCTCACCCCTTCCAGTTCGGCCGCCATCGCCGAGCATTCCTGAAGACCGCGTGACCAGCGCAGCATCTTTTCATCCTCAATCGAACCATACTCGATGTGCGGCACGCCCAGCGGCACGCCTTGTTCATCCAACGCCAGCATCGAATGCATATGAATGCCCACAGTGCCGGCAGAAGCCTTGTTTTTGCTGATCAGACCCAGCCCCTTGCACTCGCCGTGATCCGCAAAGTTCAGATCGGTTCCGTCCTGCACGCACAGCACTTCGGTTTGATTCTGCATCCGCTGCAGCGTGCGCGCCCGATGCGGTGCCAGAATGTTGCGCGGCGTCACTTCCGAGTCGGCCGGCTGGTCAATCATCCGGTAATGACCAAACACTGCCGCACGCTCCGCACCCGCCGCCGATGGGAAAGACGCCATCGGCTGTCGCGCCTGAAGCGACGCGCTTTTCACCAATCGCCTGCTCAACCTCAAATCCCCCAGCGGGGCTCCGTCAAATTCATTGCCTGCCCAGACTCCAATATCCAAACCCTCACCGGTCTGCCGTGGCGCCACCCGCTGCGGTAAAATCCCAAGCCGTTTGCGCCAGTCACGCGCCAACTCATATATATACACCGACTTGACCGTCGTGCAGGCTTCGTTCCCAGACCTCCGACCGCGCCCCGAAGTCTCTCCTACATGCGTCCAGTTCGACGCACGCAGCGAAACCCCGCTATGCGAAGGCGCCACAAACGTCTCAACCAAATACGGACGATACCCGTAGCGGTGCTTGAAATCCGAACTCAGCCGACGCAGACACAGGCCCAGGGACCTGGACGCAAGATTTGCACACCGAACCCCGGGACGAATCAAAAACCGACTCAGTCCAATCACCCGATTCAACTGCGCGCAACGCTGCTCTTGGTCCCAGCCGATCCAGCAATCCCGACACCGCAACGTCAAAGCCGACGCGGCAAATCCTATGGCTCCCAGATAGCCATGCTCGGAATCAATCAGATAACGCAACTGCGCACCTGCATGAACCGCCGCTCCCTTTGGATGCTCCCGACCGACCAGCTCGTTCCACACCCGAAGCAGGCCTTCATCGCATACCACAACCAGCTTCAGACCCGATACCTGATCCACCCGACCTGGAACACCCTCGGCTGCATCCACTGCATAGCCAAGTCCGCGCGCCTTGACCTGTCGCTTGACACGTGTTGAAACCGGCAACTCAATGCGCTGGGAATCGTTCAGGTCTCGAAGCACTTTCATGCAACCGACCAACTGAACACCGCCGCAGGCATCGTGAAATCCAAATTCCTCGCAGACCCGGTGACCGACTGCCGAACGGTTCTTAAAGCTTTCCCCAGCCATCAGCGCCTGTAGGCGTGCAACGCCTTCAGGCGACGTCAGATGGTGGCGGATCTGGCTCTGCTGATACATAATTGCGTAATGTATCAGCAGGCAAATTAAAAGTCAAGTACATATTTGTGCTGTATAGGCAGCCCGCGGCAGCACAGCACCGGTGGCAAACCGGTCCTGCTCGGCATCTCTAAGCGTGGCAACCGTTATCTGCGCACCATGCTGGTTCATGGTGCGCGTGCAGTATTGAGGACGGCTGAGGCGAAGGACAAAACAGATCCTTTCAGCCGTTGGGCGCGCGAAGTTGCGAAACGCCGCGGTCGCCATAAGGCGATCCTCGCGATTGCCAACAAGATGGCGCGGGTGGGCGCTGGGTAGTGCTGGCTAAAGACCTACACTACGATCCACAACTGTTGTGATGACCTGACCACACCCATGCGTGGAGCGATGGCAAGCAAAGTAGCACCATTGTTGTTGATTAAGCAGCTCAGTAAGGCTGAAGTTGAAAAAGTAACTGAAGATAGTCAGTCTATAGGCCGACAAGAGTAAACCGTAAACCTGCCGAGGGATTGCATAGGTAAGAAAACAGATTGATGACAAAACGGGAGATGCCGACACAGGAAGAACCTGGTAAAAACAAAGGTTGTAAGAAACCGAGTAATTGATAAGGATCTTGTGCGCGAATTTCATCAAGGCTAGAGGAGAAAGTTCAATTCCTCAATTCAAAAGCCGGATATATGACCGCAACCTAATTACGTCGTCAATGTGTAATCAAGCCTTGCATAACGGAGGGAGACCATATATGTTCTTAAACGAAGAAGCATGATGCGCATTGTTTATTGCTTTATATTCCCCCAGACTACGAATAAACGATCTTGTGGTATCCGAGTTTGTCTGAAAGACTTGAAATGCAATGTTCCTCAACTTCATTGATGTCTGCATGAATGCCAAGTTGACGAAAGGTCGTCACTTCGAGCCCGTGAATGCCGCAGACGTCAATCAGCATGAATGGGGCTGTATCCATGTCTACATTCAAACTAAGCCCGTGATAACTGCATCCTCGAGCTATGCGAATTCCGAGTGAAGCAATTTTCTGACCTAGGACATAGACCCCAGGCGCGTCAGGTCGAGTTTCACCTTCAACACCATATGAATCCAGTATGGCAATGACAGCCGATTCAACCAAATGAACCAGATTCCGAATACCCTGATTGCGCCGTCTTATGTCAAGTAGAAGATATACGATTACCTGACCCGGACCATGGTAAGTAATCTGCCCTCCCCGATCCGTTGAAATGACTGGAATGTCGGTTGAACCGACCGGCACGTGTTTGCACGAATAGCCCTGTGTAAAGACCGGCTGGTGCTGCAGCAACCAGATTTCGTCTACAGTACCGGCATCTCGTTTGGATGAAAACTGGCGCATTCGATCGAATACGTCTTGATAATTAACTATCCCCAGCCTGCGAACGACAACTTTGTCGCTTATCAATCAACTCTCCCAAGGATCTGCAATACGCCTACTCTCAGCGACCGCTATTCAACGACGATGATTGGTTCTTCGGGAAGATATTGAGCAACCCTGTCAATCAGCCGATCTACATTTTCAGTCACATTTATGGGACCCACTAGTACCTGAAAGAAGGTGGAACCTGAAATGACTTTGTTCTTCACATGTACGTCTTTAACCCCCGAATTTTGCAATGCTCTACTCAGCCTCACCGCATTATCCTTGTTTCCAAAAACACCGGCTTGCAGATAGTAATTGTCATTCGGCAATCTCGGGTACGACCCACTGGATGGCAGTACAGCTTCAACCAGTACCGGTCCGGTTCCCGGTCTTACTAAATCCAACTGGCGAGCAGCTACATAGGACAAGTCAATAATTCGGTCGCCGACAAAAGGGCCTCGATCATTCACACGTACCACAATTTTCTTGTTGTTATTCAGATTGGTGACTCTTACATAAGATGGTAGCGGAAGCGTCTTATGAGCAGCAGTCATTTGATGCATGTCATAAGTTTCCCCACTTGATGTGCGCTTGCCATGAAATTTCTTTCCATACCAAGAGGCAACGCCTTTTTTCCTGTAGCCTTCTGCGGTACGCAAAGGCACATATGTTCTGCTATATACGGTATATGGATCGTTTCCGTAACGGCTGTAGGGTTCGATTTGGGGAACCGCATCCGGAACGTCGAATATGTGTAGTGGAATTTTGCTGGCAATGTCGGCACAGCCGACCACTAGCAATGGCAAAATCAAAGCAATGACTTTTCGCAATTCTAGTTCCTCGCTCGCCTGGAATCAATCAGATTTGCAAGCTCTGCTACAGCCATGGCATAGAGTGAACTCCTGTTGTACTTTGTAATTACATAGAAATTTGGAAACCCTGCGCGATAAATGAAAACACCTGATTTTGTTTCAAACTTAATCACTCCAATATTCAGATCGGCATCTGCCTCAATTTCAGGAATCAGAGTAATGCCAGAATCTATCAGTTCACTGTAAGTTCTATCGTTATTCAGACCTTTGGTTACGACCTTTTCCAATGCGTCCGTGCTGGTGGAATGCAAATTTGCGTAGATTTGTTGATTCGTTTTCCAACCATGTTTCTTCAAATAATTTGCCACACTGCCGATTGCATCATGCGGTTCAGCAAGCAGGTTTCGTTGTCCATTTTCATTGAAATCAACCGCATAATGACGGTAACTGCTGGAGATGAACTGCGGAATTCCCATAGCTCCGGCATAAGATCCTTTCACGATCATTGGATTAAGTCCTTCCTCATCCACCAATTTCAGAAATGCAATGAATTCTTTTTTGAAAAATTCACTTCTGCGAGGAAAACCCAGCGTAAGCGTCACCAAACTGTCTATCACTCGATGCCGGCCAGTGATTCTCCCATAGTGAGTCTCGACTCCAATTATGGCGACAATCACTGCTCCATCCACACCATAGACTTTCTCCGCTTTCGCTACTACCTCTTTATTGCGTTCCCAGAAAGCCGCACCGAGATCGGCCCTCGACTGAGTGACGAATATTGATTTATAGCGATACCAGGGAAACTTTTTTTCTGCTGGGCGGGAGATCGCCTCAATGATGTCTTTTTGAAAAACTGCGTCACGAACAATCGCTTCAACCCATGCTTCTTTGAATCCGTGTTCACTCACGATTTCATTGATGAGCTCAGCCGCTTCTGGATATTCCTCGAAATCCACCGCTTGAGCAAGTGTCGACGCACCGAATAAAACAACCAAGGCTCGCGCGACAACCTGAAGCGTTTTCTGAACTCCATTTCTAGACCTAGTCCTTCGCATGTCGAACTCCCATTACGATTCCGATACCAGTCAGAACTGTTACCATAGATGTACCTCCATAACTGATTATTGGCAACGGAATGCCGACTACAGGTAAAATGCCCGCCACCATTCCGATGTTTACGAAAAGATGAACGAAAATCATAATTGCGATGCTGCTGGCAACAATTCTTCCAAAATCGCTCTTGCTCTTGTAGGCAATGAAAAAACAACGACTGATCAAGAAAAGAAAGACAATAACCAAAATGACACTGCCAATCAGACCGAATTCCTCAGCGAAAACCGAGAAAACGAAGTCGGTGCTTCTTTCGGGTATGAACTCCAACTGAGACTGGCTGCCATTCAGCCAGCCTTTGCCATACACTCCCCCAGAGCCGATCGCAATCATGGACTGAACGCTATGATATCCCTGTCCGAACGGGTCTTTCCACGGATCAAACATTGTAATCACCCTTTGCCGCTGATACTCATGCAACAGTGGCCAAATTAGCGGAAATGAAACCAGGGTAACAATCCCGATCGAAGTAATCCAGCGCCATGAAAGACCGCCCAAAAAAATTGCGAATCCGCCGACAGATGCAATGAGAATAGCTGTCCCCAAATCCGGCTGCATGTAAACCAGTAGTGCCGGAAACAGGACAAGAAATCCACAGACCACAAAGTTCAGCTTTCGATTGAACATCTGTGAACGAGTAAGGAGCCATGCAACCATCATGGGAACGGCGATTTTCATGAGTTCCGCGGGCTGAAAACTAATGACGCCTAAATCCAGCCAGCGTTGTGCACCTCGCCCCACTGTACCTATGATCAGGACGAGGACAAGCAGCAAAAAACCGCCTATGTAGAGATGCGGCGTGTACTTGCGTAAGGTCTCCAATGACATGGCAGTCAAACCTACCATAAACAAAACCGCGATTGAAATACGAACCACCTGACGCCATACCTGATCGACATCCTCCCCACCGGCACTGAACTGAACTGCTAACCCAATACCGCACAGAATTATTAGCGCCAAAAGAATCGGAAGATCGATTCGCGAGAGAATGGGAACCACTCCCCTGATATTATTGGATTGATTTAAATGCAATCTTGTCACCTTGCGGTTTAGATTTCGGATTGAGCAAATAGTAATCCATCACTGTTCTTGCGATCGGGGCAACCGAACTGCCAGACTCCCCATTCTCAATGATCACAGCAATTACAATCTCAGGCTTCTCGGCCGGAGCAAATGCCGTGAAAATTCCATGAGGATGAAATTTCTTGGGAACAGCCTCAGCATCCCACTCCACGTCACTCGCACGCTGAATCACCTGCACCGTACCAGTTTTGCCGGCAATTTTGTATTGCAGCCCTTCGCTGATTCCTTTCGCTGTACCCTTATTTCCGTGAACCACATCTATCATGTAATCAATAATTTTCTCGAAATTTTGAGTGGTTACATCTATCGTTCCCCTCAAATCGGGCTTTCGGTAGTCTTCCACTCCGGTATTGACATCCACAGATTTCAGAATAATTTGCGGAGTGAATTTGTCACCTCGATTCGCAATAATCGATACTGCATGAGCTAATTGCAGCATGGTTACGGAAAAGGCACCCTGTCCGATTCCCACAATCAACGTCTCTCCCTCATACCAGCCCTCCTTCAGCGTCTTGCGCTTCCATTCCTGGGATGGAAGAATGCCATTAACCTCGTTCTCCAGCTCGACACCAGTGCGATGTCCAAAGCCGAATTTGGACAGCTGGAAATACATCTCATCAATGCCAAGTTTTCTAGCTAGGGCATAAAAATACACATCGCAGGATTCTGCTATTGCTTTTCGCAAATCAACATTGCCATGACCTTCTTTTTTCCAGCATCGATACTTTCTCTTCACTCCCGGTAGCTGATACCAGCCTGGACACTGAACTTGTGCAGAACTCGATTGAGTCTCAATTGCTGCAAAACCCAAAAATGGCTTGATCGTCGAGCCCGGTGAATACAGTCCTTGAATCCCTCGATTCAGCAATGGGCTTTGTTCTCCTTTCAGCAATTGAACAACCCTTTCCGGTGGTGCAGAAATCCCGAAATCGTTGGCATCAAATGACGGTTTGCTAACCATCGCCAGAATTCTTCCGGTTGCCGGTTCAAGTGCTACTAACGCCCCATTGTTGTCACCAATCGCATCATATGCGACCTTTTGCAAGTCAAAATCAATCGTCAGATAAATATCCCGTCCGGAAGTTGGCAACACCTGAGACAAGGTTCGTAATTTCTGACCGTGGGCATTTGTCTCCACCCGCTCATAGCCCGGCCAACCCACCAGGTTTTCTTCACTGGATAGTTCGGCCCCATATTTGCCGATATACTGGATGCCCCGGTATCGAACAGGATTGATTCTCTTCAAATCCCGTTCATCAATTCGACTCACTCTACCAATCACATGTGCCGCATATTCACCTGAATAATAGTTACGATGCAGTTCGGCATTGATGTAGGCTCCCGGCAAACGGTATCGATCCACCGCCAAATGTCCGATCTGCTCTTCAGTCAAGTAGTCTTTTAGAGTTTGTAGTTCGAATCTGCTTGATCGTTTTACGGAATTCCGGAAATCCTTCAGTTCAGATTCACTGACTGGAATGATGTTTTTAATTTCGTCGAGTAGCTTGTCAAGATCAGCTGCGTGTGCTGGAACAATTCCCAGCGTATAGACGGTCTTGTTGCCTGCCAGCAGATTTCCATTTCGATCCAGAATCTGTCCTCGAACCGGCGGTATCGGAACAATTTCCACTCGATTGTTGGTCGAAAGTGCTGCATAGTTGGAATATGCAATGATCTGAAGATAAGCTAATCTGGCAATTAGAATCAGCAGAAGAAACACCATGCCAATGAGCGATAGCAAAACTCGATTCCGACTTATCTTACGTAGACCAGCCGGCATTTGGTGATTTATAGGGTCAATCAATAAAGCCATGCTGTTTTTCTCTTGTGCGCCAGAAAAACACAAACAGATACCAGATTAGTGCACCGGTCAATGGCGCTAACCAGAGCGAAATGGAACCTGCGTGGTCTTGCGTAATTTTGTTGACAATGCTAATGATCCATGCATTTATGTAGAGCAGTGCCAGAACCACCAATGTCTGCTTCCAAAGGGTTGCTGCGACTGCTGTACTCATCAATCTAAGGACAATATAAGCTACCGTAACCTTTGCAATTGCATTTTGGCCCAGCACACCAAAAAGTATTGTATCGGCAAGCAATCCAACTGCGAATGCTGTGAAAATGCCCACCGACTGCGGTTTGTACAGGCACCAGAAAATAAGTACCAGCGCCACGAAATCGGGACGAAATACAGCGATTGATTCCGGCAGAGAAACGACAGACAGAATCATAGCGATCGCGAACGAAGCTACAATTTGAACAAAGTCCGTGATCTTAAATAAATTATTTCTCTCCGGAATCATTCATCGTTACAACTGGTGTATTGCCGGATTCCACAGGGGTGTTGTTCCAAACCATCAACACTTCAAAACTTGGGTCTAGCGCTGCCAGGGGAATCGCGGTAATTTCCGCAAAAGGAACATTTTTGTTACGTACGACGCTTGTTACTTCAGCAACCGGATAACCTAGTGGAAATCTCTCACCGAGACCTGAAGTCACCAATATGTCGCCTGGCCGAACGTCCTGATTGACTTGCAACTCCGACACAAGCAACTGATTCGGTACCCCCAGCCCGTGCACAACGGCTCGAATGCCATTTCTCTGAATGCGTACCGGGATAGAGTGATTGGCGTCCGTAATCAGCGTAACCGCACTCTCTGTTAGTGTGGTTGAGGACACCTGGCCAATCACACCTCTATGGTCGATAACCGGTTGCCCTACAAATACTCTGTCGTCGGTACCGCGATTCAGCACAATCTTCTGTGACAAGGGCTGCAATTGAATCGATTTTAAGTTTGCAGATAGCACTGGGTACTGCAACTTCTCTTTCGCATCGAGCAGTTCCGCCAGCCATTTGCTCCGGAGTTCTTCATTCTTGAGTTGGATGATTCGATCCCGTAGTTCTGCATTTTCCTGGTTGACTATTCGATTACGTTCTCGGAGCTGTTCTCGCTCTTCAAAAATCTGTCGAATGCTATTGGTGGCTTTTGTGGGGAGTTGAGCCACCTCTATCAGCGGCTTGACCGTAACGAACACGACTGAGCGAGTGCTCTGCAACAGTGCAGAATGAGACTCCAGGATGATGAGAACGATTGACAGTGCGGCCAACAGAAAGAAGTGAAGGTCCAGCTTCAATCCAGATGCGCCTAGATTCATTCAGAATTCCTCAATATTTCGTGTATCGTACGTCTATTATCAGTGGGCTGACACCACCTTGTGCAGAAGCTCGGCCTGCTCCAGAGCGCGTCCGCAGCCTCTAGCCACGCACGTTAACGGCTCCTCAGCAATTATCGTCGGAATTTTCAATTCTTCGTTGAACCGTTTGTCGATGTCTCTCAGCAACGCACCGCCTCCCGCCAACAGAATACCACGCTCAAAGATGTCACCCGACAACTCCGGTGGAGATTTTTCCAGTGCCTGGCGTACTTCATTGATGATCTCGCCCAAGGAACCATGAAGCACTTCGTATATTTCGCTGCTGCGCAGAATGTGCTTTTGCATTGCACCTTTGTAATCTCGCCCACGAATTTCCATCATGGTTTCTTCCGACCCTCTCCATGCAGTGCCGATCAGCTGCTTGATTTTTTCCGAAGTCGGCATTCCAATCTGCAAACCGTACTTGTCTTCCACGTAATTTTTAATCTTTAGATCAAAGAGGTCTCCAGCGCACCGTAGCGTGCTTGAATAAACAAGCCCACCAAGAGAAATTACACCGATTTCAGTGGTGCCTCCACCGATGTCAACGACCATCGATCCAACCGGCTCCGAGACCGGCAGGTTCATTCCGACAGCCACCGCCATAGGTTCGTCCATAAGATAGACTTCTCGAGCACCTGCGCTGAGGCAGGACTCTCGGATCGCACGTCGTTCTACCGGCGTGGATCCGCATGGTACGCTGATGACGGTGCGCGGGCGTATGAATAGACGGCGCGACTGAACTTTACCAATGAAATGCCTAAGCATCATTTCCGTCACTGAAAAATCAGCAATAACACCGTCTCTCAAGGGGCGGATTGCCTGTATGTTGCCTGGCGTTTTACCGAGCATATTTTTCGCATCCTTGCCCACCGCCAGAATCGAATCGGACAGACTCTTGTAGCGTTGCTGCCCGTGAAATTCCGGAACGTATACAGCGACTACTGACGGTTCGTTGAGGATGATTTCTCCTCTGATCCTATCATAGATCAGGGTATTGGCGGTTCCTAAATCTATCGCCAAGTCTTGAGAAAAATAATTGAAGATACGTCGCATTCAATTCATCTCGTCTGCGGGCTGGAAATCATCATACAGGTGAACCGACAAGCACTTCAATTTTTCAAGGTTTTCGTAATGAAAGGTGAGGGAATTACTATAATTTCATCCCTATTTGCAGCAGAATTCAGAATCATGAACATTTCAAAATCAGATATTGAAACCATTGCAACTCTTGCCCAGCTTGATGTTGAAGATAGCGTGATCGATTCATTCGTTCAGGAAATGGCAGATATTCTGTCCATGATTCGTCAAATGCAAGAAATTGATACATCAGAAATCAAGCCAATGCCACATCCGCAGGATATTGAGCTAAGACTTAGAATGGATAAAATTACCGAACCTGATCAGCGCTCTGAACTGCAATCAATCGCTCCTGCTACAAAAAACGGATTATATCTAGTTCCGAAAGTACTTGATTGAGTGTATTACCGAATACCCCATATCGCTGGCGATGCTTTCGGCACCGCACCGCTCAGATTTAAACTGAAATTCATACTTCCAATTGTATGATTATACTCTGTTCTCAGTCAGTAATAATGAATTCAGGAAAGCTCAGCGACAACCGAAATCAGTCAGTGATTTTGCACACCCAAAATAGTTCCGATTCTCCATGGAAAACCAGATGAGAAAGTTTGAATCTGAACTCGCACAAATCGCCCAGTCACTGCAAAATCGTGAAATTTCGAGTGTAGAACTGTGTAGTGAGTATTTTCGGCGAATTAACAACAATCTCGAATTAAATGCATTCATCACCCTTGATCAGGAAGCGGCTGTAAATAAAGCGGAAAGAATTGACGAGGCAAGAATAAACTCAGATCTCGGGCCTCTAGCTGGCATCCCAATTGCCCACAAAGACATATTCTGTACCAAGGGGGTCCGCACCACCTGTGCTTCCAAAATTCTCGGCAATTTCGTGCCGCCGTATGATGCAACCGTCGTCTCGCGACTGAACGAGGCGAATGTCATCTCGCTAGGCAAGACGAACATGGATGAGTTCGCCATGGGTTCATCCAGCGAACATTCCAACTATGATCCAGTCAAGAACCCATGGGACCTTTCGCGGGTGCCAGGCGGCAGTTCTGGCGGCTCGGCAGTCGCAGTCGCGGCCGGATTGGCTGCTGCCGCAACCGGTACCGATACAGGCGGGTCAGTTAGGCAACCCGCAGCAATGTGTGGAATTACAGGCGTCAAGCCAAGTTACGGGCGAGCCTCGCGTTTCGGAATGATTGCTTTCGCTTCATCCTTGGACCAGGCCGGCGTTCTTACTCGAAGCGCGCAAGACGCTGCATTGTTGCTGGATGTAATTTGCGGTTTTGACCCGAAAGATTCGACCTCCCTGGAGATTCCACCGCCCGATTGCATGAAACATTTGGAAAAGCCGATTGAAAAGCTGACTATTGGAGTACCAGAAGAATACTTTACTGCAGGACTTGATTCGTCGGTCGGTGAAATCGTCCAACGGGCACTTTCCGAGTTCGAATCTCTCGGCGCTCGCCTAGTTAAATTGAATTTGCCGAACAGCAAAGCAGCCATCCCCTGCTACTATGTGATCGCGCCGGCAGAAGCATCGTCAAATCTGTCCAGATTCGACGGTGTGCGTTATGGTTATCGCAGCAAATCCGGTGAAGATATTTCGGATATGTACCGTAAAACACGCGGCGAAGGTTTTGGGGCAGAAGTGCATAGAAGAATCCTGATCGGTACTTATGTTCTTTCACACGGTTACTACGATGCTTACTATCTGCAAGCGCAGAAAATTCGCCGACTGATTTCAGAAGACTACAAAAGCGCTTTTGAGAAATGCGACTTGATCATGGGACCGACGACACCCACCACAGCGTTCCCCATCGGCGAAAAAACGTCCGATCCTGTGCTGATGTACCTGAATGATATCTATACCGCCTCAGTCAATCTTGCTGGACTGCCCGCTCTTTCAATACCTGTCGGATTCGACCCGTCGGGATTGCCGGTTGGACTGCACGTCATTGCACCTTATTTGCAGGAAGCCTTTCTGCTTCGTGCCGCTCACCAGTATCAGAAAATTACCGATTATCACTTAAGAGCGCCGGGGGACAATTTGTGAATGACTGGGAATGTGTCATTGGACTGGAAGTGCATATCCAACTGGCAACCAACAGCAAAATATTCTCGGGGGCTTCCACTGAGTTCGGCGCCGAGCCCAACGCACAAGCCTGTTTGATCGATGTGGCATTGCCTGGAGTGTTGCCAGTCTGTAATGCGGAAGCAGTACGCATGGCGGTCAAATTTGGGCTCGCGATTGGTGCAACGATCAATCGAAAGTCCATTTTTGCCCGAAAGAATTATTTCTATCCAGATTTGCCAAAAGGGTATCAGATCAGCCAATACGAAATACCGGTGGTAGTTGGCGGCTGTATTCAGACCTCGGTTGACGGCGAAATTCAAACTGTCGGCATCACACGGGCACATTTGGAAGAAGACGCAGGAAAATCTCTACACGAGGAATTCTCGGACTCGACCGGAATTGATTTGAACAGAGCTGGAACGCCGTTGCTGGAAATTGTGTCTGAACCTGACATTCGCTCCGCAGCACAAGCAGGTGACTATATGCGCAAGCTGCACAGCCTGGTTACCTATCTGGAGATATGCGACGGCAATATGCAGGAAGGATCGCTTCGCTGTGATGCCAATGTATCGATTCGCCCTCGTGGACAAACGGAGCTTGGAACTCGTACGGAATTGAAAAACATCAACTCCTTTCGGTTCGTCGAAAAAGGAATCATCGCTGAAAGCAAACGTCAAATCGAAATTCTCGAAAACGGCGGCAGTATTGCTCAAGAGACGAGATTGTACGATCCGCAGAAGAACGTCACTCGTTCAATGCGAAGCAAGGAGGATGCACAGGATTATCGTTATTTCCCAGATCCAGATCTTCCACCACTGGTACTGTCCAAAGAGTTCATCAGCAATGTACAGAAAACGCTTCCGGAATTACCGCACGAAAGAAAGCAGCGTTTCATTGGCCAACTGAAACTAACGGAAGTCGATGCCGCACAACTTACCCAGTCTCGGACTACAGCAGATTATTTTGAGGCAGCTCTCAAACAGGCGCCGGACAACCCAAAAGGCATTGCAAACTGGATGAATGTCGAACTCGCCAGTTATTTGAACAAGTCCAATCTGAGTATTGACGAATCCAAAGTCGGTGCTGAAACTCTGGGTCAAATAGTGGCTCGAATTGATCAAGGAATCATATCAGGGCGGGGCGGCAAAGAGCTTCTCGCTGCTCTTTGGGACAATCCGAGACAAAGCGTTGATGAAACCATAGAAACTCAAGGATTGAAACAGTTGGAAAACATCGACGAAATATCTGATTTTATTGATCAGGTGTTGCAGGATTATCCGGAACAGGTTCAGCAACTGCGTAGTGGCAATCAAAAACTGCTCGGCTTTTTTGTCGGCCAAATCATGAAACTGTCACAAGGCAAGGCAAATCCAAAAACTGTAAGTGGAATTTTGCGAAACAAACTCGGATTAATGTAGGCCAAGTCATAAGATGGCTGTTTCCAAACATTTAGGAGCATGAACTGCTATGAACAGTTATTCCGGCGATAACGCCTTTACTGGAGAAAAAACCAATTCAATCGGCTATGAATCCACCTATGCCGGTGCAATCAGCGCGTTTCGAAGACCCTACTCAAAAGACGTCACACAATCCGACCTCATCATAAGCGGTGTTCCCTACGATTTAGCTGTAACCAATCGACCGGGAGCCAGATTCGGACCGCGCGGCATCCGTACGGCGTCCTCACAACTTGCATGGTTCGGATCGACCTGGCCTTGGAATTTCGACCCGTTCAGACAGCTGACCACGACAGACTACGGTGATTGTGATATCGACCATGGATATCCTGATCAGGTTCCCGCACAGATTGAGGCGCATACCCGCCATCTGCTATCGGGGGGAGCAAAGATTCTGACAATGGGAGGAGATCATTTCATCACCTACCCCATCCTTAAAGCGGTGAATAAAAAATACGGACCAATATCGCTCATCCATTTTGACGCACATTCAGACACATGGGCCGAAGACGATGAACGCATTGATCACGGCACAATGTTTTTTCACGCTGCTCGACTCGGTCTGGTTGCACCAGAACGATCAGTGCAAATTGGATTGAGAACCTGGAATACGGAAACTCATGGATTCAATATTATGGACGCCAATTTCGTACACAAAAATGGCATTGACGCGGTAGTTCAGGAAACGCTCGCCATTGTAGGCGACAATTGTGCATATCTGACTTTTGACATTGACTGCCTGGACCCGTCATTTGCCCCGGGAACGGGAACGCCGGTGTGTGGCGGACTTTCAACTTGGCAGGCACAGAGCGTTATTCGAGGTTTAGTCGATATCGACTTTGTAGGCATGGATCTTGTTGAAGTTGCGCCTGCCTATGATATTGGGGAAATCACTGCATTGGCTGGAGCAAGTTTGATGATGGATTTCATCTGCCAACTAGCCCAACGCCGAAGACAAGACTTGTAATGTACAAAGTGTCATTTAGTTAGAGGTGCTACAGTGAATTTAGACGGCAGCTAACGCAGGATTTCAGTTAAACTAGTTGCTACTGTTTGGGACACACAGTAGACTCTCAATTAAGCGCCCGTAGCTCAGCTGGATAGAGTACCAGGCTTCGAACCTGGTTGTCGGGGGTTCGAATCCCTCCGGGCGTGCCACTTTCATGTTCCATCTGTTTAGTGCGGAATTTGTTCTGACAACCGCCGAGAATTGGAATTCCAGTCAACGGAGTTTTGGTCATACCAGCATATGGCTGGTGCCGAGGAGAGGACTTGAACCTCCACGGGGTTGCCCCCACTAGCACCTGAAGCTAGCGCGTCTGCCAATTTCGCCACCTCGGCTCAATATACCTAAAATATATATTCCACTCAGTTGAGCAGGCTATCGCCATAACCTGGAAATTCCGAATTTGGATAACTTCGACTGTATTGCTACCCTGAGAAAAGTTCAACTGGTTGTGGCTTGCAAATAATTATAAATTGTTCATGTGCAAACGTTGCCTAGAATAGTTGGCTCGACGAAAAACTTTCTGTCGACATGCTGTCTTGATAATTTCTACCAATTTTGTGAGAAACCGCGCTCAGCCGACCAATTTCAACAATTCCAAGAAATAATATATTTTGAATATAGGATATTCGCTATAATTGAATCTTAAAATGTTTCTCCTCTATGGAGGATCATTTCAGTCGGAAATTTTCGATTGCAATTTTATGAGAGCGGGGTAGTTAAATTGGATGCTAAAATTGTTTGGTTATTTGTATTTGTAGTTCTTTACTGGGCCTACTGTATTTACTGGGGCGTTAGAGGTGCGATGACTGCACATACGGCTAGTGATTACTTCATTGCGGGCCGTGGTTTGTCTCTGTGGGTATTCGTGCTTGCTGCAACTGCAACATCTTTTTCGGGTTGGACTTTTATGGGACACCCCGGTCTGTTATATCGTGATGGATTTCAGTACGCTTACGCGTCTTTCTATGCGATAACAATTCCGTTTACCGGTGTCCTATTTCTGAAACGTCAGTGGATGTTGGGTAAACGCTTCGGATTTGTTACGCCTGGCGAGATGTTAGCCCATTATTTTAAATCCGACGTAATTCGAATTCTTGTCGTACTAGTGGCACTGTGTTTTTCAGTTCCATATCTCGGTATTCAGTTACGTGCCTCTGGATTTCTGTTCAATGTGCTGACTGACGGTGGACTGAGCGTTGATGTTGGAATGTGGCTGCTTTCTGCGATCGTGTTTATCTACGTCGCATCAGGCGGATTAAGGGCTGTGGCTTATGTGGATACTTTGCAATGTGTTCTGTTGGCGCTCGGTATTGTCGTCATCGGAATCATTTCTCTGAATCTGGTAGGCGGCTGGGGTGCATTGAATGAAGGTATCGCAAACCTAGCTGCAATTGACACGAAGCGAACGCCCGATGGCTTTAGTCACTACATTGCCATACCTGGAGTCATTCAATGGGTTTCGAATGGCCCCTCAGCTGTTGGGGGAGCTTGGACCGGCATTATGATTTTGAGCTACATGTTCGCACTCATGGGTATTCAGTCCTCACCGGCGTTTTCCATGTGGGCATTCGCCAACCACTCTCCGAAACCATTTGCACCTCAGCAGGTGTGGGCTTCTTCTCTTGGAATTGGTTTCATCCTGTTCTTCTTCACTGCAATGCAAGGAATGGGCGGGCATTTGCTCGGAGCCGATCTAGCATATCTAGCAGCATATCCTGATGCAGTAAATAACGCACTAGGACAAGGACTAGAAGGCAAGGATCTGATGGCGTCAGTCGGTAAACAAGGGATGCTTGTTCCACAGTTGATCCACGTGGTGCAGGATGTAGCGCCTTGGCTGGTGGGACTGCTGTCAGTCTGTGCTCTAGCGGCTATGCAGTCAACTGGCGCGGCATATATGTCGACTGCCGGTGCGATGCTGACCCGTGACCTGTTGAAGCATTTCATCATGCCGAATGTCACACACGCGCAGCAAAAACTGTTCGGCCGAATCGGCGTTGGAGTCATCGTACTCGCCGCTCTGGTCGTTGCAACGACCTCCACCGACGCTCTGGTTCTTCTTGGAGGCCTTGCAGTAGCATTTGGATTTCAGATGTGGCCTGCCTTGCTGGCTGTCTGTTACTTTCCATGGCTGACAAGAGCCGGCATTACGGTAGGATTAGCGGTTGGTTTGGTTGCTGTCGTGTGCACGGAAACAGTTGGTCAAAATCTGGGCATCACCGCTTGGGGCAGATGGCCACTGACGATACATTCTGCCGGTTGGGGAATCATATTCAACCTTGGAATAGCGGTCATAATTTCTGCAGTTACTCAGAATAAAGCAGAACTTGAGCACAAGATGAAATATCACAATTTCCTTGCTGAACATGCTTCGCTGCCAGAATCCAAACGAGGAATGATTCCTCTGGCGTGGATTATCACGCTAGTTTGGTTCTTCTTTGGAATCGGCCCTGGTGCCGTGATCGGCAACGAGATATTCGGAAACCCGAATGATGCTGCAACCTGGATGTTCGGAATGCCGTCCATCTGGGCATGGCAGATTTTGTGGTGGGTTCTTGGAGTATTCATGATGTGGTTCCTTGCTTACAAGATGCAAATGTCTACCTTGCAAGACACCGAAATCGAAGTGCTTCACGAAGATATCGGAGACACTCAGGAAACAACTGCCTGATTAGCATTCATGCTTCAAAAAAAGGGAGGGGCAACCCTCCCTTTTTTATAATCTGTGAATGTTCGATATATCTATTCCGAAGCAACTGTCGCAAACATGTCACAACTTACAATTTACTGGCTCTGGGTAATTGCTTTGACTCTCGCCCTGCTTTATCCTGTTGGACAACTGATTTGGGTGATAAGCGTCAGGAGATTACAAAAGAAATTGCAGAAAATACTAGAATCAGAAGAAATTCAAGGACAGAAAAGACGAGCTTACATTATTGCTGTCGTAGTCTGTCTAGCATTTTCTTTGTTTTTTAACTATCGCATCTTGAATTGATGTTGGCGCCTTGGATCCGCGTCTTTATCAGTTTCTAAAATACAGCGCTATCATAATGGCCGTCGGCTGGCTCGGCTGGGGCATTTATGACAGCTTTTTTCAACACCGCAATCCTGGTGATTCCTTCTATCACGCTGCAAACCGACTGTTTGAAGACGAGACCTACGATCGCGCCCTGGAATCCTACGACCTTGCACTTACTGAAGACCCCACTCATATTCATGCAATGCGTGGAAAAGCCCGAACGTTAATGCAGTTGAATCAACACAATGAGGCGCTGGATTTATTCAATGAGGCAATCGCGCTGGAACCCAATTTCGGGGGAACCCATGCCAACCGAGGCATTCTCTATGACCGTATGGGGCAGTATGAACTTGCTTTGAATGACTACCTAAAAGCCCTGCAGTTGGACCCAGAAATTTCGGAGGGCCCTCACTGGCTAACCCGCTTTCTTCGTAAACAGGCAGAAAAGCCACCAAGCATTGCAGATCGTGCCGGTCACATTTTGCGTGAACTTGGGAAACCGGAATCCGAGCGCTTGCTAAATGTCCCTGAAATTGATCAGCAACAAAGAAGTTACAAAAAATAATATTGCTTTTGCTTTGTTCAATTAGCCCAAACCTGCAATACAAAAATTTGAAACACTACGTATCCCATTCCTATTGCAACGGTCACTAATTTCTCCATTGTTCCCGGATGACGTATCCACAGCCACACCAGCCCACCTGCTACCAAAACAATCTGAATCATCTTCATTAGATCGCCATGAAATCGGGGATCCCAGTAAGATACCGGGCTAAGGAAACGCCAATCCGAAAATGGAAAAAAATGACGATGTGCATCGTCATGATGAAGTGGTAAATCAAAAATGATGTGCAACAGCATTCCTATCATGATGACAGAGAGCCATTTCAGCCGAAGCAGTACAGAAATCAAAAGAACTGCCGCAACAATCGGAATTGAATTGAAACAGTCAATGAAGTTCTGCCAACTCGGAAGGAAATATCGAGTATTCCAGATTACCGCTTCCGAATTGCCGATAACCAGTGACTCCCAGGCGTAGAAAAAAATGATCGGCAAGTCAGGGAGGACTGCACCAAAAATGATAGCTGCAAAAATTTGAGGCTGCGAAGGGCGGCTCTGAACCAAAAGATTGCAGACAATATGTGCGCCTGTATCCACAACTCAAAACGGATTATTGAAAATTCACTTGATATCAGTGAAGAGAATCAAGCAGTCTCCACTACGGATCAGTTCCACACTTCCAGGACATCTACAAACAATACCCGAAAGAAAAATAACAGTGCAATGCAACCAAATAGAAGACGAACTGTATCTCTTTCACCTTCTTTATTACGATATGTAAGTGCGTGAAATGCTACTACAGCCGTAACAATCAGAAAAACTATATCCATTCAGATTGACTGGTTCACTAATTCAATAACACGGTGGAAACATGCAAGGCAGAACAGAATACTGAACGGCTAATTCCGCAATCAGAATCAATATCGCCAAGCTGGAAAACACAATTACCGTGTAACGAACTCCAGCTCGTATAGACTGTGGCGTGGCATCGGGGAGCCTGTTGATTCCTAGCGCTTCTCTGTCCAATTCGCCTTGTAATTTAAGATCAAGTACCATCCGGCTATAGTGTCTAACCCAATGAGGAACGATCTTGTTGAACATGTATCTGCAAAAGTGAGATTCCAGAACCTTGTGGCTGGGAACACGTCCAAACCACCAATGATACGCGAGACCGAATAAATCAAATTCGCTGATTTCCAGAATCGCCGACAACTCAAGTACATCTTCTATGTCCTCAGGCAGATCTTCATCCATATGATGAATCCGCTTAACGCTCTGGTTCGCGGTATAGTCCGAACCTTTGGGGCGTGAATACAGCTGCACTAACCAATAACCCTTGTGCAACAAATATCTGCAGCACAACTGTATGATTCTATTGAGCGGGATCATCACGAAAATTTGGAATCCTTCACATTCACATGCCCATCAATGTTACTCTTTATCACTACAGAATCCCGAATTTCTTTCGTACTCTGTCAAGCCTTATCGAGCAATCGATGTCAATTAGTAACTGGTACAATACTCTAGTACGCAATCTATGCCGGTTTCTCGCTACCTCATCTTTTTCAAACGGTATACTTGTTCTCTCTAATATTATTTCATCCCAATCAAGGATCAGTATTCAATGTCTAATGGCGTAGTAATTGAAATGTTCATCACACCCGAACCAGGTGCCCCAATGAATTCAGCCAACCCTGTCAGCGCGGTTGAAAATCGTGGACTCATGGGAGACCGATACTATTCGCTAAATGGAACCTACTCAAAAACTGAAATTGAACCCGATCAGGAAATCACTCTGATCGAATCAGAAGCTTTTGAAGAATTGAAGGAAAAACACGGCATCACATTGAATTATTCACAATCTCGAAGAAATATCATTACCCGTGATGTAGATCTGAACAGTCTGGTTGGAAGAACATTTCAAGTGGGAGATGTGACGCTCACGGGCATGCGACTGTGCGAGCCATGCACTTATTTAAGCGGATTGACCGGCAATCCCAAACTCGTCAAACAATGGCTTCATCGAGCCGGGCTGCGAGCACACATTGTGAGAAGTGGAAAAATCAGCGTCGGTGATTCAATCATCACCTAACCGACAAGCTCCCTTGTCCTTGTCACCACGGACAGATTACGATTGACGCCAACCGTTGAGGGATCCTCTATAGAAGATGGTATGTGTACGATCCGGACCTGTTGAAATGATGTCAACCGGCACACCGGTCAGTTCTGTAATTCTACGTAAATAATTCTTCGCATTTTGCGGCAACTGGTCATAATTTGTTGTGCCATAAGTCGATTCCTGCCAGCCAGGCATTTTCTCATAGACCGGATGGCATTGCTGCAAGCTCAGTGCATTGGAAGGTAAATTCTGATATACGGCACCATCACTACGATATTCCGTGCAGATATTGATGGACTGGAGTCCGTCAAGCACATCAAGTTTTGTAATGCAAAGCCCGTCAAAATGATTCAGTTGATGAGCGCGACGAACCAAAACCGCATCAAACCAGCCACAACGACGAGGACGTCCCGTTGTCGCGCCGAACTCCGCCCCTTTTTCGGCTAAATGCTTACCCGTTGCATCATGCAGTTCAGTAGGAAATGGTCCAGCGCCAACCCGCGTTGCATAAGCCTTCACGATCGCCATGATGTGGTTCACCTTTGAAAGCGCAATCCCCGCACCGGTAGCAATCGCCCCAGACCCCGTATTCGAGGATGTCACGAATGGGTAGGTACCGTGATCAATATCGAGCATCGCCCCCTGCGCGCCTTCGAATAGAACCTTCTTCCCGCTATCAATCAATGTATTCACCTCGGAGCCGACATCCGCCATCATAGGAATCAGCCATTCAGAAGTTTGTTCCAAATAATCGATCATCTGCTGACAATCTACCGGATCAGCAGCAAAATACTGGGTCAGTAAAAAATTGTGATACTCCAGCAATTCCCTGACTTTCTCACGCGCAATACTAAAATCTTTCAAGTCATGCACTTTGAGTCCACGTCGTGCGATCTTGTCTTCATATGCAGGTCCGATTCCACGACTAGTCGTCCCAATCGCATTCCTACCTTTTTTTTGTTCTCGGGCTTGATCCAGAGCCGCGTGACTTGCAAGCAGTAATGAGCAGTCTTCACTAATTCGGAGTCGACTAGCAACCCCCTCTATATGACCTTCTACATTAGCCATTTCCTTTTGAAGTGCTTCCGCTGAAAGTACCACGCCATTGCCAATGAATGCGGTTACCTGTTGATGCAAAATACCTGCCGGTATCAAGTGCACAATGACCTTCTCATTTCCCACAACCAGAGTATGTCCAGCATTGTGTCCGCCTTGAAATCGAACAACTGCATCCGCATCGGCACTTAGACAGTCGACGATTTTTCCTTTCCCTTCATCACCCCATTGCCCACCGATAATGGCAAGCGTTCGTTCCATTATTCTGCTTCCTCTATTACGCCGAACGGGACTATTTGCCAGTCTCCGTCTTGTTTGACAAATTCTCGATCGCAGATCATGGCAAGCATGTCACAACTCTGATCCGGAAGCTGACGAATTATTCTGGCGCCTCCACTGACGGCCTCGGCTATCTTGTCTGCAGAAACTTCTGCTCCGGCGGCAATTAATATCCCCTTTCGACACTCCCCTCGAATCGCTCGTCGAAGTAACCTTAAATCCCCACTGAAGCCAGTTGCTGGACAGGGTGTGCCATATGCGGCAAGTACGTGATCATAGCGACCCCCTTTTGCAAGAGCGTGTCCATAACCCAAACCATAAGCAGCGAATATGACTCCGGTGTGATACTTATAGCCACCAGTCTGGGCATAATCGACATGAAACTCAACGTGATTCATTTCTCTTGAAAGCTGCCGTACAACTTGTTCGAATTCGCCAAGCAGTAAATCCAACTGCATGCTGATACCAGACAATCTTTCGTTTGCTGAATCAATGACGCCAATGTCTCCATTCAACTCTGTAAGGTCACAGAAAATTTCAACTCCGTTCTGTTGCAGACCGTATTGGGTTGCCAATTCTCGAAGTCTAGGTTTCGATTTTTTCTGCAGTGCGCTCAAAATCTCATTTTCTATCTTCTCTTCAAGCTGCAAAGCTCGATTGATCTCCTCAATAATGCCTACGTGTCCAAGTGAAACAGACAGAGATTCAATGCCTGCAATGTTCAGACACTCCACCATCAAACGAACAATTTCACAGTCGGACTCCCGAGATGAAGAACCAAACAATTCAGCACCGAATTGCAGCAATTCTCGGCTTCCACCAATATTCGGTGCGCGAGCGAGCAAAGTAGGTCCGAAATAACACAGGCGTACGACTGTGTCCTGAACCGGCAGGTGCAGCGCTGCCATACGCGCAACCTGTGGTGTCATGTCGGCGCGAATTCCGAAGAGCTTGCCGCTCACGTAATCCGGTGTTTTGACGGTAAGCAGATCCAGATCTTCATTTGTCCCACCCAATAGAGATTCGACAAAGTCAGCCAGCGGCGGAACAACTAACTCGTAGCCGCTTTGGTAGAGGCAGTCCAACAGTCTGCGTCGAAGCAGTTCTAATTCCCAACCGTCGTATGGAAGAATCTGCTCAACACCATCCAGTTGATTCCAAGAAGCGTTCATAGACTCTCCCAATACTATTTCAAACTACCTAAGCAATTGGCAGTGTTTCCATCAAGCAATAGAATTTCCCGTAAACGGAGAAATTTTCGGATTCTATATTGAGCTTGCAGACCAGAGAACTGCCAACCCAAGAATGATGCATCCAAGCCCTATCGACCGTATGACATGAGCTTTGGATTCAAGTACAGACTGGAGCAGTTTTCTGGATACATCGGGAATGGCAAAATAAACAGCGCCTTCAATGATAAGTACCAAGCCTATTGCGGCAACAATAATTTTCCAGGTGAACACTGCTGTTCAATACTCCCTATCCGCCGGATTCAACAACCTCCGATGGATCGCTATTCGGGGAACTGCTCTTGAAGTATTGGAAGAAATCTGAATTGGGCTCGAGAATCAGAAGATCTTCTTTAGAATGAAACGTAGTTCGGTACGCATTCAAGCTTCGATATAGTCTGTAGAATTCCGGATCTCGACCAAAAGCACTGGCATAAGTCAATGTCGCTGTAGCATCACCCTCTCCACGAATCTCCTCGGCTTGCCGATAAGCATTAGCAATCGTAATCTCACGTTGTCGGTCAGCATCTGCGCGAATTATTTCTGCAGCTTCCGCCCCTTGTGCCCGTAACTCTTTGGCAACTCGAGAACGTTCAGCTTCCATCCTGCTATACACTCTCTCACTGACTTCGGGGTCCAAATCGACACGTTTCAATCGAACATCCAAAACTTCCACGCCGAATTCAGACGCTTCTTTGTCCACATCGAGTCGAACCAATTCCATAATTTCAGCCCGATCGCCGGAAATAACTGTCTTTACCTTTCGCTTACCAAATTCCTGACGCAGGCTGTCATTTACTCGCTGCGCAAGCCGAGCACGAACACTTGACTGCAATCCGCTAACCGTGACGTAGTATTTTGCAACGTCTCGAATTCGCCACTTGGCAAATGAATCCACAACCAGATTTTTCTTTTCGCCGGTCAGGTACAACTCTGGGTCCGCATCCATCGTCTGAATTCGGCCATCAAAAAACTGTACGCTGTTAATGAATGGTTTCTTGAAATGAATTCCAGGCTGATCGTACGACTGGACGATCCGCCCAAACTGGAAGATGATCGCTTTTTCCCGTTCATCTACAAAATAAACTGTTTCGTAGATCAGCACGCCTGCAATGACTGCAACGACACTGAGTATTATTGCTTTAACTGACATTTAATGTTTCCTCTTTTCCTTGTTCCGCTTATCCCTGAATACGACTGTTGCGGTCGTTTGATCGAATCGAACGGTTCGAACCCGAACCATCGATAAATCCCGTTTGGCCGTCAAACTGGCCGCTTCGCCCGCTATTAGCACCGGCGGCGTCGTTGTTTCTCCGTTGAATGATTTGGTCAAGTGGCAGATAAATGATGTTATTGCCATTTGTCTGATCAATAATAAGTTTGGTAGAGTTGTTGAGTACCTCCTCTACCGCTTCCAAGTACAATCGATCGCGGGTAATTTCCGGGGCTTTGCGATACTCGTCGTAAATTTGCTCGAAACGAGATGCCTCACCTTCTGCACGTGCAATTATGCTTGCCCTGTAAGCTTCCGCTTCTTGAACAAGTCGGGCTGCCGTTCCTCTGGCTCTCGGAATGACGTCATTAGAGTATGCCTCCGCCTCGTTTTTTAGCCGCTCCTCATCTTCACGTGCCTTTACAGCATCGTCGAATGCTGGCTTTACTTCGGCCGGTGGCTGTGCATTCTGCATTTCGACAGCACGGACATTAACACCAGTCTTGTAACGATCGAGAATTTCCTGCAGGAGTACTTTGGTACCCTGAGCAATCTGGGCTCGACCCTCAGTAATGGCAAAATCCATCGTGCTGCTGCCTACGATTTCACGAACTGCACTTTCCGTTGCCTGTCTCACAACTAAGTGGAGTGGGTCACTGACGAAAAATAGAAAATCTTTCGGGTCTTTTATGTCATATTGCACCGCAAACTGAATGTCAATGATGTTTTCATCTGCGGTGAGCATCAATGCTTCGCGCGTAACAGGTGTAAACGTACGATTGCGCTCGCTTACCCTATATCCGACTTCAACTGTATTGACTTTTTGCACGTTGACGACAAGAACTTCTTCAATCGGATACGGTATATGCCAGCGCAATCCTGCACCAGTCGTTCGAGTGTACTCGCCAAATCTCAACTCGACGCCCTGCTCACCTTGTTCGACAACGTAGAGCCCGCTTGAAATCCACAAACCTGCTGCGACAATGACACCAATCAGTATCAGCACCCGACGGCCACCAGACAGTTTCATAGGTCCACGGCCTGAGCCTGAGGACGAATCACCTGACTTGCCTGAATTTCCCCCTCCGATTCCAGAAAACAATCGGGAAAATTTCTGGCGAACGTCGTTTACGATTTCATCGATTTCGGGCGGGCCTGAGCGCCCACCATTATCCCCGGAACTCCGGTCTCTACGACCGGGGCCGGAATCATCCCATGGCATAAATTTTTACCTCTTGATTAAACTATATCACTGACTGTTTATGGTTGCACTCTACTGCCTGTCAGCGCAAAGCGCAACATCAGAATATTCAATTTGGGTGTAATCACCGCAATTCAATTCATTATACGAGCATAATTACAAAAACACTTGGAATCGGCAACTTCACAACAATTGCCAACCTCCTTCAATTTCTCGATTCCGAATTCGGTCGAACCTGCCAGTATTCATCTTTGAATTCTCGATTCGAGCTAAGCCAGTTGACATCATTCGGAGATAATTCCAAGTCTAATACTGTATCACCCGAATCCATGACATGTTCGCTAACGATGCCCATTCTCAGATAGATTGATGAACGAAGCTTCCCAGCGCAAGGCGGTATGCAAATTCGCCCGAATACAAAATCGCAACGAAAAAATTGGCTGAGCGCTTCAATTAAGTCGCCAACGCCATCGCCAGTGTGTGCGGACAGCCAAACGCGATTGGTTTCGCCATTCGAATCTGTACGCCGTCCCGCACCTACATCAATTAAATCTATTTTGTTATACACCAGAATACGTGGAACACTCGCAGCGCCGATTTCATCCAGCACGCTTTCAACATTGGAAATTCTTTCATCAAGATCTTCGCGGGAAGCGTCTACGACATGCAGTAATACGCTCGCACTCGATACTTCTTCCAATGTAGCATGAAACGCGGAAATCAATCCATGTGGAAGATCTCGGATAAAACCTACCGTATCCGAGAGAATTACCGCTCCATAACTAGGCAGTTGGAGTCTGCGCATAGTTGTATCCAGAGTCGAGAATAACCTATCCTCGGCATGTACACCAGCGCCGCAAAGGCAATTGAACAGCGAAGATTTTCCAGCATTGGTATAGCCGACCAGGGCAACAGTCGAAATCGGAACCTTTTTTCTGCTGTTGCGTCGAATTTCCCGTTGAGTACGAAGTTTTCCCAATCTTCTGGTCAACGTTTTGATTCGATGCCCGATGAGACGTCGATCGGTTTCAAGTTGAGTTTCACCAGGGCCACGTAGTCCGATTCCGCCCTTTTGCCTCTCCAGATGCGTCCAGCCCCGCACCAGTCGCGTTGACAAATGTTTGAGCTGTGCCAGTTCGACCTGAAGTTTGCCTTCCCGGCTGGAAGCTCTGCTGGCAAAAATATCCAGAATCAAACGGGTTCGGTCCACTACGCGACACTGGACTGTTTTTTCCAGATTTCGCTCCTGGATTGGCGAGATGGCATGATCGACGATTACGATTGTCGCGCCGGTAGCCAACACCTGTGCACTTAGTTCATCAACCTTACCTTTACCAATGAAAGTTGCGCTACTTGGGCGCTTTCGTTTTGAGAGAACTGCGCCGACTACCTCGGCTCCGGCAGACTCAGCAAGCAATTGAATTTCTTCAAAGCAGTTGGCCCCAAGACTGCTAGCCGAAGGCTCCTGCCGAACAAGTATGGCAAACTCCTTGTCGGCAGCGGTAGACGGCATCTCGCCACTAAGCTGAAATTTCGCCACTCTACCTGTGCATGTAGTCGAACATTCGGTATGACGAAATTTCTAAGTCAACGTTCGACAAAAAATTAATACCTGACACTGCAAATAAATGCTACTCTCCTTCGAGAGTCACGGGCCGGGCAGGAACGATAGTCGATATCGCGTGTTTATAGACAAGCTGAGTTACGCCTGCTTTCAATTGAACCACAAATCTGTCGAATGATTCAATCTGCCCTTGAAGTTTAATGCCATTAATCAAATAAATAGCGACTGGAATTTTCTGTTTGCGCAATTCATTTAAAAACGGTTCCTGAAGCAATGATCCCTTTTGTTGATTATTCATATGAATTCCATGTTATTGCTGGTTTAGTTCTAATATAGGGACGATCTAATGATATACCAACAGCGTAATCCCAATTTTGCATTGCACAAGCGAATTTATCGAAAAATCCCAACTCATGTCTGATTCAACGATTCAATATGCATTCTAACATTCTGTGAACTCGATCCTTTGACTTGGAAGAATCCCCGACTGTCCAAATCACCCCGGAGGAATTTCGAATCCAAGTAAGTTGTCGCTTGGCGATTCCGCAGGTGGCGCGAACCGCACTCTCCACCATTTCCTCATAACCGACATTGTCCAGCAAATATTGCCAAATCTGTTTGTAGCCGACAGAACGCATCGCAGGCAAAGTAATATCAAATTGCGCGGATGTAAATAATTTTTCCGCCTCCTGCACGAATCCTTGATCCAGCATTTCGTGAAAGCGTTGCTCAATGACTGCTATTTGACTGTTCCTGTCACTTCTGACAATTGCGATTTTCACGATCTTGAATGGAAACGGTTTGGCACCGTTTTCCTGCATCATCCGGCTAGGCACCCGTCCATCGGTATAGTACATTTCCAGAAGACGTCCAATTCGCTGGGAATCGTTCGGCGAAACTTTGCCGCCTGATTTCGGATCAATACTCATTAGTTCCTGATGCAGAGTGGGCCAACCCTCCACAGCAGCCCTTTGACGCAATTGCGTACTGAACACTTTGGAAGACACCGGTAAATCTGACAATCCTCTTTCTAGCGCTCGAAAATAGAACATTGCCCCTCCAACCAGCAATGGAATACGTCCGCTTAGAAATATCCGCCTGATTTCCTTCAGCGCATCGCTGCGAAATCTGCCGGCTGAATATCGCTCCCAAGGATCACAGATGTCGATCAGCCTATGCGGAACGCGCTCCAAAACACGAGCAGATGGCTTAGCTGTACCAATGTTCATGCCTCGATACACCTGAGCGGCATCAACACTGATCACCTCAAACGGGAATTGTGAGGCCAGTTCAACGGCCAAAGAGGTCTTGCCTGCCGCGGTTGGTCCCAAAACAAAGACAACCGGTGCTTGCTGGGGTTCATTGCCTGAGGTGGAAACTGACTGAATCAGGCTCAACGACCTCGATAGAACAGGCGATCAAGTTCTTTCATGGTTATTTGTTTCCAGGTCGGACGCCCATGACTGCAGTAACCTGAATGTTCAGTAAATTCCATTTGTCTCAGCAGAGCATTCATTTCCGGAATGCTCAACTGCTGGTTGGCTCGAATGGCACTGTGACAGGACATTGTGGCCAAGAGCTCGTTCCGAATGTGTTCTACACGATTGGAATTCTCGTGTTGGATCAAGTCGGATATTACGTCCCGAATGAGTTCCTCAATGTTACTTTTACTTAGGATATCCGGTATCGAACGAATCGAAATCACATTTCCCCCAGCAAGAGAAACATCGAATCCAAGGTTGGACAGTACTTCAGAATTGGCAACAGCAGCATCTGCTTCCTCAGATGAAACTTTGATGATGACAGGGACCAGGAGCATCTGAGATGTAAATGAAGAAGCCTCATACTCCTGTTTCAGCTTTTCATAGGTAATTCGCTCATGAGATGCGTGCATGTCAACAATAATCAATCCTTCTTTGTTCTCAGCGAGCACATAGGCTCCCCCAAGTTGCGCTAGAGCGAATCCAAGCGGCGGCACTTCTGCATCCTCTTCCAAATCCGCCGGGCGTTTCGCGGATTGTGTGCCGTCAACTTTATCTTCTGCAAAGTCAGTCCAACTGCCGAGTGGCAGAGAAATGTTTCTCTGCGGAACGAATCCGCTGGAATGGTCGTGGAGTGCCGTGGACTGGGCAGCGGTAGTCGTCGCAGATTGGTGGGTACTGCCAGGTCTTTCCCCAGAAAGTGCACCATTCACCGCGCGCATTACGAATCTGTAAACCTCTCGCTGCTGCCTGAAGCGAACCTCCGATTTTGCAGGATGTACGTTAACATCAACCAGATCGGCCTCAATATCCAGGTAGAGTGCGCATACCGGATATCTTGATGGATCAAACAGCACATCGATGTACGCCTGGCGGACTGCATGCATGATGCTTCGATCACGAATCCCCCTTCCATTGACAAATAGATACTGCTGATCTGGTTGCGAACGCGTATAGTCCGGTCGACTCACCCATCCGCTGACACGCATGTCACCCCACTCCAATTCAACACGAATGCAGTTTTCTGCAAAATCCTCACCGAATATGGTCGCGAGCCGCTGTTTCAGGCCCGAGTCGTCCTCTGCTGCTCGATATCGAACAGCTCTTCGGTTGTTGTGGCTGAACAGGATTTCGACTTCGCTTCGACTCAGTGCCATCTGTTTCACAATTTTGTCGATTTTCGAAAATTCAGTTGCTGCAGTACGGAGAAACTTGCGACGAGCGGGAACGTTGTAAAAAAGATCGTGCACCTCAACTGTCGTGCCGACGGCATGTTGTATTGGCTCAGGGCCGCTAAGCGGGCCACCGCCCTCACATCGTACGCACCAGCCGTGAGCATCTTCGATAGTTCTGGTTGACAGGACTGCACGGGAAACCGAGACGATACTCGGTAGTGCTTCACCTCGAAACCCTAGAGTCCGAATCCCTTCAATACTGTCGAAGTCATCCACTTTGCTAGTGGCATGTCGAGAAAGCGCCAAACTGATCTCATTGTGACGTATACCGGTACCGTCATCGCGAACAAGCATGCTCTGTGTTCCGCCGGCCTGTACTTCGATTTCAATCTTACGCGAACCCGCGTCAATGCTGTTCTCAATCAGTTCTTTCAGTACGGACGAGGGGCGTTCTACTACCTCGCCTGCAGCAATCTTGTTGACAATCTTGTCGTCGAGCTTGCGGATGCGTTCAGGCGCACGGGATTCAATCTGCACGGGTTGATTTGACTCCATAATTTCCTTCAGTTGCTCGCGGTTCTCCAAGAATCCTGGCCCCATGGGTACTTACGAGCATATTGTACGACCGCATCGTTGATGCCTTTCACAATCTTCTTCTGATAGCTGCTACTAAGCAGTTTCTTTTCCTCTCGCGGGTTTGAGATGAATCCAATTTCCACCAATATGGAAGGAATTCCGGCAGTTTTCAGCACGACAAAGCCGGCCTGTTCCACTGCATGACCATGCAACTTCCCAACTCTCGACAATTTTCGGCGTACCATTTCACCGAGATCAAGACTGCGCAAGATCGTACCGTCCTGTGTCAAATCCACAATTGTTGTCAATACCGACACGTCATCCACATCTGCAAGATTTTCACCTGCAAAAATGTCTGAGGAATTCTCTTTGTTCGCAAGCACTCTGGCTCGCTCGCTCGTTTCGCCACTATCGGACAGTGCAAAGACAGAGATTCCGTTCGCGCTTCGATTTCTGGCTGCGTCTGCATGAATTGATATGAATAGATCAGCACGCTTCTCAATCGCGATCTTCGTTCTTCTGCGTAGTGGAATATAGTAGTCGCTTTTGCGTGTGAGCTCAGCGCGAATACCCGGTTCTGCATTCAGCACCTTTTGCAGTCGCTGAGAGACCTCCAGCACCAATTTTTTCTCATAAGTTCGTTTCGCACCAATGGCTCCGGGGTCTTCACCGCCATGGCCAGCATCAATGATGACCAGGAAATCTCTGTTTCGATCCTTTGATTCTGTGATCTTTTTACGCGGTTGGTCCTTGGTGCTATGTGGAAAAATATCGATAACAAGCCGGTCACCGTACAGTTTGTTTGGCTGCAACGAAAAATGTTTTTGTTTGGCTTCCACTTTGAGGTCGATTACGAATCGAATCTTGTCTGAATGCCTACCCACTCGGATCGCGCTTACGAGTTTTCCCAAAGCAGACTTTTGGGGCAGCGTACCAGTGAATTTGCCATTATTGATATCGACAACGATCTTATCTGGATTTTTCAGTTGAATCAGCTCATAGTTCACCGGACTGCTGATATCAAATACGATTCTGGTGTGATCAGGCGCATTCCAAGCACGGATGTCACTGATGTTTGCGGCCAATACATTGGCGGCAAAAAGCACTAGCCATATCCCAATGACAGTAATTGACAATTTATGACGAATCGCTAGCTGCATGACGTACTGGGCACAGCCGAGTTGAATTCCATCGCCACTTTCCTGGCGTTTCCTGCGTAGCTGATATTGATTCTCATGTCAGCGCGTGGAACAATGCTCCCTCCACGCTGCGGCCATTCGATAAACCATGCATAGTCTCGTTTATCAAGTTCATCTAACCCAATCAGCAACAGTTCATCTGGATCTTCGATTCGATATAAATCAATGTGCAGTAATTCCAGGCCGAGATCAGTCGTATAGGTTTCCATAATCGAAAAAGTGGGACTTAGAACCGGACCTGCAACATTCAATCCGTTAAATATTTCCTGTATCAATGTCGTTTTCCCGGCACCCAAGTCGCCTTCAAAGTGCATGCAGCAGCCCCGCTGAACATATTGCGCCCAGTTTCTGCCTAGTTTCGCCATCTCGCGAGGAGAATTGACCCAGTATTCAACAGATGAATTTTCAATTGGCTCTTTCACTTGTCGCTCTATTGATCAAACGATTGAGGTTGGCACGAATTCCTGGCAATAAATCCGTTGCCATCATTCCAATTTCACCGCACTCGGCTGCGCAGTCATCTCCAGCAGATGCGTGTAGCCAAACGCCGGTTCTGGCCGCCTGCTCGGCTGTCATTCCCTGTGCCCAGAGTGCACAGATTGTACCGGTGAGAATATCCCCCATTCCACCCGTCGCCATCCCTGGATTGCCACGATCACACAGCCAGATTCCTGAAGCTGATGCAATTAAAGTCCCTGCACCTTTCAAAACACACACACCACCAAACTGGTCAACAATTTCATTTGCTGCAGCGAATCGGTTGCTCTGCACTTCTTCTGTCGTTACTCCAAGCAGTCGACCAGCTTCGCCTGGATGTGGCGTCAAAATCCAATTCTGTCTTTTGACAGGTTGTTTCGCCAGAAGATTCAAGGCATCTGCATCAACAACCAATCGTGGAAATTTTTCCTTGGCAGTATCCCACAATTCACCTGCCAATTCCCCCTGTCCAAGACCCGGTCCGATGCCAACGACATCCGCATCGTTAGACAAGTGCAAAAATTGTTCAGCATGATTTAGATCAAACACTCGAATTTCCGGTGCACTGGACGCGAATATTGCAGTGCTATCAGTTTGCATAGCAATTGAAACCAGACCCGCCCCGGTTCGATAAGCGGCTCGGCCTGCCATCAAGGCGGCACCCTGCATCGTCAGGTTGCCACCGACGATCAGTACCCTGCCTACTGATCCTTTATGCGCATCCGCTTTGCGCTGTGGAACGACCCCGGCAAGTTCTTGTTCATTTACTCTTGTTGCAGCGGCTTCCACAAGATCGTAAGCAGCAGGCGGTATTCCAAGCGTATCCAGTTCAAGTGCCCCTACATAGTCCCTGGCGCGACCGATCAGCAAACCCAGCTTGACCGAAATAAACGTTACGGTTATGTCAGAGCGCACTGCGCAACCTCGAACGGAACCTGTATCACTACAGAGTCCCGATGGTATGTCCAAAGACATTACAGGTTTACCTGACATGTTTACAGACTCGATAATTTCACCCAATTGCCCGTCAATATCTCGTGAAAGTCCAATACCAAACAATGCATCCACAAAAGCATCGTATTGGTCGAAATCAATGCCACCAGATACTGCGTTGAATTCGCCGCCATGAGCGCAGTATTCATCAAGTGCACGTTTGGATTCAGCCGACTTCGGTGCGGACGTCCGATAAACATGCACCTTTATTCCTGATCTGACGGCAGCGGCCGCAAAGACGTAGCCATCTCCCCCGTTATTTCCTGAGCCGCACAGCAGTGCGATTGATTGGCACTGCGGCCAGTTATGGTAAAAAATTCCAAATGACCCTTCCCCTGCACGACGCATGAGTTCATAACCAGACAATCCAAATTTCCGTATGACAATACGGTCGAGAGACTTCGATTGAGAACTAGTATGAATTGGCTGCGGAACCACGAATTCAGGCGCTAAAAACCATTTATCGATTGCTTATTTCGCAATGCTGGAAAGCTTGATTAATTATATCACCACAGAATATGCGCTCACTGATCAAATCCACGTCAGCATCGAACACCGGTTGGCAACAGTTTGAATATGCAGTTGTATTGATCAGTATGATTAGACGTTTTCAACTTAACGTTACGTACACAGAATAGTAAACACCAACACATGTGCTTCGTAAAAGCTGGGATAACAGGCAGCGTTCGGATACGAACGCTATACACGGACCAAACTGCTACAGATCCAACAGCAACTCGGGTGAACGAGAACGGGCACAACAAATCAGCAGGTATTCTTCATGATCTTCATCATCTAGAATTTCATCCCTGTGTTCAGGTTCCCCCTCCAGATATCGCGTCAAACAGGTACCGCAAAAACCATCTTCGCAGGAGGTATCTACGAAGATGCCGTTCTCCATCAGAACATCAACAATTGTCTTGTGTGCCGGCACTGTGTACACGCTGCCGCTACTGGCGAGTCTGATCTGGAATTCCGCGTCGGGTTCTCGAGAATCTGGAGGAGCCGCCTCCAATCCTTCGGCAGAAAAATATTCATAATGAACAGTTCCAGATGGCCAGTGTGCAGACGCCTCACTGACAGCTTTCATCATGGGAACAGGTCCGCAGTAATATAAGTGTGTGCCATCCTGGTACTGTTGCAACGTCGCCTTCAGATCGAGTCCATTCTCCGGGTTACCGCCATCAAAATGAAACTGCAGGCTGCCATGCCGAACCAGTTTCTCAACTTCTTCTCTATAGGCGGTTTTCTCCGGCGCTCTGGTGCAGTAGTGAAATACGTAATCTGCTTTTTCTTGTTCAAGCGTATATGCCATTGACAAAATAGGAGTAATTCCAATTCCACCGGCGATCAGCAGATGTCGCTGCGCACTCGGACTCAATTTGAACAAGTGCTTGGGCTCTGAAATTTCCAGCATGTCACCTACTTGAACATTGTTGAAGATATACTCCGATCCGCCTGTTCCTGGATGTTCCAGCAGTACGCCGATCAGGTAGAAGCGTCTTTCCCATGACGGGTTACAAAGCGAGTACTGGCGAATCAATCCATTTTCGAGATGCAGATCGATATGCGCTCCCGCTTTAAATTCAGGCAACTGCGCCCCATCAGGGTCCATCAGCACATAACTACGAATATCTTCCGCTTCATAGTGAATTGTCCTGACTCGAACCTTGATTTTTCTGAGTGCCGACATGTATTCGCGCCCTGATTCTGTCAGTAGAGTCTTTTTAGGATTCAGCTGCCATCATTGTGGAAATTGCATCGTCTTCAGTCTCAATTCCCATGGCATCATTAAAGCGATTGAAAAATCCACAAAGCGCAATTCGCAGCGTAAGTTCGACAATTTGTGCTTCGCTGAAATGTTCTCGCAACTTAATGTGCGTGGATTCGGTAACCCGATTGGCATTCTGTGTTACCTGAATCGAGTAGTCTCTTACCAATCGTTCAACTTGGTTCAGACCTGGGCAGTTCGATTCGAGTATCCTGTCAGCGGTTTCTGAAGAAAAGCCTTCGCCAATCAGTTTCGGTGCATGATGAGTAACACAGTAATCGCACTCATTCAACTTGGATACAACAACCAACGCAATTTCAAGGTAACGTTTCGGCAGCAATGCATCATCGGCAAGCTCCAACAGCATTCCCATAATATGCTTCAGTGCTGGCGGACGATGTGCGAATACTTTAACCTGATTGGCAAATGGCCCGTAGTCAGAGGAGAATTTCGTATAGATGTCCTTTAGTTCATCCGGTACTTCATGGAGTTCAATGTCTTTTACTCTTGCCATATTATCACTTCGCGAATTGGTTGTTGAAATTGATCCCTTTGTTCCAACTTGTTCCAGCCACCGATTGCTGAATTCTCCAATTATGGCATTGCAATTGAGGAAAGAACAAAGCTTTTGAAAGGTTACGGATAATAAGAATTCAATGTCATCTGTTTGAGAAACAAGCAAGTCTGGACAACATCAAATGCACCAGAAAATCAGCAGCAATCCTCATTTTGGAGATATTTTGCGTAGCCATAGATTGAATCGCATGTAAGTGGTTGATTATAACCACTTGTACATTGAAGCTTAATCTAATGTACGCTCCAACCATGAAACTAATGGTCAATTCACTACTCAATAATTACGGGGGTGTTTCAACAGATTCCAGACCCTCGCATCGGTGCCAACACACAATGCTCCTTCCGTGACATCGCTTTTTTGTGACGCTGGATATCATTAACAATTTCACTTACTTTGAAGACTAGCGGAAACTGCTAGCCGCATTCACCCGTCCACTACAACCACCACCCTGACTACTCACATCACCAGTCTCAGGGCTTGTTTCAAAACCGATAATCCAAAAAACACAACAAGGTGAATATTCAATGGCGAACTCATAATGAGAGTTGCCACGGCTATACCGAGCCAACGTGATTTCGTAGTAAAAATGCTATACTGGACTGAATTAAATCTGATTCCACTCTGGAAATTTGTATGAACGCACTGGATAAAGACGACTCGACTCCGAATACCTCTTCAGGTAAGCGTGTCAAGAAATCAGTTTACGAAAAAGAACTCTTTCGAATGCAACTTGAACTTGTAAAAATGCAGGAATGGGTGAAAAACAATGGTCTGAAAGTAGTTGTTATATTTGAAGGCCGTGACGCTGCTGGGAAAGGCGGAGTTATTAAACGAATTACACAGCATTTAAGTCCTAGGATTTGTCGGGTCGCTGCATTGCCCGCACCGACGGAACGCGAGAAGACACAGTGGTACTTCCAGCGGTATTGCGCCAATCTCCCAGCTGCTGGTGAAATTGTACTGTTCGATCGAAGCTGGTACAACCGAGCTGGCGTTGAGCGCGTAATGGGATTTTGTACTGAGGAGGACTATCGCGAATTCATGCGTACTTGTCCCGAATTTGAACGAATGCTGGTGAGATCGGGAATTACTTTGATCAAGTATTGGTTTTCAGTTGCTGACGAAGAGCAGGAAAAGCGGTTTCAGAGTCGTTTGCTTGAACCGCACAAGCGTTGGAAACTTTCGCCGATGGACCTTGAATCGCGGACTCGGTGGTTGGAATATTCAAAAGCGAAGGATCAAATGTTCGCACACACCGATATCAAACAAGCTCCTTGGTATGTAGTCAATGCAGATGATAAACGGCATGCGCGACTCAATTGTATTCGTCATTTCTTAAGCATGATTCCGTACGAAGATCTAACGCCAGAACCGATAGAATTGCCAGAGCGAAGGGAAGGTGTAGGTTATGTTCGGCCGCCAATGTCCGATCAAACGTTCGTTCCGCAATACTACCCAGGAGAGGATGATTCTTGAATAGGTAAAAGAGAGATTGTTCTAGACACAGACTGTCTCAGGGGAAATCTTCCGCGTATTTAAAATTTTACCGGATGTACAAAGCTGGTAACAAGAATCGAATGCACAATATTGTATAAGTGTCTTTTTAAAATACTGCAATCTACATGAAGAACAATAACGGATGTGCGGAATAATAAGTAGACGCATGATTGCACGGGAACTCCAAATTCGCTAACCTTTATTGGAGAATCCAAGAAAATCAAAACTAGACTGGGGTTGAGCAATGATTCCTTATCACTACATACTGAATGCTTGGTACGTCGCTGGATTCTCGAATGAGTTCAAAACGAATCAGCTAAGAGGTCATAAAATTTGTGACCAACCCATTCTCACCTGGCGCACTGAGGATGGAAAAGTAGTTGCCTTTGACAACCGTTGCATGCATAAACGGATGCCGTTGTCAGAAGGGAAAATCATGCCTGACGGAACTCTTGAGTGCGCCTATCACGGACTTTGTTACGATTCCAGAGGAAAATGCGTTGCCGTACCTTCCCATCCCGACGGAAAAATTCCAGTACAGCTACAGTTGAGATCTTATCCGGTCATAGAGCAAGAAGGTCTTGTGTGGGTCTGGCCGGGAGAGCCTGAGAAATCGTCGCATGTCAGCCCGCCACCGACGCCTGAAATTACATCCGGAGAATGGGAGTCGATTCATTCGGACCCAATGCACGTCAAAGCGAATTATCTGCTGCTGATTGAAAACCTGATGGATATTTCGCACTTCTATCCATTGCACGATGGCAATATTGGCGATATTGACAACAGCCGCATCCCAGTGCAGCTCGTCGAAGGAGAGGAGAATGGAAACAGGTTCGTCAAGACGATTCGAGAAACCTCCGGGTATAAACAGCCGCCGTTTCTGGAAGACTGGTTCAACTACGACATTGTAGACCGCGAACACACTCACTGCATGACCAGCCCCGGCTTTACGCGGGTGGAGATGCGCGTAGCCCCGCCCGATCAACTTGGGAATTCCGACATGATTCGAGGCTATACCCTATTTCACACACACACACCAGTTGACGACACTCACCACATCTGGCGCTGGTGTGTCAATTGCAAGTCGCATCACATGTCCAAAGGCGATCCAAGCATTTCTACTGCCAAGCGAGTGGCCGAAATGTTTCCTGAAGTCGTAGCACAAGATTTGTGGGCACTGGAAAAACAGCAGGAAATGTTCGACTTCGAGGACAATGGGTACTTTGAGGTGTTTCTGAAACCGGACAAAGCTCTGAGGCGAATTCGCCAACTGTTTTCGCGGATGCAGCAGAGCGAACAGGCGGAAATTCAACAAAAAAAGCAATCCAAGGGCAAAATCCGACAGATCGCCTGACAGCGCTGACAAAGGCATTGCTCCAACAGCTCGGAAATCATTAACAATAACTGTTTGATTCCGACAGCCATTACCGCTTTATGTCTGCATTACTACCCACTCTGAATCGCATCGCCGATGCGATTGATTCCATTAATCGAAGGATCGGGCATGCGGTTTCGTGGCTTGCGCTTTCCATGGCGGTAGTCACATTCTCAGTCGCAACGCTACGCTATGGATTCAGTATAGGATGGGTCTGGTTTCAGGAAACCTATGTGTGGATGCATGGAACCATCATTATGGTTGCCATGGCATACACACTGATGACTGGCGGGCACGTGCGCGTAGACATCATTTATCGAACAGCCAGCGTTCGCTATAAGGCACTGGTTGATATTTTTGGCACCCTATTCCTGTTGCTGCCAACTTTATACGTAATCGGCAAATATACGATACCGTACGTTCTGCTTTCGTGGGAGCGGTTGGAAGTTTCCCGCGAAGCCGGTGGGATGCCAGGATTGTTTTTATTCAAAACGACAATGCTGCTGTTCTTCACTCTGCTTTTCCTGCAAGCCGTCGCAATTCTCATTCGCAGTTCCCAAGCGTTGATCAGTGGCCAATCTATAGCGCAATCTGAAGAAAATTTCGACGAGGTGAGCGGTGGATAACGGTCAAGTACTCAGCATGGTGATGCTGTTCACGGTATGCGGTGCACTGCTGGCTGGCTATCAGGTGGCGTTTACGCTGGCCGGTGTCGGAGTGCTGTTCGCTTTTCTCGGACAGTCGATGGGCGCTTTCGACATGCTTTTTTTCAATGCTCTGCCCTCTCGTTTTTTCGGCGTCATGACCAACGAAATTCTGGTTGCAGTGCCATTGTTTGTTTTTATGGGCGTCATGCTCGAGAAATCCAAAATCGCCAAAGAATTGTTGACGACCATGGGACAGTGCTTTGGTGCGGTGCGTGGAGGGCTTGGAATTTCTGTCACTTTGGTGGGAATGCTACTCGCAGCGACCACCGGAATAGTGGGGGCTACGGTCGTGACGATGGGATTGCTGAGCCTGCCGACAATGCTTCAGGCACGCTATGACCCCAAACTCGCCTGCGGAACCATCTGTGCTGCAGGGACTCTGGGGCAAATCATTCCGCCGTCTATCGTGCTGGTTTTGTTGGGAGATGTTCTGTCGGGAATCTACAGCGAAGCCCAGCTGGCGATGGGAAATTATATTATTCAGCCTTTTTCGGTCATCGACCTGTTCGCTGGAGCGGTCCTACCTGGGCTGGTGCTTGTTGTTCTTTATATTTTGTGGCAACTCACAGTCGCAGCCTATCGTCCGAATTCATCCCCGGCTTACTATGATTCGAACATGGATCGAAGTCACCTCTTTCAGCAGATCGTGAAAGTTCTGATTCCTCCCTTGTTTCTGATTCTGGCAGTTCTTGGATCCATTCTAGGGGGGCTGGCAACTCCAACCGAAGCGGCGTCATTTGGCGCTGTCGGTGCCATGCTGCTTGCTGCGACGCGCAAGATGGTCAACTGGAAGATTCTTGGCGAGGTAGTTCGTAGTACGACTCGCATCTCTTGCATGGTTTTCGGAATTTTAATCGGCGCGTCCATATTTTCGCTCACCTTTCGGGGACTTGGAGGCGATGAAGTCGTTGAAGAGTTCTTGTTTTCACTACCGGGCGGGTCAGTTACTGCACTGGTGTTCGTAATGGTGCTGATTTTCCTGCTTGGTTTCATTCTTGAGTTCATCGAGATTGTCTTCATTGTCGTGCCGATTATTGCCCCTGCGCTGCTCAAAGCGGACGTCAACCCTGTATGGCTTGGCATCATGATCGGTTTGAACCTTCAAACAAGTTTCATGACACCACCGTTTGGATGGGCGCTCTTTTACCTGCGTGGCGTGGCACCCTCAAGAATCAAGACAAGCCAAATCTATCGGGGAGTCATTCCATTTGTTGTTCTGCAACTCGTTGCACTTGGTATTGTTGCCTATTTCCCAGGTCTTGCAACCTGGTTGCCCAAAGCTTTATTAGGTTAGCTGTTATTGCCATTGCGTCCTTACTGAGTCCATCGCAGCACCAAATACACGAGTAATTGGCACGGATTACCGGAATTCAGAGCCTTTATCGAATTCTCTGCCATCGATTTATTCAAAATTTATTTGCTTATTCGTTCCATTTGTATGTATATATAAAATACGGACAGGGATGTTGTGTATTCAGGCAAATCACTCTAATTGTCGTTTGCCGATGTAAGATTGCCAAAAATATTGGCATTAAAGAATTAAATTGGAGATAGATATGAAAAGAAGAGATTTTCTCAAGAAATCAGGCGCAGCTGCAGCAGGTGTGGCTTCCGCTGCACTTGCCGCTCCTGCAATCTCGCAAGACCGCAAACAGTGGCGCTTGATTACAACCTGGCCTAAAAATTTTCCGGGCTTGGGTACTGGTGCCCAGTATTTTGCGGATCAAGTTACTGCTTGCAGCGGTGGCCGACTGGAAGTAAAACTCTACGCTTCAGGCGAAGTCGTTCCAGCTTTTGAGTCCATTGACGCCGTGAGTGCCGGTACCGTTGAAATGGGACACGGCGCCCCATATTACTGGAAAGGAAAGTCAGTCGCCTCCCAGTTGGTGAGCAACTTTCCGTTCGGTTTGACTGCTCAGGAATACAACGCCTGGTATCAGTACGGCGGAGGTGCGCAACTATGCGACGAGCTGTATCAGGCGGAACTTGGCTGTCGATTCATTCTGTGTGGTAACACCGGTGTTCAGCATCCTGGCTACAGCAGCAAAGATCTCAACACGCTTGAAGATTTCCAAGGCTTGAAAATGCGTATGCCAGGCATTGGCGGTGCCGCCATGTCTGCTGTGGGAGCCACAGTTATCAATTTACCTGGCAGTGAAGTCGCACAAGCATTTGCCTCCGGTACAGTGGACTGGGTTGAATGGAACAATCCATATGGAGAGGCCTCTATGGGTTTTCACCGATATGGCAAGTACTATTACACTCCGGGATTCCATGAGCCCAATACCTCACTTGATCTGTTTATCAATCCGACTGCTTGGGATAGCTTGTCTAGTGACCTGCAGGCAATAGTCAGGCAGTGTGCATACTCTACCACGCACAATGTTCTGGCAGAATTCACTGCGCGTTCGGCACCTATATTGCAGGACCTGATTCAGAACGAGGGAGTCATCATCAAGGTTATACCGGATGAAGCCCTAGTCAAAATCGGCAACGCAGTCGGCGAGATAATTGCTGATCAGGTTGCGAATGACGCCTCTAGCGCGAAAATTTTCGCCAATATGTCAAAGTTCCGCAACGAGCAAATCGTTTACAGCGATTCTACGGAAGGAGAATTTCTGCGAGCCCGAAGCTTGCCTTACAATTTCCCATCCTAGTACACAATCGTCCTGCCTCGGTACAATTTTAAACGATTGTGCCGAGGCTTGATTCTCTCAGAACATATTGAGTCTATGCAACCCGACAATTCAGATAGACTCGGAAGCCGTGCATATTCCACGAATGGAGTCGAGCTTCCGCTCTCCGGTGTAAAAGTTATCGAAATCTGCCAAATTGCGGCAGGACCTTTCTGTGGAATGCTGTTGGGAGACCTCGGCGCCGATGTAATCAAGATCGAGCCTCCGAACGGAGATGCCATGCGGCAATGGCCACCAATCTCGGGAGGATTTAGCGAGAACTTTGCTTCCGTCAATCGAAACAAGCGCGCCATCGTACTGGATCTGAAATCTCCAGAACATCTCCAAACAGCTTTAGAACTTGTCCGCCAAGCAGATGTTCTGCTCGAAAACAATCGTCCCGGTGTAATGGATCGCCTCGGACTCGGATACGAGGCGGTCTCAACTATCTGTCCAGAATTGATTTACTGTTCGATATCAGCCTTCGGCCAAACGGGTCCGCGTTCTCACGAAGGAGCGTTTGACGTGACCATGCAAGCAATTTCAGGAATTATGAGCGTCACTGGCGAAGAAGGAGAACCTCCGGTGAAGTGTGGAGTGCCGCTCAGTGATTTTGCAACTGGGCTGTATGCAGCGTTTCATATAGCCGCAGCGTTGTATGAGCGGCAATCTACTGGCAAAGGTGTTCACATCGATGCTTCCATGCTTGGTTCCAGTCTGGGAATTGCACCTTTGCAGGTAAGCGAATATTTCGGTACAGGAAAAAATCCGCAACGATTGGGGTCGCGCCATCCTAGAAATGCCCCTTATCAGGCGTTCAAAGCATCGGATGGCTATTTTGTCATGGCAGCTGGCAATCAACGATTGTTTGAAATTGTATGTAACGTAGTTGAACGCCCGGACCTCGCTGGCGACACACGATTTACAAGTACTGCCAGACGTGCTAAAAATCAAAGGGAACTAGCACAAATTCTGGAGCAGGAATTTGCTGCCAATTCTGCAGATTACTGGTACCAGCGCTTCAGAGACGCTGGAGTGCCAACCGCGCCAATTAATCACTATGGCGATGTCTTAGGTGATGTCCAGGTTGAAGATCAAGGATGGGTGCAGCAGCTTGAGCTGCCTGGCGGTACAGTCACGAAAACATTTGCCCATCCGATATTGCATACCGGGCGAGACCTGCCGATCCGTCGTCCACCGCCAGATATTAATGAGCACGAAAAAGAAATTCGATCTGAAATTGAGTCTGCTTCAGTAAAACCGAAGTAATTCACAATCTCCATCCATTCTCGACTGCCTGTACTGCTCTCCACCCGACAATACCTGCTTTGGGCAACTGGAACAATAGATGCTGGACGATGCCATGTCGCTCACTGAATCAGAGTTAAAAGGCCTGGCAATCAAGATCAAAGACTGGGGACAGGAACTCGGATTTCAGCAAGTAGGAATTGCGGACACGGAGTTGATACACGCCGAAAATATTTTAAAGGACTGGCTGACGCAAGGGATGCATGGCGACATGCAGTATATGGAGCACCATGGCACAAAGAGAACGCGTCCAACCGAACTGATTCCCGGGACGCTTCGAATCATCTCTGTTCGCATGGATTACTTTCCGCCACGTTCAAGAGATATTGCAGATACCCTTGAAGATTCCACTCTCGCGTTTGTTTCTCGCTACGCAACCGGACGAGACTATCACAAGCTAATTCGAAAACGTCTTGAAAAACTTGCGCGCAAAGTGCAGAGTGAGATAGGCCGGTTCAACTACAGGGCATTCACCGACAGTGCGCCAGTCATGGAGAAGCCTTTGGCTCAGAAAGCCGGTTTAGGCTGGATCGGGAAACACTCCAATCTGCTGAACCGACGTGCTGGTTCCTGGTTCTTTCTGGGAGAACTGTATACCGACCTGCCGCTTCCGGCCGACTCTCCAGAAACAGACCACTGCGGAATTTGCACGTCTTGCATATCCGCCTGCCCCACTGATGCAATTGTTGCACCTTATATAGTTGATGCACGCAAATGCATTTCGTATTGGACAATTGAATACAGAGGGTCTATTCCCCTAGAATTCCGACCCTTAATCGGCAATCGAATTTTCGGATGCGACGACTGTCAATTGGTATGCCCTTGGAATCGATTTGCAAGCAACACGGAAGAGCCTGGGTTTCACGTGAGAAATCGACTGGATTCGATCAAGTTAAGCGAGGTTTTTGGCTGGACCGAAGAGGAATTTCTACGCAACACTGAAGGCTCAGCAATTCGACGGGTGAGCTATGAACTTTGGATCAGAAATATTGCTATCGCATTAGGCAATGCAGATTCAACTCCAGATGTGATTGATGCGCTCAAGTCTCGAAAGAACGACTCTTCAGACTTGGTCCGCGAGCATGTTGATTGGGCGCTTGATCAGCATGCTTGATGGTTTTTCTAAGAAAAATCCTGCTGATGTGGTTTAAATTTCAGATTCACGGTATCCAGATTGTGTAAACTTGAATCGTTCAACTAAAAGTAAAATAATAACATTACAGATCTTCTGTCATTCAAACGGTTACAAACAACGTAGCCAATTGGGAATTAGGGACGGTCGGATTAGAAATTAATTTTTATAGCTCCAATAAACGGGAAATTACAATGATCAAAAAAATTGTCACCGCTGTTGCAGTCGGTTTACTGCTTATTACAGCAAACGCACATTCGGCATCGGTAAAGCTTGGATTCGTTACGACTCTCAGTACACCTGCCGCGGTAATCGGAAATGATATGAGAGATGCAGTAGAGCTCGCATTGGAACATATCAACCACAAAATGGGTCCGGCTGACGTTGAAGTCGTTTACGCCGATGACGAATTTAACCCGCAAAAGGGGAAACAAGCCACAGAGCGCGTGCTTGCACAAGACAAAGTTGATTTGGTCTTCGGCTATATTTGGTCGCATGTACTTCTTGCGTCCGCTTCAACGGTACTGGATTCCGGAAAGATCCTGATCAGCGCAAATGCTGGCCCCTCGCCTCTCGCTGGCAAGGGATGCCATAAAAACTTTTTCAATATCTCCTGGCAGAATGACCAGACGCCAATGGCGATGGGAGAAGTTCTGAATCAGCGAGGTGTTAAGACTCTCTATGTCATCGCACCGCTTTATGCTGCGGGGAAAAACATGGTAACCGGCGTCAAAAGAACCTTCAAAGGCGAAATCGTCGGTGAGGACATGACAAAATGGCCGGACCAGATTGACTGGGCGGCAGAGCTGTCAAAAGTCAAGGCTGCCAATCCGGATGGAGTGTTTATTTTCTATCCAGGCAAGCATGGACCAGCATTCATCAAACAGTATCAGCAATCCGGTCTCGCAGGTAAAATTGAATTATTTACAGTTTTTACCATCGATTCGATCAGCTTGCCGAGATTCCAAGCTGCAGAAATGAATGGCGTACTAGGTACAACCATGACTCAATTCTGGGCACCAGATTTAGATAATTCAGCGAATAAAAAGTTTGTAGAAGGATTCAAGGCGAAATACGGAAAATATCCAAGTTTCTATGCCGCTCAGAGTTACGACGCAGTTATGTTTATCAAGAGTGCGGTTGAAGCGGTTGACGGCGATATCAGCAATACTGATGGTATGCGTGCAGCCCTGGAGAAAGCGAATTATGATTCAGTTCGAGGAAAATTCAGCATGGGACCGAATCACTTTCCGATCCAGAACTTCTATAGTCGTGAAGTCATTCAAGATGCAGATGGCGTTTGGACAACTTCAGTCCGTGAAACCGTATTAACTATGCATCAGGACGTTTATGCAGGTGAGTGCAGTATGTAATCAGCCGATTCCCGGCAATTACACTGTCTCATGTAAATTAAATATTGAACTGTTGAACTACCCATAAACAACAGTTCGAGCAATATGCAATTCTGCAAGGCTTGTCTTCCAAGCCTTGCAGTTTGTGTTGTACGATTGCACAGTACGAGCAATGGATCAAACAGCACCAATCCTTCCCGTATTTGCAATGATCACCATGTTTTTCCACAAACGAATATCGAGTAGACCAAATTGGAATGGACGCTTCTAGTCGAACAGATTCTTAATGGAATCCAATTTGGCGTTCTGCTGTTTCTCCTCGCTGCGGGGCTGACACTGACGTTCGGAATCATGGATCTGGTGAATCTCGCACACGGGTCCATGTACATGCTAGGGGCATTTGTCGGGGCAACCATCTTTCTGTGGACTGGCTCATTCATCGCTGCGCTACTGCTTGCAGTGCCAATCGTTGCAGGCATCGGAATTCTAACTGAGGTTACAACACTCAGAACTCTGTATCAGCGCCACCATCTCGATCAGGTGCTTGCAACTTTCGGGCTCATACTGTTTTTTAACCAACTTGTACAGATTGTCTGGCCGCTGGATGGCCTGACAGTACCCTTTCCGAAATACCTGTCGTCGACGGTACCACTCATTCTCGGTATCGAATATCCTGTATATAGACTGATGATAATCGGGGCGGGAATTGTTGTGGCAGTGGGCATGTGGTTGCTGGTTGCTAAAACCAAACTGGGGATGCTGATTCGTGCGGGAGCATCCGACTCGGAAATGATCTATGCCCTAGGCATCAATATTCGACTTCTGTTTACACTGGTATTCGGTTTGGGTACTGCACTTGGAGCACTCGCTGGCGTGTTGATGGCACCGATTCTGGGTGCCAACTCTGGAATGGGTGAGCAAATCATCATCGTTGCATTCGTGGTGATCGTCATTGGTGGAATTGGCTCGGTGCGCGGCAGTTTAATTGCAGCCTTGATTACTGGGTTGATTGACACGCTTGGGCGTTCATTCCTTGATGTCATACTGGCACTTTTCGTTCCGTCTACTGCCGCTGAAGCGGCAGCCCCAGCAATCTCTTCCATGCTGATTTACATCTTTATGGCTTGTATCCTCTTCTTCAAACCCAAAGGGTTGTTTGGCGGACAAACAACCTGATGATGATGACACACGAAACCTTATGATCAATCTGAACAGCCTGTCCTCACGACGCAGACTGCTTGGTGCGCTGGTAATCGGCGCCTGTGCTATCGTGCCTTTGGCCGCAACTGTTTTCGAAGAGCCATACTACATCAACCTGTTCGCACGGCTGATGATCTGGGCAATTGCGGCGATCAGCTTGAACCTGATTCTAGGCTACGGTGGAATGATCAGTTTCGGTCATGCGCTCTATCTCGGCATTGGTGCATACGTAGTTGGAATTTGCGCTTATTACGACATCAATAGTGCATTCATACAGATTTCCACGGCTATCGGTGTTGGTGTTCTTGTGTCACTCATATTTGGCGGAATCAGCCTGCGTACGCGTGGTGTGTATTTCATCATGATTACGATGGCACTTACACAGATGGTTTATTTTCTTACCATCAGCATAGAAAAATTTGGCAGCGATGATGGATTGATCATTTACGACCGAAGTGACTTTGGTACCGATCTGCTTAATCTCGACAATCCGTTTCATCGATATTATTTGATATTCGCGGTAATGATCGCCTGCCTGTATTTTTCGCATCGACTCATTCAGTCTCGATTCGGCTATGTAATTCGAGGAGCAAAATCCAATGAAACTCGGATGGAAGTACTCGGTTTTTCAACGTTTCGATATCGACTAGTCTGCTTCATCATTGCCGGTGTGATGTGTACGCTGGCAGGGGTGCTGAGCGCAAATGTCGAAAAATTTGTCAGTCCGGATGTAATGCATTGGACGCGTTCAGGAGAGTTGATATTCATGGTTGTTCTGGGTGGCATGGCCAGCATTCTGGGCCCGCTTACGGGTGCACTAGTTTTTTGGCTGTTGTCGGAAGTGCTGTCCAGAATCACTGAGCACTGGCACATTATTTTTGGGCCATTTCTTATACTCGTAGTTCTTCTCTCGCCCAGAGGAATTGACGGTTTGCTTGCTCTGAAGAGATCCTCAAGTGAATAACACTCTGCTCTGCATTCGAAACTTAAACAAGCACTTCGGCGGAGTCAACGCTTCGGACAATGTAAATCTGGAGATTGAAGTCGGCGAAATCCATGCTTTGATCGGACCGAACGGCGCAGGCAAGACTACACTGATTTCATTGATTTCAGGTATCCTGCAATGTGATTCAGGAGAGATTGAATTTGACGGCACTCCAATTACAAAAATGAACGCACCGTCACGATCGTTGATGGGACTCGCCCGCTCATTTCAGGTCACGTCGATTTTGAAAGAATTCACATGTCAGGAAAACGTGGCACTTGCAGTTCAAGCTCACTACGGACATAGCTTCAATCTTTGGCGTCCAGTGTCTGCCGAGAGTGAAATCCAGAATCGCGCGATCAGCGTTCTACAGTCGGTTGGAATGGAAAATCACCTTGGTACAATAGCTGGCCAACTTGCTCATGGCGAACAACGCCACCTTGAAATCGCAATTGCATTGGCGATGGAACCGAAACTACTCGTTCTTGATGAACCTCTGGCCGGAATGGGAAGATCAGATTCGTCCCAGATGGTGAAATTCCTTCGAAGTTTGAAAGACCGCTACACCATTTTGCTCGTTGAACATGACATGGATGCAGTTTTTGCACTCGCAGACCGAATATCCGTCATGGTTTATGGACGGGTCATCGCAAGTGGCAGCCCTGACGAAGTGCGAAATGACGAATTTGTGCGTAGTGCTTACCTAGGACTAGACGATTAGCTTATGTTGTCTGTTCGCGAAATAGATTCCTTTTACGGTACCACTCAAGCGCTGTTCGGAATGAGCATCGAAGTCAACGAGGGAGAAATCATTACACTGCTCGGACGAAACGGCATGGGCAAAACGACAACGATTCGATCGATTATGGGGCTGATCAAGCCACGTGCTGGCAGCATTTGGTTTCAGGATCAGAACATTACGGATTGGCCAGCATTTCGAATTGCCAATGCCGGTCTTGGACTCGCACCTGAAGGGAGACATATTTTCCCGAACCTGTCTGTGATGGAAAATCTGGTTGCGACATCGAATAACAAAAACCAATTTTCCGACCCTTGGACCGTAGAAAAAGTGCTTGCGCTGTTTCCTGGTTTGGAATCTCGCATGAAAATAAAGGGCAACCGAATATCAGGAGGTGAACAGCAGATGCTGTCGATTGGAAGAGCGTTGATGACGAATCCCAAACTGCTACTGCTGGATGAAGCAACGGAAGGGCTTTCTCCGCTGTTAAGAAAACAAATCTGGAACAGCATCATCCAGTTGAAAGACAATCATCAGTCCATACTGTTGATTGACAAAAATCTTGAATCTTTGATGAAAATCGGTGACAGACACTATATTGTGGAAAAGGGACATACCGTCTGGTCAGGTAGTTCTAGTGAACTGGCGTCCAACGATGAACTGCAACAGAAATACATCGGCCTATAGTCGTCCGCTACAGCACCCCATCTCGTTCCATTTTGTCAATCCGTCGCCTAGCGGAAAAAGCCGACCGACTGGCAGGAAACCTATCAATCACTTCCATCAGATAAATTTTCGCTTCTTCGTAATTTTGCTGATCGTAGTAAATGTATCCAATTTTCAACATCGCTTCAGCCGCCCGCTGATTTTCTGGAAACTCCCTGATTACGCGCTCGAATACAGGTAATGCCAAATCATACTTCTGAGTGACATAGTTCGCTTCCGCAATCCAGTACAAGGCATCATCTACAAGTTCGCTGTTCGGATAAGTAGTAATCAACGCTTGAAATTCAATAATTGAATCTTTATATTTGCCTTGCCGAAGTGCACGGAAGGCATTGTCATAGACTTCGCGTACGACTTGGGGGTTTACATCCGAAGCAGGAATTTCGACTGCCACCGGTTCTACGCCATCAGTGGCATCTGGAGAACCTTCGTTAGTGGAATCCGGCTGTGTACCTGAACCTGTCTGAGGCTGGGATGGAGTTGAATCTAACGAATTATCACGACGTTCAAATTTGCGAAGTCTCTGATCCAAGTCGTCATAAAGCTGTTTCTGCCTCTGGCTGGACTTATCCAGTTCAAACTCGAGAATTTCCACTCTGTCTCTCAAGGTGCCAATTTCGTCAGACATTTCCTGTACCTGTGCAAGCATCAAAGCAGATGGTGTCGAGGCAACACCGCCATCCGAAACTGTCACGGTCTCTACAGTCGCAACTACACCTGAAGAAGTTTGTACCGGTGCACATCCGGAGAACATGAACACCATCGATAGTGCCGTTGCTGTCCAACGGGAACCAAATTTTTCTAAAAATTTCATAAGAATAAAGTATCTAGCACTACACAGACGCGTTCAATGAAAATTGTATCAATAGGCCAGTTCGTATTCAAACTCAGCTCTTCGATTCAAGCTCCAAGCCGATTCGTCAAAACCAACAACAGCATGTCTTTCCTCACCGAACGATACAACTGAAATTCTGGAACTGTCAATTCCGAATTCCTGAAAAAAAGCACTTACGGCTTCCCCTCGCTGATCACCTAATGCTAAATTGTACTCGCGGGTACCACGCTCGTCTGCGTGTCCTGAAATTGCCACGCTGGCATCAGGATAATCGCTTAAAACTTCTGCATGGGCACGAATAATGCGTTGCGAATCTTCGCTGACTTTGGAATCATCAAATTCAAAGTAAATTGTCTTCTGATCTAGAAGGTTTTCCAAATTTGCATCCGAATCTAAGGCATCTGAGGCATCTGCTGCATCACCAATTTCGGACTTGATCACATTACCAGAATCGTCGACACTGGAGGTCTCCACCACACCCGCATCCGTGCCAACAGGGTCGACTTCCACTGCGTCAACACCTGTTTTGGCACAACCGACAAACAGCGCTGGTGAAAATAATAGCGTTCCAATCAACACCGTGTATCGTTGCATGTTAAATTTTACTCCTGTGATTTTTTCTAAATATACTGATTTAATTCTTACTTTCCCAAGCAACCTGCTTAACCGACCCTGCAGCAACCTCGATTCGTGATTGTATCTTGCCGTTTGGGGAAAGAATACTAATGTGTCTGTCCCCGCCTTCCACTATATACATCAACATATCTCCATTTGATGAAAAAATTGCTGAATCATCAATGCTTGTTGACGAAACAATTTTAATTGATTGCGCCTTGAAATCGTAAATCGCTACTTGATTGCCATTGCCTTGGTTGGAAATCAGTATCAATTGCTTGCCAGAGGGAGAATAGCGGGCGCCTGAATTGGATTCACCTTCAAGCGTAATTCGCTTGGCCTCAGCGTTTTTCCTCGCCTGAATTCTGTAAATTTGAGCATTCTTGCCTCGATTCGATGTGAAGACGATATATTTCCCATCTGGCGACCAAGCAGGCTCAGTATCAATTTGGCGATGATTCGTAAGCCGCGTAACCGTGCCGTCTTCAAGAGTGAGAATAAAGACTTCCGAGTTGCCTTTGTTTGAATTTGCAAAAGCAATCTTTCGCCCGTCGGGGGACCAGCTCGGAGACCTGTTCTGTCCCTCAAATTCCGCCACTACACGCCGGTCGCCAGTAGCCACGGTTTGAATATAAATCTTTGTCTGATGCGCCTCCAGAATGGAATATGCAATTTGCTTGGAATCGGGTGACCATGTCGGGGAAAGAATCGGATCGTTCGTCTTCAAAAGAATTTGCGCATTATGTCCATCGTAATCAGCAACGTAAAGCCTATGCTCAGGTTTTCCTTGTGAAGACTGGACCGTCGACGTAAAGGCAATTTTACTGTGGAAGGAACTCTTGCTGCCAGTGACGCTTTCGTATACATTATTCGCAATCTGATGAGCAATATTACGCAATTGCGACGCCTTGGCCATGTACTGATTGCCGAATATCTGCTTTTGCTCATAGGCATCAAAAAGACGTGAAATCACTTTATAACTGCCGTCACCCATGGAACTCACGGAACCAATCACCACATAGTCAACTTTGATCAGTCGCCAGTCATTGAACGTGATTTGCTCAAAGGTAGTTGGAAAGCTCAAGAATTCAATCGGAGGTATCGGATCGAATCGTCCGGTTCGAGCAAGATCGTTGCGAATCACGTCATCCAGGATATGTTCCAGTTCAATTCCTTCATCTACTCCAAAGGGAACGACCGCAATTGGAACACCACGCTCTACGCCTTCATCGATTTCGATTGTTACCAATGCATACGCATTTGCGCATACGGCAAGCAATCCGGTTGCGATCAGGAGTTTACGGCAGTTTTTCAACATGGCTAACTTGAATGTTCCGTAGAATCAAACACAAAACGAAACTTTCGAATATATTCATAGTAATCCGCATTGTCAGGAATCGGCAATGGTGAAGCTTTTCTAATGGCTAGTGACACAGAACGATCAAATTCATTGGAACCACTAGACTCAGTAATAGTAACAGACTGAACACCACCACTACGATCAATTTCGACGATCACGCCTGTTTTTAAAGATTTTTGTGTAACTTGATTCCAGTTCTTGGTAACTTTCTGTCGTATTTGTGGTGCATATTTGTTAAATGCTGCGATCGCATCATTTTCAAGCCGCTTTCGCTTCGCTTCTTCTCCAATCCGTTCCTGCTCCTCATTCGCTAATCTTTCGCGTTCTAGCTTAGCCTGCCGCAATCTCTCCTCTTCTTGTTTCTTCTTGCGTTCATCGGCCAGTCTCTTTCTTTCAGCGTCTTCTTGTCGTTGCCTATCCAATTGTTCTTCGCGCTGTCTATCACGCGCTAGCTTTTCAGCTTCTTTGGTTTTCTTGGCTTCAAGTTCGGACTGCAGTTTCTGTTTCTGTTCTTCCAGCAGTGCCAACTGCCGGACTTCTTCCTGTTTCTTTGTTTCTTCAGCCAATCGCTTCTGTTCCGCAGCCTGTGTCCCTGCTAGCTTTTGCTCAGCCAGTTTCTGTTCACGCTGTCGATTCTGCAAGCGTTCCTGTTCTTGCTTTTCCAATTCTTTTAGCTGAGTCTCCTTGTTCGAATGCTCCTGATTCATGGCCTCAAGTTCGGACTGCAGTTTCTGTTTCTGTTCTTCCAGCAATGCCAACTGCCGGACTTCTTCCTGTCTCTTTGTCTCTTCAGCCAGTCGTTTCTGTTCCGCAGCCTGTGCGTCTGCTAGTTGCTGCGCAATCAGTTTCTCTTGCTCCCGCTCCTGTCTCTCTAATTGTTCCTCGCGCTGCTTATTCAACTCAGCCAATTTTTCTGCTTCCTGTTGACGGGCATTCTCAATCTCACGCAGTTCTTCTTCCTGCTTAAGTCGTTGCTCCTCCATTTCGCGTACGCGTTTCTCTTCCTCTAGTTTGCGAGATTCAATCATCGCCAGCTGTTGTTCTTCCCGCTCGCGCTGTTGCTCAATCTTCTTCTGTTCCTTACGTGCCGTTTCCAGTTCCCTTTTCTGGTCTAATACCTTTTGTCGCTCCTGCTCTTCTTTCAGACGAATTTGTTCAAGTTCCTGCTCGATTGCCTGTTCGGATATTGCATGCGCCTGAATTGGCGCTTTGGTAGGCTGGCTGCTCTGCGTATTTGAGGGAATGACTTGTTGGAAATATATATTTACCCCAATAGCAAGAACAATGACGGCATGAACGCATAGCGCCAATATTACTGACTTAGTGCCAAATTTTTTTGGATTCCGATTTTTCACTTCAGAGCTATTTACCTATCGGATTCTTGGTAACCAGTCCAACATCATCTACACCCGCAATCTGCAGAGCAACCATCGCCTGAATGACCGAATTAAAATCTACGTTTGCATCTCCACGAACAAAAAATGTCGTGTCTGGATTTGCACGCTTTACGGCAGTCGCTTTCAACTGTATCTGCTGCAGTGTGACTGCGTTGTCAACGTCCTGATTCACATAATAGGCGCCGTCTTTATTGACATGAACCACGAACGGGATATTTTCGTCCGATGTGATCGGTTTTGCCTTTGCTTGAGGCAAATCGACTTTCACGCCTTCCGTCAGCAAAGGTGCTGTCACCATAAAAATTACCAGTAAAACCAGCATAACGTCAATATATGGAACAACATTGATCTCGTTCATCTGCTTGTGTCTACGCTGTCGGACAATCGTTCTCATGACTCGCTCTACCTCATCGCGTACTGGCGATTGACAATACTGAGGAATTCCTCGGTAAAGGTCTCGTATCGACTGAGTAATCGATCAGCCTGATAGGAAAACCGGTTATAAGCAATCACTGCTGGAATTGCAGCGAAGAGGCCCATTGCGGTTGCAATCAAGGCTTCTGCAATTCCCGGGGCGACTGCTGCAATGGTAGTCGTCTGTAATGAACCAAGTGCCCTAAATGAATTCATAATACCCCAAACTGTTCCAAACAGCCCGATATACGGGCTAGTGGAACCAACTGTAGCGAGAAACGACAAATTTGAATTGACGCTGTCCTCGGCTCGGTTCAGCGCAACCCGCATTGAACGATGCACGCCGTCGACGATTTCCGTCCTGTCTATATTTTGACGCGTCAACAGCCTACTAAGTTCCAGATAGCCTTCCATAAATACTTCGGCGATTGATCCAGCATCTTTGCTGCGACCTTCCCAATCATAGTACAACGAACTGAGATCGCCCACTGACCAGAACTTCCCTTCAAATTCATCGGCTGACTGTGTCCAGTATTTCAACGTAAACCACTTATAGAAAATCATCGACCAAGACACCAATGACGCCAAAACCAGAATCACCAGGACAAATTGAACCAGAACGCTTGCATTCGTAATCAGTTCAATAAAAGAGAGAGTATCTGCTGTTGGAACAAGTTCCAGTGAATCTTCCATTAAGTCATCCTTTGCTTGAGATCTGCGGGAATTCTACGAACAGTCAATCGAACAGCATCTAGTGATGCAATGCGAAAACTTCCGCGAACGAGCAAGCCTCGTTCACCCGAGATGGTTTGCGATATAGTCATACTGGCACCACGAATTGAATCAGGAGTAACGGAAACTCTCAATAAATCTCCCAACTTCGCTGGTTTGATGAAATCCAGACAAGCCGAGCGCACGGCGAAAATAATGCCGAATAAATCCTTTGGCTGTTGCGGCTTGCAGCCTAAACTGGCAAACCAATCCGTTCTTGCACGTTCCATGAAATTCAAATAATTCGCGTGATAGACCACTCCGGCGGAATCTGTATCTTCGTAGTACACTCGAAAACTCGAGAAAAATTCTTTAGACGACATTCAATTAGAAAGATCCCAGTTCCGTTAGTCCAATTGTACTAAAAGGCGATTTGTTCATTTACAGAAGTGAATGATGTTTGTGAGAGATTCCAAGGTGCTTCCACGCTTTTGGCGTGGCTGTTCTGCCCCTCGGTGTACGTTGAATGAAGCCCTGTTGCAACAGATAAGGTTCGATCGTATCTTCGATCGTTCCTCTCTCTTCGCTGATAGCAGCCGAAAGCGTTTCCACACCAGTCGGCCCGCCCTGATAGTTCTCAACTAGAATCTGTAAGTATTTTCGGTCCAGAACGTCCAGTCCGCAGGTATCCACCTCCAGCATTTCCAGCGCATACTGCGCTGTTGATCGATCAATCTTCCCACTCCCTTCAATCTGTGCATAGTCGCGTACTCGACGCAATAGCCGATTTGCGATGCGTGGTGTGCCGCGAGAGCGTTCCGCTATCGCCTCAACGCCATCAGAGTCGGTATCGATAGATAAAATTCCTGAAGAACGCATAATAATGTTTGCGATGTCATCGGTATTGTAGTAGTCAAGACGCTGCACGATACCGAATCGGTCGCGCAACGGAGAAGTAAGAAGGCCGGTTCTCGTTGTAGCGCCTATCAGCGTAAATGGCTGCAGATCGAGCTGGATCGATTTCGCCGCTGGCCCTTGGCCGATCATGATATCGATTCTGTAATCTTCCATTGCGGGATACAGCACTTCCTCTACAACTGGGTTCAATCGATGAATCTCATCGACGAACAGTACAGCCCCTGACTGCAACCGGGTAAGCATCGCTGCAACGTCGCCCTGACGTTCCAGCACAGGCCCAGAAGTCTGTACTAAATCAACCTTCAATTCATTCGCAATAATGTACGCGAGGGTTGTCTTGCCAAGACCTGGCGGTCCGAAAATCAGAACGTGATCCAGTGCTTCTCCACGTTGGAGAGCAGCCTCGACGAATATCTTCAGTTGTTTTTTGGTTTTGCTCTGCCCAATGAATTCACCAAGCACTTTCGGCCGAAGACTTCTATCAAATTCCCCCTCAGTCTCATCCATCTGCGCTGGTGAGATTGGTCGAATACTATCGTTCACGGCGAAACTGTATTAAGAGAAGCAAGTGCGAGTACGACTGCCTGTTCGGTGCTATTGGCATTGTCTCGAATTGACAGTACCGCGCGTCTTGATTCTCGGTGAGAATACCCCAGTTCAATCAGTGCCTCAGTCGCTTCACGTACGATGTTACTGGCCCCGGTTGACGAGTCCCGAACATCGAAATTGTCTACCGGAAATTGACCAACTTTATCCCGTAGTTCCAACAGCAGTCTTGTGGCAGTTTTTTTACCGATGCCTGGCACTTTTTCAAGTGATCTAGGATCTTCAAGTTGTACGGATGCCACGAGTTCGGATACTTTCATTTCAGATAGAATTCCGAGCGCTGTTCGCGGTCCGATTTTACTCACATTTATCAGCACACGAAATAAGTCCCTGTCAGCTTGACCTGTAAATCCAAAAAGCGTGTGAGCATCCTCTCGTACATGCGTATGTATGTGAAGTTCCGCCTGTCCATCAATATCAGCCAACTCCTGTATAACGGCTGCTGGAACGTTGACCTCATAACCTACCCCATTCACATCCAGCAAGACATACGAAGCCTGCTTTTGCCGGATGGAGCCACGCAGAAATCCAATCACAACGCGCGCTCTGTTTGATCAAGTAACTGGCGCAATCCGCTGCAAGGGCGTTTTACGACGATGCGATTTCAGTACCGGGTCCAACAACGGCATATGCTGATAGTGCGTAATGGCACCAGCCAGCGCATCTGCTTCATCCGGGGCGGGCATCTTTTTTAAACTCAGTAAAATCTGCACCATGTACTGAATTTGTTCCTTTGCGGCTGAACCACTGCCGGTAATTGATTTCTTGATCAGTCTCGCAGCATATTCATAAATTTCGAGTTCGCTTGCTGCACACGCAACAATTGCACTTCCACGTGCATGTCCCAGCAGCAGTGCAGATTGGGGATTGACAGAAACAAACACTTGTTCAACTACTGCAATTTGAGGCTCATACTTACAGATTACATCTGTAATTTGGTGATAGATTTCACTCAAACGTCCCGGCAAGTCACCGGTTGGCAGCTTGATGCTACCGCTACCGACGTGCTGAATGCGTTCGAGTCTGCACTCAATCACTCCGAAACCGGTTATCCGAGAGCCTGGATCAATTCCCAGTATTCTTATCATCCATCAATCTGCAGTAAATGTTGCATTGGTATAGACATCCTGAACATCGTCAAGTTCCTCAATTACATCGATCAGATTGACAACGCGCTCCATCAATTGATCTCCTATTTCAAGAGAAGTAGTCGGACGCTGCTCAATACTCGCCTCTTCGTACTCCAGTCCGGCTTTTTCGACTGCCTCAATAACCTCATAAAACGAATCTACTGGTGTTGACACCATTATCGAACCATCATCTAGAGTATCGATATCATCTGCACCAGATGACACAGCCACATCCATTATTTGTTCTTCGTCGCTTCCAGCAGCAAACTGAACGGAACCCGCTCGATTGAACAAATAGGATACCGACCCCTCGGTACCGAGATTTCCACCGTGTTTTGATAAGGCATGACGAACTTCGCTGACGGTACGATTTCGATTATCGGTCGAGCACTCAATCAACAAGGCAACTCCGCCAGGCCCGTATCCCTCATATACAACATCCTGATATCCATCTCCATCGGAATCTCCTGAGCCGCGTTGCACCGCCCGATTGATCACGTCTCGACCCATATTGGCGGCAAGCGCCTTGTCAATGGCAGAACGAAGACGAGGATTACCCTCAGGGTCGGAAGTTCCTGACTTCGCAGCTACAGTGATCTCTCTGATAAGTTTCGAGAAAAGTTTCCCGCGACGGCTATCCTGAGCGGCTTTTCGAAACCGGATATTCGCCCATTTACTATGTCCGGCCATAAGAAGAAAAGTGAATTGACTTTATCTGTTCTATTTTATCACTATCGATTGAGGTGAATATTGCAAATCAGCGACCCAAATCCGAAATTAGAGAATGAATTCGCTTAACATCAGCAAGATTTTAGCGAATTTACTGGATTTTACAGCTCCGATTATCGAAGACAGGAGCAACACGAAGAATTTGTCTGGATTTGCAGGAGATTGCCAACCTGATGCATTGTCCGCTGGCATTTTCGCCACTGTGCAAAGGTGCGCAACCCTTCCGGAGTCGGAATGGATTCAAGCTCGGTTCGAAAAAGCGCCACCCGAGGCGCTCAGCTCATAACAGCAGCGGAAAGCCTCGAATATGATCCAGCGCTTCATCCATCACCTTGCGGTGGCAGGCATTGACTTTCACTGTCCATTGCCGGGCATGGCGTACGATCAGTGCGGCGACATCATACAGACGCAAACGCACTGTAGGAGCACGGGCAGTTGACAACGAATGCGGCAATACCATCCGCATCAAGGCAAACAGGTTATAGGCCATTGAGCTTAACATCAGCCATGCTGCATTGGCATGAAAGTCCCCACAGGGCAATCTGGCGGCGGCGAAATCACTGCGAAGCTCCTTGATTCTGTTTTCGCTCGACTCGCCACGCTGGTTATAAAAATGCACCACCTCGGGGTCTGATAACTCATCCTTGTTGGTTGCAATCGCACGATAAATGTTGCGACCCCGTACCCCTGTTTCAGCATCGCTGTTGATCAAAATGTCCAACTGTGAGTTGTCATCATCATCAATGTGCTTTCTTTGCACAATCAGCGTAAACGCTTCTGTTTTTGTCATCACATGCAACGTGCGACAAACCTGTTCTGTGTCCGATTCACTGCCATCACGATATACCAATGGGCGCCATTCGCAATCTTTGATTTCAGAGATGGTTTCTTTGACCGCACTATCCATCTTGGCACGGATCGCAAAACCCATGCCACTGTCCATCGCATAGTTGATCACCGCGGCTTGATAGCCGGCAGCATCAATGCGAACATCCGATACCGACACACCCTCCGGCAATGCCGACTCACAGCGCTGGATGAACTGTAAATTCTCTTTGTTCGGAGATTCATTGCCTTCTCGAAACTCTACCGCCACCACCTGGTCGGTTTCAGCGATGTGCCCGACCATCGGCGTGTAGCCACGGTGCTTTTTATACGTGTACCGAGCTGCACGCTTGTTCGATTCGATCACCGTAGCATCTATGTCCAAGGTAATCTGCGTTCGGTTGTAAAGCCCTGCTGCAAGAATTGTTTTGTTGAGATTGACCAATCCCTGCATCGCCTGATCACTGCGCCCGGCGCGCCGCAACCAATTGCCCAGTGTCTTGGCCCCAGGCAACTTCCCGCAGCCCAATAGCTTCATCAAAGGCTTTTCTTTTTGCAAATGGCTTACGTCGTCAAGACATTTGCCGCCTTCATGAAACAGCAACATGAAAATATTGAACATCGCGCCTTGACGGTAGCCGCGGTTGCTGCCCGCTACAGGCAATTGCCGATCCGCCAATTGTTCCAGACCAAGACGCTGCATTAGCTGTGCAACGACGATCAAACCGGCGCGGGAGGTTAAAATACGTTTGCTGATTCCAATTTTATGGGGTAAAATCGACATGAGCCTTGTACCTCTGAGATATTTTTGGGCTTCACCCATTGGGTGAAATTCGATTGTTTATGAAAGCCTTATTGTACAAGGCTTTTCTATTGATCTCAGATTTCTAATTGCGGATTAGGGAGCGACCCAAAATCCACGTTAGAAATTAGTTAAGCTTAACTTGGCAGGTAAATCGGGTTATTGCGTGAGGATTTCGCTCCAGTCAGAGCTAGTTCAGACAGTTGCCAAGCGAATTGCCAGATTAACTTTTGCTACAGCAGAATTCAAGGAAACTGATGCTGATATCGGCGGTGGTTCTTCATTCATATTACTCGCCACCACGGCACTGCCAGCACATCATCTGTAAGCCAAGATATTTCGTCACCGGTGTGCAACAGTAATCCGGAACGGGAGAGATTACCGTATTCCTGTCGAAAAATCCGCAACTTAGCTGCATCACCGATGTGCGGTCGTTTACTCGCTTTGACTTCGACCGGCAAAACCCGCCCACCTGTTTCAATAATAAAATCAACTTCTTCCCCCAGTGTTGTACGCCAATAGTGAATTTCGACGCGATCCATTCTGCCAGCGCGCCAAGTTAGCAAGTCCTGCAGAACGATATTCTCAAGATGAACACCGTTAGGTTCATTTTGACCCGCAATATGTAACGCCATTCCAACATCGCACCAATAGAGCTTTGGTGATTTCACAAGGCGTTTCGTACGATTTACGAAATAGGGAGTCAATCGAACGAGCAGACAAGATGTTTCAAGCAAATTTAGGTATCTATGAACTGTCGGTTGAGGAATTGAAGTATCGTGCGAGAGATTCGTTTGATTTGAAAGTCCGCCCAAGCGAAAACATATCGCTCGAACCAATCGTTGAAAATCAGGTAAAGCCGATATAATTGACAGTTGCTGAAGATCACGCTCAAGATAGGTTTGCATGTAACCATTGAACCAAATTTGACGTTCTTCGACAGTAGTATGATGGATTGCGGGAACGGGAAATCCACCGCGGCGTGCAAAGCTTCGCCAGTCTTCCATGTCGGTTTTATCAGCAGCGATTATGTCAATCCAAGTTCTTTCATCATTACCGATCAACTGTTCCCAAATTCCACAACTTCCCTGTCCCAGTTGTTCCCGTCGTGTCAAAGGCCACAAGTTCAGATAACTTGCTCTGCCTGCCAGTGATTCGGAGACTTTCTGCATTAGCAATAAATTGGCAGAGCCGGTAAGTAAAAATCGACCTGGCTGTCGGTTAAGATCAATGTCATGCTTGATAGCAAGCAACAGCTTCGGTTCTCGCTGAATTTCATCCAGTGTTATCAGTCCAGATTCGCTAGTCAGCGACTTCGGATCATTTTGTGCCATATCAAGAACATTAATATCGTCTAGCGAATAGAATTTTCGTGTGTCTTGGCCGATATCCTTTGCAAGAGTACTCTTGCCCGTCTGTCTTGCACCAGAAAGAACAACTGCGGGCATAGTATTGAGATGGAAATTCAGAATTTTTGTAATTGATCGTGGTAGGGGGAGGTTGGACATTTAACTGTTTGACTTTGTTGATGCCGTAAATGTAATTGATTTGTATTATAAATGATATTCATTCATATAGTGAATAATATTAAACTACTCGTAGTAATGCTTGATGTAGATCAAAGCTAAACTCTCGAAAATCATCGATAAAAGACACAGTAATCAGAATGTTCTAACTACAGAGACTTCGTATTGGGTTCAATATTTCTCAGAAATCTGTCAGATACCTGCAAACATCGTCGAACTGAGTAACGGAACTATTCCAAAACGAAAGTGATGATAGGAACCAGTAGCCTACAGGAAAATTATTATGCCAGGTGAATATTGCAAATCAGCAACCTAAAATCCGCGTTAGAAATTAATTGAGCTTAAATTGGCAGGTAAATTGGGGAGCAAAAGCAGTTGGTGCAATATCATCCGTCAGGCAAGGTTTCGCTCACCATCAGCAATGCTTCTCGATTCGACCAGGACCAGACAACATCCTGCGCGGCTTCAATACTCAGCCACTGGTAATCAGTGTGTTCTGACAACTGCAATGTTACGCTTACAACATTCGTCAGACAGACTGATAGTACATGTTCTATGTTCATCCGATCTTCTCGTCTGTATCGATTCTGATACTCTCTTGGTATCAGAAATCTGAATTTACGCTGCCAATCGTGGATGTCGTCTTCGCCGACTTTGATTCCGGTTTCTTCCCTGAGTTCTCGCAGTGCTGTCTGAACTGGGGTTTCACCGCTCCAATTCATAGAGCCGGTGACAGACTGCCAGAAACTACGGGGTGGAGTTCTTTTGAGCAGAAGAGTTTGTCTGTGTGGGGTATGCACCACAAGTAATACCGACTCGGGCCGGCGGTACAAGGGTTCTGAACTCTGCGACAAATTCCCAGCTCCTGTTTGATCAACCCCCTTTGCCGGGCACTTGACTCATAATCGCTGCCGTTGATTTGATGCGAAGTTCCAGCTCACTCAACTGCTCGCTGCTGATTTCGTTCGGTGCATCGGTAACAGGACAGTAAGCTCTTTGCGTTTTGGGGAATGCAATCACATCGCGAATCGAACTCTCGCCTGACAGGAGCGCCGAAATCCGATCTAGCCCAAAGGCAATGCCCCCATGGGGCGGTGCTCCACTCGTCAGCGCGTTCAGCAAAAATCCGAACTTGGCTTCAATGCTTTCCTGAGAAAGCCCCAACACTTCAAATATCCTGCGCTGAATGTCCGGCCGATGGTTTCGAATTGACCCTCCACCGATTTCAACGCCGTTCAAAACCAGATCATAAGCACGGGACAGTATGGCGCCCGGATCTTCTCCAAGCAAGTCAACGTGCTCCTCTTTGGGTGCAGTAAACGGGTGATGCAACGAATGCCAGCGTTGATTATCGCTATCGAATTCCACGAGTGGAAAATCCACAATCCAAATCGGCTGCCAGCCTGGCTCAATTAACCCTAAATCTTCTGCGATGCGAATCCGCAACGCTCCGAGAGCTGCATTGACAACACTTTCGGAATCTGCTCCGAAGAAGATGATGTCTCCGGCCTGGCTTGCACATTGCTTCACAGTTTGCGCAACAGTCGCATCAGACAAGAATTTGAGAATGGGAGACTGCAATCCTTCCGTTCCCTGCGACGGATCATTTACCTTGATGTAAGCAAGGCCCTTGGCGCCGAATTCACCAACATAACGGGTATACTCGTCAATTTGTTGGCGAGATAAAACGCTGCCGTCAGGCACGTTCAGAGCGGCGACCCGCCCGCCCTGCATATTTGCGGGACGCTGAAATACTTGAAACTCCTCGCTCGCCATCAGATCTGTCAAATCAACGAGTTCCAGATTAATTCGAAGATCAGGACGGTCGGTGCCATACCGAAGCATGGATTCAGAGTAAGTTAGCACCGGAAACTTGGCAGGCAGGGTAATTTTGCCTACGGAATCGAAAATTCGAATATACATTTCTTCCATCAGATTCATCACGTCTGACTCGCTGATGAAAGCCATTTCAACATCAAGCTGGGTAAATTCAGGCTGTCGATCCGATCTCAAATCTTCATCCCGAAAACACCTGGCAATCTGGTAGTATCGCTCGAAACCTGATATTACCAGCATCTGCTTGAACATCTGAGGGGATTGCGGGAGTGCGTAGAACGATCCGGTGTGCACACGGCTCGGAACCAGATAGTCGCGAGCGCCTTCCGGAGTAGAACGCGTCAACATCGGCGTTTCAATTTCCGTAAATGAGCGTTGATCCAAGAACGAACGAATTTCACGGATGAGTGAATGTCGAAGCCGTATGTTGCGCTGCATTTTTTCGCGCCTTAGATCAATGTATCGATATTTCAGACGCAACGCCTCATTGGCATCTACTTCATCAACCTGAAAAGGTAGATTTTCCGCTTTATTCAATATGACGATTGAGTCCGCTACAACCTCAATTTTGCCGGTTGGAAGGGAAGGATTCTCGGTTCCGTCAGGACGCATGCGTAGTGTCCCGCAAACCTGCAGTACAAATTCGTTTCTAACCGATTCTGCATGCAAAAAACTCTCAGTTTGCTCTGGATTCACAACGACCTGAACGATGCCGCTGGAATCTCGCAGGTCAATGAATATCACACCGCCATGATCGCGACGGCTGTTTACCCATCCGCAGACTTGAACTTCACTGCCAATATCGGACTCGAGAATTGACGCACAGAAGTGCGTGCGCATGGAACTGTTCAAGGTATGCGATGGATCACGCTGCAGTTGCACCAGAACTTGAGGCGCTGTCTGCAGTGGTCGTTTTGCTATCTGAAGACTTCTTGTCAGAACTCGACTCGCTCTTCTCAGAAGACGCCTCGGCAGTAGGTTGATCTGATTTATCTTTTTTCTTGTCTGCCTTGTTTTTGAAGTCCGTTTCATACCATCCCGTACCTTTCAGATGAAAGGCAGCTACAGAAAGCTTCTTGCGCAAAGATTTTTCGCTACAGGACGGACACTCAGTAAGCGGACTCTCCTTTATACTCTGAATAATCTCAAGCTCGTGATCACAAGCTCTGCAAACGTATTCGTAAATCGGCATACTAAATTCTGTATTAATAGGGAACAAAGAATAGATTTTAAACTATTAGCAGGTCATTTCATCTACTAACAAAGAATCGATTCATTTACCGGCAACTACCATGTTTTCGATCAAAATCGAACCGGTTCTCGTGTTGCCGCGCAAATCTACATCAGATCCAACATCAACAATTGATCGAAACATGTCGCGAAGATTTCCCGCGACTGTCAGTTCCTCAACTGGATATTGCATTTCGCCGTTTTCAACCCAAAAGCCTCGCGCTCCCTGCGAATAGTCTCCTGTAACCGTATTGATCCCGAAACCCATAGTTTCGGTAACCAGTATTCCGCGATTCATCAATTTCAGCATTTCGTTGAAATCTCGCTTTCCTGAATCAATAGTCAGGTTGAAAACGCCACCGGCATTTCCGGTTGTCTCAAGTCCAAGCTTACGCGCCGAGTATGATCCAAGAACATAGCCCTGCAGCACGCCATCTGAAACAATATCGCGCGGCTGCGTTGCAACGCCCTCAGCATCGGCTACAGCGCTACCCAAGGTTCGCTTCAAATGCGGTTGTTCGTGAATTCGTACCCATGGCGGAAAAATTTGCTGTCCGATGCTATCCAACAAAAAACTTGCCTTCCGATAAAGCGCGGGACCGGTGATGGCTCTGATTAGGCACGAGAGAAGATTGGACGCTATGGGCGCTTCAAACAGTACCGGCACTTTGCAGGTGCTCATTTGTCTCGCATCAAGTCTGCGTAAAGTTCTCTTCGCCGCCATTAATCCAATGGATTTCGGTGAATCCAGCAATGCCGGGTCGCGCACAGCGTCAAACCAATAATCACTCTGCATGCCGGCAGCAGATTTTCCGACAACGCAGCAACTCATATCATGGCGAGTCGTCTGTTGATGGATGAGAAAATCGTCACTGTTGCCAAACGCTGACTCACTTATAGAAGTTCCAAACGTTGCTCCTTCTGAATTCATGATTCTGGAATCACTGGATAGAGCAGAATTTTCGCAGGCAAGGGCCATTTCAAGCGCCTGGTCGCGATGGACATTCCACGGCAGATACAACTCCAATTCAGGAATCTGGCGGGCCAAACGATCTGATGGCGGCAACCCGTTACAGGGGTCATCAGCAGTAAATTTCGCAATCGTACGGGCAGCCCGCACCGTATCTGCAATCGCGGCATCGCTAAAGTCGTTCGTTGTTGAAATGCCTTTTTTATTTCCCATGTACACCGTAACGGTCAGATTTCCGCCGTTATGATGCTCAACCGTCTCCAGTTCGCCCATGCGAACACCAAGTTCGTAACCCCGTGTCTGTCCTACTCCCACAGTTGTCGCATCCACACCAAATCGCGAGGCACAATCCAGTGCCTGCTTGACAATATTCGACAAATCAATTGCCTCACCGCGATCTACGGTGGATTGAATGCTCTTTGCAGTCATCGTAATGTCACATCTGAACGCCGCCGACAGTCAGGCCATCGACGCGTAGTGTCGGCTGTCCCACTCCAACCGGAACGCTTTGCCCCTCTTTACCGCAGGTACCAATCCCGGAGTCAAGTTGCAGGTTGTTGCCCACCATCGTGACTTTGGTGAGAACGTCCGGACCGTTGCCAATCAAAGTCGCACCCTTTACGGGTCTGGTAATCTTTCCCTTTTCAATGAGATATGCTTCCGTAGCAGAAAAAACAAACTTGCCAGAAGTGATGTCGACCTGTCCTCCACCAAAACTCACTGCGTATAAGCCATCGTCTACAGACTCAATGATTTCCTCATGACTCGACGCACCCGGCAGCATGTAGGTATTGGTCATTCTCGGCATTGGCAAATGGGCATAAGATTCACGACGTCCATTGCCGGTTGGCGCCTGATTCATCAATCTTGCATTTGTCAAATCCTGCATATAGCCAGCAAGAATGCCATTTTCAATGAGAACGGTATTCTGTGATTGCGTTCCCTCGTCATCTATGCTGAGTGAGCCTCTTCGATTCTCTATAGTTCCATCGTCAACGATGGTACAGAGTTTTGATGCCACTTGATCGCCGATACGGCCTGCAAAGGCAGAAGTCCCTTTTCGATTGAAATCACCTTCAAGTCCGTGTCCGATTGCTTCGTGAAGAAGTATCCCCGGCCATCCGGGACCGAGAACGACTACCATTGTGCCGGCAGGCGCATCAACGGACTCCAAGTTTATCAAAGCTTGCCGCACAGCTTCACGACCATATTCAAGAGCACGATCCTGTTGCATCAGAAAATCATAAGATTCGCGGGAACCACCGCCGAATGAACCCTGTTCCCGACGACCGTTGTGCTCCGCTACCACACTAACGTTCAATCTCACCAATGGACGGACATCCGCACAAATCTTTCCGTCGCTACGTACAACTAGAACAATCTCCTGCGAGCCAGATAGGTTCACCATAACCTCCTTGACTCTTGGATCTTGTTTTCTGGCGTCCTGTTCAACTCGCTCAAGCAACCGCACCTTTTCGGAATCAGACAAACTGTTTAGAGGGTCGTCAGGCCGGTAAAGTATCGGTACTTCTGCCGATTGCCGTTGTGTAACCGCGTGTGCATCCGAGCCAAGACCGTGTGCAATGCCGCGAGCCGACACTGCAGCCTGAATCAATGCTGGCAAGCTCAAATCGTCAGAACAGGAAAATCCGGTTTTATCGCCACTAATCGCCCGCAGACCGACGCCTTTGTCGATGCTGAAAGCGCCTGATTTGACGACTCCCTCTTCAAGGCTCCAGCTTTCCTGCCGGGCATACTGAAAATAGAGATCAGCGTGATCAATATGTTTGCCCACCATTTTCCCGAGCAACACATCCAATTCTCGTTCGCCGACTTCGGCGGGTTCAAGCAGAGCGGTTCGAGCTGTGTCGATATATTTTTTCATAGCACTAAAAATTCATGCTTAACAGTAGTTAAATTGCCTTCTACAGTCATAGCAAAGTAAAGAACCCGAAGTTTCAGGTTCTGGGTAATCAAAACTGATGATTTCGAGACTGACTGAAGTCAGCCTAATAAATGCAAGACCAGCTAGCAAATTATAGCAATTCGCAGAACAGGCATAGCGTATATCATGAGACAGAGTTACTGACTAAAAGGTTTCAGTACTCACTTGCTGAACCAAATCTGTTCCGAACCCCTTCCACATGGTCAGGAGAGATGTCTGTGACCAATACCCCATTTTCATCTCTGTCGTAAACCGTAGAGTCCCCCCAAGGGTCCACGATCATTGAATTCCCATACGTTCTTCGCCCACTGGCGTGTACTCCCCACTGCGCAGGCGCCACTACGTATGTGTGATTTTCAATCGCTCGGGCTCTGAGCAGAATTTCCCAATGATCTCTCCCGGTGGTGTATGCAAATGCCGACGGTACGGCAAACCAGATTGCTCCTTTGGATACCAGCTTCCTGTAAAGTTGCGGAAACCTGACATCATAGCAGACGGTAAGCCCGACGACTCCGGCCGGCGTAGACTGAACTACAAGCTGATCGCCTGGTGTGGTGTAGCTTGATTCCGCGTACCGCTCGCCGCTCGATAAAACGATATCGAAGAGGTTTATCTTATCGTAACGAGCAGCCTGACGGCCCTGCTCATCAATTAAATACGAAGTGTTTCGAACCATTTCAGGTAGCTCGGATTTTACGAAAACTCCGGCAGCCAGAATCCACATCTGATTCTCAATCGCGAGCTGCGAAAGAAAGCCTACAATGGGACCTTCACCATCTGCAGGTTCGGCACACCCAAGCCGTTGGCCATGGTCTTTTGGCATCATTGCAAAACACTCCGGCAATACGGCTAGCACTGCGGATTGTTTTTTCGCCTCCTTTACCAGCTCAGATGTCAATCGAAGATTTTGTTCAACATCGTCGCTGGAATTCATCTGAATTGCAGCGACTCGAGGCACTGTCAATACTCGTCGCTGGAAACAATTACCAAGATAGTCTCTTCCACGCCTGACCCAGGTTCCAATGAAATACGACTCGATTCAATTCCAAGGCTTACAAAATTATCATGTAGCTGGATCGCCCATTCGTTGCCTGCGTCACCGCCAGGATAACGGACAATCAACTGTGAATTTTCAGTTTCAATGAATCGAGCAATCGCTCTTCTTAACTGTGGAATTTGGAGTATGGCATCAGCTGAGTTTTGCTGAGGCCATTCGTAGCGAGCGACTTGGACTTCGAAATCAGTTTGAGCTTGACTTGCAGTTGATGCAAACAAAGCTCCTAGCAAAATATACTGAGCAAAATACTTCATCAGACTCAATTGGAACCACGCGGTGCCATAAATTTAGCGTCGACCAACTTGACGTCAGGTTCTTCCCAGGACCCAGTTATCTCGTACTGAAGCGGGAAAATTTCGATTTCCAGAGATTCAAATACCTTCTTTCCAAGATAAGTTAATAATCCTGTAGCCGGATTTATAAATAAAGTAGCGATCGTCGTTAAGGAATTACTAATTTTGGGATCGACACCGGCCTTCAAATGGTGCTGTTTGGTGATCCAGTCAGTTGTTCCCCGAACAGCGATGTCGGCAGATGGACCGACGAGTACCGCCCCCTGCACCTCGATAATACCATATTTAATGCTTGCTCTTCCTCCAAGGCGATCAAAGGCAATGCCAGATTTTAAGGTATCAGACACGTCTACTGACAGACGATTCAACAAAGTTTCGTAATTTAAAGCTCCAACAAACTTTTGTGTAGCACCACCCGCCCGGTCTGTCCATGATCCGGAAGTCACTACGCCACTCTGCGCACTGTAATTGACACTGCCCGATGTCAATTCTGGCAACCATTTAGAAAAAGCGTCATCCCATTCAAGATGGCCTGACGCCTTGGCAGTCCCTCCATCAAACGTGCCCGGGTAGCCAAGTTGTTCCATTGACTGACCAAAATTTACGGAGTTAAAATTAAAATCGACAACAGAAGAGTTCGAATACTTCCAAATTGCAGTGGCTGTCACGTTAAACGTTTGCGAATTGAATTTCGCGGAGGTGATTTCCCAGCTGTCTTCGGTTGGTGTTGCAATAATTTTACTTTCTCCAACATCATACTGACCATACTTGGTATCCGAACATGTGAACTCCATCGCTGGCAAAACACGCGGGTCCATAGATCGCTTCGAAGGACCGGTTTGAGATTCGTCCAAATGACATTTTGAAAGTTGAACGACAATCAGCGGAGTTTCGCCTTCGCGTAGAAATTCGGAAGTTCGATAGGTGGCCTGACCCTTAAGTTCATCGGAGTTGATTGTGAATCCCCAGTGTTCTGCCAACTTTTCTGCAGTCAGATCTACAGCGTTCAACTCGCGCTTTCCTGCCAACCACACTTTATCAAATTTTGCCTGTACCGATTTCAGATTGGCAAAGCTCAGATCGCTTGTTCCTTCGTTTTGCCTGATCAGATTCACCCATTCTTCAATATCAATGGCTGGAAAGTCGATAGCAATCAAGACTCCTGATTCATCCTTATTCGGAGGTTTGGCATTGCCAACACCAAGCGCCCCGGAATCTATTTCCCACTCTCGGTTTTCGCGCTTTACCAGAAAATTCCCGTTGATCAGCGATTGCACTTGACCACCAATCCGTTTATCCATCTCGAATTCAAATCTCCGCTCAGATTGGCTAATGGCTCGAATAATAGACCTCAACCGCATTTCCGAATCCGATTCCTTCCGCATAGGGAAAGGCAGTTGCGACTCAACACCAACAAATGATGTCGTAAATACAATGTTCTTTTTTTCCGGCCAAACCTCGAAGTCGACGTTCCATGGGAAGAATCCACTCAAACGGGAAGTAAGCACCGCACCGATTATTGGTTCAAGATCTTGCGCGTCTGAATTACCAATTACACTCCCTGTTATTACGACATTTCCTAAGGGCCCAGATCCTTTGAAATTGGCTTTGACTGTTTCGCCTAGAAAAATTCCACTCAATTCACCTGCCGTTAAGCCTGCCCGATTGAAATACACCTTGCCTTCGATATCAGAAACTTGAGGTCCTAGAAAAGTAACGACCGAAACATCATCTACTGGTGTAACAGTGCCGTTTAAGCTAAATTCCTTTCCTCTTTTTAGGGGAATTTCAATAATTAATGAAATTTCGCTGGTACCCGAACCACTGACAATACCTTCCGTTTTACCTGGATTGACAGTGCCTTCAGGTCCAAAGAGCACAAAAACGAGTGACATTGGGGCCGGGAGTTGGGTATTTACGGTGAGCAAGGGATCTGGCAGAGTAAAGTCCTCCACATGGACCAGTGTATGTCCTAACGGTTGCTCGTGGATAGTGCCTTCTGCCAAGATCGCGTCAAATCGCCTACCACGAAATTCAAATGTGCCTTTTCCATCGGATATTGGAGGCCATTTCTTGCCATATTCCAGAGACAGGTTTTCGAAATCCCCTTCTACCAAAAGATTATCCATCCTCTCCTTTTTGATCAATTGAATGGGATCGCCTGAAAAACTGCCTACAGCACGAGATACCCACAAAGAATAGAGTCGGTCCGACACGTAATCGTGAAAACGAGGCGGAAACACGCCCGGGTGCTGTTTCAATAGTGCCACAAAATCGAGCGAGGCTAACTCAAAAGTGGTTTCGATATGACTAGATTTATCTGGGTTTAACCACCAGCTACCTGCACTCGCAACAAGTGTTTCCTTTGAGTTGGAAATCGTGCCGTCTAACTCTAAGTCATGAGCTTTCACGGCCCAATCAACCGACTCCAATGATCCGGCTCGCCACAACCCATTAATGTCTGCATCAATCACCGTAGTAACGTTTGCAATGTCAACATTTCTTTCCTTCAATAGGCCGCCACTCATGATCGCCAGCCATGCCGCATCGACAGATTTGGCATTGATGTGCAGCTTGACGGTGTTCATATCGTCTGTCGAATCTGTAAGATCGAATCTGAATTTAACTTCAGATTCATTGTGCAAAGTAGTTGCTAGTGAACCCGTAATTGAATTGGCATTGTTTCCGTGATCGCTTTCAACTTTAAATTGACCCAAGGCATTCACGTCAAATTTATCCGACTTCAAAACTACGTCATACTCTCCTTCCTGAATTGAAATCTGCTGAATGCGCAGAATTGAAGAAAGGTAGCTCCAGATTAGTACGCTTGCACCACGTTTCTGAACCGGTGCAGGTTTTTCTTTCTCCTTTACAAGCGACCACTGCCCTAAAAACCGCGGCTTGACGACACCGAAGTACGCTATTTGCCAACCTTCACGTGAGAAAAATGGCTGAGCAAGTCGAAGTTCCGCGCTTTCAGCAGAAAACTCAAGCCAGTCACTGTCAAAATTTCGCTTTACCGAAAGATTATGAATTTCTAAGGTTGGAAACGACTCGTGCCACCCCAACTCAATATCGTCAAAGGAGAAATTGCCTTCGAATCTCTCAGCAATTTCGCTTAGCAGCCAAGGCGTGAATACATTGAAATTCACTATCAGCAAAGCAGCAAGCAAACCGAATAAAACGACCACACTGCTTGCCAGCGCAATAGCTCTCATGGAGATTTCGAGAATTCTGTTGAGAATTTCTTTGGTGCGAGGTGTTAGTTTCTTCATCCGAACTGCCACGGATCCTGCTTGTAGATATCAGTAGTATATATACTAACTCAGATGTAGTACTGCCCACCCCAAATCGGCGGTTCGGTAAACTCATTCTTCACTCGTTGCGCCGCTTGATCATAGTTCTGCACTAGAACTCCTACATCCCTCAAAAGACTGACTGTCTCCCGTATCGGCATTCCAATCACCGAACTCCAAGAACCTTCAAGTCGTGTCACAAATTCCGCTGCCGTACCCTGGATACCGTAAGCACCTGCTCTTCCCTCGGCTTCGCCACTATCCAGAAACGTGTCAATCTGTGTCGGCGTCAGCACCGCGAATTCAACCTGAGTTAATACCGTCGCGCAATGAGTAGTCTGCTTGTCCGTCACCGCTATCGCCGAATACACCTCATGCATTCGGCCCGACAATGTTCTGAGCATACGAAAGGCATCTGCTCGATTTGTCGGCTTACCTAGTTTGACGTCATCGATTACCACGCAGGTATCTGCACCCACAACCACGAAATCATCAATCATGAATTTTACAAGGGAAGAACCTGTTATCGACTTCTGCACAGCGAGTCTCGATACGTATTCAGCGGCTGCTTCATTGTCGACAACAGACTCATCGATCTGCGAATGGATTACCTCGAATTCGAGCCCCAAAGCCCGCAGCAGTCGAAATCTCTGAGGCGAACCAGATGCCAGATAAAGACTCGGGCACACGAAAGCTACTCTACTAATTGGTCGAAGGGATTGTGGCCGAAGAGAAATCAGTCAGACGATAAATTGCCTGTTGCCGTCGTGGGGATTTTGAGAGTTTCCTGCCAGAGTCGCTCCAAGTCGTAAAATTCACGCGCCTCTGTGATCATAATGTGCAGTACGACATCACTGTAGTCCAGCAAAATCCACTGTGCATACAGCTCGCCTTCAACGCCAATGGGCTTTCGACCTGCGTCTCTCAGCTCCTGAATTACAGTTTTCATGATGGATCTCACATGACGATTCGAAGAGCCAGTAACAATTACCATGTAATCTGTCACGTCTGTCATGTCCCTAACGTCCAAAACGTTGATGTTCATGCCTTTTGCATTTCCGATCGCTTCCATGATCGGCTCAAGTATATGGTTGGATTCCAATTAGGTGTTACCTCCTGAATTAGTATAAATGTGGTGTTCTTCGGCATATCGAGTCACGTTTTCAGGTAGCAAGCCGGCCACATTCTCTCCACGAAAAAGCTTTCTCCTCAAATCTGATGCCGATATATCTATCGGTGGTACAACAACATGAAAGATGCTGCCCGACATTTTCTCGAACAGCGCACGAGGTCTATCTTGAACAGCCCGCGACCACCAGCCGGGAATCTGATGTGGGAAATGAAAACCAGGACGACTCATCACGATGACATTTGCAAGCTGCAATACACATGCCCACCAATACCACCGATGGATCTGCAGAAATGCGTCAATTCCCAAGATCAAACTCAAGGGGCGCAATGCGTATTCGCTGCGCATCGAACGAAGAGTCGGTACCATGTAGGAGGTGCCGGAGCGCCTGATCTCCCGATCATCTGCAATCAGCTTCGAATATCCTTCGAGTGCCAATTGTGTCATGTTCCAACGGTGTGATGCGTCAGTCTTCGGCAACCCGCGATGACCGGGACGTGAGTTGGGAATGTAATGAACTTCAGAAAGACCGGTCTGCCTACAGACATCAAGCACCGGATTGATGTGTCCAAAATGAATCGGATCAAAAGTCCCGCCGAATACTCCAATCGGATTCATGCAACCTAAGCAATGGCGGTCTTACGACCGGCTATGGCAAACGGAAGCCTGAGAAAACCTGAGTGGTTAGTAAAGATTCTGTCTACAGCCAAATTCTATTCTCTGATGTTGCCATCTCCATATACGACAAACTTCTGCATTGTCAAACCCTCTAGTCCAACAGGACCTCGAGCGTGCAGTTTGTTGGTACTGATACCTATTTCGGCACCAAGACCGTATTCAAATCCATCTGCAAATCGCGTTGAAGCGTTAACCATGACCGAACTCGAATCTACCTCTCTCAGAAATCTGTTGGCATGATCGATATTATCCGCAACAATACAGTCCGTGTGTTCGGAACCGTATTGACGGATATGATCCATCGCCTGATCAAGCCCGTCAACGATTCGTATAGACAGAATTGGCGCAAGATATTCTTCATGCCAATCGTCCTCGGTTGCGGATGACATATTCGAAAACATACTGCTACTTTCTTCACATCCTCTCAGCTCGACGCCTTTGTCAATAAGCATCGGCACTACGCGGGACAGTACTTTCCGAGCAACGCTGCGGGCAACCAGCAGGGTTTCTGCTGCATTGCAAACACCATAACGGTGTGTCTTGGAATTCATCACGATAGGAACCGCCTTATCGATATCGGCACTGTCGTCGACATAAACATGGCATATGCCGTGCAGATGCTTGATTACGGGAATTCTGGATTGTGAAGAAATTCTTTCGATTAGACCTTTGCCGCCGCGGGGAACAATGACATCAACATGCTCTTGCATTGAAATCAGCGCATCAATTGCCGAACGATCCGTAGTTTCAATAATTTGTATCACTTGCCTTGGCAATCCGACAGACTCCAGGCCGGCAAGCAGACAATTGACGATAGCCTGATTTGAATAAAAAGCCTCGGACCCCCCTCTAAGAATGACCGCATTACCGGACTTCAGGCACAGACCACCAGCTTCAGACGTCACATTAGGTCTTGATTCATAAATAATGCCGATCACTCCGAGGGGCACACGCATGCGACCAACACGAATTCCAGACGGACGGCTGGTAATGTTGGATATTTCACCAACGGGATCAGGTAACTGCGCAGTCTGCCTCAAGCCGTCTGCCATCAATCGGATACGTGCATCCGTCAATTCAAGACGATCCAGCATGGCTGCAGAAAGACCAGAGCGACGACCAGCCTCGAGATCAATCCGATTGCTGTTCTGAATGGATTGTGCTGAAGATTCAATCGATTCGGCTGCCGATAGCAAAGCTTTGTTTCTCTTTTCAGTGGAGGAACGCGCGACTGCGCGAGAAGCTTCACGCGCGGCTAGAGCAATCTCTCTCACGTGCGATTCAATATCGAATTTCGGTTGTGTCTGAATATTCATTTAATGTCGGACGCTCAATGCGTAGATTTCAAGAAATTCCGAAGAACTGCCAACGCAATAAACCAGAGTTCTTCCACTTATTTTGCCAGCATAGATTAGTAAAGTCAAAACTGATATATGCTAAACCAGCAAATTTAATTGTGATTTCAATATCGAATTACACTGCTGTCCCAACGCTGGTTTGAAAAATTCTTCCAATGTATTATTTTTACAAAATAATTGCTGGTTATAGGGCGTCACAGGCTTGCAAACTCCAAGCAGTTTTGGTGGTGGCATGACAGTGACTGAAATCCCGATTAAGGAGATGACGTTCAAACGAATTTTGCTGTTGGAGTGATGCGAGGGTGGGAATAATCCCTGGAAAAGATGTGATCACTATAAAATTCAATGAAATTACGACGATGATCGTGAAAGAATCTATTTAACTGAACAGATTCCAAGCACAATACGTTCATACTCATTCCAGATTGAACCTCCGGCTGAAACTTCGTCTCTCCCTTTCAGAATTCGATCCGCCCTTGCGATCCAGCGCAGCAATTTTTGGCTGCCATTGAAACCAAGTCTGCGCGATGCCCGCGTAATCAAGTCCTGACGTGCCTGCCATACTCCCAACTGCCTATAGACTTGATTGGTGGATTTTCCATTGGTCGCAGCAAATGCCACTTTGTAGACAATTCTGATCTCTCTGGCCAATGCCCACAAAATCAAAATCGGGTCGGTCCCTTCGTTTCTCAGTACCTTTAAAAGACGTGCCGCACGACTTGAATTTCCAGCTAGGCAGGCATCTGTCAGCGCGTATACATTAAATCGCGCCTGGTCGACTACGATTCGCTCTATTTCCTCAACGGTCAGGGTATTGCCGTCATAACTCATCATCAGTTTACGAATCTCATTTGCCGCAGCGAGCATGTTTCCTTCAAAATAGAACGCCAGTCGATCGACTACTTCCGGTTCATGCAGAATTTGATGGCGATCAAGGGAATTCTTAATCCATTCTTGAAACTGCCTGGAATTCAATTCGGGATTGTCGATAACAAGTGCATTTTTACTATCTCCCCAAGTCTTGAACCACTTCAATCGGCGCACACCCGTCTCTAACGCTCCAGCAATAACCACAACTATGGAACTCTCGTCTTGCGACAGCAGACAGTCCATCAACGCTTCCGCACCCTGAGTTCCGGGTCGTCCGCTCGGTGGCAGTCGGAGCTCAATTATTTTCTTTGAGGAAAAGAGGGATTGTGCGTTGATCTCATCATGGAGAGAACTCCAATTAAAATCGGGCGAGGCCGTCAGCGAAACACGTTCAAGATAATCTAGGCTTCGCGCCCGTTCTCGAATAACATCACAACAGCGCTCAACCAAAAACAGTTCTTTTCCATAGACCAGGTATCGATAGTCCAATTCCCTTGCCAACCGCTGAGATAACGCTTTTCTAGTTAGTATCATCTACTCAGACGGGGAATTTTTCATCTCCTTCGAAATGACGAGGGCCAGACGCTCGACCAGCTGATTTGCTGCCTCCTGTCTGATTCTTTCCTTTGCTGCTAAATTTGCAGTATTACGCGCAACCTCACTGCTGCCGAATTCAGTATAGGTCATCGACACTTCCAGTGTCTCCGGAGCATATTCACTGGTGCTGTCGCCGTATAGAATGGCGTATTGAAGTCGGTAGTTCAGTGTTTTGGGCAGCAACCCGATATTGGAGTGGAGTTCGAGCTCGTCATCAATGATACTTTCCTTGAAGATTTGAATCACAATTTCGGAATCACTTGGCACAACTGCATATCCCTGTGCGCGCAAACTTGCCGCAAGCTTGAACCGCAGACTCGGCTCCGAGCTCTTGACCTGTACGGTGTACCCATACTTGTCGGACTCCGACAAGTATGGATCTGTGCCGCGTAACTTAAAACCGCATCCGCTGAGTATAAACATCAACGCCAAAACTAGCGTAAGGCTCTGAATTGTCAGTGCTCGTTTCATGTGACAATGTTGACCAGTTTTTCTGGCACGATGATCGTTTTCTTGATCGGCTTTCCTTCCACATGGCGCAGAACTCCTGGGTTTTCCAGCGCGGCATTGGTAATCTCGTCGCGGTCCGCATCAACAGCTACCTCGATCTGTCCTCGAAGACGCCCATTAACCTGTACCGGCATCACTTTCTTTTCCTGTACCAGCGCAGATTCGTCAACAGTTGGCCAAGATGCGTCAATCACCTGCTCGCGCATGCCGAGCCGAATCCACAATTCATGACAAATGTGAGGTACGATCGGTGCAAGCACTCTAACCAGTATGAAAACTGCTTCTGCCACTGCATTCAGTCTGTCGGGGAAATCAATGACACTGGAATTTGCCTCGAATGTTGAAACGCCGTTCACCAGTTCCATGCATGCAGCTATGGCAGTATTGAACTGATTGCGCTCGAAGTCATTGGAAATTCTCTGCAACAAAGTGTGTGTAAGCAGTCTTAACTCCTTTACATCGCTGTCTGCATCTTCAAACTGATCATTAAAACTGTCGAGTGTAAACTCACCATTCGCGGTGCACCGCTGGCGAATTGAGGCTCTGTAACGATGAACGAGATTCCAAAGCCGATTAAGAAAACGATGAGCGCCTGCCAGTGCTTCGTCTTTCCACTCCAAGGTCTGTTGTGGTGGTGAAGCAAACAGAATGAATAGCCGAACGGTATCCGCGCCATATTGATCGATCATCTCCTGAGGGTCGACAACATTGCCTACCGATTTAGACATTTTCGTTCCATCTTTTAAAACCATTCCCTGCGTGAGTAGATTTGTAAATGGTTCGTCAGAATCAATCAGTCCCAAGTCACGCATTAGCTTGTGATATAGCCTCGCATACAAGAGGTGCAACACCGCATGCTCAATCCCGCCAATATAGTGATCTACGGGAAGCCAGTAATTGGCGCGTTCATCCACTTTTGCATCGGCATCCGGACAGCAGAATCGCGCAAAGTACCAGGCAGACTCGACGAATGTGTCAAAGGTGTCGGTTTCTCTTCTTCCAGGCTGTTGCTTTCCTGGAACCTCTACGTTCAGGAATTCGGGATCATCGCGAATGGGTGACTGAACGCCTTGAAATTCAACATCTTCGGGCAGAATCACTGGCAGTGATTCATCGGGCACAGGATGTACCTGATTGTCTTCATCATAGATGACTGGAACCGGACATCCCCAATAGCGCTGTCGAGAGACACCCCAGTCACGTAGTCGATAATTTGTCGCTCTTTCTCCATTTGCGTTACGAACGAGATACTCCGCGGTAGCGTCGAAACACTCTTGGAAGTTGAGACCGTCGAACTCTCCGGAATTGCAGGACCGTGTATTTGTCTTATCAACATACGCTCCCTGATCGAGATCAACATCTCCATCAATAGGTCGGACGACTTTACGAATTTCAATGTCATACTTTCGAGCGAACTCCCAATCCCGCTGATCATGCCCCGGAACTGCCATGATGGCTCCAGTTCCATAAGAAATCAGCACAAAATTCGCCACGAAAATCGGAATTTTCTCCCCACTAATCGGATGTATTGCACGAACAGGCAACTGAACGCCTATTTTTTCCACGGTTTCCATGGCAGCTTCCGAAGTGTTAATTTTTCTGCACGATTTTACGAATTCGGCAATTTTGGGGTTGGATTCTGCATAGTGCTGAACCAGGGGGTATTCGGGTGCAACCGCGGCATAAGTGATTCCCATGACAGTATCCGGGCGCGTTGTAAAAACTCGCAAAGGAGGATGACCTTGTTCCACCGGAATATCAAAGTTTACCCCTTCAGATCTTCCAATCCAGTTCCTCTGCATGGTTTTGACAGATTCCGGCCAACCTGGAAGGTTGTCCAATTCATCCAGCAGTTCGTCCGCGTAAGTGGTAGTGCTGATGAACCACTGTGGAATTTCCCGTCTTTCGACTACTGCTCCAGAGCGCCACCCTCTTCCGTTGCTATCCACCTGTTCATTTGCAAGCACCGTCTGTTCTACTGGATCCCAGTTAACGGTTCCCATTTTGCGATATGCCAGATTCTTTTCAATCAGACGCGTAAAAAACCACTGCTCCCACTTGTAGTATTCGGGAGTACAAGTTGCCAATTCACGCGACCAGTCATATGCGAAGCCGAGTCGCTTCAACTGGCGTTTCATGTAGGCAATGTTCTCGTAAGTCCACTTCGCTGCAGGAACACCTTTTGCAATGGCGGCGTTTTCTGCTGGTAATCCAAATGCATCCCAACCCATGGGCTGTAGCACGTTCTTGCCCAGCATTCTCTGATAGCGACTCATCGCATCGCCGATAGAATAGTTGCGCACATGCCCCATATGTAGCGCACCGGACGGGTAAGGAAACATCGACAGGCAGTAGAATTTCTCTCTTTCAAGGTCTTCCGTGACCTTGAAACTCTGATTCTGGTCCCAATAATCCTGGGCCGAAGCTTCCACTTCTGAAGGTTTGTATTCGTCAGTCATAACGGATGATTATTTTAACAGTATTAACTTTAGCTAACCGTTGATCATACTTCCCTAATCCGCAATTAGAAATCTGAGATCAATAGAAAAGCCTTGTACAATAAGGCTTTCATAAACAATCGAATTTCACCCAATGGGTGAAGCCCAAAAATATCTCAGAGGTACAAGGCTCATGTCGATTTTACCCCATAAAATTGGAATCAGCAAACGTATTTTAACCTCCCGCGCCGGTTTGATCGTCGTTGCACAGCTAATGCAGCGTCTTGGTCTGGAACAATTGGCGGATCGGCAATTGCCTGTAGCGGGCAGCAACCGCGGCTACCGTCAAGGCGCGATGTTCAATATTTTCATGTTGCTGTTTCATGAAGGCGGCAAATGTCTTGACGACGTAAGCCATTTGCAAAAAGAAAAGCCTTTGATGAAGCTATTGGGCTGCGGGAAGTTGCCTGGGGCCAAGACACTGGGCAATTGGTTGCGGCGCGCCGGGCGCAGTGATCAGGCGATGCAGGGATTGGTCAATCTCAACAAAACAATTCTTGCAGCAGGGCTTTACAACCGAACGCAGATTACCTTGGACATAGATGCTACGGTGATCGAATCGAACAAGCGTGCAGCTCGGTACACGTATAAAAAGCACCGTGGCTACACGCCGATGGTCGGGCACATCGCTGAAACCGACCAGGTGGTGGCGGTAGAGTTTCGAGAAGGCAATGAATCTCCGAACAAAGAGAATTTACAGTTCATCCAGCGCTGTGAGTCGGCATTGCCGGAGGGTGTGTCGGTATCGGATGTTCGCATTGATGCTGCCGGCTATCAAGCCGCGGTGATCAACTATGCGATGGACAGTGGCATGGGTTTTGCGATCCGTGCCAAGATGGATAGTGCGGTCAAAGAAACCATCTCTGAAATCAAAGATTGCGAATGGCGCCCATTGGTATATCGTGATGGCAGTGAATCGGACACAGAACAGGTTTGTCGCACGTTGCATGTGATGACAAAAACAGAAGCGTTTACGCTGATTGTGCAAAGAAAGCACATTGATGATGATGACAACTCACAGTTGGACATTTTGATCAACAGCGATGCTGAAACAGGGGTACGGGGTCGCAACATTTATCGTGCGATTGCAACCAACAAGGATGAGTTATCAGACCCCGAGGTGGTGCATTTTTATAACCAGCGTGGCGAGTCGAGCGAAAACAGAATCAAGGAGCTTCGCAGTGATTTCGCCGCCGCCAGATTGCCCTGTGGGGACTTTCATGCCAATGCAGCATGGCTGATGTTAAGCTCAATGGCCTATAACCTGTTTGCCTTGATGCGGATGGTATTGCCGCATTCGTTGTCAACTGCCCGTGCTCCTACAGTGCGTTTGCGTCTGTATGATGTCGCCGCACTGATCGTACGCCATGCCCGGCAATGGACAGTGAAAGTCAATGCCTGCCACCGCAAGGTGATGGATGAAGCGCTGGATCATATTCGAGGCTTTCCGCTGCTGTTATGAGCTGAGCGCCTCGGGTGGCGCTTTTTCGAACCGAGCTTGAATCCATTCCGACTCCGGAAGGGTTGCGCACCTTTGCACAGTGGCGAAAATGCCAGCGGACAATGCATCAGGTTGGCAATCTCCTGCAAATCCAGACAAATTCTTCGTGTTGCTCCTGTCTTCGATAATCGGAGCTGTAAAATCCAGTAAATTCGCTAAAATCTTGCTGATGTTAAGCGAATTCATTCTCTAATTTCGGATTTGGGTACTTGTTGTGTTGGTCGAATTGTGCCACGGCCTAGCAACCGTGACATTGATCAAATTCATTATCTGGATTCGGCTTCGCAGTTGGCGCGTCTTCGAGGAGTGGTTCCGCGCAAGAAGGGAATACTCCGAACATTTGTACATCCGGTCGCGGCGATCAGTCCTGAATTCAGATCAATGTCGACATAATCAATTTCGCGTACCGAACTCAAATTCAGTGCTTGGAGATTCAACTGTTTCATCATGGAAGCCCAAACGCGAAGCGCACCCGACGACCCAGTCAGACCTGTTGATTTGTTGTCATCCCGTCCGAGCCATACTACCGCAAGTAAATTTCCGGAAATTCCCACAAACCAGCTATCGCGAAAATCGTCCGTCGTTCCAGTCTTGCCCGCAATCTTCAAATCTGCACTGAAAGAATTCAACAACCGTCGTCCGGTTCCACGAGCAACTGCCTCCTGCATCGCAAACATAGTTAGATAGGTCGGATCAGCAGGCACCACAGATGTTGCCTGAAGGCTCGATGCACTGGTTAATTCACGAGCATCGGCGGACATGGTCGATATGGCCTTCAATCCAATCTTGTAACCATAATTCGCCAGTGTTTGATAGATCTGAGCGACTTGCAACGGCGAGAGTTCCACAGCACCCAACAGCATGGAGGGGTAAATCGGACCTTTAAAATCAGCTCCGAATTTACGCAAATTGTCTGCAACTGACTTTACGCCGACCGTCATGCCTACCCGAACAGCAGGCACATTACGGGATTTCGCCAACGCGTCAAGAACCGTGATATCACCCTGAAACTCTTCATCAAAATTTTTGGGAGACCATTTCTGGCCATCTTTCAACTTGAACGTGACCGGCCTGTCAGATACCAAGGTACTCAGTGTCCATTTCTTACCCTGCATGAACGCAGTCAGATAAATTAACGGCTTGACTAACGATCCTATCGGACGACGGATGTCGATGGCGCGATTGAATGCACCGACATAAGAATTCCTGCCGCCCGCTACCGCCAGCAATTCGCCATCATCTGGACGCACAACTACAATGCCTCCCTGCAGCGTACCATCCGGTATGCCGTGTTTTTTTTCGATTGCAATCAGTTCAGTTGACAGTACACGTTCCGCCGCACGCTGCACTTCTATATCCATTGTCGTAAATACGGAAAAGTCACCACGAGTCAAGTCGGATGAGTTAACTTTGTCAGACAATCGGCGAAGTACGACATCAACGAAAGATGCGAAATTCCGTTTTTTCCGCTTATGTGCAGGAATGACATCAAGCGAAGAATTCACGAAATTTTGATATTCCTGATCGCTTATCAGTCCATCACTCCTCATGATATTCAGCACAACCTTGCGCCTCTGTTTTGCTCGTTCTGGATTACGTAGCGGATCATAGCTGGAAGGTGCTTTGATCATGCCAACCACCTGAGCAACTTCTGCGACATTCAACTCGGAAACCGGCCGCCCGAACAGGTACTGGCTTCCAAGTCCGAATCCATGTATCGCACGTTTCCCATCTTGTCCTAAAAATACTTCATTGCAGTATGCTTCCAGAATTTCATGCTTTTGGAGTCTGTATTCCACTACCAGCGCCATAGCAACTTCCAGAAGTTTGCGGCGATACGTCCGTTCATCTCGGCCATAGACATTCTTGATCAACTGTTGAGTGAGGGTACTGCCCCCTTCAACGATTCGTCCTGCCGTCAGATTTGCCCAGCTGGCTCTAAGAATTGCGCGCAGGTCCACCCCGTGATGCTTCATAAATCGTCGATCTTCCACCGCGATCAAGGTGGCTAGCAACAGCTGTGGCGTATCGCCCAATCGAACCAGGTAACGGTCTTCGTGCTGAATCTGGGACAGGCTTCCGATCAGATGCGGCTTCAGCCGCAACACTGGAATCGACTGACCTGAACGACGATCGGTAAGCGAGCCGATGGTGCTGCCATTGAGCTTCACTCGCACGGAACGGGACTCTTGAGGTCCATCCCAAAAAGTGAATTCCCTTGTAACGAGATCGATAGATTCACTGTTCAATCTGAACTCACCCACTCCTTCAACCGCCGAGACATGGCGATATCCCAATCCCTGTAACCGGCTTTCCAGTCGATCTCGCGTTATCGTTAGCCCAGGATAGAGTTCAAATGATCGACTGTAGATATGTACCGGAATTTCCCATAACTGACGATCAAAACGATCACGAACAATATTGTCTATCCAAAGGAATCCGACTACGACTCCAAGCGATACCAAAACAATGCTCCAGACCACAAAACGGATCAACAGACTCCGCAATATGCCTGATTTACTACGGCGGCGCTTGACTCCTTTAGATCGAGTTCCTGAGCGCCGTGCCATAGTTGTAAGATTCAGCTGCTTTCAATCGGCAGACAAATTTGTTGAACAGTTCCAGCAGATCTCAAAATTGGCTGGATTTGACTGATTGCAATCCGGACAGATTAATTCCCCACTAACCGCAACTCTGGATTCAAAGTTCTCGACAATCAATCTTGCATTCGCCTCATCTTGATCATTTTCCACCCATACTTCTGGATAAGTGTGAGTAAATGGCAATTCACCAACTGCGCCGTGTGAGAATTCATTGAATACTTGGGCAGGAATGCCATTGTCTCGCATGCGACTGCATACAAGATGGGCGTCAGCCAGGAGTTCGGCGATATAGACTCGAATCAAAATTTATATTCAGTGTACTTCTTTGAGTTTCCGCGTACCAGATTCGCAGGATATTTTTTCTGATTGATGGCGAGCTTTCTTTCAACTGCCGCCAGCAGGTCAATACCCAGTCGGTCAGATATTCGAATCAAATAAGTCATCACGTCAGCAATCTCCTCTTCGGCATATTGTTTCCGCTTCGAATCTAGCTGCTGGCTTTCTTCTTCCGTCATCCACTGAAAAATTTCAACCAGCTCAGATGCTTCGACCGCCAATGCCATCGCCAAATTCTTCGGAGAATGAAACTGATCCCAATCTCTTTCTTCCACGAAGTCTCGAATTTTTCGAATTAATTCATCTAATTCTGGACGGCAAGGATTTTCGGAATCTTGCATTATCGATCCAGAGACGAATACAGGTGCTCCCGAGTCATGGCAACGCTGTTATCCACACCGCGCGCGAATACCATCTGAAACAGCTGCAGCTCACCCACCAGAAATGCAGCAATCGAACCCGTAAGGTACAGCCGCCAGACACGCACGAACCGTTCGTCGAACATCTTTGCCACAACTTCTTCGTTTTCATTGAACCGATCCAGCCAGTGTCTTAGCGTCTCCGCATAGTGAAGACGTAGATTTTCGACATCAAGAACTGAGAAGTTGTACGGTTCGACAATGTCCATCATTTCACGAATGGTTGGAGGATACGCTCCTGGGAAAATTCGTTTTTCAATCCATGCACTCATCAGATTGGGAGCATTTCGACCTATTGAATGTATCAGCGCACGGCCATTGGCAGTCAGACATCGGTTGACCACTGAACCAAACTCGGAATAATTTTGCTTCCCGACGTGTTCCAGCATTCCAACTGAAACAAACACATCATATGTGCCTTTGATGTTCCTATAGTCATCTTCGACGTACTCTACCTGGTCTTGTACTCCGTTGGATTTGGCACGCTCCGTCGCATAGACAATCTGTTCGTGGGAAATATTGTACGACCTGACTTTCACTCCATAATTCTTCGCCATGTAGAGTGCGAGTCCACCCCAACCACAACCTGCCTCCACGACCGTCTGTCCCGGCCGCAACCTCAGCTTTCTGCAGACGTGTTCCAATTTTGCGATCTGCGCCTGCTCGATTGACAAATCATTTCTCGGGAAATATGCACACGTATATTGCATTACTTCCTTATCCAGCCACAACGAATAGAAATCATTTCCTAAATCGTAGTGGTGATAGATATTGGACCTTGAACCCCTCAGAGAATTATCTTTGGCTTTCTTTTGGCCAAGCATCGCCACCGGCTTTGCGAGCCATCGCTTATCGGATACTGCACGCTTAGTCGCCAAGTAAATTTCACATAGAACATTCAGCAGATCGCCTTCAACTTCGATATGCCCTTCGGAATACCCATCACCAAATCCAATTTCTCTGTTCGCCAGGGTTTTCATAAAAGCCGTACGATTATTGAATCGCATCACTGCGATGGGAGGCTCTTCGCCGGCTGAAAATACTGAGCCATCCCAAAGTTGAATTTCAATACGTGGGATGCCGCTGATGTTGATTAGTGTATTGACGAGAAAACGGTCTATCACAGACGGCACCGAAGACGGCGGCGCTTTTCTGGACTTAACTGCATCCATTGCTAACGGCGTACTTTTTCGTTCACTATCCATATATCAACATCTCTGCTTGAAATTGAAAGTTCATAAATTTACATCCAGGTCTCATGAATTTTTCGTGCTCCTGCTTCAGTCAAAACAGTGTTGTCTGGACGCTTTCTGTCACATCCTTACGAAACTGCGTACTGTCATACTCGGTTGGAGGATTATCCAACCCATACTTCTTGATGGCAATCAAAAATCGTTTTGCGATCAAGTCGGCAACCGGACCGGTGCCTCGCATTCTCTCAAAGAAGTGAGAACTGTTGTCCTTACCTCCTCTAACCTGACGAATCAGACTCATTACGTGCGATGCCTTGTCCGGATAACTGGTCGCCAGCCACTCTTGAAACAATTCTCGCACTTCCAGAGGCAGACGAATCATCGTCCACTCTGCACGGCGCGCACCTGCGTCAGCACAGGATTTTAGAATCGACTCCATTTCATGTTCATTCAGCCCCGGAATTACAGGAGCAAAGAATATTGTAACTGGAATACCGCTCTGCGTAAGTTGAGAGATTGCTTTTATTCGACTGTGCGGAGCACTTGCACGGGGTTCCATCGTTCGAGAAAGCTTGGAATCAAGCGTTGTAACTGAAAAGTTTACACTTGCCAAATTCAGACCTGCCATCTCCGACAAGATATCGATATCACTCACGACAGAAGCTGACTTTGTCGTGATCTGCACAGGGTGACGATGTTCCAGCAGAACTTCTAGAATTTGTCGGGTCAACCCAAATTTTCGCTCAATGGGCTGATAGGGGTCAGTGTTGGCACCCAGTGCAATCATTCGACATTGGTACTTGTGCGCGCTGATATCTTTACGAAGTCTTTCAGCTACATCTGGTTTGGCAAAGAGTCTGGTCTCGAAATCCAGACCTGCCGAATAGCCAAGATAGGTGTGACTCGGGCGAGCGTAGCAGTAGGTGCAGCCATGTTCGCAACCTCGATACATGTTGATCGAACGATCAAATGGCAAATCAGGAGACTGATTGTATGCAATCGCCGATTTGGAGCTGTCGAATTCCACCGTTGTTTTGAGAGCTGGTAGCGGTTCGTTGTACCATCCATCGTCAACCAGAGTTCTGGTCCAGTCTTCATATCGACCAGTTTCGTTTGAACTTGTTCCGCGCCCTTTGACTTTCGGCTGCATAATCGCTTTGATCTTACTCCTAAAATTTTATTCCGCTGCGTGGCCAGGAAATTAGGATCGCCTGCACTAATGTAGCGAGAGGAATTGCAAAGAATACGCCCCAGACTCCCCATAGGCCCCCAAAAACCAAAACTGCAACGACAATGGCAATTGGATGAAGATCGACCACTTCGGAAAAAATCAGCGGTACCAGCACATTTCCATCCAATATCTGAATAATCAAGTAAGTGCCCACTAGATAAAAAAACTCAGGTTCAAAACCCCACTGCACAACAGCAACCACAACAACTGGAATCGTAACTACGGCTGCACCGACAAACGGAATCAGCACGGAAAGACCGACGATGACACTGAGCAGTGCGGAATACTGCAACCCGAAAATGGAGAATGCGATGAAAGTCACTCCGCCAACGATCAGAATTTCCCAGAATTTGCCGCGAATGTAATTCGACATCTGACGGTTGACTTCCTCCCAAACTGTTGCCGTCAAACCGTGATCCCTTTCCGGGAAAAATCCTTGAAACCAGAGGGTTAGCTTTTCTTTGTCTTTCAAGAAGAAGAAAACCAGAATCGGCACCAGAATGAGGTAAATCACAAGCGTAATGATTCCCAACACGGAAGAAGCTGACAAAGTGACAACAATCTGCTGCCCTATTTCCGTTAAGAATCCTGCTGTAGCTTTGATGAAGTCTCGAATTTGTTGCTCCGACAAAATTTCCGGATATTTGTCAGGCAACTGGAGCAATGCTGCTTGGACATCAGCAATCCACGACGGAATTTGCGCCACGAGTTGAAGCGCCTGCTGGCTGACTAGCGGTAGAATGCCGAACACTAGTGCTAGCACCAGAATCAGGAATAACAGCAGTACGACCATTACCGCGCCGAATCGAGGAATTTTGATCGCTTCAAAAATCTTGACGCCACCTTCCAGAATATAGGAAATCACAATACCCGCGATCACCGGGGCCATCATCTCCCCCGCGTAGACGATCAAGGCAAAAACGATGATCAGAATTACCCCCAAAATGATGATCTGAGGATTATTGATCTGACGCTTGAACCAGTTGACTAAATTTTCCACGGTGTTGACCTAATAGGCTGTTGAGAACTGTATCTAATTTACGATGCTCAATCCAGGATTTTAAACTCGTAAGTCACGTCGGCGGTAGCAGAAAGCATGCGTGTTGCAGAACAGTACTTTTCAATTGAGAGATCAATGGCACGTTGCACTTCTTTTTCGGTGATGTCGATTCCTCGTACGCGATATTTCAGATGGATGTGCGTAAATACCTGAGGAATATCATCGGCGCGTTCCGCCTTGAGTTCAACCTCAAGCATCTGCGGCTCATGTTTTCGTTTGCGTAAAATTTGCGCAACATCGTAAGCAGTACACCCACCCATACCGAGAAGCATCATCTCCATAGGTCGCATGCCGGCATTTTGTCCGCCGTGATCGGGTGGACCATCAGTTAAGGTGCTGTGTCCGCTTCCGGAAGTCACCCGGAAACTGACACCATCCACAAGCTGAACTAAACCGTTCATCAGAGCTCAGTCAATTCCTTCTGATCTCGATGAAACAGTTCAGCCAATTGAGTTCCTGGATCGACGGCTTTCATCAAGGATTCGCCGACGAGGTAGGTTTCAATTCCCGCTTTTCTGAGCCTGTTCACATCGTCAGCGGTATGAATTCCGCTTTCCGAAACAATGATTCGGTTGTCAGGTACGTGCTGACAAAGTTGTATGGATGTTTCGAGGCTGGTCTCGAAAGTGCGCAGATTTCTATTATTGATGCCGATCATGCCATATGTCAATTCAAGCGCCTTCTCAAGCTCTGCGTGCGAGTGCACTTCCACAAGCACATCCATGCCAAGTTCTTTCGCCAATGCGCCGAGCTCAATCAGCTCGGTCAAGTCGAGTGCCGAAACAATCAGCAAGATGCAGTCCGCTTGGCTGGCTCGAGACTGGTAAATCTGATATGCATCGACAATGAAGTCCTTGCGGAGCAACGGCAGCGAACATGAACTGGCTGCTGTCTCCAGATCGCGCAGTGACCCCCGAAAGAATTTCTCATCCGTCAGAACTGACAGGCAGACCGCACCACCCTTTTCATAACTTTCCGCGAGTTTCTGAACATCATAATCCTCGCGAATCACGCCCTTGCTGGGAGAGGCTTTCTTGCACTCTGCAACAACCGCAGTCTGGCTGACGGCCAAACGTTCGCGTATATGTCTTTCAAAGCCTCTGGCTGCGACAGTATCCGCGACTCGATCTCTCAGTTCTACAATAGGAACTGCCGACTTTGCAGCGTTAATTTCGAGTCGTTTATTCTGAATGATGGCTCTCAGGATATCCGGCTGACTTGACATTTTAAAAACTGTTTGTGAATTCCACATAGAGGTCAAACTTGTCCTCAACTGCTCCGGATTGAATGAGGCTCTGAGCTCGCTCGACACCTTCCGAGAGGTTGTTGACAAGTCCAGCAACGTAGATGGCGGCTCCGGCATTCATCGCCGTAATGTCTGAAGCGGCCGAATGCTTGCCTGAAAATACTGAACGAACGACTGCCAGACTCTCATCCGGGTTAGAGACTACGAGATTTTCGCGAGCGGCTGATTTGATACCGAATTCTGCGGGTTCGATCGAGAATGTTTTTACTTCACCATTTTTCAATTCAGCCACTCTGGTCGGTGCGCCGGTGCTGATTTCGTCCATACCATCTTCTGAATGAACGACCATGACATGCTCGGACCCCAATTTGCCAAGAACATGTGCAAGAGGTTCAACCAGGTCGGCACTGAACACGCCCATCATTTCGCGAGAAACATGGGCAGGATTCGTGAGCGGTCCAAGGACATTGAAAATTGTGCGAACGCCCAATTCCTTTCTTGCGCCGATCGCGTGTTTCATCGCAGTGTGATGTGCTGGAGCCAGCATGAAACCGAACCCTGTGTTGAGCACACACTGCGCGATCTGTTCCGGATCAAGATCAATCCGCGCCCCGGCTCTTTCTAACAAATCGGCACTGCCGCAATTTCCAGAGGCAGCGCGATTGCCATGCTTGGCTACATGAGCACCGGCAGCGACTGCGACAAAAGCCGCAGCTGTAGAAACATTGAATGATGAAGTACCGTCGCCTCCAGTTCCCACTACATCCAGCAAATTTGGAGCTGAAACCTTTACACTCGTTACGAGTTCCCTCATCACAGTAGCGGCTGCTGTGATTTCTTCGACGGACTCGCCTTTCATCTGAAGTCCGATCAGGAAGCCTCCAATTTGGGAGGCTGTGAGTTGACCGGTCATGATCTGACGCATGACGCCCAACATCTCATCACCGGTCAAATTCTGACCATCGGTTATTTTCTTTAACGCTGCCTGAATATTCATTGAATTGGTTGTGTTCAAATCAAGTCGTAATTCCGCCTGCTGTTAGAAAATTTTGCAGCAAGGTATGTCCGCTGGTTGTCAGAAACGATTCTGGATGAAATTGAACACCATACACGTCTTGCTCGCGATGTCTGACTCCCATAATGATACCGTCATTCGTCCATGCGGTGACTTCCAGGCAATCCGGCAAACTGTTTTGCTCTGCGATCAGTGAATGGTAGCGAGTTGCCGTGAAAGGACTATCAATCCTTTCAAAAAGATCGCTGCCATTGTGATAAATCTCGGAAACCTTGCCATGCATAACCTCCTTTGCTCTAACAATACTACCGCCGAAGGCATGGCAAATGCTCTGATGGCCGAGGCAGACTCCTAGAATGGGTATCTTGCCCGCAAACTCCGATACGCTTTTAACCGAAATGCCAGCTTCCCTGGGAGTACACGGACCGGGGGAAATGACTATGGCAGCAGGATTCTTCTTCTCAATTCCACTTGTGGAAATTTGGTCATTCCGAACAACATCAGAACACTGTCCTAACTCACCTAAGTACTGAACTAGGTTGTAAGTAAAAGAATCATAGTTGTCGATAATTAGAAGCATGCGACGGATTCTCAATTGAATTTCGGTTTAGGACTACAGAATCAAATTGCAGGATGAAATTTCTTGAGCTCATACAGAGCATCATCTTACATGTTGTTCAAATTTTTTTTGCCAAGACTCTAAGTGCATTCAGAACACGTGCGAGAATAATCCTTAGTCTTTCGGCCTTTTCTACATCATAATTCCAAGGTGAACTTTCCTGCATATAGGTGGACTGTGCCAGTTCCATTTGAATTGCGTGAATTCCTTCGGACGGATTACCATATTGTTGAGTTGTAAATCCGCCTTTGAATCTTCCGTTCAAAACGACTGTGTAATCGGGACTGCGCCGCCAAATACCTAGTACGGTATTCTGAACAGTCAGTGCACAGGATGTTCCATTATTGGTGCCAATGTTCACATCTGCAAAATTTGAAGAATCAAGATACGGCAATGTCGAGCGGACTGAGTGACAGTCGAAAAGCATCGCAATTCCATGTTTCGCATGTGCACTGTGTAGAGCTTCTTTCAGCGCATTGTGATACGGAACATAATACTGCTCCAGACGACGACGCATTTCATTCTGATCGGGCTCACAGCCCGGAAGGTACAGTGCGTCACCTTCAAATGTAGTCAACGGACAGAGTGCAGTGGATGGGTACTCGGTATTCAATGAGGAATCCTCGGAGCTGCGGTTCGCATCAATGACATAGCGATGAAACATAGCTCTTACTGTAGTTGCATTTGGCAGTAACCCGTCATACAACTGGTGAATATTCCAATCCGTGTCGGTCAGTTGCTTTGCAGAATCTGTAAAAGTTTCAAGAATCTCATCCGGAACGTAGCAGCTTGTATGCGGCATCGCAAGCACGATAGGCAACTTTCCATGGCTTATTTCAACAGGGGACATAGCAAATTTAATTGATGTGAAAGCATTTCCTATCCACTTTGGTGGAAACGTGGTTTATCTGGTTAATTTTCATTATAAAGTGTTCACAATGTTATAAGTACTCAAGTTGCACCAACTGCTTTGAATTGTCTTATTGTTTGCGATTCTTACCTGGAGGAGTATGACTTTACACCAACAGAAATTTGTTTCATTCGCATTTGAGCAAGGTGCTCTTCAATTCGGAGAATTCGTTCTCAACTCGGGTCGCACTAGTCCGTATTTCATCAATACGGGTTCATTCTCACACGGCGCAGGCTTGTCAACGCTAGCCAGTTTCTATGCTGCAATGATCACGCAGAACATTTCCGTCGACTTCATGTTGTACGGGCCAGCATACAAGGGCATTCCGCTGGCTGCATCAACTGCAGTCGCGCTGCATCGGGAACATGGGCTTTCCGTACCCTATGCTTTCAACAGAAAAGAAGCCAAGGATCACGGCGATCAAGGCTGGATTGTCGGGTCACCCTTGCGCGGTCAAGTTGTAATTGTTGAAGATGTAGTTACATCTGGAATTTCAATTAACACGGCCGTTGGCATCATACGAAGGCAGGGAGCCGAGCCTATTGCTGTCGTAATTTGTCTCGACAGGATGGAGCGAGCAGTTGATTCAAAAGTGTCAGCCGTAGAACTGGTGCGACAAACGCACGGAATTGACGTGTTTGCGATTGCTACGGTATGTGATTTACTAGAGTACGTAAAGAACACAGACAATCTGCAACACCATGCAACGTCAATGAAGAGCTATATGGACACATACGTCACGAATTGAAGTGCAACTTATGAAAATCGTACAATTTCGAGTATGCGAACAACTCACCCAAAACATGCAGTGATTTTCGGCGGTAGCGGATTTGTCGGGCGTAGTCTAGTCACAGCGCTAGTCCGGCTGAATTGGGAAATTACCATAATTACAAGACGCCTGCATCGCCATCGGGATCTGTTGGTTATCCCAACCGTAAAACTGATTGAAGCAGACAACCTGTCGAGCAAATTTATTGCAGGTCAGTTGCACGAAGCTGATACAGTGGTAAATCTAGTTGGAATTCTGAATGAAACCCGATTGAATTCGTTTGATGCGGTCCATGCGCGCCTGCCAAAGGACATAGCAGAGGCTTGCCTTGCAAAGAAAGTCAGAAGATTAATACACATCAGCTCTCTTGGCGCTCATGTTAATGCCCCTAGTGTATATCTACAATCCAAAGGTCGTGGTGAGCACGCAGTATCTGCCGCATTAGAGCAAGGACTGGATTGCATAGTAATGCGTCCGTCAGTGATATTCGGAGCCGATGACTCGTTTACGCGCCAGTTCGAGAAACTTCTGAATATGGCGAAAGGATTCTTCATGCTGATATCCCCAAATTCACAAATGCAGCCTGTATACGTCGGCGACGTAGTAAATTGCATCGTTCATGCGGCCAGTCAGCAGAAACTGGTTTGCAATACCTGTGATATCGCCGGTCCGGAGATTTTCACCCTTTACGAACTTGTCAGTCTAATCGACAGAATGTGCGGCGGGCGGCACAAAATTATTGGCTTGAACCGTACGCTTTCGCTAGCGGTCGCGACCCTTGCTCAGTTTCTTCCAGGCAAACCGCTTACTCCTGACAATCTTCTATCTCTTCAGATTCCGAACGTCATTCTCAGTGAAAATCCAAAGCCATTCGGTATTCAGTCAGCAAGATTTGAAGATGCCGCAAAAGAATGGCTTGGCCCGCAAGCCGATCGACTTGACGCATATCGAACCCAAGCCGGACGCTAACATTACAAACTAGCCACTATCCGATGGCATCAGTTCGTCCAATCACAAAGATCGAAGATCTCGAATGCTATCTCGTCGGCGGAGCGGTTCGCGACAAGTTTCTTGGAATCGAGCGAGCCGATCGAGACTGGGTTGTTGTCGGAGCTAGTCCCGAGATCATGCTGTCACTCAATTTCAAAGCCATCGGCAAAGACTTTCCGGTCTATTTACACCCTGAAACTCATGAAGAATACGCTCTCGCACGTAAGGAACTTAAATTAGGCAAGGGATACAAGGGATTTGTAGTTGATGTTTCTGAGGAAATCACTTTGGAACAGGATCTGTATCGACGGGATCTTACTATAAACGCCATGGCGCTTTCGACTGACGGAAATCTGGTTGATCCTTTTGGCGGCAAGCAGGACTTGGAAAACGGACTCTTGCGTCATGTATCTGATCACTTTGCCGAAGACCCATTACGGGTATTGAGAGTATCGCGATTTGCAGCGAGATTTTATTCCAGAGGCTTTGTTGTGGAGGATGCAACTCTGGATTTGATGAAGCAGATTTCCAATAGCGGGGAACTTGACGATCTTGCAGCGGAGCGCATCTGGCAGGAATTTCAAAATGCCATTCGTGAAAGTAACCCATCCGTATTTTTTACTACGCTACGATACTGCGATGCCCTTCGTAGACTATTTCCTGAAATCGACCGCCTATTTGATGGTGAAGGCGACGAGTGTAAATCTTCTGCCATGGAACAACTTGACCAAACAGTGGAACTTACCAACAATGCAGAGCATCGATTTTCCGTAATTGCTTATGCGATCAGCCGATACACTGTCAGCGCGGCACATGAACTATCAACCACAAATGACTTAAACACACTAGTTGACGGATCAATTGAAGTTCGACGACTGTGTCGACGCCTCAAGACACCTGCAAGTTTTAGAGATCAGTCCATACGAATAGCCCGTTTTGCAGAAAACATCCGGCTGCTAAACCAAATGTCGCCTACAGAAGTAGTAGAAATGATTCGAGTGTTGAACGGCGTTCGCAACCCTGAGCAGTTCAATAAGTATTTGCAAGTTTGTTGGGTTTTACTGAAAGTTGTCTGTGAAGACTCAAATTATGCAGACAAGGCAGTCGACTTGTTGCAGCACTGCCGAGACAGCATGGCAAAAGTGGATGCTCGTAGCATGTCTATGAAGTACTCTGGGAAAAAACTAGGAAAGAAAGTCCGAAAAGCTCAAATATCCCTAGTGGCAGAGGCAAAAAAAAACATATAGACAGAAACAGAGCCACGTTTGCTTTGATGCGAGTGGTTTCTGTATTCCACCAACTAAATGCAATGCAAATTTGGATTGTTAAAATTTCATTGTGTGATAATTGCTTGATCCAGAACCAACTTATATGGAGAAACGATAAATGCCAACAGTACATGAATTTGAGACAGTCGTCTATGGAATAGAGGGTATCAGGATTATCGTTAGAGCAAATCAAGGTACACTGGTGGAACCGTATGATTATCAGAAGGCCGCACCACAACACTGGACGATTAATGAATGGCTGGACAATAGAGTAAGGCCATGTACTGGTGAGTACGAAATTTCCGTTACAGATGGTAATGGAAACGATCCGTATCGAGGTACTCAACTACGTAACGTCGTACCGTAAAATTCTCCAGAATGAATCAGAAAGTCAGTACAGGGAGAGGTAGATACATTGATCCGTCAACGGTAACTTGGTGGACTCCAAAATCGTGCCTGCTATGACGGAGGTTTGGCGACTGCTGCGGTAACACTGCCAAAGTTTGCGGGTGTTCAGGCGGCAATCTTTGTGGTGTCCAAAGTCCGGACATTCAAAACCGTTCCACCCGTGCCATTTGAACAACGCCTCAAAACATTGTTCCTCATTGCCGTAGTGCCTGAGGAATTAACTCAAACTGAGTCTTTTTGAAATTGATTCTGATTGCGTTTCATTTCAATATATCCTTGTTAATCAACAACTTATATTGGAATGACTATAACACCAAAAGACACCCATAATTGATGGTAATTAGGAATTCCTTTGCGTCGCTTCCGCTGCGTCGTGAGGGCTTCGTAGGGTTCAGCCAAGGAATAGGTAGGGATTAGGAGTTGTATGCGATGGGCCTCACTCAGAATTTCTTCACAACTCGCGAATTGCTCTTGGAGAGAGGCAAGTTCAAGCACGAAGTTTGACTCAACATAGACATTCACGCCGCTACTTCAAATTCAATACGTCCATCCTTGACAGCTGCCTGAAGCCCAGATTTGTTGAGCCAACTGCGGTCGTTAGCAAATTCCTTTGTCGCTGCCTCCGACCGGGCAACATCGCTCAGCTAAGTAGCTACGAGCAGTTCGAATGCGTGACTGCTGACGTGGCTAGAGTCCAAGCCAGCAGTTTCGAAATACAGCACAAACTCCGATTCCATATCAACTTCACATGTCGGCGGAATTCGAGCGAGTTCAGTGCCACCATTCTTCCACATATACAGTCGATCTGGCGTAATAATGAGAAAATAGTCGACGTTGAATGATCCGCCATGAGCCAGAATGTTCCTTCGCGTGTGGGTAGCCCATTTACGGGAAGTGCCAAGTTTGTTCTCGATTTCGACAACGACCGTCAACTGACCGTTGTGGGCGTATAGAGCGAGATCTGCGCGGGTATTCATCAGGATGTGATTGTAGATCAAAAATGACCCACTGCAGTAGTACATGGAAGTTGAGAAATTCAGTTGTGCTGGGCTTTTCCAAATGATTCGGCATACCAACTTCACATCTACAACGCTCAGCCGGAAATCATCTCACTTCAAGGATAAACTAACACACCAAAAACTTTTCTCACGCTGATTATCTGGAATTTTCCTGATTTCGGAATTTCCAACTACAGAAGGCTTAGAAATATCAAATGTGCTCGTGAATGCTAGTTTCGTAACTGCTAAGTCGTCTCAAGAATAAATCGCGCCCGCTCACTCCGTAGCATTTCAAACGGTGTCATGCACTTTATATTGAGTCCGATGCAAGCGTTCGGAATTTTAATTTTCCGAGAGGTATTTGCGGGAACTTCATTGGTTACCACTGTGTGACCGTGAGCCAAAGCATGTGCTACAAGATAATAATCAGCACTACGGAGAAAAATATTCACAGGAGGCATATCGTAGCGATTGATTGCCCAATTGCTAACACGATCCATTGCTGCTTGTATGCTTGAATCAGGTGGCATAAAGAAATTCGATCCATGTTTTGCTGCCCACGTCGAGAGTTGATCGTCGATAATCTTCAACTCGTCGCCAACTTTCTCAATACTGAATACAATTTCGGATTTGTTTAGTTTGGTCAACCATTCCCAAAAAGCTGGACAAATATCAAACCCATAGTAACGATTTTTTGCGTCGATAAAAATATTTGTATCCAAGAGATAGCTCATCAGAAACGAATCCCCAATTTTTTAGAAAGAGCTCTGAACGTCGACATTTTTTTGAATCCGAGAAATTGGAATGCTTCTGTAAATGAGGAGTGACCTTCCACCGTGCTTGCTACGATCGCATGAGTCAATCGTCTGCTGTTTCGAGCAAACAAATTCGCATAGAAATCACCTCCTGTATCAGATTTTGCAGGAATTAATCCCAAGATTTGGTTTTCAAATGCATCCCTAAATTGCATTTTCGAAAGATAACCGGCATCATAGAGTCTATACAGAATAACCAGAGAACTTACTTTAAATCGTGATGCAAGCAGCTTGAGAATCTGCTGCAACTCTTGATTTTTGACGACTACGTATTCCTCTTGCAGAGTGGCCAAGGGCACAAGAATTTCTGCTGCGACTTGATTGCACCAATTTTCAGTTTGATCAGACGTGGTGCTGAAAAATCCAACATCTGGAAGACCGGATTCGCCTAGTGCCAAATGTGCCAATTCATGAGCCAGAGTAAAAATCTGAGCTGCCTTTGTGTCAGCACCATTGATAAATACAAGTGGCGCTATGTCATCGGCAAGTACAAAGCCTCTGAATTCCTGAGTATCCAATTTACGACTTGTATTGCCGCCGACAACACCATTTACCATAACTAGAATTCCCAACTCATCAGCTGCCTTGATGAATTTTCTTAGGGCGTCGGTCCAAGAGGCTAACTCACGTCTTCTCACCAAATCAAATTTGAGCATCGTTCTAATACTCGCGGCAACAGTCAAAGGGTTTCTTTGTACAGTTTCCGAGGAAACGAAGGGAATTGGTTTTTCACCGTTCATCAGTGCGTAGTTGCGGTACCAATCCTGTTGCTGTAGACAGAGATATATCGTGTCAAGAAGATTCGGACTCGGGTTTGTAACAGGGAAGTTTCCAATAGTGCGAAAATCTGCTATGGGAACAGATTCGTCCGGAGGAGTCGAAAGAAAAAAATATCCAACGGGTGTGTGGGTGAAATTTGCAAATTTTTCCAGTTGTTTCAGAGTGGGACGGACGATACCGTTCTCCCAATCATGGAACTTTGGAAATTTCCTTAGTAGGCCATCAATACCAACATCGGCCCGCGTACAAGCCCATTGCAACAGTTCTGGTTTTATGTCGACTCGCACTACAGGCATTGATTCACGGTGCCGTGTCGACCAATGGGATGATTTATCTGTTCCGAAATTAAGACAGCTTTGCTTCTGTAGCTTTGGAAGTGCATGGGAGTCTGTTGGACTCAGGGAGTTGGCTGAAATGGGAACTCGAAATATTTCAGAGTTGCAACAAACCAAGAACAAGGGTTATTCAAAGACTCGAAAAATTATAGTGCATTCCCATTTTGTTGTGTAGATGAAATGCATGGTGGCATGAATGTGTGACTTTACATGACCAATGAGATTATGAAATATGAATTCACTTGTACGATCCAATGAATGGAACCCGCTGAGTCTATATCTGTTTGCAAATTTCAATAACTGAGCGAACTTGGCTACGCGCACGTTCTTTGATGCACTGGACTTGGTTGGTCAACTTATTGCAAGCTGACAATTCCGATTCGATAGTCGAATCCAACAAACTACATCAAAGTGAAGATTGCGAGTGCCAGAACAACACGATAGATGACGAACGGCAGCATTCCAATCTTTTCGATGAATCTCAAAAAGTAGTGAATGCACAGATAAGCTACTACTGCAGATATCGCCGTAGCATATCCAAATAACAGCCAGTTGGTTTCCTGGTTGGAAGTAGTTAAACTCAGAATTTGCCAGCCACCAGCCATTGCAATGACTGGAATTGCAAGCAGGAAAGAAAATTTTGCAGCGTCTTGTCTTGTTAACCCCAGCATGAGGGCAACGGTGATTGTAATTCCAGATCTTGAAGTTCCAGGAATGATCGCGACAGCCTGACCCAACCCTATCAGAATCGCATCTCTGAATCTCAAGGTATTCAGTTGTCGCTCTCCACGTCTAAACCAGTCTGCATACCAAAGTAACACTCCAAAAGCCAAAGTTGCAATTGCGATTACCTCAACGCTCCGAAGTTCTTTTTCTACAATTTCGTGAGCGAGGGCACCAGCAATCGCGACCGGAATGCTCGCGACGATAATGAACCAACACAATTTTGACTCATCCGTGGGGCCTTCTCCTGTAAACGATTGAATCCATCCTCGCAAAATTCTGATTATTTCAAGCCGAAAATACGAGACGGAAGCGATCAAAGTACCCAAGTGCACGGCTATATCAAATGCAAGCCCTTGATCTCGCCAGCTGAATAAGTGAGGGATGACTATCAGATGTGCAGAACTTGAGATTGGCAGAAACTCGGTAGCTCCCTGAATGAGTGCAAGAATTCCTGAATTCAAATAATCTGCCATTCCGTCACCAATAAATCAGCAAGCTGTATCAGACCGAATGTTCAGGAACAAAATTTCTACTGAAAAGGGAATGCGACCGATCAGCCGTTTCGAATCCAGTTATAGTCGAATCAAAATTCTTCGTGAATTCTATCACCTTGAAAATCTCTCCCATTTCAGAGGGTGTGACTAGAGTAATAAACTCATTTAGCATTTGCCCTTTCTCTATTTCTGATCGATTTTTCAATTCCCCACATTCTATTCCTGCATCAACAAGAAAAGCGGCAAAACTTGTAAATCCATTCACTTCCATTCCTGATTCAACAGCAATTCGAGCCAGATTCGAAAAATTGATATGAGCGGTTATGTCTTGACATCCGATGTAGCTCAATGGATCGTAAAGCACGTGATGACGACGATGACACATAAGAGTGCCTTGACTCCTCTCACTGTGGTAATACTCATGCACTGGAAAACCATAGTCAGTGATCAGAATTGATCCGCAGTCCAAATGATTGGCGATAGTTCTCAACCATGCTTCAGCGCGACAATGCAACTCGGAAATATAGGGTTGTGCAATTTCTGGTAAATCCAAGGCGGCGAAAGAAGCCTCGAAATCCGCTTCACATTCATTGCGAAATTCAAGCGCAAAACCTGTATCCGAATCTACCACATATCCTTGCAAGAGTTCATTATTTGCCATGCAGAATAATTCAACAGGCAACGCGTCCAGAACTTCATTAGCAATCACGATTCCTTTCATTCCCTGAGGTGGCAAGCGGTTATACCACTTAACTTTCTGACCAAGATGTTTTGCGGTTTGGAGAACGGTATTTTGTTGGACGCTTCTTAAAACCGGACTCAATTCAATAATTGCATATTCAGATATTCTGCATTCCAATTTGTCTAATTCATGCAATATTTGAACGGCGAGCCTGCCACTTCCCGCCCCAAATTCGTACAAGTTCGCGGGGCTGCCAAACTCTGTAAGAGACTCAGCCAGTTTTAATGCCAGGGTTCGGCCAAATAAATTGCCCATTTCTGGTGCAGTAACAAAATCTCCTCCAGGCCCGACGGTTCTAGTGCCTGCCGTGTAGTAGCCAAACTCACTATCGTATAAGGCGAGGTCCATGAACTGACCAAACGTCAGTGCCTGTCTATTGGTGTTTCGAGCAGCGTTTAAAATTTTCTGAGTTAAGTGTTTGCTGCGTATGCTTTCTTCTGGAGTTAGGCTGAGACTTTGCATGGAGCAGCAGGAGAATTAGCTTGGAATGAATCGAATGGGTGCGATTGAAAGTGATGCATGGACAGCCAATTACAATGCAATTAGTGCAAGAGTGATTGGTCCGACAAACTCCACTCTGCAGCAAGCGGGTTCAAAATGGTTGCGAAGAAGTTTCATAAAGCAATTTGACGCTCTTCTCTAATTTGTATGGGTTGATAGTATATTGCAGTAATTTTTATTGGGGTTGGATTGCACAATGGAGGTCAGGGAGGTAAAGTGTAAGAAGGAACCGAAAGAGGGGTGAGTGGAGTTATCAGAACTGCTGTGGACCGCACAAAGCAGCGCGTATTCAATCCAGAAGTACTATCATTGACGGCATGAGTTCTACAACGTTCAATACGCTGGCCGTATCCAAGAACCTGCAGAAAGCAGGCTTGGCCGAAGACGTGGCAATGGAGATTGAGGCTGGTGGCCACGGCATTCAGTTCAAGCGGTCGGCGGAGTTGTTAGCCCTGTTCGGCGTAATCTTCACATGGCTATGATCAGGCACTGCGCGCAAAACGAATTCGACCGCATACTTGCGATCATCAACGAGGCCGCGCAGGCCTATCGGGGCATTATCCCGGATGATCGGTGGAAAGACCCCTACATGCCCGCCGAGGAGCTGGCCGACGAGATCGCCGCTGGCGTCGTCTTCGACGGTTACGAGATCGCCGGAACCGGGCTGGTCGGTTTGATGGGCGTCCAGACGGTCGAGGACGTGACACTGATTCGCCACGCCTATGTGGCACCTGGACATCAGCGCTCGGGGATTGGATCGGCACTGCTTACCGGGTTGTGCGCGCGCCTGGATCGTCCGATCCTAGTAGGCACCTGGGCTGCCGCCGATTGGGCGATTGCTTTCTATCGTCTGCATGGGTTCAAGCCGGTACCGGCGCCAGAGAAGTCAAAACTGCTACGACGGTACTGGACCGTACCCGAGCGCCAGATCGAGACTTCGGTGGTGCTCGCCGATGCACGGTGGCACCTCGCGCCATGAGCGAACCCACCCCGAAACAAGGCGCGCTACACGCGCAAGAGGTCTCGGCCATAACGATTGCGAAATATAACCGCATGGCGGTTGCTTACTGTCACGGCACGGCAAACCATGACGTCAGCCAGAACATCGCGGCCTTACTGGAGGCGATCGAGGGCGAGACGCCCCACGTCATTCTCGATCTAGGCTGTGGGCCCGGCCGGGATCTGCGCCAGTTCAAAGCACTCGGCCACGAGGCGGTAGGTCTGGACGGCTCTCGCGAGCTCGCTGGCATCGCGCGCACTAAAACGAATTGTGAGGTGCTGCATCAAAACTTCCTCACGCTTGACTTGCCATTCGCCCGCTTCGACGGGATTTTCGCGAACGCCTCGCTGTTCCACGTACCGATCAGCCAACTCGCCCGGGTCCTCGGTGACCTCGCCGCGACCCTCAAGCCCAGCGGCGTCCTGTTGTGCTCGAACCCGCGTGGGCACAACGAAGAAGGCTGGGCCGATGGGCGCTATGGCTGTTTCCATGATCTAGAAACGTGGCGCACCTACGTTACCGGCGCAGGCTTTCAGGAGCTGCACCACTACTACCGCCCGACAGGCCGGCCACGGGCTGAACAGCCGTGGCTCGTCACGGTTTGGCGCAGGAGTTCGGAAATCAGCCCAAAGAATGTCCCAGCGCACCTATGTCCACCGTAGCGATTCCTAAAGCTAGGTTGAACAGTTAGTGGAAAGGAGCTGCGAAAAAGGCAACATGATGAATTTTGAAAATTCGACGCATCGACTTTAATCACACCCCGTGGGAGAGAATTTAGTTATTCAGGCAAAACGCTCCAGAATTCTACATAATGCTCGAATATCGGGCTTTGTTTGGTGGAATCGATATTTTACGCTTACCGTTTCGTGTAGACCCTACGCGAGTTTGCGAGCATAAAAATTCTCTCATTGGAAGCTCACTTGGGAGGATGGCTGGGATTGCGAGCAAGAAAGCAAAATTTGCTTTCAATATGTGCAGGAGCGCTTGGGCCGATAAACTCGACGCTACAGCAAGCGGATTCAAAAAGGTTGCGAAGAAGTTTCATAAAACTATTTGGCGCTCTTCTCCAACTAGTGTGGGTTCATAGTATTTTGCAGTTGTTCGCGTTGGGTTTGGATTGCGTATAGGCAGTCAGGGAAGTGAAGTTCTGCTACGAACCGAAAATAGGGTTGAGTGGAGTTATCGGCGGGAGGGCTGGCATACGCATTGTAGGAGTGAGATTGCGGGCTACGGCCGACACTGGTAGTCGTTCCGGTAATCAGAGAATCCACCAAGCGCCTGTACGGTAGAACAAGTTAATCTGACCTGCAGCAGACAGTCCGAGTGCACTAGTTTCCACCCGTCTAGCGTGCACTGCAGGACTTTAAACGCACGAAGTGTGTACTCTAACTTCAAGTCATCTACATCCCACTAGCCGAGGCATCGAGAATGGTTGTCAGACCGGTTCACCAGACCTCAAGCTGTCTTTTAAACCGTGGTGAGACAAAGCGGGCACACACAGAGAGTTATTACTGCCTTTTAATTTAGTCATTAATTTCAATAAACAATGCAAGTTCGAGATAAGTTAAAGGACGATTTCCATCTAATCATTCTCGTAATTTGCTGAATTGCTAGAAGTCCAGTTCACCTTGTCTGATTGCTTCCAAAAAAATGTTTGAGAAATCAGGGGAAAATTCACTATATCTGGGCTCTCACTCACACTTGATAAACACAGTAAAATTTTGCATGGTTTAGTGCCAACCACGTTTCAAAAATTAGTCAGAATTAGTGTTCTCTTTGAATCATAATATGCACTTCAAATTTCTGTGAGGGTCTTTCAATCATGGCAACTCTGAAAAATAACTGGTACCTCTGCGCGATCGATAAGGAGCTCTTGAAATCGCTTTCGCAGCGCTCTGACAAACTTGCGTTAATTTGGTTTGGCAGTTATTTCCTACTATTAGCCGTAATAGGAGCATCCGTCGTTTTGACCTGGGGAAGCTGGTGGACCTGGCCTTTCACAATAGCTTACGGTGCGATTTGGGGCTGTGCCGCATCCGGTGTTCATGAAACGTGTCACAAAACGCCGTTTCGCACCCGCTGGCTGAATGAGATTGTTTTGTGGGCTTTCGGATGGATGGTGCAGATGGAACCGGTTTCTGTGAGGTGGGGACATACGGGGCATCACAGTTTCACCCACTTTGATGAAGGCGATACCGAGCTGTCCGAGCCTAACCCAGTGAGTTGGCGCCTGCTGCTCATGGTAGGTTCTGGCCTTGGCGGCACATACTTTTACTGGAAATCGCTGGTAGGTCAAGCATCCGGCTTCATCACGGAAGAAATGCGTGCAGTCATTCCGCCAAACAGAGTGCCCAAGGCAATCAGCAACGCCCGTGTCATGATTGGCCTCTATGCATTGATGATCATCTGGGCATTGCTTGCGCAATCCTGGCTGCCGATCATTCTTACTTTCGCCGCACGGATAATTGGTGGTCCCGTGACGGGCATGTTTCATCTCACGCAGCATACTTGTCTGCAAATGAACGTAAAAGATCACCGCTATTCGACACGCAGTTTTACGGCAAGCCCGACTACCCGTTTCTTCTATTTCAATATGAACTACCATGTAGAACATCACATGTTCCCGATGGTGCCTTTCTACAATCTACCACAGCTCGGTGCGGCACTGAAAGATCAGTTGCCGGAACCCTGCAAAGGCATTTGGGGTGTATTCAGTGAAATTGTCACCGCTGTCATCCGACAGCAAAGGGAGCCTGGTTACTTTATCCGCAAGGTGGTGCCCGACCTGCCTGAACAACCCGTCACAGCGATGGGTACTACGTAGGCGCCACACGGTCAAACGACAGAGAAAATCCAAGGATGGCGAGTTGATCTGGAAGTCTGAATTTGCAATACAGAGAAGAGTCTTGAAATTACCAACGATTGAATGTGCGCGAACGGTCATCCAGGAAAATTTTCAACCAAGGCAGAGATACAGGGAAGTCAATTTGTCAATCACCCTATCAGGGGGTGGCTGAGACTGAGGGGATAATAGGTATGGTGACAGCAATGAAAAACATCTACACATTCGGTCGCAAGCCGGCTCAACGCAACTATACAGTCGCAGATTTGATAGCGCTGAAGGGTTCAGGCAAACGCCTGAGCATGTGCAATCCGGCTAACGAGACAGAAATTCGCGCCTGTGTGGACGCAGGCATTGATACGCTGACGGTTTGGGATAACCAAGTGGAGTCAGCTCGTGAAATAGCACCCCACCATTTTATGGGAACCGCGATGAACTGGGGGCAACACGCCACTCCAGATGAAATTCTGCGTGCTGCAATCGATTGTATGGAAAGAGGCGCAGACATGTACTTCACCAATCGCAGTTATGACATTGTCGAAATGCTCGCAAAAGAAAGCATTCCAGTACAGGCGCATATGGGTCTAGTGCCGTCTCTAAGCACATGGTGCGGCGGCCTTCGCGCATTTGGCCGCACGGCGGATGAGGCCATGGAAATCTACCGCGTCTTCAAGCGCTATGAAGATGCCGGGTGCTTTGCAGTGGAGATTGAGTGTGTTGCTGAAAAAGCGTTGGAGTTATTGAACGAGAGAACATCGATCGTCACAATCTCGCTTGGATCCGGCAATGCTGGCGATGTGATATTCCTGTTCATGTCCGATATCTGCGGTGAAGACCCCAATCCGCCTCGGCATGCACATGCATTCAGGGATCTCAAACCTCTGCACCGGCAACTTTACAACGAACGGGTCGCAGCACTGAAGGAATTTCATGCTGAGTCTTCTTCGAAAAAATTTCCCTATCCGGAGCAAAGTATTTCGATGCGCTCGGGAGAAGAAGAGAAGCTGTCGGAGATACTGGATAAAGTTTGACGATTGCTTCGGTAAACTCATTCATTCCGTTCAATGCCTCTGGCAACAGCCATGTGAGTCCTCCCTTTTGCCGTGGCTTGCACCGCACACTGATGCTGACTTGACGTACGCGGGTATTTCAATTTCTAGTTCACTGGCTAACACTGTATCCATGGAGCTGTTAGTCTCTGGTCGTAATAAAATCGCTAGTAGTCAAGTTCTAACTACCGACGTTTTATCATATGACCGTTACCACTGACATATCGCAGAAAGATCGTACTGTCGAACTTCTTAAAAAACGCGGTGTCATGCGTTGAATCGAGCTAAACAACGCTGGCGTCCACTCGGAAACAGTATTCGCGGATTGCACATAAGATGACGAAATTAGAGAAAGTCGCCTTGGTTACTGGAAGCGGTCAACGAATTGGTGCAGCAATCGTTCAGGGCTTGCATTCTCGAGGAATGAAAGTTGCCATTCATTATCGAAACTCAAAAAGTGAAGCACTATCGCTTCAGCACAAACTGAACAAAATTCGACCCAACTCCGCCACTGTTTTTCAGGCAGATTTGTTAGACAAAAAATCGGCCTTCCAACTAGGTGAGAGAGTTGTCAATGAGCTTGGCCGATTTGATGCACTAGTCAACAACGCTTCATTGTTTCGTAGCGAAACTGACAAATTATCATCAATACAGAATTTTGAAGAGCTTGCGGGAATCCACATTCTAGCTCCGTATAATCTTACGTTGTCTGTATTGCCGGAATTAAGAAAATCCAACGGATGTGTTGTAAACGTCACTGACATTTATGCACAGCGACCGAAAAAACATCTCGCACTTTATAGCGCAACGAAAGCCGCCTTGGAATCTTTGACAAAATCAATGGCTCTAGAATTTGCACCAGACGTAAGGGTTAATGCAGTTGCACCCGGAGCCATTCTATGGCCGAAAGGCGAGCCTGCCGAAAAAGACATTCTTGGCAGAACACCACTCAAACGACTGGGAAACATTGATGATGTTGCCAAAGCCATCGAATATCTTGTGTTCGACGCTACGTTTACTACCGGTCAAATACTAACGATTGACGGTGGACGTACCATAAACAAACCTTGAACTGGAGCAGTTGCTTCTGATACTCAGCTAAAATCTCTCACCCCGTTCAATGACGATTCCAACACTCTGGCTATTCTCCACCGCACGCGGTTTGCTGACTTTTACTTTGCACCACGAAATCGGAAATTCGTCAAGAATAATGTTGGCAACATTTTCCGCAACCGTCTCAACGAGCTTGTGACTTGAAGTGGATACAAATTCGGATACTCTGATTGCGACATCCTTATAACTCACCGCGTCTTCCAAATTGTCGGTTGCAGCGGGATTGCGGTTATCAGTTCCCAGTTCCAGATCGATTATCAAATTTTGCTTGATGCGCTGTTCCCACTCCCATACGCCAATCGTTGCGGGAATCTTCAGTTTTTCAATGAATACAATATCCATTTATGTTCCTTTGTCCAATGTGATCTAACAATACTGAATTCAATCAGTTTAGTTGAGTCACCATGTTGTATGTTCTATAAAATTGCAGATAGTGTCGAAAATATAGAGTCCGAATTTATTGTATTCCGAGTTCGGATGAAACTTTTCCCTACTAAATTCGAATTCTGACTACCGCTGATTCAATATCCACTTAATTTTCATCATGCAAATCCTGTTATCTGCAACAATTGCGTACCTAGTCGGTTCAGTTTCCAGTGCAATTGTGGTTTCTAAACTCCTTCGTCTGCAAGATCCACGAGATGCAGGCTCTGGAAATCCTGGAACAACAAACGTTCTACGTCTCAGTGGGAAAATACCGGCTGCGCTTACCCTGCTTGGAGATGTTGCAAAAGGCACCCTGCCAGTTGTTGCGGCAAACGCCATTACTCAGGACCCCGTATCCGTTGCTATAGCCGCACTGGCAGCGTTTCTCGGACACTTATATCCAGTCTATTTCCGATTTGCTGGTGGCAAGGGAGTTGCAACTGCTATCGGCGCGTATCTCGGCTTGAGTCTGCCAGTCTGCCTTGGCGTGGTTGGTGTATGGCTTACAATTGCACTGATAAGCCGCTATTCGTCGCTGTCATCGATACTCGCCATGCTGTCCGCTCCACTTTTAGTTTGGTACTTTGGATATGATGAGTGGATTATCGGCACTGCAGCCGTGATTTTCGTATTTATCGTTTTCCGTCATATTGCCAATATCAAACGACTACTCGCTGGAGAAGAAGGCCGGATCAATTTCTCCAAATCCTGAATGTATCTAAATTTTATGGATTGGTTGGAGACTCTCGAGTGACCAGCGAGGATGAACCTCGTAACTCAAACCCTGGTGCTCGCCAGACATCAATCTGAGACAGCCAGCATAGGCGATCATCGCTCCGTTATCCGTACACATTTCAAGTGATGGATAATAGACACGAACATTGCTTCTATCTCCCAATTTGCTGATTCGTTCACGAAGCAATTCATTTGCTCCTACGCCGCCTGCAACGATCAAATCCTTGTAGTTAGTCATCTGAAGAGCACGTTCGCATTTAATCACCAATGCATCAATGGCTGCGTCTTGAAATGCATAAGCGAGGTCATAACGCGTCTGCTCATTCAATTCATGCTTGGCAGCTTCCAGCACTGCATGAGTTTTTAAGCCAGAAAAACTAAATTCTAGCGACGCATGGTCAGCCATTGGTCGCGGAAAACGAAAACGCTCCGGGGTACCGAGCTTTGCTGTGCTTTGTATATTCGGCCCCCCCGGGTAAGGGAGTCCGAGCACTTTCGCGAATTTGTCGAATGCCTCCCCGACCGCATCATCCCGAGTCTGTCCGAGCAACCGATAACATCCTGGGGAACGCACATCGACAAGCATCGTGTGCCCACCGGATACCAGCAATGAAAGAAATGGATAATCAGGTACTTCGTTCTCCAGCATCGGTGACAGAAGATGTCCTTCCATGTGGTGTACGCCAATCGACGGAACGTCTAATCCCATGGACAAGCTTCTACCAATGGTAGCGCCCACAAGCAAAGCGCCAACCAGTCCCGGACCCGCGGTGTATGCGATTGCGTCGATGGATCGAGTTGCCAAACCAGTCTCATCTAGCACCACCTTTACTAATGGCAGTACTTTGCGGATGTGATCACGCGCCGCCAATTCAGGCACAACACCTCCGTAAATTTTGTGAATATCAATCTGTGAAGAAAACCGATTGATCAACAATCCTTTTTCTGAATCATAGATTGCGACTCCCGTGTCATCACAGGATGTCTCTATTCCTAATACTTTCATATCGATTAGTGGGTCGATGCAGCGTTGTTGAAATTACAAAATATGTCAAACTGATTACGCTCTCCAGCAGGCGTCCGTCGACATTGATGACAATGCTTGATTTGTTAATTATTGGCTGTTGGGCGAATTCGATTTTTGCTCGTGTACTGCCAGTGCTTTTTCAACCCGTTCGAGCGTCTTTCTCGACTGGACTAGTTCATACAGAATTTCTCCATGCAGATTTTCACCTTGCACGATTTCGCTTTCCTGTTGTGCTTTATGCAGATTGTTGATTACGACTGCAATAAACATGTTGATCACAATGAAAGCCGCCACAACCACAAAGCTAACAAAGAAAATCCATGCGTACGGATAAAGTTCCATTGCGGTATACATCACGTCGGTCCAATCTTCCAGCGTCAACACCCTGAACAATGTAATTAACGAAATGCCCAAGGAATTCCAGTGAAACGGATCATGCTCATGGAACAGATGGTATCCCGCGATCGCATAAATGTAGAACACAATGGAGAGAAGCAGTATGACATTGCCTAGACCAGGTAGCGATTTGATCAGGGTTGAAATAATCAATCGGAGTTCGGGAACAGCGGTAATCAAACGGAGTATCCGTAGCAGCCTTACTGTTCTGGCGATGAGTGCATACTGCCCTGTTGTCGGAATCAGCGAAAATACAACGACTGAAAAATCAAACAAATTCCACCCATCGCCAAAGTATCGGCTGAAGACTGGCGTGGCAGCGATTATTTTCAATAACGCTTCAGCAACAAAGACTATCAGTACAAAGTTGTTGAAGGCCAGCAGCACGGATTCGTATGGAACCGCGATAACTGGATAAGTTTCAATACCTAGAACAATGGCATTGACTACTATCAGTCCAATAATGATTTTCTCAAACCAGTGCCACTCAACGATTTTTCGGCAAACTTGAACCAATTCGACTACTCCGGTAATTCAGCGATCGCCACAGCACGCAATATCGCCCGAGCCTTGTGCATGGTTTCGCGCCACTCTGTACTGGGAACGGAATCAGCAACCAACCCAGCACCAGCTTGAACATAAACGCGATCGCCCATGAGGACGGCAGTACGAATTGCGATCGCAGTATCCAAGTTTCCATTCCACCCGATATAGCCAACGGCACCTGAATAAATTCCACGCTTGTGTGGTTCCAGTTCATCGATGATTTCCATCGCCCTTACTTTAGGCGCCCCGCTTACGGTTCCTGCTGGGAGAGTCGCACGCAAGACATCAATGGCGTCTAGATTCTCGTTCAGCTCGCCGGTAACATTGGAAACAATATGCATTACATGCGAATATCGTTCGATTTCCATAATGTCATTCACCCGTACCGTACCAAGTTTTGACACACGTCCAACATCGTTTCTGCCAAGGTCTACAAGCATAATATGTTCAGCTCTTTCTTTCTCATCAGCCAGTAGATTCTCCGCGAGCTTTCTGTCTTCCTCATCATTCGCCCCTCTCGGGCGAGTACCCGCCAGCGGGCGAACCGTAACAACTCCATCCTCAGAGCGAACCAGAATCTCCGGCGAAGCGCCTACGATGTGGTATGAATCGAAGTTCAAATAGTACATATATGGAGAAGGATTGAGCGTTCGCAAGGCCCGATACAAGTCAATCGGGGCTCCCTTGTATTTAGCCGACAGTCGCTGGGAAATCACAACCTGAAAAACATCACCCGCAAGTATGTATTCTCTGGATTTTTCAACTGCTTTTTCAAATCCTTCCTGGCCGAAAGTTGATTCAAATTCAGCCTCGTTAGCCTGCTGATGAAGCGACAGTGCCGGTCTAGACTCATCCGGAGCGCGCAAATTCTCGGACAACTCATTCAGTCGATTGATACCTGTATCCCAGTCTTCTCCTGCCTCGACTTCAACATATACAACGATAAAAAGGCGACCGGACAGATTATCGAAAACGACAACTTCATCCGAAACCATCAAGCAGATGTCTGGTACATCAAATTCACTGGGTTTTCTTCCGGCTGCCAACGTTGGCTCAATATACCGCACAGTATCGTAACCAAAAAATCCAACAAGCCCACCCGTAAATTTAGGCAATCCGGCAATATCTGGAATCTTGAAACGAGCATGAAATTCCTTAATATCCGTCAACGGATCCTCACTTACCCACTGTTCTGCAATGGAACTAGATTTCCAAATCGTGACTCGATTTTCATGCACTTCAAGTCGAGTTGAATTTGGCAATCCGATTGTGGAGAATCTACCCCATTTTTCACCACCCTGAACCGACTCGAACAGATAGGAATAGGGTTGTCTAGCAAGCTTGTGGTAAGTGCTGAGCGGTGTGTCAAAGTCCGCAAGCACCTCTCTAACAAACGGAATGTGCGTGTAACCCTGCTCTTTGAGTTCCTTGAATTCTGCCCTAATCAGCATTGCTCTTCCCGTTCTCAGTCATGCTGGAAATCTCATCGACAAATTAAAACTTTTAGTGAAAATCATCCCGGCCTTGCAGATTAGTGAAGAGTAAAACCGGTACTTCGACTGGCTGTTGGTCGAATTCCGCGGATGTAGACTATTATCTTGTACTATCGATTTGGCGTCGCATGACTTCAATCGTAGTAGCGTAACTCTGCGACCCGAAAATTGCAGATCCGGCGACAAAAGTATCTGCCCCCGCTTCGGCAACTGTGCCGATATTATCTACTGTGATACCGCCATCAACTTCAATGCGAATTTCCCGAGACTGTCGCAATATTCGAGTTTTCGTTTCTTTTATCTTTTCCAGAACATAGGGGATGAACTTTTGACCTCCAAAGCCAGGGTTCACTGACATCAACAGCACCATATCAATGCTGTCCAGAACGTGATCCAAACAGGTTAGAGAGGTCGCAGGATTTATCGCCAAACCCGCGAGACAGTCATTATCCCGAATCAGACTGATAGTCCTGTCAACATGGCTAGACGCTTCCGGGTGAAATGTAATGGATGATGCACCGGCTTGAATAAAATCTCCGATGATACGATCAACTGGACGTACCATTAGGTGGACATCCAACGGAGCTGTAACGCCGTGGTTGCGAAGTGCATTGCAAACCATTGGACCTACTGTCAGATTGGGGACATAGTGATTGTCCATGACATCAATATGCACCCAGTCAGCACCAGCTTCCAATACCGAATCGACTTCCTCCCCCAGACGGGCAAAATCAGCCGAAAGAATTGAGGGAGCTATTACAGCTTCCATGAATACCGCAATTTGTTTAGCCGATGACCATGTATCGGGATTCGCCTTGACGCCTGACTTTCAACATCAGCATACTTCCTTGTTCTTGCACGACAGTTTTAAATTCGTCTACATCGTTCACTGGCAATCTGTTGACTTCTAGAATGATGTCCTCTTCGCGTATTCCGGAATGCCAAGCTGAACTTCCTTCACGTACAGAGGAAACCACAATTCCTTTACTCTTGGATGTTGCCGAGCTGTCAGTATTCTGGAACTCTGCACCATCAAGGCGATCATTCAAATCCGCACCGCTAACAGTTTGCATTCCAGAATCTCCAATGATGCCGAAACCTTCAATAATAGTACTATCTCTGATGAATTTGACGTTCACGGTTTGGCCAACTCTGATCAATGCGATCAGGGTTCGTAACTGAGAACCGTCAATAATTCGTTCACCGTTGACATGAGTGAGAACATCTCCGTCCTGAAGCCCCGCTTGTTCGGCTGCAGAATTTTTTATGATCCTAACAACCAGAACACCTTCGATCTTATCAAGATTGAAAGCTTCAGCCAATTCTTCATTCAACTCCTGATAATGAATTCCCAACACTCCTCTTTTGACTCGACCGAACTCGGTGATTTGATGAACGATACTAGAAGCCGTATTAATGGGAATAGCAAATCCGATCCCAATATTACCGCCAGTCGGTGCGAGAATTGCGGTATTGATGCCAATCACCTCACCTCTCAAGTTAACCAATGCACCGCCAGAACTACCGGGATTAATGGCAGCATCTGTCTGAATGAACTCCTGATACTGGTCCAGTGCCAGTCCACTTCGCCCCAACGCACTAATGATGCCGGAAGTAACCGTAGCTTCTAATCCGTAATTATTGCCTAGCGCCAAAACGAAATCCCCGACGCGAAGTTCATCGGAATCGCCAATTATTACTTCTTGCAGATTTTCCGCGGGAATTTTCAGCAGTGCCAAATCCATTGCGGGGTCCGTTCCGACAACCTCTGCACTGGATTTTCGGCCATCCGATAAGGTTACTTGAATCTGTGATGCACTAGACAACAAATGATGATTAGTCAGCACATAGCCTTTTTCAGCGTCAATGATCACGCCAGATCCAAGATTCAGATTTTGTGGAATTCCTCGCGGTTGATTGTCATCGAATTGGAAAAATCGTCGAAAAAAATCATCTCCTTCAAAAAAATTCTCGACGGAATTTGCACGAGCACCCCTAGTGGAAATATTTACGATTCCACGCTCGACTTTTTCGACTACATTCGCCAGCGTCGGAAGCTCGTTTCCATCCACCATCGACGGCAGAGCGGTTGCAACTGCATGGGAATTTCCCAATACACCAACTAGCATTGACAGCGCGAGTAAAACTGTAAACTTTCTTGTCATTCTTTCAACGAAATATAAAGTTGGCATGCGTGTTCTCGACCTAGACAAATTCTACAAATTGCAGGTGCAAGCACTAAATTCGCACGATGATTGAGTTATACCTAACAGACAATGCATCCGTCAATAAATTCCGCTGTTTGATAGCAAATTTTATAGTCTGACTGCTTTCAACCAACTGCCGTGTGATCAATTCCCAAACGTCGAATGACTTCACTTGTAGAATCACGACCCGGTCCGAATTCGGAATTGTCGCTGGATGTGTGCAATTCAGTTTCCATATGCGGCAATCGAACCACATCCGAATGATTAGCCGCGCTTCAAATCGCCGGACATCAGCGACCCGAAACCAGAGACTCTGAATTCACCCTGCATTAGTTCCATCGCATTCCACATGGTAACCCCATTTGCTGTTAACACGGCCAGCCCGGCAGCAGCTTCGTAATCACTGACCGAAAACAAAGTGGGCATGGCAGTGTCAGGCATCAGCAGCGCTTGCGCATCCTTGTGTACTGCATCGGGTATGTTCTCAATAATGAAATCCGGCTCAAACAGCGCTGCATCCCAACCACTCGGCGCTCCCAGCCACTTCATCCGAAGCACCTCAACGCCGAATTCCTCCAGAAACGACACGAACGCTCTCGATGCTGATTCTGGATAGGTCGAAAGCACACTTACTTTCGTGATGCCGAAACGATTCAGCGCTTCAATGAACGCCAGCGAAGTGCTCCCAGCCGGAACTCTCACAGTTTCACTGAGAATATCGACCTGGCGCTCCGCATGGCTGCGCCCGAGAACAAAACTCCCGCTTGTGCAGGGCCAGTAGACACAATCAACATTCAGTAGTACAAGACGCTGCGCTGCTTCCACCAGCCAGTCAAGGCGAGCCGTCTGCTCAAGTGCGTCAATATCATGATCATTGCTTCCGTCTCCGCCAACCCTCGTACAGGTCATGTAAATTCTGGCGCGGTCGCCGGCCTCCTCAAGAAACCTGTAAAAGTCGTGCTCAGAACCGCCGCCCGGCCACACGAACCCGAGGCGGAATTGTCTTTCATTCATTGACTGTACTCCTCATCGCCTTTTCAGCATGTTCCAATGTCTCTTCGATGTCACTTTCACTGTGCGCAGTTGAGAGAAACCATGTTCCGCGCGCAGTGACACGAGTTCCCGCTGATTGTAGTTTAGCGTAAAACCGATTCTTTTTCGATATATCAAGACTTGCGAATTGCCGATAGTTGCTGATACTGTCGGAAGTGTCGAACAGAGGATGAAAAACAGTACCCAAACCCGGAACTCGCAATTGCTGTTTGTATCTGTAAGATATTTTCTGAAGGCCCTCCATCAACTGGTTGCCGAGACGATTCATGCGGTGGTACGCCGCTCCATCATCCCGCTCAAGTTCGGCCAGCGTCGCCAGACCAGCAGCAACCACCACTACATTCGCATTGTAAGTGCCGCCGTGCATGACCGGCCCGGTATGTAAAAGATCCATTATTTCGCGCTTGCCCGCCAAAGCTGCCAGCGGGAATCCCCCCGCCAAGGCTTTTGCGAATATCGCAAGGTCCGGTGTGACTCCAAGCAGACCTTGCGCACCGGCCAGCGCGACTCTGAACCCGGTTATCACTTCATCGAAAATCAATACAGTCCCACTTTCGTAAGTCGCTTCACGGACTCCTTCCAGATATCCCGGCAGCGGCATTATCGCACCAGTATTACAGTTAATCGGTTCCATAACGACGCCAGCAATTTCGTCGCGTCGCGTTCTCAGCACCTGAACCAGAAGATCCAAGTCGTTCCAAGGCAACGTAATTACATCATCAAGCGCACGAATTGACTGGCCTGGTGTCTGCGCGACACTCGCCGGACTACGTTCGTCACCTGCTTGGTCCAACGGCGGCTGCACGCTGATGAATACGTTGTCGGTCCAGCCGTGATAGTGTCCCTCGAATTTGATGATCTTTGAGCGCCCGGTAAAAGCGCGTGCAAGTCTTATAGCTACCTGAATCGCCTCAGTGCCGCTTGACGCAAATCGCGTCAGCTCCGCACAGGGAACAATCTCCACCAGTTTTTTCGCCAACTGCGCTTCCAGTTCGGTCTGACCGGCAAACAGCTGTCCGTCCGAAATCGTGTCGATGACGGCATCCAAAACGGGTTTCGGAGCATGTCCCAGAATGATCGGTCCGTTGGCAAGCGCATAGTCGATATAGACGTTTCCATCGACATCTATGAGGCGCGACCCTTCGCCTTTCGCGTAATAAAGCGGGACTGGGCTTTCTCCGTAACCCGCATACCGAAAATTGCTGCTGACTCCGCCCGACAGGTATCGGCTTCCGAACTCAAACAGCTGTTTTGATCTCTCGAACCGGCAACTCATGCTTCAATCCTGTGCAATTCGAGGGGCAGTTCACTCAGCGTTTCGCAACCATTGTCGGTAACAACGAAGGTCTGGCTTAATCCAACTCCCATCACTCCATTGATGCGAAGTGTCATGGGGATGTGAAACGCCATACCCGCAGCCAAAGGACGGTGATTGTTGACAACGATCGCAAACCCGGATTCCTCTCCCCAAGTCGGTGGAAACCCGATTCCAACTGGATAGCCGTATACTTCGTGAAACAGTATTCGGTCTCGAATCGGAGCGATTTTCGCTTCGGCAACTCGCGCAATGTCAGATGCTGTTTCGCCGGGTCGAACCACTTCGAGCATTGCCTCGACAGTTTCCGCCGCCAGTGTGGCAAATTGCTCTGCGTCTTGGGAGACAGTTCCAAATGCAGCTGTGCGCATCAATGGTGCATGATACCAGTGGAGGCTTGGAGAGCATTCAATGAAAATTGTCTCTCCGTTAGATATGATGTGACCGTTGTTGCTGTTGTGTGGCATCCCAGCGCGATATCCGGCCGACACGATGGGGTACACGGAAAAACCCAGACTGTCCCCACGAATCAGTTCAGCAGCAACCTGAGCGGCAATTTCAGAATCCGAAATTCCATCTCGAATACAGGAATATCCTGCGGTGACAGCCCGATCGGTGATACCCGCTGCAAGGCGCATCACTTCGATTTCCCTGGCGGATTTGATGTTGCGAACATTATCGACAATTCCCGAACCGTTCACCGTCCGCGCTCCATGTAAGGCATCTCGCAAAGAGTCGTGCATTTTCGGAACCAGATAGCGCGACTGTGCTTCCAATGCGATCGTACCCTGATCCAATCCACGTCTTCGCAACGCATTGCATGTCTCCTCAATCGGGTCGGCATGCGTCGGATACAGCTCCAGCTCCGTTTGCACCGCAGACGCTTCGAACCGTCCTCTTTCGAACTGCCAAAGCACCATAAACGGCGGCTTATCCGCAGGAATTACAAAGCACTGATAGTCCCAAATGTTCAATGTATGGTGGCCGCTCAGATACAGTATGTTCGGAGCAGAGTGCAAGATCAGTGTATCTATGCCCTGCAGAGCCATCTGCCGCCGTACGTTCTCGCGGCGTGATTCAAATTCCTGCAGATCGAAAACATCCTCGCGCGGTATGTTCATCTTACTTCCTCAAAGTGAATATTGGGTGTTGATATCCAAAGGGTAAAGCGGTCGAGGACGCAAACGATAGTTCAGCCGCCCAGGTTCGATTGCACAGGCTCCCGGGGTGTCCACCACAATTACTTTCCGGGCGATGTCGCCGAACGCTGCTTTCCACGCAATCGCCGATTTGACTACAATAATTTCCAATGACGCAGGTTCGATGCCAACGCAACGCAAATGCTCGGCATCGAATGGCATGGTGCGCAACGATGTCAGGACAATCTGAATGCCTTCTGATTCAATAACCGCTGTCTCACCCATTGAGGTTTTAAAGCCGGTCATGTAAGAACCCTTATGAATGAACGTTCCGTCCGAGATTGATCTAACCGAGGCCGTGAATTCCAGCGTCGCTGCATGACGATCATCCATCTTACCTCCGACCCGAACTCTAAATGCGTTTCCTACGCCAGCTGTTTTCGCTGTTTGAACCGCCTCCGGATCAGCCATCACAATTACGGAACTCGCGGCTTTCTGCGCCAGCAGTTCTTTCAGAACGGCAGTGCCGTCTCCAGAACTTCCGCCACCGACATTGTCGGCCGCCTCTACGACCACAACCGGTCGCTCGGTACATTCTACTGCTTGTTCAACGCCTTGACTTGCCGACAAGGCATTAGCTGCAAACAACTCCCTTGACGCCCACAGTTGAAGCGCGACGGAGTCAGCTGCTAGATGCGCTGCCGAATCTAGGTCTCCGTAAAAAAGTACCGATGCCCCTAGATGAGGTACGTCGCAGTATGGAAATCCCATCGCAACCGAACCACATACAATATCCGGTTCCTTCTCCAGTTTATGAAGCTGCTGCATCACATCGCGCATAGGCTGCACATCGGTCTGTTGCTTCAGCGGTACCGTAAGCAATGGGATTCGCCTGAACGCCGGTTTGGGAATAGAACCACTTTCGAGGATATTCATCACAACTGTCGCTGCTTCAGCACCCCGCTGTTCCATATCCACATGCGGATATGTATCATAGCCGATCAATACCGATGCGTAATCTACCATTTGTTCACTCAGATTTGCGTGGTAGTCGAATGTGGCAACGATTGGAACATCGGAACCTACTGCATGTCGGGTGCGTTCCAAGATAAGGGCGTCGAAGTCCTCAACACCTTCTGCCACTGCAGCACCATGCAGAGTCAGAATGACGGCATCAAGTGGAGCTACACTCTTGATTGAATCGATGAGTTCGTCACACAGTCTGTGTGCTGCTTTTCTCTCAATTGTTGCCGAAGGTACCGCTGCTGCATAGAGCGTGGGAACTGCGGTAAAACTGCCCGTACGGGCTTCGCCGATGACTCCTCCCAACTCCGTATTGGTACCGAGATAGCGAGGGACCATCTCGTTTGCACCAGTAAACTGGTAGTTCTCAAAATCCTGATATGCTGTTATGCCGGAGGCGAACGTATTGGTTTCGTGCCAAATCCCTCCAATGGCAATCCGCGGTTTCACTGATTCGGTTGCGTTGTTTGAATTTTATGAGTTATGTTTCAGCAATCTGTTTTCGAAAACAGTTACAATTTGTGGACAGTTATACTGCACGCATTGAAGTGATGAGCAAATTCTTAGCAAAGACAGTACCCATCCAGAAACTGACCTACAGCAATGTTGCATCAGCACCGTGGATTGTGAAACGCAAGTTACTGAATCCTGTGCATCCACAACCGTCGGCCATTGAGCTTTTGCAGTGAAAAATACCAGTTTCAACACCGAAATATTTCACAGTCAGAGATGAGTAGCCAACTGAAACATGTACGCGTCGGGATGCGGAACAACGGTGCAAGCGTCCGATTGAAACTTCGCTGGGACAATTCTCCGGCAACCTGCCGGATCATATGTGATGCTCTGCCTTTTGAAGGTGACATGTGGCATGCCAAGTACGCAAACCACGAAATTTATACCTTGCTGCCCGTTGAGGAAATATTCGGAAAGGACCCACCCAAAGAATGGCTGTGCATGTTTCCGGCGCCAGGCGACCTGATGTACATCTTCCATCCAGACGGACTTTTGCCTCCTGAAGTATGGACCCCTGAAAGCGATCACAGAATCGTTGATATCGCCTTGTTCTACGACCGCGGCAACAATCTGTACGGTCCGAGCGGTGGCAACACCGGTAACATTTTTGCTACAGCCGCGGATATTGAAGAACTTGAAAGGTTCGCACAATCCTGCCTGCACGTCTGGAAATCTGGATTCATCGGCGAGCGTTTATACGTCGAAGCGGCCGACTGACCGCAAAACGCAAAATCAGTTCAAGACGTCGAGCACACGCTCCGTGATCGAAAGTGTCTGGTCAATGTCGTCCTGAGTGTGAGCGAATGAAATGCTTCCCTGCTTTGTTGCTACGGGAAAATGAAAAACGCCGTTTTCGATTAGCAGCTTTCTGTAGCGAACATCCCGTTGCCCATCATTATTGCGCGCAATATCGGCCCATGATGTCGGTTCGTGGTCCATGAAATAAACTGCGAATGCGGAGCCTTGCCTGACAACTTCAGTCGAATAATCCCGGTCCGCAAAAAGTTTTCTCAATCCCGTTTCCATTCGAGCTCCGAGATTCTCAAGATGGCTGTAAATTTCTGCACCTTGGTCTCTGAGTTTACGAATCGTCGCAATGGCTGCCGCCACTACGAACGGATGCGCATTGTAAGTGCCGGCGACCAAGACTCGTTTAGAGGGAGTCGGATGGAATACAGTCGACATGTACTCGGCTTTTCCGCCAACGACTCCAAGCGGATATCCATTCGCCGCGGCCTTTCCAAAAACACTCAGGTCCGGATCAATTCCGCAAATTGACTGGTATCCGCCAAGCGCCTGTCGAAAACCGGTTTTAACCTCGTCGAAAATCAGCAACGCACCGTACTGAGTGCACAATCTTCGCACCGATTCAAGGTATCCGGGCAATGGTTTGACAATTCCGACATTCTGAAGAATTGGCTCAAGTATCACTGCCGCAGCCGTGCCATCTTTGAGCACTCTTTCCAACGCCTGGATGTCATTGAATTCCACAACTCGAGCACCGTCACCAACGGATGCCTCCATACCGGCGGAAATCGGTCGTAGAGTATGCTCGTCACCCATGCGATGCGACTCGAATTCGGATGCGGGATCCATCAGATTGAATGCCACCGAATCCATCCATCCGTTATACCCGCCCTGCATGAACACGATATCGTTCTTCTGTGTCGCCGCGCGTGCAATTCGAATGGCGAATGCAACAGCTTCAGTGCCGCTGCATGTCAGCTGCACCTGTTCCAGATAGGGTACGGATTCGACTAGAAGATCGGCGATTTCCCGTTCCCAAGGCGTTGTACCTGCACCCATCAGGGACTCAGAGCGCTGAATCGATTCAACGACCGCGCGATCTACGTCTTCATCTCCATGACCGAGCAGATAAGGGGCGAATGCGGCATGGTAGTCAATGTATTTCCTGCCTGTATGATCCCACATGTACGCCCCTTTTGCGCGCACGAAAACTCGTATCGGGTCAATCGCCCGATTAAGCGACATCACACCTCCGGCGATGGACGTCTGCTGCGCGAAAATCTGCTCTGCCGTCAGAGTCAAAAGCTGTCTGGACTACATCCAGTATTCAAAAGACATAAACGGATATGCAAGGATGTCACTCCTGTGTAATCATCTCATACCACTTGTCTGTGAGTCCCTGCTGCTCAATCGTCTCAAGCCATACGTTGATGAAATTGACGAAGTGATATTGGCCTGGCAGGACCGCATAGGCATACCCCTGCGGATTCAAAGGCGCGTCATCAATGAGGCGTAAATTCATGCCTGGATTCTGCTTTATGAAATTGCGCAGTGATGAACTGTCGGTCAAAACCGCATCGGCACGTCTGCTTGCAACTTCCAGAAAGTAAGTTGAAAGTTTGTCGCTGACTAAAGCTTTTACTTCTGCATTCTTGAAATAACGATTGGCAAACGCTTCATCCGCTGTTCCAGAACCGACTGCAATGATATTCCCTTCCTTGTCCAGATCTTGGTGTGACTGGGCATCCGACTCCATGTGCACCGCAGTGCCTTGGGTTTCGTAGCCTGCTGGATTGGAAAATAGTACTCGCATTGCTCGTTCTGCGGTTCTAAACATCGGAGACATCACAATGTCACACTTTCCGGTCTCAAGACTGGGAATGAGAGTCCCCCACTGCGAATCTACGGGCTTGTATTCAACACCCATAATGCCGGCGAGATGTTTTGCAGCTTCAATGTCGGTTCCCACCCAATCCCCGGTTTTGGGATCCTTCGCACCCCATGGGAGCGCTTCCGCGTGACAAACCAGAAGCTGACCACGTTCCTTGATCGCATCGATGCGATCATCTGCTGAATAGGCAGTCCCCGCTACAAATGTCAACATGCTTGCAACTACAGTTAGCCAAATTAACAATTTATTCATAATCACTTACTCCTTCAATTGGTATTCTAATTTTGTGACGAAATGAGAGTTTATTATAAATTCGATTGCAAGACCAATAAGAATTTACCAACTGCCAGTTGCTAGCACGAACTGGTAATCGCATCGAATTCGAGCCTGTGCGGTTGTCGCCTTCAGAGAATGTTCATCAAAAATCGCTGAAGTTCCGAATTCTCAGTTTGGCTGAAGAACACTTCCGCACCCACATCCACCTGGATGCGCCCATGCGACATGAACATTATGCGGTTGGCTGCTTCTTTGGCAAATCCCATTTCGTGGGTAACGATAATCATGGTCATGCCCGATTTCGCCAACTCCCGCATTACGTCCAGCACTTCGGCAACCATTTCTGGATCAAGTGCCGAGGTGGGTTCATCAAACAGCATCGCCTTTGGCTGCATCGCCAAAGCTCTTGCAATTGCAACACGCTGCTGCTGGCCACCTGAAAGATGATTTGGAAACTTTTCAATCTGTTCGACGATTCCGACACGTCGGAGAAGATTTTCCGCTAGTTCGTCAGCTTCCTCCGTGCTCATCCCGCGAGACATTCGAGGTGCAAAGGTGACGTTCTCGCGTATGGACATGTGATCGAACAGGTTAAACTGCTGGAACACCATGCCTACTTCCCGACGCACATTTTCGACGGCTTCCCGACTTCCCGGCAATCGAATCCCATCAATCACAATCTGGCCGTGGTCAATGGATTCCAGTGCATTCAAGACGCGCAGAAAGGTCGACTTTCCGCCACCCGACGGTCCAACAATGCAGACGATTTCTTCCGAAGCGATTTCCACACTAATGTCGTCCAGCGCGGTGAACTCTCCAAACTTTTTCGAAACACTGTCGCAGGTAATGAACGCATCCGCAAATTCTTGATCTGGATTTTGATCGACAGAACTCAAAACTCAGTGCCCGGTACGCTGGAGCAGTTTCTTCTCGGATCGTCTGGCCAGCAGACTGAATGGAAAAATCAATACGAAATACAGCACTGCGATTGCGCTAAGAAACTCAAAATAACTTAGAGTCTTCGCCCCCAGAACACTGGCTGTGTATGCCATTTCACCGACTGAGATAGCAGAAAGCAAACTGGTCGCCTTGAGCAGTTCAGTTAGAAAATTGACGAACGCTGGCATCATCCGGCGAACTGCTGGTGGAATGATGATTTTCCGCCAGATGTGTAACCTCGGTATGGCCAGCGCGTATGCAGCGTCGACCTGTCCTCGGGGCACTGCCAGCACCCCTGCTCGAAAAATTTCTGCGAGATAAGCGCCACTGAAAAGAGAAAGTGCGATGACACCGCACGCTTCGCTGGAAATTCGTACTGACAACAACAACGGCAAGCAGGAATATACCCAGAATATCAACACAACTTCCGGAATCGTTCGAAAGAAATCAATGAATGCGTTCGACAGCCGAAAGGCAATTCCACGCTGCGTAAGTTTGCCCAGACAGGCAATCAACCCAAGTGCGATTCCAATCACCAGCGAGATCGCCGATATGATGATCGTCACACCGAATGCCTGCAGCAAATCGGGACCGTAACGGATCAGTTGATCCCACTCGAACCGCATCAGCGTTCCCTCTTCTGAAAAAAGTATTCAAGCCGCAGTGTGCTTCTGCTAATTATGTAACCGACAATGAAGTAAATGATAGCAATGGAACTGAACAGCTCGACCGGTTTGAAAGTTACATTGCTGATTCGATTGGTCACCGTCATCAGCTCGCTAACGTGCAGTATCGACAGGATGGCGGTCCCTTTGAAAAAACTGATGGTGAGATTGACAAGCGGCGGGATCATCGTACGAATCGCCGGTGGGAGAATCACCTGTGTCCATCGAATTCGCGCTGGCAGCGCGAGTGAATGAGCCGCCTCCCATTGACCTTTGGGAACCGATTCGATTCCGGCGCGGACAATTTCCGTAAAATAGGCGCTGGCCTGCAGTGTAATCCCGATGACTCCGCTTTGAAGCGCGGTGGTGTTGATTCCAGTAACGAGCGGCAGAGCAAAATGAATCCAAATCAACTGAACAAGCAGCGGGGTGTTGCGCCAAATTTCAACGAATGCAGCGACCACCCAACGAAGAGGGGCGAAAGCAGACTGACTGGCAATCGCGAGCACTGTTCCAGACAACAGCCCGAGTACAGCGGCACATGCAGTCAGAATTATAGTGAGCGACAAGCCACGTAGCAGCACCTGCCGGTACTCCCATACAACTGAAAAATCGAGAGACAGAATCAGGGGCCAGTTCAGAAAGTACGCAACGATACCAATCAGAGCGATTAGCACCGCTGTAACTGCAAACTTCGGTAGGGCTTTGCTCAATTGCATGATGTTATTGGATTAATTGCAAATTCAAATTTTGACGGAATATCGAAATGGTCGTACGGCACGCGAACTGGCTACGACCGTATAGTTCGCAATTAGTCGGTTAGAATTTTGTATTCGCTATCGTAGCCGCGTTCGCGGCCCACGCGCAACTGTCGGCGATGTTGTATGCAATCCATCCCGTTACTTGACTTCGGCGGTTCAATACAATAAATCACTGATAATATTACATATAGAAAAAATTGTTACGCTAAATATTAGCGCTCCAAAACCAACGGCGGAACATGTCTGAGAATCCATCTTGAAAGAACGCCGGAAATTTGAAGGCGCATGTTTGAAAAGTGTCTTGCAAAACGCTAGGGAAGGGGATGTAAATGCGATTGACTGGCTCTCGCAACGCAGGCGGTTTGATTCAATAAAAGCTAAATGACAAACTAATTTAGAAGGTTTAATTCCCACTTATTTCAATCCAATTCCTCCTTCAATACATTTTTGGAGCCCAAAACTGTAAGCTTGTTTTCTGATCTTTATATCTTTTCCAGTAACGACTTGGATAGATGTTCTATATAAACTTTCAATCGCATCCGTGGTCATTGTTTTCATGAATTTTATTGCTGATTCGATGTCCATAACTTCGTCGAATTCTTGATAAATCACAGACACGCGCATACAAGGATCAAAAACGTATCTGTCAATTTCGCTTTTAGAATCCTGCCCTGTCGCAGTACTACATATCACGCATGAAGCGATTAGAATTGAAAGGTGCAAGAATTTCATAGATTCCCCCTCCAAGTTGTTGCGACTCGGCCAAAGGGTGCCAGGTCGTTGCAAACATTCTAGAATAAGAAATCCCTGCCTATTCGCCTGAATCGGCTGTTGTATTCGGCAAGTAACCCGACCTACGGGGCTTCAAGAATGTTTGCAATAAGGATACTACTGCATTTGTATAACATTTGTAAACAAAGACACTTGTAACCCCTTACAATACAAGGGCAAATATGACGTTATGGAGTAGTTAAATGTCTCGGAAATTGGCAAGCACTGAAAAACCAACAGTGGAAGTAAGGCGTCGAAACTATCAACCATCGGTGGCTGAATTAAGAGAGGATGCGAACATTTGAACGACACCAGAACAACTGGCTAAAGCAGTTGTTAAGGATGTCGTTATTTCAGAAGTTAAAAAGAAGTGATTGTGGGAAGCGTTCAAGTGGCTATAAAATGAAAGTAATCGGAGGTGAGATATGGTTAAAACTATGTATACAGTAAATGCTCTTAGCTACAAAGATGGAACAATAGTGATAACTAGCGACGAAATTAAAGGGCTCTTTATGGAAGTCAATTCTTATGATGAACTGAAAAAAGAATTGATGTATCTAGGCGGGGTTCTGCTCATTGGGAATCATGGATTGACAGAAGATGATTTGCTCAATGTGGAATACATTGTAAAAATGAAAGAAGCTAAAAATAGTAAATCTCTGCCCAATGGACCGCGTGTTTACATTCAGGAAGATCCCCGCTCATTAGCAGCTATGGCATAGCCGATGGCAGGCTATGAAAGTCAAGTTAAAAAGTTACTGAAATCTAATGGATGGTCAATATGCCACCAACCACGGGGAAGTCATGAAGTGTGGGGCAAAAATGATGAAATCGATTCAGTCCCATTTAGGATTAAAAGCCGTCACTTGGCCAATGAAATTCTTAAAGGTGCAGGTATTGATGTGAAACTGTGATGTTACCAAATGACGAATGTTGTAATAAAACAAGGTCGTAGTAGCAACTACGGCCTTGTTTATTTGTAAATTTCAGAAGTGAAGTTACAAACAAGGGAAATTGTGACTTTTGTATATAATTTCCAAAATTAATGTGGGGTTCTCGGCTGTTGTGGCAGCAATCAACTATGGCCAATACTGCTGATCAAGCAGTTTGCCCCATTCATCATCGAATGGGTGAACGCGATTGACACGACTATCACCCTGATACAAAGTTCGCCCCTCATTCGCCCATTGAAACAATGAACCTTCCAAGTTGAACACGTTCGGCACACCGCGTCGAGTGAGTGTTTCGGCAATCTTGGAAGAACGATATCCAACCGAACAATAAACCACGACGATTCGATCCTTATCGTGTTTGCCTAGTATTTCAAGTGCGTCGTTCGCGTCGGTTGCGAGAGTTGCGTCTTGAATATGACTCACTTCGTATTCTTCCTGTTCACGAGTGTCTAACAGAGTGATGTTATCGCGTTCTGCAAGCAACTGCGTCAGTTGGTCCGTCGAGATGTGTTGAACACTTGGAAATTCTTCGCGTATCCAACTGATCGTATCCGTCCACTGTTCTTCAAATTGCTTCTCATCGGCAATGGATGGGACGACCAAGACAAAACAGAGGAAAACGACAAACGCTACCGAGAATCGTATTCGATGACTCAACAACATTAATTGCACTACTAAACTCCGAACATCTGAATGCAAAACGCGGCCTCTCTCAGTTCAGAAGGTTTCATGAATAGATCTAAACAAATTACACTGAATAGCAAAGACTGGCAAGTATTTCAGGCAAGGAATGGCTGAAGGCAGCACACAAAGGGGAGATATCTCCATACATCTAGCTGAATTATAAATTTCCATGACAGCGTTGAATTGGATTGTCGCTCGAATTTGTGAAACTGTCAGATCGTCTATTGTAATTCCCGCCACTCTGGAAACATCGGAAAATACAAGCCCAATCGAATCGGTCTTTCCTCAAACCCCGAAACGATTCTTTTGTACATTTGCAGTTGATCGCGATAACGCTGTTCTTCGTTGTCCAAGAATTCCTGGACATTGCCGTCGGTGGATCCCGCCTTGTAGTCTACGATCCATCGTATTCCGCTATCATCTACAAAGGTGCGATCCAGTATGACGTTCCTGAATCCTCCGTCAATGTATCCGGTTAACCGCAACTCCGCCTCTGATTGTTGGTAGCCACTACGAAGTAGCCACTGTCCTGTTGGGTCTTTGAAAACATTCACCAAGGCTGTCTCTACTCGCATTAGTGCAGCATTTAACTCCTCCTCCCCTTTATTCATGCCCATAGAAAGCAATGCGGTTTTCCATTTGGGACGCTCCTGTTTCAGCCGCTCCAGACTCCAGTTCTCAATTCCACTTCGTACGATTCGTTCTAACCACTTGTGAACAATAGAACCAATCCAGAGTGCAACGCTGCTGGCCCAGTCAAAATCAATAGACTCGTAATCTCCTGGTGTTTCGAACTCCCGGTCCGGCAACTTTAGAGGTTCGGGTGTAGCAGGGAGACTCCAGTTGTTCGGTAGTCTTGTAAGGATGGGTGCTTGAGATGGCTTTTTTTCCGGATCATTTTCGACGTCTTCCGCTGCTATCGGATCAGTCCAAACTACATGCTTGAATTCACTCGCCGAGATTCCTGGCCACAAACGAGACAACAGAGTCTCGGGGTAATCGGGGAATTTATCATCATTAATCTTCGCTCCATAAATGTAGAGTTCACTTTTCGCTCTTGTACAAGCAACATAGGCAAGCCTTGTCAACTCCGTCAAAGTCTTTTCTCTATTCCACTGTTTGAGAAAGTTGTACATCTGGTCATCTGCTTCTGCAGCTCTATTCGCGATCGGAGAAATTAATAACTTGGATTCAGCAGTTTCATCCAGTAGAAACTCTGACCAGATAAGCAGGGGCAAGGTAGATCGGCCTGTGCCTTTATCAAATGCCGGAATGAAAACGGCGTCGTACTCAAGACCTTTGACACCGTGAATGGTAGAGATGTGAACGGATACATCTTCAGGCTTGTACTCAGGAACAGCATATAAATTGTCCATCCGATCTTCAAAAATTTCCAAGTGCTCAACTCCAGTGCCATGACAATAGCTCCCCACAAGGTCCAAGAAGAGTCTCGCATTTTCAATATCATAATTTTCTACGCACGCCGGTCCACCCAACAGAACCCAGGTATCCTCTATCCACTGTCGAACGTCAAATCGACCGCGAATGGAAAAAGCTCGATTTAATACATTACAAACTCTTTCCGCTCGCTGACGCCCGTCTGAAGTCAAATTTTGCAGCACATCATCGTTTTTCAAGCAATCCCATATTGTTGTTCTGTCGTCAGCTGCAACTACCAGCAAGTCATCAAGTGTCAAACCGCACCAAGGTGCACGCAATATGGCAAACCAAGAAGTCCGGTCTGCAAGATTCAGCAAAGCCCGGGCAAGAGATAGAAGATCCTTCACAACCGGTCGACCTTTCAAGGGAAAAATATCAGCTGCATAGTATCGAATCTGCGCCTCATCCAACAGTGGCAGAATTTCATTCGCATGATTCCGACTTCGAACGATCACAGCTGCCTGCATGTCCTCACCTGCATTTCGCTCAAGAAACAGTTTGATGTCTGTGACTACCTGTCTGGCTTCAATCGGAGGCAATTGATCACTTTTCAATTTATTGTCCAAATCATCAACTTTAGGCTGCAGCCAAATATTGATAGATTTGTCTTGTTTCGGCTCGATATCTGATGTGCAAGGGGCATAGGATACCTGGCCACTGGTGACATCCGACTGGGTGGGAAATGAAGCATCGAAAACTGTGTTGAACCATTTCACCAAATCCGCATTGGATCGAAAATTTCGACTCAATCGCAACGGCGTCGGTCGGATGTTTCCCAGCCCGTTTTTTACTACCGAAAGATAAATTCCAACATCGGCTTCGCGGAACCCATAGATGGATTGCATGGGGTCGCCCACAACAAACAAGGTTCGTTGATCATTCGACTGCCAACCTCCTGTCAGCGATTTCAGCAGGTTTCTTTGGGAGATCGATGTGTCCTGAAACTCGTCTACTAGAATATGGCGATATTGATAGTCCAATACGAGTGACAGGTCAGTCGGATTTTCCGGCGGTCCGAGCGCCAGTTCCGCCTGCTGGGCAATTTCAATAAAATCGACTTCACCGCGCTTTCGAAATTCCAATCTCAATTGCGCCACTGCATATTGCAACACGATGGAAATCGCCTGCAAGACCTTCCACTGCCCCCCGCGGTATTCAGGATATGGAAACTTGTGGCCCAGATCATATAACTCCTCGGCCAGCTGAGGCACCGCTACACATTGGTCAACGGAAGCTTTGATTTGCTCTTTATTGAATTCGTGGGACGGGTCACTCAGTGTTGTTCTTTTACGCCATTCGGGAGCTTTTTTCACCAGTAACAATCCTGCAATTGTTCTCCAAAAATCTAAAGATGACGGATCATCCGTATTGAGATCGTTCAGTCGCAAAATCTGGTGCATCGATTCTGGAAGCAGATTCTTGACTTCGGCTATCTTAATCGCCATCAGTCTCTTCCAAATTTCTTCCATTTGGAATTTCTCTTCTTCGGAAAAACTGTTCTTTACGAGTATGCGGAGCCACTGATCACGTTTTTTCAGCATTTCTATGATCAGTTCCTGAAAGGTGCTCGAGTTGTTGTCAATCTGAGAGTAGAGGGTTCTCAATGCAGAGCGAAAGTCGGGAGGAGCCGATTCTTCCATCTCAAACGTGTTTACTGCTGCGGTTCGGTATAGATCGTCCGCATTATCGGCTAAACCCGGTGCCGAACCGAACCGTGATGCCCAAGGCATTTGGCGAATCAGTCCACTAGCGAGCGCGTCGATAGTCACAATCTGAAGTCTGGATGGCTGGTTCAGTAGATCCCAGCCCAAGTCAACTGAACGCTTTCTCACAGTCTCAACTGCCTGATTTGCAATTTCTTCGGGCAATTGCTTTTCAGAATCCGGATCCAGCACCTCCAGAATTCGTTCCCGCATCTCAGCAGTTGCCTTGCGGGTGAACGTCATGGCGAGAATTTCTTCAGGCTGGTCGACTATGGCCAGCAATCGAATGAACCTGCTGATGAGAAGAGTGGTTTTACCTGATCCAGCCGGTGCCTGAACAATAAATGATCGTCCGGTATCCAGTGCTTCAATCCGTACCTGTTCGTCGTTCATGTCGCCAGTTGCTTTCTCTACGTTTCAGTCTCTTCCGACTAGTCGGCAATTCTGCACAGTGGCTTTATGTGGCAATATTCACACGCCCGCACCAGCGGATCTACATCCGCGTTTCCGCTCATGAAACCTGTTGCAATTGTCTCCAATCTCTCTTGCCACATCGTCATACGTCGTTCTGGACTTGATGACTCTTCATCACGCCGATATCTCTTCACGTAAGGAAGCAATGGCGAAAACCTGACTTCACCTCTTTTTAGCTTGGCATAGGCGACATCACTAATACAAAGCCCAGCGTGCTTATGCAACCCGTACGCATAAATCAAAAGTTGGGCGTCTCTCGGGCGGTCTCCCACAGCATCTCCCGGAGAGCAGTTTCCAGTCTTGTAATCAATTACAAGGTACCCATCTTCCACTTTGTCGATTCGATCGATTCTTGATCTAAACGAAAATCCTGCAACTTCTATGTCAATCGCCAGTTCGCGCTCGTAAACATTAAAATCTCCTCGTTTTATTTCTAAAATTTGCCACTGGCGAGCAAGATCGACCAATCGTTCCACTTCGGTTTCTGCAACCTCTCGGCTAAGTCTGCGCACGCGCTGAGAATCATGCTCCTCAACTACTACCCGTGCGTGTACCTGCGCCGCATCAAGATAACGTTGGCCTTCATTTGCCAGCACATCCGTCTTCGAAGGAAACTCCTCGTAAAGTTTTTCAAACATTCGATGGGCAATACTTCCGCGAAGCATTGGCGAAATTCCAATTAATCTGCTCTCCACTCGCCTAGCCTTCAGACGATGCTCCGCAAATCCGCGAAACGGACAAATCGATTGAATCCTCAGAGCGGATGCGCCACCACCAAATCTTTCGATATCCGCACTCAGTTCCAGCGGCTTCGTACGCCAGTCCACGAAACCCTCGCATTGGTGGAACTGTTTCGATAAAAGCGTCTTGTAATCCACGTATTCCGGAAAATGGAAGCCTCGTGTTTCGCTGTAGGGCTCCAAACCACTGAGTTCGCTACTAGGCTGGAAATGATCTTTGCCGTCTGTAGCTGAGTAGCTTTGAACAACAGTTGCTGCGCCGCTCAATAGTCTGTCGATCCGCACCAGCATAGTTTTTTTCAATGTCTCCGCAGAACACTCTGGAATTTCCTTGGATTTTTGAACTTTGACTGGAATAAAAGGATTTGGACGCGGAGTTCCCGGTAGCGCTTGATTGTTCATACCCATCATCCACAAATGAGTAAATGACTGCCCTGCCAGTGAAATCATTTCGCCAATTTGAATAGGTACACGGCGTGCGCGCGGCTGAATGTTGACTTCCGAAACAAGTCGCCCCAACTTTGCCATTACAGTTTGGACGTCAACTCTTGACGAAACGAATCCCAGTTCCGCCAAAGACTCAAGCACCGAACCCCAGGACTTGTGAGCTTGTATTTCATCTGCACCAAATTTTCGGTTTTCCCGTTTTTCCGACTGGAAGTTCTTCATCCAGTCCATAAAAAAACGTCCCCAGTAAGCATAATCGGCGTGCGTTGGCATTTTCGATCTCAGTTTTTGAGCAGAATTGAGCACTCTGGCAAGGGACCGGCAATCAAGGCTGTTGTTCTGAATCACAGTCAAGACATTCTCAATGGATATCCGGGTTCCCCCAATTCCGACGATTTTTTCTGCCAGCGAGGATCGAACTGCTGTCTCTTCATCCCAACCTTTGATCCGGTCTGACTGAATCACCGCACACATTACCGAAACATCTACCTCGGGCCGTACTAGCTCAATCAGATTCAGCGCATCGACAATCAGTGGAGTCTGTCCGAGCGCAGTACCCAGTGTGATGTGAAACGAAAGTTCATGATTTTGACGTTTTTCCATAATTGAATCTGGATTTAGAACTGCGGAAAATGTCTGGTAGAGTCTCTGATGGACATCACTCAGGCGTGCGACAACAATTCCGACTTTATGAATAGTCGGATTTTGTTCGACGACAGCTCTGGCCCAACGCGCACACGTATCAACCTCATCATTTGTTTTCTCAAACTCAAACTTTTGCATGCAACTTGGATCGCGTCCCGTCGCATGATTGAGGATTTCGATGTCACAACCTTTTTGTATCAGCACCTTCGCTAGGAACTGGGTCTGGGGAGTCCAAGTGTCAAAACCTGCAAATACGATTCTGGCTCCTTCGCTTTCGAATATTGCATCTGCCTCGTCAATGAATCTGTCAGGCAGTGCTTCGAGATCAATCCAGTCTCGCTTGCGCAGTTCAAGCTGATAGCTTTCAAGCCAACTTAAGAAATGTTCGGCATCCTGACTGATTTGATCGTCGAAATCAGAGGGCTGAATGATGTAACTGCACATCAGTCCGTATGCCGTCTTTGCCCGGTTTGCAGTAGCGGTGATGTTCCAAAGCAAATATTCAAATTGATCGCTGTACTGACTGCTGACGTCTTTCGCAATTGTTCGCTCCCAGACCTGCTTAGCCTGCCCGGCACTGAGAAGCTGCGGCACCGATTTTCCCGATCGATCCTCATAGTTACTCCATAAATTTTTAAGCCAGACATTCCAGGTACAAACATCAGGAGTCGGCCAAGCCGTTTTCTCTGCGTCGCGCATCGACAGGTTGTAGCCGTCTTCGATTAGATGCTTAAGCCGTTCAGTTCCAACAACCACGGTTGCACCTGAGTGCAGGCGCGCAACGCTTTCATCCACTGTACTCGGTAACAGTGTTTGAATCGTTTCAATCTGCGGCATGGATTTTGGCGTTCTGCTCAGCTGTGAATCCAGTCAGAAGCTGAATCCATGACAAACTGAGTAAGCATGCTGATATGTTCTGGATGGTCATTGAGACAGGATATATAGTGAAATGATTCCCCTCCGGAATCCATGAACAACTTTCTGTAACGGATGTTCACTTCTTCCAAAGTTTCCAGGCAATCCACAGAAAATCCAGGACAAATCACGTCAATGCTCCGTACACCCTGCTCCGGCAATTGAGAAAGAATTTCATCGGTATAAGGATTGAGCCACTGCTGGCGACCAACTCGCGACTGAAAGCATAAAATCCATTCTTCGTTTCCAAGTTCCAACCTCGTAGCTAGTGCCACTGCCGTTTCAACACACTGATCGTTGTAGGGATCGCCTTTTTCACAAAATGAATGTGGTATTCCATGAAACGACATGACCAGCTGCTCGGCCTTGCCGTGTACTGCCCAGTGCTCCCGGACAGCAACTTGAAGGCTGTGGATATAGCCGTCGTGCTCTGCATATTGATTGATGAATCGAATCGAAGGAACATAGCGCAATTTACGTGCGATGTTGCCGACGTCATCAAACACCGATCCCGTAGTTGAACCAGAATATTGCGGATACAAGGGTAAAAAAAGTACTCGGTTGATTCCTGCGGCACCAAATTCTTTCAGCACTTTACTTATTGATGGCTGGCCGTAACGCATGGCACAGCGAACCTGCGCATTGTAAACGCCTTTTCCCTTCAGACAATTCTCCAATTCCCGAACTTGATTCAGTGTGTTCGTCATAAGAGGTGAGCCTTCATTCGTCCAAATTTCCCGATATGCAGACGCACTTCGGCCCGGGCGAATGACTAAAATAATTCCGTTGAGTATAAGCCACCAAATCGGCTTCGGTAACTCTACGACTCGAGAATCCGACAGGAATTGTCGCAAAAAAGATCGAACAGAAGACTTTTCCGGTGATACGGGGGTGCCCAGATTGACCAGTACCACGCCAAAGGCATTCTGGTCGGGACTTGGGACGAAGTTATCGATGAACTTCGCCATGAAAATTTTTAACGGCAGATTCAGGCAACAGGTGTTGGTGCAGCATGCAGACGGCCAAATTCCACCATTCGGTGAATTGAGCGTTCGGCTTGTTTCCGAATGGATTCGTCGAGCAGTACTTCTCCATCCAAATCAATCAGAATCCGTTTCAAACGGTGCAGGTCGTTCATTTTCATCCACGGACAGTGTGCACAACTCTCGCAAGTTGCGCCTTCGCCTGCAGTCGGAGCGGTAATAAATTTCTTGTGGGGCGCCAATGCCCTCATCTTATGCAGAATTCCCTCTTCTGTTGCGACGATGAATGTATCTTCGGGCATGGATAGTGCGGCCTGAATTATTTGACTGGTCGACCCAACCACGTCGGCTCTAGCTATGACGTTTGCAGGTGATTCCGGGTGAACCAGTACTTTCGCCTGTGGAAATTGATTCTTCACTCCCTGCAAAACCACTGCCTTGAACTCTTCGTGGACGATGCAAGACCCGTTCCACAAGACCATGTCCGCGCCCGATTCACGCTGGATGTAGTCACCAAGGTATTTGTCTGGCGCCCAGAGAAACTTTTCGCCCTTATCGTGAAGATGCTGGATCAGTTTCAATCCGATTGAGGATGTAACGACCCAGTCGGCTCGTGCTTTCACCGCGGCACTGGTATTTGCATACACGACGACTGTGCGGTCAGGATGCTGATCGCAAAACTGATTAAACTCGTCCGCTGGGCATCCCAAGTCAAGCGAACAATTGGCATCGTTATCTACTGAGAATACTGTCTTTTCGGGGCTTAGTATTTTCGCCGTCTCTGCCATAAAACGGACTCCGGCAACAATGACCGTCGAGGCAAGGTGTTCATATCCGAACCTAGCCATCTCCAGTGAATCCGCGACACATCCACCCGTTTGTTCAGCCAGGTCCTGAATATCTCCATCAACATAGTAATGTGCAACCAGGACTGCATCTCGGCGAATGAGGAGGTCGGAGATCTCTTTATAGATCGCTTCTTTCTCGTACGGGTCTGCCGAGATCCCTGCTGCCGAACGGGCATAGCGAGCAGCGTCATTAATTTGGCTAGCGGTAAATTCTGATAACTGTTGCATATCAAGCACAATCAACGGGATTATTCCTTTCATTCTAGCACATCAATATTACGGTTTTCTTTAGTGCGTGATTCGTTATTTACTGAACTGACGGAACAATCCTGTTGTATCAAATGTCTGGATAGTTCGAGCACAGGGATGATTCTATTGCCGAGGCATTTTTTGGAAACGTAAGTTATTGATTTTTCGCGCGAAATCCAGAGCTTGAAATTTCGTCTACGCCCTAAAATCGCCTGAAAACAGGCAAGGTTCGTCAGATGTCGTATTACGGACTGGAGAGAAAACGCGGCACGCAGAAGTTTCACTGTGCGGTGTCAGGCACCGGTGAGGGGTGTGCCGGGCAAGAGGAGTGCCATCGGCTCGGTGGTGTTCGCCAAGATGCAAAACGGCGTATCGTACGCATCAAGATCAACGAGGACAGGCTTCGCACCTTTGCGGTGTTGCCGCGGCACACCTATCGATGGAAGCGGCTGCACAGGAAACGCAGTGCGCTGGACCGCATCAATGCCCGGGTCGGTCGCGACTTTCAGTTGGAGCACCACTATATGCGAGGACTTGAAACCATGCAGATGCGGGTTGCCCTGAGTCTGTCGGTGATGCTGGCGATGGCATGCACGTCGATCCGCGAGGGTCAGCCGCAGCGCATGAGACCGCTGATTCTACCACTGACAGCCTGACGGCTGTCAAACAATCCACTCGGCAATGCCTGGCGGCAGGTTCTTGCGCGGCCTGAATTCACACAATCGCAGCCATCAACACGATTGACAGAGCCATTCGACGGTGGGAACTGACAAAACAGCTTGAATGGGCATCGGCAGCAGAAATTTTGGAATTTTGAAGTGAGAATCTTTCCGGTCGAAATAAAATATGCGCCAACGGGAAACTCTCATATTAATCGATTAAATGGCATTTTAATTTTTATGTTATATTCAACAACAATCTAACATGAGTCTATAAGTTTCATTGGTACGACAAATCGAGAAATGGCGCAAATGAAGATATGACTTGGTGCGAAATTAGGTCGTTGATTAAAACAGACTCATTGGACCCAAAAGCTTCCAATTTAACGTGTAAAGCCATTGTCAAAAAATTCTTGCCAGAGCGTTATCCATCAGCAGTTCTCATTTTGGCAGTTATTTTTAATCCGGTTCATTGGATATCAACGTAAGTAATTGTTTTTATTGACTTGTACTTTTGTGCCGAATCTGCTATGATACGCCAGCATGAAATTGATGGTCGATCATCTCATTGGCGAATTGCGAAAACGATTCCACACCATCGCAGACCCTCGCAACGGCAGCAACAAACAGTACCCCTTTGTCGATATCGCGATGGCAGCGTTTTCGGCTTTTTTCATGCAGTCGCCGTCTTTTCTTGAACATCAAAGAACTTTCCATCAGGCGCAAAACAAAAATGCGTGTCGGTCTTTATTCGGCATCCGCAAACTGCCTACTGACAATCATATTCGAGAACAATTGGACCGCATCGATTGTCAGGATGTTTACCCCGGATTCGACATAGCGCTGGATCAAATGAAGCAATATCAAGCCCTTCAGCCTTTCCAAATTCTCGACGGGCGCAGCCTGTTGGCATTGGATGGGTCTGAATTCCACAACTCTTACAAGATTCAGTGTCCGCAATGTCGCACCCGACTTCGAAGCTCTGGCGAGACTGAATATCACCATATCGTGCTGTGCGCCACATTGGTTGGCATCGGCCACAGCGAGGTGCTGCCGTTGCGCCCGCAGTTTATCACGCCGCAAGACGGTCATCAAAAACAGGATTGCGAAACCAAAGCCGCCTACCGCTGGTTCGATCAAAACGCCGCGCGCTACGCATCTTTGCGTCCGATTTACCTGGGCGATGATCTGTATGCCAATCAGCCGATGTGCGAAAAGGTTACACAAGCCGGTGGCGATTTCATCTTCCGCGTCAAAGAAGGTTCTCATAAAACACTTTTCAGTTATCTCGATGGCGTTACCTGGCCAACCACGCGGGTGGTCAAAAAAACACCAGGACGCAAACAGCCGAATTTGATGTATCAGTATCGCTTTGCCAGGCAGTTGCCGATCCGAGATGGCAACGATGCGTTGAAAGTCAATTATGTTGAACTTCAAATTCGTCGAGTCGGCGACCGCAAACCCACGCAGAGCTTTCGCTTCGTCACCTCGCTTGATGTCACCAAAGCCAATGCAGCCGAGATTGTGGCAGCCGGTCGGGCGCGCTGGAAGATTGAAAACGAAGGGTTTAACCTGTTGAAAAAGCACGGCTATCATATGGAGCATAACTTCGGCCACGGCAAACACGGGCTGTCGGACACACTGATGACTTTGAATCTGATCGCATTTGCGTTTCATGCCGTATGCAACCACCTGTGCGAACTGTGGCAGGCCGCCAGAGCCAGATTTTCCAGAAAACATCGGTTTTTTGTCGCTATCGACATCATCAACTGCTATCTTTACTTTGAAAACTGGCAAGTGCTTCTCAGTGCCACTGCCGATCCACAACCGCGACTGCCCCCGTAACTTGATATCGCCTCCCGGCTGACAAGCCGGATACTCAATTCCGTTTTTTCAAACAACATGGAGATTACATGAAAACTAAAATGAATACCTAAAATGAGAACTGCTGGTTATCCATGCAAATACTTGACTTTTGATATATTGTGTGCAAGTTCACTGGTTCTTCTCGTATGCGGAAGTTTTCGTTTAATTTTTGCATCGAAATATTCGTGTGATCAATGTACCAGCCTGTTAGGCACAGTTGAAACAGTTGCCAAGGAAGCACCTTTGGCGAGTGCAATTGTTACTGGTGGGTTAGCTATTGTGGGTGTTGTATTTACAATCATTTATCAAACTAGTGTCTTGTCATTCGTCAAGTGTCGGATCAAGGCATTTCAGTTTGATACGCGCATCACCGGATGTGAATTACCAGCCAACTTTTGCCTCCAATCCGTCTCTTTGTGACTGCCACGCAGCAACTTCCCGACTCATGATGACCGTTGCATCGATTCTCCGATTCCGGCACAGCCGGGCCATGACTCGAATCTCAACCTCCGCAACATTGAGTCAACTGCCGTCCATAGATATGGTTTCGCAGCTAAACTTTACATCTCCGCAAAAATTCAAGCGAAGTTCGGGGGGCGCTGTTTAGAGTTGCACAAGGCGAAGTAGTTTGACGTCGCTATCATCGGAATTCTTCCGACTCTCGCATCGGCCTGTCGCTGGATCATTGAGACGCAGTTGACCACAATTGAGTACGACCACGAAGTACTGGTTACTCAATCGATTCGATTGCGAATCCTCAGCCGGCAAGAGATACGGTCTGGATCAGAATTCTTATTCAATGTCGCTGTAGATTGTTCTGAATCTGCTCGACTTGTTTGTGACTCATTCCGGTATGTTGACAAATCTTACTGATTTCCATCCCATCGCGAATCAAATTTTCGGCGATTTTTTCCGAAGCTTTTTTCTCTCCCTCTTTCACGCCTTTTTTCAGTCCCTGTTCCATGCCTTGTTCCAAACCTTGTTCCGAGGCATTTTTTGGAAACGTAAGTCATTGATTTTTTGCGCAAAATCCAGAGCTTGAACTTTCGTTTACCCCACAAAATCGCCTGAAAACAGGGTTTTTGGGCACTTTTCAGCCTTCAAGGCCAATTTTTACCCCACTTCAATCCCCCTCGTGCAAGGGCTGAAACAAGCCTGGGTCAAAGTGCTTTTTCGTTCATAATATGTTGTTTTAATTGATAAATAATGCCATGAGCCAGCCTCTTTCAAGTATAATACTGTTAAATATTAATCGGCAGCACTCAATCCAAAGGAGGTCGAACTCATGGCACCGGTTCATTATGATTTATTTTGGCAAGACTATTTCGACTATTGCGAACTGGATCGACTGCGAGGCATCTTTGCCCAGATTGACCTCACCGAGGTGAGCCGCGAAATTCGTCGTCACCGCAATGGCAAAGGCAGACAGGACTGGCCGATCGAAGCCATGCTGCAAGCGGTATTGGCCATGATCGTGCTGCAGCACCGAAGCGTCGCTTCCTTTCGCCGCGAACTGATGCGCAATCCCACTTTGATGATTGCTTTGGGCTTTGAGCTCAAGGCGGCCGCCAACGGCGAGCCCAAGCCTGTGGCTCGCTACCGGGTGCCATCCGATGGTGCCTTTAGTCGCTTTAAGCAAACGCTCATCGAGGTGGATGAAGCCACCGGTTGCGTTCAAGCGCTGTTTGAAGCCCAGCGTCACAAGCTGACTGACCTGTTGCCGGACTTCGGTCAACGGGTCGGTTACGATGGCAAAGCGATCCAGTCTCATTCCACCGGCCGCAAGCTGGCTCACCGGGTGGACCCGCTCAGCGGCGAGTGTCTGACCTCCGACCCGGATGCGACTTGGGGCTGCCATAAACAGTTCGGCACCGATTCGAATGGCAAAGAGGTTCAGACCAACAAGCGATGGTACGGTTACGAGTTGCATCTATTGGGCGATGTAAATTACGAGTTGCCCATTGGGTTTACGCTGGCACCGGCCCACGAATCCGAGCATCCGCACTGTGAAACTTTGGTGTCGGAGTTTATCGGTTCAGCATTGTCCAAGCGCTGTGAAAGCTTTGTTGCCGACCGCGGTCTGGACAGCAACTCGTTAAGAAAGCGGTTGTTCGAGGCGGATATCCTGTCGGTCATTGCCAATCGCAACCTGTGGCAGGATGAAAACCTGGACCCGGACCAGCTTCGGGTTGCCACCCGTTGCCTGGATGAAAACAAGTTTGACACTCTGCTTCGAACCGAACATGGCGATCTTTACTGCAAGTGTCCGGAAAGCGAGCAAATCCGGCCGATGCATTATCAGGGCTACGAAAAAAAGCGCGGCACGCTCAAGTGGGCCTGTCCGGCTGCGGTCAATGATTTCCAGTGCCAGGGTCGAGACGAGTGTTATCGTCTGGGCAACGTCACCGCCGGTGCCAAGACCCGAGTGGTGCGCGTCAAAGTGGATCCGGATCATCTGCGAGATTTTGGTGAATTGCCGCATTCCACACTCAAATGGAAGCGCCTGTATAAACAAAGAAGCGCACTGGAGCGGATCAATTCCAGGATTGCCGACAGTTTTTTGATGCACAATCACTATCTGCGCGGACAACGGCGCATGGCGCTGAGAATCTCCATGTCGATGACGGTGATGCTGGCGGCGGCTTGTTTTGCCATCGAGGCCGGACAACCGCAAAACATGCGCTCGCTGGTCAAGCCGCTGGCCGCCTGACCTCGCCCCTTGGCGGGGCCTTCCAACCGAGCGATACAGGTTCTGCGTTGGCGGGCGGTTCGGTGCGCCCGAATTTCGTCAAGCTCGGCAAACTCAACCGTCTCTTGCTGTGCAAACACCCGAATCGAGGGAAAATGACGTTGTGATTTGAAAATTCTCTCCAAATTCCACTTTTCAAGCACATTTGGTCTACTCGGAAAACCGTAAAATATCGCCCAACGAAAAAGTCTCTGTTCCAAGCTCTCATTTTTAATTTCGTCAAAATAAGATAACATTGATCGTTTCCTCTTCGGTAGTGTTTGCTCTTCAATTTGAACTATGGTTTCGTAGCTAATGCGCTTGCTATGTGTCAAGTGGGACTGCAGATAGTTTACCACCATTGGCAGCAGCCGATTCCGATTTTCATCGCTCAAACCTTTTGCCAGTCGAAACACCTTTTCGAACGTTCCCTCATCGGCATCCCATACCTTCGACAGCGCGTAAAGCACCACCTCAGAATCCATGCCGGCGGCGAGTCCTTTTGCAATGACCTCATGCAAATTCACCATCTTGCACCTGAAATTCAAAAAATACCCGCCCCATTCACGTTGCAGGTGATCGGAAACCGGCTGCAAGCTCAGTTGGAACTCCAAGGGTCCTGACCAATTGGGCTTTTTACCGTTGTAGATGATCATCGGCAGCACCCGGCATTGTTTGCCTTCTCGTAAATACAGCAACGTCTGATAGCCCAGCAGTTGCATCAGCGCGTTGGAGTCCGAGGCGCTTTTGTGCTCCAGTAAAAAAATGAACTTGGTGGAGGAGTTGTCCTCCTTGGTGTTGACCGAAAAGATCAAGTCGGCGAACTTCTCGCGCCCAGCTTGATCGATCACAGAACTGGAATCCATATTCAGGGTCGGCCAGTTGAACTCGTTGTTGGTGGCCTCGTCAAAGACGATTTCGAACAGCTCCCGGCTCAAGTCGTCCACCCCGTCCTCACGATGATAGGTGAACTTGAATAGATTATCGTGAGTCGGTTCGATAGAACGGTCTGGGGGTGATTGGGAGGTCTGCTTGGCCATGGTTGCCACTCCGGGTGTACGTTGCACATGTTGATCAAGTGTCTCGAACCGCTTTGCGATTCGAACGGCTTGAACCTTATCTGAACTCGTCGACTGCACAGGCCGTGCGGGCCGGGGTTGCGAATTCTCGGGCTAACTTAACCCATTCCCATGCAAAGTCAAGCGAATAATGGAAATTGCTTGTGATGAGTTTTTTTGTGCCCGTACTTCCATACCGCTGCGCGAGCCCAACAATGTCCAGTAGACTTCAAACAGTTCCTGAACTCTATTGGCTAGAGACAAAATAATTCCCGATATGAATTGGGAAACTGATCGCAGTGATTGATTCGGAGAACTTCGCCTTTTGAGGGTGTTGTGAGGATTTCACTGCTGGGTGCAGGCATCACCCTCTCAATGCACTGCCAAGGCTTGCTTTCGTTATTTTCAGTCCCGCCCGCACCGTCTCGCAAGAAATCTTGTTGATATAGTCGAACTCAACCGCACGCTGCACCAACAGCCACAACGCCCATTGTGAATATGCACTGCTGCTGAGCGCAACCATGAGGGCTTCAATTTCACCGTCCGCCTTGCGCTCGTAAAAATACTGCTTGCCCTGCTGACCGCCGAGCGCTATTTCACCCGACTCACCTTGGCGGCGAATCTGCAGCACACCGGCTATGGTTTCATCAAACCTTGGCGGTTCATTGATTTCAACCGCGGAGTTGTTCAGCTAAATCAACGCATTGAGCGCTTTCTGTGATGATTGCGAACCGTTCCCCACAATCTCTCCATGCTGATTGCGTTCCGATTTCTGTCGTGCTGCCACGTAACGTTTGTTCTTTTGTAAATCCTCGTTGTTCAATCTGGCAACAACGAGAATCGATTGGAATTGATACAACATTACATAGTTGACAGGACACTAGGCTGACGGCGAGATCACAAAATAGACAGCACTGGATACATTTGATCGCAGAACAGATGAATATACTGATGAGTAACTTCCCGTCATATTCTGCAAGTGATCCGGAAATTTCAAGAGCTCAGTTGAAATTCAAAACGAACATTTCAAAATTGGACCTGTATCTTAACCCTAGCGAGTATGTCCATCGAAGTTTTATGGCGATAGTTCGCTTCATGTTTCGAATCGATGGATTGGAAGTCGATAAGGAAGCTCACTGCCGGTTATTCAACGATGGAGTACAATCCGAAAGGATGAGTAAAGAAATGTGGGTAGAGTGGAATTCTAAAGCAATGAAACTAGGAAATATACTCTTGAAGAGAGAGTGGGAACAAGTCAAGCATGTAAGGTGACGGGGTCGTCCCACGTTGGGATCATTACCGATTTCACACAGCATTTTCGTTAATCCCACATCCTGCAAAGCTCAAATGGCTACCAATAGTCGTTCAATCACTCACGAATCCCGTCAATTGGGACACGAACTTCTGCAAATTACTTGTGTGGAATAGTCCTAGAGATTGAGTCAAAAAACTTGACTTTTCAGGAAGGTTGAAGTACCAATAATTTATTGTTCGAAACGCGGGAAAATCTGTTTTCAAATGGGCTGAAACCGTATTCAGGCTTATTCGAATCGAGCGTTCATTTTGATCGGAATACGCATTGGGACAGTAATGCCTAAAAGATAAGAACTGTAAAATTATCGTCAATGGAAAAAGATCATAATTACATCAAAAGTGAAGCGATTCAATTTGCTAGAAAATTCAAGAAAGCAATCGCTAAGCGACTCACAAATACGGAGGAGTTTTTGCCGGACCAAGAACCGGTATCGGTTTTTATGGCTGGGTCGCCTGGTGCAGGTAAAACAGAAGCATCAAAAAATTTGTTAGTTCAAATTCAATCAAATAATAATACCGGAAAAATCCTCAGAATTGATCCTGATGAACTACGTTCAGAGTTTGAAAGCTATTCTGGCGATAACTCATGGTTGTTTCATCCAGCGGTCTCAATTTTAGTGGATGCAATACATGACTATGCGTTAAAACAAAAACAAAGTTTCATTCTTGATGGAACACTATCAAATTATGAAAAATCAAAAGAAAATATTTCTCGATCATTAAAACGGAAGAGACAGGTTCAAATTCTTTATGTTTACCAAAACCCAGAGCAAGCATGGAAATTTGTCAAGGCAAGAGAAAAGATAGAAGGCAGAAATATTTTACCTGAAAATTTTATTTCTCAATATTTTGCTGCTAGAAATAGTGCGAATCAATTAAAAAGTGATTTTGGGAAACAAATTGGTCTCGATTTATTATTAAAAGAGCTTGATGGTTCGAAAAAACTATATAAAGCAGGTGTTGATCAAATAGACAACCACATTCCAGAAAAATTTACCATAGATGATATTAAGAAGCTCATTGGAGTAGGATAAGTTAATATTATGTTGCAAAAATCTAAAGTCAAAGCCAGACCTGAAGGTTCATCTGATTTTTCAGTTTTCATTCGTACGGCATCTGCGGGAGAAAAAAAACGTGTCTACAGTAAAGTTATAAAAAAATCCATAGAAGACCAAAAAAAGCTTATGGAGAGTGCTACAACCGAATAGCGCTATAAGGCCAATTTGTTTATCAGGTCTTTGTCAAGTTGGCGGGGAGAATCAAGGCTGGGTTATAGTCAAAGTTAGTGCGCCGGGCGAAATTCAAGCGGCTGTCTGATCCAATTCACTCATTGGTTCTCCGTCTTTGAATTTTACTCTTTCAATAGCCTTAGCCAAGTGACCGAATCCGCGCATGCGGTGCCAATTTATTTCTCAACGCACAAGCCCAGTTTAAACATCATACACAGCATTGCATCGCGACTCAGGCATCCTGTTGATCGTTTGGCGCGATGGTGGATGTGACCAACCCAGATTCTTTTGTCCACTTCCAGAGTCAGGTTTTCCGGCAACTTCATTTTGTTGATAATCGATTTATCGCCAGGGAATTTCCGTAGGAATTGGAGTGGCGATAAACCTCCGAGCGATCCATGTGAACGGATCTCATTGCACTCCTCCAGCCACTGCCAGATGAGAGCTTTCGTCTCCGCCAATGTCCTCAATTATCGGAGTCAGGCGTCTGTTCAGGATTGCCATCCGAGAAACTCTTTGGCACTTACTTAGACACAACTAATGATTGTTTAAGCTGAACTTCATCTTGATTTAACCTCAATAATTCATTCCAGTGCTTTGTTATAGCGGAATTGTTTTTTGACATTTCCGCTTTTTTCTGTGTATATTTGTTTCCATGTATTAATTCATTATGTTTCTTGTTTATTATTATCCAATAAACTATAATTGCTCTGTATATGTTTCCATGTTCATAAATTTAACTATGGCTATTTACATCGAATCCATTCCCAACCGCAACAGCCCACCTGCGATTCTGCTGCGCTACGCCAAACGAAACGGTAAACGCATCGAACGCAAAACCCTCGCCAACCTCTCCAAAACCCCTGCATTCATCGTCGATGCCATCCGCATCCTTTTGAAAGGCGGCGTCATCGTCAGCTCCCTCGACCAGGCATTCACCGTCCAACGCTCGCTGCCGCACGGACATGTCGCGGCTGTGCTCAGTTTGGCCTCGCAAATTGCACTGCCGCGTATTTTGCATCGAACCGCCTCGCGTCAGCGCGACCTGGCACTGGCGGCCATCATCGCCCGCATCATCTCGCCCGCCTCCAAACTCGCTACTGCCAGAGCGCTTTCGCCCGAAACCGCCGACAGCTCGCTGGGCACTTTGCTCAAGCTCGATACCGTGCACGGCAATGAAATACTCGATATGCTTGACTGGCTCGGAGAACGGCAAAAGTGGATCGAGAAAAGCCTCGCCAATCGCCACTTGCGCGGCGGCACGCTGATTCTCTACGATGTCACCTCCAGCTATGTCGAAGGCAAGTGCTGTGCGCTGGCGTCATTCGGCTACAACCGAGATCGCAAACGCGGCAAGATGCAGATCGTCTATGGCTTGCTGTGCGCCGCCGATGGCTGTCCGGTCGCGGTTGAAGTGTTCCCCGGCAACAGTGCCGACCCCAGCACACTGGCCAAACAGATCAGCAAGATTCGCAAGCGATTCAACCTTCAAAAAGTAGCGCTGGTCGGCGACCGCGGCATGATTACCTCGGCGCGCATCCGCGAGGATCTGCTGCCAGCCACACTGGATTGGATCTCGGCGCTTCGCAACGCCGACGTCCGCAAGCTGTTCAAAGATCAAACAGATCGTGAAATCGATACCAGACTTTGCGCCAGCGAACTGCAGCCGGACCAGGTGGCGGAAATCGTCAGTGCCGAGTTTCCCGGCGAGCGTTTGCTGGTGTGCCTCAATCCGCGCCTTCGCCAACAGCGGGCGCAAAAACGCGAGGATCTGCTGCGCGCCACTGAAAAAATCCTTGCCGAGATCGCCGCCTCAGCGCGCCGCCACAAGCCAAATTCTGCCAACCGCGACCGCACCATGAAGCGGCTCGGACGCGAAGCCAATCGTCGTAAAGTCGAAAAGCACTTCGACATCACCGTCACCGACAGCGACCTGCTGTGGTCGCGAAACCAGCAGCGAATCCACAACCAAGCTCAACTCGACGGCCTCTATGTGATCCGAACCTCGCTGCCGGCGGATGCCATCAACGCCCATGACGCAGTGGCCGCTTACAAATCTCTGTCCACTGTCGAGCGTGCCTTTCGCACCATCAAGACCACCCGGTTGGAGGTGCGGCCAATTTATGTCTATAGCGAACCGCATGTACGCGGACATGTGTTCCTTTGCATGCTCGCCTGCTACCTGGAATGGCATTTGCGCCAGCGACTCAAACCGTTTCTGTTTGACGACCCACAGCCGCCAAGCCGCTCCTCGCCGGTTCAGCAGGCGAAGGTCTCACCGGAGGCAGCACAAAAAGCCAGTTCCAAAATGACTTCCTGCGGGGATCCGGCTCACAGCATGACTACGCTGCTTGCCGACCTCGCCACCCTGTGTCTGAATGAAGTGACCTTGCCCGGACTTTCCGATGACATCCTCACAACGGTCACCAAACCAACCCCGCTGCAGAGTAAAATCCTCGCCGCACTCAATGTCGACCCCACTACAGGTGTTTCCATAAGAATGACAGGTTGATTTTCCGAAAGTCCGCGTATTTACTACGCTTTCACCTTATCCTTGTGGTGAAGTTCGGTTTAAGGTTCAGCCAATCCAAGGAGGCCATTTTCTTTCCTGGCAGCCGATTCCATGGATCGCAACCGAGATCTTGCATGGCGGTATTGTGCAGCACTTCTATCGCATCCTTAACTCTTAGAGCTTTTTCCCGACAATCGGAAAGGTTATAGACACGAAATCCATGGACTATCTTGTTTCGCATTTTGACCGCTTCAGGCACATGTTGCTAAACATTGTTTCCAATAAATTCAGGCAACGTTCTGTGGTCTCGTTCAAATACCGGCCAAACCCTCTTCATGGCGCGGAATCTCATGTACTTGAAAATTTTGTTACATTGCCTTGAAGTAAAGCCTCTGTTGAGCGCGCAGAAGCAGAGGGCTCGGCGGAAGTACGTTGTGAGCGAGTTCGATAAGATTGAGCCACTTTAGTGGTGTGTCCTTGAGTGATCCGTAATACAGGTGAAAGCCATCAACGTAAACTCGGGTTCTCATAATAGCTCCTAGAAAAGCAGGGGCTGCTCCGAAAAGCAGCCCCTGAGCCGACAGCACGCTGCCAGCGGGTAACCTAAGCGTAAATTTACTACATAGCTAAACAAAATTGCAAACTGAATTTGCAATGAGAGGTGATATGCGTTGTAGGCTTTTATTCAGAATGTTCTATTTCGTTTCGCGCAAATTCAGAAGCAATTATTTTCGTAAAATAAAAATTCTTCGTGGCGTATTGTCGAACCTACAAACTCGGGGGCAATTAATATTTTTCACGGCAAAAATATTCGATAAATTCTGTAGTCTAAGCTAGCATGGAAAAACCCTGCTTTTGCGAACTATCGGTTATCTCTCCATAGCATGTAGATAGATAAAATTGGACTATTGCTAATCAATAGTTGCAATCTTAGTCCAGCAAATTCGAGTACTCTATCGCAAGATCATGAAAATAACCCATGAAGTCTTTTAGAGAGCAAAAACAAAAGTTGAGAGAATTCTTGAACGGCAATGTCCATTTTCAGATTCTGTAATATCGGGTAAAATTGGTATGTATGATTCGAAGCTTCAAAGATCGGGATACACAACGGTTTTTTGAAGGCCATCGCAGCGCAGCGTTCGACGGATTTGCTAGCCAGGCAGAGCGCCGTTTAAACTTGTTGGACAGTGCAGAGTTGCTTAAAGATCTTGCAGTTTTGCGAAGCAACCGACTGAAAACCCTGCGGGGTGACCGCGGCGGTCAGTACAGCATCCGGATCAATGCGCAGTGGCGCATCTGTTTCCGTTGGACCGACGACGGGCCGTGCGATGTAGAGATCGTGGATTACCACTGAGGAAAAACAAACATGAACGCGAAGAATGGAATGAGGCCGGTACATCCCGGCGAAGTATTGCGCGAGGAGCTCGAAGCCCTCGGTGTGTCAGCCAACGCGTTGTCGACGGCGCTGGATGTACCGATGAAGCGAGTCACAATGATCTTGGACGGCCAACGAGGGGTAACAGCTGACATAGCGCTACGGCTGGCGCGTTACTTCGGGACTACGCCACAGCTTTGGCTGAACCTACAAAAGACATGGGAGCTTCGCTGCGCAGAGATTGATGTAGGCCGCGAGATTTCCAAGCGAGTGATGCCTCGGAAGACGGTGGCGTAACTTAGTTCTCGACCACTACAAGAGGATCGGCAGATGTCGTATTACGGACTGGAGGAAAAACGTGGAACACAGAAGTTTCACTGTCCGGTGTCTGGCACCGGTGAGGTGTGTAAAGGGCGTGAGGAGTGCCATCGGCTCGGCGGTGTTCGCCGAGATGCAAAACGGCGCATCGTTCGCATCAAGATCAATGAGGAGAAGCTTCGCACCTTTGAGGCGTTGCCAAAGCACACCTATCGATGGAAGCGGCTGCACAAGAAACGCAGTGCACTGGAGCGCATCAATGCCCGGGTCGGTCGCGACTTTCAGTTGGAGCACCACTATATGCGAGGGCTTGAAACCATGCAGATGCGCGTTCAATGGCATTCGTTTTGAAAAATTCCGAACACGTGGTCGTTGGTGATTTGCAAGTCATTGATGTAAATCATGTTTTTTGAGTGCAAAAAAATTGTCCTGAGCCCTTGACAAACACCACCGGTTCTGCGAAAATAACAGTGAACATTGAAGCTTATCAGGAGAATACGCGATGGACGACAGCATCAAGCGATTGCACAGGACGACCTTTTGCGGGCAGCGATTCACGCGCCAGCAATTGGTCGAGGTCCAGCAGACGGTTGACAGTTTTCCGCGCTTAAGTCGCAACGAGTTGGCGCAGACGATCTGTGAGCATTTGGATTGGCGAACGGATGGGGGCGTCAACAGCGCTTATGCGTGTTTGAAGATGCTCGAGGAGTTGCAGGCTGCGGGTGTATTGCGCTTGCCGGGCAAGGATGAGACGAAGGTTCGGGGGGGCCGCAAGCGACTGGAGTTGAGCGAGCGGAGTGAGCCGGGTGCGGCGGTGGTGGCGAGTTTGTCGGAGCTGTCGCCGATTGCGCTGCAGTTGGTGGAGTGCGAGGCGGACAAGGCGCAGTGGAACGAGCTGGTGGATCGTTATCATTATCTGGGCTACCGTCAGCCGATGGGATGTCACTTGCGTTATTTCATTGTTGACAAAGATAACCGGCGGCTGGGTTGTTTGCTGTTTCAGCGGGCCAGTGCGAAGTTGCCGTGCCGGGATGAATGGATCGGCTGGCAACCGGTGCGCTACAAGAAGCGTTTGAAGCAGGTGGTGCAAAATGCGCGGTTTTTGATCTTGCCCTGGGTGCAGGTGTCGAACCTGGCCTCGAAGGCATTGTCGCTGGCGGCACGGTGCATGGCAGACGATTGGCAGACAAGATGGGGCGTGCGGCCGGTGCTGATGGAGACCTTCGTTGAAGCGGCGCGTTTTAGCGCCAGCAGTTATCGGGCGGCGGGCTGGCAGCGGATTGGCAAGACCGTCAAGCGCTCTGACAAGACCATCAAGGATGTGTATGTGATGCCATTGGCGGCCGATGCCCGTCGCATGCTGCTCGAAGGTGAGGCCAAAAAGCCCCGGCGAGTTGCGCCGCGGCAGCCGTCGGTCGGTTCTGCCGATGACCGGTTTGTGCGCATGTGGCGTGATTTTATCAGCATTGCAGCCGCGGTGGCTGAGCAATACGATCGACGCTGGCAACAGCGAAGACGGGTGCTCAATACGTTGCTGATCATGCTGTTTGTGTTCCGTCTGGTGTTTTCAAAGAATCATCAGGGCTATCAGATCACGGTCAACGAATTGTGGGCTCAGAGTCGGCTGCTGGGTGTGGAGCTGCCACAGCCGCAGCCGCCAGTGGCGTCCTCGATGTGTGTCGCCCGCCACAAGCTCGATGAGCAGGTGTTCAAAACAGTCTATCGGCAGGTGCTGGCGCGTTTGGATGAGCACTTGGGTGAGGATGCCCGTCGCGAGTGGTGCGGCCGGCGACTGCTGGCGGTAGATGGGAGCAAAATCAACTTGCCGCGGGCGCTGCTTGAAGCCGGCTATTCCCTGCCTTCCCAGGGTTGTTACTATCCGCAAGGCCTGGTGAGTTGTTTGTACCGGCTGGGCGACCGCATGCCAATGGATTTTGAGTTGCTGTCGCACCTGGACGAACATCAGCCCGCGCTCGGGCATCTGAAATGGTGCCGGGCGGGCGAAGTGGTGGTATACGACCGCGGTTATTATTCGTTCGAGTTGTTGCGCCAGCATGCGATACGCGGCATCGACTGTATTTTTCGCCTCAAGCGTGGCAGTGCAGGTGCCTTTGATGAGTTCATTGACGGCTGCGAGGATGAACGCGTCATTGATGTTTTGCCGAGCGAGTCTCGCGCCCGGCACTGGCGCCGGCGTCATCCGGGTAAAACCTTGCACCCGATCCGGGTGCGCTGCGTCAGATACAGCGCCGGTGGCAATGACTACTGTCTTGCGACCACGCTGTTGGATCAAAACCAGTTTCCGGTCGCCGCACTGTCGGATGCGTATCACGGCCGCTGGGGCATTGAAGAGTTGTACAAAATCTCCAAGCGGTTGGTGGAAATCGAGCAATTTCACGCCAAGTCCGAGCGCGGCGTGAAACAGGAGCTGTATGCTCATTTTGTGCTGCTGGCGCTGTCTCGCTCGTTCGGTAACCAGTTGGAAGACGACCTGAATACGGGTGCTGTGTGCGATCAACCCAAGATGCGTGCGAATTTCAAGAATGTGCTGGTACGGTGGCGAGAAACTTTGAAGCGCTGATGCTGGGCAACTGGCAACTGGCTTCGAGCGCGGTATCGAACATTCTTCACAGCATCGGTAATTGTCTGCAAAAGGAACGTCCAGGACGGTCGTATCCGCGCATCTCAAAGCGTCCGGATGAGCGGTTCAGGAATGCCAATCGAAGAACTAGAACGGCCTAAAAAAACTGAACCATTGATCAGCTGCAGGTCGTCCAAATCTTGGGAAAATACCGAACTGTTAAACGAATAGCTTTTTTTGCTAAACGAATGCCATTGGATGCGCGTTGCGCTGAGTCTGTCGGTGATGCTGGCGATAGCCTGCACCTCGATCCGTGAGGGTCAGCCACAGCGAATGAGATCGCTGATTCTGCCACTGGCAGCCTGACGGCTGTCAAACAATCCACTTGGCAATGCGTGGCGGCAGGTTCCTGCGCGGCCTGAATTCACACGATCGCAGCCATCAGCACGATTGATGTATCCATGCGACGGTGGGAGTTGCCAAGACAGCAGGAATGGGCAGCTGTGGTAGAAATTTCGGAATTTTGACGTGAGAATTTTGCCGGCGGAAACAAAAAAATGCGCCAACGGGAAACTCTCCTGGTTACAGGCAACCCAAATCGCAAAAGTACTCTCCTATAATGACCATGAATTCACATCAAGTTCAATATCTGGCAAAAAATGCAATTGCTTCGAAAGTTTCAAAGGCTAGTCAGTTTTCATGACTGACCGAAGCGTCATACAAGTTGGAGTCAAGCTTCGAGGCTCCGACAAAATGGCTCGCATCCCTGTGCGCATTCAGCCGCAAGAGCGTAGCGAACGGCTGAGAAAACCTCCTTGGATTCGTGCTAAATTCCCCGGTACCCCAGAAGTCATTCGCCTTAAAAAAATTCTGCGGGAAAATCGCCTGAACACAGTATGTGAGGAAGCTTCCTGCCCCAACATCGGCGAGTGTTTCAGCCACGGTACAGCAACATTCATGATTCTTGGGGACATCTGCACGCGAAGATGTCCGTTCTGCGACGTCGCTCATGGGCGTCCCAATCCTCCGGATGTCAGCGAACCTGCAAATCTGGCCAAAACTGTCAAAATCATGAAGCTTCGCTATGTTGTGGTCACTTCAGTCAATCGAGACGATTTACGCGACGGAGGCGCAGAGCATTTTGCAAACTGCATTGGCGAAATGCGTAAAGTCTGTCCTAACACTGCGGTGGAAATTCTGACGCCTGATTTTCGTACCCGAATGGACAAGGCACTTGAGCACATCGCCACCTCACCCCCGGATGTATTCAGTCACAATCTTGAGACCGTGCCTCGGCTGTACAAAGCGGTTCGACCTGGCGCAGACTACAAAATTTCACTGATGCTTCTGAAGAGACTAGGGCAGCAGCATCCTAGTGTAGAAACCAAATCAGGAATCATGGTTGGAGTGGGAGAAACGAAGGCCGAAGTCATCCAAGTTTTGCAGGACCTACGAGATCATTCAGTCAACATTGTGACGATTGGCCAGTATCTGCAACCCAGTCGATTTCATTTGCCGGTAGTGCGATATGTTCCGCTCGAAGAATTCGAGGAGTACAAGGATATTGGAAGGGAACTTGGATTTTCCCACGTCGCTTCAGGCCCTTTGGTGCGTTCTTCCTATCGCGCCGATCAGCATGCACCAGGTGCAATCGCAAAACGTACCGCACCGTAAGAGTGTTTGTACTTCGAATCGGTAACCAATCGTACCGCATTCGACATACCTACCCGAGGGAAAGCACCCATGAGCATAAGCCCGACGAGAAGAATTAAAGCAAGCTCATATTGAAGTTCATACTCGCCTATACCGCTGGAAATTTTGGCATTAACAAACGGTTGCGAGTAGTGGAAAGCGAGAGGTTACCACCTTCGTCGCAAATGAATATTGGCAAGCTGTGTCTGAGACGAACGGTAATAAACCTATTCCGTCAGATCCCGATAGCTGAGCCACTTTCCAACCATCCTAGAAGCCATATGGGACATTTGGTCCACGGTATCGGCCCCGCGCACGTTTGCCGTCCGGCGAACTCGGTCACATAGCGCCCTAGATGCTTCTCGCTCATGTGGTGGTAGGTACCGTGGTAACCACGCTTGAGTAGCGCCCAGAACGACTCGATCCCGTTGGTGTGAGCCATGCCGTTCACGTACTCGCTGATGCTGTGCTTCGCGGTTTGTGCTCGAACGGCATTCCCTGATATCCGCCGTGGTCGTCGGTGCAGACCGTCGCGCCTTCCGCTGCATGAACACCGACGAAGCCCTGAAGCGTTTTGGCGTCCGTTCCCTTAACCCGAAGTTCCGCACTGATTTTGCTGCTTTTGGCAAAGCAACTCTTTGAAATCATATAACTTTTCTTTCAATTTATAGCTGATTATTTTTCGCATTGTAGGCAGACATATTCAATAATATTTGTAAATACTACGTCATGTATGTATAATATTCCTTATTATCAATACATTTCCATTTTCGTTGTTGTAGGCACGCAATGGCTGATCCATCTCCCCGCATGCACCTCAGTGTCGTTGACTCCAAACGCGGCAGAAAATCCTACCGCACCGTGCTACTCAGAAGCAGCTACCGAGACAAAAACGGTAAATCCCAAAAGAAAACCCATGCCAACCTCACGCATCTTCCACCGCATTGGATTGAACTGATCCGCGGCCTTTCGATGGGCAAACAATACCTCGACGTCAATGACGCTTTTGACATCGTCGGGGTACGCAAGCACGGCGCCGTCGAAGCGCTCCTGCGCGCATTCCAACAACTGGGCCTGAATTCTTTGATTGCAAGTGTTCCACAACGTAACCGCGACCTGGTCTGCGCCTTGATTGGTGCCCGAATCATTCGCCCGCACACCAAGCTCGCCACTTGCCGGTGGTGGCACGATACCACCTTGCCACAACACTTCGGTGTCGAAGACGCCGACGTCGATGAGCTTTATGGGGCAATGGACTGGCTTTTGAAGCATCAAAACGTGATTGAAGGCAAGCTGGTGCGTCGCCATCTTCAGGCTGGCGGTTTGGCATTGTTCGATCTGAGCTCCAGTTATTTTGAAGGCACCGAATGTCCATTGGCCGAATACGGCTACAGTCGAGACGGCAAACCCGGCAAGCTGCAGGTGAATTTTGGGTTGCTGTGCGATCGCAAAGGCCGGCCTTTGTCGGTGACGGTGTGTCGGGGGAATTTGCGTGACAGTCAAACGCTGTTGCCGCAGGTGAAAAAGCTCAAAAAACGTTTTGGCATTGACCGGCTGGTGGTCGCAGGGGATCGCGGCATGATCACCCAAGTGAATATCGATGCACTTGGAAAACTCGATGGTGTGGACTGGATCACTGCGCTCAAAAGCATTACCATTCGAAAGCTGGTGAAAAAGGGCGCTTTGCCGTTGCACAGTTTTGACGAAGTCAATCTGTTTGAGGTATTCCATCCCGATTACCCTGGACAAAGACTGGTGGCGTGTCGCAATCGGCAACTGGCGCAAAAACGCGCACACACCCGTGAATCGCTGCTGGTCGCTACCGAACAGCAATTAAGCGCAATCGAACAACGCGTCGTTGCCGGGCGACTGAAAGGGCGAGCCGAAATCGGTTTGAAAGTCGGCGAGAAGATCAACTCTCGGAAGATGAAAAAACATTTCATCTGCGAGATCTCGGAGCGCTCGTTTTCGTTTCGACGCAATTTACCAAGCATCGCTGCCGAAGCGACACTGGATGGCATCTACGTGATTCGAACTTCGCTGGACGAACAATCCATGACCGCCGCCGAGTGTGTCAGAAACTACAAGCGTCTATGCAATGTAGAGCGTGCCTTTCGCACCATCAAAACCATCAGTTTGCGAGTCCGGCCGATTCATCACCGCACCGCCGACCGGGTGCGGGCGCATATTTTCCTTTGCATGCTGGCCTACTATGTGGAGTGGCACATGCGCGAAGCCTGGCGCGAGCTGTTGTTCGCCGACCCACACCTTGACGAGTTGACTGAAACCCGAGACCCGGTATTGCCGGCGATTCGTTCGGGTGAGGCGCGTAAAAAAGCCGCCACGGCACGCACTGAAGATGGCTCGGCGGCGTATTGTTTCCGCACCCTGATTGAACATCTCGAAACCATCACCGTCAACACCTGTCGAGCCAAATCGGCGAATGGCGATGGCTTGCAGTTCGAATTGACGTCGGTTGCCAATGCCAGGCAGCAACAAGCTTTGGATTTGCTCAAGACCATCAACAAAGTTTGATTGAATTCCGAATGTAGGCAGAAACGCCAAAATATACTTTTCAAAAATCCATTGTATCATCGGTGTTTGCCAGCCAATATACCTTCAAACTTCGGCTTAACCACAGTGGCACTCACACGGTTGGTATCGCGGTCCTTGGCACCAAAAACGATCGCCTTGCCGACCGTGCCCCGGCCAGCCTTCAGTTTCTTGTTGGAGTACTTGTTCTTTTCCTTCCCGCCGATGAAGGTTTCGTCCACCTCAATGGGGCCAGCAAACCGTGCGCCGTGATCCTTCCATGCTTCGCGAAGGCGATGCGCGAGGAACCAAGCCGACCGTTGCGTGATTCCTAGGTCGCGGTGGAGCTTCATGCTCGACACGCGACACGCCTTTGAGGATTGTCGTGACCTGATACAGCGCGATCGCCCATACCTGAAATCCGAACTTCGACGATTCCATGGGCATCTTGGTACGGACGCTGAACCGCTTGGCGCACTCTTTCTCACGGCAGCGGTAGGGCATTGTCTTGTGCTTGGCCCCGGACTGGACGTTGGTCGAGCCGCAATACGCGCAATGCGGGCCTTCCGGCCATCGCTGTTCGGCAAACCACCGTTCAGACGTTCCGTCATCCGGGAACATGCGAAAAAGCTCTGCCAGCGTGAGCCCTTTGCAGTGGGATTTTCCGGGTGCCATGTTTCCGCCTCCTACTCTTACAATATTGTACCGAAGGCGGTCGAGTTCAAGAATTTTTTGGCACTATTCGATATATTTCCCTTTTCAGCGGATTGCATATAAGACGCTGCCTGAGGCACCGTCATGCATTCAGAAATCCATCCAGTACGTTGACTGTGTTCAGCCCGATTTCGGATACAGCATACCCGCCTTCCATGACGAATAGTGTCGGCAATCCGAGCTGTCCAATACGTTCGCCATACTGCGTGAAATCATCGCTTTCAAGTTTGAAAAAGCTGATCGGATCATCTTTGTATGTATCGACTCCAAGCGAAACGACCAGCGCATCGGGAGAGAATTCACTGATGTGGCGGCAGGCATTCTGAAACGCATCGAACCACTCAGAGAACTGCGTGTTCGGAGGGAGCGGATAATTTCTATTGAAACCCTCGCCCAACCCAGTGCCGCATTCATCTGAGTATCCAAGAAAGTGCGGGAACGCGTCTTCCGGTTGGCCATGCAGCGAGCAGAACAGCACATCGTCCCGATCATAGAAGATATCCTGACTGCCATTGCCGTGGTGAAAATCCACATCCAGCAATGCTACCCGCTTCCAGCAGTTCTCATTTTGGCAGTTATTTTTAATCCGGTTCATTGGATATCAACGTAAGTAATTGTTTTTATTGACTTGTACTTTTGTGCCGAATCTGCTATGATACGCCAGCATGAAATTGATGGTCGATCATCTCATTGGCGAATTGCGAAAACGATTCCACACCATCGCAGACCCTCGCAACGGCAGCAACAAACAGTACCCCTTTGTCGATATCGCGATGGCAGCGTTTTCGGCTTTTTTCATGCAGTCGCCGTCTTTTCTTGAACATCAAAGAACTTTCCATCAGGCGCAAAACAAAAATGCGTGTCGGTCTTTATTCGGCATCCGCAAACTGCCTACTGACAATCATATTCGAGAACAATTGGACCGCATCGATTGTCAGGATGTTTACCCCGGATTCGACATAGCGCTGGATCAAATGAAGCAATATCAAGCCCTTCAGCCTTTCCAAATTCTCGACGGGCGCAGCCTGTTGGCATTGGATGGGTCTGAATTCCACAACTCTTACAAGATTCAGTGTCCGCAATGTCGCACCCGACTTCGAAGCTCTGGCGAGACTGAATATCACCATATCGTGCTGTGCGCCACATTGGTTGGCATCGGCCACAGCGAGGTGCTGCCGTTGCGCCCGCAGTTTATCACCCCGCAAGACGGTCATCAAAAACAGGATTGCGAAACCAAAGCCGCCTACCGCTGGTTCGATCAAAACGCCGCGCGCTACGCATCTTTGCGTCCGATTTACCTGGGCGATGATCTGTATGCCAATCAGCCGATGTGCGAAAAGGTTACACAAGCCGGTGGCGATTTCATCTTCCGCGTCAAAGAAGGTTCTCATAAAACACTTTTCAGTTATCTCGATGGCGTTACCTGGCCAACCACGCGGGTGGTCAAAAAAACACCAGGACGCAAACAGCCGAATTTGATGTATCAGTATCGCTTTGCCAGGCAGTTGCCGATCCGAGATGGCAACGATGCGTTGAAAGTCAATTATGTTGAACTTCAAATTCGTCGAGTCGGCGACCGCAAACCCACGCAGAGCTTTCGCTTCGTCACCTCGCTTGATGTCACCAAAGCCAATGCAGCCGAGATTGTGGCAGCCGGTCGGGCGCGCTGGAAGATTGAAAACGAAGGGTTTAACCTGTTGAAAAAGCACGGCTATCATATGGAGCATAACTTCGGCCACGGCAAACACGGGCTGTCGGACACACTGATGACTTTGAATCTGATCGCATTTGCGTTTCATGCCGTATGCAACCACCTGTGCGAACTGTGGCAGGCCGCCAGAGCCAGATTTTCCAGAAAACATCGGTTTTTTGTCGCTATCGACATCATCAACTGCTATCTTTACTTTGAAAACTGGCAAGTGCTTCTCAGTGCCACTGCCGATCCACAACCGCGACTGCCCCCGTAACTTGATATCGCCTCCCGGCTGACAAGCCGGATACTCAATTCCGTTTTTTCAAACAACATGGAGATTACATGAAAACTAAAATGAATACCTAAAATGAGAACTGCTGACCCGCTTCGCCCCATCTCGAATGAAGCCCTCCACTGCAATCGCCGCATTGTTCAAAAAACAATAGCCACCATACAGGTCTCTTGCGGCATGATGTCCCGGTGGTCGGCACAGTGCGAATGCCGGATTTTCACCTGACACCATCCGTTGAGCGGCCACCGAGCAAGCAGCTGCGGACTTCACAGCCTCCCAAGTTCCAGAAGTGATTGCGGTTTCAATCGCCATGCAGAAGTAACCGAGCTTGCCATCAATGTGATTTGGCCTGCGATTGCTGTGCATGCGCCTAGCCGGAATAACTGCCGGTATCGCTTCGCCGTTCATGCCCTCCGCCTGCCACTCGCTCCAAGCAGTTTCCAAAAACTCCAGAAACTCCGGAGCATGGACCCTCTGCGCCAGCTCAACATCGAATTCGCCTGGTTCGGACAATTTGCCATAACCTCGTTCCGCAAGCCGTTCGATGATATAGTCCCAGCGCTCGGGACACTCGAACGGCCGCACCAGTTCACCGCCGTATAATTCCCCTTTCGGAAAATGCAGACGATGCTTTTCACTACGTACGATTTTCATGTTCTTTCCCCGCTGTCAGTCTTTTCAGTGCGTTTCTTTGACTTTCCGGTACAAACATACGATGCGGCAGCTGCGCCGAAACAGCTGCCGCTTAAATTTCGCTTTGTAGACTACTTCTGAAGTTCGGTCCAAATCGCCGTATACATCGATTGAACCTCAGGAGGACACGCCGGTGCGAAGACACCTGAGGCAACATACGGCTCTGGAATCACAATTTCCGGTGCCGTACGAAGCTCTTCAGACATGAACTCGACTGAACCGTCGATTCCGTTTGCATACTTCGCAAATGCAGAAATCATGGCGGCATTTTCAGGCGCCATCAGAAAATTCTGAAACAGTTTTGCATTCTCGACGTTTTTAGCGTCAGCCAGCACTGCTACGTTGTCCATCCACAAAGGAAATCCATGCACTGGGTATCCGTACTGAATTGAAGGATTCTCATTTCGCGCTCTCAGGCTGTATCCATTCCAGTTCATTGTTACAGCTACGTCGCCGCTGACAATTTTTTCTTTGGTGCCGTAGTCGATGGATTTCCACTTGGGTTTGGCCGAAACCAGAAGATCCCTAACTTCTTTCAGTACACCTTTATCGTCCGTGCACAACTCGCCGCCGACATATAGAATCGCCATACTGAGAACATCGCTCATTTCTGGAACAACGTTAATTTTTCCAACCAGCTCTTCCGGAGGATCCAGAAACAGCCCGGCCGTGTTGATGTCACCGCTATACATGGCAGTGTTTACCGAAATTCCGGTACTTCCCCAAGTCCAAGGCACAGAGTATTTACGGCCTGGCTCCCATACCGGGTCGCGCCACATTTTCGATACATTATGGAAGTTCTCCATCTGATCGGGACGGGTTTCCAACAGCAGGTTTTCACTGATCCATATCGGAATATGACTTGATGTTGGAACAACAATATCGAAACCGTGCCCACCCGGTCTGATTTTTGACAGTGCAGTTTCGTTTGAATCGTAGTCGGTGATCGTGACTTCAACATCATATTTATTGGAAAACTTCTCAATCAATTCCGGATTGGTGTAGTCTCCCCAGTTGAATATGTGAAGTTCGCCCGCAGCATGAGCTGCAGTCGCCACAGCAAACGTAATCGCTGCCAAAACATGTAAAAAAACTTTCATTTTCATCAAATCCACCTCAATGCAGTAACCAAAATTGTCAACAGAATTCCTATCTCTCTCTAGCTGAGAGCACCAGAAAATCAGTTCTCACCGATTTTAACTTTTATTTCATCAGCCTGCACATCTCTATTTGAAAATGCTATCAATTGAGCTGAGCCTTCAGCAGTAGCGCAAATACTTCTAGCGATTGCGTAGCACATAGAACAGAGACACCAAGAGTACCGATATTGCGAGCAGAGCACTCGAAATTGCGTTGATCTCTGGAGTGACTCCACGGCGTAGCTGACCAAGCATATAGGTTGGCAGAGTATCCTGTCCGGCAGATTTCACAAGTTCCGTGATCACAACGTCATCCAGCGAAATCACAAATGCAAGCATGCCTCCGGCGAGAATGCCCGGCCACATCAGCGGAAGCGTGATACGCCTGAACGCATTCCACCGTGTTGCATAGAGGTCCTGAGCAGCAGTCTCCAGCGATGTGTCCATACCTTCCAGACGTGCACGGATCGGTAGGTATGCGAACGGAATACAGAATGCTGTGTGCGCTGCGATCAGATACAGCAAGCCGTGATAGCCAGTTGCAGTCTTGATGATGGCAAAAAATATCAGCAGTGCGACACCGGTCACAATTTCCGGCACCATCAGTGGCTGATTGATGACTGCGTACATTACAGTGCGTCCTCTATAGGCTGCAGTACGAGTGGTCCCGAGCGCAGCCATGGTCGCCAGGAATGTCGACGAAAATGACGCAATCGCAGCAACAATCAGGGAACGGATCGTGACTTCTTGAACCTGCTCATTGTCCCAGGCAACGTAATACCAGTTGAGGGTGAATCCCTCCCACAGCGCAATGTTGGTTCCCGCATTGAATGAGTATACGACCAGGACGCCGATAGGTGCATACAGCAGTATGAAACACACCACTGCGGTTGCTGAGAAACCCGGCAGACGACGGGTTGAAAATGGTTTCATCCGTTTCGCAGATTCAAGCATGGCTGGTGTTCCCGCGTTGTGCGGTTCGCACATAGATCAGCAACGCCCCCATTACGATCGCAAGCAAAGCGATTGACAGAGCTGCTCCAAGCGGCCAGTTCCGCCCCTGCTGAAACTGGAGTTCAATAAGGTTGCCCAACATCAGATTACGGCCGCCGCCTAGCACCCGTGGCGTGACGTAGGCGCCTAGTGACGGAATGAACACCAGTATGCATCCCGCTACGATTCCGGGCTTCACCAGCGGTATGATGACTCGCCAAAGCACTCTAAGACGTGTTGCATACAGATCGTAAGCGGCTTCCACCAGTCTGAAGTCGAGTTTTTCGATACTAGCATAGAGCGGGAGCACCATTAGTGGTAAATACACATAAGTCATGCCCAGCATGATGGCGAATTCGGTGTAGAGTATTTCTATGGGCGTTTCAATGATCCCCAGACTGATCAATGCATGATTGATGATCCCTTGATCTCGGATCATTTGCATTATCGCGAAGGTTCGAATCAAGAGATTGGTCCAAAAAGGTATCGTAATCAGAAACAGCCACAAATTTCGGGTTTTCGGTGAGCGGGTGGCAATGAAATATGCAGTTGGGAATCCGAGAGTAAGCGCCAGAAGCGTTGACTGAGTCGAAAGGCTGACGGAACGCCAAAGTATCGACAGGTGGGCGTCGGCGATCGAAACCGTACCATCAAAAATGTCACGGTTGAAAAATAAGTCAAACCATCCGTCCAACGACGGTTTCCAGATGACACCTCCGTACGCCCCGGCTTCCAGGAATGAATAGACGAGCATAATCAGCAGGGGGCCTGTAGCGGCAACTGCCAGTACAATCAATGACGGTGTGCAAAGCAGATAGTTTCGACGCACTTCCTGGCGGTGAGAGTCGCGCGCCGCTTCTGCATGCTCTCGTTTTGTGGCGTCAGCGGCTGTGTGTACAGAATGATTCATTCAATCCTTCAGAACCTGCATAGTGGATGCGTCCACTGAGATGCCTACGGAATCTCCAATTTCAAAGCGTGATTCATGGCCCCGAAGGTTCTGAACATGTGCAGTGAATTCCGGACCTTCTGGCAACTCGACAATGTAATGCGTGTGCGTTCCCAAATACACCATGTTTCGAATGGTTCCAAACAACAGGCAATCCGATCCAGAATCGATCAAAGTGGCCTGTTCCGGCCGAACCGCGATTGTAACCGACCGGCCTGCCACGGTAGTAGAACGCGCTGGAATATCCATTTCTCTTCCAGATGTAAAGCGTAGCCGCGCTTTCGAATCGTTTACTGAAAGAACTTCTGCTTCCAGAAAATTTGAATCACCGATAAACTCCGCGACGAATCTCTCTCTTGGGAAATTGTAGATTTCACTCGGCACGCCAATCTGCAGCACCTTTCCCTCGTTCATTACCGCCAGGCGGTCCGACATCGTCAATGCTTCTTCCTGATCGTGCGTGACGAAAATGAAAGTGATTCCGGTTTCGTGCTGAAGACGTTTGAGCTCAAGCTGCATGTCCTGACGAAGTTTGTAGTCCAAAGCGGAAAGCGATTCATCCAGCAGCAGGACTTTTGGTCGAGGCGCCAGCGCTCTTGCCAGTGCGACGCGTTGCTGTTGTCCACCTGAAATCTCACTTGTTCGCCGATCAGCGAGTTCATCCATTCTTACGAGCCGCAATATGGAATCAACGGTGTCTTTGATCTGTGCTTTTGGTTTGCGAAGCATTTCAAGTCCGAAACTGATATTCTGCGCCACTGTCATGTGCGGAAACAGCGCATAGCTCTGAAAAACCGTATTGACCGGGCGCTCGTACGGGGGCAGGAAGGTAATGTCTTTTTCATACAGCTGGATGTGTCCCGAGTCAGGATGCTCGAATCCAGCAATCAATCTCAGAAGTGTCGTTTTGCCACAGCCCGACGGGCCCAGCAAAGTAAAAAACTCGTTCTCTCGAATTTCAAGAGAAACGTCATCCAAAGCGGTTACTGAATCGCTACCGCTATCGAATATCTTGGTAACAGACTGAACCGTAACTGCGTTGCGGCCGCCTGATTTCGCGTTTGACGATGTGTTCAACTTCTTGCAGTTGCCGTCAATTTCCCGGATTGTGCGAAGCAAATGCCAAGCTTACATACGTGGCAGTCTCATTAAATGTGCCAAGAATCGAACTCCTGACAAAATATGTAATTATATGGGGGTTGACGCGAATTTATTGCAATCTGGAGCGCTAAACGAGATAAATGAGACGATACACTATCAGTCAGACTTAAACCCCTTCGAGTCCCGAAATCTGAAATAGTTGACTATCAGGATATGGTTTGTGGTTGAACCAAACGTCACGATGGTATTTGTAGAGCAGATTTAACGGCACCTACATCATCACCGATGAGTTTTGCCAAACAAACCAATGATTCTTCTAATTCTTCTCGCTTGTTCTTGATCGCCACTTGCTCCAGCGTTTGAAGAAAATACTCAAATAACTTCTTCATTAGTGCTCTGTATTGAATTGATTCTTCACTGTTCAGCCTAAGTCATTTCAAGTGTTGACTTACCCGCTTCTGATAAAGCCTTGATGTAATTATCATTAAACCTCAAGTGATGACTCATAACATGAATGCACGAATTTACTATTTCCTTGTCAGTCTCATTTGACCAGTAGTTCCCTTTAAATCTGTTGCAGGCTGCACATGAATAAAGCAGGTTGTCATAATCTGCAATCAATTTGTGAAATTTGTCTTTTGGGAGGTAGTGGTCGACATGGAATTCGCTCTTATCAGCAAGGGCATCCGATTTTCTACAATATCAGACTTCCTGACCTCGACCAATCAAATATGTCATCATATCTAATGGTTTGCCGGGCGGATTTCGTTGAAAAGTGCGAGGCAGGTACTGGGAAATCCTTCGCAGATGGCTTTCGAATCGAGCTGTTGGAGACGCAATAGGGCATGTCGGCGATTCTGCGAACTGAATAAGATGGCATATCAAATTTGCCAGCATTGCAAAGAAATTCACTGAGAATATCATTCGGTTTTCACAAAAAAGAAAATAAGATTATCAACATGCGTGAACTTGAAGCAAATCGGATTGAAAATAGAGGAAGTCTGAAATTAGATGAGTTGTCAGACTCTGTTTTGGTGCACTGGTATAACCAGCGTGGTGAGACGAGCGAAAACAGATTAAAGGAGCTTCGCAGCGAGATTGCCTTGTGGGAACTTTGATGCCAATGCAGCATAGCTCATGTTCAGTTCTATTGCCTGCATCAACTTGTTTGCCTTGATGCGGATGGTATTGCCGATTTGGTGGTCAGCTGCCCGTGCGCCCAATGGCATTCGTTTTGAAAAATTCCGAACACGTGGTCGTTGGTGATTTGCAAGTCATTGATGTAAATCATGTTTTTTGAGTGCAAAAAAATTGTCCTGAGCCCTTGACAAACACCACCGGTTCTGCGAAAATAACAGTGAACATTGAAGCTTATCAGGAGAATACGCGATGGACGACAGCATCAAGCGATTGCACAGGACGACCTTTTGCGGGCAGCGATTCACGCGCCAGCAATTGGTCGAGGTCCAGCAGACGGTTGACAGTTTTCCGCGCTTAAGTCGCAACGAGTTGGCGCAGACGATCTGTGAGCATTTGGATTGGCGAACGGATGGGGGCGTCAACAGCGCTTATGCGTGTTTGAAGATGCTCGAGGAGTTGCAGGCTGCGGGTGTATTGCGCTTGCCGGGCAAGGATGAGACGAAGGTTCGGGGGGGCCGCAAGCGACTGGAGTTGAGCGAGCGGAGTGAGCCGGGTGCGGCGGTGGTGGCGAGTTTGTCGGAGCTGTCGCCGATTGCGCTGCAGTTGGTGGAGTGCGAGGCGGACAAGGCGCAGTGGAACGAGCTGGTGGATCGTTATCATTATCTGGGCTACCGTCAGCCGATGGGATGTCACTTGCGTTATTTCATTGTTGACAAAGATAACCGGCGGCTGGGTTGTTTGCTGTTTCAGCGGGCCAGTGCGAAGTTGCCGTGCCGGGATGAATGGATCGGCTGGCAACCGGTGCGCTACAAGAAGCGTTTGAAGCAGGTGGTGCAAAATGCGCGGTTTTTGATCTTGCCCTGGGTGCAGGTGTCGAACCTGGCCTCGAAGGCATTGTCGCTGGCGGCACGGTGCATGGCAGACGATTGGCAGACAAGATGGGGCGTGCGGCCGGTGCTGATGGAGACCTTCGTTGAAGCGGCGCGTTTTAGCGCCAGCAGTTATCGGGCGGCGGGCTGGCAGCGGATTGGCAAGACCGTCAAGCGCTCTGACAAGACCATCAAGGATGTGTATGTGATGCCATTGGCGGCCGATGCCCGTCGCATGCTGCTCGAAGGTGAGGCCAAAAAGCCCCGGCGAGTTGCGCCGCGGCAGCCGTCGGTCGGTTCTGCCGATGACCGGTTTGTGCGCATGTGGCGTGATTTTATCAGCATTGCAGCCGCGGTGGCTGAGCAATACGATCGACGCTGGCAACAGCGAAGACGGGTGCTCAATACGTTGCTGATCATGCTGTTTGTGTTCCGTCTGGTGTTTTCAAAGAATCATCAGGGCTATCAGATCACGGTCAACGAATTGTGGGCTCAGAGTCGGCTGCTGGGTGTGGAGCTGCCACAGCCGCAGCCGCCAGTGGCGTCCTCGATGTGTGTCGCCCGCCACAAGCTCGATGAGCAGGTGTTCAAAACAGTCTATCGGCAGGTGCTGGCGCGTTTGGATGAGCACTTGGGTGAGGATGCCCGTCGCGAGTGGTGCGGCCGGCGACTGCTGGCGGTAGATGGGAGCAAAATCAACTTGCCGCGGGCGCTGCTTGAAGCCGGCTATTCCCTGCCTTCCCAGGGTTGTTACTATCCGCAAGGCCTGGTGAGTTGTTTGTACCGGCTGGGCGACCGCATGCCAATGGATTTTGAGTTGCTGTCGCACCTGGACGAACATCAGCCCGCGCTCGGGCATCTGAAATGGTGCCGGGCGGGCGAAGTGGTGGTATACGACCGCGGTTATTATTCGTTCGAGTTGTTGCGCCAGCATGCGATACGCGGCATCGACTGTATTTTTCGCCTCAAGCGTGGCAGTGCAGGTGCCTTTGATGAGTTCATTGACGGCTGCGAGGATGAACGCGTCATTGATGTTTTGCCGAGCGAGTCTCGCGCCCGGCACTGGCGCCGGCGTCATCCGGGTAAAACCTTGCACCCGATCCGGGTGCGCTGCGTCAGATACAGCGCCGGTGGCAATGACTACTGTCTTGCGACCACGCTGTTGGATCAAAACCAGTTTCCGGTCGCCGCACTGTCGGATGCGTATCACGGCCGCTGGGGCATTGAAGAGTTGTACAAAATCTCCAAGCGGTTGGTGGAAATCGAGCAATTTCACGCCAAGTCCGAGCGCGGCGTGAAACAGGAGCTGTATGCTCATTTTGTGCTGCTGGCGCTGTCTCGCTCGTTCGGTAACCAGTTGGAAGACGACCTGAATACGGGTGCTGTGTGCGATCAACCCAAGATGCGTGCGAATTTCAAGAATGTGCTGGTGACGGTGGCGAGAAACTTTGAAGCGCTGATGCTGGGCAACTGGCAACTGGCTTCGAGCGCGGTATCGAACATTCTTCACAGCATCGGTAATTGTCTGCAAAAGGAACGTCCAGGACGGTCGTGTCCGCGCATCTCAAAGCGTCCGGATGAGCGGTTCAGGAATGCCAATCGAAGAACTAGAACGGCCTAAAAAAACTGAACCATTGATCAGCTGCAGGTCGTCCAAATCTTGGGAAAATACCGAACTGTTAAACGAATAGCTTTTTTTGCTAAACGAATGCCATTGCCCGTGCGCCATGCCGGGCAATGGACCGTGAAGGTCAATGCCTGACCGTCAGATGATTGATGAAGCGCTGGGTCAAGTTTGAAACTTTCCGCTTCTGATAACAACTGACCGCCTCGGGCGGTGCTTGTTGCCGCAGTTCTTTGAAGCGGGAGTGGAACCCTCAAAATAAATCCTTCCAGTTCAATTGTGGATTATCGCTTGACAATACTTTGAATTTCATATCTATTTTGTGTCTGTGCGACCGGCAAACCGCTGAATCCACACGATCAGGTTCAACCCCCATCCATTCAGGAGGATGCAAGATGGAAGAGATGTATGCCCCCAACGATGAATCACTGCATCAATCGCACGATGCGTTCTTTTGCGAGTGGTTCAGCAAAGATAAATACGCCATCGAACTGGCTCAGCTTGCGCTTGGAGAAAATGCGAACGTGTTGTTGGACTGGTCAAGTTTTCATCTGGAATCCACCGCTCTGAGTGAAGCGCAGGGGCGAAAGAGACAGGCGGACCTGTTGTGTTCCATGACCTTGAACAAGCATCAGTCGACGGGGCGCGTGTATCTGTTGTTGGAACATAAAAGTCATCAGGACAAAGCAACCCTGTCGCAGTTGTTTGAATACCAGTTGCTGGCTCGTCGTTCGCATCGTGGTGCGGTGATTTCTTCGATTGTCTATCACGGTCGCGAACGCGAGTGGAACGGGGGGTCAGGATTTCAGGATGTGTTTTTGAAACTGCATCCGGAATCCATCTCGCTGCTCAATCATCTGTTTGCCGTCAGTGCCGATTGTCTGCTGTTGAACCTGCGTGATGATGCGGTTCTTGAACGAACGGGTGGTTTGAGTTGCCGGGTGATCTTATATATACTGAGCAAGATATGGCGACTGGATGATGAACGGGTGGCAGAGGCGTTTCGGATTGGTCTGACGATTGAATCGGATGAGGAACGCACTGAAATGATCAGATCTGTGACGCGGTATATTCGACGGAATTACCCAAGTTACAACTGGCAGAGACTGGAACAGATTGAACGAGAAACGATAGTGGAGGAAAAGAGAATCATGGCACAGGTGATGACGCTTGCGGAATTGGAACAGCAGGAATACATGAAGCAGGGAATAGAACAGGGAATAGAACAGGGAATTGAGCAGGGAATTGAGCGGGGAATTGAGCGGGGAATTGAGCGGGGAATAGAGCAAGGCTACAGTGATGCGACACGAAATATTGCTTTGAATTTGATTCGTGAAGGTCTTGGCGCCGAAACGATCTGCAAATTTACCGGATTGTCTTTGGATGATGTGAAAAAACTTCAAAACGATGTTCATTGATGCCAAAGTGGCATCTGATGCACTCGCTGCAACAGTTTTCTTTGTGCTTTGGCAGCGTCTTTGAAATTTCATTGATCATGTTCCTGTATATAAAACCCCGAAATATTGTTACCCAGTGGCGAAAATGCCAGCGGACAATACATCAGGTTCGCAATCACCTGCCAATCCAGACCAATTCCAACCTGTTGTACCTGTGTTCGATAATCGGAGCAACAAAATCCAGTTGAATCGCTAAAATCTCGCTGCTGGTCACTGAATTAAATTTCATAATTGCGGCTTTGGTCTACTTGAGAATGATCAAAGTGTGGCTCAGTTCACAAGTATCGGCTGCTGACCTGTGCATCAAGCCACAACATCCCGGGCGAGTGCTTTCCATGCATGTATCTGAAGTTCTCAAGGTTTGCTGACAGCAGTTGTTTGAATACCAGTTGCTGGCTCGTCGTTCGCATCGTGGTGCGGTGATTTCTTCGATTGTCTATCACGGTCGCGAACGCGAGTGGAACGGGGGGTCAGGATTTCAGGATGTGTTTTTGAAACTGCATCCGGAATCCATCTCGCTGCTCAATCATCTGTTTGCCGTCAGTGCCGATTGTCTGCTGTTGAACCTGCGTGATGATGCGGTTCTTGAACGAACGGGTGGTTTGAGTTGCCGGGTGATCTTATATATACTGAGCAAGATATGGCGACTGGATGATGAACGGGTGGCAGAGGCGTTTCGGATTGGTCTGACGATTGAATCGGATGAGGAACGCACTGAAATGATCAGATCTGTGACGCGGTATATTCGACGGAAATACCCAAGTTACAACTGGCAGAGACTGGAACAGATTGAACGAGAAACGATAGTGGAGGAAAAGAGAATCATGGCACAGGTGATGACGCTTGCGGAATTGGAACAGCAGGAATACATGAAGCAGGGAATAGAACAGGGAATTGAGCGGGGAATAGAGCAAGGCTACAGTAATGCGACACGAAATATTGCTTTGAATTTGATTCGTGAAGGTCTTGGCGCCGAAACGATCTGCAAATTTACCGGATTGTCTTTGGATGATGTGAAAAAACTGCAAAACGATGTTCATTGATGCCGAAGTGGCATCTGATGCACTCGCTGCAACAGTTTTCTTTGTGCTTTGGCAGCGTCTTTGTAATTTCATTGATCATGTTTCCAAAGCGTGATTTCAGTTGGAATTGATCGCCCTCTAAAACATGAATGCAACATACAGTTCATTAGGTCGAATACGTTCAGTGTGGAACATCACGGCTTGAGTAAACGGTTACTGACAGCTTTTTTAATCAATCCTGCATATAAAACCCGAAACATTGTGGAATAACTTACTCAAATTGAATGCCATTGCAGTCGGCCCTGGTTCGAGATTCCCACCTGTCAGAGCACCTGACATCCGGACATACGTCATACAGGTAGCACGACTCGCAGGGTTCATTCCGTCAAGACGTCAGCTACTTCCAGGAATCAAAAAACTCTGGGATGGATATGTTATTATGCAACACTTTCAGACTTCCTGACCTCGACCAATTAAATTTGAAACAAGTTGTAAAAGTTAAGCAGCGAAGTTATCAGCCTTCCAAAGCTGAGTTAACAGAAATGATAAGTATTTCAACTACTCCGGAACGATTAGCCAAAGCAGCTGTGAGTGAGGTGATGGATTAAGAAGTTGTGACTTTTGTAAATTATTCCCCAAATTTGGGTAGATTTAGACAACGCGTCATACGCTCGGATCACTCATGAAGACAGGCCTGCCGACTAGTCAAGCCCGATCTATCTCTTTAATTGAACTGACTGCTCGCTCAGCGGAAATTCCGTAGCCAAATTCTGTTATCTCCATCAAATACCAGGTTGACCACCGTCCAACGTATTGCCAAGTGAACTGGATTCGTGGTCGGCAATCACCTTGATGAAAGCATCAGCATAAAGCGAGACTTTTTTCTCTCCCATTCCATACAGATTTCGCATTTGACTGTGCGTCCGAGGGCGAAACTGCATCACTTCCCTCAAAGTCCGGTCGTGACAAATGACATAGGCTGGCACGCCGGAATCTTGAGCAAGGCTCAGCCGACAATTCCGCAAAGCTTCCCACAATAGTAAATGCCCTGGGGTCATTGATACTTCATCGGATGATTTCACGGCTGCCCGTTCCCGTTTATGTTTTCGCTTTGAATCAAATCGAAGTTGCAACGGAACTTCTCCCCGCAACACCGGCCAAGCCTCCGGTGTCAATTTGATCACCTGATGATTTTCAAAATCCGTTTTCATAAAACCACGCACGAGCAATTGTCGTGCAACCGAACGCCACTCATCGACTTTCAAGTCTTCGCCAATACCAAATGTGCTCAAATCCTGATGACCATGCTGATTCACCTTTGCTGTTTTGTGACCGCGCAGAACATCAATAATGTGAGTTACACCGAATCGCTCACCAACCCGGTATACGCAAGACAGCAATTTTCTAGCATCTTCAGTCGCGTTCCTGGTTTGCGGCGGAGCAAGGCAGTTGTCACAGTTTCCGCATCCTGAATCTGAATTATCGCCAAAGTAATTCAGCAGCCCCTCCCGGCGACAAGTTGCCAGCTCGCACCAGGCAAGCAGGGAATAAATCTTGTCTCTCTGTATTTTTTTGTGAAGCTCGTCGCCATCTGACTGAGCCACCATATTGAGCCGAAGATAAATGTCTTGCAATCCATACGTCATGAATGCCTCTGCGGGATCGCCATCCCGTCCTGCTCGGCCAGTTTCCTGATAGTAGCCTTCAATGCTCTGTGGCAAATTAACATGTGCGATAAATCTAACATCCGGCTTATCAATGCCCATGCCAAATGCAATTGTTGCGACCATGACAACGCTATCATCACGTAAAAACCGCGCTTGATTTTCCGCACGCGTGTAGGAATCCATGCCAGCGTGATACGGCAGAGCATCGTAACCAAGGTCACAGAGGGTTTGCGCCATATCCTCTGCTCCTCTTCTCGACAAGCAATAGACGATTCCGCTTTCACCGCGGCGTGCATCAAGGAAGTCTATCAGTTGCGTATTGCCACTGCCCTTTACCTCGACGCTGTAACGAATGTTCGGCCGGTCGAATCCATGAACGAATTTCGCAACATTACGCAATTCAAGTCGGTCTATGATTTCATTGCGAGTGCGCTCAGTAGCCGTAGCAGTCAGAGCCATTCGAGGTACATTGGGAAAATACTCTGCTAGAGCTTTGAGTTCGAAATACTCTTTGCGAAAGTCATGTCCCCACTGCGATACACAATGCGCCTCGTCGATCGCAAACATACTGATTTCTAACTTCTGAAATTGCTGAAACGTGGCTGGCTCCATCAATCTCTCCGGTGCGATGTACAGCAGATCAAGCCTTCCGCTGCTTAATTCATCTAGTACCTTCCTTTGAAAACGAGGCGCAAGCGTCGAGTTCAAGAAAGCCGCCGATACTCCCAATTGTGATAGCGCCGAGACCTGATCCTGCATGAGTGCGATCAACGGCGATACAACAACACAGACTCCCTGTTTAACCAAAGCTGGTATTTGATAGCACAACGATTTACCACTGCCCGTCGGCATGATAACCAGCGAATCCCTACCCTCAAGAGTTGATATGATGATTTCTTCCTGACCCGGTCGAAACCCATCAAATCCATAGATTTTTTGTAGCAGTTGCCGGCAATTTTCAATGGAATTCATGGCTTTGTCTATCCTGAATTAACGAGAATTGAGAGACTGCTCTGTAGGTTGATTTACATACTACCAAAATAGTCTTCAAAATTTGCGAGCGATTCTTATCAGATATGCTTGCAATTGGGGATGAGAGACTGCCAAATCGACTAACTTTAACAAAACTCAATGGATTGCTTAGTTCTAGTTTTTGTGTTCTATAATCAAATTATGGCGGGTAGCCAAATTACGTGGATTCCTATCAAAATTCAACTTCAAAGTTTTTGAAATTCGATTCAAACCATGAATTTTGGCGTTATTGGCTTGCTGATAAAATTTCAACATATCTGAATCACAAATTCGTGAGGTAAACTAATGAAAAGTATAAAGTATTTGTCACTTGTGCTGGCAGTACTCGGTCTGTCCTTTACGGGGATTAGTAGTGCAGGCACACTGGACGACGTAACGGCGAAAGGACATGTTCAGTGTGGTATTAACACTGGCTTGACCGGCTTTGCGTTCACTGACGATCAAGGCAACTGGCAAGGCTTCGACGTTGCATTGTGCCAAGGAGTTGCTGCTGCGGTTTTCGGGGATGCTTCAAATGTGAAGTACACCAATTTAACTGGTAAAACACGTTTTGAAGCGCTAAAAGCGGGCGAAGTCGACATGCTCTCGCGCAACACGACCTGGACATATAGCCGAGATGTCGATCTTAAGCTCACGTTCCTGGGCGTGAACTACTACGACGGACAGGGATTTATTGTTCCTGCATCACTTGGAGTAAACAGTGCTACCGAACTCGAAGGTGCATCGGTTTGTATCCAGACCGGTACGACAACCGAGCTCAATCTTGCGGATTTCTTCCGCGGTAACAATATGAACTATGAGCCCGTTCCAATCGAAACCAACGCTGAAGCAAGGCAGAATTACCTGGCTGGCCGATGCGATGTGTATACGACAGACCGCTCCGGATTGGCTGCCACACGTGCAAGTTTAGAAAATCCTGCAGATCATGTTGTGCTTCCAGAAATCATCTCAAAAGAACCTTTGGGACCATTGGTTCGCCATGGAGATGACGAGTGGGGGGATGTCGTTCGATGGACCCTGAACGTTTTGATTATTGCTGAAGAAAAAGGCATAACCAAAGAAAACGTTCGTGCAATGGCTGCTGAAACGCAAAAAGATGCGGAAATGAACAGAATGTTCGGTACTGAAGGTGAGTACGGGGCCATGCTGGGTCTAAGTGCTGACTGGGTTGTCAACGTAATCGCCGCAGTAGGCAATTACGGAGAGATATTTGAGCAGTATCTTGGTGTCAATACCGATATCGGACTTGAACGCGGAGTGAACGCGCTTTGGACTGATGGAGGACTAATTTACGCGCCACCATATCGGTAGATGTTTCTTGAATACGGCGTGTGTGTGCTATACCCACACGCCGTTTTCTTCTCTATCCGGAATATTCGCAATGCCGGTTTGACTGAGGGCTACTGCATTGATTGCTAGGATTTGAGTGTGATTGGCGATCTTTGGACGGAAAAAAAGTCCAGACAAATAATCATCCAGATTATTGTCATTATCATTCTTCTTTCTTTAATCGGATTCTTCATCCGCAACACTCTCAACAACCTTGAACTGCTCGGCAGAGAAGCCGGTTACAGCTTTCTGTTTACGCCATCAAATTACGATATCAATCAGCATCTGATTGATTACAGTTCACGAAGTTCTCATCTCAGAGCGACAGTAGTCGGTTTAATCAACACTGCGCTGGTTGCATTTTTTGGAATCATGCTTGCGGCTATCATCGGATTCGTAGTGGGGGTCGCTCGCTTATCGACGAATTTTCTGGTCAACCGTATCGCTTACATCTATATTGAATTCACCCGCAATGTGCCGGTACTGCTGTGGATTCTTCTGTGGCATGGAATAATTGTTCACAGTCTGCCGCATCCAAAACAGGCGCTATCTTTGGCAGACAAGCTATTCCTATCCAATCGCGGATTTTATGTACCAAAACCACTGCTGGAACCTGCTTTTTGGATTGTAATCATTGCACTGACGGTTTCGGTAATCGGAGCTGTTATGTTTTCCCGATTTGCCCGCGCGAAACAGGAAAAGACAGGTCAACAATACCCGGTATACTGGATTAACTCAGCAGCCGTGGTACTGGTTCCGGTCATTATTTTTTTCATCAGTGGGTCGCCGGCTGAACTGGAATATTCGGTGTACGAAGGTTTTAATTTCAAAGGCGGATTGGTATTGACACCGGAATTCATCGCATTGACGTTTGCACTATCTATTTACACGGGTGCGTTCATTGCTGAAATTGTGCGAGCGGGAATTTTAGCAGTCAGCCACGGTCAGACTGAAGCAGCATATGCGGTGGGATTGAAACCGAATTGGACCATGCGACTGATTATTTTACCGCAGGCGCTGCGGGTGATTATTCCGCCTATGATTAGCCAGTTTTTGAATCTGACAAAGAACTCATCATTGGCAATCGCAGTCGGATACATGGATGTCGTCGCTACTATTGGAGGCATATCCTTGAATCAGACGGGGCGAGCGCTGGAGTGCATGTCGATCGTACTGGCAATTTACCTTTGCATCTCACTGCTGATATCGGCATTTATGAACTGGTACAACAAAAGAATTTCACTAGTCGAGCGCTAGGCAAATGGCACAAGAACAGTACACTCCAGGCACTCACGCTGATCTTCCGCCGCCGGTTATGCAAGTCGGTGTTGCCGGTTGGTTGCGTAAAAATCTGTTTTCAAGCACAACGAACGTCATTCTGACAATATTGTCCATCGTTTTGTTGTACAAAATTGTTCCGCCCATAGTGAACTGGGTATTCCTTGACGCCGTGTTTACAGATGCGCAGCATCGAAACGAATGTCGAGCACTAGGCGATGGGGCTTGCTGGGTTATTGTGGGCGCTCGCTTTGAGCAGTTCATGTACGGGTTCTATCCCGAACATCTTCGCTGGCGAGTGAATCTCACATTCGTGCTGATGTTCGTAGCGCTGGTTCCCGTTCTCTATGATCGGGTTCCGGGGCGAAAATACCTGCTGTGGTTTTCGCTAATTTATCCGATTCTTGCTTTCTTCATGCTATGGGGCGGACTGGGATTTGAAGAAGTCGAATCTGGCAAGTTCGGAGGATTCTTGCTGACAGTCCTGATCGGAGTTACGGGTATTGTAATATCACTACCGCTAGGAATTGCCCTGTCGTTGGGACGTCATTCGTCAATGCCGATCATCAAACTTCTAAGTGTCTGGTACATTGAGTTTTTCCGCGGAGTGCCGTTAATTACGCTGTTATTCGTGGCGTCAACACTGCTCAATTTCTTTTTGCCGCCCGGGACGCATTTCGATCTGCTTCTTCGTGTCATCATCATGGTGATACTCTTTGCCGCAGCGTATATTGCCGAAGTTATTCGTGGTGGTTTGGCAGCCATACCGAATGGGCAATTTGAAGCGGCTGACGCTTTAGGTCTGAACTATGCGAAATCCATGCGCTTGATTGTACTGCCCCAAGCACTCAAGATTTCGATCCCGGGCATCGTCAACACATTTATCGGTTTATACAAGGATACAACGCTGGTAGTGATCGTTGGACTGCTTGACCCACTCGGCATCAGTCGAGCAACGCTTGCCGATTCCAAATGGCAAGGGTTGTCCACCGAACTCTATTTATTCATCGCACTTGGATTTTTTATCTCCTGTTTCGCAATGTCGCGCTACTCGCTGTATCTTGAAAGAAAACTTGACACTGGATACAAGGACAATTAAAGGAAAATTACAATGGAAAATAAGGAAAACATGCAAGTCTCCGGATCCGAAGGAAATGGCAACAACCTAAATGCCATCGAAATAAAAGAGATGCACAAGTGGTTTGGTGATTTTCACGTATTGAAGAACATCAATCTGACTGTAGCAAAAGGAGAGCGAATCGTCATCTGCGGTCCATCCGGGTCTGGAAAATCAACGCTGATTCGCTGCATCAATAGGCTGGAGGAACATCAGCGTGGCGATATTGTTGTCGACGGCATGACTCTGACCAACAACCTCAAAAATATTGCTGAAATCCGTCGGGAAGTCGGCATGGTTTTTCAACACTTCAACTTGTTTCCACACAAAACTGTTCTGGAAAATTGTACATTGGCTCCCATCTGGGTTCGAAAGCTGCCCAAGGAAGAAGCAGAAGCCGCTGCAATGAAATATCTGGAGCGAGTTCGAATTCCCGAACAGGCAGGAAAATATCCGGGTCAGCTGTCCGGCGGTCAGCAGCAGCGAGTTGCGATTGCCAGAAGTCTGTGCATGAACCCAAAGATCATGCTGTTTGACGAGCCGACATCAGCACTTGATCCAGAAATGATCAAGGAAGTGCTGGATGTCATGATCCAACTGGCGAAAAGTGGCATGACAATGCTGGTCGTCACACACGAAATGGGATTTGCGAAGACCGTCGCCAACCGTGTGATTTTCATGGATGAAGGCGAAATCATTGAGCAGAATAATCCAGAGGAGTTCTTCATCAATCCGCAGAATGACAGAACCAAACTGTTCCTGAGCCAGATTCTCTCACATTGACGTAATTCTACTGAGGTCAAACGACTTTTGGCTGTTTACCTGTAATTCTGTACAAATCTACGAACTACGTGAACTGCGTCAAAGCATCGTCTATGCTTTCGACGATCCATTCAAGCTCTTCTCTCGTGACTACGAGTGGAGGGACAACCCAGATTCCAAATTTGTCGCTTGGCGTATAGATGCCGTGTTCTTCCAGCAGATACTGTGCAATTTTTGAAACCAGCGATTCCTCATATTTTTCTGTTGCTTTTCTGATTGGCTTACCCGACTGCGACGAAGCCAGGTGAATGGTATAGAACAACCCAACTCCTTGAATCTCAGAAATTATGGGATATCGAGCTAATAATGCTCGGAGTCGCCCATCTAGCCACTCCCCCTGTTCTTGTACGTGTTGAAGAAATCCATCGCTCTGTAGGACCTCAATTGCCGCTAACGCAGCAGCAGACCCCAGAGCGTGACCGGAAAAACTTTGGCCAATTCCAAAGATATTGTCATCGAATGACGCAGCAACCCGATTGGAAAAAACTGTTGCCGCTAGCGGGCAGTATGCACCCAGTGCTTTACCCATCACAAGAATGTCGGGCTCTATTCCATAATGCTCGCAGGCAAACATGCGGCCGGTGCGTCCCATGCCCGTCATGGTTTCGTCAACAATCAGAAGTAAATCCCATTTACGGCAGAGATCCTGTAATTTTTCCAGATAATCTGGAGGTGGCAATCGGACACCATTGCTACCAACTATCGGTTCGATGAGAAATGCTGCCACTTTTCCGTTGCCGCCTTCTTGTTCAATCAAGTAGTCCAAATACTCAATATTCTGATCCACATCTTCTGCCTTGAAAGGAGAACTCGGCCCTCCAGCATCAGGACCGAAGATGAATCCCGGTGCAGTCGCGGGTTCTGCAAACCATCTTCTGGGATCACCGCTTGCAGAGATGGCTGAAGCAGTGGAGCCGTGCCAAGATCGATATCGACAGATGATCTTGTACGGAAAAGGATATTGACGAGGTGCATCTGGAATATATCCATCATCCCCTAGTACCTGGTTATATTTGTACAGCCTTGCACCTCTTACCGCGGCTTCAATGGCAGTCGCTCCACTCTGACTGAAATAAACTTTCTTTTGCGGGTCGCCAGGAGTAATTTCGGCTAACCGTTGTGCTAATCTGGCCGTGGGAGAAGTAGCAAAGTCGTCTGTTACATAAATAACACTCTCCATTTGCTCTTTCATTGCCTGAACAACGGACGGGTGTCGAAATCCTAGATTGATGGATTCATGTGCACTTCGCAGATCGAAAATTTTCCGCCCGTCAGCAGTATAGATCCAGCAGCCATCGGTTGAAACGGCTCCAATTGGTTTGTAGTCACGTTGTGATGCCCAGCACTGCAGCATGTGCTTGGCCTGTAGCACCGAAATTTTCTGTTCTTTCATGTTTAGTACACAGTCGAATTTCTGTTTTCAAATAAGCAATGTCTTTGACAGCACTTGGGCAGCAAATTATGAGAAAATAAATTTTGTAACCATTCGCTGAAGCTGTGACAAAGGCGGCATTTTCCTTCAGACACGGGTTATGCTGATATTTTACCCCGACTGAATATACAGGGGGAGATTGGATTAGGCTGGCCGTATTGAACTTAAGAGTTCAATACGGTTTTCCAGTTTCTGTGAAGCGGTTTGAGCCAGATATCTTTGATCGGCAGTGCATATTCGTTACGCACGTCGAGTTTGCCACGGCCTTGGGTTTGGCCGACCTGAATCCAATTGGCGGCTTGGTAGCAAGTTCCGGCGAAACGGGGGATTTCACAGAAGGTCTCAAACATGGCGGGAAGAATCGAGTAGCGTTGCAGCCAATCGTGCGGCAGGCGTTTTTCGCAGCATGCCAGAATATGGGAAGCCAGGTTGGGGATGCGAATCCATGGCAGGATCAAAAAGCGGGCGTTGTTGACGAGCAGATGCAGGTTGCGCTCGCGGCATTGTGCAGACCAGCCGATGAACTGATCGCGCGGTGCGGTCTTCCAGGCGGCGGCTCCAAAACCGAGCAGCGCCAGCGGTTCGTGGTTGGCGGAACGCACCAGATAACGCATCTGCGCACCGGGCAAAGGCTTGTAGCCGAGGTAGTGATAGCGCTCGATAAACGAATTCCAGATTCGACTGCGGGGACCCGCTTTGATGATCTCAAAGTGCAACGGGCGCACTTGCCGCAGGTCTTGCGGCAATTCAATCTAGTCTCTTGACTTCGTAGAAAACTCGATTTTTACTCGATTTTCCGGATTTCATTTTTCAATATTATTATCATCATCTTGCAAGCGTCCATCCTGAAAAACAGCGATGTAGTGCCCTCATCAAAATAATACTTGCATATCAATCCGGACTGATGTATAACTTCATCCATGTTTGTAAGAAAGAAATTCGATGCCGCCCGAAACCGATACCGGGTGCAGATCGTGCAGAGCTTCCGCGACGGCAAGAAGGTGCGCCAGAAGATTATCCGCCATGTCGGCACCGCGCCCGGCGGCGCCCAGCTGACAAAGCTGATGGAGCTCGGCGAGTTCATCAAGGAAGATCTCCGGCAGCAGTCCAATCCGCAGCAGGAGCTGTTCACGCCCAAGCAATACGCGGATCTTCTGAGCCAGTGCCGACGCAACCGCAAAGCGGCGCACCTCGGCGTCGACCTTGGACAGTGCCGGGAACAAAACCGCCTGAACATCGACGTGCGCGAAGCATTCGGCCGGCTTTACTCAAGCATGGGCTGGGACCGCCTGCTCGGTTCCCGCAAAGCCAGCGCCAATCGCATCATCAAGGAACTGGTGCTGGCGCGCATCGCCCAGCCGCGGTCGAAACGCGGCACCGTCATGGAGCTGGCAAGAGACGGCGGCGTGACGCTGAATCTGGACTGGGTCTATCAGTCCATGGACTATCTTGACCCGCGGGTGATTGACAGCATACGCCGAAACGCGTCGGCCCGGGCTGAGGAACTTTTCACGCAGCCGATCGATGTCCTGTTCTATGACACCACGACACTTTATTTTCAAAGCGACCGGGAAGACTACGGCCAAAACAAAGATCCTCTTCGCTTCAAGGGCTACAGCAAGGACGGCAAGCCGCATCGAACCCAGGTGGTGCTGGCATTGCTGGTGACCCGCGGCGGGATTCCGCTGGATTATGAGCTTTATCCGGGCAATACCTACGAGGGCGACACGCTGTGCCGGGCGCTCGATGGCATCACCGAACGATACGATGTGAGCCGGGTGACCGTGGTGGCCGATGCCGGGCTGTTCAGCCACAGCAATCTTGAATGGCTGCGCGAGCGCAACCTGCCCTACATTGTGGGGTTTCGCGCCAAGAATGCGACGCGCAAGCTCAAGGAGCAGATTCTCGATGCCGACGGCTATGAGGGCTATATGTTCGACCAGGATGGTGAGGCTCAGTGCAACTGCAAGATCATCGCCCGCGGCGAGGAGCGAATCATCGCGACTTATTCAAAGAAGCGGGCGAGAAAAGACCGCCACAGCCGAGAGCGGGCGCTGGAGAAGCTGCTCAAGCGCCTGAAGCGTAGCGCAAAGCCGCTCAGCTTGGTGTCAAAAGGACATGCGCGGTTTCTCAACGTTCCATCTGACGGCGAGGCCACGGTCAATGAGGAAAAAGTGGCACAGGCCGCGCGCTGGGACGGCATCCACACCATCATCGCCTGGGGCAACGATCAGCTCAGCACCACCGAGCTGCTGCACCAATACCGTCAGCTGTGGCACATCGAACGCGGATTTCGCACCAACAAGCACGATCTGAGGATCCGACCGATCTTTCATTGGACAAGCCGGCGCATCCGAGCCCATATCGCCATCTGTTTCATGGCGTATTGCTGTGTGCAGCACATGAGCCACCGGCTCCAGGCGCTCGGACATCCGATGAGTCCGGAATCGATGCGGCGCGAACTGAACCACCTGCAGGTCAGCATTCTGGAAAACCACCAAGACGACCGCAGATTCGCGATACCGAGCAACGCGTCGGCGCAAGCCAGACGGATCTATCGCTGTGTGAACCTCAAGTGGAGCACCGTACCGTTTGAGATCAAGCCCATGTGACAACCGACCTGATCCTTGCCAAATCGCTGCTGACACTGTGGCGCAATCTGACCGGTTTTGGTACCAACCTCAAAATGTAGTGCCCACATTTGAACCTCGATTCAATTAAAACAACTATTTACAGCGAAAGTTCTATTAACTCAAGAATATGGGAAGCCAGGTTGGGGATGCGAATCCATGGCAGGATCAAAAAGCGGGCGTTGTTGACGAGCAGATGCAGGTTGCGCTCGCGGCATTGTGCAGACCAGCCGATGAACTGATCGCGCGGTGCGGTCTTCCAGGCGGCGGCTCCAAAACCGAGCAGCGCCAGCGGTTCGTGGTTGGCGGAACGCACCAGATAACGCATCTGCGCACCGGGCAAAGGCTTGTAGCCGAGGTAGTGATAGCGCTCGATAAACGAATTCCAGATTCGACTGCGGGGACCCGCTTTGATGATCTCAAAGTGCAACGGGCGCACTTGCCGCAGGTCTTGCGGCAATTCAATCTAGTCTTACCCCAATTTGGTAGAGACGTTAGGATTTGAGAGGTTACCAGCGCCCTTAAGGGCGCTGGTAACCTCTGGTTGCGCTTTTTTCAGCTGCGCTTCATACTCGATTGGACTCCTATTACCCAGACTCGTATGCAATCGTCGGGTGTTATACCAAGACTCGATATACCGAATCACTTGCTGTCTTAGTTCCTTCGCTGATTTTAAACGATCCGTTTTCAAAACGCTTTCCCGCTTCAATGTGGCAAACCATGATTCGGCTTGCGCATTGTCATAACAATCACCGACACTGCCCATCGACTGCTTGATCCCATGCACTCGACACAAGGCTTGAAAGGCCTTCGAACTGTATTGTACTCCTTGGTCCGAATGGTGAATCACGCCTTCGCAACTCCGACCTCGAAGTGCCATCTGCAAGGCCTCACTCATCAAACCGACGTCCTGGCAGGTTTTCATCGACCAACCCAAAATCCGTCGGCTACAAGCGTCCTGCACCACCGCCAAATACAACACACCGTCTAACGTATGCAGATAAGTCGCATCCGCCACCCACAACTGATCCGGCTCGGATACGTTAAATTCACGATTCACTCGGTCTACTATACCGTGCGCGCGACCCGAGCAACGGGTGCTACGCACAAATTTTCGAGCTACACACGCCGATAATCTCGCCTTTTGCATCAATCGTGCGACTCGATTTACACTCACTTCGACCCCACTCTTACACAACTGCGCAGCAATGCGGGGTGCACCATAAGTCCAACCACTTTCGACCAATACACCACCAATCGCCGCCAATAACTTTTCATTGGCTTGCGAACGCGGACTCGGCTTGCGGTTTCGCCACGCATAATAACCTGATTCTGAAATCTCTAATGCCCGACACATCAAACGGATCGCAAAGTTCTTCCTCTCCGCTTTGATTAATTCGTACGCCCGGTTCCACCACGCTGGACCCCGCTGTCGGCGGCAAACCAGGCTGCCGCTTTTTTTAAGAACGCATTCTCCTGCTCTAACTCCTGATTGCGACGCTGTAAGCGACGCAACTGCGACACTTCACTCTCACCTGGCTCCGATTCACTCGCCTTCGCCTTGGCTTGACGTTTCCAATTTTGAATCGTCGTCGCCGAGGGCTCGTATCTGCGCGCTAACTCTCGCACCGATACCCCAGCTTCATGCTCCGATAATATATGTTCCTTAAATTCCTCGGCATAGTTCCCTTGACTCATCTTCGATTTTCCTCCAAATCTTTGGATTACTCTATTACTAATGTGTCTCTACATTATCGGGGTAGTACCACTCGCAACAGGCTCTGGCTGGCACGCACCTCGAGCTGTTCTCCAACATACTCGCAGGGCACTGAGTAATGATGCCGCTCAAACGTCACGTGATAATCCACATTGACTTTCACGGTTTTGATCTGTGCATATTCATAGCGATGCATCGGCAAGGCTCGAAGATGTGGCTGATCCAGCCGCACGAAAGCCTGCCATCGATTTTCAGGCAATTTCTGGAACGCTCTGAGGTTCAGTTCAACCAACAACTCTCGAATCGCTTGGTTCAGTTCATACAGCGAAGTAAAACTGCGATGGCGAAGACACGCCACAATCCAGCGCTGTACCAATAACACTGCGCCTTCGACTTTTGCCTTGTCCTTCGGACGCCGCGGACGAACCGGCAGCACTGCTGTACGGTAATGCTCAGCCCACTGCTGGTACAATGGCATTCGTTTTGAAAAATTCCGAACACGTGGTCGTTGGTGATTTGCAAGTCATTGATGTAAATCATGTTTTTTGAGTGCAAAAAAATTGTCCTGAGCCCTTGACAAACACCACCGGTTCTGCGAAAATAACAGTGAACATTGAAGCTTATCAGGAGAATACGCGATGGACGACAGCATCAAGCGATTGCACAGGACGACCTTTTGCGGGCAGCGATTCACGCGCCAGCAATTGGTCGAGGTCCAGCAGACGGTTGACAGTTTTCCGCGCTTAAGTCGCAACGAGTTGGCGCAGACGATCTGTGAGCATTTGGATTGGCGAACGGATGGGGGCGTCAACAGCGCTTATGCGTGTTTGAAGATGCTCGAGGAGTTGCAGGCTGCGGGTGTATTGCGCTTGCCGGGCAAGGATGAGACGAAGGTTCGGGGGGGCCGCAAGCGACTGGAGTTGAGCGAGCGGAGTGAGCCGGGTGCGGCGGTGGTGGCGAGTTTGTCGGAGCTGTCGCCGATTGCGCTGCAGTTGGTGGAGTGCGAGGCGGACAAGGCGCAGTGGAACGAGCTGGTGGATCGTTATCATTATCTGGGCTACCGTCAGCCGATGGGATGTCACTTGCGTTATTTCATTGTTGACAAAGATAACCGGCGGCTGGGTTGTTTGCTGTTTCAGCGGGCCAGTGCGAAGTTGCCGTGCCGGGATGAATGGATCGGCTGGCAACCGGTGCGCTACAAGAAGCGTTTGAAGCAGGTGGTGCAAAATGCGCGGTTTTTGATCTTGCCCTGGGTGCAGGTGTCGAACCTGGCCTCGAAGGCATTGTCGCTGGCGGCACGGTGCATGGCAGACGATTGGCAGACAAGATGGGGCGTGCGGCCGGTGCTGATGGAGACCTTCGTTGAAGCGGCGCGTTTTAGCGCCAGCAGTTATCGGGCGGCGGGCTGGCAGCGGATTGGCAAGACCGTCAAGCGCTCTGACAAGACCATCAAGGATGTGTATGTGATGCCATTGGCGGCCGATGCCCGTCGCATGCTGCTCGAAGGTGAGGCCAAAAAGCCCCGGCGAGTTGCGCCGCGGCAGCCGTCGGTCGGTTCTGCCGATGACCGGTTTGTGCGCATGTGGCGTGATTTTATCAGCATTGCAGCCGCGGTGGCTGAGCAATACGATCGACGCTGGCAACAGCGAAGACGGGTGCTCAATACGTTGCTGATCATGCTGTTTGTGTTCCGTCTGGTGTTTTCAAAGAATCATCAGGGCTATCAGATCACGGTCAACGAATTGTGGGCTCAGAGTCGGCTGCTGGGTGTGGAGCTGCCACAGCCGCAGCCGCCAGTGGCGTCCTCGATGTGTGTCGCCCGCCACAAGCTCGATGAGCAGGTGTTCAAAACAGTCTATCGGCAGGTGCTGGCGCGTTTGGATGAGCACTTGGGTGAGGATGCCCGTCGCGAGTGGTGCGGCCGGCGACTGCTGGCGGTAGATGGGAGCAAAATCAACTTGCCGCGGGCGCTGCTTGAAGCCGGCTATTCCCTGCCTTCCCAGGGTTGTTACTATCCGCAAGGCCTGGTGAGTTGTTTGTACCGGCTGGGCGACCGCATGCCAATGGATTTTGAGTTGCTGTCGCACCTGGACGAACATCAGCCCGCGCTCGGGCATCTGAAATGGTGCCGGGCGGGCGAAGTGGTGGTATACGACCGCGGTTATTATTCGTTCGAGTTGTTGCGCCAGCATGCGATACGCGGCATCGACTGTATTTTTCGCCTCAAGCGTGGCAGTGCAGGTGCCTTTGATGAGTTCATTGACGGCTGCGAGGATGAACGCGTCATTGATGTTTTGCCGAGCGAGTCTCGCGCCCGGCACTGGCGCCGGCGTCATCCGGGTAAAACCTTGCACCCGATCCGGGTGCGCTGCGTCAGATACAGCGCCGGTGGCAATGACTACTGTCTTGCGACCACGCTGTTGGATCAAAACCAGTTTCCGGTCGCCGCACTGTCGGATGCGTATCACGGCCGCTGGGGCATTGAAGAGTTGTACAAAATCTCCAAGCGGTTGGTGGAAATCGAGCAATTTCACGCCAAGTCCGAGCGCGGCGTGAAACAGGAGCTGTATGCTCATTTTGTGCTGCTGGCGCTGTCTCGCTCGTTCGGTAACCAGTTGGAAGACGACCTGAATACGGGTGCTGTGTGCGATCAACCCAAGATGCGTGCGAATTTCAAGAATGTGCTGGTGACGGTGGCGAGAAACTTTGAAGCGCTGATGCTGGGCAACTGGCAACTGGCTTCGAGCGCGGTATCGAACATTCTTCACAGCATCGGTAATTGTCTGCAAAAGGAACGTCCAGGACGGTCGTGTCCGCGCATCTCAAAGCGTCCGGATGAGCGGTTCAGGAATGCCAATCGAAGAACTAGAACGGCCTAAAAAAACTGAACCATTGATCAGCTGCAGGTCGTCCAAATCTTGGGAAAATACCGAACTGTTAAACGAATAGCTTTTTTTGCTAAACGAATGCCATTGGATGCGCGCCGGTTGCTCGGTGGCGCACATCTTGATTCCCACTATTTCCCGAAAGGAGTTTGCAGGAAAATGTATACGGACGCGGATTTCAAGTCATTGCTGGATTATTTCTCACACATTGAGGACCCGCGCGGGCGTCGCGGGCGGCGCTATCGCCTCGGGACACTGCTGGCCATTGCGGCGGCAGCCACAGTTTGCGGTGCGCGCGGCTATCAGGAGATGGGCGAATGGGTACAGGCGCAGTCAGAAAAGGTGCTTCGTCATTTCAGGGTTGGATTGCGGCGTGGCAAAGTCCAGCGTCCAAGCGTGTATTGCATCCGCGAGGCGCTGGTCAGAACCGACCCCGGGCAGTTCGATGACGCGCTTCGCAAATGGTGCATATCGATTGACGGCTGCGATGAGGCGATTGCGATCGATGGCAAGACGATGAAAGGAGCGGTTGACGGGAACAATCGCCAGATTCATGTGCTGGGCGCCTGTGGGCATCAAAGTCGCATGCATCTGGCAAAAAAAAAGATGAGGCTTGACTCGGACGGGAGTGAGGAGCAAAAGTACACCAACGAGATCGGCGCGTGCATCCCGTTGCTGAAATCGATTGATGACCTCAATGGCAAAGTGATCACCGCTGATGCGCTGTTGACGCAGCATGCGATTGCGAGCTATATTCTCAGCCGGGGCGGGCACTATATGTTTATTCTCAAGAACAACCAGAAAGATCTCACTGGCGAGGTGAGTATTCATTTTACCGATCTGCTTCGACTCAGACCGGATACTGAAGCTGACTTTGTCACCCGCACCGGTGACGCGACCGATGCAGGGAAAAAGGTGCCCAAGGTCCAGCATGGACGTCATGAGATCCGCGAAATCCGGGTCAGCGACAATGCCGAACTGATGGCGTATCTGAATCGCGAGTCGAAATTTCCGGACATCGCGCAGATATTCCGCATTCGTCGCACGATTGACCACTACCGGCGTGGCGAGGTAACCAAGACGACGCAGGAAACCGTTGTCGGGATCACCTCACTGCAAGCCGCTCAGGCTGATCCGAAGACTTTGCTGGGGCTCAACCGCGGCCATTGGACCATTGAATCGAATCATCGCATTTTGGACGACTCAAACACCTGGCACGAGGATCACCTTCTGATTCGCACCGGGCATGGACCGGAAAACGTCACGGCACTTCGCCGATTTGCGATCTCGGTGATCAGACGGCACGCAGAATCAGTTGCGCCGACGATGCGCAAATTGCGCACCAACGCACGTTTGCTCCTGGATTATCTGGGCCTGGCCGGGAACACGCGACGCAGGGGTCGGCGTTCGCCGATCACCGGGGCCGTATGTCGATGACCCACCGAATTGTGATTGCGAAAAATCGTTGTTCGGCAACAGCCGAAACAGGAAAAATCCGTACTCCCATAGGACAGTTCACTGAAAGAATACTGAAAATCGGTTGCGGCATCACCTGAAGCGGTTCAAATCAGGCACAGTGCATGGTTTCATGCCAGTGGCCTGAACATACTTGTGATCCATAGGCTAAAATCACGAGTCGATGGCGTTCGGTTAGCGTGACAAAAAATTTGCCTTGCCCTATACCTAGAAACTATTAGACAACATGGAAAAATACTCTACAATTTAATATTGAGATGGTAAGTTGGCAGCTTGATTGCTGGAGTGGAGGTCTTCCCCCCGGTTAATGCCTTGCTAATGAATAGTGCATAATTGAGTAGCGGAATTGCATGCTCAATTCGTTTGCTATGAACAATTCTTGAGCGCTAGTGCATTCAGCTTGATAAATGCCGAGCGACTATTTACGATTAAAACAACTAGGAGAGTTTGGATAAATGCCTACTTTTGTACGAACAGATAAATGCGATGGCTGCAAAGGTCAGGACAAGACTGCATGCATGTACATATGCCCGCACGATCTGATGCTGCTGGACAAGGATGGTTCAATGACCGGTCACGCGATGAAAGCTTTCAATCAGGAACCGGAACAGTGCTGGGAGTGCTATTCCTGTGTCAAGATTTGTCCGCAACAGGCGATTGAAGTTCGGCACTATGCGGATGTCGTTCCACTGGGCGCTTCGGTTCAGCCTTTGCGCGGTTCGGAATCCATCATGTGGACGATCAAGTTTCGCAATGGAACTCGCAAGCGGTTCAAATTCCCCATTCGCACAACTCCAGAAGGTTCTGCCGAGCCCTATATTGGTAAACCGGATGTTGATTTCAGCGAACTGACAGATCACTCTGTGCTGTTTACTAGGGGAACGCACTCCTGTGATATGGATCAATTTATCAACAACTAATTTTGAGACGAATCGATGGCAGAATTTGAATTCGGAAATCCCGAAATAGTTGAAGAGGAAGTTGATATCCTCATTATTGGCGGAGGTATGTCGGCTTGCGGCTGTGCCTTTGAAATCATGCAGTGGGCCGAAGGCAAGGACCTGAATATCAAGCTTGTCGACAAGGCGGCCATGGACCGTTCCGGTGCGGTAGCGCAAGGGTTGTCGGCCATCAACACTTACATGGGCGAAAATGATCCATCCGATTACGTCCGCTACGTACGCGGCGATCTCATGGGAATCATTCGCGAGGACCTCGTGTACGATGTCGGGCGTCATGTCGATGACTCAGTGCACAATTTCGAAGAGTGGGGACTGCCCATATGGAAACAGGCTGGCGACGAAGGCAAGATGCTGACTGAAGGCGGCAAACCCGTTCGCTCTGGACGCTGGCAGATTATGATCAATGGAGAGTCCTATAAACCTATTGTTGCAGAAGCAGCAAAAAAGGCAATCGGGATCGAAAATATCAATGAGCGCGTGTTCATTGTTCGATTGATTACCGACGCAAATGACCCGAATCGAGTGGTTGGCGCTGCTGGATTCAGCGTTCGAGAACACAAAGTATACATCTATAAATTTAAATGTTGCCTTCTGGCTGCTGGCGGAGCCGTCAATGTTTTCAGACCGCGCTCGGTAGGTGAGGGGACGGGTCGCGCCTGGTATCCTGTATGGAATGCAGGTTCCACCTATTCTATGGCTGCGGAGTGCGGAGCACATCTCACGCTCATGGAGAATCGATTCGTACCAGCAAGGTTTAAAGATGGATATGGACCGGTCGGTGCCTGGTTCTTGCTATTCAAGGCACAGGCGATGAATGCCTTCGGCGAAGACTATCAAATCAGGAATGCCGAGATACTGGAGTATCACGGCTACGACAAGTATGCCAATGGCCCCAAAATGGGCACTTGCCTACGTAATCACCTGATGATGAAAGAGATGCGTGAAGGTCGCGGGCCGATATTCCTGGATACACCGACAGCGATGGCGAAACTGGCTGAATCCATGACACCGCGTGAGATCAAGCATCTTGAAGCTGAAGCGTGGGAAGATTTTCTGGATATGACGATTTCCCAGTGCGGCGTTTGGGCAGGAGAAAACATCGAGCCAGACAAAGAAATGTCGGAGCTGATGCCTACCGAACCATACTTGCTCGGATCGCATGCTGGTTGTGCTGGAATCTGGTGTTCAGGCCCCGACGATCTGCCTGGCACTCCAGACAGTTATCACTGGGGTTATAACCGAATGACTACGGTTAATGGACTGTTTACCTCCGGCGATGGTGTTGGTGCTTCCGGTCACAAGTTCTCATCCGGTTCTCATGCCGAAGGCAGAATCGCGGCCAAGGCGATGGTCCAGTTCACTTTGGACAACAAGGACTGGAAACCGGAACTGAGCCGTAGCGTTGAAGATATTGTTGAAGAGATCTACCGTCCAGTAGCGACTTTTCTTGAGCATAAGGATTACACAACTGCAATTGATATAAACCCCCACTACATCACTCCCAAGATGTTTCAGTTTCGACTGCAGAAAGTCATGGATGAGTATGTAGCAGGCGTTGGAACCTGGTACCAAACCAATGGGAAAATGCTTGAGATTGCAGAAAAGAAGCTTGAGATGCTGCGTGAAGATTCTCTCAAAATGCGAGCCAAAGATTTGCACGAACTGCTTCGCGCATGGGAGAATTACCATCGTTTGATTGCAGCTTACGCGCACATGAAGCATATTCAGTTTCGTCAAGAAACCCGATATCCGGGTTACTACTATCGTATGGACTATCTGCATATTGATGACGAAAACTGGAAGTGTTTCGTTAACTCGAAATTTGACCGGATCACCGGCGAGTGGACTGTCTGGAAAGAACCTTACGTTCAGATGATCAAATATCAGGATGATGAACCTATTGGTATTGCAAATCAAGGCTGTCCCGTTTGAAATTGAGCTCAGCAATCCGTTGTTGATTGATCATTTATTTTCATAATCTGAAAAGTAGTCTTTGGATGTTGTGAGTTTTCTGTTACCACTAATTGCGGGTGTAGTTATTGGTGGATTAGCTGGCTACTTCATTGCTCGATATCGAAGTCGAGATACTGAAGTTAGTGCTCAGTTGGAAAAATTGCAGATTGAATACGACGAATACCGTGTCAACGTGCGCTCGCACTTCATAGATACAGTTTCACTGCTCAGCCAGATTGATGAAAATCAGAAAAAACTCTATCAGTCAGTTGCTGATGGAGTAGTTAATCTTTGCAGTTCCGAAAAAGATGAAAACGACTACTTTCTTGAGGAAAGTGCTCGAGCACTAGGCCAACTGGAAGATTCCGGAAAAGCACGCCGTTACGAGAACATCGAATAGCAGTTGTTTTTCGGTTTGCCGACAGTTGAAACTGAACGTGACTATCAGTCGTTCGAAATTCCTTCAGACGGCTTGAAAGGCATTGGGAAAGGTGTGACAACACCCTTCTCGCTAATTGGGTGCACTTTTGCTGACCCTTCTTTTTCCACTTCGTCAACTCGAACTACGGAGTGGATGGGAATATAGGTCCGAGTAACACCGCTGAACTGGGATTTCAACTGTTCCTCGCCTGGATTGACAACCAGTTTGGATTGTTCACCAAAGACGATATCCCGCACTTCAAGGAAAGCAAACATGTCACTCTGAGAGATATGTCGGGCATAGAGTTCGTACACTTTCGACTGGTTGTTGAAAATGATCCGATACATCTTTTTTGTCTTTACTGGCATGTTGTATATTCTAGTTCATTGGTGTTTGTAAATTCGCTTCATTAGTCGAAACCTTGTAGTTGATTCGTTAAATTTTAGCAGGTTAAGGTAATTGATGAGACACTCGACTCGACTTTGAGTTTTGCTGAAGTATCTTGCCACAACGTAAAATTGAATTTTTATTTCGTATCTCCATGTCGAAATTTGAAATTTCCAGATTCGAGAACTTGATTCAAATTATCGGTTACGCTTATTTGATCTGTGATGCTTAGTTGACCAATTCGCGCAGTGATCATTGCAGCATCAAGAGTGAAAAATTTTAATCACACTTTTGAGTTCGGTTTAAGATTAGAGAATTCATAATCAAGCAGTTCGACATCGCTCCCCCATGAACTGAAACGAGTGGTCGTAATCATCAAGAGAATAAATTGGTTATGCTGAAGATTTAACAATAGTACTTGAAACGATTAGTGCCGGACGACGCCTCCTAACCAATTTTTCGGCAAATGGGAATGGTACGGCAACTACGTCAAATGGGTTATAGGTCACGCCATGCTTCCTCATCTTCGGGCGATAACCATTCGTTCAGGGTTTCAGAGATGCTTTCGAGATATTCGTCAGTTCGCGATTCAATCTTTTTCATAATCACGCGATCACCGTTCGCTATAAACATAAGAATATCACCTGATTTGATTCCCACTGATTTACGTATTTTTGAAGGGATAGTGGTCTGTCCTCTAGATGTAACTCTGGATGTTTCCATAAATTGTCCTCTATTCGTTAAATTTAGATATGTAAAGACATCAGAATATAAGTATTTCTGTAAATTTCCACTTGCCTATTCTGTTTCCAATTGGAAATTGATCTTTGACTAGGAAATCTATCTGTAAATTCAGATTGAATTTGATCCGTCCGCAAGTTAAAATATCAACTTACCTAGAGGCAATATATCGCCTTGAAATTCTATCGGAGGGCTGGAATGAAAAACCCACTTGATTCAATCACTGGCACTATCGTCGCTGGCGTAGTGCTGACTATCGTTCTGTACTTGTTTGCGAGCGGATTTATTACCACGGGGCCAATGTAAGTTGGTTGCCAATTGATTTAAATTGCTGAGTAAAGAGGTGAAAGAATGGATTTATTACTAGACCGGTGGTTTCATATTCTATCAGGTGTAACCTGGGTAGGATTGCTCTACTACTTTAATTTTGTACAGGTTCCGGGTCTGGCAAAGGCCAAGGCTGATGGCACCGCAGCCGGAATAACGAAACACATTGCTCCAACAGCATTGCTGTGGTTTCGATGGGCTGCAATCGCAACTTGGCTTACTGGAGCATATTATTTGGCGCGCTCTGGTACCTTTGTCGACGCTTTTGTATTGCAAGGTCCACATGCTCATCTTGGTATCGGTGCTTGGCTTGGCACCATTATGCTGTTTAACGTCTGGGTACTGATCTGGCCAAACCAGAAGAAAGTGCTTGGAATGGTTGAAGCATCTGATGCAGATAAAGCCAAAGCAGGCAGAGTCGCTCTGCTGGCTTCTAGAACCAACACTATGTTGTCCATACCAATGCTGTTCTTCATGGTGACGGGGTCGCTTTCGCATATCGGAATGTTTTAGTAGAACAGTTTTTATAGAGAACTGAACCAAATAGTGCACAGACCGACTTTATCGGTCTGTGCGTTTTTTATTCATTTACTCTCTGTGTGCGGTAGATCATGGTAAGGCATTTTCTCACTCTGAGCGATTTGCAGCCAGCAGAAATCCTGTCGTTGATTGATCGGGCGATCGAGTTGAAGCAAATGTGGCGCAGTGATCGAGAGTGCCCGCAGGTTCTATGCAATAGAACCATTGCACTGGTTTTCGAGAAGACCTCCACACGAACCCGGGTTTCCTTTGAGATTGCTGCCTATCACTTAGGCGGCAATGCCTTGTTTATGGCGCCCTCTGATTCCCAACTAAAGCGAGGAGAATCCGATGCGGATACTGCAAGAGTTCTATCCGGCATGGTCGACCTGATCGTGACTCGAACAATTTCTCACAGTACTGCAGAAACTTATGCGAGAAATTCAAGTGTTCCCGTAGTCAACGGATTGAGTGACTCTTACCATCCATGCCAACTGCTAGCGGATTTGCAGACACTGCAGGAAGTCAAAGGACCGATAAGAGATACAGTTGTCGCATGGATAGGCGATGGCAACAATATGTGTGTGTCGTGGGCAATCGCGGCATCGTTACTGGGATTTTCATTGCGGATTTCAACTCCTTCACAATACGCCCCAAACCCGACTCTGATACAGGATTTCAATACTAACCGCATAGAGATGGTTTCTGACCCGTACGAAGCCGCACTTGATACTGATGTTATTGTGACGGATACTTGGACGAGTATGGGGCAGGAAGAGGAAAAACAAGCGAAATTGAAAGCTTTTCAGTCTTATCAGGTAACTGAGTCAATTATGAAACAGGCAGCAGGTGATGCGATATTCATGCACTGCCTTCCGGCATATAGAGGTGTGGAAGTTGAAGCAGGCGTCATTGACGGTCGTCAGAGTGTCGTCTGGCAGGAAGCAGAAAACAGATTGCATGCCCAGAAAGCACTGCTGGAAATGTTGCTGAGCTGAATCTTCAGTGAAACCAAATTGTGCACTCAACGCACAGGTACAGATTTAATTTACTGTATCTGAAGACTTTCAGTGATTCTCTTGGCATTTGCCGTCAAGCGGTAAACCTGATTAATAATTGACCCCCAACCGTGAAGTAAAAATGCTGGGAAGCCAGGCAGTTCAACTAATTTAAAGGGAATTATATGGATGGCTACCCAAGCCGTCTGAGGGAAGGCTAGACGTTAGCGTGGTTGAGCCGGGCTTCCTTGAAGTGCATGGTTTCGGGCGGTTCGATGCCGAACCAATTGAAACCGAAGACGATCTCGCGTTGTTCGCCGGCACTCTTGTCATCCAACGGCAAACCGTCACCCGGCTCCCCGGTCTTCCCGTTCGCCACCAGAACGGTTAGCGGCGGCAACTCATGGGCACGGCAAAACAACATGATGTTGTACAACGCCGGAATCACAGGAATCGCACCCCCGAACCCGAGTATTTGGGCAATGCCCATGTAGGTGTAGACGCGACGTTCCCTCGCCGCACAAACGAGCAATGCCCAAATCTGGACTGATCGCTGTTCCGAGGTCATTCGAAGTCCTCCTTCTTGCCTAAATACCTTCCATGAACGAGCAAGTTAACACGGACTGCGCCTTGTTCTTCGTATGCTTCGCGGATGCGATGCGCCATAAACCATGCCGCTTGCTGGCCGATGCCCAGTTCGTGGTACAGGCGCATGGAGCTAACGCCCTTGAGGCTGACCGCTTTAAAGTAGGTCGCGTAGGCCCAGTCTACGAACTTGATCTTGGAATATGCCATGATCGTGCGAACGCTGAAGTATTAAATTAATGGAAGTGCTCATCTTCGCCAATTTCGCCACGCATGGTTCGCATTGCCTTTTCTTCAATTTGTCGAATTCGCTCTGCACTGACTCCATACTTGTCAGCAAGGGCATGCAATGTTGATTTATCTTCACTGAGCCAGCGTTGGGAAATGATGTCCCTGCTGCGTTCATCCAGTATTTCAAGAGCATTCTCAATCTGCTGGTGACGGTTGGTTTCGTCCCAATTGGCTTCGTAGTTGTCTTCTGGATTGAAACGTCTGTCTCCCAGGTATGCGGAAGGTGCAAAACTGTTTTCTTCACGGTCTTCATCGCAGTTTCCGTCAAAAGAAACATTGGTGCCGGTCATTCTGACTTCCATCTCGCGAACGGTTTTTGTGGGTACATCCAATGCGCTAGAAAGAGATTGAATTTCATTTTCGCTCATCGATTCCAGACTGGAACGATGCTTGCGTAGATTGAAAAACAGTTTTCTATGCGCTTTAGTTGTTGCGATTCGCACGATTTTCCAGTTGCGCAGAATGAATTCGTAAATTTCCGCTTTGATCCAGTGAACTGCAAAGGAGACGAGTCGAACGTTACGGTCCGGCTCGAATTTCTTGACAGCCTTCATCAATCCCACATTACCTTCCTGAACGAGGTCGCCGAGAGGGATTCCATAGCCAACGAAGCCTCTGGCAACGCGAACGACGAATCTTAAATGGGAAAGAATTAACTGGCGCGCTGCGTCCAAGTCTTCGTTTTCATGATAGCGAATTGCCAATTCCCGCTCCTCTTCGGCAGTAAGAATGGGCTGCGCATAAACTGACCTGAGGTAGGAAGAAATCTCCCCACTTTGAAAATTTAATGGAACTGGAAAATTTTGACTCATATTGAAATTACCTGAGTTTTGTTCTTAATCGTATTTTAGCACTCATTATATGAGAGTGCTAATAGCTTGTAAAGTTTCATCTAGTAAAAATAAATTTAGGTTCAGAAAATAAAAATACAAGAGAGCTCAGGGTTGTGAGGATTTAAGTCTGCGCAGATAGATGTGAACAGTAGTTCTGGATGCAAGCCAGCTAAGAATGGATACCGTTGCAGCTGCTCCAAGCCAAGTGAGAGGAGAGAGTCCGGACAGTTGATAGTCGCTGCTATAAAGTGCAGCGAGTTCACCTATCGGTTCTCTCAAGAACATACGAATTCCTTCGATGATGGCGAGTGCGACGCCAACGCTGAGCAGGCTGTGAATTACAGCAATGTAGACGAATGGCCTGCGAATGAATGCTCGAGTCCCGCCAATCTGGTCGATTACTTTGATTTCTTCGTAACGACTGACTATTGAGAGCCGGGTGGTATTGCATATCAACAGTATTGCGGCCGCAATCAGCAAGACGGAAACGATCGTAAAACCAATTCGTGCCAACTCGATGATTTTGTACAGTCTCTTAACCCATTGCAGGTCAACTTCAACTGCATCAACCAGCTCGAACCCCCTCAGTTTGTCCGCGAGTTGCTGAAAATCAGTTGGATTGGCATATTTTTCGTAAGGCTGAACAATGATCACAGTCGGCAATGGATTGTCTGGAACGTACTGAATTATGGTGTCTAGGCCGGTAAGCTGCTTGAAATCTTCCAATGCTTCATCTGCAGAAACCAGACGTACATGATTGACTTGAGGCAAAATTCGAACTTGATCAAATAGTTTGGCACTCAAATCGTCGTTCGCATTTTTTGACAGGTACATTGTCAGTTCAGGGGTATTCTTCAATATGCCCGTGACGGGAAGCAAATTTACCGACATCATGTACAAGCCTGCTGGTAGAGACAAAATAACACCCACGCAGGCAACTGTAAATATCGTCGGAAAAGGGGTTCGCCACATTCTACCCAGACATGAGACGAGTGTCTGGAGACGTAATAGCAAGAAACTACGCATTCCCATTCAGACGATGTTGCTAGGAGTCATGATGCCGTTTCGCAGTTCAAATACGTTGAAACGCTGCCCGGAAAAGTGGTGCCTGTCGTGCGTAGCAACGATAATTGTGGTTTCGTACTGCACCAGCAGTTTGAATATGTCCATGATTTCATCACCGAGTTCCTCATCCAAGTTGCCAGTCGGTTCGTCTGCGATGATCAATTGCGGGCGCCCTATAATTGCTCTTGCAATTCCTACCCGTTGCTGTTCTCCGCCTGAAAGATTGATGGGGTAAGCCTTCTCTTTCCTGTGTAGTCCGACCATTTCCAATACCACTGATATTCTCCGACGAATTTTCGACATTTCCATGTTTCGGACAATCAGCGGAAGTGCAACGTTATCCATAACAGTACGGTCAAATAGCAGTTTTTGGTCTTGCTGAACGACGCCGATAGATCGGCGGTAATAGGCAATCTGATTACCTGCCAGCGCTGAAAGGTTTCTGTCGTCGACGAAAATGTGACCATGTGTTGGCTTTTCCTGCAACGTGATCAGCTTGATTAGTGTAGATTTACCAGCACCAGAGTGCCCGGTTAGGAAGACCAGTTGATTAGGTTCAATTGCAAAGCTCACACTTCTAAGTGCAATCTGTCCGCTTGGATACTGCTTAGTGACGTTGGAAAAACGAATCATTGTTAATTGACAGGAGATGCTGTAGTTTCGATACCTAATAGTGAGTTTACGTAGTCTTCTGCTTTGAACGGTGCGATATCACCGATACCTTCTCCAACACCGATGAACGGCAAAGGTAGTGCGAATTGTTGGGTGAGCGCCACAACGATGCCGCCTCTCGCCGTTCCGTCAAGCTTGGAAACACAGATGCCGCTGAGAGCGGAATGCTTGTGAAACTGTTCTACTTGAGAGATGGCATTCTGACCTGTGCCAGCATCAATTGTGATCAGCGTTTCATGGGGTGCTGAGGGTTCAATTTTTGAAACTACTCGTCGAATTTTTCCAAGCTGTCTCATCAGGTCGTCGCGCGTTTGTTGTCGTCCCCCTGTATCGATTAACAAAATTGACATGTCTCTAGCCGTCGCTGCATGCAGAGCATCGTGAGCGACAGCTGCGGGGTCGGCTCCGGCAGACTGTGCAATAACCGGAACGTTTAGCCTTTCCCCCCAAGTCTGGAGCTGTTCAATAGCGGCTGGACGAAAAGTGTCACAAGCTGCCAGCATTACCGAATGATTCTGTCGTTGTAAATACCCCGCAATTTTTGCACTAGTTGTGGTTTTACCTACTCCATTCACACCAACCATCATGATAATGACAGGCGGTGTATGTTTTTCCAAGTTGAAATTCATTTCTGCGGGTTCAAGAATCTGTATGAGCTTCCGGCGTACGAGATTAGCGACTTGGGCGCCGGAAATATTCGACCCCTTCATTGAGGCGTTGACAGAGTCTATGATTGATTCACTCACTGCATAACCGACATCACTGAGTATCAGCGCATCGTAAAGACTATCGATTTCACTCTGATCTACAGATGAAGCACTGGCAAACAGATTGGAAAATCCAGCGGAGACTGACTTGCGCGTTCTGGCAAGGACATCAAAGAAACTGAATTTTTTCTTTTGGCTGGATGTTGTCTGTTTTTGCGGCTCGTTCATCCAAATAATCCGTAGGAGATGTCCGAAGAAAAAAATTATTGCGTTGAGTTTTTACCCAGCAAGACGATGCCGTCAGTAGCTAAACGTTGACACAATTCTAGTTTAGTCTGACGATGTAGTGCGTACGGCGAAACAATCAACAAATTATATTATGTTCGATACAGATTCGATTGAAGGCGAAACAAATTGCAAGGCAAACTCAGAATCATTTCGGGAAAGTGGAGGCGCAGAGTCATTCGGTTTGGCTCTTCACTAGACATACGACCTACGACTGATGCAGCGCGTGAGACATTGTTCAACTGGCTGCAGTGGCGGATAGAAGGAGCGAAGTGTCTGGATTTGTATGCAGGCAGCGGTGCGCTGGGCTTTGAAGCGCTCTCCCGAGGCGCTGAATCCGCTGTTTTTGTGGATATTGATCGGAGGTGTATACGCAGTTTGCATCAAACCGCCGCTGAACTTTCTGCAAATCAATGTTTGGTTGTGTGTAGTGAGGCGCTGGCCTACTTGAGAACCATCGAAGAAAAGTTCGATGTTGTATTTGTAGATCCACCTTTTTATCGAGGCATGGCTTTGAGATCGGTTGAACTACTCGAATCAATCGGCTGCTTGAATTCGAATGCCCACGTCTATGTAGAAATGGAGCGGAGTGAAGGTTTGAATCTACTATCGGAGCAATGGAAAATTTTGAGGCATTATCAGTCAGGCTCTCGTAACCACTACCTGCTTCAATTCGTGCAGAATTGAAGTTGCAGATTTAGTAGTTTCTAGTTGACACAGAAGTTGTAGGTTCAAGGTCTTGCTGCAACATGAAACTCTAACGTGCTATTCGTCGTTTTGACGCAACTCCAACCTCACCAACTCGTAAATAATTTCCGTTTTCTCTTTCTATATGCATACATAATGTATATTTTTACAATCTGGTTGCGGCTAGAAACATTCCACAATCGGCGAAAACATGGGCCACTCAGAACGAATCACACGAGCAATCTATCCGGGCAGCTTTGATCCGGTTACTAAGGGTCACAATGATCTGATTGAACGTGCAACAGAACTTTTTGATGAGTTGACTGTGGCTGTCGCTTTCAGCAAGGATAAAAATACGTTGTTCTCTCTAGAGGAACGCGTTCAGCTGATCAAGGAAACCACTGCTCACCTGCCTACTGTCAACGTTGTTGGGTTTGCAGGGTTGCTGATTGATTTTGCCAAGGAAGTGAACTCAAAAATTGTGATTCGAGGACTGAGGGCGGTTTCAGATTTCGAGTATGAGTTTCAGCTCTCGTGGATGAATCGACAACTCGACCCAAATATCGAAACTCTGTTTTTCGCACCGGCCGAAGACTATGCCTTTGTTGCGGCTTCACTGGTTAAGGAAATTGCCAAGTTGGGAGGCGATGTCTCTCAATTTGTGCACCCCATAGTGAATCGTGCTCTACTGGATAAATTGGCAAAGTTGGAAGACTGATCCCTTCATTAAGCCACAAAATTTCCGCTAATCTAGATTATTTCCAAGCGAATTTCGGCTGGTCGAAATGGGCTACACGTGTGTGTCGACCAAACAAGGCAACTTCTCTGAACTGAAACAGAAAAGCTGCAGTCGGTGCAAACACCCGATGTCCGATTGAATCCAGTGGTGCCGACAGCACTCGTGTTCCACTTTCGGCTAACTCTTCCAAAACTGGAATCTTCGGTGATTTCAAGTCTGCAAGCGGCACTCTGAAAACGGATGCAACTTCATTTGGATCAGGGTGAAGTTCTTTTCTTTCGCCTGCCCATACAACGACTGGAGTAATAACGAATCCTGAACGAGTCTCGTAATCGTCTAGAAATCCAAGCACCTCATTCTCGGACACGTCTATACCGATTTCCTCTTGCAGTTCACGCAGTGAGGCTTCAAGTGCCGATTCATCACCGTCCAATCTGCCGCCTGGCAAGGCATATTGGCCTCCGTGACGCCTCAGATGTTTGGGCCGTCGAGTCAGAAGAAAACTAGCTGCACTTCCAGAGTCTCCATTCAAGATCGTAAATGCAACTGCGGCCTGTTTAAGTTCAGTTTTCCGGATCGATTTTCTGTGAAAATTTGAAAGTTTCTCGACAATGCTCTTTCTGAGAGATTCATCAAGAAGAATATTATTGTCGGCGAATTGATCTGGATGTGAAGACATTGGAAGATTGGTAAAAGATTAAGTCTGCGAAGCAACAAGACGAACATAATATACTCTTTTGCTGAGCTTCAATTGCGAGAGAAAATCGGAAGGCAAACGCGAATGTACAGAATTGAAAGTGAAGATTATTCCATAAAGGATGAGCCGTTTTACGCACCTCAAGGCTCCGAAGTTCACTTGTTTGAGAGTGCTCACCAGAATCTCATTCCTGTTCTATTGAAAGGGCCGACAGGTTGTGGAAAGACTCGATTCATGGAATACATGGCTTGGAAATTGCACCTACCGCTGGTGACTGTGTCATGTCATGATGATCTTACCGCATCGGATTTGGTTGGTCGATATCTAATCGTGGGTGGTGAAACCAGGTGGGTTGACGGTCCACTCGCCAGAGCCGTTCGCGTTGGCGGAATTTGTTATCTTGATGAAATCGTTGAGGCGCGAAAGGATACCACGGTAGTTATTCATCCTCTCGCAGATGACCGGCGAGTATTGCCCATTGAAAAAACCGGCGAACTGCTTCATGCTGCTCCGGCATTTAACCTGACGATATCCTACAATCCTGGCTATCAGAGCGTATTGAAAGACTTGAAACAAAGCACCCGCCAACGTTTTCTTTCACTTGAATTTGATTATCCTGAAAAGGAACTTGAGCAATCCATCATCGTGCATGAATCGGGGATAGATCAAGATTCCGCCGGCTCTCTGGTTCGATTTGCCAGGATGACACGCAATCTCAAGGGCAGTGGCCTGGAAGAGGGAGCGAGCACCCGTCTACTCGTACATGCAGCCAAACTGATCGTCTTTGGAATTGATCCGCTTGAAGCATGCAATGCCTCGATTACCCAGACTTTGACGGATGATCCGGAAATATTGACTGCCATTCAGGAAATGGCTTCATCACTTTTCTAAATAAGTGACGGCATTTCACCATCGGAATCCATTCTGTGAAGAAGCCGCTTTCTGCGAATCGAATTGAGGAAAAGCTGGAAGAATTGCTCGGTGCAGTTCTGACTTCACGTCGAACAGCTAGCGAGCCGGCGCTAAAGCTTTCATTATTGGACAGGTCGTCGCAGGAATTCGCTTTACACTGGGCCGGTGTCATTTCAAAGTCCAACTCGGAGATGGGGTTTCAGTTCGTAAGCCATGTCTCTCAGGCATTAAAGTTAATGGATTCGGACGGAGTAACCCAGTGGATCATTGAAGCGATGGACATCTATGACCGACAGGGGTTGTATCCAGGTAGTGCTTCATTCAGAGAAGCGAAAAGGTTTGCTGACAGACTTAGTCAGAAAAGACACTCAGTTTCATTTGGTGATGTTGTCGGAATTCTGAACAAATATGTGAAAGGCGTTTCCGGCCGTGAGCTTGAAATACGTGCCGATAACAAAGCTTGGACTGACACGGAAACTCTCTTTCTGCCGGAACTCGTAAATCAGTTTGATTCAGAACGGCTGAATTTTCAACTCTATAAGGCGACTGGAGCATTTTTATTGGCACAGACGCTATTTGGAACATTTCGCGTGGATGTACATACAGGCATTCCTGTCGTATGCACTGCGATCACTAAATTTCAAGATCAGGCAAGGGCGCTTCGACTATTTGAAGCTGTAGAAGAAATCAGACTTCTTAACCGCATGAAAGGCGAACTGCCTGGCCTTGTTCGACAAATGAATGAATTGAAATTTTTATCCGAGACATTGCCCGAATTCAACGGTATCGATTCACTGCTGGAGCAGGTTAAAAAACCAGATTCGGATGTTCTGGATTCGCTTGCCGTCACGCAGCAACTGTATAAACAAAAACTCACATTATCAGACCCCGTCTGTTATCAGGGAATGATTGATTTGGAGCGTGTGCGGCAAGTTGCGAAACAGCGAGTGGAAATAGAGAAGGAGAAGTTTCGAACAGACCTTGCGATGCTCGCCGAAGGAATCATCAGCGAATTCGAAACTGAAGACGAACAGGTTGAAGGCCAAGTTAATAGAGTGAGCATAACAACACAGCCAGATTCGGATGAGACTGGTGAATGGGAAATGACACTGACCATTGACGGCCAACCTATCGTTCCGCCAGATAATGTGGTTCAGACGGTCAAAAGCATTGTTCAGGATTTTGGTGAAATTCCCGAAGATTATCTCGTGCCCGCAGGAGACGGGCAATATAGACAGGATAGCCAAGTAGAGGAGGAGCGTAACGAAAAGGCGAATTCAGGGGCGGAGAAGACGTATTTCTACGATGAATGGGATTATCGGCGTCGGCACTACAGAAAGAACTGGTGCGTTTTGAGAGAACTTGAAATGCACCCCAGCAGTGAGAGTGTTGTAGAGGCAATTCTGGAGAAGTATTCGCATCTGGTAAGGGATATTCGTAAGTCTTTTGAAGCGTTGCGAGGAGATGATCGAATGCTGCGTCGGCAGAAAAACGGTGACGATATTGATATTGACGCGGTTGTAGAAAGCTATGTTGATGTCTTCGAGGGCAACGAATTGACGGATCGACTGTTCATCAAATCTCGAAAATTGGAACGCGATCTGGCAGTAATATTTATGGTTGATGTCAGCGGGTCGACTAAGGGGTGGATTAATGATGCCGAACGAGAAAGCTTGGTTCTGCTAAGTGAAGCGCTTCAAACTCTGGGTGATCGTTACGCCATTTACGGATTTTCCGGGATGACGCGCAAGCGTTGTGAGTTATATCGAATCAAGACATTTGAGGAGTCGTACGACAGCAAAGTCAAATCGCGAATTGCAGGCATTCGGCCGCAGGACTACACACGTATGGGAGTCACTATTCGCCATCTAACTGATAAGTTATTGAATGTAGATGCGAAAACCCGGGTCTTGATTACCATTTCGGACGGCAAGCCCGACGACTATGATGGCTATCGAGGGGAATACGGGATTGAGGATACGCGGCAGGCTTTAATGGAAGCAAAACATGCTGGCATACATCCGTTCTGCATAACGATTGATTCGCAGGCACATGACTATCTTCCGCACATGTATGGACATGTCAACTACACGATGGTAGATGATGTTCGCAAACTTCCACTGAAAATATCTGATATCTATCGAAAATTAACGACCTGAATAATTGTTAAATTTTGTTATCGTAAGGTGGGTATAATCAAAAAAATATTAGTGATATATTACTATTATTGATTGGTTACTAATTTCCTACATTCAATCACATTCTCCAAGAAATTTGACCTATGAGAAGAGAGATTGAGCAGTTCGTAAGCTGAACAAACGGACCGAAAGGCACCGTCATTGGTTAGAACACGACACAGTTTCTCATAGAGATAGCAAACACCATCATAAGCCCAATTAATTCCACTTATTGATATTACTGAGTGTCGATAAAACACATAAAAACGAATTACGGGAATGGTGCAGCAACTGCTTAGGTTTACCTAGAGAAATTAGTAGCGGAAAATTCGATTGGTACAGGAAGCAAGTGATTCAAACACATATACATCAATTCAGATCAAGCTTGGCGGATGAGTGAGTATGACGATGAATGGATGGGGTGAGTGATGGTGTCGCAGGGCAATCTGAAAATTACTCCAGAGCAGTTGCCTAAATTTGAACTGCAAGATGCTTCGCTTGATACTTGGGACCGCAAATACCGCCTCAAATCACAGTCCGGAGAAATAGTCGACCAGGACCTTGATGGTACATATGCGAGAGTTGCACGCGCTCTGGCAGATGTAGAGCAGCCGCATAACCGCGAGAAGTGGTATGAAAATTTTAACTGGGCGCTCCAGAACGGTGCAATTCCAGCGGGACGAATCGTTTCCAATGCAGGTGCTCGCGAACACAAACCCTCTACCAGCACGATCAACTGTACTGTTTCTGGGACTATTTCGGATTCGATGAAGGGCATCCTGCATGCGGTATATGAAGCCGGTCTTACACTTAAAGCCGGTTGTGGCATCGGCTACGAATTCTCAACACTTCGTCCAAAAGGCGCGTTTGTAAGCGGAGCAGGCGCATACACTTCCGGCCCCTTGTCATTCATGGACATTTTTGATGCTATGTGTTTCACGGTGTCGTCTGCGGGTGGCCGTCGCGGAGCCCAGATGGGGGTGTTCAGCGTTTCGCATCCAGATATTCTGGATTTCATTCGAGCGAAGAGGAAAGACGGTTGTCTGCGGCAGTTCAATCTATCCTGTCTGATCACGGATGATTTCATTAAAGCGGTAAAGAACGATAGTGAGTGGGAACTTGTGTTTCCAGCGACCAAGGATGAATTCAATAGCAAAGACTGCACTGTAGTTTGGAAGTATTGGCCTATTGGTGACAGTAGCCAGACCTATATCATCGATGAACAGGGGAGAGTTGCCGTTCGCGTCTACAAAATAATTCAAGCACGCCGGTTATGGGAATCCATTATGGAACTCACATACGACTATGCGGAGCCAGGATTTATTTTGATAGATCGAGTCAATGAGATGAACAATAACTGGTTCTGCGAAGATATCCGAGCCACAAATCCATGTGGTGAACAACCATTGCCGCCCTATGGAAGTTGCCTTCTGGGTTCAGTTAATTTGACGAAATTTGTTGAGAATCCGTTTACCGATAGTGTCGAGTTTGACTGGGAGAAATATCGAAAAGTAGTTTCGACCTTTACTCGAATGCTGGACAATGTCGTGGAAATTCACGGCCTGCCGCTATCAGACCAGCAAAAAGAAATACTTCGAAAACGGCGTCATGGCATGGGATTCCTCGGACTTGGTTCGACCTTGGCTATGATGAAAGTGAAATACGGATCTCGGGAATCCCTTGAATTTACTGAAAAAGTTGCTAAAGAGATGGCTATCACTGGATGGGAGACAGGGATACAGCTCGCTCAAGAAAAAGGTCCGGCACCGATATTTGAAGAGAGGTTTGAAGTAACCCCGAGTCTGTTGAACAAGCGACCGGAAATGGCTAAGGACGGGATCAGAGTTGGGCATAAAGTGAAGGGGGCGACACTTCTTGCGAAATACAGTCGATACATGCAGAATTTACCTTTGGAATTGACCAATCTCATTGTTGAGTATGGAGCGCGATTCACACATCACAGTTCCATTGCTCCAACGGGAACCATCAGTCTATCTCTTGGCAACAATGTCAGTAATGGAATTGAGCCTTCTTTCGCACATGAATACACAAGAAATGTGATTCGAGAAGGTAAAAAGTCAAAAGAGAACGTGAAAGTTTATTCGTACGAGTTACTTGCGTATCGCGAACTAGTCAATCCAAAGGCTACTGCAGATGATGAATCTTCACTGCCAGACTATTTTCTGACTACGAATGACATTTCCCCTCAGGAACATGTTGCAGTTCAGGCAGCAGCACAGAAATGGGTGGACTCTTCCATATCCAAGACTGCGAATGTTCCAACGGACTATCCATTTGGGAAATTCAAGGAAATATATATGGATGCCTATAACAGTGGATTGAAAGGCTGTACAACATTTCGATTCAACCCAGAAGCATTCCAAGGCGTATTAGTGCGCGACAAGGATTTGGAGAAAACGAAATATCAGTTTACGTTGAAAGATGGCAGCGTTGTTGAAGTAAGGGGAAATGAGGAAGTGGAGTACGACGGAGAAACCCACACTGCAGCAAATTTGTTTGATGCTCTGAAAGAAGGGTATTACGGTAAATTCTAAGGCTTATGAAATGGCTATCAAAATCAATCAGCCCATAGTAGATTACAAGGTTGCTTCCAAAAGCGATGAGCCGGGGCCTCTTTTCACCTTGTCGGAAGAGCATCCTGCCTCACAAAGTGACGATAATTTAGTCGGCATCATCGCTGAAAATAAGTCCAACGTGGTCCAGATGATGCACCACGAACGTGTTGAAAGACCGGAAATGCTGAGAGGGAGCACCTACAAGATCAAAACACCGCTTTCCGAACATGCACTTTATGTAACCATCAATGACACAACATTGAATGCGGGAACGCCTTATGAACGACAGCGTCCATTTGAAATTTTCATTAATTCGAAAAATATGGATAATTTCCAGTGGACAGTTGCCCTTACGAGGATTATTTCGGCTGTTTTCAGAAAAGGTGGGGACAGCACGTTTCTTGTTGAGGAACTCCACGCAGTGTTCGATCCTCGCGGCGGATATTTCAAAAAGGGTGGCAGATTCACGCCATCCCTAGTTGCCGAAATCGGTTCTGTCATCGAAATGCACATGAAGCGTATCGGATTGATCACGGATGAACCTCTGCCAGAAAATACCAAACAGATTCTTGAAGAAAAGAGGCTGGAATTTGAAAAGCGCATCAATTTTCCAATGGGGGATGCCGAGAGCAGTTTTCCGGATGGCGCTGAATTGTGTATTGTTTGCAGTACTCGGGCAATGGTGTATCTGGACGGTTGCATGACCTGTCTGAACTGCGGCGAATCCAAGTGCTCATAAACCTCCTACGTTGAGAATATCTCAAATACTGATCGTTTCATTTCACTGATTCTCATTGTGAAATGATGACTCATGATGAAGTTGAACTACAGCGACGACTAATAACCCCTCGCTAGTCTGCTCGGTGCTCGCAACGCCAACGAGATAGCAATCCCCCAATTTATTGGCCGACTGGCTGAACGTAGCTATATCGGGGAATACATTGCGAGCCGGATTTTCGACATCGCTTTGGAGTAATCGGCGGTCCATCGGAGTACTGATGAACGTTTCAAGTCCGGTCCACTCGCTAGGAAATTGGTCAATATTAAGATGTATGGCAGTAGAGAAGGGATTCCCGATATAAAACCGGAATGTCTGCCAGACTATTACCTAGTTTTGGCAGGTCCAAAATCTCCGGCTATGAATTCCAGAGGGCGCCCCGTCCGCTGGTCATCAGTGAAGTGTTTCTGTTTGAGGCCAAACCGCTGACCGTCCGGCTTCGTGTGCATGGCTTGAAGAATATAGGCATCGCGACAAGTGTTAGGGCGGTGGAATGGGACACAGCTTGAATCTATCCTGTTCCATCCAGTTCCCCACTGGAACTCACGAAATCCCAGTAGGAAAACATTCGCCTTTTCAAGGTGCCAAACACATTATTCTAAATATCGAACACCGAACGGCTAGCATCGAAGATCTCAATCTGGAACTGTGCGTTGTTACCACTACAGCGCTAGTATGGCATTGGTTGAACTCGTTTTGAAACCGATTCGCAGGCGCTCAACGAACTGTTGCGTGACGAACGCACCACCCCAAGGACTGTAACGGATACCGTTGCGACGCAACCGCGTTACCCATTTCCCCATAGGCATTGAAGGGAAATGGTAACCGGAGTCCTTTCCACTTTGCCTCCTCATTCTGTTGCGAGGCGCTGCATTGCAGGAAATCTGCACCTGTAAAGTCTTGAAGATGTTTTCGTCCGCTCTGGTGTGTGCCATTCACATCGCCGAGAGGCAACGGAATGTTCATCACCCGGCACTGGTTGAGACCGATGTGCACTACCCCACAAACGTTCCGTCGTCGTGGAAAAGATCTTCGCCCCAAGTTCAACGGACAAACAATGATGCAACACTCAGCTGTGCGTCAGCTGTGCGTGATCCAATCAAGACTCATTACCCAAATTGCAGACATATCGACCATGTCCTTGTCGTGGGAGGATGATGCACGGATCAGATGCGTATTGATCGTTGACGTATGAAATTTTGCATCGGGTTTAAAGAAATCATCATACGTTAAAACGGTAGTTTCACATACACTGAAAGCGACGGCTGGGAAATCCATGTTCTGATTGCATCAAATTGAATATTGTGTTATATATTCTAGGCATATATTAATTAATGCCGTGTATTACGAACATGAACAAACCGACGGAACCAACATTGAAAGAACGTGCACTTGCCGTTGCAAAAGCATGCGGCATCGCCCGTGCGCGCAATTTCTATGCGGCGGGCATCCCGCACACCTATCTGCGCCGGCTGCAAGATGAAGGACTGCTGGTCTGTAGAGGGCGCGGCCTCTATCAGCTTACCGACGCCGAATGGTCGCAGTTCCACAGCTTCGCTGTAGCTTCCCAAGTTGTTCCCCATGGGGTTATCTGTCTCATTTCCGCGCTCCAGTTCCATTCATTAACGACGCAACTGCCACATGATATCTGGATTATGATCGGTCACAAGAAGTGGGCGCCGAAATATCCTCCGATATCGTTGCGCATCATTCGCGCCACCGGCGAGGCTCTCACTGCCGGAATTGAGCAACACTTAATCGAAAACGTCGAGGTACCCATCACGAATCCAGCAAAAACGGTAGCAGATTGCTTTAAATACCGCAATCAGGTTGGAATCGATGTTGCCATCGAAGCACTCAGGAATTGCATACGCACTCGTAGCGCAACGACGGATGACGTCTGGCGTTTGGCTGCGATCGACCGTATACAGAATGTCATTCGGCCTTATCTCGAGGCATCTCTATGACTCCGAACTCTCCCCGAAATATTGGCGCCTCCGTCAGGGCGAGACTTACCCTGCGTGCCCGAAAGCGAAAGGAAAACGTCCAGCTCGTGCTTACTCACTACGCCATTGAACGACTTCTTTATCGACTCAGCCTCTCCGACTATAGCAGCCAATTTGTACTGAAAGGTGCAATGCTGGTCAAACTTTGGACTTCTGCGCCCTATCGAACCACCGCAGATCTTGATTTGCTGGGATTCGGTGACGACGCACCGGAACGTATCTGCGCCGTGTTCCGAAATATATGCGTTCTTGAGGTGCCGAATGACGGTGTCATATTTAAACCGGAAACATTGGAGGCGGTAACTACTCGCATCGAGGTAGAATATGGCGGTATCCGACTTACTATGATCGCCGAAATAGCCGCTGCGCAATTGCCTGTCCGAATCGACGTCGGCTTCGGCGATGTCGTAACACCGAGTGTGCGGGAAATCGATTATCCCTCAATGCTTGGCATGCCGGCACCAAGGTTGCGGGCCTATCCACCAGAGACAGTCATCGCCGAAAAATTCCAAGCACTGGTCTTTCTTGGCATGTCGAACAGCCGGATTAAAGACATGTTCGACCTCTGGACGATTTCGGAGACATTTTCATTCGATGGGAACATTGTTGCCGATGCAATACGCGCCACCTTCGAACGACGCCACACAGCAATTCCAACAGTAAAACCGATCGCACTGACAGCAGCTTTTTCCCAAGATGCCGAGAAACAGGCACAATGGCGAGGATTTCTGCGTCGGACTGCGATCACGACACCACCAGGTTCGTTTGCGGAATTACAGAGCAAGGTCGCGGATTTCGTCCTGCCGCCTACCGAAGCTCTCTCTGCCGGCAATACGTTCGACCGAAAATGGGAGGCTGGCAACCGCTGGCGATAAGGAAAGTATATGATGTAAAGAAGTGTCTAGCGGAATTGAAAAATACCACAAAATGCATTCATACTCAGAATCTCGCACACCGAAACCGCACTAAATGTAGCTCTTTCCCACAATCACATTTGTATCGGGTGGCCCGGAGAACCGGAATTGCTTGTATGTGATCTACCTCTAGATGATTTTCGAGAGATCGTCCGGGAACACTGCTATCCTGATGACGAAAAATTGAGGAGAGTTGACCAAGCAGTTGGTAAACTTTGGCAATTTATAAGGGATATGAAGGAAGAAGATCTAGTAGCGGTTCCGAGCGGACAGGGGTTTTACGTTGCAAGGGTATCAGGTCCTGCAACGCATGATGAATTGCAAGTCGAAAATGGCACCGCATGCTGTCGTCAAGTTGAGTGGTTGAACAATGGGCAATCTATTCCTCGAATTTTTGCCAAATTCGAGCTGATTTCCAGAATGAAATCCAAAGGTACCTCTGCGAATGCCGGGGGTCTGGTTGGAGACATCAAAGACTGCCTGACATTGGCAGGTAGTGGTGACGAGCCGTCTTTTATTACGGACCTACAAAATGATCTGAAAAATATAACGCTCGAATCGTTACGATGTAGTCATATGAATTATCGACGCTTCGAAGAGCTAATTGAGACGGTGCTTCGCAGACTAGGAGCAGTTGACACAAGGAATTGAAAAGAGTTCAGAGAAAGTAATGCTTGGAATCGTTATTACTTCTGGGAACTGCGGATATTTCAAAAAAGGCGGCAAATTCACACCATCTCTGGTAGCCGAAATCGGCTCAGTCGTAGAAATGCACATGAAGCGGATCGGAATGATCACGGATGAACCACTGTCGGAACACACCAAACGGATTCTTGAAGAAAAGAGGCTGGAATTTGAAAAGCGCATTAATGTTTCAATGGATGATTACGAGAGCAGTTTTCCGGATGGCGCTGAATTGTGTAATGTTTGCAGTACTCGGGCAATGGTGTATCTGGACGGTTGCATGACCTGTCTGAACTGCGGCGAATCCAAGTGCTCATAACCCCCCTAGTGTCTTGTCATTCGTCAAGTGTCGGATCAAGACATTTCAGTTTGATACGCGCATCATCGGATGTGAATTGCCAGCCAACTTTTGCCTCCAATCCGTCTCTTTGTGACTACCACGCAGCAACTTCCCGACTTATGGTGACCGTTGCATCGATTCTCCGATTCCGGCACAGCCGTGCCATGACTCGAATCTCAACCTCCGCAACATTGAGCCAACTGCCGTCCATAGATATGGTTTCGCAGCTAAACTTTACATCTCCGCAAAAATTCAAGCGAAGTTCGGGGGGCACTGTTTAGAGTGCACAAGGCAAAGTAGTTTGACGTCGCTATCATCGGAATTCTTCCGACTCTCACATCGGCCTGTCGCTGGATCATTGAGACGCAGTTGACCACAATTGAGTACGACCACGAAGTACTGGTTACTCAATCGATTCGATTGCGAATCCTCAGCCGGCAAGAGATACGGCCTGGATCAGAATTCTTATTCAATGTCGCTGTAGATTGTTCTGAATCTGCTCGACTTGTTTGCGACTCATTCCGGTATATTGACAAATCCTACTGATTTCCATCCCATCGCGAATCAAATTTTCGGCGATTTTTTCCGAAGCTTTTTTCTCTCCCTCTTTCACGCCTTTTTTCAGCCCTTGTTCCAAACCTTGTTCCAAACCTTGTTCCATGCCTTGTTCCATGCCCTCATTTTTAATTTCGTCAAATAAAGATAACATCAATCGTTTCCCCTTCGGTAATGCTTGCTCTTCAATTTGAGCTATGGTTTCGTAACTAATGCGCTTGTTGTGGGACTGCAGATAGTTTACCACCATTGGCAGCAACCGATTCCGTTTTTCATCGCTCAAACCTTTTGCCAGTCGAAACACCTTTTCGAACGTTCCCTCATCGGCATCCCATACCTTCGACAGCGCGTAAAGCACCACCTCAGAATCCATGCCAGCGGCGCGTCTTTGTGCAATGACCTCATGCAAATTCACCATCTTGCACCTGAAATTCAAAAAATACCCACCCCATTCACGTTGCAGGTGATCGGATACCGGCTGCAAGCTCAGTTGGAACTCCAAGGGTCCTGACCAATTGGGCTTTTTACCGTTGTAGATGATCATCGGCAGCACCCGGCATTGTTTGCCTTCTCGTAAATACAGCGACGTCTGATAGCCCAGCAGTTGCATCAGCGCGTTGGAGTCCGAGGCGCTTTTGTGCTCCAGCAAAAAAATGAACTTGGTGGAGGAGTTATCCTCCTTGGTGTTGACCGAAAAGATCAAGTCGGCGAACTTCTCGCGCCCGGCTTGATCGATCACAGAACTGGAATCCATATTCAGGGTCGGCCAGTTGAACTCGTTGTTGGTGGCCTCGTCAAAGACGATTTCGAACAGTTCCCGGCTCAAGTCGTCCACCCCGTCCTCACGATGATAGGTGAACTTGAATAGATTATCGTGAGTCGGTTCGATAGAAAGATCTGGGGGTGATTGGGAGGTCTGCTTGGCCATGGTTGCCACTCCGGGTGTACGTTGCACATGTTGATCAAGTGTCTCGAACCGCTTCGCGATTCGAACAACTTGAACCTTATCTGAACTCGTCAACTGCACAGGCCGTGCGGGCCGGGGTTGCGAATTCTCGGGGTAACTTAACCCAATCGCATGAAAAGTCAAGCGAATAATGGAAATTGCTCGTGATGAGTTTTTTGTGCCCGTACTTCCATACCGCTACGCGGATCCAACAATGTCCAGTAGACTTCAAACAGTTCCTGAAGTCTATTGGCTGGAGACAAAATAATTCCCGATATGAATTTGGAAACTGATCGCAGTGATTGATTCGGAGAGCTTCGCCTTTTGAGGGTGTTGTGAGGATTTGACTGCTGGGTGCAGGCATCACCCTCTCAATGCGCTGCCAAGGCTTGCTTTCGTTATTTTCAGTCCCGCCCGCACCGTCTCGCAAGAAATCTTGTTGATATAGTCGAACTCAACCGCACGCTGCACCAACAGCCACAACGCCTATTGTGAATACGCACTGCTGCTGAGCGCAAACCATGGGGGCTTCAATTTTAGCGTCCGCCTTGCACTCGTAAAAACACTGCTTGCCCTGCTGACCGCCGAGCGCTATTTCACCCGACCCACCTTGCGCGGCGAATCTGCAGCACATCGGCTATGGTTTCATCAAACCTTGGCGGTTCATTGATTTCACCCGCGGAGCTGTTCAGCTAAATCAACGCATTGAGCGCTTTCTGTGATGAATACGAACCGTTCCCCACAATCTCTCCATGCTGATTGCGTTCCGATTTCCGTCGTGCTGCCACGTAACGTTTGTTCATTTGTAAATCCTCGTCGTTCAATCTGGCAACAACGAGAATCGATTGGAATTGATACAACATTACATAGTTGACACGATACTAGGTTGAGAATTTTCAAAAACTCAGCGTTTCATTTCACTGATTCTAATCGGAAAATTCGCCAAAGGGGTTGTGCTAAGAAAATTAAGGGCATTATCAAGAATTAAATGCTTTCAATACAAGCATCTAGTGAAAAGAGACAGGGCGAATTTTTGTTCAGTTCAACTGTATGATATGAAATAAATAGCGTCTGATACTGGACTTTTCTGATTGATTCGTGTATGGTTCAGCCAACTGAAGTTGAACTGAAACGGTGAGAGATGAATTTGTCGGAGTTGGTCATCGTACCGGTCAGACGCGACGAGGAGGAGAAATTCCTTGCGCTGATGCGGCAGCATCACTATCTTGGCGCCCCGCACAAGATCGGTGAGAGCGCGTTTTATGCCGCGGTTTTGCAGGGCCGATGGGTTGCGCTGAGTTCATTTTATGCGGCGGCCCTGAAAAGCCGCGCCCGAGATGAGTGGCTCGGCTGGCACCCAAGAGACCGTGGCGCAAGACTGCACCTGATCACCAACCAGAGCAGATTCCTCATTCTGGAGCCGATTGCGAATCTCGCATCCCGCACTTTATCGTTGCTGGCCAAGCGTGTCGTCAAGGACTGGCCGGTGCGATTCGGACACCCGGTGCTGCTGATGGAGACTTTCGTTGACCCGCAGCGCTTTGCCGGAACCTGTTATCGCGCGGAGAACTGGATACAGATCGGGCAGACGGCCGGCTATCGGCGACAACGCCGCGGCTACCGACAAGGCTCATCACCGAAGCTGATGTTTGTGCGCCCGCTTCGGTCAGATGCGCGCCGGTTGCTCGGTGGCGCACATCTTGATTCCCACTATTTCCCGAAAGGAGTTTGCAGGAAAATGTATACGGACGCGGATTTCAAGTCATTGCTGGATTATTTCTCACACATTGAGGACCCGCGCGGGCGTCGCGGGCGGCGCTATCGCCTCGGGACACTGCTGGCCATTGCGGCGGCAGCCACAGTTTGCGGTGCGCGCGGCTATCAGGAGATGGGCGAATGGGTACAGGCGCAGTCAGAAAAGGTGCTTCGTCATTTCAGGGTTGGATTGCGGCGTGGCAAAGTCCAGCGTCCAAGCGTGTATTGCATCCGCGAGGCGCTGGTCAGAACCGACCCCGGGCAGTTCGATGACGCGCTTCGCAAATGGTGCATATCGATTGACGGCTGCGATGAGGCGATTGCGATCGATGGCAAGACGATGAAAGGAGCGGTTGACGGGAACAATCGCCAGATTCATGTGCTGGGCGCCTGTGGGCATCAAAGTCGCATGCATCTGGCAAAAAAAAAGATGAGGCTTGACTCGGACGGGAGTGAGGAGCAAAAGTACACCAACGAGATCGGCGCGTGCATCCCGTTGCTGAAATCGATTGATGACCTCAATGGCAAAGTGATCACCGCTGATGCGCTGTTGACGCAGCATGCGATTGCGAGCTATATTCTCAGCCGGGGCGGGCACTATATGTTTATTCTCAAGAACAACCAGAAAGATCTCACTGGCGAGGTGAGTATTCATTTTACCGATCTGCTTCGACTCAGACCGGATACTGAAGCTGACTTTGTCACCCGCACCGGTGACGCGACCGATGCAGGGAAAAAGGTGCCCAAGGTCCAGCATGGACGTCATGAGATCCGCGAAATCCGGGTCAGCGACAATGCCGAACTGATGGCGTATCTGAATCGCGAGTCGAAATTTCCGGACATCGCGCAGATATTCCGCATTCGTCGCACGATTGACCACTACCGGCGTGGCGAGGTAACCAAGACGACGCAGGAAACCGTTGTCGGGATCACCTCACTGCAAGCCGCTCAGGCTGATCCGAAGACTTTGCTGGGGCTCAACCGCGGCCATTGGACCATTGAATCGAATCATCGCATTTTGGACGACTCAAACACCTGGCACGAGGATCACCTTCTGATTCGCACCGGGCATGGACCGGAAAACGTCACGGCACTTCGCCGATTTGCGATCTCGGTGATCAGACGGCACGCAGAATCAGTTGCGCCGACGATGCGCAAATTGCGCACCAACGCACGTTTGCTCCTGGATTATCTGGGCCTGGCCGGGAACACGCGACGCAGGGGTCGGCGTTCGCCGATCACCGGGGCCGTATGTCGATGACCCACCGAATTGTGATTGCGAAAAATCGTTGTTCGGCAACAGCCGAAACAGGAAAAATCCGTACTCCCATAGGACAGTTCACTGAAAGAATACTGAAAATCGGTTGCGGCATCACCTGAAGCGGTTCAAATCAGGCACAGTGCATGGTTTCATGCCAGTGGCCTGAACATACTTGTGATCCATAGGCTAAAATCACGAGTCGATGGCGTTCGGTTAGCGTGACAAAAAATTTGCCTTGTGAAAAGAGAGAAAACGCTTGGAAGACTGATACTAAGGCGGCTGAATTTTTCATCAATTCTAGAGTGCCGGGTTTCCGACCGCCCGTGTGTTCTGATTGTAGGTTACCGATCATATTAAAACATGTCGAAATCGTTGGAAGTCATTATGATTATCGAAACAAATCTTCGAGTGCACCTCGCTGCACCGCATGCTTTTCGGGATTGTTGCGCTTCAGCTTCTCTAGATTCAACAACTTCCAACGTACTGCCGGGAGCACTGCTGCCTCAGGAAATCCAATTAGACTAAAATCCGGTTCGACATCGTGAAGGGAGAGCAGGAATGCGGCGATGTCACCCGTTAGACGCTGACTAATATCTGCATGGAGTCGCGTTCGCGTTTCCTCAAGAATATCCTTGCTTACGCTATCGCGTGTCATACCTGTGAATTCTTCATTAAACAATTCGTAACGTGCTTGGGAGGCAGGCGCAAAGATGTTCATGCATTGGTCGACTAGAGCTCGCCACATAGACCATGAACACACTAAACAAATTCTCGGTTATTCCTTCGTTATCGTACAGAATCTTTACGTCAAACAAGTCGCGCGGATGCTGGCGGTCGAGAGTTGCGTGGAGTTTGCTACCATACACATCCTCAAAAGAGAGCACCTGAATTTCTGTAAATCCAAACCGATCAGTCACGGTACTGGACGCTACCATTGATACAGGCGGAATTACTGTGCCACGGATGACTGGAGAGGTTTCGATTTTTATCCGAGTTTTACCATCACTAACTGTAATGCGGTTGGTATTGCCCAAGCCAGTAAAATGTCTTGTCCGATAGCGCGAACTACGCTCGGTTATCCCTTTCGTGATCCGTTCGAACGTCTCATGAATATGCTTCTGAGTAGCACTAAATTCCTCAACCGGCAAGTAAGTGAGGTCAACGTCGACTGAAAGCCGCGGCATGTCACGATAGAAAAGGTTGATTGCAGTACCGCCCATTAATGCGAATACATCTTCTTTGGCAATGTGCGGCAACACATCTATTAGCAGACGAACTTGGTCTATATAGCGTTCAAGCATCGACATCTTTCCCGGAATCCGCTACTGACATAAAATCAGTTGGTACATAAATTTTATAGGTAGGATGAAGTTTTCCACCTTCAACGAGTGCTCGTGGACCGGAACCAAAATCGATTTTCGATGTATTAATGTACTTGCGCCATGCATGTTGGTGGCGATCGGCGAAGACAAAGAATAACCGGCGAACTTTTACACTTCGGCACACTGATAGCAGTGTAGTCAGCTGCTCGGGACGCAATGAAACCAAACCTTCAAAAATCATGTCGAGGTAATGAAAACTCGCGTTTTTCGGCAGCTCATCCAGCGCCTCAAGAATTGCTCGCTCTGGGGACGATGCGCTGATTGGCCAGCGCCAGACATTGATTGCTGGCCTCAGATCCTCTTCTGAGCTTTCATGTTGGAAATCTCGAGCTGAGTCGATGATCCCAGTTAAGTCATCACCGAACAATGAACGATGATGCACAACAATTTTGGTTTCAGTTGGGATACGCTTGAACCAAGGAGGCACGTCACCATATACATGAGCTTGGGGTTCATGTCCAAGAAAAAGGTAGTGGGAAAAACCTGCCAGTTGGAGTGCGCTCTCACCGCCTAGATGAACAGCATAGTTCATAATCCGTTGTAAAGAGAGCAAAGCAACCTGCCATGCGGTATTGGAATTCTCATGCACACCTTCCGGGAGTGTGCGGCGGTATACCCCCCGGATAACGCGGTCTAGCCAGCCATACACGACATAGTTGTGTATGGACTTGGGGTCGATGCCCTGACTTTTGAGCCATGATGCATCAACCATAAAGCCGGGTGGAACTTTATTCAACAATGGTTTTAGTCTTGGTTTTCTTTTATGATACGTAACCATTAAAATCACACATATTTAAAATCAATTCAAGATATATTTTGATTTATTCTATATTATATGGCATAATGCCATTTAAAAATGATATATTCAAAATGTATCAATAAAGAACTTTCTACCCAAAATCAGTGATTTCGAAAATGACGTAAGTTGATTCAGTAGGCATCACAAGCCTAGGACAGTACGACCGCCCTTATAAACAACGGTAGAACAATTTCAACGCAAGTCCCTGAATTGAGCAGAGAATAGAGGAAATTCGCTGGATTATTAGAGTCTTCGAGCTTGGAGTTGATATACATTGGTGAGCGCAATCGCAAATACAGTTGAACCCTAAGTAAAGTACCAGTTGACAGAGTAATCTAGGACCCTACTGGACGGTTCAGCTATCAGAAAATTACCACAAAAGTGCTATAGCTTAAAGAGCTTGGACTCATTCAACGAATGATAGCTATTCGATGCATTGAAATGGCCATTCGTACTTCCCGTTTGACGCTGCCGAAAACGCTGGAGAACTGCGTCCCTGCAGGACTGATTCCGAGACAGGCTTGCAAGCAGCGATACATGATGACATGTTCTCGCGTAGATGCAGATGCTATTCGGTCACTCGAAGGCTGAACAATTCAAAGCTCCATAGTTGATTACCTTTCGGGTCAGCGTTTCGGAAGGTAATGTTGTCGCGGAAATCCCTCGCTTGCCGTGGAGGAACATTGATCGCAACGAAATCCACTTCTTCCCCAATCACTACGCAAGCGTCTGTAATTTGTTGGCTCCCCTCTGGGCAGTCATGCAGAATGATCTTGATTTGCACATCAGTGACTGACTTGTCAGAGGAGTTGGTAATTCTGCCTGAATAGCCCCAGCTTTCGCCGTATGATTCTGTTGCATGAGTTTCACTGAGAACGACAGATTCGCGAGGAACTGGAAATTCAGCTATTTCCGATTCGTCCAGATTTAGGTAGTACAGAGTAATCAGAATTGCTGCGAGTGCCCCTAAAAGACTGAATCCAATCTTCGGGGAGTAATAACTGAGCGCTATCAATGCTGTACAGACAACGACAAGAGCAAGCCACTGCATATTTTGTTTCCTACGGTTACTTCAATACCAGTTAATCGTACAATAAATGATGCTCATAAGTTCTGAAAATTCAAGAATTGCAAGTTAGGCAGCAGATTACCCATTGTGGGCAGTATTCGCTCATGTATAACAAATCTCGAATAATGATCAATTAACACCAATGAGAATCCAGTACGAAAATATACTCGCAGTCGACGCACCACCAAAAATTCAATCGGAGCGCGATCGCTACAATTTCAATAAACTCCGTAAGCGGTTGCGACGAGAAGTAGGAAGCGCGATTCGTGATTTTGAAATGATTGCAGATCGCGACCGCGTTATGGTGTGCCTGTCGGGCGGCAAAGACTCCTATACCATGCTGGACATTCTTCTAGAACTCCAGCTTCGAGCTCCCGTCCAGTTTGAATTGACCGTCGTCAATCTGGATCAAAAGCAGCCTGGCTTTCCAGAGCATGTATTGCCGGATTACCTGCAATCGATCGGAGTGTCCTATCACATTCTCGAAGTGGACACCTATAGCATCGTTCGTGACGTAATTGAGGAAGGGAGAACCATGTGTGGTCTTTGTTCCAGACTACGGCGCGGCGTGTTGTACAAATTCGCTTCGAATAACGGATTCAACAAAATTGCTCTGGGTCACCATCGGGACGATATTATCGAAACGCTGTTCCTGAACATGTTTCATGGTGGCAAGATGAAAGCCATGCCACCCAAACTCAAAAGTGATGACGGACAAAATATTGTAATACGGCCATTGGCTTACTGCCGGGAATCGGATATTGAAAAGTATGCAGAAGCCCGAAATTTCCCTATCATTCCTTGCAATCTTTGTGGGTCACAGACCAACCTTGAGCGAGTGAGAATAAAGAAAATGTTGCAGCAATGGCAGAAAGAATTTCCAGGTCGAGTCGAAAATATCTTTGGAAGCGTGCAAAATGTAGCTCCGTCCCAATTGGCTGACCGAAATCTGTTTGACTTCGCTTCACTTGTCACAACCCTAGAACCCTCGGACGACTAGCAGGCAAGTACGACATCATGAATACTTTTGTGCCAGCTGGAATGGGGCTTGAGGGTGGATCCTTGGATGATTTTCTGCTGAAGTCTCCAACCCCATATCACGCCTCTCAGAGTATTGCTGATGCGCTGGACAGAGCCGGATTTTTTCGTCTTGAAGAAACCGACGAATGGAAAATCAAACTGGGAGAAAGTTACTACGTAACCCGAAATGATACCTCCATCGTAGCGTTCAGGAATGGGCAGAATTCCCCACTAAAATCAGGGTTGCGTTTGATTGGTGCACATCTGGACAGTCCATGCCTGAAACTCAATCCGAATCCGTTCTTCCAGGGACATGGCTATGAAAGAATCAATGTCGAGGTATACGGTTCTGCATTGGTTCGTACGTGGTTTGATCGGGATTTATCCATTGCAGGGCGCGTCTTCTATCGTGATGTAAATGGAAAAGTCCGAAGCCAGCTCGTAGATCTTGCTAAGCCAGTTGCTTACATACCCAGTATTGCGATTCATCTTGAACGAAGTGCGAATATTAACCAGGAAATTGACAGTCAGCAGCATTTGAATCCAATTTGCACGTCAATGGGGGCAGGTGGCGAATCGGATATTTACGAATTGATTCTCGAACAATTGGATGAGGTAGACTTAAAACTTGGCACCAATGCAATTCAGGGATTTGACCTGAGTCTGTACGATATCAATGTTGCTGAGATTTCAGGAGCAAATGAAGATTTTGTTACAAGTGCAAGAATCGACAATCTTCTCAGTTGTCATGCAGGTTTACAGGCAATCATCAGCGCAGAAACCGAAAATTTTTGTGTCTTGGTCTGCAATGATCATGAAGAAGTGGGGAGTGTGTCTGACTCCGGAGCGCAGAGCCCATTTCTGACCTCTGTGCTCGAACGAACGACAGGACTGGATCCAAGAATAATCAGGCGTTCGGTATTGGTTTCTGCTGATGGTGCACATGGAATTCATCCCAATTACCCTGACAAGCATGATGAACAGCATGCTCCAGTTCTGAACAAAGGCCCGGTCGTTAAATTCAATTCCAATCAGAGATACGCGACAACAGGGGAAATGGTGACGTATCTAAAGAGTTTGTGTGAGCCGATTGGGATTCCCCTTCAGTTTTTTGTATCGCGAAACAACATTTCGTGCGGATCTACTATTGGACCAATTACAGCATCGGAACTAGGCATCAGGACTGTTGATATTGGTGTCGCCCAGCTCGCAATGCATTCCATTCGGGAGATTGCGGGAGTGCAAGACGCATATAACTTCCAAAGATTGTTGACTGCATTCCTTGCAAGCGATTCAACCGAGATCACAGATTGACCACCTGATTCTGCTCAAGACTGGTAGATCGACGGAGCGAGTGCAGTACTATCCAGTATCAATCAACTAAACGGTACTGGCAAGCTCTTTGACTGGTGTCAATTCTTTCGGCTTTGCGGTTCCAGTTGCAAATGGATTTTCTTGAGTTCCAAAAGCCCGTCAATAAGTCTCGGCGAAGGACGCCCAAGGTAGGCCTCCGAAACTCGAAATACATTTTTGTTCTTCACGAATTTCGTTTCTTGCCATAGGGGATTTCGATAAATCACTCTAGGACGATACTTGCTGAAATCAACTCCGCACCAGGATATGACTACAGCATCAGGATTCAGTTCAAGCACTTCTTCATCGCTAAGCGGTGTGCTCTTTACCTCTCTGTCGCCAATTGGATTCTTAAATCCTGCCGCTAGAATCAAATCTTCAGTCCACGAAAGCTGTCCAGGCGCGATAACGGGTTTTGGCCACCACTGAATTAGCAAAGTAGGCGTGTTTTGCGAAAGTTCAGCAGAAGCCATCCGGTCCGTCATCTCGCAGACCACCTGTTCCGCTTTGTCCGATACACCCAGTAGTTCGCCAATTTCGATAATGTTACGATACACATCATTCAGACGGTGGGGTTCGGGTGCAATAAAAGGCAATCCCGCTGACTTCAGTCCTTCAACCACTTTCTCATGTCCAGGCACAGTCAGAGATGCCAGCACCAAATCGGGCTTGAGTGCTGCTACACGATCAATGTCAACATTCAAGTCTGGACCTACCCGCGGAAGAGCGGCAACAATATCTTCCGGAAAATCAGAATAGTCATCAACCCCGACTAGATAATTGCCGCACGCAAGGGCACAAACAATTTCTGTATTGGAACAAGTTAGAGAAACAATTCGCAATATCTGTATCTACATCTAAACTGATAAAATGAAAATCGCTGTAAAAAGTTGACGTAGAAATGAAATACGGACAACTAGTGTTTCATTTTTAACAATAATACAGGCTCTGTCAGAATAGTTCCTGTTAATCAGATTACGAGAATAGTCAGCATGCAAAATCATTATCGAGTTGTTGTCATTGGCGGTGGTGTTATCGGAGCCAGCGTTCTGTATCACTTGGTCAAGCTGGGATGGTCGGATGTTGTGCTGATTGAAAGGAAGGAACTGACCGCAGGATCGACGTGGCATGCGGCAGGCGGGTTTCACCCGCTGAATAATGATCTGAACATCTCCAAGTTACAGGCTTATACGATTAATCTGTATCAGGAAATTCAACGCGAGAGCGGTCAAGACATCAGTATGGTAAAAGGGGGCAGCGTCATTCTTGCCGCCAGCGCCGCGCGCTGGGAGTATCTCAAGTATATGAGAACTATCTTTCTCACGATGGGAATTGAATCTCAGCTCGTAACGCCAGAAGAAATCCGTGAGATATGTCCAGTTGTCGAAACGTCCGATCTCCACGGTGGGATGTTTGACCAACACGAAGGGTACCTTGATCCGCATAGTACTACAATCGCATACGCCAAGTCAGCACAGGGAAGAGGTGCGCAGATCATTCTGCGCAATCGAGTTGTCGAATTGAATCCTAGATCCGAAGGTGCTTGGGATGTGGTCACGGAACACGGAACAATTGTTGCAGAACATGTTGTGAATGCTGGAGGACTGTGGGCTCGAAAAGTGGGACTAATGGTCGGTGTGAATCTTCCTGTCACACCCATACAACACCACTATCTGGTTACTGAGGCAATTCCACAGCTAGCTGCACGTGAAGACCTCCTCCCGTCTGTTTTAGACTTGGATGGCTATACCTATATGCGCCCGGAACGCAAAGGCATACTGATGGGCGTCTATGAAACCGACCCCAAAGTCTGGCATCTGGAAGGTGCGCCATGGGATTACGGAATGGATCTGATACCGGAGGAATTTGATCGAATTGCACCGCAGTTGAGCAAGGGATTTGAAAGATATCCAGTGCTGGAAGAAGTCGGAATCAAACGCTGGGTCAATGGAGCTTTCACCTTCACACCTGACGGTAATCCGCTGGTTGGCCCGGTACCTGGCCTAAAAAACTACTGGGTTGCGTGCGGAGTCATGGCTGGGTTTAGCCAAGGTGGTGGAGTGGGTTTGTCACTGGCGCAGTGGATGATCGATGGCGAACCGGAATTCGATATTTTTGGAATGGATGTAGCCCGATATGGTGAATTTGCCAGTGAAGATCAGTATCTTTCGCAAACTGCTCGGCAGTCCTACGCCAGGAGATTCGTGCTCACTTATCCGAATGAGGAACTGCCAGCAGGTCGACCGTTGCATCTGTCGCCAATTCATGAAGACATGAAACAGGAGGGAGCACAATTCGGTTGCATTTGGGGGCTTGAAGTGCCTTTGTTCTTTGCATCGAGTCAACCAGAATTCCAGGAAACTCCGACTCTAAGGCGCTCCAATGCATTTGAACTGGTCGACCGAGAAGTATCCGCAGTTCGTAGCACTGTCGGAATGGTTGATATTACCGGATTTTCTCGTTATGAAATCTCAGGCCAGGGCAGTGAAAAATGGCTCGACCGCATGCTGGCATGTCGATTGCCGAAAGTTGGAGGGATTCGACTTGCTCCGATGTTGGCACCTAGTGGTCGGCTATTCGGAGATTTAGCAGTCATGCGCTTGGACGCTGATAAATTCTGGTTGATGGGTTCGTATTATCTGCAATCCTGGCACATGCGCTGGTTCAATGATCACCTGCCTGAAAAAGGCGTCGAAGTGAAGAACCTTTGCGGCAGCTGGGCAGGTGTATCGATAACAGGTCCTGAATGCAGAAATTTGCTGGAGGAACTGGTTCAGGAAGATGTTTCAAATCAGGCATTTCCATTCATGAATCTGCGCAAATTGAATTTCGGTGATTGTATGGCGGTGGTGGGACGCTTGTCGGTAACTGGTGAACTGGGATACGAAATCAATGTGCCGGTAGATTGCCTGAGAAGTCTGTACCAAAGACTCATGGAATTTGGTGAGAATTACAAGATGAGTTTATTCGGCTTTCGTGCTATGAACAGCCTGAGACTGGAAAAAGGATTCGGTTCCTGGTCGAGGGAATTCACGTCGGCTTATACCCCAGATATGGCAGGACTTGATCGATTTATTGACTATGAAAAACACGATTTCATCGGCCGGGAAGCTGCACTTCGACAGCGCAGCAGTCATTCTTCCCAAACACTCGCATTACTGGCAATAGATTCGGATGATGCCGATGCGTCAGGCTTTGAGCCCGTGTGGTGCGCTGATCAAAGAGTAGGATTCATTACCTCCGGAGGCTATGGCCACTGGGTTGGCAGAAGCCTGGCTCTGGCTTATATTGAGCGTGATATACTGAAAAATACAAATGAACTGTTTGTTCATGTCGTCGGTTCGAAGTGTAGCGCGCAAGTATTGAACGAAGTCCCACATGATCCTACCGGTGCTCGTATGAGGGGCTGATAGACGAGGAATGGAAGTTGAAATCTTGGTTTGAGAAAAAAACGCTTTCGTGGGCATTGTATGACTGGGCGAATTCTGCATTTGCTACGACGGTGATTGCCGGGTTCTTCCCGATTTTCTTCCGCGAATTCTGGTCTGTCGATGTTGAAGGCGTGGAAACAACATTCAGACTGGGTGTAGCTACCTCAATATCCAGTCTTATTATTGTCATTCTCGCTCCCATTCTGGGTGCGATTGCCGATCGTGCCGGAGCGAAAAAGAAATTGCTTATGGCATTTGCCTTTATTGGAATTCTGTCCACTTTAGGCTTGTTTCTGGCCGAACAAGGCTACTGGCTGCCTGCAATCATATTGTTTACTTTGGGTGCTCTCGGATTTTCAGGCGCGAATGTTTTCTATGATGCGCTGCTACTGGATGTAGCACCAACAAGCGATCGAATCCATTTTGTATCGAGCTTGGGCTACGCGTTAGGCTATCTCGGAGGCGGAGTATTGTTCGCCGTCAATGTCTTTATGGTGCTCAAGCCAGAGTTCTTTGGTTTAGCGGATTCTGGCCAAGCGGTTCGTGTGAGTTTTCTGAGCGTGGGTATTTGGTGGGCAGTGTTTTCAATTCCCCTCATCTTGTTTGTAAAAGAAGCACCTCCACAGGCACCCAGTCCGGAAGGTGTCATCATTGGCGGATTTCGCCAGCTTCGGCGTACGTTTCAAGATCTTAAAACAAAACGAACGATACTCATATTTTTGTTTGCATACTGGTTTTACATTGATGGCGTCGACACTGTATTTCGGATGTCTGTCGACTATGGCCTTGCAATTGGTCTCAACTCCAATGACCTGATTTCCGCGTTGCTGGTGGTACAGTTCATAGGATTTCCAGCAGCAATTCTTTTCGGCAAACTGGGGCAGCGTATTGGGCCGAAGAAAGGAATTTATATCGGTATATTTGTCTACATCGTTGCGACAATTTGGGCTTACTTCATTACGTCCGGCATAGAATTTTTTATTCTTGCCGCACTGATCGGACTTGTGATTGGAGGAATTCAGGCACTAAGCCGTTCGTTATTGGGACAATTGATCCCGCATGAACAGGCAGGGGAATACTATGGATTCTTTAATCTTGTAGGCAAGTCGGCAGCGGTGATCGGACCCTTTCTAGTTGGCTGGTCTGCTGCGATGTTCGGCTCTAGGAATTCAATCCTGTCAGTAATCATTTTGTTCGCCATCGGAGCAGTGCTGCTGAAATTTGTTAAGACAGCAGACTCGACGAATTGACTGATTGAGGATAACTAGAAGGTTGGTGTTCTGGTTTCTTGAACTATTCGCAATCGGGCTCTTCGTCGTCAGCGGCCGCAATTTCCGGATCTGTGATGGTTATTAAGGCAGTTTGTTTATCTTGCGAACCTGCAACCTCACCCTCAGTCTGTCCAGAGGTTGCCTCATCAGCCTGAGATACACCGGACAACATCAGAAATGCTGCAAATGACAGAAGGATCCATTTGATCGACTGAGACATTGAAATTAACACGCCTCCTGCGTGAACTTTTCCAACAATGATACTCCATTTGACAGCAGTTCTTTTTAATTGTTCTGCCCTAATCCGCAATTAGAAATCTGAGATCAATAGAAAAGCCTTGTACAATAAGGCTTTCATAAACAATCGAATTTCACCCAATGGGTGAAGCCCAAAAATATCTCAGAGGTACAAGGCTCATGTCGATTTTACCCCATAAAATTGGAATCAGCAAACGTATTTTAACCTCCCGCGCCGGTTTGATCGTCGTTGCACAGCTAATGCAGCGTCTTGGTCTGGAACAATTGGCGGATCGGCAATTGCCTGTAGCGGGCAGCAACCGCGGCTACCGTCAAGGCGCGATGTTCAATATTTTCATGTTGCTGTTTCATGAAGGCGGCAAATGTCTTGACGACGTAAGCCATTTGCAAAAAGAAAAGCCTTTGATGAAGCTATTGGGCTGCGGGAAGTTGCCTGGGGCCAAGACACTGGGCAATTGGTTGCGGCGCGCCGGGCGCAGTGATCAGGCGATGCAGGGATTGGTCAATCTCAACAAAACAATTCTTGCAGCAGGGCTTTACAACCGAACGCAGATTACCTTGGACATAGATGCTACGGTGATCGAATCGAACAAGCGTGCAGCTCGGTACACGTATAAAAAGCACCGTGGCTACACGCCGATGGTCGGGCACATCGCTGAAACCGACCAGGTGGTGGCGGTAGAGTTTCGAGAAGGCAATGAATCTCCGAACAAAGAGAATTTACAGTTCATCCAGCGCTGTGAGTCGGCATTGCCGGAGGGTGTGTCGGTATCGGATGTTCGCATTGATGCTGCCGGCTATCAAGCCGCGGTGATCAACTATGCGATGGACAGTGGCATGGGTTTTGCGATCCGTGCCAAGATGGATAGTGCGGTCAAAGAAACCATCTCTGAAATCAAAGATTGCGAATGGCGCCCATTGGTATATCGTGATGGCAGTGAATCGGACACAGAACAGGTTTGTCGCACGTTGCATGTGATGACAAAAACAGAAGCGTTTACGCTGATTGTGCAAAGAAAGCACATTGATGATGATGACAACTCACAGTTGGACATTTTGATCAACAGCGATGCTGAAACAGGGGTACGGGGTCGCAACATTTATCGTGCGATTGCAACCAACAAGGATGAGTTATCAGACCCCGAGGTGGTGCATTTTTATAACCAGCGTGGCGAGTCGAGCGAAAACAGAATCAAGGAGCTTCGCAGTGATTTCGCCGCCGCCAGATTGCCCTGTGGGGACTTTCATGCCAATGCAGCATGGCTGATGTTAAGCTCAATGGCCTATAACCTGTTTGCCTTGATGCGGATGGTATTGCCGCATTCGTTGTCAACTGCCCGTGCTCCTACAGTGCGTTTGCGTCTGTATGATGTCGCCGCACTGATCGTACGCCATGCCCGGCAATGGACAGTGAAAGTCAATGCCTGCCACCGCAAGGTGATGGATGAAGCGCTGGATCATATTCGAGGCTTTCCGCTGCTGTTATGAGCTGAGCGCCTCGGGTGGCGCTTTTTCGAACCGAGCTTGAATCCATTCCGACTCCGGAAGGGTTGCGCACCTTTGCACAGTGGCGAAAATGCCAGCGGACAATGCATCAGGTTGGCAATCTCCTGCAAATCCAGACAAATTCTTCGTGTTGCTCCTGTCTTCGATAATCGGAGCTGTAAAATCCAGTAAATTCGCTAAAATCTTGCTGATGTTAAGCGAATTCATTCTCTAATTTCGGATTTGGGTTCTGGACGCCAGCGATTCTGATTATGAAATTGATGAGATGGTCTCCTGTACCATTCATAGGAGACCATATTTGTTATTGAATAATACACCAATTAATGTGTCGGTATGAATTTCTGTGTCAGGAGTGGCGCACAGGCGGGCGCGCGGTGTTGACGTGAGCACAACATGTTGACGCATGCACAACGTTCCGACACTGTGTGCAGAAGCGAGCGCACAGTTAGGGCGTCGGTGTTACCATCTGGAACGTTGTGGATAAGAAAGGCAGCCGTCTCCAGCTACCCTTCTTTCAGTTACTCTGACGGAGTTGCTACACGACCTACTACTGCTTATGTGCCCCGAAAGCACCGACGAAGTTTACAGCATTGTCCGTAGAGCGTCCACCGAACGTCCCAGCGACCGATCCGGGTTTGCCATCTGCCTCTGCGTTTCCGAAGAACTGGCCGCCCCAGTGGCCGTTGTAATTGCGATCATTGTCGGAGCCAGTGACTTCACCTCTGAAGAATCCGCTGTTCGCGGATCCGATATTGGCAGTCCCCAAATCCAAGCGTCATCTACGCTATCACCGTCCACTTCGAAATTGGTAATCGACCCGCTAATCGTTCCACGGTCGTTTTCGCCGCCGTCGAAGTTTGCCGTTAACCTGACATCGCCGTCAAAGTATCCGATGATGGTGGAACCGGACATTTTCTCAGAGTACAGGCCAGTCGCATCCCCATCGTAAGTTGCTGTGCTTTGCAAGGCTGTGAGGTTGTTCTGACGGAAAGGATCGTTGCCGTCGGCAAACGCACCGAAAACGTAGTCATTAGCGCTCGTCGTATCGTCGGGAACAATCAGCCAAACGCCGCCTGCCAAGTAGTCAGTATCTGGGGTGGTAATGGTTGTCCCGGTTGAGGGAACGAAAATCCAATCCCCAGTGAGCATCATTTGCGTCTGACCATTCACAGTAGACGTTCTGCGGCCGCACGACTGTGAAAGACATTTGAAATGGCCCTGCTCCCCATTATGCATCCCAGTGAGCCGACTTGTGTTGAAAGTCCCGGTCCACGCTACTGTGTCGGAGCTGGAAACATCTACGGCACCTGGCGGACGATCTGGGGTAAACGTCCACATGCCCCGGGTAGTGGTTCCATTGGTTACTCCGCAACCTCCGCTTCCGGTGCAGTTGAACGTTCCCGTTTCACCGTCCAGCGTGCCTCTTAGTCCAGAGGTGGTACCACCACTTGAACTCGTGAATCCGGCACTCTGAATCATTGTCCCCAATGGAACATCTCTGGTGCCGTCGTTGGCGCCGCCAACCTGTTGCGTCTCCGGTGCCTGGATATCCGTGTAGGCATCAACGTAGAGTGTGCCGCCGGTAATTCGCTTGCGTAGTTCAGCGCCTTGCCAGGGAGATGTGGTATCTGAAATGCGGCTGGGATTTCCTTCACCCATTCCGATCGACCATGTTGTTCCGTTACGAACGGAGAAGCTCGGACCACCCGATTCGTACTCTGCAGTGATTTCCACCTGGTCGGTTGTGATGTTGTTGTTGTCGACTTCCGAGGACTGCGTAACACTGCCCGGACGGGGTTGAGCGTCTGCTGCTCGTCCGATCGCATCCGCTACACTAGCAGCGACCGTTTCCGAGTTTTCGAGGGCTTGCGTTCGTGTGACTGGTGCCATTGGTACGGCGCCGCCTCCGCTACTACCGCCACTGCTGCTACCGCCACCGCCGCCACAGCCCGATAACGCCAATGCGAGGGACGCGGCCATCGGGAGAATATATGTTGATATTTTAGTAATCACTGATTTTACCCTCCACAGGCAATTGATAGAAATTTCTCCTGAAAGTGACCTTAAACCGAAGTTCCGCACTGATTTTGCCGCTTTTGGCAAAGCAACTCTTTGAAATCATATAACTTTTCTTTCAATTTATAGCTGATTATTTTTCGTATTGTAGCAGACATATTCAATATCATTTGTAAATACTACATCATGTATGTATAATATTCCTTATTATCAATACATTTATATTTTCGTTGTTGTAGGCACGCAATGTCTGTTCCATCTCCCCGCATGCACCTCAGTGTCGTTGACTCCAAACGCGGCAGCAAATCCTACCGCACCGTGCTGCTCAGAAGCAGCTACCGCGATAAAAACGGCAAATCTCAAAAGAAAACCCATGCCAACCTCACGCATCTTCCGCCCCAGTGGATTGAACTGATCCGCGGCCTTTCGAAGGGCAAACAATTCGTCGACGTCAATGACGCTTTTGACATCGTCGGGGTGCGCAAGCACGGCGCCGTTGAAGCGCTCCTGCGTGCATTCCAACAACTGGGCCTGAATTCTTTGATTGCAAGTGTGCCACAACGTCACCGCGATCTGGTGTGCGCCTTGATTGGTGCCCGAATCATTCGCCCGCACACCAAGCTGGCCACTTGCCGGTGGTGGCACGATACCACGTTGCCACAACACTTCGGTGTCGAAGACGCCGACGTCGATGAACTTTATGGGGCGATGGACTGGCTTTTGAAGCGTCAAAACGTGATTGAAGGCAAACTGGTGCGGCGCCATCTTCAGGCCGGCGGTTTGGCATTGTTCGATCTGACCTCCAGTTATTTTGAAGGCAGCGAATGTCCATTGGCCGAATACGGCTACAGTCGAGACGGTAAACGCGGCAGGCTGCAGGTGAATTTTGGGTTGCTGTGTGATCGCAAAGGCCGGCCTTTGTCGGTGACGGTGTGTCGGGGGAATTTGCGTGACAGTCAAACGCTGTTGCCGCAGGTGAAAAAGCTCAAAAAACGTTTTGGCATTGATCGGTTGGTGGTCGCAGGGGACCGTGGCATGATCACCCAAGTGAATATCGATGCGCTTGGAAAACTCGATGGTGTGGACTGGATCACTGCGCTCAAAAGCATGACCATTCGAAAGCTGGTGAAAAAGGGCACTTTGCCCTTGCACAGTTTTGACGAAGTCAATCTGTTTGAGGTATTCCATCCCGATTACCCTGGACAAAGACTGGTGGCGTGTCGCAATCGGCAACTGGCACAAAAACGCGCGCACACCCGTGAATCGCTGCTGGTCGCTACCGAAGCGCAATTAAGCGCAATCGAACAACGCGTCGTTGCCGGGCGACTGAAAGGGCGAGCCGAAATCGGTTTGAAAGTCGGCGAGAAGATCAACTCTCGGAAGATGAAAAAACATTTCATCTGCGAGATCTCGGATCGCTCGTTTTCGTTTCGACGGAATTTATCAAGCATCGCTACCGAAGCGGCGCTGGACGGCATCTACGTGATTCGAACTTCATTGGACGAACAATCCATGATCGCCGCCGAGTGTGTCAGAAACTACAAGCGTCTATGCAATGTGGAGCGTGCCTTTCGCACCATCAAAACGATCAGTTTGCGGGTACGGCCGATTCATCACCGCACCGCCGACCGGGTGCGGGCGCATATTTTCCTTTGCATGCTGGCCTACTATGTGGAGTGGCACATGCGCGAAGCCTGGCGCGAGCTGTTGTTCGCCGATCCGCATCTTGACGAGTTGACTGAAACTCGAGACCCGGTACAAGGCAAATTTTTTGTCACGCTAACCGAACGCCATCGACTCGTGATTTTAGCCTATGGATCACAAGTATGTTCAGGCCACTGGCATGAAACCATGCACTGTGCCTGATTTGAACCGCTTCAGGTGATGCCGCAACCGATTTTCAGTATTCTTTCAGTGAACTGTCCTATGGGAGTACGGATTTTTCCTGTTTCGGCTGTTGCCGAACAACGATTTTTCGCAATCACAATTCGGTGGGTCATCGACATACGGCCCCGGTGATCGGCGAACGCCGACCCCTGCGTCGCGTGTTCCCGGCCAGGCCCAGATAATCCAGGAGCAAACGTGCGTTGGTGCGCAATTTGCGCATCGTCGGCGCAACTGATTCTGCGTGCCGTCTGATCACCGAGATCGCAAATCGGCGAAGTGCCGTGACGTTTTCCGGTCCATGCCCGGTGCGAATCAGAAGGTGATCCTCGTGCCAGGTGTTTGAGTCGTCCAAAATGCGATGATTCGATTCAATGGTCCAATGGCCGCGGTTGAGCCCCAGCAAAGTCTTCGGATCAGCCTGAGCGGCTTGCAGTGAGGTGATCCCGACAACGGTTTCCTGCGTCGTCTTGGTTACCTCGCCACGCCGGTAGTGGTCAATCGTGCGACGAATGCGGAATATCTGCGCGATGTCCGGAAATTTCGACTCGCGATTCAGATACGCCATCAGTTCGGCATTGTCGCTGACCCGGATTTCGCGGATCTCATGACGTCCATGCTGGACCTTGGGCACCTTTTTCCCTGCATCGGTCGCGTCACCGGTGCGGGTGACAAAGTCAGCTTCAGTATCCGGTCTGAGTCGAAGCAGATCGGTAAAATGAATACTCACCTCGCCAGTGAGATCTTTCTGGTTGTTCTTGAGAATAAACATATAGTGCCCGCCCCGGCTGAGAATATAGCTCGCAATCGCATGCTGCGTCAACAGCGCATCAGCGGTGATCACTTTGCCATTGAGGTCATCAATCGATTTCAGCAACGGGATGCACGCGCCGATCTCGTTGGTGTACTTTTGCTCCTCACTCCCGTCCGAGTCAAGCCTCATCTTTTTTTTTGCCAGATGCATGCGACTTTGATGCCCACAGGCGCCCAGCACATGAATCTGGCGATTGTTCCCGTCAACCGCTCCTTTCATCGTCTTGCCATCGATCGCAATCGCCTCATCGCAGCCGTCAATCGATATGCACCATTTGCGAAGCGCGTCATCGAACTGCCCGGGGTCGGTTCTGACCAGCGCCTCGCGGATGCAATACACGCTTGGACGCTGGACTTTGCCACGCCGCAATCCAACCCTGAAATGACGAAGCACCTTTTCTGACTGCGCCTGTACCCATTCGCCCATCTCCTGATAGCCGCGCGCACCGCAAACTGTGGCTGCCGCCGCAATGGCCAGCAGTGTCCCGAGGCGATAGCGCCGCCCGCGACGCCCGCGCGGGTCCTCAATGTGTGAGAAATAATCCAGCAATGACTTGAAATCCGCGTCCGTATACATTTTCCTGCAAACTCCTTTCGGGAAATAGTGGGAATCAAGATGTGCGCCACCGAGCAACCGGCGCGCATCTGACCGAAGCGGGCGCACAAACATCAGCTTCGGTGATGAGCCTTGTCGGTAGCCGCGGCGTTGTCGCCGATAGCCGGCCGTCTGCCCGATCTGTATCCAGTTCTCCGCGCGATAACAGGTTCCGGCAAAGCGCTGCGGGTCAACGAAAGTCTCCATCAGCAGCACCGGGTGTCCGAATCGCACCGGCCAGTCCTTGACGACACGCTTGGCCAGCAACGATAAAGTGCGGGATGCGAGATTCGCAATCGGCTCCAGAATGAGGAATCTGCTCTGGTTGGTGATCAGGTGCAGTCTTGCGCCACGGTCTCTTGGGTGCCAGCCGAGCCACTCATCTCGGGCGCGGCTTTTCAGGGCCGCCGCATAAAATGAACTCAGCGCAACCCATCGGCCCTGCAAAACCGCGGCATAAAACGCGCTCTCACCGATCTTGTGCGGGGCGCCAAGATAGTGATGCTGCCGCATCAGCGCAAGGAATTTCTCCTCCTCGTCGCGTCTGACCGGTACGATGACCAACTCCGACAAATTCATCTCTCACCGTTTCAGTTCAACTTCAGTTGGCTGAACCATACACGAATCAATCAGAAAAGTCCAGTATCAGACGCTATTTATTTCATATCATACAGTTGAACTGAACAAAAATTCGCCCTGAGACCCGGTATTGCCGGCGAGTCGTTCGAGTGAGGCCCGTAAAAAAGTCGCCACTGCACGCATTGAAGATGGCTCGGCGGCATATTGTTTCCGCACGCTGATTGAACATCTCGAAACCATCACCGTCAACACCTGTCGAGCCAATTCGGCGAATGGCGATGGATTGCAGTTCGAATTGACGTCGCTTGCCAATGCCAAGCAGCAACAAGCTTTGGATTTGCTCAAAACCATCAACAAAGTTTGATTGAATTCCGAATGTAGGCAGAAACGCTAAAATTTATTTTTCAAAAAACCGTTGTATCATCGGTGTTTGTCAGCCAATATGCCTTCAAACTTCGGCTTAAAGGAGAGTTTGACAGGGATTATATTTCGAATACCATGTCTTCACACATATTTTCGGATTTTTTCCAAGTCACTGCAAAATGACTTGAATCGCCGAATTTGTCGGGGAATCGAAATTTCACACCTTTGGAATATTTCGCCGGCCGTACAGACCATTGCCTGGAAAGCGTAGTAACGGCTATGCAGTCGCTATCGACACCTGGACATCGGCGGTAAAGAAAAATACAAAGTAACCACCGCCGTAGTCCACGAACTGGTGGGCTTTGTGTGGGCGATCACCCATGAAATCATGCGACCGACACCAACCCAACATGCCTAGGTCAGCCCCTGACTGGTTGCACATCCAATGGTTTCCAGAACACGAATGCGGAAGGTCAGAGACCGGTTCGGAGAACCCTCGAACAATTCTAGAGGGTTCGACCCAATGGGTCGAACAAATCACGTAATTGGAATGAGGCAGCTCCACGACAAAGTGAAGTCAGGCGGTAACCAATCCGCGGGTATCAGTAGGATCCACCTTCGTCATAAGCCTCTACCTGCTGCATTCGTGCTCTGGGTCTGGCAATGCCGACTGTAATGACATATATACTTGACAAGTCAATCCATATCAGTATCGTTGTCTGGACACCATTGGTAGATTTGTCTCCGAATCCATCAGGTACAATCGTTGTGGGTCAATATTTACTTTTCAATAACCGGTAGAGGTCTATGGCAAGGCGAAGGTCTCGTCGCGAAATACAAGATCAGCCTCAATCAAGAGTGAAACAACTTCCACTCAGAAGGGTGTCAAACCGTTTCCCGCCAATTTGTGCTCTGTCTGAAGACGAAGTCGAATTCATTCATGAATCTTCGCTTGATGTTCTAGAACAGATTGGCATTGAAGTGATGTCACCGGCTGGGCGCGAGTTGCTCCTGAAAGCCGGTGCGGAGGCCGACAAGGATGATGGACAGATATTAATTGACAGGGGACTAGTTGAAGAAAGTTTGAAAACGGTCAGACCCAGTTTTCGAATGCACGCACGTAATCCAGCACATGATCTTGAGTTTGGAACAGACCAAATCTGCTTCGCAACCGTAGGAAGTGCGCCACACGCGTCTGATCTGGACGGTGGGCGACGCACTGGAAATCAGAAAGACTACCAGAACTTCCTGAGACTCGCTCAGCAATTGAATATCGTGCATCTGTTGAGTGGGTATCCAGTCGAACCGGTGGATGTTCATGCCTCCATCCGGCATCTTGAATGTCTTCGTGACTGTGTGCTGCTGACAGACAAAGTGTTTCATGCGTATTCACTGGGGCGGCAGCGTAATCTGGATGCTCTCGAAATCGTGAAGATTGCCAGGCAATTAGACGACGAACAATTATGTGAGGAACCGAGTCTGCTCACCGTGATCAATTCCAATTCTCCATTGCGTCTGGATGCGAATATGGTGCAGGGAATAATTGAAATGTCACTACGCAATCAGGTTGTTGTATTGACGCCATTTACACTGTCCGGTGCAATGGCACCTGTCACTCTGGCGGGGGCGCTTACGCAACAGAATGCTGAAGTTCTGTCAGGTCTGGTCATTTCCCAGTTGACTCGACCCGGTGCGCCGTTCGTTTACGGCGGCTTCACCTCCAACGTAGACATGCGTTCTGGTGCGCCGGCATTCGGCACACCGGAATACATGAAAGCCGCACTGGCCAGTGGACAACTGGCACGGCGATATAGTCTTCCGTTTCGATCTTCCAATACTAATGCAGCGAATTCTGTCGATGCACAGTCTGCTTATGAGTCAGTTTTTTCTTTGTGGGGAGCGATCAATGCTCATACGCATTTGGTTCTTCATGCCGCTGGATGGATGGAGGGCGGTTTAACGGCTTCGTTCGAGAAGTTTATTCTGGATGCTGATCTTTTGCAGATGATTGCTGAGTACCTAATGCCGATTGTTGTAAATGAGGAAGAAATCGGACTTGGTGCGATGATGCAGGCCGGACACGGTGGACATTTTTTTGGAACAGATCATACTCAGGCGCGTTATCGAGATGCATTCTATGCTCCTCTGATTTCCGATTGGAGAAATTTCGAGGCCTGGACCGAAGCAGGTTCTCCGCAGACCATGCAACATGCCAATCGAGTCTACAAGGAGCTTCTCGCTGAGTATGAGGAGCCGCCGCTGGATCCGGCGATAAAAGAACAGTTAGAAGATTTTGTTGCACGTCGGATTGAAGAGGGAGGCGTGGCCACCGACTTCTAGAAAGCTACTCTGGCAGCCCGCTGGCGAATTCAGTCCGAACCAATTGCTTGCCCATATTGGTCGAATGAAGCAGTTTCAGGAATGCAGCAGGCATATTTTCAATTCCATCCATGAAATCAGTTCTGAATTTCAGTTTGCCGTCAACAGCGAGTTGCGCCAGAGCCGTTCGACCTTCATCGTAGAATTCCAGGAAGTCAAACACGAGGAAGCCGCGAACTTCTGCCCTTGCGACCAGTATCTGCCGCAAAAATCGCTCTCCCATGTCCGGCTGATCGAACTTGTCCGATAGACTGATGGTCCCAACGATGATGACTCTTGCACCCAAAGCGAGATTTTGCATGGAAGCGTCGTGAATGGGACCGGCAGTGTTGTCGAAGAACACGTCGATTCCTTGCGGACAAGCATTTGAGATGTCTGCTAAGAGATTTTCAGAGGTGCGATAGTTGATGCCTTCGTCGTAACCAAGTTCCAGGCACCAGTCCAGTTTTGATTGAGTGCTAGCAACTGCAACAGCGCGGCAACCGGCTGCTTTGGCAATCTGACCCGCCACCTGTCCGACTGCGCCTGAAGCGGCAGAAATGAGAACAGTTTCACCCGCTTTTGGTTTTCCGACCTTGTTGAGCGCACACCATGCCGTGATTCCCGGCATTCCGAGGTAACTTAGCCAGGCGTGTGGATGACCGAGTTTCGAGTCAACTCGGGTAACACCCTGTACATCCAAAACTGCATATTCCTGCCAGCCAAAATTGAATGTTTCAACAAAATCACCAATATTCCAATCTGGATGATTGGATTCGATCACTTCGGCCACAGCAGCGCCTGACATGAGCTCTCCTACTTCAACCCCTTTCGCGTACCCACGTTTGGCACTGATTTTCCCGCGCATGTACGGATCAACTGACAGATACAAGGCACGGGCAAGAATCTGATTGTCCGAAGGAGAGGGAATTAAAGATTGTTCAAGACGCCAGTTGTCTTCAACTGGCATGCCAGTCGGGTGTGATGCAAGTACCCATCGTCGGTTCATTCTTGTCATGGTAAGGGCTTGGGCTCAGTAAGTGTTTAATGTGTTCGGGAATTTGAGTTGCGAGATAATACTAAAAAGAATCAGTTGTATTCATTACTAAGAAACTCGTTCAGCAATTTAATTTCAATCGATGAAGTCGGTTGAATTATAAAGAAGCGGTTAGAATTTCCCGATTGAATCACGATAGTTAGTGGAGAACAAAGAATGGAGTATGTCGTTTCCAATTTTAACTGGCCGGATGTTGCCGTTCAAGGAACATCTTCCAGATTTCCTGTACGGAGAATTTATCTTGTCGGCAGGAACTACGCAGACCACGCTCGAGAAATGGGACACGATCCGAATCGGGAGAAGCCGTTTTTTTTTCAGAAACCTTCAGACGCGGTTCTTCCGAGCGGTAGCAAATTCCCTTATCCACCATTGTCTGACAATGTTCATCACGAGATTGAACTCGTAGCAGCACTTGTTTCTGGTGGCCAAGAAATTCAGGTGCAGGATGCACTCAAGCATGTATACGGATACGCAGTCGGCATCGACATAACGCGAAGAGATCTTCAGCAGCAGATGAAAAGTCAAGGACGTCCGTGGGAAGTCGGCAAATCATTTGACTGTTCAGCTCCGATTAGCCCGATAGTTCCGTCCGCAGCAATCGGGCACCCTGATAACGGTCGAATTTGGCTTGAAGTTAATGGAGAACTTCGCCAGGAAGGTGACCTCAATCAGTTGATATGGTCAGTACCTGAAATCATTGCAACTCTGTCGAGGCTTTTTGAACTTGCGGGAGGTGACTTGATTTTCACTGGTACGCCAGCTGGGGTTGGACCAGTGAAGGCCGGCGATATTCTGACAGGTGGAGTACAGGGAGTCGGTGAAATCGAGATTGTTGTGGAATAGCATTACCACGACACTTAACGCAGGCCTAAAGTGCCATTTGCAGTGGACCCCAAGTGGTGAGTTTTATGAGAAATTTGAGGCGGAATTACGAAATTGTAATTTGTTTTGATTTTTTCAAAGTTGTGCTATCCTTTACGACAACACTGACAGGCGATCTATGTAACATAGACTCAAGCCAGAAGGGCTGAACTGACTGTTGCATTGGAGAGTTTGGATTTATATTTTATTGGCTGACGAGTTGTCATAACAGAGGTATTTGGTTGGCAGGTCGTTGGATAATTTGGAGGTAATTTTAATGAATCAAAAATACGAGCTCGAAAGAGCTTTTGAAACAGGCAGAATCAACCGAAGGGAGTTTTTGCAACGTTCCGCTGCACTAGGTGTAGTAGTCGCAGCACCAGGCACTTTGATCTCTGGATTTGCGAACGCGGCCATGAAGAGAGGTGGAATACTTCGATTGGGAATGGGGGGTGGTTCCACAACTGACACATTGGACCCTGGAACTCATACTGACTCAGTAGGAATCTGTTTGGAGCGTCAACTTCGAAGCTATCTTACCGAAGTAGCGGCAAGTGGCGAACTGGTCGGAGAATTAGCGGAATCTTGGGAAGTCGCTCCAGGAGCCATTGATTGGACATTTGAACTTCGCAAGGGCGTAGAATTTCACAATGGAAAATCTTTGACATCTCATGACGTAATTGCATCGATTCAGCACCATATCAAAGAGGGTTCAACTTCAGCTGTCGCGGGGCAAATGGGTCAAATTGCTGAAATGTCAGCAGATGGTGACCATGTTGTCAAGATCAAGCTGAAAGCTGGAAATGCGGACTTTCCGTGGCTGGTGAGTGACTATCACGTATCAGTTTTTCCAGCGGATGAAGGTTGGCAACCCGGAATCGGTTCGGGTGCGTACTCTCTTGTCTCTTACGAACCTGGGGTACGGGCTGAAGTCACACGCAATCCAAATTACTTCAAGGAAGGACGTCCCTATTTCGATGGCCTGACGATAACAGTGATTCCAGATGATTCAGCTCGAGACAATGCGCTGAAAACCGGTCAAGTGGATGCCACCAATCGCGTCAGTCAGCGCACTGCAAGTTTGTTGGATAAAGCAGCTGGTGTACAGGTCATGAAAATTGTCGGCACCAAGCACTATACGGTGCCGATGCTGACAAATGTACCTCCTTTTGACAATGTCAAAGTCCGACAAGCGCTTCGCTTGGCGGTTGATAGAGATGCAATGCTGAAAACAGTATTGGGCGGTCATGGCGAGCTTGGCAATGATTTGCCAATCGGGCGTAACCAGGAGTTCTACAACACCGATCTTCCACAGCGGGAGTATGATCCGGATCAGGCTGCATTTATCTTGAAAGAAGCGGGAATGGAAGGCTTGTCAATCGAACTTTCCGCAGCGAACGCAGCATTTGACGGAGCTGTAGATGCTGCTGTTCTTTTTGCAGAACACGCGAAAGCAGCCGGTATCTCGATTAATGTGATTCGTGAATCAAACGATGGCTACTGGTCGAATGTATGGCAGAAGAAACCTTGGAGCATGTGCTACTGGTCAGGACGTCCTACGCAAGACTGGATGTGGACTATTGCTTATGAAAAAGGCGGCGCCTGGAATGACAATAACTGGGACAATGCTAGATTCCAGGACCTGTTGATTGCGGCTCGTGCTGAAGTTGACCAAGCGAAACGCAAGGACCTGTATTGGGAAATGCAACGTCTGCATTGGGAAGAAGGTGGAACTGTGGTACCGCTGTTCGCTGCTGACCTGATGGGTGTTTCCGAAAAGTTGGCGATCCCGGATGTTGTTGGTTCCGATTGGGAATTGGACGGACATAGAGCTGGGGAACGCTGGAGTTTCGCATAGCAGTTGAGGATGGATCTGATAGTCTGCGTGTAACGATTGATTTTGCAAATGGGTTTGACTCAACTTGTAATTCGTCGATTGGCATTCGGAGTTATTACTCTCCTAGTAATCACAATCCTCATATCATTAGCCCTTGAAGCGTTGCCCGGCGATTTCGCTGAGCAACGCCTTGGGCAATCAGCCACACCTGAAACTGTTGCTGCAATTCGCGATCAGTTGGGTTTGAATAAACCTGTTTATGTTCGTTACGTTCAGTGGCTTGGCAACTTCCTGCAGGGCGACATGGGTGTCTCGCTAGGCAATAATCGGCCAGTATCAGAGCTGTTGGCTTCACGACTGGGCAATACACTGTTTCTTGCGGTGGCATCGGCTATTGTAGCTGTGCCATTGGCACTTTTTCTTGGACTCCTTGCCGCTCTTTACCGCGAAACTTTGCTGGACAAAATGATATCGACTACCACACTTGCTGCGATATCTTTGCCAGAATTCTTTATTGGATACATGCTGGTTGCTTTATTCGCTGTCTACTGGCAGATTTTTCCTGCAATTTCCAATATTTCCGACAGCATGAATTTCGGCGAGAAGGTTTATGCATCGCTGCTACCGATTGCGACGCTGACATTGGTCATTGTGGCACATATGATGCGAATGACCAGAGCAGCGATTATCAATCTTATGCAGAGCCCGTTTATTGAAATGGCCAACCTGAAAGGACTGAAACGCTACCGAATCATCGTTCACCATGCGTTGCCAAACGCTTTATCGCCAATCATCAACGTGATTGTCCTTAATTTGGCATATTTGGTTGTTGGCGTAGTAGTTGTGGAAGTGGTTTTCGTTTTTCCAGGTCTGGGACTGCTGATGGTCGATGCAGTTACATCCCGAGATTTGCCGATTGTGCAAGCTTGCATTCTCATATTCGGTGCTACTTACATCACACTTAATATGCTTGCAGATATTTTGGCGATTGTCTGCAATCCTAGAATGCGGCATCCGCGCTGAGCGAGTCATGATCAGATTTTTGAATTCACTCAAGCGCGCTGGGTTGCCTGCACATATAGGCATCGTATTTATCTTGTTGTTCGCTTTTGCCGCCATTTTCGCACCATGGCTTGCTCCCTATGGAGAAAGCGAGGTTGTCGATTCAATACCTTGGGGGTCTCCGGAGGAGAGCGGTACTTTGCTTGGGCTCGATCAACTGGGAAGGGATTTGTACTCCCGCGTGCTGTACGGAGCAAGAAACACGATTGCCTTGGCGCTTGGAATAACGGTTCTTGCTTTTTTTATGGGAATGACGGCGGGATTTTTTGCAGCAGCGGTGGGCCATTGGGCGGATATGCTGCTCAGTCGAATCGTCGATATCATCATGGCGTTTCCGACACTGTTTTTTGCATTGATCGCATTGTCAATTTTCGGAACATCCATTCCGGTGATGGTATTTGTAATTGCCATTCTTGACTCTACCCGAGTTTACAGGATTTCTCGAGCGCTTGCGATGGATATAAATGTGATGGAGTATGTCGAAGTCGCTCGATTGCGCGGCGAAGGACTGCTATGGGTAATGCGAAGAGAAATTCTGCCAAACACGCTTACACCATTGCTGGCTGAATTCGGGCTGCGGTTCTGTTTCGTGTTTCTATTCATCAGTTCATTGAGTTTTCTTGGAATTGGAATTCAGCCTCCAGCAGCTGACTGGGGTGCAATGGTGCGAGAAAATGGAGGTGCAATTACCTATGGAATATTTACACCGTTGGTGCCGGCTGCCTGCATAGCGATACTGACAATTGCCGTCAATCTTGTCGTAGATTGGTTCCTGAGAAAGACTGCTGGATTGCGCGAAGAGTACTGAGACAATTCGACTAATGAGCGAAGGGTGATTGAGAATGGGTGAAAGATTATTGACAATTCGAAATCTGCAGATCGAAGGGTTTGCAGATGATATGTGGAAGCCGATTGTTGATGGCATTGACCTTGATTTGGACCGCGGCGAAGTTTTGGGTTTGATCGGGGAGTCCGGTGCAGGCAAGTCGACAATCGGTATAGCTGCAATGGGTTACACCCGCCCTGGCTGCCGCATTGTTGGGGGTTCGATTGAATTCGATGGAATCCAGATTCTCGAACAGACTCCTGAACAGATACGAGAAGTTCGCGGCGTTCGCATGTCATACGTCGCACAAAGCGCTGCGGCATCGTTCAACCCTGCACACAAGTTGATTGAACAGTATGCAGAGACTCCTGTGCAACACGGAGTGTTGAAATTTCAACAGGCCGCTAAAAATGCGCGTGCAATTTACGCTCGGTTGGAATTGCCTGATCCAGACAAAATCGGCAATCGATATCCTCACCAGGTATCAGGGGGTCAGTTGCAGCGAGCGATGGTTGCGATGGCGATGTCGTGCGAACCGGATCTAATCGTTTTCGACGAACCGACGACTGCCTTGGATGTCACGACGCAGATTGAAGTTTTGGCGGCAATTAAGGACATCGTAAAGCAGTTCAATACAGCTGCGATATATATCACTCACGATCTTGCGGTGGTTGTTCAATTGGCCGATAGGATCATGGTATTGCGTTATGGCGATTTGGTGGAAGAATCCACCACGCGAGAATTGCTTGCAAATCCGAAACAACAATACACAAGAGATCTTCTTGCGGTACGCACTTTCGCGAAAAATACTGAAGATGCAGTGGAATCGGATGTTCCGTTGATTGAAGTATCTGACCTCCATGCTTCCTACGCAGGACAATTGAAGGTTCTGGAGGACATCAATCTGAGCGTCGAACGTTGTCGAACCGTTGCAATTGTAGGCGAGTCTGGAAGCGGGAAGAGTACTCTGGCGAGAGCGATTACCGGTTTGCTGCCTCCTTCCCATGGAACAGTCAAGTATTCCGGTAAGCTATTGCCAGGTTCCTACAAAGAACGCAGCAAGGATCAGTTGCGTCAGTTGCAGATGATTTATCAGATGCCGGATGTTGCACTGAATCCTCGACAAAAGGTGGGAGATGTCATTGGACGTCCGCTCGGATTTTATTTCGGGATATCTGGTGCTGAGCGCGAGCGGCGAGTGAAGGACTTGCTTGAGATGATCGAACTCCCAACGAATTACGTTGATCGATTTACGCCAGAGCTTTCCGGCGGACAGAAGCAGCGCGTATGTATCGCCAGGGCTTTGGCTGCCGATCCTGTAGTCATAATCTGCGATGAAGTGACTTCAGCATTGGATCAGTTGGTCGCCGAAGAAATTCTAAAGCTGCTTGATCGCTTACAGAAAGAACTTCAGATGACGTATCTGTTCATTACCCATGACCTGGCAACTGTCAAGGCGATTGCGGACGAAATCGTCGTGATGCTGCGGGGGAGAATTGTGGAGCATGGGCTGAAAGAGGAAATCCTGACGCCACCCCATCACGAGTATACGGAACTGCTGTTAAGCTCAGTTCCGGAAATGGATCCAGACTGGCTAGACCAAATTCTTGAATCGCGGACTACTACGGCCGCCGCTTAGCTTCAATAATTGATCACTTTTACGACTGCTGTATACGCGTTGTTCTGAGCATTGAACACACGCCATTAGAGTTGGCAGTTCGACAAATACCATGGCATTATTGATAACCAAACGATTTCTCCTGATGCTCCTCACTATGTTTGCGGTGTCGATCATCCTATTTCTGCTGCTGGAAATCAACATTGAATCTGTAGCGGTCAAGGTGCTAGGCCCGTATAGCTTGGAAGCACAACGATTAATCTGGCTGGAAAATAATGGCTACAACGAGCCTTTGGTAATCCGATACTTCATATGGCTTGGAAATTTTTTAACAGGTGATTTTGGAACATCGACGATTTACAAAATTCCGGTTTCGGAAATTCTCTGGCCGCGTCTTTGGAATACAACGATTCTTGCATTCTGGGTATTCGTGTTTCTGATCCCTGTTTCACTGGTGTTAGGCATATTATCCGGCATGAGGGAAGGTTCCAAACTGGATCGAACAATATCCGTCGTAAGCATTTTGACAACTTCGGTTCCAGAGTTCGCAAGCACCGTATTCTTTTCTGGTGTATTCGTATTTTCGTTACAGTGGCTGCCTGGTACGAGCAGCATGTTTGAAGGATTCGACTGGAAGCAGCTGATTTTGCCAGTCTTAGTTCTTCTGGTTTACGACTTCGGTTACGTTACACGAATGACTCGCGCCTCAATGGCAGAAGTCATGACAACTCACTATGTTCGAACAGCAATTTTGAAAGGTTTGCCATATCGACAGGTCATTTTAAAGCATGCGCTTCGCAATGCGCTTATTGCGCCTTTTACAGTGTTGATGCTGCAAATTAACTGGTTGTTGTCTGGAGTCATTGTGGTTGAATTTTTTTATGCTTACAAGGGATTCGGTGCGTTACTGCTACAGGCTGCTTTGCGTCAGGATGTCTTCTTGATCGAAGCGTGTACCATGGTTGCAGTCTTTGTGGTGGTGTTGACGCAGGTGTTTTCTGATATTGCATATACCCTACTGAATCCGCGCATTCGATTCAATTAACGGAATGCGAGATGGCAAATGACACTTTAGCTGCCACAGAAACGGTCACCCTGTTTACAGGGCTACGCAGGACCATATCTGCAATCGGACTCTTGCGAGAGAGTCCAGTCGGCGTTATTGGAGCGTGTCTGGTTGGTTTTTGGGTGACTATGGCAATATTTGCCCCCTTGATTTCGCCCTATGAGCCAAATGCAACTATCTTGCCATTTATGAAACCGGGTGCTGTCAACCCTGATGGCGGGACATTTTGGCTTGGTACCGATCACATTGGTCGAGATATTCTTTCGAGGATAATTTGGGGTTCCAGAACTGTTCTCTTTTACGCTCCAGTTGCGACTTTCTGTGCGTATGTGTTGGGAATTCTGATGGGACTGGTTGCCGGCTACTATCGTGGCTGGGTTGATGACGTACTATCGAGAATAGGGGACATGATTCTGTCATTTCCGGTACTGGTTCTATACATCATCATCATTTCGACTATCGGTGCTTCCGGCGTGAATATCGTTGTAGCAATTGTGTTTGCCAGCGGTCCGGCAATCATGCGAATCGTGCGTGGTCTGGTACTTGACCTTAGGAATCGAGATTATGTTGCTGCTGCGCAAACCCGAGGGGAATCGGTATGGAGAATCATGCTGGTAGAAATTCTGCCGAATGCGAGAGGTCCGCTGATTGTTGACGGATGTTTGAGAATGGGTTATGTGATCATCACCATCGGTGTGTTGGGATTTCTGGGCCTCGGTCTTCCACCACCCGACCCAGATTGGGGCGGCATGATCAATGAGACGCGTCAAATGGCGTTGATATTCCCGCATATGACGGTTATACCGTGTATTGCAATTTCTACTCTGGTTCTAGGGTTCAACCTGCTCGCCGATGGCCTGCGAGAAATTTCGTTGAAAGACTGATGAGAATTGTCTCCTTAAAAATACTGGCAAATCGAAATGAACAGCAATACTGAACAGACAGTTCTGAATATCCAGAATCTGGATGTTTCGTACTATACCCGTGCCGGAGAAATACCGGCAGTTGTAGACTTCTCGCTTGAAGTCAAGCGGGGAGAAACCATTGGTCTAGTGGGAGAGTCCGGTTGCGGTAAATCGACGGTTGCCATGGCGATCATGCAGTTTATGGGAAACAATGGATTGGTAAAAAGCGGTTCGATTGAATTCAAAGGTCGTGACATGACCAAACTCAGTGAAGAAGAGTTGCGGCAGATTCGAGGCAAGGAAATTTCAATGATTTACCAGGAGCCATTCTCTGCCTTAAATCCTAGCATGTCGGTCGGCAATCAGTTGATGGAAGTGCCGCTTGCCCATGAAAACATCAGATCTGAAGAAGCTCTAGAGCGGGCTCGGCAGATTCTCGCAGACGTAAACATTCCCGATCCAGAGCGAGTCCTGGCCTCTTACCCGCATCAACTGTCTGGTGGCCAGCAGCAACGAGTTGTTATAGCAATGGGACTGTTGTCCAAACCCGATCTTCTGTTACTGGATGAGCCGACAACAGCTTTGGACGTCACTGTCGAAGCAGGAATCGTCAAGTTGATCGCGAATATCAGTAAGAAATTCGGAACATCGCAAATCTATATTTCACACAATCTGGGTTTGATCTTGGAAACCTGTGATCGAGTTTTTGTCATGTATTCCGGAGAAGTTGTTGAAGAAGGAACGATAAAACCTTTATTTAAAACGCCACGTCATCCATATACACATGGGCTTTTCGGTTGCATCGCGTTGCCGACTGCTGACAAGAATGCAGCTCCTCTGACACCGATTCGAGGACAGTTGCCGCTTCCACATGAACGCCCTCAAGGGTGTAATTTTGGTCCTCGATGTGATCATTTTGTTGGCGGTACTTGCGATAAGGAAGACATTCAGGTGGAAAACGTCGATGATGATGAGTCGGCACGTCATCGCGTCCGTTGCATTCGCTGGACTGAAATAAGCCAGCAAAGCGCCGAAAGTCAGTCTAGAAAGAAAGCCACTGGCATTGGCGACGAGGTTTTGAAAGTGACTGACATGCAAAAATACTACATGCTGCATGATCGATCTTTGAAAGCCTTGATCAGCGGGTCTAGCGTAAAACTCATTAAAGCCAACGAGAAACTGGATTTTGTGGCACATGAATCCGAAACTTTAGCAATTGTGGGTGAATCCGGTTGCGGAAAATCCACACTCGCAAAAGTGCTTTTGGGTCTGGAGACGGCAACAAGTGGCGAGATTGAGCTGAATGGCGAAAAAATTCACGATGTCCCGGTCGGTTCACGCAGTGCCAGTCAACTCGCGGCGATGCAGATGGTGTTTCAGAATCCAAGTGACACTCTCAATCCAAGTCATACAATCGGTCAGCAGATTGGCAGAGCGATCAAGAAATTCGGAGTCGAAAATGATCGCAACAAGGTTCGTCAAATTGTGATGTCGCTACTTGATACGGTTAAACTCCCTAGAGATTTTTACTATCGCAGGCCGCGTCAACTATCAGGTGGACAGAAGCAGCGAATTGGCATTGCTCGTGCTTTTGCAGGTAAGCCTTCAATGATTATTGCAGATGAACCGGTATCTGCATTGGATGTTTCGGTTGCTGCTGCGATAACGGAACTTCTTATGGATTTGCAACGAGAACAAAAAATGACGCTACTCTTCATCAGCCATGATTTGAGTATTGTCCGATATCTGGCTGACCGTATTCTCGTTATGTATTTGGGGCAGGTGATGGAGCAGGGGCTGACTCAGGATGTATTTCAACCGCCGTATCATCCATATACAGAAGCATTGCTATCTGCAGTTCCAATCGCGGACCCCGATATAAACAAGCGACAAATAGTACTCGAAGGAAATTTACCCAGTGTATTGGATCCACCTGTAGGGTGTCCGTTTGAAACTAGATGCTTTCGAAAAATTGGCAAAATTTGTGAAGAAGAACGACCACCTGTCCAGTCAGTTACAGAAGATCACTACATTGCTTGTCATATCCCGCTTGATGAGTTATGCGAGGTTGAACCTGTAATCCAAATTTCTAAACACAGTGCTGACGATGCATCTGTGTTTGAGCACTGAAAGTAGGAACAAGGAAGGGAATAAAAAAGGGCTTTCCGGAACGGAAAGCCCTTTTTACTGATAGTTTTGGAATTCGCTTATGCTTCCTTGACCGCGAGTTGACTTCCAAAAATATAGCTGGTTGGATGATGATTGAATCCAACCACTTTGTCACTCCATGCAGAGTAAACTGAACGCCAAATCGGTTGTGTAATTGGCCCGTCTTCCTGCATGATGACCTCAAGCTGCTTGATCAACCCCTTACGTTTTTCAAGATCAAGAGTTCCTTCCGCTTCGGTCAAAATGGCATCAAATTCCGGATTCGCATAATGCGACTCGTTCCAAGGTACACCAGATCGATAAGCCAGGCCCAGTACCATGAATCCAAGTGGACGATGCGTCCATGAAGTGAAGCCAAAAGGCACTTTGTCCCAGACATCCCAGAAATCCGACGATGGAAGCAGATTAATATTCACTCGAATATTAGCTTCTTTCCACTGTTCAACCATTGTTTGAACTGCTGCCAATTCCCAAGGTGGATCGCCCTTACAGGCGATTTCCAAATCAATGCCATCCGGCATACCAGCATCTGCCAGCAGTTGTTTTGCTGCTTCTGGATCTCTCTGCATCACTGGTAATACTGCATAGTCTGGATGCACTGGGCTAACATGATGATGCTCACCCGGCGCTCCGGAATTGCTATGTGCAAGTTCCAAGCATCGCGCCGAATCGATAGAAACTCGCAAAGCCTTTCGAACTCTGGGATCGCTGAATTCCGGTCGGTCTACTTGTCCTCGCGCTACACCAGTTTTGGCTGTTACAGCTTCGTGAACAGAGACGCCGGACATGCCTCGATAAACATCAATCTGAGCGATGGTACCTTCGAAAGAACCAAGAACCTGCCCAGAGGAGATTGCTGCCAGCGTTGCAGACGGATCATCTCCTAGATCAACGAATTCGATTCGATCAAGGTTTGGCCCATTTCCATAATAGCCATCTCTTGCAACCAGAACGGCCTTGGAGTTTTGGACATATTCGACAAGTTCGAATGCACCCTGTCCGTTTGAACCGACACCGAACACCCCGTTTTCCTCTGGATCAATCATTGGAAATGGATAGTGGAACAGGTGCTCCGGAATGGCAATCTGCGGTACCTTAATGTTCAACCGAAGTGTTTTGCCGTCTACTATCTCGATCGCGCTTGCATCCCATAGACCGGTTCCATCATCATTCATCATGTATCCTTTCATGAGTCCGAGGACGGATGAACCGGTTTCAGGATTGAGTACCCGATTAATGTTCCATGCGATATCTTCTGCTACGAAATCTCGCCCATTGTGCCACTTGAGATCTTGACGGATTCGTAAATCCCAGGTCATCAGATCGTCACTGGCTTCCCAGCTTTCAAGTAAAGCTGGATGGGTAACATTGTCGTGGTCGGTGAGAGTCAGATATTCAACTACCTGCCTAGAGATATTTGAGTCGTAGACCCATTGATAGATGTGAGGGTCAACGATTGCTGGACATCGCATGGATACTCGAAGTACGCCACCTTTGGGCATCATTTCAGCTTTCGCTGTCGGGATTAGCCGAACGCCAGTAATATCACCGGCAAATTTATAGGCTGCTGCCGCTGATATTCCAAGCAAGGTCGAATATCGTAGAAAATCACGACGTGTGATTCTCCCTTCGGCCAGCTCTTCTTTCAGCTTTGGTAAATGCCTGTGTTCTTTATCAGTCATAGATTAACTCCTCAAGGTAAACAGATATAAATAATTGCCCACACTTGATTAATTCAGAATATGCATCAAGTGGAAGCAAGTCTAATTGTTGAGTATATACAAACTAGTTATTGACTCCAACAACAATTTTTAGATAGTCGTAATTACGATTCTACTTCGTTGCATTAACGGGTGATGAGTCGATTACAAATCTACTGAATTTAGAGAATCATTAAATGTGGGAACATCTACAAATAAACCAGATACGCCGTTGCATTTCTACCTCCGTCAAACCAGGACTGCTGTGGGTGGGAAATTTTGCGCCCGAGTAATCTGAAGCTTCATTCGGCTCGCCCTCACTTCGTTTCAGATTGCTCGGAATCATCCGCTGCAGACTAGACTCCTGAGACAGAAGGTACCCACCTTGCGCACTACTTTTGATCATTACTGTACGCCGTGGAAAGGCGCTTTTCTCTGGCAGGTGCGAAACCTGCCCAACAACTGTCGCTCCGGTTGGTAGCAGCTAGGGCGGGTCATGGAGGTAACGACATGGTTTGAAGTACTCTAGTTAGAAGGGTCGCCTCGGGCGATTCAGCGAACATGCGGGCCGGAACGCGAGTAAATGTCGAACAGGCCTCGAAAAGGATTGATGCGGAAGCTGACCCTGCAGTTATTAGGGGAAAGCCGCTGACGCATTGGGAAGAGAGCGATACACGCACCGATGTGTTTCCGCCGGGGTAGTGGCACTGGCACGCATGGAAGATGAGAGAAGTGGCAACACGGGAAGCCCTGTCAGTGGTGTGTCATGCACAAACTGGAAATCCGCGAGGAGCAGTCTGGGCTGGCGGGGTGGCGGATAGGCTCGTAGTACTGAGGATGTGGGGTAATGCCTGCGGAGGGAAGGAGCCTTGATTCGAGAGCAGTATGTAAAGGAGCAAAGGGCATGACTACTGATGGAAATCTAACAGGGTCAGATAAGGTTCGGAGATTACAGCACATACTACATGCAAAAGCGAAGGAAAACCCCAAGTTGAGGTTTCATGCTTTGTGTGACAAGGTGTGGCGAGAAGATTTTCTGACTGAAGCTTACCGGCAGGTGCGTCGTAATGGTGGAACTGCGGGAGTGGAAGGAGAGACCTTCAGCGACATTGAAGAATACGGAGTGGAGAGCTGGCTAGGGGAACTGGCGCGGGAACTGAAGGAAGGGAGCTACGCACCGCGAGCGGTACGACAGGTTCTGATTCCGAAGAAACAACTTGGCAAGTGGCGGGCTTTAGGCATTCCTTGCCTTCGAGACCGGGTGGTGCAGAGTTCGGCGATGCTGGTGTTATCGCCGATCTTTGAGGCCGACCTGCAACCGGAGCAATACGCCTATCGTGCGCAAAGGAGTGCGAATGATGCGGTCAAACGCGTACATTCGCTTCTGAATACGGGGCATCATGAAGTGGTAGATGCAGACTTGTCCAATTATTTCGGCGAGATACCGCATGCAGAATTGATGAAGAGTATCGCCCGTCGCGTAAGTGATGGTCGGATGCTTGGACTCATCAAGTCATGGTTGGTGATGCCGGTGCAGGAGGACGATGGCAAGGGAGGCAAACGCCGAACGAACCGAGCGAAAAAGGAGCGAAAAGGCACTCCTCAAGGGTGTCCGATTTCTCCGTTGCTGAGCAACATCTACATGCGTCGTTTCATACTGGGATGGAAGCAGTTGGGCTATGCCCGGCGATTCCACGCGGAGATTGTCAATTATGCGGATGACCTTTGTATTGTCGGCAAGGTGTCAGCGACAGAAATGCTGTTGGTGGTGAACCGAATCATGAACCATCTGAAATTGCCTGTCAACGTGGAAAAGACTCGATGTCTGCGATGCCCCGAAGAGCCATTGGAGTTTCTTGGTTACCGAATTGGAACGAATTATCGCCAGCGAGGAAAGGGGACATATATTGGTACCCGTCCAAGCAAGGCGAGCGTTCAGAGTTTATGCCGTAAGATTAGTGATCAGACGGCTGCACGTTACGGGTTGATGGAACTGGAATGGATGGTAGAACGACTGAATCGGATGCTTTCTGGTTGGGCGAACTACTTCCATCTCGGTCAAGTCCTACCGGCGTATGTGGCTATCGACAATCACACAGCATACCGGCTGCGCCAGTGGCAGTCACGGAAACACAAGTCGAAGAGCAGGAAATCTATGTATCTCTCGTATGAGGATCTGTATGACTCCTACGGTCTGATTTGCCTTGTGAAATCTAGGACGTGCCTTCCGTGGGTGAATGCATGATCTCGTCTGTAAGCCGAGTGCTGGAAAACGGCACGCTCGGTTTGATGAGCGGCTACTGGAAACGGAGAGATGGCTTGGATTGAGGCACTGGCGTTCTGCGAAAGCTGCCAGCAACAGTTTCCCCCATTGTCCTTACCTCCACCGCGCCAGTAGTCGACTCTACCGCATTGATTCTCCAAGTGCTTTCCCAAATTCGTTGTTCCTCTCCAATATGAATGGGAACATAGTCTAGAAATGGATATTTTGACAACTGGCTTCTTCCAAGGAGGTTCTCAAAATTAATCCTCATTACCATTAATGATAAGCCGAGTTTTGAGAATTTATCTGGAGTGGGCGGGGTTCCCAGCGCCACCCAATCGAGGCCGGAACCGGGTTCGGGAAACTATAGGGGCGATTGAACCGATACTCGAGTTTCGCCAGATAATGTTGCGCATACTCGGGGCGGAATGAATGATAAGAACTGCGCAACGCCGTTTTCAAATTGCCCAGCACGGTGTTGATCCAATGAAACTCCAGATTCTCTACCACAGTCGCTATTCTATTTTGAAATTGCGTCTGATTTGGTACGGTTCCGCAACAAAATCGGATATTCGTTCCGAGGCTTCACGGGCCGTCACTACAGGAATCCTTTGAACCTCTCTGAGTGCAAGTGCAAGCATGTGTTTCTTGAGTTAATAGAACTTTCGCTGTAAATAGTTGTTTTAATTGAATCGAGGTTCAAATGTGGGCACTACATTTTGAGGTTGGTACCAAAACCGGTCAGATTGCGCCACAGTGTCAGCAGCGATTTGGCAAGGATCAGGTCGGTTGTCACATGGGCTTGATCTCAAACGGTACGGTGCTCCACTTGAGGTTCACGCAGCGATAGATCCGTCTGGCTTGCGCCGACGCGTTGCTCGGTATCGCGAATCTGCGGTCGTCTTGGTGGTTTTCCAGAATGCTGACCTGCAGGTGGTTCAGTTCGCGCCGCATCGATTCCGGACTCATCGGATGTCCGAGCGCCTGGAGCCGGTGGCTCATGTGCTGCACACAGCAATACGCCATGAAACAGATGGCGATATGGGCTCGGATGCGCCGGCTTGTCCAATGAAAGATCGGTCGGATCCTCAGATCGTGCTTGTTGGTGCGAAATCCGCGTTCGATGTGCCACAGCTGACGGTATTGGTGCAGCAGCTCGGTGGTGCTGAGCTGATCGTTGCCCCAGGCGATGATGGTGTGGATGCCGTCCCAGCGCGCGGCCTGTGCCACTTTTTCCTCATTGACCGTGGCCTCGCCGTCAGATGGAACGTTGAGAAACCGCGCATGTCCTTTTGACACCAAGCTGAGCGGCTTTGCGCTACGCTTCAGGCGCTTGAGCAGCTTCTCCAGCGCCCGCTCTCGGCTGTGGCGGTCTTTTCTCGCCCGCTTCTTTGAATAAGTCGCGATGATTCGCTCCTCGCCGCGGGCGATGATCTTGCAGTTGCACTGAGCCTCACCATCCTGGTCGAACATATAGCCCTCATAGCCGTCGGCATCGAGAATCTGCTCCTTGAGCTTGCGCGTCGCATTCTTGGCGCGAAACCCCACAATGTAGGGCAGGTTGCGCTCGCGCAGCCATTCAAGATTGCTGTGGCTGAACAGCCCGGCATCGGCCACCACGGTCACCCGGCTCACATCGTATCGTTCGGTGATGCCATCGAGCGCCCGGCACAGCGTGTCGCCCTCGTAGGTATTGCCCGGATAAAGCTCATAATCCAGCGGAATCCCGCCGCGGGTCACCAGCAATGCCAGCACCACCTGGGTTCGATGCGGCTTGCCGTCCTTGCTGTAGCCCTTGAAGCGAAGAGGATCTTTGTTTTGGCCGTAGTCTTCCCGGTCGCTTTGAAAATAAAGTGTCGTGGTGTCATAGAACAGGACATCGATCGGCTGCGTGAAAAGTTCCTCAGCCCGGGCCGACGCGTTTCGGCGTATGCTGTCAATCACCCGCGGGTCAAGATAGTCCATGGACTGATAGACCCAGTCCAGATTCAGCGTCACGCCGCCGTCTCTTGCCAGCTCCATGACGGTGCCGCGTTTCGACCGCGGCTGGCCGATGCGCGCCAGCACCAGTTCCTTGATGATGCGATTGGCGCTGGCTTTGCGGGAACCGAGCAGGCGGTCCCAGCCCATGCTCGAGTAAAGCCGGCCGAATGCTTCGCGCACGCCGATGTTCAGGCGGTTTTGTTCCCGGCACTGTCCAAGGTCGACGCCGAGGTGCGCCGCTTTACGGTTGCGTCGGCACTGGCTCAGAAGATCCGCGTATTGCTTGGGCGTGAACAGCTCCTGCTGCGGATTGGACTGCTGCCTGAGATCTTCCTTGATGAACTCGCCGAGCTCCATCAGCTTTGTCAGCTGGGCGCCGCCGGGCGCGGTGCCGACATGGCGGATAATCTTCTGGCGCACCTTCTTGCCGTCGCGGAAGCTCTGCACGATCTGCACCCGGTATCGGTTTCGGGCGGCATCGAATTTCTTTCTTACAAACATGGATGAAGTTATACATCAGTCCGGATTGATATGCAAGTATTATTTTGATGAGGGCACTACATCGCTGTTTTTCAGGATGGACGCTTGCAAGATGATGATAATATTGAAAAATGAAATCCGGAAAATCGAGTAAAAATCGAGTTTTCTACGAAGTCAAGTGGGCGGGGTTCCCAGCGCCACCCAATCGAGGCCGGAACCGGGTTCGGGAAACTATAGGGGCGATTGAACCGATACTCGAGTTTCGCCAGATAATGTTGCGCATACTCGGGGCGGAATGAATGATAAGAACTGCGCAACGCCGTTTTCAAATTGCCCAGCACGGTGTTGATCCAATGAAACTCCAGATTCTCTACCACAGTCGCTATTCTATTTTGAAATTGCGTCTGATTTGGTACGGTTCCGCAACAAAATCGGATATTCGTTCCGAGGCTTCACGGGCCGTCACTACAGGAATCCTTTGAACCTCTCTGAGTGCAAGTGCAAGCATGTGTTTCTTGTAACCCGATACGATCAGGTCGACTTTGCCGGCGATAGCTGCAGCCAAGATCGGGTTGTCATTGGGATCTGGGGATATGTCTACCACCGGGGCGTCAGTAAGGACAAGAGCGTATGCATCAATATCCTCAACAATGGCAACCACTTCATCGGTGTGTATAGATCGCTTCAATCGAGGTCTTACGAGAAAATCTCCAATCTCAGCAATTTGCGCAGGGTCATCACGACTTCGATCTCGCCGTTCAACCATGCCTGATACAGGTTGTCGGGCGGATTTCCCTTGGTGATCAGGGCACTGATCAGGATATTGGTGTCAAGAACGACCCTCACGTACAGCGTCAACCTCCTCATCAATTATTCCAAGAATTTCACGCTGATCATAACAGGTATTTCTTTCCTTGACCTTGGAAACAGTTAGTTCTAGCACGCGGCGACGCACAGCTTCATTGACGAATTGGGACAGGTCACCTTTTTTTTCACCGTTGCGGCTAAGAAAGGTTCGAACTGCTCGGTCAGTTTCTTCAGGTATGGACAAATTCCATCGAATCATGGCTCAATTAATCATGTGTTGGTGTACTTATATATATGTACTTATATATGTACCTATCACATTACGCGTTAGCTTGGCTATCAACATTCTATATTTGTTCACTTAGATACACGGTTGGACCAAGATTCCGACTGTTGTGTGTAAGTTATCGGTTTAAATTATGCAGTGCGGATTTCATTAGGTTTAGGACTTCTCCTTGCAAGCAGGCCATTTTGTGAGCGTAACTATAGTAGGCTCAATGACAGCTCAACTAAGGGTTTGCTACGTTGCGACCCTGCTCACCAATTCATATACTTTAACGAAGAGCACAATTGGTGCAGCCATCTTTTGCTTTCGATCAAAACTCTGAATTTTTTGGTGCAACTGGAAGGTGTTTCAAAACTAAACTTGGCTGTGTATCCATTGGTGTCCTGAACCAGTTCCATCCCCATTGTCAGCGTTTCACTGGGTACACGGTATCCGGTACAACTGCACACACAATGTCAGCAAGTCTATCTAGCAGTACCCTTCCTGGAAACGACTTGCGAAAAGCCAATGTGACGGACCGAAAAGCACTTCCTGTCTTTTCTCGCCTAAGCGCAATGCCGGAATCCGTCACCCATGAACCAGATAAACTGATCGCAGGTACAAGAGTCACTCCTGCCCCCGCCCCAACCAACGCTAGAATGGTAGTGAGACTGGTATTCTGAGTCTTGAAGTTGGGCTGAGCACTCAGCACAGTTTTACAGAATGAGAGAATCTGGTCTCGAAAACAGTGCCCATCTTCAAGCAGCAGAAATTCTTCCATGCTAATGTCATAAACGTCAATCATCTCCTGATCAGCCAGCAGGTGCTTGTTTGGCAGTGCGACCCAGAACGGCTCATCATAGAGCGATATTTCAGTTAGGCGGGAATCACGGGTCGGAGTTGCGAGAAACGCTGCATCAATCTGCCCATCAATCAATTCACGCTCAAGAATCGGAGTTATATCTTCCGAAAGATTCAGCTCGAGTTTCGGCAGTCCCCGAGTGATTGCCGGAAGCAGGGCAGGTGTCAAATAAGGCCCAATCGTCGGAATCATACCTATTCTCAATAGGCCGGAAAACGGGTCTGCAAAGGCTTTTGCAGTCTCTTCAATCTGATCGACAAGATCAAGAATCGCTTTGGCATGAATGATGATCTGTTCTCCCGCTGGTGTGATCTTGACTGTGCGCTTGGTTCGCTCAAACAGCTGGACATTCAACCGACCCTCCAGTTTTCGAATTTGCCCGCTAAGTGCAGGCTGACTGACAAAACACGCTTGAGCGGCCTTGCTGAAATGTTCTAGCTCAGCAACCGCGACTATGTATTTCAGGTCTCGAATATTCATTGTTGTAGTAATAGGTATTAGTAATTAAAACAATAATAATAATCTATTTTACAAATATATATACAGCAAGTAATCTATTGGCAACATCATGCAACAACAGGAGAAAGACATGAAAAATTTAACAACAACTGCCGGCGCACCAATCGCCGACAACCAAAACAGCCAGACGGCTGGCCCTCGCGGTCCGGTTCTCCTTCAGGACTATCAGTTGATCGAGAAACTGGCGCATCAGAATCGCGAGCGAATTCCGGAACGGGTCGTTCACGCAAAAGGATGGGGCGCTTACGGAATCTTGAAAATTACCAACGACATCTCGAAATATACTCGTGCGGCGATCTTTTCGGACGTCAATAAGGAAACTCCGCTGCTGATTCGATTCTCGACAGTTGCCGGAGAACTTGGTGCCGCCGATGCGGAACGCGATGTTCGCGGATTTGCTGTGAAGTTTTATACCGAGGAAGGCAACTGGGACCTGGTCGGTAACAATACTCCGGTATTCTTTATTCGAGACCCGTTGAAGTTTCCCGATTTCATTCGAACCCAGAAGCGGCACCCGAAGACCAATCTTCGATCGCCCAAAGCGATGTGGGATTTCTGGTCACTGTCTCCGGAATCCCTGCATCAAGTGACGATTCTAATGTCGGACAGAGGCTTGCCTGTTGCACCCATGTATATGAACGGGTATGGCTCCCATACTTTCAGTTTCTGGAACAACGATGGCGAAAGATTTTGGGTGAAGTTTCATTTCAAGACGCAGCAGGGCCATCGACACTATACCAATACGGAAGCTGCTAAGGTTATTGGAACCTCCCGAGAGACATATCAGGAAGAACTCTTTGGTTCGATCGAACGCGGCGAATTTCCACGTTGGACACTGTATGTTCAAGTGATGTCTGAGAAGGAAGCGGAGAAGACTTCCTACAATCCTTTTGACCTCACCAAGGTATGGCCGCATGCAGATTATCCCTTGATTGAAGTCGGCGTAGTAGAGATGAATCGAAATCCTGACAACTATTTTGCAGAAATTGAGCAGGCTGCATTCAGCCCGTCCAATGTCGTTCCAGGAATCGGTTTCAGTCCTGACAAAGTGCTACAGGCTCGGATTTTTTCTTATGCAGATGCACATCGTTATAGACTGGGAACACACTATGAAGCGCTTCCGGTCAATGCCGCCCAATGCCCCGTACACCATTACCACAAGGATGGAGCGATGCGTTTTTTCAGTAACGATACCGGTGATTCGGATGCATACTATGAGCCGAACTCGGTTGGTGGTCCATCTCAAAATGCTGATTTCCGTGAGCCACCACTCAGTATCTCCGGTGATGCAGGCCGATACGACCATCGAGACGGCAACGACGACTATTTGCAGCCTAGAGCATTGTTCGAGTCGTTTGACGAAGCCCAAAAGCAACGGCTGTTTTCTAACATTGCTGAAGCGATGCAAGGCGTCCCATCTGAAATAGTGCAGCGACAGCTAGGTCACTTCAGTCAGATTCATCCATATTATGCATTGGGTGTGGCAGATGCCTTGGGACTATCGATGGACATATCTGCTGCGGCATAGTTGCGGAAATTCCAAATTCGGCAAAAAATTGCCATAAAAGATCAGGGCGGGCGATTGCAGAGTGAATTCGCGGTCGCCCGTTTCTGTTGTAAGAAATTGTCACACTGAAAAGCAGACAACCGAAGCAATGGGGTGCCTTGACTTCCATAACTTTGCAGAGCGTGCCTATAGTTTTTATTTTGTTTGCAATCCAATTGGCCAGCACATCTCACCAACTTGAAGAATTGATTGTAGATTCACCCTGATCTCATTAGTTCCCGCCGATTGTCTACTGATACAGCCGGAGGACGTGGCGAAGACCGGTTACTACGGGTCAATGCGCTCCATTTTCCCGGTTCAGACCCCAAATTCAAGACCTGCCACAGCGCACAGCCGAGCCGCGACCTGGCGAGCGGTCAAGATCAGTCGTAATGATCGTCATGGAGGGTGAAGCAGGGGTTATGCAGGTGGTGCGCGTACCTGCACTTGTTTGAGATTGGCCACAACACGTGAGAATTGACGTTGCCATGGATAGTTTTCAGACCATGTAAACCACACTCGGCGGACGTTGACATCCACCCGTGCAGCGATTTTCAAAAGTTTCACCTGCAGTGTCGAGCATTGTGCGTTGGTGATCGGCGTACCCTTCAATCCCAGCCGCCGCAAGGCCTGCATCAGCACATATGCGAACGAGGAAAAATATAGCTGCAACTGATTGGCGCGCATCTGCGAACAACTGGTGCGGTCGGCAAACAGACACAGCTGCTGTTCCTTGATGCAGTTCTCCATATCGCCACGCGCGCAATACTTAACTTCTCATACACATTGTGAATGCTGCCGACGTGCTGCTTTGGCAGATTGGTCACTACAAATCGGGGATTGTCGCCTTTGACCAACGACTCGGCTTTGGCAATCACCTGTCGGGGGCGGGCCAGGATTTGAGCGTGCGGCAGCGAATTTGCACAAAACGGCACGATGCAGACCGGTTTTCCGGAAGCGCCGAGCTGACTTGGACAGCGGCTTTCGGATGTAGGCCGACAAGCGGCCGTGACACATGTACACTGATCCGAAACTGCGTCAGCGGATCTTTGTGTTTTGATCGAACAGGTTCGTCCGGGCATCAATCTGAAAATGGTGTGTCCTGGCAACGATTTATGGCGAGTATTGGTTCTTGCGATTCTGAAACAGGGATTGGGTTGTGATTACGACTGTTTGCAGGAGCTTGCGAACCAGCGTCAGACGGTTCTTGGGATACTGGGGCACCGCGATGGGTTCAACGCGGAGCGCACGAGTCATTACCAGTTGCAAACGCAGATCGACAATGTGTCGCTGCTCAGACCGCAGTTGCCAACCATCCGTTTCTGATCAACGCCGGCTACGCTGAGGCGGCGATTCCCATCCGTGGCTCGGCAACCGGACGTTGTGGTTCGACTTCGGATAAGTTGGATTTGAAACGTCAGAGCGCCGAGCACCCCTCGGAAATTCATATCAATTCTAGCGTCGGGAATTCAGGTTAGCTTGCATGTAGCACTGACAGCAACATGTGTGACGGTTCGGTACTGAAACCGTAGCGGTTTATTCGCCGATGGGTCGCAATCTCATTGCCCTGGTATAGCATCCGTACGAGATTTTCTCCGCCATGCACTTCCAGGATCAGGCCCACATACTGATGCGGTACCGAGTAATAGTGACGCCCATAGTGAACATGGTAATCAAGGTTGACCTTAGCCCGCTTGATCTCAACGTATTGGTACGGATGCCGCGGTAAGACTCGAAGCGCCGGCTGTTCGAAACGTTTGAACGTATCGAGCCGATTGCCGGGCATCTGTTTGAAAGGCTTGCGATTCAGCTCCTCCAAAAGTTCTTTAATACTGGCATTCAGTTGCGCCAGCGAGCAGAACCGGCAGTGCCGAAGACGTGCCAGGATCCAGTGCTCGACGATTTGTACCGACACCTCCACCTTGGTCTTATCCTGAGGACGGCGGGGACGCGCCGGCAGTACCACCACGCCATAATGCTCCGCCCACTGTTGATAACTTGGATTCAGTTCCGAATCGTAACGGCAGGCTTTATTCACTGCTGCTTTCAGATTGTCGCAAACAGTGATCTCGTTGCAGCCACCAAAGAAATTGACCGTCCGGGTATGGCTTACCAGCTAGTCGAGCCGCGTCTGCCTCCAACTTGCCTCGGCATAAGTGTAGTTGGATTCGCCAAGCGCGCCGAAAAACACCTGCGCTTGACGCACCTTGTCGGTTTGCGAATCGTGCACCGCAACGGTGCAACCACAGAAATCAACAAAGCATTTGTGGCCGGCCTGATGAGTTTGGCGCATTGAGCGTTTCTGTCGGGCTTTCCAGTTCCTATTCAGAGCACAGAACCGCGGGTAACTGTAGTTGTGTCCGGGATGTTGTGCACCGTATTCTTCCCACAGCAGCTGCATCGTTCTGTCTTTACGCTTCAGTTCATGATGAATTTGATTCCAGTCTGGAAGCGGCAACTTACCCCGTACACAAACGTACGACCCCGGGTACAAAAGCTGGTCAGCACCGCATCGCCCATCCCCTCCGGCAGTCAATGGCATTCGTTTAGCAAAAAAAGCTATTCGTTTAACAGTTCGGTATTTTCCCAAGATTTGGACGACCTGCAGCTGATCAATGGTTCAGTTTTTTTAGGCCGTTCTAGTTCTTCGATTGGCATTCCTGAACCGCTCATCCGGACGCTTTGAGATGCGCGGATACGACCGTCCTGGACGTTCCTTTTGCAGACAATTACCGATGCTGTGAAGAATGTTCGATACCGCGCTCGAAGCCAGTTGCCAGTTGCCCAGCATCAGCGCTTCAAAGTTTCTCGCCACCGTCACCAGCACATTCTTGAAATTCGCACGCATCTTGGGTTGATCGCACACAGCACCCGTATTCAGGTCGTCTTCCAACTGGTTACCGAACGAGCGAGACAGCGCCAGCAGCACAAAATGAGCATACAGCTCCTGTTTCACGCCGCGCTCGGACTTGGCGTGAAATTGCTCGATTTCCACCAACCGCTTGGAGATTTTGTACAACTCTTCAATGCCCCAGCGGCCGTGATACGCATCCGACAGTGCGGCGACCGGAAACTGGTTTTGATCCAACAGCGTGGTCGCAAGACAGTAGTCATTGCCACCGGCGCTGTATCTGACGCAGCGCACCCGGATCGGGTGCAAGGTTTTACCCGGATGACGCCGGCGCCAGTGCCGGGCGCGAGACTCGCTCGGCAAAACATCAATGACGCGTTCATCCTCGCAGCCGTCAATGAACTCATCAAAGGCACCTGCACTGCCACGCTTGAGGCGAAAAATACAGTCGATGCCGCGTATCGCATGCTGGCGCAACAACTCGAACGAATAATAACCGCGGTCGTATACCACCACTTCGCCCGCCCGGCACCATTTCAGATGCCCGAGCGCGGGCTGATGTTCGTCCAGGTGCGACAGCAACTCAAAATCCATTGGCATGCGGTCGCCCAGCCGGTACAAACAACTCACCAGGCCTTGCGGATAGTAACAACCCTGGGAAGGCAGGGAATAGCCGGCTTCAAGCAGCGCCCGCGGCAAGTTGATTTTGCTCCCATCTACCGCCAGCAGTCGCCGGCCGCACCACTCGCGACGGGCATCCTCACCCAAGTGCTCATCCAAACGCGCCAGCACCTGCCGATAGACTGTTTTGAACACCTGCTCATCGAGCTTGTGGCGGGCGACACACATCGAGGACGCCACTGGCGGCTGCGGCTGTGGCAGCTCCACACCCAGCAGCCGACTCTGAGCCCACAATTCGTTGACCGTGATCTGATAGCCCTGATGATTCTTTGAAAACACCAGACGGAACACAAACAGCATGATCAGCAACGTATTGAGCACCCGTCTTCGCTGTTGCCAGCGTCGATCGTATTGCTCAGCCACCGCGGCTGCAATGCTGATAAAATCACGCCACATGCGCACAAACCGGTCATCGGCAGAACCGACCGACGGCTGCCGCGGCGCAACTCGCCGGGGCTTTTTGGCCTCACCTTCGAGCAGCATGCGACGGGCATCGGCCGCCAATGGCATCACATACACATCCTTGATGGTCTTGTCAGAGCGCTTGACGGTCTTGCCAATCCGCTGCCAGCCCGCCGCCCGATAACTGCTGGCGCTAAAACGCGCCGCTTCAACGAAGGTCTCCATCAGCACCGGCCGCACGCCCCATCTTGTCTGCCAATCGTCTGCCATGCACCGTGCCGCCAGCGACAATGCCTTCGAGGCCAGGTTCGACACCTGCACCCAGGGCAAGATCAAAAACCGCGCATTTTGCACCACCTGCTTCAAACGCTTCTTGTAGCGCACCGGTTGCCAGCCGATCCATTCATCCCGGCACGGCAACTTCGCACTGGCCCGCTGAAACAGCAAACAACCCAGCCGCCGGTTATCTTTGTCAACAATGAAATAACGCAAGTGACATCCCATCGGCTGACGGTAGCCCAGATAATGATAACGATCCACCAGCTCGTTCCACTGCGCCTTGTCCGCCTCGCACTCCACCAACTGCAGCGCAATCGGCGACAGCTCCGACAAACTCGCCACCACCGCCGCACCCGGCTCACTCCGCTCGCTCAACTCCAGTCGCTTGCGGCCCCCCCGAACCTTCGTCTCATCCTTGCCCGGCAAGCGCAATACACCCGCAGCCTGCAACTCCTCGAGCATCTTCAAACACGCATAAGCGCTGTTGACGCCCCCATCCGTTCGCCAATCCAAATGCTCACAGATCGTCTGCGCCAACTCGTTGCGACTTAAGCGCGGAAAACTGTCAACCGTCTGCTGGACCTCGACCAATTGCTGGCGCGTGAATCGCTGCCCGCAAAAGGTCGTCCTGTGCAATCGCTTGATGCTGTCGTCCATCGCGTATTCTCCTGATAAGCTTCAATGTTCACTGTTATTTTCGCAGAACCGGTGGTGTTTGTCAAGGGCTCAGGACAATTTTTTTGCACTCAAAAAACATGATTTACATCAATGACTTGCAAATCACCAACGACCACGTGTTCGGAATTTTTCAAAACGAATGCCATTGGGCGCGCATCTGACCGAAGCGGGCGCACAAACATCAGCTTCGGTGATGAGCCTTGTCGGTAGCCGCGGCGTTGTCGCCGATAGCCGGCCGTCTGCCCGATCTGTATCCAGTTCTCCGCGCGATAACAGGTTCCGGCAAAGCGCTGCGGGTCAACGAAAGTCTCCATCAGCAGCACCGGGTGTCCGAATCGCACCGGCCAGTCCTTGACGACACGCTTGGCCAGCAACGATAAAGTGCGGGATGCGAGATTCGCAATCGGCTCCAGAATGAGGAATCTGCTCTGGTTGGTGATCAGGTGCAGTCTTGCGCCACGGTCTCTTGGGTGCCAGCCGAGCCACTCATCTCGGGCGCGGCTTTTCAGGGCCGCCGCATAAAATGAACTCAGCGCAACCCATCGGCCCTGCAAAACCGCGGCATAAAACGCGCTCTCACCGATCTTGTGCGGGGCGCCAAGATAGTGATGCTGCCGCATCAGCGCAAGGAATTTCTCCTCCTCGTCGCGTCTGACCGGTACGATGACCAACTCCGACAAATTCATCTCTCACCGTTTCAGTTCAACTTCAGTTGGCTGAACCATACACGAATCAATCAGAAAAGTCCAGTATCAGACGCTATTTATTTCATATCATACAGTTGAACTGAACAAAAATTCGCCCTGAGGTATAGGGATATAGATAGCTAGACGCCCGCATGCTGAGAGCCTGTTCTCCATCTAACCACCCGATCGAATCGTGAAACTCAATCATGAACATCTTAATCAGTAGCAAGCCATTTGTTATAAAAATATTAACTGATATCACATTCGGTCTCGTATCGCATGGTGCGGGGACATGCCCCTCTACGGTAGGTTTGTAAGACAAGCCGCTCAACGACATCTTGATGTAGGAATCTGCGGTCGAAGCAATGTGAACAAATCGACCGTTACTCAGAAACTCGACAAACCGATTCGCAAGACGCTCACTTCGAGCTATATCGTGTACGTAACGCTATCGGTGTAAATCTCATAATCTATCCAGAGTCATGTTTCCTATATTCTTTCAGCACTGAAACTGGTAGACTTATTCAAGAAAGTTGTGTATTTCGACTGGACACTCCAGCTGCCATTCATTGGTTACAGACAAATTCTTGAAGTTGAACGGTATAGTCTCCCTCTCCGCCTGATGGCTGTACAGCACGCGTATACCGAGTTCTGTATTGACCAAATTGATAGTAGCCCTTGGAACGCCCATTCCTATTTCAACTTCCGGACACTAGGGAATGAAATCTACGAGTTCTGTCATAGATACTTTAATCAACGAATTGTACTTGTGTCCGTCATTGAACCGCTCAGGTTTGCAAAGCAGGTCGCTACAGGTATCGTAAGATTACCAATTGGGCAAAATATTATCGAGTAAGTGATGATTGAATGATATAAAACTCCTCAATCACAGATGACATGTCTATGCGCTCGGAGAGAAGTGTGCCGTGTGCAATCTGGTTACGGGTTTGGTAAAACTGCATCGTCTTTTTCCAGCTGTCACCACCTTTCTCTAGAATGAGCATCAAACGTTGCTCGAATCTCAACCCTGATAACCTTCGATCATCCGGATCGTACAATGACCAAGCACGACGTTGCTGCCAGCTCTTGTGCGATTGCGCTTTTCGGATGGTTTTGCGGCACACCTCTTCTATGTCCGCCTCAAGCTGTCCCCAAGCGAGGACGAAGTAGGCTTGGTCGTTTATGCTCTGTTTGTGTGTGATTTGATCGTGTGTGACATTGTCCTTAGCAAACCAAGTTTCGAGAAATCTATCAAATTGTTCATACAGCGCTGCAATGGCCTGCAAATCATTCACTGGAGGACTTGCCTCAGCCAACTTTCGGTAAGAGCTATCCGGTCACGACGTTCCCGCCGATCAATCTTGGCAACGTACCATTCAGGGGGATTGAAATTTTCAGCAACATCTACTAAAAGGTAGTGATTGTCGTCTCGTTTCATATCAACTCGACCGTTAACTCCGATAATCCACAGTCCGTATGGTTCAATCGTTACGGTTTCATTCGTCCCGTTAGAAAGAACAAAAGTTGGCATCTGTGTCGGTTCAATGCAGAATTTTTTCATTAGCTTCTCATGCATATTGACAGGACTTCCTTTTTGGCCTTGCCAATCTTCCGGCAGCCAATCGTTGATCTTTTTGTAGAGTTCAATTAAGCGCTCTTCCCAGTTCGAGATTCGTCGCTGTATATCACTCGCGTCAATCGTTTCACTCGTTACGTCGTCTAGAACAGTCGCCATCTTTCATTTCCTTGCAGATATTTTTTCGGTTGTAGGTCGTGTTAGATAAACAATCACAACAGCACTTCAATGTTATTACATGTCCAAGAATATTAGCCTAATTCTGGTCTGTAAATCAAGCAACCTGTTAGTAGTGCTGGAGGCTTATTTCAGTGAAATTCCAGCTTGAGCGACGCTTTTTCATAATTGAGCGCCTTTCCTGGTCGAAATTCACTCCCTCAATCTGAAATATGGCTGAAAAAAGCCTACAACGCATATCTTCTCATTAATGAAGCTTAATATTAACCGCTGAATTCGAGGGGTATAATGAAAATGGCGGCAAATCCCATACAAAACCGCATAGTAGGAACTATTTATTATGTCATCACAGAATATCCGCCGAATCCTTAGCCTGATTCTGCTGTCGATTCTCGCCTTCCCGGCACCAGCACAAGATAAAGATACTCTCATTATCGGCATCACACAGTTTCCAGCTTCGTTTCACCCCAATATCGAATCCATGCTGGCCAAGTATTACGCCTTGAACTTGGCCACGCGACCTATTACAGCTTATGACAAGGACTGGAATCTAGTCTGCTTGTTATGCACTTCTTTGCCGACAATCGAAAATGGCGGGGCAATCGTGACCGACTTGGGCGACGACAAACAAGGAATTGCAGTAACCTACACTCTTCACCCGGATGCTAACTGGGGTGATGGTAAACCGGTATCTTCAAAAGATGTTGAATACACGATCGAAGTCGGTAAAAATCCACAGAGCGGTGTGCTCGGCGCAGAATTCTATAGACGAATTCTATCCGTTGAAATCATTGACGAAAAGACATTTACTCTCTATCAGGATCGAGTTGATTTCAAGTACAACGAATTAGGGCTATATTTGTTGCCTGAACACATTGACCGTGCCCGATTCGCAGTGCCGAGCGAGTATCGAAGTCGAAACTCTTATGACACTGATACCTACAATCCTGGACTGTATTTTGGTCCATATCGGATTTCCAAAGTCGATCCCGGATCATATGTCGAATACGTTAAAAATGATACTTGGTATGGACCGACGCCTTACTTCAATAAAATTGTCATCCGTACCATAGAAAACACCGCAGCACTGGAAGCCAACCTGCTTTCGGGTTCGATCGACTTCATGTCGGGCAGTTTGGGTGTAACGTTAGATCAGGCATTGGCGATTCAGAAACGTCACAGCAACGACTATGACTTCATTTATCGACCTGGCCTCATCTATGAGCACATAGATCTGAATCTGGACAATCCGATACTCGCCGATATTAGGGTACGCAAAGCTCTCATCTACGCCATTGACCGCCAGACAATCAGTGATCAATTGTTCAGCGGACAACAACCGGTAGCAGATGTTTTCTCCAGTCCTCTCGATCCATCTTTCAATACCGACATCCCAAGATATGCCTTCGAACCTGAAAAAGCGGGAAGCCTGCTTGATCAGGCAGGGTGGACGAACTGGATTGATGGCATACGGCATAATGCTGACAACGAACCGCTACGACTGGAATTTGGAACGACAGCGGGATCCCGAGTCAGGGAAACCGTTCAACAGGTTCTGCAGGGGCAGTGGCGGGATGTCGGAATCGATGTGCGCATTCGTAATCAGCCAGCACGCGTTTTCTTTGGCGAAACCGTGGCAAAGAGACAATTTTCCGGACTCGCCATGTTTGCCTGGATTAGCGACCCGGAAAGCTCCCCTCGAACCACACTGCACTCTACCGAAATTCCTAACGAAGACAACAACTGGGTTGGCTCCAATTACATGGGTTACCGAAATTCGGAAATGGACGAATTGATTGATGCAGTGGAAATCGAGCTGGATCCGGTTGCACGCAAACAAATTTGGGCTAGCATATACGAAATTTATGTTGAAGACTTACCGGTTCTGCCGCTCTACTATCGCTCCAACCCATTCATTATTCCCAAATGGCTAAAAGGCATTGAGCCGACAGGTAACACTTCCACAACTACATTGTGGGTTGAAAACTGGTCGGTTGCGCAGTAGTTACACTCGAACCGACGTATCCCACGTAAAAATTGCAGTAGAACACCCTTGTATGTGATTGTGAATCAGAAATTGGTATGAAATTCGTTTTTCAGACGAACTTCGGGGGATTCAGGATACAAGGCAAATTGTAGCGGAACGTATTTCTACCATCCAGCGATGCAACTACACCGTTTTAGCGTAACGCGTCAATGCATGAGTGTGCAGATTCATGATTGTGGGATCTAGTGAACTCCTTAAATCCCAGATCGTGACATTTACGCATCAGTGTGTCTCACCGGTAACGCCGATTAGTTCCCGCAGGACGTACCACGACTTCACGCAGGGGAAATTCCATCCAATCCTTTCGCTGTGAAATTCGGTCATCGCTCGCCACTGTCGATATACATGAAATGGCGAAAGAATCCAGTACTGTTTATTGGTGTCAATTGTTGTCGATAAATTACTCTACTCTAGCTTATGCTAGCGTGGGAAAGCCCGCACACTCGATTGTTTATCTAACATCGCCTTTCAATTTCAGTTATATTCACTTTCATCAAACAAACAATCTAATTTCATAAAACTTATAAGGGGAAATCATGAAAAAATTTGTTATTGCATTGACTTCGGTGCTGTTGGCTACGCTGGCCGTAGGCATCGTACCCGCACAAAGCCAGCAACAGTTCATCAGCATTGGAACTGGCGGGGTGACAGGAGTGTATTATCCAACAGGCGGAGCTATTTGCAGACTGGTCAACAAAGACCGTAAAGAACACGGAATACGCTGTTCTGCTGAGTCTACTGGAGGCTCGATTTACAACATCAACACAATTCGTGCTGGTGAGCTTGAGTTTGGCGTCGCACAGTCTGACTGGCAGTATCACGCCTACCATGGAACATCCAAATTTGAGGATCAAGGTAAGTTCGAAGGCCTGCGTGCCGTGTTTTCAGTACATCCTGAGCCGGTTACGATTATCGCCCATGACGATTCTGGAATCTCAAACATCACTGACTTCAAAGGTAAACGTGTAAACATCGGTAATCCTGGCTCTGGCACCCGTGGAACTTGGGAAGTCATCGAAGCTGCGTTGGGTTGGGAGCGTAGTGACCTGAAACTTGCAGCCGAAATGAAATCAGCAGAAACCGGCCAAGCGGTGTGTGACCGCAAGATTGATGCTTATTTTTGGCTCGTTGGACATCCGTCCGCACTGACTCAGGAATCTTTGTCTACTTGTGATGCCCACCTAGTCAATGCTACAGGTGATGCAATCGACAAACTGGTCGCTGACAATTCATTCTACCGAACGGCTACTATTCCAGCTGGCATGTACAACAATGAAAGCGATGTCGCAACATTTGGTGTCGGTGCAACATTCGTGACACGTGCCGATGTACCGGAAGAAGTCGTTTATATTGTGGTCAAAGCAGTGTTCGACAACTTCGACAATTTCAAGAAACTGCATCCGGCATTTGGCAATCTGAAACCGGAAGAGATGATCTCCGATTCTTTGTCCGCACCTCTCCATGACGGTGCCGCCAAATACTACAAGGAAAGAGGTTGGATGTAATCTCCAAGTTCATGCAATCGAGGGAGATTGATTCTCCCTCGATTGCCTTTCCTACAATCCATCTACTACACGATTCGGCGCTTGCATGAAAAGCGACAAACACCCCGAACAATCCGCTGAAGAACTGCTAGCTAGCGTCGACACAGGTTCCCGGAAAGCAGCGGGCTGGCAGGGAAGCACAATCCTTGTCATAGCGTTCATTTGGGCGCTGTTCCAGATTTATTATTCATCCAACATTCCGTATTTTCTTACCGAAGTCACCGGCATTCCGCTTGTTGTAACTAGCGCGAATGCAAGATTGATTCATTTGGCATTCGCTTTCGTGTTGGCGACGATGTCGTTCCCACTGTTCAAGTCGAGTCCGAAAGGACACATACCCTGGTATGACTGGATTTTGCTGGCACTTGGTGTTTTGTCTTGCCTCTACATCGTAGTATTGCGCAATGAAATTGCGGTGAGAGCGGGTTTGCCCACAACAGGAGATCTAGTCATTTCCTCTATCGGGATGATCGTGCTTGCAATTACAGTCTTTCGCGCACTTGGATTGCCGCTACTGATTGTCGCCACTGTTTTCGTGCTTTATGTATTCTTCGGAGACGCCCAATTTCTGCCGGAGACAGTGCAGTGGAGAGGTGCTTCTTATGGAAAAGCAATGTGGCACTATTGGATGCAGAATGAAGGGGTTTTCGGCGTTGCTTTGGGAGTATCGGCGTCGTTGATATTCCTGTTCGTATTGTTCGGGTCGATTTTGGAAAAATCCGGCGCAGGAAATTATTTCATTAAAGTGGCATTTGCGCTTTTGGGACATTTTCGTGGCGGACCTGCGAAAGCAGCAGTCTTGGCATCAGCAATGAGCGGACTGTATTCAGGCTCTTCCATTGCAAATACGGTTACGACAGGTACCTTTACAATCCCGTTGATGAAACGTACTGGGCTATCGGCTGAGAAAGCCGGTGCGATTGAAGTTGCATCGTCTACAAATGGGCAACTGATGCCGCCCGTAATGGGGGCAGCTGCATTTCTGATCGCGGAATTCACCGGAATCAGTTATACAGAAATAATCAAGCACGCCTTGGTTCCAGCACTCGTCTCGTATGTTGCGCTAGTCTACATCGTACATCTTGAAGCTCTAAAACTGAATCTGAAAGGACTGCCGAAACCACCTTCATCACTAACACTCATGATGAAAGTAATCGGATTTTTAAGCGGTTTTATCGGCATCGCTGTTCTAGGCTTGATTGTGTACTATGGACTTGGCTGGATCAAAACTGTCTTCCCTTCGGCTGCATTTTCAATCGTTGTAGTTCTATGTGCTGGTTTTTATCTGGGGTTGATCTGGGTATCTTCAAAACGGCCGGATCTTGTAGTTGATGCTCCGGATGCACCAATAACAGAGCTTCCAAGAGCCGGAGAAACTGCAATCGTTGGACTTTACTATGTCTTGCCCATCGTCATTCTGATCTGGTGCATTGTCATTGAAAGGCTGTCACCTGCGTTTTCAGCGTTCTGGGCGATGATCGCGATTACGATCGTTGCACTGACTCAGCATCCGATAAAGGCGTTCTTCAGGAATACAGGAAACTTTGATGCAGCATTCAGGAAAGGGCTAGTTGAGTGGAAGGATGGCATGATTGCTGGCTCCTCCAACATGGTCGCCATTGCGGTAGCGACGGGAGCTGCCGGAATTATTGTCGGCACGGTTTCCCTGACCGGTGCACATCAGATTGTTGGCGAATTTGTGGAGTTCCTGTCCGGCGGGAGTCTGATCGCGATGTTGCTGCTGGTTGCAGTCATGAGCCTGATTCTTGGAATGGGACTGCCAACTACAGCAAATTACATCGTTGTCTCATCATTGATGGCACCCGTGATATTGTTGCTTGGCGCCCAGAACGGGCTAGTCGTTCCAGTGATCGCAGTACATTTGTTTGTTTTCTACTTCGGCATTCTTGCCGACGATACACCGCCAGTTGGATTGGCGGCATTTGCGGCGGCAGCCATATCCAAAGGCGATCCAATTAAAACGGGCATTCAAGGATTTGTGTACGATATTCGTACTGCATTATTGCCGTTCCTGTTTATCTTCAATACAGATTTACTGTTGATCAATGTTTCACCCACCAAAGCAATCTTCGTTTTCATCGTCGCGGTCATTGCAATGATGTTGTTTGCCTCAGCTACTCAAGGATATATGTTAGTAAAGAACAAAATTTGGGAATCCGCTGTTATGCTGCTGATCGCTTTCACTCTCTTCAGACCTGGATTCTGGCTGGATCAAATTCAACCGCCTTTTGAGAATGTCGAACCAACTAAAGTGTATGAGATAGTTAAGGATATTCCTCAGAGCGGCGTGATGACGATAGTCGTGAGCGGTCCAGATTTCGATTCCGGGGAGATTACCAGTACCACCGTACTGATACCGCTTGGCGATTTGGCTGAAGCGGAAAAACGACTGACTGGGGCGGGACTCACGGTTACTGACGAAGATGGCCAGATACGAATTGAAGAGCCGTTCGTGGGAACGGACCTGTTTATCAAAATTGGCGATCTGTTTGACTACTATGCAGATACACCGGTGATCATTGATCACATCAAGCAGCCAAGCGAACGGATGCCGAAAGAGTTGTTCTACATTCCGGCACTCATCGTGCTGGCTGGCATTATGTTAGTCCAGTTGAGACGCAGAAAACACGAGACTGTTACTGTCTGAGATTCTGTTTGGAGGGTTGCTGATTGCGTACAGACTTGTACGCAAGTGGGGTCGTATGCAATCATGAACAATGTATATGGCAATTCCGTTCTGGAAAAACGATTGTCGGAGTTTCCGCGCGTTTCCGAATACGACGAGCACACCCCGATTGAATCCCTCCACAATCTATCGAAAGCGTGCGGGGGCACTCGTCTTTTCATCAAACGAGATGACTGCAATGCTCTTGCTTTCGGCGGAAATAAAGTTCGTCAGGTTGAGTATTATTTTGGCGATGCAGTTCGTGCAGGAGCGGATACGGTTCTGATTACAGGGGCGGTTCAGTCAAATTTTGCCAGAATCACTGCTGCGCTCGCTGCCAAACTCGGCATGGAGTGTCATGTCCAACTTGAATCAAGAGTTCCGATTCCTTCTGATAACTACACTTCATCAGGTAATGTTCTGTTGAATCGAATGTTCGGTGCGAAATTGCACTACTTTCCAGAAGGAGAGAACGAGCAAGGAGCAGACACGAGGATTAGATCCATAGCAGAAGAACTGAAGTCAACCGGTCACAAGCCTTATGTAATTCCATTGGCTCCTGGACACAAGCCTCTTGGCGCACTGGGTTACGTACGGGCTGCAATCGAGATTGTGAAACAACTTCAGGACCGACAGATTTCCATTGACGAGATTTTTGTCGCATCGGGGAGTGGAAACACACATGCTGGCCTTCTATTTGGACTCCAAGCACTCAATAGCGCGATCAGAGTTGTTGGGGTATGCGTTCGACGCCCGAAAGAATTACAGTTCAGTCGTATTCGCGATCGTTGTAGGGAGATCAGAGAACTTTTGAATATTGATTTGAAAGTAGATGATGAAGATATTGTTCTAACAGATTATTTTCTGGCACCGGGTTATGGCAAAGCAAGGCAGGAGGTTTGGGAGAACATAATTCTCAGTGCGCAGAAAGAAGGACTCGTACTGGACCCAACCTATACAGGTAAGACGATGTCGGCGTTTCTTGAATTTGCAAAGAGTGCACCTTCAAACGCCAACTTGATGTTTCTGCATACTGGAGGCACTCCGAGTTTGTTTGCCTACCAAGAAGAATTGGAAATTTTTCTCTCAGAAACTGGAGGGAAATTGTCGGGTAGCAGTTAATTTAACTGGAAATCTGAATTACTATTCAGAGACAGTGTGGGCTCGCTTTGAAGCTTTCCTGAGTTCGACGGTGCATTTTGTTAAGTTGTTGATCTCGCTAATATCCATTTCCTATATAGGCACTGCATTTCGCCACGATCACAGCACCAATAGACGAATGATCAAGTGCAAACGGAGTTATTTACTTCCCAATCCCCGCCAGAGCATAGATTTCTTTGGAATCGCATTAAGCTCATTCGCATCGCGGACTCGAATGAGTTGAAATATACGGCGACAGTGCTTCCCGAACGGCTCGAACAATAGCAACAGCATTTGGCGTATCAGAATGAACACAGATGGTCTCTGCGCGTACCATAATGTCAACCCCGGCGATACTGCTCGCCAGTCCTTCGGTAACAGCTCGAATCGCTCTGTCGGCTGCCACACTCGGTGGTACGACGTCATGTTCGCGCGTAATCAGCAAATTGCCTAAATCGTCATAGTCGAGGTCGGTGAAGAATTCAGCGCGAAACTCCAACCCACGCGCAGTATAAATTTCTTCATGCAGTGTTCCGGCCAAACCGAAAATGGGAACACGGAAATGCTCCCCAACGTCGGCAATCGCATGTGCGACATGCTCCTCACGTGCTGCCATGCTATACAGCGCACCATGGGGTTTCAGATGGTTTAACGACACCCCTGCCACTGCTAGGAAACCACTTAAGGCGCCAATTTGGTAGATCACGATATTTGCCAACTCGTCCCGGTCAATTTGCATTTCTCTGCGTCCGAATCCAGCCCTGTCAGGTAAGGAAAAATGCGCACCAATTTTTACGCCGTACTGTTTTGCGAGTTCCACCGTTCTTCGCATGTGATTTGGGTCAGAAGCATGAAATCCGCAGGCAATGTTCGCTTCCGTGATAAAAGGCATGAGTCCTTCATCGTCTCCCATTTTGTAGAGTCCGAAGCCTTCACCCATGTCGCAATTGATGTCTACAGTCATAAGCGTTTCTTTCCGTTTCAGGAATTCAATGAGGAGAATACGAGATGAGTCTAGTCAGCAAAGACAGTAATTTCCAGCCATCTATCAAGGACTACGGTTTCTAAATAGAATTCTTTAATTGCGAGATTCACAGCATTTCCCAACTAGTGAACGAATAGAGATTAACCAACTATCAATTTGAGAGGCAACAACGCGGTTGATTGGCAATTACACTTGAATCTTGCCTGGTCGAAAGAAAACCTTGATATTGAAAAACTCCAACACAATTAGTACCGCCCCTACGCTGATGCATGCATCAGCTATATTGAAGGTACTGTAATGCCACCCTCCATAGTGAAAGTCGAGAAAATCCACAACATGCCCATGCATGATGCGATCAGCAATGTTACCTAGTGCCCCACCCAAGATCAACCAGATTCCGGTTACTGATTGACTACGACCGGGTCTCAACAACCACAGGGTATAGAACAATAGAAACAGAATCGCGATATTGGAATACAGGAATATTTTGTTCGCATCCAGCTCGGAATTAGCAAGAAATCCAAATGCAGCGCCCTTGTTGAAGACGAGGATCAGATTGAAAAAGCCAGTGATGGCTATTGGGTCGAAGGGCTCCATTGTTGTCAGAACGATCCACTTGGAAATCTGGTCCAGCACCAGAACCAGTAGCGCGATCATAATATGAGTCCTTAGGATCTGAAAATCACTCCATCGTTTTCCAGGATTGGCCATAGTTTGACTACCGCGTACTGCCAAACCTTTTCTGCGACGAATCTGAATTAGGCATACAACCTTTGTTCGCCGTCACCCGTAATATTCGCTACGCAACGCAAACAGATTTCAGGATGTTCGGGGTCGTTTCCAACATCAGGGGTTTGATGCCAGCATCGAATGCACTTGTCACTTGCCGATTTTCGGACCTGGATAAACAATCCCTTGATTTCAGATTGGCTAATCTCATCTTTCATCTCGTCTATTGGCAGAACCGATGCACTGGAAGTGATTGTGACAAATCTCAATTCATCACCCAGTCGGTTCAACAATGAAAGCAATTCGTCCGAACAGTACAAAGTGACTTCCGCCGCGAGGGATGACCCAATCACGTTCTGATTGCGACTGATTTCAAGATGTCGATTCACCTCCTCACGAACTGCGATAACCCGTTGCCAAAAATCCAAGTCCACTGATCCTTCATCGTCACCAGATTCCGGCCAACTTTCAAACCAAGTCGCTAACAGGACAGATTTTTCTCTTTCGCCAGGAACATGTCTCCAGATTTCCTCAGCAGTAAAGCTCAAAATAGGAGCCAACCAACGTACGAAGGCTTCCAAAATGTAATACATTGCGGTCTGTGCCGACAACCGGCCAAGACTGTTTCGGGGCATGGTATAGAGGCGGTCCTTCAAAATATCCAAGTAAAATCCCCCCATTTCCACGATGCAAAATCGATGAATTTTCTGGCAAGTCAGATGAAATCTGTAGTTGTCGTAAGCCTCTTTAATGTCATGCTGAAGCTGCATTGCAGTACGAACCGCCCATTGATCCAAATCAAGCATTTGATCCCAGGCAACGCTAGCTTCAACTTCAAAATCATGTAGGTTTCCAACAAGAAACCGAGCCGTATTTCGAATACGTCGATACGAATCTGTCGTTCGTGTCAGAATTTCCTGAGAAATATTCATCTCGGCTTCATATTCTGTTGATGCAACCCAAAGTCGTAAAACATCAGCACCCAGTTTTTCAATAATTTCCTGCGGGCCGATGATATTGCCTACCGACTTTGACATCTTTCGACCCTCTCCATCAACTGTAAATCCATGTGTCAGCACGGATTTGTAGGGAGCGGTTCCTGTGATCGCAACGCTTACGAGCAAACTCGACTGAAACCAGCCTCTGTGCTGGTCTGACCCTTCAAGATACATACTGGCCGGATTGATCATTTCGGAGTGATGATTCAGAACGCTGTAGTGCGTTGCCCCGGAGTCAAACCAGACGTCCAGCACATCCGTGACCTTGTCATAGCTAGTACTGTCGTCGCCTATAAATTCAGAGTCATCCAGTTCAAACCATGCATCTATTCCGCCTTGTTCAACTTTCTTTGCAACCCGTTCGAATATTGGCAGGGTGTCTGGGTGCAGTTCTCCGGTTTCTTTGTGTGTGTAAAGTGTAAGAGGAGTCCCCCAAACGCGCTGTCGAGACAGGCACCAGTCAGGACGGTTTCTAACCATTCCATCCATTCTTGCTTCGCCCCACTCCGGAACCCACTGAACTTTCTTGACCGCTTCCAACGCGGTGTTTCGCAGTCCAGTTCGATCCATGCTCACAAACCATTGTGGAGTTGCACGAAAAATGATTGGCGATTTATGGCGCCAGCAGTGCGCGTAGCTGTGTTCAATTTCATCGTTGCCGAGCAGGTCTCCGCGTGAATGGAGCAAATCGATTAGCACATCCCCCGCTTCGTCGACAAAAAGTCCACCAACATGAGGAGTACCCTGCACAAACGCACCATTCGGACCGACTGGATTGACAATGTCCAACCCGTGCTCTTTGCCTAGCTCAAAGTCTTCCTGTCCATGACCGGGTGCGGTATGCACCAGACCCGTCCCTGCATCTAGTGTAACGTGCTCGCTGGGAATCATCGGAACCACAAGGTCTTCTTTTTGAAGTGGATGACCAAATAACAGTCCAAGCATTTCTCGTCCGCTGGCCTTTCCGACTACTTCGTATTCTCCGATTCCATAACGCAGCAAGCACGAGTCGACAAGTTCTTCAGCAATGATTAGATACTCTTCTTGTTTGCTATTGATTGAATGCTTGACAAGGCTGTAGGCAAATTCCGAGTGAACTGCGATCGCCCGATTGGCTGGCAAGGTCCAAGGGGTCGTAGTCCAGATTACGGCATTCACGGCGAAATCTCCGACAGCTGGGTTTAGATCAAAGACATCCAGCACAGCATCTGGATTTATTGCCGCCATGCGAACGTCAATCGACTTGGACTTCTTGTCAAAATACTCAACCTCCGCTTCAGCAAGTGCCGATGCACAGTCAGCACACCAGTAAACAGTCATCAGGTCGTGCATCATATGCCCATTCTTCATGATTTGTGCAAGAGCTCGAATGCCGTTTGCCTCGGTCTCGAAATTCATCGTCAGATACGGATTGAACCAATCTCCAATTACACCCATGCGAATGAAGCCAGTTCTCTGTATATCGATTTGTTTGGAAGCAAATTTTCGGCACGCCTTGCGGAATTCACCGGGGTTTTGACGATACACGTCTCGACCTAACTTCTTTTCAACTTCGTGCTCAATCGGAAGCCCGTGACAATCCCAGCCTGGAACATAAGGCGAATCGTAACCTGCCAAAGTCTTGGATTTGATAATGATATCCTTCAAAATCTTGTTGACTGCATGACCAATGTGTAAAGCTCCGTTTGCATAAGGGGGGCCGTCGTGCAATACCCACTTCTCTTTACCCCGTCCTGCTTCTCGCAAATTTTGATATATATCAATTTCATCCCAAAAATTGAGGATATCAGGTTCCCGCTTTGCCAGGTTCGCACGCATGGGGAAGTCCGTTTTAGGGAGATTTATGGTGTCTTTATAGTTCGTCATATTTTGCCGAAATTGGTACATGTACCCTTTTAGAAAAACGAATGGAAATGCCAGATTCAGACAGCAATCCAGCCCAATTACCTGAGTTCACGGAACTATGTGTCCAATTCCATGTATTGTAATTGATTGAATGAATTATTTGCGGTTGGGCGGAGTCACGAAGCACAGCGAGAGTGCTCGTGTCGGAAGTACTCCCGGGTTCTCATAATATCCTGATATATCTGCTCACACATGGTTTCGATCGAAGAAAACTTCACCTCGTCACGTAGTTTCTTCAGAAAACGAACCCGAATCCGATGACCGTAAAGATCTGAGTTGAAATCCAGCAAATGCACTTCAAGAACGTTTGTCGTTCCACCAATCGTCGGCCGCATGCCAAGACTGGCGACGGCCGGCCAAGTGCTGTCGTCACTTAGGTCGACTTCAACAACAAGAACTCCGGTTAAGGCAGGTTTATGAATCTTCATTTGAACATTTGCAGTTGCAAATCCCCACTTTGATCCGTTTCCATCACCACGCACCACGCGCCCGGACATCGAGTAATCCCGCCCGAGCAATCGACTTGCCTGAATGAGATTGCCAGCAGCAAGACACTCCCGAATTCGAGTACTGCTAACTCGCTCATCGCCAACTGTGAAAGATTTTGTTCTAACCGCTTCTAATCCATGGCGCTTACCAATTGTGCGCAGCATCTCGAAATTTCCCCGTCGATTTCTACCGAATCGAAAATCATCTCCGACGACTATATGACGAACTCCAAGTTTTTGAACCAATAGATTTTCAATAAATTCTTCCGGTTCGGTATTGGCCAGAGTGTGATTAAAGCGAAGACAGCAGAATCGATCGACATGCAGTTTACTCAGTGCCTCCAGTTTCTCTCGTACTGACATGAGCCGCGGCGGTGCAGCATCGGGAACAAAAAATTCCAGCGGGTGAGGTTCAAAGCTGACAATTGTAACGGGAAGCTTCAAATCTCTGCCTTTCTTCGCCAGAGACTGTATGACTTGACGATGGCCGGGATGTACGCCATCGTAATTGCCAACGGAAGCAACACATCCGTGATGGCGCAGAGCGATATTGTGTTCTCCACGAATGAATTCCATCAATTCAAACCTTGAGTCTGATAACGACGCACTGAAAATGAAAGTGCGTTAAGCCCAGTCTGGACTTGTTTCTTCGATAACTTCGGTAATTGGCTGACGGGCGGCGAAACCACCGGTGTAACAGTGGAAGTAGGTTATTTCAAGCTCGGGGTATTTCCAGCACAGGTAACCGTCTCCGGTATCGAAATCGACCAGCCACAACCCTTTGACAACCAACCCCAGGCGTTCCATCTTGGAAATCCACTTCCGCACGATTGTTTCATATTTCTGCTCAACCGAAACCACTCGCGGGTCGCTGGGCAACAGATTTTGTAATTTTTTCTTAACCACCTGCAATTCGACGTACGCTCCAGCGGTAATCTTCTTGACCAGAGGCAAGGTTTCGTTGGCTTCTGTCAAATTGAAATATCGAGGGGTATCCGGGGAGCCGATCTGAACGACATTTGATTCTGCAATACTCATTGATTTACAAATTGCCTGATTTTCATTCCAAAAATCACTAACCACACACTATAAAGCACCGCACCCGTGAAAATATACAAAAATAACCAAAATATTCTCCCCTGAATGCCAACTTCAAACCACTCTGTCAATGTTGGAGTTAGCCATACAAGAGTGCCTCCCATTATAAGCGAGGCACCGATGGTACGGGCAAGAAACACAAGCCAGCCGAGCTGAGGTGAGTAAGTCTTTTCTCTAATCAACCAATACAGCAATAGACCGGCATTCACAAAGGCTGATACAGAAATGGCCAGTGCCAGGCCAACATGCTTAAGCGGGAAAACAAGCACAATTGCGAGGCCGATATTGACAAACATTGCAATCACTCCTGCACGAACCGGAGTTTTTGTGTCGTTTCGGGCAAAAAATCCAGGCGAGAGCACACGGACTGCTACCAAAGCCACTAACCCGACGGAAAATGCAATCAACGCTTGTGAAGACATGGCTACGTCGTTCTCCGTGAAAGCTCCGTGAAAGAAGAGCGTAGCCATGATTATGTCTGAAAGTGCAATCAACCCTACGGTTGCGGGGATTGATATCAATAGGCTCAACCGCAATCCCCAATCCAGCAGTCTTGAAAACTCGGCACTTGCGACCTGAGCATGCTCCTTGGACAGTCGAGGCAGAATGACTGAACCGAGTGCGACACCGAATACTCCAAGAGGAAATTCCATCAGTCGGTCCGAGTAGTAGAGCCAGGACACACTGCCAGTAACAAGAAAGGAAGCGATAAAGGTGTTAATAATAAGATTGATCTGTGCCACAGAGGATCCAAAAATGGATGGAAGCATGAGGCGGTAAACTTCTTTGGCACCTTCTTCCGCTTCTCCTTTTTGTTTTCGCTTCAATCGCGGCCTAGGAACCGTATTGATTCTCGCTAGAAATGGAATCTGAAAAAGCAGTTGCACAACTCCAGCGACAAAGACACCGATTGACAGGGCAACTGCTGCATTTTCGGTCAAACCCGTAATCCACAGTGCAGCAGCAATTAAAGCCACATTGAGCAGTATTGGCGTCGCAGCGGGTGCGGCAAACCGTTCATGGGTGTTTAATATCGCGCCGCTTAACGCGACGAGACAGATGAAGAACACGTACGGAAAGGTGATTCGCAAACTGTCTACTGTCATCTGGAACTTTATAGGGTCGGCCCGAAAACCTGGTGCAAGCGCTGAAACCAGAATCGGCGCAAATATGACGCCAATAAGCGTAAGCGTCAGCAATGCCAGTGCAAGCCGACCACTCACCAAGTCAAGGAATCCACGAACTTCGGCCGCGGGCGCCGACATTTTCTTCTGCGTGTAGACTGGAATAAAGGCAGCCGAAAATGCACCTTCACCAAATATTCGTCGAAAAAAATTCGGAATTCGAAAGGCAACAAAAAATGCATCAGCAATAATAGTACTGCCGATAATCTGCGCAAAAATGATGTCTCGAATCAGTCCCGTAATCCGCGATACTACGGTGACAGAACCGAAAGCCGCTGTCGATTTCAGCAGTGCTTTTGTGCCTTTTGCCTCAGTGGGTTGCTGCGGACCAAGTTTGGAATTCATCAAATTTGATAACCCACGCCAAAAGATGTCCAGTCAATAAATGTAGCAATATGTCAGGAAAAGAAAATCATATTGAATAGACACTACCATAGCATTGAAGCCAGTCAACCCACGATGAAACCTTATCGCGAATTATTCCCTGGCTCCGGGTCATAATCAAATTCAGCAGAAAACTGAACTTGCGTTAGTTGACCTGTTCACAATTTTCGGGGTTTCAGTTGAGTCCGTATAATTTACGCATTTGGGTGGAAAACTCTTTCTCTCCTCCGTAGCTAGGATGTCGAACCGGACATAATTCCAAATTTCCGCAAATATCTCCAGCAACTGAAGCCGCATCTCTACCGATTGGAACAAGTCTTCGCGGTTTCAACAAATCAATAAGTTGGACAAGCAGTTGTCTGCCTGTTGTTCGTTCGTGTGAGTTGTGCGGTCGATTGGTAAAAGGTCTGCCAACGATGTGCGGGTGCAGCGGAAAAACATTCCAGAGAAAAATTCTAGTGCTCATTTGATCCAAAATATTCCAGATGATTGTTGCGGTTCTTTCAGAAACAGCCTCTCCTACAGTCGACCTTTCAGCAGCGATGTTCCAGCGTTCGGCATGAACTGGCAGTCGTTCATCGTCTGTAAATGCAAGTCCAGTTCGTCTTCCGCCTCGGTATCCTAGATCGCGTCCAACCCACAAGGAATCCACCTCCGACTCAACCGCGGCATCCAGTATTTTGTTCAGTAAAGCACTCCGGCGCGCTGGCGCATCATCACGATCGTGAACTTCGCAACGATCCGAGGCATTTTTTGGAAACGTAAGTCATTGATTTTTTGCGCAAAATCCAGAGCTTGAACTTTCGTTTACCCCACAAAATCGCCTGAAAACAGGGTTTTTGGGCACTTTTCAGCCTTCAAGGCCAATTTTTACCCCACTTCAATCCCCCTCGTGCAAGGGCTGAAACAAGCCTGGGTCAAAGTGCTTTTTCGTTCATAATATGTTGTTTTAATTGATAAATAATGCCATGAGCCAGCCTCTTTCAAGTATAATACTGTTAAATATTAATCGGCAGCACTCAATCCAAAGGAGGTCGAACTCATGGCACCGGTTCATTATGATTTATTTTGGCAAGACTATTTCGACTATTGCGAACTGGATCGACTGCGAGGCATCTTTGCCCAGATTGACCTCACCGAGGTGAGCCGCGAAATTCGTCGTCACCGCAATGGCAAAGGCAGACAGGACTGGCCGATCGAAGCCATGCTGCAAGCGGTATTGGCCATGATCGTGCTGCAGCACCGAAGCGTCGCTTCCTTTCGCCGCGAACTGATGCGCAATCCCACTTTGATGATTGCTTTGGGCTTTGAGCTCAAGGCGGCCGCCAACGGCGAGCCCAAGCCTGTGGCTCGCTACCGGGTGCCATCCGATGGTGCCTTTAGTCGCTTTAAGCAAACGCTCATCGAGGTGGATGAAGCCACCGGTTGCGTTCAAGCGCTGTTTGAAGCCCAGCGTCACAAGCTGACTGACCTGTTGCCGGACTTCGGTCAACGGGTCGGTTACGATGGCAAAGCGATCCAGTCTCATTCCACCGGCCGCAAGCTGGCTCACCGGGTGGACCCGCTCAGCGGCGAGTGTCTGACCTCCGACCCGGATGCGACTTGGGGCTGCCATTATAGGGCGACAATCAAGATAAGAATCTTGCGACAATCAGGGTAAGAAAAGGTTTCGCGTCCTGAAACGCAGTGAGGACGAAGTCCGAACGGAGTTTCAGGACGCGCGGTCGAAAGAATTTTCGACCCTCTGAATTGCTGACTTGACGTTTGCGACAGTTCCGGCACTAAACTTGTAATTTCGCAGCCATGCGGGGTTCACAAGATGCCGGGATGTCATGTAAATGATTATCAAGTGAGAAAATTCATGAAACTAAAACTAACTCATTCGATTGACAAAGCCGCTGTGAAATCTGGATTCAGCTGTGCTACCGGCTACCGAATCAACAAGGACAGTCGGCTTCCGTCTGAAAAAACCAAAGTGAAGCGCACTCGTCGTCGGCCGGATCCATTGGCAGGCATATTTGAGGAACAAGTGGTGCCGATGCTGGAGAAATGCCCGAACCTACGTGCGGTGGCTGTGTACCGGGAAGTGATGCGCCTCAATCCACAGCTCACTGCCGGCGTGAGGCGCACATTGGAGCGTCGCATTCGGGACTGGAGAGCGCAGCATGGACCGCAGCAGGAAGTGATTTTCCGCCAGCGTCAGGAGCCAGGTCGCATGGGCATATCGGACTTTACCGACATGAACTGGATCGGTGTGACGATTGGCGGGTGCAAGTTTGATCACAAGCTGTATCACTTCCGCCTGGCGTGGTCGGGCTTCACCCATGTCGATGTAGTTCAGGGTGGCGAGAGCTTTGCTGCATTGGAGCAGGGAGTGCAGGATGCGCTGTGGACTTTAGGCGGTGTGCCGCGTGAATGCCGCACCGACAGCCTGTCGGCAGCGTTTCGCAATATCAGCAAGGATGATGGCGAGGACCTGACCGAGAGTTATCGCCAGTTGTGCGAGCACTACGGGATGCGGGCGACACGCAACAATCGAGGCGTGGCGCACGAAAACGGCGCCATTGAAGGTCCGCATGGACATCTGAAGCGTGCGATCGAAGATGCGCTGGCACTGCGTGGCTCGAAAGATTTCGAGACGCTGGATGAGTATCGGGATTTCATCGTCCAAATCACCGGCAATATCAATCTGCGGCACAGCAAGAAAATTGAGGCGGAGCGCGAAGTGCTGCGGGCGTTGCCGGGCCGACGCACCACGGATTACAAGGAGACCAACGTACGGGTCACCCGTTCCAGCGGTTTCGTTCTGCGCAAGGTGTTTTACACGGTGCCTTCGCGTCTGATCGGTCATCGTCTGGGGGTGAGGCTCTACGCGGATCGTGTAGAGCTGTATCTGGGCAGTCGCCATCAGTTGACCCTGCCACGCGGTCATCACCATTCATCGGCCAGGCATTGGTGTGCGCATGTGGTCAATTATCATCATGTGATTCATTCTCTGAGGCGCAAGCCGATGGCGCTGATGAGTTGGGTTTACCGAGATCAGCTGTTTCCGCACGAGGCGTATCGACATTGTTTCGAGGTGGCACTGGAGCGCACCACGCCACGGCAAGCCTGTCGGCTGGCGGTACAGCTGTTGTCGTTGGCTCACGACCACAACTGCGAAGCCCGGCTGGCGCAGCAGATCGAACAATGCCTGCAGCAAGGCGCGCTTCCGGACATGCTCGAGATGCAAAAGCAATTTGCCGTGCAGCACGGTACCATGCCGCAACTGCATGTGGAATCGAGCACTCTGGCCAGCTATGCGTCGCTGCTGCAGCAAGGAGCTGAGTCATGAGTGCCAAGCGTCACAAAAGCAGCCATTCGACCGATGCAGTCAAACTGGCACTGATGCTGTCGGAGTTGCGCTTGCCGGCGATGAAACAGATGTGGTCAGGCTTTGCCGAACGCGCCGATACCGAAGGCTGGCCGGCTGCTCGGCTGCTGTCGACCCTGGCTGAGCTCGAACTGGCCGAACGTGACCGGCGGCGCATTGAACGCCACCTCAAAGAAGCCCGGCTGGTGCCCGGTAAAACGATCTCCAGCTTCGACTTCAATGTGGTGCCGGTCGTCTCCAAGTCCAAAGTCATGGCACTGGCGGCCGGCGATGTGTGGCTCAACAATGGTCACAACCTGTTGATGTTTGGGCCGCCCGGTACCGGCAAAAGCCACTTATCATCAGCAATCGGACTGGCCCTGGTGGAAAACGGCTATCGTGTGCTGTTCACTCGAACCACCGACCTGGTGCAACGCCTGCAACGGGCACGTCGCGAATTGACGCTCGAAAATCTGCTGGCGCGGCTGGACCGATATCATTTGCTGATTCTGGACGATTTTGCCTACGTCAGCAAAGATCAGATGGAAACCAGCGTGCTGTTCGAGCTGATCTCAGTGCGCTATGAACGGCGTTCCATTCTGATTACCGCCAATCAGCCGTTTGACCAATGGCACAAAGTGTTCCCAGACCAGAGCACTGCGGTGGCCGCGGTGGACCGACTGGTTCACCATGCGACCATTCTGGAAATGAACGTCGAAAGCTACCGCCGGCGACACGCAGTTGAACAGTTGCGAGATAAGCCCGCACGAGCGTCAAAGCGTGCCACTGCAAAAAAAGCTCAGCCCAAGTCCGTTCAAGACTGACAGCTGATCCATTCAACCTGCTGAACACGGGGCACAAGCCCCGTGTTCACATCCTGTCGTTGATCGACTTTTTTTAATCGAATCAGTGAAACTGCAAATAATTCTGCTATTATTTGAGACCTGATCGCAGCGTCAAAAAATTCTTACCTTGATTGTCGCTGATTCTTATCTTGATTGTCGCTCCACATGCCATAAACAGTTCGGCACCGATTCGAATGGCAAAGAGGTTCAGACCAACAAGCGATGGTACGGTTACGAGTTGCATCTATTGGGCGATGTAAATTACGAGTTGCCCATTGGGTTTACGCTGGCACCGGCCCACGAATCCGAGCATCCGCACTGTGAAACTTTGGTGTCGGAGTTTATCGGTTCAGCATTGTCCAAGCGCTGTGAAAGCTTTGTTGCCGACCGCGGTCTGGACAGCAACTCGTTAAGAAAGCGGTTGTTCGAGGCGGATATCCTGTCGGTCATTGCCAATCGCAACCTGTGGCAGGATGAAAACCTGGACCCGGACCAGCTTCGGGTTGCCACCCGTTGCCTGGATGAAAACAAGTTTGACACTCTGCTTCGAACCGAACATGGCGATCTTTACTGCAAGTGTCCGGAAAGCGAGCAAATCCGGCCGATGCATTATCAGGGCTACGAAAAAAAGCGCGGCACGCTCAAGTGGGCCTGTCCGGCTGCGGTCAATGATTTCCAGTGCCAGGGTCGAGACGAGTGTTATCGTCTGGGCAACGTCACCGCCGGTGCCAAGACCCGAGTGGTGCGCGTCAAAGTGGATCCGGATCATCTGCGAGATTTTGGTGAATTGCCGCATTCCACACTCAAATGGAAGCGCCTGTATAAACAAAGAAGCGCACTGGAGCGGATCAATTCCAGGATTGCCGACAGTTTTTTGATGCACAATCACTATCTGCGCGGACAACGGCGCATGCAATGGCATTCGTTTAGCAAAAAAAGCTATTCGTTTAACAGTTCGGTATTTTCCCAAGATTTGGACGACCTGCAGCTGATCAATGGTTCAGTTTTTTTAGGCCGTTCTAGTTCTTCGATTGGCATTCCTGAACCGCTCATCCGGACGCTTTGAGATGCGCGGATACGACCGTCCTGGACGTTCCTTTTGCAGACAATTACCGATGCTGTGAAGAATGTTCGATACCGCGCTCGAAGCCAGTTGCCAGTTGCCCAGCATCAGCGCTTCAAAGTTTCTCGCCACCGTCACCAGCACATTCTTGAAATTCGCACGCATCTTGGGTTGATCGCACACAGCACCCGTATTCAGGTCGTCTTCCAACTGGTTACCGAACGAGCGAGACAGCGCCAGCAGCACAAAATGAGCATACAGCTCCTGTTTCACGCCGCGCTCGGACTTGGCGTGAAATTGCTCGATTTCCACCAACCGCTTGGAGATTTTGTACAACTCTTCAATGCCCCAGCGGCCGTGATACGCATCCGACAGTGCGGCGACCGGAAACTGGTTTTGATCCAACAGCGTGGTCGCAAGACAGTAGTCATTGCCACCGGCGCTGTATCTGACGCAGCGCACCCGGATCGGGTGCAAGGTTTTACCCGGATGACGCCGGCGCCAGTGCCGGGCGCGAGACTCGCTCGGCAAAACATCAATGACGCGTTCATCCTCGCAGCCGTCAATGAACTCATCAAAGGCACCTGCACTGCCACGCTTGAGGCGAAAAATACAGTCGATGCCGCGTATCGCATGCTGGCGCAACAACTCGAACGAATAATAACCGCGGTCGTATACCACCACTTCGCCCGCCCGGCACCATTTCAGATGCCCGAGCGCGGGCTGATGTTCGTCCAGGTGCGACAGCAACTCAAAATCCATTGGCATGCGGTCGCCCAGCCGGTACAAACAACTCACCAGGCCTTGCGGATAGTAACAACCCTGGGAAGGCAGGGAATAGCCGGCTTCAAGCAGCGCCCGCGGCAAGTTGATTTTGCTCCCATCTACCGCCAGCAGTCGCCGGCCGCACCACTCGCGACGGGCATCCTCACCCAAGTGCTCATCCAAACGCGCCAGCACCTGCCGATAGACTGTTTTGAACACCTGCTCATCGAGCTTGTGGCGGGCGACACACATCGAGGACGCCACTGGCGGCTGCGGCTGTGGCAGCTCCACACCCAGCAGCCGACTCTGAGCCCACAATTCGTTGACCGTGATCTGATAGCCCTGATGATTCTTTGAAAACACCAGACGGAACACAAACAGCATGATCAGCAACGTATTGAGCACCCGTCTTCGCTGTTGCCAGCGTCGATCGTATTGCTCAGCCACCGCGGCTGCAATGCTGATAAAATCACGCCACATGCGCACAAACCGGTCATCGGCAGAACCGACCGACGGCTGCCGCGGCGCAACTCGCCGGGGCTTTTTGGCCTCACCTTCGAGCAGCATGCGACGGGCATCGGCCGCCAATGGCATCACATACACATCCTTGATGGTCTTGTCAGAGCGCTTGACGGTCTTGCCAATCCGCTGCCAGCCCGCCGCCCGATAACTGCTGGCGCTAAAACGCGCCGCTTCAACGAAGGTCTCCATCAGCACCGGCCGCACGCCCCATCTTGTCTGCCAATCGTCTGCCATGCACCGTGCCGCCAGCGACAATGCCTTCGAGGCCAGGTTCGACACCTGCACCCAGGGCAAGATCAAAAACCGCGCATTTTGCACCACCTGCTTCAAACGCTTCTTGTAGCGCACCGGTTGCCAGCCGATCCATTCATCCCGGCACGGCAACTTCGCACTGGCCCGCTGAAACAGCAAACAACCCAGCCGCCGGTTATCTTTGTCAACAATGAAATAACGCAAGTGACATCCCATCGGCTGACGGTAGCCCAGATAATGATAGCGATCCACCAGCTCGTTCCACTGCGCCTTGTCCGCCTCGCACTCCACCAACTGCAGCGCAATCGGCGACAGCTCCGACAAACTCGCCACCACCGCCGCACCCGGCTCACTCCGCTCGCTCAACTCCAGTCGCTTGCGGCCCCCCCGAACCTTCGTCTCATCCTTGCCCGGCAAGCGCAATACACCCGCAGCCTGCAACTCCTCGAGCATCTTCAAACACGCATAAGCGCTGTTGACGCCCCCATCCGTTCGCCAATCCAAATGCTCACAGATCGTCTGCGCCAACTCGTTGCGACTTAAGCGCGGAAAACTGTCAACCGTCTGCTGGACCTCGACCAATTGCTGGCGCGTGAATCGCTGCCCGCAAAAGGTCGTCCTGTGCAATCGCTTGATGCTGTCGTCCATCGCGTATTCTCCTGATAAGCTTCAATGTTCACTGTTATTTTCGCAGAACCGGTGGTGTTTGTCAAGGGCTCAGGACAATTTTTTTGCACTCAAAAAACATGATTTACATCAATGACTTGCAAATCACCAACGACCACGTGTTCGGAATTTTTCAAAACGAATGCCATTGACGGCGCATGGCGCTGAGAATCTCCATGTCGATGACGGTGATGCTGGCGGCGGCTTGTTTTGCCATCGAGGCCGGACAACCGCAAAACATGCGCTCGCTGGTCAAGCCGCTGGCCGCCTGACCTCGCCCCTTGGCGGGGCCTTCCAACCGAGCGATACAGGTTCTGCGTTGGCGGGCGGTTCGGTGCGCCCGAATTTCGTCAAGCTCGGCAAACTCAACCGTCTCTTGCTGTGCAAACACCCGAATCGAGGGAAAATGACGTTGTGATTTGAAAATTCTCTCCAAATTCCACTTTTCAAGCACATTTGGTCTACTCGGAAAACCGTAAAATATCGCCCAACGAAAAAGTCTCGATCCGAGTAAGGATTGAAGCTATTAGGGAAATAGAGGTGTTGCAATTCTCTCACAAACTTGCTGGGCGTCGTATCCATCTTAGGCTGACCACAGCAATTGTGCAACATTAGCTGTCACGCACTTTTTACAAAAAATTAGGAGGATTGATGGCTTGTTCGACTGTTGAAAGCTCCTAGCTTTCAACATTTTCTGTAAATTAGCAAAAATTTTCACAGATTTGCCGTACACTATTGACAATGAACGCATAAAATAGCATATTTGCCGCTTTATCTGTAATCACACAACCATTAAAGGAACAAAGACCGTTGGCTAACTCACTCCAAGCTCGAAAAAGAGCCAGACAAAATATAAAACGACGCACTCGAAACATGAGTGAACGCGCATCTGTTCGTACCTATATCAAGAAATTTTACAAAGCTCTCGAATTGAAAGATCTTGATGCATCCCAGGAAGCATTTCGAGTGGCCTGTTCCAAAATTGATCGCAGTGCCCAAAAAGGCTTGCAGCATCAAAACAAGGCAGCACGGCTGAAAAGCCGAATGAATGCGAGATTGAAAGAACTTTCAACTGCCGACGTACCCGCAGCCGGATAAACAGCATCCCCGAAGTTCTCGGTAAACTACGGAGAACTAGTTTCCTCCACCGTAGATATAGGTAGGCAGCCACAACGCAATTTGTGGAAATGAAATGATCAAGGTGAGGCCAATCAGTTGCAGCCCCATGAACTGCATCATGCCGAAATAAATGTCTTTCAGGTCCCATTCTGGGACCACGCCCTTGAGAATCTACATCTCTTCACATGATCACCATATTGTCCCGGTGAATCAGTTCGTGATCACGAACATACCCTAGTATGCTTTCAATACGATCAGTGCGGCGACCTTTGATATTGTTCGCCTCGTCGGAGTCGTAGTTGATCAATCCCCTGGCAATCTCTCTTGACTCGGCATTCAGGCACACCACTAGATCGCCTCTCTTGAAATTTCCCTCGACCTGTCGAACACCGACTGGCAGAAGACTTCCTCCCTGATCAAGCAACGCACTTACTGCTCCCTGATCAAGATGCAACTTACCTGAAATTCGTAATCTACCGGCAAGCCATTGCTTGTGTGAGGTGATGCGCCCGGTTTGCGATAACAAAAGAGTGCCGTCGAATTCACCTGAATGAATTTTTTGCAGCTGGTTGTGTTCCAGTCCTGAAGCTATCACCGTTGCCGCACCTGATCGCGCTGCTTTACGCGCCGCTTCGAGTTTTGTCAACATGCCGCCTCTTCCGTATTGACTGCCGGGTCCGACTACAGCATCAAGAGATTCGTCGTGAGTCTGTGCCTCGCGAATCAAGTTGGCGGCAGGATTTATGCGAGGGTCTTCGTCATACAATCCCACCTGATCCGTCAAAATCACGAGAAGATCAGCATCTACGATATTAGCCACCAATCCCGCAAGATTGTCGTTGTCTCCGAACTTGATTTCGTCCGTAGTTACCGCGTCGTTTTCATTCACGACCGGAACGATATTCATCTCCAACAACGTCCTCAATGTGTTGCGAGCATTGAGATAGCGGGTGCGATTGGAAAGATCAGCATTGGTCAACAGCACTTGTGCTGTCTGGTAGTGAAATTGTTCGAATGCGATCTCGTAGGTACGAACCAGACCCATTTGTCCAACCGCAGCCGCTACCTGAAGCAGATGAACTTCATGAGGGCGCTCTTTCCAGCCGAGTCGTTTCATGCCCTCCACAATGGATCCCGAGGATACCAGCACAATTTCCAAGCCCTGGTCCTTCAGCGATGCAATCTGATTCGCCCACGAGCAAATTCGATCTGCGTTGATTCCAGACTCGACATTGGTGATCAGTGAACTACCGACTTTGACAACCCAACGCTTTGCTTTACTACAGTCAAATTGCTGGGTCATGTCAGTATCACTTCCTCAGTTTCCGATTCTTGCACCTCCGCCGGATTGTTCTCCAGCCAGGTCATTGCCATGCCAGCCAACCTCTTACACCCTTCCCCAGTAATTGCGGATACGGCAACACACTCTCCGTTCCAGCCAGTCTGTTCCACAATATTCTTCATTCTCTGTTCAACTTCTTGTACGGACAATAAATCAATCTTGTTCAGAACCAGCCAGCGTGGTCTCGATCGCAGTGCCTCATCGAATTCGCCCAACTCATTTTCGATTGTCGTTACGGAATTCACGAGTGCTTCGAGGTCGTCCGATTCGGCGATATCTACAAAGTGAAACAGCAATCTCGTGTGTCGAAGATGTTTCAGAAACCGAATTCCCAAACCACTGCCGGAGGATGCCCCTTCAATCAATCCAGGAATATCCGCGATCGTATAACTTCGGCCACGATCTAGCGATGCTACGCCCAGCGACGGCTTGAGCGTGGTAAATGGATACGGTGCAGTTTTGGGCGTCGCGTTGGTAACCTTTCTAATAAACGAAGATTTGCCGGCGTTTGGCAAACCGACCAACCCGACATCAGCCAGCAGCCGAAGTTCAAGTCGCAAAATTCTCGTTTCACCCGGCTTGCCGGGTGTGGTTTTACGCGGTGTGCGGTTGGTGCTGGATTTGAAGCGGGCGTTGCCCACTCCATTGACACCGCCTTTCGCAACCAGTACACTCTCGTCCGGCTTCTTGATATCCTCAATCAACTCCCGCGTTTCGGCATCAAACACCATGGTACCGACCGGAACCGGAATCCGCAAATCATTTCCATCTCGTCCAGTACTGTCGCGACCGCTGCCGGAGCGACCGTTTTCCGCCTGATAGATTCGTTCAAACTGAAAATCAACCAGCGTGTTCAAATGAGGATCTGAAATCAGATAAATGCTGCCGCCCTTGCCGCCATCACCACCGTCCGGGCCACCGCGGGGAACATTCTTTTCACGTCTGAACGACAGACATCCGGCTCCGCCGTGTCCGGCAGTAACGTTGATTTGTGCTTCGTCAACAAACAACTGCGCGCACCTTTGATTGAAAGACGCGTACGACCGCTCTTAATTGGAATTCGACCGACACTAAATCGGTCGTTAAAGGATTGCTATACAGATATGACGGTAACGGTTTTTTTGCGCATCGGGCCTTTCACCTCAAACTTCACATTTCCGTCCGCTTTCGCAAACAATGTGTAGTCGTTGCCCATCCCGACATTGGGTCCCGGGTGAAATGTGCTGCCTCGCTGCCGAACAATGATATTGCCGGATCGAACAGCTTCACCACCGTAGCGTTTGACTCCCAATCGCTTGGAGACTGAATCGCGTCCATTTCTGGAACTGCCGCCCGCTTTCTTGTGTGCCATGACTGATCTACCTCAAACCCGATGAAATGTTCCTTTAGCTTTCGTCTGAATCAGTATCTTCTACTGCTGTGATCACTTCTTCTTCGGCTGCAGCAGGTGCTTCCTCCATCAATATGTCGCCTATACTGACAATCTGAAGCTCGGTGTAGCCCTGCCTGTGTCCCTGAGTTCTGCGATAATTCTTTCGACGTTTCATTTTGATCACACGAATTTTGTCGCCTCGACCGTGGTCCAGAACTTTTCCGATTACCGGCATGCTTTCGACATGCGGATTTCCGACTAGTGTTTCGTTATCTCCTGCGACAAGTAAAACGTTGTCGAACTGGAAGTTTTCCCCGACTTCGGCCTTGAGTTTTTCCACCCGAATTTTTATTCCTGGTTTAACTCGAACTTGTTTTCCACCGGTTTCAATGATTGCGTACATAGCGAACTTTAATATTCTTTAGAAGATTTTCAGACGTAAAAAATGTGAAACATAAAATGATACTAATTTCATTCAGTTCCGTCAATTTTTTTAGGCAAATTTTGAATGTAATCCGAAAAGAATTGAGCAATCAAGTAAATTCGCCCACATTCAGTATAGCAGGTACAGAATTGCAACGGATTGCGGATACTTAGAACTCACTTACCTCTAGCATTTCATCGGCAAGAACAATTCGGAACTGGTTATATTCCCTATAATGCAACAAAAAGGGATTGGCAAATTGCTTTCCAGAAATTAAAAATGGCGGGGACGGTTCGCTACTGCCGTGACGATAGGTTGTGAACCCGGTCAGGTCCGGAAGGAAGCAGCCGTAACAGCTGATGCGGGCACTGCGATTCAGCGAATCGAAACCGCCTCCATTCAAACCTGCATACAATGGGGATTTCCGTAAGTCGGAAAAATTTGAGATTGAGTTACCTTGTTCTAGCCAGAAAATGGCGCCCAAAGCACTTTGAAGAAGTTGTCGGTCAGGATCACGTCGTTCGTACCCTCGCACATGCACTCGACAATGAAAGGCTGCATCACGCGTACCTGTTTACAGGCACGCGCGGCGTCGGCAAGACGACACTGGCGCGTATACTGGCGAAAGCACTGAACTGTGACCGGGGCGTCAGTTCCAATCCTTGCAACGAATGCAATGCCTGTATGGAGATAGACGAGGGGAGGTTCATTGATCTGATCGAAGTCGATGCTGCATCCAAAACCAAAGTTGAAGATACCCGCACTCTTCTGGAGAGTGTCCCCTACAGAGCGACTTCTGGTCGATACAAGATCTATCTGATCGACGAAATTCACATGCTTTCAGGTCACAGTTTCAATGCGCTGCTGAAAACGCTGGAAGAACCGCCCGAACACGTGAAGTTCCTGATGGCGACAACCGATCCCCAAAAACTGCCCGTAACTGTTCTCTCGCGCTGCATCCAGTTCAATCTCAGAGCCATGGACACTGCTGAAATCAGTAGTCAGCTTGAAAAAATTCTCCAGCAAGAAAACATTGAATTCGAGCCTGCCGCACTCCGCGGAATTGCCAGACAGTCCAGAGGCAGCATGCGCGACGGTCTCAGCATTCTTGACCAGGCAATCTCCTATACCCACGGAAATCTGCTGGAAGCACCAGTACGCGAAATGCTCGGCATGATATCGCAGGAATATCTGCAGTCACTTCTCACGGCACTCGCAAATCAACAGGCCGATACAGTCCTCAGTACCATTGAGAATATGTGCGAGCGTTCGGTAAATTTTGAAAGTGCGCTAGACGAGATGCTACTCAAGTTACATGACCTTTCCCTGCTGAAGATCGCACCAGCTGTGGTGAAAGCCAAAGAACATGACATCAAGGATTTATTGGAACTGGATCCGTTGCTTTCAGCAGAAGAAATTCAGTTGTATTACCAGATTGGACTCATTGGAAAACGTGACTTGGCACTTGCACCGGAGCCTCGTATTGGATTCGAGATGGTGTTGATGCGAATGCTGGCATTTCATCCGCAATCGCTGGCGGCTAAACCGAATGTGGGAGATCCACCCGCACACCCGCCGGTCGCGGCCGCGTATGAATCCTCTGCGAGCCCGACTGCGACAGCCACTGCAACTCCTCGCATGCAGGAGGCGAGAGCTCAGCAGAGCGAAACGGCTATGGCAGCGTCTGAACTTGTCGCCCAAACGCAATCCTCTTCGACTCAATTCAAGGGTATTGAAAATTCGGAAGACTGGCTTGAATTCGCGAAAAATTCCGATAAACTGAATGGGCCGGTTGGACTTTTTGCACGGAAACTGTCGTTTCAGAATCGTTCAGGTAATACAATAATTCTAGTTGCACCTGAAGATGCTCCTACATCCATGATGCGAGCACAGAATCCGGATAATCTCAAAAAAATATTGCGCGAGAGTTTCGGCACGGACATAGAACTGATAGTCCGAACTGAAACAAGCAGCAATGATTCGCTGGAAAAACGCCTGAACCAAGAACACGAAGAACGCATAACACAAGCGAAAAATCAAATTGAGCAGGAAGAAATACCCAGAATACTGCATGAAGAATTCAATGCAAGAATCGAAGAAGGCTCGGTGCGACCAGCAGCCATAAAAGTAGATCAACCCATGAATGAGGGAATCAAATGAAAGAATTAGGGGATTTTCTGAAGAAAGCATCGGAATTCGAAGCAGAAATGAAGAAAGTTCAGGCCGACTTGGACAAACAGAGAATTGTCGGCGTATCAGGCGGCGGACTGGTTAAAGTGGAAATGAATGGACGGCATGATGTTTCCAACGTCGTCATTGATGAGTGCCTAATGGATGATCGCGAAGCTCTGGAAGACCTGGTCGCCGGCGCCATCAATGATGCTGTACGTAGAGTCGAAGACGCAAGCCATGAAAAAATGGCCAACTTGACAGCCGGTGTCAAACTGCCGATCGCGAACTGGCCTGCTTGACATTGTCTAGTGCTCAACCCCAAAAAAGATGACAGTCTCGAAGGCAGTCGAAGACTTGATGAAGGCATTTCGTCGATTGCCTGGAGTAGGACCTCGAACCGCGCAGAGATTCGTTTTTCAGTTACTCGCTCGCGATCGCTATGGTGCCGCAGAAATCGCATCGACATTGCGAGTTGCAGTGGACAACGTTCGCCATTGCCGGCAGTGCAATAATTTCAGTGAATCTGAAATCTGCAACATTTGCTCTTCACCCTCTCGCGACCATTCTCAACTGTGCATAGTTGAAACGCCTGCAGATTTAGCGTCTTTCGAGGACGCCGGCGCCTACCGGGGGCTGTATTTCGTGCTTATGGGCAGAATTTCACCTCTGGACGGTACTGGCCCTGACGATTTAGGCATTGAAGAATTGCTCAAAACGCTCAGCCAACATCCGATAAAGGAAATCATATTGGCGACGAACATCACACTGGAAGGCGACGCAACGGCAGATTATCTTACGGATTTGCTCTCCAAACGCGGGTTTACAGCCACCCGACTGGCACGCGGCCTACCGCTCGGCGGAGAACTCGAATACATGGATAAGGGTACTTTGATTGAGGCGTTTCATCGTCGCATTCCTGCCTGATCGGTAATCAATTTTGAAATTGTCGGTAAATTGACCGGTATCTTAAAAGCGCATATTCTGCGAATCTCTCCCGGTAATAGTCACTGCTGATATGAAATCACCTGCACCCAAGTTTGATGGCTACTTACAACGTTAATCAGGTGGGTTTGAAACAGGCGTCGTCCGATCCTCTATTGTCCGAAATTCAATCGGTCATTCGTGATGACCTCGAACAGGTGCAGGCATACATCTTGGAAGCGCTGGATTCAAAAATTCCGCTTATTCAGGAGATTGGCAAACACATAATTGGGTACGGAGGAAAAAAACTGCGCCCAATCACGGTCTTTCTAAGTGCACGCGCATTCGGGTATGAAGGGCCGCACCACATCACCCTAGCAGCGATATTGGAATTCATTCACGTGGCTACACTGCTTCATGATGACGTAGTCGACGAGTCAAGCTTGCGGCGAGGCCGTGCCAGCGCCAATTCGATATGGGGTAATCCCGCCAGCGTTTTGGTCGGCGATTTCTTTTACTCCAGATCCTTTGAGATGCTGGTAATCGTCAACCAGTTGCCAATTTTTGATGTGATGGCGAGCGCGACACGTAGAATCTCAGAAGGCGAAATCATGCAACTAGAACAGTTACAGACGGCCGACACGACCGAGAAGCAGTACTTCGAGACCATAGAGCGAAAAACCGCGTCTTTATTTTGGGCAGCAGCGAAAATGGGTGCGATTATTGCCAATCAATCGGATGAAGTCCAACAGCAGATGGCGGCGTATGGAAGCAAACTTGGTTTGTCGTTTCAGTTGATTGATGATTATCTGGATTATGCAGGTGATACAGCAACCATCGGCAAGAAGGCTGGAGATGATTTGACTGAAGGGAAATTGACTCTGCCATTAATCTATGCACGAGACAACGGAAGTGCTGCCCAGCGTAAGATCATTGAGATTGCAGTTCGACATCCGAACGAAGCCAATATCGAAGAAATATGCGAAATCGTTGCCTCTTCCGGTGCACTTGAATATACTGTCGAGCTTGCCCGTGAGTACAGTCGTCGTGCAACGGAGGAAATAGACTTTCTCCCTCATTCACTCTTTCAAGAATCGCTTATCAATCTGGCGGAATTTGCTTGCAATCGCAACTACTGATCCAGAATTCAATCGGGGTGTAGCTCAGCCTGGCAGAGCACTGCCTTCGGGAGGCAGGGGCCGGTGGTTCGAATCCACTCACCCCGACCAATTCATTAGTCTCAATTTCAATTGCCCGCACCTACCCTTCGAGTTCGCAGTTGGCTGAGCTTGCGATTGTGCCGAACTTTGCGTAGTCTGAATATCATGTAGAATACCGAAATTAAATCTGATCTACGAATTTCATCAGGAAACTTGGACATGCTGAATTTCGGTAACGAAGATTTCCTGCCTGCTTTGGAAATCGCAAAACTGCAACACAGAAGGTGGGAATCGCAACGACACTACATAGCTGGAAACTCCGGTTTCTATCAGCAGCTCTGGGATGGTGTTCGAGTTCCAAAAAAACTTCAGGACATTTCGAATCTGCCACTCTGCGATAAGGAGATGCTTCGCGAGTCTCAAGTCGCATATCCGCCTTTTGGTAATTATCTAGCCGCTCAATCCAGTCAACTGATTCGAGTTCACCGTACCTCTGGAACGACTGGCCAAGCCATGAATGTGGCTTTGACCCGTGCGGACGCGGACCAGACTGCTCAGATAGGCGCTAGAAGTTATCGAGCTTCGGGGCTTCGGCCTGGAGATTTAGTAATCCACTGTCTGAATTACCAAATGTGGATGGGTGGAGTAACGGATCATCTATCCCTCGAAGCAACGGGAGCAACGGTCATTCCCTTCGGTATCGGAAATAGTGAGCTGTTGATTCAAACCGTTCTTGATCTGAAAGTCGATGCCATTCAATCTACACCCTCCTATCCTGCAGTTCTCGAAAAAACGATCTGTGAATATTTTCCCGGGATACAACCGCAAGACCTAGGACTGCGATTGGGACTTTTTGGAGGTGAGGCCGGCCTCGACAATACAGGTTTTCGACGACGGCTTGAAGAGACCTGGGGATATGCTGTCAGAAACGCAAACTACGGGGTGTCCGATGTATTCAGTAATTTTGCGGGACAATGTGACAAAAATAATGACCTTCACTTTGTTGGTCATGATGTTCTACATGCTGAAATTGTTGATCCGATTGATGATAGCGTTGTCGCTTGGCAAGAAGGAAATAGTGGTGAACTAGTGCTCACCCACTTGGCACGGCAAGCCCAACCGCTGGTTCGATTCCGTACAAACGACGTAGTTGTTGTCACCGGCACCGACAAATGTGCATGCGGCCGAACAACACCTAGGTTTCGAGTACTAGGCCGCACCGACGATATGATCGTAGTCCGGGGCGTTAATATCTACCCATCTGCGGTGGGAGGTGTAATCAACAATTTCCCGGAATTGTCTGGAGAGTTTCGCATTCGTCTGCGAGGGAAAGTGCCATACGACAGACTGGAAATTGAGGCAGAGCTGCTTAGAGATGTTACGCCGAGTAAACGTCTGGCCGAAGATATTGAACGCGCCATTAAATTCAACGTTAGAGCTTCTGTTCGCGTAAATCTCGTTTCGCCCTACTATCTTCCGCGTACGGAAGGAAAAACACAAAGATTGATTCGGGAGGACCCGTAATGACTGATACAGTTTTGTCCGCTACACACAATAAAGTTCGCACTCTGACACTGAATCGACCACAACGTCTAAATGCGTTGAATGCCGAACTGCTATCCGACCTTCGACAGGAACTGGATGCCGCAAATACAGATCCACAAATTGGCGCAATTGTGCTTAGAGGAGTTGGCCGCGCATTTTGTGCTGGAGACGATCTCAAAGATTTTCAGAATCAGTCGAAGAGCCGGGCAGAGGCAGAAAAATTTATTGAAACCATCCAGGATGTTACTCGCCGTATTGTTCTAGGTGAGAAGGTTGTGGTTGGCGCGATTCATGGCTGGGCTGTCGGTGGAGGACTGGAGTGGGCAATCAATTGCGATTTGGCGGTATTCGCAGAAAATACGAAGTGTTTCTTTCCTGAGCTCAAATGGGGAATGTTTCCAACTGGAGGTGTAACCTCACTGCTGCCTTTAATGATCGGACTGGTGAAGACCAAAGAATTGATGTTGCTGGGAGAACAATTCAGCGCACCCGAAGCCTTGGAATTGGGAATTGCGTGGAAAGTCGTAGCGAACGACAGCGTCTTCGAATTTGCACAGGATACAGCTGAACGTATTGCAGCACTTCCAAGAAACGCAGTGAAGGACCTGAAGCGAGTTCTCCGCCAAGTGGCAGTTTCAAATATTGAAATGGCAATGAATCTTGAAACTGAAGCAACTGTTCGAGGATTTTTAGATCCTGAAACCATGGACAGAGTGGCAAAATTCTAGGGTACCTTAATTTCCAGCCGTGTCATAAGTACAAAGCCTGCGCTGATTGCTGTGGCAGTTGTTCAACACGGTAATGTACGAAGTCACTATAATCAGCACCGCTGACCAAACACTCAAGGGTTTGCGGTTTAGATAGACTGCATAACTTCTCAGATTCAGTCAGAATTAATTGGGAGAGGTGACCGAGCGGCCGAAGGTGCACGCCTGGAAAGCGTGTGTGCGTGAATAGCGTACCGAGGGTTCGAATCCCTCCCTCTCCGCCATTGACAAAAACGCACCTTTCCTTAATTAAGCCACATAGGATTGTTCCCAAATGGACCTGACGGCTTTGTTCTTCAGCGCTTTCTTAGCGGCTACACTCCTGCCCGGCGGGTCGGAAGCATTGCTCGTTTATCTCGACCACGTTTCGCAACATGGATTCTGGATTTTGCTTGCTACCGCAACTGTCGGTAATACTCTCGGCGGAATGGTGAGTTACGCCATGGGTCGAATCATACCTGCCCATCGACTCAACAAACCCAATTTACAACGAGCTGTGATAAGAATACGTCTGTATGGCGCTCCGATCCTAATGCTGGCATGGGTTCCGTTTGTAGGAGATGTGCTGTGCGTCGCAGCGGGATGGGTTCGCTTGAACTGGATTTCAGCAGCGGTTTTTATCGGTATTGGTAAAACTGCACGCTATGCATTGGTGATGGCGGTTTTGTGATTCGAGTGAACGCCCTAGTTGAATGGGCATATTCAAATTTCATCACATGTATAGAACTTACTTTTTATAAATTTTAATATGCTCGATTCTTGTAGATTTTTTGTACAATTTAGTTCTAATAATTGATGCGTTATCGAAAACCTATGGCACCTGAAGCAAAGCATTCGCACTTGATCAAGCGGAAGCAACCACTATTCTTTCAAATTTCAAGCCTTGTTCTAGTAGGTCTGTGCAGTCTTTGGTCTGTCTGGAGTCCTGTTGCCTCTGACCAAGCCGTAATTGCTGATCCTACCAATTTCACACTGACGACTCAAGGCAAGCAACTGTATGCAGAACATTGCGCAGAATGTCACGGAGTCGAGCTTGAAGGTCAGCCAAATTGGACCAAACGAAACTCCGAAGGAAAACTGCCCGCACCGCCGCATGACGCTTCTGGACATACTTGGCATCATTCCGATGAACTACTCTTCACTCTAACCAAACTAGGAGTGGGAGCAATTGCCGGTCCAAACTATCCGACAGATATGCCGGCCTATAGCGATGTTATGAGCGATCAGGAGGTCATAGCTATTATTGCATTCATCAAAAGTACTTGGCCGTTAGAGATTCAAGAAGCGCAGAGTCGCACAAATTTCTAATTTAACCCGACTATCTCTCTGACTGAAATTTAAACTCATGGCACTGACGTGCCTGCCAGAAATGAAAGGTTCTGCAACAACTTCAGTTCTATCATTCGCAAGCTGAACGTGGGGCCTTAACAGCGGGCGGTTACGATGTCATGACATTTCGGTTGATGAACTCAGGATGCAGCAGCGGGTAATGGCTTTTCCTCTGGCACATTTTTCAGTGGCTTGGGATAACGGAATTACTATCCCTAAGACGCAACTTGCGATAGCAGATTGACGGTCTGAACAACAAGCGAATTTTACGGGCGCATCACCCGGCTTGACTGTGTGGCGGAGGAGGTGGGATTCGAACCCACGTGGAGCTTGCGCCCCCAACGGATTTCGAGTCCGCGCCGTTATGTCCACTTCGGTACCCCTCCACAGATTGCCGGCTGGGCGATCATGGTATTGTATAAGAATTCGAATAATTCGAGTCGCTTCAGACTTAGCCAAGCCCGCTAGAAAGTGGATTTTCTTTTCGCTTTAAAAAATTCCTGCACCAACTGTGCACATTCATCGCTCAGAATATCTCCGACCACCTCGCATTGGTGATTCAGAGTGTTATTTTGCAACACATTCAGGACCGAACCTGCAGCACCTGCCTTGGAGTCAGTCGCTCCATATATCACGGTATCCAGTCTTGATTGAATGACAGCACCAGCACACATCGCACAGGGTTCGATGGTGACGTACATTCTGGCTCCCGGAAGTCGATGATTGTTAATTGCCGCAGTTGCTGACCTCAACGCAATAATCTCCGCATGCGCACTTGGGTCACAATTTGACATCGTAAGATTGTAACCTTCGCCAATGATTCTTCCATCCAGTACGACGACAGCACCGATGGGTACTTCATCCTTCTGATATGCGCATTGAGCCAGATACAGCGCCCGACGCATCCAGTTTTCGTGTTCAACCAAGTCAGAGGTCAAAACCAGTCAATCGTAAACTGGGCTATTGCCTATCGACCGCGACGCCACAATATTGGAAACCAGTCCTCTCTCATTCGATCTCCAGGTTGCAACCCGATATCCGGATAGGGTGGCGAAGTTTCGACTGGACGTTCGCAGTATGCCACATCATCTCCCAGCCATCGGGTAGATACTGCTCGCCTTCTAGATTTCACTTCGCCCGCTGTCGTGCCATGTAAAGTCAAAAAATTAAATGCAATGCAGTCTCCGGGTTCCAGGTCCCAGGCAAGAATGTCATACTCTTCAGGACTGTGGTCTATATCCGGTACCAACTCCATTGGCATGCCTTGTGATTCAAAGCCAGAGCCATCCAAGAAAGCAACTGGATGAAACAGTTTACCCCATTGGTGAGAGCCTCGAACGAATCGTACTGCGACTTCTGCTGGAGTATCATCAAGCGCAACATAGAGACTCACTGTCTGTTTCCCATCGACGCAATAGTAAGGCATGTCTTGATGCCAGGGTGTGGCTCGCTGAGTACCGGGTTCTTTGCAAAATGCATGTTCGTGAAAGAATTGTGCCTCATCGGCGTGCATCAGCTGGCCAGCCATTGAAGCCGCGCAAGAATGACTCACATAATCAAGATATCCTGGAATCAGCAGCCAGTTACAGTAGCTGTCAAAAAAGCGTCCCGGTGCGCCATCCGGAGTGCTTTCACTAGGGAATGCATAGTCGTCAGGTGCATCGAGATTTTTTTGCAAACCCTGTTGCAGACTCTTCACCCAGTCGCGAAATATTCCACGCATCAACACGGCACCATCGGACTGATATTGATCAATCAAGTCCTGCTCGCCTGTCCAATGCGGGATTTCAGAAAGATCAAACTGCGGAATTCCACTCGCTTTCCAGTCAATCGTTGTCCGATTTCCACTCTGGTTTCCCATTCCTGCCTTTTGCATTAGATATTCTCCCAACTGACTTTCATACAAATTGCAAATTTCAGGTTATATGATAGTATTTCGAAAATTTCAGTTTTCGCCATTGAATTGTCTTGAACAGGATTCACAAATACTGACATGCTGCTCAAAGGCGAAATCAGGAGTACTATGAGTATTGAGATTCGTTCTGCTGAACGGGTATAATGGGGTGTATCTTTCCTGTTTTGTTTTTCAGGTTTCACACGTAACTTGACTGCCGTCTACGACGCTTCCTCTATTGAAGTCCTGGTTGGGCTTGAACCCGTTCGCAAGCGACCGGGTATGTACACCCAGATCGAGAATCCCAATCACCTCGCCCAGGAAGTCATCGATAACAGTGTTGATGAAGTTATAGCGGGCTATGGCTCCAAAATTGAAGTGACTCTTCATGCCGACCAGTCGCTCAGCGTAGCAGACGACGGCAGAGGCATACCCATCGACATTCATCAGGGAGAAAGTGTTTCCGGAGTTGAGGTCATCATGACGCATCTACATTCCGGCGCCAAGTTTTCATCAAAGAACTACATGCACTCCGGAGGTTTGCACGGAGTCGGAGTTTCCGTAGTGAACGCTCTTTCCACCAGACTCAAAGTTGAAATTCAACGTGATGGGGGCTTATATCGAATTGATTTTGCCGATGGCGAAGTTGATCAGGAACTCACTAAAATCGGAACTGTAGCAAAAAAGAAAACCGGCACCAGAATTCAGTTCTGGCCAGACCGGCAGTTTTTCGACTCGGTCCGATTCAAGGTCAAGAATCTAAAGCGGTTGATGCTCGCGAAAGCTGTACTCTGCCCTGGACTGGAGCTTGTATTCTCTGACGAAATCAACCCAGAAAATAATGAGAGTTGGAAGTTCGAAGAAGGCTTGGGAGACTACCTGATCGGCCAACTGAACGGTAGCGAAAGAATCCCGGAAGAGCCAATTGTCGTTCATCGAATGGCGGATGATACACAGGTCGATTGTGTGGTTGCCTGGACACCGAATGCTAGTGAGATCGTGGCGGAGAGTTACGTCAACTTGATTCCAACAGAACTGGGGGGAACCCACGTAAATGGTTTCAGGACTGGTATAACCGATGCTGTTCGAGAATTTTGCGAGTTTCGCAATCTGTTACCCAGGGGACTTCGTATTTCCGTTGAGGATGTCTGGCGTTACTGTAGTTATATTCTCTCAGTTCGAATGGAAAATCCTCAGTTCACGGGCCAGACCAAAGAACGACTGTCTTCAAGACGGGTGGGGAAATCGCTTTCTTCCATTGCCAAAAGCGCCTTCAGTCTATGGCTAAATCAACATGTCGCCGCGGCAGAACGCGTTGCTCAGCTATCCATCGAACATGCACGACTGCGTGAGAAATCCAGCAAGAAAGTCGAACGACAGAAAACCGTAATCGGCCCAGCATTGCCCGGCAAACTTTCCGATTGTACAAGTGCAAACATCAGCGATACAGAACTGTTTTTGGTCGAAGGCGATTCTGCAGGCGGCTCCGCAAAACAGGCACGTGATCGTGTAACTCAGGCGATTCTGCCGTTACGTGGGAAAATTTTGAACACTTGGGAAGTCGCATCGGGAGAAGTGCTCGCCTCAGCAGAAGTTCACTCCATTGCTGTGGCGTTAGGTGTCGATCCTGGCTCAACCCAAACCAATGGTTTGCGCTATGGCAAGGTATGTATCCTGGCAGACGCTGACTCCGATGGTGCACATATCGCTACATTGCTGTGCGCGCTGTTCGTAAAACATTTTAAAGTTCTAGTCGAAGAGGGTCGAGTTCATGTCGCCATGCCTCCCCTTTACAGAATTGATGCAGGCAAGGATGTCCATTACGCACTGGATGATGAAGAACTCGAACACGTTACCTCAAACATCAAAAAGGCCAAACCGAAAGCAAATATAACGGTGCAGCGATTCAAAGGACTCGGTGAAATGAATCCTTCTCAGTTGAAAGAAACCACCATGAACCCCGATACTCGACGACTCATACGTCTGCAAGCCGATTCCTGGACTAGAATAAACGACACACTCGACATGCTGCTTGCAAAAAAGAAGACAGCAGAACGAAAAGACTGGCTAACCAGCGTTGGAAATCAGGCGCAGATCTGACATGACTCTTGATCTAACCCTATTGGATAACCCTCAATCCCCTCAGGAAGAATCCATTCCGCTGGAGGAATTTGCGGAAAAAGCCTACCTCAACTACTCGATGTATGTCATTCTTGACCGTGCTCTTCCGCACATTGCGGACGGACTCAAGCCGGTTCAGAGAAGAATCATTTACGCGATGTCCGAACTCGGGTTGAATGCCACTGCGAAATTCAAAAAGTCTGCACGCACAGTCGGCGACGTCATTGGCAAGTTTCACCCGCATGGTGACAGCGCTGCCTATGAAGCAATGGTCTTGATGGCGCAACCTTTTACTTACCGTTATCCCATCATCGACGGTCAAGGAAACTGGGGTTCAGCAAGCGATCCGAAGTCATTTGCAGCAATGCGATATACGGAGTGTCGTTTCACGCCTTATGCCCAAGTGCTGCTTGAAGAAATCTCAAAAGGAACCGTTGACTGGGCACCCAATTTTGACGGTACTCTGGAAGAACCCAAAAGACTGCCAGCTCAGTTACCGAACATATTGCTGAACGGAGCTTCCGGTATCGCGGTGGGCATGGCGACAGATATCCCTCCGCACAACATTCGAGAAGTAGCCGCTGCCAGCATTACTCTTCTTCGAAAACCATCTTCCAGCATCAAGGAATTGTGCGAAATCATTAAAGGTCCCGACTTTCCGACTGACGCTGAAATCATCACCCCGGCTGCAGAACTGCTGAAATTGTATGAAACCGGAGGAGGATCTGTTCGGCAGCGAGCTGTGTGGACAAAGGCAAGGAATTCCATCATTATTGAGGGTATCCCGCATCAAGTATCAGATGCCAAACTCATGGAGCAGATCGCCACTCAGATGCTTGCAAAAAAATTGCCGATGGTCGTAGATTTACGAGACGAAGGTGATGAAACGAACCCGACCCGTCTCGTACTCGAATTACGCAGCAATCGAATCGATTGCGACGCGCTGATGCGTCATCTTTTCGCGACAACCGATCTTGAAAAAAGCTACCGAGTCAATCTGAACCTAATCGGACTCGATGGAAAACCGCAGGTTCACAATCTGAAAAAGCTACTTGCGGATTGGCTCATATTCAGAAAGAACACCATCCTCAGACGTCTCAGAAGTCGCTTGGAATTTATCTTGGACCGGCTGCATATTCTGGATGGGCTGTTCATCGTATTTCTCAATATTGACGAAATCATTCACATCATTCGAACTGAAGATGAACCGAAGACTGAATTGATGAACCGATTTAGGCTGAGTCAGCGGCAAGTAGAGGCAGTTCTGGAAATTCGGCTCCGGCAGTTGGCGAGGCTCGAAGAAATCAAAATTCGTGAGGAACAACTTTCGCTCCGAAAAGAGCGTGATGAACTCAAAGCGACGATCGATTCGGACAGTAGATTGAAACTGCTGGTGATCCAGGAAATTGAGGCAGCGGCGGATAAGTATGGCGATGAACGACGTTCACCGCTTCGCGAAAAAGAAGCCGCACGGGCATTTACCTCTGAGGAACTGAATCCATCGGAACCGATTACCGTCGTTCTATCCAAAAGCGGTTGGATTCGGTCCGCCAAGGGACACGAAATAGATGCTGATCAATTGATCTATCGAGAAGGCGACGAATTCCTGGTATCTACAACTGGAAAATCGAACGAGTCTCTGATTTGCATGGATTCGACTGGACGAATGTATACCTTACAGGTTCACAAGCTTCCATCCGCCCGATCTTACGGTGAACCTCTAACCAAGATGCTCAATCCAACCGCAGACGCTAGATTTACAGGGCTGCTTCTTGGCAGCGAGAACATTCACTGCCTGCTGGTTTCAAGTGAAGGAAACGGATTTGTTTGCAAGCTAAGTAATGCAGTATCCAAGAACCGTTCCGGCAAAGCAATTCTCACCATCAAAGACGGATACGAACCCCTGCCTATCGAACGAATAGATGATTTTTCCCAGTACGTCGCAGTAATCACAAACGTAGCGCGTCTGTTGATCTATCCAATTAAAGATTTGCCAGTTCAGATGAAAGGTGGCGGAGTAAGAATGATCACCATTCCCAAAGCAGCCAGACTAAATGGGGAAAGCATCAGATTTGTTAAAGTGTTTTCAGCGAATCAAGACCTGATCATTCATTCTGGACGACAACATCTTCGACTGAAACGTATCGAACGTGAGCGATATCTAGGTGAGAGAACTTTGAGAGGTACATACTTGCCTAAGGGCTATCGTAATGTACACAAAGTTGAGGTTAAGAGTTAATAACTCATCAAGTTTCAAGTTTCAAAATGCTTTCAAATCGCATGGCTGTAGCATCCTCAACGGTTCGCTAATAATACCAACCACTTAAATTTCCAGTAAAAAATTAACATGCCTTTGGACAGTACGCATTCAAGCGTTTCTTCTTTCCTGTATTTAAATTCAGAATTTGGAACTCCAACCAGCCATCACCCGCAATTCATCATTCACGCTTTTACTGTGTCCCGGCTCGTGAATCCATGTGGTGTTCAGTAAAATTTCACTGTTTCGAGTCATAGGCTGATACCACTCAAAAGCTAGGTTTGACTGCCTGCCAGAAGGTGTCAAATCCGCTGTTGCTTGAGAGAACAATATTCCCCCCGCTTTGGTGCGCCCGACCGGAATGCTGAGTGAGGTCTTGCCTTTTTCGACCCGCAAAGGCTGGGATAGCGAAATTGAAAACGAACCACCATTCCCAAGATGGCGCTTCCCGCTTAACTTGTACGCACTTGATAAAAGTGGGGTTACTCGCCTGATTATAGATTTTTCGTAGTTGGGTACCGCCATACCCATCTCTGCTGCGGCTGTAATTTGCCAGTCATTGAACCCGAACTCAGTTCGAATGCCGCTAAAGATCGAATTGGAGGTAAAACGTCCGAACCCTCCGGTTGCATCGGTTCCAAGCAAGGATGATTTCTCTGCAAGCCATCCTGTATTAAAAATCAAGTACTTGCGATTTGGTCGCCACGAAAGTGAAATTCCAGATACCGGTTTAATCCCCGAAATTCCGTGAGTTGTAAATGCTGTAACAGCCGTTCCATTTATTCCCGTTAACCCAAGTGTTATCGATTTTTCGGCAAGGCTCAGGTGTCCGTTCTTATCCCCGTTCAGCGGCTCAAGAATTCTAAGTTGTAATTGCGGGATTCCAGAAAAACGCTCTATTGTTCCGCCAGCTCTACCCGGAGTGAAACTTATTCTTTGGTCCGCAATGTATCGAGTAATTCGACGCTGTGACAATAAATTTCGAAGTTGTGTCTGAGCAGACTCAGGAGTTGTCCGTTGCGCTAAGCCATTAAGTCTAAACCAAAACGGAGCACCGAGTTGATCGAAAGTCACAATTTCCCTTCCGACTAGCGAACGTCCGAATCCGTCACCAAAAGCAGAACCCAAACGTATGCTGGTTGATCGAATGTCACTGCCATTCTGTCCAACGGCATCGCCAAGCTGCAATGTCTCTATACCAACTGGCAACGTTGCAGCACCGAGATCCATCAAACCTTGCCCATAGATACTTCTATCTGCATATTCGCCTGTTTTGTTCGCGGTACTATAAAGACGCGTAACCAGTGCGGTATTCGACAACTGGCCGCGAAACAGTTGTTTCATTAACGCGAGTCCACCGGAGACGAACGGTGCCGCGAACGATGTGCCTGCGCCCTTGAAAATTCCCTGTGCTGAAATATTTGGATTAGTCTTGTTTGGTCCAAAGTATGCAACCGAAATTTCTTCTCCTGGTGCCGCTATACACCAATCCGCTGCAATTCCGCAAAAATTGGAGAAATCCGTAATTATTCCATCCGTCTTCGTAGCGACTACTGAGATGACATGCCCACGAAGCTCCGGGATTTGTGCTGGCAACCCAGGAAAAACTTCCACCGACTTGGCATCTATTTCCCCTTGTACGCAGTTGTGAGTTCCCGCTGTGCACGGTCTGTTGTTTGCGTTACCGCCAGCAATCACAACTATTGTCTTTTCGCTGACATTCTTTTGTTCAAGAGCTTCAATCGCGTTTGAAAAGTTGGCGCGTAGGTCAGTTTCCGTGTAATTGTCAGTGATACCATCAAAACCAAAGCTTAAATTGAGGACATCAATATTACTGATATATGAGTACATTGGATCTTGACCGGAGGCAATCTTTATCCACGTTTCAAATTTAGTGTCACGTGCCAAGAGATCCGCTAAACTTACAGGGTTGTAGGGTCTTCTTGAAGAACCGGACCCCAAGCGAATTGCAACCATCACCCAGTTTGTTGCCCAAGCGACACCCTGAAAGTTAGCCTCAATGAGATTCTGGCGTGTGGTATTCATATCGTTCCAACTATCCGGTGCGGCACCGACAACACTCAAGACTGCTGTGCCATGGGAAAAAGTTGTACCGTCTTCATTGTCAACGCCGTATAGAAGTTCCCGTTTTGTCTGGCCAGTCAAACTTGAAGATAGTGACGGATAGTTCTCATTTACACCTGTATCTATGAAACTCACAGTAGTTCCGTATCCAGGACGAGCGTCGGGGCCCTTTGCGAGACGAAGATTTGCATAAGCCTGGTGCGCATTGATCGCTTCCAAACCCCATTGTTCTTTAAAGTTCTCTTCGCCTTTGATGTCCTCCGCTAGTTCTACGCGTTTTTGACAAAACGCTTCGGGAGTTACACCACCGAATTCATAAGTTTGGATGGTAGTCACTTGAGTAGGTTCGTTCGTAGCACTGGTTTGGCTACCGCCACCACCTCCACCACCACAAGCGGATAACAGCGAAGCGAAAACTGTAACAACTACTACGATTCTCACAGTTTTACGCCAAGTATGCAGAAAACTATATAAAGTGTCCAACAACGATTCCACTAAAATCAGAAATTTAACTAAAGATAGATTATTACCTGAAGTCGGCAATCGTACTTCCAAACCGTATTATCAGTTCTAGCACTGAAATTTCGAGTAACTGTATTCAAATACAGGTTTTATAGTTTCTTTGTGTCTCAAAGTTCAATACACCTCTGCATCTCATTCAGCCGAAGTAAAGCCGGGGTATGGTTGACGGCAGTGTTAAGCAAATAACTTGGCAATTGATTTTCTTACCTGCGTCGATTGAAACGGTAGACGAATTCGTCAATGCACCTCCACTGCTGCTTACTCCATGGAATGTATCCAGTAGGAAACGTTCAGGCTGCTGACTACGATTTGCCGTATCGGCAACCAATCATCAGCCAGTTCGGCGACACAGGCCGGCTCGATGGAGTACTTTCTGCACAAGTCCATTAAACTCGTGGGATTTAGTTACATAATGGTGGTGAATTACCCTTGTTTTTCAATATAGTCAATGAATTACGTTTGAATATATCATTATCATAGACTGATATTTATACGGAGGCATCAAACTTAAAAAACCTGTTGGTTTCATCCGAGATTATAAGATTTCAATCCTTCAATTCTATTAATCTCTTCATCCCACGCGTTCTGAATTCGGTCCAAACTCTCCTTGGAGTCTGCTTCAAATCTCATTACGATTTCCTCCGCTGTGTTTGATGCACGCATTAAAGCAAATCCATCTTCAAATTCAGCTCGAATGCCATCTAGAAAATTGATTCTAGCGTCACAAAACGTTACATGACGCTTAAAATTTTCAATCTGCTGATGAGGACGGTCACACTTAATCCGTATCTCCGGGGTACTGACGAATGACGGCAGATTGCCAAAAATTTCGTGTACCGATTCCTCACTGTTCACGAGGAGTTCACACAACCTTGCCGCTGCATAGATACCGTCGTCGAATCCAGGCCAGCGATCGTGGAAAAACAGATGACCACTCATCTCACCACCAAATATTCCATCACACTCCCGAAGTTTTGCTTTCATCAGAGAATGTCCGGTCATCCACATGATTGGTTCTCCACCTGCCTTTTCAATTTCAGAAGGCAACGCTCTCGTACACTTTACGTCGAACACTACCTTCCGCCCAGGGTGCCTGGACAGTATTTCCTTCGCGAACAGTATCATCAGTCTGTCGGGCCAAATGACCTCGCCATTCGGAGAAACTGCAACGAGTCTGTCACCGTCTCCATCCAGTGCCAGCCCTACATCAGCTTTTTCATCTGTAACCATTTCTACTAGATCAGCCAAATTCTTTAAAACAGTCGGGTCGGCCTCATGATTTGGAAACGTACCATCGACTTCGCAATACAGTTCGATAACTTCACATCCGATCTGTCGCAGAATATGAGGAGCAAATGAGCCAGCAATTCCGTTCGCACAGTCTACTACCACTTTCAATGGGCTCTTCAGTCGAATATCCGAGCAAATGGCATCATAGTAGTCAGCAACCACTGAGTTTTTCTTCAATCTGCCACGGCCATGCCGAAAATTCCCTTTGATTATGCGGTTGTATAGTTTTTGGATGTTCTCACCATAGAGGGATTGCCCTAACAGAACCATTTTGACACCGTTGTACTCCGGCGGGTTGTGACTTGCAGTGACCATCAGTCCAGTATTGGTGCCCAAACAGTGTGAGGCAAAATACATCACCGGAGTTGGGACCGTTCCTACATCGATTGCAGTACATCCGGTAGACAGTAGCCCCTCAATCAAAGCATCCTTCAATTCGGGACTGGACAGTCTGGCATCGGAAGCAACTACAAGTTGATGGACATCCTTGTTCAGGCAAACGGTGCCGTAGGACTGGCCAATCTTGTGCATGACGTCGCTCGACAGTTCCTCATCTGCCAATCCTCGGATGTCATACATTTTGAAGATATGTTGCGGAACTTGTTTTTTCTTCTTGAAAAAACGAAACATTAAACGTCAGTTGATCCGATGTATGCCTCGACTGTCTACTGACAATGCAGCTTCATGAACCGCTTCGGACAATGTGGGATGTGCATGAATGGTTCTTGCCAAGTCTTCCGCACTGGCATGAAACTCCATTGCGACGACCGCTTCAGTGATTAGCTCGGATGCGTGCGGCCCAATGATATGCACACCCAAAATTTGATCGCTGCGGGCATCTGCAACCACTTTAACAAATCCTGAAGTTTCTTCCATCGCTTTGGCGCGTCCCGTTGCGGCAAATGGAAACTTGCCGGTTTTGCACTCTCCGCCTGCTGCAGCAACCTCTTTCTCAGTCAACCCCACCCACGCGATTTCCGGTGACGTATAGATTACCCAAGGCACAGTTTCGTAATTGACATGTCCGTGACTAGTCGCGATTCTCTCAGCAACAGCCACTCCCTCTTCCGATCCTTTATGTGCCAGCATAGGACCTCGAACACTGTCGCCGACTGCATATACGTTATTCACATTTGTCTTGCAGTGTTCGTTTACCTGAATGAATCCGCGTTCATCCAATTGGATGCCGCTGCCTTCAGTAAAAAGGTTATCGGTATAGGGTCTGCGCCCGATACAAACAATCAGTCGATCTACGGATAGTCGTACTTCTTCGCCTTCAACTGTGTAAGTTACGTCGATGTAGTCATCACCAAGTGCCGCTGATTCCACTCTAGCGCCCAACTGAATATTCAGTCCTTGCTTTTGGAATAGCTTGGCTGCTTCAGCAGAAATTTCATCGTCGGCAGCAGGCAGAAAGTCGTATAGTGCTTCCAGCACTGTTACCTCAGAACCCAATCGGTTCCACACGCTGCCGAGCTCAAGACCGATTACACCAGCACCCACAACGCCTAGTTTTTCTGGCACACTTTCAAACGCAAGGGCACCGGCAGAATCGACGATTCGGTTACCGTCGAATGGAATACTTGGGAGTTCAATCGGCGTTGAACCACTCGCAAGAATTACCTGAGCTGCACTTATTTCACCGGATTTTTCGTTGGTTTCGCAGTCTAGCAGTTCAACGGTTTCACCACCGGCATATCGTCCGTGGGCGTGAATGGACTTGATTTTGTTCGCCTTCAGAAGTGCTGCGATTCCTCGAGTTAAGCTGTTGACGATCTTGGTCTTGCGCTTCATCATCGTCGTAACATCCATTTTGACGTTATCGACAATAATGCCGTGGGTGGCGTAACTCGTCAAAACATTGTGGTATCTTTCCGTAGAGTCAAGAAGTGCCTTGGAAGGTATGCACCCGACATTCAAACAAGTGCCGCCGAGCGCGGGCTTGCCATTATCTCCGGTCCAGCGATCAATGCAGACGGTATTCAGTCCGAGCTGCGCACATCGAATGGCTGCAACATATCCTGCCGGTCCTGCTCCTATGACGGCAACATCGTAAGACTCACTCATTGAAAACCTCTCCTACAATTCGAGCAGCAATCGAGAAGGGTCTTCAATCGCGTCCTTGATCCCAATGAGAAAAGTAACCGCCTCTCGCCCGTCGATTATCCTGTGATCATAGGTGAGTGCCAGATACATCATCGGCCGGGCGACTATCGCCCCGTTTACAACTACAGGACGTTCCTGAATCTTATGCATGCCAAGAATGGCGCTTTGCGGAGGATTGACGATCGGAGTAGATAAAAGCGAACCGAATACGCCTCCGTTGGTGATGGTGAATGTACCACCGCTTAATTCATTAAGTGAAAGTGTTCCTGATTTGGCTCGCTCGCCGAAATCTCTAATCTGCTGTTCAATCTGTGCGAAACCCTTCAAGTGGGCATCCCGAACAATCGGAACAACCAGCCCACGTGGAGAAGATACTGCGATTCCTACGTCATAGTAATCGTGATAGACAATGTCGTTGCCATCGATAATGGCGTTCACTGCCGGAATGGATTTCAAGGATTCAACAGCTGCCTTGACAAAAAAGGACATGAAACCGAGTCGTGCGTCATGTTTGTTCTCGAATAATTCCCGGTATTGTTTCCGTAATGCCATCACTGCGCTCATGTCCACTTCATTGAATGTCGTCAACAGTGCCGCAGTGTGCTGGGCCTGAACAAGGCGGTCTGCGATAGTTCGGCGAATTCGGCTCATGGACTGACGGCGAACTTCTCTCCCTTCAGCAGCCACCGATTTCGCGGCTTCCTGGACTACATCATCGGCAGGCTTTTGGGGAGCCTCAGTGTCTTTCGATTCAATAAATTTCACTAAATCCGCTTTGGTTACACGGCCTTCTTTGCCGCTACCGGCGACCTTGCTGACATCAATGCCATGCTCATCGACCAAACGACGAACCGCTGGGCTTAATTTCTCTTCGGTTTTTACTGCGGTAGACGACTCTTCGACTTCAGTTTTTTCATCTTGAGTGGCTTTTTGCGCGGGAATCTCAAGAGGCAGCTCCTCAGACTCTTGAGCAGAGGCACTTACAACAGCAAGAACATCGTTTTCGTAAATAGTATCTCCGGCTGATTTGAGAATTTCATCTACAACTCCGTCGCTGGGGGCAGGAACTTCAAGCACAATCTTTTCAGTCTCAATCTCTACCAAAAGCTCATCCCGTCTGAAACCATCACCAACGTTTTTATGCCATGCCAGAACCGTGGCTTCACTCACCGATTCCGGCAACATGGGAGTCTTGATTTCAATTGACATTTTCTTTCACACTCCTGGGCTCTGAGATGGAAACTACCTTACGGGTAATCGTGAGCGCTTCAGTGATCACCTGTTGCTGCTGAGTCAGATGCACGCGGTAATTCCCAACCGCCGGGGATGGTGCTGCATCTCTGGATTTGCATAGCAGATTTTGGCTCTTCTTGAGACAATCTCGAATCTGATACCAAATCTGATACCACGCACCTTGGTTCTGCGGTTCCTCCTGACACCACAAAACATCTTCTGCATTCGGATACGATTGCAGAAGATTGGCGAGTTCTGTTACCGGAAACGGATGGAGTTGTTCAATTCGCACGATCACAACATTGTCTATGTCCAGATGCTCGCGTATTTCCAGCAAATCATAGTAGACCTTCCCAGAACACAAAATTACGCGTACCACGGCATCTCGATCTACTGTCTCGTCAAATTCATCAATAATCGTCTGAAATCCATATCGAGTCAAATCACGCACATCCGAAACTGAACGTTTGTGCCTTAGAAGGCTCTTCGGAGACATTACAATCAGAGGCCGGCGGTAAGGACGCATCGCCTGTCTACGCAGCATATGAAACATTTGTGCTGGAGTCGTGGGCACGCACACCTGCATATTGTCTCCGGCACAAAGCTGAAGAAATCTCTCAAGGCGAGCAGATGAGTGCTCGGGACCTTGCCCTTCATAACCATGGGGGAGTAACAGCGTCAAGCCACAGTATCTGGCCCACTTTGCGAAACCGCTGCTAATGAACTGATCAATGACAATCTGGGCTCCATTGGCAAAATCTCCAAATTGCGCCTCCCACACGACCAAAGAATCCGGGTCTGTCGTGGCATAACCGTACTCGAATGCTAGAACCGCTTCTTCAGAGAGTAGAGTATTGAATATCTGGCAATCTTCTGGATTGCGAATCGTCTTCAGAGGGCAGTAAACCTCTCGGCTTTTTTGCTCGTGCAATAGTGCATGGCGATGCGAAAAAGTCCCACGTCCGATGTCTTCCCCTGACAAACGAATCTGAATTCCGTCATCAATCAGAGACGCATACGCCATGGTTTCGGCAAATCCCCAATCGCCGGGCAGTTTGCCGGCAGCCATGCTGCTTCGATCTGCCATAACTTTTTTGACCCGATTGTGCAGAGTGAAATTTTCTGGCAACTCACTCAGTTTCGCGGTAAGTTCTCGAATCTTTTTCAGCGTCAGAGTCGTATCGACAGGGTCCGACCAACTTGCTTTGTTAAAACGAGACCAGTCAACGATCTTCTCCAATTTTGCAGGATCAATGATCTGACCGACAACCACTTCACCGCGATCCAGATTATCACGATATTCAAGCACCATTCTCTGGGCATCTTCATCCGACAGAACTCCTCGATCATCGAGTTCTGCGGCATATTTACGTCTTACAGGAACAGTTTTCTTGATTGCATCATACATGACGGGTTGAGTCATCATCGGCTCGTCTGCTTCGTTGTGTCCATATCTCCGATAACACACCATATCGATCACGACATCAGTGTGAAATTTCTGGCGATAGGCATGAGCAAGACGCGCTACGGAAACAACCGCTTCAGGATCGTCTCCATTGACATGAAAAATAGGTGCCTGCACCATTTTTGCGATTTCCGTACAGTAAACGGTAGAGCGGGCATCCAGTATGCTGCTGGTCGTGAATCCGATCTGATTGTTGATGATTACGTGGATGGTTCCGCCAATCTCGAAGCCGCGAGTATGAGACATGTTCAGGGTTTCCATTACGACACCCTGACCGGCAAAGGCTGCGTCACCATGTATAAGAATTGGAGTCACCTCGTTTTTGGCTTCATCGCGTCGACGATGCTGCCTCGCCCTCACCGAACCTTCAACAACCGGATTGATAATTTCAAGATGTGATGGATTAAAGGCGAGCGCCACATGGACAATTCCGCCAGAGGTATTGATATCAGACGAAAATCCCTGGTGATATTTGACATCTCCGTGATCTTTCAGCCACGAATCGCTAGCCGATAGACTCCCCTCAAACTCTCCAAACACTTCGGCCGGTGCTTTTCCCAAAATGTTGACCATCACGTTGAGCCTTCCTCGATGAGCCATTCCGATAACGACTTCCTTGCCGCCACTCGTTCCGGACATTTCTACGAGTTCGTGCAGCATCGGTATCAGTGATTCGCTACCCTCCAGAGAGAATCTCTTTTGACCGACGTATTTCATGTGCAGATAAGTTTCCATGCACTCTGCCATGGTCAACAGTCTTAAAATATCTTTACGATCGTCATCCGAAATCACCGGACGCAGAGCTGTTTTTTCAATTCTGTCCTGAATCCACTCCAGCCGATTTGGATCGGTAATATGCATGTATTCGTAGCCGATTGCACCGCAATAGGTCTGCTTGAAAAATTCGAGAATTTTAGATAGTGGAATTGATTCGGTATCTGCTACCGCATCCACCTTGAATTTTTCAAACAAGTCGCTTTCTTCCAATCCCACTGCATCAAGACTGAGATCGGCGGTAAAAAATTCATCGCTCAGTCCAAGTGGGTCGAGATTTGCATTCAGATGGCCGTAAACCTGATAACGTCGTAGCAGGCGCTGCACAGCGGCTTGACGACGTATGTCATCCTGACTGACAAAGTCGTCGGAGTACGGGGTTGCGGAAGTAAAAGACGGTTTTAAGCTAGCCTGTTCAAATGCCTCAAAGGTATCGCGCCATTCTTCGGAGAGCGACTCCGGTTTTGAATGGTACTGCCCGTATAAATCCTCCAGGTAAGCCGCACTGCCGGCGGCAAATCCGGTATCGTCAATTGTCTTGCTGGAATTTGTCATGGCTCTAGTCCAAGGATAGATTCTACAGATATGCAAAGGTAAAGGGGGTTAACTCTGGAAGCTTGAGAAAGGAATGGATCAAGCACAGCGAATTTGCAACTACAGCGTTTGTGGTAACGTCTCGAAATTTCTTCGACATGCAACCTGAATCCAGATTTGAACGTTCAATGTCTCAGAGAACATAAATCTTGCAATTTTTCTTTTACTGGTGTTTTGTATGACAGAAAATTATAAGCGAAACAGTCCACTGCAATGAATTGATTCAAGATTAATCTACGCACTCGCAAGCATTTGATGTCGGCTCGGCAATTCTGTGTACGAGAATTGTCTCCTGCAACCGAAAATTGAGGGAAGTTAGTATGAGTGTTGGGTAAATTTTGGGGGAGTGTGTGCGTCGATTTAAGCGACCGGCTGGAGATGGAAATCTCATCTCTTGAATGGGAATCTAAACTTAATCTGGTGAGGTTGTTAGTGTAATGTCATAATCGGTCAGTGCACGCAGAAAGTCAGCATGTTCGATGAGCGGCATTACTTCGAGTACTGCCAGTTTGCAAATTGCTCTATCGAAAATTGCTATACACGCGTCACCTGTAAATCTCGATTGAAACATGATGCCGTCTGCCTCCGGTACATTTATATAGGTTGCAGCTGATAAAGCGCGACCCGCTGTGTGGTTGGAGTCATGGACTACAGCTGCAGGAGCCGCAATACGGGTTGCACCATCTCCTCGAAGGTCAACAAGAGTGAGCTGCTCAAATGAGCAGAGCGACACCACCAACATTGACTCAACATCCGTACTCGGGAGTTCACGGTGCTTTCGACGGGCAAATCGATTGCGAACGAGGGCTTCACAAAATCCACAACGTACCGTTTCGGATGCGTATAGGATCGCGTAGCGCATCTCAGGATCGCTAAACCGACTCGGTGCGGGAACAGCGCCAAGCATGTGTTGGTGACCACTATTCATCAAGCGGAACATACGTTGAAGCCAGACGGTTTGAAGACATCCTCGAATACGGACAGGATCATATCCCAGACTCACGTAAAGTCGCCCTGCATATACCCTTGTATCGCAGCTACTACTTGGTCTATTTCTCCTCTGCGCAATAGTATGAGAGGCTTCACTTCATCAAACGAAGGGTGAGGTGTTGTCAACCAGACCCAAGCCGCATAGCCATCGTCGAAGTACGGTGTAATCCTCTCAAGTCCTTTTAGTGGTCTGCTGAGATTATCAAACTGTAATGCTGGAAAAACATATCCGCGTTTAGCGCCCCGCCAGCCGATAATTTTGCCCTTTCGCAACCAATTGTGTACCGACTGACGAGTCTTGAGGCCAATCTGTTCGGCCAATTCGCTGGTAGTCAGCAGGTCTTCACTTTTCCCCGGCTGCGTCCTTTTGGACATTTGCCTATATGCATCCGCGGAGCTAACGTAATGTGGTGTCTCACCTGTAATAGTTTCAATAAGGGGCTTTCTGTCAACCTCTTCCGAGGACAGCGCGTTAGCTGCTACAGTCAGTGTCAAGCGAACGGCGTCGGGATATTCAACTAGCGTGGCAGCCTCGGTTGCACTGAGATTGTCGGCGGCACGATGCAGCACACTTTCCAACTTCCGATTGTTCCAACTTTTTGTCCTAGTCATAGTAATTCCAACAATTAGTAGTCAATAAATGTCAATATCGTCTATTTTGTCTATTTTGTCAAGTACGTGCGGTATCCATAGACATTTCTAGATTGGAAAACACTCTCTCTCGAATTACTGTTAGAAATGCGTGCTAGCTCTCTAATTTCAATTCAATCAGCAAATCTTTGGCGTCAACATTGTCACCGACAGCAATCAACATGGAATCGATAACCGCAGCTCGCTCAACTCGAATCGCAGTCTCCATTTTCATTGCTTCAATGGTCAACAACACATCTCCCGCTTCTACCATCTGTCCAACCCCTACACTTACAGACGAGATCATTCCGGGCATTGGAGAGATAACATGATTAGGGTTACCTTGCTCGCCCTTTCGGCGTTTTTCAAGCATATTCGCAAATTTGCTATTCGGAACTTTAATCGTGCGCGGCTGCCCATTGAGTTCAAAGAACACCCGTACGTTACCATCCTCACCCGTATCGCCAATCGCCAGACATTGAATAACCAGCGTTTTACCAGGTGCCAAATCAACTGAAATCTCCTGCTCAGGCTTGATGCCGTAGAAAAATACCGAGGTTGGCAATATATTTACTGGACCAAATTGCCGACGATGGGACATATAGTCTGTGAATACCGCGGGATACATCAGATAGGACTGAAATTCCTCATCCGTAATTCTCCGTGCAACCCGATGTTCAGCTTCTTCACGCAAGACATCAAAATCTGCAGGCGGTAAATTTTCTCCAGGCCTGTTGGTGATGGGGGCTTGTCCCTTCAACACCTTTTTTTGCAAATGCTCCGGAAATCCGCCCGGCGGCTGTCCCAACTCACCGCTAAAAAATGACTTGACGGAATCAGGAAAAGCAACTTCCTTGTTCGGATTTTCGATATCTTCTCGGCTGAGTTCCGAACTCACCATGAAAAGAGCCATATCTCCTATCATTTTCGATGTGGGGGTCACCTTGATCACATCACCGAACATTTCATTCACTATTGAATATGCCTTTGCGACTTCATGCCAACGATTTTCCAAACCTAGTGATCGAGCCTGTTCTTTCAGATTTGTGAACTGTCCGCCCGGCATTTCGTGCAGATACACTTCAGACGCCCCATACCTCACGTCGCTCTCGAACGCCGCATAATTTCTTCTGACATTTTCCCAATAGGCTGAAAATTCCAGCACCGCATCGGCACTGATACCTGTATCGTAATCGCCACCTTTCAGTGCTCGGACCACGGATCCCAGGTTGGGTTGGGAAGTCATGCCAGAGACTGAATCCATAGCCAGATCAATGGCATCCGCTCCTGCTTCAACTGCGGCTATGACACTCGCCGCAGCAATACCGCTCGTATCATGTGTATGAAAATGAATCGGCAGTCCAGTTTCATCCTTCAGCGTCTTAACCAGAATTTTCGCACTACCTGGCGTCAGCAGTCCGGCCATATCCTTGATGCAAAGAACGTGAATTCCAGAGTCTGCCAGATCACGGGCTAGTTTTACGTAGTAGTCGAGGGTGTATTTCGTCCGTTCAGGATTGAGGATATCACCGCTATAACAAATCGCTCCTTCCAGAAGTTTGCCGGTTTCAAGTACAGCGTCCATAGCAACGCGCATATTATCGACCCAGTTCAGACAATCGAAAACACGAAACACATCCACTCCCGATTCCGCGCTCTGGAATACGAATTCCCGAACTACATTATCGGGGTAGTTCTTGTATCCTACACCGTTAGCACCTCGAAGCAACATCTGAAGAAGAATGTTTGGCACACGCTGACGCAGTTCCTGCAACCGCTGCCACGGGCATTCTTTCAGAAATCTCATCGCTACATCAAAAGTTGCCCCGCCCCAGCATTCAAGACTGAACAGTTCCGGTAGATTGCGAGCGTAAGATTCAGCAGATCGAATCAGATCATAAGTTCGAAAACGCGTAGCCAGCAGCGACTGATGCGCATCACGAAAAGTGGTGTCAGTCACTAGCGCTCTCTGCTCTTCCAGCATCCATTTTGCGAATCTCTCAGGACCCAGCGCTTCCAGGATCTGACGCGTTCCAGGAGGTTGATAGTCATATGCAAATTCAGGAATAGGCGGTTCTCCGATTACACCTGGCTGCGGACGTCCCGCAACTTCTGGATTGCCATTGACAGTTACATCAGCGATATAGGTCAGCAGTCTGGTTGCTCGGTCCCGACGCTTCGGAATGTGCAGGAGTTCCGGAGTTTCATCGACAAATCGAGTGGTGTAAGTGCCATCGATGAAGGTTTTGTGTTCAATCAGATTTTCAAGAAACTCCAGGTTGGTGGCGATCCCCCGAATTCGGAATTCCCTAAGGGCGCGGCTCATCCGTCTGACAGATTCCTCAGGGGTTGGAGCCCATGCCGTCACCTTCTCAAGCAGACTATCGTAATATCGAGTGATTACTGCACCTGAATACGCTGTTCCTCCATCCAAACGAATTCCAAATCCAGCAGCGCCTCGATACGCTGTCATGCGACCATAATCTGGGATAAAGTTTTCTTCCGGATTTTCAGTCGTTACCCGGCATTGAAGCGCATAACCATTCGTTTTGATTTCACTCTGGCTTGGCACTCCCGAGCTCTCAATATCTCCGATTAATCCGCCTTGAGAAATTCGAATCTGAGCCTTCACAATGTCAATGCCAGTAATTTCCTCGGTAACAGTGTGCTCCACCTGAATTCTTGGGTTTACTTCGATGAAATAGCACTCGCCAGTGTCGTCGTCATACAGAAACTCCGCTGTACCGGCATTGACGTAGCCTACAGCGCGTGCAAGTTTAATGGCAGACTCGCACAACCTGTGACGCTGATCTTCGGAAAGAAAAAGAGCCGGGGCGCGTTCAATGATTTTCTGATTTCTACGCTGAATTGAACAATCTCGTTCATACAGGTGAACAATGTTTCCGTAGCGGTCGCCGAGCAACTGCACTTCCACATGTCGGGCTTTCCGAATCAGTTTCTCAAGATACACTTCCGAATTGCCGAATGCAGCTTCCGTCTCCCTGCGACCAAGTAACACTGCTTCCTGCAGATCGTCTGCCGACTCCACAACGCGCATTCCGCGACCGCCTCCGCCCCAGGAGGCTTTCAGCATAAGGGGATAACCAACTTCTTTAGCTAGTTGTTCAAGCTGGCTTGTATCTTCAGGCAATGGGCCTGTAGCAGGCAAAACCTGTACTTCGGCATTCTTCGCTTCTTCACGTGCAGTAATCTTGTTGCCGAGCCTGCGCATAATTTCTGGAGTCGGGCCTATAAATTGAATTCTGGCATCAGTACATGCTTGTGCAAAGTCAGGATTCTCAGAAAGAAATCCATAGCCTGGATGAATCGCGTCTACTCTGCTGCTTTGAGCAACATCCAGAATGTCCGCGATGGCACCGTAAGCTTGAATGGGACCAAGCCCTACACCAATCTTGTAGCTTTCATCCGCTTTGAACCGATGTAGAGAAAACTGGTCTTGCTCAGCGTAGACGCCAACCGTCGTAATTCCCAATTCACTAGCGGCACGGAAAACTCGAATCGCAATCTCGCTTCGGTTAGCAACTAACAGTTTTTTGATTGGCTTATCTGAATTCATATTTCGTTAAATCTCTTCATTAGCAAAACGATTGATGCGGAAGCGCCTAACCAAATGTCGCCGATACAAAAGTTTTCTGGAAATGGATCGTTGGGGCTGACAAAACACTGAAAAACCAGTTATCCTAGCTCTGCCCAATATGGTGGGAATGGCAGCGTCATAGGGGCCGATAGTACATGTATCAATTAATCGTCCCGTCAATATCGTACCGAGAATCCCTTCATGATGAAATCTTCAATCAACGCAAGTTTTCCATTTGCATATAAAGTAGCCATTTTAGCACCCGTTCCGGTTCCGCAAGGTGACCTGTCAAGCGCTGCGGTACATGGTGTTGCCGGGAATTTCCGCTACGCTGACAACAAACACTTTTCCATGCTCGTTACCAGCATGAAGATCAACTGCACTTGGTCACTCCATGCTCGCCATGGGATGCAACAACTTCCATACCTGGAGCTTCTTCTTCATTATCTTCAATCTCTGCTGGAAACCCTGGAGCGAGTATTGACGTATCGCAAATTTCTTCCAATCGCCTGATAATATTGGGGGACCACTCTCTTGGCCCGTACCGCTCCATGCCTTGCTTGAAGATTTTGATCATCAAAGGATTGAATTCCAAAGGTACGCCCGCTCGATCAGCAACACCTTGAAAAAGCGAAATATCTTTCACTACCAGATCCATTGTGAAGTTGATATTGCGACTGCCACTAAGAATAACTTGGCTTTCAGTTTCGTGAACAAATGAATTACCGGAGGAAATGCGAATCGCTTCATAAGCGGTGTTCAAATCCAGTCCAGCTTTCTTGGCCGTGGTAAGCGCTTCGCATAAAGTGAGAAGATTCGCAGTTGCCAAGTAGTTGGTAAGCACTTTCAATACCGAAGCAGTGCCAAGGGGGCCGGTATGCAGTATGAGTCGCCCCATAGTTTTCATTACTGGGAACGCACGTTCAAACGTACTTCGCTCAGCTCCTACGAATATTGAGATGTTTCCAGTAGCTGCCCGATGACATCCTCCCGACACAGGACAATCTAAAGGTTCTGCGCCCTTATCGCGAACGCGCTTTCCGAGACGCAGAACTTCCGTTTCGTCGGTTGTGCTCATTTCAGCCCAAAGACTACCCATCTTCAATCCTGATAACACACCGTCCGGCCCATCCATCACGGTTCTACAGACTTGTGGACTTGGCAAGCAGGTTATGACCATGTCCACAATAGAAGCCAACTCTTTCGGAGTTTCAGTCCAATGCGCACCTGAGTCAAGAAATGGCTGCGCGATACTCTTGTCAAGCTCGCGTACAACCAACTCAAATCCGTTTCTCAACAAATTTCCAGCAAGCTTGCCGCCCACATTTCCCAGACCGATAAAGCCTATTTTCATTATTTCTCCGTCAAAGGATATATCCCGCTTGATGATTCTTCCCGTCAATTCTCTGAAGACAGGAAATTTCTAAACTGATTGATTTATTACATGCATTAACTTGTCCGCTGAATTGGAGAACATCCATTTGGTGCCCAATCGAATTTCCCGTGCAAGCAGATTAATGGAATTTATATATCCGGTTCCCCACGGAACGTTTCTCATTGCAAGATCGTTGCGAATTTTACCGTTCAAAAGAAGATAGTGCCCCGTCAAACCACCGAATTCTCCCTTTAGAAACTCGCTATACATTTGCCGAGTATTGGTGGTTGCAATCAGCAACAAAGCCTCCGTTGGAAATTCCCTGACGGCTCTCAACTCTTTCGGGTCTAGCGACATGATGTGAAAATCAAGAGTCGGCTCCAGTTTCGAGAGACAGTTGGAGAGTCGCATATTGGTGCTGGAATTGAGAGTTGTGCCTTTCAGTTCAATCATCAGATGCATCTTTCCCGAGAATCGTTCAACGACTTCTTCAAGTCGCGGAACCATGGGAGTGAATTTTCTCAGTTCATCGAAATCTGTACGCTCCACTTCTACTGGCGAAGCACCGGGCAAATTGGCAGTGTTCGGATCATGTATGACTACAGGCACACGGTCACGTGTAAAGTGCACATCGAATTCAATCCCCCAAATCCCAGCTAGGTAGGCTTCATCAAAGGCTGGAAGCGTGTTTTCGTAAATTGAAGCTCCGGAATCATGACATCCGCGATGCGCGATCAGTCTGCATGACCGCCATTCATCTGGAGTAAGTTTGGGCCTGGGATACCATTTGAAGAATGAATTGGTAGACGATTCAGCCAGACGTGTCATCAAGTCGTAGTCATGTTTCACGATCAATGTCTCTTAAGTACTACAGCAAAAGTTTGAGGGGAAAGCACTTAGCATAGACAGGAGCGTAGAAATAGTCTTATGAACCTGCAGAAAGAATTAATCTTCCTAATTATCCCTTATGACAAGCCAATCTTCTGGAGTTTTTTTCGATACTGGTGACACTTTCTCAGCGCCACTAAAGCCTTGCGGGGAATCAAATCCAGCAGACTATAACAGCTATTGAACCGGTACTCGAAACCCGACAAGCGACACTGCGCATACCTGAGATTGAAAAAATGATCCGTACTGCGAAACACTCTGCGAAACCCGAGAAAAAAGCGAACTTTAAGACCTGTTTGTTAGTGGTACATAGGAATATATTGCATGGATGTTTCGGTAGATGGGATTTCTAACTTTTACGTTGAATTAGATTCTGGAGGGGATTGGCTCCCGCCGAAAGAAAATGCGTTTTAGCCGGTCTTATGAACGACGTTAAAAAAAGTTCGAAGGAAATTCGAGGCGGTGCAAAGCGGATTTGGGGAAATTGATACTGTCAGCTATCGCGGCAAATGCATCACTCCATTATCTTTAATCATTTCAACTCTGATCGGCTGCCACCAAACAGTCTTTGAACGATGCAGCCATATTGTGCAGAAGAGTGAAATACAACTCCGGGCCATTCTCGATAAACGCGCCCAAGGGATCGACGGTACCCACCCGTGCCTCCGTGCCTTCAATGATGACGTTGACGATTCGCATATCAAACTGGGGCTCGGCGAACACACAGGTCGCGCCGAGATCGCGTATCTTTTCTTGAAGTTCCGATATGCGTCGGACGCCAGGAGACCGGCCCGGACTGATCACAACTGAGCCAGCGGCGGCGAGACCAAAGCGGTCTTCAAAATATCGATAGCCATCGTGGAATACGACAAATGGCTTGCCTTGAACTGAAGCCAGATCCGCGGTAATCTGTGCGGTCAGTTCCTCCAGCCGTAGCAGGAGCACTTGAGCATTGTCTGCATAAAGCTCGGCATTGGCGGGATGGGCTTTGTACAGGGTATCGGCGATCACACGTACCATCGCTGCTGCATTCACCGGATCGAGCCAGATATGTGGATCAATCTCCTCATGCCAACTGTGATCATGGCTGATATGGTCGCCACTGTCGTCATGCCGGTGCACAGTCTCATTCTCTTCTGAATGCCCATCTTCCATGTGGGGCTCATGGTGGTCATGTGTATCGAAGGTTCCTCCCTCGCGAAGTGTCCGATAGACCAAGCCTTGTGCATGAAACAACGGCACCACTCGAGCGTTGCTGGCAAGCGTGTCGATCGGGTTGGCAAGTGAGGTTTCCAGTACTTCGTCGATTAGAAAGATGACATCGGCATCTTCAAGCGCAACGGCATCGGATGGACGCATGCTGAAAGTGTGTGGCGACATAGCTCCCTGCATAATTAGGTGAGGTTTATCCGCACCAGCCATCACGGCACTCACTAGCGAATGAACCGGCTTGATCGATGCAACGACCCGAACTCCGGTATCCGCAGTTACCGAACTGGTGATCGCGCAATTGAGGAGCACCGCGGCAAGCGCGATGCGGAAACGCGATATCAGCACAGAGCAATCAAAGAATGTGGCTTCGCAACATATAGGAAGCCACGGAAGTTTAAGTCTGTCTGCGGTGCTGGCCAATCCATCACTTGAATTTGTTTGTCTGATAATAGCGAACACTGTACAAAATCCCTCATGTTGCAAATGTAGCCTCTGTTAACCTGGTTACCGAGTTTGTCATTCAGAGATATTTCTCTTTCAAACATTCACGGTCCCAACGTAATCACTCCGAATTTACGAAAAAATTCAAGAACTTCAGCCGCTCGCCAATCTACGAAAGTGCAGATAATTTACAACTTTCAAACACGATTTGCCTAACAGCGAATAATTCAGGAACCTACAGTTTCCGTGCATCACCACAAATACGGTTTAGCAGACATACCTGATTTCGCGAAGTTATAATACAACGCCGCAGGTCGTCGTGCCTGCAAACTTGGAGACAATAAATATATCGAATGACATGTACATTTGAGAACTCGACCTGTCGAATTCCGATTCGCGGGCGTACTGTTCACGGATATCCGCAGAAATTTGCATGTCTGTGACCTTGAAGATAACAAAACAGGACTATATGGCATAAATCGTACGCATGGCGTTGCAATGAAATGTAGTGTGCCATGAATCATCGCGTTTCCAAAACACTTGAATTTACCGAACACAAAACCATTCATTAGTTGTCGAAATCGACGAGACACCTGGGAAAATGATGAACACACAAGTACCCGCGGTTTCGGTTGGAACATGATGATAAAGGGATACAGTTCTTTGGGCCGTCAATCAGGTCAAACATAACCCAGGTTTTTATGCCTCTGCCCCAGTGATGGATCGCCTAAGCCCGACTTCGTGTTTCCGACGTAGCAGTTGCCTTTAAAGTGCTTCGTGCAAATTTATGTTCCCTGTTCGCGATGGCGATACGATCCCTATGGTGAGGCAATGACCCGGGTTTTGCTTCATCCATCGCTCTTGTTTCCGGAAGTTGTGCACCAACTTCCACAAAAGACATGATTGTGGGAACCGATCAAACTGCCAGTACCCACCCGCTCGTAAGCGCTCGAGATATCGGAGTGCAGCGCGGTAACCGGTGGATCATCAGGCATGTTGACTTCAAGGTGAATAGCGGTGAACTGGTCTACATAATCGGTGCCAACGGCGCTGGAAAGTCAATCTGCGTGAAAGCAGTCCTCGGCTTGATCGCTATCAACGAGGGAACAGTTAATCGAGCACCATCGCTGAAAGTGGGTTATGTCCCGCAACGACTTCCCATAAGTCCAACGCTACCCCTGAGCGTCCGCCGTCTGATGACGCTGACAGGCCATTTCTCATCCCATGACATTGACACCACGCTCACTGCCGTCGGTCTCCAAAAGCTTGGCAACCCACAGGTTACAACATTGTCGGGCGGTGAATTCCAACGGTTGTTGCTCGCCCGGGCTCTGCTTCACCGGCCTGAACTACTGGTCCTCGACGAACCGGCTCAGGGTGTTGACATAGCTGGAGCAGGCGTGCTCCAAGAACTGATTGAAAACATCCGGCGCGATCTAGGTTGCGGCGTTTTGCTGGTGTCACATGATATTGAATTGTCCATCGCTACCGGTGACGATGTGGTGGTTCTGGTTCCCCATGAACATGATGGACAGGGCTCAGTCGGAAGTGAATCCACGCAGATTGTCACCGATCAAGATCACTCGATACAGGATTGAAATAGTGTTGGACGATTTCTTCGCGCGCGCCATACTTGCAGGAATTGGCCTGGCACTTGTCACCGGACCTGCGGGATGTTTTATCGTCTGGCGGCGGCTCGCTTATTTTGGCGAGACGATTGCACACTCGGCCCTACTTGGTGTTGCACTTGCCATTCTGCTCAACCTCCATCTAGTAATCGGCATATTTGCAACCGCCTCCGTAGTGGTGCTGATGATGTTTTACCTCGAACGACACGACACGTTGCCAACCGACACGCTGCTCGGTCTGCTCTCCCATGGTGGGTTAGCCGTCGGTCTGGTGATTCTTTCTTTCTTTCCGAACATGCGGCTCGACCTGCAGGCGTTGCTATTCGGAGACATTCTTACCGTATCGCGTATCGATCTAGCAATGATCTGGGTGGGCGGGTTAATAGCGTTCACGGTACTGTGCTGGATTTGGCGTCCGCTGCTGACGGCGACTGTCGATCCCGACTTGGCCACCGTAGCGGGATTGCGGCCGGAGCGCACACGCCTAATATTCGGGCTTCTCGTCGCCGCAATAATCGCCACCGCCATCAAGATCGTCGGAGTTTTACTGATCGTAGCACTGCTGGTGATTCCGGCGGCTACAGTCCGTCGCTTTTCTTCAACTCCCGAGAGAATGGCGATTGGCGCAGCGTTTGCAGGCGTTTTCGCGGTTGTAGGTGGACTGTTCACCTCAGCGAAGTTTGACACACCGGCAGGTCCCTCAATAGTTGTAGCTGCGCTGGTGCTGTTCATAGTGACTCGCATACACCGCAGGCAATCGATAAAAGGCACTCGCTGAATTCAGTTCCGTGGCTTTCACCCGGCAGTATTTGCAAGATTGCCGCTCAGTACGAAACCTAGAAGGAAGCAAATCTCGAAAATTCGATTTGACTCGGCACTCAAGACAGATCAGCCTTTCGGATTGGTAGTTTGTGCATTATGAGATTACCGTAATGGAACTGTCGGTGCAGCCTTCCAACTCGATTTGCACCGTAACGTGGCTGACATCAATGCGTTTCGCCAACCGCACATGAATCTCGCTTGCTTTTCGGGGGAAATAGGCTAGCTCAAGTCAATCGGCAGGACCATATGCTTGCAATAATTCCCGTGACAGTGTCTGTGCCTTAGTGATCTCAGCGCTAGTCATATCTGTAGCAATTCTATATTTCACAATCTTGGATTGCTCATGTCCCTGTGCAGCAGCGACACTAAACCAGGCATACGCTTGCACGTTGTCCTCGGTAACCCCTTCACCGTTGGCATGCATAAGACCGAGATCGTGTTGCGCATCAGCATCCCCCTGTTCCGCGGATTTGCGATACCAGCGGATCGCTTCGACATCATCCTCGGCAACCCCATCGCCGTTGGCATACTTAATGCCGAGTATGTATTGCGCATCGGAATTTCCCTGCACTGCAGATTTGCGATACCAGCGGACCGCTTCGACACCATCTTCGGCAACCACTTCGCCGTACTCATACATAACACCGAGAAAGAATTGCGCAATTGAATTTTCCTGTTCCACAGATTCAATAGGGGCGTCTAACTCGTCTGACGCATATACAGACCATGTAAACAATAAAAGTATTAGAAAAATCTTGCGCATACATGAAATTTTAGACTTAGTCTAAATCAAATTCATAACTCTCTTCCAATTCGATCGCAGGCTCTGGGGTTCCCGTCCAAGTAAAACGGTAACGCGCAAATTTACGAACGTTGCCGACCAAAGCGGGTTGGAAGCATGCAAGACAGACACCATTCTTTCGACGCACACTGGGATAAATAATCCCGGATGAATGCTTCGCCAAGAGAATCTCAGCGAGTTTTTGTGAATCCACATAACTGAGTGGGTTAAGGCATCTTTCAAATTCCAGGTTATCTCGAATGTCGTGGTAAGCTCCGTTGAAATCTGCAAAATAGTCATCGTAGGTTACGCTGTCATGGAACCAGTCTATTTCATCAAACTCGACTGATTTGTGCCAAGCAATTTCAGCTTGTGCTGTCTCTAATTGAAACCCGGAATACCATGCTCCTCGTTCCGGACCGTTAAATCGACTTCCGAGCGGATGAGTACACGTAAATGCACTGTTGATGATGTGGCTGTATGAAATTCCGAACACCAGTTCGTCAATTCCAATTCCCGGGAGCCGATCAATCTCAGCATGCTTTCGTTCACTGGTTGCTTGTTCCAGCTCGGAAATTCCGCGTAGGTGATTATGATTGTCCGCAATTCGCTCGAAAACGATTTCACCATTTTCGCTGAATTTTGAGTGGATAAGCCGATGTGTATCTAGTTGCAGAATCTGTGAAAAATTCGGGGTTTTCAATAGCCTCCCTGACGCGCATCCAAGAGCTTTCGGAGCATTGCAAATGCTGGTATACCACCCTGTATGAGAAATTCAAGTGGTGTCGCACCTCTGAAAATTCTGTTTTTATTTGGAAGTTGTATCCAACGGTCTGCCAACTCTTCACTGTAAATGATGTTCAGAGCTTTAAATATTCCAATAAGATAGGAAATTCGAGTTAGTTTGTCTTCATTGAGGGGGCGTTCCTGTCCCTTCTTTAGAGAGTAATAGACACCATTCGAAACACCACCAAGCAACAAACGGGCATCGATATCTCGAATTTTCCAATGAGCCGCAATATTAAAAAATACTCTTATTGCATCTGAACTCAGACGCTCGCGATCAGCCTGCTTAGAAAAATCAACTACGGACACAGTCTCGTAACGCGTTGCAGGATATACAGTGTTGAAAGGTAAAATATTATCCATATCAGGAGTAATATATCTCCATTTATGGAGAATATCAAGATTCTATTCACCAATTCGTCTCAAGTCTCAATTCAGGTGGTATGCAGGACTGAAACCAATGCTTCCAACACGACATCTAGCTGCTTTTTCTTGATCACAAGCGGTGGTAACAATCGAATAACAGTTGAGCCTGCAGGAAGAACCAGAATTCCCTGATCCTGCATTTGCTTGATGATCGGGGTCGCTTTTTTGCGAAGTTCGATTCCAATCATAAGCCCTAGGTGCCGGACCTCCCTGACGATCTTTGGTCGGTTTTCAATCAGTCTTCGTACAAATTCATCGCCAAGCTCAGCAGCACGTTGCGCCAGCTCTTGTTGTTCCATAATCTTGGCCGTAGCCAGGAATGCTGCACATGCCAATGGATTTCCGCCAAACGTGCTGCCGTGCGTGCCTATCGCCGTCTTTACCTTATTGTTCACCAGAATGGCGCCCATTGGCACACCTCCGGCCATGCCCTTGGCAAGACACAGAATGTCGGGGGTCACACCGTAGTGTTCGCATGCGAACATCCTGCCGGTTCTACAGAATCCGGTCTGAATTTCATCGATGATCAGTAACGCTCCACGACTGTTGCAAAACTCGGTTACGGCTGATACAAACTCCCTGTCAGCCGGCCTTACGCCACCCTCTCCTTGAACCAGTTCCAGCACGACAGCAGCTGTATTCACATTGATCGCTTGATCAAACGCATCGATACGATTATAGGGAACATGCACAAATCCAGGTACCAAAGGCTGAAACGGCTCCTGATAATCCTTCTTCGCTGTCGCACTTAACGCTCCAAATGTCCTTCCATGAAATCCTCGCATAGCGCTCACGACATTACTTCGCCCGGTCGACTGTCGAGCGAACTTGATCGCCCCCTCAATGCTTTCAGCTCCCGAATTGCAGAGAAACACCCGGTCCAGACCATCCGGACTGATCGAAACAAGTTTTTCCATGCATTGTCCTCGGGCATCGTTCGGAAACACACCTGCACACGTCATCAGTTCCCGTGCCTGTTTTTCAATGGCTTCAACAAGCTCCACATTTCCGTGCCCAACACTGGCGACGCCTATGCCTGCCGTACAATCAATATACTCCCGACCCTGATCATCCCAGACTGTCGCTCCACTACCCTTAACCAGCGTAATACCGCGGCTCACATATACACCGATTCCAAATGTCTTTTCCTGTTCGCTGCTATTCATTTTCCATTTACTGTTGTTTAACCGATTACAGTTCCATTTCCACCAACTGCATCCAAATATGGAGTTTCCGTGCGCCCATCCGATATGGTCACTTGCGTGAATCCATCATCGAACAATTGTCGGATGGCAAGAAGTTTTCGCTTCATTCTGCCGCTCGCGCTATCCTCGTACATTTGAACATCAGACACCGAAAGCTTGCGTATCAAACTGGAAGGTTGGTCTGGATCCGCTAACAGCCCCGGGGCTTCGATAAACTGGTAGATTCGATCTGCATCCAACTCGCGATGCAATGCAGAAATGATATTGTCGTTGTCTGCGTTGATCGCGAAACCGTCCGCATCAACAATCGGAATACTCAAGACCGGCGCATAACCTTGTCTCAACAGCAAACGCAGAAGATCACCGTTGATCTGTCGCGGTTTACCTGAAAAATCACGCTTGATCAGTGTCTTGCCGTTTTCGCGAACTCGAATCCCGCGATTGCGTTCTCCCTGAATCAAGCGTCCGTCAAGACCGCTCAAACCAACTGCGTTGATTCCGTGACGCTGACAGCACTCGACGAAGCGGTTTCTAACTACACCCGAATACGTCATCATGATCAGATCGATTGCATTCTGATCGGTATATACGCTGTCATAACCGGAGACGGACTGGATCGTCTGCGTTGGCATGTCGAGTTTTTTGGCTAACCGATCTCGTGCTGCATTCGCACCAAGAACAACGATGATGGGCTGAGGTTCGGTTGCAATGTCTCGAATTATGCCCTCCACATTAATGCTCTCTCCTCCCCCTACCTTGATGATTATTGGCGGATCTCCAAGTTGTGCATCTTCGACTTCTGACATATCAGTCAATAATCCTTGTGGTACGGTTTTCTATCGGAACCCAGCCGGATTCGTTTTCGTAGGGTGCCGAGCTGATGATGTGCTCGCCTTCGGAAATCTTTTGATGCATTTGAAAGTATCCGGGATTTTCGCTGAATGCAGTACTGATCCAGGCTTGTCCCTGTTCTGCAATAATGAAATTCATTGCTCGCACGTATTGAGATTTCTTCACAAGCAGTTGCACTCCGTGCCGGATCGCACTCAGAGTATCACCTTGATCAAATCGCTTGACAAAGTTGAACACTTTTTCCGCACCAATTCTCCCCTGCTCATTAATTCGAACACCTTGCAATTCCCCATTGAAAATGAACACTTTACTGCCATCGAAAAACGGCATGTTGTTTACGATTTGAATTCCTTCATTCCGATACGCACTTCTCGCATGAGCGAGAAATATTCGACTATCTGCAAACCGATCAAAATCATCCTCCCACACAGGCTTGAGATTATGATAGAAAGCCCAATCTCCAGACTCAATCCACGCACATCCCCATCCATGACTCTGATCTTCTGGACTGTTCCTGGCAGTTAAGGCAAATCTCTTCAGATGCGAACGAACATCAACAGCGTCCGTGGCACGTACGTAAAGTAGTCTGCACATTGACAGTCAGTCGCAGTTTCGAAGCTTGATCGAAATTAAACAGGAAACAAACCGGCAAATTCAAGGCCTGTTCGTTCCGGCAGTCCATGCATGATGTTGAAATTCTGAACAGCCTGTCCGGCAGCACCCTTCATTAAATTGTCCAATGCACTGACTGCAACAATACGAAATCCGTTTGGATCTCGTTCAAATCCAACATCACAAAAATTTGTACCCGAAAGATGCTTGGGTTCCGGCAATCTGTGGATGCCGGAGCGTTCCTTTACGACCCTCATAAACGGCTCATTCCCATACGCCTGGCGATACGCTTTCCACAACTCCTTTTCATCTGGAGTTTCCTGTTGTGTAAACACATGACAGGTTGCAACGATACCGCGAACCATATCGATTGACGTGGCTGAAAAGCATATCTGGTCGATTTCGAGTTCCTGTTTCATCTCGCCGATATGTCTGTGGCCAACAAGCTTGTATGATCGTACTGCACCGCTTCTTACAGGATGATGACTGCCCTCGCTGAATTGACTGCCGGCTTCACTAGAACCAACTTTCACCTCCGCGATAATCGAATCCACATCGAACGCCCGCATGATTGGCAATACTGCCAAAATGACTGCCGTTGCATTACAGCCTGCGCAGGAAACGTAATTTGTTTCTGCAATTTTGTCCCTGTGAAGTTCTGGAACACCGTAAACGAACTGCTCAAGCAGGTCGGCACTGTCGTGCGGACGGCCGTACCACTTTGAATATTCCTGAGGACTGTTGAGTCGAAAGTCGGCACTGAGATCAATAATTTTGGGGCTTAGGTCAAGATATCTGTGAATAGAATTCATCGCTTCTCCATGCGGGAGACATAGAAACATCACATCACACTCAGTAAGTTCTTCGGGTGCACAGTATTTCAGCAAAACTGACTTGCGCAAATTTGGATTGACTGAATGGACAAACTTGCCAGCTTTGCTTCGAGACACAATCTGTACGATCTCGACTTGAGGGTGACTGCTCAAAAGGCGGATTAATTCTCCCCCTGTATAACCGCTGCCGCCGACTATGGATACTCGAATTTTGTCAGCCAATTCAACCCTTCCTTAAGTTTCCGTAAAACGCAAATTCCAACTGTGGTTGATCAAAACGTGTCCAGGACTATTCGATCTGCGAGATGACGTAGTCAACCATCTTTTCAGGAATATTTACACTTGTCGGCATGATGCTGTTTCGAAATTCCATGGTGTAATTGACTTCATTTACAAGAAGTCCTTTGTCCGTCTCAAAGATATCAATAGCAAGCACACCTCCGCCAACGGCTTGCGCGGCTGCAAGAGAAATCTCTGTAATTTCGCTTGTTACAGGACAGTTTGAAGCAACAGCACCTCGTGCAGTATTCGTGATCCAGTGTTTCGATTCTCGATAGATTGCCGCAATACACTCATCCCCCACTACGAAAGAACGAATATCGCGTCCATGTTTTTCAACGTACTCTTGAATGTAAAAAATCGAATGCTGGTAGGAACCCAGTGTTTTCTTGTGCTCCAGAATCGCTTCTGCTGCTTGGCGATCATTGATTTTTGACAGCAACCGTCCCCAAGAACCAACCACTGGTTTCAATACAACCGGATATCCGAGTTCATCAATTGCATTGAGTGCAGACTCTTCAGTATAGGCAACACGAATTTCGGGTTGCGGAACATGATTTGTACTGAGTGCAATGGATGACTCAATCTTGTCTCCGCATATCTGCGCAACGTCGGCTCGATTCACGCATGGCAGCCCAGCACTTTCTAACAGTCTCAGGCTGTAGAGGGCACGAGAATGATTGATGCACCGCTCGAAGACAACATCAAATTCTGGAACATAATCCAGATCAAACACCAAAGCCCTGTCATCCAGAACCACTACTTCCACACCTTTGCGCCGGCGAAATTCCTCAAGCAGAAGCTTCTCCTCGACTCGCAGCAAGGAGTGTAGAAATCCGATTTTCACTTAAGTCCTTTTGCCCACCAAATTCAATCCAATCTTACTGTCCCCAATCCTCATCCAAATCCGGCGCTAAATCAAGCGTATCAGGATCTATGCTGATGACTTCCAGTTCAGAGCCGCATTCAGGGCATTCAATCAATTCACCTTCGATCGTGTCTTCCACGAATTCGATCTTGCAGGCACAAACCGGACATTCTGCCATTACTACTCCTTCAAATTTCGTTATTCGGTTCTGTGATCAACGCTCAGTCTACTTCCGGCGTCGGATACATGAGTATTTCATGCATGTCCACTCGCGGATGCTGTTCAACAGCAAAGAGAATCGTGCCGGCAACGTCTTCAACTTCCATTGCAATCGCCCGGCGCTCACTGAATATTTCTGTGTTTGTGACACCAGGTTCGACGATCGTCACGCGTACTCCAGAACCTCGGAGTTCCTCCCTCAGGTTATGCCCCATGCCCGTTATCGCCCACTTGGTTGCACCATACATGGATCCGGCCATAGGTCTTCTGCCAGCAGCAGAACCCAGCAACAGTAAGTGTCCTTTTGTTTTCCTGAGAGCAACAAGTCCCGCCCTTACAGTCAAACCAATACCATAAATATTGGTGATGATCATTTCCTTCCATCGTTCAGGGTCACCGTCAGTGAAACCTCCACCGGAATGATAAATTCCGGCGTTTGCGAGGATTACATCTATGCGGCCAAAGTTTTCAATAGTACGACCGACCATTTCCTGTTGGTCGCCCCACTGAGTGACATCACACTGAATCGCAAGCGCACGCTCGGAACCACCGAGTTCCTCCGATAGCTGATCAAGCCGATCTTTTCTGCGAGCTGCCAAAGCCACCTTGAAACCTCTTTTCACAGCTTCACGCGCGACAGCAGCGCCGATTCCGCTAGATGCTCCAGTAATCAGAAAAACTCTTTCGTTCATGTCTGCTTGTTACCAGCCAGGATGGTCATTGAGAATAGTTGCAAGCGGATTATTATAAATGCCAAATCTCGTAGTTCATTGCATGGTTAATCGGAACATATGAGTTGGCACGGTCGGCAATTGTGAGTTCACGCGCTGAATCACCCATAGAAAAATCTGAGGCGTAAAGATGATTCTATAATTTATACGGGTGAAATTATTCGTACACTGCCTGTATCGTCAATGTAACGGATTGCTGCCCCTCGAATCTTCAGCCTGATCGGACGCCGGACTAAACTAATCTCTACTTCATATGCCTGAGTTGTCAACACCAACGGAACTGCTGCGCAAACCGCCATATGCCAACTAACGTCACAGCTGACTACAAAAAAGCGGAACAGGCTTTTCGTGTAGCGAGAGAACCAACGGACCGCCTCCAGTGCCTCAAGGATATGCTTCGCACCATCCCTAAACACAAAGGTACTGAACATCTGCAACGAGACATTAAAACCCGAATTAAACTCCTGACCGATGAACTGTCAGGACCTCGAAAAGGTGGTGCGCGTACAGGGCCGTCGTACTCAGTTCGATCTGAAGGCGCGGCACAGATTGCATTGTTGGGCCCACCTAACTCTGGGAAATCTCAACTTCACCATACTTTGACTGGGGCGCGAACAGATATCGGCGCATATCCGTTCACGACTCGACTTCCTATCCCTGGAATGATGCCATTTGAAGATGTGCACATCCAACTCATCGATTTGCCTCCAATTTCCCAAGACTACTTTGAGCCTTGGATCGTTAATGCTTTACAACCAGCCGATGCTGCTCTGCTTGTAGTTGACATAACCAACCCGGAGTGCATTGACCACATTCAGCAGGCTATCGATCAACTTGAAGGCAGAAAAATCAATCTGACAAATCAGTTCGAAGAAGATAGTAGTAAAATCGTCAGCCAGCAGGATGATTTTGCAGACCCGTTTCAAATCCGACTTCCTACCATACTGGTCGCAAACAAGATCGATCTCGCAAACACCCCGGATGAACTGAATGCTCTCAACGATCTTGTGAATGACGAATTTCCGTCCATCGCAATATCTGCGATGACGGGAGAGAACCTTGATCTGCTGCCACGCATGATTTTCGACAAAATGAACATCGTGCGCGTATATACGAAAATCCCTGGAAAACCAGCTGATACCAAAAGACCCTTCACAATAATTTCAGGAGGTACGGTGTCCGATGTCGCGCGGCAGATTCATAAAGATTTCGCCGAAACATTTCGATTTGCGAGAATCTGGGGGCAGCATGTATTCGACGGACAGCAAGTCGGCCCGGATCACGTACTGCATGATTTGGACGTGGTCGAACTTCACGTGAAGTAAACAGGAAAAGAAAATCTCGTGAACGAAAAACGAATCATGGAAACGCGCGAACGAAAGATCGTTGGCGTAGTCGGGGCAGCTCATTTCTACTCACACTTCTATTTTTTGGTGCTGCCGCTCATGTTTCCAATTCTGTATGATGTTTACGGAATCGGATATACAGAACTCGGTATTGGCTATGCGGTGTTCAGTGCTGCAACCGCACTGTTCCAGGCACCTATCGGATTTATTGTCGACCGATACGGCGCGCGATCCATCCTGATTGCAGGTGTCGCCGTGGAATCGGTGGTTCTGGCATTGTTCGGCGTTTTTCACAGTTACACATCCTACCTCATTTTGATGGGTTTCGCCGGTATGGCAAACGCAGTTTATCACCCGTGCGACTATTCAATCCTTACTCGTTCCATCCACACCAGAAGCCTAGGTAAAGCGTTTTCGATTCACACGTTCTGTGGACAACTGGGTTCCGTAACTGCCCCTATTGTTATTGTGCTGATTACTGCAGGTCTCGACTGGACTTATGCCTTGATGTTGTGCGGCGCTCTCGGACTGGTTGTAGTCGCATGTCTTGTAGTCGGATTTCGCGGTATTGAATTGCCCGACATTCAAGAAGCGGATTCAGCGTTTCAGAAACGGGGAAGCAGCTTGCGCCTGCTGTTCAGTCTGCCTGTACTTCTCGGCTGGCTATTCTTCTTCGGCTTCGCAATGAGCAGTACGGGTTTGTATGATTTTTCGGTCTCTGCGTTTACCGAGATTTACGACTCGACGCTTGCTCAGGCAGGAATCGTAGTCTGGCTATTCCTTGCCGCCGACGCTGCCGGAATCCTCTGCGCGGGATACTACGCGCATCGCTGGAACCGCCATCAACTAGTGGTGATAAACTGTTTCATCATTGTTGCTGCCTGCATGTTTTTCATTACGCTGGTGCCTATGTCACTGATGGTACTTTCCATACCGATGACCATCGCCGGATTCTTTTATGGATTCATTGCACCATCCAGAGATGTCATAATCTCAAATTTGGCACCTGCCAAAGACATGGGGAAAGTATTTGGCACAGTTACCACCGGATTCAATGCTGGAGGAATATTGGGAGCGCCTCTGTTTGGGTTATTGCTGGATTTAGGTGATCCATACTCAATATTCTGGGGAGCCGGTGTCATCTCAATTCTAACAATATTTACCACCATCAAATCTTCTAAACTACGGCTTCGGTCCGAGGTGTCGGCTGAACAAGGAAAGTAGAAAAGACGTGGCCAAAAGTCAAAATACATGTGGCATCAGCCTCATGAAACTGCTCAGAAGTTATGGGACTGAGTTTGTTTTCGGCATTCCCGGAGTGCATACACTTGAGCTGTATCGGGGAATTGCAGAATCAGGTATTCAGCACATTACACCGCGGCACGAGCAATCTGCCGGATTCATGGCGGATGGATATGCACGCGCAACAGGCAAAGTTGGAGTCTGCTGCTTGATTACGGGACCTGGGGTAACCAACGCGGCAACGGCTCTTGCTCAATCCTACTCCGATTCGGTTCCGGTTCTGGCGATTTCCAGTGTCAATAAAACTGGAAGCCTGGAATTGGGACAGGGGGATCTACACGAATTGCCAGCCCAGCAAAAACTGACTGAGCACTTTACCGCATTCAGCCAGACGATTTTTGACGTCGAATCGGTGCCGGAAGTCGTCGCTCGGGCTTACTCTGTATTCGACGCAATGCGTCCGCGCCCTGTACACATCGAAATTCCCATTGATCTGATTGACAGCAATGTAGATTGGACTCCTGTAGAGGTTATGCGAGTACAAGTGCCACATGCTTCACAGAATCTTCTAGAACAGGCTGCCAAGCGACTGTCTACAGCAAACTGTCCCGCAGTTATATTTGGTGGCGGGTGTAAACATGCTGCATCGGAAGCAAATCAACTAATTGACCTGCTGAATGCCCCTGCAGTCACTACGTTCGCTGGAAAGGGAGTGATATCCGAGGATCACCCACTCAGTTTAGGTGCAAATCTGTTACATCCCCCAATTCTGGATTTCCTGCAGCAAACGGATGTCGTGCTTGCTGTCGGCACACACTTGTCGGAAACCGATATCTGGAGTCGAGGAGGAGATATTGCGTTTGACGGCGACTTGATTCGAGTGGACGTGGATGCCGGGCAAATCTATCAGAATGCAATGCCCAGCATTGGCATCATAGGAGATTCACGCCATGCATTACAGGAGTTGTCCAAGCTGATTTCCTCTGTTTCCAGTCGTATTCAACTGGATCGAAAGAAGCAGGAACATCTGGTAGGCAATTTGCTCGACAGTACGCCGCCGCACTGGTACGAAAACACCTCAATTCATGCGAAAATCTGGAACATTATTCGAGGAGTTCTGCCAGACGATGGCATCATCACAGCGGACTCCACGCAGATCGTCTACAGCGGAAATTATATATATCCAGCACGCCAACCTAGAACCTATCTCACTTCCACAACCGGTTACGGAACGCTCGGCTATGCGCTGCCCGCGGCAATTGGCGCAAAATTAGGCAATCCTGAAGTTCCTGTAGTTTGCGTGGTTGGAGACGGCGGCTTCCTCTTTACGATTCAGGAATTAGCCACAGCGGTTGAACACAGACTGCCAATCGTTGTTGTGCTCTGGCATAACGACGGGTACGGAGAGATTCGGGATAATTTCAATAGATTGAAAATTCCCCTGGTCGGAGTCGATCTTGAGATGCCTGATTTTTTGATAGTTGCTAAAGGATTTGGCTGCAACGCCACGCGGGCGGGCAATCTTGGGGAGTTTACACGACTGCTGCAAAATGGATTAGAGGCTGATCGTCCAACCCTGCTGGAAATTCAGCCCGAAAATTTTGCCTGGCAGGATTAACGAATATCGAATTGCCTGAGCTGCTCGGCCTTTTAATTTTCGCAAAGAGTCTGCCGGTTCACGCTTGTTCCACAACCAGATAACACGGCCGTCCCCAGTAAGTGTTGGGATTGCTCATCATCAAGTCAACGAATATTGGAACCATAAAAGCGAGAATATTTTTTGAATCCTTGATTTGTTCCCGATTGACACTGCTCTGCCAGGTAGCGGCACCATGAAATACCTGATTCCTCAATACGTACAGGCGATCAAAAATCAAGTCAAGTATTCTTGTTGTATCTTCTCTCTGAAGCGCTCGAAGACTCATCTCCTTGGTTTTCTCGAATCTTTCCTCCCAGTTTTCATTGCCTGGTATTTGATTGTAGTGATTCCAGAATGGTTGATAGACATACTTGTTGCGCATTAGGTTTCGAACCGGATCCGAAAACTGATGCCATAGTTCATCATAAATTCTGTGATTTTTATCCAGTTTGGCAATTTTCTCAAAAAATATCTTGTAGGCTCCCCTTTCCCCTTCAATTGACTCTGAATACTCAACTTTTTCTCGCGCATACAGAGCATTGAACGCCAGCCAGTAGAAGATAAATGCGGCATCATCATCGTCTTGTTGTCCTTCTGCGCGTGTAAGCCAACTTAACGAACGGTGAACGCGAAGGGCGACATCTTTAGGGAATGTTTCCAAGATTTCACTTTTTCGTTTAAGCAATTCTTCGGTAGTCAGGTTGCTCATCTCTACGCTCAATTTCACTCCCTTCAAACACACGTCGTCAATTGAAAATTTACCACAATCGGCCGCCGTTATTGAACTATTTGTTGAGAAAATTCTTTATCAACATTCATGTACAACTTCAACGTCGATAAGTTAGAAAAGTACTCGTATCCAAATAGCAGGAGCTTCAAAATGCTCGTTATTCAATGCCATTTCGCAGAAAAAATGACATCAAATTGGATACTCAGGGGATTAGTACGGTAGCACCTACGGTCTTGCCGCTTTCAATCGCCTGGTGTGCTTTGGCTGCGTCCTTCAATGCATATTCGTAATTGACGTGGGCTTGAATTACACCCTTGCCGATTGCTTCAAACAAGCCTTCCGCTGTACTGACCAAGTCCGCCCGTTTCTCAACATAGTGCATGATCGCAGGACGCGTAATGAATAAAGAGCCACGACTTCCCAAGTCTTTTATGATGTCAACCGGTTCCGGTGGCCCCGACACATGCCCATAAGCTGCGCAAACACCCATGGGGCGTAGACTATCCAGCGATTTCTGCAGGGTATCCCTGCCTATGGACTCATATACGACGGAAACCCCTTCACCGTCGGTTACTTCGCGAACTTTCGCAACAAAATCTTCATTTGCTCTTACAACCGGGTAGTCGCATCCTGCAGCACGGGCTGCTTCCGCTTTCTCCGGAGTGCTGACAGTACCAATTACAGTTGCGCCCAGTGCTTTCCCCCACTGGCATAGAAGGAGCCCCATGGCACCTGCAGCTGCATGCACCAAAATCGTCTCACCCGGCTGTACGCAGTAGGTCCTATGCAGAAGATAGTGTGCTGTCATCCCTTTCAGCAGCAAGGCGGCCACTTGCCGGTCTTCCAGTGTATCCGGCAAATGCACCAGTTGATCGGCAGGATAGTTTCGAACTTCCGCATAACTTCCAAGTGGAGGAATTGCGTAAGCAACGCGGTCACCAGTTTGAAATCCGTTAACCTCGCTTCCTATATCTTCGACAATTCCGACAGCTTCAAAGCCGATCACTACGGGGCAAGGGGGAACTGGCCACGGATGTGGAACACCGCCTCGGTGATAAGTATCCGCAAAATTAACCCCGACCACGGTATGCCGCAAACGAACTTCATTGGGCTGGGGGTTTGCGACTGACCAGTCCTGCCAACACATGTTTTCGGCGGCGCCAAGTTCGTGAACTACCAGTGCTTTTGGCATTTTGTCAGTGTCTGTAAAGTAAAATTCGAATTTCAGCGATAGACTAACTTACAGCGTACCATCTACTTTTAGTCTTTCGTGCAAGATCGGACTGGTTGTGGTGAACTGAACTCTTTGCTTAAGTTCAGGATACAGATAGTGCTGCACTCCAAAAGCAGCCATTGCCGCTTCGTGGAACCCACAAAGAATGAGCTTCTTTTTCCCAGGATAGGCAACTATATCTCCGATCGCGAATATTCCCGGCTCGCTGGTTTGGCAGTCGGAAGTTTCTACGGTTATCGTCTTGCGGTCAAGCTGCAAGCCCCACTGTGCGATAGGACCAAGATTTGGAGATAAACCATAGAAAGCAAGCAACTCGTCAAACTCTATATCGATGGTCTCCGGGTCGTCACCGAATGTGATCACCCGAATTCCCGCGAGTGTGTCGTTGTCTTCGATAATCTTTTCTATTCGCCCAATGTGATATACCAAGGAACCATCGTTTCGAGCCGCCAGTTTCTTCATTTTCTTAACAGATGCAGGCTGAGCTCGAAACTCTCCTCGGCGATGCACCAAGACGACACTTTGCGCAATTTCGTGCAGTTCTAGTACCCAATCCAACGCCGAGTCACCGCCACCGAGGATAGCGACTCTCTTGCCCCGATATTTCTCTTTATTCTCAACGTGATAATTCAGATTCTTACCTTGGTAACTAGCAGCGCCGGGCGTTCGCAGCGGCCGGGCGTCAAAAGCTCCCAAACCACCCGCAATCACGATTGAACCGGCGTCAAACTGAGTTCCGGATGATGTTGTCACATCAAATCTTCCGTCGTCGCGTTTACTGACCTCCGTAACCTGCTGCCCAAGCACATACTCTGGATCAAATGGCGAAGCCTGTTGTTCCAGCAAATCAACTAACTCTTGTCCACCGACTACGGGGTAAGCCGGAATGTCATAAATCGGTTTGTCTGCGTACAAAATTGAACACTGACCACCAGTTACGGGGAGGGAGTCAATGATATGACATTTGATTCCGAGCAATCCCAGCTCAAATACTTGAAACAAGCCGCAGGGTCCTGCTCCAACGATGATTACTTCAGTGTTAATTTTCATTCTGGTGTAGATGCCTTTGTTGAAATATTCCTTTGCCAGTGTATGCAACTACTGGCTCAGCGTTACATGCGTGAGTTTGAGTCAAACTGCTGTTGATGTTCACCAAACGGTGATTCACAGCAAATTATAGACACTAGAGCAAGTGCCTAATGATATCTGCGAGTGTTTCGACGAAATTTTTGGCAATTCATCAGTCAATTACCAACCAGTGTCAAAATTAGTGAGCACGGTCACAATGTGTTCGAACCTTAGCGGAAATTCTATTCAACGTGTAAGTTATCGGTGTCACGAAGTAATCTTTTTGTCAAGGACATACTCCAAAACAGTTCGAATTCAAGACCGAGATGGTATTTTGACAGTGTGTAGAAAATATCTCCCCCGATTACTCCTAATGACAAGCCGATTCTCAGGATTTCTTCTTTTCTTTGGCTTATATCGAACCTATTCTGAATTTCGATAACTCAAGCAGTTCAGGAACAGTCTGTTTGGAAACAAGGTTCGGCAAAATTTGAATCTTCAATCTTGTTACGACAATTTTCTTACTGGTAGATTCTCATTGCTCTTGGGCACCAATTGTGCTTGGTAAATTGACAATCTCTTGCTTGAGCCGGCAAGTCGGTGATTGACCTTCAGAACTGAACCTAAGAAGTGCGGTTGATAACTGAGCGTCGCGCACCGACGGAATTTTCCAGGGCGGGCTAGAGTCGAATTAACAAGGGAAGTGATGCAGAACCAGTTGGCGCATTCATCATGTATATATAGTCGCTGAGTAAATTAATTGTGTACGCATAGAAAATGCACATACGGACGCCACTTAATTTGCAAATTGGACACGTATTAAATATACATTTAGACGTTATATATTTTGTAAAATAGACGCAACGATAATGTACATACGGACGATCATCACTAATTCATCTCACAACAAGCATCATGGCAGTACAAGATAAATATATTCCTAGGCTGATAACATCTGCTATACAGGAAGCACTGTCGGATACGCCGGTCGTTTGTCTCCTTGGACCGAGGCAAAGTGGGAAAACAACATTAGTCCAGCGTCAGTTTCCAAATCGACCGTATACGAGTTTGGATTCGAAGAATTCATACTTTCTGGCATCAACAGACCCTGAAGGATTCATAAATAGATACACGGGTCAGGTGACAATTGATGAAGTTCAAAAAGTTCCGGAATTGCTTACCGCAATTAAGCTATCTGTAGATCAAAATCGAAAACCTGGACGATTTCTATTAACAGGTTCGGCAAATTTGCTGTTGCTTCCGTACGTTACAGAATCTCTGGCGGGGCGTATGGAAATTATCCAACTGCACCCGCTGAGTGAAGCCGAAAAATCACAAGCACCTGGTCAATTTGTGAATGACTTGGTCAACGGAAAATTGAAATCACCGTTTGAATTCGATAAACAACCGTCAGCAGATTTGGCTGTTGTCAAGCGTCTCCTGGCCGGCGGGTATCCAGAGGTTCTCACGCGCAGCCTCAAGCGTGCTCGACAGTGGCATAGACATTACATCAACAACATTATTGAACGGGATGTTCATAGTGTTACGACACAAAGGAAAACTTACCAATTACGGCGCTTGTTGGAATTGTGTGCACTGCGAAGCGGGAGACTGCTGAACATTAACGCGTTGGCAAACAGTCTTGGAATAAATCGGAACACAGTTGAGCAGAACATTTTGTTGCTTGAACGGCTTTTTTTGATTCGACGCTTTCCAGCCTGGCACTCTAACAGATCTAAGCGATTGATCAAATCGTCAAAGCTACATATCGTTGACAGTGGGCTTGCGGGCATGCTGTCTGAACTGGCTTTGGACGACTGGTATGAGAATAGAGAATACATGGGCCATATTCTGGAATCATTCGTAATCCAGCAAATAGTTGCGCAAGCAGGGTGGACAGATCCGGACTTGCAATTCTGGCACTACCGAGATAAAGATCAAGTGGAGGTTGATATTGTCGTTACTCATGGCAGAAAGACATGGGGCATTAAAGTCAAAGCGTCGACAACGCTAGGAAATCAGGATAGTTCAGGACTTGTCCGGTTGGCAGACCAATGCGGAAAAGACTTCCAACAAGGGATAGTTCTTTACAACGGCAGTAGCATTGTTCCACTCGGTGATAAACGGATGTTAGCGGTCCCCTTGAGTGAGTTGTGGATGCGATAGCGGTTTGAATTCTCATTGAGACAAAGCGGTCGCTTCCGGTGGTTGAAACAAGAACCCTCGAGAGTCACCAGGAACTGAATGATGATCTGATAACTCTGTCAGTAAATCTACTAATCGTCCGGTATCGCTTGAAAATACCCGTTCTCCGAAACCACTTTCATAGCAGTTCCATAAAGATTGCTCAATTTTGTATCCGTAAGAAGATTTTGCTTTTCTCCAATCTCTTCAATCCGTCCCTTATTCAATAGTACTAGGAAAGTCACTTCCGGCGGAATTTCGTGGATGTGGTGAGTAACTAGTACTATCTGTTTACCAGAATGCATTAGTTTACGAATGATCCGCAAATAGAGAAACGTCGCATTCAGATCCAGTCCACTAGTCGGTTCGTCCAAGACCAGAGTAGATGGTTCGCTGACTAAAGCACGAGCGAGCAAAAACCTGCGCTGTTCTCCAGTAGACATGCGAGAATAGAATTCATCGCTCAAATGATCGATATGTAGTTCGATCATTACCCGTTTAGCCAGATCAAGTGATGAAGAATCATAATCCTGATGACTATACACCCCTACACTGGAGTGAAATCCTGACAGAACGACTTCGATTCCTTTCACATGACCCAGATACCGGTTCTGCAGGTCCTGAGAAATGAATCCCAAATTACGGCGCAGTTCCCAAACATTCCACTTTTCTTGACCCATTATCCGTACCCATGAATTTTCGCAACGCACAGGATACAGTTCTCGCATGAGCACCTTCAACAGAGTTGTTTTTCCGGCTCCATTGGGACCCAATATTGCTATATTGCGATCTATAGGCAATTGCAATGAAAAACGATCCAGAACTTTCGATCGACCCCGGTAAACCGTTGTGTTGTGCATGTCAATCAGATATTTCATGCCTGCCCGGTTGATATAATTCCGCTAAACACATATATGTTGTACTGTTGTCATATTCTTTGTAACCTTGATATACGGTGTAGTTTCACATAGTCACTGTGAATTGTAAATGCTGCTTGACAGATACCCAATGACAGATTCAGTTAACATTAGTTAAACTACAAACTCCGAAATTAATATGGCCCTTTTCATAACGGATGAGTGCATCAATTGCGATGTTTGCGAACCAGAGTGTCCAAATGACGCGATTTACATGGGACCCGAAATCTATGAAATCACGCCTTCGCTCTGTACTGAGTGCGTCGGACACTTCGACACTCAACAATGCGTAGAAGTCTGTCCTGTTGAATGCATCATCGTCGACCCGGACAACACTGAAACCCAATCTCAACTGCTAGACAAGTACAGGCAAATTATCTCTGAATCTGCAGCCACAGTGGCTTGAATTTTGGAAACTGATGAGCGGTCAGGGATTCAAATTTAGGACGAACTTGATTTGAGCTTCGTGCTCATTGTAGTAGATCATATATCGCACTTGCGATAAGGCTAAGCACCATCCCGACGCAAAATCTGCGGTGAGTCTTTAATTGGCTCTTATTGTCCAATTCCGATTCACTCCATTTGCGCGGCGCAGGTTGAGGCGCCGGGGCGCTGCGGTTCAATCGCGGCAACACGGTCGCCTAAAGGGCCGGCCACGGTAATCGATTCCATTTTCTCAATTGCAGGTCTGAGTGATGTTGAATCTTCAGACTCGTCCTTGGAACGATGTTGTGTCGGAGGCTTCTTTGCAATGAGCCCGGCTGTTTCTTTCGCAGTTTCTTCAGACGATCTCTGCAAGTGGACAGTCTCCGAGTTCACCAGCGGGAACAGTACTGGTTCTCCAGTCGAGGGGCTTGAGACAAATTCACGCTTCGACGCGGAGCCTTCCCTCCCGCTCGGAATGGGACTTTTGAATGACGATTTTCACGTCACGTCCAAGCGCCATCAACAAACGCAGGAGACGCTCCACGGAATAGTCTTGAAATTGTCCCCGCAGGAGGCGTGAAACATCGGGCTGCGACAAACCCAGCAATTTCGCCGCCTCGACCTGCTTAAGCCCGCGCTGACTAATGATCAGTTCAATTCGGGCTACGAGCTCGGACTTCAGTAAGTGGGTGTCAGAGTCGGGGAATCCCAAGTCCGCGAACACGTTTCCGCTGCCGCGTTCAACCATTGTTTCGTCTGTCTTCATTGGTCTGCCCTCCGCCATAGGCATTGGTGTAATGGTGCTGCGCCGTCTTCAGTCTACTTTTGACGCGATCAATCTCCTGTTTCGGTGTTTCAATGCCCCGTTTGGATTTCTTTTGGAACGCATGCAGAACATAGACGGCCGACCTGAACTGGACTGTGTATACAGTCCGATAGGTGTCACCAGCTCCGCGTGAGACAATCTCCAAGACGTTGGCACCTGCGCCCAGCCCCTTAAGCGGTTTGGCATCGCGGTGCTTGAGTCCCGCTTGAACCAACCCATTCGAACAGGCTTCAGCGTATCTGTAATCATACTTAATCAGTTGCATTATAGTAGTTTTACCATAATTACAGGGGAGTTGTCCGCAACCGAGAGATATGAGCTGTGGGCTTTTTCAGCCATATTTCATTTTGAAGGAGTGATTGTTTAAATTCATCAGTAATGGTGGGCATGGAGGGAAGGAATTCGAACCTTGTCTGAATATCCAATCACAGTAAAACTTCTCAAACCCACCGCACAGTCTTTGTCCGCAAATTTGTGCAGATCCACTGCGACTCAACGATTTTGAGTTTATCAAATTCGACACCTGCTTATAATTAAATCGCAGCCCTGAATTACCGATTTTGAAATTTTTAGTTTATTTCAAATCTATTATGCCGTGTTAAAGGCGATATATTTGACTTTATATAAACTAAATGCTAACATCTTTGAAATATATATTGCATCCCCAAAGGCGTAAAAAACAATCAAATGAGTTCCAAAATAAACCGTGTGCTACAGAAGTGGCCAACCCGAACTGTTGCAACCCTACGTTGGCTGAGAAGCGAAGGGGTAGACCATCGGCTTGCTGATAAATACGTCCAATCCGGTTGGTTGAAGCGGTTGGGACATGGCGCCTACGTACGAGCGGGAACATCCGTAGATTGGCCCGGGGGAGTCCATGCTCTCCAAACACAACTGGGGCTCGATGTGCACCCCGGTGCAATAACGGCCATGGAACTTCACGGATACGCTCACTACTTGGCGCTTGGAGGACGCCGCGTCATCTTGTTCGGTAAACCCGGAATCAAACTTCCGTCCTGGTTCATGCGTCATCAGTGGTCGCAGGCTGTTGTGCTCGTGACAAGTGGCATCTTCGACAAAGGCAACGATTGTACGTCAATTCTTGAGGTTGAAGGCGTCAAACTCGCGACCGCGACCTTGGAGCGGGCGGCTTTCGAAATGATGTATTTTGTGCCAAAGCGACAATCCTACGAGGAAGCACTGTTGGTCATGGAGTCGTTGACTACCCTTCGCCCACATGTCGTACAGCGGTTGCTTGAGAACTGTACATCAGTCAAAACCAAACGGCTGTTCATGCACGCCGCCGAGCAACTGGGCCACTCGTGGCTGTCACATCTCAATTTGTCGAACGTTGATTTCGGATCCGGACGACGAAGCATCCACGCTGGCGGGCGACTAGACAACAAGTACGACTTGGTCGTGGCGGATCCAGTCCAGTTATAGAAGAAGTTATGGCACCGTCCGATATTTATAGAACCCAAGTGGAGCTGCTAATCCGTTGCCTCCCGGCGGTTGCTCGAGTTCCCTATTTCGCGTTAAAGGAAGGAACTGCGATTAATTTGTTTTATCAGAACATGCCTAGAGTTTCCGTGGACATTGACCTTACGTACTTGCCAGTCACCGATCGCGAGACTGCTCTTGACAACATTCGTTCTGGATTGAAAACTGTCGCAGAGAATATTCGTCGAACGATCTCACGAGCACAGGTTCAACTCCATAGCGACACACTCAAGTTGCTTGTCTCCGTACGCGGTGCACAAGTCAAAGTGGAAATTAGCACAATCGTGCGTGGCAGCTTGCTGACACCCGTCGAGAGCAACCTTTGCTCAGCGGCACAGCAACAGTACAAACTTTTCGTGCGGGTTCGCCGGTTGGCTACCGCAGATTTATATGGTAGCAAACTTTGCGCAGCACTGGATCGCCAGCATCCACGTGATCTATTCGATGTCATGCGTCTTCAAACTGAGGGGACAATACCTGACGAGATTCGTCACGCATTCGTAGTCTATCTGGCGGGGCACAATCGTCCAATTGCAGAACTCTTGGCTCCGAATCGGAAGCCGCTTGAAGATCTGTTTACTCAACACTTCTCGGGTATGACGAATCAACCGATCGAATTGTGTGAACTCGAAGCTGCTAGAGTTCAGCTTTTCGATTGGGCGGCAACAGCCCTGTCAGAAAATGAGCGAAAATTCTTGCTGTCGGTCAAACAAGGCGAACCTGACTGGACTCAACTGCCTTTCGAGGGCCTCGATCAATTGCCAGCGATTCAGTGGAAATTACACAACATACGACAGATGAGCGTACGCGCTCATGATGTTGCGCTAACTCGTTTACGTGATGTACTCGAAATTTAGGGAAGCGGCATGTTTGTCCCTATGAAACAAGGTTTTTCCTAGTTGACATCATTACCGATCAATCGACCTAGTTCTTTGATGCGGATTCATTCACCAGGCTGAACGAACTTGTAGTCGGTGGGGAACGACTGGAGAATCGCTCCTTCATGCAACGATAGCACGCGGTCCTGTTCCGAATGATCAAATCGATCATTACCGAAACCCAATCTCAACTGCTAGACAAGTACAGGCAAATTATCTCTGAATCTGCAGCCACTGTGGCTTGAAATTCAATCAAGTCTGGCATTTCCCACAGTAGTAGGTAGATCGCTGTCCAATTACTCTCCTGCTGATGGAAGTCGTGCAGAGTTTACATGGCATTCCTTCGCGATCATAAACTAGCAGATCCTGACTGAAATACCCAGGTTCACCAGTTCCATTCACAAAATCTCTCAATGTTGTCCCACCGGCAGCGATCGCGTCGCTCATTGTATTTTGAATGCACTTAGCCAAGAGGCGGTATCGGTCGACGGAAATTCGGTTTACGCCCCTGATTGGGTTGATTCCGGCACGAAACAGCGCTTCCGACGCATAGATGTTTCCGACACCAACAACGACCCGGCTATCCATAATCATGCTCTTTACCGCAAGCCTGCGATTCCGTGAAATTGCATACAGATATTCACCATCAAACTCCTCGCTCAAAGGTTCTAGTCCAAAATTGGCCAACAGATGATACTCAGCGGGGTCACCTTCAATCCATAGAACGCACCCAAATCGTCTCGGGTCTCTCAATCTAAGGAGCAGGTCGTTGCTGATTTCCAATTCGACATGATCGTGTACGCCCGGCGGTTCATCGCTTGATGACAATCGTATGCTACCGGACATTCCAAGATGCAAGAGCATATGCCCAGTGCCGAATTCTATGAGAATATATTTCGCGCGTCTGCGAACGCTTACAATGCGATTGCCGACAACTCGGCTTTCAAGTGTGTCGGGAACAGGCCACCGGAGTCTCGAATCACGGACAACGAGCTTTGTTACTTTATTTCCTGTAATGAGTGGTGAAATTCCGCGTACAGTGGTTTCTACTTCAGGCAGTTCAGGCATAAACTAAATTATGGCAGTTATAGAAACTCCTGCAATGTGAAATTTTCAATGATTTTTTCACTATTTTTTAAGTAATTCCATTCACTTCTTCTGTTGGGAATGTGGCTCACAGCGTGAACCCAATTGAAAGCAATTAGAAATTCCGACACTGATGCGCTAAAAATCTCACTTCAGCAACCGGCAAATTGGCATGATGTGGAATTTCGCTTTAGGGATTAGGCTGTCTTCGTTTCTGTGAGGTTAAGTTCATCTATCATTTCTTCACGCATTTTGAACTTCTGAGCCTTGCCGGATACCGTCATGGGCAATTCACTTCTGATGCGTACATAACGGGGAATTTTGTAGTGTGCAATCTGACCTTGGCAAAAATCCTTGATTTCTTCTTCAGTTAAACTGCTCCCGTCTTTTGGTACTACCCAAGCACAAACTTCTTCACCAAACTTGGAATCAGGTATTCCAAACACCTGAACATCCTTGACTTTATCGTTCCTGTAGAGAAAATCTTCCACTTCTTTCGGGTATACATTCTCACCGCCACGAATCACCATATCCTTGACGCGCCCAACGACATTGCAATAACCTTCGCTGTCGAAAATCGCCAGGTCACCAGAGTGCATCCATCCGTCGGCATCAATTGCCTCCTTGGTACGAATTTCATCACCCCAATATCCTTTCATAACTGAATAGCCCCGTGTACATAGTTCTCCTTTTTCTCCAAGTGGAACAATATCTCCATTGCTATCCGTGATACAGCATTCTACATGTGGGTGAACTCTTCCTACAGTTGAAACTCGCTTTTCGAGCGGATCATCTATATTGCTCTGAAAAGAAACAGGGCTGGTTTCTGTCATTCCATATGCAATTGTTACTCCACTCATATGCATTTCATTGACTACGCGGTTCATCGTTTCGATTGGGCAAGGAGCGCCGGCCATCACTCCAGTTCGCAAGGAAGACAAGTCGAACTCGGTAAATCGTTCATGGGTCAGCATTGCGTTGAACATTGTAGGTACGCCGTATAGTGCGGTGCATCTTTCATTCGCAATCGCTGATAGAGTCTCGGCTGGGTCGAAACCCTCTCCAGAAAACACCATAGTGGCGCCTTTCGTAACACAGCCCAAAGCACCCATCACCATTCCGAAACAATGATAAAGGGGAACTGGGATGCACAACTTGTCCTGATGGGTAAATTCCATAGTATCGGTCGTAAATTTTGCATTGTTAAGGATGTTACTGTGAGAAAGCGTTGCCCCTTTTGGCGCACCGGTAGTACCACTGGTAAACTGAATATTGATGGCATCATCGGAATTAATAGTTGCGCTTATGGAATCCAGCCGGCCTCTATGTGCAGGTCCAGCCATCGACATGACTGCATCAAAATCGAGCAAACCGTCTGGAACCGTTTTATCGGTTGGATCTTTCATGCAGATGACCATTTTTAGAGACGGTAAGCGGTCCACTCGGAGACTTAGTGCATCGTGTCCCGTTTCATCTGCCACCAGTTCCTGAATCATCGCCAGATAATTGCTGGCCTTGAATTTTCGCGCAGTAACCAGAGCGGTACAACCGGATGCGTTCAGAACGTGTTCAAGCTCTGCGATTCTGTAGGCCGGATTGATGGTAACCAGAATTACACCGATCCTTGCTGTCGCGAATTGGGTTAATACCCACTCGGGTCTGTTTGGTGACCAAATTCCGATTCTGTCACCTTTGGTCAGCCCAAGAGCCAGGAACCCAGCAGCGAGCGCATCAATTCTTTCTGAAAATTCCTGCCAACTCCAACGAATTCCCTTGTCGAGAAAAACTACTGCATCGTGAGGCAAATGCTGTCGCACAATTTCGGCTAGAAAATCGGGGATGCTCTTATCGATCAGTGGCGATTGTTTGCTGCCGATTACATGAGACATACCTTCAGTTGCGATATGTCGCTCAGTTTGTTTTTGATTGTGTTCGAAACTCAGTAGTCGACTCGTTGTGGCGCCTGCCTCAAACAGCGGCTTTGAAAGATCTTTAATTGGTTTGTCGAGTACGCTCATCATGTGCTCTCCGCGTGAATTACCTCAACAACAAATTTACATGTCTCGCCAGTCTTTCAATTGTTCGAAAGCATAGGCAGCTCGGTAAATCGCAGATTCATCGTAATGGCGAGCGATAAGCATCATTCCAATTGGCAGACCTTCCCGCAGGCCGCAAGGCACATTCATCGCAGGATGACCGGTGCAACTGAATGGCGCAGTATTAGGGATCATCTCGAATGCGCGCTGAATGTAAAGTTCAAGAGTTGCGTCGGGCGGAGGTAGAAGCGTTGCTTTCATAGGCAGAGTCGGCATAAGCAGCAGGTCAAATCGATCCAGCTCGGCATCATAGGCAGCTCTGAGCCGGCGTGATATGTTTTGTGCCTTACCATAGTAACGACCACGATAATGCTTCTGAAAATATTCACCAATCAGCATGCAAACTTTCAGGCTTGGGGACAACTCATCAGCTCGAGATCGCCAGTTTCCAAAAAAATCGATCAAACTGGTGATAAACAATCCCCGGTAGTTGGTACCGAATGAATTCCCATGCATCATAAAGTCGGTCAGCCCTTCAAGTGCTATAGGGGTCCATATAGCTGCTCCGTTCTTGTGCAGTGGAATCGAAATTTCTTCGACACGCGCACCGATTTTTTTAAGCGAATCAGCTGCCACCCGTACAGCATCGTTTACATCCGGTTCGCTGGATGGTAATTCAAATCCTTCTTTCACTACCCCAATCCGCAAATCTGCTATTCCACGTGTCATCTGTCTCGTATAGCTGTCCACACGAGGTGCATACTGACGAGGGTCAAGCATGTCCTCTTGTTGGCCAGCAATAACTTCGAGCAGAAGAGCATTGTCGGATACTGTCGCTGTCATTGGACCAATTGTGTCAATTGTGGCTTCGATGGACATAACACCCGAATAAGGTACAAGTCCATGTGTTGGTTTCATGCCATAACACCCAGACCAAGAGGAGGGGATTCGTATGGAACCTCCTTGATCTCCACCGATAGCCATTGGTACTTCGCCTGCGCCTACCAGTGCCCCACATCCAGATGAAGACCCTCCAGAAGAGTGAGTCGGCTTCCATGGATTGCACACCGGTCCGGTTGAATTAGTGTGACTGCCACCAGACAGGCAAAGACTCTCGCAATGTGCTTTTCCGACGATTGTGCCACCAGCATCCAGAATTCTAGAAACGACAGTGGCATCAACATCAGGTACATACCCTTCGAGTACGGAAGTTCCATTCATCATGCGTACACCAGATAAGCAAATCGTGTCCTTGAGCACGATCTCCTTGCCTTTAAGCGGCCCGGATGACGCTCCTCGCACCTCGCATTTCATATGCCATGCATTGAGGGGATTATCCGCTGCATCAGGCTGTTGCCCAGAGGTCCTCGGATATTCGACTTTCGGCAATTCATCAGGCATTGAATCAACGACATCATAGGCATCCAGCGTTCCCTGCATTATGTCCAAATACTGGGCAATTTCGACATCGTCCATGTGGAAATGCAAATCGCTCGCAATGTCACGCAATTGATGAAGAGTTGGGCGTTTAATTGTCATAAAGTTCTCCCTGTTTACCAATTCATGTTTATTAGGGATTAGTTTGGCTATGTTGTTTTTGGGGGGTTGCGTCACTGAATCCGAATTTGGTGTTGGAGTTCGAAGTGACGGTTTGTCATGCTCTATCAGCTCTTTGCGTTCACTTTGAATGATGATTCCGTTTTCTATGCGAATGACTTGGTCTGCTAACGCGTGAATAAAGTCTGAATTCTGCTCCACGAGCAGTAATGAGAGTCCGGTTTCTTCACGAATGTTTGTGAGAATTTCGGCAATTTCCGCGACAATCGAAGGTTGTATTCCTTCTGTTGGCTCATCAAGCAAAAGCAAAATTGGCTCAGCTATCAGAGCGCGGGCAAGCGCCAGAATTTGCTGTTCGCCGCCGCTAAGCGTGCCACCTGGATTTCTGAGAAGTGATTCAAGTATCGGAAAACGCGTAACCGCTCGTTCAACGGCGACATTTTCATTGCTGTCTGATGTATCGGGATTGAATGCCATACACAGATTTTCACGCACCGATAGATTGACGAAAATGCCTCTGCCTTGGGGTAGATAACCAATCCCCAAACGCGCCCGTCGCCACGGTTCAAGGTCAGATATATCTTTTTCATCAAAGTGAATTGAACCGCCGAACAGTGGAATGTATCCCATCAATGCCCGTAGAAAAGTTGATTTGCCCATGCCGTTATGGCCGAGTACGCCAACGCAGGACCCTTCTTCAATCCCGAGGTTAACGTCATGCAAGACTGGCACACCGTGGTATCCCGCACGCAAGTTGCGAACTGACAGAATAGTATTGGAGAAACTCTTGTTCATATAACAACTTCACGACCAAGGTAGACGTCACGAACATGCTCATTCTCAAAAACCTGTTCAGGTGAACCCTTTGCAAGAATTCGACCCCTATGCAGAACGGTCATCGATTCCGCAATCATTCGAACAAATCGTGTGTTATGTTCGATTACCAGTAGAGCCATGCTATGCCGCAAATCATGCAGTAAGGAAGCCAATTCGTTCACTTCGGTTTCAGTAAGCCCAGCTGCGGGTTCGTCAAGCAGCAAAATGGAAGGACGTATTGCTAGAGCAGAAGCAAGTTCCACCAACTGACGATGCCCATGAGCCAGATCAGCTACTGGTCGGGAACGATCGTCAACAATCCCCACTTTTTCAATCAGCGATTCAACAACCCGTTTAGATTCACGCGCAGAATTGTGACGGCGTGCTGGCACCCACAAATTCTCATACACGCTCAACCCTTCCAGCAGATTTGGCACTTGCGTTTTGATACCCACTCCGAGACGTGCGACTCGATGTGAAGGATATCGAGTCGATTCCTGACGGTTAATCCATACCCGTCCGGCTGAAGGACGTACAACACCAGCAATAGCTTTAAAGAATGTGCTTTTGCCAGCACCGTTTGGACCAATCAAGCAATGCAATTCTCCACGACGCAAGGAGAAATCTACGTCGTCAACGGCCGCAACACCGCCATATCGAACACTCATGCCTTCAACTGACAGAATCGTTTCACCTGCCATCCAAATTCTCTTGACTGCTTGTCTTTAAGGAAGAGTTATCTACGCGATGTCTATTGGAACGAGTGTTCCAACGTCCCTGACGATCTGAGAGGCGAGAAAATCGAGAATGAATGAATGCTCCAGCGATACCTTTCGGAAACACTAAAACGACAATGATGAGCAATACGCCCATTAAAAAGAAATTATCTATTGCACTTTGATATCCCAATCCAATGGTCAAAGCCACTAGAACAGTGGAACCAATCATGGGGCCCAGCAAGGTCCCAAGGCCGCCGACAATTGTCCAAATAATTATCTCTGCAGATTGGTTGAGATTGAACAATGCCGGTGTAACTATGCCCGCCCAATTGGCATAGAGGACACCTGCCAATGCCGCAAGCCCGCCGCCTATTGCAAAAATCGCTGTCTTATACAGACGTACATCATATCCAGCGAATTCGACTCGCTGTTCATTTTCCCGTATGGCCACTATCACTCGACCGAAGTGCGATTGCAGCAGCCAGCGACAAAACATCCACGCAACCACCAGAAATACGCCGGAAACAGTGTAGAAAACAGCGTCGGGGAGGTAGGATAGATTACCCCATGGATAATCTAGTGTTGGAAATCCTGGAATACCATTGAAGCCACCAAGTCGCGCGGATCCAATGTAATATTCTGGTCCCGCGGTGGAGTTCATGAAACGATTGAGAATGAGTGTAAAAACAAGCGTGACTACTGCCAGATAGACATCTCCCAGACGACCGTAAAACATCGCCGCACCAAATACTGCAATCACAATGACCGAAAAAATCACCGCCAGCAACAATGAAAACCATGGCATTCCCACATTGGTAACAATAATCACGTATGCGTAGGCACCGATTCCAAAAAATGCACCTTGACCGAAACAAAGTATCCCGCCAAATCCCCATATCAGCCCCAAACTGACTGCTAGCAGCGCATAGATGCAAAAGAGCGCCAGCGTATAAGTGCCAGTAAAGAAAGGTGCGAGCAATAAAATTGGAACGCCAAATGCCAAAGGTACCAACACGATATGCGAGAATCGATTTCGTTGGAATGTCACTTTCCGCCCCGTTGCCATAAGCTGGAAATTCCGGACGGTAGCAAGCGTAACAGAATAAGTGCAGTAATCAGTAATGCGATACCACCGGATGCGGAACTGAACAGCAATGCAGCAGTTGAAGAGACCAGTCCGAGAATGCCTGCGCTTGCCAGAGTGCCCAACAGCGGCGCCGTCCCACCAGTAATCACTGTGATAAACGCATCGGCAATCCAAGTCGCGCCACTGTAGGGAGAAACACCTGTTGTCGGCGCCAGTACACCGCCGGCAAGTCCCGCCAACATACCACCAGCGACGAATGTCAGCATATAAATCCGTTTTACGGGATACCCAAACGCCTGGGTCATATCCCGATTTTCAATCGCAGCCCGCGCAATCCGTCCATAAATGCTGCCAAACAGCATCCAAGCAACGAGAACCGCAACTGCAGTCGTAGTAAGGATAATGAACAGGTTGTATGCGTTGGCTTGATACACACCTATGGGAATAGAACCAATATCAACCGCCACTCCTTCAGTAGTGTTTCCGAATATCATGGTCAATCCACCAGCCATTGCAAGGCTCAACCCCCAAGTCGCCAACATGGTATAGACTAACCGCCCATAAAGAAACCGAATGATTAAGCGTTCGACTATAACGCTCCATATGCCAACTACAATGGGTGACACTACAAGCATGGCGAACCAGATATTCAGTCCCGCGTGCGAAGCTACAACTGTTGCATAGCCACCAAGTGTTATGAATTCGCCATGGGCGAGGTTGATTACTCGCATCATGCCGAACACGAGCGCGAGCCCAAATGAGATTAGAGCAAGAGTGGCGATCGCGTACACGATCTGAATGACAAAAATAAGGACTATATCCATCGCTGGTTTTGCAACTCCTTGAAGATATTGCCCGTATTCGGGTCCAGGCCAGGTATTACACCTTGATAGAAAAGGTGCGACACTCGAACTTACGAAAAATCAAGATTCTCTTTTGCCACTCATCCGAAGATATAGACTGGATACTTTCCCAACAGTTAGGATAGGATGGCGGCTGAAAGCGCCGCCATCCATTTACTACCAAGTCAGAGAGTGATCTCGTGCTGAACATTAGAGTCAGGATTTTCTACCAAATTACAAACTGTTTGCGTATCCACAGGTTCTCTTTGGGTAAAACTACGCAGAATGTTCATCTTCTGTTCTTGAATCTCCATAACATGGATATCCAGCTTGCAATGATGCGTCGCCCGGTCCATCTCGACTCGCCCGGATGGCCCGTCAATATACGACCCACCTTCGAGAACGGCAGTTATCGCCTCGCGTTCTACAGAACCTGCTTTTCTGACAGCATCCGCCCACAAAAGAATGCCCTGATATTGAGACACAGCAATTTCATGAACATCGTCTGTATTGCCATATTTAGCAGTCCATGCTTCCAGAAATGATTTATTCTGGGGACTATCGTTCTCGGGAGCCCAATTGTTGGCAACCAGCATGCCGTTGCTTTGTACGGCCGGCAACACTTTGTGCTCATTGCCAACTCCAAATGTTGTTGAGATAAGGTGGGCATCTGGATTTGCAGCCATACCAGAACCAAGCCACTCGCTGTAGAAACTCAGTTGCGCAGCACCTACAAGAACAGACACCACTAGATCGCTGCCGGCTTCCTGGATTTTGGCAATGACAGCGGGAGCGAATTCTCCGTCTGCAAGATCAAAAAACTCGACCTGCACATCAGTCGCACCATTCTGTCTTGCGTATTGATTCACCCATGCGGCAGTAATCTGTCCGTAGTTGTAGTTGGCAGCCAGCACGTACAGTTTTTCTGCTCCGTATGCATTCATGGCATGAGGAATCAGTGCTTCAACCTGCTGTGCCGGTGTAGTCCCGGTTACGAATATATTTCTATCGCAGACCCCACCTTCATACAGCACATTGTAGAAATAGGGAATTTGGCGCTGGCGGAGAGTCTGTCTAATAGCCTCTCGAGACGCCGACAGAATTCCACCATGAAAAACATCCAAACCCTCTCTGACCATTTGATTGGCGAAAGTTGTGTAGTTCGCCATGTCTGACTGGGTATCGCGGAATACGATTTCGATTTCGCGACCGTTTAGCCCTCCAGCATCATTAATTGAATCAACCGCCAGCCTTGAGGCCTTTTCCATGGGAGATCCATAGGCACTAAATGGCCCTGAAGTATCAAGTAGCATACCCATCTTTATTGGGCTTGACTGCGCCCGCGAAATATAAGGCATTGCCAGTACGGCACTGGCCGCGGAACCAGCACCAATTAGAAACTTACGTCGTTCTTTTTTCATTTCACTCTCCGTGACGTTGATATAGGTATTCAGGATTTTGATTTGTCGTCGTGACCAGATTTCCCGTTCGATTCAGGAATGATTTGCGTGCCTACGGCTTCACCCAACTTGCGAATCGCCGGCATTCGAAAAGCAAGATCAAGGACATCGTCAACTGCTGAGCCCAGGCCACTACCATTACGACTGCGCTTTGATTTACCCGATAATCCCGATACATTATTGATGCGAATTTCTCCAATCTTTTTGAGTGGACGCGCCATATTCGCAGCCATTTCAGGAAGAATTCGCATTCGATTCTCTTCGAGTTTCATTGCAATGAGAGGAGCGCTGATGGTATTTTCCGCTGCGATCATAGCGGTTCGCTCTTCTGCTCGAATTGCGGTTACATTTCGCTGTCTTTCATTTTGCAGAGATGCTATTTTGTCTTCATTTTCAGCATTTACCATTGCAGCAGTTGCCGCCCCCCTAGCCTGTGCCAATTCCAATGCCGCTTTCTGTTCAGCCTTCAGAGCAGCTACTACACCGTCACTCTCAACAGTCAACCGCTCTTTTTCGTGTTTCACTTCTTCTTCAGCAGCAATCACGGATTTACGACTTAACTCGGCTTTTGACAGAGCTAAGGCTTCTTCGCTACGACGGGCAGCCAACTCGATCTGGCTGTTTATTCGAGCTTCTTCAACCGCTTGAAGCGCAAGAACTTCTTTCTGTCTCAGGTCTTGATCGCGTTCGATCTCCGCACGTCGAAGATCGCCCTCTCTAACAAGGCGGGCACGTCCCGATGCAGACTCAGCCTGCTCTCTTTCTTCAGCAGTTCGACGGGAAATCTCTGCATTCAGCTGTTCCATCTTGATGTTTTTTACCGACTCCGCTTCTTCACGCTCAAGTTCCAAAGCCAATCTATTTTTTATATTTTCAAGTTCAGTTCGTCGTACGGCAGTATCAGCATTCGCTTCAATCTCCTTACGCTCCCGTCGGTTCGTGGCGATGATTTCAGCTAGGCGACGCATTCCGACCGCGTTAAATGCATTGTTCTCATCCAATGCAGCGAAGGGTGTCTGATCAAATTGAGTGAGGGATATGGATTCAAGCCGCAATCCAATGTCTTCCATACCAAGACGTAGAATTTCGGCAACTTCACTCGCAAATGCATGACGATTTTCATGTAGATCATCCATCGTGCGAGTTGCTGCGACGGCTTGTAGTGCATCGATGAAGCGGCCATGTAGGAAATCACCCAGACGCTCAGCGGAAAGTGATCTTGCGCCGATCGTTTGAGCTGCTGTAGCAATTCCTTCCAGAGTAGGTACTACCCTAACATGGAATGACACATTGATGTCCACACGCAGACGATCGCCGGTAATAAGGGATTTTTCACCATGGAGTGAAATGTCGATATATACAGTTCGCATATCTACGACTTCAACTTGATGCAGGAAAGGAAGCACCAAACACCCTGCGTCCATAACAATCTTCTGGCCGCCTGCGCCGGTTCGAATCAACGTACGGTCGCGTGACCCTTTGTGATAGAAACGATTCAAAATAACAATCAGAATCGTTGCGACAAGCAGTACCAGAACAATGGCAACAAACCAAGCCATATCTGTCCTCCTTAGACCATCAGACACCAAAGCGTCCAATCCGAATTAACACCAATCAGTTGCGTTAGCAACAATTACTACGCCGAACTTAACTTTCTGCAGCGTTTGCACATAATTAGAAAACTGTTCGATCAGTTGTTATTTTCTAACAGCGGATATTAGTTGTCAAGTAAATTATTTCAAATGCAACTAATTTATTGGATCAACAGTTTCGAATATGCGCACATGGATGCCGCGCCATTAATTTGAAGCAGATTGTCTACCTTGGAAAGAGGCAATAAGGCAGGTTTACTGGGACTTGAAGACCGAAAACCTTGTCTGATAATATGGGCAGGTGATTAGTTTAGTGGGTTCAACACTCCCTGAAGTGAAAATTCGTGACCCTGAGCTTCTGCCAGGTAGACTGAGTAGTCAACTGCGCCAACTCCGCTTTTCCAGCGCGCGCGTTTCGGTCCAGGAACTGACAGACCTGCCACTGCTCCAGAAACCCTACTCTTTGCACCCAGTTTGCTGCTTTCCCAATAATCCTCATGCAGACAATTGGCGAGAAAATGAACGCCCTCATATACCGATTCCGCAAGCGCATTGAGCGTTGGAGCTGAATCTCCAAAATGCTGATGATAGGTTTCCTTGAACATACCGTTAGCTGAAGACGGTATCTGACTGAAATAACCAGATGAGCAGTACAAGCGTTCAGTATTGTGAGCACCTATGGCGAGCAACATGTTCTCCTCAACCGCACAGGACAGCCTCATTGTATGGCTAGCCAAACCAGCACTTGAAAATGCTCGATTAAATCTTACGCTATCGTCACCTACCAACGACAGCAACACTACATCCGGCTGCAGATCTTCCAAGTCCTGAAGTGAAGTATCAAAATTTTGCGTGCCGAATGGATGATAGGTTTCGAGAATCACATCAGCTCCGACCATTCCAAGAAGCCAACGAGTCAGTTTGTGGCTGCGCCGAGGCCAGACATAGTCATTACCTATCAGCGCCCAGCGCTGAGCTCCTAGATGATTTCTGAACCAGGAAATTGCAGGAAATAGCTGTGTTTCTGGAGTTTCACCAATACAACACACCCGACTAGAATTAACTCCACCCTCGTAGAGTGGGGTATAGATATAAGGAATTCTGCCTTTCAGGCGTAGGGCTATGGCTTCACGCACATCAGATGTATGCATTCCGGCGAGAGCGTCAATTTCACCGTCATCAACAAGACACTCTGCCTGTTCTGCAACATACGACGGCTCACCCCCAGCATCGACAATTCGTGCAACTAATTCAAGACCTGCGATTCCGCCGGTTCGATTGATCTCATAGACTGCCAATTCACCACAGGAGCGACAAGACGGTCCCCATATTCCAGCTGGACCGCTCTGCGGAATAAACAATCCCAGTACGAAATGATCACGGTCTGTAGGCAAGAAAAACTGTTGCCCCGTCAATTGACTGGCAAGACTGGGAATTACACGCCGCACACTCATCCTGCCTTTTTGCTAGCGTTTGCCTTCACAACATTGCCCTGTGTGAATCACACTTGCCAGTCACACATTTACAAAACACAACATAGGTGTGTGCAAAATCAATTTTTGTTCTCCGTTTCAGCACAACTCTACTTACACCCGTATGGTTACTAGCAAAACCCTTATAATGCAAATTGTATAGGAAAATACGGTTATTCTAATTTAACAATGAACAACTCTTTGCTCGCTTCGGCTCGACGGAGAATTCATGATGCGGAACAAAACAGAAAAGGTCATCGAATCCGCTTACGTCGCGGTGAATGCGAGATTTGAGGCGTGCCTGAACGCACAAGGCACCACAACAAATCGATGGCGGGTCATCGAATCGCTAAACGAAAATCCCGGGCTAACACTAAAGGAACTATCACGTCTAACTGAAATCAAGATTCCCGCACTTTCAAAGCTAGTGGATCGTATGGTGCGAGATGCGCTCGTTCACCGAAAACAGAGTAGCGTTGACCGCCGCAGTATTCAGTTATACATCTCTGACTACGGTAAGGAAACACTACAGCGATGCTTACCAGATATTGATGCTTTTCGAGCAACACTTGCGGAAATTCTAGATCCACATACGCACTTGGTGTTGCAGCGAGTAGCGGGGATGGATCGGGAATTCGTTTCAATTGCAACAACTTCAGCAGAGCATCTTCATTAACTGAATTGTGGTTTATCTGCACTATTGCAGAAATTTCTTTTCTTCGTGAGTGGAGGTTAATCATCCAAGATCGCGTAAGAGAAAGTAGGCCAATATGCCGCATTCAAATTATCTACCAGAAAAAATGGGAACTGCTGAAGTCGTCCCAAATGGAAGCTTCGAAGCAGGGTCTTACCAAGAATTTACGCTTACTTATACAGCTGGATATTTCGGAATCGACGACACAGGATCAATCAAGATCGTGCATCGATTCGCCTCGGACATGGGGCGACCGCAATTCGATGATCCGACCGCACCAAACTATACAACCGCTGAAGCATCGAACGGTGCCATCCTGCATCTGGAGTATGATCCCAAACGCAATATAAGACCTTGGGATAAAACTCTATACATCAAGGTCGTTCGCGGCTTTTTACGTGAAGGGGATCAAATCATTGTGCGATTCGGAGATCGTCGCAAAGGCAGCGCTGGAATTCGCGTACAAACATTTCGCGAAGATACTTTTGAATTTCGCGTTCTTGTCGATGCGATCGCTACCTACGACTACGTGGTTCTTCCCAAACAACCAGTAATTAAAATTACGTCTGGCGCACCAACGCTATTCAAAGCGATTTTACCCACAATGCGCCGCATGAATGAATCCTTCAGCTTGCACATGAAGGGCGAAGATCGTTGGGGGAATCCGTCAAACCAATGTGAGCAGTCGTTCAAATTGCGAGCCAATATGGAAATTGAAGGTCTTCCGGAATCAGTCATGTTTGTACCGGGTGAATTTTCGAACTGTGCGGCCAACTTGACGGCATGCGAAGTTGGGGACCTTGTCATCGAACTCATAGACACGGACAGCAATGTTGTTTGCAGGTCAAACCCTTGCCGAATTTGCGTTGACTCAGAATTACTCCCCTATTGGGGCGACTTGCACGGTCAGTCAGAAGAAACGATTGGGACAAACTCAGCTCGTGATTTCTATGAGTTCGCTCGTGATAACGCGTTTCTGGATATTTGCGTTCATCAAGGTAATGACTTCCAAATAACGACTCCGTTCTGGAACTGGTTGAATGAATTGTCTGCAGAGTTCACCGAAAACGGTCGATTCATCGTATTCCCCGGCTGGGAGTGGTCAGGAAATACCGGGTTGGGCGGTGATCGGAATGTGCTCCTTATGAATGAAGGACGACCAATTCACCGCTCGTCTCATGCTTTGGTGGAAGACTTGTCCGATGTCCACCTTGATGCAAACTCGGCAACCGACCTGTTTCACGAACTCAAAGACGAAGACTGCGTTGTTTTTGCGCATATCGGCGGTCGATATGCTGATATTAAGATTGCTCATGACGACCGAATTGAAAGAGCAGTGGAAGTTCATTCCGCCTGGGGGACATTCGAATGGTTGATTCAAGATGCGTTTGAGCAAGGTTATCGCGTAGGCATCGTATCCAATTCAGACGGCCATAAAGGAAGGCCCGGCGCGTCGCATCCAGGAGCGACTAAATTTGGTGCGTATGGAGGACTGACTTGTGTTCTCGCGCCAGAATTTACGAGAGCTGGCATCATGGAAGGGTTGAAAAAGCGTCATCATTACGGCACAACGGGAAATCGAGTCATATTAGACACCCGCGCTATCTTTGATCGTCCTGCGCAACTTTTTTCTGATGATCCAAACTTAGGAGAAGTTTCGTCAGAGATGGTTGAACATGCCATGATGGGAGACATTCTGTGTTCAAACGAGGGCGAAACCACTTTCCGTATTGACATCCACAGCGCATCGCCGATCGAACGCATTGACATTCGAAACGGCTTGAATACTGTGGAAGTATTCCGTCCCTATCAAGAACGAGACTTAGGGCAACGCATACGCGTTCTGTGGGAAGGTTCGGAATACAGGGGACGCGGCCGCGAAACCATTTGGGACGGTAACGCCGTACTAGACGGCAATCGATTTACCAACTTGACGCCAATAAACCGATATAACCTTGACAAGCGATTCGAGCAAACTGCTTCGAACCGGTTGCAATGGACAGCACTGACAACAGGAGGATTCGGCGGGTTCGATGCAGCGCTTGAAAACCCTCGAAACGGCAGACTAAGCATCGATACAGCTTTGGTCAAAGAAACCGTCGACGTAGCGGATATTGGCTACAATGACCTAACATTCGAGAATGGCGGGATTGATCGACGGGTTCGTATTTTTCGGCTGCCTGATTGCAATCCGCATCGATCCGTTGCACTTGACCGCCGCATCGTCCTGAATACGAACAAGGATAATGCGTTGTATGTTCGCGTCGTTTTCGAAGATGGGCACATCGCTTGGTCAAGTCCAATCTACATCTTTCAATAGGGAATTAATCAGGGAGAAAATGTGATTTTTTGCGCTTGGGCAAAATAACAGACGATTCGGAAGTAACCGAAAAAAATCGCACTGTGCAGATTAAAATATACCGCTTATTCGTTTAGTCATATATTTGAGCATGCCTATCTCGTCCAATGTCTGTCTTCCAAGTTACTAACCAGTCAACTGGACGAAAGTTCAGCGTTCAACCCGATGAGACCATTTTAGACTCGATATTGCGTCAGGGATTTGCAGTACCCTATAGCTGTCGCAATGGAACATGCGCTGCCTGTAAAGCATCGCTGATATCAGGAAAGGTTGTATACGACGAATACGATAAATCGGCACTATCAGACACGGAAGTTGCTGCCGGTTCAGTTCTTCTTTGTCGGGCGCACCCAACTGAAGATCTGGAAATTCTCGCATCCGAAATTTCCATGCTGTCCAGCATGCACATACAGAAGCTTCCTTGTCGGGTACAGGCATTGAATCCTCTTGCACATGATGTAATGGAAGTAAAGCTAGTGCTTCCGAGTGAAACAACCTTTGACTATCTGCCTGGACAATACATCGACATCATGATGAGAGACGGAAAACGGCGTGGATTCTCTATTGCAAATTCTCCCGGCAGCGACGTAATTGATCTGCATGTGCGTTATGTCCCGAAGGGACGTTTTACAACCCATATATTTCAATCCATGAAACTTCGTGACATATTGAGGTTTGAAGGGCCGCTTGGAACTTTTTTTCTCCGGAAAGATTCCGACCGACCGATCATCTTCATCGCTGGTGGTACCGGATTTGCACCGTTGAACGCAATTCTCGAAGATATTTTTTCAAGCCAAATCAGCAGACCGATGCATTTTTTCTGGGGGGCCCGTGCATATCGAGATTTATACATGCACGAATTGGTTAGTAGATGGTCAGAACAGTATGCTTCAATTTTCAAGTTCACACCTGTCCTTTCGGAGCCCTCTCAAGAAGATAGCTGGGAGGGAGAAACTGGCTGGGTTCATGAATCAGTTTTGCGACACTACCCTAACCTTGCAGGCTATGAAGTGTATGCATGTGGTCCGCCTCCCATGATTGACGTCATTCGAACAACATTTCCCACACACAATCTGAATCCTGACAATTTGTTTTACGATTCATTCGAATTTTCCACTGACACGCTTTATCCGAGTGAATCGACAAGCTGAAATTTGCTTGAAATTAAGTCACTAATACCACTAATCACGATAGTGCATGGATCTCACCATGTACTTCAGTATTCATCAATGGCGGCACCATTGCAAGTACCTTTAGTGGTAACTCATAGGCATTTTCATGGTGTGCATGAGCCACACCGCTCCAAGTCGCGCTTTTAATCTGTCTGGTTAGTCTTCTCCAAGCAATTTCAACGTCCAGACTTCAATGTTGCCTTCTTGTAAACATCGAAAGCTTTCTCTGCATAACCTTGATTTTCAAGCAACTGACCGAGTTCCTCGAATGCTTCCCTTCTGCCACCATGTTGAATTGACGACTCCAAATAACCCTGTGCCTTACCCCAAAGACTGTTTCGATTAGCCAATTTGCCGGCTGTAAGGAGTATATCGACGTCTTCGGGATGCAGTTTTGTCCACTTCACTGCTGTGTCATATAACCGTCGGGAATCCATGTCGCCACCAATCAGTCCGTACAGGTAGGCCAGATCTGAATCCCAAGTTCGGTCCAGTACACGGCGAATGACTTTCTCGGCTTCCTCATGACGATCAAATTCAAGTAATTTGCGTACGTAAACAGCGGATATTTCAGGATCATTCTGAACATGACTGGATGACCGTTTCCAGATCGCTAATAATTCACTGGAAGAGTCAACCAACTGCAGTCTATGTCGCAATACACGGGAAGACAGCATTCTGAATTCTTTGGATGAATAGGCCTGGGACTTCTGCAAGTGCGGGAACAGTTGATCCAATGAAGTCCAGTCTTCGGTTTTCTGATACGCCTCAGCGAGAGTTCGAAAGGCAGCACCATTATTCGGTAGTGCAGAGCAGAGTTTTTTTAATTCTTCGATCGCAGAGGAATAGTCATTCTGATCCATCTGCAATCTGCAGGTTACCAGAGAAACAACATGCTGATACTCCTGCCCCTGTTCTTTCGCTTTGATCAAGTAAGCATCTCGCTCGCCTAGACTGCCTCGTTTCTGTGCCGCATACGCCGCGGCCAGATGATTAATAGCCGCTTCAGGCAAGTGCTTTGCTGCGCCTTCTAATAGTTTTTCCGCTTTGGCCCAGTCTCCCATCAATAGATGCCTGAACCCTTTCGCAGTCGTAATTAATTTTTTTTGTTCGCGATACTCTCGGTATGACTTGCCTACCCGCCCCGGAATTCCAACAATTCCGCCAATCAACTCTACCAACACATACAGTAGCAGAACAACAAAAAATATTAGCGAAACAACCAAGATCAGAGAGGTTTCAACTTGCCAACTGCCCCACTGCAGAAAAATATAGCCTGGCTCTCCAATGACGTAAATCGTTGCAACGGAAGCCGCTGCAATCAATATCAATACAAGAACCAGATAGAGCATCAATTAATTGACAGAAGTTTTGCTAATTACTTCCTGAAGCAGATTGAGCGAGCCAGACAAATCCGGAACTGTCATAGTCACGGGTGTCCTGATCAATTGTTCAACTTTTTCCGAAAAGACACTCACCTCTTTCGAGCTATTTGAATAATGTCGCTCGATTGTCAGTTGTATGTATTCAAGGTTGCTTCGATAAACCGCTTCCTCGCCACGAAGTACAGCAACTTGAGCGGCAAACAAAGCGGTCTTCAAGGTTTCGGCAAAATAGAGTTTCATGTCAGGCTTGAGCGGTAACAACGCTATATCGTCAATTTTTCGGACCCGGACCAGTGATTTCAGGTCCTGCCAGGCCTCATCCAGCATCCCACTCCAAAATGAATCGCTTTCATCCGGCTGCTGAGTATCTTCTTCGGCATTCACTGCTACATCGACGGAAGCTATAGACATCGTCGTATCAAGCGGCAGCGATTCAATGGATTCGGTCAGCTGAAGCAACTGATTCGCCAAAGTGGCGACATCCACCTGCTCCAAATCTTTCAACTGAATGATTTCCTCATTGATCGCCGTCTTGACCGCTTGAAGTCGCGGGTCTGAATTCTGTTTCAACTGATCATCAACCACCTGCCAGATTACCAGCGCTGAGTCAACGTCGCCGGAAATCTGCAGCCGCTGATTTCCCATCAGCAGGAGATAAATCAGCTCCTCCAGCTTCCAATTATCAGAATCGCGTTCCAAATTCTGATATATCGAGGAAACGGATTCAACGACATTGTCGATCCGCTCTTTGAGTTCTGCATCGGATGCCCGAGATGAAATCTCCATGCTCTTGAGTGCTGAAATCTGCGACTGAATTTGCTCTTTCAGTTCCTGATCCCGGCCGTTGGTCTGAGCAGCCAAAGTCTCGTAGTTCTTATGCGATATTGCAAATTGTTCCTCAATTGCATCAGATTTGAGAACGTCTGAGTCAAACTGTGGAACAATCTGCAGTTCAAGACGGTAGGCTAAATACCCTGCTCCGATTAGAGAAACCACAGAAACAAGTACTGCGATCGTTACCCAAAATTTCAGCGCGAAAGAAGATTTTGGAGTTTTCCCATCTATCTTCTCTGAGACTGCTGCTTCAGTTGTGACCTCTGATTGTTCGGGTTCTTGCGTTGTTTCGGGCATGCCTTTAATTCCAGAATATGATCTTGGCTATCATTCACTTGTGTCTGTTCAATAGTTGTTCTTCATTTTATACAGTCTCTTGCTCAATCGCTTCCACTACTGCATCGTCCGAAGGCTCACTTGGGATGACGACCCGATCAAAGCCCTGCTGTTTCAAGTATTCTGCAATTCTATCGCTATAAGCGACCATGCACGAAAGCTTCAATTTCTCCGTCAACTTCGCTCCAATCAACTCGAACAAGTTCGATGCACCCGATACGCTGGTAATCACCGTGAAGTCAACAGGTCTACCTTTCATGCAATTGGTAACTGATCGAACATCTGCATCAGGCAATTCCCGTTGATATACCACAAGATGCTCTACGGATGGAGAACCCTTCTGTCGCAATAGTTCTGAAAGCTTTTTCGAACCTTCTCCGCCACCGTCAACAATCGTCGTCGGAATACCAACCAAGTTCTGAAATTCGTCCATCTCCATCAAACCTTCAACACCGAATTTATTCCTCGGCGCCAGAACGTCACTCACTCCAAACGTTTTCCGAATGGATTCCGCGGTCTTTGGACCGACTGCCGCACACTCCAAGAACTGCGGCCACTGCAGATTTATTGAGGTCATACAATGGGCAGTCGCGGCAACTGCATTTCTGCTTATGAAAATCACCATACGTCGACCGCAGTCTGAGTTGACCAAGTGCTCGATTTTCGACTTCTCCGCTACGAATTGAATTTCAATAGATGGCAACTGAATCGACGTGCCGCCTCGGTGTTCAATTTGTTGAACCAGATAATCTTCAAAAATCGCTGGCCGAGTAATGAGAACGCATTTTCCGGATAAGCTGGAATTTCGTAACGACTTATGCCTGCTGGCAGTCATCCAGTATTTCCTCAGCGCCTCGAAAGCGTAGAATTTCCGCGAGATTCAGAGCTACCACTTTCCAATCGCCCACTGAACCTTCCAACTGAGCACAAACATTGTTTTGCCCATCCGGCGTACTGACTGAAGCAGACATGAATATTCGCCCGTTCTCTATGGTCGCATGAATTCCAATCGGTACGTGACAGTTACCACCTAGTTCAAGGTTTACGGTTCTTTCCGCACTAACCGCGATATGGCTTAATTCGTGATTGAGAGAGGCGATCAGTTCCTGAACCTTTGTGTCACTGCTCCTGCACTCAACTCCCACAGCACCTTGTCCCGGCGAGGGTACGTGGTGTGTACCGCTAAGCTGTTGCGTGACATGGTGCTCCAAATTAAGTCTTTGCAACCCGGAAACTGCCAATATGATTGCGTCAAAACCTCCGTCATCCAGTCGACCGAGTCGGGTAGGAACGTTTCCCCGCAAGGTTTGAATGGTTAAGTCACTACGAATACGGAGCAATTGGCTCTGTCGTCGCAGACTGCTTGTCCCGACCACGGCGTTCTGAGGTAGTTCGTCAATTGAAGCATATTCATTGGACACGAAAGCATCATAAGGATTTCCACGTTCAAGAATGGCGGGAATACAGTATTCTTCAGCAAGATGAACAGTCACATCTTTCATGGAGTGAACTGCAATGTCGATTCGATCATCCGACAATGCAAGTTCAAGTTCTTTGATGAACAGCCCTTTCCCTCCCAATTCTGACAGCGCAACATCCAGCCTGTGATCGGCCTCGGTTTCAATCGGCACAATCTCAATTTCTACTTCAGGAAAATGTTCAATCAGCAGCCCGGCAACATAATTCGCCTGCCATTTAGCAAGTTGACTGCGTCGAGTGCCGATTCGGACTGTCTTCATAACAAAATATTCCTGGGGCAAGTAATATTGAGGCTGAAAAGGAAGATTAGCGCGAAATTGCGCTACTGTGCTTTGTCAGCAGTTCTCATTTTGGCAGTTATTTTTAATCCGGTTCATTGGATATCAACGTAAGTAATTGTTTTTATTGACTTGTACTTTTGTGCCGAATCTGCTATGATACGCCAGCATGAAATTGATGGTCGATCATCTCATTGGCGAATTGCGAAAACGATTCCACACCATCGCAGACCCTCGCAACGGCAGCAACAAACAGTACCCCTTTGTCGATATCGCGATGGCAGCGTTTTCGGCTTTTTTCATGCAGTCGCCGTCTTTTCTTGAACATCAAAGAACTTTCCATCAGGCGCAAAACAAAAATGCGTGTCGGTCTTTATTCGGCATCCGCAAACTGCCTACTGACAATCATATTCGAGAACAATTGGACCGCATCGATTGTCAGGATGTTTACCCCGGATTCGACATAGCGCTGGATCAAATGAAGCAATATCAAGCCCTTCAGCCTTTCCAAATTCTCGACGGGCGCAGCCTGTTGGCATTGGATGGGTCTGAATTCCACAACTCTTACAAGATTCAGTGTCCGCAATGTCGCACCCGACTTCGAAGCTCTGGCGAGACTGAATATCACCATATCGTGCTGTGCGCCACATTGGTTGGCATCGGCCACAGCGAGGTGCTGCCGTTGCGCCCGCAGTTTATCACCCCGCAAGACGGTCATCAAAAACAGGATTGCGAAACCAAAGCCGCCTACCGCTGGTTCGATCAAAACGCCGCGCGCTACGCATCTTTGCGTCCGATTTACCTGGGCGATGATCTGTATGCCAATCAGCCGATGTGCGAAAAGGTTACACAAGCCGGTGGCGATTTCATCTTCCGCGTCAAAGAAGGTTCTCATAAAACACTTTTCAGTTATCTCGATGGCGTTACCTGGCCAACCACGCGGGTGGTCAAAAAAACACCAGGACGCAAACAGCCGAATTTGATGTATCAGTATCGCTTTGCCAGGCAGTTGCCGATCCGAGATGGCAACGATGCGTTGAAAGTCAATTATGTTGAACTTCAAATTCGTCGAGTCGGCGACCGCAAACCCACGCAGAGCTTTCGCTTCGTCACCTCGCTTGATGTCACCAAAGCCAATGCAGCCGAGATTGTGGCAGCCGGTCGGGCGCGCTGGAAGATTGAAAACGAAGGGTTTAACCTGTTGAAAAAGCACGGCTATCATATGGAGCATAACTTCGGCCACGGCAAACACGGGCTGTCGGACACACTGATGACTTTGAATCTGATCGCATTTGCGTTTCATGCCGTATGCAACCACCTGTGCGAACTGTGGCAGGCCGCCAGAGCCAGATTTTCCAGAAAACATCGGTTTTTTGTCGCTATCGACATCATCAACTGCTATCTTTACTTTGAAAACTGGCAAGTGCTTCTCAGTGCCACTGCCGATCCACAACCGCGACTGCCCCCGTAACTTGATATCGCCTCCCGGCTGACAAGCCGGATACTCAATTCCGTTTTTTCAAACAACATGGAGATTACATGAAAACTAAAATGAATACCTAAAATGAGAACTGCTGGTGCTTTGTCGTAACGTTCCTGAAGGTTTGTTTCTAATATTATAATGTTGTTGATCTTGAATATTTCGGGTGACAGCGAGTGCCAGATTTAGAATTCCACTGTCTGGAAGCTTGCAATATTTCTAGTCAGTTGCGTATCACTCACGTCAATACCACTATCTGCTCCAGATTCCATCTTTGGTGAAATTTTGACACTAGATTCATTTCAATGAATGAGAAACAGCCAAAGCTCTGGGGAGGGCGATTCGCTCAACCAACTGATTCAACTGTAGAGTCGTTCAGCTCTTCAGTTTCGTTCGACCAAAGACTTTATCGGCAGGATATTGCAGGGTCTATCGCACATGCACGCATGTTGAATAAAGTCGGGATTCTCACCGATGCCGAATTTGCTGCAATCTCGGCAGGATTGGAGGAAATTCTTTCACAAATCGAATCCGGGGCTTTCGAGTGGTCCATCGAACTGGAAGATGTCCATATGAATATCGAAAGTCGATTGACCGATCAAATCGGGGAAGCTGGAAAAAAACTTCATACAGGACGTTCACGGAACGATCAAGTTGCAACTGATCTCAGGCTTTACGTTCGAGATGCAGTCGATTCGATTATCCATGAACTGGCTGAATTCCAGAATACTCTACTGGATCTCGCTGAATCAGAAGCCGCTACCATAATGCCGGGATACACGCATCTGCAAATTGCCCAGCCAATAACTTTTGGTCATCACCTGCTTGCGTGGTTTGAGATGCTCGATCGCGATCGACAGCGTTTTGCTGATTCCCGCAAGAGAATCAATTGTTCGCCGCTAGGGTCCGCCGCACTAGCCGGTACGGGATTTTCGATCGACCGAAATATGACAGCCGAAGAATTGGGATTTGATGATATCTGCAGGAATTCGCTTGACGCAGTTTCTGATCGGGACTTTGCGATTGAAACCGCAGCACATGCTGCCATTGCCATGGTTCACCTGTCAAGAATCGGAGAAGAATTGATACTGTGGGCGTCAGAGGCTTACAGATTCATTACCATTTCCGATCAATTCACGACCGGCTCCAGTATCATGCCGCAGAAAAAGAACCCCGACATCGCGGAACTGGTACGTGGGAAAAGCGCTCGAACCGCAGGCAATTTGCAAGCGCTATTGATGCTGATGAAAGCTCAGCCGCTGGCATACAATCGAGACAATCAGGAAGATAAAGAAGCGTTATTCGATTCGATTGATACCGTCACGGCAAGCCTAAAGATCATGCACGACATGATAAAAAACATTGAGCCCTGTCGCGAGCGCATGCGAAAAGCTGCCGCTGATGGATTTTCTACCGCTACCGATCTGGCAGACTATCTAGTTAGCCGAAACATACCGTTCCGGGATGCTCATGAAATCGTCGGGCGAATTGTGCGTCATTGCCTCGATAATCATCTTAGTTTGGAGTCACTTTCTTTGAAGGATTTGCAGTCATTTCACTCATCCATTGACGAGAATGCGCTCACGGCTCTTAACCCCGAATCTTCTGTTGCGGCAAGAAACCATGCTGGAGGAACGGCACCAAAACAGGTGCTATTGGCAGTAAAGGAAGGACGGCAACGCATCGGAAAATCCTAGCAGTGAAACGACTTGCGAAAAAAAATACATACAAGGCAGATATTTCTATGAGATTGAAATACAAACTGACAACCGTTGTGGCCGCTCTTATCATTGCACTAATGGTTGCCTCATGCGGTAAAAAAGGTCCACTGACTCTTCCTTCTGCTTTCAATGCGAATGTGCACTCCGTATCTGTTGTCGTTTCACCCCCGCTCGCGTAAATGAAGTTTTTTGATTATCGAGATGACCTGCTTCATGCAGAAGACGTTGCGCTGCCAATCATTGCTGAATCCGTAGGAACACCCTGTTACGTATACTCACAGGCGGCACTGGAACAAAACTGGAGATCATTCGACGAAGGGTTGAAGGGAAGAAATGCCACAATTTTCTATTCCGTAAAAGCCAACTCCAATCTCGCCGTGCTAGCCCTGATGGCCAAACTTGGATCTGGTTTTGACATCGTATCCGGCGGCGAACTTCAACGGGTCATACGGGCAGGCGGCAGGCCTGAAAAAACCATTTTCTCAGGCGTCGGTAAATCCGAAGAAGAAATTCGACTGGCTCTCGAACATGTAATATTTTCACTGAATCTAGAATCTGATGCGGAATTGGCGCGTATTCATGAGATTGCAAGCAAACTGGGAGTGACTGCTCCTATCAGCATTCGCGTCAATCCAGATGTAGATGCCAAAACCCACCCGCATATTTCGACTGGACTTCGCGAAGCCAAATTCGGAATCCCTTTCGGTGAAGCTCGGAGAATTTATCAAACAGCGGCAAAACTGGATCATATCAATGTTCTCGGGATTGCTGTACATATTGGCTCGCAAATCACTTCTCTCGAACCAATTGTCAACGCTCTTGAACGTATCATCGATCTGGCGGAAGAGCTTGCGTCAGACGGAATTAAAATCCAGCATCTGGATCTCGGCGGTGGACTTGGAGTTAAGTATCAAGATGAGCAACCTCCGGATATCGCTCAATACTGCGAGGCGATCGGAGAGGTTCTCGATAGGCGAAATTGCCGACTCTCGATTTCAGTTGAACCGGGACGCTCAATCACTGCCCAGGCCGGAATAATGCTCAGCAAAGTGGAGTACATCAAAAAGGCCGAAATCAAAAATTTTGCAATTGTCGATGGCGCAATGAACGACTTGCTGCGCCCGGTGCTTTATGACGCATGGATGGACATTATTCCAGTTGCGTTAGGGGGAGGCAGAAAGGAAGAAGTCTACGACATAGTTGGCCCTGTTTGCGAAACGGGTGATTACCTCGGCTTGAATCGCAAGCTGGCAGTTCGCAGTGGAGATTTGATTGCTGTTTGCGGGGCAGGCGCTTATGGTGCGGTCATGTCATCCAATTACAATTCGCGACCCAAGCCTGCGGAAGTAATGGTCAGCGGCGACACGTACGAACAAATTCGAGCTCGTGAATCGATTGAACAAATCCTAGCTTTAGAAGACATTCCTAATAGATTGATGCCGATTGCCTGAGGAATTCATCAAATATTGAAATTCAATCTCTGCTCAGCTGAAATCCCGACCCATGCTGTAAAACTCTGCATTCGGCTCCATTGACAGAAAACTCGCCATACGATTACTCAGTCCAAAGAACGAAGTTATACCAGCAATGTCCCAAGTGTCTTCGTCACTGAATCCGGCTGCCCGCATCACCTCGAAATCCTTTTCACAGATAGCCCATGACTCATTGCACACCTTCAAGGCGAATTCTAGCATCGCCATCTGCCTGGGAGTTATGTTTGCCTTTCGGTAGTTCACGGCGACCTGATCCGCAACCAGTGGATCCTTTGTGCGAATTCGAAGTACTGCCCCGTGGGCAACCACGCAATATTGACAGTTGTTTTCGCCAGATGTCGTAACGACGATCATCTCCATGTCTGCCTTTGACAATCCGCTTTCCTTTTCCATCAACGCGTCGTGATAGGCGAAAAATGCCCGAAACTCATCGGGGCGATGCGAAAGTGCAAGAAATACATTGGGAATGAAACCGGCTTTCTCCTGAACGGCAAGCATCCTTTCCTGGATGTCTTTAGGAAGATCGGCGAATTCCGGTACTGGGTATCGGCTCGGTGAAGTACTTCTCATTTGCTTTGCAGCTCCAGTTCTGAGTATTAATTACTAATTTATTGATAGTTAACTCTATATTTGATTGTTAATCGCTGTTTTATTGACAGTTAGCTTCGCATACGCTTCCCTGCTGGATCAACTAAAGATTCCGTGACCAATTGCGCTCTTTTGGGAGTGCCGATAATCTCAATGCTGATCTCTTCGCTTTGCAGCTTGGATGGGGGTATATAACCCAACGCGATGCTTTTTCCTATTGTGTGCCCAAATGCTCCCGATGTCACAATTCCGGCAACTTCACCATCACATATAATTGGTTCGCCTCCGACGGCGTCTTCGTCATCGACTTCGACCGTGAAGCATGACAAAAGCCACTTGGGAGTCTGATTGGCTGCTTGCAGCATAGCATCTCTACCGATAAATTGCCCTTTTTCAGGTTTCACAAAACGATCAAGCTTGGAATGGTAAGGGTTATATTCCGGTGAATATTCCCGTCCCCAGCTTCCATAACCTTTCTCAAGTCTCAATGAAAGCAGTGCCCGAGAACCAACCTGCACTAATCCTACACTCTGTCCTTTATCCATGACGAACTCGAGTACCTCAAGCTGGTGCTCACTTGGAAAGTACAGTTCATAACCAAGCTCTCCCGTAAATGCCACTCTCAGAACCCACGCGGTCGCGGGACCGATCTGCATGCGACGGATGCTCATAAACCGCTGAGCATCTGGCGAAAAGTCTTCACCCGTCAGCGATTCCATCAATTCTCTAGAACGCGGACCCGATATGGACATCCCCACCCAGTCAACAGTCATGCTGGTCAGTTCGACACCATCGCGAAAAGAGTTTTTTCGAAACCATCTCCAGTGGCTGCCTTCAGCGACTCCTGCACCAATTAGCAGGAACTCATCATCATCCAGTCGCGCAACAGTGAAATCCGCCACCACCCCTCCTTTTTCATGCACCATCGGAATAAGCGACATTCTGTGCTTTGCCGGAAGTCGATTGGTAGTCAATCCGTCCAGCCATTCGAGTGCGCGGCGGCCCTTGACCAGATATTTCGCGTAGGCCGAGGTATCCAAGAGGCCAGCACCAGCGCGCAATCCCTTACACTCCTGCGCGATCGGCTCAAATGACTCGGTTCGCCGAAATGAGTAGGTTTCGGCTTGCGGCATTCCTTCTGGTGCAAACCACATCGGAACTTCCCAGCCGTATTGAGCACCGAAAATTGCTCCACGTTCATTTTGCTGTTTCCAAGCAGCACGTTTTCTGACAGGTCGTCCAGCCATTCTTTCTTCAAATGGAAAGAAAATTCGGAATCGAGACTGGTAATTGTCCGCAGTCGTTGCCAAAACGTAATCCTGTGTAACCCAGTCGCCGAAACGTGCAACGTCAATCGGCCACAGATCAAGGCTCGGTTGGCCATCCAATATCCACTCCGCCATCATTAGTCCGAGGCCCCCGCCGACGCTGAATCCTGGAATCAAACCACCGATTAGGAAGTAGTTGGAGAGCTGGGGGACTTCACCAAAGAGTGGCAGGATGTCTGGCGTCCAAATCATTGGACCGTTGACCACCCTTTTCACACCTGCTGTTTCAAGGCACGGCATGCGGTGCATCGCGCGAGCGACGTTGTCTATGATTCGATCCAGATCATCTGGAAGAAGATCATGACCGAAATCGGATGGCGTGCCATCCACAGCCCAAGGTCTGCCACCGCGTTCGTAGGCGCCGACAAGAAGGCCCTTGCCTTCCTGGCGCATATAGTATTCGCCATCATTATCATGGATCAGCGGAAACTCTCTGCCAAGTGCCTCGATCTCAGGAATATTGTCGGTAACAAAATACTGATGTTCCATCGGCATCAACGGAAGATTCAAACCAGCAAGTTTTCCAACTTCCCGGCCCCAAAGTCCTGCGCAGTTCACCAAGTATCGACATTCAATCTGCCCTTCGGGCGTATCCACGGTCCAACCGCCATTCTCTTGCTGTGTAGTTGCTATAACCGGATGATTTCGGTAAATCGTTGCACCATTTTTTCGCGCACCCGCAGCATAGGCGTTAGTTACACCGCTTGGATCGATATGCGCTTCATTCGGTTCGTACATGGCACTCAAGACACCGTCAAGATTGATCAGTGGATTCAATTCACGTACATCGTCCAGTGAAATCATGTCGAATTCCAAACCCAGATATTTGGCTTTCGACGCCTGAATTCTGATCTGATCATGACGTTCAGGAGTCGTCGACAGATAGATGCCGCCAACTGGATGCAAGCCGCACGACTGGCCTGTTTCTTCTTCGAGCTGCGGATAGAGAGTGATCGTGTAATAATGAAGTTTTGAGAGATTGGCGTTATCCTGCAGAACATGGGTATTCCCCGCTGCGTGCCAGGTAGACCCTGAGGTAAGTTCGGATCTTTCCAGTAGAACGACGTCTTTACAACCCCGTTTAGCCAAATGATAGGCGACGCTGCAACCTGCCACGCCACCGCCAATAATTACTACTTCAGCAGTTTTCTTCACCGCCTCACTCTTCTCTTCAAATGGGAATTCTACGCGGGTTCCGCGTTTCGTTTTTCTTTTGTGATCTGGATGAACTGGTCCAGCTCCTCCAGAATGTCCGGTTGCAGAATCGGCGGTTCATACTCTTCCAGCAGACGTTGGTAGATTCGATTCGCCCGAACCGTTGCATCAATCGCGCCGTCTTCAAACCAGTTTTCAAAATTCCGCCAGTCCGATAGCATCGGCTGATAGAACTCGGTGTCATAGCGTTCCATGGTTTGCTGTGCGGCAAAGAAATGCCCACCAGGACCTACTTCCCGCATTGCATCAATTCCCAAGGTGTCGTCATTCACCTCAACTGGTTTCAGAACTTCAACCATTCCCTGCAACATTTCGGCGTCGATTACAAACTTCTCGAATGAAGCACAAAGCCCACCTTCCAGCCACCCAAGCGCATGATGAACCAGATTGGCATGCCCCATCACAGCACCCCAGATTGCCATCTGCGATTCGTAGGCAGCCTGTACGTCCGGTGCATTCGATGCATTGACATTGGACGATCGGTAAGGAATCCCGTAGAATCTTGCGAACTGTCCGCCTATCAATGTGGCTTTAACATATTCCGGTGTACCAAATGCTGGAGAACCGGTTTTCATATCGACATTCGAGGTAAAACCTCCATAAATCACCGGTGCTCCTGGATTAACGATCTGTGCAAATGCAAGCCCTGCGAGCGCTTCTGCGTTTTGTTGGGTTACTGCGCCAGCCAGGGTGATAGGAGCCATGGCACCAGCCAACGTGAAAGGCGTGATCACTACAACCTGATTCATACGTGCGAGTTCAATGATTCCCCACAGCATCGGCACGTCGTACTGTAAGGGAGAATTCGCATTAATGATGGTAAACAGACTCGGCTGCTGCCTGAAATTGGCATAACTAAGATTTCGGCTGATACGGGTAATTTCTAGCAGGTCCATGACACGGTCTCGACCCAAGGAATAGCACCTGCAAACCTTGTCCGTCAGTGTAATATTCGCACGTGCGGTTTCAAGATGCCGGGTTTTGGGATTGAGATCAAGAGGTTCGACGGGATGTCCGGAAATCGCGTGGGCGATGTTCACACAATGTGCCAATCGAATGAAATTGCAATAATCTGCGTAGTTGCCGGAGCGTCTACCCCCATGAATATCACTCACATTCGGAGGGCCGGCGACCGTTGAAAAAGCAATCCAGCGTCCACCGATGTTCAGATTACGCGCCGGATTTCGGGCGTGAATTGTGAACTCGGATGGAGCTTTACTCACGGCTTCGAGAATCAGATTTCTGTCAAATCGAACGCGCGTTCCTTCGGCATCAACATCTGCTCCAGCTTGCTTGAGAATCTGCCGCGCCTCATCCAACAGAAAGTTGACGCCGATTTCCTCCAGAACCGTAAGGGAAGCATTGTGAATCCTCTCCAACTGGTCTTGTGATAGAACTTCGACCGGCGAATACGGGTTTATGACTTGTTGGAAAGGAAGTTGAGGTACAGCAGCCTGCGACGGCTTTGGGCGTCGACTTCGCCGCTCGGGTCGAGTTTTAGCCATCACTAACCGGGGAAAATGTCAGTACGACAGTTACGGGATGCCAATTTCATCATCAATGGCAAGACAGTATTATGATGATAGGCATTTTCAATGTATTCAATTGGCGAACTCGCGGCGAGGAATTTTTCAATGAATTATAAGCATATATTCCTAATCAATATCTACTCAAAAATTGATGAAATTCTGTATATCAACACATAGTGAACAAAGTGGAAGATAAACTTATCACTGCAATTCGTAAAGCGATTGCAGATGAACAAAACGAAGTGTTGACTCGTGCGATAGAAGCCGTACTTCGAGCGGATGACTATGGTCACAAAACAGAAGAGATTTTAATGCTCGTTATATCTGCGAATTTTAGAACAACTATCACTGACAATACGGAGACTATTAGTCCGGAAGCGAAAGCAGGTGCTCGGTTGAACGGTATATTTCTTGGGTAACCAGCAACCTTTTTGGAGGGCAAAGTAGCAGTGCAATCTCAGAACAATGGACTATATAGAATTGCACTGATTTCCAGGAGCTATACCCGAAAGTAGTGCGTGGGGTGAAATCACGCGGCTACCTGGTTGTCAAACTGCTTTGTCTCAATCCCGTCTTTGAATTGTATACCTTCTATCACTTTCCCAAGTTGCCGGAATCCTCGCAACCTGCGCCAGTTGTGTTGCGCACAAATACCCAGCTTGAACATCATGCACAGCATCCCCTTTCGGCTTAAGCACCCTTTCGAGCGACGCGTGCGATGACGGATCGTCGCAAACGTCGATTCAATCGGGTTGGTGGTACGCAAGCTTAGCCAGTGCACCGCCGGAAAATCGTAAAACGCCAGTAACTCTTCGCGGTCCTTCTCCAAACACTCAGTCGCTTTCGGATACTTGTCCTGGTAAGTGTGGGTGAATTGATCAAATGCACGCTGTGCATCGGCTCGAGTCTCGGCCATCCAGATTTCATGCAATGCCTCCTTCGCTTTCGGCTGTGCCGACTTCGGAAGCGCATTCAACACATTCGCTGTCTTGTGCACCCAACAGCGCTGGTGACGGGTGTCTGGATAAATCTCATCCAGAGCCGACCAAAACCCCAGCGCACCGTCGCCAACCGCAAGCTTCGGCACGTTCATCCCACGCGCCTTCAGATCCAGCAACACCTCGCGCCAGCTCTGCGTAGACTCGCGAACCCCGTCTTCGATCGTCAATAACTTCTTCTCGCCTTGATCATTCACGCCGATCACCACCAGCGAACACAACTTGACCTCCTCGCTGCGCAATCCGCTGTATATCCCATCCACCCACAGGTATACCCATCGCTCCTTGCTCAAATCTCGCACCATCCACTGATCACGCTCTTCTTCCCACTCGGCTTTCAGTCGCGATACCACCCCGGTGGAAAATCCTTTGGCTTCCTGACCCAGCAACACGCCAAGCACATTGCCCATCTCACCGCTGCTGATCCCTTTCAGATACAGCCATGGCACAAACGCCTCCAACGTGCGTGTCTTTCGCACATAGGGCGGAATCAGGCAGGAGTGAAACGTCACCGGCTCTCCAGTGGTCGAACGCACCTTGGGAATCTTCACCGTCACCGAACCAATGCCCGTCTGAATCTGGCGTTGCCGATGGTAACCGCTTCGAACGACCGCCCGATGACCGTTTTCGGTATGCTGGCCATCATACTTCGCCATAAGCTCGTCTAATTCAGCCTCAACCCCCAGTGCGATCAACTGACGGGCTCCGGTTCGAATCAAATCTGTGAGTGGGTCTTCAAAAAGTTCTCGATTTTCAAATGAAATTACGTTATCCTTATTCATAGTGGCGTACCTTTCTGGTTTCTTGTAATAAATGTGTTCATTTACATGTTAAACCAGATACGCCACTTTTTTTTCAAACCTCCCACGCACTACTTTCGGGTATAGCTCATTACCAGAAGCGCTGTTGTTGTTGGATCCAACACGATATCGTCCGGCTCTTCAGCAGTAGCATAGTAAAAGGAACGATAATCGGTTTTCCAGTTTGGAGAGCGAATTGAGCTGTCAGATTTCATTGTTTAGGTTGTCAAGAGTTATTGGCGATTTACGTAGCAAAGAAATTACCGGAAATTCGGAAATTGTAAAAAGTCTTACCGTGATTAAACTAAATAGCCCATGCAATTTCCAGTCTTTATGTTCTTAGAAGATAACATACCAGCAACAACCTGTTTATATGTTCATCAACAGAGAATACAACTGCAACTGTGTGTCTATATGTTCAATTACGAATAATATAATTTTGTTCTAATACTGAAAGTGCGCGGTTTCAGCACATCCAAAGTTGCACTCGGCACACTACTTTTGACCATAACTCTCATTTACCGGAACCCTCCCTTTCAATTTTCTCACTTGCTCGGGTAATCCTTTACTATATTGGAAAGTAGCAAATCCTCCGACAGATGTGAGCTATACCCGAAAGTAGTGCGTGGGAGGTTTGAAAAAAAAGTGGCGTATCTGGTTTAACATGTAAATGAAAACATTTTTTACAAAAAACCAGAAAGGTACGCCACTATGAATAAGGATAACGTAATTTCATTTGAAAATCGAGAACTTTTTGAAGATCCACTCACAGATTTGATTCGAGCCGGAGCCCGTCAGCTGATCGCACTGGGGGTTGAGGCCGAATTAGACGAGCTTATGGCGAAGTATGCTGGCCAGCATACCGAAAGCGGTCATCGGGCGGTCGTTCGAAGCGGTTACCATCGGCAACGCCAGATTCAGACGGGCATTGGTGCGGTGACGGTGAAGATTCCCAAGGTGCGTTCGACCACTGGAGAGCCGGTGACGTTTCGCTCCTGCCTGATTCCGCCCTATGTGCGAAAGACACGCACGTTGGAGGCGTTTGTGCCATGGCTGTATCTGAAAGGGATCAGCAGCGGTGAGATGGGCGATGTGCTTGGCGTGTTGCTGGGGCACGAAGCCAAAGGATTTTCCGCTGCGGTGGTGTCGCGACTGAAAGCCGAGTGGGAAGAAGAGCGTGATCAGTGGATGGTGCGAGATTTGAGCAAGGAGCGATGGGTATACCTGTGGGTGGATGGGATATACAGCGGATTGCGCAGCGAGGATGTCAAGTTGTGTTCGCTGGTGGTGATCGGCGTGAATGATCAAGGCGAGAAGAAGTTTTTGACGATCGAAGACGGGGTTCGCGAGTCTACGCAGAGCTGGCGCGAGGTATTGCTGGATCTGAAAGCACGTGGGATGAATGTGCCGAAGCTAGCGGTTGGCGACGGTGCGCTGGGGTTTTGGTCAGCGCTCGATGAGATTTATCCGGACACCCGTCACCAGCGCTGTTGGGTGCACAAGAGCGCGAATGTGTTAAATGCGCTTCCGAAGTCGGTACAGGCGAAAGCGAAGGAGGCAATGCGCGAGATCTGGATGGCCGAAACTCAAGCCGATGCACAGCGTGCGTTTGATCAATTCATCGACACATACCAGGACAAGTATCCGAAAGCGACTCAGTGTTTAGAGAAAGATCGCGAAGAGTTGCTGGCATTTTACGATTTTCCGGCGGTGCACTGGCAGAGCTTGCGTACCACCAACCCGATTGAATCGACGTTTGCGACGATCCGTCATCGCACGCGTCGCTCTAAAGGGTGCTTAAACCGAAAGGGGATGCTGTGCATGATGTTCAAGCTGGGTATTTGTGCGCAACACAACTGGCGCAGGTTGCGAGGATTCCGGCAACTTGGGAAAGTGATAGAAGGTATACAATTCAAAGACGGGATTGAGACAAAGCAGTTTGACAACCAGGTAGCCGCGTGAATTCACCCCACGCACTACTTTCGGGTATAGCTCACAGATGTTGGATGTTATTTCATCGAACGTTTTGTGGAACTTTAATTCTGTTGTTTGCTATACCATTCAACACCATAGTTTTCAATGTGTTTGCGCAGTTTCTCGTCTTTTAGAGAACTTTCCAATAGTAAATCTACCCGCTGAGGAATTGTAGATTCATCAATTTCATCAGCAAGTTTCGCTTTATCAGAAAAGGTTAGTTCTTTTCCGATCAGTACTAAATCTATGTCAGATTCAGGAGAATTTGTCTGCATTGCTCTTGAACCGAAGAGCACTACGCGCTCAACCCTTTCATTGGCTGAAAGAATTTTAAGTAGCGTCGATCGATATCTTGGTGCTAAGCTATCGTTCATTCTGAGCGGACTTGTTTTAATGTTTGATATAAACTGATTAGGGCAGGATGAAATACATTCTTAATCAACTCTTTCGCTTCTAACGCCATTTCTTCGTCGTACACGTGGCTCAGTTCGTTGCGTTTTCTAAGCGCTATCAAAAACGTTTCACAGTCATCCTCACTGAGGTAAGAAGACTCAAAACTTTGACGAAACACTTCGCGGGGAGTCTTCAAAGAATACCCTTCAATGTAGAGTAAATCCTTAAGAACTTTCCAACTTAGTTCAAATGTTAATTCGAATATTTTGATTAAACCTGCCCTTTCGATATTGCTATACTCCTCTAGGTCACATACATCATTTAACTCCGCAATTGACTTTTCAAATTTTTCGAATCGCTGGATCCAGCGCGCTTCATCACTATTGCTCATTTCTTGTTTCCCAAAAATTCTAAGTGAGTCCTACGGAAAGCACTACATTTGGATTATGGAATTTCGTATTTCCAATGTAAATTACGAGGTCATCCTTAATCAGTGTGAAAATATTGTATTCTTTTCGTCGGCGAAAGTCAGATTCGAGCAATCCAACGGATGAAACGGAGTTGAATAATTGGAGAAATCGAACTACATGCATGAAAGGAATTTTAGCCGACACCAGCAATCAAGACCACGCGAGATACGATACGAGAAGCTGAACTCAAGATCACCATTTATCTAATTCACGTGGCACAATATTTAAGAAAGGCATTGATGTGGTATGCCATCAATCAAGAGATTTTATGTCATGTCAAATGGAAATAATTACGCCAAGAGCAAAAATTCTGAGCACACAGAGACCCGTGCCGATACGCTTGAGGAGGTATTGTCTCGTCCTGGCACGCGCGAAGCTTTGAAAGTCATTTATGGTTGGCGGGAGCAAGACGGGGTATTCATACCGCCCAGAAGTATAAGCACAAAGGACTAGGGAATAACGGCAGCAACCAATCAGAAGACATTTATGCTTTCGATACAGTCCGTCGGAAGTGCCTCTTTAAGCTTCATGAACACACCATGCGCAGCGTCATCCTCTATGCAACAAGATGATTGCAGAAAGATTCCCTGCCTTCAATTGCCTCGACTTTAGATGAAAACATCCGAACGCTCATGGAAGTGAATTACGGTTAGGATTGCACCGACCCAACGATTCTGCGAGTTTGAGAACCGATGCTGAGTTAATACGGTCCCGACCTGTCCGTGCAATTACAAGTCTTTATGTTCTTAACCGAAAATATAATTCCAACTATGTGTCTATATGTTCAATAACAGATAATATAATTCTGTCCTAACCTATTTTCGATTTCAGCACAATTACGCTATTTTCAATTACTGAAAGGGAGATTCGAGAATTGATTTCGGACTACAGTACTGACCAAAACCTTCGTGCTGGAAAATATATTCAACACGCGGATGGTTATCGTACATTCTTACCAGAATTACTGCCTCCGAAACTTGACTATGATGATGAACTCCACTTACTTCTTTCGAGCGCAGATGTTTCACTTGGCAAGCTTGATGGAGCCATACAAATTTTGCCAAATCCAGATCTTTTCGTGCACATGTTTGTCTGTAAAGAAGCGGTGTTGTCGAGTCAGATAGAAGGCACACAAAGCTCACTTGTTGATCTTCTCCAGAAAGAAGCAAAAATATTTGCGTCCAGCCAACCTGACGATGTTGATGAGGTATCAAATTATGTGACGGCGCTCAATAGAGGCATCCAATTACTGCAGAATGACCGAATCTCAATATCGCTCCTACTGCAAGTTCATAAATTGTTGCTTCAAGATTTACGGGGAGCACAGCTACATTCTGGTGAGCTGCGCACTGATATTGTCTGGATTGGGCCAAAAAACTCAGATCTAAACGATGCGACATTTATACCCCCTCTACCTGAAATGATCGAAACTTGTTTGAATGATCTCTTGAGTTTTGCGCAGGCTGAAGATTCAATACCGCCCCTGATAAAGGCTGGACTTGTCCATGCTCAGTTCGAAACAATCCATCCGTTCTATGATGGGAATGGGCGTATTGGGAGACTTCTCATCACTTTGATGCTGCATGAGAAGAAAATTTTACAGAAACCAGTTCTATATCTGTCACTCTATTTGAAAGCAAATCGTACTAAATATTATGAAGCGTTACAGGCGGTAAGAGATCATGGTGATTGGGAAAATTGGATAAAATTCTTTCTCACTGGAGTATTACACAGTTCTAAACAGTCCTCGTATAGCGCGCAAAAGATTATCGCATTAAGAGAAGAAGTACGCGAAACCCTGCTAAGTCAACTTGGCGGTACCGCTGCCAACGCGCTACGACTGCATGAAAGCCTTTTTCAGATGCCGTATACGGACGTCACCCGAACCGCAAATTTACTGAATATTCGGTTCCCTGCTGCAAACCGATTGATTGACAGCATGGTAAAACACAATGTGCTGGTTGAAATTACTGGAAATTCCAGAAACCGGCTTTTCGCTTATAAACGATATATAGAAATCGTATCGGAAAATTAGGGTTCTAATACGCTAGTCAACCGGTAAGGCAAACTCATTCGCCATACTAACGGTTGATCCAAAATTAATTTGATCTTTTGAGCACACGAAAACACATGGACAACAGTAAAGACCCGTTGCTGCAACCTTTTCAGTTGAAGCATCTTGAACTGCGCAACCGAATTATCAGCACCAGCCACGAACCAGCATATTCTGAAGACGCACTCCCAAAACTTCGTTATCAGCTGTATCACGAAGAGAAAGCCAAAGGCGGCATCGCCATGACCATGTTCGGCGGCTCTACGCTGGTTGACCGTGATTCTCCGCCTGCTTTCGGCAATCTTTATGCCGGATCCGACGAAATTGTTCCGTACTTCAAGCAACTGTCGCACAGAGTACATAATCAGGGCGCCGCACTGATGTGTCAGATTACCCATCTTGGACGGCGAACTTCCCCTTATGTTGAAGATTGGCTGCCGACTGTCGCGGCATCATGCGTACGCGAGCCGGCGCATCGATCATTCCCAAAAGAATTGGAGCATGAAGATATGCAGCGGATCGCAAAAGCTTACGGTTCAGCAGCAAGAAGATGCCTTGAAGGAGAAATTGATGGCATTGAAATCGAAGGGTATGGGCACCTGCTTGATGGATTCTGGTCACCGCTCACCAATCGACGTAGTGACGAGTATGGCGGCAGCCTCGAAAATCGACTTCGATTTACTCTGGAGGTGATTGATCAAATCCGAAATCAGGTCGGCACTGACTACATCGTGGGAATTCGCATGGTGATTGACGAAGATCTGCATGGAGGAATTGAATTCGAGGAAGGCATGAAAATAGCCGAAATTCTCACCGATACCGGCCACCTTGACTTCATCAACGTTATCAAAGGGCATGTGGATACCGATGAGGGATTGTCCCATGTGATTCCGAATATGGGTTCTCCGTCTGGTCCTCATCTGGAATTCACTTCGGCAGTCCGTTCAAATTTGAAACTGCCGGTGTTTCACGCTGCACGGATTGCGGATGTAGCCACTGCAAGACACGCAGTCGCGAGCGGTTGCGTAGACATGGTCGGCATGACTCGCGCACACATGGCGGACCCTCACATCGTACAAAAAATTGAGCGCGGTATGGAAGATCAGATACGGCCCTGTGTTGGTGCCGGTTACTGTATAGACCGAATTTACTTGGGGCTTGAAGCCTTGTGCATTCACAATCCATCAACCGGACGTGAAGAAACCACGCCGCACCTCATCACACCAGCTGCTGACAAGAAAAGAGTCGTCGTTATTGGTGCTGGACCCGCTGGACTGGAAGCGGCGAGAGTATGTGCTGAAAGAGGTCACGATGTAGTACTGTTTGAAGCAGTAGATCAGCCCGGCGGACAATTGAATATTGCCGCCCGTGTGGAAAGAAGACGGGAAATCTTGGGAATCATTGACTGGCGATATGCGCAACTTCAGCGGCTGGTTGTCGAATCGAGGTTCAGCTGCTTTGCTGAGCACAGCGATGTCATCAATGAAAATCCAGATATCGTGATCGTCGCTACAGGTGGAACTCCGAATTGCTCATTCATGAAATTCGGAAGTGAATTTGCGACTACTACTTGGGATATTCTGACTGGAATGACAGTGCCCCACAACAACGTGCTGGTGTACGACGACAACGGACAACATCAAGCGATTTCGTGTGCCGAGTTCATCACGCTCAAAGGATCTGCAGTAAAAATTGTCACACCTGACCGAAATGTAGCTCAGGAAGTCGGCGGCACAAACTATCCGATTTACCTGAAACAGTTTTATGAACGAAATGTCGAGATGATCGTCAATCAACGCCTACTAGGCATCAAACAGAAAAACGGAATGCTGACGGCAACTTTTTACAATGAGTATGACCATTCGACGAGTGCAATGGAAGCCTCACAGATCGTCGTCGAACATGGCACGTTGCCGAATGACGAAATCTACTTTGATCTCAAAGGTGAATCAATGAATCTCGGAGTTGTCGATATTGATGCTCTAGTCGCCGGAACACCTCAATCCACAGTGCTGAATCCACATGGCTCGTACCAACTCTTCCGAGTCGGAGACGCCGTGTCCAGTCGAAACATTCATGCGGCGATCTATGATTCGCTCAGACTTTGCCAGCACCTTTGAATGACTGCAACAACTCTTGATGCTGTAATCATCGGTGGCGGTATCGCAGGCGCCTCCGTCGCAGCCTTTCTCGCGCAAGATGGCGTTAAAGCCGGATTGTTCGAGATGGAAAGCTCGCTCGCGTATCACACGAGTGGGCGCAGTGCCGCACTTCTGACACCTTACTATGGACCTGATTCCATGCAAGCGTTTGCGTCAATTGGCAGAAGCTTTTTGGAAAATCCACCAATTGCAACGAATGACCCTCTAATCACACCGAGGTATTTGGTTACAGTCACGAACGAAGAACATGTTCAACTCGTGGAACGCCCCCCTTCAAGTCTATGGTGGAGCGAAGCAGAGTGCCTGAAACAGGTGCCTTTTCTGAAACAGGGCAAGTTCGTTGGCGCCGTTGTCGACACCGAGGTGGCAAGCATCGACGTTCATGCCTTGCACTCCCTGTATCTGAAAATGTTTACGAATGGCGGTGGACAAATATTCAGAGATGTAAAAATTTCAACACTGGAGCAAAATTCATCAGGCATCTGGGAATTTGAGATAAAAGGCGAAACATTCCAGTCTCCCATCATCATCAATGCAGCAGGGGCTTGGGGAGATGAAGTTGCGAGCATGGCCAGCATCGGACCTGTTGGACTAGTGCCAAAACGCAGGACGGCACTCGTTGTCGATGAAAATCAGTTCACCGGAACTGACTTCAACTCGCTGCCCTTCGTTGTCGTAGAACCCAACTATGTGTATTTCCAAAATTTCGGCTCTGGCAAACTTATGATCTCGCCGGCCGATCAAACTCCAAGTAAACCCTGCGATGCACAGCCCGACGAACTGGATATTGCCATCGGCGCTTCGAGATTTGAGGAAGTCACGACATTGAACATTCGACGTATTGACTACAGCTGGGCTGGGCTGAGGACTTTTTCTCCAGACAACGATCCGGTAATCGGGTGGGAACCGAACCGAGAAGGATTCTTCTGGCTGGTTGGGCAAGGAGGTTATGGAGTCTTTTCCTCTCCCGCTATTGGTCGCTATGCAGCATCCCTGGTCGTAGATTCCAAGCTGCCGAAAGCATATCAGGAATCAGTCTATCCATTTGAGGCATTGTCTCCCGATCGATTCAGGCTGACTTTGAGTTTCTGAACAAGGATGCCCACGCAATTACACACTAGACAACGACTGGCGCAAATCCTCGATTAGATCTTCAACATCTTCGATCCCCACGGACAGTCGAATCAGATTGATGGGAACTTGGCTATGCGGGCCTTCGACCGACCTTCTATGTTCGATCAAGCTTTCAACTCCGCCCAATGACGTTGCCCGAACAAAAACCTGCGTCGAAGAGACGAATTTACGGGCAACTTCGGCTCCGCCCTTGACTTGAACAGACATCATTCCACCATACCCGTTAGTCATCTGTTTTTTGGCGATTTCGTAAGATGAATGGCTCGGAAGTCCCGGATACAGCACTTTTTCGATCGCTTCGTGAGATTCAAGAAATTCAGCAATTTTCATAGCATTTGCAGATGAACGTTCATAGCGAATGGCAAGCGTTCTCATTCCTCTCAATAGAAGCCATGCTTCGAATGACCCTAATATGCCGCCTGTTAGCCGCCGCACTTCATCGATTTCTTCCCACTTCGAGGTTAACTCCCGCGTAACCAGCACACCGGCGTTCAGGTCACTGTGTCCATTCAGATACTTCGTGGCGGAGTGAAACACGATGTCGGCTCCCAGTTCCAAAGCACGCGTAGTAACAGGCGGTGCCGCTGTACAGTCAACTGCCAAAATTGCACTGGCTGCATGTGATTGCTCAGCGCTTTTTTCGATATCTAGCACGTCCCAAGATGGGTTGATTGGGGATTCAATCCACACCACAGTTGTCTTGCCCGGACAAAGGGAATTGCCCAGCGCTTCCGGATCAGTCGGGTCGAACAGCGTTAACTCGATTCCTCTTTTTTCTGAAATTCGTTTGAGCCAATCGACAGTGCCGTGATACATGACCTTTGGAGCCACGATGTGCTCACCCATGTTGACCGTCTCGAACACCGCCGCGATGGCCGCAAGTCCGGATGCAAAAAATCGAGCTTGCTTGCCACCTTCCATTTTGCAGATGATTTTTTCAAGCTGCTTGTAGGTCGGATTACTGTATCTGCCGTAGACGTATTCGCCGATCAATTCCAGATTTTCATCTCGAGCGAAAGTTACCGACGGTTCAATCGGAGGAACGATCCCACCGCTGTCAGAGTCTATGAAATGGCCGGCTTGAGCCAGCAAAGTCTTAAAGTCAGTCATGTCAAACTAGTTTCCACAAATTGAATATTGTTCACACGCAACAACCTGTCGGACTCGTTCAATTAAATCCAACGGCTGATGTACCTCGTAATCTGGATTGGCAGTACGGAGCCATTCTATGCCGTGCCATCCCCAGCTGACGGCTATGGTAGCCACGCCAGCGATTTTTGCCTGCCCAATGTCACTTACAGTGTCGCCAACCATGCAGGCTTTGCCCAATCCACTCCCATTATCTTGAATAATAGATTTGATCTTCACAGACTTGGCTCCTGGCATATCACCACCGGCAATGTGTCGGACGAACCGTTCAATCTCGTAGTTCTGGAGAACCTTGGAAATTATTGGTCCTGATGTTGCTGACACAATTCCCAGGCTTCCGACCATACTGAGTTTTTCGATCACATCCGTCATGTGCTGAAACATCGGAATTTCATTGGCTCTGCGATACAGTTCACCGTCGATTTCCATAATAAAAGCGCGCATCAGTTTTTTCTCGATTCCTGCAACGTTACTGATCTCAGGAATAGACATACGCTTGATATTTCGCAAATCTTCCGGCTCGAAAGAAACACGTCGATTCAGTTTTCTGCCAGCAACGTTGACAGCCTCGCAAAACAACTCGATAGAGTCTACGATCACCCCATCAAAATCAAGGAGAATTGTTGAATTCACAAATTTGTCTAGTTTAAATGATCGACTTTAATCCGTGTCAATGCCCTCGGTCGACCCGAAGTTCGCGGCGCCGACGTCCGCCGACTGCTCCTGCATGCCACGCAGCTCGGCCAGTGGAATATGACAGCGGATCGCATGGCCCAGCTCCGTGGGCCGCCAAGGTGGTGTCTCATTGTCACAGATGTCGCCGATACGCCGGGGGCACCGGCACTGGAAAGGGCAACCCTTAGACGGTGGAAAGAGGTCCACAGCATCCTCGGCGGTCAAAGCCGGTTTGGCGTCCGGGTCGGGCTCCAGCACCGCGCCGAGCAGCACTTCGGTGTAGGGGTGGGAGGGAAGGCGATAGACGTTTTTAGCCGGACCCGTCTCGCAGAGTCTGCCTTGGTAGAGCACCGCCACGCGATCGGCCATGGCGCGCACCACCGCCAAGTCATGCGAGACAAGAACATAGGACGTCCCACGATCGGCTTGGAGCTGGGTCAACAGGTCCAGGACGGCGGCCTGAACCGAAACATCAAGTGCCGACGTCACCTCATCGCACAGCACTAGTTCGGGCTTGGCGGCAAAGGCCCGCGCTACCGCAACACGCTGCTTTTCGCCGCCAGACAACTGACTCGGCAGGCGCTCCAGATAATCCGCACCAAGGCGCACCCGCTCCAGCAACGCCACACTGCGCTCTCGCAATTCTTCGCCGCCAAAACCGAAATAGAGCTTCAGCGGTTGAGCCAGGATTTCCGCCACTGTGTGCCGCGGATTAAGGGAGGCATCCGGATTCTGGAAGATGAGCTGAACGCGTCTCAGCAGGTCCTTCGCCCGCTCATCGACAGAGGTGTTCAGACTTTCGGTCTCCTCGTAAGTGATGGTTCCGCTCTGCAGAGGCCAAAGGCCGGCAATGGTCCGAAGGATCGTCGACTTGCCACTTCCGGATTCGCCCACCAGCCCGATGGTCTCCCTTGGGCGAATAGTCAAATCGATCTCGTCAACGGTTGGCGTTACATCGGGTTGCCGGCCAAGGATCTGGTCAAGAAATCTGGGCTTGGCATAGCTGATAGCCACGTTATCGAGGCGAAGGATGCAGTCCGCTTCGTCCTGGTCCGATCGGTTCGGCCGCTTCGGCGGTTCCGGTGTCGGGAGCCGCTCGATCCGTTCGTGAAAATGACAGCGCACCAATTCCTGGACGGCAGTGGGTTCCAGCGCTGGCCTCTCATCACGACAGCGCTGCTCGGCCATGGGACAGCGATCCGCAAATGCGCATCCTTGGCCCGTTCCGCCGGGAGGCGGCGGGCGACCCGGCATCGATTCGGGAATAGCCGCTTCTTTTATCCGCGGAATCGACAACAACAGCCCGCGGGCATAGGGATGCGCTGGCTGCTTCAACACCTGGTGCGCCGGACCCTCGAGCACGAGTTCCCCTGCATACATGACGGCCATGCGGTCGCTGACTCGCGCAATGGCACCCAGGTCGTGGCTGACATAGACCATCGCAGTTCCGGTCTCGGCCGCCAAATCGCGCAACAACTCGAGGATATGGGCTTGAGTGGTGACGTCGAGGCCAGTCGTCGGCTCGTCGAGCAACAGAACATCGGGTTCGCCCGCCAACGCCATGGCGACGGCGACGCGCTGTTGCTGGCCGCCCGAGAGCTCGTGTGGATAGCGCTTCAGCAGCTCCTCCGGTTGTGGCAACCGCACCTGAAACAACAATTCGATAACGCGTTCACGCCGTTGCTCTTTTGCAAGCCTAGTGTGTAGTTTCACCGACTCGTCGATCTGTCGGCCGATCCTCGAAGTTGGCGTCAACGACTGGCCGGCATTCTGCGGAATCAGCGCGAGCTCACCGCCGCGAATGCCTTGAAGGGCCCGCTTGTCCATTTTAAATACGTTGCGCCCACGAAACCGGGATTCCCCTTCCAAGACGCGAAGGCCACTCTTCAGGTAACCCATCATGGCAAGGGCTAGAGTGCTCTTGCCGCACCCTGATTCGCCGACCAGTCCAATCGTCTCGCCCTCGTCAATCGCCAGATCGATGTTTCGCAGGATTGGCATTACGAGTCGCGCTTGGCCAGTAAAGCCTATGCCCAGGTTCTTTACTTGGACCAGCGGTTCGCGCATCGCGAGATCTAGACCGGCGCCTTTTGGGCTCGATCGACACCCAAGGCCTTGCCGAGAGCGTCGGCGCTCAAGTTGATCCCAATAATCAGCGAACTGAGCGCAACGACAGGTGCCAGCGCTGCCCACGGCGCGAACGACATGAAGCTTCGCGCATTGGAAATCATCAGGCCCCAATCCGGCGTGGGCGGCGTGACTCCGAACCCAAGAAATGACAGTGAGCTGAACGCCAGCAACATCCATGACCAACGCATGGCGCCTTCGACCAGCAGAACGTCCAGCACGTTGGGCACGAGCTCACGCCAAACAATTGTCGACCGGCTCTGGCCTCGTGCTCGGGCAGCCGTCACGAAGTCGAGGGCTACCACATCGTGCGTCGCGGCACGCGCCATCCGTATCACCGGGATGCCGTAGAAAAATCCCAAGGTGAGAACCAGCACACCGGCGCCGAAACCGACCATGACAACGACCAAGAGCAAGACCAGGATCCATGGCAGACATAGAAAGGCATCAACGAGACGCATCAGGACCTCGTCCAGCCGTCCGCCGACGAGGCCAAGTAAAACGCCCAACAATCCCCCCCAAGTGATGGCGAGGACCGTGGAAATGGTTGTCACGAGTAACGCCTGTCGCCCCCCGAGCATGGTACGCGTGAATACGTCACGTCCAAGGTTATCGGTGCCAAACCAGTGCTCGGAGGACGGCGCGTTAAGGATAATCTCAGCACTCAATTCTCTGAAATCGTACGGCGCGATCGCAGGCGCCACGATTGCCAGGACGACATGGAAAGCCACGAGAATAAGACCCACGAGGCCCGAGGGCCGGGAGACCATCGCCAATAGAACAGCCAGCAACCTGACGAGCGCACTCTTCGGTCTGACGGGCTCCGTGTTCATCGCCGTCATGGTCGCGACGTCCGCATCGTTCTAAGTCTTGGATTGATCACTAGAGTCAACAGGTCGGCAAAGAGATTTAGACCGATGTATAGGGTCGCTAGGATCAGGGCGATCGCCTGCACCATCGCGAGGTCACGGAAGAATATCGATTGGACCATCAATCGACCAAGTCCGGGATAGTTGAACACGATCTCGATGACGACGGTGCCCCCCAACAACCATGCAATCGTCAAGGCGACAAGGTTGATGGTCGGCAACAGGGCGTTCGGCAACACGTGCCTGAACACCATCTGCCAATAGGGAACGCCCTTTAATTGCGCCATCTGGACGTAGTCGCTTGCCATCACGTCGATCACGCTGGTACGTACCATTCTCAATATGTGCGCCGTCATGACAAGGGCGAGTGCGACGATCGGCAGTATAATGTCCGACAGGAACTCATATAGCGGCGCGTCAGGTCGGGTGATTACGATTCCGGGGAGCCATCCGAGCCAGACGCTGAAAATCAAGACTAAAACCGTGGAGCTCACAAACTCCGGGATTGTCATGGCAAAGATCGCCGTGGTGGATATCCACAGGTCGGGAGGACGATCTCGGCACAGGGCTGCGATAATCCCAAGCAGGATGGCGAGCGGAACACCTATCATCGACGCGGCAACGCCGAGGATGACTGTATTGCGGAAACGCGTGCCAACGGTTTCGGAAATCGGCTTCTTGCCCTTTAGGGAGATGCCGAAATCGCCGCGGACCGCGCCGAAAGCCCATTCGGCGTAGCGTGTCAGGGCAGGACGTTCGAGCCCAAAATCCTGGCGGCAATTCTCCAGCCTCTTCCCCTGGGCCATCCGCCCCAGATAGGCGGTGCAGGAATCGCCGGGCAGCACCTCAACACCCACGAAGATAATGCCTGAGACAAGCATGATCGTCAAAAAGCCGAGTGCCAATCTGCGGAAAACTAGCTTGGCCACGCCATGCTCCGGTCGTGGTTCGAACGTGTGGGCGTCGGCTTGGTCGTCACGGCAGTTTCGGCCAGCTCAGTGCTCAAGCTCCACCCAATAGGGCCGATGGTCCGATCCGTCTGCCGCAGTGTCGACCCATGCGCGCTCTACTTTGCGCCCGAGTTGCGGATCGACAAAGCAGTAATCCAATCGCAATCCGCAACCGGGGGAGCGACCTGGCGGATCGGGCCACCAGGTGGTGCAGCCGTCATCGTCGGACCGCTCTCTTGCAACCGCCCAGCTATCGACGAAGCCGTCCAAGTGCTCTACCTGACCGTAGATCGGGTCGAAGGTGCCGACCATTCGCTGGAATTCCTCGCTTTGAGGCTCGCTGTTGAAATCGCCCATCATGATTGTTTCGTCGGGCACGGGTGGCTGGGGCTCACCGTCGGACCAGTCGAAACCGATGAAATCCTCGTACCCGTTCACGATATCGACGGTCTTGCTGCCCGTCCAGGCACTCCCGTTCGACCGTGCGTGCCGATGCCATGCGAGTAGATAGTCGATTTGCAGGAGCCGGTCGCGGGGAGAGGTAGCGGAGAGATGAATCGAATAGACCCTCAGAGGTCCCGAGGGTGTGTCGACCACACACTCGATTGCGCCAGTGTCCATATTAAAGTGCTTCCCCGTTCCCAGCTTTGGAAACACAATAAGGCGAGACGCGAGAATCGGCCAACGGGAGAGAACCATGGGTCCAAATTGCCGGCGCCGATTCAGCACTGTCCCGTCTTCATTGCGTTCACTGGCGTTCATATCGAACGCGGGACAATAGACCCAGTAGAATTCCTTCAAGTGCCTGCCAAGAATGTCTGGCTGGTCAAGCATGCCGTCCCTTTTCCAAAACCGCTCGACTTCCTGCAAGCCAATGATGTCGGCATCGCGCACCGTTTTGGCGATGCGCTCGAGATCAATTCGGTGGTCGGTGCCCAATCCAAAACGAATATTGTAACTGACGAGCTTCATACCGTCCTCCGTATGGCATCAATCAAGGTGAAACGCGCGCGACAATCAAGTTAAGGCACATGACATCAGGCAAGGTAGATGTTATCAACCAATATCGGGGATTTCAAGGCTTATTTAGAGTTCAACGCATAGCCGATGGATATTCGCTGGTTTGAAAGGGGTTTTGACAGGCTTGGAACAAGGACGGAACACAGAAAGTGAAGTGGCTCCTGGATTTTTTGGTACAGGGGATCGTTGGCGATCGTGGCGGGGCGTCCGCGCCGTTTCTGGTTCCGGGGCCCACGCAACTTTCCACCGATAGTTTTCGACATTTATCTTAAAGATGATGGAATAATTCACCAAGCGGTCGATGGTGGCCACGACGGTGAACTCGTCCGACAACTCACAACCATACGCCTAGCGTGAAATAGCCCTAACCCCGCTCCCGATTAACCCCATTTCGAGAATGGCTTGGCTGATCGGGAGGGGCGGAACCGAGTCCACATAGGTGGAAACTGCTTTAGTCGCTTACGTGCACAAGGTGATAGCGGACGGCGTCTGCAAACACCGCTTGTATGCCCGAAACTCTGGCGGTCGTAGCAATGGCCTGGTTTACGTGGAAGGGGATCAACGATCCGCCCTCCTCGTATAGTATGCTCTGGAGTTGATGGTACAGATCCCTACGTTTCTCGAAGTCGAGCTCCTTCCGTGCCTTGTCCAGTATCTCGTCGAAATCGGGACGGTTCCAGTATGTTTCGTTCCAGGGCGCACCGCCGCGGTAGTCTTCGTTTAGAATCTGATCGGCGGGCCGCTGGCCCCATCTAGTGGTTACTACTGACTCCTTCCTCCAGACTTCCGACCAATATCCGTCCGATGGGGCCATTATTATATTGACCTTGATGCCAGCCTTCGCGACCTGTTGTTGATACACTTCCGCTAGTGTTATGAACCTGGGATCGATATTGCTGGTGGTGAGGTCAAACTCGATGCCGTCGGCATAACCGGCTTCGGCGAGCAGTCGCTTGGCCTCCTCCACCTGCGGTTGGCAATCGAACGGCGCGCGATATTGATCGCCCGTCCACACCGGGTGATCACACGTCACGATACCACCGCCGGGGCCCAGAACAAGGTCGACTAGGGCTTGACGATCGGTTGCTATTCGCAACGCCTTGCGGAGGCGGGCATCCGTGAAAGGCTCAGTGTCGGTTCGGAAGACGATGCCCAGCCAATCGCCTGTGGGCACACTCTGCACCTTAAACTTCGGGTTGCTCTCGAAGAGCGCTAACTGTTGTCCGGACAGATCACCGTAACCGAGCACGTCGATCTGGCCACCGAGCAACGCTTGCACGCGCGCCTGCGCATCCGCGATGCCGATGATTTCAATGGTCTCGACGCCCGGCGGCCCCTCCCAATAGTCGGGATTCGCCTTCAGAACGGTTGTCCCTTCAGGATCGAGCGTAACCAGAATAAAAGGCCCGGTTCCGATACCCGTCGTTCCGATGGTGTCCGCCGAACCTTCCGGGATCATCCGAATGCGATAATCCATCAGCTGCAACGGGAGATCCGCGTAAGGTGCCGAGAGCGTCATCTTGACGGTCAACCGGTCGACGGCCGCTATCGTTTCTACCATCGCGATGACCGACGCGGCCGGCGAATCGAATTCGGGGTCTCGGATGTGTTCCAACGAATAAACCACGTCGGCTGCCTCGAAGTCGGAACCATCGTGGAATTTGACTCCTTCACGCAACTTGAAAGTCCATTCGGTTGCGGCCTCGTTTGCCGACCACTCCGCTGCCAAATTCGGCTCCGGCTCTCCGCTCACGGCTGGACGAACCAGGCGGCTCATCGTTTTCTCGGTGACTTGCCAGAAGCGACCCTTAGAAGCCGGGTCGACATCTACCTGCCCCGCGCCAAACCCAAGGTCGTGGGATTGGCGGAATGTCCCGCTCTGGGCATAGGCCAGCGTTATTGACGACACTGCGATGATGGCTGCTGTTAAGAAAATGCCCAATCTAGTCATGATATCCTCCTTGTACTGGATTCAAATTCATCCTACATTTTTGCGGATGATTCCTTTCGCATGAATTGAGTATAACACGATTAGTCTCAGTGTCTGGATTCGTGTATTTTGCGCTGTAAGGTTTTTTGGGGAGTTTATCGGCCGGTTCGGTGTTCACGGACAAGCGGAAGGAGTCATTCGGGGGGTGTATGCTGCTGATTCGCGTTGAAAATCGATACCAGGGCGGTGTTTTCACCGGTTGCGCGAACGGCGTGCGGATTGCAGGCGAACCGGCTCCTTGGCGTGGAACGGCCGATATCGCGCGGAGCTTGGTCAGGCGGCGGGACGCACCAGTGAGCGCATCCGCAGGGGTGTCCGGCTCGGACATGTCCGAGCGCCAGCGCCATCACCACGGCGACCGCCAGCGATCTTTTCCTGCTCGATATCACTTACAGTGTCTCCAACCATGCAGGCTTTGTCCAATCCACTCCCATTATCTTGAATAATGGACCTGATCTTCACGGACTTGGCTCCTGGCATATCACCACCGGCAATGTGTCGGACGAACCGTTCAATCTCATTATTCTGGAGAACCTTGGAAATAACCGGTCTTAATGTCGCAGACACAATCCCCAGACTTCCGACCATACTGAGTTTTTCGATCACATCCGTCATGTGTTGAAACATCGGAATTTCATCGGCTCTGCGATACAGTTCACCGTCGATTGCCATAACAAAAGCGCGCATCAGTTTTTTCTCGATTCCTGCAACGCTACTGATCTCAGGAATAGACATACGCTTGATATTTCGCAAATCTTCCGACTCGAAAGAAACGCGTCGATTCAGTTTACTGCCGGCAACGTTGACAGCCTCGCAAAACAACTCAATAGAGTCTACGATCACTCCATCGAAGTCAAGGAGAATTGTTGAATTCACAAAATTGTCTAGTTTAAATGATGGGCTTCAATCAGTATGAACAGCTATCAGCTATCGCCGCAACGAAAGTGCTGAGATTAGTCTGCACGCGGTTGAACTGCCGCAAGTTCTACAGCGAATCACTGCTTCGCTGATATAAACGTCGACCCATACTCCAGGTTTCTTTAACATTTTGTGCACTCCCCAATATGACATACGTAAACAGCAGCTCCTCAATCGATTTAGATCGCTTCAGCTTTTGTTGAGTCAGTTTTCTTCCACCAGAATCGAGAATAACAAAGTCAGCCTCTTTGCCGGATTTAAAGCTTCCTACATGATCATCAATGTGAAGCGCGCGAGCGCCCCCAAGCGTGGCGAGATAAAACAACTCAAACGCATCCAGATTTGCTCCGCCCAACCGCGCGACTTTGTACATCTCCTGCATCGTCTGCAACATGGAAAAACTGGTGCCGCCGCCAACATCGGTTCCAAGAGAAATCGGAATTCCATGATCAGCCAACAGATTCGGCCGAGCCAGTCCACTCCCTAGAAACAAGTTTGAAGTGGGGCAAAGAGAAGCCGTTGCACCAAAATCCGCCAGTCTTTCGCATTCTGATTCGCTAAGGTGGATACAGTGCGCAAAAATCGAATGTTCGGAAACCAGCCCAAATCCTTCGTAGATGGCTAGGTAATCCTGATACTCGGGATACAGACTCAACACCCACTTAATTTCCGCAAGAGTTTCCGACAGATGAGTATGAAACAGCATCTCGGGGTAACGATTAACGAGTTCTGTGCAAATTTTCATTTGCTCATCTGTCGAAGTACATGCAAATCGCAGCGTGATCGCGTACGACTGGCGTCCATTGCCATGCCACTTCTGAATGAGCCGCTGGCAGTCTTCTATCCCGAAATCATCACCGTCCAACAGTCCGGCCGGTGCATTGCGGTTCATCAACACCTTTCCAGCAAGCATCCTCAATCCGCGGCGATGCGATTCTTCGAAAAACAGATTGCACGAATCCGCGTGAACCGTGGGGTATGCCAGAGCACTGGTCGTTCCGTTGCGGAGCAACTCGTCAAGAAATTCTACTGCCACCTGCGAGGCATAGTCCGGATCTCCAAATTGAAGTTCTTCCGGAAAGGTATGGTTTTCCAGCCACTCCAGCAAGCCGGGAGCAGGTGATCCGACAATTCGGGTTTGGGCATAGTGAATATGCGTATCTATAAATCCTGGGCAAATCAGACACTCGGGATACTCATAGACCGGCATCGCATTCTCAATCGACAGAATGCACTCATTGGCCGGCGTGACCTGCTTGATCCGACCATCAGCAACAACCATCAAACCATCGTCCAGAAAGGTCCACGCATCGGAATCTTTCGTGGGATTTGCCGTGGTGTGGAATATTGGGCCACGAACTGCAAATTCTTTCATGTCCTTCGCTACAATCCGTACGCAATTCGGGGGCGCTGCACAGCAAACGCCCCCATATTCAGTTTAGTACATATAGAAGTGCTAGAGAGTTAGTTCGGAACCGACCCGTCAACACCCATGACGTAGTAGTCCATGCCGAGCAATTCTCCATCGCTCATTACGGCGCCTGCCGCCACGACTTCCTTGCCATTCTGATCCATGATCGGACCGGTAAATGGATGAATCTCACCGGATCGAATGCCTTCCACAGTTGCTATTGCATCAGCAACCACTTCGGCGGGAAGCGTATCCTCATTTAACACCGAAGCATTAACCATTCCCGCGGTAATGCCATCCCAAACATCCTGCGACTTCCAAGTGCCGTCCATCGCTGCGCGAGTTCGCTCCACATAGTAGGGGCCCCAGTTGTTCACGATTGCATTGATGTGTGCAGATGGTGCAAAGGCATGCATATTGGAAGCCTGCCCAAATCCAAGCACACCGCGCTCTTCTGCTACCTGAAGTGGTGCTGGCGAGTCTGTGTGCTGTGTTATCACGTCTGCACCCTGGTCAATCAAGGCTTTGGCTGCATCGCCCTCTTTACCCGGGTCGAACCAAGTGCTTACCCAAACCACCTTAACCTTTGCATCTGGATTTACGCTGTGCAATCCCAAGGTAAACGAGTTGATACCTCGGACAACCTCAGGAATTGGAAAGGACGCAATGTATCCAACCGTGTTGGTCTTGGTCACTGCACCCGCAATTCGTCCATTTACGTAACGTCCTTCGTAAAATCGCGCGTTATAGGTTGCGACATTGTCAGCTCGCTTATAGCCGGTTGCATGCTCAAAATACACATCTGGGAACATCTCGGCAATTTTGATAGTCGGATTCATGTATCCGAAAGATGTTGTAAATATTAGTTTGTGACCGTCCGCGGCAAGCTGGCGAATGACGCGTTCCGCATCCTGCCCTTCAGGCACAAATTCAACAAATGTGGTCTGAACCTTATCGCCGAACTCTTCTTCAACTTCCAGTCGTCCTTCATTATGCTGATATGTCCATCCGTGATCACCAACCGGACCGATATAGACAAACCCGACTTTTAGTGGTTCAGCTGAAACTGCTCCAGCAGCAGCCATAAGGCCTGCGAAAACTGCCAAAGTTGCAAATAGTAATCGTCTCATACTCTTCTCCCTATTGTTTGTTCAAAATCAATTTATATAAATCACTTTAATTTATTTACAGCATTGTGCCAATCGACTATGAGTTTCATTTTTATATTGGCGCGCAAATAGAATTTCGACTTGAAATTGTAACATTAACGAACTTCACATCAAACACTACCCGTGCTTGGAAATAGCGGCAGCCATGGTTGACGGGTTTATCATTGAGTTAGCTGTGGACGAAAGCATCAAATAGGTTCACATCATTTACATCGAATTGTCTATTGCGGCGGGAGAAAGTAAATGGACAAATTACAAAACTGGGAAACACCTTTAGTGAATTCTGTGACGGGCCTGCTTAACGATTTCATTGCATATCTGCCTCAGATTATCGGTGCCATACTGCTGCTGATTTTGGGATGGCTGGTGGCACGGCTGGTACGAGGACTCGCCACCCGACTGGTAAAGGGCTTTGACCGATTTACAGGGCTTGTTCGAAAATCCGGTACAACTGCTAGCCCAAAAATCGGTGAATCGTCCGCATCCGTTATCGGCAATATTGTCTATTGGATCACGGTTCTGATATTCGTGACCTCAGCGGCTAGCCTGCTGGGCATGAACATGTTCGTGGGATGGTTGAACAAACTCGTTGATCATCTACCCAACATCCTATCGGGCGCCCTCATTATTTGCGCCGGTGTAATTTTTGGCAATCTTGCCTATCAAGTCATTTCATCTACTAGGCTGAACATGTCAGTCCCCCAACGTATGATTCTTGCTCGAAGCGCTCAATTTTTCACTCTGGTTATGCTCATATTGATCGGTGTTGATCAAATTGGTGTCGATATCACTGCGGTTATCACAATCATGTCAGTTGTTGTAGGTGCCGTTTTGGGCGGTTTGGCCATTGCCTTTGGAATTGGCGCTCGCAGGCTTGTAAGCAACTTGCTTGGAGTTCGTTATCTGAATCGAAACTACCAAGTCGGTGAACGTATAAAAATTGACGAATTTGAGGGCACCATACTTGAAATCGCTTCCGTTGCTGTCGTCCTTGATGCCGACCAGGGGCGCGTAACAATTCCGGCAAGACTTTTTTCGGAGCAGCCCAGCATTCTTGTCAAACGGGAGAATGAAGATGTCTGAACGAATTGCATTTGCTGAACATTTCATCCAGACCCATAGTCAGACTGCAGCTCGCGTTCTGGAGGAAATTTCGGACGAAGCTGTGGGCAATTTCATCGGGGCAATCCCTGATTCTATTAGCCTGTCGGTTTTAACATCAATGTTGCCCTATCACGCTGCCAAGTGTCTGGAAACAATGCCGCGAGATACCGCGGCGAAATATCTCGCACAATTGAATCCGAAGCAAGCTGCAAGCATTCTAAGACAGTCAATCGAGGCAACCAGGGCAGAACTGATACATTCACTACCTCGCCTTCAAGCATCGCGACTTTCTCGCTTGCTGAGTTACCCTCAAACGCTGGTCGGAGCCTGGATGGACCCTGTCATTCTGTCCTTACCGGTTGAAACTCGTGTTGGCGAGGCAAAAAAACGCATTTTTACCGAAAAGTATGACTACCGAATTATTTTCACAGTTGATATCGACAATCGGGTTGTCGGTTCAGTTTCTCTGGTCGAATTACTGAAGTTCAGCAAAGACCAAGCATCGATAAATGACATTACGCAAAGTACGGTAAATCCGATTTTTGCATCAGCGACACTAGACCGTGCCATCAACGCAGACGGCTGGAGCGACAGCGATGTTCTACCAGTGATAGATCGAGAGGAGAAATTGGTCGGTGTTCTGCGTTTTGCCAATTTACGCGAAGCATTGAATAGACCGTCTCCTGACGTTCATGCCAGTACGGACAGCAATAATCTTGTCAACATTACTGAAATCTGCTGCCTGCGCCTGGCGGATTTAATAGTGACGACGCTAGCCAAAGAAAAAGAGCAAATCTAGCGAATTCAACTCGAATGGAGGTGATCAAATTATGACGGATCGAAATAATCTGGATATCGCTGTTGCAGTGCTGATTGAACAGTTTTGTAAAGAGGCGCCTCTGAGCGCCGCACAAAAAATTGAAACCATGTCAACCGAAGATGCTGTGGACATACTTGGGCAAGTTCCATTTGAGTCTGTCGTGCCTGTTTGGGAAGCACTGCCCCCCAATACCGCCGCGGAATTCATTGATGTGTTGTCTGTAAACGCTGCAAAAGAAATACTTGAAGCCTTAAATCCCGGTAAAGCGACTTCTGTCCTACTGCTTGTCGAACGTAAAAAGAAAGATGAACTGTTGGCCGTGTTAGATTCAGCGATTGCTCAGGAAATCGAAGAACTGATTGCCTATCCGCCGGACAGTGCTGCGAGATTGATGGATACCCGCTTTCAGGTTTACAGAGGAGACATGACAGTCGCTGATGCGCAAAATATTTTGCGACGTACGAAATTGGGCCAACCGGTCCACGAATTGCGACTCATTGACGAACAACAGCGGTTCAATTCTATTGTCGATCTCAAAGATCTGGCGATTGCAAAACCATCAATGCATTTGAATAGAATTGCGCATCCTATTGTTGCTGTCGTGAAGCCTATGGATACCAAGGAAAATATTACCGACAAGATGCAACAGCATCGATTGGAAGAGCTCACAGTAATTGACGACGATGGGCACATTGTGGGAGTCATCCGATATTCCGCTCTGATCGGTGCATTGAAAGAAAGCGCTTCACTTGACATTCAAACCATGGTCGGTGTGAGTAAAGATGAACGAGCCACGTCAAGCAGCTGGCTCGCAGTCCGGAAACGTATGCCTTGGCTTCAGGTCAATTTACTCACTGCTTTTCTGGCAGCAGCCGTCGTTGGACTATTTGAAGGAACCATCGCGAAATTTACCGCTCTCGCCATACTCTTGCCTGTTGTTGCGGGACAGTCGGGAAACGCCGGTGCACAGGCACTCGCCGTTACCATGCGCGGTCTTGCACTACATGAAATCAGATTGGGAGATTGGCTAAAGATGGCGCGCAAGGAGGCTAATGTCGGAATCTGGAATGGTGTTTCCATTGCCATCGTCTGCGGTGCTGGTGTTTATTTCTGGAGCGGGCAGTTTGGACTGGTACTGGTAATCTGTTCCTCCATGATCATTGCAATGGTTCTGGCAGGACTCGCTGGAGCTTTGGTACCGATGGGATTGAAAAAGTTACGCCAAGACCCTGCAGTCGCTTCTTCGATAGTACTGACGACAATCACCGATATTGTTGGATTTTTCTCATTTCTCGGAATCGCGACCTTACTATCGGGAATACTCGCCTAACGAGTCTTCAAATTTTGGACATGAAGCACTGATCGTGAGTCAAAAACCGAGGACCGCGATTCGGTGCACGGGGCTTTGTCGGCGAAGCCGTGTATAGGCGTACACACGTCTTGTACGGGTTTTGGGCGACACCAGGTGACACAAGGGTTGTAGGTTGCGCCGTATATTGCCGTTTACCAGAGGTCAACGGCGTGTGCGCCGAGACGGAAAAGCTGTGGCTCTGAGTTGTTTTATGGATAGAGTTGCGAGAAAGTTGAAAAAATGGAGATTTTACTAACTTTTACCAGCCAAGTGATCAGATAGTGAGCCGGTAGCCTGGAATTTTAATTCCGCTATCGCCACAGTGGATGATTCGTCCAGTCATCAGGTATTCCCATCGCCATCCGCCATCTTTTATTTTTTGCGATGGGCATAAGCAGGTAGTTCATTTGTTTTTTCCATTCGTTACTAACATTCTCTTTTCGAAGTAGAAATCGAAGAATCAAAAGAACATAAAAAATTCTGTCGTTGCGAGGAGTAATGGGAGGGTTCCATATATTTGCTTTTTTCTTTCTGGGCCTTATTGAAAGTTCCTTGTTCCACAATCGACCATGGTGTGAGCAGATATTGCGAATATAGGTGAGTGTGTGAAACCAATCACCCAAGCACATATGATGGAATCCAAAATCATCTGATATGGCTTTCTTATCGTTATGTTTTAATCCTTTATAACCAAAAGATAAACTGCCCAAAGACATCACTTCTGTCACCATCCAGATTGGCAGAGTGGGAAAACCGGCGTATTTGTTTTTGTAGTGAGTAACAAACGCATCACTTGTTCGAGTAGTTTTCTCCTCAAGTTTTTCCAACCACGGGGTATGTTTGAATTTGGGATGAAAGTTTGAAGCCTCTGTATGCCCAAACGTGCCGTATTTGTGTCCCATCTGATAAGCAATAAGGGCCCGTGCCTGCACTTCAACACGTTCTATTGCATCCATCACTAGTAAGCGTAAACGACGATCAAAATCATACAGAGTCATAACATCATTAAAGTGAACTCCTTTCTCAAAGTAATCGGATTTAGTGCCATCCTGCTCTATCTTGCGGAACGGATGCCAGTAGGCGCTCAAACGGTAGTAACTGATGGTTTTGAGGTGAAATAAAGCGAGTTTATCATCGTCTATCGCCAAATCACGGTCTTTTAATTGTTTTAGTTGTTGTTTAAACGTGAGAGGAGATTTTGTGTAAGCTTCAACCACTGCGAATTCTCGTAGTGCAAAAAAAAAAGCCGCCAAGGTTGCGCATTGTTAAGAGGCGTGACGGCTTTGTTGACTAAAAATATAGCACCAGTGAGGCAAAAATTCAAGAGTTTAGGGATACAAGATTCAAACTAGACCGTCATACCTCCGCTCACTTCAATGCACTCTACTAAGACACTAATCCTACACTGGTTTCACGCGCTTGAACTGGTGCATTGAACATTGGTGAACTGCCCGAAGTCGCGACACCAATCAATTACATCTTTGCCTTTCCCTTTCGTTTACCCACGCAACCATTAGCCGGCTGTACTGCAACCACTCCCCCGATGGATCGGCTGACGGGCATCCTTCATAGAAAGATATCGCTTCGGTAAATACTTGTTTCGCTCCTCTAGCTGACAAACAAACGCCGACACTAGGATCACTTAGATCCGCACCAATTTGCTCAATTCTTTCGATCAGACTGTTTGCACCAGGGCAACCGCTTGAGCCACCGGAACCACCAATTCCGCTGCTGGTCTGAAGTTCAAATTCGTCAGGGGTGCCGACGCCTGATTGACTTGCTGCGATGTTACGCAGTGCATTCAATGATTCCACGGTCAAGACATCGATCAATGGCAGACCTTGATCGCGCAGGAATGATTGATAAGCCTGCCCGGTGCGTTTCCCCCATATACCGTCAGCGGGCCCGGGTTTATAACCTAGTGCGCTCAGTAATCGCTGTGCTTCCCGAATCTCGGTCGGTTGGGGTGGACTTGCATCCTGTTCCGCTTCTTCAGGCGCTTCCGCAACTTGGTTCTTGTTAGGCTGCCAATTCGATGCACGTTTCTGCGCCTCCGCGAGGTTCGCAGAGGTCATCTTCTTTTCTAAAGCATCCCGTTCCGCTATCGCCGCAATCTCACCTCGGCTTGCCGCCAAGTTGAACCACATATGGGCATCTATGTAGTTCTGCGGCGTACCCAGACCGATAACGAATAACCGACCAAGTGCCAACATTGCCCGGCGGTCACCTGCTTCGGCTGCCGCCCGCCACTCAATCAGCGCATCGGCTGGACGTCCAGCGTCCCAAGCCTGTTGCCCAGATTCATAATCCGCACGTACTGAAGACATCGCGATGAGAAAAATCACGAGTATCACCTGTATACAAAATTGATTCTTGAGACTGTTCATCCGCTCAATTCCGAAGTGAGATTCATCTTGTTGGCAGTATAAAAGAATATTTCTTTTATATTCAAATATTTAATGAACTGCCGAATAAGGAATATGTGTGGTAACACGAAGTCGCAGTGTTTATTGAACTAATTTTCATAGTGGTACCGCAACACCCTAATTGTTAACAACACTATCTGAAATACCAGAACTGAAAAGTTTGAACAATGTGATTGTGACAGAGTTCATGGCTCGTAGCTGATTTCAAAAAATAGAGAGCATCGAGCTCTCCATTTTAATACTGACCAAACTCAGCTATTTCGTAGACATGAATTATTCAGAATTCCTATTTAAAAAAACCGAATAGAATTTTCATTAGAGCTCCTGACTTTTCAATCAGGTATTTGGATGAAAGATCTGACCAATGCAGGCTGGAGCATTCAACTTAACGCGTGCTGCATTGCGGGAAATCAGAACCAGAACCAGTATCGTAACCAGATAAGGTAGCATTGACAGGATCTGAGCGGGAATTTGGACTCCTATACCTTGTAGATGCAACTGCAAAATCGTCACAGCTCCGAACAAATAGGCGCCAATAATGACGCGCCCCGGTTTCCACGTCGCAAAAACTACCAGTGCCAATGCAATCCATCCTCTACCTGCAGTCATATGCTCAACCCACATTGGAGTGTAGGACAAGGACAAAAAGGCACCCCCGAGTCCTGCCATTGCACCCCCAAACATAACCGCTAGAAATCGAATTTTCACAACTGAATATCCGATGGAATGGGCCGCGTCATGCGATTCTCCGACGGCACGAAGCACAAGACCTGACTTTGAGTACTTTAAGAACCAGTGAACGACCAGTACCATGATGATTGAAATGTAAATTAGAGCATCCTGTTCAAACAGCAGTGGACCAAAAATTGGAATATCGCCCAGCAACGGCAAATCAAGCGTCGGCAGCTTGTCAATTGGAAGTCCAATAAACGGAATGCCAATCAATGAACTGAGCCCAATGCCGAACAGTGTCAATGCAAGACCGGAGGCAACTTGATTGGCGAGAAATATCAACGTAAGCAGTCCAAACAGAATCGACATTAGTATTCCCGCAACTGCTCCAACAACAATGCCCAAGGCCCAGCTCCCTGTCGTCAATGCGGCAATAAACGCGCAAACCGCACCGGCTAGCATCATGCCCTCAACGCCAAGATTAAGCACCCCAGATTTTTCTACTACCAACTCTCCAGTTGCAGCAAGCAGCAATGGCGTCGCTGCGCTGACGACTGTCAGCAAAATTAATTCGATCGTCGTTATTGTTTCCATCAGGATGCCTTCTCTGGAGCGATTGGTTTAGTGTGCCTGATTTCCACCCGATAGTTGATTAGCAGATCACATGACAGCAGAAAGAACAGCAGCATTCCCTGAAACACACCTGCAATTCCGAGCGGCAAGCCGAGTTTGATTTGCACAAACTCGCCGCCAAGATAGGATAAGGCAAGAACAAGGCTTGCAAAAACAATTCCAATGGGATGAAGTCTGCCCAAGAATGCGACAATAATGGCAGAAAAACCGTAGCCTGGAGAAACGATCGGCTGCAACTGTCCGATCAAGCCGGTAACTTCGATGATTCCAGCCAATCCGGAAAGCCCTCCGGCGGCGAGAAGCACATACCAAATCATACTTTTGTATTGAACTCCCGCGTAACGTGCAGCATTGGGAGCGAGTCCTGCTACCCTGACCTGAAAGCCTGCAATGGTTTTTGAATAAAGCACCCATGCAGTGGCAACTACCAGCAAGGCAATCAATGTTCCAGCGTGCAACCGAGTGCCTGACAATATTGATGGTAGAGTGGCAACGTCAGGAAAAACAACACTTTCAGGGAAATTGTAGCCGCCGGGGTCGCGCCACGGCCCATGAATCAGAGTGCTTAGCAAAAGTATGGCTACATAGACAAGCAGCAGACTCGTCAGAATTTCATTTGTGTTGAAACGCGTCTTCAGAATTGCCGGAATTGAAGCCCACGCCATACCGCCCACAATGCCGAGAATCAGCATAGCCGGAAGCATCAAGAAATTTTCAGATTCCGGAAAATAAATTACCAGCGCGCTTCCTGTAATCGCGCCAATTGTAAACTGCCCCTCAGCACCGATATTCCAGACATTTGCCTTAAACCCCATTGCCAATCCGATTGCTATTATTGCAAGTGGAGATGCTTTGACAATTAGTTCACTCACACCATACAGATCACTGATCGGGCTAATGAAAAATGTATAGAGGCTCTCAATCGGAGGATAACCAAGTAGATAGAACATAATCATCCCAGAAACAAGACTTAGACCCAAAGCCATGACGGGTGTCAGCCATGACATCAGCCTTGAATGCGTTTGCCTGGGAGTAATCTTAAGTCGCATGACTGACACCTTCATGTTCTTCAATCCTTGAGCCGCCCATCAACAGTCCTATTTTTTCGGCTGTCATACTGGATGTTGAATGTGCCTCAGATAGCCGACCAGCGAACATGACGGCTATGCGACCACAAAGTTCCATAAGTTCATCCAAGTCTTGAGAAATAATCAAAACCGCAGTTCCGTTCGCAGCCAAATCCAGCAATGCTTTGTGAATGGCGAGCTGCGACCCGGCATCAACTCCCCAGGTGGGTTGAGAAGCGATCATTACCAGTGGATACTGAAGGATTTCACGCCCAATTAGAAATTTTTGCAGATTGCCGCCAGATAAACTGCCTGCATCTGCATGAATCCCGGAGTGTCTTACGTCAAAGGCGTCGCAAGTCTTCTGTGCATATTGGCGGGCATTGGCTCGGTGCATCCACAGATTACCGGTCAGGTTGTAGCGTTTGTGGCCACTCAGAAACACATTTTCCGTAAGCGACATGCTTGCCACCGCACCATGCCCGAGACGTTCTTCCGGAACGATTGCCGCACCGAGCTCCCTTCGAGCGCGAATGCCGGATTGACCGCAAGAAACTCCATCGATTTTGATTGCAGAATCCTTTTCAGCTAAAAATTCACCAGACAACATTTCCATCAGTTCGGTCTGTCCGTTCCCGGCAACGCCTGCGATGCCGAAAATTTCTCCGGCGCGAACATCAAATCCAATCTCTTGCAAAGAAATGCTACGCTCGTTTTCTGCAGTTCGCGACAGACTGTAAACTTCAAATATCGGATTCCCAGCAGATTTCAAGTCATATGTGGGTGGCCTAAGCGCCTTGCCAATCATCAATTCTGCAAGACTTCGAGTGCTCTCCTTTGTTGGGTCACACTGTGCGACGACTTTACCCTGTCGAAGAATCGTCGCGTGATGACATAAAACCTGAATTTCTTCGAGCTTGTGACTGATGTAAAGGACTGCACATCCCTGATCGGCAAGTTTACGTAATACGTCAAACAACTTTTCTGACTCCTGCGGCGTCAACACGGAAGTTGGTTCATCCATGATGAGAAGCCTCGGCGATTGCAGCAGACAACGGACAATTTCAACTCGCTGTCGCTCACCTACCGACAGGCTGAACACATCCCTTTCTGGATCAAGTTCCAATCCATAAGTCTCCGAGACGGTACGGATTTCTGTGGCGAGAGCATCTCCCCTCTTTCCTGACTTTATCGCCAGTTCAATATTCTCACGTACAGTCATCGCTTCAAATAGTGAAAAATGCTGAAACACCATGCCAATTCCCATCTGACGCGCTTGCGCTGGGCTTGATAGATTCACAATTTCGCCTTTCCAGCGGACGGAGCCCGCATCAGCCGAGTAATAGCCGTAGATGATTTTTACGAGAGTGCTTTTGCCGGCACCATTTTCGCCTAACAAAGCATGAATTTGACCACTGGCTAATGAAAAATCGACCGCATCATTCGCTAATACGCCTGGAAAGGCTTTGGTAATGCCTTTCAATTCCAGCAGTGGAACGCTTTCAGATATTTCCGGCATTGATGGGGTTCCAGTTGATTCCTGCGATCAAAAAATTCAGGACGTAACGAAAGTTTCCAGTGATCAAGATTTTTTATCCGAACCCAACGACATTGCTTCAAATGCTTCCTGATGGGCTTCGAGCAGTTGTGCTGCGGTCGACATGGCTATAACAGCAGGCAGCTTTCCTTTTATGCTGTCAAGTCCGATCGGACAGTGCAAACGGTGCAGCGTAAACGAATCTACGCCGTCTTCAATGAATCTTTTCTCGAACCTCTTTCTCTTGGTTTCGGAGCCGATCAGCCCAAGCCAGCCAAATTCTCTTCGTTGAAGTATTTTTAGACACAATTCGTAGTCTAGACCATGACTGTGCGTCATGACAACATAAAACACACCCAATTGCGGATCGTCGAGCGCTTCAAGCGGATCTTCCAAATGTCTGACGATGACATTGTCAGGAATATCCTGCGGGAATAGGTCCGCACGCTCGTCAACCCACTCAACCTGAAAAGGTAAATCCTGAAGCAGTTTAACCAATGCCTTGCCGACATGCCCTGCACCAAAAAGAACGATCTTTGAAGGTTTCTCCTCAAGTCTCGTCAAGAACCATACTTCTTCTCCGTCTGAAACAAGTCTTGAACTGGGCTCGGCAGTTTCGATCATTGATTCTGCAACACTGGAAAGAAAATCTGGCAATTCTCTCCAATCATGCTTTGTATTTAATACCATCGTCGCTGCCTGGCTCGCCACCGGACTGACCAGTATATGGATTTGTCGATTCCCCCTCTGTTCCAATTCACTGCGTAAGCGAGTTGCGACGTTTCCTGAAAATTTCTCGAACAGCAGTCGAACCGCACCTCCGCAGCATTGACTCATCGTGATTCCCAGTCCAACGAATTCATCTCTGCGAATGGATTCTCCCGGTTGATTCAGCATATTCCTCGCCTTTCGTATCGCCTCATGCTCCAAATTTCCGCCGCCGATGCTATCGACTGAAGAATTTTTCGAGACTGCAATACGCGCTCCAATTTCTCTTGGTGCAGATCCATTGGTCTCGATTACCGTGACAATCACAACTGACTCTCCACGCTGCGTGAGAGCGAGCATTTCATGCAACCACTTCAATTCTGTTGCCTCTGTTTGCTGATATCCTGAATTGCCATCAAGACGCGTTCTGGAGTCGCGGGGGCATCCAGCCTCGGCCAACGCTGGTAGTCGGTCAAACTGGAAATTGCATCTGAAATCGCGCTGAATGCCGATATGGCGAGCATCAGCGGCGGTTCACCAACTGCTTTGGATCGATAAATTGTGTCCTCACGGTTGCGCCCACGCGCCCATATTTTTACGTAGAACTCTTCCGGCACATCGCCGCAGGTCGGTATCTTGTAGGTCGAGGGAGCATGAGTGCATAGCACACCCTTATTATCCCACCACAGCTCTTCGCTGGTCAGCCAACCTGCCCCTTGCACGAAACCGCCTTCAATCTGACCAATATCGACAGCTGGATTGATGGATTTCCCAACATCATGCAGGATGTCGACGCGACGAATCCGGTACTCGCCGGTCAGGCAATCCAATTCCACCTCACTTATTGCGGCACCGTAGCTAAAATAGTAGAATGGACGACCTGTCATCTTTGTACGATCCCAGTTAATTTTCGGAGTTCGATAATATCCAGTCGCAGACAGTGGAACGCGTTGACGATTAGCGTGTCCTACGAGATCTGCAAATGCGATCGACTGTTTTCCTGCTATGACCTGTCCCCTCTTGAAGTAAACACTGTCTTCATGCACGCCAAACATCTCTGCGGCAACTTTTGTCAGGCGTTTCTTGATTTTCAGAGCCGCATTCTGTGCCGCTTTACCATTAATATCCGAGCCGGAAGAAGCAGCTGTTGCCGAAGTATTCGGAACTCGCGAAGTATTGGTTTCAGCAATCTTCACCGATTCGAGAGGTACTGAGAATTCATCGGCAACTACCTGGGCGACCTTGATGAAAAGTCCCTGTCCCATCTCTGTTCCACCATGATTCAGGTGAATGCTGCCATCGGTGTAGACATGCACTAGGGCGCTGGCTTGATTGTAATGCGTCATGGTAAAAGAGATGCCAAACTTCACTGGCGTAAGGGAGATACCTCTTCTGATTGTTTCGAACCCCCGATTCAAAGAGTGAATTTCCTGGCGACGACTTTCATAATTCGAAGACTGAATCAATTCACTCGTCAGTTCCGACAAGATAAAATCATCAACCTTCATGCGATAGGGTGTAACGTTTCGAGGCTGCCCGCCATAGTAATTCAGAAGTCGAATCTGCAGCGGATCCTTGTGAAGATTACAGGCAATCTCATCCAGAATTCTCTCAATGCACAGCATTCCCTGAGGCGCGCCGAATCCCCGAAATGCAGTGTTCGACACAGTATTTGTTCGACAAAGTCGAGTCGTTGCATGGACGTTTTCGAGATAGTAGGCATTATCAAGGTGCAATAGTGCTCGATCGTTGATCGGGCGAGACAGATCCGCGGAGTATCCGCAGCGGGAAGCCATGTTTACTACCAGACCTTGAATCCGACCTTCGGCATCAAATCCCACATCATATTCAAACCGGAAATCGTGACGCTTACCGGTAGACAGCATGTCGATGTCTCGATCAAGTCTCAGTTTTGCAGGACGACCTGTACGATGAGCGACAATTGCGGCAATACAGGCCCATTGAGCAGCCTGCGTTTCCTTGCCGCCAAATCCACCGCCCATGCGACGAACCTCGACAATTATGGAATTCAGCGGCTTGTCTAGGACCTGAGCTACCAGCAACTGCACTTCCGACGGATGTTGAGTTGAAGAATAGATCAGAAAGTCGCCGCCTTCTCGGGGAACCGCCATAGCTACTTGGCCTTCCAGATAGAAGTGATCCTGCCCACCACACTTCAACGTTCCTTGCAGCCGATTCGTTGCGTTTTCAAGAGCTGCCTGGGCATCTCCGAAACTCACAGTTGATTTCGGCAACACGTAAGATTCTTTTTCCAGTGCATCTTCTATTGACAGAATGGGGTCTTCAAGTTCGTACTCGATTTGAGCGTTACTGCACGCGTCGCGAGCTTGCGATTCGGATTCGGCAGCAACTGCAAAAAGAACCTGCCCCATAAAATCTACTCGATCTTGTGCAAAAACTGGATCATCGCTATTTGTCGGACTGCAGTCGTTCTTACCCACTACTGAATCCGAATTCAAAACCGCAACCACTCCCGGGGATGACTCGACTGCACGAGTATCCATCGAGAGAATTCGAGCACTGGCATGCGCACTCAATGCAACCCAGACATAAAGCAGATTACGAAGTTCCGGTATGTCATCGACGTATAGGGCCTCTCCCGAAACATGCCTTTCGGCACTGTCGTGCGAAATCGGCAAATGCACTGCCAACGCTGCTGAAACTTCGTGTGCCTGGTCACCCATGTCTTTCTGCCCACACGCTCGTCGCCTGTTCGCTCGTCCATTCGTTTACAAAGCGCTGAACCAGATTGCCAGCGACCAAAGATCGATAATCCGAACTACCTCTAAAGTCGGTGATCGGCGAGAAATCCAATTTCAATGCTTGTTTCGCTTTGTGCACACTGTCGGCGCTTGCAAGTCCATTGCTCATCAGTGCATTCTCGCAGTTTCTTGCTCGAAGCGGCGTTGCCGCCATTCCCCCATAACAAACCCGAATCCTGTAGTTAGAATTCGATTCTTTCGTTATTGAAAACGCACCGCAAACTGCTGATATATCTTGATGGAATCGTTTCGACAACTTGTAGATCATGAATTTCTGATTTGCCGCAGGCAATGGCACATCGACTCTTTCAAGAAATTCTCCGGGCTGCAAGTCCTGCTTTCCATAATCAATAAAGAAATCCTCTGCAGGCACAGTGCGCGACCCGGTTAAACTCGTGATTATTAGTTTCGCATCCAGAGCAATTAAAGCCGGCAAGCTATCTCCGATCGGAGAACCGTTGGCCACGTTGCCACCAATGGTAGCAAGATTGCGTATTTGTACTGATCCATAGCGTCGAAACAACTCTTCCAGTGTAGGGTAATATTCAGATAGCGTTTTCATTGCGTCACTTACAGTCGCCGCAGCACCAATCTGAATATGACTTTCTGCTACGTTGATTTCTTTCATCACATCAATGCCACCTGTGTAAACGACGCTTTCCAGATGACGTCTTTGCTTTGTTACCCAAATTCCCACGTCCGTGGCACCAGCGACGATGCGGCTTTTAGGATGACGGTTCAATACCTGCGCCAACCCCGCAACCGTATCCGGTGCAAAGTATTCCTGACCATTGGCAGTGAGCTCAACCGGTGCAGAAGCGTCAAGTTGTGACAGTTCTTGAATGGTTTTACTCTCGGCTTTATCAAATTTATCGCGGATGATCGACGACAGCATCTTGCGGGTCGCCCGAACAATTGGAGCATACCCAGTACATCGGCATAGATTACCGGCAAGCGCATCATCAATTAACTTCCTGCTGCCGGAACTTCGATTGTGATAAATCGCAAACATCGACATAACAAAACCTGGCGTACAGAAACCACACTGTGAACCATGCTCGTCGACGAGCGCCTGCTGGGCGGGATGAAGTTTTCCGTTTGAATCTTTCAGGTGCTCAACTGTGATCAACTGTTTACCATGCAGAAACGGAACAAACATGATGCAGGAATTAACCGCTTTGTAGCTGATTTTTTCACTTTCGTATTCGGCGAGAACGACTGTACAGGCACCACAATCGCCTTCAGCACAACCTTCTTTGGTGCCGACCATTCGCTCGACCTTCCGAAGATATTCAAGCACTGTCAACGTAGGGGAAACACCTTTCAGTTCTCTCGGTTCCTGGCCCAGCAGGAATCGAATTGAATCAGCCGTTGCCATCAACTTCCCCGATAGGTTGAATAGCCATAGCGTGACAGTAGTAGGGGAACGTGATAGTGTTGGTCTGCATCGGCAACGCCGAATCGAATCACTACTTCATCAAGAAATCCAAACTCACCCTGATTAATGCCTTTGGACCTGAAATACTCTCCTGCGTGATAGATCAATTCGTATTTTCCGACAACAAAAGACTCTCCCTCAAGCAAGGGTTGATCAACGCGCCCATCGTGATTTGTTATGGCGCGTTTCACGCGATCTCGTCCATCGTTGAGACAATAAAGATCGACTCGGATATCACGTCCCGGACATCCGAGTACCAAATCCAATACGTGAGTCGTCAGTTTTCCCACTGCTCGCCTTTCAAGATTATGGACTGGCTGCGGTTTGCGCAGTTTTGTTCAGTTCAGCGTACCAACTGGAAATCAATTGTCGTTCTTCGTCCGTCATCTTTGATAAATTTCCGATCGGCATGGAGCGAGTCGCGACGGTTGCAGTAAAAATCCGCGAAGCTAACTGTGTTATCTGATCATCCGTGTCCAAGAGAATGCCTCCAGGTGCAATTTGAAATCCCGGCTGTATCGGAGCAGCGGAATGGCATACGGTACAGCGTTCGTGAATGATGCTCCGAACACTGTCAATAGTAATTGATTGTAATTCATCAGAACCCATTCTTGATTTCGGCAAGGTTAAGAACGCGATGCCAACAGCTATGAATACGGCTGCGAACAGTAACCACCACTTCGGTCCTGCGAGGTGGCGAACATTGAAATAATGCCGTACCAGAATTCCAACGATTCCTAGTCCGATAAGGACAAGCCAGTTCCATGAACCGCTGAACGTTGACGGATAGTGGCTGCTGATCATGATAAACAGCACCGGTAACGTCAGATAGTTGTTGTGTCGCGAGCGCGTCAACGCTGCTTTGCCAAGTTCTGCGTCGGGAGTGCCGCCAACTTTCATCGCATTGACCAGCGCCTTCTGCGATGGAATGATGACGGCCATCACGTTCAAAACCATGATCGTACCAATTGCAGCACCTACGTGAACGTATGCCCCACGGCCGCTGAACATTTGACAGAGAACGAAAGCAAGTAGGGAAAAATAGACAAATACGATGGCTGCCAGGATACGAGGTCTTTTATTGACGGGAGATGCGCACAGTCGGTCATAGAAAATCCATGAAACAATCAAAGATCCCAAGCCAATTATCGTGCCGAGTAGCGGAGTGAGGTCGTAAATGGAAGCATCAAGCAGATATACCCTCGCGTTCAGATAGAAAACAAGGACTAGCAGTGCAAGGCCGGTAAACCATGTGAAATACGCTTCCCACTTAAACCAGTGTAGCTCGGCGGGAAGTTTATCTGGGGCCACTTCGTATTTCTGAATATGATAGAAGCCGCCGCCATGTATCGCCCACAAATCACCCTCAAGTGAGGAATTTTCCTGAGCTCCCCTTTGCAGACGATTTTCAAGCCAGTTGAAATAAAAGGATGCACCAATCCACGCAATTCCAACTACCAGATGTGCCCAGCGTAATGCCAGTTCCAGCCATTCTCCAAAATGTGATTCGATCATAGAATTCGCTACGATTCAGTCTGTTTGTATTGCTTGACAGCGATTATACCCTTGACCAATCGACGTCAATCCAGGCTACAGCAAGCTCGCTGATGCAAATAGTGCATCAATAGACTCGCATGACAGTTGCACTAAAATATACTGCTTATCACATTCCTCAAGTCATCAAGATTGCGGTAATGTTATTCCCACGTTTCCACATAACCGCACAACACCTGAATCGACACAATTATTTATCGTGAACGCCAATTTCTTTTCAATTTTGCAACATCAAATGGTGAATTCAGGAGATCGAATATTTCTTGAATTACCGGATCGAGCTTCCATTACTTATGGGCAAGCCAATCGACTTTCTGCACAGTTGGCAAACAGACTGACTAAAGTTGGATTAGCGCGCGGAGATCGAGTGACGGCGCAAATTGAAAAATCTCCAGAAGCAGTAATTTTGTACTTAGCCTGTCTTCGTGCCGGTATTATTTTTCACCCTCTGAATACGGCATACACAACTAGCGAACTTGAACACTTCCTGCAGGACGCGAAACCTTTTCTGGTTGTATGTGATCCTGCGAAATATGAGGAAACAGTTCAGCTTGCGAATCGATGCCAAGTTAAGCATGTTCACACCCTTGACGAAAACGGTGACGGGAGCTTGTGGACTGATGTATCCTCTTGCAGTGATCAATTTGAAGTTGCTCATCAAAACCCGGGCGAAACAGCACTTTTGATCTACACCTCTGGCACTACCGGTAAACCAAAGGGTGCAATGATAACGCACCACAACCTATCCTCAAATGCCGAGAGTCTAGTCAAGATTTGGAGTTGGACATCGTCCGATGTTCTTCTTCACGTTTTACCGCTTTTTCATGTTCACGGATTGTGCGTAGGATTGCACTGCCCGATGTTGCTGGCGTCTCGGATCCTCTTTCAGTCCAGATTCTCGGTAACAGAAACCATCAGTCTGATCGCGAGAGCATCCGTTATGATGGCGGTACCAACAATTTACACTCGACTGCTATCCCACCCTCAATTAACAAGAGAGCTTTGCAGTAGATTTCGATTGTTCATTTCCGGATCAGCTCCCTTGTTGCCGAGGACATTCGAAGAATTCGAACAGCGCACCGGACACAGGATCCTTGAGCGATATGGAATGTCGGAAGCTCAGATGATCGCCTCCAATCCGCTGCTGGGAGAACGAATTGCAGGAACGGTCGGCTACGCACTACCCGATGTAAAACTCCGCGTCTGCAATGAAGATGGCAATCCGCTTAACAACGGACAGATTGGCAAACTGGAAATAAAAGGCCCCAATCTATTTAAGGGCTATTGGCAGAACCCTGATGCAACTCGGGCGGCTGTTCGGGACGACGGTTATTTTGTCACCGGTGACCTAGCGACTGTATCAGATGACAATAGGCTGGCCATCGTTGGCAGACAAAGCGATCTGATCATATCAGCAGGATTCAATGTCTATCCCAAAGAAGTAGAAATTCTGATCAACCAGATTCCTGGCATTGTGGATTCAGCTGTTTTCGGAGTTTCGCACTCGGATCTTGGAGAAGCGGTGATTGCTGCAATCATTTTGCAGGGCAGTGGTGTTACGGAAGAAGAAATTCTGAAAGTTCTCAAGAAAAAACTGTCAGTCTTCAAAATCCCGAAGCAATTTATCTATTTAGAGGAATTGCCAAGAAATGCAATGGGAAAGGTAGAAAAGAATCGCTTGCGTAATGAGTATGAATCCACCTTCAAGGATGAATAGGGAAAGAACTTATTCGGCTGGCTCCTGTAACTGGCGAGCCAATCCATCCATCAACCCGGATACACCGCTCAACGACCAACCTCCGTCAACTGGTATTACCGCTCCGGTTACATAAGCGGCCAACGGCGATGCAAGAAACATCGCTGCCTTTCCAATATCCGAAGTATTTCCCAAGCGTTTGAGAGGCACGGATTCTGTCACTTGATCCAACAGTGCCTGCGTCGGTGCCAACCGTTTCATCCCTTCAGTGCCCTCTATCGGCCCCGGAACGATGGAATTGACACGTAATCCTTCGCCGCCCCACTCCATGGCAAGCGTTCGAGTAATCATGTCTACTCCAGCTTTGGCAGCGCAAACATGCGACTGTAGAATCATGGGGATGAACGCTTGAGGTGCGGAAATATTGACTACCGAACCGCCCGGTTTGCTTAAATGTGGATGTGCAGCGCGAAGTACGTGATAAGTACCCATCAGATCAATATTCACTACTGCAGCAAAGCCATTCGGGGACATGTCAGTTGCTCGCGCCGGGAAATTTCCGGCTGCACCCGATACCAGCACGTCGAATGTTCCCAGTTCTTGTCGCATCTCATCAAAACCCGCTTCCAGTCGTGAATATTCGCGGACATCCGCACTGAATCCTACGACCAAGCCACCCCATTCCATCAGGCGGGATTTAGCACTAGCGACTTTCTCTTCTGAGCGGCTTATTACGCCAATGTTTGCACCAGCTGCTGCAAAATCGCACGCGATGCCAAAATTGATTCCGCTGGTACCACCAACGACTACAACGCTTTTGCCGGAAAAATCCAGAATACCGTCATTCAAGATGAAGTTCTCTTGTACTACAAAACCGAAGTTGAATGCGCTGCCTAAATCGCTGAGGCTTGATTCATTATGAAGAAGATTCTGACGAGCTTCTAGTTGAAAGAACCATATAGATTACGGTGACTACAATGCCCCAGTACGCAACATTGTGGATCGGATTATCGAGAAAAGTGTCGAATGTCGACAGAATGATGCAACTGATAATGGCTGCGATTCCTAATAGATATTTCATTGAATTGCCCCTGAATATGTATGGCTCAAGAATTCGGATATTTGATACTGCAATAAATTTTACCAGACCTTAGCCCATTCACTGTGTGCGATCGAGTACAGTTCCTGCGAACCGAAACAAACCAAGCGATCTGTGCTGACAATCATTTTCAAGAAACGCAGGTATATGGTAATATTTGTCTTGAAGGTTTCTTCTTTGACAGTAAAAACTGCAGGTAGCGCTCTTTGAATTGAAATCGTTGAAGGAGCGTCGTTTGCAGTTTGTTTGCAATGTGCCTAGGGCATGACTGTCAATATTCACTAAACAAGAAAAGAAACACATTTTAGAGCTTGGAGCCGGCATGAACATTCTCGACATTTCCCACGAGCAAAGCGATAACCGCCTGGATCACTGGGTAGAAAATTCCCATGCTTGGACGAAGGGGGATATTAACCCACACGACTGCATTATCCAAGTAGAGGATCAGGTTCGTGACGAACTGCTGCGAATGGCTGAGTTAATAGACGCAAACCCGTTGCCGACGGTGTTAAGATCGATTCAGCAGTTTGAAATTCCTAAAACTCTTGAACTGATGGATGAAGTCAAGAGGAGGCTTGATCAGTCGCCGGGAGTTGCAGTTGTTGATAGCCTGCCGCTAGAAGACATATCAATAGAACAAGCCATTGATATTTTCTGGACAATTGGCCAGCGAATCGGACGAAATGTCGCTCAAAAGTGGGAAGGGACCATGGTCTATCACGTTCGTGATACCGGAGCACAGTACAAATACGGCGTGCGAGGTTCGTATACCAAAGTCGAACTTATGTTCCACAACGACAATGCCTTTGGCATCAAACTGCCCCGCTATGTGGGGTTGATGTGCTTGCAGCCGTCTCTCGAAGGCGGCCTGAGTCGATTCTGCAGCCTCTACTCAATTCACAACCAAATGCTTAAAAGATATCCGGCGGAACTGAAACGCCTGTACGAGCCGGTTTTTTGGGACCGACAGGCCGAACACGCTGAAGGTCAACCAACAGTCGCACTTGCCCCGGTTTTTCGTTATGAAGATGAAAGATTGTGGACACGCGCCAATCCAAGTCTAATCATGAAGGGTTACGAGGTGGCTGAAACTGTAATGGACAGCGAGACATCAGATGCAGTGTTTGCACTGAAAGAAGTATCCGAAAACCCTTCGTTGTGGTTTGAACTTCCCATTGAGCGCGGGCATCTTCAGTACCTGAACAACATTGACATCGCTCATTATCGAAGTGAAATCATTGACCATCCCGACGCAGTAAAAAAGCGCCACCTAGTGCGTTCCTGGCATCGAGACACCGGACATGTGACCTATGATGGATGATTCGCTGTTTCAACAAAGTATTACGAGGTAATTGAATTGTGACTGCACTCAGCGTCAATTTAAACAAGATAGCCCTATTGAGGAACTCCAGGGGTATGAATTTTCCAAAGGTTCTTGATTTCGCGGACCTATGCGTCCAGTATGGTGCTGAAGGCGTTACCGTTCATCCTCGCCCCGACCAGCGACATGCCACCTACCAGGATGTCAGCGACCTAGCCGAATTTTACGAGCAGCATCCAAAAATCGAATTCAATATTGAAGGGTATCCGACTTCAGACTTCCTGGAAGTAGTCAAAGCTGCTAAACCAGATCAATGCACGCTCGTTCCTGACGCACCAGACCAAGTTACGTCTGACCATGGATGGAATACTCAGGCAGAAAATCACTTCCTTCGTCCCATCATTTCGGAGTTGCAGGCTCAAGGAATCCGTATCAGCATTTTTCTCGACCCTGAGATAGATTTGATTCCATCTGCGGCGGAAACAGGTGCCGATAGAATCGAACTCTATACCGAAGAATATGCTCGAACCTTCGGACAGAAAAATCATCTTGAAGTGCTGCAACAGTATGCGACCGCTGCTGGAGAAGCACAGAAGCATGGGCTTGGTGTGAATGCCGGTCACGATCTGAACCAGGAAAATCTCGCTGCTTTTCTAACCATTCCAGGTATCCTGGAAGTGTCGATCGGGCATGCACTTACCATTGAAGCACTACTCAATGGTTATGAGTCCACCATTCGTTCCTATGTATCAATTATTCAGGATTCCGTCTCACGAAAGCAGGACTGATTCTCCACAAATGTGGAAATGTCATTCAGTTTAGTTGTAATAGCAGGAATTTATTTCGCTCTTCTGATAACCGACTACCGTTTGCGATTGCACCCCTAATCCTTCCACACCGAGTTTCATCCGATCTCCCGGCTTTAGAAAAACCGGCGGCTTCATGCCAAACCCTACTCCCGAAGGCGTGCCTGTAAGAAGCACGTCAGCTGGCAATAGTGTCATGAAACGGCTTACATAGCTGATTAGAAAAGGTACGTCGAAAATCATGTCGTCAGTACAACCGTCCTGATAACGGTTTCCTTCCACTTCCAGCCAAAGTCGAAGATTCTGCGGTTCAGGCACTTCATCGGGAGTCACCAGATAGGGACCGAGAGGGCAAAACGTGTCGGCACTTTTTCCTTTCACCCACTGTCCGGTTCCTTCAATCTGAAACGCCCGTTCAGATACGTCGTTTGCAACACAATATCCAGCAACATACTCAAGCGCGTGACTTTCTTCGACATTGCATGCTGTGCTGCCGATGATGACAGCCAACTCAACTTCCCAATCCGTCTTGACACTGTCTTTCGGGATCATCACATCGTCATTGGGACCAACAATGGACGAAGTCGCTTTCATGAAGATAATAGGTTCTCCAGGAATGGCAAGTCCCGCCTCTTGTGCATGCTTGCGGTAATTCAACCCGATACAGACTACTTTTCCAATAGATGCTACAGGCGGTCCCAATCTTGGAGAACCATCAACGATGGGTAACTTTTCTATGTCAATCTCGGCCAGACTGCTTTGAAAATCAGGTGAAAAGGTGCTTCGGGTAATATCAGCAAATGAATCGCATAAATCACGAATCTTTCCATTGCTGTCTAACATCCCAGGTCTCTCACGCCCTCTGTCTCCATAACGAAGTAACTTCATTTTTGATTTTTCTCCTAGTTTAATTGCTCAAACGCTGTACTAGTGCTTGACTGTGTAATTGATTTCCAACCAAGACGATGATCTGTCCTCAGATTTTACGACTTATACCTGTAACTGCTCTTTTCTACTGATCTTTCGCATCTCTGATCAATTTCCATAACCGCTCTGATGTCACCGGCATTTGCACACCGGTGATGCCAAAAGGTTTCAATGCATCCTCAATCGCATTCATCATTGCCGCCGGTGCACCCATCGTTCCAATCTCGCCAACTCCTTTTACCCCTAGCGGATTTTCGTCGGTTTCAATTGGACTCCAAATCGTTTCAAAGAACGGCAGATTGTCAGCTCTGGGAAGTGTGTAATCCAGAAAACTCCCGGTAGTCAATTGCCCGGAATCTTGATCATATTCAGCCTTCTCACAAATTGCATGGCCAAGTCCCTGAGCGATTCCGCCGTGCACCTGACCTTCTGCAATAGCCGGATTTATCACCTTGCCTGGATCACTCACCGCGATCACTCTCTCAACTTTTAATTGTCCCGTTTCCGGATCAATTTCCACTTCGCAAGCCTGACATCCACTTGAAAACGCGTGACCTTGGGTAATGTGTTCATGCGATGCAGCTAAGGATTTTCCACGATCCCGCATGGATTTTGCTACGTCAAACAAGCCAATTCTTCGATCTGTTCCTGAAACAATAAATCGTCCTGATGCATATTCAATATCCTGCGCCGCCACTTCCAGGCACTCTGATGCATGTTCTCGACCTTTCTCCAACATCCTCTCTGCACTGTGAAAAATTGCTGTACCTCCAACCCTGAGAGAACGCGAAGCATGGGTACCAGAACCAGTGCGCACTAAATCCGTGTCGCCGTCAATTATTCGAATCTTCTCAAACGGAACCTGCAACTTACTGGCTAGAAACTGTGCAAAAACCGTCTCATGGCCTGTCCCGATTGACTTCGTACCGACTCTCGCTTCAACAAACTCCCCATCCACCTCCACTTCGGCAAATTCATTTGGGCTGCCGCCGACACTATCTACGAAGACCGAAAATCCCAGCCCTCTAAGTTTCCCAACCTCTCGAGAAATTTGATGTCTTTCCGAGTATTCATTCATGTCTATGCATTCCAGAAGCTTCCTGAAACTAGCTGGGTAATCTCCCGCGGAATAATTGGCTCCAGTCGGAGTCGCCCATGGCATCTCGGATTCCCGAATGAGATTCCTCCTCCTAAAACTCAACCGATCGATTCCCAATTCTCGTGCAGCCTCGTCAACAACTCTCTCCAGAGCATAAGAAGTTTCAGCGCGGGCAACACCTCGAAAAGCCGCGATTGGCGCGGTATTGGTGAACACCCCCTTGAGCTCGTAGTGAACAGCTGGTATTCGATAAACGCCACATGTCATCAAGTACATATAGCTTGCATGCAGCCAGACCGATCGTGGGCTCAGATAAGCACCCAACCGCCAGACGCTTGACAATCGGACTGCTGTCATCTCTCCGTCTTCATCTACGGCTAGTTTAATGTCCATCCTGTGGTCCCGGGACTGCGTATCCGTAGTAAAGCATTCAGAGCGATCAGCAAGCCATTTCACTGGGCGGCCAGTAATTTGTGCAAGCCACCCAGCCACAGCATATTCCGGGTAGGGTCTTGCACGTGCGCCAAATCCACCGCCAGTGTCTAGCGAAACGACTCTTACCTGATCTGTTGGGACATTCATGCAATAAGCGATCTCCTGCTGATGCAGTGAGGAGACTGCGTGCCACAATAGATTTCAAACCGTTCTTTGTCAGTGTCATATCGGGCTAGTACTGAACGCGGTTCCATGTATGCCACAATGTGCCTGGGAAACTCAACTTGATAGGAGACAACTCTTTCTGCACTGCGAAACGCCAAATCTACTGCTTTCGCGTCACCATTTTCGGTATCAACGCAAACATTGTTTTCAAGTTCGTTCCACACAAGCGGAGCATTTTCTTGCATGGCATCGTCTACATTGATCAATGGCTGTAGAGGCTCATATTCAATTTCAACAGAATCTGCTGCAGCTTGGGCTTGGGAAATGCTGTCTGCAGCGACGACAGCAACCGGCTCACCTACAAAGCGCACCTTGTTGCGAGCTAGCAACCATCGCCTTACATCAGACGGCTGACTGCCGTCTTTGTTGGTAACCGGACAGTCCTCACTTCGGCTCAGAGGATCAACCGGTCGAAACCCAACTTTGGCAAGCGTTTCACCATGTGCGAATGCTTGGACGCCTGGCATGCGAACAGCCACTGATGCATCAATGGAAACGATGCGGGCATGTGCATGTGGGCTTCGTATGAAATAGGCATGCAGTTGCCCATCAAAATTCAGATCATCAGTAAATTGACCCTTGCCCTGAAGCAGTCTCTCATCTTCAACTCGAAGTACGGGCTCTCCAATCAGATTTTTCATTTCCAGCAACCCATCGCTTCACGCACTATTTGCTTCAGGAGATTGGGGCAATAAATTTTGGGAATTATCCAGTTTACGTCACTGAATAATTTTCACTTGCTTCTAACTATTTCCCGCACATTTGCACCGGAGAAAATCATCCATCCTAGACGTAACCCCAAACTTGACAGTAGCGAGGTGTCCCCATAATCGTTCGAGGGTTGTCCGCGAATTCATTCAGGTCGGCGACAATGCTTTTCATTTCATCCGCCGTCGCCAGATCAAGGGTGACGATCCAATCGGAAATGCCCCCCTGCATCGATACTGGCAGGTATCGCTTGACTTCTCCAGTCAGACTCATATGTTGGAAAGTGCGTACCCCAACTTCAGAAAGCCCCGCATCGAGAAACATCACGGGCAGTTGCTTCCCCAACTCCGCATTCCCGCCTATCAGACGTTTCATCTCGTACAAAAGTTCAACGCAACGACGAAAAGCGGGGAGATCAGGATAGCAGTAGTACCCCGAATAATCAATGTCCTCAACGATCATAACACCGTTCGGATTCAACATCCGACGCATCTTGTCAAGCACATCTGCCGAGTTTGAAAGATGCGACAGTAGAATTCGTGAATAGACCAAATCAAATTTTTCCGTTACTTCGGTAGTGCGGACATCCGACACCCGAAATTCGACGTTTGAAAGTCCTTTCGCTTCGGCATATTCCCTTACTTCCTCAAGTCTGGCTTTGTCGATATCTATCCCGACAACCCGACCATCGGAGCCGACCAGTTGAGCGAGGGCAAAAGCGACATCTCCAGTGCCGCAACCCAAGTCAGCGCAAGCCATTCCCGGTCTGATACCAATTCGATCAAACAAAGAAAGAGTCGTTGGCTGCAGCACCCTCTGAAGTAAGCCCAGTCGCGCTCTGTCCGCAGGTCCGTCGACGAGAGGGTATATGTCTAAATCCGCTAAATCAAACCGCATATGATTTTCTCTTAATTTCAAACAATCGGTCTTTTAGTACAAGTCCGATTACGTGCACAACCTTATTTTTTCCTATGCCCTCAAAAAAAGCAATTCCTGACAAATTTTCGATTTCCTGCGAATCATTGATTGCCAATTCGTCCACCAACAATTTTATTCCATTGTTCAGAGGCGAGACAATCATGGGACAATTGTATTTATTTATCGCGCGCTCGGCACTGGGAATATGGAACTTGATTTTGTGTTTCATTTACAACAAGCAGTACATGGAACGCATGCTTGCCATCGGACGGAATTTTGCAGGAAGCGAAAATGAAAACAGATTAACCGAATCTGCCTTGAAATTATCCAGCACAAAGGAATTGATTGAGTAAATTCCGTTTACGCCACTTATTCGGATTGGAATTGGAGAATCCTGCATCAATATTCCCGCCGTAATGTTGCTGTCCTTCTTGCAGTGTTCACACGGTAGCGTCGTCCGCTCTTCAAGCGGTATATTTTGTTCGTCGCTCCATAGTGCCGGTAATGAGGTTTGCCACCGAATCGGAGTTTGGCGAACTAATTATTGGCAATCTCATCGTCTGGAAGCACCTGGAAGACGTCGTAGACGGAAATCGTCGTATTGCTCATCTGAAACATACTAAATCTATGATTATGCAGAATATTCTATCAGAATAAGTTAGTGATATCAACTGTTTTTGGTGGTGTTAAACGTATAATCCCCTAGATTTTCAACTTTCGCTTTCAGCTCTTCATCCAAACTGGCGTAGGCAATGTTGGCAGCTACATATCCGGCTTTGTTTCCGCAGTCGTATCTCTTTCCGGTGAATTTCACACCGTGAACGGGTTCTCGCGATGCAATAGCATTGATCGCATCAGTCAGCTGAATCTCGCCTCCGTATCCGGTTTCCTGATCTTCAAGAATATCAAATACTCCACGAGAAAGAATATATCGGCCAATGGCAGCAAGGTTGGATGGGGCGTTCTCAGGTTCAGGTTTTTCAATAATTCCTTCAACCTGAATCAATGAGCCAAAAACTCGGCCTGGTTTCAGAATGCCGTAACGATTTACGAACTCGCTCTCGACTTCTTCAATTGCAAGGATATTCCCGCCTACCTCGGCATGCGCATCAGCCATCTGTTTCATACAGTGTGTCTCAGAGAGCACCAGATCATCCGGCAAAATTACTGCAAAGTGTGAATCAACAATGTATTTCTTTGCACACAAGACTGCATGCCCCAGACCCAATGGCTGTTCCTGCAGGACATTGAACAAACTTCCCGCATCCAAAGAATTTTCCTGAATCAATTTCAACTCAGCAAGCTTGTTGCTTTTCCTGAGAGTTTCTTCCAGAGACGGGTTCTTTGAAAAGTGTTTGATTACCAGTGTATCTTTCGAGAGCGAAGGCACAACAAATATGAATCTGTTGATACCGGCTGATTTTGCTTCATTTACCGCATATTCAATCAGCGGACGATCAACGACAGGAAGCATTTCCTTCGGAATCGCTTTAGTTGCTGGAAGAAAACGCGTTCCCAATCCAGCAATTGGAAATACAACGGTTCGAACGGAAGAAGTCATTCGGCCAGAAAATAATTATTGTCAGACAATCGATTGGTTTATTGTGCAGTCGGGATTTGCCAACAGTTGATAAAATACGACGCACATAGTCGCTTTCGATACGAATTGCCACAATATTAAAGCAAATCAAGCAATGAACTGCTTGAATTTTCGCAAACAATTCCCATTTAAGTCAAATATTGATTAGCCATTTGGAGTTATTAAATGTCCGAAGAAACTAAGAATGAGAACTTTACTTTCCAGGCAGAAGTTCAGCAACTTCTGAATCTGGTAATTCATTCCCTGTATTCTGAACGAGAAGTCTTTCTACGTGAATTGATATCCAATGCATCCGATGCCTGCGGACGCTTGCGGTTCGACTCTCTTACCAATCCCGAAATGCGTGAGAGTGAGCAAGACTCATCCATTGACATCGAGGTCAATAAACGAGCCAAGACCATCAAGATTCACGACAATGGAATCGGCATGTCGCGAGATGAAGTGGTAGAGAATATCGGCACCATTGCTCGTTCCGGAACAAAGAGATTTGTGGAAGCGCTTTCAGGAGAGCAATCCGAAGATACCCATTTGATCGGTCAGTTTGGTGTAGGATTCTACTCTGTATTCATGGTTGCGGAAAAAGTCGTTATTCATACAAGAAGAGCTGGTCAGCCACCGCAGAGCGGCGTACTGTGGGAATCAGACGGCGTCAATGGCTATACAGTCGACCAGGAAACGATCGAAAATCCTGGTACTGAAATCATTCTGACACTGCGTAAGGATGCCAAGGACTTTCTGGATATCAGTGAAGTCAGGAGAATCGTTAGAAAATACTCGGATCATGTATCGATTCCCATTCGATTGCGGGAAGTAACCAAGAGCAAGATGGAAGATGAGTGGGAAACAGCCAATGCGGGATCTGCGTTGTGGACGCGGGCGCGCAAGGATGTCACCGAAGAAGAATATAACAATTTCTACTCTACGCTGTCATTCGACCCTGGAAAACCGCTGGTCAGGCTGCACAATCGAGTCGAAGGAAGACTGGAATATTCGGCGTTGCTTTACATTCCGTCGCAAGCTCCATTCGATCTGTTTGACATTGACCGCCAAAAGGGAATCAAACTGTATGTTCGGCGAATCTTCATCATGGATGACACCGAAAATCTTCTGCCGGGCTATTTTCGATTTGTTCGAGGTGTAATCGACTCTGATGATCTTCCTCTGAATGTGTCCCGCGAGTTTTTGCAGAAGAACAAGCAGATTGAAAGGATTCGGGCAGGTACAGCAAGAAAACTGTTGAATGAACTGAAGAGAGTCGCCAGTAAGGATGCGGAAAAATACCAGACGTTCTGGAAAGAATTCGGCAGGGTGTTCAAAGAAGGCATCACGGAAGATTCTGGCAACAGAAAAACCATTGCTCAACTTCTTCGATTTGCGAGCACGAAGGGCGAAGGTGTCGAGCAGTCTGTATCTCTTCAGGATTATGTTGACCGCATGAAAGAAAAACAGGATGCGGTCTACTATGTAACAGCAGACAGTCATGCATCCGCAGAAGGATCACCTCATTTGGAAATTTTTCAGAAACACGACATTGAAGTGCTGTTGATGAGTGATCCAATCGATGAGTGGGTTGTCATGCATTTAGGAGACTTTGACGACAAACCATTGAAGTCGATTACAAAAGGGAATCTTGCATTGGACTGGTTGGATGATGACGACAAAAGCGACGAAAAAGACACACTGAAAGTGGATTCACTGGTCAATAGACTGAAAGAAGCACTGACAGAACGAGCGTCCGACGTTCGAACTACATCGAGACTAACGGATTCGCCTGCCTGTCTGGTTGTAAGCGAGTATAGTCTCAGTCGTAACATGTCTCGGATATTGAAAGTATCGGGACAATCCGCAGCAGACGCCCCTCCGATTCTGGAAATTAATCCTGAACATCCTTTGATTCAGCATCTAGCTGACAAGGATGACAATCTGAACGACTGGGCACACGTTCTGTTCGATCAGGCCACCCTGAGCGAAGGCACTCCGTTGGAAAATCCTTCGGACTACGTTCGAAGAATCAATTCTCTGCTCACGAATTCAATCAACGAACAAAGCCCAATTATCATCGCCTCGTAGAATTTCGATAAAGAAGTTAAGGACATTCGGAAAACAGGGAATGGGAGTTCCCTGTTTTCCTGAAACCTATTCCGGTCGTTGATAGGCAATGCGCTGCTCTTGTGCGGAGTACGCATCATTCACTCTCTGATCTCGCGAATAAATCAAGTCGGGTTCAGGAAGCTTCCTAAGTTCACACAAGCGATCCATTGCCTGGCCGTGAGTCTGTGTATCCCCATCCTCCAAAATATGTAAAACACCATACTGATCTGTTTCCAGAGCTCGTGCAACAAGTATGGTGCGATGACAAACTAACGGCTCCTTTTCAGCACAGACGAGAGCCAAAGTTCTGCAGTCAGCCAATTGCCTGACGTTCTCAATTCCAGATTTAAATAGAGGGGTTAATGCAAGCTTTTTATAACTAACGCGGTTATTTTCGTAGCAAGTAGAATCCTCACTACGAGCGCCTAGCTCTTGACCAAGAAACTCGTAGTCCATGCTGTGCTCTTGGAGCGTTTCAATCAGGTTTTCGCGATTGTATTGGGGATTCCATCGACTGTAAGGCGTCGATCTAACATCAATGAGCAGATCTACTCGGTGTTGCTGAAGCAGTGATACAAACTTCTCGGCCTCATGAGTTGAATGTCCAATTGTGTAAATAAGTCTGCGACGCATAGTTACCTGTAATCAGTTCATTGGAATTGCATAGACTTTATAGCAGTAATTTCAGAGCAGTTGACTAAGTTCAGATATCGGGCGAAAATTTCAGCGACTCTGAGGTATACCCTGATTCTGTCAGGCCGTTTACCAACATTGCTTATATGGCTTTATAAATCTATAATTTGCATGTTTTGTCGGTATTGATGGACTTCTATTTTAGGGAGTCAAAATCTCGACAATCGTTGCGCGGGGTATAGCGTAGTCTGGTAGCGCGCCTGCTTTGGGAGCAGGAGAGCGGGGGTTCAAATCCCTCTACCCCGACCAGAGCGTATGCGCCTGTAGCTCAACTGGATAGAGCAACGGCCTTCAACAGGAGCCTCTACAGGGAAAAACTGAACCTGTAGAGTGGAGGGCACTGTATCGGTGAAACCTTAACGCGTAGTGGTGATGGCAATACCGAGGAAACCGCTGACTTCACAGAATTGCGGGATCCGTAGAGACTATACGTGCCCCGCCTGAGATGGCGAAGATATAGTCCAGACTACAAACTGGTGAATCGAATCCAATAAAATCCGAATGGCCAGGCAATGAAAATTGTAGTAGTACGCTAAGCCGTAGGTTACAGGTTCGAGTCCTGTCAGGCGTGCTTTGTTTAGGTTGTGAAAGCTCATATCATATAGTGATATGGCTTTCAAACTGTACGCTAAATTTGATAATGTGTGGTGGGCGTAGCTCAACTGGTAGAGCTCTGGATTGTGGTTCCAGCGGTCGTGGGTTCAACCCCCATCGTCCACCCCATTTTTTAGGGAATTACTGTAATGCGGAGTGAAATAGTTGCGTCTTCCATCGCTTGAAGAAATTAACTCTGCCGCCTCATTAATTTCCAGTTATCTTCCTCCGACTCCGCAGTATCAGTGGCCATTGCTGTGCAATCGTAGTGGAACCCAAGTCTGGGTGAAACACGAGAATACAACTCCGATCGGTTCGTTCAAACTGCGAGGTGGCATCCACTATCTTTCCAACACTCCGCATGATCGCGTAATTACCGCGACGCGCGGAAATCATGGGCAGTCGGTTGCTTTTGCAGCAGGCCTTTTCGACAAAAACGCAACAGTCGTATTCCCACACGGAAACAGCGCCTCAAAAATCGCCGCTATGCGCGCTCTGGGTGCAGAGCTGATTGAATACGGTCGTGACTTTTCCGAGGCACACGAATATGCTCACCAGCAGGCCAGACAGCAGGGACTTCACTTTGTCCCCTCGTTCGACCGAAAACTGGTAGTCGGCGTCGCTTCTTATGCCCAGGAACTGTTTCAGGCAGTGCCCAGCCTCGACGCAGTTTATGTGCCGATTGGCCTAGGCTCGGAAATTTGTGCGGTTATTGCCGCTCGAGAAGCGTTAGGAATTGAAGTTGAAATCATCGGCGTGGTCGCTGAAAATGCACCCGCCTACGCGCTTTCGTTTGAACAGGGAAAGGTTGTCAAAACTGACTCTGCAAATACTTTGGCCGATGGCGTCGCGGTTCGCATACCCAACCGTGAAGCACTGGAAATCATACTCAAATATGTATCCCGAATTGTTCGCGTATCGGAACTTCAGATTGCAAGCGCAATGCGCCATTATTTCACGGATACCCATCATGTAGTCGAAGGAGCGGGAGCTTCAACCTTGGCGGCTTTGCTCAAAGAGAAAGATCTCATGGCCGGGAAACGCGTTGCGATTATTGCCTCCGGTGGCAACGTTGATCTGGACTTGTACATGAGCATACTGAACCAAAAAATTCCCCAAATGCCGACACCACAATCTTGAAATAGCAGTTTCATCTGAATACGCTTCTGCTGCCCATATGCGAAGAAAATCCGGTCAACGCTCCAAACGCAACCCTGACGCAATCCCAAGACTGAAGTGGCGCAAGGTAGTCAATCCTTATGCTCCGTTGGAAATTCTTTCCGAGGACCAGATTGAAGCCATTCATGCGGCATCTTTGGAGGTTCTACGGAATTCAGGCATCAAGTTTTTGAGTGCCAACGCTCGCAAGATTCTTCAATCTGCGGGGGCGGAAGTCGATAATTCTTCGAACATGGTGCGGTTTGACCCAGCTCTTGTGGAGGAATTGATTGGCAGCGTGCCGCCAAGCTTTACCTTGGCCGCCCGAAATCAAGAAAGATCTCTGGAAGTCGGCGGCCGGAATATCAATTTCTCAACCGTGGGTGGCCCTAGTTTTGTTTCCGACTTTGACAGAGGCCGCCGAAGTGGTACCTTGGCAGACTTGGAGGATTTCTTCAAAATTGTCCATGAACTTGAAATATTTCACTTGGCTGGGTCGAATTCGTTTGAGCCTTTGGACCTTCCGGCCGAATCGCGGCATCTCGATAAATACCTTGCCGCGACCACCTGCCACGATAGAGTCTGGATAGCGAATATGATTGGGGCTTACCGAGCTCGCGACGCGCTTGAGATGCTCGCCATAGTCCATCGCATGGATTGGGAACAGTTGAAGAAGCGGCCAGTGACGATGGGCAACATCAATGTCAATTCTCCTCGACAAGTCGATGAATCCATGTCGGATGCCCTGACTGAATTTGCATTTGCTGGACAGCCTGTACTTGTGACTCCCTTTACACTATTGGGAGCGATGGCGCCGACTACTATGGCGGGCGCATTGGTCCAACAAAATGCTGAGGCACTCTCCTGTATTGCCCTTTCTCAGGCAGTTCGTCTCGGGTCACCCATTATTTACGGTAGTTTTTCCAGCAATGTGGACATGAAGACCGGTTCTCCGGCATTCGGCACGCCGGAATATGTACGAACGACTCTTGCCAGCGGTCAGCTCGCAAGGCGATATTCCTTTCCATTTCGCTCCAGCGGGTCGAACGCTTCCAACGCTCCCGACGAACAGTCCGCGTACGAAACCTGCATGTCCGTTTGGGCCGCAGTCCTGGCTCATTCGAATCTGCTGCTGCAAGGAGGCGCGTGGCTCGAAGGCGGATTGGTTGCGTCATTTGAAAAACTGATTATTGACGCAGAAATACTACAGATGATGGCGAAATCTCTCGAACCCATTGTGGTGAATGAAGATACGCTGGCAGTCAATGCAATTGCTGATGTCCCTCCGGGAGGACATTTCTTTGGTTCACCACACACCATGGAGCGCTACCAAGATGTGTTCTACACTCCCCTTTTGTCTGACTGGCGGAATTTCGAAACCTGGCAAGACGATGGCGCACTTCACGCATCCAAACGAGCCAACAAAATTTGGAAATCACTTCTGCAAGAATATTCCCGACCGGCGCTAGACGAAGGAATCTTGGAGGAACTGAAGAGTTTTATCGAACGGCGCAAATTGGAGATAGCCAACGGACAGGAAGACGCAGTGCTTCACAGTCGAGATTAATGTCGATTTATTCCGCGAAAAATCGCCATTCAAACAGATTCCGCTACTCTCGACTGCTCCTGTCCTGCATTGACCTGATCAGAGACTAGCTCAATCCAGTTTTTGAACATGATTTTGCCTTGTGAGGTCCACGTGTTCTGCACAGTGGGCAGAATGTCGGACTCAGGAAACACGGGCAATGCGTCTCCTTTTTTCATGGCATTCGTCAAAGAAAGCCGATATTCATCCAGTTTCGCCTTCGCAGAAGTAGCGAGATAATGCTCAGGGTACTGTGGGTAATCACTACGTTCTCCAGCCACCAATCGTCTGATTTCACGATTATATTCCTTGAGAAGACTAACTGAATCGTATTCGGGATGACCTTGTAAAAAAATCCACTTGAAACCGTCTGAACTAACTGCAATGTGAAAGTCGGCTTCCTGACTGTGAGCGAGAATTCGAACCCCAAATTTTTCTAGTTGCTGCGCCTTCATTTCAAAAACATGCGAACGGGGCACATCGAACTGATCAGCCATTCGATTGACTAACGGGTGTTTTGCATCGGTTAGTTGATGCGAAAAAACACCCCATCTCTTTCCAGGCAAGCATCGCGTTCTTTGAATGCCGTGAAAGATGTTTAGTATTGCATGCGACGCCAGACACGAACACAGGATTGTCGGTACATTACGATCAGCCCAGTGAATCACTTCCTCAAATTCAGGCCAGAACTTTTCGTCTTTTAAGTCTGAAACGCCCGGATTCGCACCCGTGAGTACAAGACCATCCAAGTTTCTTACTCCAATATCCGAAAATGAATCGTAATATCGCTCAACGTAGTCCAGCGCACCGGCTTCTCGCCCTAACCCGCCAATCGTAAATGGATGCACATAAATCAGAGTATTATCAGCAGCCGCGGCAATCAATCTGATGAACTGTCTTTCAGTCGCTCGCAATGCGCGGTCCGGCATCATGTTCAGAAATCCAATATGAATTTCTGACAGTGTCGAATTCCATACATCATCAGGAGCAAGAGTTTGGATCCCTTCTTCCTGAAGACTGTTCCAAGCGGCTATTTCTCGATCGCGTACAAGTGGCATGGTAAAGCTTCGGTTTACAGTTCAGTCATCCGAGTCGAGTACAGAACAGACGAGATCGATGAAATCCTGCTCGTCTCGTACACCATCTATATTTTCTGCGGGTACGGTATAGCCGTACTCTGAGGCTATCGCTTCGTATTTCGGGCGTCGACTACTCATTAGATGAGGGAATATCCACCGTACAAACACATCTGGATCAATCTGCTCGGAACTGTCGCAACCACTCTGTTCCAGATACTCATTCAATTTGACGTCTAAATATTCCGGTTCATAAAAAAGCGGTTTTGGATGTTTTTCCTGTCGATGGATAATTTCCGTTTCAAGTTCTTCTTTTGCAGATAAATACAAAATCAAAGTGTGCTTGTAGAGATGTTCCAACACTCGATTGTCGTTCAACTCGCAAATGCTGCCACTGGAATCATTGACAAAATGTTCGTATCCGTAAATTACATGCGCCTTGCGAATGAACTCACCTACATCCAGCATCGTTTGAACTTCTGCATCTCGATGTAACTTCTGGCGTCTTCGAAATTCTTCCAGCGCGAGTCCTCCGCGCGACTCATCGCCGAGTTTTCCGAGGAATTTTGACAGCAGTTCAAGGTTTTCGAATGTCATGGCACTGCCGATGTAGATCGAATCGCTGCGCAATAAATCTCGAAGAAAATCGACTTTCATCGCCTTCTCTTTGATATTGTCCAGTATGGGCTCATACATGTATCGCGTTCCGATTCGATAATCCGCCGAAAAATGAAACCAAGAGGTAGACGGCAGTTTCCGAGCAAGCGTAGTTTTGCCGGCACCGGACATACCAATGAGGGTTACGGATTTTCGGTTCATGGACCGAAACTGATTACCAGTTAGTTTCATTGTTATCGGTTCTTCAGCAAGTGGAATTAGTTAAACTGGTTTACAGAACTCAAATGAATTTCCCTGAACTACTGCAGCAGTAAATTCAGTTCGTTCTGCACGTCTAGTGTACAAAGATCATCAAAACCCCCAATGCTGACAGAATCAATGAATATCTGGGGTACCGTGCTTTTACCATCGCTACGCTCCAACATTTCATTTTTTCGGGTCGCATTGAAAGTGACGTCATACTCTTGGAATTCCGAACCCTTTTTCTTTAGCATACGTTTAGCGGCATAGCAATAACCGCAAAACGGACTGGTATAAATTTCAACTTTAGCCATCTGGTTTTATCCGATTCCTGTATGTCCAAATCCCCCGCTGGCACGCTCGCTGGCGTGAAATTCATCCACTTCCACAAGTTCGGGGCGAATTATAGGGACGAATATCATCTGGGCAATTCTGTCCCCTGGATGCACAGTGAAATCTTCCGCCCCTCGATTCCAGCAGGATACGAAGACTTGCCCCTGATAATCCGAATCAATGAGTCCAACAAGATTGCCAAGCACAATTCCATGTTTGTGACCGAGCCCAGACCTTGGCAGTAGAACCGCCGCTACTTCGGGATTACGAATATCAATGGCTATTCCCGTGGCAATCAGTTCACAACCGGATGGACGAATCAACAATGCGCTGTCGACGCACGCCCTCAGGTCCAACCCTGCTGCACCAGAAGTGGAATACTCGGGCCGGGGTATGGACTTACCTAACCTGTCATCGAGTATTTTGTAGAGAACCCTTTGCATGAAATCGAACAGATATTTGTTCAATCAACTGTTCTGCTACTTCGGTTTTCAAAGCTGGGCCCAAAGTCGTTACTCCAACACGGTCAATGAGCTCAATCGTGTTGGAATCCGAGCCAAGCGCTCCGTCTACATCATTCGCAGCAATCAGGTCGACTCCTTTAGAAAGCAGTTTCCGTCTCCCCTCAGAAATCAGATTCTCTGTTTCAGCTGCAAAACCAACTGCGAACAAATTGGGATGCTGTTTCTTCACCTCAGCCAGTATATCGGGGTTTCTCACGAATTCCATTTGCAAAGCGTCTGTATTCCGTTTTTTTATTTTTGCAGTCGAGATATTTGATGGTCTGTAATCGGCGACAGCCGCCACCGAAATGAAGATTCCGTGATCGCTAAGATTTTCTTGCACGACATCCAACATTTCCTGCGCACTCGTAACATGTAGTAATTGGTGTACAGAAACCTGATTCGATGATGTCGTCGGTCCAGAGATAAGAGTCACTTCAGCCCCAGCTTTAACGGCTGCATCGGCAACGGCAAACCCCATTTTACCTGAACTCCTGTTGGAGATACCCCGCACCGGATCGATCGCTTCCCAAGTTGAACCAGTTGTGATCATCACTTTGATTCCTTTCAGCGGTCCATCGGCAAAGATATTGCCCAAACGGTCCACAATTTCTTCTGGCAGCAGCATCCGGCCTGGCCCCGTTTCACCGCAAGCTTGATCTCCCACGCCAGGACCCAGTATGGATACTCCCTGACTTTGCAACTCTTGGATGTTTTTCTGTGTCGCTTTACTATCCCACATCACCGTGTTCATTGCTGGTGCCACAGCTATAGGACAATCCGCCGCAAGACACAGCGTAGACAACAAATCATCGGCAAATCCGTGCGCGAGCCTCGCCATGAACCCAGCACTTGCAGGGGCTACGACAATTGCATCTGCCCAACGTGCCAGTTCGATATGTCCCATCCCTGCCTCCGCAGTTTCGTCAAACAATTCGCTCCTGACTGGATTAGCGCTAACTGCCTGCAATGTTAAGGCAGATATAAATTGTGCTGCATTTTGAGTCATCACAACCCGAACATTCGCTCCCTGCTCGCGTAGTCTTCGGATTACTTCTGCGGACCGATAGGCGGCGATTCCACCTGTCACGCCTAGTAAAACACATCTATTTTTGAGTTGGCTATACTGCATTTGAGTCACAAATTTTGCCTTGTCTAGTGCACTCGACTTTGATTTATATGTGTCAATAGTATAGAATGTGCGGTTTCTTTGACAAACATCAATATTAATGGTCTGGGGTCTAAGATGCCAAAAGTTTGCCAAGTTACCGGGAAAAAGACCGTTAGCGGCCACAACGTGTCACACGCGCACAACAAGACGAAGCGAAAATTTCGTCCCAATCTCCACTATCGACGTTTTTGGGTGGAGAGCGAAAATCGCTGGGTGAAGCTTCGCCTGACGCAGAAAGGAATTCGTACCATCGACAAAAATGCTTCGTGACGCAGAAAGGAATTCGTACCATCGACAAGAATGGTATAGATACCGTACTGGCGGATTTACGTGCAAGCGGAACAAAAGTTTAACCACCAATTGAGACGCTGATTATGCGAGAAAAAATCAAACTGGAATCTTCCGCTGGAACCGGTCACTTTTACACGACCAGCAAAAACAAGCGCAATACAGAAGGCAAACTTGAACTGAAGAAGTATGATCCAGTCGCTGGAAAGCACGTCATCTACAAAGAAACAAAACTTCGATAAGTTCCAGGTCCGACTCCATAAGGAGTTCAGGAATCAATATCAGGCGCTGACGCTACCTTTCAACCGAATCGAAAACCGCATTAGCGCTTCTATACCGGAGGCTTCCGCATTCCGGCACCAATCATCCAGAGAATTGCGCATCGTTTCGTAGGAAGGCGATGATCTGGTTGCAATGTTGTGCAGCGATTCTTTCATCAGGTAGACTTTCTGCAGGCGTTTGTTCGTTTCCAGGAAATGTCGTAATCTCTCCTGATTTTTCTCACTCAGCATTGACTTTTCCGCATCAAGCAGGCGTTTCGCTTTCTTTAGAAGCTTCTTGGTGTCTCCTGAAGCTGATCGAATCTCCTCTCGGCATACATCATCAACCACTTCACGAACATAGTTAGACAGAACCTGAAAACGGTTCGATACAAATGCTTTGACTGTTTCTGCGTCACAGGTATGCTTGCTTGCATGATAGGTAATGACAGGAATTTTCCTATGCACTTTCAGCAGTCTCATTGCACTCAATAAACGTATATACAACCAGCCTAAATCAATTTCCCAGCCGCGTGCAGAAAATTGTGCGGAACTCGCATAGGCATGATGATTGTTGTGCAATTCCTCACCTCCAATCAACAAACCCCAAGGAACAATATTACGGCTGGCATCCGGAAGATTGAAATTCCGGTATCCTGCGAAATGTCCCACACCGTTGATGACTCCAGCAGCCCAGAAAGGTATCCAGATAATTTCAACAATCCAAATTGCCAGTCCGGCAACGATGCCAAAAAGATAGAGATTCAAACCAAGGAGAATTAACAAACCGAGATTCGGATGCCCTGCGTAGATGTGTCTTTCAAGCCAATCATCTGGAGTGTTCTTTCCGAATTTTTCCAGGATCCCCGGTAATCTCGCAGCTCGCCGATATAAAATCAACCCACCCCAAAGAACTGCATGAATTCCGGACCTCTGTGGGCTATGCGGATCATCATCCGTTTCAACCGTGGCATGATGCTTTCGATGAACTGCCACCCACTCCTTGGTTACGATTCCTGTCGTCAACCACAACCAGAAACGAAAAAAGTGACTGAGAACAGGATGAAGTTCGAGCGCGGAATGCGCCTGACATCGATGAAGAAAAATCGTTACTGAAACGATTGTCACGTGGGTGAGGGCAAACCCAATAAGTACGTAACCCCACCATTCAAGTTCAAAAAAGGGAAAATCCACCCTACCTATCCGTTAAATTACCCATCCGTCAAATAACTAACGTTCGTACCGTTCTCGATAAACAATTCGACCTTTTGTAAGGTCGTATGGAGTCAATTGAACAATCACTCGGTCACCGCGCAAAATACGTATATAGTTCTTACGCATCTTCCCGGAAATGTGGGCGTTGACAATATGATCATTATCTAACTTTACTTTAAAATTGGTATTCGGTAGTGTTTCAAGAACAGTACCATTCATTTCTATCTGATCTTCTTTCGGCACGATGTTAGGATTAGTCTCCTATATAAACTGACAATATTAGCGAAAGTATAAGCCATTAAGTCACGGCATCGTTAGTTGTATTATTGGATTAAATAGCAACAAAACTTAAGAGATTTATGAAATTCGTCAGAATCTGTCAATAACGCTAAAGACGGAAAGCGCCTGGCGGGTAAGATTTACAAATAAAACGGAAAGATTCATGCTCTGGACAAAGACATTTCACATCATATTCGTGGTGACTTGGTTTGCCGGCATCTTCTATCTGCCACGGCTTTTTGTTTACCACGCGCAGACAGACGACAGCATCAGTAATGAAAGATTCAAAATTATGGAGCGAAAGCTCTATTTTGGAATTTCAACTCCAAGCGCTGTACTGGCGCTTGGAACTGGATTGATGCTATGGCTTAAGTATGGCTTCGGCGGCAACTGGCTGGCATATAAACTGCTGTTAGTGGCGATTCTAGTGGTCTATCACGCATGGTGCTGGAAATATCTGATCGACTTTAAGAATGACAGAAATGCCCGTTCACACACATTTTATCGATGGTTCAACGAACTACCCGTAGTTCTGCTTGTCGCAATCGTAGCACTGGTTGTTCTAAAACCAGGATAGAGTGTAACGAATTATGAATGCTTGCAGATTGCGGCTCCCACAATCGGCCCTGCAACACTTCGACGAGTTGAGTCATATCTCTGCACGATGACTGCACAATTCTGGTTTTCATCTAAGGATTTTAACGTTGTATTGATAACCGCTGGGACGCCTCTCCATTCGCCTACAAATTCGAATTCTCTGACAACGTTGTAGTTGGTAAGGGTTTTTCCTTTATTCTCGCCAGCGTCGATTGCCGTGACATTCTTTTTGTCATAGGTAATAAGCCATACATCCACTTTGGAATGGTATTGCCCGTCTACGTTGATCGTTATGTTGCCGTCTCTCGATATCTCGGCAGATGTTTCAAGTATCAAACCTGAATCTTTACCCAGTTGTTTCTTAGCTTGCGCTACCTTACTTCCCACGAAAGCGTAATTTCCATTGACGACCATTTGTGGTGTGTAGACACCAGTTCGTCCATGCAGTGACAATCGGTTGTAATCGCGTTGACGTTGACTGTAGGCGGGCGATGAGAACGGATCCTTCCACTTTCCGGCCGATCCGTAAACTAGCGAGTCCCAGTAATCAACGTGAAACTCAAGTCCTAAAACCTCCTCATTGTTTTCAATCAACTTGCCAAGCAACTTTTCTGCAGGAGGACAGGAATAGCAACCATGAGATGTAAAAAGTTCAACTACATGTGTTGTCTTAGCGTCAGCGAATGCTCCGGTCGAGGCCACTAATGCGATGCCTGCGACGGCAAATGCCTGACAGGTTCGATTCCAAATAGACATAATATGATCCCGTTATGTTTTAAGTATTTTTCGTTTAGACAGTCTTAACTTTATTTTGTTCAACATTGTACTGGTTTCACCAGAAATTCCTCCGAACACCGGTAATATCATCCGATTGTGTGCAAATACAGGATGCAACCTGCACCTTGTTGAGCCTCTTGGATTTGAATTGAGTGACGCAAAACTTCGCCGTGCCGGATTGGATTATCGGGAATGGGCGAATGTTCAAGTCTACGACTCCTATTCAAGTTTTGTAGAAAGACATGATTCTGAGCGACTCTTCATCTACTCGAAATTTCATTCCAAACTGTATACGGAATCTGAACATCATCCAGGTGATGTATTCGTTTTTGGTTCTGAAACAGCCGGATTGCCCGAAAGTATTCGGATGAGCGTCAGTTCAGAGCGATGTCTAAAACTTCCCATGCTTCCATACAATCGAAGTTTAAATCTGTCCAATGCTGTTGCGATCGTCGTCTATGAGGCTTGGCGTCAAAATGGGTTTGTGTTTAGTAAAAATTGATACTCGAAAAATCGAACTTCGGCATGTAGGGTGCGGTGCGAGCCGGTTTTAGCCGGAACACGCAAGTGCACATGGTAGGGGATGGTGCTAAAACTGGGTCAGTGCATCATCGCAAAACCCCAGCAATTCCTCCCGATTCTTCTTCAAACACCAGTTGCCTGAGTTTGTCTGATTCGAGCGATGCCTGCGAAAACTGTTGTCTACACACCGTCACGCGGAATTTCTTCGTCCCACTCTCGAAAAAATATTTGTCTGCTGTCTTCCAGTACTTCCAGGCTTGCTTCAATGCGAAAGCTTGCTGAATTTGATGTCATTCGACATCGAGTTAGAATGAGGGCATCCAACTCTCCCTTCCGACCATAAACGTCCTCCCCCTCAAGATAAATACTTGCACTCAACGAATCGCGAGGGTCAATTTCATATCGCCGAACCATTTTGTTGCCATGTTTCCAGCTATGACTATCAATTTGTGTAATTCCTTCATCTTCTTCTTGAACATAAGCAAGTTTACCGGTGGCCATGTCCTCCTCCATTCGAGCAACAACCGGCTGTTGAGGCCGAAATTTCGTTCTGGATTGAATTGGCGTCCATTTCGGCGAGTCAAATGCTCTCAAATTGGCATCAGTTTCTCGATTATCCCGAACCGGTAACTCGAGTTGCGAAACATCCATACCAATCTCAAGTGTTACGATCTCGGGTGATGGCCAAATCACCGGCCAAAGCCCAGTTGCCACTGCGATTCGAATGCAGCTTCCGGCAGCAAATCGGTAGGCAGTATCGTTGAGTCGCACTCTCACTTTCATGGGAACACCAATCTCGACCGCTGTAACGGTTTCATGCTTTTGGTCGTGCGTTAGATTAAAAACACCGAAACTCACTTGCGTAACTTTGCCATCGACACGAACTTCAGACAAACGAAGACTGATCTGAGCGACCGGCTTATCAGATGTCACTTCGAGTTCGACTATGGGTGTGCCGAGAATCGCCACGGGTTCCTGCAGGTGTTGCGAATCGAAACACAGCGAAACAGCATCGTCTAGTCGCTGGTCCATTGGAAATTCCGGTGCTTTCATACCGAAGTGTCCCCAGACAGGGTTTGCTCTACCTACAGTTGCAGGCGACGAGATTTGCAACCTGGATATCTCTGCTGATGGATACAGCATCGCAGGTTCGATCCTTTCCAACGCTACAAGTCCCTCCTGCTGAATTTGCCAGTGTCTTGTTTCTATTCTCTCGCTCGGCCAATAATCCTCCGAAACCCAACTGCCTGGAACCACATCTCGCATAGCATCAGGCTCATAACTGTCCTGCATCCAGACCCGTACCATTGGTTCATCCTCTTGCCCGGTGTCGATACCCTTGAGCCAATGGTCCCACCATCGAAGACTCTCCTGAAGAAATCCAATCTGAGGTTCAGGGTAAGCATGATGAGGATATTCATGCCCCCAAGGTCCAATCAAAGCTCTTCTCGAAACTGTCAAATTCTCCATCAGTCGAAGTACCGGATTGGTGTAAGCATCGGCCCATCCACCCACCGCAAACACTGGACAGACGATGGACGAATAGTCTTCGCAGACCGAAGCGTGCTTCCAGAAGTCGTCACGACGCTGATGCTTCAGCCATTCAATGATCCAAGGAACGTTGTTTTCAATTCGCTGCATCCACACCTCGCGCCAGCCTTCACCGAAAAGCAGAGGGTCCGGTGGTCGAGCGTTAAGTCCGAACATGTTGAATGCCCAGTTCGGATTCTCCAGAAGCAGGCAACCGCCTGCGATGTGAATGCAGTCCGCATAGCGATCATCAACCGAATACACCGTAATGATTGCCTTGAGTGCCGGCGGTCTTCGGGCCGCGACTTGGAGACTGTTGTAACCGCCCCAACTCTTGCCGAACATTCCGACATTTCCACTGCACCAAGGCTGTTCGGCAATCCATGCAATCACTTCAAGTGCATCATCCTGTTCCTGTGGGAGATATTCGTCCAGCAACAGTCCTTCCGACTCGCCACTTCCTCGCATATCGACACGGATCGCACAGTAGCCATGTCCAGCAAGATACGGATGCATGGCTTCGTCTCTTTCTGATGTACGATCTCTTTTGCAGTACGGGATATATTCAAGAATCGCAGGAACCGAATGCTGCTCGGCATTTTCTGGTAACCAGTATCTGCACGCGAGACGCGTTCCATCAGACAGTGGAATCCACGCGTGTTCTACCTCACGAATCCTGCAGGGTAGAGATTTGATATCAGTCGTTTCAACTTGCAGATCCTGACTCCTATCCTCATTGGCCATATCGAAGTTACAACTCAATACTTTCAGTTACAGTTTTCGACTATCTTGGAACCGTAGTTTTGCCCGTTCTTGCAGATACCAATGATAGTCTGGATCATGAAGATGATGCGACGTATCAATGTGAACTGGGACTGGATGAAGATGGACACGAATACCACCAACCACAGTGATGGACTGGCAGCTCGCAAAGCATTACCAGCTACAGTAAGTTCAGGAATGCAAGCAACGCCGTAAGTTGCATACTGCCATGTTGCTAACGTGCTGTTTCGCAGCCTCCGCCTCGCCATACTGCACCTCCTCGAAAATAACAAGCATAGCAAGTGGTTTAAATATTGTCGAGAAAGACTCCGAAATCACCGTTCATCAGTATCAATCAGGACAGAAGTTCTTTCTGGTCAAGTAGCTCCACTTTGGAACAATGAAATGCCGAACCTAGGCTCGTCTGGAAAGGTTGTTTGTGCGATAGAGAATCACTTGAAGGTGATCCCCACCGCTTATAGTTGTAGACTATCGAAATTGAAATCAGTAACTGCTTGAATACGACCAGACCTGCGTTATCAGTAGTAAGGCAGATCTGGTCCTAAAATTTACAAGTCAGAGTAGCTTGAAATTGAAAGCTACTTCATTACTGAAAAACCGCTTCAGGATCGTCAAGACTGTCAGAACCTTCAAACTCGATTAGATCCAGCCCCAACGTAGCCACGACAGACTCGATTCCTTGTGTCTGCGCGGCCAAGGCATCTATAGCCGCTTGTACGCGGGCGTTGCCTTCATCGTTACCTTCACCAATCATCTGATCGTAACTCTCACCACCCTGTGCCCCTTTTACAATCTCGTCCATTTCTACCATGGTGTTATCTAGAAGCTGGCGAAGATTACTATCGACATCAGCTGACGCGCTTGCAACGAGGTTCGAAAGACTCGGTCCTTTCACCATTGTTCCATCAATACGCTGGTACTCCCCGAGGTAGACATTACGAACACCGAGAGCATCATAGTAATGCGAATAATGAGTATTATCACTAAAACAATCATGCTCTTCTTCAGGGTCATGCAACAGTAATCCGAGTTGCATTCGTTCACCAGCAAGCTCGCCATAGGAAAGGCTACCCATACCAGTAACGATGGCAGTTAGACCTTTAGCGATGTCACCGTTCAGCAACTCCTCACGTGCTTCACCACTAGGTGCCCATTGGTCGGTCATCCACACAAGATCATCGATTAGAAGATCGGTAGCTGTTTGCAGGTAGGATGCTCGGCGTTCACAGTTTCCCGATGAACAGTCGGTGGTACTGAAGTCGGATGCTGGTCTTTGACCCGCACCGGGTCCCGTGCCGTTCAGATCCTGTCCCCAAAGTAAAAACTCAATGGCATGGTATCCAGTCGCCACGTTGGCTTCTACACCGCCGAGTTCATGCAATGTACTGGCTAGAAGATCTTTCGTGATCCGTTGCGCATCAATTTCACTGCCAGAATACGTAAAATTTGAGTTCGCTATGACGTTAGCCGTAAACCCTGGATTCTCTTCAGATTCCGTACCATAGCTCGCTGCAACATAATCAATCAGACCTTCGTCGAGTGGCCAAGCATTGACTTTTCCTTCCCAGTCATCAACAACCGCATTGCCGAATCGGTAGACTTCGCTTTGCTGATAAGGAACGCGAGCGGCTATCCAGGCTATTTTCGCTGCGCTAAGGTTTTCCTCGGTGGGCGATTCAATTAGATGCATTACGGCTTTGCGCAATTCTTGTGCAGTGGTTAATGAATCCTGATAGAGTGCGTGAGCAATAGTTGCGTATTGTGACAATACATCACGCTCCTGCACCGCGGAAATTGCGGGTGTAGAAAAGAACCCTATAGCGAATCCGGTTAGGATAATTTTCATAGTTAATTTCTTCATTGTCTATTACTCCCAAGTGTAGGACATTAGAATCAAACGGCGAGCAAGGCGGAAAGTGCATAGGTATTTCATACAGTAATACCACTTGTCGAACCGTTTCAATTTTGTGCATTCATTCAATAGCCACACCGACATGCCATATCAATTTAGTTCCACAAATACTGATGAATTGCAATGTTGGAATGCGATGATTGTGATTCTTCTGAACAAACACGAATTATTTATATATGTTAATAAGAATCATTATTATAATGATTCCTAATAATAATGTAAATAATTATCATTTATATTTGTTGAAATGCACTCTGTGCTACTGAGAATTTGTCTGCGATGAAAACATCTATTAAATTGGCGAACATCTATGGTGTATCTAGTACTTCCAAACGAATTGCTCAAGGCTTGAAATTACTGTTCACCGTTGTCTGGTTACTGTTCCTCACTACAGCCCCTTCTCTAGCAGAAGTATCAGAAAGTGACCAGCTTCGAATAGCAGATGTGACCAAACCAACACAAGATTTTTCAAATGCCGAACCCTTCGAAGTCCGGTCCGGCGGTGCGGCTACCGTTTTCAAAATCGTAAATCGGGATTCTTTTTCGCATCCGTCCGCAAATATGGCTTTCGAAAGTGAGCTTAGTTTCAAGGTTGGAAATGGAATATTCAGAAAAATCTGGGTATCAGCACCGAGTTCAACAAAATCATCTGATGGACTCGGACCACTATTTAACGCACGTTCGTGTCAACGATGTCACATAAAGGACGGACGTGGGCACCCGCCTGTTCCAGGTGAACGTGCCAAGTCGATGTTGCTGAGAATTTCGATACCGCCACAAAATTCCGCAGATCTGGCTGCGCTGAGGGAGCGCCGAAAATCTGTTATTCCAGAACCTGTCTATGGTACGCAAGTACAAAATTTCTCGGTGCAGGGATTGCGTGCTGAGGGTGACATCACAATTCACTATAAAGAGAAATCCGTCATGCTGGCAGATGGTGAAGCAGTTTCATTGCGAGTACCAACCTATGGCATCTCCGGGCTCCACTACGGACCTCTTCATAGCGATGTTCTGATTTCACCGCGAGTAGCCCCGCCTATTATTGGAATGGGCCTGCTTGAAGCAATTTCTGAAATCGACATTCTTGCCAACACTGATACCGGTGACGAGGATGGTGATGGTATTTCCGGACGAACAAACTGGGTATGGAGTGATGAACATCACAAAGTCATGCTCGGGAGATTTGGGTGGAAAGCTGGACAACCAACGATCGTTCAGCAGGCTGCAGGTGCTTTTCGGGCCGATATCGGTATTTCAACCCCACTTTACCAGACACTTTATGGTGACTGCACCTCAAAACAAAATGAGTGCCAAACCGCACCTCATGGCGGCACATCTTCACCGGACGGTGCCGAAGCGCATGTCACGATGTTTGATCTACTCACATTTTACAGTCGCAATTTAGCTGTTCCAGCACGGCGAAAGGCTGACAGCCAGCAAGTTCTGGAAGGAAAACGGTTGTTTTATGAATCGCATTGCATCAGCTGTCACACGCCAAAATTTGTTACGGCGCGGGATTCAATCGGCAGTGAACAGTCGTTTCAACTGATATGGCCATACACGGACCTTCTTCTTCACGATATGGGTGAAGGTTTGGCCGATCATCGCCCAGAAGGCGAAGCGACAGGTAGTGAATGGCGGACACCGCCTCTTTGGGGCATAGGCCTCACAGAAACTGTAAATGGTCATACCATGTTTTTGCATGACGGGCGTGCTCGAAATCTCTTGGAAGCCATCCTGTGGCACGGTGGTGAAGCGGAAAATTCAAAACAGCACGTTGTCAATATGACACGAGGCGAGCGCATGGCGCTGCTCACATTTCTGCGCTCCCTGTAAAAATCAAGAGAGCGAGAGTGAAATTCAAAAGTAGAAAATTGATCTTATCCAGTCTTCTTCTCTTGGGTACAGCATGTGCTTTTGGAGGCGAAACGATTGAGGAAAAAGACTATGCACGCATCAATGTTGCACTTGTTGAGTCACATGTACTTCCGCGTTATATGCAATTGGCTAGTACAACTGAGAAGTTCTCTGCCGCGGTAAATAAATTCTGTACCACTGCTGCCTTGACAGAAGATGATCTCGTGAAAGCACAATTTCATCAAGTGATGGATTCCTGGATGGGAGTTCAGCACTTGAATTTTGGTCCGATTGAGTTGTTCATGCGTAAATATCGTTTCTATTTTTGGCCGCAAGCACGGGGCAAGGTGTTGAATGCCGTGCGTGAATTCGTTGCGACTGGCAATGAAGTCAGGCTAGAGCCATCAAACATCAGTGACTCAAATGTCGCCATTCAGGGTCTCTTGGCTGCGGAAGCCCTACTTTACAAAGACACTAGTCTAAGAATGAGTTCAATGGATTGCAGCTTGCTCTCTGCAATAGCTGAAAATATGCGTGGCATGGCTACTGATGTCATTGATGACTGGCGAGGCGGTAGAGTCTCTTTCGCTCAAGCAATCATACAGCCCAAACCACAAGATGGTTATTATCAGGAACACAGAGATGCCACACTCGATTTCTTTAAGAGTTTCCATGAGACCTTGCAGCTAATCGCGGAAGTAAAGCTGAAACCTGTTGTTGCAGATTCAGCAGAGGCGGTACAGCCACGCTTCGCTGAATCCCATCTTAGCGGCCGTTCACTTCTTAACATCATTCATAATCTTGAAGCATTGCAGGCGTTGTATATCGGCGAAGGTGAGGCAGGCCTAGGTGATCTTGTTAAAATTGTTGATACAGAGCTTGACCTGCTTCTACGCAAAGCATTTAGGCTCACAATTGCCAACGCGCGCGCTATTGATCGCCCTCTTGAGGAAGCTGCAATTGACCCCGTACTACGGCCAAAAGCGGAGAAACTATTAATTCAAGTTAAGGCCCTGGGACAGATAGTGAGAGGCAGGCTAGCGTCAGCCCTTTCGGTTTCAGTTGGGTTCAACTCGCTCGATGGAGATTGATCGCAGAAATCTGCTTCAGCTCGCTGCTGGTGCAGCCGCCGTGTCGTGCTTGCCAGTACGTATATGTGCGTCAGGTGACAGAAAAATTTATTTTGCTGCTCGGGCCACAAATACCGGTGAGTTTCGGGCCAGCGGATTTTCAACATCAGGTTATCTGATTTTCGACTTTCAACTGCCGGCACGTGGACATTCATTCGCTGTCCATCCTCACGAGCCTACTGTCGTGAACTTTGCACGTCGACCGGGCCGCTTTGCTGTCGTAATAGATTTTGCACGCAGCCAGATTAAACACTCGATAGTACCACCCACAGATCGCCATTTCTACGGCCATGGTGTTTACAGTCACGATGGACGATTATTGTATTCCAGTGAAAATGATTTCACGAATGAACGTGGTGTCATCGGCATTTATGATGCGAAGAACAACTACAAACGAGTTGGTGAGATAGATTCCTATGGCATTGGTCCTCATGATATTCGACTGCTGTCCGACAACAGAACACTCGTAATAGCGAATGGTGGTATACACACAAGACCGGATTTACCACGTGTAAAACTCAATTTGCCGACAATGGTTCCTTCCTTATGCTATGTTGACCGGAATGATGGAAAGTTGGTGGCAGAAAAACGACTGGATCCAGAGTTGCGCCAACTAAGCATTCGCCACCTGAGCGTTAGCGGAGACGATACAGTTGGTGTCGCCATGCAATATGAAGGTGCGACCGGTGATATAGTGCCGCTGGTGGCATTGCATCGACTTGAGCCAACAATTGGTACTGGTCCCCGTCAAAACCGATTACGTCTTCTGAAAGCGCCTAGCGAAACCTTGCGTGCAATGAAGCAGTATTGCGGCAGCGTCTGCATAGATCCGAAAAGCCAAATAATTGCTGTTTCCGCACCTCGCGGCAATCTTATCGCGTTTTGGGATATCTCCACTGGCCAGTTTCTCACCACCGTACGAGCCTTCGACAGCAGTGGAATTGCACTTGCTGATCAGCCTGGAGAATTCCTCGTTACCAGTGGAAGGGGCGATGTAGTCGTAGTTGACGCAATATCGCACACCGTAAGCCCGCTCGATGCAAACTATTTGTTGACCAAGACCAGTCGCTGGGACAATCATCTAGTTGTTACGACGATGACCGATTAAGCAACAGCCAAAATCTGGTGCGATGCGAGTGTGGAGCACACGGATCGTGTTCCATCAAATTGTGGAATCCACGGATAGTCAACCTCACCAACCCTGCCCACTAGAGATTCGGTGCCCGCTGTATCTATTATGGATTCTGTTTCACGCCCTCACTGGCTTTGCTGAAGACATGCCTCAAGACCTTTTCGTAGATCCACATAAGCCAATTCAATCGACAGCTCTTGTAGCATACGACGATTGTCAATTTTTCGAGATTCGCGTAGATATTCAACCATGGCGGGACTCAACTGCTCCAAATTCTTGGAATCCAAACTCTCGTTTACCGTTGGCAACCCCCAAACATCCGCGACCAGATTCATATAGTCAATCATTCGTAAGGGACAACCATCCGAAACATTGAATATGCCTGATTGAACTGATGGTGAGGATGCTGCTACGCACACCGCAACCAAATCGTCAACATGAACGCGATTGGTGTAGCCATTTTCACTTGCCGGAGGCAGCGTCAAGCCTTGTCGTATTCGATTAACTGGAACTCTGCCAGGTCCGTATATTGCCGGAACCCGAAGAACCACCAATTCTACGTCGTTGCGCGTTGACCAATCTTGTGCGAATGTCTCGGCATCATGTCGACGTTTGGCTCGGTCCGTTTGTGGATTTACAGGTGAATCTTCTGTAACCCAGGCGCCCTCACAATCACCGTAAACACCCGTGGTGCTAATCAATACCAGACGAACCGGTGCAGTAGCGAGAACCTGTCCAAGAAATCGTCGAATTCGCGTGTCAATGGAGCCCTTTGAAGGCGGTGGAACAAGATAAAAAATAACTGTGTCTCGGTCCAATGAGATACAGCACGAAGAATTGTGGTCGAGGTCAATCTGAAATGACTCCACCTGTGGCAATTCAATGGCGGAATGGTTGGTAATAGCAACAGTTCTTTTCGTTCGCAAGGCCTGATCAACAATCAACCTACGGCCGGTATATCCACAACCGGCAACAACGACAGAATCATAAATTTGCGACAATTCGCCCGCCATCAAAAACTGAACTGATCAGTCGCGCCGTAATTTGTCCGACACCGCAACCGGAGTTGGATACTGGAACACGATCAGATAAGACGACACGGCAAATGTCAAAACGGTAGCAACAAGCAGAAAATTCGCAGCCAAGTTTCCAATTATTCCCGAAGCGATTGCCAAAAACACAATGAGTATGGAAAACTCGCTTAGTTGACCCAATCGTATGCCTGCCTCCCAACCAGTCTTCTTCGATTCGTCGAAGTAAGTGAGAAGGTATCGATAGGTAACCGGCTTGACAGCAAGCACCAAACCCGCCAAAACAATCGATGGAAGCGCTACAGCCGCGAATGCACTAGCATCAAAGTGTGCGCCCATGGCAACGAAGAAAAGCACCATGAAGAAATCACGAATTGCATGTAGACGTTCAGCGATGAAGCGGGCAATTGGAGAAGCGGCTAGAGCCACACCAGCAATCAATGCACCGATTTCCGGCGACAATCCGAATACCCCAGCCAATTGTCCTAATCCTAGACACCACGCAATCGTGACTAGAAAAATATACTCGCGAATCTGCTCAAACCTATGTAGAAGCCTGCGGACGACAAAGTACTCAAGGAGAAATGTCAAACCCACAAACACAGGAAGAGTCACCACAGGTAGTAGACTTGTTATGCTGAATTCTAGAGAATCTCCAAGTTCCTTAATGACAACCAAGGCCAATATTGCAAGCAAGTCCTGAAGCAGAAGAATCCCGACTACCAGTTCGCCGATGTGTCGGTGATGCAGAGCGGTAGTGGGCAATAGTTTGATGCCTATGATTGTGCTGGAAAAACCGGTCGCGATTCCAGTGATGACGGCCTCTATGTTTGAAAACCCGAATGCCAAGGCAACAACATAACCGACGACGAAAAAGACTACTGATGATGCCAGCGTAATAAGCGAAGCAGACTGAAAAATCTTGAGTAGTTTTTGTGGGTAGAGATCAATTCCTAACAGAAACAGAAGAAAAATGATACCGATATGGGCTAGGTCTTCGACAAGATGTAAATCTGGAATCAGTTTGAATCCTCCGGGCCCAATGATCGCCCCGAGAATGATATAGACTACTGGCAGTACCTGCCGAGTATAAAGAGCCAAAGTACCCAGAACCGCCGCTCCAAAATAGATGACGAACACCGAGTATCCAATGATTTCCTTTTCAAACATTTGGCGTCGCCTTATCTGTGATTTGAGCTACCAACAGAAGATTTTTCAATACGCACTCGCAACTACAAGCCAAACTATATAGTAAATGTAGTGGAGTCGGTTTCTATCTAGCGAACAAATGAAATCAGCCAATTCCTAGTTTCTTTCCGTTTTCCACTTGATACTGCATCCCAAGCTCGGCTTTTGATCAGACGAGATCGACTCGCCCGCCAATAACGCATCTGACGCTACCCGCAAATTTGTACCGGAAACGGGAATGTTATTTCCAGGTCGACTGTCATCGAACTGTCCTCGATAAACCAGCTTGCGTGCTGAATCGAACAGATAAATATCTGGAGTACAGGCAGCATCGTATGCTCTTGCCACTTCCTGAGATTCATCGTAGAGATAGGGAAATCCATAATCGTGTTGAATGGCGTCAGTTGTCATATTTTCGGGGCTATCACTGGGATATGCGACGGCTGAATTGGAATTTATGGCTATCACTGCGATCCCTTGGTCTTTGTAATCTCGGGCATAATACGAAAAGGCTTGCTTGATATGTACTACATAAGGACAGTGATTGCAGATAAACGCGACAACGAATCCTTTGGCAGAAATGTAGCCCGATAGAGCCACTTTGGTGGAGGCAATATTCGGGTTCATATTTGGAAGTGTAAATTCAGGCGCGATTGTACCCAATTCAATCATTCTCGATTCAACAGCTGCCATATTCCGTTCCTCCGAAAATTGTTTCAGCCAGGTGATTCATTCAAACTGCGGACTGGACAGCGGCCATGCTTGAGCTGCAAACAGGGCAATGTTCATCTTTCTGAATTCGAACTTCCTGCCACTCCACTCTGGCTGCATCGAACAATATCAGTCTGCCGTGTATTGTCTTTCCCACTCCCGCAATGATCTTCAAAACTTCAGTCGCTTGTAATGCGCCAATTGTGCCGCATAGTGAACCCAGAACTCCAGTTTCGCTACAACGTTCATCCGGCTCGTCTTCCGGGCCGTAGAGGCAGCGAAAACAAGGACTGTCATCCAGGTCGGGGCGATATACCGTCATCTGTCCTTCCATTCGAATTGCCGCACCCGAAACCAGTGGAGTACGGGTTTGTACACACGCTTGATTGACTGCAAATCGAATGTCGAAATTGTCCGTTGCATCAACAACTACATCAGCTCTTTCAACCTGCTCAAAAAGCTCATCCTCACTCAGTTTCCGATTGATTCCAGTCACTTGAATTTCTGGATTGAGCGCGATAAGAGTTCGAACAGCTGATTCGACTTTGGACATGCCCACCGATTCACTCGTATGAACGATTTGACGTTGGAGGTTCGACAATTCAACGTCATCAAAGTCATTCAAAACCAAATGCCCGACCCCACTGCCAGCAAGATACATCGCAACGGGTGAACCCAATCCTCCCAGACCGATTATCAGAACCGTGGAATCGCTGAATTTCCGCTGTCCCTCAATACCGAAATCCGGCATCATGATCTGCCTGTTGTATCGCAATAGTGTGGAATCGTCCATGCTGATAAGTTTATCATGTTGCAACTGTGTGTGAATCATGACAGTAACTGATTCTCGAAATTATGACCAAATTGACCCATTTTAATGAACGAGGCGATGCTCACATGGTTGATGTGGGCGAAAAGCATGAAACCGCGCGCCGGGCAATTGCTGAAGGTCACATTCGCATGTCTTTGTCGACTCTTGAAGAGGTCATATCGCGAGGAAATAAAAAAGGTGATGTGCTGGCCGTGGCGCGCCTTGCCGGCATCATGGCCGCCAAACGCACGGCTGACCTTGTTCCGCTATGCCATCCTCTTTCGCTGACTCACGTTACTGTTGAGTTGGAGTGCCAAATGGAAAGCTCCAGTGTCTATTGTCGCGCAACAACGGAGACTTACGACAGAACCGGGGTAGAGATGGAAGCATTAACCGTAGTACAGGTTGCTTTGCTCACAGTTTATGACATGTGCAAAGCATCTGACCGAGGCATGGTCATTGAATCCGTTCAGCTTGTTGAAAAATCTGGCGGACGCTCAGGCCTCTGGAGACGTGAACAAGGCTGACATGGCTCAGGCAACCCGCTACATGGATGCCTGCGATTCCGCATCAACGCCTTATGAAGAGGCGCTTGCCGCGATTCTGCGGAATATCGAACCCATCGACGAAACCGAACGTCTGCCAATTCGGCAGGCACTTCATCGGATTGCGGCAGAAGATATCCGTGCAACACAAAATGTTCCGACTAATCGAAATTCTGCAATGGATGGCTATGCTTGTAGATATGCCGACCTTGCTCGCAAAGGCGAAAGCTCCACACATGCTCTGGCAGGCACTTCAGCAGCTGGCACTCCTTATTCCGGTGCACTCAATAAAGGAGATTGCATCCGAATCCTGACCGGTGGAGTCGTGCCCGATGAACTCGATACAGTCATCATGCAGGAAGACTGTGCAGTCGATGGTGGATTGGTTTCGACCGTAAACACTCATCGCATCGGACAACACATTCGTGAGGCAGGGGAAGATATCGCTGCTGGCGAAATTGCAGTTACAACTGGGCAACGGATCGGCATTGCCGAACTGGGATTGCTGGCTTCAGTCGGTTGTGGAGATATTCTGGTAAGACGCAAACCGAAAGTTGCATTCTTTTCGACCGGAGATGAACTGAAAGGAATCGAAGAAACCTTGAATCCCGGCGATGTCTACGACAGCAATCGATACACGCTTTACGGACTATTGACAAAGGCGCAGGTCGAGCCGATTGACCTCGGAGTCGTTCGCGATGATTTTGACGAAACTGTCGCCTCACTCAAGAAAGGTGCCGCCTTGGCTGATGTTCTTGTTACCTCAGCGGGCGCTTCGGTCGGAGATGCGGATTTTGTGAAGCAGGCTCTCGAATCACTTGGGGAGTTGACGCTCTGGAAAGTTGCGATGAAACCCGGCAGGCCACTGGCATTCGGAAAGATCGACAAAACATGGTTCTTCGGCTTGCCCGGAAATCCGGTATCCGTAATGGTGACATTCGACAAATTTGTAAAACCTGCTCTCCACAAGTTGCAGGGCGAAGGTTCTTCGACTGCGCTTCGCCTGACCGCTCGAAGCCTGAAACCCATTTTTAAGACACCGGGAAGACTTGAATTTCAACGCGGGGTCCTTTCGTTCAGCCCAACTGGAGAGGCCATCGTTCATTCAACAGGCAATCAGAGTTCCGGTGTGCTGACTTCCATGAGTCGAGCAAACTGCTACATCGTGCTGCCATTGGAAACTGGAAATCTGGAAGCCGGTGCGGAAGTTACGGTTGAGCCCTTCACAATCGAGTTTTAAGGCCAATCAAGTTGGAAACTGACTCCAATCGCAATCGATGGGATCGAAAGTATCTAAATCGCGAGAATCACGTTGATTTGGAACCCGACCCGCTTCTGGTCGAACATGCCAATCTGTTCAGAAAATTCGATGTTGTCGTAGATGTAGCTTGCGGGGCCGGCCGCCACTCGATGTTTCTGGCAGGTATCGGATGCTTTGTCATTGCACTCGACTACAGCCGCCAGGCACTTCGACGCTGCAACGAATTGGCGGTCGAGTCAAATTCACGCATCCATGCTGTCGCCGCAGATTTAAGCGTTTTCCGTTTCGCACCACATTCGCTTGACGCAATCGTGTGCTTCAATTATTTGAATCGCGAACTGAATGACAACCTCCAGGCCGCACTCAAACCGGGAGGTGTCATTGTGATGAAAACGTTCAATCACAATTATCGAGAGGTGAATCCAAAATTCAATCCTGCCTACATGCTTGCACCAGGCGAGTTGGCAAGAATGCACGGAAACTTACAGATGATAATGCTGGATGATGAATGTCAACCGGCATCAAAAACGAAAAGCGCAGTTGTCGCGCGTAAGCCATTGCGATAACCGGTTTGGATTAATCAGCCCTTATTTGTGTGTTGTGCCTCGGCGTCCTGCCTCGCTTGATAGGCTGCTTTCTGTTCGGCACTCGCTTCTGATTGATATTGTTCCTTCCACTCGGAATAAGGAATCCCGTAAACGATTTCACGGGCATCTTCATAACTCAGCTCATGTCCCCGTTCGTCGGCGGCTGTGCGATACCACTTTGACAGGCAGTTGCGGCAGAAATTCGCCAAATTCATCAGATCGATGTTCTGCACCTCTGTATGGGTGCGAAAATGTTCCACTAGCCGACGAAATGTCGCAGCTTCAATTTCAGTTCGCGTTTTATCGTCCATAACAAGTTTTCTAATTCAATTTATGGCCCGTTTAGGACCGACAGTATTGTGTTCCACCCATCGAATCTCGCCATCGGACAGGTGTTCCTTTTTCCAGAATGGCGCCCTAGACTTGAGATCTTCGACAATCTTTTCACATGCCTCAAATGCTTGCGCGCGATGTGCCGACCAGACTGCCGCCAGCACAATCGGATCGCCGGGCTGAATGTCTCCGACTCGATGCAGAATCAAAACATCCAAAAGCTCATGTTCGCTCGATACGGATTCGGCCAACTTTATAAGATGCTGCTCCGTCATTCCTGCATAGTGCTCAAGCGTCATTGTCGTTATTGAATCGCCTTCATTGAAGTCACGCATGGTTCCGACGAACACCGCGGTCGCGCCAAAGGTTCCGCCGGTTAACGAAGTCTCATATTGGACGACTTCCTGCCATGGATCAAATGCTGTTTCGAGCACCTCGATTCGCATCGCTACCCTCCTGTAACCGGCGGGAAAAAAGCAATTTCATCTCCCTCTTTAACACTTGCGTTGAAGTCGGCATACTGTTGATTGATCGCAACCAGCGCATTTCCGGGAATCGGCAGGTCTGTCACACACATACTCCAGGCGTCTGCGGCGGTATGGATTCCGTCGCTGGATATCGATGTTTCCCGCCTACCAACCCGGTCGGCCAAGCTCGCGAAAAATCTAACCTTAATCGTCATGTATCACCCAGCGTCTGCCGATACGGTCTCCAAATCAGCCGTATATTCACCTTTTGAGGCATAGGCATTGACCAGCGCCCGCTGCAATGTCTTGCCATGTACTTCGCCCCGCTTGCTGTCGTCTCCGCTCCAGGCTTTCATGGGAGCCTGTTGCAAAGCTCGACCATACGAGAATGTGAGTCGCCATGGTACTTCGACATCAAGTTGATTCATTCTGTTTAAATGTTGCGTCGCCTGTTCATCAGTCTGCCCACCCGACAAAAATGCAATGCCCGGAACTTCACTCGGTACTGTAGCCATCAGACAACGAACGGTCTGCTCGGCGACTTCGTTGACGTCCGCCTGTTCTGTAGAGTTCTTTCCTGAAATTACCATGTTCGGTTTCAATACGATTCCGCTCAGTGCGACTCCCTGCTCACGCAGTTCATCAAATACGACCGATAAAGTTTTCTCGGTTTCAGTTCGACATGTATCGATGGTGTGAGCGCCATCCATCAAAACCTCCGGTTCCACAATTGGCACTACTCCGGCTTCCTGGCACAATGCCGCATATCGTGCCAGTGCATGCGCATTGGCCATGATGCATGCGTCACTCGGAATTCCTTCTCCGATTGTGATTACCGCGCGCCATTTGGCGAATCTTGCGCCAAGCGAAACGTACTCCTGCAACCTCTCGCGCAAACCATCCAATCCTTCGGTGACCTTCTCTCCCGGATGCCCTGCCAGCGCCTTCGCGCCCATATCAACCTTGATTCCCGGTACGATGCCCACGCGGTCCAGATATTCCGCAAAGGGAACCTCTCCTGCCACTTTCTGACGAAGAGTCTCGTCGAACAGAATGGCGCCGCTGATATATCTAGATAGATCTGGTGTCGTCACCAACATCTCTCGATAACTGAGCCGTGTTGCCTCAGTAGATTCGACACCCAGTTTTTCAAATCGAGATGTACATGTTCCAGTACTTTCGTCCATAGCAAGTATGCCCCGTCCCGGGGCAACCATTTCCTGCGCTGTAGATTCAAGCGTGTCCAACTGCATCGTTGTTATCTCCCTTGTCTGATTGTTCAACGATTGGTTCGTGATGATTTGAGTCTTATGCTGTCAATTCTATGCCGAAATGCATTTATCCAGCAAATTCTTGGTTTCTGCGATTTACACCATAATGATTTTCATCGTGTTCGTGCCACCCTGGACACCGGTCTGCTCTCCACGAGTTACTAACAGCAAGTCACCCTTCTTGATGATTTTTTCTTCAAGAAATTTCTTCATTGCCTGCACTTCAATCGGCTTGTCTGATTTCTTGCTCACGTTGAATCTGATCGGATGTACGCCTCTGAACGTCGTAACTCGTCGTTGCGTCCATGCATGCGGGGTAACTGCATAAATCGGTATCCCCGACAGCGACTGTGAAAGCCATTTGGCAGTCGAGCCCGATTCGGTGAGAGCAAGTATCGCAGCCACTTCGTAGTGGCGCGCGGTATACATTGTAGCCATTGCGACGGCTTCCTCAGTACTCGAAAACTGATCATCTCCCCGCTCAATACGATCAATCGATCGGTCTGTTGATTCCGAGCCACGACAAATCCTGTCTACAGCGGCAACGACTTTGGCCGGATGCTTTCCGATAGCGGATTCCTGAGACAGCATGATCGCGTCAGTACCGTCCAGTACTGCATTGGCGACATCCAGAACTTCAGCACGGGTCGGTGTCGTTTGGGTGACCATTGATGTCATCATTTGCGTTGCTGTAATGACAAAGCGATTGCGCCTGCGTGCGACCTTGGCGAGCATTTTCTGAACTCCGGGCAGTTGCGCATCACCGATTTCTACTGCTAGGTCACCGCGAGCGATCATGATTCCATCGGATGCATCTACAATTTCTTCAATCTTTTCCACTGCTTCCGCACGCTCAATTTTCGAGACGATTCCGCCTTGACAACCGGTAACGCGAAGCAATTCTCGAGCGAAACTTACCTCAACTGCATTACGCACAAAGGACACGGCAAGATAATCTACATCCAGCTCTCCTGCCACACGAATATCCTGATGATCCTTCGGTGTGAGTGAGGCCGCCGTCAATCCGCCGCCCTGTCGATTTATGCCTTTCGAGTTGGAAAGTTCGCCTCCGACCAGTACCACGGTCTTTATTACTGGGTCCAGAACTTCGGTGACTTCCAGTACGATGTTGCCATCGTCAACAATGAGGACATCTCCCAGCTTGACATCTTGCGGGAGACTCTTGTAGGTCACACCAACTCGATCTTGCACGCCTGCGTCGTCATCCATCTCGACATCAAGTTCAAACGTGTCTCCTTCCTTGATGAATATCTTGCCGTCCTTAAATTTGGTGATTCGAATCTTGGGGCCCTGCAAATCTGCAAGAACTGCTACAGCTCTTTGCTGTTCTTCTGCATGTTTGCGTACCAGTCCGATACGCCGCCGATGCTCGTCCGCCGAACCATGGGAGAAATTGACTCGTGCTACATCGAGACCTTTCTTGATCAAGCGGCTCATTTCCTCGTCTGAATCTGTAGCCGGACCGAGAGTTGCCACTATTTTTGTTTGTCTTAAAGTCATTCTTTAATAAGCTATTGCCTGTGCGTTTGTATGCCGTTCAGCATGGCTCTCCAGCGCAGCAATCGCGTACAACGCGTTACCTTGCACATACTCCAAAAAAGCACCACCACCCGTCGATACATAAGATATTTGTTCCAAAATTCCAAACTGTTCCAAAGCAGCTAGAGTGTCACCTCCGCCAGCAACAGAAAATGCAGTACTCGAAGCAACCGCTTGGCCGACAACTCGAGTTCCAGCATCAAATGGAATAGTTTCATACACCCCGACCGGGCCATTCCAGATAATCGTCCCGGAATGCTCGATAATTGAGCGATAGCGTTCTCTTGTCGTACTGCCGATATCTAAAATCATATCGAGTTCCCCGACTTGTTGCATGTCCTTTTCGGAAACTTGCTGAGTGCCATCCAGTGAAGGAGCAACGATTACGTCCTGCGGCAACGGAATATCACAATCGTTGCGGCTAGCTTCATTCAGTATTTCAATCGCCTCCGGTACCAGAGTGGGCTCGTATAACGAACGTCCGACATTGTGGCCAGCTGCTGCGAGAAAAGTATTCGCAATACCTCCGCCGACAATCAGCGTCTGCGATGTTCGGCAAAGCCGCCGCAGTGCCTGTAGTTTGCCGTCAATCTTGGCACCGCCCACAATGGAGACGACTGGAGTGTCAGGGCTCTCCAATGCTTTATCAAGCGAATTGATTTCATGCTGGCTCAGTAAGCCTGCACAGGCAACCGGGACAAATTCGACAATGCCGGTGAGCGAAGCATGATCGCGATGAGCAGTACCGAATGCATCCATGACATACACATCACACAACTTCGCCATGCGTCGACTTAGTGACCTGCTGCAACTAGATTCGCCTTCCAGAAATCGCACGTTCTCACATAGTGCTACCTGTCCGGGTTCGATCGCAACACCATCGATCCAGTCTCGAACAAACAGCACTTCCCGGTTCAGCATTCCCTCAAGTATCTGAGTGACTGGAGCCAGCGAATACTGCTGTTCCCAACGGCCTTCCTGCGGCCGACCGAAATGCGATACGATCAGTACAGACGCGTTGGCGTCCAATACATACTTTACGGTGTCCAGAGAGGCGCGGATTCTCGCTTCAGATTTGATATCTCCGTCTTGTACGGCAACATTTAGGTCAGCCCTAACGAGTACGCGCTTTCCCCGGAGTTCAGCCTGCTGAAGCTTGATCATGTCAGATGTGATGCAGAGCTACGCTGCCTTCATGAATGCAAGCGTCGTATCCAGCATGCGATTCGAAAATGCCCATTCGTTGTCATACCAGCAACAAACTTTGGCTGCTCTATCTCCAACCACTCGCGTGGTAGAAGCCTCGAAAACGGACGATACCGAGGAATGATTGAAATCGATTGAAACAAGCGGCTTGTCGTTAAAGGTAAGAATTCCGGCAAGTGCGCCATCCGCGGCAGCCTTGACCGCATCATGAATTGTGTCTACGGTCACTTCCAGTTCGGTTTGAACAGTCAAGTCGACCAAGGAAACATTGACAGTCGGCACCCTGACGGCAAACCCGTCCAGTTTACCATCGAGTTCCGGCAGTACCAGTCCGATGGCTGCGGCAGCACCGGTGCTGGTCGGAATCATTGACTGTGTAGCAGAGCGAGCTCTTCGCAGGTCGGGGTGATATACATCCGTCAACACCTGATCATTGGTATACGCGTGCACAGTCGTCATCAATCCGGAACGTATACCGAAAGTATCGTTCAGCACTTTTGCAATGGGCGCAAGGCAGTTGGTTGTACACGATGCATTGGAAATCACCGTATCAGAAGATTTCAGAATATTGTGATTGACGCCATATACGATTGTCGCATCCACACCACCACCCGGCGCGGATAGAACGACCTTGGAGGCACCCGCTTGCAAGTGACCGGAGGCTTTTTCCTTGCTGGCAAAAAATCCGGTGCATTCCAGCACCACATCCACACCCAGTTCACCCCAGGGCAAATCTGCCGGATTTCGCTCGGAAAGAGTGCGCACCAAATTTCCATTGACAGTAAAACCGTTGTCTGCAATTGCCACCTCGGCTGCCAATTTGCCATGTACGGAATCGTATTGAAGCAGATGGGCGTTGGTTTCCCGGTCTGCCAGATCATTGATCGCGACTACCGTTAATTCTTGATGTTTTGGAGATTCGTGAAGCGCTCGCATAATATTGCGGCCGATGCGGCCAAATCCGTTGATAGCTACCCTGATCGACATTACTTAAATCACCTGCATGTTTGTCTGGTTGAGAATTCGCGGAATTCTGAAATTCAATTCAGCAGTTTCAGCACTGCCTGCTCCACAGCACTATCCGTCAAGTTGAACAATTGATAAATTTCTTTTGCGGGAGCCGACTCACCAAAAGAGTCAACACCAAGTACGATACCCTTTGCGCCAGCATATTTTGCCCAAAGAGCGGTAACCCCAGCTTCGACAATAACGCGATTCACTATATTCGGTGGGATCACGGAATTCCTATAATCCTCGCTCTGTGTTTCGAATACATTGATCGACGGCATGGAAACTACGCGAATCCGAATCCCTTTTGATGTGAGTTTTTCTGCCGCGCTGACAGCCAAACCGACTTCGGAACCGGTGGCGATAACCACTGCTTCGGGCTCGCCCTCGCAGTCAATCAGTACATAACCGCCCTGGCTGATTTGTTTGATTTGATCAGAGCTTCGCGGGTGCTGCGGCACTCCCTGACGCGACAACAGCAGACTGGTGGGGCCGCTCCTTCGTTCAATCGCCACTTTCCAGGCTACCAGAGTTTCCTGGGTATCACAGGGACGCCAAACCGACATGTTCGGAATCAGTCGCAATGTTGCGGCCTGTTCTACGGCCTGATGCGTAGGGCCATCTTCACCCAATCCAATGGAATCGTGTGTATAGACGAGAATAGACTGAATACCCATGAGCGCAGCCATTCGAACCGCATTTCTGGCATATTCCGAAAACATCAAAAAAGTGGCTCCATAAGGAATGAAACCTCCATGCAAAGCCAGCCCATTGACGATCGCAGTCATGCCGAATTCTCGCACACCGAAAAATATATAGTTGCCTTCGGCATCTTCTCCCGTTATCGCTTTTGATTGCTCCCAGAAGGTAAGATTCGAGCCTGTCAAATCGGCCGAACCACCGATGATTTCGGGAAGCAATGGCCCGAACGCGTTCAGCGCGATTCTTGAAGATTGGCGAGTGGCGACTGTCGAGCTATCCGCGGAACCAATCGCTTGTGCGCTTGCGTTCTCCCAATCAGCAGGCATTTCTCCTTTGATTCGGCGTTGAAATTCTTCTGCCAGCTGCGGATATGCAGACTGGTAAGCCTTGAATCGATCATTCCAACTGGTTTCCAATTCGATACCGCGAGCTGCATTGTCGAATGCCGCGTAAATCGAATCCGGCACTTCAAATGCTGGATAGTGCCAACCCAATTCCTCACGTGCCAAAGCCACTTCCTGCTCCCCCAAGGGTGCACCGTGTGCACCGGCAGTGGCCCGTTTGTTCGGAGACCCCCAACCGATGACGGTCTTGCAGCAGATAATGCTCGGCCTATCAGATTGCTGCCTGCAAGTATCAATGGCATCTCGAATCTGGTTTGGGTCGTGTCCATCCACATCAGCTATAACATGCCATCCGTAAGCAGCAAACCGTTGCGGAGTGTTGTCGGTAAACCAGCCGGCAACTTCGCCATCTATGGATATATTGTTGTCGTCGTAAAACACGATTAATTTATTAAGCTGATGTGTTCCGGCAAACGACGCCACTTCGTGAGACACGCCCTCCATCAGACAGCCGTCGCCTACGAAAACATAAGTATGATGATCCACGATCTTGTGGCCCAGTCGATTGAAGCGGGCTGCCAGAACTTTCTCAGCTAGTGCGAATCCAACCGCATTGGCCAGACCTTGTGCCAATGGGCCGGTGGTCGTCTCCACTCCCGGCGTGAGACTGTATTCCGGGTGACCTGGAGTCTTTGAGTGCAGTTGTCGGAAGCGCCTGATTTCATCTATCGGCAAGTCATATCCAGTCAGATGCAGCAACGCATAAATCAGCATTGAGCCGTGACCGTTCGACAGTACGAATCGATCCCTGTCACACCACTGAGGATTGCCTGGATTGTGTTTGAGAAAATCGCACCACAGCACTTCTGCAATATCAGCCATTCCCATAGGCATTCCCGGATGACCGGAATTGGCTGCCTGAACTGCATCCATTGCGAGCGCGCGAATTGCATTGGCCTTGTCGAGGCGCGTCGGGCTCGCGACATTTTCCTCAACGTCGAGGTTCACTTCTGTATCGTTCAATTTTTCACAATTTCGGGATGGAGAAATTATTTCAGCAGTATCAACTAAGCAGGCTAAGAGACTTTCAGAAATATCAAATCTCAATTATACAGTCTTGCTTGAAATTCTTATTTCCCCAACCATCTTTTACATACGAATATCCACGGGGATTCGACAGAACACGAGTGTTCTCAATTCGATAGTCTGCAGACTCATGGGTGTGTCCATGAATCCATAAATCGGCTCCGCTTCGTTGAATTAGATCATCCATTCGCGAAACATAGGCAGGAGAATGTTCATCGTCAATCCGTTCGTAACGAAGCGATTGCACCGATGGAGCATGATGTGTTACGACGACTGTTCGGGTATCGGGCGAAACTGAAGCGGAAAGTTCCGATTCGAGATAGCGGCGGGAACGCCAATGAAACCCCTCAGTATCATCCGGTAGCAGCGGTCTCGTCCCATATTCGATTATGTGATAGTCATTCATAGAGAAGCCTGCGCTGATTTTGGCTCTGACGGGATTTCCCAGATTACAAAAATCAGTCCAGAGAGTTGCGCACAGAAATCTGGTGTCGCCAATCTGGACAGTTTCATTCTCGCAAAATTTCACATTCGAACCTGCTGCTTGTGCGCGAATAGCACGCTGCACTTCATTCAGCTCTCGATGGTAGTATTCGTGGTTGCCGCAAATATAAATTACCGGAGTATCGGGAAACGATGTTTGCGCCCATTTGATTCCCTGATCTCCCAAATGAATGTCACCTGCCAGTACAACGACGTCATATCCTGTGCAAGGCACAGAGAAATCTGAAAATTCCAGATGCAGGTCAGAATAAACTAAGATCTTCATTGCTACGAATTGGACATAAACGTCATCCAAATCAGTCAGATTTGGATAGTTGATGCGTCAAAAATGGGGGAAATCACCACTACAACTTGAGTGAATTTCAAACTCAATCGGTGCAGTCAAATTTGCTGAGCAATAGTATAACAATTGACGGGCAGCAAGGTACAATCATCGGTGAGTGATATGCGCTGGGAAGTTATCCTAGCACCACTTATTCCCTGTGGTAAAATCATTGTTGTCCACCGAAGCCCATGTTGGGTAGTTGTCCTAGGAGTCTGCGCTGCAGAAAGTTAGACTAGTCTAAATCCGGGTTCGGACAATCCATTTCGGATGAAAATCATTGTCTATTTCAGAATTTCATCAGAATTCATGTTGAATTGCTGGTTTACACTCGATTTTTGGGAATTTCCTCCCAGATTTACCGATTTCAAGGCAATTCCTGTGTTTTTCAGCCAATTTGAAGTCCATGCATCCGTCTGAGGTTCAACGCCAGGCACACCAGATTCCACTCACCCTGCACTTTTGTCAATCCTCGCAGGCTGAATTGGCGAAATCCCAATACGTGCTTGATCCATCCATTCGGCGCCTCCGACAACCATTTGCGCTGACCGTACAAAGCGCGACCGTCTGCGGTTCTGAGCTTCTCGCTCATCCGTTGCCGAACCGCCGAATTGTGCACTTCGGTTGACGCCAATCGCTTCTCCCGGCCCAACGCAATGTAACCTTCAATGCCTTGATCTTCCAACCGCTCCAAATCCTTCTCATTCGCGTAGCCCGCATCGGCCAGCAGCGTCTGTGGCAGCGTACCACAATTCGCCTCTACCTCCCCCACCACCGGCATCAACCGTCCCTGATCCGTGGCATCCGCAGTCACCTGTGTCGCTACAATGATCTGATTCTCACCTTCCACCGCCAATTGGGCGTTGTAGCACTGCTGAAATCCGTCGTTGCTGGTCTTCATGATGGCACTCTGCGGATCCGTGAAATTGCTCTGTGCCTGGTCTTTCGGCTCGCCATAGGCACGCTTGTAAGGACGACCGCGCCTCGGTTTGCTCTCCTCGTCCTGTGGTTTACGACCCTTGGCATCGTCCAACTCGCGCTGTTGCGCCTCCAGACGCGCCATCGCCTCTTCAATCGCTGCCTTGCGCACCTGCCGCCGGCTCAGTTCCTCCGGCAAACTGCTGCCATCGCCCTCCGCACCGTACTGTTGATCCTCTTCCTCATCCGCTTGAGCCGCTCGTCCAATCAACTCATCAATCTGAGCCTGTAAACGCACACGCGCGCGTTTCATATACTCGTAACTCATCGCTTTGCGCTTGCTCGCATTCGCACGCACTTTGGTGCCATCCACCGCAATCTTGCCAACCTTCGCCACTCCCATCTGCTGGGCAATCCGCAGCACCTCTACAAACAACACTTTGAAATCCGACAGATGACGATGACGAAACTCGCAGATCGTACGATGCGACGGGAAATTCTCCGCCGACAAATACCGAAATGCCACGTCCTCGTGCAAACGCCGGGCTATCTTGCGCGACGACACCACTCCGGTGGCATAGGCATACAGCAGCACCTGCACCATCATCGCTGGATCATACGGCATGTTGCGCCGGCCATCTCCCGCATATGGCACATAAAACACCGACAAATCCAGCCGCTCCACTATATCCCGGATATGATGCGCCAGATGATTATCCGGCAACCATTCGCGAAGGTCGGGCGGCAGCAACAGCGGTTGTTCCGGGTCATAACGACGAAAACGGGTTGGCATGCTCTTGGTCCTCAATCAAATCTTGTTTGGAAATAATGCTAATGACTTCAATTATATCCTAACTATCTGTTTTACATGACTTATTATTGTTTCTTTCGTTTTCGTATCGACTCATACTTCTGCTCGCTTTGGCAATTCAACCCCGCACCACTTGCTTCGATTTCTATAATGTCCTGAATTCAAGTTTCTACGGCGCAGACTCCTAGCACCACTTATTCCCTGTGGTAAAATCATACGGATACGAATGTGCAACTGGCCCTCAGTTGTCCTAGCACCACTTATTCCCTGTGGTAAAATCTAATTGGGAGATACCACCGCTATAAGAAATAGTTGTCCTAGCACCACTTATTCCCTGTGGTAAAATCGTGTGTCTAGCGATCCAATAGCAGGCTTCAGTTGTCCTAGCACCACTTATTCCCTGTGGTAAAATCCCGTATGGCGGAGCAAACAATTTGTAGGTCGTTGTCCTAGCACCACTTATTCCCTGTGGTAAAATCCTACTAGAACAGGTAGAACATCAAGCAGTTGTTGTCCTAGCACCACTTATTCCCTGTGGTAAAATCCTGATACCTATCAATGAGACGACTATGATGGTTGTCCTAGCACCACTTATTCCCTGTGGTAAAATCTCAAGCACAGGAAAGCACAACATATAAGCAGTTGTCCTAGCACCACTTATTCCCTGTGGTAAAATCGAGTATCTTATCTACTGCATAGGCTTCTGGGTTGTCCTAGCACCACTTATTCCCTGTGGTAAAATCCCGATACATGAAATATGTGTGCCCGGAGTAGTTGTCCTAGCACCACTTATTCCCTGTGGTAAAATCCTGAGGAATTGGCGAACCGTTATGATGAGGAGTTGTCCTAGCACCACTTATTCCCTGTGGTAAAATCTTTAGAAAAACGCCCCAGTGTGCTAATTGGGTTGTCCTAGCACCACTTATTCCCTGTGGTAAAATCCCATAACTGGAAAAGCGACAGGTTGATCCAGTTGTCCTAGCACCACTTATTCCCTGTGGTAAAATCCAATTTATGATTTATTCCAGTGATGTAACAGGTTGTCCTAGCACCACTTATTCCCTGTGGTAAAATCCTTTGTGCATAGGGTTATCATGCGAGAACTGTTGTCCTAGCACCACTTATTCCCTGTGGTAAAATCCTAACACCACCGATAGTGCACCCATAGGTTGTTGTCCTAGCACCACTTATTCCCTGTGGTAAAATCTCTCCGTTCAAAGACGCACTGAACTATGGTGTTGTCCTAGCACCACTTATTCCCTGTGGTAAAATCTGGACAGATGGAAGCATTTGTTAGTAAAGGGTTATTTCCAATTTCGAGTTGGAAATAACCCTTAAAATAGATGTAATTGCCTAGGTCGATCTTCATTTTCCAACTGTTCCTTAGCATAGTACCGCTTCATTTTCGAGAATTGTTTGTCAGTTATCGTCAGCACATCAACTTTTCCTCCTCGAGGCAAAATATGCTGGATGTTGCCACCTACCGATTCCGCTTTTTCACTAGAAGCACAGTACTTCGAATATACCGAAAATTGAGACATTTCAAATCCGCGATTAAGAAGCTGCTTTCGGAATTCAGTTGCTTCCTTTCGTTCCCGTTTAGTGCCTACGGGCAGATCAAACATTACAAATAGCCACATTATCCTATATGGGCTTAGGTGCGTCCGTCTAGTCACAACCCTTGAAGATCCAGAGGATTCGGTAGTGCAGGCATAAGGAAATCACTTCTTGCCCCACGGCAATAATTTGCAAATGATCGACATATTTTTACTGTAGCCAAAGATAGCGGCGACACCTCCTCAAACTTCCGACCATAAAATAGAGGCGTCTCCGTTGTCGTAATAGAAGCCAGAGTTGCTTTGTTCTCTGGTACGAGTTCATTAAATTTTTCAATACCAATTTGCCAAATCATGTAATCCGCTATAGGTCTAAGTGGCTCCATCAAATCGTCCACCAAATTTAGAGAATTTTGAGGATTCTTGTGGTGTAGACTAAAGGTGGGATGTAATCCCGCACCAACAACTCCCCTCGCTACACAGGCACGGATAATCGTGTACGTATAGTTCAATGCGGAATTCAAACCACCAGCATTTTGATCACGACGAAAGCTCGAACCGAAAAGCTTTGGCCAATAGATTCGAGCCGCTTGAGCTTCACAATTCCCAGTATCACCTGATCGCACATTACGTACAAGACGTTCCATCTGACTACTTTCTTGCCCTACTCTAACAAGAGTCTCTGCTTGGTTATTGATTTTTGCCTTTACAATTCTTTGCCACGCTCTTTTTCTGTGAGGTGCAGTCAGTTCAACTTGAGATTGCATGACTTGGTATTGCCTCCCATATCCCTGTAAAGGTAGGACTATGCTACAAGGCAGATAATTTCGTCCACAAATAACTAAAGGTATATTATGCTGGCTCAACTGGTCAATTAACACGGTGGATATAGAACATCCTGGAACCGCAATAATGACCGTTGCTATGTCATCAAAAGGAATCCTTCCAATTTTTTCCTTCTCATACGAAACCTCAAGAAAGCCATGTCGCTTGTTTAGCCAATAGCCAGGTTTTGTAATCTCTACAATCTGACCTGTCATGCAATTGTCGAATGTTCAAGAAACCCCTTGTCACGTCGCTCATAACTTACACATCCAGTTGAACTAACATGAACTTTTCGAGCATTGAATTGTCGAAGTGAATTTGCTGTTTTTGTCCAATAATTGAAGTCGTCGTCTCTATTTCTGTGTCTTTTGTCCACATTTGCCTCTGTATGAGTCGCGAAGTTCATCCTACCGCTCAGATCCATCTTCTGTAATCTCATGATTGGCTTAACTTCATTCTTTTCAATTTCAATACATTCATTTATTTGGAGTCTCATCACAAGCTTAGCTGCAGGATGGGGTCTATATGTACAACCAGGTTGAAAGTCGTGTTTATTTGCATCGAATCGTGAAATCACAACACCTTCCCACTTGCCAAATTTGGGATGACCTAGTGGGAATGAATAAATTTCAATTCCCCAATTGGAATCTCCTCGATAGGCTTTATATTTATTTCCGTCTTTGTCCGTGATTGGAATTACTCTGTTCCGTTCCACGCAACGCAAACTTCGAATACCCATTTGCGCTGCTAAAATTCTCACCCCCGTCTTACCTTCCTTCTGAAACGCGGCTTGGAATTTCTTTCGCAGGAAATTATCTCGAATCGTATCAACATGATTTTTACCGGTAAATTTTTCCATTGGATGTCGAACTACAACAAACGAGTAACCCCTTTCAGGTCCGGAAATTACTCCATATGCTGTTTGATTATGCAACTCTCCATCCGTGGTTCCGAGTCGCAGTTGTTTTCGTCGAACCTTGTGTGATACCGTAATATTCTCAATCGATTTTCTAACTTCCTTTCGAAACTCTTTCCAAGGTTCAATTGAACTCTGACCATCTCGCCATTCAGGGAACAATCTATTTTCAAAATCTTGCTCAGATCGATTTGCGGCTGTCGCTACTTTCTGTAACGTTGAGCGATTCGTCATGGCTACAACAATTGCATCTACAGCATGATGCCGGTGGTCATCGCGACTTTTAACCTCACGACCATACGAAATTTGATTCACTTTCTGTGTTAGGCCATCTAGCCCCCAATGGTGACGAAGTAAATAAGTTAACCTCCCAGTTAGAACGTCAATCCTGTTGAACGGACAAATTTTCTCAAGATATTCCTTTGCCAATCTTCCGATATATCTAGTGTCATTCAAATGTCGCGTCGTAAAGTCATCATGATCGCGATACCAAATTTGTAGAGCGTCGCACTCAAACCGCCATTGTTTAGGTTTTGGAAGTTTTCGTACTCGATCATAGATCTCATCCCAATCATAGTTTGGAGGATTATGGCCAAACGCTTGAAACGGCGTCCTATTGCCCTTATCGCGGTTAGATTGACGCGTGCAAATTATCTTATTGGACCTGCTGTCGTCCAATGATTTGCTGAACGGAATCAAATGTTCAATTTCATAATCTGGCGAAATAAGGTCTGCGCATCCGATTGTCTTACCTGTGAATATACATTGATAGTCTTGTTCCTTCCACAACCTCATCCGCAAACGGTTATCCCGATTCTTTTTCTGACCCAATTCTTCAAGTTGCGAATCAATCTTCTCATTAACGTTTCGATTTTTATTTTGTTCCCTCTCGATATCTGACCTACCTTCCTTCCCAGCTGGTAAATCACGAGCCAATTCAATCGCGATGGAATAAGGATGTCCAAACCGCTTTATTAATTCGTTTATAACATGCCTGATTTGATTCATAGCGATGTGAACTGTTGGATTTGACACCATTCCAATTCTTTTCTGTTCGTCCGTCGCATTAGAATCTCCGGGAATTATGTGACCTTTTACTGCTCTTCCGTAGTACGGGAGTTCATCAAGCACCTCTCCGTCTTTTTGTCTCGTATATGGATTTTCAAATTCCGAAACTTCTTGACTTGCTTTTTCGACAGCACGAGACTGAATCAACATGTCATCACGCATGAACTCTGTCAGAATTCTTGAGGCCCTAATCGATAGGTTTGCTGTGCCTGGCACTAAACGAGCGTTTACACACTTATGAGCTGCATGATCAAGTAAACCAAAATTCTCAGCCACGATACGTACTACATCATCGTCATCCAAATCATCATCCAAAATTATCGAAATAAAATCATCCTGTTTTTCCAATGGCCAACTATGCCACTGTTGACCGACATAGTCTTCATGCTGCATTATGTTCGCTGTCTGATTTCCCTCGAAACCCCTACGACTTTCCGATTCAAAATTGAATTTGCAATCACCATCCATAACGTCCATCTTTTTGAGTTGGGTACGCAAAGCGTGGAAACTCACTGCAGCATTGTTATATGTAGGGTTCTTTTTTATGGATGGACGTTCCAGCATTTCAATTGCGGAATCTCGAGCTGCTTTGTGGCAAATTATTTTTTCGCGTACGCGACTAGAACTCCATTCAAGATTGCTTACTTCTTGATAAATTCTGAATCGCTGAAAACTTGGCATAGCTCGGTAGGTTCGATTTTCTTTCGGGAAATGACTACATTTGCCTAGTGGTTGTGATTTCAAATTGCGCTGGAAAAAAATAATTTCGAATACGTGTTCTCTCAGACTATCAGTTAAAACATTCGGATAAAATCTCGATTGCACTTTCCACATTTTCTCGAATTCATCCTGAACCAATTCTCGCGTCGGATAGATGTCATACAACTTTCCGTCACTTTGGGGCCTTGCGCGAGTCGTTAGTCCATCCTTTTGACGGTTCCACAAAAATGAACCATATGTGAGGTCTGTTTTTTGCTTCAGCAACTCAATAGCATGGATTTTTGCTTGTGCTTCTTGCTGCCTTGCTTGCTTCTTCTCAGATTTAGAGAGGTTTAAAGAGTCAATTTCTGAACTTTCAGGATCAATCAACTCCATTTGCTCCAACAGTTTCCGCGCTGACCGAGAAATCTTCCCACTTAAATTGTCTTCACTCGTGTCTTTTCGATTGCTCTTGAAACCGCGGCGCTGATTTAGATGTAAAAGCGCACGGCCAAAATAATAGAGAGGCAATTCTTCCATTAATGCGGTGGCTCGAAGTTCCAATGGATTCAATTTTTGCAACGTCAATCGCTCGTTTATGCTTTCAGGAAACAAACCATGTTTTGTCAATTCATCCAGTAAGAACGTACGACGTTGGATAAATCGGTCACGCCGTCTGCGTGCAGACCTGGCTTCTCGTCTGCTGGCTTTAAGAGTCGCTTTTGACTTTTTCTCTCTACCGTCTGAAAATATTCGAACTCCACTTGCAACAATGTTGATTGGTTCCTTTTCACCATTTAACTCAAGAACACACCAGCCAAGGGAGTTAGTTCCAATATCAAGACCTAGTCTATATTTCATCTTTTACTGCAGTAGGGTTTCGAACGGAAATGTCTGCTGGTTTCGTCGGCAAAGAATGTCATAAGTAATTCAGCACAGACTCTTTGCTTCATTTCGTGGAAAAGCGAAAACCAATTTTGACACGAATTTGCATTAAACTTTCCGATATTATAAAATGGCCCTCAGGGAATAAGTGAATGATTCGCTAGGATTAACAAGTGAGAATTCACACCATTAGAAAAGCGGCCTACGGGCCGCTTTTTATTCTGGTTTATTCGCTTAGTATTTCTCAACTTTTCCCTCAATTTCGGACTAAATGACTTATTTCGTCATACCATGATTTCAGCTAATCGCTCTCGAAGAACTTCGACAAGCAAGACTTGTGTGACGGCGGTTAAATGTAGGTCCGTCACAATAATCACAATCATCTGCGTCAGTATTATTCCAAACTTCTTTCTGCAATAAGCCGAGGTTCATGGCGTATCCCTCATCGGCAGAACTGGAAGGTCTGAACTCTCATCTATTCTGTGAATTCAGCGACTCAGATGGAACATATACAAGAGTAACTCTGTCTTTACAGTAAAGGGAGTGTAGAGAGCATTGAGTATAATATGCATATAGGTTTTTATACATGGCTTGGCTTACCAATCAATTTCTCGTAGCAATGCCGTCTCTTACAGAGTCGGTGTTCGAACGTAGCGTAGTTCTGATCTGTCAACACAACGAAGACGGTGCCCTTGGAATCGTTGTGAATCGAACCACAGAATTGTTCCTGAAAGATATTCTGAAAGAGCTTGATCTGCAGATTGACGATGTACCAGAAGTAATACTTCCGGTACATTTCGGCGGACCTGTTCAAATGGAAAGAGGACTCATTCTGCATGATTCCGCCAATAGTTGGGCAGCAACCATCCCTGTCGGGTCGAATTTGGGGCTGACAATGTCAAAAGATGTGCTTGAAGCCATAGCGGAACACAGGGGGCCACAGCTGTGCATGCCGCTGCTCGGTTTTTCCGGCTGGGAAAGCGATCAGCTGGAGGAGGAAATGCAAGAGAACCTGTGGCTGTCCGCTCCTGCCGACAGCTCCATCATTTTCGACACACCGATCCACGAGCGATGGCAGCGAGCTGCTTCTCTCGTTGGAGTAGATATCGAAACACTGTCTACGTTCGCCGGGCATGCTTGATCACGCGGCGAGTGCTGTGCTCAGGCTGAATGAATTTGCGGGCAAGAACCGGTAGTCCGTCCATACCAAAGGGATGCTTCCTTATCGGTACTATTTTGAAAATCTGTTGACTGCCAAGAGACTTGACACCCGCCTCCACAGAAACAAATAAACAGGCAAATGTGCTGGCATTTGACTATGGCACACGCAGGATTGGGGTAGCCGTAGGACATGAATCGCTTAGGTCCGCTCGAGGTATAGACACCATTCGCGTTCACGATGGAAAAGCAGATGAGAGAAAAATTTGCAATTTAGTGAGTGAATGGCAGCCTGGCAAGTTAATCGTTGGATTTCCGTATAACGATGCGGAAAAAGACACGCCGCTCCAGCACGAAATTAAACGCTTTAGTGTGTGGCTCGGTGAGAAATTCGGCCTACCTGTACACTTGGTTGATGAAAGATTAAGTACCGAAGAGTCAATGCATCGGATAAATTCAGCTAGTCAGCGTATACCCGGCAATAAAAAAATGGATCTACGTAACATGGTTGCAGCAGAAATCATACTGGAAACCTTCTTCTCATCCTGAGATGTGAATCTCGGAATAGTCTGTTTTCGAATGTTTCGCAAACTGGAAATCTGCTGAGCAGATTACATGGATGACAAACCGACAATTCAGTATAGAGTGAGAGTAAAATTTCACAAGATCAAGACTTGGACGAGACTTTTTCGTTGGGCGATATTTTACGGTTTTCCGAGTAGACCAAATGTGCTTGAAAAGTGGAATTTGGAGAGAATTTTCAAATCACAACGTCATTTTCCCTCGATTCGGGTGTTTGCACAGCAAGAGACGGTTGAGTTTGCCGAGCTTGACGAAATTCGGGCGCACCGAACCGCCCGCCAACGCAGAACCTGTATCGCTCGGTTGGAAGGCCCCGCCAAGGGGCGAGGTCAGGCGGCCAGCGGCTTGACCAGCGAGCGCATGTTTTGCGGTTGTCCGGCCTCGATGGCAAAACAAGCCGCCGCCAGCATCACCGTCATCGACATGGAGATTCTCAGCGCCATGCGCCGTCAATGGCATTCGTTTTGAAAAATTCCGAACACGTGGTCGTTGGTGATTTGCAAGTCATTGATGTAAATCATGTTTTTTGAGTGCAAAAAAATTGTCCTGAGCCCTTGACAAACACCACCGGTTCTGCGAAAATAACAGTGAACATTGAAGCTTATCAGGAGAATACGCGATGGACGACAGCATCAAGCGATTGCACAGGACGACCTTTTGCGGGCAGCGATTCACGCGCCAGCAATTGGTCGAGGTCCAGCAGACGGTTGACAGTTTTCCGCGCTTAAGTCGCAACGAGTTGGCGCAGACGATCTGTGAGCATTTGGATTGGCGAACGGATGGGGGCGTCAACAGCGCTTATGCGTGTTTGAAGATGCTCGAGGAGTTGCAGGCTGCGGGTGTATTGCGCTTGCCGGGCAAGGATGAGACGAAGGTTCGGGGGGGCCGCAAGCGACTGGAGTTGAGCGAGCGGAGTGAGCCGGGTGCGGCGGTGGTGGCGAGTTTGTCGGAGCTGTCGCCGATTGCGCTGCAGTTGGTGGAGTGCGAGGCGGACAAGGCGCAGTGGAACGAGCTGGTGGATCGTTATCATTATCTGGGCTACCGTCAGCCGATGGGATGTCACTTGCGTTATTTCATTGTTGACAAAGATAACCGGCGGCTGGGTTGTTTGCTGTTTCAGCGGGCCAGTGCGAAGTTGCCGTGCCGGGATGAATGGATCGGCTGGCAACCGGTGCGCTACAAGAAGCGTTTGAAGCAGGTGGTGCAAAATGCGCGGTTTTTGATCTTGCCCTGGGTGCAGGTGTCGAACCTGGCCTCGAAGGCATTGTCGCTGGCGGCACGGTGCATGGCAGACGATTGGCAGACAAGATGGGGCGTGCGGCCGGTGCTGATGGAGACCTTCGTTGAAGCGGCGCGTTTTAGCGCCAGCAGTTATCGGGCGGCGGGCTGGCAGCGGATTGGCAAGACCGTCAAGCGCTCTGACAAGACCATCAAGGATGTGTATGTGATGCCATTGGCGGCCGATGCCCGTCGCATGCTGCTCGAAGGTGAGGCCAAAAAGCCCCGGCGAGTTGCGCCGCGGCAGCCGTCGGTCGGTTCTGCCGATGACCGGTTTGTGCGCATGTGGCGTGATTTTATCAGCATTGCAGCCGCGGTGGCTGAGCAATACGATCGACGCTGGCAACAGCGAAGACGGGTGCTCAATACGTTGCTGATCATGCTGTTTGTGTTCCGTCTGGTGTTTTCAAAGAATCATCAGGGCTATCAGATCACGGTCAACGAATTGTGGGCTCAGAGTCGGCTGCTGGGTGTGGAGCTGCCACAGCCGCAGCCGCCAGTGGCGTCCTCGATGTGTGTCGCCCGCCACAAGCTCGATGAGCAGGTGTTCAAAACAGTCTATCGGCAGGTGCTGGCGCGTTTGGATGAGCACTTGGGTGAGGATGCCCGTCGCGAGTGGTGCGGCCGGCGACTGCTGGCGGTAGATGGGAGCAAAATCAACTTGCCGCGGGCGCTGCTTGAAGCCGGCTATTCCCTGCCTTCCCAGGGTTGTTACTATCCGCAAGGCCTGGTGAGTTGTTTGTACCGGCTGGGCGACCGCATGCCAATGGATTTTGAGTTGCTGTCGCACCTGGACGAACATCAGCCCGCGCTCGGGCATCTGAAATGGTGCCGGGCGGGCGAAGTGGTGGTATACGACCGCGGTTATTATTCGTTCGAGTTGTTGCGCCAGCATGCGATACGCGGCATCGACTGTATTTTTCGCCTCAAGCGTGGCAGTGCAGGTGCCTTTGATGAGTTCATTGACGGCTGCGAGGATGAACGCGTCATTGATGTTTTGCCGAGCGAGTCTCGCGCCCGGCACTGGCGCCGGCGTCATCCGGGTAAAACCTTGCACCCGATCCGGGTGCGCTGCGTCAGATACAGCGCCGGTGGCAATGACTACTGTCTTGCGACCACGCTGTTGGATCAAAACCAGTTTCCGGTCGCCGCACTGTCGGATGCGTATCACGGCCGCTGGGGCATTGAAGAGTTGTACAAAATCTCCAAGCGGTTGGTGGAAATCGAGCAATTTCACGCCAAGTCCGAGCGCGGCGTGAAACAGGAGCTGTATGCTCATTTTGTGCTGCTGGCGCTGTCTCGCTCGTTCGGTAACCAGTTGGAAGACGACCTGAATACGGGTGCTGTGTGCGATCAACCCAAGATGCGTGCGAATTTCAAGAATGTGCTGGTGACGGTGGCGAGAAACTTTGAAGCGCTGATGCTGGGCAACTGGCAACTGGCTTCGAGCGCGGTATCGAACATTCTTCACAGCATCGGTAATTGTCTGCAAAAGGAACGTCCAGGACGGTCGTGTCCGCGCATCTCAAAGCGTCCGGATGAGCGGTTCAGGAATGCCAATCGAAGAACTAGAACGGCCTAAAAAAACTGAACCATTGATCAGCTGCAGGTCGTCCAAATCTTGGGAAAATACCGAACTGTTAAACGAATAGCTTTTTTTGCTAAACGAATGCCATTGCATGCGCCGTTGTCCGCGCAGATAGTGATTGTGCATCAAAAAACTGTCGGCAATCCTGGAATTGATCCGCTCCAGTGCGCTTCTTTGTTTATACAGGCGCTTCCATTTGAGTGTGGAATGCGGCAATTCACCAAAATCTCGCAGATGATCCGGATCCACTTTGACGCGCACCACTCGGGTCTTGGCACCGGCGGTGACGTTGCCCAGACGATAACACTCGTCTCGACCCTGGCACTGGAAATCATTGACCGCAGCCGGACAGGCCCACTTGAGCGTGCCGCGCTTTTTTTCGTAGCCCTGATAATGCATCGGCCGGATTTGCTCGCTTTCCGGACACTTGCAGTAAAGATCGCCATGTTCGGTTCGAAGCAGAGTGTCAAACTTGTTTTCATCCAGGCAACGGGTGGCAACCCGAAGCTGGTCCGGGTCCAGGTTTTCATCCTGCCACAGGTTGCGATTGGCAATGACCGACAGGATATCCGCCTCGAACAACCGCTTTCTTAACGAGTTGCTGTCCAGACCGCGGTCGGCAACAAAGCTTTCACAGCGCTTGGACAATGCTGAACCGATAAACTCCGACACCAAAGTTTCACAGTGCGGATGCTCGGATTCGTGGGCCGGTGCCAGCGTAAACCCAATGGGCAACTCGTAATTTACATCGCCCAATAGATGCAACTCGTAACCGTACCATCGCTTGTTGGTCTGAACCTCTTTGCCATTCGAATCGGTGCCGAACTGTTTATGGCAGCCCCAAGTCGCATCCGGGTCGGAGGTCAGACACTCGCCGCTGAGCGGGTCCACCCGGTGAGCCAGCTTGCGGCCGGTGGAATGAGACTGGATCGCTTTGCCATCGTAACCGACCCGTTGACCGAAGTCCGGCAACAGGTCAGTCAGCTTGTGACGCTGGGCTTCAAACAGCGCTTGAACGCAACCGGTGGCTTCATCCACCTCGATGAGCGTTTGCTTAAAGCGACTAAAGGCACCATCGGATGGCACCCGGTAGCGAGCCACAGGCTTGGGCTCGCCGTTGGCGGCCGCCTTGAGCTCAAAGCCCAAAGCAATCATCAAAGTGGGATTGCGCATCAGTTCGCGGCGAAAGGAAGCGACGCTTCGGTGCTGCAGCACGATCATGGCCAATACCGCTTGCAGCATGGCTTCGATCGGCCAGTCCTGTCTGCCTTTGCCATTGCGGTGACGACGAATTTCGCGGCTCACCTCGGTGAGGTCAATCTGGGCAAAGATGCCTCGCAGTCGATCCAGTTCGCAATAGTCGAAATAGTCTTGCCAAAATAAATCATAATGAACCGGTGCCATGAGTTCGACCTCCTTTGGATTGAGTGCTGCCGATTAATATTTAACAGTATTATACTTGAAAGAGGCTGGCTCATGGCATTATTTATCAATTAAAACAACATATTATGAACGAAAAAGCACTTTGACCCAGGCTTGTTTCAGCCCTTGCACGAGGGGGATTGAAGTGGGGTAAAAATTGGCCTTGAAGGCTGAAAAGTGCCCAAAAACCCTGTTTTCAGGCGATTTTGTGGGGTAAACGAAAGTTCAAGCTCTGGATTTTGCGCAAAAAATCAATGACTTACGTTTCCAAAAAATGCCTCTGGACAGCATCTCGTCGATACTACAAGTATGGAAACGACCGAACAGGCATCTTTTCAATTTTGGATTGCAATTACTACGCTGTACAATGACAAATAAAGCGGAATTAACCCCCGATCGCAGAATCAACCATATCTCATAGCACAAAATTGAGTCCTAATCGTCCAGACAAACTTCCCATTGAGAATCTGCTTGATTCCATGGCGCAATCGATCAAGCCGATGATGGAAAATTCTCCACTTCTTGTCGCCATTCAAAGTGGTGGGTTGTGGGTTGGCGAATATCTGCACGAAGTGTTGCAATTCGAAGAACCCCTTGGTGCGCTCGACATCTCTTTCTATCGAGATGATTTTAGTCAAATAGGGATGAACCCCGAAGTGCGTGCTTCTTACCTGCCGGTAGGAGTAGATGAGCGTCATGTCATTCTGATTGATGACGTTCTGCACACTGGCCGCACAGTTCGAGCCGCACTGAACGAATTATTCGCTTGGGGGCGACCGTCTTCAGTCATTCTGGCTGTTTTACTGGATCGAGGCAATCGCGAACTACCGCTTTCCGCCGATATTGTGGGACACACGATGTCGTTCAGTAACAATCAATTCCTCAAAATATCTCCAAGCGGCAAACTGACTTACTCCGACTTGTTCAACGAATAAACCACTCTTCAATGCCTCAGGATGTACAACTTGATAACAACGGACGGCTCAGGCATTTTATTTCACTGCAGGAACTGCCCCGCGAACTGATTGAAGAATTACTCACAGCAGCGGAATCATTTATTGATTTCGCAACCCGAGACATAAAAAAAGTTCCCCTGCTCAGAGGCAAAACCGTCGTCAATCTCTTTTTCGAGCCAAGCACTCGTACCAGGACCACTTTCGAGATTGCTGCCAAAAGACTATCAGCCGATGTAATCAACCTGCAATCGGATGAGATGTCCACAACCAAGGGGGAAACCATCCTCGACACTGTAAAGACTCTGCAGGCAATGCATACGGATACCTTCGTAGTTCGTCACAATTTGAGTGGAGCCGCCGATCTGATCGCGCGGCATGTTCCGAGTCACGTTCACATAATCAACGCTGGAGATGGGCGTTACTCGCATCCGACACAGGCTTTGCTGGATATGCTCACGATTCGCCAGCATAGACCCTCTTTTGAAAACCTAACCGTCGCACTGGTCGGCGATATTCTGCATTCACGCGTGGCACGTTCAGAAATTATTGCACTGAACAAGCTGAACACGGGTGAGGTTAGAATCATTTCCCCGCGGACGCTAATTCCGACAGGAATAGAAGAACTCGGTGTCAAAATTTTTACCGATATGAACAAAGGCCTGAAAGATGTGGATATCGTTGTCATGCTGCGCCTGCAACTGGAAAGAATGGAAGGCCAGCTAATCCCAAGCAGACGCGAATTCTTTCAATGCTATGGACTCACCGAAGAGCGACTCAAGCAGGCAAAACCGGATGCCTTGGTCATGCATCCCGGCCCCATCAATCGAGGACTGGAAATCTCCTCGTCGGTTGCCGACGGCAAACAATCGGTCATTCTCTCGCAGGTGTCCAACGGAATAGCGGTCCGTATGGCTGTAATGGCAAAAATTATGGGCGGCACAGGCAAGAAGCCGCACTCGACAGCATGACAGTGATCGCCATAAGAAACGGTCGGGTGATTGATCCCGCAAACCTGACTGACGAAAAATTCGATATCTTCGTCAAAGACAATCGAATTTCGTATTCGACTGAGATCACTGAATCCGAGATTGAGCGCGAAATTGACGCAACCGGTCTGATTGTCTGCCCCGGTCTGATCGACATTTGCACGCAAATGGGAGAACCGGGATCAGAGAGATCTTCAACCATGAGAAGTGAATCAATGGCAGCCATCGCAGGCGGCATTACTACGGTGTGTATTCAACCGGATACGCAGCCCGTGGTCGATACTACTGCTATGGCACACATGATTCGAATGAATGCCCAGCAACACAGCGGAATTCGCATTTTCCCTCTCGGTGCACTGACCACCGGACTCGGCTGTGAATCGCTCACCGACATGGCCGCACTCAGAAGTGCTGGCTGCGTCGGAGTGAGTAATGCACGAAATGCCGTGAGCAATACTCTGCTGATGCGCCGCGCAATGCAGTATGCCGCTACCTTTGATATAACGGTGTTCATTCAGTCTCACGATCCATGGCTGACTGGAAACGGCTGCGTACATGAGGGGCCGATGAGCGCACGTCTTGGACTGCCAGCGATCCCCGAAGCAGCGGAAACGGTGGCGATTGCCCGTGACCTTGCATTGGTAGAAACCACAGGTGTACGAGCCCACTTTAGCCAATTGTCGTGTGCGCGATCAGTAGACATGATTGCCGAGTCGAAACAGAGCGGTTTGAATGTCAGCGCTGATGTTGCGATCCACAACCTACTACTCACAGAATCTGATGTGCAGGGCTTCAATACATTGTGTCATGTACTGCCACCGTTACGGAGCGAGTCCGATCGAGATGGGCTTCGCAAGGGTCTGAAAAATGGAACGATTTCAATCATCTGTTCCGATCATCGACCCACCAGCACCGACGATAAATTAGCACCTTTCAGTCAAACTGTAGCTGGAATTTCTGGCTTGGAAACTCTTCTTCCCTTGACTCTGAAGCTGGTTGAAGAAAAGGTTCTTAGCCTGCAGGATGGAATCGCTTGTCTGACCGCCAATCCTGCACAAACACTGGGGGTGGATACGGGTACGCTATCGCCCGGCTCGCTCGCCGACATCTGCATATTTGATCCAGACATGACATGGGAGCTCGACACAGAACGAATGCTAAGCAGCGGAAAGAACAATCCATTCGGCAAATCGCAGCTACGTGGCAAAGTCATTCACACCATCGTAGACGGAATTGTTGCCACCGACTCAGTCTAGTGGCTCTGTAAAGTCGAAAATTCGCCCATCTGCCAGTTTGTACAAATGACTGCGCCTGATTGGAAACAAAGAGTTCGGAGTGCCAGCGGCTGCCCAAACAATTTCGTGTTGAAATAGAAATCTGTCAAATACAGTTTCAATACGTTTGATCATGCCTACGGGAGCCACACCACCGATTACAAAGCCGGTCTCAGCGCGCACAAATTCAGCATCTGCTTTGCCAATCGATTGCCCAATTATTTCAGCGAGCAAATCAACTCGTACTCGATTGTTGCCGCTCGTGACTGCGAGCACAGCCTGCCCGGACCCGGATTTGAAGATCATAGACTTGGCAATCTGCGAAACCGAACAGTTCAATGTATTCGCGGCCTGTGTCGACGTTCTCGTCTCATGGTCCAGCAGCGTTATGTCGCACTCGATATTCAACTCATTGAGGGCGGATATCACTCTTTCGTTTGCAGCATTCATCATTCCGGCACGTATACTCCATCATATAACCGATGGTATGTTCAATGAATTTTCCATATATTAAACATCAAGTAAGTAACTGTGCATTGTGATCCATGAAAACGAATGATCTAGGAAATAATTATCGAAGTGTAGTAGAAAGGATACACGCCGCCGAGAAAATTTCACACCGCAAATCCGGTTCTGTTGAATTGATTGCTGTCGGAAAACTACACAGCACAGAAGCGATACGTCAGCTCGCCGAATATGGACAAAAAGCGTTTGCGGAAAACTTTGTTCAAGAGGCAATATCCAAGCAGCAGCAACTTTCCAATGTAGACATTGAGTGGCATTTTATTGGCAGCATTCAGAGCAACAAGACTCGAGATATCGCCAATCATTTTTCCTGGGTGCATAGCGTTGATCGATTCAAGATTGCACGCCGACTCAGCGATCAGCGCACCGAGATTCTGTCACCGCTCAACATCTGTCTACAGGTGAATTTGCAGAGAGAGGAGTCAAAATCGGGAGTACCCAGGGCGCAACTGTTGCCGATGCTAGAACAAATGCGAGATCTCCCTCGAATCACCGTCCGCGGATTGATGATCGTACCCAAACCGGTGTCCGACCCGTCACAGCAACGAGAGGTTTTCGGCCAACTCAGAGAGCTACTGGAGGAAGCCAACCGATCAGGTCACTCTTTGGACACACTTTCGATGGGCATGACTGCAGACCTGGAACAGGCTATTGCAGAAGGTGCAACGCACGTACGAATCGGCACTGCACTATTTGGACTGCGTCCAAAGAAAGTTTAAGCAACGAATTCACTTGGCAATTGCTACGTCTTGCCAGTAACTAAAGCCAAGTGGGATAGGCTCCGTGCGTGAGTGTCGAACAATCAGGTTCAAGCAGCAGTCTAATTTACCATGCCGTGATTGTTACTTTAATTGCACTTTAATATCTCTCAATAGTTAAAGCGCACAACTGAATAATGTTGGCATACAGTAAAATATAAGCAATTCCGATTCAAACCCTTTTCCAATTTTGTGTTAACTGAAACTCTGACTTCCAACACCCCAACCACCGTCGGCTTTATTGGCGGAGGCAACATGGCACGCAGCCTTGTTGGTGGACTCGTTGCCAATGCCTTTGATCGCGATTCCATCCAAGTGTCCGACCCAGAGGAAACGGCCAGATTACACATTGCGGAAAACTATGGTGTCCGCGTAACGCAGATCAATGAAGAAGTAATTGCAAACTCCTCTATAGTCATCCTGGCGGTCAAGCCAAATACCGTACGCCTTGTGTTGAATAGTGCCGAAGTCGCACTTCAGCACAATCGTCCCCTGCTGATTTCAATTGCCGCGGGTATTCAGTTGCGAGATCTTGATACCTGGTCAGGCGGTACTCTGGCAATCGTCAGAGTGATGCCGAATACACCGGCACTGATTCAGAAAGGAATTTCTGCCATGTTTGCAAATGATCAGGTGACATCGACGCAAAAGGAACAAGCGCAAACCATACTATCAGCAGTTGGTAAAGCAATCTGGCTGTCCGAAGAAAGTGCGCTAGACGCAGTGACTGCAGTCTCCGGCAGCGGGCCGGCATATTTCTTTTATTTGATTGAAGCCATAGAACAGGCAGCAAAAAATCTTGGTCTGAATTCTGAAACAGCGCACGCGCTAGCTATCGAAACCGCCGTTGGCTCAGCATTGCTTGCTGCACAAAGCGATGAGCCCGCCGCTGAACTTAGAAAACGGGTTACTTCTCCCGGTGGCGTAACCGAAGCTGCTGTCAATACTTTGGAGACGGCTGGTGTAAAGAACAGTTTCATTCAAGCCATAATCGCTGGCCAACGCCGGTCAGTTGAAATGTCCAAACCCGCCAGTGGAGCTATCGATCAGTAATGGATATACCAGTTTCAATTGACATTTTACAGGCCATGGTCAAGGTTTATGCCTTTGTCGCCATTATGCGAGCGATGATGCAGTATCTGGATGTTGATTTTAACGTTCCTATTTCACAAGTCATCCACAGGCTGACAGTAATGCCCATAAATCTCCTTCGAATTGTCGTGCCGAGAATTGGAGGATCGGATATAGGTTCGCCATTGGTACTGGCATTATTGGTAAGTGCACTAGAGAGATTCATCGCATTTTCTGCTGCGGAATTAGAGTGGAATATATTCGCGTTACTTTTTCTGTCGGCTGCGAAGGTTCTAGATTACGCGCTTACGATCATGATCTGTGCGGTCTTGATTCGCATCATCATGAGTTGGGTAGTGCGACGCGTTACAGTGTTTTCGAGATTGATCTATTCTGCTACTGAACCTGTACTGGCTCCCGCAAGGCGCTTTGTTCCTAATTTCGGTGGTTTGGATTTTTCTCCAATCTTGGTATTGTTGAGTTTTGAACTAATCGATTGGATCGGCGTGGGGATACTGGAAACGATCGGCTACAGTTTCTTGGGAAATTGATTGGTTGAATTCATGCTGATTTGCAGTGTGGCATCCGGGTAAAGAATAAGAATCTTCACCCCATCACCAAATCTACACATTTGGGTAGATGCAGCAGGTAGCTCATCAACTAGTCTAGGCACTTACCAGAAAATACCATGAACGACCAACCTAGTACCGTTAGCACTGTAACTGCATCTGACGCGAATTCCGGATCTCGAGACTGGATGCAGTCTATCAAGGGACTGAGCCACCCACGTGCGATCTGCATGTTGTTTCTCGGTTTTTCTGCGGGATTGCCGTTGCTCCTTGTGTTCGGAACAATGTCAGTCTGGCTTCGCGAAGCGGGCATTGAACGTTCAACTGTGACATTCCTGAGCTGGGCCGCCTTAGGGTATTCCTTCAAGTTTGTGTGGGCTCCCATCGTTGATCGTATGCCACTGCCTTACCTTACGCGTAAGCTCGGGCGCAGACGAGCCTGGCTTCTGGTATCCCAATTTGCAATAGTAGCAAGTCTGCTCTGGACTTCTTTTTTCAATCCACAGACTGACTTGCTGTTACTAACTGTGATTGGGGCCGTGTGCATTGGTTTTTCATCGGCGACACAGGATATCGTCATAGATGCCTATCGCATTGAATCAGCACCGCCAGACCTTCAAGCGATGTTGTCCGCCACGTATATTGCCGGCTATCGGATTGGAATGGTGGTCGCTGGAGCGGGAGCACTGTGGATTGCCGATTTTATTGGTGGCGGAAGCTACAGTTTCAAGGCTTGGTCAATCGTGTACCAGTTAATGGCCTGTTGCATGATTGTCGGAATCATAACGACATTGGTCAATCCCGAACCGAAATCTGGTGAAGCCGCAGAGACATCCTTCACTGGCACATCGGATTATGTCCGTTTTTTTGCTGTGTTCGTACTGGCAGTAACTGCTTTCGCGAGCGGATTTATTCTGACCGGTGGCTCAGTACAGTCAGTGAAATCGTCTCTGATTGAGAGTTGGGGGGTAAATGCTACGGCCGCGCGCTTGTTCGTTGAAAGCTGTCGAATGGTATTTTCGATTTCACTTGCAGCACTCACCGCGTGGATTTTGATCAAGATACGACTGGTCAATATCCAGCACGTGCACGAAACCTATGTTAGTCCTGTTACTGACTTTTTCTTGCGATATGGGCGTTTAGCATTGGTCATTCTGCTGCTGGTTGGCACCTATCGCATTTCAGACATCGTGCTTGGCATCATTGCAAACGTTTTTTATCTGGACATGGGATTTACCAAGTCACAGATTGCACACTACTCAAAATTCTGGGGCTTGATGTCGGCTATTGCCGGCGGCTTGTTGGGTGGAGTACTTGCATTGAGATTCGGGGTATTGCGTACGCTACTGCTCGGAGCGATTCTGGCTCCTGCCTCAAATCTTCTGTTTTTGGCATTGACCGCTAATCCTGTGGAAGGCTTGCTTTTGTTCGTAGTCGTTCTGGACAGTTTAAGTGCCGGCATCGCATCAGCGGCTTTTGTATCTTATCTATCCAGCCTTACGAACATTCGGTTTACCGCGATGCAATTTGCAATATTCACCTCAATCATGCTCTTGTTTCCCAAACTCATCGCCGGTTACTCTGGAACGATAGTTGACGGTGTTGGATACGAGACATTTTTCATTATCACCACGCTGATCGGATTGCCGGTGATTGCAGTGATTCTCTGGGTACAGCGACTGACGACAGCTCAGGGTGAAAACATCAAATGTTAAGAATTAGGCAATTCACGATTACTGAACCGCGATGTCGAAATTGACAATGACAGGTGCATGATCCGAAAATTTAGTTTCTCGGAATACAGACACTGATTCGGTTCGCTTGCTCAATCCTGCTGTCACAATGTGATAGTCAAGTCGCCAACCGACATTTTTGGCGTATGCTTCTCCCCGGTTCGACCACCACGTATACTGGCCTGGTCGGGAATTAATAACCCGAAACGCGTCTACATACCCTGCTTCGCCGAAAAGCCAATCCATCCAGGCACGTTCCTGAGGAAGAAAGCCGGAATTGTTTCGATTGCCTTTCCAGTTTCGCAAATCTACCGGTTTGTGAGCGATGTTGATGTCGCCACAGATGATAAAGTCTCTTTTTTCTTTCCTAAAATTCAACAGAACTGGTTTCAGTCGATCCAGTATGATTTCTTTGAATTTTTGTCGATCATCAGAACTTGTTCCCGAAGGCAAGTAAATCGAAATAATGGAGAGGTTGTTGTAGTCAATTCGTACCAGACGACCTTCGGAATCGAAGTCATTCCAGCCAAGCCCAACTTTAACGTCGGAAGGCGGTGCCTTGCAATATATTGCAGTTCCGCTGTATCCTTTTTTTTCGGCAAACTGGAAATATCCACGGTAGCCTTGCGGAGCAAGCAGATTTTCTGCAAGTTGATCGCGATGCGCTTTCAATTCTTGCATGCAAACGACATCCGGGTCAGAATCCTGCATCCATTCAAAGAAGCCCTTGCGGGCAGCCGACCGAATTCCATTCGCATTAAAAGTCACAATTTTCATAATGAAGCATCCACTTAACCAATAATATTTATTTGAACCAAACACCTCAGCCAATGAACGGCAGAACTAAGCATATGGATCGTTCCGATAATTTTATTCGATTGCTACTCGACTGGAAGCAAGCTTTGCCCGGCCGCGGACTGCCATGGACACGCAATTCAAATCCATACATGATTTGGATTTCAGAAATTATGCTGCAACAAACCCGCGCGCAAACAGTGGTACCTTATTTTGAAAGGTTCATTAATGAATTTCCGGACATAGGTACACTTGCAGATGCACCTGAGGATCAGGTGCTAGGACTTTGGGCAGGGCTTGGATACTACGCAAGAGCTAGAAACCTTCATGCAGCAGCGCGATACATTGGAGATCACTACGATGGTCAGTTTCCAGACAGCTTTGACGAAATTCTGAATTTACCCGGAGTTGGCAGATCAACCGCAGGTGCAATATGCGCTCTCGCGTATGGCATGAGAACACCGATATTGGATGGTAACGCCAAACGCGTCTATTCACGATTTTTCTGCATAGACGACGATTCTGAATCTGAGCGGAACCGAAAGCTTTGGGAAATTGCTGACATTCATACGCCGGAACATCAGAGCGAGAAATATACACAGCTAATTATGGATCTTGGAGCAACTGTCTGCCTGCCGAAAAATCCCCTATGCAATCGCTGTCCAGTCGCCTCCTCATGCCAAGCTTTTCTCAACGACTTGACACACCGACTGCCGATCAAGAAAAAATCCTCCATTCGTCATACCAATTCAACCACAATGATCATGGCAATAGATCGATTGGGGAGAGTTCTGTTGGAACGAAGAGCGTCGAAGGGTATTTGGGGAGGACTCTGGAGCTTCCCAGAGTACCTTGGGGAACCTGAATTTCTACTCGGCTGGATGAAAAAACACTACTTCGTGCAAATTCAGTGCGATGTATCGTGGGCTCCTTTCCATCATGAATTCACACACTTTCGGCTACATGTCACACCTCAGCCTGCGCGTGTAATGAAATTGGAAAACGGATTCGCAGATCAAACGGAGTTCGAGTTCTTTACACTTGATGAGATAATTTGCAAAGGAGTACCTGCGCCGGTTTTTAATCTGTTGTGCAGAATTAAAGAAATTCAAGGTGAACTGCAAATTGGTACTCGAGACCATTGAATTTAATATATCTAGTCGAAAGCTAGGCTGTACAATTCTCTTTCAATCCGATTATCAGTTGACGAATAAATATGTCTAAAACCGTACTTTGCGTTGTATTCGGCAAAGAAATGCCTGGACTCGCCGTTCCGCCACTACCTGGACCGCTTGGGAAGAGAATTCTCGATAATGTGTCGAGCGAAGCCTGGCAACAGTGGCTCAGTCATCAGACCATGTTAATCAACGAAAAAAGGCTCAGCATGGGTAATGCTGAACACCGAAAATATCTGACAGAACAGATGGAGAAGTATTTTTTTGGTGGGGATGTTGATAAGCCAGAGGGATACACTCCACCTGATGAATCGGCCGAATAGAATTCCTGTAGTTATGATGAGAATTGGGTTTAGAAATATTGCCGTAATTGAATTGCTTATCTATAATTTACAATTGTATTCACGGATGTAGTGAACAACAGTCGTTAAACTTGCATCCGAATTTCTGACAATCAAATAAGGTTCAATCCATCAAAGCTCGGTGCGGGTTTGCTTTCCTTTGTATTTGGCCAGGTAGCTCAGTCGGTAGAGCAGGGGACTGAAAATCCCCGTGTCGGTGGTTCGATTCCGCCCCTGGCCACCATATTTATCAATAGGATTAGAAACTCCGTGTTTCAATCCCTGTGTCATACGGTAAACTTTCGGTACACCTATACTGAAATTGGCACATGGCAACCATAACGAAAACCCCCTCAAACACCTGGAAGGCGATCACCCGTGAGCACGGCCAATGGCATTCGTTTAGCAAAAAAAGCTATTCGTTTAACAGTTCGGTATTTTCCCAAGATTTGGACGACCTGCAGCTGATCAATGGTTCAGTTTTTTTAGGCCGTTCTAGTTCTTCGATTGGCATTCCTGAACCGCTCATCCGGACGCTTTGAGATGCGCGGACACGACCGTCCTGGACGTTCCTTTTGCAGACAATTACCGATGCTGTGAAGAATGTTCGATACCGCGCTCGAAGCCAGTTGCCAGTTGCCCAGCATCAGCGCTTCAAAGTTTCTCGCCACCGTCACCAGCACATTCTTGAAATTCGCACGCATCTTGGGTTGATCGCACACAGCACCCGTATTCAGGTCGTCTTCCAACTGGTTACCGAACGAGCGAGACAGCGCCAGCAGCACAAAATGAGCATACAGCTCCTGTTTCACGCCGCGCTCGGACTTGGCGTGAAATTGCTCGATTTCCACCAACCGCTTGGAGATTTTGTACAACTCTTCAATGCCCCAGCGGCCGTGATACGCATCCGACAGTGCGGCGACCGGAAACTGGTTTTGATCCAACAGCGTGGTCGCAAGACAGTAGTCATTGCCACCGGCGCTGTATCTGACGCAGCGCACCCGGATCGGGTGCAAGGTTTTACCCGGATGACGCCGGCGCCAGTGCCGGGCGCGAGACTCGCTCGGCAAAACATCAATGACGCGTTCATCCTCGCAGCCGTCAATGAACTCATCAAAGGCACCTGCACTGCCACGCTTGAGGCGAAAAATACAGTCGATGCCGCGTATCGCATGCTGGCGCAACAACTCGAACGAATAATAACCGCGGTCGTATACCACCACTTCGCCCGCCCGGCACCATTTCAGATGCCCGAGCGCGGGCTGATGTTCGTCCAGGTGCGACAGCAACTCAAAATCCATTGGCATGCGGTCGCCCAGCCGGTACAAACAACTCACCAGGCCTTGCGGATAGTAACAACCCTGGGAAGGCAGGGAATAGCCGGCTTCAAGCAGCGCCCGCGGCAAGTTGATTTTGCTCCCATCTACCGCCAGCAGTCGCCGGCCGCACCACTCGCGACGGGCATCCTCACCCAAGTGCTCATCCAAACGCGCCAGCACCTGCCGATAGACTGTTTTGAACACCTGCTCATCGAGCTTGTGGCGGGCGACACACATCGAGGACGCCACTGGCGGCTGCGGCTGTGGCAGCTCCACACCCAGCAGCCGACTCTGAGCCCACAATTCGTTGACCGTGATCTGATAGCCCTGATGATTCTTTGAAAACACCAGACGGAACACAAACAGCATGATCAGCAACGTATTGAGCACCCGTCTTCGCTGTTGCCAGCGTCGATCGTATTGCTCAGCCACCGCGGCTGCAATGCTGATAAAATCACGCCACATGCGCACAAACCGGTCATCGGCAGAACCGACCGACGGCTGCCGCGGCGCAACTCGCCGGGGCTTTTTGGCCTCACCTTCGAGCAGCATGCGACGGGCATCGGCCGCCAATGGCATCACATACACATCCTTGATGGTCTTGTCAGAGCGCTTGACGGTCTTGCCAATCCGCTGCCAGCCCGCCGCCCGATAACTGCTGGCGCTAAAACGCGCCGCTTCAACGAAGGTCTCCATCAGCACCGGCCGCACGCCCCATCTTGTCTGCCAATCGTCTGCCATGCACCGTGCCGCCAGCGACAATGCCTTCGAGGCCAGGTTCGACACCTGCACCCAGGGCAAGATCAAAAACCGCGCATTTTGCACCACCTGCTTCAAACGCTTCTTGTAGCGCACCGGTTGCCAGCCGATCCATTCATCCCGGCACGGCAACTTCGCACTGGCCCGCTGAAACAGCAAACAACCCAGCCGCCGGTTATCTTTGTCAACAATGAAATAACGCAAGTGACATCCCATCGGCTGACGGTAGCCCAGATAATGATAACGATCCACCAGCTCGTTCCACTGCGCCTTGTCCGCCTCGCACTCCACCAACTGCAGCGCAATCGGCGACAGCTCCGACAAACTCGCCACCACCGCCGCACCCGGCTCACTCCGCTCGCTCAACTCCAGTCGCTTGCGGCCCCCCCGAACCTTCGTCTCATCCTTGCCCGGCAAGCGCAATACACCCGCAGCCTGCAACTCCTCGAGCATCTTCAAACACGCATAAGCGCTGTTGACGCCCCCATCCGTTCGCCAATCCAAATGCTCACAGATCGTCTGCGCCAACTCGTTGCGACTTAAGCGCGGAAAACTGTCAACCGTCTGCTGGACCTCGACCAATTGCTGGCGCGTGAATCGCTGCCCGCAAAAGGTCGTCCTGTGCAATCGCTTGATGCTGTCGTCCATCGCGTATTCTCCTGATAAGCTTCAATGTTCACTGTTATTTTCGCAGAACCGGTGGTGTTTGTCAAGGGCTCAGGACAATTTTTTTGCACTCAAAAAACATGATTTACATCAATGACTTGCAAATCACCAACGACCACGTGTTCGGAATTTTTCAAAACGAATGCCATTGCGAGCGCGGCTGGCCGACCACCATCAAGACCTTTCGCACCAAACGTGATGCCCAGGACTGGGCATCACGTACTGAAGATGAAGTGGGGCACGGTGTATGCATCAACCGTGTCAGCTCGGACCGGCTCCCGCTCTCGCATCTGTTCAACATTGCCATCAAGGAGTGGCGTGTGAGCGTCTTCTATAACCCGGTCGCCAACATCCGTTAGCGACACCAGGGCACCGAAGATTAAATGCTCCAGCTGACGGTGTTGGCGTTGGTGCGCCGTAAGTATCGAACGAAAGACTGAAGTAGCATCTGTTGGCACCAGGCCTGTCGGAAGTCCACTCTTTCGGCGACCACGTAGTTGGGCTGCTGCACAAGGCATTGCCTGCACCTAATAAGTTCTGGGCGTATATAGGTGGCTTCGCGATGCTATCAAATACGCTTATTTTTCTACTCTAACAAACGATGAAGTTTGTAGATTTTGTTACTTATATGAAAGAAAATATATATATTATTCTTTCAATAATGTGTGAGAACAATATGGGTAAGCATGCGAACAGTACTGACAGCAAGATTCTCCGGCGGATTCATTCCCGCAAGCGGGGCTGGGTCTTCACACCCGACAGCTTTGCGGATATCGGTACCCGTCAGGCAGTAGATCTTGCACTGATGCGGCATCGGAACAGTGGCCTCATCCGGCAACTGGCTCGGGGGCTTTATGATTACCCAAAAACTGATCCTCAATTTGGTCTGTTGCAACCATCTACGGATGACATTGCAAGTACCTTAGCAGGCCGTGATGCCACCCGTTTGCAACCCTCCGGGGCCTACGCAGCTAATTTCCTTGGGCTTTCTACACAGGTGCCTACGAAAGTTGTTTTTCTAACGGATGGTCGCACGCGGACGGTCCAGATTGGTCAACGCCAGATTATTCTGAAACACACCACTCCCCGTAACATGGCGACCGCAGGTAGAAGCAGCGGACTGGTGATCCAAGCCCTGCGTCACTTGGGCCGGAAGAACGTCGATCAGAAAGCCATTGCACGGCTTGATCACCGTATTGATGACGATACCCGCAAGCAACTGATGAAGGATATTCGATATGCCCCGGCCTGGATCGCAGATATTATCCGCGAGCTAGCTTTTCAGGACAGTACGGCATGAAAGAGTTTATTGCAATGCCGGAAGAACGTCGTCGACTGGTCTGTACAGAGACCAGTGCAAAACTGAACTTGTTTGAGATTGCAGTCGAAAAGGACTTCTGGGTTTGCTGGACTCTACACAAATTATTTGAGCTACCCGAATGGGGTGATCGCCAATCTGCCTGACATGGACAGTGCCGAGGTGCTGTCGCACTATAGTGGCCTGGGCAGGTCGAGGAAACGTTTCGCATCAGCAAACATGATCTGAGAGTGCGTCCGATCTTTCACTGGACGCCGCGGCACGGGGGCACGGACCCGGAAAGGCTACTTGTGGTCAATTAATCGGTGATTTAGGCGTTCTGATCGTGTTTAGCCTTGCTACTCAGATAGAGCAATTGAGTACGTCAATCTAAATACCGATTTCGTTTTGTTGAGAGTTGAAAGATCACCAAACGCTCAAAAGACCAGTTGACGGAAATCGTACAATTCTTAATTCGAATTGTCTCCCTTTGAACGATACCCAAGTTTTTGGTGCGTAGTATGTTGCCGGTTAACTCGATTCCAGTGCTTCGGTCCCGAACTTTTCCACCACCTCTAAAGTCTCGCGTACATCGTTCCAAGTCGTGTCATGATTGATAATGCAGATCCTGAGCGCAAATACATTCCGCAAAAGTGTTGATGACATAAACGCATTGTCTTCCCAGAACACCCGGGCGAGCACAGTCCGATTGATCTTCTCGATGGCTGTTTCATCCAGTTCGAGGTCGCTGGGATTGAATCGAAAACAGACCGTACTGAGAGTCACAGGGCTCAAGTTCTCCAAATTTGAACTCTCCTGGAAATAGGCTTCAGCCTGTTCCGCGAGTTCCAATCCATTTAACACCGACTTGCGGAACGCTGCCATACCAAACGTCTGGACAGACATCCAAATTTTCAGCGCCCGAAACGAGCGGCTTAACTGAAAACCTCGGTTCGCGATATTTGGATGGTTGGCACCCCAGATCGTATCCTGAAGTATGTCCGGACGCATTCCGAACACATCCTCTAGCGTTCGCAGGTCTTTCACCATCAGAATACTTGCTTCGTAAGGCTGAAAAAACCACTTGTGGGCATCTAATGTAACCGAGTCGGCGCGCTCAATTCCCTGCATGAGTTTTCTGCCTCGCTCGGTTACACAAACAAAGCCTCCATACGCGGCATCGACATGAAACCAAATGCTGTTTGCCTCACAATAGTCCGCCATCGCTTCAAGCGGGTCTACAGCCCCAGTGCCCGTTGTCCCGGCATTGGCTGCGATCAAAATGGGATTGAAACCTGCCGCGCGATCTTCGGCTACTGTATTCGCAAGTGCTTCCATGTCCAAGCAAAAGTTTTCGTCACTTGGGATTTTCCGAATGTATTCGTGCCGAACACCGACGACCATTGCTGCCCGCACCAGAGCATAATGGCTCTGGTCACTCATGTACACCGTCGCTCGCTCGGGATGGCCAGCCGCTTCCCGGGCGGCGACAAAGGCTTCCACACTACCAGCCGAACTCCCGGATGTCAGTAAACCACCAGATGTCTCAGGATAACCGAGCCAGTTCCGAACCCAGTCAATGACAACCAATTCAATCTGGCTCGGACCGCTGGATACCAGCCAGGTACATATGTTATTGTTAAAACCTGCAGCCAAGAAGTCGGCAAGCACTCCAAGCCAAGTCGGCGATGACGGTACGAATCCAAAGCATCGCGGATGTTGATGGCGCAACGCAAGCGACAAAATTTCGCTGGAGGCTTGCTCGATTACTTCCGCCGCCGGACGACCTCCCTCTGGTGCCGGCTGCATCAGTAGATCATCAAGCTCTTGTCTGAACTCACCATCCCATGCATCCTGAGCTGGCAAAGCAGTGATTCTGTCAACAAGAATCTCCGTTACATTGCTTGCCAGATCAAGCATTTCTTGGCGAGACAGATGCAAGCCGCCAGGATTCATGCCACAGGAGTCTTCAATCTTTGCTTTATTTTCCATTTCGTCACCGGGTATATATTTTGGGTATTGTCAAGAACAGTTGACAAGGAGAGCTTCCCGTTGGCGCATTTCTTATTTCCACTGGTAAGATTCTCACTTCAAATTCCCCAAATTTCTGGTACCCATGCCCATTCAGGCTGTTTTGTCAGCCTCCCACCGTCGAATGGCTTCAGACTGTCGAAGAGGAACCGGCAAACGCTTGCAAGGCGTGTGCGAAGCGGTAACTAGACACCATTTACACGACGAAGGAATTCATGAAATGTTGAGACTACTGCTCACTCGACCGATTCCTCAATCAACTTCGAAGTGTTCACTTTTAGTATTAATCTCATAAGTAGAATATTAATCTCATATTTAGAACTGTATTAGTTGAAGTTATGAGCTAAATTATTGAATATTATGCGCATATTGCACCCTTCTGCGTCAGCAAACAGACTGGATGCCTCTCGTTTAGCGAAGTTGTTTGGCTCGTGTGCAGGAACACTGCATGCGCATCCGCAGTCAATTCCACATTCGGCTTTCACGTGGCGAATGTCGGAATCGTCGCACCTAGGGATGAATGGCGGCTATACTTTCGTTCGAACAGCGCTCCGAGACAGCGGAATTCTACACCCACGCCGCCTGCAATGATCCTTTCCGCGTTGTGCAATAATTCCGTTGACGCTGTATCCAAACCATCTTTTTACTTTCTTCTGCGGCCGGCCTTTGTGATCGGTGTAGTGATACTCGTGCTTGCCCCAACGGGCTTCCATGTCCGAGGTCTCGCCCTTGCCGGGAATATCGTTGCCTGTTCAATGCGATTCCAGCGCCTTGCCGTCAAACCCATCCCATGATGCGTCCCAAAGTTCGCCAGCATCAGCAAAGGATTGCGCTGCAGTTCGCGGCGAAACCACTCCACCGACGGATGCTGCTAGACGATCCGTGCAATGCCAACCTTGAGCATGGGCTCCTGTGTACGGTCCTTTCGCCCGCCGCGACTGCACAGGTGACAAAGCGTATCGAGCACAACACCGGCCGGCAGCGAGATGAACACCATTTCCAGGCGTTTCAGGTCGCTGTATTCATCCAGCGTGTCGCAGTCTAATGGAGTATGATTCTCAGGTCTCATAAACGAGTCTCCTTGGGGCGATTGGTGGAGTTGAGTATTCATTGACTGTAGATCGTAAGGAATCGTTTACGACACTTATTTGTGAATTGAATCAACGTGTTGTACATGCCTCCAGGGTGCTGCTGGCCGCGCCATGCAGTGGGGGGATATTTCAGGAATTCGCGTGAAAATCCAGATTTTTCAGCTTCTCAGGCTGATTCTTGGGGGGAGATATTTTGCGACCCACGAATTTCCGCAATACTGACAATCGTTTACAGCGATCGAAACTGTCTCACAAGTAAGTAATTAGTTGAACTTCCTTGATATTCTAGAATATTTTGAATTTTCGAGTATCACATATAGAAAATTGATGCTACATCATCAAACTCAAAATCGATTTTCAGAGAAGTTTGTTTGTCCTGAAATCGAATGTGCCTGTCTAACTATTCGCGACTGAAACTCTTCGTGTCGTATATTGAGGATTTATTTATTGCTCTACTCGAAATATTTACTTGCAATACAGCGAATGCTAGTTCAAATGTTTACCAGTGTATGGATCATTCACTATCGGCATGTCTGGCAATCTGTCTAAAAACTTTGGCAAGGATTCCAGCCGCTGTCGCGTGGTCTGAGTATCCCCAAACTCATACAACCCGCCTTGTAACGTTTCGTGCCATAGCAATTCCATCTATATTTTCTGATCGGAGTTTATTTGATTTTGAAAAAATATCCGTTGAAAAATGTTCCATGAATCCGAATTGCATCATTATTTCGTTGTGAACAAATACTGACTACCGGGATTTTCCAGAACCAGACTTAGATTAACGTGGACGACATGTTCGCGCTACGGCTGTCCCGGGCCAATGAGCAATGGGGTTAGTTCTAGGAAGACCTCAGCCGCAAAGCCGCATTATGATGAAAAATTCTTCGACGCATCAATATTTATCACACCCTTCGACCATGCAAGGCCGCTGGGCAAGCTCATCTGCTCATTGCGACGCGACCGTGTCGGATTTGGCCTACCAGTACGACGAGAGATCTAGCGGCATCGCGAAAAGGGCGTAGGTAAAGCATCGCGAGCTTCTGAGTGTCACGGCCGCGTTCTCCAGCGATGCCGAATTCAAGTTCGACATCGGGCTCCGAATGGCAGTGAGTACCGAACATGACATCCCATACCGCTAGCGCAACACCGAAATTGCGATCTTGATGACGCCGGGCGGTTGAGTGATGAATCTGGTGCTGTGCCGGAGAGATGAAGACACATTCTGCTGGCTTCCAAAAGCCGACTGGGATATGAGAATGCCGCAGATTCGCTCCCAACGCATTGAACGAGAAATTCAAAATTCCGGCTCCGAGAACAGTCACGAGTTGGACTTGCCCACCAAAGAAAAATACGAATACTGCAATACAGATTCCCTGAACCAAGGCGCCGCGTAGCGAAAAGATTATGCTCTCGATCGGATGAGTCCTGAATACTGTGAGAGGGTTCAGCGCTGTTGCACTGTGATGGACTTTGTGAAATGCCCACAGAACCGGTATTCGGTGCAACATACGATGAACCCAATATCTTGCAAAATCATCGAGAACGAAGAGACAGGCTGTGAAAGCCAACATGACACACCAGTCTGGCAGAATCCTCAAAGGCGCGGGGCGTCCGTCGTATAACTCGTGCATCCATTGAAAAACGACAAGTGCTACGGTGGCCTGTCCCAGCACTCGCGGGGACAGCAACGTCATGAAAGTTGCGTTGAGTGTCATGACGCCATAGTCGGCACGCGACGATCGGCTCCACCAGCTTTCTCGTGCAAATATCGTCTGCAGCGCGTGGAATGTCGTCGTGCGCTGGCGAAACTTGAGCCACACAAAGGCGATTGCGCCGGCACACGCAAGATAACCCCAAAATATGCGCTTCTGTGGATTGGTGAATCCTGCCGAAAGTTCGGTCAGAAACTCGCGGATGAATTCTTCCAGCATTGTTTCACAACCTGTCTGTCATTTCCGAATACACCGCGGTGCGAGTACGAACTGGCGCAACGCGATCATTCATTCGGGTGAATCAGTCATTTTCGGCGCTTTTGCTTTCACTCAGGGAATGCATCAGTTCCTCAAGTGATGCGGTTACGTCGTTCTTTCGCTTGACGAGACCGAACTGATCGGCAAGCAACTGCTGGACTTTGATCATGTTGACCATGTAGTCTCCCATCGAGATGGTTTCACCAGATTGATACTCCCCCTGTGCATTGATGCCAGTCACCTGATTGCCACCAAGATGCACGGGACTGAAACCGATCAGGCGATTCAACTGCACTTCTGTTGCACCCAAGTTGATTCCAGAAGTCTGGAGAGCCATGGCGAATCCCTTCATCTCTCCCCAGTGTTTTGCATAGTTTCGAAATGTTTCTGACACATCACCGTTCGACTCAATAATCGTCATCAGTTTCTGCAGATCTTTGTATACAGACCCGGCATATTTGAAAGCAGCCTCAGCAATCACTTTCTCCCAATTACTCTTAATCGAAGCCGCCAACGACTTCAGTTCTGAGAGTTGTGCGTCAGTCAGGGCATTCCCGTTGGCGGATGAGATGAGTCTGCGTCCGTCAAGAAACGCCTGGACAATGTCTTTGAGATAACTCGTTTTGCCGCCCTTGTCCGCATCTGCGGCATAGTAGGCGTGTGCGTAGGTCATTTCGCGGTACAGGTCAACTGTGCCATCTTGGTTGTAGTCCGAGACCGCCATCAGTTCTGGTTTACCCTTTGCAATGCCGTAAGCCTGTTCGGGCACCAAAGAAAGAGCGTGAGCTGGTGCGCCAAAATACCCGAATGCTTCATCCCATACATGCTCTTTTCCGGTATATTGCTTTCCATCCTTGTAGGGCTTGTTGTTCGGATTCTTGTCTGGTCGTAGCCGTTCGTCGAGATAGTTATCCACGGCCTGGTTATAGAACACTGCCCCCATGAGAAATTTGGATATCAACTGTGAATAGTCGTAGCCGGTGAGCGGGTCGAATCCCTTGTCGGCGGATGAAGCCTTGTCAATCATGAATGCAAGCACTTCGGGTCCAGTCATCTGGCCTGGCCAACCGTTTATCGCCCCTTTGTAGACTTTGCCGCTGAGGTTTTTCCCTTTCGATATTTCATCCACCATCATCTGTTTGACTGTGAATCCTTCCTTGGATTTTGGACTCAGAATTTTCCGTCCTTCGTCTTTCCCGGAATAGTACGCCATCATCTGCGTTTTTAGATTTTCATTGCTTTGGCCATTGCCTTTTCCGACGAGTTTTTTCAGCGAATTGTGAAGCAGATGCCGGGCAATCTGTCCGGGGTATGATGTCGAATCGGTTTTATCTCCGCTATATCCTTGAACTGTAACAGGGAACCCCATGTACACATCATCTTTCGAATAGGAAAGAGTCGGAGTGAAAATTCCGAAACAAAACGTTGTGAGTATTGCAAATTTCTTTTTCATTGAAGAATCACCTTAATGTTGACTGTGCATTCAGAACATCAATCCGTCCATTTGGCACAGAGAGTTGAATCGCTTAGGAAGATTATATACAGAATGATAATGATAATGATAATGATTATTATTAATATTTGTAATTTTAGAAGTATCTACTGGATGGTGCATGAATTTCATTTCTGGCGCTGGTTTGGTTTGAGTTCCGAAATTTCGAACGAGTAACAATCTAATCCGATATGCCCGCAGTACAATACGCCCGTGATGAAGTATCTCTATCGAAATGATGCTGAGTAATTTACAAGTCTGGTGATGTCGCTCACCACACAGTGTCGGACGCTCAGACCGATGATGAGCCGCTGTTGCCCGAAGAGGAATTTGCTTTCAGCAGCGAACTGATTGGAAAAAAACTGATCGTTACATGGCGGATCTCAGACGGATACTACATGTATTAGGAAAAGTTCACTGCATCTTCTCACACGAAGGGCATTGAAATCGGGGAGCTCGCCCTGCCGCTGGAAAAGAAAAAGAATGATCCACTGTTCGGGGAAGTCGTCACATTTGCGGGAATAGTTGATGTGTGCTTTCCGCTACTGACCGACAAACCCGTTCGAGTCGTCAGGCTCGAAGTCTGGGGACAGAGATGCTACGAACCAATTGAAGTCAGTTACCCGCCTTAAAAAAATGAAGTTTCCAAAATTTTGACATTAATTCCAGCCACTGTCGCTTCGTCTAAGCATCCCCAAACTCAAACAAATCGCTTTGTAACGTTTCGTGCCATAGCAATTCCATCTAAATTTCTGATCGGAATTTATTTCATTTTGAAAAATGTTCCATAAATCCGAGCTGCATCACTTTAAGTAATAAACGAATACTGACTTCCCGGAATTTTCAAAACCAGATTTAACTTGCTATTTGGGGGTACAGCTGTCGGGATAGCCGCGAGAACAGAAAGAGTTCCGGGGAAGAAAACCCGAAACTCGAACTTGGTAAATTTGAAAAATTTTCTAGAAATCTATGAAAGGTTTCAGATTGTCTGAGCGAGATGGATGGCGCAGTTTTCGAATCGCCTTTGCTTCAATCTGACGAATCCGCTCTCGCGTTACATCAAACTGCTGCCCGACTTCCTCAAGCGTATGATCGGTCGGCATTCCGATTCCAAAGCGCATTCGCAATACTTTGGCTTCGCGGTCTGATAGAGAATTCAACGCTGAATCGGTCGCCGCCCGCAATCCCGCTTCGGTCGCCACTTCAAGTGGAGCACGAACAGATTTGTCTTCAATGAAGTCGCCGACATGTGAATCCTCATCTTCACCCGTTGGTGCTTCCATAGATAGTGGTTCTTTCGGAATTTTCAAAACCTTGCGAACTTTGTCTTCCGTAACTTCCATTCTTTCCGCCAGTTTCTCTACGGTGGCCTCCCGACCTTCTTCCTGTCTGATTTCCCGCTGAATGCGGGTCAGTGTACTCAGCGTTTGAGTCATGTGAACTGGAACTCGAATTGTTCGAGATTGATCGGCGCACGCCCTTGTGATTGCCTGGCGAATCCACCATGTCGCATAGGTTGAAAATTTGAAACCTCGCTCGTGTTCGAATTTGTCAACCGCTTTCATTAGCCCGATATTGCCTTCCTGTATCAGGTCCTGAAAACCCAGACCTCGATTGTTGTATTTCTTTGCAATTGAAACCACGAGTCTTAGATTTGCCTCGATCATTTCTTTCTTTGCCCGATTTGCTCGAGTCTCTCCGACTGCTATCTGCCGACGCACCTCGCGAAATTCTTCAATCGGCATGCCAAGCCGCGCTTCAAACTTCTGTAGATGCTCTCGCGCTTCCTTAATTTCCTCTCGATATTTTTCGAGTTCTTGTGCTTGCGCCTCGTTACACACTGCTTTCAGCAACGACATCAAATTTCTGTGGGTGAGTTTGCTCCAAAATACATCGTGAACATTCTGTCGGGGAATACGAACTTTGTCAATGCAGATTTCTTCTAGTACCTTACTTTTCTCCTTCAGTTCTTTATCGGCTTCATGAACAATATTGAACATATCGTCAATCTGCTTGCGAACATACTTGAACTGCATGTACCATTTTGATATGAATCGCCGGTAATTAATGACCTGCTTGCTTCGCACACCTTCTGGGTGATGTTTAATCGCATTTCGAAGATTCTTGTGATGCGCGCTAATAATTCCGAAGCGACGTTTTAACTCCGCGGTATTGGATGCGGCTTTCTCTTCATCGTGCTCTCCAGCTCTCGGACTAAGTGCAGTACTGGTATTTGCATCCCAATAGAATCCAGTGCAAAGTTCAGTCGCGCGCATGGACTCATTGTTGATCTTGTGGAACATTTTAACAAGAGAATCAATGATCAACGGGCATGTGGATGCTGCTTCTTTAGCGGAGAGCAAGCCTGACTGAATTCTCTTTGCCAACTCTATTTCCTTGCTTCGAGTTAACAGATCAATGGCACCCATTTCACGCATGTACATACGGACCGGATCGGTAGTGCTACCAAATTCGCTTTTCAGCACCTCTTCCGCTTCTTCGGCTGCATCCTCATCGTCTACACTCTCGTCAGCCTGCATGATCAAACTGTCTGGGTCTGGTGCAACATCAAGGACTTCAATTTCCATTTCACTGATGATGTTAACAATGGTTTCTATCTGTTCAACATCGCTCATTGCCTCTGGAAGATGGTCATTGATTTCTTCGTACGTAAGAAAACCCTGACGCCTGCCCTTGATTATGAGATCTCTCAATTTTGAATCTTGTGTGCTGTATTCCATCTATTTTTCGAACCTAAATTAATTTTCAGATATTCAATTGACGCAAGTCACGGCTTTGTCAATCCGCTTGATTCTATCCTTGCCACCAATTCATGTTGCTGCTTTCAGTTGCTAAAATCGGTTCCAAAACGGAACTGATTTTGCACATTTGCACAAGTAATCGCCTTTTCACCACAAATATCTTAGAGTTCTTTCCAACCTAAAAGATAAACCTGAATTATCATTTTTCAAGGCCGTGGTCCAAGTGACACATAACCATAGTTCTGGTATATATTCAATGAGTTGGATTCAAAGGCATTGAATCAGACAATTGGAATAGCATAAGAACTCGGCGAAATGTCGTGAACTTAATAATTATACTGATTTCATTCAATAATTTAAAAATTTAAAAAATCAGTGGACCGGCGTTATGACCACGGCCCCCAGTACCGCACGCGCTTTCATTTATGCATGTCTGCGCGTAAAGTGAATTTCTTCCCTGGAGTGTTGTTTCAAGAAGATTGCCCTAGCTTTGACAGCCTGAAATGCACGTATTCGTCAATTTACGACTGCCTTTTTCTACGGTTTGCCTCCGTGTGTTCGCGGACGACTATTCGTCGGGTTCAAATACCAGTTCTGGCAGAACTACTTCCCAGGCATTGCATTTGACCTTGTCTCGAAATTCCGGACTTGTCGCGTTAATGCTCCATCCGGAAATTGCCATTACTGATGCAGTTCGAAAACGCATTCTGTGTGGGGGAGTGAAACGCTTTGCCATTCGGCCGACTACCGAACCCGACTGATTGAGCAGTTCCCAATATCCCGCCTCTGCAATTCTCATATCCAAGGAGTCGCCAAGCGACAGTTCGACAATGGCGCGGTGAACGAAATGATTGGAACCCCGTCGCCCTGCATAGCCCAGATCTACATCTTCAAGACTAGCCCGAATATATTGGTATGTGAGCTCTGCGGGCCCAGGCGGCGGTTCGACAGGTTCACGTCGCAGTATGCAGAGTTCTTTGAGCAAAGTTTCCTGTATTGGATTGAATCCGTTCAACCTGGTGAGTGTCAGCGTATATCGAGCACGTGTCATTGCCACGTAGTACAGCCTGCGTACCTCATCCAAATCAGACTTACCTTGGAAATTGCTCCAGCCGCCATCCAGCACGCAAACATGATCGAACTCGAGTCCTTTGGCGCGGTGTGCAGTCAGCAGGAGGAGTCCACGATGTCGCCGACGCGCGTCCTTTCCCCACTCAGCCAGCCATTCAATGAAGTGAGTTACCGGCATTTCCGAGCCACCGGTTTCCAATTCGTGATCATCGACTGCCTGATGCAGCAGTTCGCTCCAATATCCGATTGTGTTTTCATGCAGCCATGTCCGCATGTCGGTAATTTCGATGACACCTGATTTCCTGCCCTGCAGCCATTCGGTAAACATTCGAGTCTCACGCAGGCGCCAGAAATTCGGCGTTTTTTCATATCCCAACTGAACGGGTATGTCATGCAGTTGGCAGAATGCGCGCACTGGATTCAGATACTCCCACTTACGTGCAATCACCGCGCACCGCGACCAGTCCCATTCATCAGAAAGATCCAAGAGGCGTTGAAACTCAGCCATTGCAACCTGTGCCTGAGCGATCGAGTCGCTGCCCGCTGGCAGAATTTGCACTAGCCCTTTGGAAACCGGGTCCAGTTTCTGCCATGGTCCACCGAGGAGCTCCTTTGAACGTACATCGTCAATTCTGATGGGATGCGCGACCTTCATTCGTTCCCTTGCCGATTGAATAACAGTGTTTGCGGCCGATATGATGTGGCGGGTGGAACGATAGTTGTCCGTGAGAAAAAAAGGTTTGGGTCCGTAATCCGTCTCGAAACGATGAATGAATTCCACCGAAGTGTTGTTAAAAGCGTAAATGTTCTGATCGTCGTCACCGACTGCGAATAGAGTGAGTTTGCCAGCTTCATCTTCAATCGTTCGCCCTGCAAGCGCGGAAATCAACTCGTACTGATCTTCGTTGATGTCCTGATATTCGTCGACCAGGATCCAACGAAATCCATGCAACAATCGTTCTCGTTGCTCGTCCGCTTCCTCCTGTGGCAGGTCTTTTCCGCGCAACAGGTCCACTGCCTGGCGGATCACGTTCTCGAATGCCTTCTCATCAGGTTGCTCTGCCATCTTTCTGAAAGTAGTGCCAGCCAGCCGCATCGCTAGGGCATGACAGGTCAGTACCGTCACTCCCCGCGCGTCATCGCCGATCAGTTCTTTGAGTCGATTGCGAATTTCCACCGCCGCATGGCGGTTGTAGGCCAAGGCCAGGACCCCGCGGGCATTCTCGCGCCGCGCTCGTATGAGATAGGCAATTCGATGAACCAACACTCGTGTTTTACCGGAACCTGGGCCGGCAAGCACCAGCACGTTTGTCTGTTCTCGATTGTCCGCAACAATACGCTGCTGAATGGGATTGTTCAGGCTTTCAACGATTTTTCGCCACGATTCTGGTGTCGTTTGCCGTGCAATCGTCCTACTTCGCTCGCGCATCCAGCGTTGGAGAAATTCCTCTTCATTCAGCACGAAGTAGTCTTTCGCCAGGCGTGCCGCCTCATGCATCTTGCTAAGACCGAGCTTCGCGTATTCATCGATCACATGTATCTGAAGAATCTGTCCGTTGTAGTGAAGATACAGCGGTTCAAAATCGGCACTGGTAAAGCCGCGCCGTTCCCGTTTCAGGATGATGGTCATGGCTGGTCGGAGCACTGACATGCCCTTATGAAGTCGAATGACTTCCTGATCGTGCAACCACAGCAGAGCGCGGTCTCGTAAACGCACCAAGTGCTGCTCAGATACTTTGGATTTGAGAACAAGATTAGACTTGATTGCCTGGGTCAGCATACCTTGTGTGGTTTCGGCCAGAAGATCCGTTCCGCGGCTACCGAGTGGAAGAGATTCGAGCAGATGCTTTAGCAGACAGTGTGCCGCTTCGCGCCGGGTTTGTGCGATCCGTTCCAGCTCCTTCCATTCGCGCCTCAGTTTCACGCGTACAGTTTCCGCACCCATGTTTCTGACATCCAAACTGCCTGCAGCACAGCCTTCACCACGTCCGTCGGCTGCAATGCTGCTCAGGATACGCCGCAGACGACCCGGCAAAGGATCGGCTACGCCCCGATCCCTGAGATCCTGTGCAACCAATCGCAAATGCAGTTTCGATGCATCTCCTTTGCCCTGATGCGGATGCTCCTCGCGCATCCGCGCGATCAATGCAATTTCCAGATTCGCGGCTTCCCTGATGCGCCTGGCAGAGGAACGCTCCACCCCTGAATGCAAGAATGCTGTCAGTGCCAAATCGTTACTGGCAATTCCAAGCTGTTCCAAATCATGAAATGCATGGCGTACTTGCTCAATACTCAATCCAGAAACCACCATCAGCTCATCTGTAGAAATCCCTTCATCCGGCTTAGCTTCGACCAACTCCCTTACGATGGCCAGCAACTGTTTTCGGTACTTTTCCAAGATCTGTTTCTTTTGCATCCGTGCAGTTGCCTCATCCAGCGAATTCACCCGTAAAGAGGAAGGGAATATCTGTACCCGATTCTCTTCGCGACTAAGCAGTTTTGACTCCTCCAGCCAGGAAATCGCGACCTTGACGCGGTCGTCGTCAGTAACGAAATTCTTCTCAAACTCATGATCTTCGTCCTCGCTGAGTATTTCACCTGAAGTCGCCACTACCTCGTCATTTAGATTCTTCTTTCGATTCAGGTTCCACAACGCCCGAAGCACACCGTGGATTTCCCGACGAGAAAGGCGCGAGCTCGCGGACATGCCGAACTGGCGTTCAACATCATCTTCCGTATACAACATCACACATCGAGCGGCATTCAGATCGCGGCCGGCGCGGCCTGCCTCCTGAAAATAGTTCTCAAGCGAAGCTGGCATGTCAGCATGTATGACCAGACGAACATCGGCTTTGTCAATGCCCATACCGAACGCATTGGTAGCCGTGATCACACGCAGCTCGCCCTCTTTGAAAATATGCTGCACGTTCTTTTTATCTTCCGGTGGCAGTTTCGCATGAAAATGCTCCACCGCAATGTCCTTCATCCGCAGAAAATCAGCTACTTCCTCGGCTTGCTTGCGCGTTGCACAATAGACTATGGCTCCGCCAGGAACATTGGCTGGCATGTATCTCATCAATATCTGATGGATATGTGCGAACTTTCCACCTCCGGATGTCGACATACTTCAAACGTCAGATTGGAACGTTCGGCACCGCCGTTAAAAACATTCAGTTCAATGCCAATCTTCCGGTAGAAGTGATCAACGATATCCTTCTCAACATCGGGCTTAGCAGTCGCAGTCAGGCATAGTACAGGCGGCACCGGTTCTTCGCCCGCCTTCTCCCGAATGAAACGAGCTACATAGCGATAATCGGGTCGGAAGTCATGTCCCCATCGAGAAAGGCAGTGAACTTCATCCAGTACCCAAGCGCCGATCTCGCGTTGGTCAAGTGTACGTCGTAGAGATTGGCTGCGAAGCTGCTCGGGCGAAACAAGCAGGATGGCTGCATCGCCAATCCGTACCCTTTCTCGTGCATCCGCCCTCTCTGGCATTGAAAGGAGCCCATTGATCGCCACACACGAAGAGATTCCGCGTGCTTCCAGTCCTTTTACTTGATCCTCCATCAGAGCGACTAAAGGAGAGATTACCACCGTCAGCGCACCGGTCTTGTAGTAGCGAGATAGAGCAGGAATCTGATAACAAAGCGATTTCCCCGTTCCTGTAGGCAGAATTCCAAGGACATGCTTTCCCGCCATTGCTGCCTCAACAATGGACTGCTGCAAGGGATATCCGTTTTTGTCAGAAGGCTCGGCCCGATATTCAGGAAATCCAAACCAGCGCGTAAGTTCCTTTCGTGCATCATGTTGTTCCCGGCACCACCCACAGTCCGGTGCTGTACAAGCCAAATCCCGTAATTGACGAAGCAACTGCCCTGCGCGCGGAAACTGATGCCGAACCCAAGGCGGTATCACCGAGTTGCCGCCTGATACTGAAAGCCACGCCAGCACGTAGGTCAACGGCCAGCCAGATTCGGATGTGTCTGCCATATTCGCATTTCGGTTCGTATTGCAAGTCAAACCGTCGAGCTGTCTGTTTATCGCCGAACATGCTTCAACGAACGAAGGACGGGAAGACCCACGGAGTTCCGCGAAGAAATAGTCGATCGTGCGGTCCGCTCCTTCTGGTTTCGGTGTGGTCAGCCAATGCCATGCCAGCAGCAGGTCCGGAATGGCTTCCCGTAGCGCCTTCCTTTGATCGCGGAAGACGTTCAGTGCGAGCCTGGCATCTAGTTACGGATCATTTATCCGCCCACGCCTGAGTTGGCCGTCCTGGTAGTGTTTGACGAGATGGTGATAGGGATTTGTGGGAAATGCAAGCGGATTAAGTCGTAACGTATCCACCACAGGCAAATTCAGCAACCGCAAATCAGGCTTCACTGCGCGCAGATGTGACAGGTCGAATTCGATCAGGTTGTGCCCCAGTATGAAAGATGCCCCATCGGAGAATTCATCCAATTTCGACAAAGCTTCCATCAGATCGAAAAACCTGATCGGTATCTGCGCGTATTGCACTGAATGCATGGATTCGACCGTCGGTTTTGCCGACTTCGAGATCAAGCGAGATGCATCGGGGTGCGAAGTCTTGATCTTTTGACATGTAAGTGCAATACCTTCAGAACTTACGGCAATCAGGCATGAATTGCTGCAACCGGCACTCAACCGATGGTGAATTGTCCATCAATCTCGCCAAAGGCTGTTGAAATTACCTAGCCCGAATGTCCCACTAGTTGGTGTTGAAAGAATCTCAATTTGATGATACAAATAACAATTTCGAGCACAAATAACGCTAGCTGTTAATCGGAGGAACAGGTGTGTGATTGAAAGAGTTCATCGCCAAAACTGCTTCCCTGCCACCTAAACTGTTAATCCTTGCGGCCTGATCGCTTGCACATTGCTCCGCAGCTTCGTCTGGATCCATGATTTGCAAGAGATTCGTGTGCATGGAAGACCGGCGTTCTCGATGCGCCAAATCTCCGCCCAAATCATTCAATTCCAATGCGCCAAACGGTTCTTCTGCAAGATTAAACAGTTGCGGGCGATATCCGCCAGCATAGTAGACGTATTTCCAGTCTTCCTGCCGAATCATGTAATAACTTACTGGCGTGCCCCCATCATGATACTGCGATAGCACGAAGCGTCCCTTGTCCGTCCTTGATGACACTTTCTGTAGAGCCTTAGGCCGCCAAGGCCCGGAATGGTTCGTTTCCATTCCAATTGCATACTCAACAGTAGCGCCAACATCTGTCAAAGATACTGGAACATTGCATCTTTGAGGTTTGAATCCAGGTCCAGCTGCAATCAGTGGAATTCCGACTGAGTTTTCATACATGACCGATTTCCCCCAAAATCCAAATTGTCCCAGCATTTCACCGTGGTCGGACGTATACAGAATAACGGTGTTCTGCATGCACCCGGAATCCTCAAGTGCGCCAAGTACTCGTCCAATGTTGTCATCCAGAAAACTGACGAGTCCAAAATAGCAAAGCTTGGCTTCCAATCGCAGATTGTCATCGAAATAATCATCGTAATTCCAGAATCGCCGAATTTTATTTAGTACTGGATGATCAAGCTTTTCAATGACTTCATTCTCAAATTCACTAATTGGAAGAGATAGTTTGCGTCTGTCGTACAGATTGTAAAACTGAGATGGTGCTCTGAAGGGATAGTGCGGACTTGCAAATGACACGAAAAGCACCCAAGGCTTGCTTTTGGTTCTCGGCGCATGCATTCGCAACCAGTTGGATGCCGCATCCGTAATTCGCCTGTCGTACTCCGTATACTCACTTTCACCTGGCCCTGTCTGCTCGGCAAGTTCTCGCGTTTTTTCGAAAGCAGGCAGAGGATTTCGCAACAGACTCTGCGGCCACCCGATTCCATTATTTGATACGTGCATGGGAAGAATTTCTTCAGTAAAACCGTTGTCATCCTCGCACGAACGAAAATGTAGTTTACCGAAAGACATTACCATACAGCCGCGATCTCGTACACGATGCATCCAGCTTTCATGTTGTCCATAGTACGGTTCTGCAGATGACCAGCAACGAGTTTCGTGTACCTGGAGTCCTGTAGCCAAAGAAGCGCGAGCCGACACACAAATCGGAGAAGGTGTGACTGCACGGCTGAATGTCGTACCGCGATTTGAGAGTTTGTCCAGAGTCGGTGTTTGAACATGTTCATGACCGTAGCAACTCGTCCAACTACGGGCATGTTCATCCGAACAAAAAATGATTACATTTGGGGAATCCATCAATCTATACTACAGCGGATTTGTAAGCTTCTTTGAAGTGACTCAATCCATGCCAACTTGAGTGATCAACCACTATGAGACCCTTGACTGCAATAAATCCCGCAATGCTAAGTGATTAATGGCATGTGCTGTAATTCCGTTACAACCTGTCATGGTTTCGTTTGCAATCATCGAATCCACAACCGCCTCGTCGGTAGCCTGCACCACTGCTTCAAACAGTGGATCAAGGTGTTCATTTGTCAGACTGGATGCAATAATTGCAGTACCGTCGTCGCTGTTAACCAGAGCCGCAGTTGAGAATCCAAGAAAAATATCACCGGAACCATCGTTGCCGATTGTAACCTGATCGCGCGAGACCCAAACTGACACGACGACAAAGACGCTTTAGTTGATGCGGCAGCAGCGGTGCATCAGTAGCAACAATTGCAATTACTGACCCCATGCCTTTGGATCGAACTTCTCCACCTTTCATGTACTTCCCGACCGGAACTCCGGAGATGATTAAGTCTTTGCGTCGCCCGAAGTTTGCTTGCACGAAGATGCCCACCGTATACGTCGTCCCACTGACTTCAACCAATCTGGACGCACTTCCGCAACCGCCCTTGAAGTCATAACAAATCATGCCGGCGCCTCCGCCAACGCTGCCTAACTCAATCGCTCCGCCTTTGGCAGTATCGATCGCTGCAAATACGTGCTTATCCTTAATATGAAAGCCATTGATGTCATTTAACTCGCCATCATAGGTTTCCGCAGCGACGGGCAGCAAGCCATCTTTTGCGTGTTCTGGCATGCTTTGTATCACCCACTTTACAGTCGCATCCCGTACAAGACCGCACGAATGTGTGTTGGTAATGGTAATCGGCCATTGCAATTGTCCGGACTCTTCAATCCAGTGTGTGCCGGTCATTTCTCCATTACCGTTGTGGCTGTGATATCCAGCATAGCAAGGTTGATGCAACTGAACATGAGGACGGGGCAAGATTGCGGTGACACCCGTTCTTATCGGGCCTTTGCCGACCACAGTATTCCCCTCCCCAGAAACTAGTGTGCAATATCCAACCAAAACACCGACGACGTCGGTTATGGCATTGTAGTTGCCAGGCACTCCATCAAAGAGAATCGGAATTGAACGAGCACGAGGTTTACCTGAAGGCGTGCAGGTTTATAGGTCGAACGACTTTTTCGCGTCTTCAGTCAAGATGGTCTATTAGACAGCGAATTTTTTTGCATCTTATTCCGAACCGTTCAGGTTCTCCGGGTCCTAGAAACCGGAGAAAAGCGGAATGATTTATAATTACCTGCCTAGGCAAGGAATATGTATCCCGCAAGAATCACTTTTCGATTGGAAGATTCTCTTTTGTCCATGCCGCAAATCCACCCTGTAAAGTGCGAACATCGGAAAAATCGTGTTAAAACAGACGATTCTAAGAATGCTTGCGGCTTTAGAGCTGCGATTTCCAACGCGGCAAACGACCACAATTGGTCGAGTCTTGAATTTGTTCAAGCGGTTGATATCGGATTCAATGCGACTTAACGGAATATTTCGCGCTTTTGGAATTCGACCGCCTTCAAATTCGTTTTGGTCGGAGACATCCACGACAACTGCTTTCTCGTTGCTCATAACTCGAGGAAGATCAATCGCATTGACAGAACGGACGCCGCCGCTGCGTTTTCGAAGCGGTTCAAATGCGAGCAGCCCGATGACAGCAACAAGCGCAACAAACAGATGCCAGTTTAATTTGACAAATTCAAATTCCATTGGTATTTCGGGTGATAATTGGTTTCATGCGTAAATTTCTGCCGTTAAGGTGCCAACCAAATCATCAAGCAGCATCAACTGTCCGACCGGGTTACTCCCGGATTGCCAGAATTCTGTACTTGCTTGCTCTCGCAATAATTTTCGAACTTCCACTGTCGGTACATGCGGCAGACCAAGAACTTGATTATAGCCAAGACCTAGCTACCGTACGATCTCATATCTCCCAACTGAGAAAAGAATCCCTGCAGTCCGAGCAAGAACGCCCCAAGCTACTGGAACAATTGTCTGAACTCGAACAGCAGATCGCCTCTATTGAAAAGCAAAGACAGGATACGGAAAAAAAGATTGCAAACCAGAGTACTACATATCAGGAATTAAGAAAAAAGAAGTATCACCAGATTCTTGAACTGGAAAAACAGTCTGCCGACCTTGAAACAATCATACAAGCGTCGTTCGCAGTTTCAAGATTGAATTATGTAAAAGTCTTGCTGAGTGAAGACAACCCGTCGCGTCTCTCCCGCACAATCACCTACTATCGATATCTGTCCAAATCTCGGGCCAAAAAGATTGAAGATCTCATTCTTCTAGTCCAAGAACTGAAAGATACCGAATCTGGATTGGGGAACAGCCAAACAACTCTAGCGAATCTTTCCAGCGAATTTTCCGACCAGCACAAACAACTACGGAATGTAAGGAAATTACTTGATGAATTGATGAATGAGAGTGGTCAATAATGGCTTCATCAATTCGGAATTTACAAACGAATGGATTCTCATTGTGGTAGTTTGCGAAACTAGGGTTTCCGGCTCAAGCACAAGGGCAGAAAATTAAGCGCGAAACCTTGCCTGTGAGATTTTTCAATTGCCTGCGCTGTGAAAATTAAATAATTTATGCAACGCTCTACAAAACTTGCGAACGCAACAAATTCAAACATTTGGATAACCACAGGCGTTTTTTTTGCTAGTGGCATAACTTGATTGAAACCTGTGTGCTCAGGCTGTTATCCTTTTTCCTTTCAACCAACCTACAGCCAATTGTGTGCAAGTGCCAGTTAAGTATCGACACCCAGTAACTGCTGATCGTCTGCTATTGTGCAACGCCAACAGCCGCCACCCAAAAACCTGCAATTCGGTCGCTTCAATTGGAACTTCATCACATTTAAAATGTCTCTATATGACAAGGAGACGATTGTTTTTAATATTCTGAAACTGGCAATTTTTTCTAGTGATACCTCACTCAATTATAAATTTTCCGCTGTGACTCAAAAATCATTGCAAATCACAGAAACGTCAACATGCGACGGAATTCGTAGGCACTGAGTATAGAGAACTGATGAATTGCCGATTGAACCTCTCACTGCCCTATCTTTAATTTGTAAATTACCAACATTTATAACCAAAAATTTCTTATAGTATCAAGTTGATAACAATGAAGACCTATATCAATGATTCGAACTCTCTCTCACAGTAAATTAGCCACCGCATTTCTGCTTGCGTTCTTCGCCGTTCAGTCCGCTCATGCTGCAGACATGAATGATCTCACACCTTTGCCTTTGGATGAAATTTCCACTTTCACAAGAGTATTCGAAACGATCAAGAATCACTATGTCGACGATGTCACTGACGAAAAACTTCTGAAAGATGCAATCCGCGGAATGATTTCTGGTCTTGACCCTCACTCTGCACTGTTAGACAGTCAAGAGATGTCTGATATCCAAAGCGAAACAACCGGCAAGTACGGAGGACTGGGAATTGAAATCACCAAGGAAAACGGAGGAATCCGCGTTGTCTCGCCAATTGATGATACACCTGCACATCAAGCAGGTATTCAGCCCGGCGACATCATTGTACGGCTGGATAACCACCCTGTAGACCGCATGACATTGCCTGAAGCAGTGAACATCATGCGAGGCAAACCAGGTACTGAAATTACACTGACGATCATTCGACAGGGAATCAACACCCCCCTGCAAATCACTCTGACTCGCGCAGTCATCATTACAAGAAGCGTCCGCAGTTATTTCCTTGAACCGAATTTCGGTTATCTCAGAATTACGCAGTTCAAGACTACAACGCCCGAACTGGCTCGAGAAAAGATAGAAGAACTATACGATGGTTCCACATCGTTGGATGGACTCGTGCTGGATTTACGGAACAATCCAGGTGGTGAGCTTCGAAGTGCTATCGGTATTACCGATATGTTTATTGACAAAGGCATCATCGTTAAAACTAGAAATCGAAATGGAGTCACCGAACAGGAATATCGAGCCACTCCCGGAGATGCTCTCGACGGTGTTCCGGTTGTTGTGCTAGTGAACGAAGGTTCAGCTTCCGCATCAGAAATTGTCGCCGGTGCCCTGCAGGACCATGGTCGAGCCGTCATTATGGGCAAGACCACATTCGGAAAAGGTTCGGTGCAGACCATTTTGCCCGTGGATAAAACCACTGCCGTAAAACTGACAACCCATCGATACTACACCCCAGCAGATCGCTCGATTCAAGTAGAGGGCATTATTCCAGATATAGTGGTTGACAGACGTGAAATTGCTGAGGCCAAGCAAGAGGAAATTTCAATGTTGCGCGAAGGTGATTTAGCGGGCTCGCTTGAAAACGAAAACGGCGCTGTCCCTGAGCCAGAAATTAACTCGAACAATTCCCAAGTCAATTCTGTCGTTGGGAATGATTACCAGCTTCAACAGGCGCTGAACCTGTTGAAAGGGCTTCGAATCGCTCGAATACTCAAAGGCTGATTCAGGCAGACGACTGAGCCGTTGCTTTCAATTAGATGATAGGTTGCACAGCAGCCGTATGCAGCAGCCTTTGGCTTTCTGTGGGTTCTGCACAACAATACCACGGCTCTGACATTTGAGGTACATTACGTTCTGGGTATTGAACCAGTTCAGGCATCGATGTCTTGACATCTTGATGTGCGATAGACCAAATTCCCTTGAATGCTTTTTGTCTCTCCAGATTCTGGTTTTCCACAGTCATCGCCCAGTCCTGAATCGCTTTCTGCAGTTCATCGACTCGTGGGTCCGGATGAGTCCATGTATATCCCAGCATCTTGGGGTTGAACTCTCCAAGCCAGGCATCAACATCATCTGCATTCAGCAAAGGTGAACCTTGCGGCAGTAGAAGACGAATGCTCAATTGAACTAGCGGAACGCTGTTGACCAATTGCAGGTCGACAATTTCCCGTAGCAGTCTTCGATAACCATTCAGCGTCGTCCATGGCGTAAATGGCACAAATGTCGGAATCATGGTAATTCCAAGTCTACGCAAAAGCCTCAGAGCCTGCCTGAAATCTTGTGCAGTATGCCCTTTATCCAACTTTTCCAGCACTTCGTCTTCGACTGACTCGACCGCAGTGGTAATGAAAAGGCATCCGTTGCGGGAAAAATCTTCCAACAGTTTTTCATGCTGCAGAATATGTTCGATCTTGATCGTCGCATCCCAAGTGGTATTGGGAAATTCAGATCGAAATCGCTCAACGACACGTCGGGCATGGCCGGGGCCGTTCAGAAAGTCCGGATCACCGAATGATATGTGTTCCGCACCAGCCATGATCTGCTGTCGAATGTCACTCAATACGACATCAGCCGACACAACCCTGAAGGTTCCCGAGTACACTGGCACAATCGGACAGTGACGACACAAATGTTTGCAGCCTCGGCTGGCTTCAACAAAACCCACAGTTTGTTCCTGGCCATTCTCAAGCGTTAGCCTGGAATACTGTTCAAGCGCAGGAAGCCCAGCACGAAAAGGTTCCACAAACGCCAACTTATCCATTGAAATTCGAGTTTTTCTGGAATGATCACTGGAAGTACCGTCTCTAAGTGCCCTACTCAGAGAGAGGATGTCGGATTCAGATTCTCCACCAAATACATAACCACAGCCGAGCGACCGAAAGTATTCATCATTGACTGGAGCGTACAGTCCATACGCACAAATCTCCGGCTGCGAATCAAGTGCCAAAATTGAAGGAATGATTTCTGATGCAAGACGTGCACCGGCGTGCATGGCAAGGTGAATCGCGATCAATCGTGCTCCAGCCATTCGAGTCACGTCAAATGGCTCTATTGACAAATCAATGCACTCGACTTCAAATCCGTCGCGTTTCAGCCATGCCGCAGGCTGAGCCAGCGAAAATGGCTGTCGCCCGATTTCATAAGGACTGATTAAAACAACCTTCATGGTTTCGGACACCAGAGTTTGCCCTTATAAGAGACCTAGACTCAGCAAAGCATCTTCCGTCATTCGATCTTTCGTCCAAGGTGGGTCCCAAACCAGTTCAACGTGCACATCTTCAACGTTATCGACGCATTTGACAGCGCACTCGACAGTACCTGGAAAAGTTTGCGCGACAGGGCAACCCGGTGTAGTCAGAGTCATTTCGATATTAACGACCTTGTTCTCGTCAATATCAATGCCATATATCAGTCCAAGATCGTAAATGTTGATTGGTATTTCTGGATCGTACACCCCGCGAAGTGCATCTATTATCTGCTGTTCGAGCACCATGTCAGTAATTGATACCCCTTCTCCAACAGAAGCGCTGCTCGGCAATTCTGATTCCGTCTCTTTGATATTCAGGAAATCAGCAACAAAATTGTCCTGCTTTGCAGAGGTATCGTCATTCAGTTTGTTAGTCATGCGAATTATTCAGTTGTAATCTTTTCTTGAGATCTGTTGATTGCGGCAATTACTGTATGCCATGCAAGCGTCGCACATTTTACACGTGTTGGAAATTCCCGAACGCCGATTAACACTTCGAGTTTCCCGATTTCGACTGATTCAGCACCATCACCTCCTGTCACCTTGATGCGAAACTGATCGAAAAGCTCTGCCGCTTCTTTCTTTGACATGCCTTTGAGCATCTCCGTCATGATCGAAGCGGATGCGACAGATATGGCGCACCCCTGTCCGACGAAACCAATATGTTGAATAATTTCGTTATCGTCAATGAAGCACTCCAGTGTAAGTTCGTCTCCACAAAGAGGATTCACGCCTTCCGCCGAACAGTTGGCTGAACCCAGAGGCCCGAAATTCCGTGGATTTCGACTGTGATCAATGATCACTTCCTGATACAAGGCTTTCAAATCGTCCATCATCTGCCGAATAGTCTCCGAACACCATGTAGCGCTTCAAACATACAGTCAATTTCATCAGTTGTGTTGTAAATGGCAAATGATGCCCGCGCTGTTGCCGCCACATTGAAATGCTGCATCACGGGCATGGCACAGTGATGACCTACGCGAATTGCAATTCCTTCACGATCCAATATCGTACCGATGTCGTGAGCGTGAATATCCGTCAGTCCAAATGCGAATACTCCAGATTTTCGTGGAGATTTACCAAATATCTGGAAGTCGTCGAATTCTTCAGCTCGGCCATGTGCATGACCCAGCAGCTCATGTTCATGTGCCGCGATGTTATCGATTCCTATGTTCCACATAAACTTGGCTGCAACGCCAAATCCGACTGTGTCTGCAATGTTCGGCGTACCGGCTTCGAACTTATGGGGTATATCTGCGTACTCGGTACCTTGAAATGTAACGCGTTTAATCATTTCACCGCCGCCTTGATAGGGAGGCATGGCTTCCAGCAGCTGTTCGCGTCCGTATAAAATTCCGATCCCCGTCGGTCCATACATCTTGTGCCCCGATAGAGTGAGAAAATCACAATCCAGATCTCTGACATCAATCGCCAAGTGCGGTGCTGCCTGTGCGGCATCGACCACTATAACTGCACCGACATCGTGTGCAAGTTTGGTCATCTGTTTGATTGGATTTACCGTACCCAATGAATTGGCTACATAGGTGATTGCAACAACTGCTGTTTTGGTGCTCAATAGCTCCTGATATTCGTGCTGAATAATCTCTCCTTGATCATCCATCGGGATCATTCGCACCGTACTGCCGGTTTGCTCAGCGATCACTTGCCACGGCACTATATTGGAATGGTGCTCCATCTCGCTTACGAGAATTTCATCGCCGGGTTTCAGTCGATGACGCCCATACGAACTGGCAACCAGGTTCAAACCCTCGGTGGTACCTCGAACAAAAATGATCTCTCGTGAGTGGTTTGCATTTACGAACTGTCGGGCCAGTTCTCGCGCATTTTCATAGGCTTCCGTCGCCCGGTCGCTGAGTGCATGCACACCCCGATGTACATTTGCATGTTGTGAAGCATAGTAGTTCGTCAGTGAATCGGTAACTGCCAGCGGCTTCTGCGAACTCGCGGCATTATCGAGATACACAAGTTTTTTTCCGTAGACAATCTCTTTGAGAATTGGAAATTGTTCGCGAATGGAATCGATATCCAAATAACTCGTAGATTGCATTTCCATGCTGGTATCGATCGCTGCTTCGCTCATGCTGCCTCCCTGGTCTCAAAACATGACTCTAGTTTGCTTTGCACCAGCTGAGCGACTTGTTCCCGCAGCGATACAATTTCAATTTCATTCACGATTTCCGAGGCAAACGCCTTGGTTAAAACAGCTTTTGCCTCACGTTCTCCCAAACCGCGGGCGCGCAGGTAGAAAATCGCGTTTTCATCAAGCTGTCCGACCGTCGCGCCGTGCGAACACTTGACATCATCTGCATAAATTTCGAGCTGAGGCTTGGTATCCGCTTCCGCATCGGGTGACAGAAGCAGGTTTCGGTTCTGCTGCTGCGCATCGGTGCGTTGTGAATCGGGCTCAACTGTGATCCGACCATGGAAAACCGCACGCGCCCGGTCGTCCAGTATTCCTTTGTAAAACTCGTTACTCGTACCATTCGGACTTGCGTGCGATACGGTCGTATAGTTGTCAATGTGCTGCCTTCCCTGTCCGATATAGAGCCCTTTCAATTCGCAGTACGACTGTTCTCCATTGAGCGATTGAGCCACCTCGTGTCGACTCAACAATGCTCCGAAAGACAAGGAATAGATTCGATAACGGCTGGCGCTGGCCTGATTCACTGTTGCCGATCCAATGTGATATGCCGATTGACTCTCGTTTTGAATCCTATAGTGATCCAGCACCGATTCATCTTCCAGCTGACATGTGATGGCCGAATTCGTCAAGTGATTCGTATCGGCAAGCGAAACATACCGTTCAATAATCTGCAATTTGGCCTGTTTTTCAACATGAATGAAATTATTGATATTGCAAATTCTGGCAGAGGCATCATCACGGCTCACGCAGAGAATTTCGAGAGGTTTATCGAGTGTCGCTCCGGCGTTCAATCGAACTGCGACTCCATCGGCTGCAATTCCTGAACTGAGCGCGGCAAAACCATTGTCTGCTTTGGATGCTTTGTGCTTGAGCTGTTCAATCGGGAAACTGCGCATTCGCGGACCCAATTTCTCATTGGACCCGAGGATTTTTGCCAGGCTGCAGATGCTGATGTATTCAGGCAATCCGTCAAGCTGAGAGAGATTTTCATTGAACCAGCCATCAACCAGTACAACCCGGTAAACATCCGCTGAATTAGCATTAATGGCATCCAGTTCCGCCTCATTAAAGCTCCCATCCACATCACTGGAAAACTCGAACTCAATTCGCTCAAGCGGCCTAATGTTGGTGTATTTCCACTGCTCGTCCCTGATCTGTGGGAAACCCGTAAAGGCAAGACGCGCGAGTGCGTCGTTGCGCATTGTTACAATTTCCTCACTGTTTGCACCTGGCAAACGGTGAATGAAATTGGAACTTCGTTCTATCAGACGGGCGCTTAAAGGGCTTTCTCTCATGCGACTGCCTGGACAACTTCTTCCACAACCCAGGAGTATCCGTATCGTTCGAGTTCGTGAGCAAGGCTTTTGTCACCGGAGCGCACAAATTTGCCGCCAACGAGAACATGCACGTAATCGGGGACAATGTATTCTAGTATTCGAGGAAAGTGAGTCACAATTATTGTTGATCGACCTTCGTCAGCCAGGGAGTTCACGCCTTTTGATACAATTTTCAGTGCATCAATGTCCAATCCTGAATCCGTTTCATCCAGAATTGCAAGCTGCGGTTCCATCATGATCATCTGAAGAATTTCATTGCGCTTCTTTTCGCCGCCTGAAAAACCCTCATTCACGGAACGGTAAAGAAAAGACTCGTCAATCTCCAAAAGTTTCATTTTGTCTCGGACCAGCTTCAGAAAATCAATTGCATCCACTTCGCTTTGGCCACGATGCCTTCGAACTGCGTTGACTGCCGCTTTGATGAGATAAATATTGTTGACTCCCGGAATTTCAATCGGATGCTGAAATGCAAGAAAAATCCCCTGACGGGCACGCTCTTCGGGATCCAGTTCAAGCAGATTTTCACCGTTGAACAGCACGCTGCCCTGCACTTCGTCACTCAGTTTGCCTGTAATGACATTTGCCAAAGTACTCTTTCCGGAGCCATTCGGCCCCATAATGGCGTGGATTTCACCGCCACCAACGGAAAGATTGATCCCATTGAGAATTTTCTTGTTGTCAATTTCGACTTTCAAGTCTTTAATCGCGAGCATAATCGCAAACACTCTATAAGGTTGTTGGTAGATAAGGTAGATAAGATATGAGTTGAATCAGCCGACTGCGCCTTCCAGACTGATTCCGAGCAATTTCTGTGCTTCAACCGCGAATTCCATCGGCAATTCCTTGAACACTTCCTTGCAGAATCCATTGACGATCATGGTAACGGAATCTTCTTCAGACAATCCACGCTGTCGGCAATAAAACAGCTGATCTTCACTAATGCGGGATGTGGTAGCTTCATGCTCGACTTTGGCGCTTGAATTTTTCACTTCTATGTAGGGAAATGTATGCGCGCCGCACCGGTCTCCCATCAGCAGCGAATCACACTGCGAATAATTGCGTGCGTTGTGGGCACCCTTCAAAATGCGGACCAGTCCGCGATATGAGTTTTGCCCTCGCCCGGCAGAAACACCTTTTGAGATAATGGTGCTGGATGTATCGCGGCCGATGTGTACCATCTTCGTACCGGTATCTGCCTGCTGGCAGTTGTTGGTCAAGGCAACGGAATAGAATTCGCCTGTTGAATTATCGCCCTCCAGCATGACACTCGGATATTTCCAGGTAATGGCGGAACCCGTCTCAACCTGAGTCCAGGAGATTTTTGCATTCTCGCCGCGACAGGCACCTCGTTTGGTAACAAAATTGTAGATGCCGCCTCTGCCTTCTTCATCGCCGGGATACCAGTTCTGAACCGTCGAATATTTGATTTGCGCATCTTTCATCGCAATCAGTTCCACCACCGCCGCATGAAGCTGATTTTCGTCTCTCATGGGGGCAGTGCAACCTTCCAGATAACTGACGTAACTTCCTTCTTCGGCAACGATCAGGGTTCTTTCAAACTGCCCGGTATTCATGGCATTGATTCGAAAGTAGGTTGACAGTTCCATAGGACAGCGTACGCCTTTGGGCACATAGACGAACGAACCGTCACTAAACACAGCAGAGTTTAGCGCAGCAAAGTAATTGTCTCCGGAAGGAACCACGGAACCGAGATACTTCCGAATTAGCTCTGGATGCTCTCGCACCGCTTCCGAGAACGAGCAGAAAATGACGCCTGCCTTGGCAAGCGTTTTCTTGAATGTTGTTGCGACTGACACGCTGTCAAAAACTGCATCCACAGCGACGCCCGCGAGCATTTTCTGTTCAGACAGGGGAATACCCAGTTTTTCGTAAGTCTCCAGCAGTATCGGGTCTACTTCATCCAGACTCTTCGGTCTATCTGCATCCGATTTCGGAGCTGAGTAATAGCTAATGGACTGATAATCAATCGGCGTATATTTGACATGCGCCCAAACCGGCTCCTGCATTTTCTTCCAGCGAGCAAAGGCATTGAGGCGCCAATCGAGCATGAATTTAGGCTCTTCTTTCTTGGCCGACAATGCAATTACGACATCTTCGTCCAACCCTGGAGGAAACGTATCGGATTCAATATCCGTAACAAATCCTTCCTTATATTCTCTTTGTACGAAACCGCTAATATCTGCGGCAGCTGTTTGGTTCACGGTATTTGATTCCTGTTGTGTCTATTAAGTATTTTTCAGCTGTTTACGAAAATGCTACGTGCTGAGTCTGAGGCTGATTCCTATCTCCACAGAGAATTGACTGGCGCTTGGCTACCTCGCGCACACGAGATGTCTGAACGATATTGCCGAGCATGAGTTCGTCCAGGAAAAACATCATCTTGTTACTCAATTCAGTCCAAAGTTCGTGGGTCAGACAAACTTCACCATCCTGGCAATCCTCCCTGCCGTGGCAACGTGTCACATCGACAGTTTCATCAACGGCGTTGATTATCTCGAATATTGAAATTTCCTCAGCGGGCCGTGCCAGTTTATAACCTCCACCGGGGCCGCGTACCCCTCGCACTAGATGCTTGGCTTTTAGTTTTGCAAACAAATGCTCAAGGTAAGCAATCGAGATTTCCTGATGGTTTGCGATGCTCTTCAAAGTCACCGGTTTTTTGATGGATTCCTGCAGTGCCAAATCCATCATTGCCGTAACCGCATAACGACCTCTGGTTGTCAATTTCATTGTTCTGTTCCGAATGGGAATAATAACCAAGTATAATACTAGGTTATCATTCTGGTGTCAACAACATACGCAATTCAACCAGCAAAGAAAAGCATGAAAATAGTTCATGCTTGTGTATAGAAAATTTGACTTGTACAACGAATATTAGTCATGGACAAAGATTTGAACCCTACTGAACTAAATGAGATTCGAGATCCTGTTTGCGGGATGTTGGTTGATCCAGACACGTCTCCCCACAACTACGAATTTGAAGGCCAGTCTTACTGGTTCTGCTGCAATGGGTGTCTTACAAAGTTTCAGTCTGACCCGCAGAAATACCTGAATCCACCAAAGGATAGTGGCGAGCTTCACGACAAATACTCTTCTCTAGACTCCCCATCGGATGTGCGGTTTACCTGTCCGATGCACCCGGAAGTAGTGCAGATGGGTCCGGGAGATTGTCCTAGTTGCGGGATGTCGCTGGAACCCATGGATATTCCAGCGATTGACGAAGGACCGAATCTGGAACTGATTGATTTTATGCGAAGATTCTGGATTGGCGTAACGTTAGGCGTGCCTGTTCTGATTCTTGCTATGAGTCCTCATCTGGGAATTCCTCTGCACAGTATCGTTCCGCTCAAAGCATCGCTGTGGATTCAGATGCTACTGTCAACTCCGATCGTCTGCTGGTGCGGCTGGCCTTTCCTGAAGCGAGGATGGGCTTCCGTACGAAATCGAGCTTTGAACATGTTTACCTTGATCGCGCTCGGCACTTCGGTCGCTTACCTGTCCAGTGTTGGATTCGTACTATTTCCTGAGCTGTTTGCACCCGTTTTCGGTGATGCAGGTTTGGAATTAGGGGTTTATTTTGAAGTCTCTGCCGCCATCATTGTGCTAGTGCTTCTCGGTCAGATTATGGAATTGAAAGGCCGCGAAAGAACCGGAAATGCAATCAAGTCGCTACTGAGCCTGATGCCTCCAACGGCTTTGAGACTGAAGGATAGTGGTGAACTGGAAGAAGTCGAACTCGACTCCATCGTAACCGATGACTTGCTGCAAGTGCGTCCGGGCGACAGTATCCCGCTGGATGGGGTCATTCATAAAGGATCATCCAGTGTTGACGAATCCTTACTGACTGGAGAACCTGTTCCGGTTGAAAAACAAGCAGGTGACTCAGTCAAGGCCGGAACCATTAACGGAACCGGCTCTTTCGTGATGCGGGTCGAACGACAACAGTCTGAAACAGTCTTGTCACAGATCATCGACATGGTAGCCAAAGCCCAGCGTAGCCGGGCTCCCATTCAAAGAATGGCGGACCTGGTAGCTGGATGGTTCGTACCGGTCGTTGTTGGAGTTTCGGTTCTGACTTTTGTCGTATGGAGTCTGGTTGGCCCAGATCCAGCAGCGACATTCGCTCTTGTGGCATTCGTATCAGTACTTATTATTGCTTGTCCTTGTGCACTCGGACTTGCAACACCGATGTCGATCATGGTCGCGGTAGGACGGTCCGCTCTAGGCGGTGTTCTGATAAAAGATGCCGAAGCATTGGAGACTCTGGCAAAAATCAAAACGCTGGTGATCGACAAAACTGGAACTCTCACACTTGGAAAGCCTGAACTGATCGATATCAGGACAAAAAATCGATCACCTAAACAAGCGCTTGCCTACGCCGCAGCAGTTTCTCGAGTTAGTGAACATCCACTCTCTTCGGCTATCGTGACCGGTGCAGAACTCGCAGGTGCAGAAGTCCTTCTATCTGAGGATTTTCAAGCGGTTCCCGGAATGGGAGTCACAAGCAATGTCGACGGTAAACAGGTGGCAATTGGCAGTGCGAGATTTCTTGAATCGCTCGGCATAGAAGACTGCGGCTCCTTCCTTGCTACCGTCAATCAAATCGCCGTTGAAAGCACAATCGTCTTTCTTGCGATTGACAATCAACTTGAAGGATTGATCGAAATCTCCGACCCGATCAAGGAGACCAGTGCCGCTTCCATTCAAGCACTTCAATCACAAGGAATTCGCGTAATCATGGCAACTGGAGATCAACCTATCACTGCCAATGCCATAGCAGCCAAGTGCGGTATTGAATCAGTGCACGCTGCCGCCCTGCCTCAGGATAAATTGCAAATCATGAAAGACCTCCAGAAACAAGGTATTCCGGTTGCAATGGCCGGAGACGGAATCAATGATGCTCCGGCTCTGGCTCAATCCGATGTCGGAATCGCCATGGGAAGCGGAGCGGATGTCGCACTGGAATGTGCTGACATAACCATACTGAGTGGTGACCTGCAGGGAATCGTTCGTGCCAGATCATTGGCAGAAGCGACCATGAGGAATATTCGTCAAAATCTGTTCTTCGCTTTCGTCTACAACATGATAGGAGTTCCAATCGCAGCTGGTGTGCTGTATCCATTCTTCGGTGTGCTTCTGTCACCGGTATTTGCGGCAGCTGCAATGAGCCTGTCTTCCGTTTCAGTGATCAGCAACGCATTGCGGCTGCGGCGCGTCAAACTCTAAATTTTTTAATTAGGAGAAAATCCGGATCAGCTCTTCTTGCGTGGCCAAGCTATATTCAGACAGACGGCTGCTGCAGCGCCTAGTAATAGTGTAAGAAATCCAAATCCATCGCTGTTCCAGTCCAGAATAGCAGCGATGAGTGTTGCGCTGCCTAGCAGTGCAAAAAAGTGCCCCCTGTATCTCGCATCCGATCCGCGCGATGAACGCCCACTGCCGATGTCTTGTTCACGCATCTGATTTTCCTGCATATTTGAGAGCACGCTGTGCACCAATCGAGGAATTTCAGGAGCAACCGATATCCAGTGTGGTGATTCCATCTTGATGTTCTCATTCAGTCTACCAACGCTAAATCGCTGTCTTGCCCAGCTTTCAAGTACCGGGCGCACAGTTTTCGATATGTCAAGTTCTGGATCAAGCATTCTCGTCAGACCTTCCAGATTCAGATAGGTTTTCTGAAACAGGAGCAACTGCGGCTGAATGTTGATGCCAAATTCACGAGTCATGCGAAACATTCTCCCCATCAGCCTACCAAAAGAAATTTCTCCAATCGGCTGATTGACGTATTGCTCACACACCGTTCGGATGCTGACTTCAAAGCGCTGCAGTGAAATGTCGTGCGGCGCCCAGCCGGCGCGGATGTGTGCATCAACAACGGCCTGGTAATCCCGACGCAGAATCGCTATGATGTTTTCTGCAAGATACTGTCGATCAACATCCGTCAAATTCCCCATGATGCCGAAATCAACGATCCTAAGCTGTCCGGATTCCGATACAAACAGATTGCCAGGATGAAGGTCACCATGAAAAAAGCCGTCATAGAATGCCTGTACAAAAAATGACTTGACTAAATTTTCTGCCAGTTCCGTCAAATCAATTCCAGCACTCTTCATGTTTTCAATTTCCCGGATTGGAATTCCGCCCACCCGCTCAATCACCATCACATTTGAATGAGTATGGTTCCAGTAAACCTTTGGAACATAAACAAATTCATCTTCTTGAAATCGGGTTCGAAAACGGTTCGCATTGGCAGCTTCAATCATAAGGTCTAGGCTGTTGACCATGGTCTCTCCGTAGGTTTTGACGGCTTCGACTGCATAGTAATTTTTTGCTTTCGGCCAAAACGTCCTGAACAATCTCGCCAGTATCAGCATGACTTCAACATCACGGCTGATTTGACTGTAAACATCCGGGCGCAACACTTTAACAACAACCTCGTCTCCGTTCTTCAGTACTGCTTGATGTACCTGAGCAACCGAAGCTGAAGCTACGGATATTTCATCGAACTGGCTGAAAATCGATTCAATCGGAGCACCCAAAGACTTTTCAATGATTGTTTTTGCCTCTCTGCTGTCAAATGCCGGAACCTGATCCTGCAACAGGCTCAGTTCCTGAATAATGTCCTCAGGAAACAGGTCCGGACGAGTCGACATGATCTGACCGAACTTGACAAATATGGGCCCCAGCTCTTGAAGCGCTTCCCGCAAACGTACCGCAAATTGTTTCCCTTGATCATAATCAGATGCGCCAAACAGTAGACTCATCAGGTGCTTGGCCAACCGGAATTTTAGATAGGGTTCTAAATCTACATCCAGTCCAAATTGACGAACAATTTTTCCAATCTGCCACAACCTTTGTAAATGCGTAGGGATATTCATGCAGAGTTTACCTTTCCAGGCGATCCGTGCGTTTTGACAGGCGATCCACACTCGCTTGCAATTCATCGACGTTGTCCAAGAACTTCTCTACTCGAGAACGAGGAGGGAGAAGATAGGTTTCCTCAGCCAGAACACTCTGAATTTTCTTCGCCAAAGGAGACTGATTGCCTATCACATTTTGTCGGCCCCATCGCAGTAGGTTGCCAAGCTGCCTTGCTGGAACATCACCCACTCGCTTGGCCGCCTCTTCTTCCCAATCGAAATCAGTGTTGCTGAAAATTCCATACAATCGCTGCGCCAATTTCATGTCTCCAACAATATCCAAGTTTTCAATCTGTGTCGGATTCAGGTTGCCAGAAGTCAATGCCTTGACGAAATTCGCAATGGTACCGCGAATCGTCAAGTCTGCATCTCCATCAATCTCGCTGCCAACCGATACGACGCCGTCCTGTACGGTCAACGCAAAATCATAACGAACATCTGATATCTGTAAGAGTACTAGCTTGTCCTCAAATTCATTCAGCGACTCTTGCAGACCCGGGTTTGTCTGCACTGCGCTGTTGATCGATGCGCTCAACGCATCCGAAAATGTGACTCCAATGAAATTTGTGTATGGATTGGGCATTTTCAGATTTACTGCCTTAGATTTTCCACCCGACGTGCAGTGCAACAATTCCACCTGTTAGATTGTGATATTCAACCCGTTCAAATCCCGCTTCTGCCATCATGTCTGCAAGTTTCTCCTGATTGGGGTGTTTTCGAATGGATTCGACCAAATATTGATAGCTTTCACGATCTGAAGTAACAAATTCGCCCAATCGAGGAATAACATTGTAAGAATATTGGTCATAGAGTTTTTCAAGCAGGGGGATGACGGGTTTTGAAAATTCCAGTATCAGCAACCGCCCACCTGAACGCGCAACTCTATACATGGATGACAGCGCCTTGTCAATTCGAGTTACGTTTCGAAGACCGAACGAATTTACCACGCAATCAAAACTGTGTTCAGCAAATGCGAGATTTTCTGCATCGGTCTGAACACACTGCAATCGATTCAGATAGCCTTGGTCAATCATCCGGTCCTGCCCCACTTTCAGCATTGACTCATTGATATCTGTCAGAACGATGCTGCCTTTGGGGCCGAGCTTCTTTGCAATCGCCAGACTTATATCTCCAGTTCCACCCGCAACATCCAGCACGCGACTGTTGTGACGAATTCCGCAATAGGCGACAGCCAGACGCTTCCAGATTCTATGAACACCGAACGACATCAAGTCATTCATCAGGTCATATCGGTTGGATACCGAACTGAAAACCTGCTCGACAAGGCTGTCTTTTTCAGATTCGCTTACCTTGCGAAAACCGAAATGCGTGGATGCATCGCGCTTGTTGTCCAAAGACATGACTCGCCTATGGTGCAATTTCCTTGCGCTGATATCCTGCTTCTTTCAACCGGTCCAGATACGATTTCCAGTATTTTTCTTGGTTGATTCCCAGTTCATACAGGAGGTCCCAAGAATAGATGCCAGTGTCATGTCCGTCGTCGAATTTCAGCACGACTGCGTAGTTTCCAACAGGTTCAATTGCCCAGATGTTTACTCGTTCCTTGCCATATTGAAGAACCTCTTGGCCCGGTCCATGACCCTGAACTTCCGCTGATGGAGAGTACACGCGCAGAAATTCACATCCCAACTGGAAGTTATTCCCGTTATCAAAACTGATCTCAAGCAGATGGGATTGCTTGTGGAGTTTTATTTCGGTAGGCCTCGTCTTGCGTTCCACGGTAAAACCCGTCCTATAAGCCCTGCTTCACTGCAGCCATTCGGCAATACGTTCCGAAAAATAACTGAGCACGCCATCTGCACCAGCTCTTTTGAAACTCATGAGCGATTCCAGTATCACCGTTTTTTCATCAAGCCAGCCATTCTGTATTGCAGCCATCAGCATCGAATACTCGCCGCTCACCTGATATACAAAAGTCGGCATACCAAATTCTGTTTTCACCCGATGCAGCACATCCAGATACGGCATTCCGGGCTTCACCATCACCATGTCCGCACCTTCGGAAATATCCATCGCCACCTCCCGAATCGCTTCATCGCTGTTCGCAGGGTCCATTTGATAAGTTCGTTTATCTCGTCCCGCCAGTTCCGAAGCAGAGCCTACTGCGTTTCGAAACGGGCCATAGAATGCGGAAGCATATTTCACCGCGTACGACAAAATCAACACATTGGTAAGCCCCTCCGACTCCAGTGCATCTCGAATTGCACCGACCCGTCCATCCATCATTTCAGAGGGCGCGATGATCTGTACCCCCGCGCGAGCCTGCGATAACGCCTGTTTGACAATTATCTCAAGTGTTACGTCGTTTTCGACATATCCTTTGGAATTGGTAATGCCATCATGCCCGTCAATGGTAAACGGATCCAAAGCAACATCAGCCATGACGCCAATCTCCGGGACTGCATCTCGAATTGCGGAAATTGCACACTGTACAAGTCCGTCGGGATTGAATGCTTCTTCAGCATTTGCAGATTTTTTCTGCTTGGGAACAACCGGAAAGACTGCCATTGCCGGAATTCCGAGACCGTACAGGCGTTTCGCTTTCTCAACCAATAAATCTATGCTCAGACGTTCAACTCCCGGCATGGAGAATACGGGTTCACATTGACGGCTTCCCTCGCAGACAAACATCGGCTGAATCAGATCATCAGGCGATAGCGTAGACTCGCGCACCATTCGTCGACTGAATTCATAACTGCGCAGACGACGCATGCGGGTCTGTGGAAAAATTGCGTTGGGCATATGCGTCTACTTCATTTCAGAGAAAATCTGCCACGACGAGTGATCTATTCTTTCTATTCGGCATTCAGTTCTATTTCAATGACGCGCCGGATTTCTTCTGCGATGTCGGGAACTGAGCCTGAAGCGTCCACTGAGCGAAGCAGCCCAGCCTGCTTATAATTATCAAGCAGCGGTCTGGTTTCAGTGTCATACACTGAAAGTCTGTGCTTAATCGATTCTTCGTTGTCATCAACTCGTTGAAACAGTTCGCCTGCTTCGCCGCAATCATCGCAACTGCCTTCTACTTTCGGAGGATTGAAATAAGTGTTGTAGATTCTTCCGCAAACTGTGCAAGTTCTTCGCCCTGACAACCGCTTTACCAATGCCTCGTGTTCGATGGCCAGATGAAGTACAAAATTCAGCGGACTGTCACGAGTTGCGAGAATGACATCCAGTTCCTCAGCCTGGTGAATGCTTCGAGGAAATCCGTCAAGCAGAAAGCCCTTGGATACATCAATTGTGTCCAGGTGATCGTCAATTAATTTCAGTACCAGATGATCGGGAACCAAACTGCCTTGCTGCATGATCTCAGAGGCCTGGTTGCCAAGCCTGGTGCCGGTTTTGACGGTTTCGCGCAGCAAATCACCGGTGGATATGTGTGCGATTCCATGTCGATCAACAACAAACTTGGCTTGACTTCCTTTACCCGATCCTGGCGGTCCAAGGAACACAATTCTCATTATTCTCTAATTTCCAAGATAGATTCTGTAAAGGCTGCTTTCAAAACACAAACGCGAAAGGCAAAGACAGGATATTTCAACATGTTGCAATCCAGCACTTTTTTAGCGTACAAAGTATCAACATTCATTTTAATAGAAATCAAGTTCAACATGTATTGATTAGTATTGCCCAACATGATATGTCTGAAGGACGCAGCAAGTTTCCAGTGCAAAACGAGCTTGTCGATTTCGATTTAGCCAGCAGCAGTGTCTGGAACAGGGTGTTGGTTGGGTTCATCATTAGTAGGATGAAAACAATCATGAAACTTAACGACCCCTGTGGAGCATTGATCCATTTTGCGACTCTCTCGAAGACAACTATGCAGTGGCGTTTGTCGTGGCCACTGAGAAGGATGAACGCGACAAATGGATGCAACAGATTTTAATCAAGTTTCGCTATCGGCGTTTATCGAAAGCGGACAAAGACATGGTAGTCCGTAACCTGATGAAGGTGAGCGGATATTCACGCCAGCCGACCACCCGACTGATCGGGCAGTATATGCATTTGGGCCGATTGCAGGATCGTCAGCGCACGGTTCGAGGATTTGCTCGACGTTATATTGATGAAGACGCAGTGCTGCTAGCGGAAAAGGACTGTCTTCAAAACACGCCCAACGGTTTGGCAGTAAAAAAGTTGTAGGGGTGCGCGTGGCGCATATATGGAGACCTACGGATTTGTCGGCTACCCGGAATATCGGTCTCGCATATCTATAATTTGCGTAAATTCAAGGCGATAGGCGACGGCGCGGAGTACAGGTCTCTATCCGCATTAGTCAGCAATGGGAATTAACGTAACAAGGTAAAATAACAAAGAAAATTGATCGAGGTTGGACAATGTTGTAAAACAATATTAGCGGTCTCTAACAGATGTTGCCTAAATAACAAATTCGATCAAAGTGGTTATTTAATTTCAGGTCGGGACAGACATCGATTGAACGCTTCATGACACGGATGATTCCATGATATCTGCATCATTCACATCAACCGGCCGGAAAACAATGAGACTGAAAGAAGCTGTATCGAAACTATGAGAACAAGTGGATGCAATTCAATCATTTTGAGGATAATTGCATCAATTGTATTGATCCACTCAATGTAAAAATTGGCTGAATTAACCGCCATTGCCATACGTTTCCCATGAAAAACGTCTCTCAAATCTGTTGGAGATCTTAAGATGAATCAGACGACACCGCCAACCATCGGCCCGCCCAGAATTGAGTATCTCAAAGTGCGAAATTTCCGTGCGCTACGAGAGGTTGAGTTCAGAGACTTGACGCCAATGACGGTACTGCTCGGTCCGAACGGCAGCGGAAAATCCACTGTATTCGATGTTTTTGCGTTTCTTGCGGAGTGTTTCGAGGCAGGTCTTCGCCGAGCGTGGGACCGGCGCGGGCGGGCTCGGGAAATCAAAACTCGCGGTGCCGAGGATGCAGTGATAATCGAGATTAAATACCGTGAACAACCGGGGATGCCGCTCATTACCTATCATCTGGCTGTCGACGAGCGAAACCGCGCACCGGTGATCGTCCACGAATGGCTAAGATGGAAACGTAAACGTTACGGGGCGCCATTTCGCTTTCTTGAATATCAAAGCGGGCAGGGGCAGGCGGTCAGCGGTGAACAACCGGACAGAGATGACCAAAGGGTTGAAACTCCACTCAAATCACCTGACCTGCTTGCAGTCAACGCACTGGGACAATTCCAAGAACATCCCCGTGTGGCGGCGTTGCGCGATTTCATCATGGGCTGGCATCTGTCCTATCTTTCTGCTGACAACACCCGTGGCCAACCGGAAGCGGGGCCGCATGATCAGTTGACCAGAACTGGAGATAATCTAGCCAACGTCCTCCAGTATCTGAGCGAACAACATCCGAGTCAGCTTGAACGCATCTTCTCCGAACTACGCGATCGAGTGCCTCGCATTGAGCGCGTAATGGCAGAAACCATGCAAGATGGTCGGTTGTTGCTACAGATCAAGGATGCTCCTTTTGATAACCCGGTATTGGCACGTTTCGCTTCCGACGGGACATTGAAGATGTTAGCATATCTGGTGCTGCTGTACGACCCAGCACCGCCCCCTTTTATCGGTATTGAGGAGCCGGAGAACTTTCTGCACCCGCGACTGCACCACGAACTGGCCGAGGAGTGCCGAGAGGCCAGCACGCGCACCCAATTGCTTGTCACGACCCATTCGCCATACTTTCTCGATGCCCTGCGACCCAAGGAGGTACGCATTTTATGGCGCGACGAACAGGGTCACACACAGACGCAACCTATCAATGATGTGCGTGGCGTTTCGGAATTCGTAAATGCGGGTGCGCATCTCGGCGACTTGTGGATGGAGGGGCAATTTGGAGTGGGTGATCCATTAACCGGCCAAGGTGCCCCGACTGCCGATCTCGATATAAAAGCGAAATGAGTCCCAAACACTTGGAAGTGTTGTGTGAGGAGCGCTCAATGGAGATGTTTCTGCAAACACTATTGGCTCACAAATTGGTAGGAGAATCGACGTTTGCAATCCATTCCTTTCAAGGAAAATACGACATGCTGAAAAAGTTGCCAATTCGTCTACGCGGCTATTCCAATTGGATGCCTGAAAACTACCGAATCGTGGTAGTGCTCGACCGAGATGACGACGACTGCCGAGTGTTGAAAAACCAACTCGAAACCATCGCGACCAAGTCGGGACTGATTACCCGCTCGCGAGCTGGCGGTAGTCCGTGGCAAGTGGTCAATCGGATCGCCATTGAAGAATTGGAGGCCTGGTACTTTGGCAATTGGGAAGCGGTGTGCAAGGCATTTCCAAGAGTACCGTCAACCATTCCGAATAGAGCCCCCTACCGTAATTCCGATTCAATCAAGGGAGGCACCTGGGAATCGTTCGAGCGCGTCATGAAACGCTACGGCTATTTTAATGAAGGATTGAGAAAGGTTAAAGCGGCGCAAGCTATAGCAATGCACATTGACCCGGCGCGTAGCCGCTCAATCAGCTTCACAAATTTCTACAACGCCATCGTCGAAGCGATCGTATGAGCAACTTGCCGGACAAGGATCAGGAAAACATCCCTTTTCCCCGATCTGTGTCAGCGCTCTAGGCTAACTGAGCACTTTTGGGAAGATTGAGATTAGCACTGACAGACGTTCTCGATATGAAGACGCCTACGAAAAGTTTAAGTCGTTGCCGGATGCGAGGCAAAATTTGAAATTGGGTATAACGATTGAAGAACTCGATGTATTTGCGACTTTGTACAGCGATAGTGAAGCGGGGATCGTTTACGGACCGCACACAATAACTAATTCTTATCATTCAACGAACTCAAGCCTAAAGGAGAAAAGGGAAATTGAAGAAGGATAAAGGGCATAGGCATATCATCCTTCTTTCAACTCAGAGAGGGACTTGGCACACTTGATGATATTTCTTACGATCGAATAATTATTTTGAAGAGATTAAATTTCAGGCTAATTTCTGAATTGGAAAACACTTATTTTCTTATTGGTTGCTACCTTTATAATTTGGTTTGTGCTTGATTACACTGAAAATGAATTGGACTCAATCCGGCAGGTTTTGAACCATCGCTACAAGGCAGAAATTGAAATATTTCTCGCCGACTGTGAAGTTCAACTTGACAAAGAAAACGATGAAATCGTAGAACGCCCTGCGGTTTATTGGAGGGCCTTGGACTGCAATTTCATCGTGGTAAAGATGGATCAAAACAGGTTTGAAGGGCGTTACTTTTATCAGCCAAGCGAGCATTTCAGTGACGTACAGCAGGAATATTCAGACGTCGTTAATTGCGTAACTGCGCTACTAAGGAGCCAGGCCGATCAATCCAAAGAAGTGAAAGGAGTCACTTCAGGCTTGACCGGAGCCGAACTGAACTGACTCCCCGTGCACTGTTTCCATTTACATTACTGATGTCAAAGGCCCGCAACCTTCTCTACGCCCAATCAGGTGGTGTTACTTCTGTCATCAACGTTTCCGCCGCTGCTGTAATTGAAACGGCACGCGAACACCCTCAGGCAATCAACAAAGTGTACGCGGCAAAAGACGGAATTCTCGGCATCCTTGCCGAGCAGCTGATCGATACGAGTCAAGAATCTCCAGAATCAATTCAGGCGCTTCGACACACCCCTTCCGGTGCCTTTGGCTCCTGCCGCTACAAGCTACAGGATCCCAAAAATCAAAGCCATGAATTCGAGCGTATCATCAATGTCTTCGAACAGCACAACATCCGCCACTTTCTGTATAACGGCGGTGGCGACTCTGCGGACACCTGTCTCAAACTGGCGCAGCAATTGAAAGGGCGCATTGACGGCATGACCGTCAACCATATTCCGAAAACCGTCGACAACGATCTGCCAATTACGGACTGCTGCCCTGGCTTTGGATCGGTGGCGAAGTATGTTGCGACGTCCACTCGAGAAGCGAGTTTTGATGTGGCAGCCATGGCGAGCACATCAACAAAAGTGTTTATTATCGAAGTCATGGGACGCCATGCAGGCTGGATTGCCGCTGCTGGAGGACTGGCTTCTGACCCAACTACTGAAATTCCGCTAGTCATTCTCTTTCCTGAGATCCCGTTCGACCGAGTTCGTTTTGTTCAAAAGGTAAAAGAAAGCGTTCGGGCCAATGGCTATGTCTCCATCGTAGTGTCGGAAGGCACGCGTTATGAAGACGGAAATTTTCTGGCTGAACAGGGTACGCGGGACGCTTTCGGACATGCTCAACTGGGCGGGGCCGCACCGGTTGTTGCACAGATTGTGCGGGATGAACTCGGCCTGAAACACCACTATGCAATAGCCGACTATCTGCAGCGGTCTGCAAGACACATCAGTTCGAAAACGGATGTGGAACAAGCCTATGCCTTAGGCAAAGTTGCGGTGGAATACGCAGCTGCCGGGCGCACTGCGCTCATGCCAGCAATCCGCAGGCTGTCCAACAATCCCTACCAGTGGGATATTATTGCTGCCGAACTTGCAAAGGTGGCCAATCAGGAAAAAATGTTGCCGCGAGAATATATTACCGCAGACGGCTTCGGAATTACTGACGAGGCGCGCCAATATTTAGCGCCTCTGATCGTCGGCGAAGACTACCCGCCTTACGCTAATGGACTCCCGCAGTATGTTCGCCTTAGGAATCATTTAATTACCCAAGGGCTTCCTGCCAACTGGAAAAACGGAGACTGAAAATTATGGCAATGACAATTGACAAGGCCCGCGAACTGCTAGAGGTGCAAGTTAAATTCGGTGGCTATTACAATCGCAATTCCACTCGCATGATTCTCGCTGATGTGCAACGCGAGCACGGAATTCCAGCCGCTGACGCGTTAATTCAGGATTTCGATTTGGAAAACGTCTTCGGCATCAAGCCGGGTACCGTATTGAGTACCCCAGGCAACAAATAGCCAGTTGAAAGGTAACGACCGGTCGAATTACTTTCAGTTTGAGTTCTCTATAGCAACGGCGCGATTACAAGACTTACGATCGCCATTACGTTGATTAGAATATTCATTGAGGGTCCAGAGGTATCTTTGAATGGATCGCCAACTGTATCTCCGACCACCACTGCCTTATGGACCTCCGAACCTTTTCCGCCTAGATTTCCGCTTTCAACATACTTCTTGGCATTGTCCCAAGCTCCGCCGGCATTGGCCATCGTCACCGCCAGCAGAACACATCCAATCAATGCACCGCCAAGCATTCCGCCCAGCGCTTCGGGCCCAAGTGGAGAGAATCCGACTACAACGGGGGCCGCTACAGCCAGAACACCAGGAGGAATCATGCGTCTCAATGCAGCTTTCGTGGCGATATCCACGCAGCGTTCCGTGTCCGGCTCAGCAGTCCCCTCGAGCAGTCCGGGAATCTCTTTGAACTGCCGTCGGATCTCCTTGATCATGTCGAATGCGGCTTCACCCACTGCCGTCATCGTCATGCTGCTCACTAGAAATGGGAATATTCCGCCGAGAAACATTCCTGTAAGAACTACGGGATCATTGATCTGCAATGAAAAATCAGGATTGTTTTGGCTAACCGTTTCAATGTACGCAGTGATGATCGCAAGCGCGGCTAGTGCCGCGGCGCCGATTGCAAATCCTTTTCCGATTGCGGCTGTGGTATTGCCCAATGCGTCTAGAGAATCGGTAATCTCTCTGGTTTTTTCTCCGAGTCCGGCCATCTCTGCAATGCCTCCAGCATTGTCTGCAACCGGACCATAAGCATCAATCGCCATAGTCATTCCTACCGTTGCCAACATCCCAACAGCTGCGATTCCAACTCCGTATAGGCCAGCCAACATACTCGAAACATAAATGATCGTGCACAACGTCAGCAACGGCACGACTACAGACTGCATGCCGACTGCCAAACCTATGATCATGACGGTCGCCGGGCCGGTTTCACCACCTTTGGCGATCTTCCGGACTGGTTTTCCACTGGTGTAATAGTCGGTCACGATGCCAATCACGATCCCACCGGCTGCTCCGATCAGTACTGCGCCCCAAACTAGCATATCTACGCCGACCCAGGAGACAACCGCCGCGGCCGCGGCAATGAATATGACAGAGGCGCCTACAGTACCGACCCTGAGTGCCACTGCAGCAGATTTTCTCGTGAAAATTCGAACCAGAATGATTCCTGCCATAGAGCACAGAATTCCTGCAGATGAAAGTGCCAGCGGCAGAAACATCAGGCTGTTTTGGGCTCCCAGCTCGGAATCGCCCAGGGTAGCTGCGATCGCAATACTTGCTATCATGGCACCACAGTACGATTCGAAAATATCCGACCCCATACCTGCGACATCGCCTACATTGTCACCAACATTGTCGGCAATTACGCCGGGGTTTCGAGGATCATCTTCTGGTATTCCAGCTTCAATCTTGCCCACCAAGTCGGCACCGACGTCCGCGCTTTTTGTAAAGATGCCACCACCTACACGAGAGAATAGAGCAACGGAAGACGCACCCATGCCGAAGCCATGAATCGCATGTGCCGTATGTGGGTCAGATCCAAAAAACAGATATAGCAGCCCCAGTCCTAGCAGACCCATGGCGGCGACAGTCATACCCATAATCGAGCCGCCGAAAAAAGCCACCGTTAATGCTTCCGAAGCGCCTTTAGTATGAGCCGCCGTAGTGGTTCTGGCATTTGATTTAGTCGCTGCGTACATTCCAATATAACCAGCGCTGCCGGAGCAGAACGCGCCTAGTAGAAATGCATACATGGTGTTCAATCCGAGATCGGAAATTGCGATCAATGCGGCAACTACAATCACGAATCCGACAAGAATGGTATATTCGCGCCGCATGAACACCATAGCCCCTTTATGAATTGCGGCTGAAATTTCGACGACCTTGCCTTCTCCTTCCGGATATCTTTTCACAAGACCGAAAATAATCCATGCTGAAATCAGCCCAAGAATTCCAAGTGTTACAGGAATCCAACCGCCTATGTTCATGAATATCTCCCTGAATTTATTCCAAATAAAAAACCACCGGAGCCTTGATTGGCTTCGTCCCGGCGATAACGACTTTCAATCGTTAAATTTGATTTCCCGAAAAGCGTTGATGACTTTGTATTTCGGCATCTAGCTCAATCGGGTGCTAGAAAGTGGTTAAAAATATCCGATTTTGATTTCAAAATCAATGCTAAATTGATGAAATCTATTCTTAGTGCCTCCGACCAATATATCGAATACTTTTCGCAAACGACTGACGTGGATTAATAATAAACCAGTAAATCCGTTTAATTCCTCGCTCATGCGAGGAACACACTACAGCAAAACCGATTTGAACCTGTCGGTTCGGTTCATCCCCGCTCATGCGGGGAACACAACTGGACATTCAGGAATATGCAGGTGCAATACGGTTCATCCCCGCTCATGCGGGGAACACCGTATCGATTACGCCCAGTGGGATAACGCCATCGGTTCATCCCCGCTCATGCGGGGAACACGTAGTATAAAGCTGTATCCCGCAACCCAGACCCGGTTCATCCCCGCTCATGCGGGGAACACAGATGTATTGAGTGTGGCAACAACAGTGATAGCGGTTCATCCCCGCTCATGCGGGGAACACGCAGTCTTGTAATCAACAACCTTGTGGACGTGCGGTTCATCCCCGCTCATGCGGGGAACACGCTTGGGAAGCGGTGGCGAGTGGTGCCAGCACCGGTTCATCCCCGCTCATGCGGGGAACACATATTTTCTCAAAATTGGGGACACTCGCTGGACGGTTCATCCCCGCTCATGCGGGGAACACTGGTTGCGATTCGAATCAAGCCACTTTCTGACCGGTTCATCCCCGCTCATGCGGGGAACACACAAACTCCTATCAACTCGGTTGCCGATCATACGGTTCATCCCCGCTCATGCGGGGAACACACCAGAACGAACTTCTGCCTATTATCCGCGGCCGGTTCATCCCCGCTCATGCGGGGAACACATTGTGAAGTGTCCTACGTCCAGACGTAGTTTCGGTTCATCCCCGCTCATGCGGGGAACACAGCTGTGGTCTCAATCAATACATCACTATCGACGGTTCATCCCCGCTCATGCGGGGAACACGACAAGCCCTATTTCACATGCACTGTAGATTGCGGTTCATCCCCGCTCATGCGGGGAACACCATCACTGCATCGCAAGCCGGAACATCGAAACCGGTTCATCCCCGCTCATGCGGGGAACACCTCGACGATCAATACATATTTGTCAGGGTCAGCGGTTCATCCTCGCTCATGCGGGGAACACGATCAATACGCAGTTGTCAGCCATCCCGATTACGGTTCATCCCCGCTCATGCGGGGAACACCACTTGAGTTTGAAAACAGAACAGAAGCGATCCGGTTCATCCCCGCTCATGCGGGGAACACCACTTGAGTTTGAAAACAGAACAGAAGCGATCCGGTTCATCCCCGCTCATGCGGGGAACACTACGTCTCAATATCCATTGGCAGGATGGACCGCGGTTCATCCCCGCTCATGCGGGGAACACGCCCACAACCGACGAGGGTTCCGTAGTGAACCTCGGTTCATCCCCGCTCATGCGGGGAACACCATATTGCTACGACTGAGATTGATTCCTGTTTCGGTTCATCCCCGCTCATGCGGGGAACACGAATGTAGTTAGTCTATTTTTATTGTCGCACCCGGTTCATCCCCGCTCATGCGGGGAACACCAGGGATAACCTTTTCAAGTTCATCTACATTTCGGTTCATCCCCGCTCATGCGGGGAACACTCTTGTCGTTCTTGCCCTTCTCGTCATTCCATCGGTTCATCCCCGCTCATGCGGGGAACACCTACCCTTGTAGACATTGCCGAAGCCTGTATCCGGTTCATCCCCGCTCATGCGGGGAACACTGTTCACTGGCGCTCCATTGCCCTCTTGTGAGCGGTTCATCCCCGCTCATGCGGGGAACACGATTGCGTTCGCAGTCATTACAGACAAATAAACGGTTCATCCCCGCTCATGCGGGGAACACGATTGCGTTCGCAGTCATTACAGACAAATAAACGGTTCATCCCCGCTCATGCGGGGAACACACTAATTTTAAATCATTGTTTTTAATTGATAAATTAGTGTTCGGAAATTCTACCGAAATTTTCTACTTTGTTAAAGAACTGGGAATTTATCAATTGGAATCTTCAGGATGAAACGCTACTAGACGCATACCATCGTAATCAATTGGCATTCTACGATTTGTACCGAAAGTAGTAAAATCAAAGCCTGATTCTGTATTTGTTGCCCATATCATTACGACATTCCCATCTTCCGCTAAAGCCGTAACTTGTTCCCAAATCATTTCCCGAATACGTCTAGAAATGTTGCCCACATAAACTCCGGCTCTTACTTCCAATAACCAAATAGCAAGACGACCTCGAAGTCGTGGTGGTATAGATTCTGTGACGACCGTTACAGCTGCCATTTTTCAACTTCTATGACCGATATCGCCTATGGAGGAGGGGTTTGGAATTGCTGGTGGTTGAGAATCTTCAGGTGGTGATGGAGGATCAATACCACCCGCAGATAACGTTTCTTCAATCAATGGTATAAGGCGACTCAAAATTCTTGTGCTACGGAAACTGTCTCGACATGCAATTCGGACTTCTCGATCCATTTGAGTGACATTCTTAGCGGCGATCTGAAACGCTACTGGCACGACAGTCTCAAACTTCAATATATCGGCAATATCGTAGACAAAGGATAGTGGTTTACCTGTGTGGAGAAACCCTATCGCCGGTGCATAACCGGCTGCTAATACAGCCGCTTCAGTTACACCATATAGACAAGAAGTCGCAACACTCAAACAGCGATTAGGTTTGTCTCCAAAGTTCCAGTCATTTGGATCATAACTACGACCTTTCCACTTAATTCCATATTTTTGTGCCATGAGAGTATAGGTTTTGCGAACTCTAGCACCTTCAATTCCTCGCAACTGATTAACACTGCGACGGGTAGGAGCTTGTTCATTGAATCTCATCTCAAACATTTTCCGTACGACTTTCAGTCGCAGATCATCGTCCAGTGCTAATTTTGCTTGATAGAGCAGACGATCAGACCTAGCACCCCCGGGTTGACCAGAAGCATAAAGCCTGACACCTGCTTCGCCTACCCAAATCAGTAGTGTTCCTACTGTTGCAGCAAGCTGAACAGCTCTATGAGAAACCCGTGTTCCAGGCTCAAGCAATATGCAAGAAATTGATCCGACTGGAATATGTGTGCGAATTCCAGTGTCGTCTATCCTAACAAAAGCTCCATCAATTACATCAAGATGGCATTTCTCCACAAATACCAGTGAAGTTCGATTCTTTATCGGAATTGGTTTGAGAGGAATGTACTTATTCAATATTTCAGTCGTCGAATCAGCATTAAACCACATCCAAATGCTTTTGACTTACCAATCCCCTTGAATAACATCGACGTAAATAGGTCGGGATCAGTTACACTCAAGATGCCTTCAAAATCTACACTGCTGAATTGAATAGCACTATTCCGATTAGGGATTCTATTTCGGTGTCTTCGATAACCATCTACCCTCACGAGATCCCTGTTAATTGAGAAGCCATTGCTACCCGAACGGGTATCTAGCCATCCCGTGCATACATTCTGCACAAGTTGTGATAATGGTATGCGTTCAGTTCGTGACATCTGTTTGTAACCGATACGCTTTTGCTCATACATCACAACATCATGTCTACTTGATCTGCCATTATTACATCTAACGTCTATCACAGGGTTAGCTCGCAACATAAAACGAAAACTTTGCCCTTTTGATATAACGGGGTCGTACATTTTGGGTGGATCAATATTCCAAATTCCGGTAATATCTGTCGGAATTCTTTCTGATACAACATAATATTTGGTTTGTCCGTACTCAATCACATGTCGATATAAGAAATCCCTTTTTCTATCTGAGTCGCAATCGAAAAATCTCCAAATCGTTTGATGTTCCCCATAACTATTCTGTCGCAATACCTTCGCTAAACGCATTGGCTCAATTGCACTGTTTAATCTGATACGACTGAAATACACGGTTTACCACTAAGCGTAGTCAGTCCAATGTGCAGTAACATTCTTTGCGAACAGAAAACTGCCATCGTTCACGGCTCCGAATTTTATCCCGACGGATGTAAATCATGGTTGGTTGCATTCCTAAATCTGCTGGTTCCAACTTTTCAGGTTCCCAGTAATATGCGGAAGAAGAAAATTTAGGCAGGTCGGTCAATTCACCAGTATCTTCTAGATATCGGTCAAATGCTACTTTGAGGCTTACTTCAGAAAAAGTTTTAGGATTTAATGGCAATCCGATTGGACAAGATTTACGACCTAAATACAAACTGTAACAGGGGTTTCTCAATGATGATTGCAATTCTGGCAAACTAAGATTGCTCTCTAAATTTGCGACCCAAACCGCAACATGATAATAGACATCACTTCGATAATCCCGCTTCGAGAGTAGAGTATTGAGTTTCAATTTATCAATAGCCAATTGGTTACGACGATTAGAAAATTTCTGATTACCACTCGGAACCTGAACGGTATGAAAGTCGCGAAGTAAATCACCATCCGATCGAACACATATTGCAACACCTAAATTGGTATCAAGTTTTAAGTGTTCAGCATCGTTTTTTCTGCAAATTCCTTTCGCTGCCGCCAGCAAGCCGATGATTGATGATTTAGACGGATAATTCTGGCTTGGCCGATCTTCCCCGACTGCTATCTGGCCCCACGCAGCCATCGAGCCATACAACTGAAAAACCAAAAATTTTGCCATATTATGCTTCAACAGCACATTGTTTGATTGACTCCAGAGTTCCTTCGGCAGTTAATGTATTCATGGAGCGCCGCACATCAGCACAAGCTCCATAGACCTTATCCATTTTGCCGACGGATCGTTCAATACGATTAATCGAATCATTCAACATATCCCCTTGCGTAATCGGCTTCAGAAATGCTACGGACAACGAGCGAGGTTGTTGACTCCCAGTCTCACACAAAATGTATGATGCCCGACTGCGTGAAGCAAAACTATTCTGTTTCCCTGTTGGTCCGACTGTGGCTATACACTCGATTAGCGCAGCTAGAGTTTTATTGACGAGCATTTCGTCATTAGTTAGATTTTCCAATAGCAATTGTTTATCGACGCATACATAGAGGTAAAACAACCCCGCAGCAAACTCTGTTTCACCAAGATGGGCTGCTCCGACATCATCCCCAACAAAGTTTAGATCGTCTACGGCCGTAAAGTAGTCATCTTCAACCGCGACAGAATGTACGCTAATCGCGTGTGCTACTTGAGCTGCTGCTTCAGTGTTGTACTGAGGTGAACTAGCTAACATTCGCCCAAACAACGCAATATCCACTGAAGTGTGTTCTCTACGTAATAACACCAATTCTTCGTCAATTGAGTAACTTTCGTCACTGGCTATTTTTTGAATCAATTCATCAATTAGTCTTTGCTCGCGGGTACTAATGTGAGCCAATTGTTCAATACAAAGCCCTTCCAATTTAATTTTTTCTTTTTGTTTGTCAGTTAATTCATCCGAGTTATTGTCACTTGGTAATTTTAGTTTTCCAAATTGCGCTGCAATTTTTTTTGCAATGTCGAGTGCTTTCGCTTCTTTGACACTTTCATTGATCAATTCACGGTAAACCCGCACACCCATTTCTTTAGTACGAACGCCTAAATGATCTCCTAGTTCTTCTTGAAATACGTCAGAAACACGCCAAGCACGCTTCACACTCTGGGAGGAAATCCTCAATCGAAGCTCCCCACCCATCACTGCGGTTTTAGGGCGACCTAAATCATCTCTGTTGAGGTTGGCGGGTGGGTAAGATGTCAAAATATGCAATTGAATAAATCGGCTCATTGTGTACTTCCATAAATATGATTGAATTTTAATTGCTGGATTTCACTGGAATCTTTTCAAAGTATTCGAATGCCAGTTGGCGCTTTATTCTAGGTCCCCAGAAATACACTATGCCAGCTAATTCGTGCAGATTCGCTTTCCGCCCCGTCATTCTAAGGATTCGCACGACCGCAATGAATAGCTCGTCCCGGTCTTTCTGAAGCAAACGACGAAAACGTAGTTCACTTACTTTCGGCTTTGGCTTCCCAGCCATGCGGGTTGCGAATGTCTCTGATGTTTGTTCACGAACATGTGCAAGAACACCCAAAATAGCCGCTAACCTGACTTCCCAGTTTTCAGAAACGTCAAAATATCGCTTGAATCTTGAGCAACTTCGATAAAACGCCGGCAACATCAAAATTTCATTGACGGTATCTGCGCGACAAAATTCTGCGCGGTCACCCTTATTATCCTGTAACCGTTTCCACCAACTCATCAATTCCTTTCCAAGTTGGCCATCTTCCTCAAATTTATTCGACATGCAATTGTTCTCACTATAACTGTAGTATGTTCTTCATATTCCTGCTATATAAATGGCGCCTCAACAAAGTTCTTGCGTTCACGACTCTTTTGGGATTCGCGTATTCAAATCCTGTAGATGCAGTCCAAGTGTCAAAGATTTCAAAAGCATTTGCACAGAGAATTTTATGCCACTCACGAAATACTTCTGGAACTGATGCTTGCAAACCGCCTTCATTCAAAATGTGTACCATTCGATAAAACTGACTTTCAGTGGATTCGTAGAAAATTTCCACGAGAAATTTTGTATCACCTCGTCGGGAATCACGAAACCAAGCTTTTCTAATACAAGTTCGAATAGACTTCGCGGTTATATTCGCAGCTTCAGTCAAAGAATTCATGCGGTTGGAGAGTTCGATACGGTATTCAGGTGAGCAAGTGAGCAATGGGAATGTAGATTCGTACCAACCACGGGCTTTCATATTGTCATTATCATAACCGAAAGCATGCAATCGAAATTGTTCTTCCCAATTCTCGGCATACTCTCTGAACCGTTGAACAACTTTTGCACAGGACCAAGAATCACCACTATCAGTAATTTCCAACCAGTGATTGTAAGTGATTCCCCCAGGTTGGGCATGAATGCAAATTGGGTCGCCATCCTTGTTGTGATGGTAAGGGCTGAGTGGATGTTGCCATGCTCCCGTGTAGTTGTTTCCATAGTTTAGGGTTCGATAGCGAGTAACAAGTTCATTCGATTCTGCGTTACAGATACCACATTCACCGCTTTCTGAATTACTCCAAAGAATTTTGATGCGCCTCGGCATACTCCAATACATATGTAATGGATGGACATCCAATGGAGTTGTTGCAACACCTGTACTCTTTACACTTGTTCTTGTCTTCGTACACCACGGAAAAATATCGGCCATTTCACTTCTGTCGTTATTCCCAGTTAAACTCGAAAACTGTGACCGATTCAATACATTCAGCCAAATATTGCTCCATAACCTTTCAGGTAACCCATTTTTTTCATCTACGACGACCAAAGTCGTTAGCGGTCCGCCGCCACGAATTGAAGTTCGGTGACCGCTACCACCGGTTGGAGCATTGATTTGCAGGGTGAAAAGTGCAATTGCTGTACAACTAAAACACATTCTCTCCACGTTGCCGCGTTTTACAAAATGATCAGTATTTTTCTTGATCGTGTTCTGCTGAGGAGCATCAATGAGGAGCTGTTCAATGCTGATTTCCCTTGATGTTTCACCCAGCGGTTCAAAATCTTGCATGAACGAATACAACTCTCCATTCAATTCAAATACATTCGACCACTGGTAGAATTTTTCCCTAAGCTGGGAAGGATCTGGAGGACTCTCCAGCAAATCTATCCATTCGTCATCAGATTCAGGAGGTGCAGCTGTTTGTAGTAAACCAATAAGAAACTGCAACAATGCCCCGTGGAAATCAGCACGAGGGGGATTTAAGGACACCACAGAATCCGCGGATTCTGTTATCTGCCAAGGTGCAATAATGTCTTCTTTTCCGCTTTCTCTCCTTACCGGAATCCATGGGTCATTTATCAGATTCACAGTTCAATACCAATATCCTAGGGATAAACAATCTTTATACAACTTGCAAGCCAATCCGCATATTGTAGACGAAACATTTTTTCTCACCGTTTTGATTGAGTGCTGTTCCTTGCCATCCATTATCAGTATCAGACATAGGCAACAACACCCCATATTTCCCTTTTGCAGGCAGTTCATTCTTACATTGAGATACAAATTCTTGACTTGCTCCATCGACCTGTTCTTCGCGATCAATAAGATATGCTGGTATCGATACACTACTCATATACCAAGGAAACTCCCCTTGGTCTGTCCACGGTTCCAGCACTCCGTTTCGCCATTTCGCTAGATATACAATTGTAGATTCTTCTCCCAATCGTGTCGGTGTTCTGGATTCATCCCACCACCTGTTTGCAACGATGTCGCAGTATCCCAACTCGACACTGAGAGCGTTAAGGCATGCTAAACTAGCATCAGCCAGATCACTGCCTTCCGCTTCAAAACTTTGTTCCAATAGAGTTTCTGGAATCTTTTCCATTCCACCCTCACCGTAAACTCCTTCAATCAAAATTCGAGCATCATCTGGCATCGTAATTTTTTTCCGTTGATCCAATAAACTGGCAGTTAGCCAAAGTTGTCCATGATTGGCATAAATTCTCTTTGAATTGGGGAAAAAATCTGAAAACCAATTTTCGTCCGGTTCGCTGTTATATTTCGGGGAAAATACGTGCAACCATATATCTCCCCTTTGGTCTTCACCCTCAACTGGATTGCCAATCCGATTTCTCTTATGACGACGCAAACGCCCCGCTCTTTGGATAATCAAGTCTACCGGGGCTAGATCCGTTACAAGTGTATCGAAATCCAAATCCAGTGATTGTTCGACAACTTGTGTAGCGATCAAGATTTTGCCTTTGCGCGAATCTACCGTACCGTTGACTCCAAAATTTTTCAAAACATGGTTTTCGATATCCAGCCTATCACCTAACGCGAATCTCGCATGGAACAAATCAATCTGCCAGTGTGGAAATTCCTTGCTGAGCCATTCGAAAGTTTCAGTTGCATCTTTCACACTGTTTCGGATCCAGCATACACACTGATCTTGCTCAACAACTTCGGTAAGCAGTTCAACAATCGAACTTTTTTCGTGCAAAAATTTTACATTCACTGTGCGCTCTGCATTTCTAGAGGCATTGATGAATTGTTCCCTCAGTCCGTGCTCGTTCAAGTGAGTGACTAGCGGATAGAGTGCAGTGTCACCTTGTCGAATCGCTGAACAGTTCCACCCCTGCCCCTCCGAATAGGCATCAAGCAACCGTTGTCTCTGTTTTTCTGGAAGAGTGGCAGATAGCAATATTGCGCTACCACCCATCGCTGCATGAGCACGCAATAACTTGCACAGTAGAATATTCATATAAGCGTCGCATGCGTGAACCTCATCAATCAGCAAGATTTTGTTGACCAGTCCTAATAGACGTAGCGATTGGTGCTGGGAAGGCAGAATAGCTAGAAGTGCTTGATCGATGGTGCCAATCCCAATATCCGCCAGCAATGCTTTTTTCCGGTTATCTGCTAACCATGCATTACAGTGTGCTTCAGCTGTCAGCAAACCACCGGCATATTCTGTGTCAGACAAATTTTCGTTGTAAATAATAGAATTCCTGAATTGAGTGGAAACATTCCTCGCAGAATGAGCCAATACCAAAGACGGCTGAGGTGTTTGTTCAAACAACTTGTGGCAAAATTTTCCAATTCTTGAATACATGCCATTCGCCGTCGCCATTGTCGGTAATGCAAAATACAAACTATTCTGCGTTCCGGCATTCATCAAACGATGTGCCAAAAGGATTGCCGCTTCAGTTTTCCCAGAGCCTGTCACGTCCTCCAATACGAACAAATGTGGTGAAGAAGAAAGTTCAATGTTCGAAACCCATTTTTGAAGTGGAGTTGAAGCAGAATTTTTTTCGATGAGATCGGCTAAAGTCAAAGAATCCGACGGTCTACATTTCAACACTCCCGTCGTACGTACGGCTCTATCGGCACAAGTTTTTGCATATTCCCAATAGTCCGAGAGTGGAATGATCTCCTGTTTGTACGCAAAATATTCTGTATTAGAACCAAGCCAATCACACAAAACAGCTAAACCTGCAAGCCACCAAGAAGCGATTTTTATTTTGTTAGGGTCGCAATTGGGAAAATTCTTATCGTCAGACAAGAGAAAAGATGAAACGTCTTCTATAAACTGAGATGCAGCATCATAGTCTGTTGGCTCAATGAAGTCGTCATAAAGCATGTGCCTTGTTGTGCTTTGAGGGGGTTTGCCGTGATGTCCAACCATTGCTGCCATCCACACGTCGATCGGCTGGCTAACTGCTGATTTGCGTTTAGAAGTTGTGGAATCGGAGATGAATTGATGACGTAGTTTGTTTTTCCACAATTGGTAACCAAGCGTGTCATGCCTGGTACCGCTACTCCTTGAATTGGACGAATCGCTACAACCTTTCAAATGCGAATGAATAGCAGGGTTCAAACATTGAAATCCGGTCGCGAACTTTCCAATATCGTGCAGGGAAACCAAGAAAGTAAACCACGAAACAAACGACTTCTCGTCTATACCAGTCAGACGAGAAAAAGATCGTAAGTATTCACGATTAAGAGTCAGTATCGTATAGCCTACTGCAGCAACATCTAGACTATGGTAGACGAGCAAGTGAAATTTTGAATCTGAACCGTCAGAATTTCTGCTGGATTTACCCCAGTATTTGAAATGTAATGGTTTTCGTTTACAGTTTGTTTCCGAAAGATTGCTCTTTGAGGAAGAACGCAATCTCATCCTCCTTATCCTCCTATAGTTTAGCTACCTATTCCAGTTAATCTTGTGATTCCACAACGCATCGCAAGGTATTTGGACACCACACAATAGATAAACCTAATTACTGGAGATTGGAAAATTCTATATTCCGTAGTTGAAACCAACAAATTCCTTAAATTTACACTCACGTCTCGAAGTCCGTATATTCTGTTCCTCAAAACGTAACTCATTGATATAAAGTTATTAATAGGTCTAGCCATGGTACTATGTCACTGTTCAATGTCAAATTCCACTCCATGGGAGTGCCAACAATTCTCATTACACAATTTTTCGAATGAGCACGGAACCTCGGAAATATTGCATATTACCAGTGTACATATTACTTATGTCCGTTAAATCTCTTGAAAAACTGAATTTAGACGGGCTTTTTTTTCGCACGAGGATGTGCGCGATCATATTCTTTCGACAAATGACCGAAGTCCAGGTGTGTGTAGATCTGGGTTGTCGAAATATTGGCGTGACCGAGAAACTCCTGAACCGCTCGAATATCGCTGCTTGATTCCAGAACATGCGTTGCGAATGAATGGCGTAGCATGTGGGGATGCACTCGCATCGGAATACCCTGCTGCATGGCACGAATCTCAATACGCTTCTGTATCGTACGAGTGCTGGGACGCCCGCCTCTTTGGGTGACGAACAGAGCTGCTTCATCATCAGCAGCCCATTCATGGCGCCTTGCCAACCATATCTGAATTGCTTCGACCGCACAGGCTCCTATGGGTACGATTCGATCTTTCGAGCCTTTACCCAGAACTCGAATCATGTTCTGATCGAAATTCACATCGGCAATGTCCAGACCGACAAGTTCCTGCAAACGAATTCCAGAAGTGTAAAAGAGTTCAACGATCGCTCGGTCTCGAACTGTCAGCAGGTCGTCACCGGACAGTTCGACCAAACGAATAGCTTGTTCGGCGGTAAGAATCTTCGGCAGCTGCCGCCCTGATTTGGGAGCGGAAACACCTTCGAACGGGTTGTTCAGAGCCAGATCCTCACGAATCAGATAACGATAGAATGAACGTGCGCTGGATAACATTCGACTAATACTGCGGCCCGACAGCCCCTGCCTGTAGCTTTCACCGACAAAGCCTCGCGCCAACGCGGGGTTTACAGTGTCCCAGCAATCAATGTCATGTTTCTCCAGGTATCGACGCAATCGCTGCAGGTCGCGACCATAATTTAACACGGTGTGACTGGAGAGCCGACGTTCTGTTTGTAGATGATTGATGAACGCAGTTATCAACTCAGCTTGTTGCATAGCGAAATTCTCAATTGAACTGGTCCAAGCATTCTTGCAATTCGCCCTGATAAGAATAGGATGTAGATGTGGTAAGAAATACAGGGGAACCTGCTCCTTTCCACTCGACGACGGCTTCACCGATAGCAAATTTAACGGTCACTCTTGTTCCTAGCAACCCCATTCGTTGACCCGCGATAACAGCAGCGCACGCACCGCTTCCACAGGCAAGCGTTTCACCTACTCCGCGTTCAAACACTCTCAGGCGAATTGAACTGTCATTTTCTATTTGCATGTAACCGACATTAGCCCTCTCTGGAAACCTTGCATGCGATTCAATAGATGCGCCGGTCTCTTCCACAGGCGCATTTTCAATGTCTGACACAACCACAACTGCATGTGGGTTTCCAATAGATAGTGCGGAAATCGACAGCGATTTACCATCGACCTCCAGTGGATACGTGATCTCTTCTGAATCGGCAAGAAACGGTACATCCGATGGACTGAATCGTGGCACTCCGAGTGCAGCTGTCACTTTCCTGTCTTGGCCTATGGTGCATTGAAGAGAATCGACATTTGTTTGCAAAATCAGTTCCTTTCCAGTCGAATAAGCTCGCTCATAAATCAAGCTGGCAGCGCAACAGGCGCCATTGCCACATTGCGATGACTCGGAACCATCAGCATTGAAAATACGAAACTGAAAAATATTCTTTCTCCCGCGAATGCTTTTCACAAGTAAAATTTGATCACATCCAACTCCAGTGCGCCGGTCTGCAATCGCTTTCACTATGTCTGAAGTCAAGGATATTTTTTGTTCAATCCCGTCAATGACTACGAAATCATTGCCCAAAGAATGCATTTTCACAAATTCGAGATTTTTCACTGCTTATTTTTTGATATCCACTACTAACTTATGCGAACACATCGTCTAAGAATTTTCATCGAGAAACTCCACTCGTTTCCGCCCTTGCTTCGCCAGACTATCGGAATCGTTCTGTTGTGTCTGGGCTTCCTTGGATTTCTTCCTATCATTGGTTTCTGGATGATTCCGCTTGGATTGATTGTACTATCCGCAGATTACAGATTCGCTCGCTACATCTACGTCAATTCACGATTGTGCATTCGCCGCTTTAAGCGAAGAAAACGATCAATCAGATAAATTAATCGAGCATGTCATAGGGAATGAAGTTTCGCCATTCAAAATCGCCGCCACCAGAAACGATAAATCGCGGGTTATCTAAATTGCGTTTGTTATATATCAAAGGGGTTCCATTCAGTTGTTGAACAATTCCGCCCGCACACTCCACTACGCAGTGAGCCGCCGCAGTATCCCATTCTGCAGTTTGGCTAAAACTGGGAAAAACATCCACATAGCCCTCCGCAACTCGACAGAACTTGATTGAACTTGACGATTTGAAAGTTTCGCATTCCATCGAATTATCTTTAAGATTTTTCTCGAAAGCCCGAGTTTGATCGTAACCTCTAGATCTAGGTCTGATTATTCTGACATGATTGCCAGAAAATTCACTAACTTCAATCTTGCCGTTATAGCCGTTTTTCCCATCCAAGCAAAAAGCACCAAACCCTTTCACTCCCCAGTAGGTACGATCTTCAATCGGAGAGTGGACTACCCCCAATACTGGAGAGGAACCTTCAATCAATGCAATGTTAACTGTAAATTCGGTATCCCCATTTATGAAAGATTTCGTGCCATCCATCGGATCGATCAACCAGTAGTGACTCCACTTTGATCGTATGGAATAATTTGGAATTGCCGTCTCTTCTGAAATAATTGGCCATTTCGGCTTGAGGTTTTCAAGTCCAGAAATGATGACACGATTCGCGCCTAAATCCGCTGATGTTACCGGAGAGCAATCACTTTTACTACTGACATCATAACCAGTTCTGTAATGAGTGAGGATGACCTTGCTGGCCTCTTTCGATATTCTTATAACCTGCTTGACCAACTGTGTTAGGTCCGGGTCATTTGAATTTGGCATGGAATCAGGCATGAATCAATTGGAGCAGTTTAATTATACCGTTTCGGTCTAATTGGAATTTAATAGGATTTCCGAATGCCATCAACAAATGAAGTGCGTTTCAGACGGGAGCCAACTTAAACTGTGAGTAATCAAAGAATGCCTCAAATCTCACTTCTTGATCTATACAACGCAAGCATGAAGCACAACGACATGCAGAGCGACTCTGAACAGTTAAATGCGATTGGCAATTTCCAAAGAGTGTTCGATGAGATTGCAGGTGCGAAAGCCCCGCGAAACAAGTGGATGTTCCAATCTGTATTCAGAAGAAAATCAAAATTTATTCGAGGCATCTACATCTGGGGGGGAGTCGGTCGAGGAAAAACCTATCTTATGGACCTGTTCTTTCAGTCCGCACCCACATCCTCAAAGAAACGCATCCACTTCCATAGATTTATGCAATCCATCCACCATGAGTTGAAGGAAAGACAAAATACTCGAGACCCCCTGGCAAAAATCGGTCGAGATTTTGCAAAACAACATAGGCTGCTTTGCCTCGATGAATTTTTCGTACTGGATATCGCAGACGCTGTCATTCTGGCGGGTCTGTTGAAATCGCTGACTGACAATGGCGTTGTTTTGGTCATGACATCAAACACGAAACCAGATCAACTCTATCAGGGAGGACTACAGAGAGATCGATTCGTGCCTGCGATCAAACTGATCAATTCGCAAATGGATGTCGTTCATATCGGTGACGGTACTGACTATCGCCTCAGAGCGATGTCCGGAAAATCCCTGTTCTATGATTCTTTGGCCGCCAGTACAACCGCTTCGCTACAAGAAGATTTACAGCTCTTTAGCGACGGAGACTCAATGAGGAAGGGAAGCTTGGAAATTCTCAATAGGCAGATTCAGACAGTCTGCCATACCAATCATCTCGTCTGGTTCGAGTTTTTCGACATCTGCGATGGTCCACGCTCCAAAGCTGACTACATAGAAATCGCCAACCTGTACAGAACCGTCATCATATCCAACGTAGTCATTCTTAGCTGGCAATATGAAAACCAAGCTCGTCGATTTATTGAACTAGTTGATGAATTCTATGATCGTGGAGTACATCTGATTTTGTCCGCTGAAACCAACATAAACTCACTCTACACAGGAACGCGGCTGGTGCAAGAGTTCGAACGGACAAAAAGCAGACTACATGAAATGCAGACTGATCGGTATCTCTCCAGATTGCACTGTGGATGACAATATCAGCAATCAAACCACCAGTAACAAATCAGTCGAATATCGGAGGGTCTCGGACCGGCTCTGATAGCGGCAGATCAAGGTCAGAATCGCCTGATGATTCAACAACAGAAAAATTGACATTCGGCGAGGTATCAGCATCGGGAGCATCAACTTGCGTACCCAGTGCGACACGTAGTATTCGGCGCGCTTCTTCTTCCATGGAATGCCCCTTTGTCGCCGCTTGAATACGAAGACGTCGTTTCACCTCATCTTCTAGATTTCGAATCGTAATACTTGCCACAAATTACCTCCACTCAAAATTCAATCTCTTGTCGATTGATGGCATTGTTTTCAATGCTATCATTGATATCATCATTGTAACATTATTTTAATTTGAAGAACTGAACTACATTCCGTTACTGTTGTTCATAAATTTTAAGCATGACTTAACTTTCTGATTTTACCGCCGATTCTGAATTAAATTCGCGATCAAGATTTATAATATAGACTCACTAGTGTCCCAACGTTTAATCGAATAAATTCAATTGGTTAGGTAGTTCGGACTGCAGTGGATTGTAGTGTGTTTGTGTAATTACTTGATGTAATTTATCTTTTTCGAACAAAGCCAAGCTTAATGACTGTAGAATTGTGTAGAGACTCTGATCCAGATGCAACCTTTTTTTGATAATTGCAATCAACACGTAAACCGAAACTGAAATCCAAATCTGGCTTTTCACCGCATTTTCAGACAACCCGAAGAACGACTTGATTCGTAAATGCTGCTTGATCCATTTGAAGAACAACTCCACTTGCCAGCGACTGCGGTACAGTTGTGCGATCCTCAGGGCAGGCAGTGCGGTGTTGTTGGTGAGAAATTCCAGAGTTTTGTTGCGTTGTTTGTCATGATACTTGATGCGCCTGAGTTTTTCTGGATAGTGGTGCGCAGTTTTCACACCAGTGAGCCGCACGGTTTGATCGCAGACCACACCGGTGCTACGGTCAACGGGGTGGGAGTAAAGTCTTCGCAAGGTGGTATTGGATTTGGAACGAAGCACGAAGAAACTGCCAAGCTGATGCAGTCGGAAAAGGCGGGTGAAGTCAAGGTAGGCGCGATCCATGACGTAGAAGGCACCGCGTTCAGGCAGCAACATATCCATGACATTAACATCATGCAGTTTGCCATCGGAGATATGGATGAATGTTGGGATATTTCCTTGCAAATCCAACAAAGTATGGAGTTTTACCGCAGCTTTGGTTTTGCGAAACCCAGCCCATGGGAACAGCGACAGGCACAGGTCTATGGTCGAGGAATCCAAGGCATAGACGGTGTTGTCTAAATCCAGGCCATAGGCTTCAGCGCGATAAAGCGGACGCGCGGTGTGAATGAGCTGCTGTGCGAAATCGGCATAGATTCGCCAGTCTCGGACTTGATTGGCATTGGCCAACGTATTTCGCGAGACGCCACTGGGGATGCCGATGTGATAGAGTTTGCTGGAATGTACCCGCAGACTGATTTCGATGTCGCGAAGACTTTCCCGGTAGGTCAACTGGGCAAACGCCATGCAGCGATATTGTTCTGCACATCGAAACGATTTGACTTTGTGGTTACCGTTGTAGCGTCGAACGCAGTGATGAAAGGTGTGCCAAGGCAGATGATCCATTAACTGAGTAAAGATGAATTTTCCGGTGTACATGATCTGTATTCTCTGTGTTGGGGTTGAACAGTTTCGATGGGTTGATGTGTCAGCCAGATACGCTGAAGTCTCAAACACCAAATAACAGAGCTTATACAATTAATATCAACTATTTACAGACCATAATCAGAATAACGTTGGGACAGCAGTGATATAGACTAGAAAATATTCGATCACTTTCACAGATTCTCGGAGCTCAGTTCAAGGAATGAAGACACCAAATATTTTGATTCTTATGGCGGATCAACTCGCACCACACTACACGGGAACTTATGGTCATCCGCTAGTAAAAACTCCGAACATGGACAAGCTTGCGGAGCAAGGCTGCCGATTTGATGCCGCTTATACGGCGAGTCCGCTATGCGCTCCAGCCAGATTTGCATTTATGTCGGGACAATTTCCGTTCAACGTCAAAGCCTACGATAACGCTACGGAATTTCCAGCAGCGGCGCCAACATTCTGTCACCATCTAAGGCAGATGGGTTATCACGCTTGCCTTACTGGAAAAATGCACTTTATCGGCCCCGACCAGCTGCACGGATTTCATGAACGATTGACTACCGACATCTATCCGGCTGACTTTGCATTTACTCCCAATTGGCTGGCAACAGACGAACGCATTGATGCCTGGTACCACAACATGAGCAGCGTCATTGAAGCCGGTTCTGCCGAGATGACATACCAACTGGAATTTGACGATGAAGTCGGATTTCATGGAATTCGCAGAATTTATGACTATGCTCGGAGTCCTGAGCAATTGCCTTTCATTCTGGTTGCTTCGTTCACTCATCCACATGACCCGTATATTGCTCGCCAAAAGTGGTGGGATTTATACGATCACAACCAGATTGACATGCCGAATCTATCCATCAATTCTGTTGACATGGACGCACACAGCAAGCGCATTATTAGGGGTATTCAAGCAGACACACACCCGCCTGATGATGAAGCGATTTTGAACGCGCGTCACGCTTACTATGGCAATGCGTCCTATTTTGATGACTGGGTCGGGCAATTCGTAGACGCGCTCAAGAAGACAAATCTCATCGACAATACTGTTGTAGTCGTCATGTCGGACCACGGAGACATGCTCGGTGAACGCGGGCTTTGGTACAAGATGAACTTTTTCGAACATTCCGCGAGAATCCCTTTGATCGTTGCCGGTCCTGACATCACCCGCTCGACAATTCCAAATGCTTGCTCCACTATCGATATTCTACCGACGTTGCTTGATTTTGCTTCTGGAACCTCGAATGGCGTCCCCGACATCCAGCAATCAATCGACGGGCGAAGCCTACATTCACTGCTGACGGGTTCTGCAACGGAACAAGAAAATTCTACGATTTCTCAGTATGCAGCTGAGTGTACGTCCCATCCAATGGTGATGATCCGTCGCGGGGACTACAAGTACATTCATTGCGATTCGGATGATCCAATGCTGTTCAATCTACAGGAAGACCCAGGTGAAACGCAAAATCTTGCCGCTGACCCCAATCATCTGGATATCGCTGCAGGATTCGACAGAGAGATTGCTGATAAATGGAATCTCGACGAAATACGCACAGACGTAATTGAAACTCAGCAGGCTCGACTGCTGATTCAAGAAACAATGAGCAATGGCCTGCCTACTTCATGGGACCACCAACCCATACGAGACGCGGCCGAAGTCTACGTGAGAACGCACCGAGAATTAAATGACCTGTCGGTAGTTAGCAGATTCCCTCGATGGTCGAAGTTGATGGAGTCATGACAGCGATTCAAGAATGTGCGCGCTTCATGGATATATTGGGTATTAAATTTCCCATTCAGGAACCTGCTGGTTGGATTTCAAATGCAGCTGCTGGATTAATACTGAGTGAAAAACCTGCTCCAGATAGAGGTCGTCTGCTGATGGTGCATCGACTCGCAGACTGGCACCAGCTTCGTCGGCAAACCGTTTTCTTATGAAACTTGAATCCTGACGGATGTAAGCTTTCTTCCACCATTCAAGTATCTGCTCCTGAGAGTTCAACAAACAGATTTTAGTGGGCAGTCTGTCACGTTTTTGGTGCTGATTTACACTGCGTGACGACGGCAGAAGATTCCACAAGTCATCACATGGCCATGTTGAAAACGGAAAACAATGGTCAATGTCCAAATTACTGTGGGACAGCCTCTTTCCACTCCACACACAATGTTGCAGTTCCCTAGATTCAATCAGTAGTTTTGCCCGAACCCGAGGAACCTGGTTCTGTCGTGTTGGATCCATCCATGCCAGCGCCTGATCCATCGTCTCCGATTTCAGGTTTTCCCGGCCCTGTGAGACGGCATACCCCTTCATCAGATTCTTCCATTCAGCAATAATCGCAGGTTCGATCCATGCTCCAAATTTTTGTGCTGCCCTCCATAGGTTCAACGGCAACCGCACAGTTCCAAAACTGTACAGGTACGCTTTGTCGATCACCCGTAAATCGGGTCGGGACACTCGTCCTGCATAGTTCGGCATGAAGATCGGATCATCGCTGCCAGGAAAAGTAGCGTAACGCATTGGCATATTTATCAGGGTACGGCACACGTCACTTAGAGCCGAATGCAGCGCTTTGAAAGTCTCTGCTTCAAAGCCCATACCAACTCTCAAATTCAATGGTGAAACATGTTGGAGGTTCTTCAATCCCTGCTTTGCAAAACCCAAGCGTTCACCTCCACTTCTATTGGTTCCGCTTTGGGGAAGATCTTTGTCTAAAAGCGGCATATACAGTCGCAACCAATAAAGAGCAAAAAGTCCAAGTGGGAGTTGGACAGTCTCGTCACTTTCAATTTCTGCCAAACCGCCAGCCGATTGCGATATCTGAACTAAAACTCTAAGCAGACCTAACTTGTAAGTTGCGCTTTTCTTATCATTCAGGATGATGCCTCGCAACAGCGGCAGCGCTCCGGTTCCTTCGTCGGGTGAACGCAGTATGAACCGAGTCCAGGTGACTCCTTCTCTACCGAGCAAATCATCAGCCGTGGTTCGCTCGACCTCGAACAATCCATGCTCCTGTGCCAATTGGAATATCTCGTCATCGGAAACTTCCCAAAATCCTGACAGGGTTTCATGCGGAACGTGGCGCAGTGTAATGTAGATCAGACCACCTGAATTCAACAGCGCAACCAGTCTTCGAAATGCGCGTGTTCGATGGGATGGAGCAACATGCATCCAGACTGCGCTCAGAAGAATGACGTCATAACACAGGCCTCCCTTCAGTATTCGCTTCAATTCTGGAATACTGTCTCTGACCCAAGTGATATTCGGATGCCGATGCAACTCCCGGGCTTTCTTTCGCGCCGGCCCGGAAGGCTCCACAGCGGTGACATCAAAACCCATCTCCGCTAGAGCCGCCGCATCCCGTCCGGTACCAGAACCGATATCCAAAACCAGAGATTCCGGATTAGGAAGATGTTTCAGCAACCCAGTGTGAATCTCTTCGAACGTAAAACGTTCGTAATATTTCACCATCACCTCTACATTGGCATCGTACCAATGGGCAGCATCTCCTTGAAACAGACTCTCAGTCTGAACATCGCGTTTCACTTCACGTCCGGCATTGCCAAAACTCGAATCTGAATCTTTTTGTATCATCAGTGCATATGCATTGCTGTTGGCGAGTAAAGACTCATTTTATGCTACCGCGAATATCATAGTGATGCCAACACTTTCTTGCAGAAATATAAAATTGTAAATCGAGTCCATTATCATACGTGGAAATTTCCGCAATCAATTCAAATTGAGACAGTCCCACGAGCATTCAAATCTGCTCTTTATAATCATAGTAAATCAATAATCACTGACAAAAACCAAGAATGAAGAAGATGAACCTAGCAACTACAAAAAATCGTCAACCGAAATCAGATCGCGCGCCAACGTTCACAGGGTGGATTTCGACCGATGAAGACGAAATCAAGCGCCGACAGTGGCGAGGTCGAACCGAAATTGATCAAATCGCCATTATTGACGAAAACGGCAAACTGTTCTGTGATTACCGTGTAACGTCTTCCAGCGGCAGCAGTTACGTAGTGGAGATGCGCTCCCTAACCAAGCGCATCAACACCTGCGGTTGCAATGACTATCTCATCAACCGCTTGGGCACCTGCAAACACATTGAAGGCGTGCACCAATTTTTGATTGAGAACCAAGGTGTCGGGCGCAGTTTGCCGGCAAGCGATCGAATCGAGATCTATATTGACGAACGCGACAAGCAGAAAATCAAACTGACCTATCCAAACGAAGAAATCCAGTCGGAGTCTCCGCTTGCGAATGAAGTCAACCAACGCTTCAAACGTCTTTGCCGCGGTTCTTCTAGTGCGCTGACTGAATTGCATCAGCTGGCAAAAGCCAACAGCAATCAGCTGCGAGTCTCACATCAGTTGAAATTCTGGGTGGATTCTAAATTGGCAGCAAAACGAAAACAGCAAGCGCGCAAGCGTTTTGTCAATGAGCTCAAAGCCGGCAATGAATCTCTGGATATTCTCAAATTCCCGCTGTTACCCTATCAAACGGATGGAGTGCTTCATCTTGCATTCGGCGAGCGTGTGCTGCTCGCTGACGACATGGGCCTTGGAAAGACCTACCAAGCCATCGCAGCCTGCGCATTGCTACGTAAAATTCAAGGTGTCGAACGGGTGCTTGTTGTATCCCCGGCATCCCTGAAAACTGAATGGGAAGAGCAAATCAAGAAATTCTCCGATTTATCGGTCAATCCGGTATTTGGCAACCGCATTGCACGTCAGCGAGAGTATGCAAAACGTCAGTTTTTCACACTTTGCAACTACGAACAGATATTGTCCGATGGACCTGAAATTCTGGAAATTCTTCAGCCGAACGTGGTAATACTCGACGAAGCTCAGAGAATCAAGAACTGGCGCACAAAAACAGCTGCTGCTGTGAAAAAACTGCGAAGTCGCTATGCATTCGTCCTAACGGGCACTCCATTGGAAAATCGGATTGATGAGGTTTACTCCATCATTCAGTTTTTAGATCCGAACTTGATGGGGCCTTTGTTTCGCTTCAATCGTGAGTTCTATGAGCTGAATGAAAAAGGCGCCGCAATCGGTTACAAGAACCTGGACAAACTGGTGCAGCGCATCTCTGCGGTCATGCTGCGGCGCCGAAAAGAAGACGTCGAACAGAATCTACCGGGTCGAACAATAAAAACTTACTTTACTCCAATGACTGAGGAGCAAGCGAATATTCATGAAGACTATGGAAAAATCGTAGCTCGAATCGCAAGTATTGCGAAAAGACGGCCTTTGTCTCCAGATGAATTCGCACGACTGCAGAGAAGTCTTGCCTGCATGCGAATGGTTTGTGACACGCCGCAGATTCTTGACCCTGACCGATCATATGGATGCCCCAAGCTGGAAGAACTCAAACGCGTGGTCCCCGAACTGCTGGAGGATCCAAAACGCAAAATCATTATCTTTTCGGAATGGGTACGCATGCTGGAATTGATACGCGGATTTCTCATTGAAGACGAAATCGAGTTCGCCTGGCACACCGGAAGCGTTCCACAACATCGACGTCGTGCTGAAATCCTCCGATTTCGAGAAGACCCCGACTGTCGAGTATTTCTGTCGTCGGAATCCGGTGGAGTGGGACTCAACCTGCAGGTTGCGGATACGGTAATCAACATGGATCAACCATGGAATCCCGCTCGGCTCGAACAGCGAATTTCACGTGCCTGGCGTAAACACCAAACCCGTCCGGTCACTGTAGTCAATCTGGTGAGTGAAGACACCATCGAACACCGAATGCTAGGGGTGCTGCACCTAAAACGGATTGTAGCGGAAGGAGTGATTGACGGACGCGGCAACCTAGATGAAATTAAACTTCCGAGCGGCCGCGCAGCCTTTCTGGAACGGTTGCAGGAAGTGCTTGGCAGTGAAAAGCCGGAGATTGAACAGGAAGATTCACCGCCATCAGTTCTTGATCAATTCCGAGACTCGATTGCGGCGCGGTACGGCGTCGCGCTACAGCATATCTTCGTCCAAGATAACGAAGCAGCGCTGATTGTCATTGATCATCCAGCGGATGAATCCGCGGATGCGGAGTTGAACATCGCAGAGCAGACTGAGATGCGCGTCAGTGTGATTGATCTCGCGACGCATCAATCCATGCACCGTTTGGCGCAATCTGGGATGATCGTGCTGCCTACGGCGAACATGCGTGAAATCTTTCCTGCTGCAGATTTTGAGATTTCAAAACCAAATCTGCAGGTGGAACGCGCAACGACGTTGTTGGAACGCGCAAAACACAAATTGAAAGCTGCAACTTTACTTGAAGGCGGCGGATTTGATGAGGAAGCTGGCGTGCCCGCAAGAGAGTCGGTACAGATTGCTGTGGAGGCGTTGGCCATTCTACGTGGTGTGCCGGAACTGGAAAACCCGGAAAGCGCTACGGAATTTTTTCTTGAACAAGGTTTTAGCCAGGATGCCCCGCATGGCATTGTTGGCATGTTGATTGATAATGAAAAAGCAGCCGCCGCGTTGGTCAAACAATTCGTAGATTGGGTAGCAAAAGAAATTGTAAAAGCAGCCGCGTGAATAAATGACTTATTCATAAAGAGCCTAAATCTAAATGTAGTGAGCTTGAGGCAACAACCCTGAATCCGTTATCTACTCTTTCGGCCATGCCGATTTCGATCAAATCCAAGCGATCAACGCGCAAATCGCAACGCTCCAGCAATTCAGCTGTTAGCATAAATTAGCCATAGTCACGAATTTGGTTGGATCAGGGTGCACGTCAGATTTTTAATTTATTTTCAAAATACAAGGAATTGGCAGGTTTTACTGAATTGTCTTTGGGTATAAACTTAAAGAATACAGCAGGAACTTACCCATGAACGTAATCTAAAAATTGCAACAACTCCAAACTCAACGTAAACACATCCTCAATCAACTCTTTTCCCTCGGTAATTTCCGACCTGGCAATTTGCGCACATCCTACTAAAGATGTCGTAAACCAAACTGTCATTGCGCACAGCCAGATGACCCCGGACATGGCCCGCACTGCGAAAGGAAAATTCTTAAACCGAAGCACACCTCGACACACCTTGGAAGCAACCCAAGAGCAAATCGATAATTACCACTGCTTCCGTGACCCGACTGAACAACCTGGTGGAGGTCAACGAGGCGCTATACAGTACACAGCTGAAAGCCGGTAAAACGGCTTAAAAGGGGGCGATGCAGAAAGCCGCTTAACCCCGAATCGCGAAATCGCAACCGGATTCGTAGCCGAAATCAGCCGTGAAATCGAATCGCTCATCGCACCGGGCGCATAACCGCACTCAATTGGTTTCAAGTGCGCTTCGCGTACTTGTTGAACAAGAAAGATTAATGCTTTAATAATTCGCCGCATACTTCGTGAGTTGCCGGTTGTAGAGGGTGGCGTATCGAAGCATCGTGCAAACAACGCTGAGAAGCTTATCGTTGAGCAATGATTAACGGTGCGTGTATCCTCGAACTCGGTACGGCGAATTTCGAACGGCTTGCAGTTCGTGTAGGATGGTAACCTCCGAAAAATGAAAGAGTGCGTCCTACAGACGCCTGCCGAAACCCAGCGTCGCTGTACGATCAGGTTCATGCCCAACTACTAGTTGATTGACGTGAAGCTGCTCAAACATCTCCTTATTAGTTACTCAGAACTCTTGACAGAGACCTGATAGTTTGTTATAAACCGAAGTTTGAAAGCATATTGGCTGGCAAACACTGATGATACAACGGTTTTTTGAAAAGTATATTTTGGCGTTTCTGCCTACATTCGAAATTCGATCAAACTTTATTGATGTTATTGAGCAAATCCAAAGCTTGTTGCTGCCTGGCATTGGCAACCGACGTCAATTCGAACTGCAAGCCATCGCCATTCGCCGATTTGGCTCGACAGGTGTTGACGGTGATGGTTTCGAGATGTTCAATCAGGGTGCGGAAACAATACGCCGCCGAGCCATCTTCAGTGCGTGCCGTGGCGGCTTTTTTACGCGCCTCACCCGAACGAATCGCCGGCAATACCGGGTCTCGGGTTTCAGTCAACTCGTCAAGGTGTGGGTCGGCGAACAACAGCTCGCGCCAGGCTTCGCGCATGTGCCACTCCACATAGTAGGCCAGCATGCAAAGGAAAATATGCGCCCGCACCCGGTCGGCGGTGCGGTGATGAATCGGCCGGACTCGCAAACTGATGGTTTTGATGGTGCGAAAGGCACGCTCTACATTGCATAGACGCTTGTAGTTTCTGACACACTCGGCGGCGGTCATGGATTGTTCGTCCAGCGAAGTTCGAATCACGTAGATGCCATCCAGTGTCGCTTCGGCAGCGATGCTTGGTAAATTGCGTCGAAACGAAAACGAGCGCTCCGAGATCTCGCAGATGAAATGTTTTTTCATCTTCCGAGAGTTGATCTTCTCGCCGACTTTCAAACCGATTTCGGCTCGCCCTTTCAGTCGCCCGGCAACGACGCGTTGTTCGATTGCGCTTAATTGCTGTTCGGTAGCGACCAGCAGCGATTCACGGGTGTGTGCGCGTTTTTGTGCCAGTTGCCGATTGCGACACGCCACCAGTCTTTGTCCAGGGTAATCGGGATGGAATACCTCAAACAGATTGACTTCGTCAAAACTGTGCAACGGCAAAGCGCCCTTTTTCACCAGCTTTCGAATGGTAATGCTTTTGAGCGCAGTGATCCAGTCCACACCATCGAGTTTTCCAAGTGCATCGATATTCACTTGGGTGATCATGCCGCGATCCCCTGCGACCACCAGCCGGTCAATGCCAAAACGTTTTTTGAGCTTTTTCACCTGCGGCAACAGCGTTTGACTGTCACGCAAATTCCCCCGACACACCGTCACCGACAAAGGCCGGCCTTTGCGATCGCACAGCAACCCAAAATTCACCTGCAGCTTGCCGGGTTTGCCGTCTCGACTGTAGCCGTATTCGGCCAATGGACATTCGGTGCCTTCAAAATAACTGGAGCTCAGATCGAACAATGCCAAACCGCCAGCCTGAAGATGGCGACGCACCAGCTTGCCTTCAATCACGTTTTGATGCTTCAAAAGCCAGTCCATTGCCCCATAAAGCTCATCGACGTCGGCGTCTTCGACACCGAAGTGTTGTGGCAAGGTGGTATCGTGCCACCACCGGCAAGTGGCGAGCTTGGTGTGCGGGCGAATGATTCGGGCACCAATCAAGGCGCAGACCAGGTCGCGGTTACGTTGTGGAACACTTGCAATCAAAGAATTCAGGCCCAGTTGTTGGAATGCGCGCAGGAGCGCTTCGACGGCGCCGTGCTTGCGTACCCCGACGATGTCAAAAGCGTCATTGACGTCGAGGTATTGTTTGCCCATCGAAAGGCCGCGGATCAGTTCAATCCAATGCGGTGGAAGATGCGTGAGGTTGGCATGGGTTTTCTTTTGGGATTTACCGTTTTTGTCTCGGTAGCTGCTTCTGAGTAGCACGGTGCGGTAGGATTTTCTGCCGCGTTTGGAGTTAACGACACTGAGGTGCATGCGGGGAGATGGATCAGCCATTGCGTGCCTACAACAATGAAAATGGAAATGAATTTATGATAAGGCATATTATACATAAAAGATGGATAAATTACAAATAATATAGAATATAACTGCCTACAAAACGAAAAATAATCAGCTATAAATTGAAAGAAAAGTTGTACGATTTCAAAGAGTTATTTTGCCATGAACGGCAAAATCAGTGCAGAACTTCGGTATAAAGACACTATGAAGAAACCAACCGACATCCGCGATTCAATTCCTCGTCTGCAACAACTGGTTCCTCATATGCGAGATCAGCTATCTGGGCTACGTGAAGGCGCAACCTTCGAACAAGCTCGGCTACGATATGGCGCCACCGTTAATCGGCTGGTTGCCCAAGCAATGGCATTCGTTTAGCAAAAAAAGCTATTCGTTTAACAGTTCGGTATTTTCCCAAGATTTGGACGACCTGCAGCTGATCAATGGTTCAGTTTTTTAGGCCGTTCTAGTTCTTCGATTGGCATTCCTGAACCGCTCATCCGGACGCTTTGAGATGCGCGGATACGACCGTCCTGGACGTTCCTTTTGCAGACAATTACCGATGCTGTGAAGAATGTTCGATACCGCGCTCGAAGCCAGTTGCCAGTTGCCCAGCATCAGCGCTTCAAAGTTTCTCGCCACCGTCACCAGCACATTCTTGAAATTCGCACGCATCTTGGGTTGATCGCACACAGCACCCGTATTCAGGTCGTCTTCCAACTGGTTACCGAACGAGCGAGACAGCGCCAGCAGCACAAAATGAGCATACAGCTCCTGTTTCACGCCGCGCTCGGACTTGGCGTGAAATTGCTCGATTTCCACCAACCGCTTGGAGATTTTGTACAACTCTTCAATGCCCCAGCGGCCGTGATACGCATCCGACAGTGCGGCGACCGGAAACTGGTTTTGATCCAACAGCGTGGTCGCAAGACAGTAGTCATTGCCACCGGCGCTGTATCTGACGCAGCGCACCCGGATCGGGTGCAAGGTTTTACCCGGATGACGCCGGCGCCAGTGCCGGGCGCGAGACTCGCTCGGCAAAACATCAATGACGCGTTCATCCTCGCAGCCGTCAATGAACTCATCAAAGGCACCTGCACTGCCACGCTTGAGGCGAAAAATACAGTCGATGCCGCGTATCGCATGCTGGCGCAACAACTCGAACGAATAATAACCGCGGTCGTATACCACCACTTCGCCCGCCCGGCACCATTTCAGATGCCCGAGCGCGGGCTGATGTTCGTCCAGGTGCGACCTGCCTATACAGCACAAATATGTACTTGACTTTTAATTTGCCTGCTGATCAGGGCGAATTTTTGTTCAGTTCAACTGTATGATATGAAATAAATAGCGTCTGATACTGGACTTTTCTGATTGATTCGTGTATGGTTCAGCCAACTGAAGTTGAACTGAAACGGTGAGAGATGAATTTGTCGGAGTTGGTCATCGTACCGGTCAGACGCGACGAGGAGGAGAAATTCCTTGCGCTGATGCGGCAGCATCACTATCTTGGCGCCCCGCACAAGATCGGTGAGAGCGCGTTTTATGCCGCGGTTTTGCAGGGCCGATGGGTTGCGCTGAGTTCATTTTATGCGGCGGCCCTGAAAAGCCGCGCCCGAGATGAGTGGCTCGGCTGGCACCCAAGAGACCGTGGCGCAAGACTGCACCTGATCACCAACCAGAGCAGATTCCTCATTCTGGAGCCGATTGCGAATCTCGCATCCCGCACTTTATCGTTGCTGGCCAAGCGTGTCGTCAAGGACTGGCCGGTGCGATTCGGACACCCGGTGCTGCTGATGGAGACTTTCGTTGACCCGCAGCGCTTTGCCGGAACCTGTTATCGCGCGGAGAACTGGATACAGATCGGGCAGACGGCCGGCTATCGGCGACAACGCCGCGGCTACCGACAAGGCTCATCACCGAAGCTGATGTTTGTGCGCCCGCTTCGGTCAGATGCGCGCCGGTTGCTCGGTGGCGCACATCTTGATTCCCACTATTTCCCGAAAGGAGTTTGCAGGAAAATGTATACGGACGCGGATTTCAAGTCATTGCTGGATTATTTCTCACACATTGAGGACCCGCGCGGGCGTCGCGGGCGGCGCTATCGCCTCGGGACACTGCTGGCCATTGCGGCGGCAGCCACAGTTTGCGGTGCGCGCGGCTATCAGGAGATGGGCGAATGGGTACAGGCGCAGTCAGAAAAGGTGCTTCGTCATTTCAGGGTTGGATTGCGGCGTGGCAAAGTCCAGCGTCCAAGCGTGTATTGCATCCGCGAGGCGCTGGTCAGAACCGACCCCGGGCAGTTCGATGACGCGCTTCGCAAATGGTGCATATCGATTGACGGCTGCGATGAGGCGATTGCGATCGATGGCAAGACGATGAAAGGAGCGGTTGACGGGAACAATCGCCAGATTCATGTGCTGGGCGCCTGTGGGCATCAAAGTCGCATGCATCTGGCAAAAAAAAAGATGAGGCTTGACTCGGACGGGAGTGAGGAGCAAAAGTACACCAACGAGATCGGCGCGTGCATCCCGTTGCTGAAATCGATTGATGACCTCAATGGCAAAGTGATCACCGCTGATGCGCTGTTGACGCAGCATGCGATTGCGAGCTATATTCTCAGCCGGGGCGGGCACTATATGTTTATTCTCAAGAACAACCAGAAAGATCTCACTGGCGAGGTGAGTATTCATTTTACCGATCTGCTTCGACTCAGACCGGATACTGAAGCTGACTTTGTCACCCGCACCGGTGACGCGACCGATGCAGGGAAAAAGGTGCCCAAGGTCCAGCATGGACGTCATGAGATCCGCGAAATCCGGGTCAGCGACAATGCCGAACTGATGGCGTATCTGAATCGCGAGTCGAAATTTCCGGACATCGCGCAGATATTCCGCATTCGTCGCACGATTGACCACTACCGGCGTGGCGAGGTAACCAAGACGACGCAGGAAACCGTTGTCGGGATCACCTCACTGCAAGCCGCTCAGGCTGATCCGAAGACTTTGCTGGGGCTCAACCGCGGCCATTGGACCATTGAATCGAATCATCGCATTTTGGACGACTCAAACACCTGGCACGAGGATCACCTTCTGATTCGCACCGGGCATGGACCGGAAAACGTCACGGCACTTCGCCGATTTGCGATCTCGGTGATCAGACGGCACGCAGAATCAGTTGCGCCGACGATGCGCAAATTGCGCACCAACGCACGTTTGCTCCTGGATTATCTGGGCCTGGCCGGGAACACGCGACGCAGGGGTCGGCGTTCGCCGATCACCGGGGCCGTATGTCGATGACCCACCGAATTGTGATTGCGAAAAATCGTTGTTCGGCAACAGCCGAAACAGGAAAAATCCGTACTCCCATAGGACAGTTCACTGAAAGAATACTGAAAATCGGTTGCGGCATCACCTGAAGCGGTTCAAATCAGGCACAGTGCATGGTTTCATGCCAGTGGCCTGAACATACTTGTGATCCATAGGCTAAAATCACGAGTCGATGGCGTTCGGTTAGCGTGACAAAAAATTTGCCTTGGTGGGCAACATAATTATCTGAAGAAAAATTTTAAACAAACTACACTTGGAAAAAAAATGATTAATAACCTCTACAGATTAGCAAAAGTTAGTGACGACAACACTACATTAATGTTCTGCAGAAAAATTCGAGAAATTTATGAGAAATATGACATAGATAGCCATATTGAATGGGAAGAATAATCAAGGATTTCTATTGTGTACATCCAGAATGCACCGAGAGTTGGATGACCTGTCGGCAGTCAGCAGATTCCCTCGATGACCGAGGTAACTGTTACCAGGTGAATGGCCGGTCCAGTCCTGCCATCTTTACACCGGTAAAGGCAGAAGCTTCAAATGACAGGGCTCGCAAGTCTTCGGTTTCAAGATTGTGCACCGAAGATTTTCCGCACGCTTTCGCCAGCATGGTAATTTCCATCGCCATCGCGGTTAGAAATCGATAAACCCGCTCCGCACCAGCAGCTATGTTCATGCGCTTTTCCAGTTCGGCATCTTGCGTCGCGATCCCGACTGGACACAGTCCAGTGTGACAGTGATGGCAGGAACCGGGCGAGGTTCCAAGTGCTGCATAGTCTTCCCCATATCGCGGAGAGTTGCACCCAAGCGCAATCATGGCGGCATTGCCAATCATGACAGCATCCGCACCCAGTGCGAGGCACTTGGCCGCATCAACTCCGGTTCGTATTCCGCCCGAGGCAACCAATGAAACCTTGCCTGTCATTCCACAGTCATCCAGCGCCTCACGAGCTGCTCGAATTGCAGACATGCTGGGAATTCCTGTATGGTTCAAAAGCAGTTCAGGTGATGCGCCGGTACCGCCTTCCGCACCATCAAGCACTACAACATCAGCACCTGCTTTAGCGGCTATGGCGACATCGAATCGAGGCCGAGTCGCACCCATTTTTACCAGTATCGGAACCTGATAATTCGTTGCAATGCGCAACTCTTCTATCTTGACTGCCATATCGTCAGCGCCCAGAAAATCAGGATGCCGAATGGTTGATCTCTGATCAACACCCGGCGGCAGACTGCGCATTTTCGACACACGTTCCGAAACCTTCATCCCAAGCAGTAGTCCTCCAGTTCCCGGTTTTGCACCTTGGCCGACAACAATTTCCAATCCATTGGCTTGGCGGATATGCTCCAGGTCGACGCCATAGCGGGCCGGCGATAGTTGATAGACAAGACGTTGGCTGGCAATTCTTTCTTCTTCCAGCATGCCACCTTCTCCCGTGCAAGTCATAGTACCGGCCTTTGATGCGCCATACCCCAATGCCGCTTTTGCACTCACCGAAAGAGCTCCAAATGACATTGACGCAATGTATATCGGGATTTTGAGTTCCAATGGTTGTTCCACTAGCCCGGATCCTCCTCCAAGCACTGTGGTCATGTCGCAATGTTCCCGATATCCCTCTAGCGGCAAACGTGTCATGGTGGCTGGAACAAATGCCAAATCGTCAAATGTCGGCATCTGTTTGTTGAAGCAGTTGTAACCTCTAACCTGATATCTTCCAAGCTGTGCTAAGGCCTGCACTTCAGCGATCGCATCCGGTGTCCAGCGAGTCGACCCACCTTCGTCGTAGGATGAAGGTTGACCGGCAGGGCGTCCGGTTATGGCGCCATCTCGATATGCGACTTCATCTTCCGTCGGCATCGGAAAAGGATACTCGTATGGTTTCGTCAGATCATCAGCCATGACTTTGCATCTCTGCTTTCAAAATACCAAAGACTCTGGCCTGAAATGATCTTGCGCCAATCGCGTGACCTATCACCCAGTCCATATTGTTTGAGAAGATTTTCTACGTCTTCAACCTCTGTATCCTCTGGTTCTACTACTTTCGAATCAACTCCCAGTGACTCGATATCACCAACAACCCACACTTCGCCTTCCCATAGAGCATCTGCACAGGAAGCACCAGCTCCCCTGAGTGCAATGATGCGTCCATGGTGAGCCATGAAACCAGCCTGATATCCAATCTTGCCTTCGACAATGATGTCGCCACCTTTCATAGCCACTCCGCATCTCGGACCGCAGTCACCTTTTACATGTATGGTTCCTCCAATCATCGCGGCACCCGTTGACATCCCGGCATATCCATTAACTGTAATCGATCCCGATGCCATCCCCTCACCAGTTCCCCAACCACTGTTGTTCTCAATGTGGATGTCGGTACCATTGTTCAATCCGCCACAGTAATATCCAACGCTCCCGTCAAACCGAATCTTTCCGCCATCAGGCAACCCAATGCCAAGATTGTGACGAGACAGTGTATCGGTAACGACAACAGAATTCCCGGCGGTCAGTTCCTTCAAAATTTCTTCATTTACCGTGCGTATGGAACGTCTGCCTACGTTGATAACAATTTCTTTCATGCTGCAATCGGCAGTGTGGGCAGTGGCCAAATTTTTGTGATGGACGGACCGTCGTAATTGATGACATCGGAGCGATGCGGTGCAATTCGCTGGACTGCCTGTTCTTCAGTAGCAGCAATTAGTCCATCCTCACCTTCAATCGTTACCAGAGGTTTCATGGCGAATCGATCCTTGGCCAAGCCAATGCCATTCACATCGCTGATCATGAATGTGAATACGCCATCTATTTCACTTATCGATTTAACCAAGGCTTGTTGCTGCGTCAAACCCTTGCGCATTTGATCAGAGATCCACACAGCTAGCAGCTCACTATCATTTTCGGTCATGAAACGATAGCCGTCTCTTTCCAACTTCTCGCGCCAGGTAAAGTAATTGGTAATCTGCCCGTTATGAACAATTGCGACATCTGGAAATGGCCGCGCCCAGAAAGGATGACTGGCCTTAGGCGAAACATCAGATTCGGTCGCAAGACGAGCATGGCCAAGCCCGTGCGATCCCCGCAGTTCTCGAAGACCGTGTTTGTCGGCAACTGTATTGGCATCGCCTACATCTTTGATGATCTCAAGTGATTTTCCAAACGATTGAACCTCAATTCGTTCTGAAATGAGGTCTGCCTCTTTGATCCAGATCTCTACGTCGCGTGGCGATTCAATCAGCATCCGTACGCTGTAATGAACCGTCGATGAGGCATCCACTTCTGGAGTTTCAATAAAATCCGAACCGTGACTGCGCAAAATATGTCTGAAATCTTCCAGATCTGCATCCAGATTCTTTCTGTTGAATCCCATCAGTCGAAGCTTTTCGCCTCTTTGCATTGGAGTCGTGTAAATTGCAAATCCAGTTGAATCAGCGCCTCGATGAGACTGAGCATCCATCAATTCCACAAGATCACTACCGACCGGTCCGTATTGCGGTAGAATTCTGCCTGCTATTCCACACATGAGTATTTCATCCGTTATCACCAACATTCGAGAGAACTTCATCCGAAGTCCGGTTTTTGGCAGCAACGATCGTACTGGATGTATACGCGCTGCCTGAGCGCCTGTTTTTCATGGCTCCGCGCTGGAGTCGTAGTCCCTCTCTAATGTGCGCGCGCATCGCTTCAACAGCTTGTTCTGTATCGCCGTTCTTCAGAGCATCACAGAGCACTAGATGATCCTTCAAAGAAAGCGATAGATCCTTTTTACTGATTTCCAAGAACAAGACGATTCCGCTGCTGAGATTCCAAATCTGATCAAACATTTCCAGCAAGAACCGATTTCCAGTTTCCTGAACGAATGTACGGTGAATGAGCTTATTCGCTTCAAAGTAGTCGGTTATGGTGTATCTTGGCTCCTGTTCTACTCTTTCAACTGTGCCAGACAAACTCCTGGCAAGAGCCGGATCATTCATCTGGCATAACAATCCGATCGCATGACACTCTACTGCCTCTCGCGCGCTATAGATTTGTATCGCTTCCTGATCGGTAAATCGGCGAATCACAAAGCCGCTTCGTCCGGCCCTGCACAGAATGCCTTCATTCTCAAGCCTGAGAAGCGCTTCCCGTACTGGAGTTCGGCTAACTTCCAATTCGTCTGCAATCTGTTCCTGAATAATTCGTTTATTCGGATCAATCACGCCTGTGTTAATTCCTGCAAACAACTGATCATAGACCTCATCGGATAATCTGGTACCCTGTTTGATTTTTTTGAATCCGGGCATCAGTCTCCTCCAGCTACCCGTGAACTGCCAAAATAGGATGCGCGTATCACGTCCTCTCGCAACAACTCTTCCGTCGTTCCGTGGAAGGTGAATTTTCCAGTCTCAAGGAGATAGACGTAGCCGGCGAGACTCAGTGCGAAGTTTGCATTCTGTTCAGCGATTACGATCGTTACTCCATGCTCTTTATTCAGTTTCATCAAAGCCTCGGCAATACCGAGACAGATTTTCGGCGACAGGCCGATAGTGGGCTCATCCACCAGCAACAACCGGGGACTGGCCATTAGTGCCCGTCCCAAAGAAAGCATCTGCCTTTCGCCGCCACTTTGTGTTCCAGCTTCCTGCTTCTGCCGTTCTTTCAAAATCGGAAACAGGTTGTAAACCAGTTCCAGATTTTTTCGGATATCTGATCGTGCTCTGTAAGCACCCGTAAGCAAGTTGTCCCGAACATTCATCTGCGTAAACAGATTTCCTCGTTCAGGCGCATAGGAAATACCCATGCTAACGATTTGCTGGGGTAGTAACTGACGCAAGTCTATTCCTTCAAACTCGATTTCCCCTGTCGATGAATTCAAACCGAAGACAGCATCAAACAGAGTCGACTTGCCGGCACCTACCGGACCGATGATGGCAATGATTTGTCCCGGATCGACAGACAGCGAGACTCCGTGCAGAGACTTCGCCATGCCATATACAACTTCGAGATTTTCAATACGAAGCGCCGCCGTCATCGTGCTTCGCCTCCACCTGTTCCCAAATATGCATCCTGTACTTGCGGATCTCCGACAACTTCATCAAATGTGCCTTGCATAAGCACGCTTCCGCCATGAATGACGATGACGCGATCCACTAAAGGCGCAAGTGACTTGAGGTCGTGACTGACAATCATGTAAGTTGTGCCGTGGGTCTCCTTGCGTTTCACTAACAGTTTGGAAATCTGTTCGATCTCTCCATAGGTAAGTCCGGCAAATACCTCGTCAAGAAGCAGAAGTTTCGGATCGGTTGCAAGCGTTCTTGCAAGCTCGAGTTTTCTGAGATCTCCCATGGCCAGTTCTGACGGCAGCTGATCCAACTGCCGTTCGCTGAATCCGACACTCTCGGCGATTCGCTGTTCATGGTCCAAATCCTTTCCGTTATGCAGCATTCCCAGTATGCTGTCGGGCATCATGCTCACACGAATGTTTTCCCGTACCGTCAATTTGGAAAACGGTCGAGGAACCTGGTAGGTTCTCGCCAATCCAATATTTACCCGTTGATGAATGGCTAGTCGATCAATATTGATGCCGTCCAATGTGACGCTGCCTTCATCGGGTTTGATTTCGTTGGTCAACAGATTGAACAGCGTTGTTTTCCCGGCACCGTTCGGTCCGATAATGCCTACAGTTTCACCGGCACTCGCGTGTAACGAAACCGCTTTGGCAGCCTGTAAGCCACCGAACGATTTGCTAAGATTGACTGCGTCAAGTATGGGAGTCATGCTGGTTTCCTTCGAAGAATCAGCCCACGAACCCAATTGACAGCCATTCGGGTCAGCTCATGCAGACCATTCGGTTGTTGGACGTACAGCCATAGAGCTACGACTCCATAGATCAGGTATCGTTCTGGACCTGGAAAGTAAGGCCGCAGCCATTCCAACAGAAATGTAAGGAAAAATGCGCCTGCTATAGGCCCGGTAATGGTGCCGGCACCGCCTAGCAGGCAGGCCACTAGAATCTGAAAAAGAAATCCTACGTCAAACAAAGCGCGCGGCGCAATAGATCCTAGATAATGCACATACATTGCACCCCCAAGTCCAGCCGCAAACGCACTGAGCATGAATGTAAAGAGTTTTAACTTTGTGACATTAATGCCGCTGGCTCGAACTGCGTCTTCATCCATACCGATCGCACTCAACGCGATTCCAATACGCGTACGAATCAACAGCCACAAGGAAAAGCCCAGTATCAGCACCACTGACAGGGCAAGATAATAATTCGGAATCGCACCTTTTGCGATACTGGTCAAACCCGACAAACCACGGGTGCCACCGGTTACATCCGGAGCAATCACTTGAACCAAACCGTATATCAGTTCCATGAAAGCCAGCGTAACCAGCGCGAAATAAGTTCCACGGATACGAAGCGCAGGAACAAAAAACAGAGTGCCGCCAATCATGGTGACAACAACCGCTATCGGGATTGTCACATAGAGCGGCCAGGCGAGGTGATACGTCAAAAGCGCACTCGTATACCCACCGATGCCGATCAGGAATGGATGTCCGAAACTGATGTAGCCCGTTCTACCCGACATAATGTCCCAGCTGATGCCGAAGATTGCCAGATACAGGGCGAATACAAAATTACGAATGATACCGGTTGTAACGAAGTACGGCAAAACCAGCATTATCGCGGCAAATACAACCCAGCCGATGATGCCCCGACCTGTCGGTGAATTCAGCATGTTCATAACTCTGATTTACCGAACAAGCCTTTCGGTGCCACCAGCAACACCAGAATAATAATCAGCATGGTTGCCACACCGCGAAGTTCAGCCGCAATCAGCGTCGTGGTAATGGTCTCCAGCATGCCGATAACATGAGCTGCCACCAGACTCCCCAGGATGCTGCCAATTCCACCGACAATGACAACTGCAACCGCAATAATTAGCGGAGCAACCCACATGTTGGGATCAAGCTGTGTGTAGGTGGCCAGAAATACACCAGCCAAAGCACCAAACCCACCAGATATCGCCCAGGTAAGAAGGTTGATTCGATCTGGACTGATTCCGGCAATAACCGCCCCTTTGCCATCCATGGAAACTGCGCGAATTGCTCTGCCAAGGTGAGTCTTGCTAATGAACACGAATAGACCTGCGAGTACCACCCAACTGGTGACTGCTGCCATCACGATGTTGTAGGTAATACTCACGCCGCCGATGCGAAGAACTCCCGGTATGAGCGGCCACATGCTTTTCGGAGAAGGCGAAAACACAAGAACAACTGTCGCCTGAATCACAACCGCAAGGATCAGCGTGGATATTTCTACGGCAACGGCATCGCCTCTGAGTCTTTTCACCAGTATCTGATAGACAAGCATCCCGAATATCGCGCCCGCCACGACCGCAATGAAGAAACTCGGAATTTTCGCCAAACCCATAACTTGCGATCCTTGGTAATAAACATACCCACCCAGCATCAAAAACGATCCATAGGCTAGATTCAGCACCCGGCCGACGCTGAAAATCATGGTGAATCCCACCGCAATCAGCGCATAGAAGCCGCTTAGCATCAGCCCTTGAATGAGAATTTGAGAAAGCATCGAAAGTGAATACTCAGTAATCGTCTTCCTTGCGCCCGACCAATACATGGCCGGGAGCAAGGAATCGAATTTAAAAAATTATGTTTACTTGATCCAAGATGGCTCCTCAAAATTTCCATTGGCAAATTTTGCTGGATAAATCACCCTTGGAGTACCGTCTTCGTACCACTGAACAATAACCATGGCCGGCCCACCGTCTTCAAACGGATCCGTCAAGTCGAACTTGATATTGTGCGTATATTCACGATTTGTACGAGGTTCGATTTCACCGGGTTTCCAATAAGCGTAGCGAAACCACAACTCTCCATCTTTGTAAAGCTTGAGATCTTTGTTCTCCATCGCTTCGACCCAAGCATCGAGTGGTTCGAATCCACCCGCTACCTCAGCCGCTTCGAAAGCACCGTAAATTCCATAATACGCATTGAATCCGTTGAAGTGCGGATAGATGGGTCGTTCATTGCCGTAACGAGCTTTGTAATTCTCGACGAATTGAGCGGTTCGATCATCCAACGCCATACCAACTGCCGGCACCGGACTGAAAGTGGAAGTTCCCGCTCCTAAGCCACCAGTGTCACTCCAGAAGTCCTGACCAAAAGCTGCCACATTGACACCGGTCATCGGAATTGGCACTTGAAGTTTCACGTACTGTGATGAAGGCACCTGACTTCTCACGGAAGATACGAGATAGATGAAGTCAGCGCCTGAATCCACTGCTTTGCTGAATAGCGGCGCAAAATCCACGGTATTGCTGTCGTAAATAATTTCCTCAGTGATTGAGATTCCGGCTTCCGGTGCGAGCGCATCCCTTACCAAACCTGCAATGGATACTCCAAACGCGGTGTCCTCATACATTAGCACTGTAGATTTGTACCCCATCTGATCCGCTAGTACATCCTTGCCAAAATCGATGTATAGGGTTACCAAAGCTTCATCGCATGCGATGTTCATGAAATACATTTTGTATTTGTCATATTCCGCAACCACTTTGTCAATGATGCCAACGTAGGATGTCCAAGTATCCAGCGTAGGTGTCTTGTATTCGGCCATACGTTCCAGCCAGCCTAACGACACGTCATCAATGCTGCCGGAAATAATGAAATCGACATTCTCGACTTCATTCAGATACTCGTAGGCTTTTACGCCTTCTACTACGTCTTCACGGGTATCCGCTTGTACAAACTTAATCATCCGTCCGCCAAGAACACCGCCAGCTGCATTGAGTTCGTCAATAGCCATTTCCGCACCGCGAATCGTACTGATTCCAGTGTCGCTCGCAAAGGAGCCGATGTATCCCACTACAAACGGGTCCTTATCCTGAGCACTCGCCAGTCCGCTAAATGCGGCAGCGGCAAAAATCGTTGCGACAAATGCCGTCAACTTTATTTTTAGGGTTGATTTAATCAATTTTCCTCCCCCTTAATTTACATAGTTAATAGTGATGTATTCGATCCAGCAATCCATTCACCGAATCAATAGCTCAAACACTCTTACGAAATCGTAGATCACGATTTCCTTCGAGATTCCTGGAATTCGGCCGTACCTTGTCGTAAAACAACACAACCTTTCATTAATTTCAATTCGACGCCCGTCACAGGTCCACTTTTCCGTTGTCATCATGAATGACTGCGTCTGCTTCGATTTCGACCATCATCCCGGGTGTAGTAAGTCCTGCTTCCACACCACTGGTGACGGGGTTGATACCCGCGAATACTTCTCCGTGAGCACGTACGAAATCACTGCCACCGGATTTCATGTCAGTGAGAAATGCCCGCGTTCTGACAACATGCTTCATGTCCGCTCCAACCTGATTCAACGCTTCTTGAATTCTCTCGAAAATGTAGATGGACTGTGCATACGTATCATTCGGCGAATGAAGTTTTCCACTCGGCTCAATCGCAGTCGTCCCCGCTACGTACACAAAAGGCCCAACTCGTTTCGCGCGGCAATACGAACCTATTTTCTCGAACCTGCCTCCGGTTGAAACGCTCTTTAGGGTCATTTCCGCGAACTCCCGATACGAGCACGAATTGCCTCAGCTGCCTGTTGCAATCCTGCTGTTTCCGTATCAGTCAACTGAAGTTCAGTAACCTCCACCACACCAGACATACCTAATCTGCAAGGCACACCCAACACGGTATCCTTGATACCGTATTCTCCAACCAATCGCACCGAGGCTGGAACCAGACCGGTACGGGCTCCGCACATATGTTCAATCAATTCCATGGTCGCATGAGCAGGGGCAAAAGTTGCTGATCCAGTCTTGCGCAGAGAAACGACAGCGGCACCGGCACCAATCGTTTTCTGTCTGCACTGTTCGATAGTGTCATCACTCAAGAATTCGCGCAATGGACGTTCCCGTATGGTGGCTTTCGATGCGATCGGCACCATTTCATCTCCATGGCTTCCAAGCGTAATTGCACTGACATCCGCAACTGCAACACCGGCAGCTTGCGCCAAAGCGTCTCGGAAACGTGCACTGTCGAGAGTGCCTGCCATACCGATGACCCGCTCTCTGGCAAACCCTGTAATATCAAGCATCAAAGATGTCATTTCATCTACTGGATTGCTCACCACGATCACCGTGCTGTTCGGTGCGATTGTAGAGATCGACTCCGCAATCCCGCGAATGACTCTCGCATTTACTTCCTGAAGATCTGATCGGCTCATACCCGGTGTTCGAGGGCGTCCAGCGGTTACCACGATAACATCCGCATCCGCTGCAAGACTCATATCGGTACTACCCTGGAGTCGAGTTCCGGATCCTGTGATACCGCTTGCATGCTGCAAATCCAGTGCGACCGCTTCGGCTGCGCCTGGCAGATTGTCAATCAAACTGATTTCACTGGCAACTTGTCTGTCAGCCGCCAGATGAATCAGGTGTGAGCCAACGCCGCCTGCGCCGATCAGCGCTAAATTGGATATTTTGCGCGGCCGCTTATAAGGAACACGGGTCGGTGGTTCCCAACCTGGATGATGGCGGTACATAACTCGTCGCGCTGCGGTTGTTCCGTCCGTGCGATATGGAATCGGTTGCTCCGACAGCTTATCAAGCAGCTGGATACCCAATCTATCCGCGGTTTCTCGTGCTTGCGCGGTGATGATATCGCCTGGCGCGATGTCAATATGCAATCGTCCACGCTGGAAAGCATCCCGTACCAATTCGTCGGCAATCACTGAACGACGTCCGTTCATTCCGTTTTGCCTTCCACTTCGGCCATTGCGTCGCACGCAGATTGCACTGCAGTCTTCACGGAGTCTTCCGACCCGGAAATGAACAATCGCCCGAAACGGCCGACAGCTCGCACCTGCACGATGTCGATTGCCGCGGATTTCTCGGCTTCGTTTGCTGCAATGGATATGTATGCTGCCGGAGAGCATTCGATGATTCCAAGCGTCTGGCCGGGTACCAGGAGTGACCCAGCCGACCATTTATTTAGTAATTGGGCTTGATAGGGTTCGACGGAGGTAATGATCTGGGTGGATTCAACTATCGGCTTTATTCGATCCTTCATTGTCATGCCCAGTTCTTCCAGTATTGCATCGCGAGCCGCAGAAATCTCTGAGTTGTATGGTGAGCGTAGAATAAAGAATCCAAATTCCCGTTCTACAATCTGGCTGGTCGCCTCCGCGCGACTTGCTTTCAGCGCGATGTCAATCAGCCGAAATACTTCATTGCCCGGCGCCAGTTCGCCGATCAGAACGGTATCACCGGCGAGCGGGATGGACCCTTGTACGGTCGCACCGTTGTAGGCCGCGAACTTTGGCTGCAGACGATCGATCTGCATCAGTGCTCGAATGGTCAATCCCTCAGCCATGCTACTACTCTCCATATTCGTCGTATACGTCTCGCCATGGTCGGGATTCGTATGCGACACGTTTGATATTTATTAGGTGAAGCGCTGTTACATTGTCGGATGTGATCGATCCCGACCACGTGCCGGTGCCAAGCATGAAGCTCGGTTCCAAATCAGTGGAATATCCCATTCCACCAATAATGGCCGGAGTGTTGACCAACACCCTTCCAACCGGAAGATCGCTGTAGCGGGCAACGACTGCGCCATCGTCGCTGTGAACGGCGGCGGTGTGCCCCCAGCCTCCGAATCCAACGATGCTTCGCGCAATTTGCAACCCGGCGGCTTCCGTCTTCGCTTCATACCAGGCCAATACGGGATTGAGTTTTTCGTGGGAAAGTGGCGCCTGCCAGCCGACCTCAGTCTGTGGCGTAACCAGAATGCGTGTTCGCGGCGGCAGTTCAATCCCTGCGAGTTTTGCAAGAACTTCGGGAGCTTGACCCACACGTTCTGGATTGATTGCACGCCCTGAGAAAATGACATCTGCGATTCTTTGTGACTCCTGCTCGGAACAAAAATAAGCCCCGCGCAATTTCAGTTCACTCTTCAATTCGCGGCTGATTGACTGATCTGCAATTAACGCCTGTTCTGACACGCACGCGGTGCCATAGTCGAAGCATTTGGAAGTCACGATTTGTTCGGCTACTTCATCAAGATCGCGGGATTTAGATTCATGAACATAGCAGGGTACATTGCCAGGCCCGACAGCGAGAGTGGGTTTGCCGGAGGAATAAGCGGCTTTCACCATGTCCGGTCCGCCCGTTGCCAGCACAACCGAGGTGCGCCGGTGTTTCATCAGTTCAGTGGTACCCGCAATAGTCACCTTGTCAAGGCATTGAATCAATCCTGGCGGGGCTCCCAACTGCTCTGCCGCCCTAATCATGACTGCTGCAGTTTCCAGACCACACTTGACGCCTTTTGGATGCGGTGCGCAGACAATGGCATTGCCGGATTTGATGGCAGAAATAATCTTGTATATCACGGTAGACGTCGGATTCGTCACAGGGATCAGTGCCGCAACAACTCCCATCGGCTCGCCGACAGCAACGATTTTAGTTACGTCGTCGCGCCACAGAATGCCGCGGGTTTTTATGTTCCGCAACCAGTCCGCAACCGACAGCGAGTTGAAAAGATTCTTGATTCGTTTATCTTCTACATTACCGCAACCCGTTTCTTCCACTGCCAGTTCGGCGAGACGCCTGGCCTCCGGCTCGATTGCCAAAGCCATCGCATCAACAATCGCATCAATTTCCTCCCTTTCAAAGAGGCGAAACTTCAAGTAAGCTTCCCACGCTGAGTTGGCCGCCTGTCGGGCGTCCGCTATGGACTGAAGATCATATTCCAACGGTTACATCCCCCTTGCCAAGGATTCCATGTTTCGTCTTGCTTCATCGCGGTCGTCCGCAGTAACGCCCATCGCTTCCAGTCTGCGTCCTGCCACTGCGATATTGCGACCCAGAAGCGCACCGGTCAGAGTGATAAGCGAATCGGTAGCTGGCGTGGCTACATCTGCCAGTCGACCGGCGGATTGGAGAGGGATCAACGAACCGGTGACCGCATCGCGCAACAGGGCAATTGAATCCTGTGCAGATGGAATCGGTCGACTTCCACTGCCCATTTCGGTGCCGCAGTGTGCATTGATCCAGATTTCATCGTCCGGAAGGTTTCGGATGCCATAGCGTTTAGCCACTTCACGACGCTCCTGCAATACGTGTAAAACCACGGAACGGCTTCGCTCGGAATCCAGCAGCGTACGAAATGTCTCTCTTTCCGGCAGCGGCTGAGCGCCAGCAGGCAAAGACTTTCCTGTGCCTGCTGCTAAACTCGAACCCAGCATGAGCGCCACACACTCAACGGCACCGCTTCCGTCCGAAAAACTGCTTTGCAGTACAGTCGAGGCCGGTTTAACGTTCGGTAGTAGCTCACGTAAAGCATCAAGGTGCGATGTTTGGTCAGCCGGTAATGCTCCGCCAGAAACACCATCGCATTCGGATAGATGAAGCGTATTGCCATCTGCCTCTACCCAATAGGGTAGATTCTGCACTTCCAGTACCGTGATTTCAGCTTGACAGCCTCCGACTTTCAGAAGAGAACATATCTCAAACGCGGCGAATGTTCGACCTGGAGCAATGACCAGAGTCTGTCCATCTTTCAGATGATCCGCCAGCACCATGGCATAAGTTCTGTGCTTGTGTACTGGTCCGGTAAGAAAAATCAGATCTGCCGATGCGACTGCGGAATCCAGTTCGGCCGTGGTCTGGATGGATGGCGACGACGACTGATCAGTCTGAAATGTGCCGATCGGTCCATCGCCACGAAGCGTAATACCGCCCGCAGCACGCAGAGCGTTTAGTTCGGTGCCGTATGCGCTGAACAGCGTCACTGACCGATTCTGCGACAGTGAAAGAGCAGCAAGCAGGCGTCCTTCAGTGCCGCCGCCAAGTACCGTGACACGGCTGAATTCCGGTTGCGAGCCTGCAGCCGAATCACGCCGGGTACTGCGTTCAAGCGCGGTAGTGAATTCTTTGAATTCAGTACTCATCCGCCAACACCGCCCCAGCTCCACTTGGACATGCCAACCGAGATTTCGTCATGCGCAGACATCATCATTCGCAAGCAATCGACAATCCGAAATATCTACTATTTTCTAGTAGGCTGTCAGCAGAGTTTCCACCTCGTCATGCGGACGGGGGATAATGTGAACAGCAATCACTTCACCCACCTTGTTGGCGGCGCTTGCTCCGGCATCGATCGATGCCTTGACGGCACCAACCTCACCCCGAATTAGCGTCGAGACCAATCCGCCTCCAACTCGAGTCTGACGGACGATGGATACATTTGCTGCCTTAACCATCGCATCCGCCGCTTCGATTGAGGCGACGAGTCCTCTTGTTTCGATCATACCTAGCGCAGTTTGCACATGTTCATTCTTTGCTGCCATTTCACCCTCCTGTTACAGGTGTAGTAGTAAACCGATGCGGCTGAATTACCGTCTGAATTCAATTTCCAATTGAGATTTCATCTATGATTGCAACAATCGACGCGTCAACGGCCACTCCCTGCAGTCCCGCAGGCACTCGGGCGGCTGAACCGGTTGCAATCAGTACCATCTGTCCAACGCCGGCACCGAGGGTGTCGACTGCGACTAAAGATGATTGGATTGATTTTCCTCGAGCGTCTTCGATATCCACAATGAGAAGCGGATGGGCGACAAGGCGACTGTCTTTCACGGTGGCGGTGACGGTACCCGTCACGCGAGCTATCTTCATCAGAGGTTCCTCAGATAACGATCAATTTCAACTTGCGAAACTTCCGCATGCATGAACCCGACTTCGCGTTCAGCCTGCTGAATCAGTACCGTTAACCGATCATCTCCGATCACATCTCTCAACCAGCTTGAGTCTTTAGCCAGCGCAATCGCATCATGAATATTGAGTGGCAGTGCAGGCGCATCTTCCAGCGAGTATGCATCGCAATTCGTTATGGGAGGCGGTTCCATGCCCTGTTCGATTCCGTCCAGTCCAGCGGCAATTTGCGTGGCGAAAAGATAGTAGGGATTACAGTCTGCCGTCCCATCCCGTGCTTCTACTCTCACCGCGTTGTCAGCGCCTTCAATGACTCGCAGAGCTACAGTTCGATTATCCATTCCCCATGTAACGTTTGTCGGGCAGAATGAGTACGGGGTTCGTCGCTTGTAGGCGTTCGGGGTTGTAGCAACCGCCAATGAACATTCCGCCATTCGTTTGTGCATGCCCGCAAGATAAGATTTGCCTACTGAGGATAATTTGCCATTGTCTGCAAACTGGTTGACCCCTTCTTTCCAAATCGAGTGATGCGTGTGAAAGCCGTTTCCAGCTTGGTCCGCAAATGGTTTGGCCATGAAAGTGGCGATGTAACCGAAATGCATCGCAATTTCCTTAATCATGGAGCGAAAGAGAATGACTCGGTCCGCAGTTTCCAATGCTTCACCGTAGCGGATATTGATTTCCACCTGTCCAGGTGCATATTCGGGATTGGATTGTTCGATCGGAATGCCGATAGCGTTCAGGTGGCGGCGCATCGGCCCCACTACATGTTCCAGTTCTGCCGCCCGAGTCAAACTGTATACCTGAATTCCACGATCTCTTGGTTGCAGTGTCTCTGGGTCTAGCAAATAAAATTCGAGTTCTGCGCCGATTTTGATTTGTACTCCCATGGCATCGGCTCGTTCCAACTGGCGATTCAAAGCATTACGAGGATCAACCGGTACCGGTTTGTGATCCATGCCTTCGGCTCGCCCCATGCATATCGCCACACCGGCTTCCCATGGCGAAGCAACCGGCCGGGTTAACGGGAACATGTGCATGTCCGGGAAACCGTTTTCCATATTTGCGTAAGGTGTGTCCCACACATCAGACGTCATGTCTATAACCAGCAGTGCAATTGACAGCGCGTTTCCATTCTTGCAGACATTTTGCCAGTTTGATACGGGCACTCGCTTGCCTCGCATGATGCCGTTGAGATCACCCATTCCCATAGCTACGGTGTGCGTACCGTCGGGCAGGTTAGAAAAGTCGCGATTCGGTCTCGAATTCATTCGCAGGTTGTTCTCCATTCAAAAGTCGTATAAATTCTAATTTCAACCATTCGTTAACATTATGCATCAACTGCAAAAAATGTATACTGAATTCAGAATACATAACTATAGCACAGAAACTCAAAACAAATGTCGGATAGTAATGGAAGTGATGTGATCGTTGTCGGCGCTGGAATCGCCGGTGTCATGACAGCTCTCAGCTGTCAGCGACGAGGGCATTCAACTACTTTAATTGATCGGTGGGAACCCGGCCATCCGAGAGCTTCTTCCACCGATTACACTCGCATCATTCGTTCCATTCACGGCAGCGACCTACTCTACACCAAATGGGTACGCGAGGCAAGATTGCGCTGGCTGGAACTTCAAGAAGAAGTAAACCAGACGCTGTATGTGGAGTGCGGCGTACTGGTTATTGCCGAAGACGGAAATTCGGAGTGGGAAGATTCGACGCTCCCCACCTTCGATGAAGTCGGAGTTCCCTATTTCAAATTTGATGTAACTGAACTTGAGGTGCGCTTTCCACAGTTCAACTTCAAGAATGTCGCTTATGGAATCTACGAGCCTGAGTCCGGCATGATCATGGCACATCGAGCGGTGGTGGAAACGGCAGACTTGTTTGTGCGGGAAGGTGGAAAAATTGTACGCGGCCGCGTTCAGTGCGATGAGTCTGAAAAGCTCCATCTGAACAATAAACCCTTGCAGGCTGATTTAATCATTGTCGCGGCGGGGCCGTGGATTGGCGAAATGTACCGTCGTACCATCCGACCGATTTCCGATGTCGTGCGGCAGAACATCATTTACACTTCGACGCCGGATGCGGACACTTCCTTTGACTGCGAAAACATGCCATGCTGGGTTGATCATGGGTATCAGGCATACGGCACTTCATCCGTTGAAGGTCACGGAGTCAAGGCAGCCATCGCATGGACCGAAGCAATTATCGATTTAGATAATGATGAGAGAGTTGTTGATGAAGCAACCTTCAACCGCACTCGTCAATATATTCGACATCGATTCCCGAAACTCGCCGGGCAAAGAGCTGTAGATCAGAAAGCCTGCCAGATTGCCATGACGCCCGATACACATTTCATAATCGATTTTCATCCAGAATTCGATAATGTTTTAATTGCTGGCGGATGTTCTGGCCACCTGTACAAACATGGCCCGGTATTCGGTGATTTTGCCGCAGGGGTAGGGTTGAGAGAATATGGAACGGCCGAGCGGTTCAAGATTGAATCTCGTTCGAAACTCGGGCTAGTCGACTCGCCATCTGGACGTTGAATATTGAAGAAACATAAAACTGGAATAAGGAGGAATCCGATATGGCACAACTAAAAGATTATCGAGGTGAACTCACCACAGTAACCAGTCAACGTGCGCTGGGTCTGTATGAAAAAGCACTGGTCCAACTGCAATCCTACAAGGGCGACCCTGTTGAAACAATTGACGCCGCAATCGAAGAAGATCCCGGATTTGTCATGGCTCACTGTTTGCGTGCTCATTGCGGCAGTGCGATGGCAGACGGAGAATTTACTGATCACCTGCGGGAATCTTTGGAAGGCGCTCAAGCTGCAGTAAAAAATGGGAATGACCGAGAAAAAGGACATGTTGCTGCAATTCAGGCATGGCTAGATGGAAACTTTAAACATTCAGTCGATGTTTTAGAGTCGGTATTGATCAAACACCCCAGAGACATTCTCGCTTTGCAGATTGCGCACTTGAGCGACTTTTATCTCGGTGACACCCACAACCTAAGAGACCGTGTTGCTAGAGTGCTATCTCAATACGATGAAGATACGCCGGGATACGGTTATGCACTCGGCATGTACGCTTTCGGTTTGGAAGAATGCAATGAATATGGAAAAGCCGAGGAAATTGGTCGCAAGGCGGTTGAATGCAGTGCCGGCGATGTCTGGGCGATTCACGCGGTTGCACATGTGCTGGAAATGCAAGGACGACAGGATGAAGGAATTGACTGGTATGTTACCCGCGAACAGGATTGGGCACCGGATAATGAATTCGCCACGCACAACTGGTGGCACCTGGCGCTCTACTACCTCGATTTACAAAATGTTGGACGCGTTTTGGAAATTTATGATGCGTCAATCGAAAATGGGTCCGTAGCGTTGGAGTTATTGGATGCCAGCGCGTTATTGTGGCGATTGCACTTGATGAAAATTGATGTCGGCGATCGCTGGCATTCGCTCGCCGACAAATGGGAGAAATCTCTTCCCAATGGCGGGTTTTACTGTTTCAACGATTGTCACGCGCTGATGGCTTTTGTCGCTGACGGAAGAGATGCACAGGCAAAGGAAATGATGAATATGCTGAAGAAATCTTCTGAGGGAGAGAACTACTCAGCCTGGATGATCCAGCAGGTTGGCTTGCCGGTAGCAAAGGCGCTGACGGCTTTTGGTGCAGGCAGGTATTCGGAATCAGTTGAACATTTATGGAATGTACGCTACACCGCGAACCGATTTGGAGGCAGTCATGCGCAACGCGACGTGATTTCGCAAACTCTGATTGAATCTGCGATTCGAGCTGAGCAGTACGACCGCGCGCGTGCCCTGCTCTCGGAACGAGCTGCACGTAAACCCACGACTCCGCTCACTTGGCAAAATACAGCGCGTGTGATGACTGCCCTGCAACGCCGTGACGAAGCCGAATCCGCAAACAGACGCGCCCGCGAGTTATTGAATTAGTTTTTACGCAAACGGCAAGGACCGAACAAATAACTGGGACGATATCGAACTGAAACAGAACTCAACTCAGTTTTCTGTCAAGTAGTCTCTCGGCTTGGGTCAAGACTGTGTAGTCTGTCTCTGAGAGAAATGTTGTCCGACTCATCCATCATCGTTTCTTGAGTTAATAGAACTTTCGCTGTAAATAGTTGTTTTAATTGAATCGAGGTTCAAATGTGGGCACTACATTTTGAGGTTGGTACCAAAACCGGTCAGATTGCGCCACAGTGTCAGCAGCGATTTGGCAAGGATCAGGTCGGTTGTCACATGGGCTTGATCTCAAACGGTACGGTGCTCCACTTGAGGTTCACACAGCGATAGATCCGTCTGGCTTGCGCCGACGCGTTGCTCGGTATCGCGAATCTGCGGTCGTCTTGGTGGTTTTCCAGAATGCTGACCTGCAGGTGGTTCAGTTCGCGCCGCATCGATTCCGGACTCATCGGATGTCCGAGCGCCTGGAGCCGGTGGCTCATGTGCTGCACACAGCAATACGCCATGAAACAGATGGCGATATGGGCTCGGATGCGCCGGCTTGTCCAATGAAAGATCGGTCGGATCCTCAGATCGTGCTTGTTGGTGCGAAATCCGCGTTCGATGTGCCACAGCTGACGGTATTGGTGCAGCAGCTCGGTGGTGCTGAGCTGATCGTTGCCCCAGGCGATGATGGTGTGGATGCCGTCCCAGCGCGCGGCCTGTGCCACTTTTTCCTCATTGACCGTGGCCTCGCCGTCAGATGGAACGTTGAGAAACCGCGCATGTCCTTTTGACACCAAGCTGAGCGGCTTTGCGCTACGCTTCAGGCGCTTGAGCAGCTTCTCCAGCGCCCGCTCTCGGCTGTGGCGGTCTTTTCTCGCCCGCTTCTTTGAATAAGTCGCGATGATTCGCTCCTCGCCGCGGGCGATGATCTTGCAGTTGCACTGAGCCTCACCATCCTGGTCGAACATATAGCCCTCATAGCCGTCGGCATCGAGAATCTGCTCCTTGAGCTTGCGCGTCGCATTCTTGGCGCGAAACCCCACAATGTAGGGCAGGTTGCGCTCGCGCAGCCATTCAAGATTGCTGTGGCTGAACAGCCCGGCATCGGCCACCACGGTCACCCGGCTCACATCGTATCGTTCGGTGATGCCATCGAGCGCCCGGCACAGCGTGTCGCCCTCGTAGGTATTGCCCGGATAAAGCTCATAATCCAGCGGAATCCCGCCGCGGGTCACCAGCAATGCCAGCACCACCTGGGTTCGGTGCGGCTTGCCGTCCTTGCTGTAGCCCTTGAAGCGAAGAGGATCTTTGTTTTGGCCGTAGTCTTCCCGGTCGCTTTGAAAATAAAGTGTCGTGGTGTCATAGAACAGGACATCGATCGGCTGCGTGAAAAGTTCCTCAGCCCGGGCCGACGCGTTTCGGCGTATGCTGTCAATCACCCGCGGGTCAAGATAGTCCATGGACTGATAGACCCAGTCCAGATTCAGCGTCACGCCGCCGTCTCTTGCCAGCTCCATGACGGTGCCGCGTTTCGACCGCGGCTGGGCGATGCGCGCCAGCACCAGTTCCTTGATGATGCGATTGGCGCTGGCTTTGCGGGAACCGAGCAGGCGGTCCCAGCCCATGCTCGAGTAAAGCCGGCCGAATGCTTCGCGCACGCCGATGTTCAGGCGGTTTTGTTCCCGGCACTGTCCAAGGTCGACGCCGAGGTGCGCCGCTTTGCGGTTGCGTCGGCACTGGCTCAGAAGATCCGCGTATTGCTTGGGCGTGAACAGCTCCTGCTGCGGATTGGACTGCTGCCGGAGATCTTCCTTGATGAACTCGCCGAGCTCCATCAGCTTTGTCAGCTGGGCGCCGCCGGGCGCGGTGCCGACATGGCGGATAATCTTCTGGCGCACCTTCTTGCCGTCGCGGAAGCTCTGCACGATCTGCACCCGGTATCGGTTTCGGGCGGCATCGAATTTCTTTCTTACAAACATGGATGAAGTTATACATCAGTCCGGATTGATATGCAAGTATTATTTTGATGAGGGCATTACATCGCTGTTTTTCAGGATGGACGCTTGCAAGATGATGATAATATTGAAAAATGAAATCCGGAAAATCGAGTAAAAATCGAGTTTTCTACGAAGTCAAGTGGTGCAGGCAGGTATTCGGAATCAGTTGAACATTTATGGAATGTACGCTACACCGCGAACCGATTTGGAGGCAGTCATGCGCAACGCGACGTGATTTCGCAAACTCTGATTGAATCTGCGATTCGAGCTGAGCAGTACGACCGCGCGCGTGCCCTGCTCTCGGAACGAGCTGCACGTAAACCCACGACTCCGCTCACTTGGCAAAATACAGCGCGTGTGATGACTGCCCTGCAACGCCGTGACGAAGCCGAATCCGCAAACAGACGCGCCCGCGAGTTATTGAATTAGTTTTTACGCAAACGGCAAGGACCGAACAAATAACTGGGACGATATCGAACTGAAACAGAACTCAACTCAGTTTTCTGTCAAGTAGTCTCTCGGCTTGGGTCAAGACTGTGTAGTCTGTCTCTGAGAGAAATGTTGTCCGACTCATCCATCATCGTTTCAATCATGGCATGTATACATCCACTGATCGTGGCGTACGCCTGCAGAAATGCGTTGTGGACATCATCTTCTGATCCTCTCACTGCTGCGGGGTCAGAAATCCTCCAATGTGCAACTATAGGATGAGTTGGCCACACAGGACATACTTCTGCAGCTGCATTGTCACAGACAGTAATCACGACATCCATGTTAGGTGCTGAATCAACTGCAAATTCATCCCAACTTTTAGACCGAAAGTGATCGGTTGAGATGCCTTTTTCCTGAAGCACTTTGATTGCGGTTGGATGTACTTGTCTCTTCGGCTGACTGCCAGCACTAAACGCTTTGAAATGAGTCTTGCCAAGGTGATTGAGTAGTGCTTCTGCTAACACGCTACGTGCGGAGTTGCCGGTACAGAGGAACAGTACGTTGTAAAGTTTATTGTCCACAGCGCAGTTTACTGAATATGTAAATATTTAGAGCATTATTCATCATACTTCAGACAAATCTAATTTCTCCCTACCCAACTAAGCAATTTTCGCATCTATACCTGGACTAAGGCCTGCGTATCTTTCCATTTCTTTGTGTGCTTTGAGAATGCATATTTATATGCTGTAATAGCTTCGGCCATCCCGAATACTCTGATTGGAATCTTCAACTGAATCCAGTCAAATCCTGACCTGTAAAATTTGCTGTCGCATCACTTTTTAATTGTTCTCCATTCATTTCTCTTTACTGATAATTCAGCCTGACAACAAATTCTCACTAATTTCCATGTCATTTACTTGATCAATTGTAGGTTCTAGCAGGTATCCCAATAAATCTGGATTTTGAAATATCAAATCTAATAACTCTTCCACACCAAGTTCGTAGTGGTGAGATTCGTGCTGACGAAAAGAATCGCGACGACTCCAACAGCGATTTCTAAATGGCAATTTAAATCGTGACCAGCGAAGATCTCCATCTAAATTTTTATCAACGGCAATGATAAGCTCGTCTTGAATTCTCCACTTCCACATTTCCTGCCCTTTATTGACAAATGAATCGGGGTTAGATCGCCCATTCTTAAATTTGCTGAATGCCCCTACACGTATGAACTCTGGTATTTCGTCGCCACTTATATCAAGCTTTATAAGAATTTCCATTGCCAATTCATACGAAATTACCAAATTATCGCGATCATCGTCTTTAGCACTAAAGTCGGTAATTTCTCGATTATCCATATCAAATTGCAGTAAATAAACTGGTGCGCCGTCTTTCTCAACAACGTATAATTTTGCCACTCCTGCTGCGACTCCACCCATGCGATCACATGCTTCCTCATATTCTTTGACGCAGTTGTCAAGCACCTTCCCAATATCCATCAACCCGGCGACTGAGTTGACGTCCTTCATCTGATATTTGCCGTCGAGATGAATGGTATGATGTTGCTGCATATCTTCAGTGCGTAGTAGTTCTTGTCGTCTTTCAAAATCCTTGAAATTTTTGTTAAATTTGACTGCACTTCTACTGATATCCTCGAAACAGTGCTGGCAACTCACCAACAGATTCTGAGCCAGATGTGTCAATGACCGTCCTATACTTTCTCTTCCTGCGACTGCTTTTTTCAAGCACTCGACAGCATTGCGAATTGACTTCAATGTCTTACATACCTTGACCTGATTACTGGCTTCCCGGTTTTCATTCAGGAACGTATAAATTTTCTCTTTAAGTTGATCTACGTCAAAATCAATTACGCACCTGTATTCATTGTTCAACCTACGGTCTTCATCTAAATTTCGTAACTGATCAACCAAGGATTGAACATCTTTAATCAGCTCCTGATACTGAAGATCCCAATAACTCATAACAAAATTCCTCATTTCATAGTTTAATTTCCAAATACTTTCTAATCTGCTAGACAGGTCGGATATTCCTTCCTCCATTTCACCTCGTGTAACAGAAGTTCGACGAAGCCAATAAGAGTCAGTTCAAAGTTCAGGGTTAATCCGGGAACATAAACTACGCGGAATTCGCATCAAGAAGTTCAGATTGCTCTGCCTATAATGCGATTCAACTGACTAGCCGACTTCGCACAGGACCGGAGAATTGTTCCAATTTAGTTCAAGAACAAGCACCCGCTGTGAATTTCAGCATGAATTTGCTAACCACACCATTTGCATTGATTGCAACCGCAGGCGAAAAGGTAAGTTCTGCAATTCTATGGTGCCGATGGCCGCATCAAGTAGCAATTCAGTTTTGGCGGAAGATTCACATCACTTGAAGTGACATCTCAGCTGAAAGGAATTTACTTCGGTCGGTGAGAAATTATAGAGACAATGCAAATAGCTTTCAAATATCACAAGGCAAGCGCGTCAGTTTTTGTCAGATTTAAAGGGGCATTTCTGTAACAATGGATAATATGCAAAATTACACATTTGATAACCCGTCAACTTGATTCAAAATCAACCTCATTGCAACAATTGATTTTCCGTCACGCTTTATTTGACTGGAATTTTATCTGTTTACTCGAATCGCAATAAATGTCAAACATCAACACTGATAACTCGGAGACGATGCCTCCACAATCCAATTTTTTTGTACAATCAATGTACACCGTGTCTGACCGTTGCCAACAAATTGATTAATAAACCCTGAGAAAGTGGAAAAAACCTTACTGATAACAGGTAGCAGCAGAGGAATCGGTGCTGCAACTGCTTTGTTAGCCGCGCAAAACGGCTATCGCGTTGCCGTTAACTTTCGAAAACGGAAAGATAGAGCTGAGCAAATTGTTGCACAAATTCAAGCAATGGGAAGCGAAGCCATTGCCCTGCAAGCCGATGTCTCGCAAGAGGATCAAGTCGTGCGCATGTTTGAACAAATTGACAGCCGTTTCGGCACAATTTCCGCACTCGTCAACAACGCTGGAATTATTGCGCCATTGTCTCGAGTCGAAGATTTTGACGTTGATCGAATCAAGCGAATTTTTGAAGTCAATGTTGTTGGAGCAATTTTATGCGCCCGAGAGGCTATTCGAAGAATGTCTGTCTCCAGGGGCGGCAGCGGCGGTTCAATTATCAATAACACCTCAGGTGCCGCTCGGTTAGGGTCTCCAAACGACTATGTAGATTACGCAGCTTCCAAAGGCGCGATTGACACCTTCACTATCGGGCTTGCCAAGGAAGTTGCTAGCGAAAACATTCGGGTCAACGCAGTACGAGTCGGATTCACCAATACGGAAATGAACGATGGCGAAGGGCACAGCGAACGATACGAACGAATGATTAATACCATTGCCATGAGGCGGATGGGGCGCCCTGAAGAAATTGCAGAAGCAATTCTTTGGCTGCTGTCCGACAAATCATCGTACTGCACCGGAACTATTTTGGATGTCACCGGTGGTCGCTAAACGATTTGAGTCCAGATCAGGTAATCTGTAATAGCCAAATATAGTGAAATCCGGCACTATGGTATGATGCAGTCGTTCAGCAAGTCTCGAATGATCTCCTGAAATCTCGCCACATGATTCTCCATAACAGGTGATAGTGGACCCGGCACGTACGAGCCTGCCCTCATGTTTCGCGTTACCTGACTGCAGATTCCAAAATCCTCTTCTACGATCTGTTTTGCCCACTGGAATGCATCTTCTTTTTCCTCCGCGCTCAGTCCTGAATACCATGCCCAGTTCTTTGAGCGAACATGATTTGAACTTTCAGATTCGACTCTTTCGGCTTTGAAAACTTTCTCACCCAGAACCAGCTGTAATCCGGGAAAATGATATATCCACATTCCTTTGCGGCCTCGAAGTCCTTGTCCGCCACCACCGTTGCCGTGAGTGATATCAAATACGACTGAACGGCCATTGTTTACAGAGATTAGCTCAGCTGCACCGCCAGCAAGCGCTTTTCCGAGACGAGGATGAATCAGATTGAGATGGTACCCTTCGACCGTATTGTCGCAATACGCTTTCCAGTTAAGTTCACCGGTCACGGTGAATTCTCCGTGGTACCCAAGATCGGCAGGTGACGGAAAAGATTCACTCAGTGCAACTACCTCTCCTATCCATTCGTTAAAATCACTGCCGCTGTCGGGATTGATTTTCACAAAAGCAAGTTCGTTCCAGACATGAAGGTCAATGCGACGCAATGCCAGATCGTCGCAATAGTCATCCAGGTCGACACCAAATCGCGGCGCTTTCAGAAAATTACCGAGATCGTCATACAACCAGCCATGATACGGACACCGAATTGAATCAACATTGCCATGACCTACTTGCAGCAGGCTGGCACCCCGGTGACGACACACATTCAGAAACGCTCGGAGCTCTCCATCACCGGAATGCAGTACAAACACTGGCCATCCACAAATGGTGTCGCACAAATAGTCTCCAGGCTGGGAAAGAGTATGAGCCGGCCCCATCAACCACCAAGCCGATTCAAATATCAAGCTCCTTTCCTTTTGGTAAATTGAAGGATCAACATACCATTCGGGAGCAAGTGCCTTATGAATTGTCATTTTCTACCTTGGGATAATTCTGTGCAATATTTTTAAATTTTTCTGCAATTTTCTGTCAGTATCCCCGTCGCCGCTGACTTTTAAACGTACGCCTGAATGGTTTTTCAACACAGCCCTTATTGCATCCATATTTACAGTATTGTAGTTTTGAATCGACATGTAATTGCAGTACGTCAATTGTGGAATTGTTCTCGACGGCAAAATGACTCTAGCATTCATTCAACTGCGTCGTTTGAAAATCCGGCCATCCATGACAGCGAGCCCCAATCCAATGAGAAACATTCCAACAATCTGAATCAGACTCAGCGATTCACCGAGAAAGTTCACTCCAAGCAGAATCGCTGAAACAGGAATCAGAAATGTAACCAGCAGCAGATTCGTAGCCCCGGCTGCGGCGAGTATACGAAAATACAGAATATATGCTAGCGCAGTCGAAAGAAGCGCGACTCCAGCGGCCGCTGCAATCGATGAAATTCCAGGGGCATTCAGTGTAAACGGTCGATCAAAGAAAATCGCAACAGGAGCCAGGCACAAGGAAGACATGGTTAACATCCCGACTGCAAGCACGCTCGGTTGCAGACCCATTGCTTTGAATCGTCGAGCGAAAACCGCCGAAAACGCGTAGGAAACTGACGCTCCAAGAACAGCACACTGGGCAAGTACATCAGCTCCGATTCCAAGTAGAGCAGGCGGGCCAATCATGACGACAACGCCGATAAAACCCAAAATCACGGCGAATATTCGTGCCGTGGTGATTCGTTCATCAGAAAGCAGTATGCCCGCTAAAACAACAGTAAACAAGGGTGCTGTCGAATTCAGAATCGATGCCAGTGAAGCCGAAATCAACGTCTGCGCGAACATGATGGCAGCAAAAGGAATAGCATTGTTCACGATCCCCATAATCAGGAACGCACCCCAGATACTGAGACTTCGGGGGATTTCGGCTCCGATAATCAAAAGATAAATCCATAGTGCCGAGGCAGCACCACTGACCCGAAGCGTTGCTATCGTCAAGGGACGAAAATCTTCGAGAGCTAATTCAGTGAAAATGAATGATGTACCCCACAATATGGAGAGCACAACGAGCATCACCCAAACGTGAAAATTCATGTGAGAGGAGACAGGAGCGTACATTCTCACATTCTAATCATTGAGTTTAGATTCCGACAATCCGATTCTTGCTCTTCTTCCAACCCGAGTCACGGAATTATGAAGAATCAGAATTCTTGATGAATCGAACGAGTTGGTTAGCTACTTCAACACCCGCTTCAAGCAAAATCGAGTGTTTATATCTTGGCAGAATGATCAGTTCTGAATTTGGCAATTCATCAGCAATTAGTCGATTCAATCGAGGGTTGCAGCCGCCATCATTTTCAGCAGTCAGAACGAGTGCTGGAGCTTCTACTTCGTGCAACCAAGGCAACATCTCGGTGCCGGCATAAATCCTGAACACGTTCATAAACACTCTTTCGTCGGTGTCCATGACCTGCTGCAGTCTGGCTTCTACGATTTCTAAATTATCGGCGACAAAGTCATCAGTGAACCATCGTCCAGTCAGGGTCGGCAAAACGTTCGGAATACCTCTTTGTTCCATTTCATGAACCACTTTCCAGACATTTCTGCTGTCGTCTTCTGATCTTCCAGCCGCCGTCGATAGCAATCCCAGAGACAGCACACGATCAGGATACCTGCGCGCATATGCAGGTCCGATCATTCCACCGAGCGAATGCCCAGCAAAATGAGCACGTTCGATTCCGGTTTTCTCTCGCACAAGTTCTAAGTCACTGACAAGTTCACGCAGTCCGAATTCACTATCAGGAATCGGTGATTCGCCATGACCTCTCAGGTCATATGTAACAACTGTGAAATACTTGCTCAGAATCGGGAGTAAAAATCGCCAAGCATTTCTAGCCGCGCCGATGCCGTGAATGAGAAATAGCGGAGGACCGTCACCCTCAATGCTGAATATGCAATCAATTACATCATCAACATTGTGTCTAGCGGAACTTTGATTGGAATTCTTCAATTCAGTTTTGCTCGCACCCAAACCAAGTAGGTTACCCTAATTTCCGTAATGGTCGGCAACGGCTTCAGAAATAATTGCAATTCGACACTGAGCCGTCCTAGTCGCTCAGGACCTAGTCGCGTTGACGAAGCTTCCATCGTACCCGAGCACTGTCGTAAGGCGTAGCAGGTGGAACACATCGGGTTGAGACAGCCCGAGAAGTTTGGCGGCCTTGAGCAGATGTGTGTTGGCATCCGAGAGTTACAGGTCGGCGAATACGTTGCTGCTACCGTGTTTGGTCTTCACGTTAACGGTTTTCATCGCAGCAGTTCGACTCCCGCTAACCGTGCGGCCTTCTGATCGAAAGTGTACAAGGGATGCGCTCCGGATCGTTCAGCCGCAGCAACGATCATCAGATCCGAAAATCCCGCGCCGCCTGCCCGGTACCGGAACGCGGCCCGGGCTACATCGTCGGCGGCCTCGATGACAAGACCCTCGGTCGCCACGAGTTCTTCCAGGATCTTCGCAATGCGGTCACGTGGAAAGCCGTAGGCCCGTTCCAGCACCCAGACGAGCTCGACCACAACCTCCCGGCAGGCATAGCCTGGACGCTTGGACGTGAGCGACTCCAGCAAGCCGCGAGCGGCCTCCGCCTGCCGCAGCTCGCCGCGCACCAGATAGCGGACAAGGATGTTGGTATCGAGTGCGATCATCCCTCAGCCGCCGCATCGGCTACGGCCTGCTCCATTTGCTCCACGGTTATGGGCGGGCCGTCGTGTTTCAGCACGCCAAACAGCCGACCGATGGGCCGCACGGGCAGTATGCGTACTTCGCCGTCAAATATGACATAGCGCACCCGGTCACCGGCCCGCACGCCCAGCGTCTCTCGCACAGGTTTGGGGAGTGTGGTCTGTCCCTTCTTCGTTACCGTAGATTCAAGCATGGCAATACCTCCAATCTCTTTACAATATACAATAACGCCTTACTTAACACAATAATGTAAGCAATTTCGTTGGACATCGGGTACGTTAACCTCAAGTCCCCCCGTAATCCCTCCTTTGGCCACCCGACACCTTTCCCCGCGCACCAGAAAGTAACCGCTGAAGACCGCCATCTTCGGTTCGTCGATCACCCGCGCTCAGAGTGAAACACAGAACGGTGGTGATGAAGCCACTCTGACCCTGTCTCGGGTTGCGTTCGATTCCCGTTTTCTCTCGCACACGCTCCAAGTCACTGACAAGTTCATCCAATCCGAATTCGCCATCGGGAATCGGTGATTCACCATAACCTCTCAGGTTATAAGTAACGACTGTGAAATACTTGCTCAGAACCGGGAGCAAATATCGCCACGCATTTCTAGCCGTGCCGATGCCGTGAATGAGAAACAGCGGAGGACCATCACCCTTAATGCTGAATGCCAATCAATTACATCATCAACATTGCGTCTAGCAGAACTTTGATTGATATTCTTCACTTCAGTTTTGCCTGCGACCAAAGCAAGTATTCTCCCTGCTTAACTCAGTGGAATTTCGATTCGGATATTGGACTCTCACAAAAATGCGGCATGACTTCTTCACTGAAATTCTGTATGCAGTCCAGAGTCTCCGATTGATCGACTCCGAAATTGATATTCAGCACCATCCGATCAATTCCAAGTTCAGCGTAAGGTGCGAGCTTGTCAACCATTTCCACCGCTGTACACACAAGGAGATTTTCAGCGAGTTCTTCCATTGTTTGACCGCGTGGAAGAGGACGAATCATCCCTGCATCTACAATTCCTGGTCCGGTAAAAATGTTGTCAAAACGACTGTAGTATGAATAAGCCTTTTCAATGTGTCTGCGCCGGTCGCGATCAGTGCGGGAAACGAATGCAACACGAGACAGTGTCAGGGTGAGATCATCACCATTGCTCTGTGTTTCACTCTGAGCGATTCTGAAATTTTCAACCTGTTTCAGCAACAATTCCTGATTGCCCGAAAGAGGGGTTGTCTGAATGTGCATCCCGCGTTTTGCATAACTATAGACGTTGGCCGGATTTACCACCGCTACCATCATCGGTGGACCGCCGATGCGAATCGGGCGCGGCATGATCGTAAGTGGATCGAATTTGTAGAACTTGCCGTTCCACGAAACCTCTTCCTTGGAAAGAAGCGCCTGCAACACCTCAAGTGCTTCATCAAATCGTTCCTGTGTCTCAACGATTGGGACTCCAAGACGTTCCATCTCAAACTTATAGGCACCTCGGCCTACGCCAAGTAGCAACCTTTGCTCAGTGAAAATGTCTGCAACAACAATCTCCCCTGCAAAAACTCTCATGTCGTGCAGAGGCAGCACCACGACCGAAGTAATGATTTTCACGTTTTGGGTGTGTGCTGCAATCTTGACAGCAAATTGCAACGGGGCTGGCATCATCAAACAATTGATCAGATGATGCTCAGTCATGGAAATGGATTCGAATCCTAATTTGTCCGCCAGCACCGCCTGATCAAGCATGTCGCGGTAAACTCGGTCACCACCGTAAAACTTGTCTGGATAATCAGCGGACAGCTGAATGCAAAATTCCATAATTTGCGGGAGAGCAAATGATCTTCCTAAGTCTACGAATCCGTACTCCAGCGAAACGGATTCGTCTCATTCGTTTCCTCTTAGACCGAGTTCGTCAAATACGTCAATCAACGCTTCTACGAGTTCATGGATCATTTCATCAGTATGCAATGGTGTCGGTGTGATTCTCAACCGCTCGGTACCGAGAGGAACTGTAGGGTGATTGATGTGCTGCACAAAAATGCCGTGCTTGTGCAACAAGCGATTGCTCGCTTCACGACACAAATTGGGATCTCGAACCATGATGGGAATAATGTGACTGGGGGTTTCCATCAGAGGCAAACCCACATCTCGCAACTGGGATTTGAGCGTGTTCACATTGCGATGAAGGGTAATTCGGCGTTGGATGTCCTTTCTGACATGCCGTACGCTCGCGACGGCGCCTGCGGCTGTAGCAGGAGGCATTGCAGTGGTAAATATGAAGCCGCTGCCGAAACAACGGATGAAGTCAACCAACAGCGCGCTTGACGCAATATATCCGCCAATCAAACCGAATGCCTTTCCAAGCGTACCTTGAATCACATCAACTCGGTCGGCCAAACCTTCACGTTCAGCGACACCACCACCTGTCTCCCCATACAGGCCGACAGCGTGAACCTCATCCAGATAGGTTATCGCATCGTACTTGTCTGCCAGATCACAAACTTCCTTGATTGGACCTATGTCTCCATCCATCGAATAGACCGACTCGAATCCGATCAGTTTGGGGCGATTGATATCAACACCATCCAGTAGTTCTTCCAGATGCTGGACATCATTGTGACGAAAAATATGCCTCTCGCACTTGCCGAAGCGAACTCCTTCAATCATGGATGCATGATTGAGGGAATCTGAAAACAACACCATCTCGGGAATGCCTCCGAGGGTGCTCAAAACAGTAGAGTTTGTTACATAACCAGAGGTAAATACCAGTGCCGCCTCTTTATTGTGCAGACTTGCGAGTTCCGCTTCAAGTTCGACCAATGGATGGCTGGTTCCCGCGATATTACGGGTGCCGCCAGCACCGGCGCCAATCTCGCGCACAGTTTTGCATATTGCATCCGTTACATCGGGATGCTGGCCCATACCAAGGTAGTCGTTATTGCACCAAATCGTAATTTTTCGGCCAATTGAATGGTTTGTAGCTCGTGGATATTCGCCAGCGTGTCGTTCGAGGTCCGTGAACTCGCGATAGTTGCCCGCCGCTTTCAAGCGATCTATGGATTCTGTAAAAATAGCATCGTAATCCATAAAGATTCTACTGGTGCGAGTCTGAACTGAAAGATTGTACGGTTATAAGTGGAGCTAGAGCGATTTACTAAAATGCTGATTGCAACGGTCGTTAGAAAATCAATTATAGCCATCACAGACTTAAGCATCAGTATTCATGAAATCAACAGCAAGCTTGGTGTTTTTAAGGCCGTTGCTATGCGAACCAAACTGCAAATTTGCTACTGAATCTTCCTGCGAGCCACAAGAAGTGCCCACTCCCCCTCGCATCGCAGAGAAAAATCAAACGAGTGTGCATAGCGAATCTTGACTCTCTCGGCCTGTGATGTAAGTATTCCGGACAGTGCCAGCCAGCCACTCTGTGCCGTCAATTCCGTCAATTGATGAGTCAAGTCCACAAGTGCGTTTTCAAAAAGATTCGCTACAACGATATCGGCAATTACGTCCGTAGAAATCTTGTCCGGCACCAACGCCATATAACGGTCTTGAACACCGTTGCGCTCAGCATTCACCGTGCTCTCTACAACCGCGTCGGGATCAATGTCGACGCCCCACGCGAATTCAGCTCCAAGCGCCAATGCTGAAATCGCTAGAATTCCACTGCCGCAACCGTAGTCAATGACATCACACCCTTTAAGTTTCAGTTCAGAAAGAAACTCAAGACACATTCGAGTCGTTGCATGTTGCCCGGTACCGAACGACATGCCAGGATTTATGGTGACTTGGCTGGCTTTACGTGCTTCGATTTGATGCCAAGGTGCGATAATCCACAGCCGATCGCTGATTTGCAGAGGCTTGAAATTTTGCTGTACCTCCCGCACCCAGTCACGATCTTCCAGATGTTCTGAGGTTATGGCAAAACGACTATCGTCCTGGCGCAGCGGTTCGAGATCTTGATAGAGCGAATCTCCGATCGTATATTCCGTATCAAACAGCCCGCTTACAGTGGTTCGAGCCTGTTCGTCAGCAGCAAGTATGGAGACGGACAAAGCACCATGTTCTTCGAGCAATTCAGCGACTGAATTCGCACACTCAAAAAGGCAATCCACAACAACATTCGTCCAGCCAGGATATCTCACTGCCCCTCTAATGGCCTAATACGCGTTCGAGAAAATTGATATCGACTACACCCTTGCAGAACTTCTTCTTCGACAGAATAAGCTGATGGAGCGATGTTGTCGTATCCACACCATCAATCAGCATTTCCTCAAGAGCGCCCTTCATTCTGGCAATGGCTTCGTTTCTGTCACGCCCATACGTGATGACCTTAGCGATCAGGGAGTCGTAGTGAAGTGTAATTTCATAATCGCTGTAAATATGTGAATCGACTCGAACACCCGGCCCTCCAGGCGGATGATAGTGGCGGATTACTCCTGGCGAAGGTATCAGGGATTCAGGGTGCTCCGCATTGATTCGGCATTCAATTGCATGGCCCTGAATTTGAATCTGATCCTGTGTCACGGCTAGTGGTTCGTTCTCTGCAATCCGAATTTGCTCTTTGACAATATCAATTCCCGTTACAAGTTCGGTAACGGTGTGCTCGACCTGCACCCGTGTATTCATTTCGATAAAGAAAAAATCTTCTCCGTCATATAGAAACTCGAACGTTCCAGCTCCTAGGTAGCCAAGCTCCTTGCAAGCGGCTACGCACTTGCGCCCCAGTTCCTGCTTCACTTCGCTGTCGATATTGAAAGCAGGTGCTTCCTCGATCAGTTTTTGTCTGCGTCGCTGTATCGAACAGTCACGATCACCCAAGTGAACTACATTGCCAAACTTGTCCGCTAGAACCTGAATCTCGATATGCCGAGGATTGTGGAGATACTTCTCCAGATACAGCGTTGAGTCCCCAAAACCCAGACTCGACTCGCTATGCGAAATGGATAGGGCATTTTCCAGTTGCGACTCATCGTGAACCAGACGAAGGCCTTTACCACCGCCGCCTGCGGCCGCTTTAATCAACACCGGGTAGCCAACCCTCTTCGCCTGAACTTTAATTTGTTCTATGTCTTCTCCAAGTGCGCCGTCAGAACCGGGCACGCACTGTAGCCCAGCCTTCGTCATCGTTCGAATGGCTTCGATTTTATTTCCCATTGTGCGAATTGCATCCGGTGACGGGCCAATGAATATGAAACCACTCTGCTCAACACGTTCTGCGAAATCCGCGTTTTCAGCGAGAAATCCGTAACCGGGATGGATGGCGTTGGCGTTGGTAACTTCCGCAGCCGCGATGACCGCTGGAATGTTCAGATAACTCTGCGCAGCGGCTGCAGGGCCGATACAGACTGATTCGTCCGCTAGCTTTACGTACTTGGCTTCCCGATCAATTTCAGAATGGAGTGCGACAGTCGCTATGCCGAGATCGCGACACGCACGAAGTATACGAAGCGCAATTTCGCCCCGATTGGCGATGACTATCTTATCGATCATTCACTTAAAAGGAAAAGCGGTTCGCCAAATTCCACCGGATCTCCGTTTTCCTTAAACACTTTCACAATGGTACCGCTTCGGTCCGATTCAATCGAATTGAAAAGTTTCATGGCTTCAATGATGCATAGTGGCTGCCCCAACTCGACTTGATCACCAACATTCACGAACGGGTCGGCATCAGGTGATGCAGATGAAAAGAAAGTACCAACCATAGGTGACAACACCGGGAACGTGTCATCCATCTCGTCATCCTCCTCTTGGATGTCTTCTAGATGCACCAAAGACTCGATCGCTGGGGTTGCTGTATGGGATAGCTGGTGATCAGCTACGATCACCGGAGTACGGGTTAGCCGAATGGATTCTTCGCCTTCGTGGATTTCGATCTCACTGAGTTTGGACGCATTGAATATTTCAATGAGTTTACGTATTTTTCTTAAGTCCATTTCCTATACATCGCTTGCCGAATGATCCAGAAATCGAATCGCGGCTTGAACTGCCAACTCGTAGCCCTGCGCCCCAAGGCCGCAGATTACACCGTGAGCGATATCGGAAAAAAACGAATGATGCCGAAACTCCTCGCGTTGAAAAACGTTGGACAGATGCACTTCGATGAATGGAATGCGGGACGCCAGCAAGGCATCTCTCAATGCCACACTTGTGTGCGTGAAAGCAGCAGGATTGATGAGGATAAACTCGACTTGATCGGTGAGCGCTTCCTGCACAAAATTCACAAGTTGATGTTCGGCATTGCTTTGCCTGGCATTCAGTTGGTGACCTGCTTCAGAGGCAATGCAAGAAACGTGCTCATTGATTTGATCAAGTGTCGTACTGCCATAATGCTCGGGCTCTCTAGTGCCGAGCAAATTCAGGTTGGGACCGTGCAGAACCAGAATTTTCGCCATATCGTAATGCAATCAAGTTGACTGACTATAAACGGCATTATAAACAAAGTTAAATGCAATTGGTATGTATTTCGCCGATATTAGTTGCTATTTTGTAACAATACGCACACGGTCGAGGATTTGTACCTACTTCCCAGGAAGTAAAATCTACACATTTTCAATCAATTGATCAGTTTCAGCAAGTCTTCCTCGGTTAATGGCCCCGCTTTCTTAAAAACCTTGGCCCCAGAGTTCGAGAATGCAACCGAAAATGGTAGAATCCGGTCACTATTGCCGAGTAGCGTCATCATTTGATCAGTGATCTGAGGTTCACTGATGACGGATGGAAATCGAATTCCATTGTCAATCAGGAATTGTCGGGCCGGCTCCTCAGAGTCCATGACGACGCCCACAATTTGTAAACGGTCTCCGCCATGATTTTCGTTGAATTGATCCAGCAGCGGCATCTCCTCAATGCAGGGCGGACACCAGGATGCCCAAAAATTCAATAGCAGAACCTTGCCAGTCCAATCATCAACGCCAACCGCTGGACCGTTCAAGGATTTCCACTGGTTTTGATAAATTCTCAAATCGTCTATGTCTTGTATGGCTGCCTCGGCAGGTTCCGAGTAGTAGCGCCAAACCAGACCGGCAACTAGCGATATTGACGCTACAACGATAACGACACAAATTGGTAGAAGGTTCCTTCTGCTCATGGAACGGTGATGCTAAGGCACTCCAAAGTGCAAAGATATTGTGTGATGAATTAACTCGACAAACTCGTAACGGTTTTTCCGCTGGGAAATGTTTCATCTAAATTATCTCCCGGATAGACTAGTGGAACAGCGACAGGTTGACTCTCAAATGCCACTTGCGGCAAAGGTCTAAGCACATCGCGATTGCCTAATACTCCGCCAATCAGCGACAACACCCCCCACAGAAGTAGCACAAGACCGATTCCTTTCCAGAAAACCTTCCAGCCGGTTGCATCCACTGGCAATTCCGCAGTGGCCCCAAGAAACACACCCGTTACGATGAATAGTGCCGCCCACAGCAGAAGTACGGGAACTTCCGGAATATTGCCGAGCAAGTAAACGGTAACGCCGAGTAACATCACTCCAAACCCCTGCTTCAATCGATCCATCCACAATCCGGCTTTGGGAAGCACAACCCCGATTCCAAATCCGATTGCGATCAGTACCGCACCCATCCCCAGTGCCATTGAAGTCATCATTGCAGCGCCCAGATATGGGTCGGCCTTGGCAATCGCAATTCCGAGAACGGATATAAGCAGAGGCGACACGCAAGCGCTCACGACCAGTGCCGATAAAATCCCCAGTACGAAAACTGCACTGAATTTTCCACCACCGATTTTCATTGTGCTTTGTTGAACTTTGCTCTCGAATACAGAAGGCATCCTGATCTCGTACAATCCAAAAAGTGAAAGCGCCATCAGTGCAAATACGGCGCTCATGATTCCGATGGCCCACGCGTTCTGAAAGTATGCCTGCAATTGGTCTCCGGTAGCACCCGCAACAGCTCCGACGATCGCATAAGCGACAACCGTTCCTAAAACAAAGATGATCGCTAGACTACCACCTCGGATTCTACCGCTGGAACTCTCATTTCCTGCAACGATTGAAGAAAGAACTGGAATCAGCGGCAGCACACAGGGTGTGAAAGTTAGCAGCAAGCCGGTGCCGAATGCTGTCAGCACTAACCACCAGATCGAACTGCCAGCCTTTCCTGATGGTGATTCGGTCGCTTTGGCTGGTGATGATTGTGCTGCATAAGCAGAATCGACTAGATTTGTAAGTATTACGTCGAATGTTTTCTTGACTGGTGGATAACAGATCAGATCTTTGGCACACCCCTGATACTCTGCAGTCAACTGCAAATTGCCTTTGCCGGGACCAGAACGCAGAAGCGGGATATCAACATCAAAGTTCTTTGGATAGATGAAAGTTTCTCCAAAAAATGCATCATTCATCAGCTCGCTTTCTGGCAAAACCGGCTGCAGCAGCCTGGCATCACCCATCGCTTCAAATTTCAGTTTGTCTCGATACAGGTAATAGCCCTCAGCAACGTCGAAGGACGCTTTCAATCGTTCGCCATCGATTATCCAGACGTTTAAAATGAATGCATCATCCACTTCAAGCAAATTATCCTCGGTCACACTCGGAATGTTTGAAAACAAGCTGTCCAGCGAAGAAAGAGACTTGTCAGTTGAAGCAGATTCAATTACTGCCAACTGATTCATATTTTGAGTATCCTCTACCCTAAACGAAGCGGTTTCGGTAGTCTGAGAGGCTTGCGCAGCGGGGATCAAGGCAAATGGCAAGGACACTTCACTCATGATCGGGGGATAGCACACTCCGATGGGGTCGTTGCATCCTTGTCCCCATACCTCAAGATTGATGCCTGTTACCGGGTTGGTGGCAACAAGCGGAATTCGAATTTCAACCCGGTCCGTGTAGGTGACGACTTCCCCGAATAGCGGATCCTCTTTTTTCTTGCCAGGTGGCAGCACAAGCTCGCCGATCTGAACTCCTTCTGTTTGAGAAGCTGCAACGAACTTGTCCTGATACATGTAGTAATCCTCGGCGATGTCCCAAGAAGCGATGAGTTCGCTTCCAACCAGTTTACTGCTAAACGCAAACGCTTGCTCCGGGGGAAGCAGATCATCCTCGCTCTGGGCACTCGCTACGGAGGCGATAAGGAAAATTACTAAGCCTGTCAGTGTTCTCATGCTTATATCAATCATTTAACTGTTCGCACTCATTAGACAAGCATAGATGGCTGCAAGTTCGATTATTGTTAAATTCATAGCACCTCAATTTTACTATTGGAAAATTTCTCTTAATGTGTAATCGGGGAATTCAAGTATCCGTTCACTGAATGGTTGATTGAGCAATTCAGCGAATGTTGCGAGATTTAATGAAAAGGGGCGTGCAGAATCGACTACGCAATGCGGTAAAGGTTATATTGATTAGTAATGATAATGATTATCATTTGTATTATCATATCAGTTCCTAGTTCTAAACATCACTACTACAGAGGTAAATAATGATGTTTAAAAAATCAAGCAATTTACTTTTCGCCACCCTTCTATGCCTGGTGTGTGCAGCACAATCTGTCGTGGCTGATGATGAGGTTGTGAATATTTACTCTGCCAGAAAAGAGGCGCTGATACTTCCGGTGCTTGAGAAATTTCGCGAGCAAACTGGAATTGATTTCAAACTGATCACCGGAAAAGCCGATGCCTTGCTGAAACGGATAGAACTGGAGGGTGAAGCGACACCAGCTGATATTTTCATTACCGTAGATGCAGGCAGACTGCACCGGGCAAAACAAGCCAACGCACTGCAGCAGCTAGGGAGCGATTCCATCAATGCAGTGGTTCCGGAAAATCTGCGAGACCGGGATGACTATTGGGTCGGCCTTTCACAACGGGCGCGAACCATAATGTATTCACCTGACAGAGTCAGTTCAGAGGAGTTATCTACTTATGAGCAGTTGGCCGATCCAAGGTGGAAAGACAGGATTTGCGTACGCTCTTCTGGAAATATTTACAACCAGTCACTTGTCGCTTCCATGATTGCTTCGCTCGGTAAGGAAGCCACCCTCGCTTGGGTAGCAGGACTCGTATCGAACTTTGCCAGATCTCCTGCTGGTGGAGATACCGATCAAATCAAAGCGGTCGCCGCCGGTCAATGCGACATTGCAATCGCGAATACATACTACTATGGCCGGTTGGCCGCAAGTGACAAGGAAGACGCTCAAGCGGTCGTCGAGAAAGTAAAAGTGTTCTGGGCAAATCAAGCAGAGGGAGATCGTGGGACTCATGTAAACATCAGCGGTGCCGGGATTACAACTCACGCGAAAAACAGGGACAATGCACTGCTTCTGCTTGAATTCCTGCTTACATCGGAATCGCAGTCCTGGTATGCGCAAGTCAATCAGGAGTATCCAGTCATCCCAGACATAACTGCATCGGATGTGTTGCAGAAATTGGGACCATTTAAAGCTGATCGCCTGAATTTGACCATGTTGGGCGATAACAACAAAGCGGCTGTGGAAATCATGGACATTGCGGGTTGGCAATAAGTTGCTAATCGCAGATTGTTACCTGAAAAAAATGCAAGAAAATCGACACCCAACTGAATCTTGCATTTGCTTTAGTAACTGATGCAACTCACACGCTATTCAGGATTCGGGCCTCTCGGCTGGTCAGCCTCGCTGATCACGATTGTCATTGCTTCGCCGATTATTGTCATAGCCGCTTCAGTCTTTGTTACAGGCAGTGTCGATATCCTAGGCCATTTAGCGAATACCGTTCTCGGCACTTACGTGGCGAATTCTCTGATGCTTGCCATTGGAGTTGGAGTGATGACGTTGCTGATAGGCGTACCTGCGGCCTGGTTTACAAGCGTTTGCGAGTTCCCAGGCCGCAAGTATTTTGTGTGGGCATTGCTGCTGCCGCTGGCATTTCCTGCCTACATTATTGCGTATACCTATACAGGCATTCTGGACTATGCCGGGCCGGTGTTCAGTTTTGTACGTGAGGTTGCGGATGAAAGTCTTTCGAAACACCTGTATTTTTCGATCCGATCGGTTCCGAGCGCAATCGCAATGTTTTCACTGGTGCTATATCCCTATGTATATCTTCTCGCACGCTCTGCGTTTCTTGAGCAATCCGTCAGCTTCCTGGAAGCCAGTCGAACGCTTGGCTACAGCATCCCTCAGGGGTTTTTTCGTCTTGCAATACCCCTCGCAAGACCCGCCATCGTTACTGGCGTATCTCTGGCGTTAATGGAGACACTAGCGGATTTTGGAACCGTCGAATATTTCGGAATTGGTACATTTACTACGGGCATTTTTCGTGCCTTCTATGGTTTCGGAGATGCCACTGCTGCCGCACAACTCTCAACCATGTTGCTGGGTTTTGTGGCGTTGTTGATTTTTGTCGAACGGTATTCCCGCCGCAGAGCCCGTTATCATTCCACCAGCGGCAAAACAATTCACCAAAGCACAATTCAACTTCGAGGAAAGCATGCCTTGTTCGCCTGGATAATGTGTCTGTTGCCGATCTTTCTTGGTTTCATTCTTCCCGCGCTGATACTGATGAAGTGGGTGCTATTCGATGCCGAGTTGAATGTAGCGGCGTTTGGCAAGCTAGTCTGGAATTCCTTTTTTCTTGCTATTGTGGCAGCATTGATTGCGGTAACCCTGGCGATTGTTCTGGGATATGCAAGACGAACCAGTAAAACTAGACTGGTACAAGGATTTGTCGGAATTTCAGGTTTGGGTTATGCAATTCCAGGTGCGGTCATCGCAGTTGGCATAATTGTCCCGTTGGCTTGGCTTGACCATCGGCTGATTGATTTTGCACGTTCCATATTTGGTGTGAATATCGGACTGATTCTGTCAGGGTCGATATTTGCGCTCCTTTTCGCGTACACTGTGAGATTTCTCGCAATTTCACTCGGTTCGGTTCAATCTGGAATGGAAAAGATTCGACCCAACATGGATTATGTGGCGCGAGGCTTGGGGTATCGGGCCTTTGAAGTTGTTGGCAAGGTTCATGTGCCGCTTCTGACGAGCTCATTGCTTACTGCGGTTCTCATCGTGTTTGTCGACGTTCTAAAAGAATTGCCAGCAACCCTGATTCTGCGCCCTTTTGATTTCAATACTCTTGCAGTTCGAGCCTATGAACTTGCTTCCGATGAAAGACTGATCGATGCTGCCCTTCCATCCCTAGTGATCATTGCTACCGGTATAATTCCCGTCATACTGATAAGTAAATCGATATCACGCGGTAGTACATCAGAACACTGAGTCACGCAATCAAAATTTACAACGGATATGACAAAAGAAGACCATCCTATCTTGGATGTTCGCGGGGTTTTCATTGCCTACGAAGATAAAGCCGTAGTACTCAATGCAGGCTTTACGCTGAACAAGGGAGAAATCGGGTGCATTCTCGGACCTAGCGGTTGCGGTAAATCTACCCTGTTGAGATGCATTGCGGGCTTTGAGAAACCGTTGAGTGGCAGCATCTCCATGAATGGTGATGCTGTGTCAACACTGAATCATATTCTTGCACCGGAAAAACGCGGTATTGGCATGGTGTTCCAAGATGTAGTCATGTTTCCGCACATCAGCGTGGCAAAGAACATTGCGTTTGGTTTGCGAAACTGGAGTGCAAAAAATCAGGCAAAACGTGTGAATGAATTGCTGGAACTGATCGGCCTGACTGGCTACGGTGATCGGCATCCCCATTCCCTTTCCGGCGGTGAACAACAGCGCGTCGCACTGGCGAGAGCCATCGCTCCGAAACCGAACCTGTTACTGATGGACGAAGCATTCTCAAATCTCGACGCTGAGCTTTGCCGGACTCTGGTTCCTGAGGTCAGGATGATACTCAATCACGAAAACATCAGTGCAATTCTGGTCACGCATGACCACCACGAAGCGTTTGCCATTGCAGACAAAATCGGAGTGATGGAAAATGGAAGAATTCATCAATGGGACGTCCCGTTCAATGTCTACCACAAACCCGGCGATCGCTTCACTGCTCAGTTCATTGGCGAAGGGGAATTTATTCCAGCTACAGTTATCGATGATCAAATCTTGCAGACTGTATTCGGCCGTCATCCTATCAACAAAGGCATGTTTTTGAACAAGGGCGAACAGGTGGACATTCTGGTTCGACCCGATGACATTCTTCACGACGACGATAGTAAGATTACCGGCAAGGTTTTACACAAATCTTTTCGCGGCTCTCACTTTCTGTATCGACTTAAGCTAGAGGGTGGGCAGCAGGTTATCTGTCTTGCTGACTCCCACCACAACCATCGTATCGGAGAATGGATAGGATTGAGCCCTAACATTGAACATGTCGTCATATTCAGAAGGAATGGAGAAGAGGAAATCAACTACAGTGATCAGGCAATTCGTCTGCTGGCGGAATCTGGACGGCAGGGTTCAAGTAGAGGTGTTGGCATGGGGCTAAAATATCGATTCAGAAATCTGTTTCGCCAAAATTCGTGAATTCTATCTAGCCAACGTAAAAGCAACCTAAAAAGCGTTGCGACAGACTTGAATTTTCAGTCAGCAACTTTATATTGAGTTTCGAGGAGCAACATGTGCCTGTAGTAGAAAAATCCTTTGCCATCCCCGCCGCAGATGGACAATTAGTTCGAGGTGTTTATCGAGATTCAGGACACGGTCCTGTTGGTGCGTTTCTTCACGGCCTCTTGTCTGACGCCGAAGGTACGAAATCCATGACTCTTTGGCAAGAAGCAGAGCATGCAAATCGTTCGTGGATTCGATTCGACATGCGTGCACACGGTCAATCTGACGGTTCATTCGACGAGTTTCGAATTTCAAGGGCGATTGAAGATACAAGCCTGGTTCTTTCTCTTTTCCCAGATCGTCCGAAAGTACTTGTAGGCTCAAGCATGGGAGGATGGGTTGCAGCCCAGGCGGCTTTGGACCCAACCTTGAACATTCGTGGTTTAGTCCTGATCGCACCGGCTTTCAGTTTCATGAAGACTATTTTTCATAGTCTTGCTCCAGCGGAACAGCAGCAATGGAAAGAGACTGGATATAAAACGTTTGAAAGCTCCTATCCGGACAGTGACTTCACGCTTGCGCACGATGCCGTTGTCGATTCACTGGATTACGACTTGTTTTCCCATCCGGTAAGTTACAATCATCCAGTAAGGATACTGCACGGTGCCCTCGACGATGTCGTCCCTGTAAACCAAAGTGTGAAGTTCCAGAAACACGTTCAATCGCAAGTGGAATTAGAAATTCTTCAGCAAGGAGATCACCGGCTGACAGATGACGTTCATCGCATCACTGAGGCTGTTGACGAAATCTGGCCCGAGTGACAAATTACCAAACTCGATCGATTCATTGAAACCGTTCACCTTTCTATTTTTATGTTTTCTTCTGATTCCAATCGCAGAAATCTATTTACTGATTCAGATTGGCGAAGTCATCGGTGCTGGTTGGACTGTGCTCGGCGTCGTGTCAACAGCATTGATTGGAGCATGGTTAGTCCGACTTCAAGGCATATTGACCCTGCATAGGGCAATACAGAACCTAAGAAAAGGCGAAGCGCCTGCCATGGAACTCATTGAAGGCTTGTTTCTTCTAGTCGCCGGAGCGTTACTCATTACACCGGGTTTCGTGACCGATACCATTGGATTTCTATGTCTGACGCCTAGATTGCGTCGAGCGCTTGCAGCAATTTGCCTGAGTCGCTTTGCAGAAACACTCGCACGCAAAGATTCCTCCACCACATCCGAAACTTACGAAGTCAAGTACCGAGAAATCAAGAACAAGTAGCACACTTAGTTCAGAGTTACCTTTAATTTCTCAAGCAACTTGACTAGCTGATTCAAGTTCGCCAGATTGCCTTTGACTGACCTGCTTCGGCCTTACCGTTTCTCAATATTCTCCAGCAAAATGCCTGCTAGAGTGATTGACTAGAAGAGTACATCGCTGTATTCCAAGAACGAACCCAAAATAAACAGAAAAATATTTAGCTGCAGGGTTGACAATTGTTATTAAATGTAGATAATGATAATCATTCTCATTCTCATTAAAAACAAACATAACAATTTTTTATAGCTAACTCTCCTCTTGCGCTATATGGCAGTGTTGATGCACAACGGAATTATTAGGCAGACTACATGATCAGTCAAAATTTTCGTTTGGTGTCGACACTGCCAATTTTTTTAATATTCACCCGGCAGGAATTGAGTTCAACCTCGGATTCGTGCAATAGTAAATACCGCCGTGGACAAGGTTAGCCCGTATTTCTGACTAGGTTCTGGTGTGTCAGCAGATTTGACGTGAATCGTGGTTTGAACCAATCTATTCAGGCTGAATTTAGATTTCAAATGCCGGATTGCGTTCATTGATCACCTGCACAGCGAATTCGTCGACAATTTCTTTAACATTGCGATGGGCTGATTTCCGCTTAAACTTTCGTACGTGCAACCTCTATCCAACTAGTTAAAAATGATCATCGAAATGTGGGCAACTTGTAAGCGGTTGATTTTTCGTCAACCCGAAAATGTTGAGATTTTCGTTGTTAGCCTTGTACTACGGAGTGCATCAGAATTCCAAAGCCGAGCCTATTCTAGTAAATAGACGCACAATTCACTGTCTAAGGACGACGTCTACAAACGTTTCGTTGTAACAGGCGCCTTCCTCTATATCCGTTCGAATATCGGATGGAATCAGTGAATTTACCGTCAGTTCTGTTTCGCTGCTCCTGCGCCAAGTCCCTTTGGGAGAGTAAAGCACGCCTTTTCGGGTTGCATCGGAAACGGTAAGTTTCAAAGTCACCCGACCTCGCTTGTTCCATACTTCGACGGTGTCTCCATTTTTAAGATTACGCTTTTGCGCGTCCGCTGGATTCATTTCCACAATCTCGCATCCATCCGAGAGGGTACACCCACCGAAAGTAGCGTTCGTACGCTTGTCGGAAGAAGGAGAAATAAGAGCAAAAGGAAGTTCCTGTTCCACGGGGCGATAACGCGGCACCCCAAACCCAAATCGATTCTGCAGGTCTGCTGAGAAAAGCTCAATCCTGCCTGAAGGCGTGGCGGGCAATATGTTCTTGCACAGGATTGCATCGTCGCCATCCCTGCCTTTAAGTTCAATTGCAGTGTCAAGTGGAATTTCACTGGGCAAATATCCCTGCAGTCGCGCATCGTCTTGGTCCAGTGCAGCGTCCATTAGCTGTTCATCGCTATCAGTAAAAGTTGCGTCAGCAAAACCAAACCTTGCCGCCAGTCGTCGGAATATTTCAGTATTCGGCAGAGCATCACCAACGCAGGAAATTACCGGTTCAGCGCGCTGAATGTAGTTCTGTCCATAGGAGCCGTACACATCCGAATATTCAAAATGACTTGCTGCTGGGAAAATAATATCGGCATAGGCCATGCTGTCCGTCATAACGATGTCGGAGCCGACGACGAACAAATCTTTCTGTTCCAAAGCCTTGATCACTGCTTTCTGGTTCGGGTGTGTGACAACCGGATTGTGGTTGTAAATCATCACCGCCTTGACGGGCGGATTAAGAGATTCATCCAGCAGTAGTTCGGGTACGTCAACAATATTAAAGGTTCGAGTGCCTTCGGGAATCAGGTCGGGACGCTGAAGCCGGTCGGGAGTTTTCGGTGTAATAAGGCCCGGTTTGGCTAGTACTCCCGCGCCAAGTCGCCCATGATTGCCGGTCAAAGCCTGTAGTGCCATAGCAGCGCGCAGACCTGAACCGCCACTGTATCCGCGTTCTATTCCATTACCGACGGATACGGCAACATTATCAGCTGCAATATATAAATCGACGAATTGATGAAATTGTTCGGCGCTCAATCCACACTTGTTTTCGACGTTCTCAACGGAATATTTGCGCGCTTCGTCTATGTAACGATCAAACCCGAGAGTCCACTTTTCGATGAACACTAGATCCAGCTTGCTGCGACGTTCGAGTTCAGCCGCCATTGCCATGGCAAGGATGGCATCTGTGCCTGGCAGAACTTGCAGGTGCACAGTGCTCTGCTCGGCAATTCTTGTTCGTTTCGGATCGATAGTCACCACTTTCGCGCCTTTTTCGCGCGCTGCTTTGATGACTCGCGCAAGGTGCAGATTCGAAACCGTTACATTATTTCCCCAGATAACAATCAGATCAGAATGAATCGCTTGCTCCGGTGGCATTCCTGGCGCCGCACCGAACAGGCTCGAATAGGCTGTTCCTCGCACTGCACCGCATAGCGGCGCCCGATTTAAAAGCGTCGCTCCGAGTTTGTGAAAGAAACGTCGATCCATGGAACCGCCTGCCAGTTCGCCGTGCGGTCCAGCATAGTTGAACGGCAAGATTGATTGTGGACCAAAGCGATCAATTGCGTGAGAAAATCCCTCATAAACCTCGTCAAACGCTTCGTTCCACGTGATAGCGACGAACCGTCCTGAACCTCGAGTGCCTGTACGTTTTAACGGAGTCGTCAATCGAAGGTTTCCGTGAACCATTTCGGGATAATTGCGGGCAACCTTGTTGCAAATCACACCGTCTGTATAAGGATTGACGCTGGAACCGCGAACTTTGATCAACTGATCCTCCCTGACTGTCACCTCCAAACTGCAGGTGTCAGGGCAGTCTAGTGGACAAACGCTATAGCGTGATTGCAGATTTGCATCCATTTTCTCTAACTGACCTCTTTGTATTTCAAAATTTATAACTGATCGTGTCTTGCATGACTAGATTCAATAAATTTGTTATGCGCACTCACATCCTGTAACTGAATTATAGAAAACTACTTAATGCAAAAGTGTGTTGTCAAGGATGATAAATGGACAAATTTGATGCATCTTCTCTTATTGACTGTGTTACTAAACTTTTTTTCACGATTAACGATTCTTCCCAGAACATCTTGAGGTCAATTAGATGCATTTCGATACCGAAATTACTTGCTATCTGGTCCAAACTTGCACTACTATTGTTTAAACACCACAGCACATAAACTGTCTCAAAAAGAAAATCTAATCGAACACTTATTCTGTTCGGATTACTCTATTGGAACCATGGAAAATTTTATTCAACGACGAGATTTAGTCACCTCGAAAGTACTGCGAGGATTTAGCGATCGAACAAACAGCGCTGGAATAATTCGTCTTGCGTTACATTTGATATTGATTGGTTTTTTCGGTTTGCTGGTCTGGCTTTCCTACGGTTCCTGGTGGATTGTTTTCTCTTGGATTCCTTATGGACTAGTCCTCGCCTTTCTATTTGCACCACTGCATGAGTGTGTTCATGGGACAGCATTTCGCAGCAAGCCATTGAATGCGCTGGTCGGGGCTGTTACAGGATTCTTACTGTTGCTGCCTGCTCGGTACTTCCGTAGCTTTCATTTCCAGCATCACAGGTTCACTAACGATTCAGAACGTGACCCGGAACTGCAAGTCGAGCAACCAAGAACTTCTCTCCAATATGTAGTCGCAATGAGTGGGGTGGGATCTTATTGGTGGCCACAAATTTGCACGCTTGCCAAACACTCTTTGGGTAGAGTGGATGCAGACTTCATTCCCAAAGCCGAACATCGGAGAGTGATTCTCGAAGCAAGGATGCACGTTTTTGCCTACGCGATCGTTCTGTGCGCCTCCTTAATTCTTACCAGTAACTTCGCAGTGATATTCTGGGTTGTTCCAGCAATGTTCGGGATGATTGGATTAAGGATGTTTCTTCTTGCAGAGCACGCGGGATGCGAGAATTCAAAGAACATGCTTCTCAACACACGCACTACATTGACCAACTCCATAATAAAGCTGATCGCCTGGAACATGTCCTACCACTGCGAGCATCATCTATTCCCTGCGGTGCCTTTCCATCAGCTGCCACAGCTTCACAATCATGTGAAAAATCGACTGGCGTCCGTTACCCCAGGTTATTTGAATTTTCATGTTGATTACCTTCGTTCATTGCCGAGGTCTGGAGATTGAAGGCATCTGCACAAAGATCACCAATTTGAGTCTTTTAGCAACGCCTCAATATCGAGTGCATTCTCCAATCCATCAGCCAGCTCATTAATCGAATTCTCAACTGTGGTTCCGTAGTTCAGGTCAGATCCAGTACCATCCCGCAATTCATTCAACCAGCCAGTTCGAAATTCGTCACTCGAAAACAGTCCGTGAACATAGCACCCCACGACGTTCCCATCGACACTGATTGCTCCGTCTTCTCCATGTTCAAAGCGAATAAATCGTCGACACGTATCCGGCCCTCGAGTCTCTCCCATGTGAATTTCATAGCCTATCACCTGAACTCCGCTTCGCAGGCAAATTCCGTTCAGCGGGCGAACCCGCTTGTCATTCAGCATATCGGTTTCAACATCTAACAGGCCTAGGCCCGGTGCTTCTTCTGGTTTGCCCTCGACACCGTCTAAATCTCGAATTGTACGACCAAGCAGTTGATACCCTCCGCATAGGCCAAGCACCCTGCCACCCGCACGAGCATGGGCAATGATGTCATGGTCCCAGCCTTGAGACCTAAGGAATCGAAGGTCCGCCAGAGTTGATTTTGTTCCCGGCAGAATGATGACATCTGCATCCCGTGGAAGCACTGTGCCCGGCGGAACAAATTCGAACTCAACATTCGCTTCCAGTCGTAGCGGGTCGAAATCATCCGAGTTGGCAATCCTGGATAACATCGGCACTACAATCTTCAATTTTTTGATTCGAGAATCCAGTGATTCGGTTCCGATTGGCGCCCTTACTATCGAGTCTTCCTGTGGTAGTCTACGCGCTGATTCCAGCCACGGAATCACCCCTCTGCAGGGCCAAGAGGTACGCCGTTCAATATCTCGCTTACCCTCTTCAAACAAAGCAACGTCACCGCGAAATCTGTTGATGATGAAGCTTCGTATCAGTGCAGCGTCACTTTCTTCCAGCACAGCCTTAGTACCTACTACAGATGCAATCACACCACCTCGATCAATATCAGCGAGCAGGCAAACCGGAATTTGTGTATGACTCGCAAATCCCATGTTGGCAATGTCACGCTTGCGAAGATTTGTCTCTGCTGCGCTTCCCGCACCTTCAACCAGAACGAAATCGTATGTACTGATCAACTTCCGGTAGCTTTCAAGTACCGGTTCTAACAAATGATACCTGTGAGACAGGAAATCCTTAGCGTTGAGGTTGGAAACGACTTTCCCATGCACGACAACCTGAGCTACAAGGTTCGACTGAGGTTTGAGCAATACTGGATTCAAATCGACCGACGGTTCAATTTCAGCGGCCATCGCCTGAAGTGCCTGAGCGCGCCCGATTTCACCGCCTGATGGACATGCGGCGGCATTGTTTGACATGTTCTGAGGTTTGAATGGAGCGACCGAAATACCTCGGCGTCGAATCACTCTGCACAATCCGGCAACGATCACAGACTTGCCGACATCGGATCCTGTGCCCTGAACCATCAATGCACCGCGTTTCATTTTTGACCCACCCGCAATTTATTGAGCCCGGCTTTCATCAAATAATCGATTCCACTGAATTGAGGGAAAGAAAAGCGGAAATTTCATGGGAATCCGGTTTCTGCCGAACCGGCACCAATCTGTTCTTCTGGCTGGTCAGCTCTCACAATAAACTAGAAATTTGAAATGACCAGCATTGAAAAATATTTGCTTGAAATGACTCGCATGATTATACTAGGGTGTAGCAATGGTTCCCCAAATGGGGAAGCAATATGGAACAAGGTAAGGCATGATACATGACTGAAACCTTGGCTGCCCCCGCAACTGTGTGCGGTTAGCAATTGCTCGATTAAGCCACTGGGAAACTGGGAAGGCAGGGCAAAAATGCGTAGACCCGCGAGCCAGGAAACCTGCCGTTGCCAGCGTTACCCAACCGCCGAACGGGGTGTTCTGGTGGGACGGAAAACCGTTGGTGGTGACGTGCCTATTTGTGCAAACGCAAGGGGTCACCACGTATGGGGAAACTTTCCTTAATTCAAGACAATCGTCTGTTTAGCGAGCCGATACGGTTTGCTGGAATTGCCCTATTTTGTTGTGCGAGTGGATTTGCTCGACTCCTCTGCAGCAATTTTTTCAATTTCACAGACAGGCGGTCAAATGTCATATATCCAAAAACTCAACTCTTTTTCTGTTTCTTCCCAACGATTGGGAACCTTATTAATTATTCTCATCTTGGCTGCAACACCTTTGTCTTTGCATGCTCAGAACGAACCAGCGGCTGAAGATGAAGATAACGCGGCAATGTCCGAGAGTGCAATCCTTCCTGAGGTAGTGGTATCCGCAAGCAGGGTTCCGGTGCCAGCCGAACATGTCGGCAGTAGTGTCACCGTTTTCTCTGCGGAGGAAATTAAAAAACGCCAGCCAAATTTTGTTCATGAATTGCTACGTGAGATTCCAAGCGTCGCCGTCAGCCAGACCGGTGCAAACGGTGGCAATGCACAGGTTCGAATTCGCGGAGCGGAAGGTAACCATACGCTTGTGCTTATCGATGGTCTCGACATGGGTAATCCATTCAGCAGCGATGAATTTCAATTCCAGCATTTGCCGGTCTCTTCAATCGAATCCATTGAAGTTTTACGCGGTCCGCAGAGTTCCATACACGGAAGTGAGACGATCGGAGGAGTCATTCAAATAACGACACCAATTCCCGAAGAAGGTACCACATCCTCAGCGAGCATTGAATTGGGTTCACATAGTACAAAAAACGCCAGAGCTTACGTCGGAACCTCAAATGAGCAGTTTTTTACTGCAGCATCAATCAGTCTTTCGGAAACCGAAGGAATATCTGCTAGAACTCACAATACAGAACGAGACGGTTTTGACAATCGCTTTCTCCACCTTAAATCAGGTGTCAATCTAGGCGAATATGTAGATTTATCTGCAGTTTTAATTCGAATCCAATCGGATTCGGAATACGACAGCTGCGGCTTTCCGTCTTCAAATGACTGTGTAGGGAAGGACAGAAAGACAGTTTTCGGGACCACCCTCAATTTTGATCGAGGTGACGATTACATAAACCACCAACTGAAATTCTCGAAGTCTCGTCATGTGAGAAACGATTTCAAAGACGGCACACGAACAACAACGAGTGCTGGAGAAACTGACAAAGTGGTCTACCAAGGTACACTGAACTTACAAACGACAGGCGCAGATCATTCAACTACATTTGCAGTTGAAAGAGAAACCTCAAAGGTTGATTCAAATTCATTGTCAAATCCCACTGGAGGAACCCTTAAACTTCAGAGCTACATTCTTGAACATCGTGCAAATCTACAGGATTCCTTGATTCTCTCCGTCAGCACACGTCGTGACGACAATCGAAGAAATAATTTCCGCAGTCGCAACACGTATCGGGCAACTGCGGCATGGATTCCAAACGATCAAGTCAGAATTCATGGCAGCTATGGCACCGGGGTGAAGAACCCAACAACCTCGGAAATATTCGGATGGACAAACAGTTGGGAGCCAAATCCAGATCTCATACCAGAAACAAGCAAAGGATGGGATGTAGGTGTAGAAAAAGAAATTGATGCCCTTGGGCTAACTCTTGACGCAACCTATTTCAACAACAAAATTACCAACTTGATTTGGATTTATGACTGTGTCTCCGGTTGCGATTTCGGCGATCCTGATCTCGATGGTCCGAGCGTTTATAAGGCAAACAATCGACCTGGTGTTTCCACCATCAAGGGCTGGGAGCTTTCAGCGAAGGGACATGTCAGCGAGAACTACGAAGTTTCTGGACACGTCACCGTAAGTAAAGGTTTTGACGCAGACGGACAGGAATTAGTCAGGCGGCCTTCCCAAATTGCCAGTTTGAATATCTACAGACAATCTCAATTCTGGGGGCGTAAAGGTGGTTTGAATCTGAATATTCAACATACTGGCACCCAGACAGACGGTTATTCAGGGAATTACGTTGACTTAGGCAAATATTCAGTTGTCGATCTCAGTGGCTCACTGCAGCTGACGCCTCAAATGCAACTCACAGGAAAAATCACGAACCTCTTTGATGAGAATAAATATGAGGAGGTGCAAGGTTACGGAGTGGCTGACCGTTCACTGTTCTTCGGACTGACATATGACTTCTAACGGCTGAAGCTGTCAATTTAGGCGATTCAAAACGAAGGGAACTGCATGGCATGTCAATTATGCGAAAGAATCTGAACAGAACAATATTTTGTTTCGTTTTTGCCGTTTCGATCGTCTGGTTCGAAATCGCGTCGGCGGACCAGAAACCCGAACGAATTGCATCAACTCATCTTTGCACAGATCAACTGCTGCTGCTAATCGCAGACCCGGATCGAATAGCTTCTCTGAGTGTTTTTGCCAGTAATCCAGATATGTCAATGATGGCTGAGTCAGCACAGCCCTATCCAGTCAATCATGGATTGGCAGAAGAGCTCGTTGTGCTGAATCCAGATCTGATTCTAACGAGCCAGTTTGGCAGTCCGAATGTGTTGCTTTTACAGAGGCTTGGATATCGCATTCTTAACATTCCTGTTGCACTTACGATTGACGATATTCGCAATAATATCTTGGTCATTGCCGATGCAATTGGCGAACGTGATCGCGCAGAAAATCTGATCCGGGAATTCAATCGCAGAATTGAACTGCAACGAGTTCCAGAACATGAGCCCCGCCCCATGATCGTCATGTATCAGCCGAACGGGTATACATTCGGCGACCAGACGCTGAGGTCGCAGATTATTGAGTATGCAGGGTTCAAGAACCTCGCTATCGAGCTTGGAATGTCCCATACACGACACCTGCCACTTGAAGTTCTGATCACAAGCCGTCTTGATGCATTGATGGTCGAAACCGACTACGACCATGCGGCTTTGGCCCATGAATTGCCGAATCATCCAGCGATTCAAACCGCTTTCGCAGATGTTCCACAGGTAGACGTACCCGGCAAAGTGTGGATTTGTGGAACTCCGTTCATCACTGACGCGCTTGAGCGTCTGGTCAAGTTTCGCAGCCAAATTATCGAGCAACAGCAATGAAATCCGATAGTGCAAAATCGAGAACAGACTACAGGATTCTAATTTCTGTGCTAACGGTTCTTACTATTGTGGCGTTTCTAGCTTCTCTCTCTGTTGGGCCGGCTGGAATCAGTACGCTGAGCGTTTTTAGTTCACTTCTATCCGTTGAACCGAGCACCGCAGCACTCATCGTTCAGGAAATTCGTCTACCGCGCGCACTACTCGGATTGACCATTGGTGCTACCCTCGGAATCTGTGGCGCTGCAATGCAAGGCTACGTTCGCAATCCATTGGCTGAACCCGGCTTGATCGGCGTTTCCGCATCCGCAGCACTCGGTGCCGTGCTGACGATCTACTTCGGGCTGTCGTCAATCTACATCTGGGCATTGCCTTTGGGGGGCATGCTCGGAGCCGGCTTTGGCGTCGCAGTCATGATGGCAATCGCTGGGCGGGAAAGTTCGACTCTGGCTTTGATTTTGGCGGGGGTTGCGGTGTCTACCATGGCCGGTGCGCTAACTTCACTGACACTCAATCTTGCTCCCAATCCGTTTGCTTCGCTCGAAATTGTGTTCTGGCTGCTTGGCTCGCTCGCCAATCGAAGTTTTGAACACTTTTGGCTTGCAGCACCGTTTATGTTCGCTGGAATTGTGCTGATCATTACTTTGGGAAGAGCGCTGGACTCTCTGACGTTGGGTGAAGACACGGCGTCCACGTTGGGTATCAACCTCCGTTCGGTACGGTTGCGAGTGATATTAGGTGTAACCGCCTCTGTTGGAGCCGCAACCGCGGTAGCCGGCACCATCGGATTTGTCGGTTTGGTTGTACCACACTTGCTACGACCTTTTGTTGGGCATCGCCCCAGCCTGCTACTCCCTGCCAGTGCACTTGGCGGCGCTTCCCTTTTACTGTTGTCTGATATCGCCGTGCGTCTGCTGTCAGTCGGCGTGGAACTGAAATTGGGTGTTTTTACTGCGTTGATCGGCACTCCAGTATTTCTATGGGTAGTGCTACGTATCCGGAATCAATATTTATGAGCATACTCAGCGCCAACAGCATTGATGTTTCCCGAGGTGAAGTTCCGATTCTCTCGGATACATCCTTTTCGATTGGAAAGGGCGAACTTGTCGGTCTGATTGGACCGAATGGAGCTGGAAAAACAACGTTGCTGCGTGCTCTAACTGGACTGTTGCCAGTACAGAAAGGCAGTATTTCATTTGACGGAACTGTACTGGAACGCAAAGATCGTACTCAACTCGCACAGAAAGTCGCCTATCTCGAACAGAACAGCAGAAGTTTCTGGCCATTGGCAGTAGAGAATCTGGTAATGCTCGGAAGAACGCCCCATTTAGGACAGTGGCAGAGACCAGGTAAATCCGACTGGGAAGTTGTTCATCAAGCGATGGCGACTTGCGACGTTCTGCAGTTTTCAACTCGTGCAGTGACAAATTTATCTGGAGGTGAACAGGCTCGCGTCATGCTGGCGCGGACACTGGCGACTGAACCAGAGATTCTGCTTGCGGACGAACCAGTGTCCGGATTGGACCCCGCCCATCAGCTTGATGTTATGGACAAACTGCGTGAACTCGTCAAAGGAAATGCTGGAGTTGTTGTTGTAATGCATGATTTGACCCTTGCATCGCGCTACTGCGACAGATTGGCACTTATGTTTGAAGGCAAAGTTGCAGCTGAAGGTGATATTGAAACCGTTCTGTCGTCAGAAACACTGATGCGTTGTTATGGGATTGAGGCGCATTTCGGAACGATGCCAGAAGGCATGTTTGTTGTCCCAAAAAGACGGGTACAACCGCAATGAATCAACCTCACATCACGAAACCGGCTGTGTGTGTAATGCTGTCACTCTTCATGCATGGCGCACTTGGAGCCTGGATTGTTCATGCCATACAGCCTACAAATCAGAATTGGCAGCTGATTCGTCCGATTCAGGTTTCACTTGTTAGCGAATTTTTGAATTCGGCTAGTGGCAATGAGACAGGGCAAATTGATCAGATATCTGAACTTGCTCATGTTCAAGCGAGCATTTCTGGGAATCTCGAATCAGCCCCAACACAAGAAACGGAAATTGAACAAAAGACTGATCCGATTAAGCCACGTGCAAAATCGGAATTCATTCAGGAAGTGTGGCGGACACAAGAATCAGATGCTTATGAACCTGATTTGCCTGAATTAGAGCCCTCCGTGTCAGCATCCAATTCAGAATATACGCAAATACAGGACGACGCAGTAGAGGCTATTGCTGTAACGCCTGTCGAAAAATCTCTTGACCCAGTTGAAACCGAACCACAGACTCTTTCCGCACGCTATCCAGATAGCGACAAATTCGATATGGATTCCTGGCAATCAACCGCAGCCATGATTGATGAATCCGTGAGTGAGAACTCAGATATCTCCAATCCAATTAAACAGGATATTCAGCAAGAAAGCATCGACCTTGATAACTCACGAGCAGTCTGGACAGACATTGAAACGAATGAGGAAAACCCTGTTGAGCCGTTTCAAGTAGTTGAATTGACTACCGAATTCAATTTTGAACAGGTGCAAACAGAATCAGTGGAATTTACAGACTTGGATGCAGAACGAGCAGTTTGGAATGAACTTGAAAGTGAGCTAGTAAGCCACTCTGAATCACTGCAATTGACTGTGTTGACTGTGAATTCGACAGCTGAGGACGTGACAATTGACACGGAAAATTGGCTGGACGATGCTGACCACTTTGCGGGAATGAATTTTGAACCTGAAGATTATCGCTATCTCGCGCAATCGGTCTCTATTCTAGAACCAGAAATTGAAATGGCTGCTTCCATTGAGTTGGTTTCTCAACAACTTGAAAACCCTAATGAATCTGCTGAGACACAAATTGAAGTTGAGAATATTGCGACGTCCAGTGATTTTGAGCTTGAAGTTGCACATCTGAATATTCCTGATATAGAACAGATTGAATTCATTGCATTCAATCCGCCCGATCTTGTTCTTAAAGATACCGAACCGGAGCAGTCTGATCAATTAGACTTGAATGAAAATGTTGGAATTGAGGGGCAACCTGAAAACAAACAAATCACTTCACTTGAGCAGAAGCAGCAACTGGAGTTGATAAAGATCGAAAAATCACAGGGATCAAAAGCGAGTACTGCAGAGCAATTAGTTGCGCCCCCTGCAAATGACCATACAAGAAAAGAAGAAAGTCCCAAGCAACTTGCTGCACTAGATCACTCCAAACAACAAAGTGGTGAACCGAAAAATCGTGATCAACTGAATGATCATCTTCAAACCGCCAATTTAGGTGCGGCTAGTCTACCAAAGAGTTCGCAGCCCAGGTTCGGAGTTGAGGGATTGGCGAATCCGGCACCGCGCTACCCTTACTTGTCGAGATCTCGGGAAGAAGAAGGAAAAGTAATTTTACGAGTACACGTAGACAAACAGGGGCGAGCATCCAGAATTGTAACTATCCAGTCCAGCGGCCATTCAAGATTGGATAAGGCTGCCAGAAAAGCCGTAAAAAATTGGACGTTTATACCTGCACTTGAAGATGGCAATCCAACCGCCGGGGTTGTACAGGTGCCAATCTTGTTCGTACTGAAGAACTAATTTAGTCAGATGGGTTAAATCGACGAAAATATCTTGCTGAGCAATTCAAAGAGGGCTCGTACCCACCGTGGTGAACGGTGCCCGCGAACTCGCCTGGATATATTTGATCGAGAAGATCGCATCAAGTGGCGCCGGATCGTCTCCGGCTGTTGGCTGGAGTACGGTCCACCGACCGGCAATTCATTCTTTATCACGAGAGGTTTCTGTGGTCCATTGCACCGTTCCTCTACGGTTGCATTCAGGCCGAGTTCAAGAATTCATTTATCATTCTGGTACAATAAAATCTGTATTGAGCTTGATTATCCGAGCATATACCAGTCAAACGTGTCCGGCACAGACTCTCTGGTCGGAACGGTTCGGCTGGGCTCACGAGGATGACTGGAGCAATGATGGACGATCGGTGGTTCTCCGTAGACGAAATCGCAGCCTACCTAGGGATCAAGCGAGACACGGTCTATAAGTGGATCGCAGAGGAACGGATGCTGGTACACCGGATGAGGCACTTCTGGATATTTCGCAAGGAAGAAGTAATCCAATGGGTGAGATTTGGAGGAGCCGACGAGACCAGATATCAAGTGACATGAGTGATATCAGAGCCTCTTGTGGAACCCATTGCGAAAACGAACGAGCGAACCGGAACGTCGTTCGGTTGGCGGTGATGATCAAGAGGAACTTCGAAGAGTTGAAAATATGAATACCGATCTCATTCCATTTGGAGATATGCTTGATTTCTTCAACGGAAAAGCACCTACAACGGCCGATGATGACGAGTATATCGTTTTTGGCTCTAACGGCCCAATTGGACGATCCAATTCATTCAACCACGAAATTTTGATCATTCTAGGACGTGTTGGAGCATATTGTGGATCGGTTGAAATATGCTCTACCAAGTTTTGGGCATCAGACAATACGATAGTTGTCAAGGCGAAAAATGGTAATGACCTTCGCTACCTGTACTACCGATTGCTATTGCTCGCTCCGAAAGAAGACATTGCGAAGCTGTTCGACGATTTTGTATCCCTCAATTTCCGTCGAATAGGTGGACTTCACAGACAGAACAAGCAACTTGGGCGAGCCCGCGACCTTCTCCTCCCACGCCTGATGTCCGGGGAGGTGGCGGTTTGAACCAAAGCACACTCTCAAACCTCGTCGCCCTCGGCGAAGGCTTCACGACCGAATTCAAGCGCTCCGGCACGACCGGACTCGGACGGGAACTATGCGCCTTTGCCAATTCTACCGGCGGGACGATTCTGCTGGGGGTGGCGGATGACGGAGAAGTATTGGGGGTTGGCAATCACAATCGCCTGAAATCCAAAGTCCAGTCCATTGCTCGTTCAGCCGATCCACCCATCGCGGTTGAGATCGAGAGTGCTGGCCAGGTTCTATGTGTGCGAGTACCCGCCCAGCAGAGCAAACCCTACTCGTTCGGAGGCAAGTTCTTCATCCGGGAGGGTGCGAGCAGCCAGCAGATGTCGCGCGAGGAGATCCGCGAGTTTTTCTTCAAGGAAGGGCTCATTAGATACGACGAGACACCATGCCGAAGCTTCGATTTGGAGCGGGATCTGACGGAGGAGAACTGGAAGCGGTTCGCTCACCGAGCAGGGCTTCCCGAAGGCCTGAAGCCCGTAACGACGCTGGAGAATCTGCATCTGGCCAAGTCCGGAGAAATGACCCACGCGGGCGCATGGCTGTTCGCCGACGACATCACACGCTACACCCTGCGGGCCGGGGTGACCTGCGCGGTTCTTCGGGGCGTGACCAAAACCCACATCCTCGACCGGAAGGAGTTTACCAGCGACCTCTATTCCATCTTCGAGAATTGCATGGCGTACCTACAGGCCAAGCTCAACACAGCTTTGATCCCCCATGCACGGGGAAGAGACGAACGGCTCGAGCTACCTGAAAATGCCTTGCGGGAAGCGCTGGTCAACGCCATCGCCCATCGGGACTATCGATCCACGGCGAATGTACAGGTCTACGTCTTCCACGACCGTTTGGAGATTGTGACGCCGGGCGGTTTGCCGGCAGGGATGCGTGAAGAGGACTTGGGTACGAAGAGCGTCCCTCGGAATCCCCTCCTGTTCGGCATGTTGTACCGCATGGGGTTGGTCGAGCAGATCGGTAGTGGCATACGACGCATTCGCCAGTTGTGCCGCGACTACGAGGTCGCCGAGCCGCTGATCAACGTCTCCGAGAATTGGGTGACGACGACGTTCGCGCGTCCCGTCGAACACGCGGCGTACCGTGGGACCAGGCATTCCGCCCCGCAAGATCCCGACATGTCCCCGATAAGCACGCCTGAAGTCACACCCGAAGTCACGACCGAAGTGCTGAGGCTTCTTCGGGTGATGAGCGGGCCAATGAATCGCCAATCCCTGCAAGAAGCTCTTGAGCTCAAAGCAGAAAAGAACTTCCGTCTCCTCTATTTGCGTCCCGCCATCGAAGCAGAACTGGTGGAAATGACCATCCCGCACAGACCTCGCAGCAGTAAACAGAAGTATCGCCTGACAAAAAAAGGCCGGGGATTGCAGGATCGCTTGAGGCAGACGCAATGAGTCCTTCGCCCTATACCGAATTTAATGCCAATGCAGCATGGCTGATGTTAAGCTCAATGGCCTATTACCTGTTTGCCTTGATGCGGATGGTATTGCCGGATTCGTTGTCAACTGTCCGTGCTCCTACAGTGCGTTTGCGTCTGTATGATGTCGCCGCACTGATCGTACGCCATGCCCGGCAATGGACAGTGAAAGTCAATGCCTGTCACCGGAAGGTGATGGATGAAGCGCTGGATCAAATTCGAGGCTTTCCGCTGCTGTTATGAGCTGAGCGCCTCGGGTGGCGCTTTTTCGAACCGTGCTTGATCCATTCCGACTCCGGAAGGGTTGCGCACCTTTGTACAGTGGCGAAAATGCCAGCGGACAAGGCATCAGGTTGGCAATCTCCTGCAAATCCAGACAAATTCTTCGTGTTGCTCCTGTCTTCGATAATCGGAGCTGCAAAATTCAGTAAATTCGCTAAAATCTTGCTGATGTTAAGCGAATTCATTCTCTAATTTCGGATTTGGGTATAGGGTAAAATTTGCATAAGCCTTATTGTACGGGCTTTTTTATAGTCTCAGATTTCTAAGTTCGGATTAGGGAGGAATTAACACAACCCTCTCGTGTTTTTGCCGGACTGTGGAGATATTGTACGCTAGCAATTTAGAGGTGGCTCTAGCCGGTCACCAAATCTCGATATTTCAAACAATTTATGACGATGAACGATGTGGATCAAATAGCCTTAGCCCATCTTTGCCATTTTTTTAAATTGTGACAAGAATATCCTTTTATTTTCAATTACATGATTTTTCACCACCAGGCGTTAGGTCACTACTTTTGTAACACTTAACTCCTCACGGGGCCAACACTCAATGCGCTGGTCCCGATTCAGTTCCACTTTCATCGCCGATAGCAGCCGACGTTGCTCAGCACTGGCATCACTGTTCTGACGAACACGGATCTGCTGACCATTGGCTTCATCCATCACCGTCGTCAGCCGATGCAGGGTCGACAGCTTGTTGCGAACCGTATTCCAACTTGAGTGCACACCATTGCCTCGCAGCATCAGTCGTAAATAATGCACCGCCTGATAAGCCACAACCGAGATGAACAGATGCGCCGCCACCCGTGATTTGTTGTGATGATATATAGGACGCATCCCCAACTCCGACTTCAGACTGCGGAATGTCGCTTCCACTTCGCTCAACGTCCAATATAGACGAACAATGCGTTCATCATCCCAGTCACTGAGCGAGGTGCGAAGTAAATACGAACCGGCATGATCATCTCGCACCTGGTGTTTGTGATTGCAAGTCCAACTCACGGCAATGGCATTGCGTGCCTTGTCGTGCGCTTTCACCACAATGTCATACTGAGCGCTGACGCGCTTGTGACGCTCACGCAGCCGACCGATCTTCTCCACCACCCGATCATGGCGCTTCAAGCGTCCGCGAATGCCAAGTCCTTCATTCAAGTATTTCAGATCGTCCTCGAAACGCTGGCGCGCCCGGCTCAGCATTGAACGCTCGGTCTTTTGTCTTGCCGCACTATGCACACACAGCTGTACCTGACCTTTTTCGTCTTCATCCAAACGCCAGATCCGGATTCGCTCTCGGCTGCTGTTCACCGTTTCCACATCCGGGTCTGTGTCCGGCATCTGGGCTCGTTTCCGAACCACAGCCACCCAGTCATGTCCGGCTTCATCCAGCCACTTCAGATTCGCCTCGGTGCACAGACCCGCATCCATCACCACCGTCAGTGACCCACCACCGGCTCCGAGACGTTCAACCGCCCTCGCCAGTGTCGTCGGTTCCGACACATTGCCCGGCAATACCTCACAGCGACGAACCAATCCGCTTTCATCCAGACACAGGCCCAGCGTCACCAGCGGACAGTCATGGCGCTTTTGTTTCGAACGTCCGAACTGTCCCGGCGACAGATGTGCCTGCCCGCTGAAGTAGGTGTTGGTCAGGTCATACAGCATCACGCTCGAAGTGTGTTTGAACAGTTCACACTGACGCTGATACATGGCCCTTTCAATGGCCTCGCGGTGACGGTACATGACATCGGCTGAACGATACAGCGCACCGAGCTTGAGCTGTGACATGGAAAGACCCAGCAACTCGCATAACGCGCTGTCATCACACAGCCAGCGAAACGATTCGCGTTCGCTTGATGGATGCACCATGCGTGCCACCACCTGGGCAATGGCCAGTTTGCGTCGTTTTTCCTGGACCCCCAACGATGCGAGCAGTTCTTCGAACTTTAACTGTTGCAGCGCATGCAATGCAACGGTTTCACCACCGATGCTGCGCAGTTGTCGGTGGTGCATGGATTTCAGATCAACACCATGGTGCTGTGCCTTTTGTGCAGGTTTGCTCGGCGACAGCTGCGCATCGATGCGCTCGGCCAGCCGGGCGATAGGTTCGGGGAATGACAGCAGTTGCAAATTGGTGGAACGCTGCGCTTCGATGGCAGCGATCAGTTCGTTCCATTGTTCACGCGGCAAGCTGAAGTCGGAACCGAGGTTGAGCAAGGTGCGCTGTCGCACCTTGTCACCGATGCGAACCGACTCGACCAGGCGAAACGCGAAGTAGTCGGTTCCGTATTGGGTTCGGGTTTTGATTTTGCGGATGAACATGAAGTTGATTATAGTGTGGGACTGATGAATGTCAACAAACATATTAATAATTAGGACACTACAACGAGGTTTTGGCAACAAAAAGAAATCAGAATCAAATAAAAACAACACGGTAGGATTTTGGGGCAGCGGTAAATTGCCCCAAATCAGCGTTTTTCAGCGGTAAAATGGAAAAGATGGGTTAGGGCTTAAGAATGAACTGAACTTTGAAGAATGGACCGCTTGGGCTTGGGCCAGTGCGGGAGGGCGTTGTGTTTACTGTTTCCACGATCTGATTGCTGATCGCTTCGGATATTTTTGTGGAGAGATGGATCACCTGATCCCAAAGCAACGGCTTAAGCATCTAGGGCTTCCCCAGTTTCCCAAAAACCTCGTCTTAGCCTGCCATCGCTGCAATAAAATTAAAGGAACTTACAACCCATTGCATAATTATGAAGACCCGGAGCAAATGCTTCGAGAAAGTAAAAGCGAGATGATTTCAGGGTGCGCAATTTCATTGAGGACCGTAATCGTGATGAATACGAGCCAGATTGGGAGAGGGCCAAGCACATCTTCTTCCTATAGGGCTAGATTGTCCCAGCTAGACAGAACGCCCGGGGCACCAGCCATCTAATCTCTAAGGACGCATTTGGGACATTCGTGCTGATACCACACGCTGCTTGAATTACGCGGCAATCTCCCGGCTTTCATCCATATCTCCGATGACAAACTGCATTACGTCAAAATATTGGACCAACTACTTTCCAAATTCGGTACGTTCTATATCATGGACCGGGCCTATCTCAACTTTTCTCTCGCCTGCACGTGATGTGAACCAAACAGGCAGTTACTTCGTACTACGAGCCAAATCCAATGCCAAGTATCAGCAAGGCTGATCGTTCCACTGGCGTGGTCTGCGATCAGACCGTCAAGTTGTGTAGCACCAACAATATCCAGATCGCCTGTCGTTCCGGCTCATGATTGTTCCCTCTTTTCGGGCGGTGTTCCGGGCTCGTCCAGCGCCATTAGCCTGAACTTCCAGAAGATTTTAGTGTGATTCGAACCGAAACCGTAGTGTTCATTGAACATCTCGGCTTTTACCACTTCAATTTGTTCCCATGTAATTCCATCTATTGCATCCATCTTCACCCTTGACACGACTTCTTTATCCGCTTTAACACCCAGTCATGTATATCGACTCCGTCCCTAACCGAAACTCCCCACCCGCCATTCTCGTGCTTGAATCCTACCGCGAGCATGGCAAAAACTAAAACGAACTTTCGCCAATCTCTCTAAACTGCCCGCCGGCGCCATCGAACTGCTGCGCCTGTATTTCAGAGGCGAACCGATTCGTTCAGAACACCTGCAGCATTTCTTCAACATCCTGCGCACCGAACCCTATGGTCATATCGCCGTAGTGTTCGGTAGCCTGTGCAACTGTGCACTGGAACCACTGCTGTCCACTTAACGAAACTGGTACTACCCCGATAATGTAGAGACACATTAGTAATAGAGTAATCCAAAGATTTGGAGGAAAATCGGAGATGAGTCAAGGGAACTATTCCGAGGAATTTAAGGAACATATATTATCGGAGCATGAAGCTGGGGTATCGGTGCGAGAGTTAGCGCGCAGATACGAGCCCTCGGCGACGACGATTCAAAATTGGAAACGTCAAGCCAAGGCGAAGGCGAGTGAATCGGAGCCAGGTGAGAGTGAAGTGTCGCAGTTGCGTCGCTTGCAGCGTCGCAATCAGGAGTTAGAGCAGGAGAATGCGTTCTTAAAAAAAGCGGCAGCCTGGTTTGCCGCCGACAGCGGGGGCCATCGTGGTGGAACCGGGCGTACGAATTAATCGAAGCGGAGAGGAAGAACTTTGCGATCCGTTTGATGTGTCGGGTATTAGAGATTTCAGAATCAGGTTATTATGCGTGGCGAAACCGCAAGCCGAGTCCGCGATCGCAAGCCAATGAAAAGTTATTGGTGGCGATTCGTGGTGTATTGGTCGAAAGTGGTTGGACTTATGGTGCACCTCGCATTGCTGCGCAGTTGTGTAAGAGTGGGATCAAAGTGAGTGTAAATCGAGTCGCTCGATTGATGCAAAAGGCGAGATTATCGGCGTGTGCAGCTCGAAAATTTGTGCGTAGCACCCGTTGCTCGGGTCGCGCGCACGGCATAGTAGACCGAGTGAATCGTGAATTTAACGTATCCGAGCCGGATCAGTTGTGGGTAGCGGATGCGACATATCTGCATACGTTAGACGGTGTATTGTATTTGGCGGTGGTGCAGGACGCTTGTAGCCGACGGATTTTGGGCTGGTCGATGAAAACCTGCCAGGACGTCGGTTTGATGAGTGAGGCCTTGCAGATGGCACTTCGAGGTCGGAGTTGCGAAGGCGTGATTCACCATTCGGACCAAGGAGTACAATACAGTTCGAAGGCCTTTCAAGCGTTGTGTCGAGTGCATGGGATCAAGCAGTCGATGGGCAGTGTTGGTGATTGTTATGACAATGCGCAAGCCGAATCATGGTTTGCCACATTGAAGCGGGAAAGCGTTTTGAAAACGGATCGTTTAAAGTCAGCGAAGGAACTAAGACAGCAAGTGATTCGGTATATCGAGTCTTGGTATAACACCCGACGATTGCATACGAGTCTGGGTAATAGGAGTCCAGTCGAGTATGAAGCGCAGCTGAAAAAAGCGCAACCAGAGGTTACCAGCGCCCTTAAGGGCGCTGGTAACCTCTCAAATCCTAACGTCTCTACCAAATTGGGGTAAGACTAAACCGCCGCCGCGATCTGATCACCACCATGACCGTGGTGCGCATCATCAATCTCAGCTCGAAACTGGCCACCACGCGCGACCTGACCGGCACGAGGCCCGCGCGCTGACCAACATCTCCACCATCGACTTTGAAAGGCTACGCCAGGAGTTTGCGAATAGTCTCAAAAGAACACGCAGGTACAGAATCTCAAAAATGTCATTTAGAAGCGCCTCGCGTTGATGCTCGCGCAAAACCCGTTGAGGATCAATTCCCAGCAACGCTATGAGAACCTGATTGCCGAATACAACCGGGAAAAAGACCGCCTGACGATTGAGAAGACATTCGAGGCGCTGCTGAAATTGGTTGCAATTGGACGATGCGTATCCGTGAGGTGAACGAAGCGGCCGTAAGCGCGATCGGGTTACTGCTCGTCGCCTACCCGATGAATGCCATGCACACTTTCTTCAGACATAGAGCACTTCCCATCTTCTTTCATCCCCGTGCAGACGCCGTACATGTGCAATGAGTGATCCTGCAAAACAAATCCAACTGAATTTGCTACTTCTTGCTGCCGGCGTTCAATTTCAGCATCAACAAATTCATAGACACGACCACACTCAATGCAAACCATGTGGTCATGGTGGACTTCGTCATTCAGCTCATAATAGGATTTGTCGGAATCAAAACGATGCTTCAAGACAAGACCGGATTGCTCGAATTGGGTTAATACCCGGTAAACGGTTGCCAACCCCACCTCTTCGCCCGCTTCGTGCAGGGCACGATAAATTTCTTCTGCACCCAAATGACGGTCCGTTGAATTCTCAAGGATGCTGAGAATCAAGCGTCTGGGAAGAGTTGTGCGTAAACCTGCACTGACCAAACTGGACTGATTCACTGATTCACTCTCCAGCAATTCGTATCAACTACTATTGTAGACTATCGATTGCTGTGCGCATAAAAACCGCAATTGGCTGCGTACAGAAGTTGAAACGACCGAGAATTTCAGGACCGCCTGGCAATTTTCGGAATGTCTCCGGAAATTCCGCAAGCAAGGCGAATGATTTTCTGCTTTGCAATGCTCAATCGATTGGTGAAGGTGAGCCCCAAACCCAACATCATCCGCATGGCTTGTGATGAAGTCCGAAATCCTTTGTCAAAACCATCCATAAGATTGATTACAGGTATATTCGCTGATTTTCTCCATCTTTCGTACTTCCTCATACTTGAGTAATTCCACGGATCATCCTCCGGGCTCGAGGAACTAGACAGTACATCGTATAACGCCGCGGCGTCCATCAAACCCAAATTTGCACCCATGCCAGCTAGTGGATGGATGACGTGTGCGGCGTCGCCCAATAACACCGTTCGACCAGAGAAATATGATCTTGCCTGCAGCTTTCTCAAATTGAAAGCGGCTCTTCCACTCATCAACCGTACTTCGCCGAACCTGTAATCGAGGCACCTGTCAAGCTGCTCCTCAAACTCTCGAGCTTCACATTTTTCCAAGTTTTCTGCTCGCTCAAGAGAACAGCTCCAGACAATTGAATAACTGTCAGCGGTTAGAGGAAGCAAGGCCAGGGGGCCTGTTGGCAGAAATCGTTGAAAAGCGGTGCCCGGAATCGGCTCGGAGACTTCTATCTGAGCGACAATAGCTCTTTGATGATAAGGCTCTTCAATACAATCTATGCCGGCCATCTTTCTGACCATCGAATTTCCACCGTCTGCACCGATAACGAGATTACTGGTGAACGGCTCCCGATCGTGAATTTTCACGCGTACATGATCCGATTCAGCTTGTACGAATTCGAGTTGTACGCCAAACATCTTTTCGATATTTTCAGCACCATCAATCCGTTCCATCAGCGAGGTCGTCAATACATTGTTCTCCACGATGTGGCCCAAGTATTGTTCACCAATTTCATCGGCATGAAACTCGATTCCTCCTCCAACCGAATCCCAAACCTTGATCGTATGGAATGGAGTAACTCGTTTTTCCGATGCCAATGGCCAAACTCCTAAGGCATCAAGAAATCTTTCAGAACTCAGATTGATGGAATTTACCCGCACATCAAACTGACTGTCATCGTACATTGGCGAGTCGCCAGCTTCAACTATCAGAATTCGATAGCCGGAGTCTTGCATCGAACAAGCGAATGCAAGTCCCACCAGACCCGCACCAACTACGATTATGTCGAAATCCGGGCGGCTCGCCATAATTCTCCAACCGTTACTCTCATCCTTCTCCAACTAGTTTCGACTGTCTTCCATGTAGTCCAATCGTACGTGCAAGAAGAATTCGTCGCAGTGGAGGCAAAGTTTGTACTATATCCAGACCCATATTTCTGAAAACCGAGAAAAGCGGATAGTCGTTTGAAAACGTACGAATCAGACTGTCGGTAAACCAAGTAACTGTATTGCTTTCCCGTAAGCGCCAACGTTCATAATGTGCGAGTACGTCATAACTGCCAATATCCCATCCGCGCCTGTCGTGAGTTTCAAGAACATCGGCCAGCGCAGCAACATCTCGCAGAGCCAGATTGAATCCTTGGCCAGCAACTGGGTGAACGGTGTGCGAGGCATTGCCAACGATCACAACGCGCGGTCGTACGAATTTTTTAAGCTTGCTCAGCACTAATGGATAGGATTTTCGTGTACCGGTGACTGCCACAAAGCGACCTGCTCTATCGCCGAACTCATTCTGAAGCTCTTCCAAAAATTTCTCCTCTGAATCTTCCAGCAAATGCTTGAGCCTGCCCTGCTCCAGTGTCCATACAACTGAGTAACCCGATTCGCCAACAGGCAGCAACGCAAGCGGACCAGATTCAATAAAGTGCTCATAGGCAGTGAATCGATTCGATTTGTCAGTGTCCACTCTACATACCAGTGCTGCTTGTGCGTAAGGTATTTGGCGAACTTCAAACTTCAACTGCTGCCGAATGCTTGAACCACCGCCATCAGCGACAACCAGTATTCTCGCAGTCAATTGGTGAACTGTTTCATCTCTTTCGGACTCAACACTCGCGGTTACGCAATCGTCGCGAATTTCATACTCCTTCAGAGTTGCAGGACAAAATATCACAACGCCCTCCAGTTCTCGAAGCCGTCGATACAATTGCTCTCCTAGTGTACGAGCGTCTACATTCCAGCCAAGGGATTCATAGCCGACATCGCTTGCCTGCAGTCGAGCACGTCCCCGTCGTCGATGGTTCGTCACTTCAATTTGACGAATTGGAGTAGTGGAACCCGCCTTCAATCCCTGCCAGACATTCAAATTGCGAAATATTGCTCCAGCACTATAAGTTAAGGCAATAACACGGGCATCAAAACTAGACTGCTCCGAGTGGTTGAGCTCTTTTGCTTCAATGAGGGCAATCCGAAATCCTGACGACGCAAGAGCACAGGCAAGACTTGCTCCCGCCAAACCTCCCCCATTGATGATCAAATCAAAGTCGAGTTCGGCATCCATAAACTGTTCTCAAGGCAATATCTAGGCAACAACCTAGTCTGACATGAGTTGTTCAATCTCGGAAATGGATTTGGGCGCGCCCGCAGTCATAACGAAATTTCCATCATCAGTCAGCAGAACATCGTCTTCAATTCGAATTCCAATGTTGTGCCAATTCTCATCCAGGTCGTCGGAGGGAACAAGATAAATTCCAGGCTCGACCGTCATATACATTCCAGCCTCAAGTTTGCGCGACCCTTCGCTGTCGCGGTACTCTCCTACATCGTGAACGTCCAGTCCGAGCCAGTGTCCGATTTTGTGCATATAGTACGGGCGGTAAGCCTTTTTCTCCAAGGCTTCCATCGCACTACACTTCAGAATGCCGAGATCAATCAATCCATCAATAATTACTGATGTGGCTGTTTCATCAACATCACTATATCGATTTCCCGGAATTGCTTTTTCAATGGATTTTTGTTGCGCTTCGAGAACAATTTCGTAAACGGCTCTTTGGTGAGAACTGAACTTCCCATTAACTGGAAAAGTACGGGTGATGTCCGCAGCGTAACAGTCGTTTTCCGCACCCGCATCGATCAGTAGCAGATCATCTTCATTCAGCTTACAAGCATTCTCAATGTAGTGCAGGACACAGGCATTCGGACCAGAAGCGACGATGCTTGGATATGCAGTTCTGCAATTGTGTTTCTGAAACTGGTACTCGATTGCGGCCTGAACCTCGTACTCCATCATCCCCGATCGACAGATCTGCATGGCCTCCTTGTGGGCATTGGCAGAGACATTCGCTGCAACTTCTAGAAGTTCGATTTCGTCCGGTTGTTTGAACAAACGATATTCGTGAATGGTACGACTGATATCGACGATCTCATTCGGCGAACCGATACCTGAGCGAATTTTTCGTCGTGCCTGATTCAGCCACTTGACTACATTTTCGTCAAATTCCGGATAGCGCCCGATGCTGCAATGAATTTTCTCCCGATTTCCCAGTAACTCTGGAATCTTGTCATCGAGTTCAGAAATCGGATAAGCAGCGTCGGCATGATATGTTTCAACTGCGCCTTCCAGTCCAGCTCGATAACCTTCCCATCGCTCCATTTCAGGATTTCTCTCCCGACAGAAAAGAATGTAGTCACCATGGTCGCTGCCCGGCGCAAACACGGCAACGGAATCAGGCTCCGGAAAGTGCGTGAGAAAATAAAAATCGCTGTCCGGGCGATATGGATAAAACACATCCGAGTTTCGCTGACGTTGCGGAGCATTCGGAATAATTGCGATTCCATTGCCAACTTGATCCATCAGCCGTTTGCGACGTAATTCGTGAGTCATGCCGGCAATACTCCTTCCGTTTCACTGTCCGGGCTCCTGTGCGGATTTATATATTCGTATATCAGCTGAGCACCAACCCGCAGGTGTTCCTCAATCGTAAGATAGGCGATATCCAGTTCATCCTCTGGCTCATCTTCATCGATTTCCAGATCAGCAATCTGCTGCAAGTCGAGAACAAATTCCGAGCAGTCTTCAGACAGCTCATCAACTTCTGTTTCACCATACTCAATCAAGGTTAGCAAAAATCCCTTACACCAGGAACTCATGGAGCGTACACGACGTTCAAGCGATTGACCCTCGTCCGGCAACAGGACTTGGAATCCAAATCCATCCGCATCCAAATTGCTTCGAACTTCAAAATAGGCATCGAGTACATCAAACTCAATCGGTTTGTACTCTTCTTCAGTCAAATACCTTTCGCCAATCAATACCGGCAACCAGTTATCTATGTCATCTTCCTCAACACCCGCACAAATCAAGCCGGACAGCATGCCATGAAACTCAGCGGCGTCAATGGACCATGAATGCAGTTTGAGAGCTTTCTCTACCTCGTCAAACACCAATTTCATGTCGAGACTCCCTGATTCATGTAAACATCAATCATACATTGTTTATTTTGCACGCTCATCATGATTTCCGGCTGCCAATGCCATTGCATCCTTTCACAATTGATCCAGAATCGATTTCCTGCGAGAATGCCACTGCTCTACTTTGGTTGAAACATAGCCGACAACGACACCGATAACCGCACCGTCCAGTACAAACCAGAAAGGGGAGGACAATTCTCCGTTGCTGAAGTGAATCGTCATGGTAAATTCACGCATCCCCTCAAAAGCAAAAAGCACAACCATCAAATTCATCCATGCACCCATAATTGGAGCGCGCTGCCACCAGTGTATACGCAGATTGAAAATCGGCTCCGTTTTCACAACGTTGGAGATTCCGATAATCCCTCCTAGCGTAGGGTACCAGAACAGGATTGCCCAGCGACCACACTCGCTGAGATCGGTTACTAGATTTGGAAGAGCAAAAAATACGCCAACTCCCATCGCAAACGCAACGAGTTTGCCGGCGGTAGTACCCGCTAGCAATGGTGACATGTTGTGAATTGGATTCCGCATTGCTTAATTGTAATTCGCAAACAGTAGCAGTGCGAGATTGCCTGAATTTCCAGATAGGAACCGACAACCGATAGAGACCGCTAAGCAATTGCATGAATTGAATTGCATGTACAATTATTGAACGATTCACCGATTAATTTCATTAGGTACTTCCCTTTCAATCATGGTAGACGCAGCACAGCATAGCAGTACTGCTGAACGAGGCCGAATTCGGCGCCGTTCAGCAGTAAACACCAGTACCCCGATCATCATTGCCGGTCTCAAAAGAGAAATTCCGCCTTATGAAATCATGAGTGAAGAAGGACTCGATCTGATTGAAGAAAAGACCGACCAGATTCTCCAGGAAGTAGGTGTGGAATTCAGAGGCGACGACGATGCACTGGAGATTTGGAAAGAAGCGGGGGCTGACGTAAAAGGCAATCGCGTTCGATTTGATAAAGGACATGTACGCAGTCTGCTCGAAACCACTCCAGAATCATTTGTCATGCACGGTCGAAATCCAGAACGTTCCGCTCCAGTTGGGGGTGAAGACATCGTATTCGTTCCTGCTTACGGCGCACCATTCGTGTCGGATCTTGATAAGGGAAGGCGTTACGGAACAATTGAGGATTTTCAGAATCTGGTGAAATTGGCCTATGCATCACCCTGGATTCATCATTCCGGCGGAACCGTCTGCGAGCCGGTCGACCAGCCAGTAAACAAGCGTCACCTGGATATGGTTTATGCGCATATGAGTTACTCTGATATGCCTTTCATGGGATCCGTGACAACTCGGGAGAGAGCGCTGGATTCAATCGAGATGGCTCGAATTCTGTTCGGGGAGGACTTTGTCGATAAAAACTGTGTGATCAGCGGTAACATCAACATGAATTCTCCGCTGGTATACGATGGCGCAATGACTGGTGCACTGCGCGCTTATGCGGAACCGGTAGTTGTGCCCTTCGTTCTCAGCGGAGCTACGGGACCGGTAACAATTGCCGGTGCTATTGCACAGTCACTGGCAGAAGTAATGGTCGGCGTAGCCTTGGGGCAATTGGTACGTCCTGGATCTCCAGCCATATTTGGAAACTTCATTACCACCGTAAACCTTCGTGCTGGATCGCCGTCGTTCGGAACCCCCGAATCCGCGGCTGCATCATATGTGGTAGGACAGCTCGCCCGAAGATTCAAAGTGCCGCTTCGCTGCAGCGGCGGATTTACGAGTTCTCAGTGTGTAGACGCTCAATCCACCAACGAAAGTGTCAATGCATTGAACGCTGCCGTCTTGTGCGGCGCTCATTTCATTCTTCATGCGGTGGGATGGATGGAAAGTGCACTGAGCGTGAGCTATGAAAAATTTGTCATTGATGCCGACTATCTCGGTTCACTACATAAGTTTGTCCAAGGAATTAACGTTGACGAGAGTCAGTTCGCTTCCGATGCGTTTGAAGAAGTAGGACCCGGCAACCACTTTTTCGGTAGCACCCATACGCTTGAGCACTATGAGAGTGCTTTCTATGAATCCGAACTGTTCAGTACTACTCCGTGGGAGCAGTGGCTGGAGGAAGGCAGTCAGGATGTCGCCCAAAGAGCCAACACCAAATGGAAACAATTGCTCGCGGACTACGAAAAACCGGATCTCGACCCTGGAATTGACGAAGCATTGAACGAGTTCATAGATCGCAGAAAGAACGAGATGCCTGACGTCTGGCATTAGGAATCTACAGCTAGAATTTGTCAAACAATGAAACGACGCAACAATTTCAGTGATACGACATACCTTTCAATTTCATTATTTTGAACTGATTTGACTTGCCAAACAGCCAATTCGACAGGAATTGTATATTGTATACAACAGTCGTCTGTTCATTTGCTCGCTTCGGTTACAATGGGTGATCATGCTAGACTCGACTTTGCGCTATAAGGCAATGCAATCTCATGTTCGTACATGAATATCAAGCGAAGAAACTGCTAAGGCAGTACGGTTTTTCTTTTCCTCCAGGAGGAGTTGCGTTCTCGTCCGAAGAGGCCGTATCTGTGGCAAAGTCGATTGACGCTGATAGCTGGGTGGTGAAAGCTCAGATACTCGCAGGCGACCGAGGAAGATTCGGCGGCGTCAAGATTGCTGGGTCCGTGTCGAAAGTAGACACGCTGGCCAATGATCTTATCGGCAGTCGACTAGTTACAACTCAAACCGGTGCAGATGGTTTGCAGGTAGACGCCATCTATGTTGAGCAAGGATGTGAAATCGAACGAGAACTGTATCTCGCAGTTTTGCTGGATCGCTACGAAAGACAACTGGTTTTGCTTGCAGCCAAAGCCGGAGGCTCAGGAATTGAGACAGTGGTACTCGAATCCTCACAGGCAATAGAAAGAATTGCACTATCCATAGACGAGCCGCCGAATGAAAGCGAGTTATCAGCACTGGCAGAAAAAATGGAACTTGAAGGAGATCTCGCATCTAATTACACAGAAGTCTGTCGCAATTTGCACAGTGCGATTGTCAAGCTAGATGCCTTGATGATTGAACTGAATCCGCTTGCAGTTACAAGTGACGGTCGCTTGATGAGTCTGGACGTCAAGATGGAAATCGACGATAACGCACTGTTCCGTCACGCTGAATTCAGCGAAATTCGAGAGATCAATCAGGAATCAGATCGAAAACTTCGTGCTCAAACTGGTTACAACTATGTGCGACTGGACGGAGACATCGGATTGCTGGTAAGTGGCGCAGGTCTGGCACTGGCAACCATGGACTTACTGAAACTCCATCACTGCGAGCCCGCTAATTTTCTTGATCTGCCGCCAATTGCGTCCCGTTCCGACGTTGCCAACGCCTGTGAAACCGTTCTGCAAAACAGTTCACTGAAAGCATTGCTGGTAAATGTAGTCGGTGGCGGGCTGGCGCACTGCGATACTGCTGCGGAGGGCATCCTTACCGCGCACAAAAAAACTCCGATCAAAATTCCAGTAGTCGTGCGTTTTGCCGGAACGAAAAAAGAACTTGGCATCACTTTGCTACGTAATTCAAAAATGCCGTTCCAACTCGCCCAAACCATGAGCGAGGCAATCGACATCCTTAAGAAAATCCGATGAAACCACAGTCATGAGTATTTTGATTGATTCGCGTACCCGAGTGCTTTGTCAGGGTATCACCGGTTATCGAGGGAGTTTCTTTTCCCATCGCGCAATTGAGTATGGAACCCGAATTGTCGGTGGAGTCGTTCCAGGACGCGGCGGACAGAAACATCTGAATCTGCCTGTGTTCGATACAGTTAGAGAGGCACGCGAAGCCACTAATGCAACCGCATCCGTATTGTTCGTCCCGCCACGCGCCGCACAAAATGCCGTTATGGAAGCAATCGATGCAAATATTGAGTTGATTGTCTGCATTACCGAAGGGGTGCCAATTCTGGATATGGTACGAATCAAGGAGAGATTGAAGAACTCTAACTCCCGAATGATCGGTCCGAATTGTCCGGGGATTATCGCACCCGGTCAATGCAACATCGGAATTATGCCAACATCGATTTATCAGCCTGGGAGAATCGGCATAGTTTCTCGTTCAGGTACGCTATTTTATGAAGCAGTCAACCAACTTTGCAGCGACGGACTTGGACAGTCGACTTGTATTGGAATCGGAGCTGACGTAGTGCAGGGGATGTCATTCGTAGATTGTCTGAAACTATTCGAGAACGATCCAGATACAGATGCAGTGCTGCTGATCGGTGAAATTGGAGGTGCTGCAGAAGAAGAAGCTGCACAATTTCTTAGTTCCAACAACTACTTGAAACCAGTCATTGCTTATGTCGCAGGGCAAAATGCACCGCCGGATCGTCGAATGGGGCATTCAGGTGCGATCATTTCAGCAGGGTTGGGCGGAACCCAGAAGAAAATGGAAGCGCTGCGAGATGCAGGAGTCGTCGTGATTGATTCTCCAGTCGAGATTGGACGTACGGTTCGCAATGCCGTTCGAAAGATGTTCTAGCGAAAACTCATCATCATATTTCAGTAACCATAAGATAGAGAGGATCAGTGAAAGTACACGAGTATCAGGCTAAAGAAATTTTGCGGCAGTATGATGTGATCACCCCGCGTGGCATCGTTTGCCGTGAGGTGGATGAGGTACCTCAGGCATTGTCCGAGCTTGGCGGCAGTATCTGGGTGGTAAAGGCGCAAATTCATGCCGGCGGTCGAGGCAAGGGAGGCGGTGTTCGTGTGGTTCAGTCCGAACAAGAAGCTCTGCAGGCATCACAAGAGATATTGCACAAGCCACTGGTCACACCTCAGACTGGAGCGGACGGGCAAATTGTTCGTACGCTACTGATTGAAGAAGGCATTCGAATTCAGTCAGAAATTTATGCGGGACTGGTCGTTGACAGAACCGAACAGAAAGTTGTCTTGATGGTAAGCCCGGAAGGCGGCATGGAAATCGAAGAAGTGGCAGCCGAAACCCCTGAAAGAATTCACAAAGTTCACATCAGCCCGGAAATTGGCCTGACGGAAGAAAATGCAAATGCGGCAGCTCGGTTTGTCGGCATGCCGGAAGATTTAGTGAGCAAGGCAGCGGGTTTTCTGAAGTCTCTGTACCGGGCTTTTTGGGAAAGTGATGCTTCACTGGCAGAAATCAATCCTCTGGTCATCACCGAAGGAGGTGATGTGATCGCATTGGATGCAAAAATGACTTTTGATGACAGCGCACTCTATCGCCATCCCGATATAGTGGAATATCGAGATTATGAAGAAGAATCACCATCTGAAATTGAAGCGACGGATGCAGGCTTGTCCTATATATCGCTTGATGGGAATATTGGATGTCTCGTGAATGGAGCAGGTTTGGCCATGGCAACCATGGACATCATCAAGCTGTATGGTGAAGAACCAGCAAACTTCCTTGACGTAGGCGGAGGTGCCACGACAGAGCAGGTGATCGCCGCGTTCAAAATTATGCTGGGCAACAAAAGAATTGGGGCCATACTCGTCAATATTTTCGGCGGCATCATGCGTTGTGATGTTATTGCGGAGGGCTTGGTGGCTGCATTCAGCCAGATAGAGTTGAAAATTCCGGTTGTGGTTCGGCTTGAAGGAACCAATGTTGACCGAGGCAGACAAATTCTGAATGAATCAGGGCTTACACTAATCACTGCCGATACTATGGATGACGCGGCGGAAAAAGTTGTTCAAGCAGTGAGAGGAAATTAGATGTCGATATTGATCAATCGAGATTCCCGCGTGATGACGCAGGGAATGACCGGAAAGACTGGATTATTTCATACGCGTAACTGTCTGGACTACGCCGATGGAAAAAATGCGTTCGTTGCCGGAGTCACACCTGGCAAAGGAGGGCAGGAGTTCGAAGGAGTTCCAGTGTACGACACTGTTGTTGAAGCAAAAGAACAAACTGGAGCGACCGTTTCAGTGATCTATGTTCCACCACCATTTGCAGCAGCGGCAATTAATGAGGCTGTTGAAGCGAAACTTGACTTGGTCATCTGCATCACCGAAGGAATTCCGGTGAAGGACATGATCGAAACTCGCCGCAAAATGATTAATTCCAAAACAATCTTAATTGGACCCAACTGTCCGGGAGTAATCACACCGGACGAAATCAAGATTGGTATCATGCCCGGCTATATCCACAAGAAAGGGGCGATTGGCGTGGTTTCAAGATCTGGAACATTGACTTATGAGGTAGTCGACCAACTGAGCAAACTCGGAATCGGACAATCAACCTGCGTGGGCATTGGGGGTGATCCAGTGAACGGAACAAAGCATGTTGACGTAGTCAAATGGTTCAATGAAGACCCTGAAACAGAAGCAATCGTGATGTGCGGTGAAATCGGCGGAACCGACGAAGAAGAATGCGGACGATGGATTCGGGATCATTCAACCAAACCGGTTGCTGCTTTCATTGCAGGTGTAACCGCTCCTCCTGGTAAGCGTATGGGGCATGCTGGAGCGATTATTGCAGGTGGCAAAGGCACAGCATCCGAAAAAATTTCCGTGTTGCGGGAATGCGGAGTTCACGTTACAGAGAATCCGGCAGGTATCGGTCAACTCGTAAAGCAGATTATGGCTTGACAGCTTTTGGAAAACTACAGGTTCCCAAGACAGCTATACCCTTGCAGTTGGTGTTCGTACTCGGCAGCATTCTCACAAGATTTAAACTTTGTGAGAACGATAAAAGGAGTTTAAACCACTACCTTGAAATTGTTCAAAGTCTTGGCAGTCTGTGACTGCTTCACTTCGACGCCAGTCATGGATGCCACTGGTTCTCTAATTTATAAAATTGTTGCCAATAAATCAGGGCGAATTTTTGTTCAGTTCAACTGTATGATATGAAATAAATAGCGTCTGATACTGGACTTTTCTGATTGATTCGTGTATGGTTCAGCCAACTGAAGTTGAACTGAAACGGTGAGAGATGAATTTGTCGGAGTTGGTCATCGTACCGGTCAGACGCGACGAGGAGGAGAAATTCCTTGCGCTGATGCGGCAGCATCACTATCTTGGCGCCCCGCACAAGATCGGTGAGAGCGCGTTTTATGCCGCGGTTTTGCAGGGCCGATGGGTTGCGCTGAGTTCATTTTATGCGGCGGCCCTGAAAAGCCGCGCCCGAGATGAGTGGCTCGGCTGGTACCCAAGAGACCGTGGCGCAAGACTGCACCTGATCACCAACCAGAGCAGATTCCTCATTCTGGAGCCGATTGCGAATCTCGCATCCCGCACTTTATCGTTGCTGGCCAAGCGTGTCGTCAAGGACTGGCCGGTGCGATTCGGACACCCGGTGCTGCTGATGGAGACTTTCGTTGACCCGCAGCGCTTTGCCGGAACCTGTTATCGCGCGGAGAACTGGATACAGATCGGGCAGACGGCCGGCTATCGGCGACAACGCCGCGGCTACCGACAAGGCTCATCACCGAAGCTGATGTTTGTGCGCCCGCTTCGGTCAGATGCGCGCCGGTTGCTCGGTGGCGCACATCTTGATTCCCACTATTTCCCGAAAGGAGTTTGCAGGAAAATGTATACGGACGCGGATTTCAAGTCATTGCTGGATTATTTCTCACACATTGAGGACCCGCGCGGGCGTCGCGGGCGGCGCTATCGCCTCGGGACACTGCTGGCCATTGCGGCGGCAGCCACAGTTTGCGGTGCGCGCGGCTATCAGGAGATGGGCGAATGGGTACAGGCGCAGTCAGAAAAGGTGCTTCGTCATTTCAGGGTTGGATTGCGGCGTGGCAAAGTCCAGCGTCCAAGCGTGTATTGCATCCGCGAGGCGCTGGTCAGAACCGACCCCGGGCAGTTCGATGACGCGCTTCGCAAATGGTGCATATCGATTGACGGCTGCGATGAGGCGATTGCGATCGATGGCAAGACGATGAAAGGAGCGGTTGACGGGAACAATCGCCAGATTCATGTGCTGGGCGCCTGTGGGCATCAAAGTCGCATGCATCTGGCAAAAAAAAAGATGAGGCTTGACTCGGACGGGAGTGAGGAGCAAAAGTACACCAACGAGATCGGCGCGTGCATCCCGTTGCTGAAATCGATTGATGACCTCAATGGCAAAGTGATCACCGCTGATGCGCTGTTGACGCAGCATGCGATTGCGAGCTATATTCTCAGCCGGGGCGGGCACTATATGTTTATTCTCAAGAACAACCAGAAAGATCTCACTGGCGAGGTGAGTATTCATTTTACCGATCTGCTTCGACTCAGACCGGATACTGAAGCTGACTTTGTCACCCGCACCGGTGACGCGACCGATGCAGGGAAAAAGGTGCCCAAGGTCCAGCATGGACGTCATGAGATCCGCGAAATCCGGGTCAGCGACAATGCCGAACTGATGGCGTATCTGAATCGCGAGTCGAAATTTCCGGACATCGCGCAGATATTCCGCATTCGTCGCACGATTGACCACTACCGGCGTGGCGAGGTAACCAAGACGACGCAGGAAACCGTTGTCGGGATCACCTCACTGCAAGCCGCTCAGGCTGATCCGAAGACTTTGCTGGGGCTCAACCGCGGCCATTGGACCATTGAATCGAATCATCGCATTTTGGACGACTCAAACACCTGGCACGAGGATCACCTTCTGATTCGCACCGGGCATGGACCGGAAAACGTCACGGCACTTCGCCGATTTGCGATCTCGGTGATCAGACGGCACGCAGAATCAGTTGCGCCGACGATGCGCAAATTGCGCACCAACGCACGTTTGCTCCTGGATTATCTGGGCCTGGCCGGGAACACGCGACGCAGGGGTCGGCGTTCGCCGATCACCGGGGCCGTATGTCGATGACCCACCGAATTGTGATTGCGAAAAATCGTTGTTCGGCAACAGCCGAAACAGGAAAAATCCGTACTCCCATAGGACAGTTCACTGAAAGAATACTGAAAATCGGTTGCGGCATCACCTGAAGCGGTTCAAATCAGGCACAGTGCATGGTTTCATGCCAGTGGCCTGAACATACTTGTGATCCATAGGCTAAAATCACGAGTCGATGGCGTTCGGTTAGCGTGACAAAAAATTTGCCTTGGCCAATAAATCAATTGCTTAGGTATAACCTTTCCGTAAAGTTTATAATTTCCAGAGTGTTCATTTCCAAACTGCTAACACATCATAGCGAATAACTCGGTGAAATTGCTTGTCGATGCGGTGTATTCCATCTTAAAGGACTTACAGTGACAGATCAACCTGAATTTACCGTCGGCATAGAGGAAGAATATCTCGTTATCGATATCGGGACGTTAAACCTGGTGTCAACAATGCCTCCCGCGCTTATGGAAGAGTGCAGTCGTGAACTGGGAAGTCAGGTATCAAAAGAACTTCTGCAGTGTCAAATTGAAGTTGGCACTAAAGTTTGCCAGACAATGCAAGAGGCACGTGAAGAACTCGTTTCTCTACGAGGAACAATCGCTCGAATTGCAAGAAAGCATGACTGTTTGATCATTGCTTCCTCTACACACCCTTTCTCGTTCGGTTTTACGCTGATTACCGATGACGAGCGTTATCAGGAACTTGCCGAACAACTGCAACGCGTCGTTCTGAGGCTTTACATTAGTGGAATGCATGTCCATATCGGAATACCAGACGATGAACTGAGAATTGATTTGATGAACCAGGCATCCTATATTCTGCCTCACATGCTTGCGCTAACCACTTCTTCCCCGTTTTGGAGAGGCGAACATACTGGTTTGAAATCATACCGAGTCTCTGTATTTGAACAGATGCCGAGAACAGGAGTGCCTCCGTATTTCCAGAGCCACGCGGATTACATGAAGCACGTCGATGTACTTGTGGATCTTGACATCATTGAAAATCCAACGAAGATCTGGTGGGATATTCGACCGAGTTGGCGCTACTCTACTCTGGAACTGCGCCTTTCGGACATCTGCACCCATGTAGATGATGCCATTGCAGTCGCATCCGTTTTCAGGTGCTGGTTGAGAATGCTGTATCGACTGAAGAAAAACAATCAGCGCTGGAGAGAATACTCGTCGTTTCTTATTCAGGAGAACAGATGGCGCGCTCAACGTTACGGAATCGACAAAGGCATGATTGATTTTGGTCAAGGTACAATGGTCGAGTTTCCTGAGTTAATGGAGGAACTGATTGAACTCATCACCGAAGATGCAGAATTCTTCGGCTGCATGGATGAAATCAATCACATTCGAACGATATTGGAACGCGGTACAAGCGCTCACCAGCAGGTGGCTGTATTCAACCAGTCCATAGCAGACGGCAGGTCACATGAACTGGCGCTTGTTGACGTAGTGAAATTTTTAGCCAAGCAAACCTTGAAAGGTGTGGATACCGGTAAAAACAAATAATGAAAGGTTAACAGTGAAAATCGGTCGTGCCGTCACGAATCGCCTGATCCATTAACTGAACTTCCCATTCGAGATATTTTTTCATTCTCTGTTCCTGCCCCAACTCATTGTCGTACGGTCGCTCCCAGATATCGTCGACTTCGCACAGGAGATTATTCTTACCTTCAATCATTGGGAAACCTAAGTCCTGCCAAGTCTGGTTTCCGCCATTTAGAACTCGAACAATCTGATTGGGATCGAGCTTGCTCATATCCCTTGCAGCCAGATGTGCAAGGGTGCCATCTTCAGAAGTCAGTACGAGCAATCCAATCGGTCGACGAAACACCAGTGCCGATTCAAGTCTTTGGCGAATGCACCAGTGCGCTTGTGGGATATGTCTGGCCCGATAGTTTCGACTTGAACACAAATCCACTAGAAGCGTGGGCTCGCCTGACTGCATGACTGCCTTTAACTCTCCGGGTTCTATGATCTCATGTTCCTCAAACCCAGCAACTGAGGCAGGCGATTGGCCGCTTTCCAGTTCAGCATTCTGAAATGGATTTTGAACGACAGCGACATTCCGATGCCCCATCTGAATGAGCCACGATGCGGTCATCACTGCGCGAACTTGTCTATCGTCTACCAACACGATGCGAGAATTCTTAACCGCAATAAATTCATCTGTAGTCTGAACCAACTGACCACCCGGGGCATGTCGGGAACCAGGCAAATGCCCTTCAAGGTACTCTTCATGGGTACGAACATCAAAAATGTAAAGCGTTCGTTCTTTGTCGTCGCACCACTCCGAAAGCGTATCTGTGTCTATAAATGGAACATTGAACCTACTGGCTACCCGTTTCGCAGCTTCACAGGATTTCTTGAAATTCTCTTCTGAAGGCGCACGCACCACTTTAGTTTCACCGTGGTCCAGTTCCAGTCCAGCCAAATGCCAACCCATGGTTCCGTCTCTCAAGAGCATCACGCGATTTGGAATTTCAGCATTGATCAAAGACATCGCTCCAACAATGCTGCGAGTTCTGCCTGCGCAATTGACAACAACATCTGTGGCTGGATTTGGCGCGATTTCGAAAACTCTATAAACCAGTTCAGCACCTGGTACATCAACTGCATTCGGGATGCTCATCGCGTTGTATTCATCCATCGGACGGCTGTCAAGCACGACTAGATTGTCATTCGCTGCCAAGCGTTCGTTTAACTGAAGAGCATGTATTTCTGGAGGTTTTCTGTGTTGCAGGAGATATTCTCCGAACGTCTTGCTGGGAACATTCAACCCAGAAAAGAGTTCAAACCCCGTCTGCTTCCAACCTTCCGTGCCACCGGTCAGCACTCGAACATTAGAATACCCAAGTTCTGTCAATCGCCGGCAAGCACGCTTAGCCGCAGTATTCTTTCCTTCAGGACCACTGTCATAGACGACAACCTGCACGGTCTTTCTCGGTAAGAGATTGCCAACATGCAATTCCAGACGACTGAGGGGAATATTGGATGCCCACAGCAGATGACTCTCAAAGTAAATACCTTCCTCGCGAATATCGAGAACAGCCAATTCTTCATGAGAAAGAATTTGCTCTTTCAGTTCAATAGCACTGATCTGTCGATTCACTGTGTCACGTATCTCGCATCGATGATGTTGTCATAAGCCGCAAATACTCTCCATTGACTCGATTTTTCGTCGTAGTACTGTCTTTTGGTCAGATATTCGAGTCCCAGGCCATACATGTGAAAGTTGATGACGGCATTTTTGTCGGAGATGTGAATTGAGTGGAGGTCATCGGGCAAAAGGGTTACGCCGGAGCCCGGACAAACTACATGAGACCCAACAACTTTGACACCGCCGTTGCTTCGTTCATAGAAACGATTCAGTTCTTCGCCCTGTATTCCGACAATCACTGCCCATGTATCATGGTTGTGGGCAGGGGTGTTCGTTGGAGAACGGGCCGATTGAACATACAGTGCAAAGCGATTGTTCTGTGGGTCTTCGGATAGTCGATAGACAAAAGAAGTATCTTCGGATGAATTCTGAGGGGGTGGAAATTCGGTTTCACCAAACCAATCACTTTGAGATGCAAGATTTTGCAGCTCGCCACGAATCTGTTCCAAACCAGTCTTCGTTACGCCGTGCTCGGCTTCGATTTTCCGTATGCGATCGACGGTGCTGCGTATCGTTTTGCTTCGTTCTACACTTACCTGTCCCATTTTTATCCTCATTTTGAATCTCCGATTCGCTGATTAAACGCCTTGAAACTATCAAGGAACCGAGCAGTTGTGTCTGGCATTGGAACTCTAGCACCCGATATGTACGTGATCAAATTACGTCCCCGCTCAATGAATTCGCAAGCATCGATGACATCCTGATCGCCACTCTGTCTGGCGTTGTTGGAAATTTTTCGTACCTCTTCCTTGATCTGATCTGAGCCAGTCACAAATTTCGGCCAGATCATAAAATAGTCGTGGTCGGTCTTCATCGTTTCACAGTTGCTCTTCGCCCAATTCGCAAAATTTTCGAGATTCGGCCAAACTTCTGAAAACACATCGAATTGTGATAAAGTCTCATTCAATACACAGTTGATTTGATCGATGTCTCTCATAGTCATACTGATCTTAACATATCGACTTGTGTAGAACTCAATCCCACTCATCGTAAAAGCTTTGAGCGGCTCACCCCACAGTTCGTCAATGCCTTCGTTGCCGCTGAAATGGCGGACTGATTTACCGAGTTCCATTGCGTCCTGAAGACATTCGCTGCATTCTTTCATGAGCTCATTATCAACCCCGATTTGGACACCCTTGCTTTCCAACTCGACCACCGTTGTAAATATGTCCGTGGCACGGTTGAACAAAGCACCGGCCAGCATCGCGGCATTGACTCGCTTTTCTTCCTCTGATTCCGCATTTTCGTATGCGGAACGTGCCAAATCAAGATTTTCCCCCGGGGTATTGATTCCGGGCTCGGTATGATGAAATGTTCTACGTGTTAGTCCGGCAATCAAGTTCTTCTTGGCCGTTAGCGTCTCTTCAGGCGGTTTATAGTAACGAATCCAGTATCTGTCAAAGTAAACCCTTTTGACACCGTCAATCTCGATCACCATGCCATTCTCAATACTTTCGTTTTGGGACTCAGAATTACTCACTTCACAACTACACTCGCACCGCCGAAGTGCAGGTTATTGTAACCCGAACAAATTTGGAGACCTCGAAGATTGTTAAACTTCAAACTCTCAATTCTCGCATCATTGAGAGGAAAGAAGAACAGGATTTTCCACAACGTTCCAAACATAGCTGACCCCATCGTGAGAGTCTTGTCAAGAGTTAGAATTTCAAGTTAACCATGGGATTGCAGGAATCTATCTGTGCGGTATTCTGAATATCAAGTATTCTATAAAATTACCTAAAAATTCATAATGCCCGGCTAGTTTCGTAAAATAGTTGAAACGTTGTTATGTGCACTAAAGGTAAATTTCACTTGTTGTAAGGTGAAGAACAAGGAAAACCTCCCCGGAAATGGCAAGCACCAATCGAAACAACAGCGATTCAAAGTACCTGAAAATCATTAGCGGACTTTCTGGTTCTGGCAAGAGCATTGCGTTGCGGGCTCTGGAGGATTTAGGATACTACTGTGTCGACAATTTGCCACTCGTCCTGCTAAAACAGTTCGCTGATGAAGTGCTTGAATCAGACGATAAATCCATCCAGCGAGCGGCAGTCAGCATTGATTCTCGCAATCAGAAATTCCTTGGTCTGCTTAACGAAAACGTGAAGTATCTTGGCAATCTTGGAATCAATTTCGAGATCATCTTTCTGGATGCCGAAAAAACAGTACTCGTCAAGCGTTTTAGCGAGACGCGTCGGAAACATCCGTTGATGGATGAATCGATTCCACTGCTGGAGAGCATTCAGTTGGAAAAGCAGCTGCTCGCACCGCTTTCCGAGAGGGCGACTAAACATTTCGATACCACCAACATGTCGCCGCATGAATTGCGTTACCTGATACAGGAAGATGCAGCAGGTCTAGGTGTAGGTGACCCATCCCTGCTGTTTAAATCTTTTGCCTACAAGCATGGGGCGCCGTTGGATGCTGACTTTGTATTTGATGTCCGTTGCCTTCCGAACCCCTATTGGGTAGAGGGGTTGAAGAACTACAATGGAATGGAAGCACCGATTGCAAAATACTTTGATACGAAGCCGGTTGTAAATACCATGATCGATCAGATTGACTTTTTCATCGATGAATGGATGTCGGATTTTCATGCTGCGGGGCGCGTGTATCTTACTGTCGCAATTGGCTGTACCGGTGGTCGCCATCGGTCTGTATACGTGGTTGAAAGCCTTGCAGAACGTTTTGCCAGCCGAGGCATCAGCGTCCAGAAGAGACACAGTGAAATCGGGCCGGATTGAAGTATTGAACAAACTCGGTTTGCATGCCCGAGCCGCCGCACAGGTCGTACGTATTGCATCCGGTTTTGAGAGTGAAATATCACTTCATAATGAAAATCAGACTGCCAATGCCAAGGGTATTATGGGTCTTATGATGCTGTCAGCAACAAAGGGAACACCACTGTTACTTGAAGTCGAAGGGGCTGATGAAAATTCAGCCTATGAAGCGATTCAGCAAATATTCGAAACGCGTTTCGGGGAGGAAGAGTAGTGTTTACGCTACAAGGTTCCGGCGTGGGAAAAGGAATCGCCATAGGAACTGCCTATGTGATGGAACGCTCCGCAACTTATGTGCCAAGCAAACCGGTCGAGCGAGCCAAACTCGGCGCTGAGATCGCTCTTCTTGATCTTGCTCTGAAAAGAGCGTCTGACAGTCTGATTAAAGCAATGGAAGTGGTGCCGGAGGATGCACCAAAAGAGATCACAGCCTTTCTGGACGCACACATGCTGATGGTTGAGGACCCGACTCTGAGGGAGGCCACGGTTGAAATCATGCAGAAACACTCCTACAGTGCGGAAACTGCATTGATGATTCATCGTAATCAACTGGTTGAAGTTTTCGATGCAATGGAGGACGAATACCTCAGAAGCAAAAAAAACGATGTCGACCAGGTCATTCAACAAATTCATCATCAGCTTCTCGATCTAGACGGCGAAAGAGAGGTGCAGCGTACTGTAGAACTAGAGGGCCGTATTCTAGTCGCCCATGATCTTACTCCCGCTGACACGGTACTGTTCATGAAAATGAAAATGAGTGCGTTCGTGACTAACCTCGGCAGTCCAATATCCCATGTCGCAATTCTAGCTCGTAGTCTTCAGATTCCAGCGGTTGTTGGCCTGCATGTAGCGATTAAGCATATCGAACACGGCACAACTATTGCAGTTGACAGTACTGACGGAACCGTCATCGTAGACCCCGACGAGAATACACTCGCAGAATTGAAAGCGCGTCAGCAGGAGTATGAAGATCACCATCAGAAACTTTTGGCGCTGCGTGATTTGGAGCCCCGTACGCTGGATGGGCACGTCATTTCACTGCTGGCCAATGTAGAACTGCCAACCGAAATCGAACCAGCACTGGGTTCAGGCGCGACTGGAGTTGGTTTGTACAGAACCGAATATCTCTTCATGAATCGAAAAGTTCTACCAACTGAAGAGGAACAGTTCGAGGCATATTCGAAAGTTGTCAAAGCGCTCGGAAGCGTAACAATAAGGACACTTGATTTGGGAGCCGACAAACAAGTCGATGGCGGACGTGCACAAGGCAAAGTAGCGATCAATCCGGCACTTGGAATTCGTGCAGTCAGATTTTGTCTGCGCGCCCCAGGAATGTTTCGTGCACAGTTACGCGCAATTTTCAGAGCTGCGGTATACGGCAATGTCCAGTGCATGATTCCAATGCTGTCGAATCTTGACGAGTTGGATCAAGTTATGGAAATCATCAACGACGTCAAGTATAAGCTAGACAGTGAAAAAGTGAAGCATGACCCCTCGGTACCGATTGGCGGGATGATTGAAGTTCCAGCTGCGGCAATTACAGCAGATCAGTTCGCACAATGCCTGGACTTCCTGTCTATCGGAACCAATGATCTGATTCAGTACACTTTGGCGATCGACAGAGTTGATGATGAGGTTAATTACTTGTATGACCCGCTGCACCCATCCGTTCTTCGGCTTGTCAAGCACACCATTGACGCGGGCGCGAAGTGCAATATACCTGTTTCACTGTGTGGAGAGATGGCCAGCGACGGAAATTACACTCGCCTACTTCTAGGAATGGGATTGAGAATATTCAGTATGGACCCTGTTGCCGTACCGGAAGTAAAGCAGATTATCAGGAACAGTTATGTAAATGATACTACCGGGTGTATAGACACAATTTTCAATAGTACACAGTCGACAGATAGATTTGACCTTCTGCAACGACTGAACGAAAATCACTTTCGCCTGCCTTCCACTCAGTTATCGGCTTGAATTTTCAGGAATCTGTTTGTTGCGGGGGCAAGCGACAGGTAATGAAAATTAATAGCGGATATGTGCCTTGAACGTTAGACAGCAGTCCAGAGCGAAATTACATAACTTCATTCATTCTTAAAATCTTGATGACTTATGACTATAACCGACCTTGTGCAGCGGACCGGCTCACCGTTCGCCATAAAGAACAGTGATACGGTGGTTGTCGTCAAGTGAGCATGAATGACATGAAACGGTTTCTTGGTCGCAACGCACTAATACAGAACGCATACAAGGATTGAACGAAGCTATGCCAAAGAGATTATGGGAAATTCGTGGTTACGACAGTACGACTGAAATCTTCAAAACTCATGTTCCTGTTAGCTGCTTCGGCGAGAGGCGAATTCAAGAATTATTGAAAGCACTCGCGGCGAAAGCCGGTTTGACGTTCGATGAGATTGTCGGCGCATACGCGAGGAAAAATGCGACATTGGCCAACGACTTGCTCGTGGTCCGGAAAGATGGGCCTTATCCACAGCATACATGCGGTTCGAACCGTCATTTCATTGCCAGGGTCGTTGAGCACGAGTAGTGCTGTCGTTCGCTTGGTGGGTCTGGTAGGACTTGAACCTTGGACTAAATATATTGTGAATCCACAGGTTTTAAACGCGTAGCCTAGGTGACTAGAGCTTGTAATTCATTAAATTGCATGTTCATAGGTGCCGCTATACTCTATTGATTATTTTAACGACACAATAGAATCCCGAACCCAGGGTAACAGATTCTCAAATTCACATTTCCCTGCTTCAATCAGCCCGATCAAAGACAGGTGTGCGTCATTCGCGTTTACTTCGAATCGGTATCCGTGCAAACGAAAAAAAACGTCTGTTCCGAAAAACGCCACGCGTTTATTCCCATCAACGAAAGGATGATTCATGATTAGGGATTCAAACAACGCTGTACCCATTTCTGTCAAATCTTCATAGTATCCGGTTTGAGGTCTGTATAACGCGCTGAGCAACAGACCAGAATCCCGGATACCTGCCTGGCCACCGTACCGCTTAATCAGCCTGCTATGGATTTCGAGCACTTCGTCATGGGTTAAGAATTGAATCGAATCACTTGGCAAGCAATTTTCCCAATTCTTCATTTTGTTCCATGGACGCTTCCAAATGTGTCAGTACTACGGGTCTGACGCGTTTGCGCTTAACGTATTCACGGATTGCCTCAGTCAACAAACCGGAGACATTCTGATGTTGCTCTTTGGCAAGCAATTTGAGGTCATTCCAGACAACTTCGTCAACTTTTGAACTGATCTTGATGTTTCGCATCTCCATATTATTGCAGTAGGAACTTGATATGTCAAGTTATGTCAAACTTATATTTTTTGCCTAACTTACAAATTGACTCTCATATAGAAAATTAGGGATGTACTACATTAAAAAATGGGAATTATACGGAATAGTTGACAAAGTCAGAATTTTAGAATATACTTACTAATACAGAAAATTCATTTGATGTTGGAAGTATATTATGCGTAAGAACAAAAACGAAAGAAAGCGAGTCAGCCTTTACGAATTCATTTCTCGGTTTCAAACAGAACAAGATGCAATGGCTTATATCGAATCAAGACGCTGGCCAGATGGTCGAGTGTGTCCCAAGTGCAATTCGGAAAAAACAAGCAGTGCCAAGCATAAAACGATGCCTTACTGGTGCAGACCTTGCCGAAGTTACTTCAGCGTCAAAACTGGAACTCTGATGGAAGGCAGCAATATCAAATACAGGCAATGGTTGATGGCGATCTACCAACTTTCAACTTCCCTCAAAGGTGTTTCAAGCACCAAACTTGGAAATGACGTTGGAGTAAATCAGTCTGCCGCTTGGTTTATGGCACATCGAATCAGAACTGGCTGGGCAAATAACGTATCAAAGTTATTTGGCTGTGAAGTTGAAGTCGATGAAACCTACATTGGCGGTAAAGAGAAGAATAAGCATAAGGACAAAAAACTGAATGCCGGTAGAGGCGCTGTCGGCAAGACCGCTGTTGTCGGAATCAAGGAACGCAAAAGCAAGAATATCAAGTCTTTCAAGGTCGCAAACACCAAAGCCATAACACTTCATCAGATTGTCTGTGATAGCGTTTCAGCTGGCTCTACAGTTTACACTGACGATGCCACTGCTTACGATGGGATTGAAAACTATGGATTCACACATGAAACCGTTAAGCACTCTGTTGGCGAATATGTAAAGGGACAAGCGCACATAAACGGAGCGGAATCGTTCTGGTCTTGCTTGAAGCGCGGATACTACGGTGTCTACCACAAGATGAGTCCGAAGCACCTGCAGAAATATGTTGACGAATTCAGTGCCAGGCAGAATGTTCGCCAACTGGATACGATGGTGCAAATCGACTGCACTATTCGAGGGCTGTTTGGCAAGCGACTGAAATATGCGGACCTGGTAGGCGGGGCTGATGGTAGATTGCATTGAAAAGTACAGTGAAGAAACCGTAGCGATTCTAATGAATTTAGTTCGAAGAACAGGAGCGATCGAAAATATCAATGTCAAACGCAGATCTTCCATATGACAGCCGACAAATTGCTAATCGCCTGATAAGTCTTGTAAATCAGCGCGGCCAGTCCATGTCGATAATGCGGTTGCTTAAGCTTGCATATATGGTACATGGCTGGACTTTAGCAATTATTGACAAACCATTAGTTAACGATTATGTCCAGGCATGGAGGTATGGGCCTGTTATTCCAAGCATCTACTACCCTTTTCGCCCGTATGGAGTACACGCATTACAGCAAATTCCTATTGTCAAAGAAAATGCTATTGACGAAGAAACTGATAATCTTATGGATTCAGTTTTCGGAATATATATGCATCTAAGCGATAGTCAATTGTCTCACTTAACGCACATCAAGGGCGGGCCATGGGATATTACGTATAAGCCGAACAAACTTGGCATTGTTATCCCTAATGAACTAATATCAGAACACTTCAAAAGCAAACTTGAACGATCAAAGCATGAAAACTCCTCATGACCCAGACATCGCATCCCTTGATTCTGAGGGAGTTCAGCAACTTAACCCGCTAGACCGACATCACATAAAACTACGATGGGTTGCTATTGCCATAGCTATTGTTATCATTTTTGTAACTGGTTATTTAGAATTTTACATTCTGAGCCGTTTAGATCATTGGAAAGAAATCGGGGATTTTGTTGTTTTATTGGGAATTGCACCGATACTGTCGATTACTATCATAGTGACATTTATTCTGGTCGGCGCGTTCAAAAAACCTGGTGATTCTGAAATTCGTTTACCTGGCGCAGTTCAAGCCGCACAGTCCTTGACCGGGTCGCCCGAATAACAAATCTCTCTATTCCTATCGAAATGACATGACTTTACGAAAAAATTTAGTTGCTGGGGAATGTCCGCCTCCACCGGAATCTGACCCGCGATATGCATCACTTAAAACATTGCGAAAATGGTTGTTACTTGAACTTTATTCTGTATCGAATCTAATTGACGATTGGGAATTTGATGCAGAACAAGAGATGGATTCACTAACGATTAAAGACCTCGAAAATTCAATCGCTGATATTTTGCTCGCATTGGGTGAAGCGATTGAAAACTTTTACGAAGCAAATAAGGGCAATCCTTTTCTTAAGACGCGTGATGTTTAGAAATTGAAGTACAACTGAATTACAGGTGGAAGTAGTGAACTTTAAGATTTGGAAGACAGAAAAATTCTGAATCAATTTTTCTTTGCCAAATACCTTGTCGGTGTAGAGAAATAATTGTATTCATCATTTTTGAATTATGCGATTCATCAAAGTTTTTCACTAGTGTCCCAACGTTTAATCGAATAAATTCAATTGGTTAGGTAGTTCGGACTGCAGTGGATTGTAGTGTGTTTGTGTAATTACTTGATGTAATTTATCTTTTTCGAACAAAGCCAAGCTTAATGACTGTAGAATTGTGTAGAGACTCTGATCCAGATGCAACCTTTTTTTGATAATTGCAATCAACACGTAAACCGAAACTGAAATCCAAATCTGGCTTTTCACCGCATTTTCAGACAACCCGAAGAACGACTTGATTCGTAAATGCTGCTTGATCCATTTGAAGAACAACTCCACTTGCCAGCGACTGCGGTACAGTTGTGCGATCCTCAGGGCAGGCAGTGCGGTGTTGTTGGTGAGAAATTCCAGAGTTTTGTTGCGTTGTTTGTCATGATACTTGATGCGCCTGAGTTTTTCTGGATAGTGGTGCGCAGTTTTCACACCAGTGAGCCGCACGGTTTGATCGCAGACCACACCGGTGCTACGGTCAACGGGGTGGGAGTAAAGTCTTCGCAAGGTGGTATTGGATTTGGAACGAAGCACGAAGAAACTGCCAAGCTGATGCAGTCGGAAAAGGCGGGTGAAGTCAAGGTAGGCGCGATCCATGACGTAGAAGGCACCGCGTTCAGGCAGCAACATATCCATGACATTAACATCATGCAGTTTGCCATCGGAGATATGGATGAATGTTGGGATATTTCCTTGCAAATCCAACAAAGTATGGAGTTTTACCGCAGCTTTGGTTTTGCGAAACCCAGCCCATGGAAACAGCGACAGGCACAGGTCTATGGTCGAGGAATCCAAGGCATAGACGGTGTTGTCTAAATCCAGGCCATAGGCTTCAGCGCGATAAAGCGGACGCGCGGTGTGAATGAGCTGCTGTGCGAAATCGGCATAGATTCGCCAGTCTCGGACTTGATTGGCATTGGCCAACGTATTTCGCGAGACGCCACTGGGGATGCCGATGTGATAGAGTTTGCTGGAATGTACCCGCAGACTGATTTCGATGTCGCGAAGACTTTCCCGGTAGGTCAACTGGGCAAACGCCATGCAGCGATATTGTTCTGCACATCGAAACGATTTGACTTTGTGGTTACCGTTGTAGCGTCGAACGCAGTGATGAAAGGTGTGCCAAGGCAGATGATCCATTAACTGAGTAAAGATGAATTTTCCGGTGTACATGATCTGTATTCTCTGTGTTGGGGTTGAACAGTTTCGATGGGTTGATGTGTCAGCCAGATACGCTGAAGTCTCAAACACCAAATAACAGAGCTTATACAATTAATATCAACTATTTACAGACCATAATCAGAATAACGTTGGGACAGCAGTGAAAGTTTTTGTCTTTATATTGGCCTGCATTGCGACTTCTATTGCTTCGTCTATCGAGGTTGAACCGGATGCCGTCATGAGTGATTTCATTTTGGAATTCAGGGATACACAGGGATTGTTAGAGGAACTTGCAAATATGATCCGAAATCAAGGCTGGCGGTGTGATTCGATTTCAGCCGCTGGTGAAATGTTTTGGTCATCTGGTTTTGTCATAGTCTGCAATCATTTCAGATATACGTACGAAATACGAGATCGCGGTGGTCGGTGGGTAGTTACTCTTGATTAGAACTCAATGACAAAACAATCCTCCAAACAAATTCCCGCCCCACCCATGACTGACTTCGAATTTGATGAGGTAGTTTCGATATTGCTTGGCGTGAAACCGAAAGTTAGGCAGACATCCGAAAAGCAAAAATCTTCTAAAAAATCGAAGAAACCGAACTGATTTTACGCTTGTCAACTATTCCGTATAATTCCCTAAAAAATTTGGTGGGCATGGACGGAAAGAATTAGAACCTCAGCTGAACTGCCATTTGTAAATTACTTTCATCAGATCGAGAATCAACCTCGTTATCAAGAAATTGCTGCCACAGCACTGCATCTAAAAGAACTTGGCTTAAACACCTCCACAATCGCTCGTCGGCTCAACGTGGGACAAAAACCATCGTGAAAGCAGTTAAGTGGGTCGAAAATTTCGAGTCCTAGTTCATGGCATTCAAATTCTGCCGCAAATTCGGCAAATCGTGCTATAGCAGTAAAACAAATTGTAACTGCACATATTTTCTGCCCAAATTCTTTCGCAATTCACCATTTGCACTCAGCCACAAGTCGGAATGCATTGGTTTTAGGTCATTACGCAATTTCTTAACAAAGTCATATTCGTTCTCATTGGAGTGTAGTTCACCTTTCCCTATGCCGCATTCCGTCGCTTCGACATTAAATTCGTAGCAATTGCAATTGGCGCGGAATTCAGTTTCTCCGGTGCTGTTGGGAATTGTCGGTTCTATTTCAACTGCACAACAAATTCTTGTCAATATTCCGTAGACCTCCAACTCAAACAACGCACCCAAGAGTTGACTGAATCGTTTGGATTTCAAGTCTCCTTTTAATTCCCTCTTATTTAAGTTACTTGGAACGGCCTGAAACCAAGCCTCAATCCATTGCCAAATTTCAACCGCTTCTTTTCTACTTCCCCTCTGAAGGAACTCAAAAGTTGTCTCAAGGAGCTCTACCGCCTCCTGTAGAACTTTGATGATTTTCTCTTCGTTGAGTTTCTTCCTGGTCAAGGTCTCCTGCCCGATACCCTAACACATTTGGTGGTCTAAATTTACTGGGGCAGGTCAAAGACGAAATTGCCACAATACATGTTATTGATCTCTCCATGTTGTCGTTTGAACAATTTTAGGAGCATGGGCAATTCGGCCAGAAGAGCTGAAGTCTCTAACACCCCTAACAATTAATAACAACAAGATGTAGAGATATTCTAGAAAAACGTTGGGACAGAGGTGAAGCGGTTACTAATTGACGTTTCACCGTATGACAGCCCACTAATAAGGGAAGAGTGGAAATCAAACTCAAATTTATAGTGTGCTAAACTATAACGCTCTAATCACAGGCAGCTACTTCCTGTTGCCTGCAATTCACTTGGATTTTATCAATGACGGTTACTGAGCACACCGACATCCGAGAAGCTGTACTGCGACGCCTGGAACATGGTGCAGCCAGCGAATTGCGGGATATTATCCATTCGCTTCATCCTGCTGACCTGGCAACGGTTCTCGGGAGCATACCCCCTGACCAGAGGCGCCTTATCTGGTTTGAGGTTGCCGAATCCGATATGGGTGAAATTCTGATCAAGGTTTCAGACGGCGTTCGCGAAAGTCTGCTTCGCGATATGGACCACGGAACGCTGGTGCGTGCCATTCAGACTCTCGATATCGATGACATTGCAGAGATGGTTCCGGATTTGTCTTCGCCCATCATTGCCGATGTCATGCTAGCTGTCGACGAGGAACAGCGCAAAGGGCTCGGGGCCGTCCTGTCCTACGACGAGGATACGGCTGGCAGACTGATGAATGTGGATACCGTGATTGTACGAGAGAGTTTGCCTATCAGAGTTATCATGCGCTATCTTCGACTTCGAGGAGAACTTCCAGAATATACCGACAAACTGTATGTTGTAGACAGACAGGGGTTGCTCCGCGGAGCTGTCTTGCTTCGAAATCTCGTCACATCCGACCTGAACGATCTCGTTTCCGAACACATGGATGCAAACCCAATTTCTTTCTCTCCGGGAGATGCGGCCGAAGACGTCGCCGATTCATTCGAGAGATATGATTTGGCATCTGCGCCGGTAGTTGATCGAGGCGGTCGACTGCTTGGAAGAATTACCATCGACGACGTAGTGGACGTCATCCAGGATTCAGCTAGCCGAACGTTCTTGGCACCCGCTGGCCTGGACGAAGAAGAAGATATATTCGCACCGGTGATCCATACGGCAAAACGACGAGCGATTTGGCTTGGCGTCAATCTGGTGACCGCAGTTCTGGCTTCCTGGGTAATCGGTCAGTTTGAAGATGCGATTGAAAAACTTGTAGCGCTCGCAGTATTGATGCCGATAATTGCAAGCATGGGCGGCAATGCTGGAACTCAGACCTTGACCATTGTCATTCGCGGCATGGGGGTTGGAACCATTTCACTCGCCAACGCGAAAGATGTGTTGAAAAAAGAATTGCTGGTCGGCGGCCTTAACGGCTTGGTTTGGGCGCTCGTAGTGGCGCTGGTTTCCATCGTCTGGTATCAAAATTACGGGCTGGCTGTCATTGTGGCTGTTGCCATGCTAGTGAATATTTGTGTGTCCGCCATCGCAGGTGTTCTACTGCCGATATTTTTGCATCGAATGGGAATCGACCCAGTGTTGGCAGCTGGTGTAGCTCTCACCACAATCACCGATGTTGTCGGATTTCTCGCCATACTCGGAATTGCAGCGCTAGTCTTGGTGTAGTTTATTCATTTTGAAGTGTAGCATTACAGCGTTCAAGAGACAGATGCTAAAAATGAAAATAATAGTAATATTTCCCAGCTTCACGAATGTGTTCTCACCTGTAGTTGGCGTGATTGCCGTCATAAGAACCTTGCCATCGGCTTGAGAGAGCTGGTCAATCACCTGCCCTTTGTGATCAATTGAAGCGGATATTCCTTTGTTCGCAACGCGTAATACAGGACGCCCGGTTTCCATTGCACGCATGCGCGACATCTGCAATCTCTGCGCCGGTGCGAGAACTCTGCCAAACCATGCATCTTCACTGATATTGATGAGATAATTCGCTTCTGGCAGCATCTTCAGAATTTCACTCGGAAAAGCGTCTTCAAAACAAATTGATACACCAGCCGGCTGACCGGCAAGCATTAACGGCATTTGCGGTTCGTCATATGCGCTCATATCAGAAGATGGAATGATGACGAAATCTTTCAACCACCCCAACAGGAACCGAAAAGGCGTGTACTCGCCAAAAGGAACCAAATGGCTTTTTCGGTATTTTTGAATCTTGTCGGAGATGCCAAAAGCGCTGTTATAGTAGATCGTTTCCTGATCGACTGTCTGTTCCTCTAGAACCCCTAGCAGAACATCAGGTGGGTAGCTTTGCAATAATTCCCACAGTTTGAGTTTTTCAAGCTCAGTGGCTGTATAAGATAAAGCAATTTCAGGCCAGATTACGAGATCACTTTCGTTTAATGCCTCAGTTTGCGTAACGAAATAGTTTAAGTGATGTCGAGCCTGCTGGCGATCCCACTTGGCATGGATTTCTATATCACCTTGAACAAGCGCAACTTTGATTGGGGATTTTTCGTGAATCCAACTGGGATCCAGGGTTGGAATTCCACACAAAACTATCAGTGTTCCAAAAATTACCATCGCAAGCTTCAAGCCATGCAAATACGAATATGCAATTACCCCGGCAACCACACACACGACCATACTTACACCCAAAACACCGACAAAATTTGCCCATCCCGCAATCCAACTGTCAGTCTGGCTATAACCGATTACCAACCACGGGAATCCCGAAAACACCCAGCTTCGTATCCACTCGAACATCACCCACATAGATGGAATCAAATATAGATACCTTCGATGTGGCGGAATATCGATAATCGCCTGCAAGTAACCACAAAGGGCAATGAGCACAGACAAGAAGCAGACCAGCAACATGACGAGAAATACAGCTAGAGCCGGAGGTGCTGCTCCAAATTCGTGAATACTGATATAGAGCCAGCTGATACCGTAACCGAATAATCCTAGCCCGAATGCAAATCCAGTCAGTGCACAGAGTTTTGGTGAACTGGACTCCCATATTCCAAACAATACTGCAAGCGTAACAAACACCAGTGGATAGATACCCGCTGGTTCGAACGCGAAATTCGTTAGGAATCCGCAAACCAGAGCGACTGAAATTTTCAGCCAGTTTGAAGTCAATTCAAAACAGGCGGAGAGAAAGCACTATGCAGTGGAGTCTTTGCGAGAGACGCGTAGAAGCACAATCCGTCTCTTATCGGCATTAGCGACTTCAAAAACAAGCCCATCGTGTTCGAATGTATCTCCTACATCCGGTACACGTTGTGCGATCTTGAGTATAAATCCTCCAATTGTGTCGGCATCGTCTTCGATATTGGCATTAACGTGCTCGTTAAATTCTTCAATGTTCGTTTGTCCGTTTACTCGGAATCGATTCTTCGAAATCTCAATGATCATCTCAGACCCATCCAAATCTGATTCATCTTCAATTTCACCGACAATCTGTTCCAGAACATCTTCAATGGTAACTAATCCGGCAATGCTGTTGTACTCGCTCACCACAATCGCCATGTGGCTTTTCTTCTCCTGAAATCGCTTAAGAAGCCTATACAAGCGCATGCTTTCAGGAACAATGATTGCTTCACGAAGCAAATCGTGTAGACTGAAACTTTCATCCGAATAAATGTCCCTGTATCCCAAAATATCCTTGGCTAAAAGAATGCCTGATTCCTCGGGCTTATCCAGATCTTCTATGACAGGAAACCGCGAGTGCCCGGATGTCGTAACCGTTTCCAATATTTCATCGAAATTGGAATCAATTGCAATGGTGACCATAGAAACATTGGGAATCATTACGTCTCTGACTCGAAGCTCTGAGACGCTAAGCACTCGTTCGATAATGTCGTGGACTTCAAAATCAATGACGCTATTGTTACTGGCACTACGGACAATTCTGACAATGTCATCAATTGATGTAGGCGGAGGCATAACAGCTTGTCCGACTTTCCGGCGCAACTTAGGTGCAATGGAATTCAATATCGATTTTATTTTTTTCATGACTGCAATTCTGTCAAATCAGGGTGCTCAAAGCCAAGTTTCTGCAAAATTATTCTTTCCGCACCTTCCATTTCGCGAACCTCGTCCGGCTGTTCGTGATTAAACCCGCATAAGTGAAGTACGCCATGCGCAATGATTCTTGCCCAGTGAGCTCGTACAGAGGCATTGAGTTCTACAGCTCGCCTATTGACGACATTCGCGCAAACGACTACATCCCCCAGCAGGTTGAAGTCGACCGGTGTTGGAAGGTTGTAGGGGAACGCCAGAACGTCAGTTACTGAATTCTGGTTGCGGTAAGTGTTATTCAGGGAGGCTATTTCCGTTTCATCGACGATGCGAACGGTTATTTCGGCATTGTTCTGACCAGCATAAAGCAGAGTTTGGCATATCCAGTCATCAATATCCGAATCACTCGGAGTATCTTGCGATGTACTGGCGAACTGAATGTCAGCTGAAATGCTCAAGAATTCGTCTTGCTGTTTTCTCTTGTGTCCCGCTCGTAAGCCTGCACAATCGTCTGCACGAGCGGGTGGCGCACAATATCTCTATTTTGAAATTTAATGATACCGATATCTTTTACATCACTGAGAATGCGAATGGCGTGTCTGAGTCCGGACTGGCTCGTTCTAGGAAGATCAATTTGTGTGATGTCTCCCGAAATGACTACTTGAGAATTAAAGCCAATTCGCGTCAGAAACATTTTCATCTGTTCAATGGTTGTGTTCTGAGCCTCGTCCAGAATAATGAATGAGTCGTTCAGCGTCCTTCCTCGCATGAAAGCCAGTGGTGCAAGTTCGATTGTGCCTCGATCCAGCAATCGCCCCACACGTTCAAAGCCCAACATTTCATACAGGGCATCGTAAAGTGGTCGAAGATACGGATTGACTTTCTTTTCAATGTCGCCAGGCAGGAAGCCGATCCTCTCTCCTGCTTCTACAACCGGTCTCACCAGAACGATACGGCTTGCCGAATCATTAGCAAGTGCATGAACTGCGCTTGCAACAGCCAGATAGGTTTTGCCTGTACCTGCCGGACCCACTCCTATAGTGACGGTGTTATTCGCAATGCTTCGAAGATAGTTTTCCTGCGTTTTTGACGACGGACGAATCGTTGTCTTACGTATTTTGATCAGATAATTCGTGCTCGTCTGGCTGTCTGCTTCCAGCCGTGTAATCGCTCCCTGAACATCATTCGATTTCAAGAGTTCGGAATTTTCGGTTTCCGCATATAGATTTCGCAGCAGTGATTCCACTTCGCGTGTTACAGCAGCATCTCCGTCTATCTGAAAAAGATTCCCACGATTGGAAACGCGCACGCCAAAGTGTCCTTCGATTGACTTGATGTTGGCATTGAACTGGCCGCACAAATTCGCAAGTCGCTTGCTGTCCGCAGGCGTCAATGCAAAAACGTTTGCAGTCTGAGCTGAATTTAGATTATTGGACAATTCAGGCAGGTCGATTTTCCGGAGTGTGGGCTTCTATCGGTACTCCGCGGAGTGAGTTTGGCATTGCGCTCGTAATGTGAACATTGACGAATTGCCCAATCCAGCTCTTGGGACCGGAAAAATTTACAACACGATTATTTTCAGTACGTCCGCTCATTTCTTCGGGACGACGTTTCGAAATTCCCTCCACCAATACTTCTTGATTCGTACTGACCATGGAGGCGCTGATAGCTGCTGAAAGGCCATTAATCTTTGCCTGTAACTGCTGCAACCGTTCCTTTTTTACTTCAATTGGAGTATTGTCTGGCAACTCCGCCGCTGGTGTTCCAGGTCTACTACTATACAGGAAACTGAACGACTGGTCGAAACCGACTTCATCGATCAGGTCCATGGTACCTTGGAAGTCCTCTTCGGTTTCCCCTGGAAATCCGACAATAAAGTCTGAAGATATATGGACATCTGGACAGTGTAGCCGTAATTTCTTGATAATCTGTAAATAATGCTCACGGGTATATCGCCGTTTCATGCGCGTGAGAACTTCATTGGACCCGCTTTGGACGGGCAGATGTACATGCTTCGCGAGCACAGGAATCTCACCGTGTACCCGTGCCAGTCCGTCGGTAAATTCCAACGGGTGCGAAGTTGTGTACCGAATTCGACCAATACCTTCGATTTCACTTACATATCTCAATAGGGTTGCGAAATCGATATCCTGCCCTAGAAGGTTCTGGGTACGGTAGGCGTTAACATTTTGGCCGAGAAGTGTGACCTCTCGTACACCCTGTTCCGCCAACTCATAGATTTCAGTAATCACACTATCAAACGGCCGGCTATATTCTTCTCCACGAGTGTACGGAACCACACAGAATGTACAGTATTTGCTGCACCCTTCCATAATGGAAACAAAAGCGCGTGGACCTTCTACTTTTCTTGGCGGCAAACAGTCGAACTTTTCAATTTCAGGGAACGTAATATCGATGCTGGGTCTGCGGGTAGAAATGGCTTGGTCCACCATCTCACCAACACGATGATAGGTCTGAGGGCCGTATACAAAATCCACGTAGGGTGCCCTTTTTAATATTACATCGCCTTCCTGACTCGCAACGCATCCGCCAACACCGATCACCATATCGGGATTTTGGGTTTTCCATGGACGCCAACGACCGAGTTGAGAGAACACTTTCTCCTGCGCATGCTCCCTCACCGAACAGGTATTCAACAACAATAGATCGGCGCTTTGTGGATCGCCCACTGCACGATACCCGTGAGAAGCAGCCAACAATTCGGCTAGTCGCGATGAATCATACTCATTCATCTGGCAACCGAAAGTTTTGATGTACAACTTCTTTTCCATTTTTCGCTGTGGTCAAGTGAAAGTGAATTCTGAACGACTAGGATCTGAAAGCCATGCGTAGTTCTCCGAACGCATGCTGATGCCTATTGTAATCAATTGATTGAAATTGTTCGGTATATACGGAAACTCAACAACACTTTGTAATATCAGATGCCTCGCAACAAACAGAAGAAATTTAGGCAATGAGGCCACTGACGGCCTAGTCCCAGACGTCAGTGCTGAGATATCGCTCGCCCGTGTCGGGCAGTATGGCCAGAATGGCTTTAGATTTCGACCCCTCGCGCTCTGCAATTTTCAGCATGCCGCAAGTTGCAGCACCAGATGAAATTCCGGCAAAGATTCCTTCCTTTTCCGCCAGATAGCGCGTTGTGCTATATGCCTCTTCTGTCGTAATCTGCAGAATTTCATCATAGGAATCGGTATCCAGAATTTCTGGAATAAATCCAGGTGCGGTTCCCATGATTTTGTGCTTGCAAGCGATTCCTTTGGAAAGAATGGGCGAATCTGCCGGTTCCGTTGCCACAATTCTCAGAGCGGGATGCAGTTGTTTCAGGTAATGATGCATTCCTGAAATTGTTCCGCCGGTACCAGTTGTACAAATCAGATAATCCAGATCAGTCCCGAAGTCTTCCCAGATTTCATTCGCGGTAGCTCTATGCGATTCAGGATTTGCAGGGTTAAAGTGTTGACCGACGAAAAAGTAACCTTCTTCAGCTTCCAATTTTCGAGCATGTTCGATTGCGCCTTTGGTGCCGGTTTCAGCGGGTGTCAAAACAATTTCAGCTCCAAATGAATTCAGAATTCGTTTTCTCTCCTCACTCATGTCTTCGGCCATCGTGAACACAGCCCTATAACCTTTGTAGGCCGCGACCATGGCAAGACCAATACCAGTATTGCCCGAAGTCGGTTCGACAATCGTATCACCAGGCTTGAGTGTTCCACGCGCTTCAGCATCCACAATCATATTCAATGCCGGACGGTCCTTTACGGAGCCCGCCGGATTGAAACTTTCGAGTTTCACCCACAATTCGACGTCTGGTGGTGCAGACGCCTTGTTCAAGCGTACTACCGGCGTGTTGCCTATTGTCTGTAGAATGTTGTCGTACTTCATGGATAAGGTGGTACTGTCAAAGGTGTAAAAGCAACGATTGCCTTGATGAATTTGGTGAAAAAATTAATGGTGTCAGTAACTTGGGGGTAATGCGAGGAAAATTCAACTGAGTGAGCTGTGGTGACGGCTCAAATCTCGATATCGAGTTTGATGGTAAGCGGGATCGCCGTACAGAAGATTCAGTGAAAAAATTCTCTTGAAATAATGTCCCACAGGCATTTCGTTCATCATTCCCATTGCCCCATGCAAGTGCACAGCTTCTTCCGCGTTAAGAACTGCCATGCGTCCAATTTCTGCTTTGGCTGCAGAAACGATTAAGTCTTGTTGCGGTGAATCGAGTTCATCAACTGCCCGTACTGCCTCTTGACACATCGAATTCGCCAATTCACAGCGCATATACATATCCACCATTCGGTGCTGAATCGCTTGAAACGAACCAATCTTCTGGCCGAACTGAGTGCGAGTTTTTACATATTCCAAAGTCTGTTCAAACAGTACTTCCATCGCTCCCGTCACTTCTGCGCATAAAACCGCGGTTGCATAGTTCAGAGCGAGCTGAAGAGCTGGCAGCGCCTGGTGTTCGGCACCCATCAACCGATCCCCGTCTATCGTAACCTCATTCAGACCCACCGTGGAAACACGCCCCCCATCATGGGTTGTATAGTGTTGAAATTCGACACCTTTTTCACCGGTTGGAATGAAAAATAGTGAAAGCCCTTCAGAATCAGTCTGATTTCCGGCGGTTCTCGCCAAAACTGTTAGATACGTCGCCGCATTCCCATACTGAACGCCTACTTTTGACCCGTTCAGCACATATTTGTCTCCATTTCTGATTGCAGTAGTGGCAATATTGCTGAGATCATACCTTGACTGTTTCTCGTACAGTGCTGGAGTAACTACCGAAGAACCCGCAGCAATCTCACTCAGCACGGATTTTTTTGTTGGTTCCGCAGCCATCCTTTCAAGCAGACGCGAGGACACGACTACGCTCGCGAAATAAGGATTCAGATACAAGAATCTGCCAAACTGTTTCATCAAGGCCGCCATGAGATCCGCACCGCCTCCAAGCCCGTTATATTCGGTGCCGATGGAAAGTTCCATCCAGCCGAGTTCAGTCATTTGCTGCCAATGACTATAGGAAAAGCCAGGCTCCTTGCCAATATGTTGCGAGCGTTTGTCGAATGTGTAGTTTTTCTCCAAGAAACGTCTAGCCGAATCCTCAAGTAATTTGTACAGTTGTCGCTTTTCATCGTCAATCATGTCTTACAAACCCAGTTTGGCCTTTGCGACGATATTTCGCTGAATTTCATTGGAACCGGAGTAAATCGGAGTTTTTCTGTAGTTGAAGTAATTCCTTGCCGCATCGCCTGGAGCATAAGGCCCTTCCATAGTGCTGGCCTCTTCAATGCGTGAAATGTCTATTGGTGCGAAATGAGCACTTGCTTCGGCTGTCAGACGAAAAACATCACACTGAATTTCGGTGCCGCGCACCTTGAGCATAGACGCCTCCGCTCCCAAAGCTTCCGAGTCGCCACCTTCAAGAAGAAACCTTCTTTCGGTTACTTCCAAAGCGAAAAGCGATATTTCCATCTGATGAAATCGGTCAGCGAAGGCTACATCGTCAATCAATCTCATGCCGCCGACATTTTCTGCATAGGCTAGTCTTCTGAGGCGGTCCAGTGTCGCCCTGGTACGAGAGATTTCAGCGGTTCCGAATCTCTCCAGTCCAAGCAGATACTTGCCGATTTCCCAGCCGTTATGCTCTACACCAACAAGATTTTCTTTCGATACGCGAACATTCTCAAAGTGAACTTCATTCACTTCAAGCGTTCCTTCAAACAACAGCAGCGGCGACACTGTTACGCCTGGCGAAGAAAGATCAATCAGTAAAAAAGTGATCCCTTCCTGCTTCCTTTCCCCGACCCTCGTGCGGAATAGTCCGAAAATCCAATCAGCGATGTGTGCTTCGCTAGTCCATATTTTGGCTCCATTGACGATGTACTCCTTGCCATTCCAGGATGCATTGCATTTCAGAGAGGCAAGATCAGAACCCGAATTTGGCTCCGAAAATCCCTGGCACCAGAACACATCGCCATTCAAGATTTCCGGCAGAAACTTCTCTTTCTGCCAGTCTGTACCATATTCAAATAAAGTTGGGCCCAGCATACCAACGCCGTAAATCATCAGTCGCGGTGCGTTGTTCAAGGATAATTCCCGTTCGAAAACATATTGCTGTTCGTCACTCCAGCCGGGGCCTCCATACTGCTTGGGCCACGATGGACAACACCATCCTCCTTGATCTCGCAAAATTCGGTGCCAGCGCAGTTGTGCTTCTTTTGGAAGGTCCATCTGTTCCCTGGCGACCATTGTTCGAATGTCGTCCGGCAGATTTTTACGAATAACCGTTTGGACAGACTTGCGAAAGTCATCCAGTTCGTCGCTAAATGGAGGTGAATTCAACATCTCGAATACTTCGCTCGCAGAAATCAAAGCTAAACAGAATTGCTATTGCAGAATTGAACAGGTGGACGGAAACTTCAGTAGTTTCTCGCAATATATTACAGCAGACGGCGCAATGGCAATGAGGAATCACAGGCTTGATGCCAAAGCACTTATGCATTCACAAGCCGATTTCAAATTTGATTCGGATTCACCAATATTCATTCTCAGTATTCCTTCGCCACTCTTTCCGAATGCCCTACAGGGAAGAACCGCAACCCGATATTCGTCAAGAAGCCGCCAAGCAAAGTCGGTCGCGGTAAGGCCCCAGTTTCGAACATCAAAAGTTACGAACATACCAACTTTCGACCCTCTGATCACCAATCCGTCTATCTCGTTCAACATGGAGATGACCTTCTGTCTTTTGCAATCTATGTCGTTTCGCACTCTTGCGGAAACCTCATCCGTGTTCTGAATTGCGGTAACTGCAGCATCCTGAATGAACATCGGCAACCCGTAACTCATGCACATAGACAGGTTGAACAAACGCTCAATCAAGGGTTCTTGGGCAATCACCCAACCGATTCGCCAACCAGTCATGCGGTGCGATTTTGATACACTGGAAATCGTGATGCAATTGTCAAATGCATCAGGCATGGATGCCGGATGTCTGAATGTACCAGGAGCTACCAGGGAAGCATAGACTTCGTCGCTAATTAGCCAAATTTCATTTCGTCTGCAGACATCAATCATTGTCTCCATGAACTCTACGTCATAGACCACTCCAGACGGATTGTGCGGGGAATTAATTACAATTGCGCGAGTCCTGTCGGTAATTTTCAGGAGAACATCTTGCGTGGTGGGCATGAAATCCCGCTCCGGGAGCGTTGTTACGGGCACCACACGGGCCCCGCCCGCTGAAAATGTTGGTGGGTAGGTGGCATAGTGAGGTTCAATCACAATCGCTTCATCTCCGGGTTCCAGTGTGCAAAGCGAAGTTGCAAACAAGGCGTTCTGCGCACCGGCAAACACAGCGCAGTTTGACTGGGAGATGGGAATGCCGAATTCCTTTGAATATCGTTCGGCAATTACTCTTGTCAACTCCGGTTCGCCGCCAATTTCGCTATAGTGATGCCGAGCGTTCTTCAGACTGGCAAAGGCGGAATCTATGATGATCTGCGGAGTGGGTTCCAGCATTTCCTGTCCGATAGACAGGACAATAATTTCTACACCATTTCGCTTGCGTTCAATGGCCGTATAGTGAATATCCCACGCATCAGCTCCTTTCCCGCCAACGCGATTGGTCAGATTGGTAAATTTCAAGGTTGAAAGGCGAAAGATAGTGTTAGATTAGCAATTTACGTTCACAAAAGATTCATCAAGGAGCGGTAAATATAGCACCACTCTTGCATTCAGCGAGCAGTCGCCAAATGTCATGCAAAATTCTGCGGCATTACGGTTAGAATAGATGGCTTGAATTTGTAATTTCCTTGCGGTCAGCATGATTTTAGAAACGTTCGAACGCCCTGTTGCCGGATTTAGAGATTTTATTCGAGATGTCGGTGGAGTTTATATTGGAAATGCCGTAGTGGCATTTCTTTTTTCATGTACCGGCCCCGTAGCCATCATAATTTCAGTTGGGCTGAATGGCGGGCTGAGCGAAGCGGAAATTGGCACCTGGATTTTTTCCGGGTGTGTCGTAGGCGGACTGATAACTGTGTTGTTTTGTGTCGCCTATAGACAACCACTCAGTTTTGCTTGGACCATTCCTGGTTCGGTACTGTTAGGCTCGGCATTGGATCACTTGAGCTTTGCTGAGGTGATTGGCGCTTACTGGGTGACTGGAATACTGATCGGAGTGGTCGGATTGTCTGGAGGCGTCAGAAAGGCTCTCAAAATCGTGCCTATGCCGATTGTGCTGGCAATGGTGGCTGGAATATTTCTGCAGTTCGGACTGGATTTGGTACTGGCATTCGAGCAGGAACTGCTGCTTGCATCGGTCATGGTACTAGCCTATATTGCGGTCTTTCTAGTGCCAGGCTTGAGCGCATTGGTGCCGCCGGTTGTGATGACCTTGATCGTGGGTGTTGTTGTTGTATTACTGACCGGTAGTTTTGAAGGTGGTGAGATCGTTCGATGGTTTGACTGGCCGATTCTACATGCTCCAGTATTCACCCAGCAGTCTTTATTTGAACTCGTCATTCCTTTGGCCGTCACAGTTCTGGTTGCCCAAAATGCTCAGGGATTTGCAGTTCTCATGAACAGCGGACACAAACCACCCGTGAATGCGATGACGACGGCTTGCGGCGCCGGATCTCTGGTAAGCGCCGTGTTCGGTTCGGTATCGACTTGCGTGACGGGGCCTGCCAATGCGGTACTCGTAAGTGGAGGAGAAGCTAGTAGACAGTATACAGCTGGCATAATATTCGGAATTCTGAACATTGCGTTCGGCGTATTGGCATTTGCCGCTACATGGCTCATTCTGAAATTGCCGCCAGCATTCATCGCAGTTCTCAGTGGACTTGCTTTGCTGCCGGTATTGCAGAAATCATTCGTGACTGCTTTCTCAGGAAAATTTCAGTTGAGTTCTCTCATAACGCTGCTTGTGACCGTATCCGGTATAAACATTTGGAATATTGGAGCTCCGTTCTGGGGTCTTGTCGTAGGATTGATCGTCGCTTTGTTGATGGAGAGAGCAGATTTCCGCGAGCATCTTGAAGCAGCCCGCAACAATAGCAGTTGACAGTGCATTTTCACAAATGAACCGGTTTGCAAGGAATTTGGTTCTATTGAAGAACGGCGCGGCAAGTGATGGAACTTTGGTGGCTATGGGTGGACTCGAACCACCGACTTCAGCATTATGAGTGCTGCGCTCTAACCAACTGAGCTACATAGCCACTTACTTGTGAATTTGAAAACTGAAATGGCCTACGGGATAATCTCTATATTGACAACGATACGTCAATGATTTATGTTCGGTCTTGCAGAAAGAAAATCATATTTCCCAGCGCACCGAATTATAAACGTTTTAGTTGTTGGAGATTATCGCAGTCGATCTCAATGTAAATGCGCTTGGATGACCAGGCAGAGGAAAATTCAATAGTGACAATGGATAACGATGACATCTCTCGATACTGTGAGACAATTCGACACATTGGGCTGGGCATCTACCGTCCAGTTAAGGATTCCAACTCATATCTGTGGCTACCAACACCAAAGCTAGAACAAATATTCAGCGCAGGCATGGTAGGCATGTCACTTGCTGATTTGCCAATGCAAAACCGCTCAAAAGCGGTCCATTAATCTTTCCATTCGAGGAGTTTGTAACTTTGAAATTAGCAACTTGGAACGTAAATTCTCTGAGAGTCCGCCTTCCGCACGTCTGTGATTGGAGCAAAGAGCATATGCCGAATGCGTTATGTTTGCAGGAAACCAAGACGGTAGACGAAAATTTTCCAGGAGATGCACTGGAAGAAATCGGTTTGAATTGCAGTTATTCAGGACAGAAAACCTATAACGGTGTTGCCGTACTTACCAGTGGGGAAGTTGAAGATATTGTTACAGATTTTCCAACATTCGAAGATCCTCAGAGACGTATCCTTGCCGTAACAACCAACAGCATTCGCGTAATCAATCTCTACGTTCCCAATGGAAAGGAAGTGGGTAATGAAAAGTATCACTACAAGCTTGAGTGGTTTGGACACCTGTTGAAATTCGTTGAGCAAGAGATGAAAAGATACGACAAAGTCGTTGTAACAGGCGATTTTAATATTGCCCCTGCAGACGAAGACGTTCACGACCCGGAATTGTGGAAAGACAAGATACTCTGCAGTACTCCAGAACGCGAGTGTTTTCAGAATTTGATTGGTCTCGGTCTTACTGATGCGTTCAGACAGTTTGAACAGCCTCCAAAAAGCTTCTCATGGTGGGATTATCGTGCCGCGGGATTTCGTCGCGATCTTGGACTACGGATAGATCTTATTCTGGTTAGTGAGGAGCTCCGTAAAATTTGCACTGAATGCATAATTGACAAAGAACCCCGAACCTGGGAGCGTCCGTCAGATCACACGCCGGTTGTTGCACAATTCACGTTATAGTGCCTGAAATTGGACAATTAACTTGAACTTGCACCTATCTCGTTAAATTTACAATACAGCCTACGTTATTATTTCGAACAATGGCAATGCAATCGATTGGTCTAAAGAAAAGTTCTTAATTTTCTAGGATCGAATTCTTCTTTCGATTTGTTCGTCACTTTTTGACGCATCCTTCTGTCACTCTCTGCAGACCTGCTAAATCCTTGAAGGTTCGTGCTTCTTTAAAGCCATAAAGTTTCATCTCACGTCTGACTGCATCTCCTTGATCCCAGCCGTGTTCAATGACCAGCCACCCACAAGATTTCAAGTAATCCGCGGCTGATGAAATGATCCGACATATTTCAGCCAACCCATCCTTTCCGCCGGAAAGTGCAATTTGTGGCTCGAATTTCATGAACCGGTCCTGCAGACAGGGGTCATTTTCCCCAATATAAGGTGGGTTCGCTGCGAGTATGTCAAACTCTCTGCATGGCAAGGCATCAGTCCAGTCACCATGAAAGAACTGAACACCATGGAATCCAAGACATTGATAATTTTCTTCGGCAACTCGAAGTGCTTCTGCAGACAGGTCTGTTGACATGATTCTTGCGCTACTTAGTTCGGAAGCAATAGCCAGTGCAATCGCCCCTGAACCGGTTCCGAGATCAGCAATCAAGGGAGACTTCAGACCACTACAATGTACCAAAACCCGTTCAACGACCAATTCTGTTTCTGGGCGAGGAACCAGAGTTGCAGGTGTTACGCGAAGTTTAAGCGACCAGAATTCCTTCGTTTCCGTAATGTAGGCGACAGGTTCGCCGTCGATTCGTCTAGCTAGCAGGCTTTCGAACCACTCCCGCTGCGAAGTGTTCAACTGAATATCCTGCATAAAGTCAAGCATGCTGCGATCGACCGACAACACGGTCGAAACAATGATATCCGCGTCTAGCTGTGCAGTGTGGGTTGTTGTATGAAGCAGATTACGCGCAGTCAGGCGTGCTTCTCCAACGGTAACCACGTGTACGGTCATTGACCGATATTGTCCATTTCCGCCATCAACCCTGCCTGATACTCCGTCGTTAGTGGATCGATAATCTGATCGATGCTCCCGGCAATAAAATCGTCGAGTTTGTAGAGTGTCAAATTTATCCTGTGGTCGGTAACTCGGCTCTGCGGAAAGTTGTAGGTTCGAATGCGTTCAGAGCGATCTCCGCTTCCTACCATGAGTCTGCGCGCCTCGGTTCGTTGTTCGTGCTGCTTCTGTAACTCCGCCTGAAGAAGTCGTGCACGAAGAACTGCCATTGCTCTCGCCCGGTTCTGATGCTGCGACCTTTCTTCCTGACATTCGACTACAATTCCAGAGGGCAGATGTGTGATTCGAACCGCTGAATCGGTTCGATTGACATGCTGCCCGCCCGCCCCGGACGCCCGATAAGTGTCCACCCTCAAATCCTGTGGATTAACTTCTACATCGTCGATTTTGTCGGCTTCTGGGAGGATTGCGACTGTGCAGGCCGAAGTGTGAATGCGTCCCTGAGTTTCCGTTTTCGGCACCCGTTGCACTCTATGGGTGCCAGACTCAAATTTCATCCTTGAATACGCACCCTTGCCTATCACTCGAAGTATGACTTCTTTGTAGCCACCGTATTCTCCTTCATGCTGACTGACGGTTTCACTTTTCCATCCCTGGTTTTGGACATACAGCTTGTACATACGGTACAGGTCACCTGCGAATATGGCAGCTTCATCGCCACCTGTTCCTGCGCGAATTTCGAGAAAGATGTTTCTGCTGTCATTTGGATCTTTCGGCAACAATAGCCTGTGCAATTCATCCATTGAATTCTGCATTGATTGTTCAAGTTCAGAGATTTCTGTTTCAGCCATGCTGCGCATTTGAGGATCGTCATCTTCAAGTAATAGCCGCGTTTCTTCGATTTGCGCCTCGAAATTGGTGTATGCGTTGTACTGTTGGACCACTTCTGAAATCTCCGAAAGCTCTATTGAAAGCTCGCGCAAGCGATCAGAATTCTGCACTACTTCAGAATCAGAGAGCTGTTCATTGAGTGTTCGCCGTCTTTCAGCTAGAACATCAAGTTTATGTCTAAGGGAGTCTTTCACTATGGCCGGAATTCGCAAATAGAGGAAAATACGGGAATGGTCTCGACTGGAAAACGGTTCCCAGTATCGGCTACGAATCTGTACCTTCTTAAATCCAAACATTATAATAGAGTGTAGATATAAGGTAATCAGCAAGATTTTTCTCGGATGTAGCAGGTTTGAATGTACGATCCACGAAAAGTGAACTTTTTAGGACGAATCAAATCTAAAGTAGTTACAAAGTTCAAAATATTTGCTATTCCCCCCGTGTTCCAGAATATGTCAGTAAGCAGGTTTTCAATGGACGGTGTGACGTCCGATATCAAGCGAGCAGAATTTGACAGTTAATACCACAGCAATCTGGTTTGTATTGGGCTTGGCAACTCTAGCCTTGAGTGCATGTGTAACACCGATGCAATCTGCCGATCAAGAATCAGACCCTGGCTCGCAGACAGCTAATGCACATTCACCCGAACTGCCGAGTCAATCGCTATCGTCAAATTTGCTAAGCGAGCTGTTCGTCGCCGAACTCTCCTTTTATCGCGGCGACGCTGAAACTTCCATTGAGCTTCTTGAGCAGATCGCATTCGAGACCAGAGACCCGAGGATAGCCGAGACCGTTTCCATTCGGGCAATCAGCCATCAGCACTACGATACTGCAACCAATACCTCCGATCTTTGGGTCGAGTTGAGTCCTGAATCTGCTTCAGCGTGGTACGCAAGTGCAGTAACCCGCATAGCCACTGAGAAATACGATGAAGCAGTTACAAGTTTCACCAACATGCTGCAATATGCCGAGAATCAGTCGGAAGCGATAAGCCAAATTGCAAGAGTCGTCTCCAGTAACGTCCAGCCTGCACAAGCTTTCAGCATATTCTCAAAAGTCATCCTGAGCACCCCAGACAGTGTCGATGGAAAGTTACATCTGATCAACATGGCATCGCAGGCCGGATTGGATAGTGAACTTGACGATATGTTCGCCGAGGCGTTTGAGTTGGATGCTGATTCTGACGACGTTGCGGCGATAAAGTTCGCACTTTATCTTAGACAACACCGCACGGATGAAGCGGAAACCTTTGCCCAACAATTTTTGTCACGCTACCCCAATTCTCCGAAACTCAGGAGCGGATATGCAAATTACTTGTCTCAGTTAGGACTCTACAGGGAAGCGGTTACTCAACTTGAGCAAGTCTCTCATAGTGAGTCTCTATACAAACTAGGCGTTCTCCACGTACAGGCCAACTACCTTGAACTTGCAACGGAGAAATTCGAAGCCTACCACGAACAAGTACCGAATGATCAATCAGTTTTCCTCGATCTCGCAGAAATTGCGCTCTCTCAGAAACGCTATGAAGAAGCCAGAGAGTGGATAACTAAAATTACAGCCAGACAGCTCGCTTTCGACAAATTACTTCTACTCGCCAGATTCACCGCAAGAACCGCAAGTATTGAAGATGCAATCTCAATGCTGCAAGAATATGAAACGGAATCCGACCAAGAGAAAATCAGCATTTATCTCACCATAGACAACATGTATCGTAATTCCGAACAACTGGAAAAAGCGAAATTGACACTGGATGATGCTCTGGAGCAATATCCAAAAAATAGGTCTTTGTTGCTGGCTCGTAGTTATACGGCATCAGAACTGAATATGATCTCTTTAGTCGAAAGCGACATCCATGCCTTGCTTGCGCAAGATCCAGACCACGTGTTGGCGCTGAATGCTCTTGGATATATATTGGCGGATCAAACGGATCGTTACGACGAAGCGCTTGAATTTATTGAGCAGGCATTGGAAAGTCGTCCATACGACCCCTACATTCTTGACAGCATGGGTTGGGTTCAATACAAACTGGGAAACTTCGCCGATGCGGTCAAGTTTCTGAAACTTGCCATAGAAGGACGAGACGATCCTGTTATGGCCGCTCATTTGGGAGAGGTTTACTGGATGCAAGGCAAACCACGGCTGGCCAGAAAGACGTGGGACAATGCACTCAAGAAAACACCCGACAGCAAAATTCTGATTGAAACTATCAACAAGTTTACCAACTGATGCTCCGCCTGATTGTTTTGGCAATATCCATTGTCGTAAGCGGGTGTTCTACCATTGATACCGTCAAGCAATCTACCGATTTATCAGTCTACGAAAATCATGCACGAAGCGTTGCTTCCGTTGATCAGTGGGAAATAAAGGGGCGGATCAGTGTGCGCAGAGGCACAAAAGGTGAAATAGGCAGACTGTTCTGGAAGCGTGATGGTGACGCGCATAAAATGGAACTATACGGAAGTTTTGGCAGTCGTCGGATTCGCATTCTTCAGGATTCCGAAGGCGCTGTTCTGAAAGACACGGAGGGCAAGACCGTCGTCGGTGCTTCTATTAAGGAAGTTTTGGAAGAACGAACTGGTTGGATGCTACCAGTTCATGAACTCTTCGACTGGGTAGCCGGCAGACCCAATACAGGTTCTCCGTCAGTAAAAACCTGGGATATCAATGGACGTCTAATCATTCTTGATCAAGCAGGCTGGACAGTTGCGTTTTCGAAATATCAGGAGTTCGATTCGTTTGCGCTTCCGACGCAATTTCGAATCACCGCAAACCACGTGAATGCTAATTTCGATTCACAGGCAAGCGAAATCAGGATGGCCATAAGTGACTGGGGAGTCCAGTAGTGGCGGAACTGTAAGAGTTCACTATCGAGTAGAGACGACCGTTGACAACCTGGCTTGCACCGGCCAAACTCAATCTGTTCCTGCATGTGGTCAATCGATTTGACGACGGTTATCACGAACTGCAGACTGTCTATCAGTTGATTGACTGGAACGACGAACTGCGCTTTGATATTACCAATGATGGACAGATCAAGCGAATTTTATCCATTGAGAAAATACCTGAAACCGAAGATCTAACCGTGCGGGCCGCCCTCGCGCTCAGAAATGAAATTGCTGGTACGCAAGGCGTAAATATTCACCTCAAAAAGAATATTCCAATCGGAGGCGGACTCGGTGGTGGAAGCTCGAATGCCGCTACAACTCTGATGGCGCTGAACGAGCTCTGGAATCTGAACCTATCGGTCGAAAAACTTGCAGAAATCGGCATCGCACTGGGCGCAGACATACCCGTATTCCTGTATGGAAAGAATGCCTGGGCAGAAGGTCGTGGAGAGATACTGTCGGATATCGAGATTCCACAGAAACTCTATGTGGTAGTCGTACCGCCCGTTGAAGTATCAACAAAATTTGTGTTTCAGAAATGTCAGTTCGCTTCTTTTCGACCGAAAATAACAATAGAAGATTTTTTCAAAGGAACAACAGGCAATGACTTGGAAGAAACAGCCTGTGAGTTCTATCCAGAAGTAAAGTCCCTGTTGCAGTGGCTGCGTGGTCTGGGGCCTGCACGCATGACTGGTTCGGGCGGGGCGGTGTTTCTGCAGATTCAAAGCGTGCAGCAAGGCGAAGAAATTCTTGCAAAGTTGCCGCCTGCCTGTCGCGGCAGAATCTGTGCTGGCGCAGGTACTTAAAACACTAGCACCACGAAGCAGAATTACTGTATTTCTTCACTCGTCTGGGTTTCTGTCCAGAGCCGATTCGTGACCACATAGAACGGGATCAGCAGGAATACTGCAACCACAATCTTAACCGCGTAATCGCCCAGTGCCCAAGTTACCCACGGCAACCCGGTACCCGCGAATGAGACGCCATAGAAAATGGCAGTATCCACAACCGATGCGATACTAGACGAGATTAGTGGCGCGTGCCACCAGTTTCGATGCTTCAGACGATCAAATATGCCAATGTCCGTCAGCTGACCAACAATGAAAGCAATGCCCGAACCCAATGCAATACGAGGTGATGCCAACCAGTACGACATGACTAGCGCTGTAAATAAACTGATGTAAGCGACATTTCTTGCTTTAGAAGCACCGAGCCTACGATTTACCACATCCGCCACAAAAAAGGTGATTGGGAATGTAAAGTGTCCCCAGGTAAGCCAGTTGTTGATGGGATATGCGACCAGAATATTGGAAGCAGTAATCACTACCGCCATGGCAATGACTCCCCAAATAACTCCGCGAATATCCGCTGGTCCCTGCATGATTAAAACTGGCTGCTAGTAGAGCTTATTCATTGGCAGGCATATCGCCGGCGACGAGCTGTGCGTCAAGTCTGACTGAAAACAAATTGATGCGCCAGTCCAGATGGGGTCCGGTACTGCGTCCTGACGACCCGACCGTCGCGATTACCTGATTTTTCTTTACATAGTCTCCTGTTCTAACCAATATGCTGTCGAGATGCAGAAACGCCGATGACAATCCGTGTCCATGATCAATCACCATCGTTGCACCGGAAAAAAACATATCTGGATGAGCCACTGTCACAATACCAGATGCAGGTGCCTGAACTGGCGTTCCAGCAGGAGCGTGAATATCGATGCCGTAGTGGGGGCGTCGCGGTTCGCCGTTTAGAATTCGCTGGCTTCCGTAAACACCGGTGATGATTCCATGCACCGGCCAGTCGAATTTTTCAAGAAAATCAGTTCGAGCATCGTCGGTTGTGCGCGCTTTGCGTATCACCGCTACATCTTCTTGGATTCGCTGTAGGTCTTCTTCCGCAATATGAATCTTACTGGGCTCGAGACCGTCGATTCGTTGAATGTCGTAGCTTCGCCTGGAAATATCAATTTTGCTGTCGAACTGTGTGCCATCTGGATGCGCAACGGACAATGACCAGGTAAGTTTGGCATCGCGGCCGAATCCCAACAAGAATTTGCCTGCTTCAGAAACCCGCACCGGCATTTCATCCAGAGATACTATGGCACCTGGAACAGTAGTTCCGATGAGCAAACCACCTTGAGTGAAATCGCCTTCCAGTGACGCACCGCGCGTTGGATCAAACGAAGTGTTTGCAAACACTTGCAAACTGAGTGCGGCTGCAACAAAAAATAGAAGAATACGAACAGACTTGAAAATAACTTTGACTCTCAGTTCAAGAATATAAGTAAACAACATAAATTGGAATTCAGCTTGACGAAGTGGCCTGGATTCAGAAAAAACACTAGGTTAAAGCTGGAATTCCAATAACACCAGCTTTGAAAATAGTTGTACTAGATGACCAAATATTATACGGATAGCATCAACCTCTTGAGTTCATCTGGGTTGTTTGAAATTCGTCGATACTTTTCAGGCATTTCAAGCAAACCGTTCAATTGAGCAGGCATGGAAACTGGCTTGTTGATGGCTCGCTCAATAGTGTCGGAAAATTTAGCCGGATGGGCAGTAGAAATGACGACTAAAGGTGTATTGGGGCTAGTCGTGACCTGGTCCACAGTTGCCAGTGCAACGGCCGTATGAGGGTCAACAATAGTGCCAGTTTCCGAATACTGACGCGAAATTGCTTCCTGAGTCTCCTTGTCGTTTACTCGGTACGCGCTAAAGCAGCTGCGGGCGCGATCCAGAATACGGGGTACAACACGAAACTGTCCTGTTTTGGAAAGCTGCTCCATCAAACTGGAAACGTGCTCGCCATCCCGATCCAGCAGTTCAAACAAGAATCTCTCGAAATTGCTGGAAACTTCAATATCCATGCTTGGAGTGACAGTTTGTTTGACGCCCTGTTTTCTCATGATGCCGGTTTCAAAGAAACGGGTCAGAATATCATTTTCATTGGAGCATACCACTATCTGTTCAATTGGAAGCCCCATGCGCGAAGCGGCATATCCGGCAAATACATTTCCGAAATTTCCGGTTGGCACAGCAAATGAAACCGGAGTTTCGATGGCTCCCAACTGAATCGCAGCGTAAAAGTAGTACACAACCTGTGCAGCGATTCTTCCCCAGTTGATTGAGTTGACGGCACCTAAAGACCGATCTCTTCGTACCTCGGCATCGTTGAAAATGGCTTTTACGATCGCCTGACAGTCATCGAAAGTTCCGTCGACCGCATAGTTGTATATGTTCCGATCCTGGTTGGTTGTCATTTGCCGGCGCTGCATGTCTGAGACTCGCTGGAACGGATGCAGCATGAAAAGATCAATCGTCGAGCGTCCAGCAACCGCGTTAATAGCGGCAGAACCAGTATCGCCGGATGTCGCTCCGACGATGGTTATGTGCTCCTCACGTCTTTTCAGACTCCAGTCCATAAACCTTCCAAGAAACTGCAGGGCATAGTCCTTGAAAGACAGAGTTGGTCCATGGAACAGTTCAAGAATATGAAGCCCCGGTTTGATTTCCTGAAGTGGTGCAATCTGCGGGTGATCGAAATTTGAATAGGCAGAACACATCAACTCTCTCAGTTCTTCTTGAGACAGATTGGTACCCGTAAAACGGCTAACCACCTGCACTGCAAGTTCGGTGTAGGACAATTCCTTGAATGATTTCAACTCCCCTACGTCAAAAGCAGGCCATGTTTTGGGGATGTAGAGCCCACCGTCCGATGCCAATCCACAGGTAGCGGCCTGTTCAAAATCCAGTTCAAGTGCTTGCGCGCGCGTACTGACGTATTTCATTGCGACAAAATTTGAGTGTCAGGGAGTGAAATCAATATCTGTGGAACCGTATCACGTGATTATATGGGCAATTGATTGCAGTAATTTAATCCCCACAGCATGCATTGCGATTGATAATTCTTTAATCACACCGAGCTGCGCCAGTCAATGCTATAAATTTCTGTTCAAGTGTTATACTGAAAAATCGAAGTATTCTCACAATCAGTTTCTTTTGAAAATTACACATTACTGTCGTCATTCGCTGTCATGGAAATGCATGCTGGCTGAATCATCGTGATTTTCAGAATTGATTGTCGATGATGGCTTTGTAATAGATTCAGCTTTGACGAATTCTGTCCGAGCGATTGATAAAAATTTTGGAGAATTAATGATGTTAAAAAAAATGATTGCCGCCTTTGCATTGGCTGCATTTACAGTCGGCAGTGCGGGTACCGCAACAGCGGAGTGCACGAATGATGTCTGGAAAAAGGTGATGGACCGTGAAACTGTCGTCATCGGTGTCAAAGCTGACTACAAACCATGGGGTTTTCGGGACTCCGACGGAAATATTGTCGGAATGGAAATTGACATGGCAATGGACGTTGGTGCAAAAATGGGCGTTGCAGTAGAACTAGTAGCAGTCCAGTCATCCAACCGTATGCAATTTCTGGAAACAGGCAAAACCGACATGTTCATCGCTACCATGTCAGATCGTGCTGACCGCAGAAAAATAGTTGGAATTCCGCAACCCCCCTATTACACTTCAGGAACCAACATCATGTCTCCAAAGGCACTCGGGTTCACGAATTGGGAGGAACTGCGCGGTAGATCAGTGTGTGGCAAACAAGGCGCTTTCTACAACAAGATTGTCACCGAACGATATGGTGTGAATGTAGTGGCCTTTACGGGCAATGCCGAAGCCAAACAAGCTTTGCGCGACAAGAAATGCGTCGCGTGGGTATACGACGATTCATCGATAGGTTCCGACCTCGCGTCCGGAGACTACGATGAATTTGAAATGCCGCTCATGTCCGAAGATGACAACCCGTGGGGATTGGCAGTGCCGCTCGCGGAGAACGATTGCATTTTCGGTCGCTTCATGTCCGGCATGATTCACAGCTGGCATCAAAGCGGACAGTTGATTGAGTGGGAGAAAAAGTGGGGCATCAAGCCGACTGTATTTCTCGCTAAATATAACGAAAATTACAAAGACTGGCTTGCCGAATAGAGAATTCAGGTGCTGGTAGCGGTGCTAAATCCGTCACCAGCACCTGCCTGTTGCGTGAGCGACGCACCTTGTCCAATCTAGATGATTGAAGTAGTCACGTCTTTTTTCGTCCAGCTTGCTGAGGATTATCCGCGCTGGAACTTTATATTTTTCTATAACGAGTTCCAGTGGTGGCGCCTAGTCGGTGGCTTGAAGATGACAATTCTATTGTCTATCGCCTGCGTCATTTTTTCGGTCATACTCGGCGTGACAGGCGCTTGGTTGCAGGGTTCTTCAAAACGCTGGGTGCGACTTCTGGTACAGGGATACATCCAGTTCTTCCGCAACACCCCGCCTTTCGTGCAACTGCTGTTCTTTTACTTTGCGTTAGGACAGATTACCCCCACAGTTACTGGGGCCGATGGCTGGACCGAGGTGCCACTGATTTCCAATGTTGGTTGGGCCATTATTTCGCTGTCATTTTTTGCGGGATCATTCAACGTGGAAATCTTTCGTGCCGGCATTGAAGCGGTACCTGAATCAACCCGCGAAGCAGCCGATGCACTAGGGTATTCGCGGCTACAGTCTTATATCGAACTAGTACTGCCACTCGCGTTTCGGGTCTCTCTACCAGCACTGAACAATAATCTCGTCAATTTGATCAAAACTACAACGCAGGCAATCGGCATTGCCGTGCCGGAACTCTTGTATGAGTGCGTTGGAATTTGGAACGATTATCCTAGTGCGCTGTATCCGACGATGACGGTATTGTTCGTAGTTTTCATCCTGTTGGTCGGTGTGCTTGTGAGCGGCATGAATCGATGGGAGAATGCCATTCGCATACCCGGCTACGGAATCTCTGCATGAACAGTCAGCAAATTCCAGGAATTCACGCAATGGCGACGACCGATTTGCCGGTATTGTTGCCGTTTCGTTACCGAACTGCAAATGAGATCAATGCAGTCGGATTCAGTGCTTGGCTGGTGTCGGCATCACCATGGCTGATGTTGGTTGCATTTGCGCTGCTTGTGCTATGGCCATTGACTGCGTTGGCAGCCGGCTACGACTACGGCGACGCAACCCGGGCGTTGATCAAGTGGCTGCCATTTTTGGTGGTTGGAGGTTTTCTTTTCAATCTCCTGATCTCGCTACTGACGATGCTGTTCGGTACGATTGCCGGAATTGTATTGGGACTAGCGCAGATATCTCCAATCTGGCTTCTTCGGGTACCCGCTAAATTTGCAACTCAGCTATTTCGGAATTCACCGTGGCTGGTGTTACTGTTTATTGTTTTGCTTGCGCTGCCGTTCGAGATTGTGATTGGTGATCTGATCATCACCATTCCAGATTGGGTAAAGGCAGTATTCGGACTGTCTTTGCCGATTATGGCGAACATATCAGAAGTAGTACGTGGCGCAATTCTATCTGTTTCGACCGGTCAGTGGGAAGCTGCCGAATCTCTGGCATTCAGTCGACGACAGACTCTTTGGCAAATTGTGCTGCCGCAGTGTTTCAAGCGCATGATTCCACCTTGGATGAACTGGTATGCGATTCTAACCATGGCTACTCCACTGTGCTCTTTGCTCGGTGTGGAGGAACTGATCACTTTGAGCAGACAGGCGATTGAAGCCGAGAACAATCATCCGGAACTTCTGGTACCTTTCTACAGTTTTGCTCTGCTAATCTTTTTTGCCTACTGCTACCCCATCGCGAAACTGACAATTCGGCTGGAAAAACGATTTACGGTTAAACTATGACAATTTGTAATTTTAAATCTAATAGGTCTTTGTTGTAGAGCCATGAGCTGGACAGAAGCTGAACCCATTGTCTCCCTAAAAGACGTACACAAGTCTTTTGGCAATCTGGAAGTCTTGAAAGGAGTATCAATGGACGTGATGAAAGGCGAAGTGGTTTGCATTATCGGTCCTTCGGGATCAGGCAAATCAACGCTGATTCGCTGCATCAATGCGTTGAACGATTTTCATTCCGGTTCAATCACTGTTGAGGGGCAAGAAGTCCATGATCCAAAACTCAATAAACTTGAACTGCGAAAGAAAGTAGGCATGGTGTTTCAACAGTACAACCTTTTCCCGCACCGAACTGCTCTGCAAAACATTATGATGGCGCCAATAAAAGTCTTAAAACAAGACCCGGATGAAGTCCGGGAACGAGCGAGGAATTTATTGAAACGGGTGAATCTCACCGGCAAGGAAGACAGTTATCCTGGCGAGTTATCCGGAGGCCAACAGCAACGAGTTGCCATCGCTCGATCGCTTGCAATGAATCCAATTGTCATGTTGTTTGACGAAGTTACAGCAGCACTGGATCCGGAAACTGTGAAAGAGGTGCTGACTACAATCAAGGATCTGGCGCGGGACGGAATGACCTGCATACTTGTCACGCATGAAATGGGATTTGCGAGAGAGCTTGCCGATTGCATCTACTTTACAGATCGCGGCGTAATTGTGGAGCAGGGACCGCCATCGACTTTCTTTACCGAAGCACGCGACCCCAGAACACGGGAATTTCTCAGTCAGATTCTGTGATCTGAATTTTCATAAGATTTCGGGCTGCCGAATTGCGATCAGGCAAGCCCGTACATTCGCTTCCTGAGTTCCACCCACTCCACTAGAAGCCGGTCTGCCGTTAATCCGACAAACGCGACGCAAAGCCCGATCCCCAAACCTTTGCCTCCATCGCAGAAAGTCAGTGCCCGAAAATTTTCCCTGCGACAGATCAACAGTACCGATAAACTCGGCAATCATCATCATGAACAAACCAAACATAAACGTCTGATTTAGACCAAGGACAATTTCTGGCAACCCATCGTCCACTTCCACCAATCCTGAAAGACTGTATTGCAATTCCCGATCCCCCATCACTTGGTGTAGCTTGCGCTGCATCAACTGTGCGGTTCGCCACTTACACCAATCATCTGCGACAGCCGCGAAGCCGAAACACCTCCTTTGTCGGTGCTCATCAGGTAAATCGCTACTAACAATTTAGTCAGCGGCAATCGACGGGTCAAAATACCGTGCCGACTGTTACCGAAATCTGGTGCCAGCATTTTGTGCACTGGTACAGATAGTTACATTATCAGTACATATGCTTGGTGATGCCCTCAACGCGCAAAGTCAAAACCATTAGATCATCGACAGCGAGGCAGTTCGGCGGCACAGGCCGGTTCGATTGAATACTTCCTGCGCCAGTCCATGAAACTCGTGGGATTTTGTTAAATGATGGTAGTGAAAGACCTTTGTTTTTTCAATAAATTTAATGATTTACGTTTGGGAATATAATGTTGTCGACTTGTAATAGGTACTGAAGCATGTAAATTTGTAATCGTGCTTAATTCGTACTAAATCAGTGGAGAATAAATCTCGGATTAACAGCAATAATCGGTGTACAAGAATTTCTCCAACAAATCAATATGATGGGGGAGACTGAAATGGACCAACTGAATTCCATTATCAATTCTATTAATGCCTTTGCTTGGGGCCCTCCCATGCTGGGAATACTGGGGGTAACAGGCTTACTCCTCACTCTCGGCCTGGTTTTCATGCCATGGCGCAAAGTTGCGTATGGTTTCAGACTGCTGTTTGATAAGAGCGACCCCGGCGGAGAAGGTGAAGTCAAACCGTTCAACGCACTGATGACAGCTCTTTCTGCTACGGTCGGAACTGGAAACATTGCCGGCGTTGCGACTGCTATCGCACTTGGCGGGCCAGGTGCCATATTCTATATGTGGCTAATTGCTCTGTTCGGTATGGCTACGAAATATGCAGAAGCGGTGTGTGCTGTCACCTATCGCGAAGTCGATGCTACGGGTAAGTACGTCGGCGGCCCGATGTACTATCTGCGTAACGGTGTCGGCGAATTCGCTCCCGAACTTGGCAAGTGGCTTGGTTTGGCATTTGCTGTTTTCGGAGCTGTTGCCGCATTTGGTATTGGCAATGCAGTTCAGGTCAATTCTATGGCTACCGCACTGAACTCTAGTTTTAGCGTGCCAACCTGGATAACAGGTGCCGTGGTATCGGTATTGGTCGCATTCGTCATCCTCGGTGGCATTCGCCGTATCGGTGATGTCGCGGGTAAGTTGGTACCAGCAATGATCGTGCTTTATATCGGAGCCGCCTTGGTCATCCTGATCATCAATATCACCAAAATTCCAGAAGCATTCGGCTTGATTTTCACGTATGCCTTCACCCCAGCTGCCGCCACTGGTGGTTTTGCTGGTGCAGCTGTCGCAGCAGCGATTCGATTCGGTGTCGCTCGTGGCGTATTCTCGAATGAATCAGGCCTTGGGTCAGCGGCAATCGCGCATGCAGCGGCACAGACGAACAATCCTGTTCGTCAAGGCATTATCGCCATGCTGGGAACTTTTATCGATACACTCGTGGTCTGCACAATGACAGCACTGGTCATCATTACGTCCGGTGCATGGATGGCAGTCGGGGCTGATGGCGGCGGATTAACCGGAGCCATTTTAACCTCAGCCAGCTTCCAAAACAGCATTGGCGGCGGTCAATATATCGTTACTATTGCACTCGTAGTGTTTGCTTTCACAACTATTCTAGGGTGGTCTTACTATGGCGAAAGATGCTGGCAGTACTTGTTTAGCGAGAAAAGCGTGATCATTTATCGTGCATTGTGGGTACTGGCCGCATTCAGTTTTGCGAACGTAAAGGTGGACTTTGTTTGGAATCTGTCAGACACACTTAATGGTCTTATGGCGGTACCGAACTTAATTGGATTGCTGTTGCTCGCACCAATGGTATTCAAGGTTACGCGAGAATACTTTGAAAAGGAGGGACGTCCTTTAGGACGAACTTCTAATTAGAAGCTATCAAAATTTCCTCGGCGCTTCCGTCAAATACGGGGCGCCGAGGGCATTCTTTACAACTGTGATGGCATCTAGATTGGGTGCCGGGCACAAAGCTCAGTATCGCCTCAGTCTGAGAAGAGGCATTTTCTGTTTCTTGATTGGTTTCGCATAGGCACCTACTTTTCTTGTAACAATGTCTACACCTACCGGCCTTTCAAGAATTTGCGCGTCAGCCGCAACACCGTCAATCACTGGAACGCCGGTACTAAGCGTTAGGTCTGTCGTTCTGGCACAGCCGAGAATTACCGTTTCAATAAGGTTTTCATCGATGGAACGCTGAATTTCATCTAGAACCTGCAAATAGGCATCTGAACCATCCGTAGAAATTTCGAAGCGATGGTAAATTTGAATGATCAGCCGCCTAGAAACAGTTCGCCGACCTTAGGATTTGCCAGCAGATCATCGCCCTTTCCGGCGATTGCCAGTTCGCCAGAAACCAGCACATATCCGATATCTGCAAACTCCAGTCCCTTCTTTGCATTCTGCTCGACCATGATGATAGTCTTGCCTTCCTTATGCTGAAGATCGTCAAGGATTCCGAAACCATATCGATAAAGCGAGGTTCTAGACCGATCGAGGGCTCGTCAACCAACAGCAACTGCGGGTCCATCACAAGCGCGCGAGAAATTTCAAGTAACCGACGCTCGCCGCCGGATAATACTTTTGCCTGATGCTTGCGACGAGCTGCAAGCCGTGGATACTTGTCAAAAACCGCTTCGGCAGATTTTCTAGCCTGCATCGGCTGTTTTTTTAGAAAACCACCCATCCATAAATTCTCTTCCACCGTCATTCCAGGGAAGATCGACTTGTCTTGCAAGATATAAGCAATACCAGCCGCTGCCAGTTTTTCATTTGGAGTAAGGGCGGTGACGTCCTGCTTTTCAGCCCCAGTACCAATACTGATTTTTCCAGAGAAAATGTTGGTAAAACCAAAGATTGAATGCAGAATTGTGGATTTACCCGCACCATTCGGGCCAATCAGGCACAGGGACTGCGTGCGCCCAACCCGCAGATTGAAATTATGCAGAATTTCCATTTTTCCATATCCAGCATGCAGATTGTCTACGGACACGAACGGCTCATCGCCAACGAGATTATCCAGATCTTCGATTGAAATCACTTCTGCGATCTCGGCAGCTTGACGCTCTACTTCATCGACGGAGATGACAGCATCGACACTGCCACTGCCATAACTTCTGACTGAGTCTCTATCATCCGGTTTATTCATTTTTGACTGTAATTGTAATTTTGTCTCAGTGAGCACCTAGATAAGCATCGACAACTCTCTGATCATTCTGGATTTCATCTGGAGAACCTTGGGCAAGCATCTCGCCATGCGCAAGGCAGTAGATTTTGTCTGCCAGATTCATAATGACCCGCATATTGTGTTCAATGACGAACAGCGTGATTCCGAACTCACTATTCGCCCGCTTCAGCCGGTCAATCAAGCCGTTAATCAGTGTCGGGTTGATTCCCGCAGTGGGTTCATCAAGCAACAATGCAGCCGGCTCGTTCATCAAAGCCATTGCGAATTCAAGCAGTTTCTGTTGTCCGAACGAAAGTGAACCCGCGGTAAGGTAGCGCTTTTCATACAGACCTACGAATTCAAGCAGTCGGTCGGTTTTTTCGTAATCCTGTGTGGTATGGCGGTGAAAGGATTCGAGAAACTTCATCTTACGATGCGGAAGGGAAATCAGCATGTTCTGGACGCAGTTCATTTTGCCGTAGATTCGGGTTTGCTGAAAGGTTCGGATCAAACCCAGCCTGGCAATTTCTTGAACCGATTTTTTCGATATCTCACGGTCGTCGAATTTAATCGAGCCTGAATCTATGGGGTGAAATCCTACTATGGAATTGAACAAAGTCGTTTTGCCGGAGCCGTTCGGCCCAATCAGCCCGGTAATTCGTCCTTGCTCTACAGACATGGATACATCATGATTTGCTACAACGCCACCGAAAGATTTTGTTACGTTGTTGACTTCGATGATGTGTATCACGATACTGGCTCCTGCCATTGTGCGGATTCCACTCGGATGCCGAACCATTCAGGGCGAACATGTCGCAGCCATCCCATAATGCCATCCTTGAAATAGACTACGGTGACAACAATCAGCACACCTAGCGCGACCCACTGCCAGCCAAGTAAATAATTCCAGGTCACTTCCTTGAACAGATGAAAAGTTATCGCTCCGATGACGGGGCCCCACAGAGTTCCCTTGCCGCCGAGCAGTACGCATACGACCATGAATATGCCAAGATTGATGGTCTGGTAGGCAGTTCCCAGTGGCTCGAAGTGAATCAACTGGAAGCCTGAAATACCGCCGGCTACGCCAACGAAGAAAGCCGACAGCGACCACGCAGTCAATTTGTAGCGCATGGTGTGAATTCCCATCGCCTCGGCCTTCTCCTCATCATCGCGAATGGCATTGATCGCCGCACCAAAACGTGTTCCATAAAGCCACTTGGCAAACATGAATGCAATCACTCCGGTTGCAGCGAAAAGGAAATAGAAAATCACTTTGCCCAGTTCGAGATCGTAGGGAAACACCGGCAGAGAAATTCCTTGGCCACCGCCAACCCATTCCCAATTTGCAACTAGTTCGCCGGCAGCAACGGCAACACCAAGAGTGCCGATTGCAAAATAAGGACCGCGCAAGCCAAATGTGATGTAACCAATGATCAGTGCGCTGATTGCGCAAAATATACCTGCACCGATGATGCCTAAGCCGAACTTCACCACAAGGATAAGGTGAAAGCGTAGTAAATACGCGGACTTTCGGAAAATCAACCTGTCATTCTTATGGAAACACCTGTAGTGGGGTCGACATTGAGTGCGGCGAGGATTTTACTCTGCAGCGGGGTTGGTTTGGTGACCGTTGTGAGGATGTCATCGGAAAGTCCGGGCAAGGTCACTTCATTCAGACACAGGGTGGCGAGGTCGGCAAGCAGCGTAGTCATGCTGTGAGCCGGATCCCCGCAGGAAGTCATTTTGGAACTGGCTTTTTGTGCTGCCTCCGGTGAGACCTTCGCCTGCTGAACCGGCGAGGAGCGGCTTGGCGGCTGTGGGTCGTCAAACAGAAACGGTTTGAGTCGCTGGCGCAAATGCCATTCCAGGTAGCAGGCGAGCATGCAAAGGAACACATGTCCGCGTACATGCGGTTCGCTATAGACATAAATTGGCCGCACCTCCAACCGGGTGGTCTTGATGGTGCGAAAGGCACGCTCGACAGTGGACAGAGATTTGTAAGCGGCCACTGCGTCATGGGCGTTGATGGCATCCGCCGGCAGCGAGGTTCGGATCACATAGAGGCCGTCGAGTTGAGCTTGGTTGTGGATTCGCTGCTGGTTTCGCGACCACAGCAGGTCGCTGTCGGTGACGGTGATGTCGAAGTGCTTTTCGACTTTACGACGATTGGCTTCGCGTCCGAGCCGCTTCATGGTGCGGTCGCGGTTGGCAGAATTTGGCTTGTGGCGGCGCGCTGAGGCGGCGATCTCGGCAAGGATTTTTTCAGTGGCGCGCAGCAGATCCTCGCGTTTTTGCGCCCGCTGTTGGCGAAGGCGCGGATTGAGGCACACCAGCAAACGCTCGCCGGGAAACTCGGCACTGACGATTTCCGCCACCTGGTCCGGCTGCAGTTCGCTGGCGCAAAGTCTGGTATCGATTTCACGATCTGTTTGATCTTTGAACAGCTTGCGGACGTCGGCGTTGCGAAGCGCCGAGATCCAATCCAGTGTGGCTGGCAGCAGATCCTCGCGGATGCGCGCCGAGGTAATCATGCCGCGGTCGCCGACCAGCGCTACTTTTTGAAGGTTGAATCGCTTGCGAATCTTGCTGATCTGTTTGGCCAGTGTGCTGGGGTCGGCACTGTTGCCGGGGAACACTTCAACCGCGACCGGACAGCCATCGGCGGCGCACAGCAAGCCATAGACGATCTGCATCTTGCCGCGTTTGCGATCTCGGTTGTAGCCGAATGACGCCAGCGCACAGCACTTGCCTTCGACATAGCTGGAGGTGACATCGTAGAGAATCAGCGTGCCGCCGCGCAAGTGGCGATTGGCGAGGCTTTTCTCGATCCACTTTTGCCGTTCTCCGAGCCAGTCAAGCATATCGAGTATTTCATTGCCGTGCACGGTATCGAGCTTGAGCAAAGTGCCCAGCGAGCTGTCGGCGGTTTCGGGCGAAAGCGCTCTGGCAGTAGCGAGTTTGGAGGCGGGCGAGATGATGCGGGCGATGATGGCCGCCAGTGCCAGGTCGCGCTGACGCGAGGCGGTTCGATGCAAAATACGCGGCAGTGCAATTTGCGAGGCCAAACTGAGCACAGCCGCGACATGTCCGTGCGGCAGCGAGCGTTGGACGGTGAATGCCTGGTCGAGGGAGCTGACGATGACGCCGCCTTTCAAAAGGATGCGGATGGCATCGACGATGAATGCAGGGGTTTTGGAGAGGTTGGCGAGGGTTTTGCGTTCGATGCGTTTACCGTTTCGTTTGGCGTAGCGCAGCAGAATCGCAGGTGGGCTGTTGCGGTTGGGAATGGATTCGATGTAAATAGCCATAGTTAAATTTATGAACATGGAAACATATACAGAGCAATTATAGTTTATTGGATAATAATAAACAAGAAACATAATGAATTAATACATGGAAACAAATATACACAGAAAAAAGCGGAAATGTCAAAAAACAATTCCGCTATAACAAAGCACTGGAATGAATTATTGAGGTTAAATCAAGATGAAGTTCAGCCTAAGGCTGCACCTAGAAAATATTCGGTATCGGAAAATTTGTATATCTTGTCACTGAAGGCGTTGGTGTACTCGCCTACGTCAAAAGCAATGGCAATCGCAATGATGGCGGCTACATACATGCCGGTTCCGTAAAAGAAAATGTTGCCGAGAGAGTTGTAGCCCATCTGACCGCCGGTCATGTCCCAAGTGATGGCAACGATAATCATAAGCCACAGAGTCGCGAGCTGCGTCTTGAAATCCGGAAACAGGAAGGGTGCTGCGAAAATCAGGGCGATGAGAAAACCGTAGAAAACGAAGCGTTTGTTTGCCATCGTCAGACCTCTACTGCAAACTCTTGCGTACGCGTTTTTGCTGAATCAACCGAACGAGCAATACCAGCAACAGCAATAAAACCGCTATCGCTTGCTGGTAGCCGATTCCGAATATGTGCGCGCCGTATTGCTCAAGCGCACCGATTCCCAGGCCTGCCGCGATGACACCTGGCAGATTGCCGAGACCGGCGGCCGTAACAATAACAAAAGCACGGATTGAATGTGCGATTCCATAGAATGGCTGAATGACCCAGACCATGACGACGATTGCACCCGCAGCACCGCAAATCGCTGAGTTCAGGGAAAAGGTGAACGCATAGACTCTTTCGGTGTTGATGCCCAGTGCACGAGCTGCCCGAACATCCTGAGACGTAGCACGAATGGCTTGCCCCAAACGACTGAATTTCATAAAAACTGTAACTCCGGCAGCGAGAGTCGCAGCCATCAAAACACCCAGCAGTTTAGCTATGGGAACGTCAATGAAGCCGTCAGCGAAATAAAGCGTTTCGTATTTGAGAGAAATACTCTGTGTATCGGAACCAAACAGCAGATTTAGAATCTGTGCAATAATGATTGCAATTCCGAACGTCGCCAGCAGCGAAGTAAAAAGATCGCGTTCAATAACCCGAGAAATCACGATTTTGTAAATCACCCAGCCGACTACCCACATTACAGCAAAGGCAAAGGGCACGCCGAGTAATGGGTGCAGTCCATTTTTTGATAACCACCAGGCGACGTAACCGCCGGCGATTATAGGGCGACAATCAAGATAAGAATCTTGCGACAATCAGGGTAAGAAAAGGTTTCGCGTCCTGAAACGCAGTGAGGACGAAGTCCGAACGGAGTTTCAGGACGCGCGGTCGAAAGAATTTTCGACCCTCTGAATTGCTGACTTGACGTTTGCGACAGTTCCGGCACTAAACTTGTAATTTCGCAGCCATGCGGGGTTCACAAGATGCCGGGATGTCATGTAAATGATTATCAAGTGAGAAAATTCATGAAACTAAAACTAACTCATTCGATTGACAAAGCCGCTGTGAAATCTGGATTCAGCTGTGCTACCGGCTACCGAATCAACAAGGACAGTCGGCTTCCGTCTGAAAAAACCAAAGTGAAGCGCACTCGTCGTCGGCCGGATCCATTGGCAGGCATATTTGAGGAACAAGTGGTGCCGATGCTGGAGAAATGCCCGAACCTACGTGCGGTGGCTGTGTACCGGGAAGTGATGCGCCTCAATCCACAGCTCACTGCCGGCGTGAGGCGCACATTGGAGCGTCGCATTCGGGACTGGAGAGCGCAGCATGGACCGCAGCAGGAAGTGATTTTCCGCCAGCGTCAGGAGCCAGGTCGCATGGGCATATCGGACTTTACCGACATGAACTGGATCGGTGTGACGATTGGCGGGTGCAAGTTTGATCACAAGCTGTATCACTTCCGCCTGGCGTGGTCGGGCTTCACCCATGTCGATGTAGTTCAGGGTGGCGAGAGCTTTGCTGCATTGGAGCAGGGAGTGCAGGATGCGCTGTGGACTTTAGGCGGTGTGCCGCGTGAATGCCGCACCGACAGCCTGTCGGCAGCGTTTCGCAATATCAGCAAGGATGATGGCGAGGACCTGACCGAGAGTTATCGCCAGTTGTGCGAGCACTACGGGATGCGGGCGACACGCAACAATCGAGGCGTGGCGCACGAAAACGGCGCCATTGAAGGTCCGCATGGACATCTGAAGCGTGCGATCGAAGATGCGCTGGCACTGCGTGGCTCGAAAGATTTCGAGACGCTGGATGAGTATCGGGATTTCATCGTCCAAATCACCGGCAATATCAATCTGCGGCACAGCAAGAAAATTGAGGCGGAGCGCGAAGTGCTGCGGGCGTTGCCGGGCCGACGCACCACGGATTACAAGGAGACCAACGTACGGGTCACCCGTTCCAGCGGTTTCGTTCTGCGCAAGGTGTTTTACACGGTGCCTTCGCGTCTGATCGGTCATCGTCTGGGGGTGAGGCTCTACGCGGATCGTGTAGAGCTGTATCTGGGCAGTCGCCATCAGTTGACCCTGCCACGCGGTCATCACCATTCATCGGCCAGGCATTGGTGTGCGCATGTGGTCAATTATCATCATGTGATTCATTCTCTGAGGCGCAAGCCGATGGCGCTGATGAGTTGGGTTTACCGAGATCAGCTGTTTCCGCACGAGGCGTATCGACATTGTTTCGAGGTGGCACTGGAGCGCACCACGCCACGGCAAGCCTGTCGGCTGGCGGTACAGCTGTTGTCGTTGGCTCACGACCACAACTGCGAAGCCCGGCTGGCGCAGCAGATCGAACAATGCCTGCAGCAAGGCGCGCTTCCGGACATGCTCGAGATGCAAAAGCAATTTGCCGTGCAGCACGGTACCATGCCGCAACTGCATGTGGAATCGAGCACTCTGGCCAGCTATGCGTCGCTGCTGCAGCAAGGAGCTGAGTCATGAGTGCCAAGCGTCACAAAAGCAGCCATTCGACCGATGCAGTCAAACTGGCACTGATGCTGTCGGAGTTGCGCTTGCCGGCGATGAAACAGATGTGGTCAGGCTTTGCCGAACGCGCCGATACCGAAGGCTGGCCGGCTGCTCGGCTGCTGTCGACCCTGGCTGAGCTCGAACTGGCCGAACGTGACCGGCGGCGCATTGAACGCCACCTCAAAGAAGCCCGGCTGGTGCCCGGTAAAACGATCTCCAGCTTCGACTTCAATGTGGTGCCGGTCGTCTCCAAGTCCAAAGTCATGGCACTGGCGGCCGGCGATGTGTGGCTCAACAATGGTCACAACCTGTTGATGTTTGGGCCGCCCGGTACCGGCAAAAGCCACTTATCATCAGCAATCGGACTGGCCCTGGTGGAAAACGGCTATCGTGTGCTGTTCACTCGAACCACCGACCTGGTGCAACGCCTGCAACGGGCACGTCGCGAATTGACGCTCGAAAATCTGCTGGCGCGGCTGGACCGATATCATTTGCTGATTCTGGACGATTTTGCCTACGTCAGCAAAGATCAGATGGAAACCAGCGTGCTGTTCGAGCTGATCTCAGTGCGCTATGAACGGCGTTCCATTCTGATTACCGCCAATCAGCCGTTTGACCAATGGCACAAAGTGTTCCCAGACCAGAGCACTGCGGTGGCCGCGGTGGACCGACTGGTTCACCATGCGACCATTCTGGAAATGAACGTCGAAAGCTACCGCCGGCGACACGCAGTTGAACAGTTGCGAGATAAGCCCGCACGAGCGTCAAAGCGTGCCACTGCAAAAAAAGCTCAGCCCAAGTCCGTTCAAGACTGACAGCTGATCCATTCAACCTGCTGAACACGGGGCACAAGCCCCGTGTTCACATCCTGTCGTTGATCGACTTTTTTTAATCGAATCAGTGAAACTGCAAATAATTCTGCTATTATTTGAGACCTGATCGCAGCGTCAAAAAATTCTTACCTTGATTGTCGCTGATTCTTATCTTGATTGTCGCTCCACAGGCGATCACGAAATCGCCCTGCGCCAGGTTCTTGACGTTCATCACGCCCCAGACCAGGGCCAATCCATAAGCTGCCAGCGCGAACAGCGACCCGATCATCACCCCGTCAATGACGATCTTCTTGACTTCGTAGAAAACTCGATTTTTACTCGATTTTCCGGATTTCATTTTTCAATATTATCATCATCTTGCAAGCGTCCATCCTGAAAAACAGCGATGTAGTGCCCTCATCAAAATAATACTTGCATATCAATCCGGACTGATGTATAACTTCATCCATGTTTGTAAGAAAGAAATTCGATGCCGCCCGAAACCGATACCGGGTGCAGATCGTGCAGAGCTTCCGCGACGGCAAGAAGGTGCGCCAGAAGATTATCCGCCATGTCGGCACCGCGCCCGGCGGCGCCCAGCTGACAAAGCTGATGGAGCTCGGCGAGTTCATCAAGGAAGATCTCCGGCAGCAGTCCAATCCGCAGCAGGAGCTGTTCACGCCCAAGCAATACGCGGATCTTCTGAGCCAGTGCCGACGCAACCGCAAAGCGGCGCACCTCGGCGTCGACCTTGGACAGTGCCGGGAACAAAACCGCCTGAACATCGGCGTGCGCGAAGCATTCGGCCGGCTTTACTCGAGCATGGGCTGGGACCGCCTGCTCGGTTCCCGCAAAGCCAGCGCCAATCGCATCATCAAGGAACTGGTGCTGGCGCGCATCGCCCAGCCGCGGTCGAAACGCGGCACCGTCATGGAGCTGGCAAGAGACGGCGGCGTGACGCTGAATCTGGACTGGGTCTATCAGTCCATGGACTATCTTGACCCGCGGGTGATTGACAGCATACGCCGAAACGCGTCGGCCCGGGCTGAGGAACTTTTCACGCAGCCGATCGATGTCCTGTTCTATGACACCACGACACTTTATTTTCAAAGCGACCGGGAAGACTACGGCCAAAACAAAGATCCTCTTCGCTTCAAGGGCTACAGCAAGGACGGCAAGCCGCATCGAACCCAGGTGGTGCTGGCATTGCTGGTGACCCGCGGCGGGATTCCGCTGGATTATGAGCTTTATCCGGGCAACACCTACGAGGGCGACACGCTGTGCCGGGCGCTCGATGGCATCACCGAACGATACGATGTGAGCCGGGTGACCGTGGTGGCCGATGCCGGGCTGTTCAGCCACAGCAATCTTGAATGGCTGCGCGAGCGCAACCTGCCCTACATTGTGGGGTTTCGCGCCAAGAATGCGACGCGCAAGCTCAAGGAGCAGATTCTCGATGCCGACGGCTATGAGGGCTATATGTTCGACCAGGATGGTGAGGCTCAGTGCAACTGCAAGATCATCGCCCGCGGCGAGGAGCGAATCATCGCGACTTATTCAAAGAAGCGGGCGAGAAAAGACCGCCACAGCCGAGAGCGGGCGCTGGAGAAGCTGCTCAAGCGCCTGAAGCGTAGCGCAAAGCCGCTCAGCCTGGTGTCAAAAGGACATGCGCGGTTTCTCAACGTTCCATCTGACGGCGAGGCCACGGTCAATGAGGAAAAAGTGGCACAGGCCGCGCGCTGGGACGGCATCCACACCATCATCGCCTGGGGCAACGATCAGCTCAGCACCACCGAGCTGCTGCACCAATACCGTCAGCTGTGGCACATCGAACGCGGATTTCGCACCAACAAGCACGATCTGAGGATCCGACCGATCTTTCATTGGACAAGCCGGCGCATCCGAGCCCATATCGCCATCTGTTTCATGGCGTATTGCTGTGTGCAGCACATGAGCCACCGGCTCCAGGCGCTCGGACATCCGATGAGTCCGGAATCGATGCGGCGCGAACTGAACCACCTGCAGGTCAGCATTCTGGAAAACCACCAAGACGACCGCAGATTCGCGATACCGAGCAACGCGTCGGCGCAAGCCAGACGGATCTATCGCTGTGTGAACCTCAAGTGGAGCACCGTACCGTTTGAGATCAAGCCCATGTGACAACCGACCTGATCCTTGCCAAATCGCTGCTGACACTGTGGCGCAATCTGACCGGTTTTGGTACCAACCTCAAAATGTAGTGCCCACATTTGAACCTCAATTCAATTAAAACAACTATTTACAGCGAAAGTTCTATTAACTCAAGAGAAATACTCTGTGTATCGGAACCAAACAGCAGATTTAGAATCTGTGCAATAATGATTGCAATTCCGAACGTCGCCAGCAGCGAAGTAAAAAGATCGCGTTCAATAACCCGAGAAATCACGATTTTGTAAATCACCCAGCCGACTACCCACATTACAGCAAAGGCAAAGGGCACGCCGAGTAATGGGTGCAGTCCATTTTTTGATAACCACCAGGCGACGTAACCGCCGGCGATCACGAAATCGCCCTGCGCCAGGTTCTTGACGTTCATCACGCCCCAGACCAGGGCCAATCCATAAGCTGCCAGCGCGAACAGCGACCCGATCATCACCCCGTCAATGACGATCTTGAGGTTGACGATAGGAAATTCAAAAAGCAGTGAAATGTTCGCCAGAATCTGATCCATCAATCTTCAACCTGCCGTTCGGTTTTCGGTCTGCATCGAGGACTACGAACTCACTGAGTCAAGACCAAACCGGATGCACGCTAGGCATCCGGTTTGTCATACTTTGCTACGAATCAGATTTGGTTAATTTCTCGGCCAGTTCAGGGCGTGAGAAGCGAACGCCAAAGGTGCTACAACATTGAATTTTCCATCCTGAATCTGGCGTAAAACCATCGGCTTGGCGATGTTGTTGCCTGCCTCAGAGAATTTGATCTGCCCATAGAACGTTGCGAGATCGGTCGCTGCAATCGCATCACGCACAGCTTCCTTGTCCAGTGTTCCTGCTCTTTCAAACGCATCCTTGAATACGTACACTGCAGCGGAAGCCTGTGCTGTTTGGTAAGGGACAGCCTTCTCGCTATATTCTGTAAAAGTTGCTTTGAACTCCTGTTCATACTCTGCGGCAGAACCGAAAATTGAATCACTGTAGGTCAGGGTCTCAGCCCACTGAGTAGCACAGAGAATGTCATTGGCATCGTCACCGAAATTGCCAACGACATCGGCTGCCTCACAGTGAGTGATGGCGATCATAGGTACGCTCACATTTTGCTCTCCAATCTGACGCACGGCTGTAGCAGCACCCTTGGAGTGTCCACTGACGACCAGAACATCAGGCTTGAGCAGTTTCACCTTCGTGAGGATCGCACTCATATCGGACAGGTCGCGCGGAAGCTGTTCATCAATCACGATCTTCATGTCAAACTTAGCAGCGTCTTCCAAGATGCCGGCGCGAATGTCCAGTGAAAACGGATCGTTTTCAACCGCCACTGCAACCTTTACGTCTGCTGGAGTGCCGCCGGATTCGGTGGCTTTTTCAGCGGCCAGTGTAATCGCCGAAGCAAGATACTGTTCAGATGTCGAGATCACCGCAAAAAGATATTTGTAACCCTTGTTGAAAAGCGAACGACTTGCGCCTTCTGCTTCCACCATCGGGATCTTGTATTTTTCCGTTACCGGTGAAATGGCTTTTGTCATACCAGACGAGTAGGGTCCGAGCATATATTGGACTTCGTCCTGATTGATCAGACGTTCTGCCAGGGTCGCGCCTCTGTCGCCTTTCGATTCATCGTCATAATAGATGACTCTGAAGTTGTAACACTTGTCACCAATCGTGACTCCGCCGGCATCCTTGATTTTCTGAATGCCAAATTCATAGCCGTTCTTGGCATGAACTCCATTCGTGGCATACTTTCCAGTCAAAGAAATTGCTGAACCCAGCACAATTTCTTCGCAGTCTTGAGCAAAAACCGAACTTGTAGAGAACAGCAAAAATACGCTGACGACAAGTCCCCAAAACATTCTTTGTATTTTCATGGTTATCCCTCCATATAAATCCTAGGTGTTAGATTGAAATCATTCAACCTAAAAATGAGAGTTTCCCGTTGCGCATAGTTTTGTTCCTGCCAGTAAGATTCTCACTTCAAATTTCCAAATTTCTGCTACCGATGCCCATTCAAACTGTTTTGGCAGCTCCCACCGTCGCATAGCTGTATCAATTGTGTTGATGGCTGCGATTGTGTGAATTCAGGCCGCGCAAGAACCTGCCGCCAGGCATTGCCGAGTGGATGGTTTGACAGCCCTCAGGCTGCCAGTGGCACAATCAGCGATCTCATGCGCTGCGGCTGACCCTCGCGGATCGAGGTGCAGGCCAGCGCCAGCATCACCGACAGATTCAGGGCAACGCGCATCTTCATGGTTTCAAGTCCTCGCATATAGTGGCACTCCAACTGAAAGTCGCGACCGACCCGGGCATTGATGCGCTCCAGTGCACTGCGTCTTTTGTAATGCCTCTTCCATAGATAGGTGTGCTTTGGCAACGCCGCAAAGGTACGAAGCTTGTTCTCGTTGATCTTGATCCGTACGATGCGCCGTTTTGCATCCTGGCGAACACCGCCGAGCCGATGGCACTGCTCACGCCCGGCACACACCTCATCAATGCCGGACACTGGACAGTGAAACTTCTGTGTGCCGCGTTTTCTCTCCAGACCGTAATACGACATCTGCCGAACTTTGCCGGATTTCGGGCATTTGCAGTACAGCGTGCCCACTTCATCGTGAAACATCGTGTCAATACGACCCTCATACAGCGACCGGGTGGGATGTCTGAACCCTTCTTCAACCGCCGCTTCCTGCCACATGCGCCGAACATCTATCGCCGTTGTCACCCCATGTCGGTAAAATATCTTGCGCAACTCATCGGTGTCCAGGCCCTTGTCGGCGACGAAACTTTTGCAGCGCTCTCCGAGTTCACTTTCGAGCATGTTGCACGCCAGTTCCTTGCATTCCTTGATTTCGCTCTCGTTCGCCGGTTTCAGGGAAAAACCAATCGGCAGTTCATAACTCACATCAGCCTGTAAATGCAGCTTATAGCCATGCCAAGATTTCACCTTTTTCTGCGGCCGGCCTTTGTGATCGGTGTAGTGATACTCGTGCTTGCCCCAACGGGCGTCCGGGTCTGAGGTCCTGCCCTTGCCGGGAATATCGTTGCCGGTTGAATGCGATTTCAGCGCCTTACCGTCAAACCCCTGATGCGTCCCAAAGTCCGGCAGTAACTGCGAGATCCGCTTGACCAGCGAATCAAACATGTCGCTGAGTGCGCCAAATTCTCGTTCGGCCCGATTCATCAGCCTGTTGAATCTTGAAAACGCGCTCTTGGACGGCACCCGATAGTGCTGTCGGTCGTTGTGGCAAGCCATCAGTTTGAATCCACACGCCAGCATCAGCGAAGGATTGCGCTGCAGTTCGCGGCAAATGACTCCACCGACGGATGCTGGTAGACGATCCTTGCAATACAGGCTTTGAGCATGGGTTCCAGCGGCCAGTCATTTCGCCCGCCGCCACTGCGCATGTGACAAAGCGCATCAAGCAGACCACTGGCTGGCAACGAGTCGAACACCATTTTCAGGCGTTGAAGGTCGCTGAATTCATCCAGCGTATTCCAGTCAAATAGAGTATGATTTTCAGGTGTCATAAACGAATCTCCTTGGGCGATTGGTGTATTTCGATTTTCATTGATTATAGCCCGTAAGAAATCGTTTATGACACTTATTTGTGAATTAAATCAACGCGTTGTACATATTTATGGGGAAACTGCTGGCGCTGCCATGCAGTGGGGGAATATTTCAGGAATTCGCGTGAAAATCCAGATTATTGGGTTATTCTGGCTGATTCTTGGGGGAAAATATTTTCCGACCCTCGATAGTCCTTAGTGATGGCAATCGTTTACAGCGGTCGAAACTGTCTCATAACAGTCGATATGTCAGATTTTTGCTATTCTCGAGTAACGCGCAAATTACCTTCGATTATTTCTTGGCAAGTGATATTTGTCGCCCGATCCAATCTGGTTTTTCCTTGATTTCTGCTTCTCTCAGGCTACGCTGCACTTCGTCTGGCATCGCAATCGTTCTCCCTTCTCGAGTGCTGTAGTGGAGAATCAGAAATTCCGCCGTTGCACATATCTGCTCGTTTACTACCATCAGGTGAGCGAACCAGATTTTTTTGACATCTGAACCGAGAATGATTGATTCAACATTTATTTCCGCAGGTTTCCGAACTTCGTTGACGTAACGCAGGTGAGTTTCAACGGTATAGAGCGCACACCCAGTCTGCTCAAAATATTCGACTCCAATTTTGAATTGATCCTGCAAAAACCAGGTCGTATTGGTAAACGGCACAAGATAGTATGCTTCGTTCAAATGACCATAAGCATCAAGCCATTCATCTTTCAGGGGTTCCGAATGCAGTTTGAATATTGTCATGAGCATCTCCGTGTATGAATCTGAAATGAGTACAAATTTTGCTGTCGGGATATGCACCTGACTCGGATTTCGACATTCAACATTGTATCAATCAGTTCGAACACGGAACTCGAAATGGCATTGGTCAGCGGGCAACGATAAGGATTCAGGCGGTTGCCGCCTGAAATTCATCCGTACAGTTCAGTATATAATCCCAGATTTCTCTGAACACACGACTTGCCGGAACGATTCTATGCCATCCCCATTTCGAGTCATTGTATTTCAGCATATTGCATGTGAGCATCCCGGAATATTCCGAAAATTCATGCAGAGAGATGGAATTCGCTGGGATCCAATCGAACTTGACGAAGGCGAAAAAATTCCTGATCTGTCGGGATATGATGCAATGATTTCGATGGGTGGACCCATGGATGTCTGGCAGGAAGAGGAATTTCCATGGCTCGTCCAAGAAAAAGAAGCGATTCATGAAGCGGTTCGAGTTAGAAATATGCCTTTTCTCGGCGTGTGTCTGGGCCATCAGCTGCTTGCTGATGCCGCTGGCGGAAGCGTCGGGGCGGCTGACACGTCAGAAGTGGGCATGCTGGATGTTGAACTAACGACAGAAGGGATACGCAATCCTCTTGTGCGTCAACTGCCACAAAAGTTCAAGACGCTTCAGTGGCATGGTGCCGAAGTCAAATCCGTACCTGACGATGCAGCGGTGCTGATGTCATCTCCTGTTTGTTCGATCCAGTCTTTTGCGATTGGAACGACTGCGCTGGGAATACAGTTTCATGTTGAAACTGGGCCGCAAACTATAGATGAGTGGAATGCGGTTCCAGAATATGAATCCGCGTTGAAGAACACTTTCGGTGCAGATGGTGCTGACCAGCTTAGGGAGCAAGCCAGTAAATATGAGGCTAGCCTGTCTAGCACTGCAGAAACACTATATCGAAGCTGGATGGATAATTGCCTGACTTGAAAGTTACGAATTCGCCACTTTGCTAACGGTAATCTTCGCGATTCGACGTTTGCCAACGCGGATCACATGCGATGAACCTGCCGGAATTGCCTGTCGCGAATCGCTCACGCGTTCTCCATCAATCCTAACAGCACGCTGCTTCACTAGACGGTGTGCATCGGAAGTGGTTGCAACGAGCCCGCTATCCTTCATCAGATTGGCAAGCGCGATGGTATCTTCCAAAATAGAAATCTCTTTCTCTTCCATGTCTTGCGGGGTATCCCCGCGCTGAAAACGGGCGATGAAATCCTCATGCGCTTTCTTTGCCTGCGATTTTGAGTGAAACCGTTCGACCAGCTCTTCTGCAAGGAGAAATTTAATATCTCGGGGATTGAATCCACATTCAGCCTTCTTCCTGAACTCGTTGATCTCAGTCATTGAACGAGAACTGACCAGCTCGAAATACCGCCACATTAGCTCATCTGAAAGAGACATGATTTTGCCGAAGATCTCGCTAGGCGGTTCATCGATGCCAATGTAATTCCCCAATGATTTCGACATTTTCTGCACGCCGTCCAGACCCTCAAGAATCGGAACCGTGATGACGATCTGTTGAGGCTGACCGAATTGCCGTTGCAGTTCACGACCAACCAGCAAGTTGAATTTCTGATCGGTTCCCCCTAGTTCCACATCCGATTGCAATGCGACTGAATCATATCCCTGAACCAGCGGATAGAGAAACTCGTGAATAGCAATCGATTGCTGACTCGAAAACCGCTTTTTGAAATCATCCCGCTCCAGCATTCTTGCCACCGTGTATTGCGAGGCAAGTCTAATCATCATTCCAGCGTCTTGTTCTGAAAACCACTCGGAGTTGAATCGTATGACAGTTTTGTCGGGATCGAGTACCTTGAAAACCTGTTTGCTGTATGTGACAGCATTGGCCTGAATTTCCTCGCTGCTCATCGGCGGACGGGTGGTGCTCTTCCCAGACGGGTCACCGATTCTGCCGGTAAAGTCGCCAATCAAGAATGTAACTTCATGCCCCAACTGCTGAAACTGGCTCATTTTTTCAAGAAGCACGACGTGTCCAAGATGAAGATCAGGTGCAGTTGGATCAAATCCGGCCTTAATACGTAAAGAACGGCCGGTTTTCAGACGTTCCACTAATTCGGCTTCAACGAGAATTTCTTCCGCGCCTCGACGAATCAAATCAAGCGATTCTTCAATGGAATAAGACAGTTTAGGTACCTCTGGTGATATAAAATTAATAGTTGCTGTAAATTGTAAGTTCTACCTGTTTTTTGCATTTGAAGTTAATTTCAAATGTGGCTCATTGAATGTCCACTACAAATGATTGAAATAACTGACAATATCAAAAATATATTTCTATTATTTACTTTTACTATCGAATCAGTATAGAATGTATGGTTTTAGTCACACCTCAGTTCAATAATTGATGTAACAATGAACAGGTTGACTCTCAACCTACGGTGCCCTGGTGAAAGGGATTTGAATAAGCCGGTTCTTTCAGTGAAACAAAAGTTTATTTTGCTTTCTGCACTGGTGTTGCCCATTATACCTGCCAGCCTCTCGCTTATACCAAATCAGAATGTTGGTGCAGATAATCTTGCTTTCTCTGTATCGGATTCAGGATTACAGGTTACCGTATCGAGTGAGGCTGAACCTGAAAACAGCGTTCAATCTCAGGTAGTTCCAATCGGTAAACCTGCACCTGAGGCAACGCCGATGGAAACCGATGTCAATCAAGTTGTAATGACCAACCCTGATCAACAAATAACTCCTCCTGCTATCCTGACAGACCCTGATTCTGTCCCACAAACAGTAACACCAATAGACACTGAGCAACTGTACGCCGAACCTCCCTCCCTATACTGGTCTACTGCAACAGTGAAAAAAAATGATAGTCTGATTAGTGTTTTTCAAAGGAATAATCTGACAGCTGCGACCGCGATGAAATTAACGAAAATGCGAGGGGCCGAAGCCATTCGGGTGTTGCAACCGGGAGATGAATTCAGAATTGTTTCTGACTCTCAGGACGAAGCAGTTGGAATTGAGTTTCGTAGCAAAAAACGTCAGAATCTGATGATTCTCTTTGAGGATGGAGAAATTAGCATCGTCGACAAAGAAAAAGCAAAACAAGTTGGTACTCTGCAAGCTCTGCTCGACGAAACGATTGAGATCATCAGTGATATTGCTCCTCAGGAATCAACTCAACCATTGCCGAGTCTCGATGAGTCTAAACTCGTCTGGCACGATGTCAAGGTTCGAAATGGCGATACCTTGAGTCATATTTTCAGACGGCTGGGCTTGTCGGGCACCGAAGCCGTTAAAGTTGCCAATGCACCGGCCAAGAACTGGTTGAAATCCGGTTTGAAGCCTAAGCAGGAGTTTCGGATTGCGATAACCGAAGACGGGAAATTCGCAGCTTTGGAAGTTTTAAATCTACCCACAGCTCAGTTGCGTACAGTGATTGCTCGAGACAATGAATATCTCGTTGGTTACCGGAAGTTGAAGTCTGAAGTTCAGGAGCACTATGCTTGCTCGAAGATTCGAATCAACCTATATGAAGCAGCAAAAGCAGTCAAACTCCCCATCTCGGTTGTTGAAGAATTCGCGAAAATTTTTGCCTCACGAATAGACTTCAGCCGCCAACTGCGTAAAGGCGACGAGTACTGCGTAATATACGATCAAACCTACTTCAAGGGCAATCCTGCCAACGGACCTAGGATTATCGCAGCGTACCTTCGACAAAAAAACGACCTGATTCAGGCTTTTCGCTACACTCTCGAAGACGGTCACACAATCTACTTTGATCAGAACGGTCTAAACATGCAGGGGCATTTTCTGAGATCACCGATAAAATATGCCAGAGTCACTTCCGTATTTAGTGACAATCGGTTTCATCCGGTACTGAAAAAGCACCGCAAACATATGGGAGTTGACTATGGTGCCAGAACAGGAACTCCGGTTAGAGCGACTGCGCACGGGTTTGTAGTCAAAATATCGAGCGATACAGGCTACGGCAAAATGATCTTGCTACGACACGGAAGCAGCTACGAAACTTTGTATGCTCATATGTCGAAATTTGCAGATAGCACAGTACCTGGAAATCGTATCAAACAAGGCCAAATCATTGGATACGTCGGACAGACGGGATTGTCAACGGGAAGCCACTTACATTATGAATTTCGAGTGAATGGGGTGCATCGAGATCCCTTGAATTATGATATGCCTATGGGTGAACCGATCGCTAAAAAGGACCGAGAAAACTACAATCAACTGGTTAATCGGCTGTCCCAGAAACTAAATGACATCGACCAGCCGATGCTCGCATACTCTCCTAGCGAAGCGACACAATAATTCAGTGTCGTTAAATTATTAGCCAAATCCCCTACTTTAGTATGGGAGATTTGTATGCCGGAGTGATGTCGGGGACGAGTTTGGACGGTATTGACTCAGTGCTAGCCTCATTCGATGCTCCGGATTCGATCAAAATTCAAAAATCGACATTTGAGCCTTACCCTCATGAATTTCGATCGACTCTCAAACTTCTCCTGAATGATCCACAACCCGACTCGAAGTTGGCGAGCGAGGTTGATTCTACACTCGGCGGTCTATTCGCTGATGCCATCTTACGACTGCTTGAAGATCAACCCAAAGATGATGTGCAAGCAGTCGGATGTCACGGACAAACCATCATTCACCGGCCCAACGCCAACCCTCCTTATACCTGGCAAGCTGGAGACGGAAAAATCATCGCCCAAAAGACCGGGTTGCCGGTTGTCACTGATTTTCGGTCAGCAGACATGCGTGCTGGCGGGCAAGGGGCGCCGCTCACCCCAGCATTTCACCAGTTTGCATTTCAAAGCACTGAGGAGTCACGGGCAGTCGTAAACATCGGTGGGATTGCGAATGTCTCTTACCTTCCCGCTGACTTGACTGAAAAAGTTATCGGCTTTGACACCGGACCCGGTAATGCGCTTTCGGACCAGTGGATTAATCTGCATAAAGGTCTTCCATTCGATAAGGATGGACAGTGGGCTCTGTCTTCAGACATTGATGAAAATCTGTTAAATCAACTGATGACAGATCAATATTTTCAACAGCCGAACCCAAAGAGTTTGGATAGCCGAAATTTCAGCATCGACTGGTTACTGAGCAACATTCGGGGGGTCTGGCCAGAGCCGAATATTCCGGTCATTCAGAGCACCATTGCCGCCTTGACTGCAGAATCGATCTGGCAAGGAATTCGGTTGTTGTTGCCGCCTGTTCAGAAAATTTATCTGTGCGGCGGCGGCGCACACAACCAGGCTATCGTAAAGCGGCTTGAAGAAACTTCAGAACTGCAAGTTGCCAGCTCGGAAGAACTGGGATTGGCTCCAGATCTAGTCGAAGCCTGTGCCATCGCTTGGTTTGCAGAGCGTCGGATGGTTAATTCATGCGCCAATTTACCATCTGTCACGGGCGCAAGTCGAGAGGTCTTGCTTGGTTCAATCATTCAACCCGACTAGGAGTCTGCGCTGCAGAAAGTTAGACTAGTCTAAATCCGGGTTCGGACAATCCATTTCGGATGAAAATCATTGTCTATTTCAGAATTTCATCAGAATTCATGTTGAATTGCTGGTTTACACTCGATTTTTGGGAATTTCCTCCCAGATTTACCGATTTCAAGGCAATTCCTGTGTTTTTCAGCCAATTTGAAGTCCATGCATCCGTCTGAGGTTCAACGCCAGGCACACCAGATTCCACTCACCCTGCACTTTTGTCAATCCTCGCAGGCTGAATTGGCGAAATCCCAATACGTGCTTGATCCATCCATTCGGCGCCTCCGACAACCATTTGCGCTGACCGTACAAAGCGCGACCGTCTGCGGTTCTGAGCTTCTCGCTCATCCGTTGCCGAACCGCCGAATTGTGCACTTCGGTTGACGCCAATCGCTTCTCCCGGCCCAACGCAATGTAACCTTCAATGCCTTGATCTTCCAACCGCTCCAAATCCTTCTCATTCGCGTAGCCCGCATCGGCCAGCAGCGTCTGTGGCAGCGTACCACAATTCGCCTCTACCTCCCCCACCACCGGCATCAACCGTCCCTGATCCGTGGCATCCGCAGTCACCTGTGTCGCTACAATGATCTGATTCTCACCTTCCACCGCCAATTGGGCGTTGTAGCACTGCTGAAATCCGTCGTTGCTGGTCTTCATGATGGCACTCTGCGGATCCGTGAAATTGCTCTGTGCCTGGTCTTTCGGCTCGCCATAGGCACGCTTGTAAGGACGACCGCGCCTCGGTTTGCTCTCCTCGTCCTGTGGTTTACGACCCTTGGCATCGTCCAACTCGCGCTGTTGCGCCTCCAGACGCGCCATCGCCTCTTCAATCGCTGCCTTGCGCACCTGCCGCCGGCTCAGTTCCTCCGGCAAACTGCTGCCATCGCCCTCCGCACCGTACTGTTGATCCTCTTCCTCATCCGCTTGAGCCGCTCGTCCAATCAACTCATCAATCTGAGCCTGTAAACGCACACGCGCGCGTTTCATATACTCGTAACTCATCGCTTTGCGCTTGCTCGCATTCGCACGCACTTTGGTGCCATCCACCGCAATCTTGCCAACCTTCGCCACTCCCATCTGCTGGGCAATCCGCAGCACCTCTACAAACAACACTTTGAAATCCGACAGATGACGATGACGAAACTCGCAGATCGTACGATGCGACGGGAAATTCTCCGCCGACAAATACCGAAATGCCACGTCCTCGTGCAAACGCCGGGCTATCTTGCGCGACGACACCACTCCGGTGGCATAGGCATACAGCAGCACCTGCACCATCATCGCTGGATCATACGGCATGTTGCGCCGGCCATCTCCCGCATATGGCACATAAAACACCGACAAATCCAGCCGCTCCACTATATCCCGGATATGATGCGCCAGATGATTATCCGGCAACCATTCGCGAAGGTCGGGCGGCAGCAACAGCGGTTGTTCCGGGTCATAACGACGAAAACGGGTTGGCATGCTCTTGGTCCTCAATCAAATCTTGTTTGGAAATAATGCTAATGACTTCAATTATATCCTAACTATCTGTTTTACATGACTTATTATTGTTTCTTTCGTTTTCGTATCGACTCATACTTCTGCTCGCTTTGGCAATTCAACCCCGCACCACTTGCTTCGATTTCTATAATGTCCTGAATTCAAGTTTCTACGGCGCAGACTCCTAGACCAAACAAATTCTTTTAGCAAGGAGCGAAAACACTTCACCAGCGCTGTGGCTACTATCCGGATTGTCAGCAATCGAGGGTATTTTCGCGCTCCCATTCCGATACTTGTGTACAGAACTGATTCCAGTCTGCCAGTTTCAATTTGCAATAACTATCGAGATTGTCCTTGCCAAGCGCAGCTTGCAAAACCTCGCTCGACTGCGTGAGTCGAATGGCATCCAGCAGGTTGAGTGGCAATTTTTTGACATCACCCGCAAGTTCTGGATTCGCATACATGTCAATATCCAGCCTCTTTCCAGGGTCGCGTTTGTTTTCCACTCCATCCAGCCCAACAGCGGCAATTCCTGCCTGCATCAGGTAGGGATTGGCGGCGCCATCCATCAGCCTAAGCTCGAATCGGCCAGCATCTGGAATACGGATCATGTGAGTTCGGTTGTTTCCGGTATAGGTGACTGAATTGGGAGACCATGATGCTCCAGAGCGAGTGCGCGGTGCATTGATCCGCTTATAACTGTTCACGGTTGGGTTGAAAATGGAGCACAACTCTTGTGCGCTGTGTACGATTCCGCCAAGAAAATTGTAAGCCAGTGATGACAATCCAACTTCATCTGATTCGTCTAGAAACAGGTTCGTACTACTGTCAGCATTCCAAACAGAAACATGCGAATGGCATCCATTTCCGGTAAGATCGGTAAACGGTTTGGGCATGAAAGTAGCTCGCTGACCATGGAGTTCCGCAATGGTTTTCACCATGAATTTGAAAAACACGTGTCGGTCGGCTGTTGTCAGTGCATCGCTATAGTCCCAGTTCATTTCAAACTGGCCGTTCGCATCTTCGTGGTCATTCTGATAGGGGTTCCAGCCAAGTGTAATCATGGCATCGCAGATTTCACTGACGACGTCGAAGTTGCGCATCAACGCGGATTGATCATAGCAAGGCTTTTCCTGTGAATCGCGGTCGTCAAAGATTTTACGCCCGTCGCTGCTCACCAGCATGTACTCACATTCCACTCCAGTTTTCATAACGTATCCGTGCTCTGCCAATCGAGCCAGCTGTCTTTTCAGCATGATTCGAGGGCATTGTTCGACCTCTACACCACCCATCCACAGGTCAGCGGCAAGCCAGCCAATGTCTGACTGCCATGGCAGAATGATCAAGCTTTCAGGGTCTGGAACAGCCAGCATGTCCGGGTCGGCAGGCGTCATGTCCAGCCAAGTGGCAAATCCAGCGAATCCGGCGCCTTCTTCCTGCATTGCCCCAATGGCACCCGCTGGAACAAGTTTTGCTCGCAAACCGCCGAATAGGTCGACGAAACTGATCAGAAAATATTTTATTTCCGCATCTTTTGCGACTTGTGAAAGATCAATTGCCATAGTTAACCTCCATCCTAAATTTGTGGACAATTTCGTTTTTAGGTATCTTCTTGGTTGAATTCAGATGCCTGTATAAATCTGTCGATTTCAGTATACGCAAATTTTGATACACGTGAACCGCAGTGAGATTATAGAGGCTGGCCAGGAATCCAGTTGGTACCGGCTAGAGGGACTTGAGCCATGGCGGCTGCCTCAACAGTCAGGGCAACCAGATCTTCAGGTTCAAGATTCAGGACGTGGCTCTTTCCGCAAGCCCTCGCCAGAGTCTGTAGTTCCAGCACCATTGTGGACAGATAATTCTTCAACCATCTCGCACCCTGTTCCGGCTTCAAACGAGACTCCAGTTCTGGGTCCTGCGTCGTAATTCCAACCGGACAGCGTCCGGTATGGCAATGATGACAGAACCCTGGCGCCGTTCCGATGGCCTCGTAGTCGTCAACATGTACAGGGCGATTGCAACCAAGTGCGACCATTGCCGCACTCCCTATCGAAACTCCATCAGCACCCAGCGCCAGTGCCTTGGCAACATCTGCGCCACTTCGAATGCCACCAGAGACAATCAACTGAACCTTTCGATGCATGTCAAGTTCCAGCAATGCGTTGACGGCTCGCCGGACCGCAGGCAGAGTCGGAATACCAACATGTTCTATAAATACATCCTGAGTTGCGGCAGTGCCGCCCTGCATACCGTCCAGCACGATGGCATCAGCACCTGCCTTTACCGCAAGAGCAACATCATACTCAACTCGGGTTGCGCCAATCTTGATTAGTATCGGAATCTTGAAGTCTGTTATTTCGCGAAGCTCCTGAATCTTGATTTCGAGATCATCCGGTCCTGTCCAATCCGGATGTCTACAAGCACTTCGCTGATCAATTCCAGTTGGTAAATCCCGCATCTGTGCAACTCGTTCCGTGATTTTCTGACCCAGAAGCATTCCGCCACCTCCAGGTTTTGCTCCCTGACCCACAACCACTTCCAAGGCATCTGCGCGGCGAACATCGTCAGGATTCAATCCATAGCGAGACGGCAACACCTGATAGATCAGCGTTTTGGAAGAATTACGCTCTTCGTCGGTCATTCCGCCATCGCCAGTGGTAGTACTTGTTCCCATCTCACTGGCGGCGAGACCAATGGATTCTTTGGCGTTGGCACCCAGTGCTCCGAAACTCATTCCTGCGATCGTGATGGGAATATCCAAATGTAGCGGTTTTTGGGCGAATCGATTGCCGATCACGACATCTGTTGAACAGGTCTCGCGATATCCTTCCAGTGGATACCGCGACATAGACGCGCCGAGAAACACTAAGTCATCGAAATTCGGTATCGATCTCTTGGCACCGAAGCCGCGAATTTCATAGACGCCTTGATCAGCAGCGCGATGTATTTCAGCAATGACATGATCCGGGAACGTTGCGGATGAACGCAGAAAACGTTTATCGAAAGATTGTTTCTCGTCAGAGGGCATCAGCATTATCAATTTTGAAATTGTAGAGACTACGTGCCGATCCGAATCGACGGAATTCCGATCCAGAATAATTGAAACCTGCTCGTCTTAACAGCTCATTCAGCTGGGTTACATGCTCGCTTCGCATATCTTTCTCAACGCAGTCGGAACCTAAACTGCCTACTTCGCCGCGAACAAAAATTTGCGCTTCGTAGATTGAATCCCCGAGATCGTGTGATGTATCGCCACAAACGACTAGACGTCCGGATTGCGCCATGAATCCACTGAAATGACCGACTGATCCGCCGACTACAATGTCGATTCCTTTCATGGATATACCGCAACGCGAACTGGTGTCACCTTGAATGACGAGAAGTCCGCCATGGCCAGATGCTCCTGCATATTGCGAGGCATTTCCATCCACGCGGACACTGCCGGACATCATGTTTTCGGCGAGACCCGGACCTGCATTGCCGTGAATGTGGATGTTGGCGAGTTTGTTCATGCCTGCACAATAGTATCCGACGTGCCCCTGAATGGATACATCTATGGACTCAGTCAACCCGACGGCTAGAGCATGCGTACCTTTAGGGTGGTGAATGAAAAATGATTCGGGTTGTTGGTCAATACTCCTGGCATCGTGCAAAGCCTGGTTGATTTCCCGAAGCGTCTGATTGGCGAGATCGAATTCCACAGCGACTACGAAATTTGTTTCTACTAGCGTTCCCAGCTATAAATTTGCGCAGGTGCAGGCTCCCAGATTTCCGAGTGCTTGGCGTCTGGAAGTCTAGCAATCGCACGGTATTCGGATGACATTGCAACCCAGTCGTCGTTTTCAGCCAACACTGCGGGTTTGCAGGCGATGGGATCACGTAAAACCGAAAATCCGTTGCTGGTTCCAATGGCAAATGTATAGAATCCATCCAGATGTTGAATTGCCGATTGCAGAGCCTCTACGACAGTCTCTCCTTTCGACAGACGCCAGGTCAAAAAGCCTGCTGCCACTTCGCTATCATTGTCAGTTTGAAATTGACCTCCCTGGCGCATCAAAAACCTTCTAAGGCGATTGTGATTCGATAGTGAACCGTTGTGTACCAGGCACAGGTCCAGTCCAGTTGAAAACGGATGCGAATGCTCGGTTGTAACGGCACTCTCAGTTGCCATTCTGGTATGAGCAACTGCATGGGTTCCAGAAAATTCCCGAAAACCGAACCTTTCCACCACTTCACGTGGATGGCCTTTTTCCTTGTAAATTTCGATGGATGTTCCGATGCTCATGATTCGAAGATCGGGCCAGGTGTTTCGTATCCAAGAATCCAAAATTTCAACTGAAATTTCGCTCACAAGAATTGCGTGACTGGCATGTACTGTAAGTTCAAACTCGCAATTGAAATGGGTGTCGAAATCTGCAGTTCTCTGACTCCAGTTTTCGTCAGTGTCGGAACTGAACAAGGACACTTTCGAGCCATTTTCTGGTGCCGGCGCGCGATAAATAGCAACTCCAGCACTATCCGGACCGCGATCACCCATTTCCTCAAGCATGTCCGAGACAAACTCACCGAGTCTGGATTCGAGTTCCGGTTTTTTCAGATATAAGCCTACGATTCCGCACATGGAAATTAACGATGAATTGATTTATCGATGATTTTTGGCCATTCAAATTTATTTTTAGATGCGTCATTCTATACCAAGCGTTACTGAATTTGAAAACAACTCGCTTTCGAAACGAATGCAGATCAGGAACTTTCAGATGAGTATCCACATAAACTGTGGGTTCTCTGGGTGAACTTTCAGTGGCATTGACTGTTCGTATAAAATACAGAGAGTCAGCCTATCGTGACTATCGTGAATTTAAATAATTTTTCCTGTCAATTGACAGCACAAACTCAGTTCGAATTAAGACAAGTGCTGAGGCAGTGAACAGGCAGATCAAATCCAAATTAGATTGCACTTAAGGAGTTCATATTTCGATGAATTTTGTAGATGAATTAGTAGAAAAATATGCCCAATCTCACTCACAGCAAACTTCTGCACTTGTTAATGAAATTTACAACTGGACAGTAGCAAATTCCGATATGTCCAGAATGCTGTCAGGTGCGCTGCAGGGTGCCGTCCTGCAATTTCTGGCTCGTGCTGTCAAAGCAAAAAACATACTGGAAATTGGGATGTTTACCGGCTACTCCGCACTAACAATGGCGGAAGCTCTGCCAGATGATGGTCGATTGATTACTTTAGACATAGAGCCGGAACGGGAAGAAATTGCCCGATCATTTTTCGACAGAAGTTCTCACGGCAGCAAGATAACTATCATGATTGGTAATGCCATGGATGTCATTCCACGCCTCGAAGGGCCATTCGATATGGTCTACATTGATGCAGATAAAACTAACTACCTGAATTACTATGAAGCCGTCTTTCCTCTAGTGCCATCTGGTGGATTGATTGTTGCAGACAACGTATTGTGGAGCAGCGCAGTACTGAACCCGCAGAGCGAGGATGCACGGGCTTTGCATGAATTCAACGAACACATTCAAAGTGACTCAAGAACAACCAACGTGCTATTGACCATTCGCGATGGCTTGATGGCCGTACATAAAATCTGAATTCGATTATCCAGGCAGGCCCGACCCCGGCTCCCTCGGTAATTTCGACCGCAACAAATCGGTAGAGCCGTTGTTGGAAATGAAAACTTATGCCAGCATCATCAACAAACGTATTACTAGTGTAATAAATTGATTCAATTTCTTGCTATATTGCGATGTGCCGCTCTCATGGCAGTGTCTATTGCCATGCAGATGAACGCTTCTTTGGTGAGTGCGGAAAGTGGCGATACACCAACCAAGTTGAAGGGAATGTATTCGGGTGTGTTTGTTGGTTCTGCTCAAGCAGACAATCGAATAGTTGATGTAACAGGGTTTGCAAACTGGGGGCAACCCGGCTGGGCTGTTGACTACAATCGCAACGCCGTAGTCGGCGGGTTACTCATCGGGAGAAAGTTCAATACCAATGACAAAATTTTCTTTCTTGAATCCGACCTCATATTCGGTAGTATTACGGCCAGCACGAAAAAACTTGAACCCTACGAAGTGCAACAATATAGTCGAGCGGATCCGCCGGTACCTGGTTGGATTGATCCGTACGCTAAGGATGAGTCAGCCGAAACAAAATACAACTGGATCCTCTCGTTGCGCGGAGGGGCTGGTAAAGTTATTGACAAATGGACGATATTTGCCACCGGTGGGCTTGCAGTTGCCCAAGTTGCCGATTCGCTAATCGACATTGATTTTGACAGCGACGATAACACGCCACATGTATTTGATCCCGACGATTCCTTCTCAACAAAGTCGGAAAAACTTGGATGGGTGCTCGGGATTGGTGTTGAGCACCAGTTCACAAAAAGCTGGACTGCACGTCTTGAAACGTCATATTTTGATTTCGGAAAGTCTACACACTTTTCCAACCATTCTAAAGATGACACCTGCGGATTCGAAGGAGAAATGGCGTTGTGCCCTTATAGCATTACGCACAAACTCAAATTAGTGCGATTTGCCATAACACGTCCGTTTTAAATGAACGTGATGTCGAAGCTCTATGCTCTTTAAACCGGTTTCGCTTTCGTCAGAAAACAGTAGTTGCTAGACTAAATCGATAGAAAAAACCACGTAGAGTGCTTCTTTTTATCGAAAATCTTAAATCCTTCTTTCCAATCTCTGCCGGCGACTTGCTGTAAACGCTGCTTGCATGGCTTCACCAGAAACATCCGGTTGCAGATCATCGTATTCATTTTTTGCCCAGCTGTAGTCTCCAAAATTTAACAGAATTCCTTCGATCCAATGCAGTCTTTCTGGTGCATTTGCGAGCGAATTTTTTCCTGCAAGATACAGCTGTTTGCGATGTTCCTCATCGGTCCCGCTAGATTTCAGCCGACTATTCAGTTGCGAGATTTCAGCAGCACTGCTGCACTTCTCAAGCGCCGCCGTGTAAAATTCCTGTGCTTTAGACGGATTGTCCACTTGATCAGCAATGAGTCCCAATTCTGCTAATTGCAGCATGTTAAAGTCTTTTGCTTCACATTCAGTCAGAAAGCTTTCAACCCAATTGCGGTCCTGCAGAAGCTCTACAACTGCTTTCATACATTTGATTCTTCCTGCAGAATCATACATTTTCGAGAACCACTCTTTCAAAATTTCTCCGGTGAACTCCAATCCCAACGCTTTGTTAGGAAGTTCTCTCATTTTTCTTGCCAGCTGATAGACGCTGGAAAAGAGCTCGCATGCCGAGGAAGCGTCCGTTGCGACCTCCCTTACCAAGTCATGATCATTCAATTCATTGGCAGCAAAATTTATGAGCATCTCCCATTGAGAAACATCGAAATTTTCCGTTTCCAACAATTCTTTGGCTCGATCAATCAATTTCCTTGCATATGCGAGGTCATCCAGTTCTTGCACAACAGTACGAGCCAGGCGTATGAACTCAAGTGCAGTAGAAATTTGCTTTTCCTGCTTTTGATATTCTGCGTATTTCGCCTGATTGGCCCGCCTCCTTTGCAGTTTGTCGTCCAAATTCGTCTGCCATTCAATGTTATCGGACGCGAATTCTTTCACTGCTTTAATCACAGATTCCAAGTCAGCCGGACTGGCAGCTGCCTCCTCTGCTGCGGCAAGCGCGCTTTCACTGAACTCGGCATTGTCAATGTTCGCCTGAGAAGAGTGGAAAATTTCAATATGCTCGGAAGTGGAGTCCGCCAGATTCTTCATTCGACTCAAGATTTCGAACGCAACGCCTGCATCGTTGATTGTTTCACGCTGACTCTCAAGTATTCGCTTCAGACCGGAAAAACTGTCAATGGAGGCGCTTGCTTTTGTGTATATCGCTTGTACCACCGAGCCGTCATTCAATGTATTCATTACAGATTCGGCAAGCGAAACGAGATCATTTGCATTCCCCATTTTCTCTTCAGCCTGGCGGAACAGCTTCATCGTATATTCACGATCACCGAGCTTTTCCCAAACTTCAGCCGCCAGCTTTACAAGATCGGTAGCATTGGTAATCCGCTCGGCAGTTTTTTCATAAAATTGACGCGCCAACCCCAGGTCTTCAAGCTCAGTCGCTACGGCCGATGCAACTTTTAGCAATACAACACGATCGCTGAGGTCAGGCAAGGCCTGTTCAAAATATTCCCTTGCTGATTCACGGTCTTGTCGGAGTTGCCAAAATCCATAAGCAACATCCAGAAACTCTTCACCTTCCATCGCACTGTCTGCGGCTTCTTGCAGAAGTTCACCGACTTTTTCATCATCATTCATAATTTCACGAAACCCGCTGGCCAAGGCGGTATAGTCGGCTGGGAACTGGCAATCAATTTCTGCATTTTCTAAAAGACTTCGAGCTTGATCCTGATCGTCAAATAACTTCAGTACGGACTCAGCATATTTAACGATGTCCGCAACTGTATCCAGATGACGCTCGGCGGCTCTAAAAACTGTTTTTGCCTCTTCGACATTCCCAGATTTGACCAGCTTCTGTGCAAGCTCCTGAAACTGTGAAACTTCTTTCAGATCTGATGTGACTCTTGAGATCAAGGATGTTGCCAGTTCAACGTCACCCGCTTTGCCCGCATAGTCAGCTAGAACAATCAAATCAGTGCCCGACGCGTCATCAACCGAGTTTCGGATGAGACCAAGTCCTTTGTCTGCGTTGTTCATAAGCGTTGCGTACGCATGACCCACCGCAGCGAACTCCATCGCCTCGAAACAGGAATCTTCAGCTTGTTCGAGCAATTCCTCCGCATACTGAGTATCGTTAAGCTGCGAAACCATAAACGTCGCGAGACTTACGTACTCTGCCGGCTCCTGGCAGTCCATTTCAGCTTTACCTGCCAGCTCTTGTGCGTACTCTGTATCTTCTGGATCGGTTAACGCCTGTTTCGCCAAATTGAGCCATTCGTCGACGCTCGCACATTCGGATTCAAGGGACTGAAGTTCGGATCTTATTGCCATGACTGTCTGAAAACTCTTTGATATTCAAAAATCTATATTATTATACGGATAGCTAAGTTCAAATGATCAGTTCAAGGAATCGGTAGCATTCCTGAATTAGAGTTCCAATGCTGCGGAGCCTGATTGCATTGATTTGGCTCCAATCTGTAAATCGTCAATTCAGCAAAGTAATGGAGAAAAAATGAAGATATGTGTCGTCGGCGCTGGATCTATGGGTGGAATGATGGGTGTCAAACTTCACAATCTGGGAGAAGATGTAACCCTAATTGCCCGCGGCCCCCATCTGGAAGCCATTCAAGCCAACAACGGTCTGAAACTCATCATGAACGACGGTACGGAAGAATTTGCCGAAGGGATTAGGGCGACGAGTGACATGCGATCAATTGGACGCCAGGACTTGATAGTCCTCGCAGTAAAATCCCACCAAATTGCGCCCATCGTTGACGATATCAATTCTCTGTTGAGCGACGACTCCGTTCTGCTGACCATTCAGAACGGAATTCTTTGGTGGTATTTCCATCTGCATGGCGGCGAATTCAACAATCGTGTGATTCAGACAGTAGATCCGGGTGGTCACATCAGCAAGAACATTGATCCGAAGAGGATTATTGGATCAATCTCCTACCCTGCCGCAGAAATCAGTGAGCCTGGTGTAATTCGGCATATTGAAGGACTGCGAATGCCCATTGGAGAGCTGGATGGCGTTGAGAAACAGCGAACTAGAGACCTGGCCGATTTATTGAATCGTGCAGGGTTTAAATCGGTAATTTTGGAAAGCATTCGCGCCGAAACTTGGCTCAAAGTTTTGGGCAATCTGAGTTTCAATCCGGTCAGTGCACTGACTCACTCTACACTCGTCGATATTTGCCAGCACAAAGCTTCGCGCGACTTGGTCAATAAAATGATGACCGAATGTCGCGAAGTCGCACTGCGGCTTGGTGTGGGCATTCGCCTTTCAAATGAACGAAGGATTGAAGGCGCTGAAAGAGTCGGTAAACACAAGACCTCCATGCTGCAGGATATTGAAGTCGGAAAAGCGCTAGAACTTGAGGGACTGATCGGGGCGGTAATCGAAATAGCACAGTTGACCGGAACCAAGGTTGACCACATCAAAACTGTGTATGCACTGGTGAGTTTGCTTAATCAAGTTGTTCAACAAGAAGAACTATACATTCAGGCACAACCGAAAACCTCTTGATCGTAACGGAGCCAAAATCATTACGAAGCACCATTCCCTGCCATTCGAATTTACACCCAACCAGAGACTGAAAATCATTAACTCTGGCTTGTCAGAGTATTGCAATTGCATCCATTTGAATATGGGACCGCTGAACAGAGACGACGATTACGCATGAAAAATGCGTATCGAGGTGTCTTGCCCGCCATTCCGGTTCCGATGTTGGACAACTACGAAATTGACGAACCAGAACTTCGACGGTATTCGAAATGGCTTGCCGCATTCAGCGGCGTGACTGGAATTGTCACTAACAGCCAAGCTGGCGAGGTGCTTACACTAACCGCCGAAGAGAGAGTCCAAGTCACAAGTGTTGTCGTTGACGCGGTGGAAGGCCGTGTCCCCGTCATCTCAGGGATTGCTTGCGAGAGCATCAAGGAAGGCATAAAGCACGCCAAGATGGCAAAAAATGCAGGTGCCAACGGGCTGCTAGTGCTGCCCCGTCAATACTGGCTGCAATTCGGATATCGCCATGAACAAGTTCTTAAGCATTTTGTTGCGATTGGCAGAGCCGTCGACATCAATCTCATTGCTGACGTCTATTCAGAATGGGGAAAGGCAAGTTATTCTTCATATTTGCTTTGCAACCTTGGCGCCCTGCCGTGGGTGACAGCATTCAAGATGTGCACCAGCGATATGCGCAGGTATGAAGAAGACATTCGATTGCTGCGCTCTGATGCGCCAGATACTTCAATACTGACAGGTCACAACGAATTTCTTCTTGCTTCCATGGTTCAAGGTGTTGACGGTGTACTGGCGGATTTTGCAGCTTTCATACCGGATCTGGTCACAGGACTCTTTGATGCAGTCAAGTGCGGCGACCTTCACCGAGCGCAGGAAATTCAGGCGCGAATACTTCCTCTCAAGGAAGTAATTTACCACCGCGAAGAGATGTCAGGCGAACACCATGCTCGAATGAAATCCGCCATGGCAATTTCCGGACGTCTGAAATCCGCGGTCGTTCGTCCACCATTAAAACAACCTGCCGGCCAACTTCTGGAAAAAATCGAACGAGAGGTAAACTGGTGCGAGATTGAAGCAGAATCTATTTTCTAGCTTGAAAAAAATGGAACTCGCCGTGAACGAAACAATACCTTACAATGCAGTCCAATTACTAAGTGCATGGATCCAGAATGAATGATGAATAAAGTATCAGAATCAAGTAGTCAGGGTTCAGAAGGCGTTGTGGGAAGCAATGTCCAGTCTGCGTCTAAATCGTTGCCGACAACTTCCCAGTGGTACGACTCAAATGTGGATTTGATGGTAAATCGCTATGAACGATTTTCATTCGGCGAGATTCACGAAAATTTGCTGAAACACCTACCGACAAAACGTCCTTGCAGAGCTCTTGACGTCGGTTCCGGTACCGGCAGAGATGCAGCAGCACTTGCAGAACTGGGAATTGACGTCACCGCCGTCGAACCTTCAGATGCAGTTCGGAAGAAAGCTGAAGAGCTTCACCCACACCCGCGCGTAGATTGGGTAAGGGACAGCTTGCCCAAACTTCAAACGATATTGAAAATCGGCTTACGTTACGACTTGATTCTTCTGAGCGCAGTTTGGATGCATATCGCGCCCAGTAGCCGGGAAAAAGCATTCCGTAGATTAATGACTCTATTGAATCCTGGCGGATTGATGTACATCACTTTGCGTCACGGACCGTTCGAAGCACTGCAGGGCTTCTGGGATATATCAGATGACAATATTTACAATCTTGCCCACAAATATGGACTTATCGTGGTAAATCGCAGTACTGTTGATGACAAATTGGGGAACGAGGGCGTCACCTGGACCCGAATAGTTCTTAAATGACCCGTAGTACGATATATATGCACGCGAATTTCTGATTTAAAACAGGATTAATCAAGTTTGTCTTGAAACAATCCAAACGATAAATTTTTGTATTCTGTTTCGAGAAAACGTAGAAATCTGTAAATCCCATAAATACTGGCAAATTGGAGAAAATTATGAGTACCTATCGAATGATGTCCGAACAACTGGAAGCACTGCTTGCGCTTTCACATCCGCCCATTGCAATTACATTTTGTGATTCGCAGTCCGATGTTGCGGGTTATGGATCAAACTATCCGTCGCCCACTGAGGATGGACGTACCGGCGCAGTCGCTGCTAGTTGCGTGTTCTGGACAAAGGCAGCCGAAAGAACATTTTCCACTGTTCCTGCAGATCATGGAAACTGCAGTGTCGGAAGCCTGACTCATGGATTGATCAACTTGGAGGAAGCAGCCACCCGCGCAGATGTACAGGCGATCTGCGAAGCGAAGTGGGTTGATCCAGAAGTTTTTCCGCATATTCCGACAGTGAAAACTCGCCCCGAATCTATCGTTTACGGTCCCCTTGCCGAAGCACCAGCTGATCCTGACATTGTTTTTCTGCGCTTGGTTGCAAAGCAGGTAATGCAGTTGCATGCAGCAGTGCCATCCTTAAGGTTTGAAGGCAAACCTCAGTGTCATATCATTCCAATCGCCATCGAACTCAAGCAGCCCGCAGTAAGCGTTGGATGCATGTTGAGTCGAGTTCGTACCGGGATGACAAATAACGAGATGACCTGTGCAATCCCCTTTGAACAACTATCCGAAACAATTTCTGCACTGGATGCAGTGTTAGCAGCAGATCGACTTGTATCAGCGTATGCCAGCGAAGACGGAACACGCTTTCGATAAATTTCATTCATGAAATATTTTCAATCGTCCTGCTGGACTTAATCCCTGAGCGCTGGCCTAGGACACCGGAATCCGGGACAGCTCAGCGATTTTAGCCGAAGTCGGCTGACTCGATAGAACAAACGGAGACATTGAATGAAAAATTGCTGTCCACACCAGCTCTTCAGCGAATGATGGCCCGCAACCGCAAAAACTGACCCGGTAGAAGCGGAGCATTACACAATTCCATGATCGAAATCATTGGAGGAATGGCAGGAGGGATCGGGCTCTTTTTCGCGGGAATGTGGTTCCTGACGGAGAACTTGAAGACACTGGCCAGTCGCCGCCTTCGCATGACCGCAAACCGGTGGACTAGCAACCGGTTTACGGCATTCGCTTGGGGAGCAATTGCCGGTACAATTACGCAGAGCACAGCCGTGCTGACTTTCATCTTGGTTAGCATGTTGAGGTTAGGCTTCATCTCCACGCGTGGGGCATTCGCCATCCTACTCGGAGGAAGTCTCGGTGTGATGCTGTTGGTGTTTGTGGTGACCTTCGACATCAAGTTGATCTCGCTGTACGTCTTGGGCATCGCGAGCGCGGTCATGTTTAGCGAAAGGGCATCGAAGTACCGGTCCATCGCCGCGTCCTTCTTCGGGGGAGCAATGATCATTCTTGGCCTCGTTCTGCTTAAGGACTCGGCCGCGCCGCTGGCCGACCAGCCTTGGTTCGGTGAGACAATAGAATGGACGGGAGGTTCGCTGTTGCTTGCTTTCCTGGTATCCGCATTGCTGACAACCATCGTGCAATCGCCGACCGCCGTCAGTGTGTTCGGCATCAGCATAGCCACGCTCCGAGTCATCACCACCGACCAAGCCATCATGCTCTTGTATGGAAGTTGCCTCGGAGCGGGTTTGATTCTGTACCTACTGTCGATGGGCCTCACCGGCCGCAGCCGTCAAGTCGCCATGTATCAGGTAATTTATAGCGTGGTGGTTAGCGCCATAATGGTTCTGTTGCTGTACATTGAGTTGTATTTCGATGTCCCGCTGGTGAAAGCCATGTTCCTCTCCATCGATCTGGGGCTGGGCCAACAGCTGGCCTTAATCTTTATCTCTATGTCCGTGTTCGGCGTACCGATCATGCTTGCCGCCTTGGGACCAATGGCCCAGATATTTAATAAACTGTGGCCGGCCACGGTTGCGGAGGAGCTGTCTCGGCCGAAGTTCATTCACAACCATGCGTTCGGGGACGTTGATACATCACTGGTGCTGGTGGATCTCGAGCAACGGAACGTGCTTGACATGTTCCCACTATACTTTAACGCGGTACGGCAGGGGACCGAGTTGGAAATGCCTCGAAAGGCGGTTAGGGAGGTATTGTCTGAAATCGACACCTTCCTGATTGATCTGCGCGGGCGCCACTCTGCACAGAGTAACGAAGGCCGTAGTTCGATGTTGACTCGCCAGAAACTGATTTTCTGGTTGGAGGAGCAATTGGCAGTCTTGTGTGGAACGCTGCGGGAGCTGAACGAACAATTGGCTCGCCACGGTTTACGAACGAGTTTCACTGAAGGAATCGATGCAGTGCTACTTTCCATGCTCCACGCGGTTGAAACCGGCGACAAGGATGCTTGGAAGCTTGCGAAGAAGTTGACCGAGAATCGCGGTGAACAGATGAGCACGATGCGATATCGGTACTTGGAGATAGAACGGTTTATTGACGACGAACCGCGCGCCCAACTTATCACGATCACCAATGCGGCCGAGCAAGCTTTCTTTCTCCTATCGAAACTGGCGCAGGAGTTCGAGAATTCTCCAATCGCATCGACGCATGTCCTGACGAAGGAGCATGTCAGGTAGCTCTTTCCGTTCCTTTTCGTCTGTTGCCTGCGCACTCTAGTGTCATCGGGGCAGGCACCGCGTCGGACGCGGCCAGCGATTCAATCCCCCGAGCGGTTCCGGCCGTGAAGCACTCAGAGAGGTTTTTTACCCGACTTCGGCTTCGCGTGACACAGCGAATCGTTGACCAGCTCGCAGAAACACTAGCACTCCTCAATTTGCCCGCACGGCCGCTCTAAGGCTTCCGGACTGGAAATCGCTAGCCGACGCCTCTGGTCGCGCCGTGACTGAAGCTCAGCGAGGTTGGAATGCGCGGTCATACGGGTTTCCAGTTGTTATCTTAATGTTTGATACTGCATTGAGATAATCTTGGAAATCCATGCTAATGTGTTGTTCCAGGGGGACAATAACAAATCTCGCGTGCACCCAATCCCCACCCAAGAAAAAGAGTAGAATATAAGGAGTGAAAAACAGCAGGGCGATTGAAATATTTTCAATCAATTAGTGATATAAATTTTGTACACACATCACCTATGACATTCGATTGAGCGAACTTCAGTCAGTAGGACTATGTTTGATATTCGTCAGGCTCTAACTTCCAGCCTAGGCATTGACGGCCCGGAAATCCACTATAACCTTTCCAAGTCCGAACTTTTTCGTACAGCACTTCAATATGACCGAGGACGAATCTCCAAATCGGGTGGATATGAAGATAGAAAAGCCTATTCCACAAAGCTGAAGGAAAACGGGCCGATCGTTTTTCTAACCGATCCGGATTGCACCGGACGGCCAGTAGACGATACCTACGCAGTTGCTTGGCCGGAGGTGGAATCGAAAATCTGGTGGAAGAGCAGTCTTCAGCCCTACGATCCAGATCATTACCAGAAATTGCTACCGCGGGTAATCAAGCATATTAATCAGCACGGCGGCCGCCTGTTTGTGCAGGATGTGACGGTCGGACAGGATCCCGAATATTCAATTCCATACCGATTCATCGGGCAGTACGCGACACATGCCTTCTTTGCCCGTAACATGTTCCTTACTTCATCTTCCACATCGAATGAAATCGATGCATCGAAGAACTGGACGATGCTCAATATCCAGACATTTCGGTGCGAACCCGAGCGTGACGGATGTCGGTCCGACCGTGCCGCCATCCTGGACTTTCGAAATCGAATCTGTTTAGTGATCGGTAGAGCCGACTACTGCGGACTGGTAAAAAAGTCTATTTTCACGGTAATGAATTACCTGCTGCCGAATCAGGGAATTCTGCCCATGCACTGCTCTGCGAATGTCGGCGAATCTGGAGATACTGCCATTCTTTTTGGATTGTCTGGAACAGGCAAAACAACACTTTCGGCAGATCCAAGCCGTAAACTGATTGGCGATGATGAGACTGGCTGGACAAAGGATGGCGTCTCCAATTTTGAAGACGGATGTTATGCTAAGCTGATAAATCTCGACAAAGATGCAGAACCCGTTATTGCAAGTGCACTGTCAATGGAGGGAACGCTGATTGAAAATGTACCCCGACTTGACGCCTTCCCATATGAACAAACGGATCCGCAAGATCTGAATTTATTCGATGATTCAATCACTGAAAATACCCGATTTTCCTATCCCCTATCTTGCAATCCCAACATAGCGGCAGGCGCAAGGGGATCGCATCCTACAACAATCGTCATGCTCACAGCCGACGCTTTCGGCGTCTTGCCGCCGGTTTCAATTCTGAACGAAGATGAGGCGATGTACCATTTCGTGCAAGGATTTACTGCACGAATCGCAGGTACTGAGGTTGGAATCAAAGAACCTGAAGCAACATTCAGTTCTTGCTTCGGTGCTCCATTCATGTCACAAAAACCACTGGTTTATGCAAATCTTCTGAAGGAAAAGATTCGATCATCCAACGCACGATGCATATTACTGAACACCGGCTGGATTGGCGGCGCGGCGGGAGAGGTGCCGAGAATCTCAATAGGCGACACGCGAGCACTGCTGAATGCAGCCATGCGCGGAGAATTTCACAACGGTCACACAGATTTCAAGAATCACCCGATACTTGGATTGCGTTATCCGACCGCATGCCAAGGGGTCGACTCTTCAATACTCGATCCCCGAAACTGCTGGAGCGACAAACGGGCCTACGATCAGAGCGCAAACAAACTGCGCAAAATGTTCAGCAAAAACTATCACGAAAACAACTTCGCCAGTTCTGGAATTCCCGAAGTAATTAAGAGACGGTGAACCGCAAGTTCGTGACGCTGGATTTAAAACACTCACTAGGAATTGACACCCATTCTCATAATGGCTCCCTCTGAGGAATTATCTTTTACGCAATTGCGACACGGGATGGTACTCATCATCGTAGCGCACGCAGCATTGTCAGGAGATACTACAGGTCGTCCCGTTGTGAGCGAATCGGTTTTGGATGCGGTTCGTGAAGTACCGCGCCATCTCTTTGTTCCAGAGTTGTTGCAGCGGCACGCTTATGAGGACTGTCCATTGCCAATCGGACATGACAAAACAATTTCACAACCATTTATCGTAGCATTGATGACCGATTTGCTGGATATAGATAAGACAGACAGGGTTCTTGAAATCGGTACCGGCCTCGGTTACCAAGCTGCGGTACTGAGCCGCCTGGCTGCGGAAGTCTGCACAGTAGAAATCATTCCAGAACTGGCGGAACACGCGAAACAGAATTTTATAGACTTGGAATATGACAATGTTCAGGTGCGCATTGCTAACGGGGCATATGGTTGGAGCGAGACCTCACCCTTTGACAAGATTCTTGTTGCCACTTCCGCCGATGAAGTGCCTTCGAAATTGATCGAACAGCTACAGCCTGGTGGACGTCTTGTCATGCCAGTCGGCCCGGATGACAGTCAAAATCTGGTGTTGGTTCAAAAAGGTGTGTCCGGCACCTACGAGGATGTTATTCTGCCAGTACGTTTTTCACGTATGGTCATTGCGCACTAACCTGTCCCAGCTCATTCGCTGGCGACAAAGAGATTCAAGTGCCTTTGGATATGCTCAGCCAGTCGAAGGGTATGATTTCTCACCAGAAGTTCGGCACTATCGGCGTCTCGCGCCTCAAGCGCTTCAATAATGTGCATATGATCTATGACTGAGTGTTGAGCTCGATCAGGATCAGAGATGCTGCGTAGTCGAATAGTCTTTAGGTGCAGAAACAGATTTTCGGATATCTCAATCAGCGGCTGACACTTGCTCATCTCGATTATCGCCCGATGAAACTCGATGTTCGTTTCAGAGTATTCGTTGATATTCGCCCGAAACTTTGAACCATCAGAGGTGGTAAACAGTTTTCTCAGCTGTCCGATCTCGTCATCATTTGCTCGCTGTGTCACTAGTCTGGCTGCCATGGACTCCAGTGCTGCCCAGACGAATACCATATTGAGAATTTCTTCGACAGTCTTGCGCACCACGAATGCGCCTCTGTGAGGAATCGTTTTTACAAATCCTTCGTTTTCAAGCCGAATCAAACTTTCTCGAATCGGTGTTCGACTGACACCAAGCTGATTGGCGAGAGAGCGTTCGTCCAGACGCAAATTTACTCCCGGTTCATACACGTCCATAGACGAAATCGCATCTCGTAAAGATCGATAGACTCGTTCTTTGAGCACTTCTGGATCCTTGAGTCGATCAATTACTAGATTCACAGGAATTTGTTCCAATAGTGAATAAAAAGGAAAGTAAAATGAATTTGCGTACGGCAACTATTCTAGCACGACGAGAATGCCTGCTAGGCATCAGTGCATTATATCTAGTGTGCGGACTCAATTGCTATCGGATCAATGGTTTCAGCGGCTGACAGTATACGAAAACACTCTAAACACCGATTGCATGTAGAGGCTAACTATTTAATTCTGTTGCGATCGTATAACGAGATAGAGAAGATGGAGACAGAATGAAAAAAAAGAAAATAAAGCCGTTTGGAAAATATTTCACGCGCTCACTTAAACAATATTTTCACGACTTGAACGGTATCGACCCAACGGACCTGCATGATCAAATGACTCAGGAACTTGAGAAACATCTGTTTGAATATGTAATGAAACACACGACCGGTAACCGCACTCGTGCTGCTGCAATCTTGGGGGTGTCGAGAAGCACTCTAAGGAAGAAATTGGACCGCTACAATATTTCGCCCGACTGAATATTTCTGCCTGATTAACCAGAGCAACCATACAAAATTGAATATTGGCGAGTTATTGCACGCGCTAGTGAAAAAGATCTCATTGATCGAGTAGCCACATTTTCTCACTACACACACGGCATGTTTACGATGGAAATTGAACATGCTTTCAATGAGCATTTCACGATAGTCCAAGAAATTTAGAATGAAAAATTTTGCACCCGTTTCGCCCAGGCGCGCTTTGATCAGCGTTTCCGACAAGAGCGGAATCGTCGATTTTGCTGCTGGACTCGCATCTGAAGGTGTTGAAATATTGTCGACCGGCGGAACCGCTAACACCTTGTCTGAGGCCGGCATCGAAATTATTCCTGTTTCTGACTACACGGGTTTTCCGGAGTTAATGGGCGGACGGCTGAAAACGCTTCATCCCAAGATTCATGGTGGCATTCTTGCAAGAGAAGACGTCGACAAGGAAGAAATGCAGGAGAACGACATTCAACCGATTGATCTGATTGTCGTGAATCTATATCCATTTGAACGAGCCCACAGCGACCGCACAACTAACTACGATGTAAACGTTGAATTTATCGATATCGGTGGACCAACGATGATTCGTGCTGCGGCCAAGAACTTTATTCGTACGAGCGTTGTAATCGATCCTTTTGACTACCAGAACATACTCAATGAAATTCAGAACAAAGGCGGCATTGCGTTCAATACTCGTAAAAGTCTGGCGGCAAAAGCGTTTGCAAGAGTTTCAGAATACGACAGTAACATAGCCTCTGCCTTGTGTGCAAGTACACAACTAGTTGATGAAGTTGAGGAATTCCCGAACACGCTGAATCTCAAATATCGAAAGTTTATGGATATGCGTTACGGAGAAAATCCCCATCAGGCTGCTGCTTTTTACGTTCCATTCGGCCGCGACAAACCGTGGCTGGAAACCTCTCAGCTGCATCAAGGAAAATCTATGTCATTCAACAACGTGGTCGATGCAGATGCAGCCTATAGCTGCATCAAAGATTTCCACGACACTACATCATGCGTAATCGTCAAACATGCAACACCGTGCGGAGTAGCGTCGGCAAATAATCTTACTAGTGCATATGAACTCGCGTACAGAACCGACCCAACATCGGCGTTTGGCGGAATCATTGCATTCAATCGAAAACTTGATGAGCGAACAGCTGTGGCTATTCTCGACAATCAATTTGTCGAAGTGATACTGGCACCGGAAATCGAACAGAAGGCACTTAAGGTGTTTCAGGATAAGGAAAACATCCGGGTATTGGAATACAAATCTGAGATGAGTGGAATTCCATCAGGAAAGGTTTTGAGTTCTGCAGGTGGCGGATTGCTTTTGCAAGATCCCGATGAGACTATCGATGAATTGCTTGATATTCAGGTAGTGACGGAGAGAGAACCCGAAAAAGATGAAATGCAGGACTTAATTTTTGCATGGGGAGTAGCAAAGCATGTCAAATCGAACGCGATTGTATATGCTAAAGATTCCGCAACAATCGGTATTGGTGCAGGACAGATGAGCCGAGTCGATTCAGCGAAAATCGCTTTGATAAAAGCTGATGAAGTCGGCTTGGAAGTCAAAGGATCAGTAATGGCATCGGACGCTTTTTTTCCGTTTCGAGACGCAATTGACGCTGCCGCCAAATCCGGCATATGTGCAGTGATTCAGCCTGGCGGTTCTTTACGCGACAAAGAAGTTATTGACGCTGCCAATGAACACGGCATGTCCATGGTCTTTACCGGTAGGCGCCATTTTCGTCATTGAACGCAGTCCACAAGATGAATGTTCTGATTGTCGGTGGCGGCGGGCGCGAACATGCTCTGGCCTGGAAAGTGGGGCAGTCGCCACATGTCAAACAGGTCTATGTAGCACCTGGAAATGCCGGAACATTTCTGGAACCCAATACCTGCAATGTGCCAATTGATGCTGAGGACGTCGAAGCACTTCTGGCATTTGCGCTAAAGGAACGGATTGATCTAACGATTGTCGGCCCGGAAGTGCCTCTGACGCTCGGCATTGTCGACCAGTTTCAGCAAAATGGCCTACCATGTTTCGGCCCGATCGCACAGGCAGCGCAGCTGGAAGGTTCAAAAGATTTCACCAAGAAATTTCTGCTGCGGCATGACATTCCTACTGCGGAGTTTCAAACTTTTGAAGATTTAACTCTAGCCTGCGAATATATCAAAGGCTGCAATTTGCCTGTTGTCATCAAAGCGGACGGATTAGCAGCCGGAAAAGGTGTAATCGTAGCGCAAACCATGCATGAAGCAGAATCAGCACTAAATGACATGTTGCGCGATGACAAATTTGGCAGCGCAGGCAAGAGAATCGTAATTGAACAGTTTCTACAGGGAGAAGAAGCAAGCTATATCTGTATCGTAGATGGTGAAGATTTTCTCCCACTAGCCGCGTCACAGGATCACAAAGCTGCATTTGACGGCGATACCGGTCCCAATACAGGAGGCATGGGTGCTTATTCTCCTGCACCAATCGTCGATCGCCATCTGGAAGATCGGATTCTGAACGAAATCATCCGACCGACAGTTCGAGGATTGCAGCAAGAAGGAATTCAATACACTGGATTTTTGTATGCTGGATTGATGATTGACGAAAGTGGAAATCCCAGCGTGCTTGAATTCAACTGTCGTCTAGGCGACCCCGAGACCCAGCCAATACTGTTTCGCCTTCAGTCAGATTTATTGGATTTGATCGTCGCAGCACTTGATGGAAAGCTGGAATCCGCAACTGCGAGTTGGGACACTCATTCGGCACTGAGTGTGGTTGTTGCAGCAGACGGTTATCCAGGCGTGTACTCGAAGGGGCAAGAAATTGCCGGGCTTGATGCGCTAGATATAGAAAATGTGAAAGTTTTCCATGCTGGTACCACGCTGGATGAAAACGGAAGATTGATAGCAACTGGCGGTCGTGTATTATGCGTAACTGCTTCGGCTGAAAATGCCAGCCGAGCTCAGGCGAAAGCGTACCAAGCGGTCGCACAAATTTCGATGCAGAATATGCATTATCGAACAGATATAGGAAGTAAAGCATTGAACCGCAAAGCGGATGCGAACTAAACTGATAGGAGGGAAACTTGAAAGAAAATTTCGTTGCAGTCATGGTCGGATCAGATTCTGATCTTAATGTAATGCAATCAACACTGGATACGCTTGACAGTCTTGATGTGCAGTGGGAAATACGCATACTGTCGGCACATCGAACACCCGATCACGTGCGAGACTATATCCAGGATGCAGATGCCCGAGGATGTGCTGCATATATTGCAGCGGCAGGTTTGGCAGCGCATCTCGCAGGGGCGGTTGCGGCCAATACGCTCAGACCAGTGATTGGTGTTCCGCTTGATGCGGGTACTCTAGGAGGGCTTGATGCGCTACTGTCGACCGTGCAAATGCCGGGAGGAGTTCCAGTTGCGTGCGTTGCGATAGGCACTCCAGGTGCCAAGAATGCGGCGTTTCTTGCGGCGCGTATTCTTGCCTTGATTGACAAGAATATCGCCTCGAAATTACACGCACAGCGTCAAGGGAATCGCGCTTCGGTGCTTAAAAAAAATCAAAAACTGCAACAAAAAATCAGCGACTGAAGAAAATTCATTGAATGCGATTGACGTTGCGATGGGCGCTAGATTGATCACTTTGGGTGCAGTGGTCGCCTATCCGACTGAAGCCTGTTTCGGAATCGGCTGCGACCCGACGAATCGAAGCGCGTTGAAACGTATTGCCAGAATCAAAAATCGTCCAGTCGGTAAGGGGTTGATTGTGATTGCACATAATGTTGAATCATTGTTGCCTTATCTGTCAATTCAGAACGAGTCGATTCTCGACCAACCGCTTGCTACGTGGCCTGGCCCCTATACATGGATCTTCCCAGTCAGTACATGGGCCTCGAATTTGCTTTGTTCTGCAGACAAAACCATTGCCGTACGCGTAACAGCGCACTCTGTGGCCGCACATCTGAGCCGCCTTGCCGGAGGCGCCATCATTTCAACAAGTGCCAACCGGCATGGCTTGACTCCAATTCGACAATACGTTCACGTTGAACGATGCTTGGGAAAGCAATTGAATTTCGTAGTACGCGGGACCCTCGGGCATCAGAAAAAACCAACTCAGATTAGAGATGCGATGACTGGACATCTGGTCCGTGCAGCTTAAGTTTTGACGTCACTGAATGGAGAGGGAAATGCCTGTGGTCGAAAGTGAAGCAATGAAAGTTGAAATCTTTCTGAAGAAGCTGCAGGAACGGATTTGCAGTGGACTTGAAGCATTGGAAAATTCCCAAAAGTTCGCGCAAGACGAGTGGAAATTTTCAGGAGGCGGCGGTGGCGATAGTCGAGTTCTCGAGTCTGGTACTGTCTTTGAAAAGGCCGGCGTCAATTTCTCTTCAATCCAGGGGATGCAACTGCCTGCCGCTGCAACGGAGAAACGTAAAAATCTGAAAGATCAGTCTTTTTCCGCTACCGGCATATCCGTTATTGTCCATCCTTGCAATCCTTATGTTCCTACCACACATATGAACCTGCGATTCATCCGGGTCGGTGTAGAAAGTTGGTGGTTCGGAGGCGGATTTGATCTCACTCCATACTACGGATTCGTTGAAGATGCGATTCACTGGCATCGTACAGCTGCCGCAGCATGCGAAGGATTTGGGGACGGCCTTCACCTCAGGCTCAAAAATTGGTGCGACGAATATTTCTATCTAAAACACCGAAATGAATCCCGCGGAATTGGTGGAGTGTTCTTCGATGACTTTACGGAGGGCGGATTTGATCACAGTTTCGAGTTTCTGCAAAGCATTGGAAGTCATTTTCTGGATGCTTATCTTCCTATTGTCGAACGTCGCATGCTCACCCCATTCGGTGAACGAGAACGGGAGTTTCAACTGATTCGACGCGGTCGCTATGTGGAGTTCAATCTGGTCTATGACAGAGGTACGCTTTTTGGCTTGCAATCAGGCGGCAGAACGGAGTCGATTCTGGTTTCGCTGCCACCGAGTGTGTCTTGGCGATACGACTGGAAAGCCGAACCTGGCTCTGCTGAGGCGAAGTTAGCAGAAGAGTTTCTCCAACCTCAGGATTGGCTGGCTTTGACGACGGTTCAGTAATGGGTAAATTACTGTTTAATTTCTATCGAACCGTAATTTTCCTGCTGCTCCCAGCGATTTACGTTCGCTATATGCTGAAAGGAATTCGCAGACCCGTGTATCGGGAGCGAATGATGGAACGGTTTGGAGCGATTCCCGCACACACCAAAAATGGGGTGATTTGGATTCATGCGGTATCAGTTGGTGAGACCAATGCGGCACTACCTCTAGTTAAAAATCTGCTGGCAGCACAAGATCGTCCGATCTTGATGACATGCGTGACTCCAACAGGGTCGGCCCAAATCAAAAAATCACTTGGCGACCAGGTCGAACATATATACGCGCCAGTTGATGCTGGAGTGATCGTGAGAAAATTTCTAAAGAAACTTCAGCCTTGCGCGATTGTGATCTTTGAAACCGAATTGTGGCCAAATCTCATTCACAATGGCTTGTCCAAAAACATTCCGATTCTGTTTGCCAACTTGCGCTTGTCCGACAACACATTCCGCAATGGCAAAAGACTGAAATCCTTAAGCAGATACACTCTGCAGGGTGTTGACGCTTTCTGCGTGCAAACCAGAGTCGACTATGAGCGAATAATTTCCTTGGGCGCTGACCCTTCAAGAGTGCACACGACAGGCAACCTGAAGTTTGACGTAAAACCACCAGGCGGTATTCGAGAGTCAGGAAGGAGCCTTCGCGAGTATTGGGGAGGCGAGTCGCGTGAAACGATCATATTGGGCAGTTCGCACGAAGGTGAAGAGACTCTCTTTATCAAGACGTTTGAAAGGTTACGAGAAAGTTTTCCGAGACTCGTGTGCGTCATCGTCCCTCGGCACCCAGAAAGATTCGATCAAGTATTTCAAATGATTTCAGCATCCGAATACTCGGTTGTTCGCCGCAGCAATTGGCAGGATGACGCGCCGGAATCCATTGATGTAGTACTGGTTGACACTATGGGTGAGTTGATTCAATTCTATGCTGCATCCGATGTCGCTGTTGTTGGTGGCAGTTTCGTTCCCATAGGCGGGCACAACATCCTAGAGCCGATTTTGGCAGGGATACCTCCGGTATTTGGGCCAGAAATGTCCAACTTCCGTGAAATTTCGCGACTCACACAATCAGCACAAGCGGGGCGGCAGGTTCAAAACACGGAGGAACTTGAGTCCGCCATTGCAGAATATTTGTACGACTCGAAACTACGAAACACGGCTACCCGCAATGGCGAAAGGCTTTTGCAAGACAATCAAGGCGCGTTGACAGCTACATATGAATGTCTTACGACCGTTATTGCAGAAAGAGAAACTACGACACCTACAAATTAATTCCTAATTTCCTTCTAGAGGGGGTGTTTACAAACGACTACAACGAGTTCTTGAGCATCATCCCAGTGAGACATACTTGACGAACAATGTGCGCAGAGAGTGGCACTCTTGGATTCAAATTGCCTCAAAGGCTCGCCAGTACGTTCGCAACTGTTTGACCAATTTCCGCTGGACTGAGAACGATCTTCACTCCGCATTCCTGCAGCACTTCAACTTTCTCCGAAGCACTTTCACCGAAAGCCGAAATTACCGCCCCAGCATGGCCCATACGGCGTCCTTTCGGCGCAGTCAAACCAGCGATATAACCAACTACAGGAGTTTTCATGTTCTCTCTATAGAACGCGGCAGCATTGGATTCCTGAGGTCCGCCTATTTCACCGATCATCACGACAACTTTAGTTTCGGAATCTTCTTCAAATCGCGCAAGGTGATCTGTGAACGAGCTGCCGTTGATGGGATCGCCGCCAATTCCAACGCTCGTGGACACACCAATTCCCATTGATCTTAACTGTGAAGCAGCTTCATACCCCAATGTACCCGAGCGACCAATAATTCCGACCTCACCTTTCGTATAGATGTGTGGTGGCATGATCCCCATCATGGATTTTCCAGGGCTGATAGTGCCCGCGCAATTAGGGCCAGCAAGCACCATTTTGTTTACAGCCTTGTAGCGACGCATATAACGTTTTACGCGAATCATGTCATGTGCTGGAATTCCGTCGGTGATGCACACGCAGTATTTGATGCCAGCGTCCGCTGCTTCCATAATTCCATCTGCAGCGAATGGCGGTGGAACAAATGAAATGCTCGCAGTCGCTCCAGTTGCTTTGACTGCTTCTCTAACGGTGTCGAAAACAGGTCGATTTAAAATTTTACTGCCACCTTTCCCAGGCGTAACTCCACCGACTATCTTAGTTCCGTACTCAATCATTTCCATGGAGTGAAACATGCTCGTCTGTCCAGTAAATCCTTGCACGATGACAGTTGTATTTTCATTGATCAAAATCGCCATGTTTAACTTCCCTGTTTTCTCTTATATTCTTTCCAGGCTGCAACGGCCACTTCAGCGACCTCTTGCAAGGTATCCGCCATAAGGATTGGCAGTCCACTTTCCTTCAATAGTTGTCTTCCCAGTTCAACGTTCGTTCCCGCAAGTCTTACCACTAATGGAATTTGCAATTCAATCTTGCTAACAGCTTGGATAATTCCCTCTGCTACCCAGTCGCAGCGGTTAATGCCGGCGAAAATGTTCACCACGATGGTCTCGACTTTTTCGTCAGACAATACCAGATTGAACGCCTTGGCAACCCGGTCTGGAGATGCGCCGCCACCAATGTCTAGAAAATTTGCAGGTTCTCCACCAGCATGTTTGATGATGTCCATAGTTGCCATTGCCAGCCCAGCGCCATTGATAATGCATCCGATGTTGCCGTCAAGTCCGACATAGTTCAGTCCTCGATCGGCAGCTCTCATCTCGCGCAAATCTTCCTGCGACTTATCGCGCAACTCAGAGATGTTCGGTCGACGAAAAAGTGCGTTATCATCAAAACTCATCTTGGCATCCAGCGCCATCAACCCGCCGCTGCTGGTAACGGCCAAAGGATTGATTTCCACCATCGTTGCATCCAGGTCTATCAAAGCGTTGTAACAGCCCAGCAGAATGGTAACCATTTGGCTGACGAGAGGTTTGCTAATCTTCAATTGGAACGCAATTTCGCGTGCTTGAAACGGTTGCATTCCCACTGCCGGTTCAACGGTAGTTCGGACAATTGAATCGGGTTGGGATTGAGCAATATCCTCGATTTCAACACCGCCTTGAGAGGAAGCGATTACTCCAATCTGCTCCTTCTCTCTGTCCAGCACGAATCCAATGTAATATTCGTTTGCAATTTCAATAGCTTCTTCAACGTACAACCGGTGAACAAGCTTCCCCTGACTACCGGTCTGATGGGTAATCAGTCTTTTACCCAGTAAATTGTCAGCAGCATTGCTTATGTCTTCATTACTGCTGCAAATTACTATTCCACCAGCTTTGCCGCGTGCTCCGGAATGAATTTGAGCCTTGACCAGCCATTGTTCACCGCCCATCTCATTGGCTCGATAAACGGCTTGTTCAGGGCTATATGCCAGGCCGCCACGAGGAGTCGGAATACCAAACTCCGACAGAATTTCCTTCGCCTGATACTCGTGAATATCCATGTTCTGAAAAACTTCCCTATTTTGAATTAATGAAAAATCTGCTGTCCATTGGTGCTGCAGATTTGAAAGGCGGAGACCAATTGATCGGAGAACGACAAACGAACTTGTGGCTCGCAACGTACTACGAATTTTTGGAATGCTAAAATCGCGTCAATCACAAGCAGTAAATTTACTCATTCCCTGATTTTTCCGAAATCAAATTTGCTTGAGTGACGACATTTCTCGCCATTTTCTCAGATGCGGCATCGATCATTTTTCCGTCGAGTTGTGCAGCGCCTTTTCCGAGTGCTGCGGCCGCTTCTAGCGCTTCCAGAACGCGACGTGCCCGCATCACTTCGGCCTCTTGCGGCGACATGATTTCATTGGCTAGTTTGATTTGGCTTGGATGAATTGCCCACTTTCCCTCATATCCTAAAACAGCAGCGCGCTTTGCTGCTTCGGAATAGCCATCCGGATCGTTAAAGTCTCCAAATGGTCCGTCAATTGCTCGAAGCCCATAAGCTCGGCAGGCGATCACCACATTGACCAACGCTGCATGCCACTGGTCGCCGATAGATCCGTCACACTGATAGTCAGGATTCGTACCGCCGATGTTTACCGTCCGCGCTCTCATGCTAGCCGCATAGTCCGCAACTCCAAAATGCAATGCCTCCAGTCGTTTACTAGATTGAGCAATTTCCATTACGTTGGCGCCTCCGAGTGCAGTCTCGATGAGACACTCAATGCCGATCTTTTTGTTCAGGGCTTTCGCACTCTCGATTTGCGACAGCATGCAATCGACCATATACACGTCGGAAGGATGTCCAACCTTGGGAATCAGTACCGTGTCAAGATTGTTTCCGGCTTGTTCAACGATTTCCACCACGTCCCGATACATGTATTGTGTATCTAGTCCGTTGATTCTCACAGAGATGGTTTTTCCACTCCAATCAATATCATTCAATGCTTCAATGATATTTTTACGAGCGGCGACTTTGTCGTCCGGGATTACCGCGTCTTCGCAGTCCAGGAAAACAAAATCGGCATCGGAGTTTGCTGCTTTGTCGAATAGCTCAGGGCTTGACCCTGGAACCGCCAGTTCGCTTCGTTGCAATCGCACCAGTGCTGATGTGTGTTGTGTAAAACTCATTTGGAAATACGTCGATTCGTAAAAGTTGCCGAAATTGAAAAAAGGCCTTGGTCGATGACCATCAATTCTATAGATACAGAATAACAGAGCAAGCGAATTGTATACTCGAAATTCATCAAATCAAGTCAGAATTAACGAAATGAGAAAAATTTTATTCTGATCATGGTTGTGGTCAATTCAACAATTCTCAAAACTAAACAGCTGTCGAACAATTGCTCTCTAAACAGTCTCCATAATCCCTGATTGGAATGCTTAATTCTTTTAGGCAGGGTGTAAACGCTGTAGCCAATATAAATTTCACTTAACCTTGGTAGCACCCGGTGTTTTTGGTGCTACGCTTCAAGCTTTCTGATCGTCACTGGAAACTGAATCTCGACCGTCGCGGACAATCGTTACTCTGTGCATTCTCCGATATTGGGGGAAATAATCTGCCACGGCATAGTGTTGCGTAACCCGATTATCCCAAATTGCTACGTCACCTTTCCGCCACCGATGGCGTACCTGGAACTCCGGCTGATCAATGTGATCATGAAGATAGTGTAGCAGCCGATCGCTTTCGCGCGCTGTAAAGCCAACGATATGCCGGGTGAATGACGCATTGACATAAAGACACGCTTTCCCCGTCATGGGATGAATTTTGACTATTGGATGAACAGCAGATCCGACCGTGCTCATTGCTACATTCAAGGCGGCGATGTCATGCTCCACACCGAGGAATCCGTTTTTAAACGAGCCAGGGTCGTGGATCGCTTCAAGTTCTTCGATCAGGGTTTTCATGGCAGAGGGCAAAACATCATATGCGGCGTACATGCTCGCCCAAAGAGTATCTCCGCCATTTGGCGGAATCTCACAAGCGTGCAGAATTGAAGCAAATGGTGGATTCGGATAAAACGTCAAGTCTGAGTGCCATTCATCCGTACCCGGCACACTATTGGCATCGCTTTCCAACAATGTCACCTGTGGGTAGCCGTCTACATGACGATACACCGCATGGGGTTTGTCGATGGGGCCGAAAGTTTTCGCGAATTCCAGTTGTTCGGTGGCGGATAGATTCTGGTCTGGAAAGAAAATCACCAAATGATCCAGCAGAGCCCGATAGATTTCGTCCAGAGTCGCTTGGTCCAGTTTTGAGGATAGATCAATGCCGGTAATCTGAGCGCCGATGGCAGGGGTTAACTGTTCTATCTGCATTGATTGTCTCCAATTTCACTGCAGTGCACTTCAAAGTTTCCAATTGTCGGATATCTCATACTGAACTCACTTGGCAAATCTAGGATTTGTATAAGTGGGTGGAAGCGAAGTGATTGCAACTTCCGCAATTGAATCGACTTGCAATTTCAAAGAGCAAATCGTTTTTTCACATATTTTTCGACTGCATTACGCTCTCTGATGGACAGGGCCTTGCCGATGCTGCCGTCTCGTTTCAATTCTTTTTTTATTTCATCCCAAACAGCTACCACAGTTTCTGTTTCCAGCACCAAACCGGCAAATGCACAGGAGTCACAAACGACTTTTTCGTGAAAAACTTCTTTTCCAAGATGATAGGCTTCCGCAGCGACAGAGGCACTGCTTCCGCTGCCAATCACATAACTGGATGTAAATGCAAACACACAAAAAAGCACGCCACCGTTCACGGTTCTTCTTATTTTGAATTTTCTAGTTAGCATTGTCAGTTCTTGGTCAGACGTTGAAAACATAGTTCTTATACTTTATTCCGTACAAGTTCGCATTGATTGCAGTCTTCGTCAATTCTGGCAAATATCATCGGCTGTTGTGCAACTTAACACCAACGCCCGTATCCGAGAAAAGCTGTAGCCGAACCGACTGGGGCTCGGCATTGAAGTCGAGTGATGTGCGCAAACAGCAAAGTCGTATTGTCGGGCAATCTACACAGCATTGAACAAGAAATAAACTTGACCGCATCTATGTGATTCGTACCAGCATGGACACTGATTCCCTCGATTCGATACAAGCTGTCGAAACCTACAAGAGCCTGTCGCATGTGGAAAGTTTGTTCCGTTCGATCAAAGATCAGTCAGATCAACGTCAGACCGGTGCTCGATTACAGTGCCAAGCGGTTGCGCGGCTATGTATTTCTGTGCATGCTTGCCTACTATGTTGAGTAGCATCTGCGACGCCAATTGGCGCCAATGCAGTTTATGGATGACAATCCTGACAATGCTGGCGGCAAGCGCACCACTCCGGTACAGAAAGCACAAGTCTCAGATTGTGCCAGAGACAAAGCCGACACTCTGAAAACAACCGAAGGCTTTGCAGTTCACAGTTTACAGACTCTGCTTGAAGATCTGGCCACGGTCACACTCAATTCCATGTCGTTGCCGGAGCATCCCGATCAGCGTTTTACCGACATTGCAGATTCAACTCATCTGTAGAAGAAGGTATTTGAGCTGATGAACATTGATCCAATCAACTATGCTCCCAGTAAATTGACACGTTGATCTCATCTATTATGCTGTTTTTACTATCGATTCGTCCATTTGACATGGTGAAGTTCGGACTAGAAACGCAAACTGAGGGTTTGTGGAAATCACAAACCAGTTTTGGAGATCGTTCCAGTCGATATAAGCAGCAAATCAGCGATTGAAATTGATTTGAGCACAGTGGATTAGAATATTTGGCGAACACCACATTTTGATTTATGCTCTGAATTAGTTTTTTCCGATTGCGTAAAATCCATCAAAAGCTTCTTGGACAATTCTTTCCAATGACTCAACCTCTTCATTCGTGAGAGCATTGAATTTCTTGTTCCTTTTTCTTTTCGAAAGGGTTCCGTTATTTTGGCGAATGAACAAAATCAGATCTTGGGCTAATCGATTGGGCATATCTATAAACTCCGTGATTCTGTTCATGGCTTCGTCATGTCGGCGTAGATAGTCAATCTCTTTAGGTAAATCGTGCTCAATAGCTCGTTTCACACAGGTGTAAAGAAATTCCGCTTCTGCAGTGCAGTCAAAATATCGATAAAGGTCGGCTGTATCGTTCAGCACCTCAACGTTTTGTTCGGATGTTGAATGCCATTCGATGTATTCCATCAATGGCCGGGAGTGGTTTTGCAATGTTCTGCGGTAGTCGTTAATATGATCCAGCACAACCGTAGAAACTGGAAATACCATACCAGTAGGCGTAAATTCTCGCTCCGCCAGCACATGATGAATCACACAACGGTGCATGCGGCCGTTACCGTCTTGAAAAGGGTGAATATAAACCAGACCAAAAGCGGTCGCCGCCGCCTGCAACACCGGGTCAACTTTATTTTCCCGCATTCGTGTATTGGCGCTTAGTAGGCCTGTTAACAGATCAACTATATCCGTTTGTCGTGCGCCAATAAATTCTGGCAACGGGTTGCCGCTATGATCCCGATCGCCGAGGAATACACCATCAGGGCGCAGTCCCGGGAACACAAATCGTGAATCATTGAACAGAATGCCGTGAAGACGAATTATTTCGTCAATTGAAAGTGTGTTCATCCCCGCCTGGAGAACAGCATTTCCCCAACGCTCAAGACGGTTGCTTAGTGCTCTTTCACCTTCAATCTCAAAGCTAGACTGACTGTCGGCCAACAGCAGAAAACTTGCGGCTCGAGTAACTAGATGCTTGCTTGTTCGGTCGATAGTATCGGCTGCGCGCTCTGCCAACCCCAGTTTGGTATACGCTTCAAGCTGTTTCGTTCTACGAATGATCGGGCACCAGTCGCTATTGCCAAGCAGGTTATCCCTAACTCTATGACGTCTTGAGATTTTTCCTTTACCGGTGAAATAGGATTTTGCGTCAAGTGCATTAACAGTGGGCATGTTGGTAGCGTCTTCAATGTCAAGCGTTCGCTGAGTCAACATTTCATAAAAAAACCAGGTTCGCCGTGTCTGCGTCCCCATTGGAATAGATCTGACATAGTTTTCCAGCACATCTTTGGGCACCGCTTCAAAAGCACGCTTCAAAATCAGCAGATCAATGCTCTCATGGCGCAGGGCAAAAGTCAGATGATTGACGAATTCATCACCGGGCCAATAGCGTTTATCAAACACATGAAAGCTCCCCACCTTTCGCCGGCTGCCACCAATATGCTTTTCCGAAACACAGCTTGGTTGTCGGACAGGTGCTTGTAGGCCAAGCGATTGAACAAGTGCAGCAAGACCTGCAAGTTGTGTTCCAGTTGGAACGACTTCGTTTTGAAAAAATACGGGTGTGTTTAGTTCAGAGTGCATCACTCGAATTTTAATAATTCTTATCGAAAAGCATTGTAAAAAAGACGTAGAACGTCGATTATTAATTATCAATGTCGAATTATATTTTATTTATAGTAATATATAGATTTTTATTTATTGTGAAGGTCTTCCAATAGCACAATTTCTTTGTTATTGCCAGCAAAATTCGCACCTCAAATTTCGAAATTTTTGCTATCGAAGCCAATTCAATTCGAGGCTTTTCGACAGCACTCGCGACCGATTACTGCTCGCAATCAGTGTGAAAGAAGCGACTCAACCAGTCCGATGACCTACGGGCGGCTGTCAGAGGTATTCAGCCCTGAATGCATTTTTTGCGGTTTGAACTACTGGGTTGGGTGAATATTTACACACGCGATGTCTATTTCAAGTAGCTATTCAGAAATTGCAGATCGGCTATGTCAAGAGTGCCGGCCAATTCTTCAAGCAGCAACACATTCTGTAAATAATCGTAACGGGATTTTTGCAGGTCTCGTTGAACCTGAAACAGGTCTCGTTGGGCGTTCAAAACATCCAGTGAAGTCTGTGTGCCGACATGGAAACTTTCTTCCGTTGCACTCAATGCAACTTCATTAGCGGTCACTGCCTTTTCCAGTGCTTCAATACGATTAATGAGACTGATAATATTCAAATAGGTATTTGTCGTTTGATGTTCTACTACCCGAGTCAAAGCAGTCAGCTTTTCAACTTCAGCTTGCTGCAGATATCTCGCTTGTTTCTTGCGTTTCATGGAATGCCCGCCAGTGGAAAATGACTTGCCTGCCGTAAGGCCTATTGAAGATTTCTCGTACACATTTTGAGAATCACCGCCATGGTTCTTCATATTGACTGTAAGGTTGACGAAAAATGAAGTGTCTGAAGCTGTCAGTCCAATCGCTTTGGATGATAATTGGACAACCTCACGCTGAATTGCGATGTCTAGATTATTCTGAAGCGCAGAGTTTACCCATGCCTCAACTCGAGTTGGTTTCGGGTCGACAAACTCCAAATCTGTATTTAGTTCCTCCAGTTTCTGCGGTCGTTCACGCGTGATTGCAGTCAGCTCAAGCCAGGCGTTTTCGATGGCGCTGCTGGCCTGAATGACCACTGCATTGGCAAGGCTGGACCGTGCTTCTGCATTGCGTACATCCGTTTCATTTCCTAGCCCAACCTCTAGCCGTGATATCGCCTGTTGGAGAAACCTATCAATTGCATTGACTTCACTCTGAGCGAATTTCAGATTGTCTTCTGCTGCCAGAATTTTAAAGTATGCTTGAACGACTCTTCTGTAGAGATTGCCGTTTGCCTTCTGGTAACGCAGAGCGGCCAAACTTTCCTCAATTTCAGATTTTTCAAGCCCCAATTTGGTAAGCGAGTTGTAAAGCGGGACTGACAGTGTGGCTTCACTCATACTGGTTTCAGCCGTTGATGAGGAATAAGAACCGGAAGATGTCGGATCGTCCAATATTGAACTGCGCTTTTCTTTATAGGTTGTTCCTAAAGTGATAGTCGGTAATATGCTCGCAAATGCAATATCTCTGCTCAGTGCACCAGCTTCTGCGGTTAATTTTTCTGCGGATAACGTCGCATCATTCTCGACCGCCATCTCATAAACTTCGAGGAGGTTTTCAGCAACACAATCCGTTGCAGCAATTACGCCCGCCAACAGAACGATGAGTCGTATCAAATGCATCGATTTCTAATATTGTGTTCAGAATACGAATCGGTCTGGCTGTGGAATATTGTCCAGCGGCGGCAGATGTGTTTCAAACAGATAAGTGGTTTTCCATGCGGCTTTGCCACTGCGTTCCACCAGTATTGCACTCATGACAGGCTCCTCGCCGACTATGGCAACCAGTCTTCCGCCAATAGCAAGCAATTCTCGATAAGCGTCCGTCAGTTCGATAACTGAACCGGATATGAATATGCAATCAAACTCGATGTCGGACTGCCAGCCAACAGCACCATCACCATGAATCACTTCAACATTGTCAGTATTGTTTTGAAACAGATTTTCCTTTGCAAGCGATACAAACTCGGGGCGAATCTCTACCGTCATGACATGTTCACCCTGGTGTGCCAGCAGTGCTGCAACATGACCGGTTCCGGTTCCAACCTCAAGAACAATATCATTGCTTTTCGGTTCAAGCGCTTGCAGCAGACGAGCTTCAACCTTGGGCTGCATCATCACTTGTCCATCGCCAATTGGGACATTCATGTCAGCGAAAGCCATGTGCCGATACTCCTGCGGTACAAAATTTTCTCTGGGAACTGTTGTCATGGTTTCCAGAACTTGAGGATTCAGCACATTCCATGGCCGAATCTGCTGTTCCACCATGTTGAATTTTGCTCTTTCGAGGTCCATATTCTGAGGTGTGAGACCTTAGATCCTAGATTTCAAAGCAAAGCAGCGAATCTCATGATTCTCCACATTCAACAAGCCATCCAATCCGATCCGGACTTTTTAGTGAATCCGGTGAGAACGAATCGTGTATTCTCCTCCCAGCAAGTCACCAAATATTTCAGGAATCGCTGGGTGCTCAACAGGGCCGCCTTCGGCGTCAGGCAAAAGATTCTGCTCCGAAACATACGCAACATAAGTGGTTTTTTCGTTTTCAGCCAACAGATGGTAAAACGGCTGATCTTTTTTAGGACGAATATCGACTGGAATTGAATCATACCATTCTTCGGTATTATTGAATTCCGGGTCGACGTCAAAAACAACCCCCCGGAAATCGTAGTGGCGATGGCGCACGATTTGTCCAATCTTGAATTTCGCTGATATCGGCATGTGATTTTTACCAATTGCTAGATAATACAGCAGATATAAATAGTTTCTTTATGCACACAAATCAAGTGTAGCACCTATTGAATATTATCTCTACCAGAATTGTGGTCAGGGGCGAGTGTTCCACCGAAATTTCCGAGTAACTTGCAATTGACTGACATCACACACATCCTCAAGGATTTGAACGAACGGCAACGTGAAGCTGTTGTCGCACCTCCCGGTCCACTGCTGATTACTGCGGGTGCCGGAAGCGGCAAGACAGCGGTACTTGTTCGCCGTATCGCATGGCTAATCGAAGCAACCGGCGTGTCCAAGCATAGGATCATGGCTGTAACCTTTACCAATAAAGCAGCTCGAGAAATGAGGTCACGGGTGGAAAGTTTGTTGGGTAATCAATCAGCTCCATCCAAAATCGGAACTTTTCACGGGCTTTCGAATATTTTTCTACGCGTTCACCACCAGGAAGCCGGACTGTCCCGCGATTTCACGATTATGGACGCGGACGATCAGAAGTCTTTCATCAGTCGCCTGGTACGGGATCATCAACTGCCAATCGGTGACTTGTCAGCACGGGGATTCCAACACTACATTAATAAATGCAAAGAGCAGCAGATACGCGCGGCAAATGCGAATCCATCTAATCATCGTGAAGAAATCTACGCTGATGTTTATCGACTCTATGAGCACGAATGCAACTTGCGCGGCCTGGTGGACTTTACCGAGTTACTGTTAAGAACGCTGGAAGTCATGCAGCGGAACGAAATCGTACGAGACGCAAATCAGGAAAGGTATCAACATGTTCTGGTGGACGAATTTCAGGACACCAATGCGTTGCAACTTGAATGGCTGAAAATATTTTTCGCTAAGTATCGGAATGTTACCGCAGTTGGAGATGAAGATCAGTCGATCTACGGGTGGCGAGGCGCGGTAGCAGAAAACATGCTGGATTTTGAGAAATTATTCTCCAATGCAAAACTTATTCGGCTGGAACAGAATTATCGATCCACGCAGGCCATTCTCAACGCAGCAAATGCGGTAATTAGCAACAATCGAAATCGATATGAAAAGAAGCTGTGGACCGAACAGAAAGGTGGACGCTTGATAAAACTGTTCAGTGCCGAGGATTTTGAAGCGGAAGCTGCATTCATTGCCGACACAGTGGATCAGTTCGAATCTTCGAAATTATCCTATTCAGATTTTGCGGTTCTGTACCGAACAAATGCTCAGTCCAGAGTTTTCGAGGTTGAATTCAGTTCGCGAGGGATTCCTTTTCGCCTTTATGGAGGTGTGAGATTTTATTCCAGACTGGAAATAAAGCATGTCCTCGCTTATCTGCGCTTGCTTGTGGATCCTCACAACAACGATGCCTTTGAAAGAATCGTCAATAATCCTCCTCGGGGTATCGGAGATGGGACGCTGCGGAAAGTCGGGGAAGTGGCCAGGAACAGGGAAATCTCGAATTGGGATGCCACACTTGAAATTATCAGCGATACATCCTCTCAATCTCGTATGGTCGCCCCCCTGCGCAGATTCATTGAAATGATGGATGTACTCAGGAATGAGTGTCAGGGAATTTCGTTGTACGCAATTATCGATCGCACAATTAAGGTTACCAAATTACGTGAATACTACATGGCACGCAATACAGACATCGACATGGCGCGGGTTGAAAACCTGGACGAAATGCTGAATGCTGGAGCCAATTTCATTCGCAATAAGGAAATCGACGACAATGAAAACGCAATTGTGCCATTTCTGGATGAAGTAACACTCGATGCCGGCGACACACACGATGCGAATCTCGATGCAGTTCAAATGATGACGCTGCACCTCGCCAAAGGGCTGGAATTCCCGGTGGTGTTTCTGACCGGCCTGGATGAGAACTTACTTCCGCATGCAAATGCAATATACAACCGCTCAGGATACCCATCTTCTGAACCGAATCCACTGGAAGAAGAACGCCGTTTGTGCTATGTCGGCATGACTCGGGCACAGCAGCAACTGTATTTAACGCGCGCAGACCGTCGTCTGCTACACGGACAGTGGCAAAGATACAGACCGTCCAGATTTGCTGGTGAAATTCCCAGAGACTGTGTTGAATTCGTCGACCACAGCAAAATTGAATCTGTGACTACCCCGGCCCATGAGGATGAACTTGTCGACTTGTTAGGCAAAGAGGTACGGCATGTTAAATTTGGCAATGGAGTCGTACTAAATACCGAAGAAGGTGGCGAGTATTGCCTTGTCAGAGTGAAATTTCATGTGAGCGGTGAAAAATTACTGGTCTGGGACCAGGCGAAACTACAGGTTTTGGAGAATTGACCGTCCAGGCAATTCAATAAAGAATGGTACGGCAATCGGACCGAGAAATATCACTCAGAATAACGTGTAGACTGAAATATATAATGATCTGATTTGGTTGAACAGGTAGGCGTGGACATGAACATATTGGACAAAACCGTTGAGTTTATCGAGATGAAAGATGGAACTCTTGAAGACTATCAACTGTTACATAAATACGAAAAAGAATTTACAAGAAATACAGCCAATCGAGTACTGGACCACTTGCTTGATCTCGAAAGCAGTCTGGCTGGCTATAAGATTACTCGGCTTGAACATGGGCTTCAAACTGCAACTCGGGCTTGGCGCGACAACGCTGGCGAGGAAATGGCTGTTGCCGCACTGTTGCACGATATTGGCGACACTCTTTCACCGGAAAACCATGGCGAACTGGCCGCAGCGGTACTGCGACCGTTCGTGTCGCCTGAAACCTATTGGATACTGAAGTATCATGGAATTTTTCAAGGCTATTACTTTTTCCATCACTTGGGGCAAGACAGAAATCTACGCGATCGATATAAGGATCATCAGCACTATCAGGCATGCGTGGATTTTTGTGCGAACTGGGATCAATCTTCATTTGATCCAGAGTATGATTCTTTGCCGCTGGAATTTTTTGAACCCATGGTTCAAACAGTCTTTGCGCGGGAACCGTTTGGTACTCACACAAACTGATCCGAAATTAATCAGGTTGATGTGATTCAACTGCTAACTTTAATTTGAACTAGGAAACATGACAGCATCATTTAGCGACAGAGACGGAATTATCTGGAATAACGGTACGCTAGTGCCTTGGCGAGAAGCAAATGTACATATTCTCACGCATTCCCTGCACTACGGCGTGGCTGTATTCGAAGGGCTTCGGGCCTATCAGACAAATGACGGCACCGCAATCTTTCGACTACAGGATCACACCAATCGATTGTTTGCATCGGCTCATATCTTGCGCATGAAGATTCCGTTCGATCACGAAACCTTGAACGAGGCACAATGCACTGTCCTTCGAGAAAACGGACTCGAAAGCGGCTACATACGTCCAATTGTTTACTATGGATCTGAAGGAATGGGATTACGGGCTGATAACCTCTCAACCCACGTGATGATCGCGGCTTGGGACTGGGGTGCCTATCTGGGAGCAGAAGGCATTAAAAATGGCATTCGCGTAAAAACGTCTTCATTTTCGAGGTTGCATGTGAATGTAGCCATGTGCCGCGCCAAAGCCTGCGGGAATTACATCAATTCAATTCTGGCGTTGCAAGAAGCACTAGACAACGGTGCGGATGAAGCGTTGCTGCTGGATACCGAAGGCTACGTGATGGAAGGGTCCGGTGAGAATGTGTTTATTGTAAGAAACAACAAAGTCATTACTCCCGACATGGCTTCCACACTGGAAGGGATTACCAGGCTCACCGTTTTCGATCTGCTTGCAGAAATGGGATATCAGGTTGAGGAACGACGAATTACTCGTGATGAAGTATACATCGCAGATGAAGCTTTCTTTACCGGTACAGCAGCAGAAGTGACTCCAATTCGAGAACTGGACGGAAGAGTGATTGGCGACGGAAAACCCGGACCGATTACCAAACAACTACAGTCCAAATATTTTGATGTAGTAGAGGGAAGAAGCAAGAAGCACCGTGACTGGCTGACTTACGTTTGAGATAACAGTGATGAAGACGAAAAGCTATCAACCGAGACCAGGGGACTCCCCGAACACGGACATGTTTGTAAATGTCACGAAAGATGATCTCCCACTTCATTGCCCGCTGGAGCGTATGAGGTTGTGGGATTCTCATCCGCGCGTCTACCTGCCTATTGAAGAAACCGGGGAAGAGCAATGCCCTTATTGCGGTACCCGGTTCGTTCTGGTGTAGCAGATCAAGCAATCTATTGGTTCGTTCTGGTACTCTTGTGGGCGATATTTCTAGCCCATACTGATGAACGTTAATATGCCCTGCATCCGTCAAATACGAGATTCAGAGCAAATTTTTACTCGTTTTCAGGAGTACGAAGAATTACTCGCTGAACGCAGCATCTGCTCAAGGATTTTTTCAAAGGATGTCAGCATCTGGAACGAATCCGGGGTTTCTCCCATTCCTTCGGACCGCTGCCTGGATTGGACAGATTCGTTTCAGCGATCGCTTCCAACCGTTACCGAAGTGCCACAATTGTCGAAGCAAGTCGATACGGTTGTACTGATCGGAATGGGAGGCGCGAGTCTCGCTGTCAGAGTATATGCCGAAGTTTGCTGTAGTGAAACCAGGCGCACCTTGCGCATTCTGGACAGCACTTCTCCAGATTTCCTGGCGAAGGCACTGCAACAACCAGAATCGAAAGGCAATTACTACTTAGTATCCAGCAAGTCTGGAAATACTGTAGAAACTCTCGATATCGCAAGAACCGTTTTTGAGCGCGTAGGATGTCCGAGCCAGTTCTCAGTTTTGACCGACCCATGCACTGGCAAGCTGAGGGAATGGGCAAAGGATAATGACATCACGTCATTTGTATCCGATTCCCATGTACCGGGTCGATTTTCTGCGTTGAGCAGTCTTGGGCTCATCCCCATAAAAATATTAGGAATCGATCTGTCTCCGCTACAGGAAGTGATAGATGACCATGTTGGGATGATGAAGATAAGTGATTCAAGCTACGGAATCGAAACTCGACAGCTTGCAGCGGCTATGGCTTGTGCAGCAACTGAACCCGGCAGTCGAATGCTGTTGTCAGCGAATGCGAATTTGCTACCTGCTCTGCAATGGATTGAGCAGATTGTTGGAGAAAGTCTGGGAAAGTCGGGGCATGGAGTACTTCCAGTAATTCAGGTCCCGATGTCCAAAGAGACTGACAATGATGAATTGCAGGTGTGTCTTTGCACCGAGCAAACTGAATCTGCACTGATATTTCAAACCAGACTACCGAATATCAGCCAGTTGGCGCGCATGTTCCTTACTTTCGAAACTGCTATTTCAATGGCTGCATACTTGATCAGCGTAAATCCGTTTGATCAACCGGAAGTGGAACACAGCAAACAGATAGTGTCAGATTCTTTGGATTCAGATAACAATCGCTCTCGTCCGATCACAGACCAAGAAATCGGTGTGAACCGATCAGCTGACTCGGTTCAGAAGATTCAAGAAGCGATCTTGAAACTTGAATCTTCAATTGGGATTCACGACTATGTCGCGTTGCTCGCTTACGTGTCGCCGACTGCTGAAAATGAACAGATGCTGTCTGAAATTGCGAAGAATCTGAAGGCTATTATCGGACGTAGTGTAGTGCAAAATTTTGGACCGCAGTATCTGCATTCAACGGGGCAGTTTCACAAAGGCGGCCCCGCCACCGGGAACTTCCTAATAATCAAAACGGATCAAGACGCAGATATTGATGTAGCTAGGCAATCCTACACATTCGGCAGACTCATGGAACTCCAGGCATCGGTCGATACTGAAGTGTTACGCGAACTTGGCCGTCCTGTCTACCAATTTCGAGTTATGCAGCCCGTTACCAAGAGCCTCCAAAACTTAGCAGAGGCTATTCGGAGTGTCGGGCGAATTTAATCCAGTCCCTGCATGTAGACAGCGAGGTCCTCAATTTGCTGAAGCGAGAGTCGAAATGAGATCGTTTCCATTTCCTCGCTTTTGCGTTCACCGGTTTTGAATTGCAGTAGTGATTGAACCAGATACTCTTTAAACTGCCCCGAAACCTTTGGGTAACGAGAAGGAATCCCATCTCCAGCCGGACCATGACAAGCCATGCAGGCGGGTACGGAATACTGGCTTAAGCCCCGCCTGTAAATTTCCTGTCCACGCCTGGCCGCGACCAGGTCCGATTCGGCAATGCTTGCCTTGCTGGCTTCATGCTGTAAATAGTAGGCATCTATGTCCTGCATATCCTGCTTAGACAAATTCAAGATCATGCCCATCATAACTGCACTCTGCCTTGCTCCCGACTGATACGCTGCGAGTTGGGTTGCAATGTAGCCGGGCACTTGTCCGGCAATCTTTGGGAATTCAGGATTGATGCTATTTCCATCAGCTCCATGGCAAGCTGCGCATGCTGTCGCTTTTTCCTTGCCAGCAACAGGATCACCAGCTCCCAATGCCAAACTGGTTATGGTCAGTAATATTCCGAATGTCGATATCAATGTACAAACTTTTTTCAGCATGGCTGCTTGCATAGTGTTGATTTCCAATTTTATGGTGGTTTGTAAATCCAGATTTGTTAAGTTGATTCTGACAATTTTGGCTAAATATATCACGAATTGAGGTTTAAGAGTTCAGGCTTGTAAAGCCCTAATCCGCAATTAGAAATCTGAGATCAATAGAAAAGCCTTGTACAATAAGGCTTTCATAAACAATCGAATTTCACCCAATGGGTGAAGCCCAAAAATATCTCAGAGGTACAAGGCTCATGTCGATTTTACCCCATAAAATTGGAATCAGCAAACGTATTTTAACCTCCCGCGCCGGTTTGATCGTCGTTGCACAGCTAATGCAGCGGCTTGGTCTGGAACAATTGGCGGATCGGCAATTGCCTGTAGCGGGCAGCAACCGCGGCTACCGTCAAGGCGCGATGTTCAATATTTTCATGTTGCTGTTTCATGAAGGCGGCAAATGTCTTGACGACGTAAGCCATTTGCAAAAAGAAAAGCCTTTGATGAAGCTATTGGGCTGCGGGAAGTTGCCTGGGGCCAAGACACTGGGCAATTGGTTGCGGCGCGCCGGGCGCAGTGATCAGGCGATGCAGGGATTGGTCAATCTCAACAAAACAATTCTTGCAGCAGGGCTTTACAACCGAACGCAGATTACCTTGGACATAGATGCTACGGTGATCGAATCGAACAAGCGTGCAGCTCGGTACACGTATAAAAAGCACCGTGGCTACACGCCGATGGTCGGGCACATCGCTGAAACCGACCAGGTGGTGGCGGTAGAGTTTCGAGAAGGCAATGAATCTCCGAACAAAGAGAATTTACAGTTCATCCAGCGCTGTGAGTCGGCATTGCCGGAGGGTGTGTCGGTATCGGATGTTCGCATTGATGCTGCCGGCTATCAAGCCGCGGTGATCAACTATGCGATGGACAGTGGCATGGGCTTTGCGATCCGTGCCAAGATGGATAGTGCGGTCAAAGAAACCATCTCTGAAATCAAAGATTGCGAATGGCGCCCATTGGTATATCGTGATGGCAGTGAATCGGACACAGAACAGGTTTGTCGCACGTTGCATGTGATGACAAAAACAGAAGCGTTTACGCTGATTGTGCAAAGAAAGCACATTGATGATGATGACAACTCACAGTTGGACATTTTGATCAACAGCGATGCTGAAACAGGGGTACGGGGTCGCAACATTTATCGTGCGATTGCAACCAACAAGGATGAGTTATCAGACCCCGAGGTGGTGCATTTTTATAACCAGCGTGGCGAGTCGAGCGAAAACAGAATCAAGGAGCTTCGCAGTGATTTCGCCGCCGCCAGATTGCCCTGTGGGGACTTTCATGCCAATGCAGCATGGCTGATGTTAAGCTCAATGGCCTATAACCTGTTTGCCTTGATGCGGATGGTATTGCCGCATTCGTTGTCAACTGCCCGTGCTCCTACAGTGCGTTTGCGTCTGTATGATGTCGCCGCACTGATCGTACGCCATGCCCGGCAATGGACAGTGAAAGTCAATGCCTGCCACCGCAAGGTGATGGATGAAGCGCTGGATCATATTCGAGGCTTTCCGCTGCTGTTATGAGCTGAGCGCCTCGGGTGGCGCTTTTTCGAACCGAGCTTGAATCCATTCCGACTCCGGAAGGGTTGCGCACCTTTGCACAGTGGCGAAAATGCCAGCGGACAATGCATCAGGTTGGCAATCTCCTGCAAATCCAGACAAATTCTTCGTGTTGCTCCTGTCTTCGATAATCGGAGCTGTAAAATCCAGTAAATTCGCTAAAATCTTGCTGATGTTAAGCGAATTCATTCTCTAATTTCGGATTTGGGTAAAGCATATCCCAACTCGGTTGCAAGCGATAATAGGAAGGTTCGACCTGTAAGTGAAATATATTGATAGAATCAAAGCGGCTTCAATAAAAGAAGGAGTGGTGTTATGTAATTTCGAATGAACTCATCGACACTGTGAAGCCGTTTTGCCGAATTCCCGTAGTTGGAAGTAGCAATCTTGAAAGTGTGGAATCAAACAAAAATGAGTGTATTCAGGTGGCAATCAACCTCAACAATGCAGAATTTATCGTAGCGGCCCACAAGCCTTCTCAATGGATGACAGATGAAGGCTTTGAGGTAGCGTTTGCGGGTCGTTCAAATAGTGGAAAATCCACTGCCCTCAATTCAGTTACAAGACGTAAAGGGCTCGCGAAAACGAGCAAGACACCGGGACGAACCCAGCAGATCGTTTTCTTTCAGATAACGCCGGACATAAGACTGGTAGATTTGCCCGGTTACGGTTACGCAAAAGTGCCGGAGCGAGTGCGGCTGCACTGGGCCAGGGTTATAGAGCGGTACCTTGAAACCCGAGTCAGCCTGCGCGGGCTGATCCTGACGATGGACATACGACACCCTCTGAAGCCTCTTGATGTGCAAATCATCAACTGGTGTCGTCAGTCCGCTGTTCGTATCCACATTCTATTGACAAAATCCGACAAGCTTTCCAAGTCTAAAACAGCGTCGATTCTGGCCTCGGTGAAAAACGAATTCAATGATTGTGAAGATGTAACGCTACAGGCGTTTTCCGGTACAACGGGTTTGGGCGTTAATCAGGCACAGGAAATTATCTGCAACCTGTTGGGGCAAGTTGATTGACTTTGTTTTTATTGGTGTGCGTTTGCCCAATTTGCACCAATTCCGACATCAGCAACTAACGGTACTCGAAGTTCAGTTGCATTTTCCATAATCGCCTTCACGTTTTCAACTGCCAGATTTTGGTCGGGCTCTGCAACTTCCAGCACCAGTTCGTCGTGAACTTGCATGATCATTCGACATCTGCAATCAGATCTGGTGATCCAACGGTCAACTTCAATCATCGCAAGCTTGATAATGTCGGCTGCAGAACCCTGTAGCGGAGCATTGATAGCAGTTCGTTCGGCATGCTGGCGACGACCGTAGTGCTTCGCATTGATGTCCGCCAAATTGAGGCGCCGCCCGTAGATCGTTTCGACAAACTTCTCGTTGTGAGCCTGCGTTCGGGTATTGTCCATGAACTCCCGCACTTTCGGATATCTGGCAAAATACTGTTCTACATACTCCTGTGCCTGTGCTACGTCAATCTGAAGCTGGCGCGCCAAGCCAAATGAAGACATCCCGTACATCAAACCGAAGTTGATCGCTTTTGCATGTCGCCTCTGATCCGAGGTGACTTCATCAATGCGGGCATCAAATACTTCAGACGCTGTAAATCTATGCACATCCTCGCCTTTAGCAAATGCGTCTACAAGTCCGGGGTCATCAGACAGATGGGCCATGATTCGAAGCTCAATCTGAGAATAGTCAATTGATATGAGAATGCATCCAGGATCTGCCACGAATGCCTCACGAATCCGTCTACCTTCTGCAGTTCGAATGGGAATGTTCTGCAGATTCGGTTCCAATGATGACAGACGCCCGGTAGCAGCGACTGCCTGATGGTATGAAGTATGGACTCTGCCAGTTGCAGAGTGAATTAGAATTGGCAACTTATCCGTATAAGTAGACTTCAATTTGGCCAGACTCCGATACTCGAGAATCAGCCTAGGAACATCATAAGTCATCGCAAGCTGATTCAGGACCGCTTCGGAAGTGGATGAATGTCCTTGCGAGGTCTTGCTGGTAGGCCGATATCCAAGGACGTCAAAAAGAACTTCTCGAATCTGCTTGGGCGATGACACATTGAACTTCGTTCCGGCGCTTTCATAAATTTTCTGCTCGACCAATTGAATTCGAGAATGGAGTTCCGCACTTTGGCGACCCAGTTCATCTCTATCGATTCGCACACCGTGATCTTCCATGCGCATCAGAACAGGCGCCAGCGGCATGTCAATTTTTTCAAAAATATCCTGCAGTCGACCCGTGTTTTGAAGTTGTGGCCACAGTGCCTCGTGCAAACGAAACGCTATATCAGCATCTTCTGCGGCATAGTGGGTGGCAGTATCAATTTCGATTCGATCGAATGTGAGTTGATTCTTGCCTCTTTTGCCAGCAATATCTTCAAACTTGACGGTCGTGTGGTTCAGATACTTAAGCGATAAATTATCCAGACTGTGCCTGGATACCGCAGTACTGTTCAGTACATATGATTCAATCATCGTATCGTAAACGACACCCCTGACCGTAATGCCGTATTTGGCAAACACAACTGCGTCGAATTTCAGGTTCTGTACGATTTTCCCAATTTCAGGGTTCTCAAAAACCGGCTTCAACTTCTCTATCACCCATTCTTGATCCAGCTGCGAAGCTACTCCCGGGTAATTGTGAGCAACAGGGATATAGAAAGCTTCCCATGCCTGCACACTCACAGAGATACCAACCAGCGATTCATGTCTCATGTCCAGTCCGGTTGTTTCCGTGTCGAATGCAAACACTTTACTATTCGCTAAGCGTTCGACAAGATTTTCGAAAGCTGTTTTATCCGTTACACAAGAGTACTGGATGATCGGCTGTTTTTTTTCTACTTGGCCTACTTCCAGATTTTTTAGCCACGAATGAAACTCAAGACGCGTATACAGTTCCCGCAATTGATCCATGTCACCGGAGGTGACCGTGAAATTCTCAGTGTCGAGTTCGACATCCACATCGAGTTTCAGTGTCACCAATGTTCTAGCAAGTTCAAGTTGTTCCAGAGAATTTCGCAGATTTTCACCAGCTTTGCCAGAGAAGGAGCTGGCGTTCTCTATGATGCTGTCGAGAGACCCATACATAGCCAACCACTTTGCGGCCGTCACTTTGCCGACTAATGGAACACCCGGGATATTGTCGGAAGAATCTCCAACCAATGACAGATAGTCGATAATCTGTGTAGGCAGCACGCCAAACTTTTCCTTTACCTGACTGGGGCCGAGTTTTACTCCATTTTTCTCATCGAGGATAGCAATTCTGTCGGTGACCAATTGCGCCAGATCTTTATCACTACTGGCGATTACAGTAAGTAGCCCAGCATCCCTGGCCGCATTTGCCAGCGTTCCGATCACATCATCCGCTTCCACTCCGGATATGGACATCGTTTTTATTCCCATTGCTGCAACAAGTTGACGGATTACCTCATACTGTGCGCGAAGATCGTCCGGCATCGGCGGCCGGTTTTCCTTATAGTGCGGGTAGATGTCATCACGAAAAGTCTTTCCCTTTGCATCGAAAACAACCACAAGATAATCTGGAGAGTAATCTCGAATGATCCGCTTCAACATGCTTACAACGCCGTACACTGCGCCTGTCGGCTCACCGCTTGACGTACTTAGGTTGTGCGAGTGATAAGCGCGGTAAACATACGCCGATCCATCTACTAGATAAATCGTTTTTTCTTGGGGTGTCATAAGAAAGATCAGTTCGAGAGTTTGATTCCAGTAATGCCAAAAGAAGTACTATCTCCATTATTTCATAATCCGCCCGCGTTTGCGACACAACAAATTATCAGCATTCCATATAAAATTGGTTTAAATCAACCAATAATCAGCATTCGATTCTGCCCATAAATATGATCAATGTATCTCAGTTGACCAAGCGATTTGGAAATCAGACTGTCGTAGACAATCTGACATTTTCCGTCGAACGCGGTGAAGTACTTGGCTTTCTTGGGCCCAATGGTGCCGGTAAATCCACGACTATGAAAATGATCTCCGGTTTTCTGAAACCGGATCACGGATCAGTTGAAATCGAAGGGATAGATATCGAAGCGAATCCGATCGAAGCCAAGTCGAAGCTGGGCTATCTGCCAGAAGGAATGCCGCTTTATGGCGATATGCCGGTTCATTCATTTCTCATTTTTGCAGCCAGAATTCGTGGACTAAGCGGATCAAACCTTACACAACAAATCGCCTCAGTCGTATCCGACGTGCAAATCCAAGAGGTGCTGACACAGCCGATTTTCACGCTTTCGAAAGGATTCAAGCGCCGCGTCGGGCTCGCCCTGGCGCTGCTTCATGACCCCGATGTTCTGGTGCTGGATGAACCAACCGATGGACTAGACCCAAATCAAAAAGAGCAGGTCCGAACACTGATCGAAAAAATATCCGAGAACAAGGTGATCATTCTATCGACGCACATCCTAGATGAAGTTGACTCTGTATGCAGCCGAGTAATCATCATAGACAAGGGGAAAATCATTGTCGATCAGACGCCGGAGTCGCTGGTGACAGCGTCTAAATTTCATAATTCAGTTCGAGTACAGATGGTCGATATAAACCCGGCGGAGGTTCAAATGCAACTGTCCGGTATTGATGCCATTGCCAACTTACAGTATATTGAGAAAGACAAGTCTTTCCATCTAACTGCAAAAGACGGTCGGTCGGTTGTTGAGGAAATTTGGAAAGTTGTGGAATCAAATGGTTGGAAAATTCGAACCCTGTCAGAACAAAGAGGTGACCTGGAAGATGTCTTTCGTGAGATTACTAGCCATTGAAGGCTGTACTGCCATACCTAATTCAATGGCCCGACTAATCACGACTGTCGGTATTTTGCTGATTGTCCCCCTTTTGGGCACAGTTCAAGCGCAAACGCTTGTTGACACGATAGAAATTCCGAAACGCTCCCCTGTCACCACCGGAGTCGTCATTACAAGCCCCACTCAAACTGACGATACAGTTCCCGAGAGACAGGAGACGTCTTCTGACAAATCGCCTAGTGGCTTGAGTTACACCGAGTACCAAGTCGGTTCAAGTACAGTCAGGGAATACAGAAGCGGCGATCGGCTGATGTATGTCGAAATCACTCAGAAGAGTGGTTCGTCTTATGTCATTGACTATAGTGCACCCAAAAAATCCGACCAAACCCAATATCGATCAGGAGTGATCGTTTCACGCTGGTGATGGTTACTTCACTAGTTGAAGTTGGTGTTTATGTTGGAGAAAATCTGAAGCGATACGCATTTGGAAACAATCATCCGTTCGGTCCCGACCGACATGACGCATTCTGGAATGAGGCAGTAACCTCCGGTCTGGCCAGTCAAGTTCAGATATTGGCACCGGTCATCTGCGATGAGAGCGACTTAGAACGCTTTCATGACGAAGAATACATTCAGTTTCTCAAGAAAAGCTCCATTCGTGGAACGGGATTTCTGGACCACGGAGACACGCCTGTTTTCCCAGGAATTTTTGAAGCAGCATCCTATGTAGTCGGCAGCGATCTTGATGCTCTCGACAGAATGATGAGAGGCGAGTTCAACCGAATTTTCATTCCCATCGCCGGGCTTCATCACTGCAGCCGAGATTCTGCCGCCGGCTTTTGTGCGATTAGTGATCTTGGCGTTTTGATCCAAACTCTGCGCAAGCTTTACGGCATTCGACGGGTTGCGTATGTGGATATTGATGCGCATCACGGCGACGGGGTTTTCTACTCGTTTGAGTCAGACCCGGATTTGATCATTGGCGACATTCACGAAGATGGGCGTTATCTGTATCCAGGAACGGGCTTTGCCCACGAGACCGGCAAGGGAGACGCGGTCGACACAAAAATCAACCTTCCAGTAATGCCTGGCAGCCGCGATGATGTCTTCTATGATTCGTGGGGCCGACTCGAAGAATTCCTCCGTTCGTACAAGCCCGAATTCATTGTGCTGATGGCAGGTGCCGACAGTATTGACGGTGATCCGATTACTCACATGAAGTTTACACCCAAAGCTCATGGGCATGCTGCAAAGCGGCTATGCCGTATGGCCGAAGAGTTTTGTGGGGGCAAAATAATTGCGCTGGGCGGTGGTGGATACAATCGACGGAATCTCGCACAGGCATGGTGCGAAGTACTCAGAGCCCTGATTGAAACTTAACAATCAGGGGATGTTTCATGCGCAATCTTTTCCCATACCAGCTCGAACGCTACTTTGAGACAATCGGCTCTCATTACACTGCGCAAACCAATGTACATTACAGACCGAAACAGCCTTGTATGAGCCAGTCTACCAGGAGACACAGAAAGTCAAACATGAATTAACGTGAGTTTTAGTTCATAATTCGTTATTATTTGATCTAGAAGAACACTCGTAGCAACAATTCATAATTCAATTGTGCTGCGAAATTTGTAATATGGATTTTTTTAACTCAAATGGAGGATAAGTTTCATTATGGAACGTCGACAATTTTTAAAAGCCGGTGCTATAGCTGGCACCGCAGCAGCGGCCACAACTTTGGCTGCGCCCGCAATTTCCCAAGGCATGAAGGAATTCCAAATGGTTACGTCTTGGCCAAAGAATTTCCCTGGATTGGGAACAGCAGCGGCTCGATTTGGAGAACGCGTAACCACCATGTCCGAAGGCAAAATGACCGTCAAGCTTTTCGCTGGCGGTGAACTCGTGCATCCGTTGAAGTGTCACGATGCGGTTCAGGAAGGCACTGCAGACATGTATCATTCGGCGGAATACTACTATCAAGGCAAAGCACTTGCACTTTCATTTTTCGCTTCCGTTCCTTTCGGCTTGACTCCGGCAGAAATGGATGCCTGGCTTCATCACGGGGGCGGGCAACAGATTTGGGATGATCTAAACGCAAATTTTGGAGTAAAGAGTTTCGCATGCGGCAACTCCGGCTCCCAAATGGGTGGATGGTTTGCTAAGCCTGTCACTTCTATTGATGACTTCAAAGGACTCAAAATGCGAATGCCGGGTTTGGGCGGACGAGTGATTGATGCCCTTGGAGGATCGTCGGTCACCCTCGGAGGTGCCGAGATCATGCCTGCTCTGCAAGCAGGAACGATCGACGCGACCGAGTGGGTCGGGCCATGGAACGACTTGGCTTTCGGATTTTACAAAGTCGTTAAGTTCTATCACTATCCTGGATTCCATGAAACTGGAACGGTGTTGAGTTTCGGCATAAACAAGGGCGTCTGGGACGGATTGAGTGCAAGTGAGCAGGCAATCATTCAAAACGCTGCAACTGCTGAGAACAATTACGATCTTGCCGAATTCAATGCGAACAATGGTGCTGCTCTGGATACGCTATTGACTGAGCACGGTGTTGAGTTGGTTGAGTTCTCCGACGATATATTCACTGCCATGGGCAATGCCGCCCGTGATGTCATGGATCAGGTCGGAAAAACTGACCCCGAAACCCAGAAAGTCTTCGATAGCTACATGGCTTTCCGCAAGAACGTGATCGGCTGGTCAAAACTCTCTGATCAATCGTACATGAACAAGCGCGCATTGGTTAATTTTCACTAAATTAACTGCAGACAGTTGGTAGAAATTTAGGCAAATCCGCTTCCTTTCAAGTGGCGGATTTGCCTGTGCCTGCATCAACTTCACCTGTCGCGAACTGTTCAGATTATCTTCTTTCTGCGCGACATCGAAACACAACGTTGTCCGTAAAGATCTGACGCCGCTCACAATGACCTGCAGAAGGTCGATACATTTCAACAAGTTAAAGGTATTGCCCTCGTGAATGTAGATTTTATCGGGTTATGGCATTCACTGGAACGCTTGCCTTTCTTGTTCAGCATCACCGTTTATGTTCTCGTGCTGCTCACTGTAGTTGCATTTTTTGTCATACCTGTATTCCTGCTCCTTCGTTACGAACCTCGAGATATTATTAAAAATTTTCATGCTGACCATGCTTCTACAGTATGGCAACCGGGTTGGCGAGGACAATTGCAGACTCTCGCATCGTGGTTGACTCTATTCAATACCGTGACCGGTAAATTTGCAGCGTGGTTGGTACTGTTCATGACTCTGATGCAATTTGTTGTTGTGATCATGCGCTACGTATTTGCCTATGGCTCAATTCAGATGCAGGAATCGATCTGGTATATGCATGGATTGTTGTTCATGTTGGGAGCTGGTTACACATTGGCTAAAGAAGGCCATGTCAGGCTTGATGTTTTTTACCGAGAAGCCGCAGAGCGAACAAAAGCAAAGATCAATCTGGTTGGATCCGTGATTTTTCTGCTGCCGTTCTGCATTGTAAATTTTGACTTTGCATGGTCACTGGTGATGAATTCCTGGGCCGTTCGCGAGGGTTCGACCGAAACAGTCGGTCTTCCTTATATTTATCTGTTCAAAACTGTGATACTCGTGTTTTCAGTTCTCCTAGCCATGGAAGGCGTTTCTCTGGCGATCAAAAGCATTCTGGAATTGACGAAGAACGCCAATTCAAATATAGAGGCCAAGAGCGTATAAACATGGAATTTCTAACCTCTCCCGAGTTCTTGTGCGCCGCACTTTTTGTGTCGGTCATCATTCTACTGCTGTTCGGATTCCCTGTTGCGTTCTCTCTAGCCGGGAGTTCAATGCTGTTTGCATTCATCGCTGCTGGATTTGGGCTCTTCGATGTCTCTTTTATCTCGGCTTTGCCTCAAAGAATATTTTCCATCATGCGCAATGAGGTTCTTGTTGCCGTACCTCTGTTCGTATTTATGGGCGTGACGCTGGAGCGATCGAAAATCGCGGAAGAGCTTCTTGACAACATGGGTAAACTGTTCGGCAGCATACGGGGTGGACTTGGATATTCAGTGTGTATCGTGGGCGCACTGCTTGCGGCATCAACAGGAATCGTTGGGGCGACCGTCGTCACGATGGGATTGTTGTCTCTACCAACTATGATTCGTCGAGGATACAGCCCTTCTCTAGCCTGTGGTTCCATCTGTGCGTCGGGAACACTCGGACAAGTAATTCCGCCGTCCATTGTGCTCGTTCTGCTTGGAGATCAGCTATCAACTGCTTTCCAGCAAGCGCAGTTTTCTTTGGGAAATTTTTCGCCTGACGCATTGTCCGTCAACGATCTATTCGCCGGCGCACTCATTCCCGGATTGGTGCTGGTCGGCATGTACATAATTTATCAGATCATTATTGCGATCGTTCGTCCGGATGCCAGTCCAGCCATTCCGCCTGACGAAATCAGGCGAGGTGAAAGCAAAAGAGCATTCGTTTGGAAATTGGTTGCCACCTTGTTTGCCCCTCTCGTACTGATCGTAGCCGTGCTCGGCTCTATTCTTGCGGGGCTTGCATCACCGACGGAGTCTGCAGCGATGGGTGGAACAGGCGCCCTTATGATGGCGGGCTACAGGGTTGCCCCCGAGAAGGGCAGATTGATCGTAGTTGGTGTAGTTTGTCTCGTGATCATGCTGGCAATCACCTCATTGTTTGATCTTCGACTGCAAAGAGACGAACTTACTACTGTCGAGTGGGCGGCTGTATTTGTTGCTCTAGTTTGTGCGATTGGCCTTGTAATCGGCATCCACACGGCAATTCTGAGCGTATACGCTAAGTTAGACGAAAACGGCAATTCGATACTACCTCAAATCATGCGGCAAACGCTGCTGGTTTCCTCCATGGTTTTCGTCATCCTGATTGGTGCATCCATGTTCTCGCTGGTGTTTCGAGGATTGAGGGGAGATGAAGTTGTCGAGAGCGTGCTGCATAATCTCCCAGGTGGAACTTTGACGGTGTTGTTGTTGATTATGCTGGTGATGTTCCTGCTTGGCTTCATTCTCGATTTTCTGGAGATTATTTTCATTGTCGTTCCGATCGTCGGGCCTGTTGTGCTACAGATGGAGGTGGCCCCGGGTATTCCTATGAATCCGGTATGGCTGGGCGTTATGATGGCAGTCAACCTGCAGACTTCATTTCTTACGCCGCCATTCGGTTTCTCGCTCTTCTATTTACGAGGGGTTGCTCCGCCTTCAATTCGTACGATTGAAATTTACAAGGGAGTGGCTCCATTCGTTTTGATCCAATTGATGATGCTAGTAGTTTTATGGTTTTTCCCGTCCCTAGCGACGTGGCTTCCACATGCGATATACGGGCCGTGAATAAGTTGAATTCGTGCCACACGAATTCATGACCGGTGGCAACTTGCTTTAATTGAAGATTGCAGATTGTCTAGTTGCAGAACTGGTTAGCGATTGAAATTTTCTTCAACGAAATTCCGTTCGTTACTAGCTAGAATTGCTGAGTTTTGAGTATATTTTGAGGTGTGCGTTAAGGGAATAAGAAGTCTAAAATAACGGAGCGTGGGTCGCTACCAGCGCTACCTGAATCTCTCGAATCAGTCTGGTAGTTGCTTGTCCGATGAGGTCAAGTCTGGAGACCTCAGTGATCCTGGGGCGCATTCGGTTTAGTTCCGCGGGGCCAAGCAATGTTCGAAACATGTCGCAGGCATCCATCAGACAGTAAATGACTACATCTCTCTGGTCGGGAATTTCATCGCTGTAAAGGATATTCATGATACGAAGTTTGACTTCTTTTTCAACGGTACCATCGATAGTCGGGTAGGAACGGGTTTTCATCACCCACAAGAAGCGTTTTTCGGATTCGCCAAGAATTCCTCTTTCAATCAGTCGTTGAAAACCCAATTCAACGATTTCTGCTCCTTCATCCGCGATTGAATTAATCCAGAACTTTACTTCGTGCTCTTCAGGCTGACGGCACATTCTGCCCAAAATCTTGTCTAGAATCGGGTCCCCGACTGGAGTCTCATCCACTATCGTAAATGAATCGATATCACAGTCTACTCTGTTGTTGATCGCCAGTTCCATCAGCACAGCACCCGCCAAAACGAAATGCAGCGTCAACTGTGGGACTGGCGGGAGTGTACCCTTTTCATCGTCGAGCAGTAATAGAAGTATCTCCTCGGCCAGAGTTATATTCATTAAAATTAAACCTAATTCTTATTGCACTTTGTCGTAATCATTGTAAGTAGGTTTTGGGTGCAATTGCAAATCACGATTACTCATTCTGGCACTTTCCGCACCATAGACGATCCAGCATAAGCCGCCCAACAGGTGCTAATAAAATATTTTGTAGGAGAAACCACATCCTGCAGAGCCCTGCATTACAAAGCATATAAGAGCTGAGGCATGCAGCAATGATCTTAACTAAATCAGTTTTCGATCCGAGTTAGTTCGGCATCATACTTAACAATCTCCACAAAAATTGCTTCTGAATCCTCTGCTCCCATCACACGTTGATTCAGATTGTGCTCCTCGAATCCACGAGCCAGCTTCGCCAAAATCTTGATGTGCGCATCTGCACAATCGGCGGGAACGAGTAAGCCACAAACAATAAATACTGGTTTTTCATCGCTGGCATCCATGTCTAGAGGTGTTTTCATGCGCATGATCGCCCCAACTGCATTCGGCAAACCGTTTAGGCGACCGTGCGGCAACGCAACACCATTGCCAACACATGTGCTGCCAAGTCTTTCACGCTCAAGCAGTGCGCGAAAGACAGTATCTTTGTCGATGGCGTGCAGGTTGTTCTTTGTAAACAGACCCGACATTGATTCAATCATGCGTTTCAGACTTGAAACCTGCACATCGGTTTGTATTCGCTCTGGAGAGAATACCTCTCTCAGTCGTGTTTCGTATTCAGAAGATACGCCATCTGATGAGTGATCTGAACTGTCGCTCATCGCTAGTTACGAATTGTTCGCTGTCGGTCGATGTGTCGACCGTGATCCGTAAGTCTTTCCTTGTGCTTGACAATCTGCCGGTCTAGTTTGTTAGACATGGAATCAATGGCCGCAAACATGTCGGTCGCTTCGGATTTGGCGTGAATGGCTATTTTTCGACCATGAATCGTCGCTTCCGACTGAAACGATGACTTTTCTTTATGCAGAACCACATCGACTGTCGTAGGTTGGCGAAAGTGATTACCTACTTTTTTCAATCTCTTGTTCACATATTCACGAATGAAATCGGTAATATTTACTTGGTGTCCAGTTACTGAAATTTTCATCACATCACCTCTCTGTTTGGCATCTGATTTATTGCAATCGCTTTACGCTTTCTCCGAGTTGGAATATGCATGCTTGATCGATATTTTGCAACCGTTCGACGTGCAATCCGTATTCCACTGCCGCGTAGCTGTTCTGTAATTTGTTGATCGCTGAGGGGCGATCTCCCATCTTCCTGCTCGACAAGTCGCAACAACTTGTGCTTAATAGACAGGGCCGATTCATCTTCTCCAATGTCGCTTCTGATCCGATAGGAAAATAAATACTTTAATTCAAAAGTACCTCTTGGCGTCATTATATATTTGCGCGAACAGGCTCGACTGACTGTTGATTCATGCAGCTCCAGAGTCTCCGCCACTTCACGTAGCGTCAACGGTTTCATCACCTGTTCTCCATGTTCGAGAAATGATTGCTGGTGCATGACGAGTGTGCGCGCGACACGTAAAATTGTCTCGTGACGTCTGTTTAGGTCTTCAAGAAATGAGTTCGCTCGGTTGAAACTGCTTTTCAGGTACCGAGTATCAACCGCTTTCCTGGCACGGCGGACCATAGACTGGTAACTCGACGAAATTTTTAATTTTGGTAAAACATCGGAATTCAATTCAACGCTCCACTGATCGCCAATTTTTCGAGCAATTACATCTGGAACCACAGCAACTGCCGAAGCTCCGAACTCGTTGCCGGGCGCCGGATTCAGCGATTGAATCAGATCAACGGCAGCGCGAACTTCTTCCAGGTCGTATCCCGACTTGATGCTAATCTGATCAAGCTCCATTTCAGACAGCAGTTCCAAATGATTGAGAAGAATGTTTTGAGCACTATTGCGTACTGTACTGGAGGCCTTGATATGGTCTAGTTGAATGCACAGGCATTCCTGAAGGTTTCGGGATGCAACACCTGGCGGGTCAAATTGCTGAACAATTGCCAGTGCCGATTCCACCTCTCTCAGATTCACGTCACGCGGCAGAATTTCCAGAATATCCGTGAGTGATTCCGCAAGATATCCACGGTCGTCCACCGATTCAACGATCATTTCAACAATGACTCGCTGCCAGCCTGACAGACCAGAATTACGTATCTGTTGATTCAAGTGGTCTCGGATCGTCGGCATGCTCTGAGCGTGTGCAGCACGCTCCAGAATTTCATCAGTATCAGACTCTGAGATGTTAGAGGCGGGAGACGGATATTCGCCAGGCAAATAGAATTCATCAGCCTTATCGGAAAGTTCAGGCTCAAATTCTTCCAGCAGAGGATTGCTGTCGAGAACATTGCGAACTTCTTCCACTAACTCAGAACTAGGCATTTGCAGAACTCGCACAGCAGCAGAAAAACGCGCATTGAATTCCGGTTTCTGTCGTTGCCTTAGTTCTGTTCGCTGTCTCATTAACAAACTAACTTTTGCTGAATGATGGATGCAAGTCGATCCAATACGCAGTCTATTATTCTTCCATTCTACAATATCTGAATGCTCACGGAAAATGCAAATTCAAATCAGATGAGACTACGATACTAGATTCGGAAATTCTCTCCAAGATAGAATTTTTTTGCGACAGGATTACTCAGAATTTGATCCGCAGCACCAGAAACAATCACTTCACCATGACTCAGAATGTGAGCCCTGGTGCAGATTTTCAGGGTTTCACGAACGTTATGGTCTGTTATCAAGATGCCTACATTTCTCCGGCTCATCCATCTAATCATAGTGACGACATCCTCTACCGCGATTGGATCAACACCAGCGAATGGCTCGTCCAGAAGCATGAAGCGGGGGCGCAGTGCTATTGCGCGTGCAATCTCCACCCGACGACGCTCACCGCCGGACAACGTTCTAGCCAACTGTTTGCGAAGGTGGGTGATCTGAAATTCCTCTAGTAAATCATTCAGAATCTGCTTCTGCTGAGTGCGTGTCATCTTCTTTCTGGTCTCAAGAACAGCTTTTACATTGTCCTCAACGCTGAGTCGACGAAAAACGGAGGGTTCCTGCGGAAGATATCCAATTCCCAATCTGGCACGAGCATACATCGGCAATTTGGATATATTGGTGCCATCCAGCATAATCGCGCCGCGTTCACATGCCTCCAAACCGATGATGAGGTTGAAGCAGGTTGTTTTGCCTGCACCATTGGGACCAAGCAATCCAATTATTTCACCCGCGTCCACATGCAGGTTGATTGATTTTACGACCGGTCGAGACTTGAACGACTTGCTGATATTTCTGATATCGAGACGGCCGAATTCGGGAGAACTTTTCGCCTGCCTTTCGGCTACGGTTTCCTGCATGCTGTGCACGCCGGTTAGTTTACGCTTTCAATGGTAATGGTTGTTCGGCTGTCGGTGGTGCCAGCATCTTGATCGGTGAAAGTCCTGATTTCACCAGATTCTATGTCGTAAACTGCCAAGTGCGCAGCCAACAGTGCATCTTTCTGCTTGATCTGAACATCACCTTTTAGTTCAATCTGATTCAACTCATAATCAATAGTGGCATTTTTCGCCGTTCCGGTTACGTAGGATTCACCATCTTCCGGCGTACCAATGCTCACAGTCAGGGGAGAGCCGCGCGCTACAGCCCTGCCTGTTCCGTTTTCACTGATTGAGTACTCTGCCCAGTCGGCATTGAGTTTCACGTCTCCTCGTGTAATGACTACATTGCCGTTAAACACACCAGTAGAACTTTCCTGATTGTAGGTTACCGAGTTCGCACTGATTTGGAATCTGTTTTCTTGAGCCCATGCTGAAGCCGACACTGTGGCACATATAGCCACCACAATCGTGAATCTAAAATAATGTAGAAATAATTTTTTATTATTCATAAAAGCAATGATAATGAAAAAAATCTAAATGTGTGAGTAATTGAAACTCACCTATTCCAGAGCGTGATTCAGTTCTATGGTCAGCGTATCCATGTGAGAAACAACAGAGCCTGACTGATCGTTCTTAGTCAAAGCAACCACCACATCTCCCTTCAACACTACGATGTTCGTGCTTTCATGGTACACACCTGAACTTGCCCTGGTTTGCCGATATGTACCATCCGGATAGTGCTGATAAATTCGCGGTCGTTCCAGTTCACTGATTCCTTGATCCGGAAACTGTCGAAGGGCTTCTGCTTCAATCGTGTAGTTCACTCCTGATTCGGACGCTGCTCCCACTATTTTCACGTTGCTCATCGTGCGTTGGCGTTCAATGGAAGTTGGCTCCGTTGCCACGTCTCCATCATTCCGACTGACTAACACGACTATAATCGTAAAAATGCTGACAGCAACCAGGCTGGTACTGATTATCCACCTCATTCCGACACCAAGAGCGGAAGCTCTGAAGAAACGCTCAATGCTTTGAACACATCGGCCATCCGGTTATTTGCACTTGAACACTTATCCGCCGTCGGGGCAAAGCAAATCTATCGTTTCGATTGAAAGAATTGAATTCTTCTTCGGTCAAAAATCAGTCTTTTCCAATGTTAGCATAGAAGTCCCTTGGCATGGCGTCAGTGTCATTATGGGGCCTAGCGGATGCGGAAAATCAACCCTGCTCAACATGATTTGCGGTCGGCTTAAACCGACTCGCGGAACGATTCGGGTATTTGACCAACAGGTGTCGCTGTTAAGAGAGCCGGAACTTTTCGACATGCGACGCAAAATGGGCATGATGTTTCAATCCAATGCGCTGCTGACCGATCTAAATGTGTTCGAAAACGTCGCCTTCCCATTGCGAGAAAATACCAATCTGCCTGAAACATTAATTCAAAAACTAGTGCTCATGAAACTTGAGCAAGTCGGTCTTCGTGGCACGAAGGACTTAATGCCATCAGAGCTTTCCGGCGGCATGAGCAGGCGAGTCGCTCTGGCAAGAGCGACCGCAATGGATCCAGAACTGTTGCTCTGTGACGAGCCATTTACCGGATTGGACCCGATTTCTCTGGGCGTTATCACCAAGCTAGTACGCGAGCTGACCGATGCCTTGAATACGACTTCCATCGTCGTCACCCATGATGTCGAAGAAGGGCTAAGCATTGCCGACCATGTATTCCTGCTTGGCGATGGATTGTTGCTCGCCAGCGGCACACCCAAAGAACTTCTACAGAGCACGCAACCCGAGGTACGGCAATTTCTGCACGGACTGCCCGACGGCCCTGTGCCGTTCCACTACCCAGCCAACGACTATAGAGGTGAGCTTCTTGGCAAGCCGTAATCCGCTCGACTGGGTACGGTCTATCGGCGCAACAACCATTCAAGCGGTCGAGCGACTGGGAAAAGCAACGATATTCCTCTGTCGAACCGTCGCCCAGTTTCCAGTAATTGCGACACGCCCTTCGCTTGTCGTGAGGCAGCTACACTCGGTCGGCGTACTTACAGTATTAATCACAGTCGTGGCAGGAGCATTCGTAGGAATGGTGCTGGGTTTTCAGGGGTATTACACTCTGATCGACTTTGGTGCCGAAAGCTCACTCGGTTTGCTGGTCGCCCTTAGTCTGACGCGTGAGCTGGGGCCGGTTCTGTCGGCTCTGCTGTATACCGGAAGAGCAGGGTCTGCACTAACCGCCGAAATTGGCCTGATGAAAACAACCGAACAGCTTGCTGCGCTTGAAATGATGGCGGTCAATCCAGTTGAGAGAGTTGTGGCACCACGACTGCTTGCAGGTGTGATTGCTGTACCTCTGCTTTGTGCAATGTTCACATTCGTCGGCATATTGGGCGGCTACTTTGTCGGCGTCATACAGCTTGGAGTAGATTCAGGCGTGTATTGGTCCGCCATTCAGGAAGGCGTAGATCTATACCAGGACTTACTGAACGGACTGATAAAAAGCGTAGCGTTCGGCATTATCGTCACCTGGATTGCGGTATTTGAGGGCTACGATGCTTATCCATCCGCAGAAGGCATCAGCAGTGCGACGACACGAACGGTTGTAACCGCCTCGCTGGCAATCCTCGGTGTCGACTATATTCTCACAGCGTTGATGTTCGGAATTTAGGCAACTAGATTGGTTTAATATGCTCCATGATTGCGACTTCAGAGGCAATTCTTTTTTCTTCGGTTCATACGCCGGGATGGCCAAACTGCAAAGGTATCAGTTCCAGAAATATGCTCACTCCCAAACCGCAGACGATGGTACCGAACACATTGCGAAGCCACAATCTGGTTCGCGCTCGTGCAAGCCAGTCTGACGCCGCGCTCATTGCGAGCAACATACGACCGGGGTACAGGTCCCCCGAAGGTGTTCTCCGACACAAGTATCCATTGGTACTCTCGATCGCAAGCCCTACCTAATTCCAATTGAACCAAGGATTCGGTGATATTGTAGGGAATCCTGTGGTCGCATTTCGCAGCCAATGGTACAGGTATTCATAGATAACTTTTGCTTCACTTTCAATCGCACCCGTCCATATATGGGTACAGGTCGAAATTACCAGTTAGCGGGTTTAGTGATATCAGTTCCCGGAATTGGAGATGGGAGTTGATTATTTCGCAACACACTGTCTCGAATATGACGATGAAAATTAGCGTGGCGCAATTAACGTTGGGAGGGAAACCCTTTTCCAGGTGTTATAAGACCTATTTGTTTGCCATGGTGCAATTGTACAAGACGCATAGCCTCTGCAATATCACTGTCATTCGTGACTACAATCGCACTGTCGTAGCAATTCATCCACCCATCATTCAAAAGATGCACAGAAAGATTTACGTCAGAACCTTTTTCCTCGGTCTTGAAGATTTCGACGAATCGTGGTCCATTGCAGGGATTGACCAGTGGCGCTTGTACCTTATGGGTCTGAAAGTGACCAAAATATAGTTCGACTTCTCCACAATGGTGCTGCAGTGCACGTAGATAGACGTTTTGACGTCGCGGTTTCGAAGGATTGTTGGGACGTTTAGTTACGCGTGCGGTGAAGTATTTGATTTTGACAATATTGTGGTGCGGTTGCAGAATGGCACCGAACATACCAGTGAGGTCTAGCCATTTGAATGCGGTGCCCTTCAGTGCACGATAGTAGAGGTTAAACCCATCAACATAAATGTATGTTCGCACAATATAAACAAAAAAAGCAGGGGCCTCTTAATGAGGCCCCGCACCTAACGGTCGAAGCCAGCTAGGGTAGTAATTGATGAATTTACGGTTATTCTCCCCCATTGTCAATAGGATTGCTCGCGTAAATGGCAATTTCTACTGATTGACGTGAGGAAATGTTGCGGCCATGCTCATCGAATAGAACACTGGTAAACTCTGGACTGTTTGACATTTGCGGAGACTCGTATCGGGTGCTTCCCCCGACACATTGATGCTTTCTGTTTTTTGTTTAGTTTCATACCTGAAAACAAGTACTAATTTCAGACTTCCTGACCTCTGGCATAATTTCCGATGTCTGATTTTAGCGGATTGCCGGGCATTAATTTTCAAGAAAACCCGCAGGCGACAATTCGTAGAACAACGTCAGTTCCGTACCTGGAAATTGGGTACGGGTAGCATTGAGTTCTTCGATCAGCGGCAGCAGTGGGCGGTCGATAGCATTGCTGGCGAGTCTCAGAAATTGAACTCGCAGCAGTCCACAATCCGGTTGCGAGATGAGATTCGCACTGGAACAGTTGGCTGAGTAGTTTGCGAGCATTGCGTTTTTTCTTGACTTCGTAGAAAACTCGATTTTTACTCGATTTTCCGGATTTCATTTTTCAATATTATCATCATCTTGCAAGCGTCCATCCTGAAAAACAGCGATGTAGTGCCCTCATCAAAATAATACTTGCATATCAATCCGGACTGATGTATAACTTCATCCATGTTTGTAAGAAAGAAATTCGATGCCGCCCGAAACCGATACCGGGTGCAGATCGTGCAGAGCTTCCGCGACGGCAAGAAGGTGCGCCAGAAGATTATCCGCCATGTCGGCACCGCGCCCGGCGGCGCCCAGCTGACAAAGCTGATGGAGCTCGGCGAGTTCATCAAGGAAGATCTCCGGCAGCAGTCCAATCCGCAGCAGGAGCTGTTCACGCCCAAGCAATACGCGGATCTTCTGAGCCAGTGCCGACGCAACCGCAAAGCGGCGCACCTCGGCGTCGACCTTGGACAGTGCCGGGAACAAAACCGCCTGAACATCGGCGTGCGCGAAGCATTCGGCCGGCTTTACTCGAGCATGGGCTGGGACCGCCTGCTCGGTTCCCGCAAAGCCAGCGCCAATCGCATCATCAAGGAACTGGTGCTGGCGCGCATCGCCCAGCCGCGGTCGAAACGCGGCACCGTCATGGAGCTGGCAAGAGACGGCGGCGTGACGCTGAATCTGGACTGGGTCTATCAGTCCATGGACTATCTTGACCCGCGGGTGATTGACAGCATACGCCGAAACGCGTCGGCCCGGGCTGAGGAACTTTTCACGCAGCCGATCGATGTCCTGTTCTATGACACCACGACACTTTATTTTCAAAGCGACCGGGAAGACTACGGCCAAAACAAAGATCCTCTTCGCTTCAAGGGCTACAGCAAGGACGGCAAGCCGCATCGAACCCAGGTGGTGCTGGCATTGCTGGTGACCCGCGGCGGGATTCCGCTGGATTATGAGCTTTATCCGGGCAACACCTACGAGGGCGACACGCTGTGCCGGGCGCTCGATGGCATCACCGAACGATACGATGTGAGCCGGGTGACCGTGGTGGCCGATGCAGGGCTGTTCAGCCACAGCAATCTTGAATGGCTGCGCGAGCGCAACCTGCCCTACATTGTGGGGTTTCGCGCCAAGAATGCGACGCGCAAGCTCAAGGAGCAGATTCTCGATGCCGACGGCTATGAGGGCTATATGTTCGACCAGGATGGTGAGGCTCAGTGCAACTGCAAGATCATCGCCCGCGGCGAGGAGCGAATCATCGCGACTTATTCAAAGAAGCGGGCGAGAAAAGACCGCCACAGCCGAGAGCGGGCGCTGGAGAAGCTGCTCAAGCGCCTGAAGCGTAGCGCAAAGCCGCTCAGCCTGGTGTCAAAAGGACATGCGCGGTTTCTCAACGTTCCATCTGACGGCGAGGCCACGGTCAATGAGGAAAAAGTGGCACAGGCCGCGCGCTGGGACGGCATCCACACCATCATCGCCTGGGGCAACGATCAGCTCAGCACCACCGAGCTGCTGCACCAATACCGTCAGCTGTGGCACATCGAACGCGGATTTCGCACCAACAAGCACGATCTGAGGATCCGACCGATCTTTCATTGGACAAGCCGGCGCATCCGAGCCCATATCGCCATCTGTTTCATGGCGTATTGCTGTGTGCAGCACATGAGCCACCGGCTCCAGGCGCTCGGACATCCGATGAGTCCGGAATCGATGCGGCGCGAACTGAACCACCTGCAGGTCAGCATTCTGGAAAACCACCAAGACGACCGCAGATTCGCGATACCGAGCAACGCGTCGGCGCAAGCCAGACGGATCTATCGCTGTGTGAACCTCAAGTGGAGCACCGTACCGTTTGAGATCAAGCCCATGTGACAACCGACCTGATCCTTGCCAAATCGCTGCTGACACTGTGGCGCAATCTGACCGGTTTTGGTACCAACCTCAAAATGTAGTGCCCACATTTGAACCTCGATTCAATTAAAACAACTATTTACAGCGAAAGTTCTATTAACTCAAGGGCAGCAGTGGGCGGTCGATAGCATTGCTGGCGAGTCTCAGAAATTGAACTCGCAGCAGTCCACAATCCGGTTGCGAGATGAGATTCGCACTGGAACAGTTGGCTGAGTAGTTTGCGAGCATTGCGTTTTTTCCCTGCGCCTGAAACACGGCTGGCATCATCATGGTTTCGGCACGATACGCAATCATGTGGATAATGTCGAGTAGCCGGTAGCCGGTGACGCTGACAATCGACAATTGGCCTCTCAATACATCGAAAAAACGCGAAATTTTTTGAATCAATCGCTGTGACCAGTTTCTATTTTCGAATGCGGGAGGGCAATTAGCAAATTATTTGAGAAAAAACAAATAAATTGAATGATTTATTCAGCTCATACTGAACGGATCAAACATCAGAGGTCAGGAAGCCTGATATTAGTCCTATTTACAAACTTCTGTGTCGGTGGCTTATTATTCATAAACCGCCATTCTTTCTTAGGCGGATTTTGCATGATCACATCGGCGACCTGTTCCGGGGTTGCGGTAAGTATCGGTTCGGGTAGTTTGCGGTATTCGTTTTTTTCACGTTTTACTTCAATTCTCCTTCTTTGAATATTTTGGAATTCATAGAGAACAGTGTCGATAATCTCCCCCGGATCCGAAATTAGAAACTTATCGTAGCGATTGATTTGGAGATTTCAACCTTTTGGCGGTGAATTGAGGGACCGATTATTGATAGTAGGTGTCGCCAGCTGCGATGAGTGCCGATGGGCGAGTTTCCAATTGCTTGAAACGCAGTTTGGAAACCGATTCGTCAAAGTCCGCAAGTGTGAGAACCTTTCGCAGTCAAGCAATCGGCTGTCGTTTGCAGAAATTTAATTGCCCTTAGCCGCAATTATCTGTAAATCCTGACTGTCGGACTGCAAAAAGGAGATAATGCGCTTCGATAAGGAGAGTCTTTCCAACCAACGGGGGTCATCTGATGCACAGTCTATCGCGTCCCACATAACAGAACACCGGTCAGACAACCCTCTTCCCATGATATGTGCTTTACGCGGATCAGACGGTGAGTACTCGTAGTAATCGGTTACTTCACCTTTTATTGACAATTTGTGCATCTGCAGCAGCTTGGAAAGTTTCGTGTCATTTGCAATCTCATGTTTCGCGATCGGAATTCTCAGCAACTTGAGATCATGTGCTAAGGTCTCAAACGTGTGGTTCTTACTCAAAAGCTTCCTAGCTATCAGAAGTCTGAAAACTTCATAGGATTCACAAATCCAGATTTCAGAAAGCATGACTTGGTAATGGAAGCATAAATCTACGTCCGCAGTCAGTTGCTGTTGGAGGATTCCTGCGGCAGTTTCCTGCTTCATACATCTTAGCAATACATCGATGAATCCGATGCGCTGCATTGAAGCAACGAGTTCCGAGTCCGGTAATAATTCACCTCCAACTATAGCTGAGATTTTAATCCAGACATTAATGGTTTCTTGATGATGCATAGAAGCCTGTGAAAACGCTGCAGAAACTAACGACCTTACGTTTGTCATTTCAATCTCCTTGCTACCGAAACCGGTATTATCAACTTTCGCTCCCGGTGCAAATGGCGCATGTTCTCCAGACACTGGGCACGTACAGCATCATTAAAAACATGTTAACGACACCCTATGACAATAGCCTCGATTACTGCCCACGGCCGGTAAGTGCTCGTCCACGGTTTGTTCTAATCGCAAGCCGCATATCATCTCTGCAACCTCCCCCAATCCAGCACAGGAGGTGAACTTATGTTTGGTGTTTTGGAGTTTATAAGGTAGAGTTTGCATAAGCCTTGTACTCTTTAGTTAGTCGATCCTGAAAAATCCATTTATCCCGTGGTTGGAAGCAATTGAGTCGCGAACGAATTTGTTGATCGACTCTGTAACCATCGTGCACCGGAATTGAATTCCGTGATGAGACGATTTGCCCTCTCCCAACAGCGTATCGGCGCCCAAAACCGTCCCCAAAAATCGAGACAAAAAAACCTCAGGCGCTTCAATATCAAGCGTAAATTATGTCCTGCACAGCACAGCAGCACGTTCATCTGATCACCGAGCGTGCCTTTGAGATAATTGCGTCCCAGCAATCCATCGCTCTTCAGGTGACCAATAATCGGTTCAATCGCCTGTCGACGTTTCAGGCTTCGCTTTAACCGTTGCGTGGTGATGCCTCGCTTCTGACCGGAAATATACACTTCGCTTAGACTCTCGCCATGCCCCCGGTAACCCCGATCCACAAAAACCTCATCTATCCGCTGCCCGCTCATCCGACGTACCTGCTCCAGTACTCCAGTCAAAGTATGTCCATCATAGGGGTTGCCTGACAATGCCATCCCTCCGACCACGAAGTTACTCTTGTTGGTCGCCGCGATACTCACCTTCACTCCAAACTCATAATGCTTATGAGCTTTGCCCTTTGCAAGGCATTCCACTTCCGGAGCATGCAGGCTGTAGAGTTTGTTCTTGTCGTGTCGTTGCTGCTTCAACAACCGACGCGCTAACGACAGTTCCTCAGCAAACTGCCCTTGTCGTGTGGGGTCTGACGCAATCTTGCGTTCGATATCGCGAACCACACGTCCCAAATAGGTTCGCAGTGTTTTGACTTCGCGACGCATTCGACGATATTGCCGGGCATGGGCATATCTGTTCGCTTTGAGTAACGCTTTCGGTCCTTTTCGAGCATAACTCTGGCGAAGCACCACGGCATGTTTTCGGCATAAACGAACCAGCCGCTCACGCGAGCGGTTCAATAACCTGCTGTCGGTCGGATAACTCACCGCCTTCTCCTGGACCGTGGTATCCACCGTCACTCTTTTAAGATCCGAGGGTTTCACCACTTTACTTGTCACGCCAACAGTCACCGTGAGCTGCAGAATCAACTCACAGCCACTTTCGCCAATGCGCTTTCGATATCGGGTCATACTGCTCGGGTCAATCGGAAGTTTATGCTGGAAATGGACTTCGCCGCAAAACTTCTGCCAGTAAGGATTCTCCACCCATCTGTCTACCACTTCCTCGTCAGACATGCCGTACATATGCTTCAGCATTTGCAGACCCACCATCAGGCGAGTGGGTTTGCCGGGGCACCCTTTATTCGGGCAATACAGGGATCCGAAGCTTTCGTCGAACACCGACCAGTCGATCATCTCGGCCAGGCGGTAGAGTTCGTGATTGCGGTTGATGATGTTGTCCAGTTGCAGTCGGAACAGGTCGAACTGGGTTTGATTTGAAGGTTTTTCAGGGATCATTTTTCACTCCGAAATTGCAAGGAATTGACTATGAATTATAACATTACTTGCAATATCAGAACAGTGATTATGGAAGATTATATTAATATAAACAGCATGTTATGTACTATTTATTGATTATTCAGGGACGACTAGTTAGCTTCCGGTTCACCCATTGGGTGAATCCCGAATCGTTCTAAAAGCTCAATTGTATAGGGCTTCCTTATTGCTTTGAGGTTTCTATATTCGGATCTGGGATCTCTGTGAATCGTTTTTTAGCACACCTAATTACAGAAAATAGGATTCTTTTCGCAAAACCGTTTTCGATCACAGAAGTGCGGAACTCCCCATCCTTCATTCGCCATCAGTTCGCAAAACTTTTGCTCGTTTTCTTTCTTAATCTTGTTACTCCACGATTCTTGAGTAGAGACCTCTGGGCAATGCGCATAAAGAAGATCAATAGCTGCTATAAAACCTGCCTCAAACATCCGTTGCAGGAACAGAACATTGTCCTCGCCTAGGTCTTTTGCGGTGCTTAGTTGATCATTTAGTGATTGTGCATCAAGTACCTTTTTCAGATTTCTTGAATGTCTTCGTAATATTTGATCGACATACTTAATGTTTTGTTTGTTGTAATCGTTCCAGACACTAGAAACTTCGGAATTGATCACAATAAGTGCCCCTTTCGGACAGATTCGATCAGCATTGACCGCATACGTTGGCGAAGCCACTAGCAATAAACATAGAACAACTAAGCATTTTGATTTCATTGATCTCTCCTCCATGATTTAAGCATAGGTAATCTTCCATCCTTCAAGTCTAGCAATCAGATACTCTTGACCACGATCACCTTTGATTCTATTGCAATGTCCGCAAAGCAACTGCAAATTTTCAATGTGATCCGTTCCGCCTTGTGAACGAGCTATGATGTGATCAACTTCCAAACTTCGCATTTCAAAATGCTTGTGACATCCGTTGCAATTTCCAGCCTGCTAACCGTAAAGATGTCTTTTGTTATCCAGTGAGTTATAGAGCCTTGGAACTTTTATGTCGGTATGTTGAGGGATGTCGTTTCGTGCAATGATGTTTTCAAAAATCCCCTAATCTTGTGCATCATCATCCAGGCACTCTTTGGGGTTATGCCCAAATCATGGTGCAGCTTCATATTCGACACTCCCTTCAGGTTTGTAGTCATCAAATAGATAGCAATCGCCCACTTGCGATAACCTATTTTCGAGGACTGCATCAAAGTACCAGTTTTAACCGAGAAGTCATGCCTGCAAGAACGACATCGGTACATCGGTAAGGTTGGTTTCTGTGTTTTTCTTCGGGTCTGATGTATATGTGATCAAAATTGCTTTCAGTGCAACGAACTCCATCAGGCAATAGGTTTTTCACAAACCACTCCTCGGCAACTCGGTTATTCGGGAATTTATCCATCAATTCTACGAGGGACTATCCAGTTCTAAAGTGTTTACCAAGTGCTTTTCTTGCCATTTTTCGATCTAATTAATCAATTTCAATATGGAAGAGTACACACCATCTATTTCAAAAAACCGCAAAATTATTCTAATCGAAGATGCTAAGGTGTAGATTGTATGTAATTCCCTAAAAAAAGCCCTGCTTCGGCAGGGCTTTTTCATTCCGAAAAACGGCTGATTACATCATGCCGCCCATATCAGGTGGTCCTGCCGGCATGGCAGGTTTGTCTTCAGGAATCTCAGCGACCATAGCTTCGGTCGTGATCATCAAGCCAGCAATTGAAGCGGCATTCTGAAGCGCTGCTCGAGCAACCTTGGTTGGGTCAAGAATACCCATTGCGATCATATCGCCGTACTCGCCAGTGGCAGCGTTATAACCATAGTTGCCTTCATTTTCCTTCACATTGTTCAGCACAACTGAGGCGTCATCACCAGCATTTGCAACGATTTGTCGAAGTGGCTCTTCCAGAGCTTTCTGGACGATTCTGACGCCAACATTCTGATCGTCGTTGTCTCCCTTCAGTTCTGCAACAGCAGCAATGGCTCGCACCATCGCTACGCCGCCACCAGGAACTACACCTTCTTCAACAGCTGCGCGTGTCGCATGCAATGCGTCTTCGACTCTGGCTTTCTTTTCCTTCATCTCGACTTCAGTTGCTGCGCCAACTTTGATGACCGCAACGCCGCCTGCAAGTTTAGCAACTCGTTCCTGCATTTTCTCGCGGTCGTAATCCGAAGTGGCTTCTTCAATTTGCGCGCGAATCTGATTTACACGCCCATTGATATCCTCGGTCTTACCAGCGCCATCAATGATGGTGGTATTTTCTTTGGTGATCTGAATTCGTTTTGCAGACCCTAGATCATCGAGTTTTGCATTTTCCAGAGTCATGCCGACTTCTTCGGAAATAACCTGACCTGCGGTCAAAATGGCTATGTCCTGAAGCATCGCTTTTCGTCGATCTCCAAAGCCAGGGGCTTTTACACCACAGACCTTGACGATTCCACGAATGTTGTTGACAACCAGCGTAGCCAAAGCTTCGCCTTCAATATCTTCGGCAATAACCAGAAGAGGACGTCCAGCCTTTGCAACAGACTCCAATAGCGGAAGCAAGTCACGAATGTTGGAGACCTTCTTGTCATGCACCAGAATCAACGGATTTTCCAGTTCAACAGACATGCTGTCCTGGTTGTTGATGAAGTAAGGCGACAGATAGCCTCGATCAAACTGCATACCCTCAACAGTATCCAGCTCGTTTTCGAGAGTCGATCCTTCTTCAACGGTGATGACGCCTTCTTTACCGACCTTTTCCATTGATTCCGCAATAATTTCACCAACGTTTTCATCAGCATTGGCGGAAACTGTACCAACCTGAGCAATTTCTTTGTAATCGGAACAAGGCTTAGAGATTTCTAGCATACTTTCGACAGCCCTACTGACGGCCTTGTCGACTCCTCGCTTGAGATCCATCGGATTCATGCCAGCGGCAACCGCCTTGACCCCTTCACGCAGCATAGCTTGAGCAAGCACGGTCGCAGTCGTTGTGCCGTCTCCGGCAACATCCGAGGTCTTCGACGCTACTTCTTTGAGCATCTGCGCTCCCATGTTCTCGAACCTATCTTTCAGCTCGATTTCCTTCGCGACGGATACACCGTCCTTAGTTACAGTTGGTGAGCCAAATGACTTTTCCAACACAACATTACGGCCTTTCGGGCCTAAAGTTACTTTTACGGCATCGGCAAGCGTGTTGACGCCTCTCATTTTCTTGTTACGGGCACTCTCACCGAATTTGACTTCTTTTGCAGCCATAAACTATTTCTCCAGTTCTCTAAATTTCTGTTAAACGAACTATTCAATTACCGCCATGATGTCGTCTTCACGCATCATGAGGACTTCTTCGCCATCCTGTCGGAATTCAGTGCCGGCGTATTTGCCGAACAACACCTTGTCTCCGATTTTGACGTCAAGTGGACGGACACTCCCGTCTTCCTGAATTTTGCCATTTCCTACGGCAAGAACTTCACCCTGCATGGGTTTTTCAGCCGCGGTATCAGGAATTACGATACCGCCAGGGCTTTTACGTTCGTCTTCGACCCTGCGAACGACTACTCGATCATGAAGTGGACGAATTTTCACGCATACCTCCAATTTTGAATTGAATAAGAATTAAGTTAAAAGGCAATCGCACAATCAAATTTGCACAAATTGCCTGATTTGGATCAGGTATCAATTGCAACTGCTCTGGCATATTGCCAAGAAAACAGAAGAATACGAACCCCAATCACACTCGAATCAAGGATTGTTAGCACTCACCTTCATCGAGTGCTAGTAATTATAAGGACAAAATTATTTAAATCAACACTGACAATTAAAATTTATCAATGTAATATTTAGAATTGTTTGTTCAAATTGCAGGAGTCAGCCAGCTTTAACAATTCAAAGCTATTCCCATCAACGTGTCTGTGACGAACTGCTAGGCAACGGATGGTAGTCCAGCCAATGCCATTGCAACTTCTTCCTCGGAATAATCCTGTTCATGCATGTTACCGGAGAAATAGTCCGTATAAGCTTGCATGTCAAAATACCCGTGACCACATAGATTGAACAGAATCGACCGCGGTGTGCCTTCTGTCTTGCATCGGTTTGCCTCATCAATTACTGCGGCTACTGCGTGATTAGCTTCGGGAGCTGGTAGAATTCCTTCGCTGCGGGCGAACTGAATCCCCGAATCAAAACACTTGAGCTGTGTATAAGATCGCGGGCGAACAAAGCCGAGGTCAGTAACCAGACTCACCAGTGGCGCCATTCCATGATAGCGAAGTCCGCCTGCATGAAATCCTGGGGGAACGAACTTTGAGCCGAGCGTATGCATTTTCACAAGGGGTGTCAGATTAGCAGTATCTCCAAAATCATAAGCGTATTTACCTTTGGTCAGAGATGGGCAATTTGACGGCTCAACAGCGATGACGTCCACTCGCTTTCCGCCTCGAAACTGTTCACCCAAAAACGGAAACGCCAAACCGGAAAAGTTGCTGCCGCCGCCGGTACATCCGACAACGACATCCGGATAGTCATCAGCCATTTCGAACTGCTTGATCGCCTCTTGGCCAATCACCGTCTGGTGCAGCAGAACGTGATTCAAGACGCTGCCGAGTGCATATTTTGTGTCTTCTCGCTGAGCGGCAGTTTCAACTGCCTCGCTGATGGCAATTCCGAGACTCCCGGTACTGTCAGGGTTTTGTTCCAGAATTGCCCGTCCGGAATTCGTCGTGTCGCTTGGACTGGCAGTACAACTGGCACCGAAGCTCTCCATGAAAGCGCGGCGGTAGGGTTTTTGGTCGAAACTGATTTTTACCATGAATACTTCGATTTCAAGATCGAATAACGATCCGGCCAGTGCCAGTGCTGAACCCCATTGACCTGCTCCGGTTTCGGTAGCGATGCGTTTCACGCCCTCATTCTTTGAATAGAATGCCTGGGCTACTGCAGTGTTGGGTTTGTGTGAGCCGGCAGGGCTTACACCTTCGTACTTGTAGTAGATTCGTGCAGGGGTGTCGAGTGCTTTCTCCAATCGTCGAGCTCGAAACAGTGGGCTCGGGCGCCATTGTTTGAGAATATCCCTTACCGGTTCTGGAATTTGAATATAACGTTCGGCGCTGACTTCCTGCAGGATTATCTCCATCGGAAACAGTGGAGCAAGATCATCAGGACCCACAGGCTGACCTGTACCCGGGTGGATTACCGGCGGAGGCGGCTGCGGAAGGTCAGCAACGATGTTGTACCAAGATTTTGGAATTTCAGTTTCGCTCAATTGATACTTTATAGTGTCCATCTATATTTCCTCATTTGTGATTTCACAGTCCGACAAGTAATTCTTACGCATATCGGATGTCAGCATTATATGTACAGGACTATTCACGATTGAAGAGCAATGGCACTAAATGTAATCGGGTTACTATAATTGCACTGAATCAGTGCGAAGCCTGCATTATCACTTCATGTGACCATGCACTGCTTTGATTGCTACTTGTATTGAAATGGAACATTGAAATTGTGGAGATTGTTGAAGTTGACGTCGGATTTACGAAACTTGGGAGTTTTTGCGTGTATACGGCCTCCGACAGCTTAATTAGTACCAAATGACAGTTATAACGAGACCTAGATTGCCTCGCTTATCTTAATGTGACGTAATGTAATGAATACACTGCTTGTCCTATACTACAGCCGTGACGGCAGCGTCGCGCGGTTGGCGACCTTGATTGCCCGAGGAATCAATAAAGTGGATGGCTGCGAGTCTAAATTGCGGCGAGTGCCGGCGATTTCGACAACAATTGAAGCGGTTGAAGACGCCATACCTTCCGAAGGACATCCCTACGTTACGCTTGAAGATCTGGAGCAGTGCGACGGGCTGGCACTCGGTAGTCCTACCAGGTTCGGCAACATGGCCGCACCACTTAAGTATTTCCTCGATTCAACCAGTTCTTTGTGGTTATCTGGAAAACTTGCTGGAAAACCGGCTTGTGTCTTTACATCGACTTCGTCCATGCACGGCGGCCAGGAATCTACTCTGCTGTCAATGATGGTGCCACTGCTGCATCACGGCATGCTGATTCTAGGGATTCCTTATACCGAGGCGGCACTTACTCATACGGAAACAGGAGGCACGCCATACGGTGCGTCTCATGTTGCCGGATTCAGTGGCAACACATCATTGAGCAAAAATGAAGAAGAACTGTGCATTGCCTTAGGAGAGCGATTGGCGTCAACTGTCATCAAATTGCAAGGTGCTTCCGAATGATAGTGATTGAGAATTTACGGTGAAACACAAGTAACACCAGACTCGAATCGACTGCCAAATGCTTGCTACTCTATAACCAATACTGATTTCCTTTCAGAAAAGCACTGCAGTGATGCTTTCAAAAAATTCAAAGAACGTAGTCGTCGGCATGTCTGGAGGGGTAGACTCATCCGTTTCGGCTGCATTGCTCTTGGAACAGGGTTATCAAGTGACCGGGCTCTTCATGAAGAATTGGGAGGACGACGATGATGGCGAGTGCAATTCAGCTCAGGATTTGGCAGACGCTGAAGTGGTCTGCGAAACACTGGGAATTCCCCTTAAAACTGTCAACTTCTCTTACGAATACTGGGAACGAGTGTTTGTCGGCTTTCTGGAAGACCTGAAGTCAGGACGTACACCCAATCCAGACATCATTTGCAATGTGGAAATCAAATTTCGAGAATTCCCCGAGTGGGCAATGAAACTGGGCGCCGATTTCATCGCGACCGGACACTATGCACGCATATCGCGTAACAGCAACCAGCTTCGTCTCCTGAAAGGCTGTGACAAAGACAAGGATCAGACCTATTTTCTCTATGGACTGAATTCGACTACGCTGCAGAAAGCCATCTTTCCGATCGGCGAGATGACCAAAGATCAAGTGCGAGTAAAAGCGAAACAGTTGTGTTTCGAAAATCACGACAAAAAGGGCAGTACTGGAATCTGCTTTATTGGACGCAGAAATTTTGGCACTTTCATCAGCCAGTATCTGCCATCCAATGAAGGCGTCATTACAAATTCCTCTGGAACGGTTCTTGGCAAGCACAATGGTGCATTTCTATACACAATCGGTCAACGAACTGGTCTCGGAATCGGTGGTCCCGGTGATGCTTGGTATGTCGCAAGAAAGGACATCCGCACCAATACTGTCGTTGCGGTGCAGGGACATGACCATCCTATGCTGTATAGCCGAGTTTTGAAAATCTCCGATGTAAACTGGATATCACAAAATGTTGACTTACCAATTGAAGTGCTGGCGAAAATACGTTATCAAGGGAACGAGAATGGGTGCTTAGTCAGTCATTCGAATGGGTCTGGAGCCTATGTTGAGTTCGCTGAACCTGTTCGTGCCGCAACTCCTGGACAGTCAATTGTCTTTTACGAGAACGACTGCTGTCTCGGTGGCGCAGTCATCGACAGTACGACTACATAAGCTTAAGGAAAACTGACTTATGTTTACAGTCGGCGTTACCGGAGGAATCGGCAGCGGCAAATCTTCGGCAGCAGATCGATTCAAGCAACTGGGAGTACCAGTCATTGATGCTGATGTTGTTGCACGGCAGATTGTTGAACCTGGAATGCCGGCTCTTCAGGAAATCATCAATACATTCGGAGAAAGTGTTGCCAGCGACCGGGGGAAATTGGATCGGGCAGCGCTTCGGAAAATAATATTTTCAGATTCAAGTCGTAAGTCTCAGCTTGAAGCTATTCTACATCCAAGAATTTACGATGAAATCCTTCGATTGCTGTCTGAATTGTCAACTCCCTATGCCATTGTTGTAATTCCCTTGCTAGCGGAAAGCAAACGTGAGTATCCACTCGACCGCATACTGGTAATTGATGTACCGAGTGATGTTCAAATCAGCCGAGTTACAACTCGAGATGGTCAATCAACTGAGGAAGTCGAGCGGATCATCAGTTCCCAGGCATCGCGGTACTCGCGGCTGGCGATTGCCGACGATGTCATCGAGAACATTGGCTCAAAAGATGATTTGTACGAGCGGGTTGATGCCATGCATTTAACCTACCTTGAGTACGCTCGCAAATCGAATCGAACTTTAACATGATTGATCGCTGTCAATATCGGTTTGATCTTGATAGCGCCGCATCGCATTACGATCAGTATTCCGCCTTCTTTGACGCATCGGCGCTTGAATTGTCTGAGCGCCTTCAAGAGATTAAATTTTCTCCAACTCGTATCGTTGAACTGGGGTGTCGTAGCGGACGAGTCAGCGAACTGCTGCTATCTCAGAAAAATGAGGCGACGATTTACAGTTTCGATGAATCGCAAGGAATGGCCGACCTCGCCAAATCGAGACTGAAGGACAAAAACGCATCCGTCATTGTTTCAGAAATTGATGCTGTGCCGCTACAATCCAATTCGGTTGATCTCACAGTTTCGAATCTGGCATCTTCATTTTTCGATCCAGAGCGTTTCTTTTCCGAGTGTCATCGCATTCTTCGTCATGAAGGAGTGTTGATGTTTTCGATATTTGGGCAGAATTCTTTTCGCGAATTAAGAGAAGCATATTCAGCACTCAAACAATCAGGTTTTCAATTCGATTTCCATGACATGCGTGACATAGGTGACCTTCTTCTAGCGACCGGATACACGAATCCGGTAGTCGATGTCGAGACAATCAAATACCGCTTTAACGACATCAGCTCGCTGATTGAGAATCTGCGCTACTGTGGAATTCATTCCGCACTTTTGAGTAACACTCAAGAACTTTCATCGAAAAGAGTACAATCAAGTTTGGAACAAGCGTATCGGCATTCTTCCCAAGATAGTGGTGAACTTGAACTCAGTATTGAATACGTCTATGGGTTTTCTTGGAAGAAAGAGGTGCATAGAGGAAGCGCGAGTGTGGAATTTCACCCAGACTGATGTGCCAAGCATCAATTAACGTAGTCAAATCGCAATAATAGTAGGATTGTTCAAATGAACCTGATGTCATCGCAGGACTACTGTGATTCATTGCGCGAATACAACCCTAACGTTTACGTTCGGGGAGCTAAAGTCGATAGTGTCGTCAATCATCCCATGCTAGTGCCCGGAGTGAATGCAATCGGCATGACTTACGATTTTGCCCGGCTACCGGAGCATCAAGAGTACGCCCTAGCCGAACAGCACACATCTGGCAAAACTGTCAATCGATTTGTACATATCAATCGAAGTGCTGATGACCTGCTTTCCAAACTCGAATATGTCCGTGCCCTGTGCCAACTAACCGGTTGCGCGATGCGCTATCTTTCTATGGACGGGCTAAACGCTTTGTTTCAATCAACTTTCCGCATGGATGCGGAACTTGAAACGGAATACAGTGCCCGCCTTGTGGAGCAAATGCATAGAATCCAGGATCTGGATTTGACAGTCGGCATTGCCATGACGGACGCCAAAGGTGACCGTTCCCTGAGACCAAGCGAACAGCCTAAACTCGACAGCCATGTACGAGTGGTAAGGAAACGGCCAGACGGCATTGAAATTTCCGGCGTCAAGGCAATTGTCACTGCAGCGCCTTACGTTCATGAGCTTTTTGTTTTACCTGGACGTAACATGACCTTGGAAGACAAGGATTTCGCGGTAGCTTGCCAGGTACCGATTGATGCTCGAGGTCTGACAGTGATAGCAAGACCTGCCGGCAGGCCGGGGGATGCGTCAGCGGAATTCAGCAGCCGATTTGGCCAGTCAACAGGCGTTTGCATTTTCGAGAACGTATTTGTTCCTTATGACCGGGTATACATGTGCGGAGAATGGCAATATGCCGAACACTTGACCAAAACCTACGCAAACCATCACCGACATACCTGCATCGGTGCGAGAGCAGGTTTTGGCGACTTACTGATCGGTGCATCCGGAATGATGATCGAGACTAATGGACTTGATGTAGATGCGGAACCACACCTTCGGGATTCAATGGTCGACCTGATCAAAACTGTCGAGAGTTTCTATGCCTGCGGAGTGTCCGCATCGGTTTACAGCTCTACGACCGATGCCGGCAACTGCGAACCGGATTCTGTTTACTCCAATATCGGAAAACTGATGTTGGCGAGCTCAATCTATGACATGCACAGGATTGCCAATACTGTATCCGGAGGATTGATCGTGACATTGCCGCATCCAGACGATCACCATAATCCAGATACTATGGATAAGTTAGACACTCTCATGTCGGCCAGCCCGGATATTCCTCCTCATCGCCGCGCGACTGTTGCCAGATTAATCGAGGATTTGACGGCATCCCATTCCGGGGCGTGGTATTCAGTTATCAGCGTTCATGGAGGCGGGTCGCCGGAAGCATTGAAACGAGAAATTTACAGAAAATACCCAGTAGCCGAGAAATCGGAATTCGTGCAGCGACTGATTGAAAGGGGAGTTCACGAAAACTCTACTAGCCAAACAGCCCAGCCGGGGCAATGTTGTGATACCGGTTGTCAACCGCCTAAAAAATCTACGCTTCCCATTCGTGAAAGAAGCAAATGAATTTTCTGCCAAGCATTTTTTAGTCAAACTCCGCGTCTATCGCGAGTAGCTCAGCCAGCATCCTACCAATATCGTCTCGAAGCAGTTCTGATACCATCAGATCACCGAACCCTGCTTTAGTCGCATTCCGAAACAGCTTCCGCGGCGAATCGCTCAACGTTGATTCCAGTCCGTGCTCCTGACTCAGTTCAGCGATATATTGAAGATCTTTCCAAGCATTCTGTACACTGAAGACATAACCCTTATGGTTGTGGCCGTCCATGATGCTTCCAATCATTCGCTGAAGCGCTACTGAGTTGCCTGATCCCAAGCAGATGATGCGATAGAACTTTTCCCAGTCTATTTCCAACTCATTCGCCGCATGGAATGTTTCGATAATCAACCGTACCATGCCGAGTACAAGATAATTGCTGATTAACTTGGCACGGCCGCCAGCCCCGACCTCACCGAAATGCATGATTGAGCTACAGAACGACTCAAGTACGGGCTCAACTCTGTTAAAAATTTCATTGCTGCTACCTACAAATGCGCCAAGCTCAGCCGCTTCCGCCTGCAATTTTCCACCTGCTACCGGCGATTCGGCAAACTTGATTTCCTGCAATTCCAGACATTCCGCAAGATGCCTCGTTTGCACAACCGACGAGGTTCCCGTATCCACTACCAGGTGCCTCGGATTCAGTGAAGGGAATACCTCATCAATTACGCTTTTCACATCAACAGAATTTGGTAAACAAAGAAGAATGATGTCACTTGAGTCAACCGCCTCCCGCTTTGATTCGCATTCAAGGGCTCCTTGCTCTACGAGCAAATCGACTGTCCGAAAGTTTCGATGCACAGTCACGGAGACTGGATATCCCGCCTTGAGCAGATTTGAAGCCATACCGAATCCTATTGCACCCAATCCGAACACGGTGATTCTTTCGACCTTTTTCATGCGCTAGATTGTCCAGCCGCCATCTACGACGAAGAATTGTCCCGTCACTACCTTTGACTCATCGGAGGCAAGATAAACAACAATCGGCGCGATATCTTCCGGTTGCGCCATTTCCCGATTCGGCTGACGATTCAACACTTCCTGAAAGGCTTTTTCATAGTCTCCTCGCGCACGTAGCCGTTCTTTCAACGATGGGGTCAGTACAGTGCCTGGACAAACAGCATTACACCGAATACCTTTGCCTACAAAATCTCGCGCAATCGATTTAGTCAGGCCGAGCACTGCACCTTTAGTTGCACTGTAGACACATCGACTGGCCGTTCCTGTAATTGCTGAAGCGACGCTCGCCATGTTGATGATGGAGCCGCCACCATTTTCAATCATGGCAGGAATAAATGCCTCAATTACCCGTGCATGGCTTCGGACATTAATCTCGAAAGATTTACGCCAAACTTCGTCATCAGCATCCAACAATGTTCCATCATGAACATAGCCAGCGCAGTTAAATAGAATATTCGGTGTCGGCACTGATTCAGGCAATCTGGCAATGGCCTGCGAATCAGTCACATCAAGCTCAAGGCATCGAATGTTTTTACTTTCTTTACTCAAACTGTCCAAGGAGGGTTTGTCGATGTCTGACGCATAAACAATCGCACCTTCATGCGCCATTGCGATTGCACAAGCCCGACCGATACCCATTCCGGCAGCTGTCATAAATACTGTTTTTTGTTTCAATCGGTTCATTTGAATCCTAGTGCTGAATATTTCTGAGTTCGTAACTGACACAATTTAGCGTACATTCGGCGAAATTTGAAAAGGTTTGCATCTGCTACAATTTCAAACAGACTACATACTATTCGGAATCATATTCTCTCTATCATATATGCACTGGTCAAAATCCGTAACCATGGTTGAAGCTCACGCGGAAGGCGAAGTCGGCCGCGTCGTGACCGCTGGAGTCATAAACATTCCCGGATCAACAATGATTGAGAAGCTCCATTACATGAACAGTGATGGCGACGCACTAAGAAGATTCTTGGTTTATGAGCCGCGCGGATGTGCACAGATGAGTACCGTTCTACTGCTTCCGTCAACAACACCTGAAGCGGATGCCGGAATGATCGTCCTTCAAGGTGACAAAGCGCATGCAATGTCAGGGTCCAATGCCATCTGTACAGTTACAGTGCTACTGGAAACCGGAATTATCGAGATGAAAGAACCAGTAACCGAGGTAGTACTTGACACTCCTGCAGGATTGGTTTCGGCTAAGGCGCACTGTTTACACGGCAAATGCGAACATGTTGAATTGGAAATGACTCCCAGTTATGTCGACAACATGGACGTGGAAATAGAAGTCCAAGGCTACGGGAAGGTAGTGATCAGCATCGTATTCGGTGGAATTTTTTATGCGCTCGTTGATCCCTCGACAGTCGGCTTGTCCATTGAACCGGATTTTGCTCGTTCTCTGGTTGACGCTGGATCGAAGATTCAAAGAGCTGCCAACCAACAGCTTGAAATATTTCACCCTGAATTTGAGGCGCTCAACGGCCTGTCCTACGTCATGTTCATCAGTAACACCGATGATGGGAAACTCAAAGGAGCGACTATCATGCCGCCAGGTCGCGTTGATCGCTCACCCTGCGGAACAGGAAATTCTGCGCGTTTGGCGTTGATGCATGCGAAAAATCAAGTTCGAGTAGGTGATTCTTTCACCGCACTCTCGATCATAGACAGTCAGTTTCAGGTGAAATTGCTTAGAACGACTGAAATTTACGGACATCTCGCAGTCGTGCCTTCAATAGCCGGAAGAGGGTGGATTCACGGGATGCACCAGATTGGAATCGACCCTTCCGACCCATATCCAGAAGGCTATCTTGTTTCGGATTGTTGGGGTGAAGCATTTGACCTTATCAACTCTTGACGAATAAGCGAGTTCAGTAGAGTTCAGGCAATGAGGCTCTTGCAGCTAGCTTAGTATCCGTAGCCGAAAGTGAATATTTTGTTTTGATGCTTTGGGGTAAACAGGCCGACAGTTCCAAATTTTATTGTCACGAATTGCGAACAGCGGCATCGGTTTCCAGCAACGACACAGTCAGTCGTCGAACTAGTTCGTCAATTTCGTCTTCAGTGATAATCAGTGGCGGGGCCATAACAATCGTATCACCAACTGCACGAACAAACAGCCCGTGATGCTCGGCAATGTCCATCAGTTTTGTACCTACACTTAGATGGGGGTCAAAGCTGACATTGTTTTTTTTGTCAGCTACCAGGTCGAAACCGGCCATCAAGCCTATTCCGCGAACATTGGAAACAAAATGCATCTTGTACAGATTTTGAATTTCAGACTGAAATTTTCGCCCGACCGTTCGTACATGATTGAGAATGTCCCTTTCCTCTAATATCGCAATTGTCTCTAATGCAACTGCAGCGCCAACTGGATGTCCGGAGTAAGTAAACCCGTGACTGAATACGCCTTTCTGAACGCTGGATTGAATCAGTACATCATGAATTTCTTCAGTGATCAAAACCGCTGAAATCGGGAAGTATGCCGAAGAGATACCCTTTGCAGCAGTCAATATGTCAGGTTTAATATTGAATGTAGTAGATCCAAACATGTCTCCAGTTCGTCCAAATCCACATATCACCTCATCAGCGATCAGCAAAATATCGTATCGATCTAATATCACTTGGATTTTTTCAAAGTACGTATCAGGCGGAACGATGACGCCACCGACGCCCATTACCGGTTCTGCAATAAATGCCGCAATCGTTTCAGGGCCATATTCTAATATTTGATCTTCCAGCTGATTGGCTAACCGAGATGCAAATTCGGATTCACTCTCATTTTCCAACGCTTCAGTCGAATAATGCGGGAAATCGGCATAAATGACATCAGGTAAATCTGTATTCAGATATTGATGCATTGAAGGCATGCCTGATAACTGCGTCGCAAAAATCGTTGATCCATGATAGCCATTGGTTCTAGATATGATTCTGCGCTTGCCAGGATTCCCGTTGAACTTGTGATAAGACCAAGCGATTTTGATTGCGGATTCATTCGCTTCGGAGCCCGATCCAGCAAAGTACACTTTGACTAGATGGTTAGGAGAAATTTCAATGATTTTTTCCGCAAGATCGACGAGTACGTTGCTGCTCCTGCCGCGGAAAGTGTGGCTGTATGGAAGAATCGATAACTGTTTTTGCGCCGCTTTAACAAGCCTATCTTCGCTATATCCTAGAGTCGCACACCACAGGCTTGACATGGCATCAAGGTACCGCTTTCCATCAGAATCAACGAGATAAATTCCTGCTCCTTTCTGTATAACGACGGATTGTTGTTCTTCGTATTTACGTAGGTCGGTAAACGAATGCAGGTGATAAGCATGATCAAGATGGCTATAGTGACGTGATGAGTTACTCATAGAGCGTTCCCGAAATTTTCCTGTTCTGTTGCTGGAATGCCGGTGTCACAACCGATCGGAATACGACGAATTACTGTGGGTAGGCAACTGCACTGTTCTGTAAGAAAGGTGCGATCAGAATTTCAATCTTGTAAATCTGCCAATTGAAAATATTGATGATAAAAAAGCAGCGCTGAATAATTCCAGCGCTACTTTTGTTTCTATCAGATGAAGTGCCTCAGTTGTTCATCCAGGATTGAACCATTTCCTTGTTCGCATCCACCCATTCGCGTGAATATTCAACTGCGTCACGCCCATCTACGCCAATTGCTAAAAACCATTCGTTAATCAGTTGTTCTGAAAACTTGATGCCGTTCAGCAACTTCACCATTTCTGGTGCGTCTGTCTCCAATCTGTGAGAGTATGCAATGTGCGAACTTACCGGCGGAAAAGCTGTTGAAACGTGGGAATTTTCCAGCCAATTCGCATCATCGGCCAAATCCGCTACTTTCCACTTTTCGGGGTCATGCTCTGGTTCTTCCAGAATTACCAGATCATGCATGCTGAAAATATAATGCGGGAGATAACATGCCCAAACCACTACGCGGTCGGCTTTAGCATCTGCATCTATCTGTGCCAGAATAATGGCCTCTTCGCTAACGGTTAGTTCATACAGGTCAGCAAAACCATAATCACGAGCTCTGATTTGATGAATCTTTGTGGACTTCCAGCCCGGCCCTCCCATCCAGATTTCTCCTCTGCCGTCGCCATCTCGATCCGTGAGTGCAGCAATTTCCGGTCGGGTCAGATCGTAAACTGACTTCAGTCCATATTTGTTCTTTGCATATGCCGTGGTACAGAAAGCATCCATCGCCGGGAACGTCTGACCGGTCAATGCCACTGTGCCTCTTTCGTTAACATACTTGTCAACCAAACCTTGGTTGTTGGGCAGCCACACTTCTGGATGCACGTCAACTTCACCCTTACCCTGATCCATTCCCTTAAAAAACACAGCATGGTTGCCAGGTACCATTTCTACCTGTATACCGTAGTTATCTTCGGCAACAATTTTAATTACGTTAGTCATAACTTTTGCATATCCCCAGTTTAGCTGCCCAATGACTACTGTTTCGGCAGCGCTAGCATTGGAGAAGCAAAATATGCTTATTACTGCTGCGATAACGCATTTTTTTACAATTTTCATTTAATTCTCCTCTTTCTTAACAATCGACAAATGAAAATTCATAGCTTACTACTAATAAATATCTGTTTGCCTTGAACAATACGATCGAGAATCATAGCACAAAATAAGATCGCCACGCCTGCAAGTATTCCTTTACCTTCATTTGCATAGGTCAATGCATCCAGAACATCTTCCCCAAGCCCCTTGGCTCCTATCAAAGACGCGATGACTACCATTGACAAGCACATCAGGATCGTCTGATTCACACCAGTCATGATGGATGGCTTGGCCAGAGGCAGATCAACGCGAAAAAGCAGATAGGATTTCGATGCGCCAAAAGCTTCCGCCGCCTCCCTCACAGAATTTGGCACTCCTTTCAGTCCAAGTACTGTGAGACGAATCACCGGAGGCATTCCAAAGACGATTGTTGCAATGATTCCGGGTGGCTTGCCGATACCGAAAAATGCGATGACCGGAATCAAATAAACAAAAGATGGCATGGTTTGCATCAGATCCAGAACTGGCCACACCATTGAGCGTAGTTTTTCCTTGCGCGCACAAAGAATCCCAAGCGGAATGCCGATAATTAAACAAATGAGGCTAGCTGACCCTAACAACGCAATGGTCAGCATGCTCTTCTCCCAAAATCCTAGTACGCCCAAGTAAGCAAGAGCTGCTGCCGTAAATATTGCAACACGCGGTCCAGCAACCTTGAGCGCGAGTAAAGTAATGGCGATCATGATGATTGGCCACGGCGTGCCAATCATCATGATCTCCAGAAAATCCAACAGTAGTCGTATGGTGCGAGTAATTCCGCTGAACAATTCAGCAAACGATTCAGTCAGCCACTGAAAACAGTTGTCTACCAAAGTTTCAGCATTACGGCGCCATTGGGAATCTACAGGTACGGACGTCAACCACTCGGGCACCCGACTGGATGTGAATCGATAGGCAGTAATGCTCATCGCAAGAACAGAAAATGCACTCATCAGGCTTACCTGAACCAAAAACACACCCCTGGGAATACTCGGTTCGGCGCGCCATTGCTGAAATCTCGACTTCAGTGCTTTGTTGGCATACAAACCTTGCGTCAATTTCAATGCGACAATCACGCAGATGCCTAAAGCAACCAGATACGGACCTTGGGCTGCAATCTGCTCGGCTTGTTGCAGTGCACTCGCACTTGCGTTTTCCAGTGCAGATGCTGACTCCGCTAGTGTGCTGGCGTTGCCCGCTTCATTGGAAACCGCTTCGACGGCTTCCTGATGTCGCAACTTTGCCATTTTTGACAGACGCTCGGCACGGGCAAATTCTTCGATACCGAGAGTTGCAAACAGTCCACGGCAGACTTGTACCAGTGCAATTGTTTCCAGCGTCAGAAAAATCCAGAAATAAGACCACAAATGTCTGGCACACCACCAAATCGAACCCAATAGTGCAGCTGCAGCATTGAAAGACAGCACAAAGCCCGAGGAATCATCCAGTCTGTCAAATTGTTTCTTGTAATATTCCGCACCATATTCAACAAATTCTGCGATTGCTTGATCACGAGAATCGTGAATTTCTGGCTCCGGCCGTTCAGAAATACTCATTCTACTCCCTCCTTTCTCCCCTGAATTCCACGTAGCAGATGCTCACGGTCTACCACTCCTATATCTGCACCGTCATTGCTCGTAATAACCATCGGTCCCGGATTTTTTAACGATACGTCGATCAATTGATCAAGATCCGAATTTTCACTTACTCTGGGTGCTGTGTCTAGATTTTCTCCCTCATTGCGATATTCCGACAATGGAGTCATGATTCGATGTGCACTGATCAATTTCAAGCGTGAAATTCCCGCTACAAAATCTGCGACATATTCGTCAGCTGGATTCGAGACAATTTCTTCGGCTGTTCCAATCTGAACTAGAACGCCATCCTTCATGATTGCAATTCGATGACCGATTCGAATGGCTTCATCAAGATCATGTGTAATGAATACAGTCGTCTTGTTGGTCATATTTGACAGTTTGATAAACTCATCCTGTAGTTGACGGCGAATTAGCGGGTCCAGTGCGCTAAACGGCTCGTCCATCAACAAAATATCCGGATCAGCCGCCATTGCTCGGGCAAGACCAACTCGCTGCTGCATGCCACCGGACAGTTCATGTGCATAGTAATGGTCCCAACCGGACAACTCAACCATGGACAATACTCTCCCTGCAATCTCTCTACGCTGTCGTCGACTCATACCCTTTACATCTAACGGCAATGCGACATTGTCAATGACTGTGCGATGCGGCAGCAGCGCAATATTCTGGAACACCATGCCGATTTTGTCAGCTCGCATCAGTCGTAACTGCTTTTCGTCTTTACTCATCACGTCCTCTCCTTGAATGATGATCTTTCCGGCAGTCGGTTCAAGAAGCCGATTGATGTGGCGCACTAAAGTAGACTTGCCGCTACCGGATAGCCCCATAATGCAAAACACTTCTCCTTCGCCAACTGAAAAAGATGCGTCCTGAACGCCTACGACACAATTGAATCGGGCGAGAACTTCATTTTTTGAAATGTTTTCGAACTGAATTGCCCGCATAGCGGCCGTTGCCTGCCTACCGAAAATTTTCCAAACATGAGAAATTTCTACGGTTGGTGGTGTTTCAGTGGAACTGCCTTTGCGCATTTTCATACTTTAACTAATGCTGCCGTGAGGTTGTGGAACAATTTAAAATCAGCAGGAATCTGCTTGTTGGAAATAGTCGACCAATTGGGGTCAAATTCTGGTGGAACTGGACTTTCGCGTGATGTGAGCAGGAAGAAATTGTATTTTTCTACCGATCCAGGGAATCAACCGCTCTTCATACAATTGAAAACCCTTGGGCGCCTGTTCCAAATCTTGGTTTGTTTGAATTTATCCGGTTGGGTCTAGTTCAACTTCGTCTTCTTCGTCATCCTCGTCGAATTTCTTGGGACGCGTCAGCTTAGAAAAATACAAACCGATTTCAAACAATATCCAAACCGGAATAGCAAGCATCGTCTGAGAGAAAACGTCTGGCGGCGTCAGAAACATGCCGACGACAAAGGCCGAGACAATAATGTAAGGTCGTTTTGCAGATAGACTTTCCGGTGTAGTCACTCCTGCCTTAACCAGCAGTACAGTCGCAATCGGAACCTCAAATGCAATACCAAATGCAAAAAACAGCTTCAATACAAAGCTGAGATAAGAATTGATGTCGGTCATCACCGCAACGCCTTCGGGAGCGGTGCTGGTAAAAAAAGCAAAGACAAGCGGGAAGACAATGAAGTAAGCAAAAAGAATGCCCAGATAGAATAGAACACTGCTGGTCACAAGCAAAGGAACGACTGCTCTCTTTTCACGTTTATATAAACCCGGTGCAACAAACGCCCAAAGCTGATAGAGCAGATATGGCATTGCCACTGCGACTGAAAATGCAAAGGCAAATTTGAACGGCACAAAAAACGGGCCGTGCGGTTCAGTCGAAATCATGGTATTGCCCTCAGGCAATACCGACATCAGAGGTGCTGCCAGATACTCGTACAGAGTATTGGCAAATGGAGCGCACGCAACAAACACCACCAGAATAGCAATCACTCCGCGCATCAAGCGCTGACGAAGCTCGACTAAATGTGATATGAAAGTTGTGCCGATGAAAGGGGAGTTTTGGTCGAGTTTCGCCATCAATTATGTAGCTGTTTTGGTTTCACCCACAGCAGGGTCCTCTTGCTCTTTTGCTACTGGCTCAGGTTTGTTGATTTCAGGTTTGACGGCGACCGTTTCATATTCGTCAACCACTTTTTCGTTGAATGTGGAGGCTGTTTCGTTCAACGTGGAGGCTGTTTCGTTCAATGTGGATGCTGCGTCCTCAAATATATTTTTTGTGTCTTTCAAATCATCTTTGATATTTTTGATGTTCTTGAGCTCGCTTGCATCAAGTTCTCGGTCGATATCCCGCTTCACCTCTGATAGGGTTCGGCGTGCTTTGCCGACCCACAAACCCATCGTTCGAGCTGCTCGCGGCAGACGTTCCGGGCCGAGAATAATCAAGGCAATCAACGCGATGATTGCAATTTCCCAAAAGCCAACATCAAACACGATGGATCTCCGTTATGATCTGGTGTACCAGAGCTAGGCTTTTTCTTTCTCTACCTCTGCAGTAGCATCCTGTTCTGAAGTCTCGCCAGTGTCTGCCAAAGCCTCTTTGTCGTCAGTACTTTCTTCTTCTTCTTTTCCTTCTTCGGTACCTTCTTCTTTTACGGATTTTTTAAAACTCTTGATTGCCGTACCAAGATCGCCGCCCATTCCCCGCAGTTTTTTTGTGCCGAATAAAAGCACCACAATAACGAGTATGATCAGCAGCTGCCAGATACTTATGCCTCCTGGACCAAACATTCTTCCTCCCAGTTAGTAGTTAAAACCTTAGAATTATCATTTACACGTAATTGTCACTCACAATTACCCATCAATCATTATCTACGTAATTTCTTCTCTTCTAGCCCGGATACACCAAATCGTCTATCCAGCTCATTCAAAACTTCTTCATGCGTTAAGTTGAAATGTGAAAGCAGAACCAGGCTGTGGAACCATAAATCTGCCGTTTCATAAACCACTTGGTCTACATCGTCGCTTATTGCGGCTTGGACCGTTTCATTCGCTTCTTCAATTACCTTTCCTGCGACAGCATCCAGCCCCTTCGCATGCAGCGAAGCGACATACGACTGATTCGCATCCGCTTTTTTCCTCGACTCGATTACTCTTGATAGAGCCGTTAGAACATCTTTCTGCATTATCCTGCGACTCCTACTTTGTGTAAATATCTTCCGGAGACTTTAGAACTGGATCAACATTCACCCAGACCCCGCCCTCCAGCCTGCGAAAAAAACAAGATTGCCGCCCTGTATGGCAGGCAATTCCGCCTTGTTGTTCCACCTGAAGCAGGATCGTATCCGAATCGCAGTCGACACGAATCTCCCGAACAATCTGCACGTGCCCCGATTCCTCGCCCTTGCGCCAGAGTTTTTGTCGAGATCTTGACCAGTATACAGCCCTGCCTTCCGCAACCGTAATTTTAAGTGCTTCAGGCGTCATCCAGGCGACCATTAGCACTTTCCCGCTCTTGGCATCCTGCGCAATCGCTGGAAGCAGTCCTCCCTCTGACCAGATCAATTCATCACACCAATCATTCGACATGAGCTAATTGCTCCTAACTTATTTCGCAAACTTCAATTCCGCGGCTACGCATATGATCCTTCGCCTGTGCGATTGTATACTCACCGAAGTGGAAAATGCTTGCTGCAAGCACCGCATCCGCATATCCATACTCGATGCCATCGGCGAGATGTGACAGTTCGCCAACTCCGCCGGAAGCAATCACTGGAACTGGCACCGCCTGCGAAATCGTTCGCGTCAGTTCCAGATCGAATCCAATTTTGGTGCCATCCCGGTCCATGCTGGTAAGTAAAATTTCACCCGCGCCTGAGTCACACATACGACATGCCCACTCCACCGCATCAAGTCCCCGCGGCGTTCGACCGCCATGGGTATACACTTCCCAGGCTGTCGGATCGGCATCTGGAATCCTACGTGCGTCAATTGCCACGACAATGCACTGCGAACCAAAACGACCCGCTGCTTCGGAAATAAATTCGGGGCGTTCCACCGCGGATGTGTTAATTGAGATTTTGTCCGCTCCAACATTGAGAAGACTGCGTATATTTTCTACACTGCGTACGCCACCCCCAACTGTCAGCGGTATGAACACCTGTTTGGCAACGGCTTCGACTATGTGCAAAATGGTATCCCGGCCGCTTGAACTTGCTGTTATATCCAGGAATGTCAATTCATCAGCACCTTGCTGGTCGTAAATTCTCGCGACTTCAACCGGATCTCCCGCGTCTCGAATATCGACAAATCGAACTCCCTTAACTACTCTTCCTTCATCAACATCCAGGCAGGGAATGATTCGTTTGGCTAACGACATTTCAGTTGTTCACCTGTGTTGCATGCTGCTTGAAGCTGGAAATCAAATTAAGCCCTTGAGCATAATCCAGGGTGCCTTCATACAGTGATTTTCCAGCGATAGCTCCCATAATACCTTTACTTCCTGAATCCAGCAGATTGTGGATGTCCTCAATATCTCGAATACCTCCAGACGCAATGACGGGAATCGAAATCTGCGATGCCAGAAAGGCGGTCGCCCGAACATTGACGCCACTCAGCATTCCATCTCGCTCTATATCGGTATACACGATTGCGCAAGCTCCAAATTGTTCCATTTCTTTGGCAAGACTGACGATATCGGTTCGACCGCTACCTGACCAACCTTCCGTTGCCGCAGCCCCATCCCGTACATCAATTCCTGCAATGACACTTGCGGGATAGTGTGCGTTAATCTGACCGATAAATGAGGGATCATTTACAGCTTGCGTGCCCAAAATCACAAATTTCACGCCTGCATCAAAATATCTTGCAGCTGTTTCGAGATTGCGTATTCCGCCGCCTACCTGAACGTCAATGCTCGAATGCCGGTCGGCTATTTTACCAATGATGTCCGCATTCACTGGGGTGCCTTGCACTGCTCCATTCAGATCCACGATATGTATCCTTTCTGCACCTGCTTCAACCCAACGATCTGCCTGGCTGACTGGGTCTTCTGAGTAAACAGTTGCATCGAGCATTCTTCCCTGAACAAGGCGAACACATCGCCCGTCCTTGATGTCTATTGCCGGAATTAAAAGCATGAATATGAATTACTTGGGGCAGGAAGTAGTTTCAATTATACGACTGACGAATATCGACTGCACTTGGGGCAGCCACAAGCCAGTGTTCAGTCGTTCCCGCTCCAACCGATGAAATTAGTCAGTAGCCGCAACCCATGCTGCCGACTTTTTTCTGGGTGAAACTGGACCGCAAACAGGTTTTCGCGGACCGCTGCACAAGCAAAATCCAACCCATAGCAAGCTGTGGCAGCGACTTCCGATTGTTCATCGGCATCCGCATGGTAGCTATGAACGAAATAGAATCTTGTATCTTGCGAAATCCCCTGCCATAGAGGATGTTCCTTCGTTTGATGAACCTTGCTCCATCCCATGTGAGGAACCTTGATCTGGCGCCCGGCGTCCTGCAGTTGATTGTCGAACTGCCTGACGCGTCCAGACAATATGCTGAGACCTTCAACACCACCATCTTCTTCACTGTACGAATACAGGGCTTGCATTCCAAGACAGATACCCAGCACCGGTTTGTTTATCAAAGCATCTTCAATTGCCTGACGTACTTCGTCATCCTGCAGTTCTTTCATCCAGGTACCGATTGCGCCTTGCCCAGGTAAAACCAGTCGATCGGCGTTTCGAATCTCCGACGCAAGACGTGTCGATACCACTTGAGAGTTGTGTGCAACCGCTTCGATAGCATGAATTACAGAGTGAAGATTTCCGGTGCCGAAATCGGCAATCGAGATTTTAGACATATCAGGAATTTCAACAGCGTTTGCCGCTGAAGCTAAAGGTTTACAGGCTTCCTTTTGTTGAAGGAATCGATCCTTCGGATTTCACATCAAAGGAAGCGGCCATGCGAAACGCCCGCCCAAAAGCCTTGAATATCGATTCTGCGATGTGATGCGTGTTTCTGCCGCTCAAGTTGTTGATATGCAATGTAACTTTCGCGTGATTACAAAAGGCCTGAAAAAACTCGCGAACAAGATCGATATCAAAGTCGCCAACTCGCGCTCTTGTATAGTTGACATCATACTCCAGCGACGGACGCCCGGAAAAATCAATCACCACTCTTGACAGCGCCTCGTCAAGTGGTACATAAGCGTGTCCATAACGAACGATACCGGACTTGTTGCCGATTGATTCGCTCACTGCCTGCCCAAGTGTGATTCCGACATCTTCGACGGTGTGGTGTGCGTCAATCTGCAGGTCGCCGACAGCTTTTATGTTCAAATCCAACATTCCGTGACGTGCAATCTGATCCAGCATATGCTCAAAGAATGGAACGCCAACATCCAGTGTGGACGAGCCACTCCCATCCAGATTCAAAGAAACGGAAATATCAGTTTCTTTCGTTTTTCTATGAACTTCAGCTGTTCGGTTGGTCTGATTCACGGCGGTCTGCACGGTTGAATTTGAATTTGCACAATCGGCAACTTCAGAAAATGTTCCAATTTGTGTTTGAATTATAGGTAATTACGGATTCAAACGGAAACAGGCCGCGAATCTGCACAGGGCGAATTTTTGTTCAGTTCAACTGTATGATATGAAATAAATAGCGTCTGATACTGGACTTTTCTGATTGATTCGTGTATGGTTCAGCCAACTGAAGTTGAACTGAAACGGTGAGAGATGAATTTGTCGGAGTTGGTCATCGTACCGGTCAGACGCGACGAGGAGGAGAAATTCCTTGCGCTGATGCGGCAGCATCACTATCTTGGCGCCCCGCACAAGATCGGTGAGAGCGCGTTTTATGCCGCGGTTTTGCAGGGCCGATGGGTTGCGCTGAGTTCATTTTATGCGGCGGCCCTGAAAAGCCGCGCCCGAGATGAGTGGCTCGGCTGGCACCCAAGAGACCGTGGCGCAAGACTGCACCTGATCACCAACCAGAGCAGATTCCTCATTCTGGAGCCGATTGCGAATCTCGCATCCCGCACTTTATCGTTGCTGGCCAAGCGTGTCGTCAAGGACTGGCCGGTGCGATTCGGACACCCGGTGCTGCTGATGGAGACTTTCGTTGACCCGCAGCGCTTTGCCGGAACCTGTTATCGCGCGGAGAACTGGATACAGATCGGGCAGACGGCCGGCTATCGGCGACAACGCCGCGGCTACCGACAAGGCTCATCACCGAAGCTGATGTTTGTGCGCCCGCTTCGGTCAGATGCGCGCCGGTTGCTCGGTGGCGCACATCTTGATTCCCACTATTTCCCGAAAGGAGTTTGCAGGAAAATGTATACGGACGCGGATTTCAAGTCATTGCTGGATTATTTCTCACACATTGAGGACCCGCGCGGGCGTCGCGGGCGGCGCTATCGCCTCGGGACACTGCTGGCCATTGCGGCGGCAGCCACAGTTTGCGGTGCGCGCGGCTATCAGGAGATGGGCGAATGGGTACAGGCGCAGTCAGAAAAGGTGCTTCGTCATTTCAGGGTTGGATTGCGGCGTGGCAAAGTCCAGCGTCCAAGCGTGTATTGCATCCGCGAGGCGCTGGTCAGAACCGACCCCGGGCAGTTCGATGACGCGCTTCGCAAATGGTGCATATCGATTGACGGCTGCGATGAGGCGATTGCGATCGATGGCAAGACGATGAAAGGAGCGGTTGACGGGAACAATCGCCAGATTCATGTGCTGGGCGCCTGTGGGCATCAAAGTCGCATGCATCTGGCAAAAAAAAAGATGAGGCTTGACTCGGACGGGAGTGAGGAGCAAAAGTACACCAACGAGATCGGCGCGTGCATCCCGTTGCTGAAATCGATTGATGACCTCAATGGCAAAGTGATCACCGCTGATGCGCTGTTGACGCAGCATGCGATTGCGAGCTATATTCTCAGCCGGGGCGGGCACTATATGTTTATTCTCAAGAACAACCAGAAAGATCTCACTGGCGAGGTGAGTATTCATTTTACCGATCTGCTTCGACTCAGACCGGATACTGAAGCTGACTTTGTCACCCGCACCGGTGACGCGACCGATGCAGGGAAAAAGGTGCCCAAGGTCCAGCATGGACGTCATGAGATCCGCGAAATCCGGGTCAGCGACAATGCCGAACTGATGGCGTATCTGAATCGCGAGTCGAAATTTCCGGACATCGCGCAGATATTCCGCATTCGTCGCACGATTGACCACTACCGGCGTGGCGAGGTAACCAAGACGACGCAGGAAACCGTTGTCGGGATCACCTCACTGCAAGCCGCTCAGGCTGATCCGAAGACTTTGCTGGGGCTCAACCGCGGCCATTGGACCATTGAATCGAATCATCGCATTTTGGACGACTCAAACACCTGGCACGAGGATCACCTTCTGATTCGCACCGGGCATGGACCGGAAAACGTCACGGCACTTCGCCGATTTGCGATCTCGGTGATCAGACGGCACGCAGAATCAGTTGCGCCGACGATGCGCAAATTGCGCACCAACGCACGTTTGCTCCTGGATTATCTGGGCCTGGCCGGGAACACGCGACGCAGGGGTCGGCGTTCGCCGATCACCGGGGCCGTATGTCGATGACCCACCGAATTGTGATTGCGAAAAATCGTTGTTCGGCAACAGCCGAAACAGGAAAAATCCGTACTCCCATAGGACAGTTCACTGAAAGAATACTGAAAATCGGTTGCGGCATCACCTGAAGCGGTTCAAATCAGGCACAGTGCATGGTTTCATGCCAGTGGCCTGAACATACTTGTGATCCATAGGCTAAAATCACGAGTCGATGGCGTTCGGTTAGCGTGACAAAAAATTTGCCTTGCGAATCTGCATGGAATAAGCATAGAAACGTTGACCAACTCAGTCAGCTTTCGAGCGCGCTGATTTGATGGATTGAATCGGCCAGCCAACTCGAATTAATCTCAACTCCCCAGCCTGGCGCATCCGTCAAAGTAGCATGACCGTCTGAGATGTGATACGGATATTCACGGAACAGGTTCTGCTGCTATGGATAGTAGTCCGCACCTTCAATCGAAAATTCCAGGTACTTACCCGCGTTTGGAATGGCACACAACAATTGCATTGTGAAACAAATGACCAGGGCTCAAGTAGGCACAATACGGCGTACAGGGCTCCTTCAATTTTCCGTTTGTTCCAGAAGATCAGGATATCGACTCCCGCTTTGTTTGCACCTGTGTGCATCGGCAGATGGAGCGCAGCGGAACATTTTAACCTCACTGATAGTTTTTCGTGAAATTCTCGTAGTGACTGCTCGGCCGATTCGCGAGAAATATAAGGTGTGCCATGCAACATATTTCACACTGCGGTTTGGCTGCCAATATATCGACAATGTGTTCGCACAATCCTGGAAAGACATGAACATGAACCGGCAAATCCGCAGCGCCGGAATCTGCAAACGAAACGGCATCGAGATCTGTGAAGCAGTGTTGGTGTTGCTGCTATGGAAATGGATCGGCGCGAAGTCTATTGCGATGTTCTGCCGCAATTAGCAGCGGCAGCGCGATCTGCGATGACGCGTCATCGTGCGGCATGGAGCGCGACGCATGATTCCGGCACAGAATATCGTCACCTGGGCAATCAGCGACAGGTCTAGCAGGACCTCATCATCAGCCGCGCTCTGGTCGAGATATTCTCCGACGACATGCTGCGCCGTTGCTTGGTGCTCTACATTTTCGACACCGATCGGCCTGTCAAGCCATTGATTCCGTGTGTATCAAGCGGTTCATGCTTCCGCGCCGACCAACTAACAGGGCACTTCCTCTGAAGGGGCATCTCGCCACGTCTAAAGATTGTGCGGCTCCTGACTAGCTCCTGTCGACAACTTTTTCAACGGATGTTCAGCTTTTATCCTTGCTAACTGCTATATTTGTCATCTATTGTAGTGTTAGGTGACAAATATGACGGCTAGTATGAAATCTCAACGTGCTCAAAGAGCGCTGCGCCAGATGGGTGAAAATCTGAAAATGGCACGGTTGAAGCGCAGAATTGCTGTCAAGGATTTTGCGAACCGCGTTGGCGTGTCAGATCGTACCATCATGCGCCTTGAAAAGGGCGATGACGGTGTCAGTACGGGAACGCTAGCGATGGCGTGCCTCGCCCTTGGCGAAATCGACTGTATCAGCGATCTGCTCGATCCAGCTTCGGACGAAACGGCCTTACTGCTGGAGCGCAACACGCTACCAAAGCGGATCGAAGGCAGGCGGAGAAAGACGCCCAGTCAATCCACATCCGGGAGCCAAAGCATTTCGAACGGCGACCCATCGGACGATGAAGGGGTTGGTTTCTGATGCCCGAAGCCGTAGTCGCACTGGGTCAGGCAATGCGCGTTGTTGGTCGATTGCGTTTCGAGAGCGATGGCCGCCGGCAACATGCTCAGTTTGAATATGACCGAGAATGGCTGGAAGCGGGCGACCGTTTCCGGCTCGCACCCGGCTTGCCGCTCCAGGCAGGGGGATTCTTCGCGTCCGGCCGAGGTGACCGGCGTAATGCTTTGCAAGTCTGCTTTCAGGATGCGGCGCCCGACTCCTGGGGCCGGGCATTGATGACTCGTGCGCTCGGCGGTGGTCTCACCGAGTTCGAATACCTGACGTTATCCGACGACCACACGCGCCATGGTGCCTTGCGTTTTCTCGACGACAATATGAAACCGCTGTCTCGGCTATCGCCGCCCGTGCCACGGTTGATAGAACTCGAGCGACTGAGAGTGCTGGCGCATCAGTTCGAGCGCGATCCGGAGCTCGCAGAAGAAGCTGTTCGCGACCTTGCGGGAGTGGCGGGCTCTCTCGGTGGCGCACGGCCGAAAGCGAGCGTTGAGGGGGATGGACAGCTGTGGATTGTGGAGCGACAATCAAGATAAGAATCAGCGACAATCAAGGTAAGAATTTTTTGACGCTGCGATCAGGTCTCAAATAATAGCAGAATTATTTGCAGTTTCACTGATTCGATTAAAAAAAGTCGATCAACGACAGGATGTGAACACGGGGCTTGTGCCCCGTGTTCAGCAGGTTGAATGGATCAGCTGTCAGTCTTGAACGGACTTGGGCTGAGCTTTTTTTGCAGTGGCACGCTTTGACGCTCGTGCGGGCTTATCTCGCAACTGTTCAACTGCGTGTCGCCGGCGGTAGCTTTCGACGTTCATTTCCAGAATGGTCGCATGGTGAACCAGTCGGTCCACCGCGGCCACCGCAGTGCTCTGGTCTGGGAACACTTTGTGCCATTGGTCAAACGGCTGATTGGCGGTAATCAGAATGGAACGCCGTTCATAGCGCACTGAGATCAGCTCGAACAGCACGCTGGTTTCCATCTGATCTTTGCTGACGTAGGCAAAATCGTCCAGAATCAGCAAATGATATCGGTCCAGCCGCGCCAGCAGATTTTCGAGCGTCAATTCGCGACGTGCCCGTTGCAGGCGTTGCACCAGGTCGGTGGTTCGAGTGAACAGCACACGATAGCCGTTTTCCACCAGGGCCAGTCCGATTGCTGATGATAAGTGGCTTTTGCCGGTACCGGGCGGCCCAAACATCAACAGGTTGTGACCATTGTTGAGCCACACATCGCCGGCCGCCAGTGCCATGACTTTGGACTTGGAGACGACCGGCACCACATTGAAGTCGAAGCTGGAGATCGTTTTACCGGGCACCAGCCGGGCTTCTTTGAGGTGGCGTTCAATGCGCCGCCGGTCACGTTCGGCCAGTTCGAGCTCAGCCAGGGTCGACAGCAGCCGAGCAGCCGGCCAGCCTTCGGTATCGGCGCGTTCGGCAAAGCCTGACCACATCTGTTTCATCGCCGGCAAGCGCAACTCCGACAGCATCAGTGCCAGTTTGACTGCATCGGTCGAATGGCTGCTTTTGTGACGCTTGGCACTCATGACTCAGCTCCTTGCTGCAGCAGCGACGCATAGCTGGCCAGAGTGCTCGATTCCACATGCAGTTGCGGCATGGTACCGTGCTGCACGGCAAATTGCTTTTGCATCTCGAGCATGTCCGGAAGCGCGCCTTGCTGCAGGCATTGTTCGATCTGCTGCGCCAGCCGGGCTTCGCAGTTGTGGTCGTGAGCCAACGACAACAGCTGTACCGCCAGCCGACAGGCTTGCCGTGGCGTGGTGCGCTCCAGTGCCACCTCGAAACAATGTCGATACGCCTCGTGCGGAAACAGCTGATCTCGGTAAACCCAACTCATCAGCGCCATCGGCTTGCGCCTCAGAGAATGAATCACATGATGATAATTGACCACATGCGCACACCAATGCCTGGCCGATGAATGGTGATGACCGCGTGGCAGGGTCAACTGATGGCGACTGCCCAGATACAGCTCTACACGATCCGCGTAGAGCCTCACCCCCAGACGATGACCGATCAGACGCGAAGGCACCGTGTAAAACACCTTGCGCAGAACGAAACCGCTGGAACGGGTGACCCGTACGTTGGTCTCCTTGTAATCCGTGGTGCGTCGGCCCGGCAACGCCCGCAGCACTTCGCGCTCCGCCTCAATTTTCTTGCTGTGCCGCAGATTGATATTGCCGGTGATTTGGACGATGAAATCCCGATACTCATCCAGCGTCTCGAAATCTTTCGAGCCACGCAGTGCCAGCGCATCTTCGATCGCACGCTTCAGATGTCCATGCGGACCTTCAATGGCGCCGTTTTCGTGCGCCACGCCTCGATTGTTGCGTGTCGCCCGCATCCCGTAGTGCTCGCACAACTGGCGATAACTCTCGGTCAGGTCCTCGCCATCATCCTTGCTGATATTGCGAAACGCTGCCGACAGGCTGTCGGTGCGGCATTCACGCGGCACACCGCCTAAAGTCCACAGCGCATCCTGCACTCCCTGCTCCAATGCAGCAAAGCTCTCGCCACCCTGAACTACATCGACATGGGTGAAGCCCGACCACGCCAGGCGGAAGTGATACAGCTTGTGATCAAACTTGCACCCGCCAATCGTCACACCGATCCAGTTCATGTCGGTAAAGTCCGATATGCCCATGCGACCTGGCTCCTGACGCTGGCGGAAAATCACTTCCTGCTGCGGTCCATGCTGCGCTCTCCAGTCCCGAATGCGACGCTCCAATGTGCGCCTCACGCCGGCAGTGAGCTGTGGATTGAGGCGCATCACTTCCCGGTACACAGCCACCGCACGTAGGTTCGGGCATTTCTCCAGCATCGGCACCACTTGTTCCTCAAATATGCCTGCCAATGGATCCGGCCGACGACGAGTGCGCTTCACTTTGGTTTTTTCAGACGGAAGCCGACTGTCCTTGTTGATTCGGTAGCCGGTAGCACAGCTGAATCCAGATTTCACAGCGGCTTTGTCAATCGAATGAGTTAGTTTTAGTTTCATGAATTTTCTCACTTGATAATCATTTACATGACATCCCGGCATCTTGTGAACCCCGCATGGCTGCGAAATTACAAGTTTAGTGCCGGAACTGTCGCAAACGTCAAGTCAGCAATTCAGAGGGTCGAAAATTCTTTCGACCGCGCGTCCTGAAACTCCGTTCGGACTTCGTCCTCACTGCGTTTCAGGACGCGAAACCTTTTCTTACCCTGATTGTCGCAAGATTCTTATCTTGATTGTCGCCCTATAGTGGATCGCGAAATTCACCTCGCGCGATGATCTGCGCGCCGTGGAGCGCGCTGAGATCGCCACGTTGAGGCTTGCTGCAAGGTGCGGCCTGCGCGTTCCGGAAGCTCGCCTTGAGTTCGTTCGCAGCGATAGCCCAGTGGCGCTGATCCGGCGGTTCGACCGCCGGGGAGACGTTCGAATTCCCTACATGTCGGCGCGGACGGCTCTCGATTTGGAAAGCGCCGAAAGCCGGTACTATACAGACATCGCAGACGTCATTCGTCAGATTTCCAGTCAGCCGAGCGATGACCTTCGTGAACTCTGGCGTCGGATCGTCTTTACGGTCCTTGTGTCAAATACCGATGATCATTTGAAGAATCATGGGTTCATCTATGCCGGTAGGGACCGGTGGCGCCTCTCCCCGGCTTTCGACATCAATCCTGCACCCACGCGTCAGCGTATGCTGCAGACCGGCATCCTGGAGGGCGAGCCTTTCGAAGCTTCGTTGACGCTCGCGCTCGATGCAGCTGGGTTCTTCGATATCGAAAGAGAGGATGCGGAACAGATGGCGTCTCGAATGGCGGCTATTGTGAACGGGACCTGGCGCGAGGCTCTTCGGGCGGAGGGTGCGTCCGCGGGCGAGATCGATGCTTTTGCCGGTGCGTTCCAGCACGATGCGATGGAGCAGGCCCTTGCGTTGGCATAACCGAAATCCTGCGAAATACGCGAAGCGTTTGTAGGGTCACAATATCCGTTACTGATCGAATAGAAGCTGATGTTCGAAAGAACATTCCAGAATATTCCTGCGATCACAATACCATCTGAAAAACCAGACAGTTCCGGTGTATGATCACCCCAAAATCGCAACACTTGGACTTCACGATTTCCGAGATATGGCCAAGCATTCTGAAACGCATCAGCCGCTTGCTCAAGCAACTCTGCACTTGCGGCTAGTCAAACCACTATAGATGGTTCTGAATTCAACAAAATTAGACTAACAATGTGCATTGCTGTTCGTGTCTTTCCCGAACCGGTAGGCATGTGCATTACAACCCTGCCATAACCTCCCCGAATTGTGGTGCATACTTGTCTCATTGTGCGTCGTTGATATGGAAACAATCCATATTTAGGCGAAATTTCCGTCTTATCTGAAGATTTCGAGAATGAAGCTGCTCCTTGTGACATCAATTCCGAAGAATCCTAAGTATTTTTGACGAGTTACAGCGTCATTTATCGGATCAATGCTAGCTAACGCGACGATATTCAATAAATTTAACCTTTGTACGAGCTCAACACGCTTTCCACTTGACATGTAGTTTAAAAATATTTCTCGAATATCACTACGAACTAGAAGGTTGTTGGCATGATTTCGCAGCAAATTTGTAGCCACCCGATGCATCCTTTCCAATTTGTTCTTGGGCTCAGAAATCGCTGCGATAATTGATATGCCATCATCTCCAAGAATAGTACGGAGGTCGCTTTCATTCATCTGCTCAACAATATCGTCTACATTCTGTCCGGGACTTCCCCCATAATACGGAGAGTTGGGCGGGGTATTGATCATTCTTACCTGTTTGATAAATTAGTAAACCGTCTATTTAATATTGCGAATCAAGGTATTACACATCAAATCATTCTCTGCCATCGTGCCGATTGTGATGCGTAGACAGTTTGATAAAATCGGGTGCGTTCCGTCCAGAAATTTAATCAAAACGCCGTCGCTCTTAAGAGCTTCAAATAGTTCTGAAGCTCGCCCTTGCTTTACTCTGACCGTAATAAAATTGGTGTCGGACGGGTATACTTTTATTCTTTCATCTTTTGCAAGAACTGATGAAACCCGAGATCTTTCGGCAATAATGCGCTCGCTCATTTGAATTTCATCCCAGTGATTCAACGCAAACACTGCAGTTTCCTGATGCAAACAGCCAATATTGTATGGAAGACGCAGTTTTTCGAACTCATGCCCCCATGCGGGGTGACTCACAAGATAGCCAACCCGCAATCCTGCCAGTCCACTTTTCGAAAGAGTCCTGACAATCACTAGATTTTCGTGATCATTCATTGCAGACATCATGCTCTCGCTAGAATACGCATGATAAGCCTCATCGACTACAACCAATCCATCCGTCAGGCGCGCAGTTTCCTCAATAACATCCGGTGGAAACAAATTTCCGGTTGGGTTGTTCGGATAGGCGAAAAATACGCAGTCCGGCTTACTGCGTTCTACTGACGACAGCCACTCATCCTCAGGCAGCTGGAAATGCTCATCCAAATCAACGCCAATGAAATTTCCTCTCGTATATTGGGCTATGATTTCGTACATGGCGAAAGACGGCTGAGGCGCCATAATGCACCGTCCGTAACCACCGACTGCAAGCTGAATCAACTGAAGGAGCTCGTCTGAACCATTCCCCAGCGTTACCTCAAAGTTGCCAGGAATCTCAAATACATCCCGTAGTCCCTTTTTTAGCGCTTCTGCACTGGCGTCCGGATATCGATTTACCTCTACACGCTCAAGTTGCTGATGCCAGCGGTCCAACAAGGATTCACCGAATCCATACGGGCTTTCCATTGCATCCAGCTTGATCTCGCAGTCGTTTGGCTGAACTCGATATGCAGTTAGTTCTCGAATCTGGGGATGTACAAGTTCAGTGCCTTTTTTATGCGGTCTATTCATCATCACTGCTCCCGATACTCAGCCGAGCGAGCATGCGCCGTGAGCTGCTCCTCACGAGCCAGGATACTCGCAGTTCGAGCAAGGCGTCTTGAGCCTTCAGGTGAGCAAGAGATCAACGAGGTTCGTTTCAGGAAATCGTAAACTCCGAGCGGAGAACTGAATCTCGCAGCACCCGATGTAGGCAGCACATGATTGGGGCCGGCACAGTAGTCGCCAAGCACCTCAGCACTGTGACAGCCGACAAAGATTGCCCCTGCATTACGAATCTTTCCCACGAGAGCACTAGGATTTTCCATCATCAGTTCAAGATGTTCCGGAGCCAATCGATTAACGAGCTGAATCAGCTCTTCCTGACTCCTGACGTGAATCAAAGCGCCTTGTTTGGCCAATGCACGAGCGATGATATCCTTTCTTTCCATTCCCGGAAGTTCTTCCTGCATGGCCTTTCGCACTTCTTCGATCTTCCCGTAACTAGTGCAAATCAGAATAGACTGAGCATCTTGATCGTGCTCGGCCTGAGCAAATAAATCCATGGCTACCCAATTCGCATCAGCACTGTCATCACAAACTACGACGACTTCAGAGGGACCTGCGATGAGGTCGATACCCACATGACCGAACACTTGGCGTTTTGCTGCAGAAACCCAAGCGTTGCCGGGACCAACAATTTTGTCCACCCTGGGGACTGTTTTCGTGCCAAACGCAAGTGCCGCTATGGCCTGTGCTCCTCCAATGGCAAATACACGATCGACTCCCGCTACATGTGCGGCAGCCAGAACAGAGTCCCTGATTTCCCCTTCTGTCGCCGGAACCGTCATGACAATCTGACTGACGCCTGCGACTTTCGCTGGCACCGCAGTCATCAGCACTGAAGACGGGTACGCAGCACGCCCTCCTGGCACATAGACTCCGACTTTTTCTATTGGAGTCAACTGCTGGCCATACCGAGAACCATCGTCCTCTTCGTAGGTCCACGAAGTTTCTATTTGCCGTTCATGAAATCTACGAACTCTGTTGGCAGCGAATTGAATGGCTTCAAGCAATTCTGGCTGAATCCGGTTGGCGGCATTCTGCAGTTCTTGAGAATGAATTTCCAGGTCACTCGCGGATTTCGCATGATTTCGATCATACTCCCGCGTACATTCCAGCAGTGCTTCATCACCCCGGCTTCTGACATTTTCTATGATTCTGCGAACCGTACGATCGACGTCAGGGTCGAATTCGGAACCTCTGGACAATATGTCGTTCAGTTCATCCTCAAATGAACTTTCGGAAGTGGAAAGCTGACGAATCTCAAGTTCCATCGGCATATTCTCGAGCAGCCGCTTCCAAATTACCTGCAATGTATTTCATTGATTTCTCTTTGAGCCTCATGGAGGCCTTGTTGGCAATCAGACGCGTACTGATGTCGGCAATAGTTTCGACTTTCTTTAAACCGTTGCTGCGAAGCGTTTCGCCAGTCTGCGACAAATCTACGATTCGATCTGCCAGACCACGCAATGGGGCAAGTTCCATCGAACCGCTCAGGTGCATCACGTCAACATAAATTCCTTTTGAAGCAAAGTGTCTTCTAGTTGTATTGACATACTTGGTCGCCACTCTGCTCTTGCGACCGCTATAACCTTGTTCCGGCTCGAATTCCTCTACTTCAGCGACAACCAGCTGACATCGAGATATTCCGAGATCAACCAGTTCATAGTAGCTGCCGTTTTGAATCTCAAGCAGTACATCTTTGCCGACAATTCCGAAGTCAGCACTGCCTAGTTGGACATACGTGGGGACATCCGTGCTACGCACAACAATCAGATCAACGTTAGGCATCTTCGTCTCAAACACCAACTTTCTCGAATTGTGCAAGTCTTCAAGCGGCCCGATACCTGCCAATTCCAATAGCGGTTGCACCGCTTTGGTGATTCGACCTTTTGAAATAGCAATCGTTATGCGACTATTGGGCATATTTATCGCAATCCGCCATGCAGATGGTGGAGAGTGGAAATCCGCTGGGTCTCGCGACTTTAACTTGAAGCCGCGTGAATACGATCGGTTTCGGAAAAGTTTCCGTTATCGTGAACGCGGAGGATCTGAGCTTCAAGCTTTCTCAGCTTCTCCTCAATACAGGTATAGCCACGATCAATATGATGAATCTTCTCTATGACAGTTGTAGACTTCGCTACCAGCCCTGCCAAAGCAAGACAGGCTGAAGCACGAAGGTCTGTCGCGGTTACGCGGGCACCATTCAATGCCTCGACACCGCGAACCGATGCTGTGCAGCCATTCATGGTAATAGAAGCGCCCATACGTTTAAGTTCCTCAACATGCTGGAACCTGTTTTCAAATATCGTTTCTGTAACTGAGCCGTTACCGGTTGCGATGCAGTTCATCATCAGAAACTGCGCTTGCATGTCGGTTGGAAATCCTGGGAACGGGGCTGTCCGAATATCGACACCTTTCGGTCGCTTGTTTATCATCGAGAGTTCAACCCAGTCAGTCCCGATGCTGATATCCGCCCCCGCTTCTTGAAGCTTGTCCAGAACCGCCACCAGATTGCCCGGCTGTACATCTCGCACTCGAACTCGTCCACGAGTTACCGCACCGGCTACCAGATAGGTTCCGGCTTCGATTCGGTCTGCAATAATATGGTGACTGTGTAGTTTGTCGAGGCTGTCGACACCTTCTATGGTTATCCTGCTGGTTCCAGCGCCGTCAATTTTCGCACCCATGCCTTGCAGGCAGGCAGCAAGATCAACCACTTCGGGTTCCTGTGCTGCATTTTCAATGACAGTCGTGCCTTTCGCCAGTGTGGCCGCCATCATCAGGTTTTCAGTTCCAGTTACCGAGACTGTATCCATGAATATGTGTGCGCCGTGCAACCTCTTTGCAGTTGCTTTAATGTATCCGTCTTCAAGATCAATTTCAGCACCCATTGCAATCAGTCCTTCAATATGCAAATCTACCGGTCTTGAGCCGATCGCACATCCGCCAGGCATGGATACGTCAGCTTGCCCAAATCGCGCCAGCAATGGTCCTAGCACCAGTATCGAAGCTCGCATCGTTTCCACAATCTCATACGTGGCGCGAAATCTAGTTACCGCTTTGGAATTCACTGCTACCGAGCCGCTTTCATCCACTTCCACAGAAGCACCGAGCCGACTCAGTAAGTCTAGCGCGGTAGTCATATCCTTCAGATGAGGGATATTGCTGACTCGTAACGGGTGTTCAGAAAGAAGAGATGAAATCAGAATTGGCAGACCCGCATTCTTGGCGCCGGATATTCGAACCACACCTTCAAGGGGTACTCCGCCGTTGACAATCAGCCTTTCCATTGAGGAGACCTTACGGGGATTGAAACAGGTTAGGTTTCTTCAGTTTACAGGGTTAAGCTTTGATTGAAGTTCGCCATTCTGATACATCGATAGCAGGATGTCACTGCCACCTACGAATTCACCATTGATATAAACTTGTGGGATTGTAGGCCAGTTCGAATAGCGCTTGATGCCTTCGCGGACATCCATATCGCTTAACACATTCACTGTTTCGTACTCTGTTCCGCAGGCCTCAAGGATTTGTATCGCGCGGCTGGAAAATCCACACTGTGGAAACTGAGGCGTTCCTTTCATGAATAGAACAACTCGGTTGTTGGTTACTGTTTCTTTGATGCGGTCTTCAACATCCATAATTTCGATTTCTCCTGTCAGTATTTGATAATCATCTGTTTCGAAAAGTCAGGCAGGATTGCCATTCCATTGTTCGGGAGTGTATGTTCGTAAGGACAATGCATGAATTGCATCATCCATCCTATTGCCTAGCCCACCATAAACCATCCTATGCTGCTCTAGCATCGACTTGCCATCAAATTGCGGGCACACAACAACGGCTTCAAAATGCCTGCCGTCTCCAATCACTTCGGCTGAAGAATCACTCAGAGCTTCTTCTATCCATTGCTTCACATCTTCGGGCGTTACCATCTCAGTGCCAATCCAGTTTCACTCAATTCATGGTACTTTGCAAATTTTTAACATTTTAACACAATGCAAAAATTCAAATAACATGCGCAACCTTGAACCAGCAGTTCTCATTTTGGCAGATATTTGTAATCCGATTCATTGAATATCAACGTAAGTAATTGTTTTTATTGACTTGTACTTTTGTGCCAAATATGATATGATACGCCAACATGAAATTGATGGTCGATCATCTCATTGCCCTAATCCGCAATTAGAAATCTGAGATCAATAGAAAAGCCTTGTACAATAAGGTTTTCAACAAAAATCGGATTTCACCCAATGGGTGAAGCCCAAAAATATCTCAGAGGTACAAGGCTCATGTCGATTTTACCCCATAAAATTGGAATCAGCAAACGTATTTTAACCTCCCGCGTCGGTTTGATCGTCGTTGCACAGCTAATGCAGCGTCTTGGTCTGGAACAATTGGCAGATCGGCAATTGCCTGTAGCGGGCAGCAACCGCGGCTACCGTCAAGGAGCGATGTTCAATATTTTCATGTTGCTGTTTCATGAAGGCGGCAAATGTCTTGACGACGTAAGCCATTTGCAAAAAGAAAAGCCTTTGATGAAGCTATTGGGCTGCGGGAAGTTGCCTGGGGCCAAGACACTGGGCAATTGGTTGCGGCGTGTCGGGCGCAGTTGTCAGGCGATGCAAGGATTGGTCAATATTAACAAAACAATTCTTGCAGCAGGGCTTTACAACCGAACGCAGATTACCTTGGACATAGATGCTACGGTGATCGAATCGAACAAGCGCACAGCTCGGTACACGTATAAGAAGCACCGTGGTTACACGCCGATGGTCGGGCACATCGCTGAAACCGACCAGGTGGTGGCGGTAGAGTTTCGAGAAGGCAATGAATCTCCGAACAAAGAGAATTTACAGTTCATCCAGCGCTGTGAGTCGGCATTGCCGGAGGGTGTGTCGGTATCGGATGTTCGCATTGATGCTGCCGGCTATCAAGCCGGGGTGATCAACTATGCGATGGACAGTGGCATGGGCTTTGCGATCCGTGCCAAGATGGATAGTGCGGTCAAAGAAACCATCTCTGAAATCAAAGATTGCGAATGGCGCCCATTGGTATATCGTGATGGCAGTGAATCGGACACAGAACAGGTTTGTCGCACGTTGCATGTGATGACAAAAACAGAAGCGTTTACGCTGATTGTGCAAAGAAAGCACATTGATGATGATGACAACTCACAGTTGGACATTTTGATCAACAGCGATGATGAAACAGGGGTACGGGGGCGCAACATTTATCGTGCGATTGCAACCAACAAGGATGAGTTATCAGACCCCGAGGTGGTGCATTTTTATAACCAGCGTGGCGAGTCGAGCGAAAACAGAATCAAGGAGCTTCGCAGTGATTTCGCCGCCGCCAGATTGCCCTGTGGGGACTTTCATGCCAATGCAGCATGGCTGATGTTAAGCTCAATTGCCTATAACCTGTTTGCCTTGATGCGGATGGTATTGCCGGATTCGTTGTCAACTGCCCGTGCTCCTACAGTGCGTTTGCGTCTGTATGATGTCGCTGCACTGATCGTACGCCATGCCCGGCAATGGACAGTGAAAGTCAATGCCTGCCACCGCAAGGTGATGGATGAAGCGCTGGATCATATTCGAGGCTTTCCGCTTCTGTTATGAGCTGAGCGCCTCGGGGGCGCTTTTTCGAACCGGGCTTGAATCCATTCCGACTCCGGAAGGGTTGCGCACCTTTGCACAGTGGCGAAAATGCCAGTCGACAATGCATCAGGTTGGCAATCTCCTGCAAATCCAGACAAATTCTTCGTGTTGCTCCTGTCTTCGATAATCGGAGCTGAAAAATTCAGTAAATTCGCTAAAATCTTGCTAATGTTAAGCGAATTCATTCTCTAATTTCGGATTTGGGCATTGGCAAATTGCGAAAACGATTCCGCAACATCGCAGACCCTCGCAACGGCCACAACAAACAGTATCCCTTCGTCGATATCGCGATGGCAGCGTTTTCGGCTTTTTTCATTCAGTCGCCGTCTTTTCTTGAACATCAAAGAACTTGCCATCAGGCGCAAAACAAAAATGCGTGTCGGTCTTTATTCGGCATCCGCAAACTGCCCACTGACAATCATATTCGAGAACAATTGGACCGAATCGACTGTCAGGATGTTTTCCCTGGATTCGACATAGCGCTGGAACAAATGTAGAAATATCAAGCCCTTAAGCCTTTCCAAATTCTCGACGGGCGCTGCCTTGTGGCATTGGATGGGTCTGAATTCCACAACTCTTACAAGATTCAGTGTCCGCAATGCCGCACCCGACTTCGAAGCTCCGGCGAGACCGAATATCACCATATCGTGCTGTGCGCCACATTGGTCGGCATCGGCCACAGCGAGGTGCTGCCGTTGCGACCGCAGTTTATCACCCCGCAAGACGGCGCTCAAAAACAGCACTGCGAAACCAAAGCCGCCTACCGCTGGTTCGATCAAAACGCAGCGCGCTACGCATCCTTGCGTCCGATTTACCTGGGCGATGACCTGTATGCCAATCAGCCGATGTGCGAAAAGGTTACACAAGCCGGTGACGATTTCATCTTCCGCGTCAAAGAAGGTTCTCATAAAACACTTTTCAGTTATCTCGATGGCGTTACCTGGCCAACCAAGCGGGTGGTCAAAAAAACACCAGGACGCAAACAGCCGAATTTGATTTATCAGTATCGTATTGCTGAGCAGTTGCCGATCCGAGATGGCAACGATGCGTTGAATGTCAATTACGTTGAACTTCAAATTCGCCGGGTCGGCGACCGCAAACCCACGCAGAGCTTTCGCTTCATCACCTCGCTTGATGTCACCAAAGCCAATGTAGCCGAGATTGTGGCAGCCGGTCGGGCGCGCTGGAAGATTGAAAACGAAGGGTTTAACCTGTTGAAACGACACGGCTATCACATGGAGCATAACTTCGGACACGGTAAACAGGGGCTGTCCGACACACTGATGACTTTAAACCTGATCGCATTTGCGTTCCATGCCGTATGCAACCACCTGTGCGAACTGTGGCAGACCGCCAGAGCCAGGTTTTCCAGAAAACATCGGTTCTTTGTCGCCCTTGACTTCTTCAACTGCTATTTCTATTTTGAAAACTGGCAAGCGCTTCTCAGTGCCACTGCCAACCCACAGCCACGACCGCCCCCGTAACTTGATATCACCTTCCGGATGACAACCCGGATACCCAATTTCGTCTTTTTCAAATACATGGGGATACATGGAAATTAAAATCAATTACCTAAAATGAGAACTGCTGGCAAATGATGCTAACGCTTTGCAAGCAATTGACGGTGCAACTCTCGCTTATCGTTCACGCGAAATTGTATCCCGAAAGGTAATTGAACCATTAAATTCGATTACCGACAATAAAGACTTAGTTCGCGTAATTGAATCTGAATTTCAACGTGCTGTATATGGTGACAAAGGCGATACTAAAGCGAACCGACAACCACTGTTACTGGGCGAACCAGAGATTCTTTATCTTGCCCAAGAAGCCAAGAAGTTCGTAGATACCTACAATGGCGATTTAAAGTTCACTGAGGGAAGTTTAAAGGAATGGAGTAAATCTTCGAAAGACAATATGAACGCAATGCGCAATAGTTGCAAGCTACCCGGAGGTCTTGTATCTGCGCTATTTGGTCGGATGGTTACTTCGGATACTCGGGCAAATATTGATGCAGCAATTCACGTGGCACATGCATTCACTGTCCACGAAGAAGAAAGTGAAAGCGATTACTTTACGGTGGTAGATGATCTCCAACGAATCGAAGATGATGCAGGTGCTAGTCATATTGGAGAAACCGAATTAACTTCCGGATTATTTTATGGATACGTCGTTGTTGATCGTGACATGCTGATTGGCAATCTTGGTGGAGACACGAATATAGGTGGTGAGGTTGTAAAGCGTCTCATCCATCTTATAGCAACAGTTTCACCGGGAGCAAAACTCGGGTCTACAGCACCATATAACTATGCGAGCTGGATGCTTATTGAAGCCGGTGACCGGCAACCGAGAAGTCTAGCTGAAGCGTTCCGGCGACCTTGCCAACCTTTGGTCGATCCTAGTCACAAAGCGATTTGTGAGCATATTCAGATGCTTGACGAACTTTACGGAATGAATGAAGTGCGTAGAGCAATGAATCTTATGCATGCGCCTGTTCCTGGGGCTGAACTGGTTTCATTAAATGATCTTGCTAACTGGGCAGGTAGTTTAGTTGAATTCGGTATAGCCTGATGCGTTGGATTCGTTTAAGGTTTTGTGCCCCTTTAGCGGCGTTTGGTGACGTAATAATTGATTCGTATGGAGGAACACGAGATTTTCCTGGGCAATCATTAATTGTCGGACTATTAGCAAACGCGTTAGGTTGGACGCGTTCAATGAGAAAGGAACACCAAGAATTACAAGAACGAATTATATTTGGTGCAATTCGTGAATACGAACCTTTGCTGGGACGCACTACAGATTATCAAACCGCCAAACTTGAAAAACGAGACAAGGCCTGGACTACACTAGGAGTTCCATCTACTCGTGATGGAGGTCCTAAAACTTATGATGGATCGCATCAGCGTTGGCGGGACTACCACTCTGACTCAAGAACTTCGGTCGTCATCAGGCTAGACCCAACCGATAATTTCCCTACACTTGATGATGTCGCTACGGCACTGGTTCAACCAGCGAGACCACTGTTCATTGGTCGAAAATCGTGTTTACCATCCATGCCTATTTTCAATGGCTGGGTGAATTCCCCTGATGTGTACACGGCACTTTGCTCTATAGTAGATATTGAATCTGATGAGGTTAGAGCGCAGTGGTCCGCCTCGGAAGGAACAGTTGGTGCATTCAAAACGATATTCGTTACAGATGAGCGTAACTGGGTTACTGGGCTTCACGGCGGTGCTCGTCAAGTTTGTGAGGGTAAGTTGCACATTGTGAGAGACTAACGATGACTACTTACCTAATTCATTTGCCATTTGACATGCGTGCATTTAATCGTTGGATAGGACAGCGTGGATTAATTCGAAGCAATGTCGTGGACGAAGGTTATGCTTGTCACATTCTACTCACTAGTTTATTTGGTAAATCGATTCTACAACCCTTTCGTTTGTTTACCTCAGCGCGTCGAAATTCCGCAGCACTGTACGCATACTCAAATGCAGATGCTAATGAATTAAAACAAACTGCGGAAATTGTCGGTACTCCAGATTGTTTGCATGTAATACGTTTGGAAAGACTTCTCTCCAAACAAATGCCCATAAAATTTTCTCCAGGGCAGGAATTAGGTTTTGACATTCGAGTTCGTCCTACGCGACGCCTCATTTGTAAAATGGTTGACCAGCAAACTGGAGAGACATACTCGAAAGGTGCGGAACTTGATGCCTTTCGAGTCCATACTTTACGAAATTATCCAAACGGATGGGAGAATGAAGCTGCAAGGGCACAAAATGTAGGTGATACTCGAGCCAAAATATACATCGAATGGCTAGCCGAACGATTCAGCGATAGTGTCAATATTGAGAATGTGGATTGTCGTCTTGCGTCGTTTCAACGCCGTCGTTGCATTCGTGGTACAGGTATAGGTTCTGAAGGTCCGGATGTAACAGTTCACGGTAAATTGACAGTTTGTCAGTCGGATACTTTTGCATCACAACTGAGAAACGGAATCGGTCGCCACAAAGCCTACGGGTACGGCATGTTACTCTTGCGACCACCGAAATCTCCAGTGCTAGAACTATCTTAATTCTCACTTTTGATAAACCAAATTAGGGAGAATATTTCGGCATTGGAGATATTCTTAGCGTCGCCCAAGTCAATTGAGATTTCAGGTTCAGTAGTTTGGAAGAACGATTGGCACTATGTTCAAATTCCAACAGAAATTGCCGAGTATCTTTCGAAAAGAAAGAATTATTGGTACGGGGAAACCTTTCATTTCACCTGCGAAAACGCGGATTTCATCGATGAAATCGCAAATCGGGCGACAATCGACTTATAATTTTGCCGGACGCACAGAGGAGGAAGTGAGTGTCGGAAATCTCTTTCTGTTCTTTTAAAATTTAATTTTTTCAATAGGTTATCAATGAGGGGCTCCCCCGCACCTGTGGGGATAGACCGTCGTGTGTTTGTAGTACACTTACCCGTACAAGGGGTATCCACACCTACTGTACTTTTTCAAACCCTTAAAAGGAGGGAGAGCGATGAAACCGACATATATGTGGAGCATCGTCTGTGCGGTGCTGTTGACAACCGCTGGCTGCGGTGGCGGGGGCAGCAGTCAATGGCATTCGTTTAGCAAAAAAAGCTATTCGTTTAACAGTTCGGTATTTTCCCAAGATTTGGACGACCTGCAGCTGATCAATGGTTCAGTTTTTTTAGGCCGTTCTAGTTCTTCGATTGGCATTCCTGAACCGCTCATCCGGACGCTTTGAGATGCGCGGACACGACCGTCCTGGACGTTCCTTTTGCAGACAATTACCGATGCTGTGAAGAATGTTCGATACCGCGCTCGAAGCCAGTTGCCAGTTGCCCAGCATCAGCGCTTCAAAGTTTCTCGCCACCGTCACCAGCACATTCTTGAAATTCGCACGCATCTTGGGTTGATCGCACACAGCACCCGTATTCAGGTCGTCTTCCAACTGGTTACCGAACGAGCGAGACAGCGCCAGCAGCACAAAATGAGCATACAGCTCCTGTTTCACGCCGCGCTCGGACTTGGCGTGAAATTGCTCGATTTCCACCAACCGCTTGGAGATTTTGTACAACTCTTCAATGCCCCAGCGGCCGTGATACGCATCCGACAGTGCGGCGACCGGAAACTGGTTTTGATCCAACAGCGTGGTCGCAAGACAGTAGTCATTGCCACCGGCGCTGTATCTGACGCAGCGCACCCGGATCGGGTGCAAGGTTTTACCCGGATGACGCCGGCGCCAGTGCCGGGCGCGAGACTCGCTCGGCAAAACATCAATGACGCGTTCATCCTCGCAGCCGTCAATGAACTCATCAAAGGCACCTGCACTGCCACGCTTGAGGCGAAAAATACAGTCGATGCCGCGTATCGCATGCTGGCGCAACAACTCGAACGAATAATAACCGCGGTCGTATACCACCACTTCGCCCGCCCGGCACCATTTCAGATGCCCGAGCGCGGGCTGATGTTCGTCCAGGTGCGACAGCAACTCAAAATCCATTGGCATGCGGTCGCCCAGCCGGTACAAACAACTCACCAGGCCTTGCGGATAGTAACAACCCTGGGAAGGCAGGGAATAGCCGGCTTCAAGCAGCGCCCGCGGCAAGTTGATTTTGCTCCCATCTACCGCCAGCAGTCGCCGGCCGCACCACTCGCGACGGGCATCCTCACCCAAGTGCTCATCCAAACGCGCCAGCACCTGCCGATAGACTGTTTTGAACACCTGCTCATCGAGCTTGTGGCGGGCGACACACATCGAGGACGCCACTGGCGGCTGCGGCTGTGGCAGCTCCACACCCAGCAGCCGACTCTGAGCCCACAATTCGTTGACCGTGATCTGATAGCCCTGATGATTCTTTGAAAACACCAGACGGAACACAAACAGCATGATCAGCAACGTATTGAGCACCCGTCTTCGCTGTTGCCAGCGTCGATCGTATTGCTCAGCCACCGCGGCTGCAATGCTGATAAAATCACGCCACATGCGCACAAACCGGTCATCGGCAGAACCGACCGACGGCTGCCGCGGCGCAACTCGCCGGGGCTTTTTGGCCTCACCTTCGAGCAGCATGCGACGGGCATCGGCCGCCAATGGCATCACATACACATCCTTGATGGTCTTGTCAGAGCGCTTGACGGTCTTGCCAATCCGCTGCCAGCCCGCCGCCCGATAACTGCTGGCGCTAAAACGCGCCGCTTCAACGAAGGTCTCCATCAGCACCGGCCGCACGCCCCATCTTGTCTGCCAATCGTCTGCCATGCACCGTGCCGCCAGCGACAATGCCTTCGAGGCCAGGTTCGACACCTGCACCCAGGGCAAGATCAAAAACCGCGCATTTTGCACCACCTGCTTCAAACGCTTCTTGTAGCGCACCGGTTGCCAGCCGATCCATTCATCCCGGCACGGCAACTTCGCACTGGCCCGCTGAAACAGCAAACAACCCAGCCGCCGGTTATCTTTGTCAACAATGAAATAACGCAAGTGACATCCCATCGGCTGACGGTAGCCCAGATAATGATAACGATCCACCAGCTCGTTCCACTGCGCCTTGTCCGCCTCGCACTCCACCAACTGCAGCGCAATCGGCGACAGCTCCGACAAACTCGCCACCACCGCCGCACCCGGCTCACTCCGCTCGCTCAACTCCAGTCGCTTGCGGCCCCCCCGAACCTTCGTCTCATCCTTGCCCGGCAAGCGCAATACACCCGCAGCCTGCAACTCCTCGAGCATCTTCAAACACGCATAAGCGCTGTTGACGCCCCCATCCGTTCGCCAATCCAAATGCTCACAGATCGTCTGCGCCAACTCGTTGCGACTTAAGCGCGGAAAACTGTCAACCGTCTGCTGGACCTCGACCAATTGCTGGCGCGTGAATCGCTGCCCGCAAAAGGTCGTCCTGTGCAATCGCTTGATGCTGTCGTCCATCGCGTATTCTCCTGATAAGCTTCAATGTTCACTGTTATTTTCGCAGAACCGGTGGTGTTTGTCAAGGGCTCAGGACAATTTTTTTGCACTCAAAAAACATGATTTACATCAATGACTTGCAAATCACCAACGACCACGTGTTCGGAATTTTTCAAAACGAATGCCATTGGGGCAGCAGTGGGCTGAGACCTGACACGGGACCAGTCCCGACCGATCCTGCGAAGCCGATCGTGATTCCACCGGAGACGACCAACGCGATACCGCCCAACGGACAAGCGTTCCGCGGGCAGGACGCACTGACGGCGAAGGTAACCGCGGGCGGGCGGGAGCTCCAAGGGAAGGTGTTCATCTGGGACCCAACCTACGACGCTTCCGACACCGACCCAGCAAACCACTACAACCACGTCAAGCAACACCTGCTTGACAACGGTGTGCCGGACGATAAGATCATCGGCACCGACACGCTGAGCGGGAACACGATCGGTGAACTGGCGACCTACTCCATGAACCGGTTCTTCGGCACTGCAGAGTTTGCCACACAGCGGGCGGAGACCCGTGTGGTGGTCCTGCCGGTCGGTGGACCATTTGTGGAGCCGGACGGCAGTGACCGCATCCGCGCGAACAATGTGCTGTTTGTGGCGAGTGGTGGCAATACGGCGGGGGATAGGGACACGGGAGCTCTGATCCTAACGGATCGGGACCTCTACCAGCCTAACCATGTCTCTTGGGTCTTCATTGACGGCCTTGATGGTCAGCCGGCAGGGTACTCCTCGTACGCCGAGACCATCAATGCCATCAACACCAACAAGGCGATATTCGCCGTGTGGGCGGATGTGAACAGGCAGGGCGAAGTCGTGCCATACCTATCGTCGGTGAAATGTGGGAACGCAAAGCATGGCTGTTTCGCGGTCATCCTACCACCCAATCTGCGTGGCTCGGACGGGCACGGCACCTCGTTTGCCGCGCCGACCGTCGGCGCGACAGCGTTCTACCTGCGACAGATGTGGGACAAGGCGGAAGAGGTCGTCGGTGTGATGCGTGAATGCGCCATTGATGTCGGCGCTTCCGGTGTGGACGACGAGTTTGGCCAGGGAGTGGTGAATGTGGACTGTACAAAGGTGACGCGACGGGAGGTGAAAACAGTCACCCAAAGCGTGCGGACAACTGCAAGCTCTCCGGCGATGTCGTCCCTCACGGGCTTCAATACGCCGCTGGGCGGAGGGAATCCAATCCACTCGTTCACACGGACACCGCAAAACGCTGATACCCCCGGTGTGGCAGAGAAGGACGATCCGGTCGTGGAGACGAAGTCTTTCATGAGCCACGATCTGGTCGGCATCGGCAAGCAAATCCGCTTTGAGGGCGGTGAGGTCATCGCACTGGTCGGCTCCGGCAGGGCACCCCTCGGGGTGCATTCGCACATGGTGTCGCCCGGTGAGGTCGGGCGAACAGCGTTTGCTGAGATCGGGGGGCGGGTGGATCTGTTCCGTCCAGATGAGTTCTCCGCGATATCGGCTGTCGGCTCCTACGGGTACGACACCGGTGGGATGAAACCGCAGGTGCTCCGACTCGGGCTGCAGGCGAAACAGGGAGACGGAAGCTCCCTGTTGCAGGTCTATGTCGGATACGTCCAGGTTTCCGGTGAAATCGGCATCCACGGCCGGGAAGAGGTCGGGAGAGACAAGGTCTCGTTCACCACGGGCCGCGCCGAAGCACGGTTGTCCTACATGGTGCGCTTCTGACCACCCGAACACAGATGTTCTTGCTCCTTTCACAAGAGCCCCCGCGCAATGCGGGGGCTCCTTTCTTTTAAACTAAGATGAGACAACGACCACAATATCCACCATTTCTTGGAAACTCAACAGGCGGCAACAGTGCCGGCACAATACCTCCTCCTCCCCGAGGGACCGGCCGAAGGTCTCAATATTACGGTATCTGCCTACACACTATTGAGCGCCATCGTGACGGATACGGTGGATGTATTCTCCTGTGCCGCATTGCTTGACTGCAAGGGTTGGTCGGGGTGTGCATATCGGCGTGCCGTCCGCTTTGATACCCTGCAAAAGTCCGCCTAAACATCCTGCTGGTGATGTACCCGTGTTGTTGTACTTCCAGAGTGGTAATGCCCCTGGCGCATTCCTGCCCTTGTTGAAAATGGGTATAGACCCCAAAAACCGATCTACAATGTTTAGGTTAGATGGCAGGGAGTTGTCGGGTCCGCAGAACTGTGTTCTCCAATTGCAACTGGACTGTGCAGATGCGCTCGGGGCGACCACACCTGTACCAAGGAATATTAGAACACCAAAGAAGACCACACAGAGCGTTGCGATGGATTTTATGTAACCTGCGTTCATAGGATATGCATGCACTACTGTGTTTCAGTATATAACAGATTGTGTCTATCATTGCCGATGTGTGTATAGTGGCAGCAGTTCTCATTTTAGGTAATTGATTTTAATTTCCATGTATCCCCATGTAATTGAAAAAGACGAAATTGGGTATCCGGGTTGTCATCCGGAAGGTGATATCAAGTTACGGGGGCGGTCGCGGTTGTGGATCGGCAGTGGCACTGAGAAGCGCTTGCCAGTTTTCAAAATAGAAATAGCAGTTGAAGAAGTCAAGGGCGACAAAGAACCGATGTTTTCTGGAAAACCTGGCTCTGGCGGTCTGCCACAGTTCGCACAGGTGGTTGCATACGGCATGGAACGCAAATGCGATCAGGTTTAAAGTCATCAGTGTGTCGGACAGCCCCTGTTTACCGTGTCCGAAGTTATGCTCCATGTGATAGCCGTGTCGTTTCAACAGGTTAAACCCTTCGTTTTCAATCTTCCAGCGCGCCCGACCGGCTGCCACAATCTCGGCTACATTGGCTTTGGTGACATCAAGCGAGGTGATGAAGCGAAAGCTCTGCGTGGGTTTGCGGTCGCCGACCCGGCGAATTTGAAGTTCAACGTAATTGACATTCAACGCATCGTTGCCATCTCGGATCGGCAACTGCTCAGCAATACGATACTGATAAATCAAATTCGGCTGTTTGCGTCCTGGTGTTTTTTTGACCACCCGCTTGGTTGGCCAGGTAACGCCATCGAGATAACTGAAAAGTGTTTTATGAGAACCTTCTTTGACGCGGAAGATGAAATCGTCACCGGCTTGTGTAACCTTTTCGCACATCGGCTGATTGGCATACAGGTCATCGCCCAGGTAAATCGGACGCAAGGATGCGTAGCGCGCTGCGTTTTGATCGAACCAGCGGTAGGCGGCTTTGGTTTCGCAGTGCTGTTTTTGAGCGCCGTCTTGCGGGGTGATAAACTGCGGTCGCAACGGCAGCACCTCGCTGTGGCCGATGCCGACCAATGTGGCGCACAGCACGATATGGTGATATTCGGTCTCGCCAGAGCTTCGAAGTCGGGTGCGGCATTGCGGACACTGAATCTTGTAAGAGTTGTGGAATTCAGACCCATCCAATGCCACAAGGCAGCGCCCGTCGAGAATTTGGAAAGGCTTAAGGGCTTGATATTTCTCCATTTGTTCCAGCGCTATGTCGAATCCAGGGAAAACATCCTGACAGTCGACGCGGTCCAATTGTTCTCGAATATGATTGTCAGTTGGCAGTTTGCGGATGCCGAATAAAGACCGACACGCATTTTTGTTTTGCGCCTGATGGAAAGTTCTTTGATGTTCAAGAAAAGACGGCGACTGAATGAAAAAAACCGAAAACGCTGCCATCGCGATATCGACGAAGGGATACTGTTTGTTGTGGCCGTTGCGAGGGTCTGCGATCTGGAGGAATCGATTTCGCAATTTGCCAATGAGATGATCGACCATCAATTTCATGTTGGCGTATCATATCATATTTGGCACAAAAGTACAAGTCAATAAAAACAATTACTTACGTTGATATTCAATGAACCGGATTACAAATATCTGCCAAAATGAGAACTGCTAACCTTGAACAGTTCGTCAACCTGATTGACACGCAAGAGCCTCATCATGTTTTCAGGCACGCAAATGAATTCGATTTGGACATCGTTACAGCGCGCACTCTCTATCCAACTGAGACAAAGCGCGACTCCTGCACTATCTGCTCCTTCGACACCACTGAGGTCGATCCGAAACCGTTTGCATCCATTCTCACCGAACTTCAGCTTTCTGTAAATAGAGCTGACTGTGTCAAACCGAAGCGCACCGCGAACACTAACATCAGCAGTGAAATCACTGCCAATTGACGTATCTACTTGCACAGCCATGTTCTTCAGTTGCCCGTCGTCGCTCTGAACAAGAACTCGCCAATGATATCTTCCAAACTGAATGCTGACTGCGTGATGTCAAGCGTGTCTCCATTCTTCAGAAAAATGTCTTCCGCACCCTGTTCCAATCCGATGTATTGCGCACCCAGTAGACCTGCAGTCAAAATTCTGGCGCTCGAATCAACCGGAATATTGTCGAACTCTTCCGAAATCGACATTTCTACCCTGGCACTGAATTGTTGCAGATTTACAGTGATTCCCGACACACGGCCGACGTTCACGCCGGCAATCGTTACCGGTGCCTTAATCGTCAAACCGCCGATATTATCGAAATTTGCATAAACCTGATAGTTGCGTTCAACATTGAATGCGCCGGTGCCGCCTACCCTGAAAGTAAGCAGTACGACCGCCAGAATGCCCCCTAGAACAAACAGTCCTACCCACAATTCTAGAAAAGATTTTTTGGAACTTATATGCATGGTCAACTGGAACGCTTATCCGAGTAAAGGTAATTGCAATTTATACTTGCGACCCGGTTCATTATACCAAACGCGCTTTTCGCATCATTCGCGCACAACACCCTAATCCGCAATTAGAAATCTGAGATCAATAGAAAAGCCTTGTACAATAAGGCTTTCATAAACAATCGAATTTCACCCAATGGGTGAAGCCCAAAAATATCTCAGAGGTACAAGGCTCATGTCGATTTTACCCCATAAAATTGGAATCAGCAAACGTATTTTAACCTCCCGCGCCGGTTTGATCGTCGTTGCACAGCTAATGCAGCGTCTTGGTCTGGAACAATTGGCGGATCGGCAATTGCCTGTAGCGGGCAGCAACCGCGGCTACCGTCAAGGCGCGATGTTCAATATTTTCATGTTGCTGTTTCATGAAGGCGGCAAATGTCTTGACGACGTAAGCCATTTGCAAAAAGAAAAGCCTTTGATGAAGCTATTGGGCTGCGGGAAGTTGCCTGGGGCCAAGACACTGGGCAATTGGTTGCGGCGCGCCGGGCGCAGTGATCAGGCGATGCAGGGATTGGTCAATCTCAACAAAACAATTCTTGCAGCAGGGCTTTACAACCGAACGCAGATTACCTTGGACATAGATGCTACGGTGATCGAATCGAACAAGCGTGCAGCTCGGTACACGTATAAAAAGCACCGTGGCTACACGCCGATGGTCGGGCACATCGCTGAAACCGACCAGGTGGTGGCGGTAGAGTTTCGAGAAGGCAATGAATCTCCGAACAAAGAGAATTTACAGTTCATCCAGCGCTGTGAGTCGGCATTGCCGGAGGGTGTGTCGGTATCGGATGTTCGCATTGATGCTGCCGGCTATCAAGCCGCGGTGATCAACTATGCGATGGACAGTGGCATGGGTTTTGCGATCCGTGCCAAGATGGATAGTGCGGTCAAAGAAACCATCTCTGAAATCAAAGATTGCGAATGGCGCCCATTGGTATATCGTGATGGCAGTGAATCGGACACAGAACAGGTTTGTCGCACGTTGCATGTGATGACAAAAACAGAAGCGTTTACGCTGATTGTGCAAAGAAAGCACATTGATGATGATGACAACTCACAGTTGGACATTTTGATCAACAGCGATGCTGAAACAGGGGTACGGGGTCGCAACATTTATCGTGCGATTGCAACCAACAAGGATGAGTTATCAGACCCCGAGGTGTGCATTTTTATAACCAGCGTGGCGAGTCGAGCGAAAACAGAATCAAGGAGCTTCGCAGTGATTTCGCCGCCGCCAGATTGCCCTGTGGGGACTTTCATGCCAATGCAGCATGGCTGATGTTAAGCTCAATGGCCTATAACCTGTTTGCCTTGATGCGGATGGTATTGCCGCATTCGTTGTCAACTGCCCGTGCTCCTACAGTGCGTTTGCGTCTGTATGATGTCGCCGCACTGATCGTACGCCATGCCCGGCAATGGACAGTGAAAGTCAATGCCTGCCACCGCAAGGTGATGGATGAAGCGCTGGATCATATTCGAGGCTTTCCGCTGCTGTTATGAGCTGAGCGCCTCGGGTGGCGCTTTTTCGAACCGAGCTTGAATCCATTCCGACTCCGGAAGGGTTGCGCACCTTTGCACAGTGGCGAAAATGCCAGCGGACAATGCATCAGGTTGGCAATCTCCTGCAAATCCAGACAAATTCTTCGTGTTGCTCCTGTCTTCGATAATCGGAGCTGTAAAATCCAGTAAATTCGCTAAAATCTTGCTGATGTTAAGCGAATTCATTCTCTAATTTCGGATTTGGGCAACACCTTACTCGTTCCGCAAATAGAACAAAGGCCTGTGTTTCAGCGCTGTCCAAATCCCCATCATGCCGAGAAACAGTGAGATAGACAAACCAAGTATTGCCGTGCTCACGGCGGATAAAGGCATAAAAAACCACTCCCATCCCATCAGCACAGTTATGACAGCCCAGGACGCGAGAGAACCTAGCAGCACCGCAACCACCGCAGTAATGCCTCCTTGAAGCAGATATTCGAGCGAAAATACGGTGAGAATGTAGCGACGCGAGGCGCCTATCGTTTTTAGAAGCACGCTTTCATAAGCACGGCGACGGTTTTCTGAGATCACGATCCCGGTGAGCACCAGCACACCGGCAATTATCGTCACGGCACTGATTCCGCGTGCGGCGTTTCTTCCTCGAATCATCAAATCATTCACTCGATTCAACGCGTCTTTTATTCGAATGACGGTAATGTTCGGGAACGCACTTGCAACTCGCTCCTGAAGAACGAACTCATTTCCCTCTGTCACGTGCACCGTGCCAATGCTCGAATGCGGAATCGATCTCAAGGGTTCCGGCGACAGCATGACCGCAAAGTTCAATTGCATGGAGCGCCACTCCAGTTCGCGAACATTACGTACTTTACCAGTAATGTCACGACCGAGAATATTCATCGTAATACTATCTCCAATTTCAAGTGCGAAACTGTCAGCGACATCTTTGTGAACCGAAAGCAATGGCGAGCCACTGTAGTCGCTCGGCCACCAATCGCCCTCTATCATTGTGACTTGGCCGAGCGGGTTGGCGGTATACGAAAAAGCTCTTTCGCCGTTGTCGTCTATCAGCCACTCACCGCCTTCGTCAACCAGTGCATCACGCGGATGCATTCCCTTGATTGCAGTGATCCTGCCTGGAATGTAGGGCAGCACAGTGAGTTCGCTTACACCATCAATACTATGTACGAGCTCATCGAACCGATCAAGTTGCGAGGACTGAATGCCCATGAAGAAAAATGCCGGAGCCTTTTCCGGAATCAGACTGTTCATCTGTTTGTCGAGATTTGCTGAAACCATCGCAGTAGCGATCAAGACCGATAGTCCAAGGCCGATTGCAAGCACAATATCCGAGGTGGAGGAGCCAGGTCTGTGCAGATTCGTGATTGCAAGTCTTGCTATGGAAGAACGTGGCCTGCCCATCACTTTTGCCGTCTTCACGATCAGCGCGCTGATGACTCTAAATGCGATCCAGGCCAGTGTAACGCCGATGACGAACCAGATTGCGAACCGTTGCTCATGCGCGGTTGCAATCACGATAATCGCTAAGGACGCTGCCAGTACAATCGAAGTCGCGGCAAATCTCCATGACGCAGTTTGCCTTTCATTCGATACCGCATTACGAAATAACGCAGCTGGTGTTGTATTCAGTGCGCATGCCAGCGGCCAAAGCGTAAACAGCAAGGCTGTCAACATGCCGTACGTTGAAACAATCAAAACATTCGAGAAGTTGAATGAAAGCGCAAGCGGTACCGACAGCATTCGTTCGATCGCAGCTGCACTGAGAGACGTTGCCGCGAATCCTCCTGCAATGCCCAGAATTATTCCGATAGTCGAAAGCAGTAATGTCTGAGTCAGATATACATTAAATACAAATTTTTTAGAGGCTCCGACACACTTGAATATAGCAATTGTCGATAAACGGGTATCCATGTAGGCTCGAACCGCGTTGCTTACTCCGACCCCTCCGATCAGTAGAGTCGTGAGCCCGGCGAGCGACAGCAGAACACCAAGACGCTGAACGACTTCGGATAGATTTGGTGATGCGTTGTGATAATCGCGCACATCCAAAAGCGGATATTTTTCTGCAATTCCGCTTGTGAGCTGATTGAGGTCGACATCCTCGTTCAGCTTCAGGCGATATTCGTAATAACTGCGACTACCTTCCCCCAGCAGCCCGGAATTCACAATCGCGTCACGATGAACGATCACTCTCGGCCAAAATGCGAAACTTCCAGAACTGCCAATTCGATCAGGTTCGTTTCTGATGATTCCGGTGATCTTGAAACTTGCAGTGCCCATAGAGACATACTCTCCGATCTCAGCTCTGCCCGACTCGACAATGGAGGCGTCAACGACCGCTCCCCAGTCTTTTCCGTCGCGCTCAACCGCGTCTGATAAGTTCAAGCCTTCATTTATCTCGAAGGTGCCATAAAGAGGGTATACGTCATCTACTGCTTTTAGAGAAACCAAAATGCTGTTTCGAGCATCTGGCGTGCGCATCAAAGTTCGCATTTCAACAAATCGGGTGATGTGCTCTGTATTCTCCTCCAGCACAATTCGCTGCTCATTGCTCAGATCTTGCCATTGCTGCCCAACTGCAATATCACCGCCAAGAAGAAGTTTTCCATCTCGCTCAATACCATTCAGCAGGCTCGTCGACATGGTCGTAACTCCCATGATTGCAGCCACACCCAATGCGAGACAGCCGAAGAATATCCAGAATCCGCGATATCCATGACGCAAATCTCGTAAGGCAAATTTTACGACTGTGGAAATCATCAAACGCTGGTCAGATGCGATTGTTCACAATTTTGCCATCGGACAATTCAATATGCCGTTTGCAACGCTCTGCGAGTTCAGCTTGATGGGTAATCAGAAGCAACGTGGCATTTTTCTCGGCGCATCGCTCAAATAGAAGATTTATGATGTTCTCACTGTTTACATTGTCCAGATTTCCGGTCGGTTCGTCCGCCAGAATCAGCTCCGGATGCGTGATCAAAGCACGCGCGATGGCCACTCGCTGTTGTTCTCCTCCGGAGAGCTGACTTGGATAATGATCAAGCCGCCTCTCCAAACCGACTGTGACAAGGTCCGCCTCCGCCTGGGCAAATGCGTCCGATGCACCCGACAGCTCTAACGGCATGGCTACGTTCTCCAATGCTGTCATAGTAGGAATCAGGTGAAACGACTGAAAAACGATCCCCACGCTATTTCTACGAAATTTCGCCAAGTTTTTTTCGTCCAGATCAATCAGAGATTGACCTGCAACGGTTACGGTTCCACGAGTTGCGTTCTCGATTCCACCAATTATCATCACCAAACTCGTTTTTCCGGCACCGGACGGTCCGGAAATGCTGACACTTTCTCCATTTGGAACTTCAAGGTCGATACCGCGCAATATTTGGACAATTCCCGCCTGGCTGTCTAGCTCAAGCCAGAGGTTGTGCAGGGATATGATGGGTTCAGGCTTACTGTCCAAAGTCGTTCTCTCTCCTCTCATCGAATTGTTTCAGCACTGTTTCGAACCCTGCGACAGGATCGTAATCAACTTGAAACAGCATAAATTTCAGCAAAAATATTTAATGGTAGTTCTGGCGTTTTGCTGATATAGGACTGAAATACAAAACAACAACCAGTATTTTGTTATAAACCTTATTGTTGGATTTAGCGTTTAGTGACAATGAAAATTCATAACAAACTAAAAAATTCTTTGTGATGTGCCGAATTTACGGCAATATACTGTAGTGTTGTGAAAACACTGCACTTCTTTCCTTTGATTTATTCACACGCAATTGTGTGAGGGGGATTCATGGTGCCTCGCCTATTACGACTTGCCAGCTGTCGATTCCTGTTGCCTTCTGCAATCTTACTACTATTTGGTGGATTCGGAACTCAGGCACTGGCTCAAGTTAATTTATATGAGCAGACTCTCAATGTAGTTAGTTTCGGAGGGAGTTATACGCGCAGCCAGATGCTCGCGTACGTGCGTCCTTGGGAGGCCGCAACCGGAAAGTTTGTCAACATGATTGACTACGGCGGCGGCTTGACTGAAATTGGAAGTCAGGTCAGTTCTGCAAATGTCAAGTGGGACGTAGTCGACATGGAGTTCTCGGATCTAATTGCAGCGTGTAGAGACGGCCTGCTTGAAACAGCGGATGTTTCACTCATTGCGGATGGAGACGATGGTACGCCAGCCAATGAAGATATTCCTGAGAAATATCTTCACGAGTGCGGCTATCCAAGCGTCATCTGGTCGACCGTATTTGCATACAGCAATCTTGCATTCCCAGATGACAAACCGAGCACAGTTGCTGACTTTTTCGATGTAACGAAATATCCAGGCAAGCGTGGACTTCGCCGCGACCCCCGAGGACTGCTTGAATGGGCACTGATTGCCGAAGGAGTCGCACCGAGTGACGTATATTCAGTGCTGTCAACGCCGCAAGGTGTGGCGCGTGCATTCGAGATCGCCTCAGTCTTAAAACCACATATCGTGTGGTGGAGTTCTGGCATTGAGCCCGTGAATATGCTTTCTAACGGCACCGTCACCATGACCGCCGCTTGGAATGGACGGCTATTCGGCCCAATCGTAGAAGAAAACATGCCGATTAGCATCATCTGGGACGGGCAGATGATGGAAGTCGAGTATTGGGCGATTCCGAAAGGATCTCCCCGTCTTGACAACGCCAGGAGTTTTATTCAATTCGCGCTACAGACCAAGAGCATGGCGAGTCAGTCAAGTTACATTTCCTACGGACCTGTTCGCAAATCATCACAAGCGCTAATCAGCGATACTGTCAAACCGTATCTTCCTACATCGAATCTGGACAATTCGATTCGTGTTGATTCGCATTGGTGGGCTGAAAACATGACGCATCTGAGCGTCAGTTTTGAAGAATGGCTGAAGCCGAAAACAAGCGAAATCGACCGAGTGGTCCGATTCTAATTCTGAGAGGTAAGAACAGATGAATGGTCCAAAAATTGACAAAACAATTTTCTGGGTGTCCTTGATAGTTATCGGAGGCCTAGTCATACCTTTAATCATTGCCCCCGAAGCAGGGCAGAAATTTCTCGGCGGACTGCTGAGTGTTACCACAGGAAAACTAGGCTGGACCTACCTATGGTTTACCATTGCTGCGTTCGGCATTCTTGTGTACTTTGCCATGGGCAAGTTCGCACATGTCAGGTTCGGCGGCGACGACGCCAGGCCTGAATTCTCTCTACCCAGCTGGATCGCCATGCTTTTCTGTGCTGGAATCGGTGCAGCCGTTCTTTACTGGGGAACGATTGAGTGGGCGTATTACTACGGCGGTCCGCCGCTTGGAATTGAGCCGAAGACAGCCAAGGCTGCAGAATATGCTGCAATGTATGGAATGTTCCATTGGGGTTTCACTGCCTGGGCAGTCTACTGTATTCCCACGCTTCCACTCGCCTATATGCTATGGAATCGTAAGCGTTCAGTTCTGCGATTGTCTGCAGCATGCGAGGGCGTTATCGGAGCCAAGGCCGCAAAAGGAATTATCGGCAAAGTGATTGATATCTTGTTCATGTTCGGGTTGATCGGCGGCGTCGGTACTTCCATGGGACTTGGAACCCCAATGCTGTCGGCAGGTATTGCCGAGTTGTTCAATGTAGATCGAACTTTCATTCTTGACGTAATCGTGGTCATTATTTGGGCGATGATTTTCGGAATGAGCGTTTACTCCGGACTGGAGAAAGGCATCAAGCGACTCAGCGATGTGAATTTAATCCTGATTATCGTTGTTCTAGGATTTACTTTTCTGTTTGGACCGACGGTATTTATGATCAGTACGTTTACCAATAGTGTTGGGCTTCTGATTCAGAATTTCATCTATATGAGTTTCTGGATGGATCCGATTGAAAAAGGTGGATTCCCCGAGGGTTGGACGATATTCTATTGGGCGTGGTGGATCGCGTATGCCCCATTTATGGGATTGTTCGTAGCGCGCATTTCCCGAGGCCGAACGATTCGACAACTGATTGTGGCTGAAGTTGTCGGAGGTACATTTGGATGCTGGATTTTCTTCGCCATACTGGGTAACACCAGCATGTATTTCGACCTGAACGGCATCGTTCCAGTATCTGACATTCTAGCGAATGTCGGCGCGCCAGAAGCGATTGTGGCTACCATAGTGGCTTTGCCGATCGGGATTGTTGTGCTGGTTGTGTTCGTGGTACTGGCGTTTATTTTCGGAGCGACCACTCTGGACTCGTCGGCTTTCACGCTCGCAGCGGTTGCCACTGAAGAACAGCAGGGCGAGATGCAGGAACCAGCTCGATGGCATCGCCTGTTCTGGGCGTTCATGCTTGCGGCTGTATCACTCTGCTTGATGTATCTTGGCGGTCTTAAACCTTTGCAAACCGCATCGATTGTGGTGGCGCTGCCGCTTATGGGTGTGCTAATCATCATGGTTTGGTCATTCAAGAAGTGGCTGGAAGAGGACTATGGAAACATGGCGGATTCAGAAACAACAATTGTTGTAGGCGAATCGGAGTCCAAATAGGGATTTTGCTGACAGTTCAGGAAATTCCAAACCTTCAAGGATTGAAGCTGTTGACCTGAACATCGTATAGAACCGACCGGATTGATATGTCGCGAGCGACTGGGTCCGGTCTGCTTTACCGCGACTTTAGATTAGTGTGTGTGCCAACTCGCTAGATTGCATCAACGAGTTGGCAACACAGATATGATTACAAATATCAACATTAGATTGATCCGTAAAATTCATTTTGTCATCATCATCTCCCTGGTGTTGATTGCAAAGGCAAACGCGAGCGATTCGATCAGAATTTTAGCGATTGGCGACAGTCTGATCGCTGGCTACGGGCTGAAACCCGAAGATGGGTTTACTGCTCAGCTAGAGAATGCATTAAATGACAAAGGCTACACGGTTCAAATTGTGAACTCAGGAATTTCAGGCGATACCACTAGCGGCGGGCTCGCACGCATCGACTGGGTACTCTCAGACCCATACTCAGCAGTCATTCTGAACCTAGGCAGCAACGACGCTTTTCGCGCGGTTCCGGTTGATTTGGTTAAACAGAACTTAATCGACATACTTGGGAGAATTCAATCCAGAAAATTACCGGTTTTGCTCGCAGGCGCCATGGCTCCCAGGAATCTTGGTCCCGAATACTCTGAAGCGTTCGATGCAATCTACCCGGAAATCGCGAGACATTTTGATGTCCTCTTTTATCCGTTTTTTCTTGAGGGCGTCGCAACGGACAACAGCTTGAATCAACAAGACGGCATTCATCCAAACAAAGCAGGAGTATCGCTGATCGTGATTCAAATGCTGCCCTATGTAGAAAAGTTGATTTCACAAGCTGAATCGGATAGTGTAGCCAGCGGAAACTAACAAAGTGAATTAAACTCACTTAAATTGGCTAGAAATATATAATTCTTCTAATCAGTTCACCATCAATTACTTGATTCCCCAATCGTTGAGATATGCGCAGATTTAAATTTTCACATTTAGTATTGATTGCTTTAACGAGTTTCTTACTTGCATTCCTGTCTGGATGCGGTGGTGGCGACAGCAGTAAATCAGACGGTTCGGTGGATAAAGGTCCACCCACCCCAACTTCACCTAGACAAATTGAAAGCAGCGGCACATCGATTTTTTCTTTCGGAGCAGGAGCAGGGCGCGGATCACCCGGAGCCGATGATGAAGAATATCAGGAATATCTTCTGTGGAAAGAGTGGCAACAGTATTTGAAATATAAGCAGTGGCTCAGGGACCAAGGCAAATCACCGTCAGAGTAATCCGAAAGCCCGTAACAGATTTGATTTTCTGTTGAATCTATCGTCTGGAGTAAGTTTCAGACTGACCATCCTATAACTGCACATCAAAAGTTCTGCTTGCGCGTTAGCATCCAACTTTTACACATCTGCAGCAGAGTTAGAAATACCAACAACTATGTCATAAGTATTTGTTTTTAAATTATATTTGAGATATCTGATTTCGCTACAAATGATGTTTGCAGCGAAATAAAAGGCTCGTTTTACTTTCCGGCAACCGTATCTAGTCGATCCTGAAAAATCCATTTATCCTGTGGTTGGAAGCAATTGAGTCGCGAACGAATTTGTTGATCGACTCTGTAACCATCGTGCACCGGAATTGATCTCCGTGATGAGACGATTTGCCCCCTCCCAACAGCGTATCGGCGCCCAAAACCGTCCCCAAAAATCGAGACAAAAAAACCTCAGGCGCTTCAATATCAAGCGTAAATTATGTCCTGCACAGCACAGCAGCACGTTCATCTGATCACCGAGCGTGCCTTTGAGATAATTGCGACCCAGCAATCCATCGCTCTTCAGGTGACCAATAATCGGTTCAATCGCCTGTCGACGTTTCAGGCTTCGCTTTAAGCGTTGCGTGGTGATGCCTCGCCTCTGACCGGAAATATACACTTCGCTTACACTCTCGCCATGCCCCCGGTAACCGCGATCCACAAAAACCTCATCTATCCGCTGCCCGCTCATCCGACGTACCTGCTCCAGTACTCCAGTCAAAGTATGTCCATCATAGGGGTTGCCTGACAATGCCATCCCTCCGACCACGAAGTTACTCTTGTTGGTCGCCGCGATACTCACCTTCACTCCAAACTCATAATGCTTATGAGCTTTGCCCTTTGCAAGGCATTCCACTTCCGGAGCATGCAGGCTGTAGAGTTTGCTCTTGTCGTGTCGTTGCTGCTTCAACAACCGACGCGCTAACGACAGTTCCTCAGCAAACTGCCCTTGTCGTGTGGGGTCTGACGCAATCTTGCGTTCGATATCGCGAACCACACGTCCCAAATAGGTTCGCAGTGTTTTGACTTCGCGACGCATTCGACGATATTGCCGGGCATGGGCATATCTGTTCGCTTTGAGTAACGCTTTCGGTCCTTTTCGAGCATAACTCTGGCGAAGCACCACGGCATGTTTTCGGCATAAACGAACCAGCCGCTCACGCGAGCGGTTCAATAACCTGCTGTCGGTCGGATAACTCACCGCCTTCTCCTGGACCGTGGTATCCACCGTCACTCTTTTAAGATCCGAGGGTTTCACCACTTTACTTGTCACGCCAACAGTCACCGTGAGCTGCAGAATCAACTCACAGCCACTTTCGCCAATGCGCTTTCGATATCGGGTCATACTGCTCGGGTCAATCGGAAGTTTATGCTGGAAATGGACTTCGCCGCAAAACTTCTGCCAGTAAGGATTCTCCACCCATCTGTCTACCACTTCCTCGTCAGACATGCCGTACATATGCTTCAGCATTTGCAGACCCACCATCAGGCGAGTGGGTTTGCCGGGGCACCCCTTATTCGGGCAATACAGGGATCCGAAGCTTTCGTCGAACACCGACCAGTCGATCATCTCGGCCAGGCGGTAGAGTTCGTGATTGCGGTTGATGATGTTGTCCAGTTGCAGTCGGAACAGGTCGAACTGGGTTTGATTTGAAGGTTTTTCAGGGATCATTTTTCACTCCGAAATTGCAAGGAATTGACTATGAATTATAACATTACTTGCAATATCAGAACAGTGATTATGGAAGATTATATTAATATAAACAGCATGTTATGTACTATTTATTGATTATTCAGGGACGACTATCTAGCACCTTTTTGTTCAGGTTTAGGTGTACAGACGTTCGTAGATTATTTGCAACAGTTTTTCTGCTGACTGAATGTCAGATTCCTCGCCACTGGATGGCAATACACGAATTACCGATTGTTCACCCGACCCGCTTACAACGACATCGAACTGCTCATGAACGATCTCCTGTTTGTCACTCTTACGCCAAAAGGCAAGCTTGAATCTCTTTTTTTTCTTTTTAGTAGCGCTATAGCTGACAATGTACACTCCCTCGCTACGGTTCAGATCTTCGATATCAACGCCTGATGCTTCAAGCGTACGACCGACTCGAACCCAGGCAGAATCGAAGTTTTCAGACACTACAATGACCCTCGAACCCTTGTCTTCACGCTCGAAACGCTTATTTACTTCAACTGAAAGCTGACCATCAACGCCACCCCCGTCCAACTGGTAGTACGCCAGCATAAAGTACCGCATTCTGGCGAAAAACTCCGTCGCAGATTCATAACTGACTTCTACATTTCGTTCCGATTTACCGATCACTTCAGTTTCATTACCGCTGACTGCGACTACGTGCAACGAATTCACTTCTCCGGCATATTCCTTAAATCCGAATCTCTGGACTAACGTCGGCTTCTTCTTTGATGGAACATTAGATACATAGTAGACTCTTTCCTGCACGTTAGCACTATTTATCACGATTCCCATGTCTTCCAATACCGGTCTGAGACGGTCCCACACAGGTTCGACCTGATCTACAACGCGTAATCGCACCTTATCTTCAGGAGTTCTTCGGGTGATAACCCTGAAGCGTCCTTCACCACGCTGTCGCGCAGTACTATACTCTTCAGGGCTTAATCCAATACCTTGATCTTGCAATTGAAACTGTCGAAACTTTTCGAACGAAACCCAGCTCTCGTAATTGCGATACTGTTCAGGAGGAAGCTCCTTGATGTCTGCAGAATCCAGTTCTTCTGGAACCTGAAACTGCTCTGCCTCTGGCAACGGACTCAGTCCAGGCGGCACTTCCAGCGGGTCCAGCACTTCAGACGAAGTCAATAGTGACAACTGTCTGCCACCTACTTCAGCGCATCCCGCGATGGATAGCCCAACGCTAATGACTATTAGCAGTCTGGACAGTGAAGCCCCTTTCAATCTCTTGAACATATACATATTATTAAACCATCAAGTTTGGGATTAATTGAATCGGTCGAGAATTCCATCAAGTTCATCCAAGCTCTGGTAATTGATTTTAATGAATCCTTTGCCGTTTCGATCGTGAATGGCAACTTTCGCCTCGACTCGTTCTGACAATTCTAATTCAAGTCTTGTAATATTTGCGTCGGCAACAGTTTTTGAGTTTTTTTCATTGCCTGATTTGCTGCTCCAGCTTTTCACAAGCGCTTCGGTTCTGCGCACATTCAACGAATTCTTCACAACCAGTTTGGCTGCAGAAATCTGGTCAATTCCCTTTAGTGCAAGCAGCACTTTTGCATGCCCGGCTTCGAGTTGCCGGTTTTTCAACATTTCCAGCACCGGCTCGGCCAACGTCAAGAGCCGCAACAAGTTCGTGATGGTGGCGCGTGACTTGCCAACACTTTGTGCGATATCAGCATGCGACATCATGAATTCATCCGCCAGACGTTTCAACAGATTTGCTTCTTCCACAGGATTCAGATCTTCTCTCTGAATGTTCTCGATCAATGCCATTGCCATGGCGGCCTTGTCAGGAATTGCTCTAACGATGACAGGCACTTCATGAATTGAAACCCTTTGCGCAGCACGCCATCGGCGTTCTCCTGCAATGATTTCGTAGCCATCTCTTGTTGTCGATTCCCTTGCAATAATGGGCTGAATGATGCCGTGCGCACGAATAGAGTCGGCAAGCTCGTTCATGGACTCTTCATCCATGTCCATTCTTGGCTGATAGGGGCCGGAGTGCAGCTTTTCAATCGCAATCAAGCGAACATTGTCCGACTGCACCGGAATAGTTGCGAATCTTGATGCGCCCAGCAGAGCCTCAAGTCCTCGTCCCAATTTTTCCTGGCTGCTCATAGACGCTCTTCTTTACTCAGTAATTCTCCAGTGAATGCCATGTAAGCCATTGATCCTAAACACTTATTGTCATAATCTAGGGCTGTTTTTCCGTGACTGGGAGCTTCTGCCAACCTGATATTTCTGGGGATGATAGTCCGATAAACCAAATCTTGAAAATGACTGCTCAACTGAGCCGACACCTCACGATTCAACTTGTTTCTTCGATCATGCATAGTCCGGAGAATGCCATCCAGCTTCAATTGGGGGTTTAATGATTGTCGAACTGTTTCAATGGTATCAAGCAACTCAACCAGCCCCTGCAACGCAAAAAATTCGCATTGCGTCGGAATAATTACTCCGTCAGCAGCAACAAGTGCATTTAGCGTAACAATATTTAGCGACGGAGGACAATCCATCAAAATATAATTATAAGTGTCCCGAACCGCTTTGATTGCATTTTTTAGTCGATACTCACGTTGGTCAAAATTCAGCAGTTCCACTTGCGCTCCGACAAGATCCCTGCTTGCTATAACAGCATCTATTCCAGACTCAGTGCTTTGAATGACGCTTTCGAGCGAAACTCTGCCAATCAACACTTCATAAATCCCCAAATTTGCGCTGTATGGCGCAAAACCAATGCCTGCGGTGGCATTGGCTTGAGAATCCAGGTCAATCAAAAGAACTTTTCGCCCAGCACGGGCTAATGATGCAGCAACATTGATCCCTGTGGTAGTTTTTCCGACGCCGCCTTTTTGGTTGGTTAGGGCTAGGACTCGACTCATAGCTGTATAAGTTCCTTCAATTTCGCGGATGCTTTATGACTACAAGATGTCGAGTGCTCTTCAAGCACGGAACAGCGATTTCGCGAATCGACAGAATACAGCGAACCCTCATTTCTTCCAATTCCTTGCTCGGATATCTTCCCTTCATTGCAAGAATGTAGCCGTTAGAATCCAACAAAGGCAGCGCTAGTGTAGCCACCGCATTCAGCGAGCCCAATGCACGTACAAGAATTGTGTCATATTTGGACTGCTTCTTCATATTTTCAGCACGCTGCTGCAATACTTCTACGTTTTCTAGCCCAAGAATTGCAACCACATGTCTGACAAACTGAATTTTCTTGCTATTTGAGTCCAGCAGAGTAATTTTCGATTGTGGTTTTGCCAAAGCGATTGGAATTCCAGGAAACCCTGCTCCGCTACCCAGATCGAGCACCTTGTTTCCCTGTACATATTCGGAAATCGCAAAGCTGTCCAGGAGGTGCTTTGGCACTACATCACTCGCTTTTCTAATTGCCGAGAGACTGTAGACTCGATTCCATTGCATGAGGAGTTCTGCATGCTCGAGTGCCCGATCAACATCCTCTTCACTGAGAGTAAGACTCAATTCCTTCAGTCCTTTCACGAGTTGGCAGCGCATCTGCTGCCTGGAAAACAATCCAGAGTTTATCTTCTCCTTTACAGCTAGCTCGGCAATTGTTTTTTCATCCATGACTAACGGTGCGACTCAGACTAGCTGGTCATCAACCAGTTGCATCGACAACTGTTTTTTCAGATGAATGGATAGAACTGTAATTGCAGCCGGCGTCACTCCAGGAATGCGCGAGGCCATGCCCAGAGTTTGCGGCCTGTGATTCTCCAGTTTCTGTCTGACTTCATTCGATAGCCCATGCACCAGGCTGTAATCCAATGATTCAGGCAGTTTTGTGTTTTCAGCCTGAAGAGACTTCTTCACCGAAACCTTTTGCCGTTTGATGTATCCTTCGTATCGAGCTTCAATCTCAAGCTGCTCCTTAACCACTGGATCTTCAACTGCAACACCCGCCTCCGGCAGTGCCAATATCGAATCATAACTCACAGATGGATCTCGCAGCAAATCAAACAGCGTAGAATCGTTTTTCAATGGTCTGCCCAGCACCTGAGTGAACCGCTCCTGCGTTGACGCGGATGGTTTAATCACTTTGCTTTCAAGCCTTCGACGCTCCTTGGCTATCAAATCTCGCTTTTCGCAAAACAGGCGCCAGCGCGTATCGCAGATCAATCCCAGATTACGGCCTGTTTCCGTCAGCCGGAGGTCTGCGTTATCTTCACGCAGCATCAGCCGGTGCTCGGCGCGCGAAGTGAACATACGATACGGCTCATCCGCACCTTTGGTAACAAGATCATCTATCAGCACACCAATGTAGGCTTCATCTCGACGTGGCCACCAAGACTCGATTGATTGAGAATAACGGGAAGCATTGAGCCCTGCAATGAGTCCCTGACAGGCAGCTTCTTCATATCCGGTGGTTCCATTAATCTGTCCTGCCAAAAACAATCCGTCCAGCAGCTTTGTTTCCAAACTTGGCTTCAATTCGCGCGGGTCGAGAAAATCGTACTCGATTGCATAACCTGGTCGAGTCAATTCAGCCTTTTCAAATCCGCTGATGGAACGCACAAACTCACATTGAACGTCAAACGGAAGACTTGTAGAAATACCATTTGGATAAATTTCTACTGAATCCAATCCCTCCGGCTCCACAAAAATCTGATGAGACGTTCGATCTGCAAATCTCACCACCTTGTCTTCAACCGACGGGCAGTATCTCGGTCCAATGGAATCAATTGTACCGCCATACATTGCAGAACGATCCAGCGAGGCACGAATGATGTCATGCGTACGTTCGTTGGTGCGGGCAATGTGGCAGGATACCTGCCGTGGATGCTCATTGACAGAACCGATAAAGGAAAACACCAAGGCTGGTTGGTCGCCTGGCTGCTCAATCAACTTCGAATAATTGATGGTTCGCCCATCAATTCTCGGAGGTGTTCCAGTTTTCAGACGTTCCACGTGGAACATCATCTCCCGAAGCCGCATTGCCAAGCGATTGGACGGTGGGTCTCCTGCACGTCCTCCACTGTGATTCTCTAAGCCGATGTGAATGGTGCCACCTAAAAAGGTGCCAGTTGCCAGAATAACGGCTTTTGCCCCAATTCTTATGCCAAATCGCGTCAATACTCCCCTTACCACCCCATTCTCGATCAGCAAATCTTCCACTTCTTGTTGAAATATCGCCAAATTCGGCTGATTTTCCAAAGTTCGGCGTACACTGGCCCGATATAGCATGCGATCAGCCTGAGCTCGTGTCGCCTGTACCGCTGGGCCTTTTCTCACATTGAGTCGGCGAAACTGTATGCCACTTTGATCCGTAACTCGCGCCATGATTCCGCCAAGCGCATCAATTTCCCGTACGATGTGGCCTTTGCCAATACCACCGATCGCCGGATTGCACGACATCTGGCCTATAGTCTCCATGCTTTGCGTTAAAAGCAGGGTATTGCTTCCGCTGCGCGCCGAAGCCATGGCCGCTTCCGCGCCCGCGTGGCCGCCACCGACGACGATCACGTCGTATTCCATTGAATGCTTCACTGTATTCGGGTTTTTACTTTATTGATGGTAATAATCGTACTCGGAAAGAATTTCTTGTGTAAACTTCCACGCTTCGGTAAACGTAAGGCGTTCTTCTTCCGGAAACACGATCTTGGTATACAGTCCTTCTGCCCTTTCCGCTTTCAATCTGTCGAGCATCGTCTCCAGCCCAGCTCGATCAACTCTTGTAAAGCTTTCCTCGCCCGGCAGTATATAGGTAATCAAATTGTTGCCACCTTGATCTTCGGAATAGTGAATTTCCACGACATAACGGTTTGCCGAACTTCTAGCGGGACGAAGCATCAGCTGAGTTTCTTCTTTCAATTCAACTAGTTCCGTCTGTAGTTGTTGGGCTTCACTACTGCGACTTGCGAATGCCGTCTCAAGTTCCGTCAGTTCCAGCAAGCGAGACTGATAGGCTTGCTTGAGTTGGGTCAATTCCTGTTCGGTTTGCCGGCTAGCAAATTGCATGCTTTCTTTCTCAATCGAAAACTTATCAATTGTCCGCTGACGATTCTCGATATCTTTTCCGAGCTGTTCCGTCACAGCCAGCAATCGGTCCAGTTGTTTCGACTGATCGCTCTGCTGTCGCTCAAGGTATATAATTTCACGCTTAAGATCATCATTCAGTTTCTGCAAACCAGCTCGATCTTCAAGTAGTGCTACACGTTCGGATTGCAATGCCTCAACATCTTTTTCCTGTTGTTCAGATTGCTCACGTAGTGCAATTTCCACGCTTTGTATATTACTAAGATTCTGCCCTAACTCCGCAATCTGACTCTCGAAATTCTGAAGTTGTGCAGTCAACTCGTTGATCCGTTCAAGCTTTTCTACTTCAGAAGCGGTAAGTTCAGCGACTTCCTCACCACGGCCGGCCAGTTCCAGTTGCAATTTTTGCAACTCATTTTCGCGCTCAATATTTCGAGCCTGTAGACTCTCGGCTTCCGCCAGCGTTTCAGTCAGAAGTACACGCAATTCGCTGAGTTCCTGCTGTTGTTGTTCGACTGTTCGCGAACTCTGTACACCGGCTTCCGACAATTGCTCTATTTGCTCGCTTTGTGCCGCCTGGCTGGTTTGAAGTTCTTGAACCTCGCTGGTTTGTGCCGCCTGGCTGGTTTGAAGTTCTTGAACCTCGCTGGTTTGTGCCGCAAACTGTTCCTGGAGCCTCGCAAATTGGCGCTCTCGTTCAAGGTACTGTGCCTGCAGTCGTTCCAATTCCTGGCTTCTTTCGCCATACAATGCTCGAAGGTTACTGAGTTCCTCTCGCTGCTGTTCAACAACCTGAGAACTCTCACCGCCCGATTCGATTAGTTGCGCTATTCTCTCACTCTGTTCCGCCTGGCTGGTTTGAAGTTCTTGAACCTCGCTGGTTTGTGCCGCAAACTGCTCCTCAAGCCGTGCAATTTCACCCTCTCGCTCGATGTACTGTGCTTGCAGTCGTTCCAATTCCTGGCTTCTCTCGCCATACAATGCTCGAAGGTCATTGAGTTCCTGCCTTTGCTGTTCAACAACCAGAGAGCTATCACTGCCCGATTCAACTAGTTGCACTATTTGCTCGCCCTGTTCCGTTTTGGCCGTCTTGAGTTGCTGAATTTCACTCACTTGCACTGCAAACTGTTCCTGAAGCCTCGCAAATTGGCGCTCTCGTTCAAGGTACTGCGCTTGCAACTGTTCTAATTCCTTGCTTCTTTGGTCATATTGACTATGCAAGCTCTCCAACGCCTGTTTTTGCCGTTCGATTATCAGCGCACTTTGAATTTCAGCATGGGTCAGCTCCTCAATGCGAACTTCCTGTTGAGTACCAGTTGCGGTGACTTGTTGAATCTGAATTTCTTGTTGTGCCTGTTGCGCCTGTAAACCCAGAATTTCCTCAATGCGCCTTGAGAGTGTTTCACGCAGCTGTGCCTGCTCCTCAGTCTGACGAGCAATGGTGTCGCGCTGTTCTTCACCTGTTGTCGTAAGCTGCTCAATCAAGGCCTCTTGCTTCGCGCCACTCAGAACAAAACTTTGAAGTTCTGCCCCACGCTCCGCAAATTCATCCTGCAGTTGATTAAGGGCAGCAACCTGCTCGGCATAAGACATTTGTAACAGCTCAAGTGATTCCAATCGCTGAGCCAGCTCAATTTCCTGATCTGTACTGATCTCGGTAAGTATTTGTATTTCTTTACTTTTTAGGTCAGATTCTTCTACAAGTCGAAGAATTTCCAAGTCGCTTTCAGTGTGAATCTCCTGCAGAGCTGCAATTTGTTCCTGCTGGCTTTTCTCAATGGTTTGAAGCCTCCCAAACGCCACTTGTAAATCTTGAAATTCACTCGTTCTAGCTGCCAGTTGTGTCTCTATCGCTAATAACTCCTCCTGTTTCAAATCAAAGTTTTTCTGAACCTCCGCCAGTTCTGTGCTTTTGTTCTCAATCAGTGTTTCAAGATTGGCGATGATAGAATTCATGGAGCCGACTCGCTCCGTCAGCGCCGCTCGCTGGCGGCGGAAATCGTCAATCTGTTCGGTTAAGGTCGCGACTTCAGCTGTAAGCTGCCTCTGCGCCTGAAAAAGGCCGGCGACTTCGTATTCAAGTTTTACGATTTGGCCGCTGCGTTCCTCCAATTGTTCCTGCAGTACGGCTTTTTGTTGTTCTGTTACAGATAGTCTTGTATTTGTTTCTTCGATGATTTCAGCAAGATAAGTGGATCTTTCGCGAAGAGATGCCATTTCTTGCATGGCTGACTCTTCGGAAGTAATCGCAGTTTCCAGATCATCACCGAGTTGCACATTTCGAAGCATGAAGGTCACGGCAGCCATAAGAAATACCATGACCACTACCATCATAATATCGGTAAACGACGGCCAAATACTGTCATCCGAATGACTGGATTGGGAAGCATGGTGAACTCGAAGGTCGACGAATCCGCCGGTGTTCGACGTCATTTTCAGCAGCTCTCTAGTCTATGATTTCGTCATTCTTGTCGCGCAGTCTGAATCCTGTCCGCAGAATACTTCGGATGTCTCTCAGCAGTTCCATATTCTGGTCAGTCAAAGTCTCAAACTTCACAAACATTTCATTTTGAGTTGCGCTGATCTCCTGAATCTGCCCAATAAAGGACTCGAACTTTGAAATCGCTTCGACAGTGCCGGTCAGCATTTCGCTAAGATTCTGTTCGGGCGAGCGGGTCGCCGCCTGATATTGCGGCAACAGCACTGTTGCTGTAATGTGCTCTATCCGTCCAAGAATGAAAGATTGCGTGTCAAGCAGCTTCAAATAGAAATAACCGAACAGAAAGTAGGCAAGTATTGCGGTCATCGTAGTAGACAGTGCAGTAGACATGCCATGAATGACAACATCAATCCCGCGCATGCTGTCCGTCTCAGAAATAACAGCGGAAGCGCCTAGCAACGCGACAGTCAGCGAAACGATAGTGCCGAATACACCGGTCAATATCAAGATATTGTTGACGAATTTCGAAAAGCTGGTGCGACTTGCTTCTTGTGCAAGCAACGTTGCGGCAAGTGCGTTGTGGTTGATTTCCGTGCGAGCGCTGAAGAAACCCGTTATTGTGTGATAGCGCTGTCCAATTATTGAAGTAGAAGGTACACTTTGCAGCGCTTCTTCAACATTTTCCGCACTCAAAGCGCCAGAAAACTGATCAATAGCTTTTTCTTCTCTGTCGTACATTAGGAACAGCCGAACGATTTGAGTCTGGCCGAGCAGGAAAAGAATCAGGATCGCGCCGTTTACAACCCAGCCGACGCCAGTGATCTGGTTGCGAATATACAAATTGGCGAGATAGTCCTGCTGCCATACGACAATCGCTAGTACAACTACCAGTACGATCAGCATTTGAACAAGGACTCTTGAGGATCTATTTTTTATCATGATGAACCGCTTGAAATAGATTCGTTGACATTAGCCATTAGTTTAACTTGTATTACACTGCCACGAGTGTTGAGAATTACTTACCAATGCAAAAGCTTGAGAATATTTCACCGAGCAATTCATCGGCTGTCAGCTTTCCAGTAATCTGACCGAGCTCGTCCATCGCATCTCTCAGATCTTGGGCGGCCAGTTCTCCTGCTTTATCTTCGGCTAGCGCACTGCGTGCCTGTGCTACGTACTCACTTGCTCTTTGAATGGACCTGAAATGTCGTCGACGCGCAAGAAATATTCCCTCTTCAGTAGTATCATACCCTGCAACTCTTTGAATTATTTGAACTAAATCATCTATTCCAGTGCCAGCCAAAGCCGAAACGAAGACTTGCTCATAGTCGTTTCTCGGTAGCGGAGATTCAAATTCCCTAGTTAAATCCGCCTTGTTCCATACTACTACAACTCTGCCATTTTCCAGTTTATTTAAGTTGTGAGTGTCGTCATCCGCGATGCCGCGCTCGCTGTCAATGACATAGAGCACAATATCCGCATCCTGCACGGCGTTCCAGGCTCGAAGGACGCCCTCAGCTTCAATGGAATCGTCGCTTTCTCGAAGTCCTGCAGTATCGGTCAGATGAACCGCGAGTCCGTCGATGTCAATCATGACTTCAACCGTATCTCTCGTCGTTCCGGCATGCGGCGTAACTATCACCCGATCACGGCCGGCCAGGCGGTTGAGTAAACTGGACTTGCCGGCATTCGGCAGCCCTGCAATAGCGACTGCTATGCCTTCTCGAAGCACGCAGCCGATTGAAGTCCTCTGCAACAGATCTTCCAGCAGATTCTGTATCTTTTCCACGGACACGACAAGCTCGGAATTCTCAAGAAAATCTATTTCTTCCTCGGGAAAATCGATCGCTGCTTCAATGAACATTCTTAAATTGATGACTTGATCCACGATTTCATGAACTTTTTGTGAAAAATCTCCACGTAAAGATCGCATAGCCGAATGGGCTGCTGCAGTAGTCGAACTGTTGATCAAGTCTGCAACTGCTTCGGCCTGCGCTAAATCAAGCTTTTCGTTTAAAAAAGCGCGTTTCGTGTACTCACCAGGTTCTGCGGGCCGAGCGCCCAACTCCATCAGCCGCGCCAGCAACAGATGCAGAACGACTGGGCCGCCATGACATTGGAATTCACAGACATCCTCTCCCGTGTAGGAATGAGGTGCCGGGAAAAAAAGAAGAATTCCTTCATCCAACGTACGGTCGTTCGCATCGAGAAACTTTCGAAACATTGCTTTTCTCGGAACCACCGATTCGCCGGTCATGTAGCGAGCGATTTCAGTCGATCGAGGCCCGGAGATTCTAATAATTCCTATGCCGCCAATGCCGGCAGGCGTCGCGATTGCAGCGATCGTATCAGCGCTGGAGTCTAAGTCTTTACCAACTTGTGGGTTATGTACCACTGCTGCGCAATTGAGAGAATGTTGTTAACCAGCCAGTATAGAACCAAACCAGACGGAAACCACAGAAAGAATATGGTAAATACAATCGGCAGGCTCATCATGATGTTCTTCTGCAGGGCTTCCAGCGGAGTCGGATTCAGAAACTGCTGAGCGAACATCGATGCTCCCATCAATACAGGCAGAACGAAATACGGATCGGAACTCGACAAGTCCGTCAACCAGAACACAAACGGTGCCTGCCTTAACTCGACGCTTTCCAGTAAAACCCAATAAAGAGCAATGAAAACAGGAATTTGTATCAGAATTGGCAAACAGCCACCAAGAGGATTAATCTTTTCCTTCTTGTAGATCTCCATCATTTCCTGATTCAGTTTCTGTTTGTCGTCTCCATACCGTTCTTTTAAAGTCTTGAGTCGAGGCTGAAGCTTTTTCATTTTTGCCATCGACTTGTAACTGGCCGCAGACAGAGGATAGAAAACAATCTTGACCAGCAGCGTCAGTAGAATGATCGAAAAGCCCCAATTTTTGACAAAATCATTGATTTTCTCCAAAATCCAGAACAAGGGGGATGAAACTGGTGTCAGCCAACCGTAGTCCACTGTCAATATCAAGCCTTCTGCAGGGTCCTTGAGTCTACCCTGCTCCTTTGGACCGATATAGATCTGGCTTTGCAGCATGCCAACTGAATCATTGGCGATCGTTGTAGGAGATAGGGTGACATAACCGACCTGATAACGTGTATCTACGCCATTGCCGTTCAGCGCCTTGGTGTAAAGACGATATGGTGAACTTTCCTGTGGCAGCCAGGCAGTCACAAAATAGTGCTGCAGCATGGCCACCCAGCCAGAGTCTGTTTTCACCACCGGGCTTTCAGTTCGGATTTCCTTGTAGTCGATCTTGTCGTATTTATCTTCGGTAGTGTAGATTGCCGCGCCCTGATAGCTCGGCAAAGCCCGTAGGAAAAGAAATCCCTCACTTTCCGCAACATACTCAGTGCTGAGGAATTGCCCGTACTGATAACCTTGCCATGGCTTGCCGCTACGGTTTTCAACCCTGAAATCAACGTCAATCAGATAACTGTCTGGGTAAAAGGTATATGTTTTTACATAGTTCACACCGCCCGGCGAAGTCCAGCGAAGCGGAACTTTCAACGAATTTTGTGAATCCGTGAGTGTGTATGTACTAGATTCGGCGGTAAACTGAGTCTTGTGGTTCGGATACTCATCACCGCTTCCTACCAACCCGGATTGTGCTACCAGGATTCCCGGACTTATATCCTTTAGCAGGCGAAATGGAACATCGGGCATTTCGATTTCAACTGGATAATCGAGAAGTTTTGCTTCCCTGAGTTCGCCGCCGAAAGTATCGATTTCGACTTGTAGCAAGTCGGTACGCACTTTGATTCGGCCGGCTGTTTCCAAGTCACTGCCGGCTGTTGGAATGGCTCCATTTTGCGTCTCCGCAACTGATCCAGCAGTGGCCGGCGCCTGTGGCACTTCTTCTGCAATGACAGCCTCGCGCTGTTCAGGCGTTACCGGAATCTCCGTGCTCTGATTTTGGTTCGTCAATTCAGAACCGGCATTTTTAGTGTTGCTATAGTCCATCCAAGCTTGCCAGATTAGCAGCAGAATCAGTCCGAGTGAGATGGACAGGAGCGCGCGTCTAAAATCCATCAGTCTGAGCTACCGTTCTCGGGCACTGGATCAAACCCTCCGGGATGCCATGGATGACAGCGGGATATGCGACGAACGGTCAGCCAGGTTCCTTTCCAGGCTCCATGCAGTTCGATTGCCTGCAATCCGTAGTCGGAGCAGGTTGGATGAAATCGGCAACAAGGGCCGATGAACGGACTGATTGCATACCGATAGACCCGAATCACATTAATCAGAAATTTTTTCATTCTTCAGTTGCTTGAACAGGCTAAATAAGTTAATTTGCAGTTCCTGATTTGTCGCGGCTTCGCAAATGCGATGAGCTACGACGATCATGTCGAAATTTCGCAAGCTCTCTTGATTCATTCTGAAACATTCACGAATTTGGCGCTTGATTCGATTGCGATGAACGGACTTTCGAGATACGCGTCTGGATACGACAATTCCGAGACGTGTAACAGACTGGCTACGTTGGTAATGAATCAACACCCGGAAATACCGGTTTGATACTTTCCTGTGCTGACCGAAAACCGCTCGATATTCCCTGCGGCGGCTCAGTCGACAACTGCTTGGAAATCGATGTTCGTTCAGTGACTTACTATTATTATGCACTCAGACGTGCACGACCTCTGGCTCGACGCGCATTGATCACAGCCCGACCGCCACGGGTTCGCATGCGGGCACGAAACCCGTGTTTGCGTTTTCGCTTTAAATTACTTGGTTGAAAGGTACGTTTCATAGGTTAAAACCACGATATTATTCCACTATTTGCCGGCTGGCTGATTGTGACGTTTGAATTTCCGCGTTCACAAGCTTTGCAGCAAACGAGAGATTATAACAAACCGCCTTTCGTGTTCGGTGATGAAAATACTCCTCTGAACATAAAATTTTCACGGATGTTTCGTTACAGGTGAATTACAATCTTCACTGAACAAAGTGAATAGAGCTACTATCTTCCGGATGATCGTCCTGTAGTTCACTACACTCGTAAAAAATCGAAAAAAAATTATATTTCATATCACCAGTGCCAAAATGAACGCATCAGAACTCTGGAAATCGATTCTTTCCCATCTGGAGCAACGCCTAACTGAAGCGGAGGTAACTACTTGGCTACGTTCACTTAGTCCTGAGTTCTCGGGTGACACACTGGTACTCAGTGCTCCCAATATCTACGCAAAAAAAAGAATTGAATCTGACTATAGAAAGCAAATTTCAGAATTGGCAACTGCTCTAAATGGTGGGGAATTAGTAGTCAAGGTCAGGACCGCAACGGCACCTTCTAACACTACACGCATCAAACCTGCCAATAAACGTTCCAGGTCCTCAATTCAGACAAAAAAAAACTCTAAACAAGTCAATCAGATGTTTGGTTTCGGCGAACTGAGTCCGGAATACACTTTTGAGCAACACATAGTAGGAGAATCGAACCAGCTTGCTAGGGCGGCAGCACAGGCTGTGAGCGAAAAGCCTGGACGCCGCGAGTGCAATCCATTGTTTCTGTATGGGTCGGTTGGAATCGGCAAAACCCACCTCATGCAAGCGGCCGGGCACGGTATTCTGAAGAATTTTCCCGATGCAAATGTAGGTTATGTTCAATCATCTATCTTCGTACAGCATCTAGCAACACTGTTCAGTAGAAAGGACAACGAAACCATTGAACTATTTAAACAGACTTATCGGGAGCTGGATGCACTGTTGATTGACGATATACACTTTTTTGGTAACGCACAGGCTTCACAGCAGGAATTCCTGTTAACTTTCAATACCTTGCTCGAAGGCAAAAAACAGGTGATAATCACCAGCGACAAGTTTTTCCACAATTTGCCTGACGTAGAGGCTCGCCTCAGGTCCAGATTTTCGCAAGGGCTGTCGATTCCAATCAAGCCACCGGAACTCGAAACCCGCATGGCCATCCTTGAAACCAAGGCTCAATTGCGTAATATTGATCTGACAATCGATGTAGCTCGGTTTCTTGCGGAAAATATTATCGGCAGTGCTCGAGAACTTGAAGGGGTAATTAACATTTTGACTGCCAACTACAATTTAACCGGCGAACCCATCACAATCAGTCTGGCAAAAACAGTACTGTCTGACTTTCTAGCTGAACGTTCGATCAACATACAAGAAATAAAGAAACAAGTGGCACATTTTTATGGAGTCCGCATGGACGATCTTTCCGCACCCTCTCGAAAGAAAGAATTTGTCAGGGCTCGATACATCGCCATGTCTATTGCGCGGAAAGTGACAACCCTCAGCACCACCCAAATTGGCAAGGCTTTCAATCGCGATCATACGAGTGTTTTAAACGCATGCAAGAAAATCAATGAAGAGTTAAAGAAGGACCCGATGTTCAGAAATGACTACCAAACTTTGTGCGATATGCTGTCGCCCTGACAGCACTTACAGTCTTTCGTCTGACAGTCACGCATACTCACGAAATATTCCTGTAGTTTCACCATTATGTGTATAATTTGTTATGTTGTGTGCATAACCCTATCGGATTGACTGATCGGATCAAAACAATCCACATACGCATTGCTGTACTATAGTCAGTTTCCAACAAAAAAAGTTCATCTACGTCATTGTTATTATTGACTGATTTACGCTTGTTATCATTATCCACACCCCTAATAATAAGAGTACTTAATTATCTGAATTCTTATGCACTTTATAGTTAATAGAGAACAAGTTCTCAACCCCCTGAGTCGCGTCAATACGGTCGTCGACAGAAATCCAACTATTCCCATTCTTTCCCACGTATTACTGGAACCGGTTGAGGAAGGAATCAAGTTGACAGGGTCAAATATCGAGATCGAAATCAGTGAAATAATATCGGACATTGAAGTCCATGATCCGCAACCGGTTGCTTTTCCTGGATTGACTGTACAGGATTTCTGCAGACGACTACCGGAACGATGTGGTCTGAAATTCGAGGTTGTCGATGGCAAGATGTACATTGATAAGATTGAATCTAAATCAGACGGAACGGATTTTCAAACAGAGCAGAATGCCGACGATTACAGCAAAAATACCGGACATTCTACACAGAGTAAGCTAGTGTTGCAGACCTTGTCACAGGAGCCTGCGGATAGCGATTTTCCTAAACTTGATGCAGGGGAATGGGATATTCAGTTTACCATCGGCCGATCAGACTTGCACAACCTGATTCTGCGTACACAGCATGCAATGGGTGCAGACAACGTTCGTTATTATTTGAACGCGATGTTGTTTGAGATAGGAGAAAACGAACTACGAACCATTTCGACAGACGGTCATCGTATGGCAATGAGCGAAACTGCGGTTGTAACTGGGCTGAACGAAACCACTCATCGTGCAATTGTGCCGCGTAAAACAGTTCTTGATCTCAGTAAACTGCTGTCTGAACTTTCATCACAAATTGAAATTGAACTGAATGCTAGTCATATACGTGTCAGCAACAAGTACGTGTCGTTCACCTCCAAACTGCTGGAAGGACAATATCCTGACTGGCGCGGTGCAATTCCGGTCAATTTAAGTAGTGTGTTTCGAGGAGATCGAGAAGAGCTAGTGTCAATTTTTCAAAGGGTGAACATACTTGGAGCCCGGGATAAAAAGCCACTTGGGGCAACCTTGGAAGTTGATGGTGGTGTGCTCCGAGTTTACGCACGATCAACCAGTAGTGCATTACAGGAAATTGATGAAACAATGGATGTCGAGCAAGATGGTGAGTCTTTGAAGTTCCAGGCGAACTGCCGTTATCTGCTAGATATTTTCGAGGCCATGCCGGACTGCAGTAGAGTTGAATTCAACCTGCGCAACGCTCAAACTGCCTGTTTGATCAAATTTCCACACAACAAATTTTCATCTTTTCTCGTGATGCTGTTGAAAGACCGCTGACTTTCTGATTATTAAATCTTTTTGATCGCTCTTGTGGATTCGGTTTGGGACAACCGAATCTGTGGAGTCTACATTTCCTGAGTTGTCCAACTATTGATCTTCGAGTATGACTATAGATAATTCATCCAACAGTACATACGACCACACCAATATCAAGGTGTTGCGCGGGCTTGAGCCTGTTCGCAAGCGACCTGGAATGTACATTGGCGACACCGACGATGGTACCGGTCTGCATCACATGGTGTCAGAAGTTGTTGATAATGCCATCGATGAAATCTCTGAAGGCTACGGCCGTCGAATCAGGGCAACTATTCACGAAGATAATTCGGTTTCGGTCGAAGATGAAGGCCGTGGCATACCAACCGGAATCATGGAAGATGAAGGACTCCCTGCAGCAACGGTGATCATGACAGTCCTGCATGCTGGGGGAAAGTTTGATGCCGATGCCTACGAAGCTTCCGGAGGGTTGCATGGAGTCGGTGTGTCTGTGGTCAACGCCCTTTCAGAGCAGTTGTGGATGACGATTTACAGCGAAGGGTCCATCCACTATCAAGAGTTTCGCGATGGAGAGCCCGTCGAGCCGTTAAAGGTTATTGGAAAAACTGACAGAACCGGAACAACCATACGGTTCAAGCCCTCAAGGCAGGTGTTTTCGGACACCGAATTTCGATTCGAGACATTACATGAGAGGTTGAGGGAGATGTCATACCTCAACTCTGGTGTATTAATCGAACTTCATGACGAACGCGATTGGCGCAAAGAAATTATGCAGCACGATGGCGGTATCGTAGAGTATGTATCTGACATAAACCGTGTGCGAAGCCCAATCAATGAAAACGTCATATCGATTGAGGGCGAGAAAGATGGCATTCAGGTTAAGGCGGCACTGCAGTGGAGTCACAACTACTATCACGTAAATACCCGCTGCTATACGAACAATATATACCAGCGCGATGGCGGTACGCATGCCACTGGCTTTCGCTCAGCGGTGACGCGAACACTCACCACATTTCTGGAAAAGCAGGGGCTGGCCAAGAAAATCAAGGTCACCGGGGATGACACCCGCGAAGGACTTACAGCAGTTCTGACAGTTAAAATTTATGAACCCAGGTTTTCATCCCAGACCAAGGATCGGCTAGTTTCGTCGAATGTTGAAGGTGCAGTTCAGACTGTCGTAACCAACGGGCTAACTGAATTTTTAGAAGAAAACCCGAAAGCAGCGCGTCTTGTCTGCGATAAGGTGATTAGCGCGGCAGTTGTGCGGGAGAAAACACAAAGAGAGAAGGCGCTTGCGCGAAAGAATGCTTTCGAATCAACGAGTCTGCCAGGAAAACTGGCCGACTGCCAGGAAAAAGATCCGACACTAAGTGAACTGTTTCTGGTTGAGGGGGAATCAGCGGGAGGCTCGGCAAAGCAGGCAAGAGACCGAAAATATCAAGCAATTCTGCCGTTGAAAGGCAAGATTCTGAATGTACAGAAAGCCTCTGCGGACAAGATTGTTGCTTCTGAGGAAATCCAAACTTTGGTTGCAGCGTTGGGAACTGGCGTTGGCCTAGATTTCGATATCGAAAAGCTTCGCTATCATCGCATCATCATCATGACGGATGCGGATGTAGACGGATCGCACATTCGAACTCTATTGCTGACATTCTTCTACAACGAGATGCCTAAATTGATTGAAGCAGGACACCTGTATATTGCGCAGCCGCCGCTGTATAAGGCGAAGTTCCGTAAATCCGAGAGATATTTGAATGACGATAAGGAGCTTGATGAATATATCTTGCAAGCCGCAATCGCTGATGCAAGGATTGAACTGAATGGCGACTCAAGGGCACAGGCAGCAAGCCTTGAGGGAGAAAGGCTTGGGGAGCTGTGCTTGCGTCGAGTCTCGGCAAAGAGTGTATCTGAGATTCTCGCCAAACGCTTTGATCGAAACGTGTTGAAGGAGATGGAGAATTTACCGCTTTTGGTTCCGTCAAGATTCAACGACCTGGAGTATCTTGAATCCTTCTCCCAACAGCTTTCGGAAAGCCTTGCTGCGAACTCGAATGGAGGCGCAGGATATTCAGTAACCCCAATTCCGACCGGTCATGGAAATGGCCAAGAGCATTATGTTATCAAGGTCGTTAAAGATCACATGGGCGAACTTGAAGAGTCGATTTTCGATGAGCAGTTCGCTGCTTCACCCAGCTATCGAGCCATTACTGCCCTAGCGGAAGAAATGCGCAAACTTGAAGTCAAGGAAGTTGAAGTTCATCGAGGCACGAAATCTTCTGATCGTATTCACTTGACCGAAGCGGTTGACTGGCTGCTTGAGGATGCAAGAAAAGGGATTGCCATTCAGCGCTACAAAGGTCTCGGTGAAATGAACGCAGATCAGTTGCGCGAGACGACAATGGATATGAATGAACGATCATTGCGCAGAGTGAAGATTGAAGATACCTTCGGTACAGACAAAACTTTTGCGGTTTTGATGGGAGATGAAGTCGCGCCACGCCGCGAATTTATTGAAACCGAAGCTCTATCAGTCAAGAATCTCGATATCTGAATCTGCTCTAAATTAGTGCAAGCTGGTTCTTGCAGTCAACACAAACTTCGGTATTTCTGCATCAATCTGAGCGCCATCGTCGGCAGTCAACTGATAGCTGCCTTCCATCGTTCCTACGGGCGTTTCTAGAACAGTCCCGCTGGTGTACTGATAGTGCTCTCCCGGCATGATGTGAGGCTGTTCCCCGACAACTCCTTCTCCCCTTACATGCTGCACATTCTCGTCGCCATCTGTCACGATCCAGTGTCTCGTCATTAGCTGCACACCAACCGAGCCTTGATTGGTTATGGTTATGGTGTAAGCGAATACAAAATGTCGATTAGTAGGGTCCGATCTTTCAGAAAGGTAATGTGTCTCAACTTTGACTTGAAGTTTATATTGGTCGGCCATTGGGTCTGCAGAACATTAACGAGCAGGCATAAAAAAAATACAAGAAGCAACCGAGTTCACATTGATTCAATAATTTGCTAGAAATCTTGGCTCTTAGGGCGTCATTATACAATCCGATGATTCGCAAAACTGTGAGTCTCGGAACAGATAGTGATGTAGGCTCAGCCAAAAGGCTTATCAATAATTTTGGCACTTGATCTGAGTGACTACAAATGGTTCGCGATCCATTCTCACCGCACTTAGGCATCTTCCCCAGCAGCAGCCCGAATCCATGGCCAGAATGCCAGGCTGCATATAGACGCCGAGTGAAGACCAGTGTCCAAATATGATTGTTGGCCTAATTTCGTTCCGCTCCGGGAATTCAAACCAAGGCAACAGATTCTTTTTTTGCTCTCCCAGTGTGCGCATTTCCAGGAAATCGAGTTTGCCGCTACGTTTGATGTAGCGCATACGAGTAAAGACATTGATCATGAATCGAAGGCGTTTCCAACCGTCAAGTGATTCAGACCAGCAACGAGGCCTGTTTCCAAACATATGTTTCATGAGACTCTGTCTCTCAGAGCTAATCAGCATTTGATGAATTTCATCTGCATAATTTAAAGCATCATCCAGAGACCAGAGCGGGTGAATTCCTGCATGGACTGCAAGGAAGTTCAATTCGGAATCGTGAATGACGAGCGGTTGACTGCAGAGCCATTGTTTAATCTCGGTTCGATTCGACGCGCTCAGAACGCCTGAAAAGGTATCACGTTCGCGTGGCTCAGCAACACCCTCAAGCACTGCCAGCAAATATAGATCGTGGTTGCCCAGTACGATGTCAACACACGATTCATGTGCCATGGCGTAGCGCACTACAGACAGCGAATCCGGCCCTCGATTGACAAGATCACCAAGCAGAATCAGGCGATCGTTTTCAGGCGAGAAATTGATTTTATCCAGCAACAGGCGAAATTCCTGATAGCGTCCCTGAATGTCGCCGATTGCATACGTAGCCATGACTACATGACAGTATTTATCGGCCGTATGTCGAGACTACTGATTGCAGATCGTATTCAGGCGAGTCTGCCGATAACTTTCTCGCACGAAAAGATAGGGGTCAAGTTGTTCTTCAAGAAAGTCCGTAAAAGGAAGGAGATTTGCTCGCGTGTCAACCAAAGAAATCTGTTGCACAATCAACTGATGCTCAGATTTTTCGGTGTGTTTTTCAACATAGGTGTAACGGGTGTGAACCGCAAAACCAGCCGCATCTCGAACATTTGTGGGACCGAAAACTGGAGTTACTAAATAGGGGCCCTCGCCGACTCCCCATCGACCAAAGACATGGCCGAAATCATAGTTGCTGTATGGAAGCCCGGCAGCACCGACAATATCAATGAAACCTGCCAATCCGAATGTCGAGTTGACTACGAAGCGCGTGCCGGAAGCGACGGCTCCTGGGAGGTTGCCCATCAGTGCTGCTGCAGTCATGTTACGCGGTTCTCTCAGATTGTTATAGAAATTAGAGATGCCTTTTTCCAAATCATCATTGGTGATTTTTTTGTATGTTCTGGCACCCGGTTCGAACAGCGCTTTGTCCAAAGTCAGATTAAAATTAAATATGCTGCGATTTATGGATTCAAATGGGTCGCTTGCTTCGGTGTAGAATTCCGGATCAAGTGCTTCACATGCTGTCGGTGAGTAATTCTTGGCGCACCCTGAAATCGATAGTACGCATACTACCACCGCGAATATTAGCCGAACTGACACAACCAAAAATTCTAGGCTACGCCATAACAGGATTCAGGGAGTAGTAGTTCGCCAATATTTCAGTTGTGTTCTGTATGTGTGTATCTATCGCTTGCATGACGCTTTGTCCACTGAATCTTCCCGAAACTGGCAATTTCCCAGTATCTAATGTATACAGGGTAACGATGTAGTGAAGGCTGGCGCGTTCATTCCATGGCCGACACGGTCCATCGTAGCCATGGCAATTGCCGCCCATTTGTTCATCGCCAGCAAACCAGGTAGCGACATGACTACCCAGACCTGGAACGCAGAAAGAAAGATATTCAGGTGTTCTTGTTCCATTGTAATAATCATTGCTTACTAGTATCATCTGTTACCCGAAGTGCCAATTTGACACTAATATTTCTCGCAAATTATACCAACCGAAAGTTATTTGCTACCGTTCAATCGATATAGTTTACAGCGATTTTGCAGCCTGATATTTTGTCTCATGCTTTCGCTCTCTTCAGCTGTCGGTGAGTTCGTGTCTGCTGCAGATTCGAATGTAGAAGAGGTAGCAAAGACGATCTTCAAGGCATTTACACGCAATCAACAGATTGAGAGCGATCTGATTGTCGAATCTGAATCGGCAGTAGCAGTACAGGATTTTTATATCGCACTTCTACGGCCTACTTGGGGCATGGATGTGGGATATGCATCACACGCCATGAGTATGAGTGATGGCATGGCAACACCGCTTACAGGCATATTGCTAGAGAATATGTTTACCGGTACGAGGGCGGTTGTCGATAGATCGTATGGCGTTTACATGCAGGCGGCTGCAGAATTGCTGTTTCGAGTGCGTTCGGCGGACTTGAATTTCGCGGACACCAAAGAGCAAGCTCTTGCGGCCCTGAAAACTGTAATTCCCGGTGTCCGTCTTTCGGATACTTTAGTTTCCGGGCCAAAGCCGAGTGATCAATCGTTAGCATCCGCCACAAATCTTGAAGTGAGATTTTGCGTTCTGGGCCGCGAGCTTGAGCTTGATCAGGACAGCGACTGGATCAACAAGCTTTCGGCTTATTCAGTTACCATGTATGATCAGGATAAAAAGAAGATTGCGATGCTGGACGGTTCAGGTTTGATACATCCCCTAGATGCTGTGCTAATGACGCGAGATTCGTTGCTTGAGCGAGGTATTCAGGTTCAGGAGAATGATATCCTAGCCATCGGTCAACTGACAGAAGGCTTCGCAGTGAAAGATCTAAGTCGACTGCGTACCGAATTCGAAGGGCTTGTCGATGGCGATCCAGTTTTCGTTTACATGGGGTTTCGGTAGATCTGGCATTGACGCCAGACAAGCCATTCCTTGTCGAATAAATTGAATGTCAAAGGATTCATATTTGCTCTTGGCAAATGGTCGGATTCTCACTTACCGCTTGCAAAGTCATTCAATCTGACTGGAGCGTTGATAGAATGTCCGAGAATTCGATATCCGCTGGAAATGATGGTCAGTGCAGGAATTGGCAAGATTCTGATCGGTTCGGCGCCTGATAATGTAGCGCAGGTGCGCAAAATTATTCAGGATGGCAGTAGATTCGGAGCGGAAGTTTCCTATTTGCTGCTAGAGGAAGATTGCGGCATTGATCAAGCGGTTCTGGAAGCCAGTGAATTTGTCGCACAATCTACATTGCTCATTACCGGTGCTGGACTTTGTTGCATCGGTACAGAATTCTCTACTAAATTGAACAGTGAACTCAAGAATTGCAAAGGTGCAACTGGCTTCAGAATTCGAAATGGTTTGGCAGATGAAAAGCAAGTGAAACTTGAGCTGCTCGCTCTGGATGTTCGTGCTCAGAAGAGAATTAGACAGGAGATTGGCAATGGAATGCTCACGGCGAGGGAAATTGAAGATTTACAATCGTACTGTGCTGTAACCCTCCGCTATTCTGAAGTAGACGTTGGGCAAAATATCGCTTATCTGAATTCAGTTGACGGAACATCAATCAATATAAGCGTTCTAGACAGTACGGATTTCATGAATGTTTTCGGGGAAACAGAATCGACTTGATCAGGAATCATAAACGATTGATATATTGACCGATTCAGGAACCAAATTCGAACCACAAGACTGGGCTATTTATCGCCATGCCGCTTAAAGTAATCGATACTCGTTCGGTCATTGACCGCACTCTTGGCAACTTCTCATTGGGTTGGCGAAGGATCTCTGCTAAAGGAAAAGGCAAAACGCAAACTCTTCGACCGGAATTATCCGATTCCGATCTTGATTTATTGCGTAAGCAAATGCAGGACTGTCTTGAATCTCGAGGAGGTGAAGTATCGGCTCGGGTGAGAGCAGCTGGATTAGGCCAGGTTTATCTTGATTTGAACGATGAGGGAAGATTTAGGTTTTTGCACCTGATCGCGACTGAATTCGGCGTTGATCAATCAAATTTGAAGGTGACTCTGCAAGAATTTCTCGCTAGTGCAGATCAATCTGCGGAACGACTTGAATATCTGAGAAAAAGATTGCGCCCTCCCTGGATTAAGCTATTCACTCAGTTCAACGCACTGCCAAGCGGAGTCAAGTTCCTGGTCGACATGCGCGCTGACATTATCAGATTCTCGAAATCGGGGTTGGAACTTGAACCACTGAACAGGGACTTGCGTGAGCTCCTGATCTCCTGGTTTGACATCGGCTTTCTTGAGCTCAAAAGAATTACTTGGAAGGAGCCTGCCTCGCTTTTAGAAAAATTAATTGAACATGAAGCGGTCCATGAAATTCAGTCTTGGGATGACTTAAAGAATAGGCTGGACACCGACCGATGCTGCTATGCATATTTTCATCCCAGAATGCCCGAAGAACCGCTAATTTTTGTGCAAGCGGCTTTGGTAAACGGTATATCGGAGAATATACAGGTGTTGCTTGACGATGCCGCACCGGTTGAAGATCCTGAAACTGCAGATACTGCAATTTTCTATTCAATTACCAATACACAGCGCGGGCTTCGAGGTGTGGGTCTGGGAGATTTTCTAATCAAGCGAGTTGTTGATGATTTAGCAAGAGAGTTCCCGAATCTTAGGACTTTCGCGACTTTGTCACCTGTTTCAGGATTTAGAATATTTGTGGAAAAATTGCTCGACACGGATGAAACGCGTTTGTTCAATTCTGCGGAGCGACAGGCCCTAGATGAGTTGGTAAATGATTTATCAGCGGTTTGTAGTTACGAAATACTGAAAGCCAGAAAAGAACTGGTTCCACTGCTCAAACGACTGTGCGCCCATTATTTGATCAACGAGAAGCGAAAGAAGGGTGCGTTGGACTCCGTGGCCAATTTCCATTTAACCAACGGTGCTGAAATAGAGCAAGTCAACTGGCTGGGCAATCGATCAGAAGCTGGACTGGGCCGTTCCTTCGGCTTGATGGTGAATTATCAGTACAAACTCAGCAACATTGAGAAAAATCACGAAGAATACGTTGAAAGCGGCACCATCAAGTATTCATCACAAATGAAAGCTTTGCTGAAATCAGCAAAGCAAGGCGTTCATCACTAAAATTGCCTAATACCCTACGTTAATATCGGTACACATGTCGATATTATCAGATTCTCGAAATCGGGATTGGAACTTGAACCACTGAATAGGGACTTGCGTGAGCTCCTGCTCTCCTGGTTTGACATCGGCTTTCTTGAGCTCAAAAGAACTACTTGGAAGCAACCTACCTCGCTTTTAGAAAAGTTGATTGAACCAAATCAGGTCGTCACTTGAACATGTTGTGCTATACACCCAATATTACAGGAACTCTCGCTCTCAATAAAATCCGTGAGTTGTAACACGATAATAAGGTAATTGTGCTGTTTCGCGATTGCGCTTTCATTTGCAATCCATTTTTTTAAACTCTACTGAAAATTTTTATTGATAGTGTCTCCAAGCTGATGTATATATAAACATCCGTCTTGTCATCCTGTTAACGGTTCCCGCAATCTCTGATCGAACATGACACTTGCACTCAGAAATTAATTCCGATACTGTTTCTCCAAACACCAATAAAACAATGAAAAAAAGCCACTCCCCCAAGGAACCGGTCAGCGGCACGATAGTTCCCCGCTATGCGGGGCCCTCAACATTTTGCCGACTGCCTGAACTACGGGATGTATCTTGGTGTGATGTAGCCATCCTTGGTGTTCCCTTTGATTCTGGAACCAGTTATCGGCCAGGGGCACGCTTTGGACCCCAGGCCATTCGACAGGCATCCCGACACCTGCGTTACAACTTCCATCCTGTCTACCAGACCGAACCATTCAAATCCCTTCAGGTTGCCGATGCCGGGGATGTGGCATGCAATCCCTACAGTATTGATGAAGCAATCTTTCAAATTGAAACGACCGCGACAGACCTGAACAAACACACTGATGCAATTGTCAGCCTGGGAGGCGATCATACCATTGCGGTGCCACTGCTTAGAGCAGCAAATAAAAAAGTCAAAGGGCCAGTCGCGCTGGTACATTTTGATGCGCATCTAGATACATGGGATACTTATTTTGGGGCACCATACACCCATGGAACACCCTTTCGACGTGCAGCGGAAGAAGGGCTCTTTATGGAAGACGCATCCATGCATGTTGGCATTCGCGGCCCCCTGTACAGTCCAGATGATCTGAAAAACGATCAGGAGCTGGGGTTCAAGACAATCCACTGCGACGAACTTGAGAAACATGGACCGGATCATGTGGCTAGACGTATACGCGATCGAATTGGCGATCACCCTCTTTATCTTTCCATTGACATTGATGTGCTTGACCCTGCTCATGCACCCGGAACAGGAACACCTGAAATCGCCGGACTAACCACTCGCGAACTACTAAACATTCTTCGTGGACTGGCCGGCGTGAATCTGGTCGCTGCAGATATCGTTGAAGTTTCGCCTGCTTATGACCATGCGGAGATCACTTCTCTGGCAGCGGCTACCATTGTTTACGAGATGATTAATCTCGTGGTGTGTCGTTCCAGGTGAATGCAGCGCAAGGCGTTATTCGAACAGCAGAATTAAATTACGATATTAGCCCTCTTCTTCTGTCCACTCAGAAAGAGGCGGGCAGTTGCAGATGATATAGCGGTCACCATAAACATTATCAATTCTGCTGACTGGCGGCCAGTACTTGTCGTGCCAGACCCACTCCAACGGAAAGAATGCTTCCTGCCTTGTGTAAGGCAACTCCCAGGTTTCCTGAACGAGCAAATCAAAGGTATGTGGTGCGTTTTTCAATGGATTGTTTTCAGTGTCGGAATCGCCTGACTCAATGTCCGCAATCTCACTGCGAATCTGAATCATCGCATCACAGTATCGATCTATTTCGCGTTTCGCTTCGCTTTCCGTTGGCTCAATCATCATCGTATCGGCTACCGGAAAGGAAACTGTTGGAGCGTGAAAACCAAAATCAATCAGCCGTTTGGCTACATCTTCAACAGTGACGCCGGTGCTTTTTTTGATTTGGCGCAAATCAATGATGCATTCATGTGCGACTCGATCATTTCGCCCTCGATACAGTATCGGGTAATGCGGCTGCAGTCTTTTTGCCATGTAATTTGCATTCAAGATGGCAATTTCAGTAGCATAGCGGAGTCCCTCAGCCCCCATCATTGAAATGTAAGCCCACGAGATTGGAAGTATGCCTGCCGACCCCCACGGTGCCGCTGATACGCTTCCAACGGTCGGTTCGTGTCCTGCATAGGGGTTAACGCCTTCAACCACGCAGTGATCTGGCAGAAAAGGCGCAAGGTGGCTTTTAACTCCTATTGGCCCCATTCCCGGACCGCCGCCGCCGTGCGGGATACAGAAAGTCTTATGCAGGTTGATGTGTGCGACATCGGCTCCAAATTCGGCCGGAAGGCAGATACCGACCAATGCGTTCATGTTTGCGCCGTCTAGGTAAACCTGCGCACCGAATTCATGAACCAGATCACATATATCGGTAATCTGTTCTTCAAATACGCCATGGGTTGATGGATAGGTAATCATCAATGCGGCAACTTCGTTTTGATGTTTCTCTAGCTTTGTTTTGAGATCTGTAACGTCGACGTTGCCCATTTTGTCACACTTCACGACGACTACGCGCAAACCGGCCAAAGCAGCACTGGCAGGATTGGTGCCGTGCGCAGATTCGGGAATAAGGCAGACGTTGCGATGACCTTCGCCTTGCTGCTGAAGGTATTTCTTGATGCAAAGCAATCCGGTATATTCTCCTTGGGAGCCCGCATTTGGTTGAAAAGAAATTGCATCGAATCCGGTTATTTCACATAACATCGTTTCCAGTTCTTCTACCAGTTGATGGTAGCCTTGCGTTTGATCCAATGGCGCGAATGGATGAATGGCGCTGAATTTGTGAAATGTAACCGGCGTCATTTCAGTCGTTGAATTCAGTTTCATGGTGCATGAGCCCAGCGGAATCATCGATCGGTTCAATGCGATGTCTTTTTGTCCGAGTTGCCGAATGTATCGCAACATCAGGGTTTCTGATTGATATAGACTGAAAGTGGGATGTGTCAGATAGGGACTCGTTCGGCTCAAATTTTTCGGTATGACGTCTTTGACAACTGCATCCAACTCGTCAATAGTAATTTTTGCATTCGCACGGGTATCGAAAATTGCCCACAGTCTTTCGAGATGTACTCGTTTGGTGGTTTCATCTAGTGTAATGCCGAGGTGGTCAGCATCGATGACTCGCAAATTAATTCTTGATTCACGCGCCCTAGCGGCAATTCTGCGTGCTTGTCCATGAGCATTGACCATTAGGGTGTCGAAAACCACATCATGTATGACTTTGTAACCTAGTTGGCGCAATCCCTCCGCAGTAATAAGAGTGAACCGGTGGATTTTGGACGCAATGTCCTTCAATCCTTCGGGACCATGGTAGACTGCGTAAAATGCGGCGACTATTGCGAGCAGAACCTGTGCAGTGCATATGTTGCTGGTTGCTTTGTCACGTCGGATGTGCTGTTCACGTGTCTGTAGTGCCATTCGAAGTGCTGTTTTACCGCGACTGTCCACTGAAACACCAATCAGTCTTCCCGGAAGAGTTCGTCTGTAGTCATGACGCGTGGCCAAGTAGGCAGCGTGGGGGCCTCCATAGGCCATAGGCACGCCGAAGCGCTGAGTGTTTCCGACTACGATATCTGCGCCAAATTCACCGGGTGGTTTAAACAGGCACAACGCCAGCAAATCCGAGGCGACAGTCACAATGGCTTTTCGCTCATGTGCCAGTTCTACCACACGGGTTATGTCAAATACTCGCCCGGTCGAACCTGGATATTGAAACAGAATGCCAAAATATTCTTCTTCGGATTTCGCTAGTGATTCGATGTCTCCAACGATGACTTCGAAATTCAATGAGTTTGCACGTGTTTCGACAACAGCAATTGTCTGCGGATGGCAGTCGCCAGAAACCAGGAATTTCTGCGACTTAGTTTTGGAAATTCGTCTTGACATTGCCATAGCTTCGGCCGCGGCAGTTGCTTCGTCAAGCAAAGATGCATTGGCGATCTCCATTCCGGTTAGATCGGTTACGATCTCCTGGAAAACAAGCAGTGCTTCCAGTCTGCCTTGACTCACCTCAGCCTGGTATGGCGTGTAGGCGGTGTACCAACCTGGATCTTCAAGAATATTTCTTCGAATTACGCCCGGGAGAACGGTTGCATGGTATCCCATGCCAATCATTGAGGTGAAAACATGATTTCTTTCGCGCATACGGCGAATGTAGCTGATAGTCTCGTTTTCTCCAGCCGGAAACGGTAGATGCAGAGATTTGTTGGATTGGAGTTTCTTTGGAACTGTTTGATCAATCAACTCGTCCAGAGAATCAACTCCGAGCTCCTTCAGCATTTGTTGAACCTGTACAGGTCCGGGTCCGATATGCCTTCTGACAAAGTCGTTGGTGAGTTCCAGTTCGTTTAAGGTTTGTATGCTGTCATACTGACTGTCGTTGGATTCAAGGGACATAAAGCTAACTGTTCCGAGTAATTTATTCTAGGTTGGAAGTGTAATCTTCGTATTGCTGCTCATCCATAAGTGCGTCAAATTCTGATAACTCCGACATTTGAATTTTGCAGAACCAGCCTTCATCCGTCGGGCTTTCGTTTACCAATTCCGGGGAGTCTGCAAGTTCTTCATTGACTTCAACAATCTCGCCAGTCAACGGGGTGTTCAGTTCAGCAGCGGCTTTAACTGACTCGATCACAGCGATTTCTTCTCCGGCATCGAATATTGATCCTGTTTCAGGTAAATCAACAAAAACGATGTCACCGAGCTGTTCTTGGGCAAATTCGGTGATTCCGATTGTGGCAATTCCGTCTTCTTCACTTCTTGCCCATTCGTGATCAGTCGTATAGCGTGTTTCAGACATGGTGTTCTCCTCCATAGGAGCCAGGTTGCAGTTTTATATGATGGTGATAGCGATGTTTGACAAAAGGTAATTTGACAACATTCGTCGGGTGTTGCTTGCCTCGTATCAGAATGCTCACTTCGCTGTCTGACTTGGAGAATTCCCGATCAATATATCCCATTGCAATCGGTACCTTCAGCGATGGTGAAAACATTCCACTAGTTACTTCACCAATTATTCTTCCATCATCCGAGCATATTTCCGCTCCGGTTCGCGCGGGAGCGTTGGTTGTGAGCCGCATGCCGACGAATCGGCGTTCGGAGCCACTTGCCAGCTGATTTAAAATGCGGCCTGCTCCTGGAAATCCGCCGGCCCGCTCTCCGCCAGCACGACGAGACTTTGAAATTGTCCACTGAATTCCCGCTTCGACCGGCGTAGTTGCTGTATTCATATCTTGCCCGTACAAACGCAACCCGGCCTCCAACCGTAGTGAATCTCGTGCTCCGAGGCCGGCTGGCTTCACTTCGGGTTCATTCAAGAAAGTTCTCGCAAGCGCCATCGCCGATATGGCGGGCATCGAAATCTCAAATCCATCTTCTCCGGTATAACCAGATCGGCTAACGAAGCAAGGTACTCCATTGATCTCGAAATCCGCAATTGTCATGAAATCCAAATCGGTGATGTGCGGATGAAATCGATTCAAAACTTCGATTGCCATAGGACCCTGCAAAGCGATGAGCGCATTTTCCGTATGTTCAACGACTGCGGCTGTGGTTATGTTGTCTCGCAGATGTTTCAAGTCATGCTCTTTACGAGCAGCATTCATGACGAGGAAATAATCTTGCCCCAGATTCGCGATGACAAGGTCATCCAGAATACCACCCTGCGTGTCTGTCAAACAGCAGTAGTGCATTTTGTTTGTAGGCAGACTCACAAGATCCGTAGGAATCAGCTGTTCGAGCGCCTGTGCCGCATTGTCGCCGCCAATACTGGCTTGTCCCATGTGTGAGATGTCAAACAGACTGACTTGATTTCTGGTGTGATTATGCTCTGATATGATCTTTTCAGGGTACCAAATAGGCATTTCAAAGCCTGCGAATGGCCCCAATTTCGCTCCAAGCTCGACATGTAGTTCGTGAAGTGGGCTGCGCAGCACAGTTTCAGTAGTCAATTGTCGTAATGAATTGACCCAGGCGGCAAATAGAGGCCGTTAAATAAATTTCTTGGGTATTGGTACGCATACAAGCCAGCTTATTTATATAAATCCCATTATCAAACGTCCGTGTCAATCAAATCCTTGCCGAGTCACAATGTCTTTAGTTTTGGCGACAACAAAATTTTACTGCAAGACTGTAGGATGAAAAATGCAAATTCGTTCAGCAGGTTGCTTCAGAGTTGAGACAAGTTCGTTGGAGAATGAAATATCAGCTAAATTCCTCGGTATCAAGATTACTCATTGACGTTTCTTCCTTGAGAAGTTTTCCATTAGGGTATTGTGCAGAGAGCTTGAATCAGTGATGCGTCGCATTCGTCCATCACCGCTTAAGCAACCTGATTTGCTGCCAAGGAATTTCCCAGACTCAACCAGCAATCACGTCAATTCCAAGTAACACAAGGTTGGGAACAGACAAAAACTTGAATGCTGAATTCTTTTGAACGATTTGCGCATCACCGCCAGAAAGAACCAGTTGCGATTCTCCGCCAACAATACTGCGGTATTTTTCGATCAATCGATCGACACCGCCGACAATTCCGTGGACAACACCGCTGGAAACCGCTTCAATTGTTGAACAAGCGGGCAATACGGGATTCAGATCAACAAATTCATCTATCCCGGGCGCGTTGTGCGAAAGCGCGCCTTGAGAAAGTCGAAATCCAGGAACAATCGAGCCGCCAACAAATTCGCCATCGAAAGAGAGTGCATCTATCGTTATTGCTGTGCCGCAGTCTACGACAATGGTCGCTGTTGGGTTAAGTGACCATGCTCCAACAAGCGCGGCCCATCTGTCCGCACCAAGTTCATTGATATTGCGATAGCCATTCCGTACACCGCATTGCTCAAGAACAGGAAGAATTTCAGTAGCATGTATTCCCCACTTCGTTCTCGCCAGGTCTTTCAGAATTTTCTCTGTATTTCGTCCAGCTACATTGACGAATGCAAGATCAGTTACGTTTTCGAGTTGGCCAAAGCAATTCTCAAAGTTGTCCGCAAATTCTGCAAGCGATGATGGAAATGAGCCGAGAGTCTCGCCGAACGACCACTTCAGATTCTGATTGCCAATGTCGACCAGCAGTTTCATATTTTTTGGAACTAAGTAGTGTGTGTCAGGTTATCTGGCCAAGTATGAACGACAACGTTGCTACGGACAGTACGGTTGACATCAATATTGAAGCCGAAGTACGGCCAACATAAGTATTGTATTGTGTAGCCAGTATATAGGCAGTTACTGCGACGGGCATCGATGCAGCGATAACTGCGCTTCTTGCCCAATCGTGGTCGACCGGATACAGATGAAACATTGCAATCCAGATAATCAGAGGATGGATGACAAGTTTGATGAAGCTGATGACAAATATCTCGCCTTGAAAGAAATCTGCTCTTTCTTCATCCATGCTTGATCCAAGCGCAAATAGAGCACAGGGAGCGGCAGCAGAGCCCAGCAACAGTACAAATCGGTCGGCAACTTCCGGCATTTGAATTCCTGAAACCGAGCACAACGCACCGAGAACTGCTGCGAGTATCAGTGGGTTTTGTGCGACAGACTGCATGGACTTCTTGTACACTTGGCTCAATGAAGCAGTTGGCGAGGCTTTCGTCCTCTCCAACAGAACAGAAGCCAATGGAAGCATTACGGCTAAATCAAATGTGGTGCAAACAACAACTGGCACGCTAGCTTGTTGGCCGAAAGCGATAATTACAAATGGGAGTCCAAAATATCCAGTGTTTCCATAAATACATGCAGTGGCAAAAACAACCCCGAAACTAGTTTCGAGTCGGAAGACTAAACGTGCCACGATCAGCGAGACAGCGAACAGGACCAGAGCAACGGACAGATAGGCGACAACGAAAATCAACTGGAATTCTCCGCGAAGATCCGCCTGCGCCATAAGTGAAAAAATCAGTACCGGAAGCGCAAAATAGTATACAAAGAGATTCAGACCGGCTCTGCCTGCCGAATTGATGATTTTTCGTCGCGTCGCAAAAAATCCACAGGCAATCACGGCAAAAAACGGAATGGTGATCAATATCGTCGTCATGTCACAACGTGAACATCAATGATTCGGAAACTGCCGGGTATACTGTAACGCAATGTTTGCGTACGTGAAACAATCAAGAAAAGTTAAGAGAAATGAATTTTTGCAGCTACTGCGGCGGACATGTGTCTTTGAAGATCCCCCAAGGGGACAATCTGCAGCGTTTCGTTTGTGATGATTGTGAATCTGTTCATTATCAGAACCCGAAAATTGTTGCAGGCTGTATCGTTCAATGGGAAGAGAAAATTCTTCTCTGCCGAAGAGCGATTGAACCGAGAATGGGATTATGGACGATACCGGCCGGATTCATGGAGCTTGGCGAGACGATCAACGATGCAGCCACGCGAGAAACGCTTGAGGAGGCACAGGCAGTTGCACAAATCGATGAATTGTTTGCCATATATAACATTCCCCATGTCAGTCAGGTATACGTCATTTTTCGTGCACATCTGGAGACGCCAGACTTTTCACCAGGGGAAGAAAGTCTTGAGGCAAGACTATTCGCAGAAGATGAAATTCCCTGGGACGAATTGGCTTTTCAGGTTGTGCGTGAGAGTTTGCTGCAATATTTTGAATGCCGCAGGGTAAATGACCTGCGGCCGTTTGTAGACCACATTATAAGGTGAAACTGGCCGCATATCAGATCGCCGCTAAAAGGCTTAGCGAATCTCGCTTAAAATCTTTCTCGCAGTGGCCTCTGCCTGTTGCAGGTAAGTTCGACCGAACAGGTTCAGGTGATTCAGAATGTGGTAGAGGTTGTAGACGAGTTGACGCACTTCCCAGCCTGGGTCAAGTGGCCAGGCCTCTCGGTAAGCATCGTAGAATACTTGCGGAAATCCACCGAATAATTGGCTCATCGCCAGATCAGTCTCGCGGTCTCCGTAATAGATTGCGGGATCATAGATTACCGGGACGCCATCTGTAGTGAAACCGCAGTTGCCTTGCCACAGGTCGCCGTGAACCAGAGAAGGAACAGGGTCGTGATGATTGAGGATCTCCGGGAGGCCCGACAACACCTGCTCGCCGAGTGTCTGCAGGCTGAAACTGTATCCGTTTTTTTGCGCCAGACTGAGTTGGTAGTGGAGTCGAGCTTCGCGGAAGAATTCAGTCCAGTTATTGCAGAAAGGGTTTTGTTGACGAGATCCGCCAATGTAGTTATCGCGATGCCAGCCGAAAATAGTTCCGGTCGTACGATGAAGTGCGATCAAGTCTTGGGCAAGTCTTGGAAATGAGGGTTTTGCCATGTGTAGATTCAATAATTCAGTAACCAGAAAACCACCGGAATTGGTTGTGCCGGACAGAATCAGTTTGGGCACTCGGATTACTTTCGAATTGGCAAGGGCTTTGAGCCCGTCTTCCTCCGCCTCTAGACTGTCTATGTTCGGACTCAATTTGACGAAGTAGTCTTGGGATGAACAGTGAATGGCGCAGGTTTGGCTAAATTCGTTGCCGGAGCGCCTCCTTATGTCCAGAATTTCACAGTCGAGAGATCGTGAAATTTCAGCCCAGGGAGATTCGTTGATGTTCAATCCATGCATATCAGTTTCGGTTTGTTCGACGGATGGAATCCGCGCTCAAAATTTCCGGTTAAAATCATTCAATAGCTGCAGGAATCAGGAGTGTGCATGGAATTTTACTGCGAAAATCAGGTAATCGATTGAGCGGAATCGTTCGAGTCGCAGTGCCAATACGGCACATGAGCCTGTTTGACTACAGGTGTAATTCACTGGCGGAAGTGCCGGTTGGAAGTCGCGTCATCATCCCATTTGACAGACAAAGCAGAGTTGGCATCGTCGTAGAACATGCGCAAGAATCACATTTACCGAAGGACAAGATTCGAGCGATTCAATCTGTTCTTGATGATGAGCCTGCTGTGTCAACGGACCTGCTTCGTACCTTGCGCTGGACTTCGGAGTACTACCAGCAACCGATTGGAGAGATACTTTGGTCTGCACTTCCACAAGCGATTCGCTACGGTCGCCCAATGCAGCCGAAATTTGAGATGGGTTACCGGCTGTCAGGCCAGGGCTTGAACATTAATCCTGCCGAACTCTCACGCGCTCACGTTCAGAGAGCGATCGTTGAACTATTGAAAGCCAGCAAGGACATCATTGGTAAGGATCAGCTAAAGATGGCCGGGCGCAGTTGGCAGTCGGCACTTCGACAACTGATAGTAAAACAATGGGTGTTAGCGGAACCTTTAGTTCATCACGAAATCCGTTGCGAGATGAATTTGATCCAAGACTTGACGTTTGCTCAGATTGCCGCACGCGACCGTATCTTGAGCAGTCTAAATCACTACCAAAGCTTTCTTATTCAAGGTGTTACAGGTAGTGGCAAGACCGAAGTCTATCTTCAAGCGATTTGCAAGGTATTGGAAAGTAGCGGACAGGCATTGATGCTAGTGCCCGAAATCGGATTAACTCCGCAATTGGAACAGCGCGTTCAACATGCGTTGGGAGTGCCGGTTTCCTCCTACCATTCCGGATTGACGGATGCGCAGCGTCATCGTACCTGGTGGCTTGCGCGTTCCGGTCAGGCGCAGGTTGTCATTGGTACCAGGTCAGCAGTATTTTTGCCATTCAAGGCTCTTGCAATGATCGTAATTGACGAGGAACACGATACTTCTTTCAAGCAACAGGAAAGAGCGCGCTATCATGCCCGCGCAGTGTCAATTTATCGTGCAGCCATCGGCAATTTCCCAGTCTTGTGTGGAACCGCGACTCCTTCACTGGAAACCGTGCATGCCGCACGCAGTGGTCGCGTCGAAACTCTGGAACTACCTCAACGTGCCACCAATGTCGAAATGCCTGCGATCAAATTGATTGATCTCAGCCGATCAGCCGCGTATAACGGCATTGCTGTTAAGATTTTGAACGAAATCAGCAATCGGATCGAACGTGGCGAGCAGAGCTTGATATTCATCAATCGGCGTGGGTTTGCCCCAGTAATCATCTGCTATGACTGTAAATGGGTTGCAAAGTGCAACAACTGCGACGCAAATCTGATATTTCACGCGTCGGACAACAAGCTTCATTGCCACCATTGTCTGATTAGGACGGAGTTCGTTCAAAAGTGCCCCAACTGTATGTCTCATCATGTCGAGTTGCTTCAACAGGGAACGCAAAGAGTTGAACAGACATTGCAGAACCGGCTGCCAGGGGCACGGATTATGCGAATTGACCGAGATACTACCCATTCGTATGCCGAATTTGAACAAAAACTCAAACGTATACAAGAGGGCGAAGTGGATGTTCTCGTCGGAACTCAGATGCTTTCAAAGGGGCACCACTTTCCCAATGTCACTCTGGTTGGGGTATTGAATGTCGATCAGGGGTTCTATAGCATTGATTTTCGAGCAATGGAGCAGATGGTTCAGCAGGTGTTGCAGGTTGCCGGACGAGCCGGACGAGTAGAAAAGCCTGGCGAAGTATTCATTCAAACATCTCACCCGGACAGCAAGTTTTTTGACTGCATACGAAATCACGACTATCTCGCTTTTGCTGCGTTGGAATTGAAAAATAGGGAAGAAGCCAAACAACCTCCCTATTCGAACTACGCCTTGCTTCGCGCGAATTCCATGCAGCATGGTGAAGAAATTGTATTTCTGAAAAAAGCGCACTGCAGCGCATTAAGCCTGTTGGGTGGAGATGCTTATCAAGGTGTGGAAGTATTTGATATAGTACAGTCTCCGATACAAAAAATTTCCAATAGATATCGAGCTCAGCTTCTCACAACAGGCGAGAATTCAGTTGTTCTAAGACAGTTTTTAGGCGATTGGATGGCGAAGCTGGACAAATTGCCAAAGAAAGGCAAGTTGCGATGGAGTCTGGATGTAGACCCTGTCGATTTTTCCTGATTCCCTGAATCCAATGAAAAGCAAAATCCAAGAATTGTTGAAGCAATCCGTTAACGCGTTGGTCGAGGCCGGCACTGTGTCAGAAGCAAGCGTGCCGGCTGCCATCCCGGTCGACAGTGCTCGTCGAGCCGGACAGGGGGACTATGCGACAGGTGTTGCATTGAGCATGGCGCGCCCTAACGGATTGAAGCCAACAGAACTTGCCTCAATGATTCAGGACCATCTGCCTGCGGCTGATTTCCTGGACAAGACAGAAGTAGCCGGTCCGGGATTCATCAATTTTTTTCTTTCGGATATTGCATTGACAGATATAGTTGCCGAGATCCTTGAGAAAGGCAATGACTATGGAGCGGGCGATGTAGATAATCCAGATCGAATTCTCTTGGAGTTTGTATCCGCGAATCCGACAGGCCCTCTTCATGTAGGGCACGGCCGAGGCGTGGCTTTTGGAGATGCGCTAGCACGACTTCTAAGAGTTGCCGGCCATCACGTAGACACGGAATATTACGTCAATGATCTGGGTCGACAGATGGATATCCTTTGTGCCAGTGTCTGGATTCGTTACCTTCAGTTGCACGACAAAGACGTAACTTTGCCAGTCGGTGCGTATCAAGGCGAGTACATTATGGATTGTTCAAAGGCATTCCGAGAGCAAGTCGACGCCGAATTCGCTAATCTGGAAAGTGATCCGCCTGATGTCGAAAATGATGACAAAGACCTTGTCTTGACGAAGTTGATCTCCTGGTGTAGACAATCGCTAGGCAATGACGATTTCAACACTCTGCGGCGATTTGTCCTCACTGAAATGGTGGAAATGATTCGTGACGACCTGAAAATTCTCGGCGTTGTTCATGATGAGTGGTTCTTCGAAAGCCGTCTTTTGGAACAAGGGGATGTTGAGCATGCAGTTTCGCAACTACAGGAGCAGGGATTCCTTTATCAATCGGAAGGTGCTACCTGGTTTCGTTCCAGCGAGTTCGGCGATGAGAAAGATCGGGTGTTGGTACGTTCCAATGGTGAGCTCACTTACTTCGCATCGGATATTGCCTATCACCTGGATAAACTCAATCGAGATTATAATTACGTTATAAACATCTGGGGCGCAGATCATCACGGCTATATTGCGAGAATGATGGCAGCGCTGCAGGCTGCTGGCGAAGATTCCAATCGGCTCAAAATATTACTCGTTCAATTTGCAACTCTTTATCGAGCCTCAGTAAAAATCCCAATGTCCACACGTGCTGGAGAGTTTGTAACACTAAGGGAACTCGTAGAGGAAACTGGAAAGGATGCAGCCAGATTTTTTTATGTTCTTCGTAAATCCGAACAGCATCTTGACTTCGATCTTGACCTAGCCAAAGAGGAGTCAAGCGAAAATCCTGTCTACTATGTCCAGTACGCACATGCTCGAATCTGCAGTGTATTTCGCCAGATGTCCGAACGTGGCATCGTTCGCGACAGGAATAGCAGTCTTTCGTTGCTCGCGTCGGAAGCGGAACTCGGCATGACCAAAAGTCTCGTCAAATATCCGGAAGTCATACAAAATGCTGCATCCAGTTATGAGCCGCATCAAGTCGCGTATTACCTCAGAGATGTTGCTACTGAATTTCACTCGTTTTACAACAAGGAACGAATTCTTGACTGTGAACCATCCTTACGGTCTGCGCGGTTGGACCTGATAGATGCAGTGCGACAAGTGTTGGCCAATGGTCTTAATGCGCTTGGCGTTTCAACTCCGGAATCAATGTAAACCATGGCAAGAAGTCGAAAAACGCGAAAGAGAAAGGGATCATCGGGGATCGGGATATTCGTGCTGGGCATATTTGTGGGGAGCGTAGGAACTGCTCTGTACAATGGCGTATTGCGGGATACCCCGTCCGATATCGGCTCTGGAATTGAAAGCCTGATTACGGCGGCCAAAGACAGAAACGAGTCTGTACAGGCTCAATCTGAACAGGCAAATGATTCAGATCAATCTTTACCGAACGTGACGTTCAACTTTCATGAACTGCTTCTTGAAGATGAATACATTCTGCCACAACCTCGAAAGCAGGATCAAACGGTAGTCCCAGAGAATGAATCCGAGCCTAAACAACAGCAAACTCCTGCACCGGCCAATACACTTTCGACCTATGTATTACAAGTTGGATCATTCAACCAATATGCGGATGCAGACCGTGTAAAGGCTACTCTTGCGCTGAATGGCCTGGAAGCGTTTGTTCAGAAAGTTACTGTTGAAGGGCGTGGTGATTTCTATAGAGTGCGGCTGGGCCCATTCGATCAACTTGAAACCATGCAGGAAATTGGGGAATCTTTAACAAAATTAGGCTATCAATCGCTGCGTTTCAGGCTAAAGAATCGAGGTTAATAGTCTTTTTGATAGTTAAATAACGAGGTTTTGCACAGAAAGTATTAGTGCGTCACCGGTCTAGTCAGTGAATCTATCCTATGATAATCAAGCTGCCCCACCACCGACAAACCTAGGTATGGCTCGACGTGAAAAAAGCACCGAAAACCGAACGCTGACTAGCAGTACGGAAGAAATAAACTGCCTATCGGCAGAATAGTCATTTCCGGTGACACGTTTGAGATAGCGGGCAATCTCCTCGTTCGTTTCCTTATCCGCCATGTAAGTATTCTGCATGCCTATGATGAGAAGGGCGATGGCTTTCGGATCCAGCACTACCTCAACGGGTTCTTCTGCGCCGGCGTAGTAGAATGAACGATAAGCAGTCTTCTAAATTGGTTCTGCTTCGAGGTTTTCGGAGATCATCGCAGCCTATGTAGAATGGTTAAGTTATGTTGTTGCTCCTTTTGCCTGAGTATCATTCATGCGAAAAAGAACTATCAGCCATCGTGCAACGACGTTTGTGAGAATCTATTAGTAGAAAAAGCCCTTGATTCGCATTTTCAGTTACGAACCAAGGGCTTTCATCGATGTAGATTAAATCAAATTGATTTAACTCTTTGCTTTTTCAAGTTCACGATAATTTACGATCTCACCGCTTTTAACTCGGGCGAAGTATGATTTCATTTCCTTCTTGACAATCGGTGCCAGGAAGTAAATTCCCAAGATATTCGGAATTGCCATTGCAAAAATCATAGCATCCGAAAAATCAAGGACCGAAGCAAGCGGTATTGAGCATCCGATAATGACGAAGAGGCAAAAGATCAGCTTGAAACTGATGTCTGCACCTTTCGATTCACCGAAACAGTAAGTCCAACCCTTCAGGCCATAGTATGCCCAAGAGATCATCGTTGAAAATGCAAACAGCACTACTGCAATCGCGAGTGGCGTTGGGAACCAGGAAACTGATCTCATCATTGCCTCTGAAGTCAAGCCAACACCTGACAGATGAGCAACTGATGGGTCTCCATACACAGTTGTTAGAACCACTAGCGCAGTAATCGTACAAATTACCACAGTATCTATAAACGGCTCCAGTAACGACACAAGGCCTTCGGTTACCGGTTCTTTTGTTCGAACTGCAGAGTGCGCGATGGCTGCCGAACCAATGCCCGCTTCATTCGAAAAGGCTGCTCTTTGGAACCCGAGAATCAACACGCCGACAAATCCGCCAGTAACACCCTGAGGGCTAAATGCGTGAGAAAATATCGAGGCAACTGCGAACGGAATTCGATCAGCGTTTATGAATAGAACAACCAAGGCCCCGATCAAGTAAAGAATTGCCATAACTGGGACGACTTTTTCGGTAACTCGTGCAATACTCTTAATACCACCTAGAATGACAATAGCAACAAGAATGGCGAAAACCAAACCGAATAGCCACCCTTTATCTGATAGAAAACTGTTTTCTCCACCTGTGATATTCACGAATTGAACATAAGCCTGATTCGCTTGAAACATATTTCCAGCACCAAGGCAACCAAAAATGACTGTAATCGAGAAGAAAACAGCCAGCACTTTGCCCAGTGTAGGTTTGCCAAGTTGTGCCAGTCCCTTTTTCAACGAGTACATTGGGCCACCAGATACTGAACCGTCGGGGTTTTCATTTCGGTATTTGACTCCTAGAGTGCATTCGCAGAATTTGCTGGACATTCCAAGAAAACCAGCCACAATCATCCAAAATACCGCTCCCGGTCCACCTAGGACAATTAAAATAGGCACTGCGCCGATGTTGCCAACACCAACCGTTCCTGAAAGCGCGGTAGCCAATGCTTGAAAGTGTGAAACTTCTCCATGATCCTTTGGATGGGAGTAGTCTCCTCGTACCAGCCTAAGTGCTTGTCCGAAGCCGCGAAAATTGACTAAACCGAAATATATTGTGCAAAATACCGCACCTACAACTAGCCACGCAACAACCAACTTCAAATCAGATCCTAAGAACGGAACGGAAAAGAAGACTGCGTTGTAGATAACCGCATTGATTGGTGACATGATCTTGTCAACCAACGCGTCAATTCCGGCTACTTCCTCCGCTACTTCTACAGTTGACGGTGGTTGAATGCCGGTTACCCACGAACGGTAACCAAGCCCAGGAACTTCAATACCAGTCACCCACTGCTGCGCCGATGAGAGAACTCGTTCTTCGTTCTGCGCCTGCGCGGGCAGTGTCATAAACGCAGAGACACCAGCCAGGCAAATAATTCCTATCAAGATTTTCTTAATTCGAGATTTCATATTAGATTTACTCCTAATTCAGTGATTGCTCTTCGTGTTGCTACCTACGGAATTACCGTCACAGGCACTACGGCAGTTTGCACCAGGTTGCTGGCAACGCTGCCAAACAAAAGTTTCGATATTCCGGAACCGCCGGTACGACCAATGAAGATCTGCGAAGCACCATTGTCCAGCGCAATACTATTGAGCATTTTTGCAGGGTGTCCGTGAAATACTAACCCTTCTACACTGGCACCGCGCCCACTCAGTTTTTCGACTAGTGGTTGAAGAATGCTTGTATTGGCGGTTTCAATTTCCTGTTCACGTCGATTGTGTCTTTGCTCATTTTCTTCTGGTGTATTGAAGGTAAACGGAGACCACTCGATTACATAAACTATCAACAACTTTGCATTGTGAGCGCTCGCAAAGTTGGCCGCAAACTCGGCAGCACGCTTACCAGGTTCGCTGCCGTCTACTCCTGCTATCATCACTTCTGACATGCTTTCACCTCATTTGTGTAGTTATTACGGCAAATACCCGGACTGCCGCTATTTTGAATTTCCCCTAATTACAATAGTCAGACGTGTCGTTGTCAGCGGGAAATCAAAGTTAAGTTCAGTATATAACAACTAGCCTGTATGTCTTGCCAATGAGTAGGACCCAAATCCGAAATTAGAAACTGAATTTTATGGTCGAATGACACATTTTAGCGATTGATCTGCATTTTGCCGACCGATTGTCGCTGGTTTCGGTTCGACAAGCGCCATTTGCTCAATTTTACGGCTTGACCGGCATATCGGCAGCATTGTCACCGTTGTGCAAAGGTGCACAACCCTTGCCAGTGTTGGCAATCGAATCGATTTGCAGTGTCTTACCGCCGCCGAAGGCGGCAATTCAGATGCGAAGCGGGTAACTTCGAATCGCCAGCACTGCTTCTTCGATTATCTCCAAGTAACCGCCGCCGAGATTCAGTGTCCATTGCCTGGCATGGCGCACAATTTGCCCGGCAACCGCATACAACTTCATCCGTATGGTAGGCGCTCGGGCCGTCGCCCACTTCATCGGCAACACCATACGCATCAAGGCAAACAGATTGTATGCCAGCGAACTGAGCTTGAACCACGCCGCATTGGCATGAAAATCACCACACGGCAGATTCGCACCTGAAAAATCACTTCGAAGTTCTTTGATCCTGTTTTCCGAAGTCTCGCCTCGCAGGTTGTACCACTGCACAATGTCGCTGTCTGACTTGCTTTCCATGTTGGTGGCTATCGCACGATAGATGTAAATGCCGTGAGACACACTGTTGTCTTCCCCATCGATGAAGGTTTCAAGATTCACATTTTCTCCTTCGTCAATGCGTTTTTTCTGCACCACAAGTGTAAATGCCTTTTCAGTCTCGCACATCGTATGCACAGTGCGCGCAACCTGTTCGGTTCGCGATTCGGTTCCATCAGCCATAATCAATGGCTGCCAGTCCCTTTCCTTAATGCTGCTGATCGATTCTTTGAGCGTCGCATCCATCTTCGCTCGTATCGCAAATCTCTTGTCGTTCTGCATCAGGTAATTGATCACTTCGCTTTGGTAGCCGGCCGCATCGATGCGTACCTTCGTTACCGCAACTCCTTCCGGCAAAGCCGTCTCACAACGCTTGATGAATTCCAGATTCTGCTTGTTCGGCGGTTCGTTACCGTCCCGGAATTCCACTTCAACAACCTGATCAGTCTCTGTAATGTGACCCACCATCGGTGTGTAGCCCTTGTGTTTTTTGTAAGTCCACTTCGCCTCGCGCTTGTTCGACTCGATCACTGTCGCATCGATGTCCAACGTCACCTGCTTTCGTCCGCCAAGTCCGGCAGCCAGCAAGTGTCTGTTGATTTCAGTCAACCCTGCCATCGCCTTGCTGTCACTGCCAGTGCGGCGAAGAAAATTTCCAAGTGTTCTGGCACTCGGCAACTTGTCGCAGCCGAAAAGTTTCAACAGGGGTTTTTCTTTTACCAAGTCCGAGATATCATCGAGGCACTTGCCGCCGTTATGAAACAACAGCATCATGAGGTCGAAAATACCCGAGGGGCGGTAGCCGCGGTTGCTGCCAGCGGCTGGCAGGTGCCGCTCAGCGACTTCGGAAAGCTGCAGGCGGTTAATCAGCTCCGGAACGGTCACCAAACCGGCGCGGGAGGTCAAAATATTGTTGGTTTTTTTGAATTTATAGTTTACACTTTGCATAAGCCTTGTACCTCTGAGTTTGATGATTGGTTTCACCCATCGGGTGAAACCTGTGGTTGAGTGAAAGCTTTATTGTACAAGGCTTTTTTATTGTTTTCAGATTTCTATCTTCCGATCAGGGTAGGATGATAGTGAAATGGGGTTGGAAGTTGTCACGAAAGGGCCTTTTCAGATGCCATACGGATTAAAACTGCCGAATATGCTTGGTCGGAGGTCTTTGGAACGAAAATTCAGACGGATTCTCCCTACAAAATCGCACAATTTATGCCGGTTGGCGACTCCCGTGCACGTTAATACCAAGCAGCATGTTGAAATTGACCGCCGCAGTGTGAAAGTTTGTCACTATAGTTTCGCAGTCGCCAATGGGCGGTGGATCAGCGATGAACCCTTTCGCGACGCGGGTCGAAGAAAGTGCGCAGTGATGCAACTGCTGCAAAGCGTTCGCAGGCAATTTCAATTTCCCAAATTCCGTTCGCGGTCAGGTCATCTGTGATACCATCCGCTTGACGTACATAACCCATACCGACCGATGTTCCAAGTGTGAAACTGAACGCGCCTGATGAAAGGTAACCGGCAATTTTACCATTGAGCCAAATGGGTTCTTCTCCATACAGGACAGGTTCAGGGTCATTCAGTTTAAACATGACCAGGCGTTTTTTCAGCAGGCCGAATTCAGTTTGTGACAGCAGTGAGTCACGCCCCGTAAAATCACCGGGCCTGTCTAAATCAACCGTATATCCGAGACCTGCTTCGAATGGGGTGTCTTCTGGAGTAAGGTCAAGATCGAATTCCCTATACGCCTTTTCGCAACGCAAGTGTTCGAGTGCATGGTAACCAGTGGGCTTTAGTCCAAAATCTGAGCCAGCATCCATGATTCGGTCGAATATGTCCTGTGCGAATTCCGATTCGATATACAGCTCCCACCCCAATTCTCCGATAAAAGTGAGCCGATTGGCTATGGCATGAGCGTAACCGATTTCGATCGACTTGGACGTTGCAAATGGAAACGCTTCGTTGCTGAAATCCGCGTTGGATACACTGGAAAGGACATCCCTCGAATTGGGGCCCTGAATGGAAAGTACTGTGTAGCATGATGTTACATCTGTCAATGTTGCACGTGGCTTCGTGACAATATTTCTTGCAATCCAAGCATGGTCGCGCGGCTGTGAAGTCGCGGATGAAACAATCATGAATCGATCTTCATCAAGACGATTAACTGTCAGATCCACCTCGATGCCTCCGCGACTGTTGAGCATATGTGTATAGACGATTCTGCCCATTTCCACATCGATATTGCCGCTACAAATTCCTTGCAGAAATTCACAGGCGTTGCTTCCTTGAATCAAGAACTTGCCGAAAGAACTCTGATCCAGAATGATTGCCTTTTCACGCGCCGCCTTGCACTCCAGCGCTGTGTACTCAAACCAATTGGGGCGGGTGTGAGAGTAGATGTTTTTGCTTTCCGACTCCTTGGGAGCAAACCACATGGGGCGTTCCCATCCCACAGCCTCGCCGAAACTCGCATTCAGCATCACCCATCGGTCATGCAGAACGCTCTTGCGGATGTTTCGAGCGGATTCCTTCTGCAGGTGCGGCCAGTGCATCTTGTAGTGCAGGCCAAGAACCTCACTGCTGCGTTTGCGCAAGTAGTTAGTGTTGTTCTGGAACGAATGAAATCGATTGATATTAACAAAACCCAGATCAATTGACGGTTCACCATGTGCAATCCACTCAGCCAAAGCCCTGCCAGCTCCTGGGTTCAACTCAATACCCTCGGAGTTATAGCCAGCAGAAATGTAGCAGTTGGGCATTTCCGGTACTTCTCCCAATGCAAACAGCAGATCCGGTGTGAAGCTTTCAGGTCCGTTGAGAAATTTCGCAATTCCTGCATTGTGAAGTGCAGGCAGAATTTCTGTGGCTTTGCTGAACGGAAGCTCAAACTCATCCCAATTCTCAGGCAGTTCGATAAATGGGGTATCGGCTGGAATTTCGCTTATCTCCAATGGCTTGCCATCTGGTTGAAATGCTCCTACCAGCCATTTCCCCGCATCTTCCTTGATGTAACTACAGCCATCGGTATCCCGTAGCACTGGCAGGTTCGGCAGTATGCAATCGAGAGGTTCGGTTACGATGTAATAGTGCTCGCACGCATAAAGCGGGACGCGAATTCCGAGCTGGGCGGCAAGCTCGCGTGTCCAAAGACCGCATGCCAGTACCAGAGTTTCGCATCGAATCTCGCCATGAAGTGTTTCGATGAGATATTCCTGCGTTCGTATTCGTTTCAGAGCTTTCACTTCGCAACTATCGACAATGGTTGCTCCGTGCTGCCGCGCCCCGGCGATCAGTGCCATGGTGGTGTCGACAGGGTTGGTTTGACCATCATTTGGAATGTAGATGGCACCCTGGATGGCGGTTGGGTCAAGTGGCGGATAGATTTCTTTCGCCTCACGCGGGGTGATCATGTGCGCTTCAATACCGAAGCTTTTTGCGATAGAAGCGGATTTTTGGGCCTCCAGAATTCGGTCGCTGGTTCTGCATACTCCAAGTGTTCCGTTTTGTCTGAAGCCGGGTGACTGACCTGTTTCAGATTCCAATTTTGAATACAGTTCCACATTGTATTTCGCAAGTTCAGTCAGAGCGTGCGTAGAGCGTAACTGCATGATCAGGCCAGCGGCATGCCAAGTGGTTCCTGAGGTGAGTTGATGACGCTCCAATAAGGTGATGTCGCGTAATCCAAGCTTCGCGAGATGATACGCAACGCTTGCGCCGGCGATACCTCCGCCACAAATGACAATCTGCGAATAGGTTGGCAGATTCAACTGGATCGTTCGCGTTTGACGTCGATGTCGCTGTTATGCTTGGGCGAAATGGTACTCACTCTGAAACTGCCACTGCTTTTGAGATAGTCACTGATACGACTCAGGATGCAGTGCAGATAGAAGCGCCGGACCTGCACTACCCCGCGCAAGTCGTTGTGTTTCATAGCAGCGATCATTTCGGAAGTTTCAAGCTCCTGATCAGAAATAATCTCATTCCAGTTCAGGTTTGGGAGATAGGTAATCCAAATTCGAGCTGAGCGGTAGTACAGATTGTCGGTGATTTCCCGCAACGGCACGCTGCCAATCAAGGAAATCAAGACCTCATGCAGTTCGTTGCACAGGCGTCCATAGGCGACACTATCGCGCTGGTCATACATTGTTTTTGTACGCTCAAGTAGCACCTCCATGGCTTGCAGATGATCTTTGGTGATTTCGCGCGGAGACAGTTCTGCAATGAGTTCCGACAGGTACATTCGCAGGTCGTAAACCTCTTTCATTGTTTTCAGGTCAATGTCCGTAACTACTGTTCCAACGCCATTTCGTATATCGACTAATCCCTCGAAATGCAAACGCTGCAAAACGCGCCGGATTGGAGTGCGACTGACATTGAATTCACCCGCTAGTTCCGTTTCGCCAATAACTGTATTGGGAGGATAGTAGAGAAGCGAAATGCGTTCACGTATGGTTTTATAGATTCGCTGATGCCGGTCTCCCACCGTCTCTCGTGTGAGATGCTCGGTGCTGTTGGCATATTGCAGTAAATCGGTGTCAATCGGTTTGTTCATACTCCTACGGTTTCCGCTGGATTGAATGGAATAGTCTTTTTACGGCGGCGTTCCGATCGCGCTGGTTAATAGTCTCGTTGTGGTGCGCGATACCTTGTTGACTATGCAAATTGTATCATGTAACATTTGTATACAGCTCGGTCAAAGCTAAAATGACTGTGGCGAATTTTCGAGTTCCGAATTGAGATTTCAGGTCGTACGTGGCTCAGTTTGAGCACGTTCCCCTGAGAGCTTAGAGGAATCCAGGTTAACCGATGAACATAACTCAGGAGGAATGAGTGATGACAATGCAAATAACTCGCCGTCAGGTGCTTAAGGCAGCTGCAAGCGGCTTAGCCGCTGCATCTGTGCCGGCATCCTTTCTCAATCAGGCTTATGGCGCAGATCCGCTGTCGGTCGTCGATTGGGGGCCGCCTTGGATTGACAACGCCAAGCAAGTCGCGGAAACGTGGGGAAAAAGCGAAATCAATTGGACGCTGCACTCCGGTGGCTCCGCTTCCATTTTACCTAAAATCAAAGCTGCATGGCCAAACCCGCCTTATGACTTGGTGGATGTCTGGAGTCCTGTGTTTCTGTCGATGTTAAGGGAAGGTTGGGCGGAAACGGTCACGCTGGATGACTGTCCCAATCTTGTGGATGTTGCGGAGAGTTTGATCACCAAAGACGCAGATGGTAATTGGAAGAACATCCCTCGCGGTACAAGTGGTGTTTTCTTCACCTACGCGCCGGACAACTGCCCAATCGAAATCAATACCGTAGATGATTTGCTTGATCCGAAACTCAAGGGTCAGATTCTCTGGCCGAACCCGACGCTCAACACCAACCTGCAGGTAGTAGCGCTGGCCAAGGCACGAGGAGGCGATGAATACAACATGGAACCCGGCTGGGAATTTCTTATTGAACTTGCAAAAGCCGGAAATATTGGACGAATCTCAGCCAATACCTCCGATGTGATCACTTCCTTGGAAACTGGCGAGACTTCCGTGACGTTTGTTGATCAAGGCACATTGGGTGGAGTGAAAGGTACAACTCTGAAGCATTTGACCAAGGCAGACCCGTCGCTCAAGACATTCCTGTTCGTCAGCGGTTGGATGGTGTTGTCCAGTTCCAAAAACAAAGAACTCGCATTCGATTTCGCCAATCATACGATCACCAAGGAAAACAGCGAACTGTATTATCAGGGCGTCGGTGAAGTTCCAGTGAATGGCAAAGCGGAACACGGTGTGGAGCACTTGCGATTCAGCAGCAGTGAGGCCGAACAGTTTTCGGTGATTCCTGATTGGGATCACCTCGGCAAAGAGCTGGATAGCTGGAACAAGCGCTTTGAAACTGATATTGTTCCATTGCTGTAGGAATCTGAACCAAATTCTGCGACGTGCCGGTCGGTAGACCGACTGCATGACCGGTACGCGCGCAGACTGCCCGATCATCATTGCATATCCTTTTCAGGTGGATTTATCTGAAAGTTTGGGTTGCACAGAGCCAACGGTTGTGTTGTATGATTGGCAGCACTTTATAGATGGTTCGTGTGGAGTGTAGGGTACGATCTTGAAATTGAACCGCGGTGCAGTTTTGCTGTTGGTGCCAGGTGTTGGCATATTGCTAGCATTTCTAGTACTGCCTCTTGCCAATGTCGTTGAAGAGAGCATCCGCCTCTTTGTTCCCGGACGAATCGGTGCAGCCAAAGACGCGCCGTATACACTGTTCAATTACGCTGAACTTCTCAACGCCACATATCTGTATTACTTCATTGAAACCGCGCGAATCGGGTGTGTCTCGTCGGTTGTCGGAATCATACTGGGATTTCCAATTGCCTATGCCATCGCGCGCCTGCTTGGCCCAATTTGGCGCAAATTCGCTGTAGGATTTCTAATCGGTATTATGTTTCTGAGCACTCTGGTGCGTGTGTATGCGTTGCAACTGACGTTCGGGCCGACTGGCATCGCCAAATTCCTGTCCGGGCTTCTCGGCGTGTCGATGAACGGCAGAATCTATACCGAGCTGGTAGTTGTTCTAGGGCTGCTTCACTACTTGATTCCAATTGCAGCGATTACACTTCTGGGTACGATTCAGAATGTAAACCCCAGGCTCAGCGAAGCTGCCCAAGCGCTCGGCGCTCCTCGCTGGGTAGCACATCTCACGATCACGGTGCCGTTGTGCGTGCCGGGACTTCTGTCGGCGTTTCTCATATCGTTCACGCTTTGTCTGTCAGCGTTTGTTGTGCCTATGATTTTGGGTAAAGGTAAAATCCTGTTCGTGTCCAATCTGATCTATGCCCGATTCAGTGAAATTGCGAACTATCCAAGCGGCTCGGCGATTTCGATCATTGTACTGGTACTGTCACTTGTGATCATTTACGGGGTAACCTATTTCGTCAGTTCCCGCTGGATCAAACATTGATTACTTGATATGATTCACCGCCATATTGACAATTTTGGAGCGTGGGCGATTTTGTTTGCGATTCTGATCACAGTGGTGTTTCTGTTTGCCCCAATCATTGTGTCCATTCTGATGTCTTTTGATGCGCGCAGTTATTTGGGCCGTTTTCCCCCGACAGAATTCTCATTTCAATGGTATGCACGATTCTTTTCGGACACCTATTACCTAACCGGTCTGCGCACCAGTTTGGTGATTGCGACGATTGCCGCAACGGTGTCAACCTGTGCAGGAGTTTGTGCGGCCATCGTCCTGGACCGTTACGATTTTCCAGGCAAACAGGCACTTGAAACTGTGTTTCTGTCACCGTTGGTGATACCAGCGGTGGTGATTGGTTTTGCGCTGCTGCTGTTTTTCGCCTTGATTGGTGTGTTCCAAGGCTATCCGAGACTGCTCGCAGGTCACATCATCATCACATTTCCATACACTGTGCGAACAACACTTGCTGGGCTTACCGGAATTCGCAGAACCCTGACCGAAGCCGCAATGACGCTTGGCGCGAACGAACGTCAGGCATTCTGGGACGTGACGTTCCCGTTGGCGCGTACAGGTATGGTTGCCGGGGCGGTATTCGCTTTTGCTTTCTCAATGGACGATGTTGCGGTGAGCCTGTTTCTTACCTCTCCAACTACGTATACTTTGCCGGTTGCCATGGTTAGCATGATGCGCACGAATTTCGACTTGACAATCGCTGCTGCCTCGGTTGTCCTGATGCTGTTCACGATCGGTCTCATCTTCGTACTGGATTGGATCGTAGGTCTTGAGCGTCTAATCGGAGGCGGAATCTACAGGTCATAGGCAAATTTGAATGGCTGTTGTTCAACTGGAAAATGTAACCAAACGGTTCGGAAGCTTCACTGCTGTACACGAAGCTTCATTCAGTTTGGAAAAAGGCGGAATTCTGTCGTTGCTGGGACCGTCGGGTTGTGGTAAAACCACCACGCTTCGCATGATTGCGGGATTTGAGGATCCGTGTGAAGGCGATGTGGTTATTTCCGGTCAAAGCATGCTGGGCAAGCGCCCCTATGAGCGCAATGTCGGTCTTTTGTTTCAGGACTACGCGCTTTTCCCGCACATGAGTGTTGAACAGAATGTTGGGTACGGTTTGAAACGACGGCGTTATGATCAAAATCGTATTCGCAACCGCGTCGGTGAGATGCTCGAACTTGTGAAACTGGTTGGTTTCGAGAATCGACGTCCCGACCAGCTGTCTGGCGGGCAGCAACAGCGTGTTGCGCTTGCGCGTGCACTTGCAACCGGACCGGAAGTGGTGCTGCTTGACGAACCGCTTTCCGCTTTGGACGCCAAACTCCGGCAAGAGCTGCGCGTTGAGCTAAAACAGATTCTGTCGGCCGTCGAAGTAACGACTATCATCGTCACGCATGATCAAGAGGAAGCGATGAGTCTGGGGGATACGCTGATTGTCATGAACGAGGGACGCATTGTGCAGAGAGGTTCGCCGACAGATGTTTATAGATATCCCCGGACAAAGTTTGTAGCCGAATTTATCGGCCGTTCGAATTGGTTTTCAGGACGACTGGGTGCAGTCAGTGGCGAAGGACTGTGTGAATTCGAAACTGCTGAAGGCGTGTCAATTCTTATTCCCCAGCCAGATTGCGATGCAGCCAGCTATGAGGTTTGCGTTCGGCCAGAACGAATTCAAGCGGTTGCCTGCAACGACGATCAAGTTAATGCAGGCACCATCAATAGATTGACCGGCACTGTTTACGCCGCCGCTCATTTGGGTGCGGATATCCACCTCGCTGTGGAGTTCGGCAGCAGCAAGATGATTACTGTCAGTGAACAGTTCATAGGTCAACCGCTGAAACAGTACGGTGAACAGATAGATCTTGTTTTCAGGCCGATTGACTGTATTGTTGTTGCGGCTGATTCATAAGTGTTGGAGTTGGGAGATAGCGCAGTATGAATACAATTCAAGAACAGAACCTGAACACTTTGCGTTCTGAACCGGTTCGCGCAAATTACGAACTTGACAGCGGGCCGGGACGATATCGAATTGGCTTGCTGGCATTGTCAAACGACCTTGCGACCGAACGCGACTTTATCAACATGCGTTCGAGCGATGATATCGCTTTGTTTGTATCACGAATTCCAAACGCTGAGATCTGTTCGGTCGAAAATCTTCGCGCTATGGAACCGGAGCTGACACGAGCCGTTTCGCTACTGATTCCCGGTTCTAGATTGGATGCCGTTGCATACAGTTGTACTTCCGGAACGGTCGTTATGGGGTATGACGCTGTTGCACGCCGGATTCATGAAGAGCGTCCGGGAATTCCAGTGGTGACACCGATCACCGCAGCGCTTGCAGCATTTCGTTTGCTGGGAGCACGCAAAATTTCGGTACTTACACCCTATACGGATGATGTAAACGTGCGGATTGCGAACTACTTGATGAATAGCGGACTTGAGATTGTGGCGTTTTCGAGTTTCCATCATACCGACAACGATGCGATGGCGAAAACTCCACCGCAGGCGATACTTGATGCAGCTTTAGAAGCTGATCGGCCGGATGCTGATGCCTTGTTTATATCTTGTACGGCAATTCGCGCGGTTGATGTATTGGAGTCGATTGAACAGGCCATCGGGAAACCCGTAGTGAGCGCGAATCAGGCCCTGTATTGGCAGGCTTTGCGCGCAACCGGCTATCAACAGCCGGTTGAGGGGTATGGCTACCTGTTGCGTACAGTGTCGGGCGGTGAGCCGAATGACCGCGCAACGGAAACCGGATAAAAGATGCGATGAAACTCGAAGATATTCTTTCGTCGCCAGCCTCGGTGCTTAGCCGAGATCAGAGAGAGTTCTATTATGAGCAGGGATATCTCGCGTTTCCGGGTTTGATTGGCGATGAATGGCTGGCGTCTTTGCGGAGTGCTCTGGCGGAAATCGTGGAACAGACGAGAAACTATACTGAATCGACCCGCAAAGTTGATATCGAACCGAATCACAGTTATGAAAATCCGCGGTTGCGCAGAGTGGCTTACCTGGATGAGTTTGCCCCCGTGTTCTGGGAGCTCTGTTCGGAATCGGTGATTCCTGATATTGCTGCGGACTTGCTGGGCCCTAATGTCCGGTTTCGCGAACTGATGATGAATTTCAAATGGGCCGGCGGCGGCGCCGAAGTCAAATGGCATCAAGATATTGTTTTTTATCCTCATACCCATTCAGGTACTCTGCAATTCCTTCTGATGCTGGACGGCGCACAACCTGATCAAGGACCGTTACAGGTTGTTCCAGGCAGTCACAAAGGGCAGATTTATGCTCATTATGACGCACAGGGGAATTGGACGGGCGCCATTCCGGAACGGGATATTGAACGAATCGATCTGGGCAAGGCGGTACCGATGCTGGGCCCGCCTGGTTCCTTATCCGTTCATCACAGCCGAACCATTCACGGGTCGGAGCGCAATACGAGTGCAACAGGAAGGCCTGCGTTTGTTGTCACATACAGTGCAGCGGATGCAATTCCCTATACCTCGCCTGCGTACCCGAGCGTTCGCTACAACTGTCTTGTGCGCGGCAGCGAACCCGCAATTGCGCATCATGAAGAATTGTTTGTTCCGCTTCCGCCGGACTGGTCAGGGGGGTACACATCCATATTCGACCACCAGCAGGAAATGATGGATGAGCGTTCTGTGTAGCCGAAATCCTTGGGGGTGGAATGGTGATTTTCATGTGCATTGGAACAGCGGTCCGGAAAAATAAAATTCGACGCACCGGCTACCACCATGATTCCCAGCGCAAACATTGATATGCGCCTGTATTCGTTGAAAAATTAAACGGTTGAGGAGTACGAAGCCGATCATGCCCACACTCAAAATATTGACTGAAAGTGAACTTCGTCAAGCAGTTCAATTGAATGCCGATGCGATCGAATGTATTGAATTGGCATTCGCTGCGCTTGCCAGCGGCGAAGTTGTGATGCCACCGATTCTTTCCATGGCAATTGAGGAATTCAACGGCGAAGTTGACGTAAAGACTGCCTATGTACCAGGATTTGAAAGCTTTGCAATAAAAATGTCGCCGGGTTTTTTCGACAATCCGAAGGTGGGTTTGCCGAGCACGTCCGGTTTGATGGTGCTATTTGCAGCACGCACTGGAATGCTCGAAGCGGTTTTGCTGGACAATGGCTATCTGACAGATATTCGGACTGCTGCTGCGGGTGCTGTTGCAGCGCGTTATCTCGCACGTTCTGATGCTGAGAGAGTTTGTATAGTCGGAGCTGGCAGACAGTCACGCTTGCAGCTTGAAGCATTGTGTTTGGTACGCCCGATTCAATCAGCGGTGGTATGGGCACGTAACCACGATCGAGGTAAATCAGCGGCTTTGGAGCTCTCTGAAAGCCTTGGCGTGTCTGTAACGTTCGGTTCCGACCTGAAAAAGGCGGTCAGCTCATCCGACATTGTGGTGACAACTACACCTTCCGCAGATCCGCTGGTAATGGCTGACTGGCTGTGTGCTGGTCAGCATATTACATCCATGGGGTCTGATCAGGCACATAAGAATGAGTTGGACCCTGGCTGTTTTGCTATTGTTGACCGGTACGTGCCCGATCGGCGTTCACAAACTGAAAAGCTCGGCGAATTGCATCATGCCCTTGAGGCTGGGACAGCATCCGTGGATTCAATATTTCCCGAACTCGGCGACATTGTTGTCGGCAAAGCGGCGAGACGTGAATCCGATGAGGAAATCACACTCTGCGACTTGACTGGCACTGGAGTGCAGGATACAGCAATCGCTACATTTGCCCGCATGCGCGCTGAAGCGGTTTCTGCTGGCATAGATATTGAGGTCTGAGAATGAACGAAACCACACCGATATTTGAGAAAGTTTTCAGCTGCGAGGAATTCGCGAGTCGTGTGCACGATGTGAAGCTGCGCATGGAACGAGCAGGTTATGACCTGATTATCTGTCAGGATCCCAGCAATATGTGCTGGCTGACTGGATATGACGGCTGGTCATTCTATGTTCCTCAGTGCGTGCTCGTGCACCTACAGGAGGATTCGCCTTACTGGTTCGGGCGTGCACAGGATGCCAAAGCTGCTCATGTGACAACCTATCTTCCTGATGAAAATATTATTTCGTATTCGGAAAGCTTGGTACAGCATCCGGTTGATCATCCTTACGATGAGCTGGTGGAACTCATTCAAGCGAAAAGTTGGGTCGGGGACAGAATTGGCGTTGAAGTGGATGCGCACTATTACACGGCGAGATGCCATTCCACATTGGTCAACGCATTGCCAAATGCTCGAATTGAGAATAATGGTGATTTGGTCAACTGGGCGAGACTGGTGAAGTCCGACAAAGAAATCGAATTGATGCGAGAAGCTGGACAAATTGGCACGCAAACGATGAATTCAGCGATTTCCAAAATTCGTGCAGGTATTCCTCAAAATCAAGTGGTTGCCGAAATTTATCGTGCGCAGATTTCCGGCGTCAATGGCTGCGGCGGTGATTACGCGTCAATCGCTCCGCTCATTCAGGTCGGTGCAGGCACCAGTACACCGCATTTGACATGGTCTGATGCACCACTACCGAATGATGTGCTGACGATGATCGAAATCGCCGGAGTGAGGCGTCGGTATAACGCACCCTTGACGCGTACGGTTCACATCGGAAAGGCACCAGACAAAGTACGGGATCTGACTAAAGTCATCGTAGAGGGCGTAGACGTAGGTCTTGCGCTCGCGCGGCCTGGAAACACTTGTGAAATGGTTGAGGCTGGCTGGCAAGGGGTGCTCAATCGGAACGGACTGACAAAAGACAGTCGAGTTGGATACTCGATCGGAGTCGGTTATCCGCCCGACTGGGGAGAGCGAACATGTAGTCTGCGACCAGGAGATTCAACCGTATTGGAAGCTGGAATGTGCTTTCACTTTCAGTCTGGAGTTTGGCTGAGTGATTTCGGCTGTGCGGTATCGGAGTCATTCGTGGTTACACAAAGCGGCGGCGAGAGGCTTTGCAATGTGGAACGCGATTTGATTGTTGTTGAATAATTCGAAATCTGCAATTCAAAGAGTTTAGAGAACGTATGCGCAACAGTCCGATAACATCTACAGTGCCGTATGACAAAGACGGCGTGCATCATGGATTTCTGCGATTGCCTCACAGCCGCAACGATTCAGCATGGGGATCGTTGATGATTCCGATCAGTGTGATTCGAAACGGCACTGGACCGACTGCGCTTTTGACGGGTGCAAATCATGGTGATGAGTATGAAGGCCCTGTTGCACTGCAGAATCTGGCATTGCACCTAACTGTGTCGGATATCTCTGGACGAGTGATTATTGTTCCCGCTTTCAACTATCCGGCATTTCGCGCTGGATCAAGAAATTCACCGATTGACGATGGAAATATGAACCGCGTTTTTCCAGGCAATCCAAGTGGAACCGTCACTGAAAAGATTGCTGACTATTTCATGCGTACTCTGGTGCCGATGTCGAATGTTGTTGTCGATATCCATTCGGGCGGTAAATCGCTTGAGTTTTTGCCTTTCGCTGCAGCCCATGTTCTCGCGGATAAAGATCAGCAGGCAGCATGCGTTGCTGCAATGCGTGCATTCAATGCTCCGTATTCGATGCTGCTTCTTGAAATTGATAACACAGGAATGTACGACACAGCTGTTGAAGACCAAGGAAAAGTATTCGTGACTTCAGAACTTGGCGGTGGCGGTACCACTACGGTAAAGACCGTTTCAATCGCAAAGAAAGGACTTCGAAACGTCCTGATTCACGCTGGCATCCTGAAAGCAAAACCAGAGGTTGGTGCTTCGGTGAATTTGGATACGCCGGATGGGGATTGTTTCGTCTTCAGCAATCACGATGGACTGATTGAGCCGACAGTGGATTTAGGTAGTTTCGTGGATGAAGGTGATGTTCTTTCGCGTGTCTGGCCGCTGGACCGTACCGGCATCAATCCCATTGAATACCGGGCTCGACGCCAAGGCATGTTGGCCGGTCGCCACTTTCCGGGGCTCGTGAAAGCAGGTGATTTCATAGCAGTAATCGCAATAACCGATGAATGAAGAGCGGTTTCGAGCGAAACAGCTCTTCTTAAGTTTTGATACAGTAATCGCAGGTCTCCACGGTGACATAGGAATTCAGACTACGATACTCGGCGCCTTGGGAATTACGATAGAGTTGGAGGAAGGTATCGAATTCAATTTCGGTTGCGTACACTTTGGCATTGATCTTTGAGCCTTGCGTTTGCCTGGCTTGGTAATTGTCTCTGCCCTCGCGGTGTAACAGGAAGTACAGAGACTCAGTCGAAATGGATTTCTAATTCGTCTTGCGAATAATTCAACTGATTTTTTCGAATAATCCGACACAGTGCTCCTTTTCCCTTCAGATAAATTCGTTGAAGGATTGGTTGAACAATGAGATAGTGCGACATCAACTCTGTGTTGAGTGTAAAGAAGGAAATGTGGTGTTTGAATAAAAAGTGGTTTAATTTCGGTAGGTTATGACAATCAAAAATTTCATGAATCAACATGCAATGTGAGTCTGTATTTATTACAATATAGAAATCTATTTCTATATTGTAAAATGCTTAACAGAAAAATCACAGACGTTTTACTTGCCAGACTGGAGGCTTATCCTGCTGTCGCATTGATTGGCCCTCGTCAATGCGGAAAGACAACACTTGCGCGCTCGCTCGGCGGTCGATATTTCGATCTTGAACAGGATTCCGACAGACTTCGTTTAGATGTTCAGTGGAATGAGATAATCGCCGGAGCTGAACTCGTTGTTCTCGATGAAGCTCACGTGTGGCCAGACCTGTTCTCACGCCTACGTGGTGCTATTGATAGCAACCGAAAACAATACGGCCGGTTCTTGATCTTAGGTTCAGTATCACCTTTTCTGATGACACGCGTTTCCGAGTCTCTCGCAGGGAGGCTTTCTATTATTGAGTTGTCCCCATTTGTTCAGCCAGAACTCGCTAACAGTACCCAACAAGACATACTCTGGTTGTGTGGGGGTTATCCTGACGGGGGTGTATTGAGCGGCCAGGGATTCCCTGTTTGGCAAATGGACTACCTGAATTTACTTTCTCAACGCGATCTACCCAACTGGGGAATGACGGCTCAGCCACAGACAACGCTAAGACTGCTTCGTATGCTTGCGGCGAACCATGGTCAGGAATGGAATGCCAGCCAGGTCGGAAAAAGCCTGGGCTTGTCCTACCATACAGTTAATGGTTATCTTGATTATCTTGAAGGGGCTTTTCTTATCCGTCGTTTGCCTGCGTACTATGCCAACATTCGAAAACGCTTGGTTAAGCGTCCAAAGATATACTGGCGGGATAGCGGGTTGTTGCATGCATTGCTAAATGTGCAGAATTCAGATGACTTGTTGAACCAGCCTTGGGTGGGTGCAAGCTGGGAAGGATTTGTTATAGAACAGGTTTTAGCGATACTGCAGACCAAAGGCGTAAATTACGAAGCATTTCATCTGCGCACAAATGATCAGCGAGAAATCGATTTATTGATTCGAATCCATACGGAACTATGGGCTGTCGAAATTAAACTGACTTCTAATCCCAGTCCAAGTGACATGGCTCGTCTCAACAGCAATGCCGACCTCATCGGCGCCGACAAAAGATTTCTGGTGTGTATGTGCAGCGAAGATATCGTGTCCGGTAATCAAGTTATCTGCAACATGGACGGAATTGTCACATTCATTGAGCAATTCTGACTGTTTTGGCATGCGATAAAGTTGATGTCAGACAGACCCGAAAGATCGATAGTTCTTGCTGTATATTGGACACTGCTAATATTTCCAGACTTCCTAACCTCAACAAAAAAAGTGTTTCATTCTACCGGTGTCTTGGGCGAACTTTAATAGAAAATCGTGAGGTCGGTTCCGGGATATTTCGAAGCAGTCTCATTGAGTTCCTCGATCAGCGGCAGCAGCCCACGGTCCCATGGCATCGTTGGCGCTAGTCCCAGCAACTGAATGCACAGAATGCCCTGTTCGGGTAGCGGAATGACATTGGTTTTACACTGGAACAGATTGCTCAGCTCTGAACAGAACAGGGCGATAAAGAGATGTCAGGAAGTCTGAAATTATTCCTGGTAGTTGGGAATTCAGGCTAACGGGCAGAAAGACTGGTTATCATCGCGACTACGACAGCCTCCCCTCAGCCTAGAGCGAGTACGAAATCGAAACGGCCACGCGAGCCTCCGCTAATGGGGTCAAGGTGCAACATGAGGTCGTCGCGAAAAATCCAGTCTTTGACGTTGGTTTCTTGCAGGTCGGGGAAATACAGTTGAGTGGTAAGCAGGCGAGTCGCTTTGCCCTGGACCTTCACATGAATATGTGGTGTTCGCCCGGGATAGTGGCCGGGCCGGATAGTCTTGAAGTGGAAAGCACCCGCAGTGTCAGTGAATTGATGGCCGCGATAGCGAAAGTTCACATTGTCGTAGCGTCCGTGCTCGTCACAATGCCAGATGTCGATCACGGCACCCGCAATTGGGCGACAATCGGGGCTGAGAACTAAACCTTCGAGGACTAACGGTTGTCCACTCGAGTCAGGTTCCTGCAAGTTGGCCCGGTGCGGCGTAGTTGGCGTATAGAATGGCCCCTCGGTTTGTGCACGTGTACCAGCCGTACAGGCAAGCGGGAGATTAAGTCCCAAGAGACGATCGGGGGCCGGGCCGGGAAATTCGTAGCTTAAGGCAGACGAGCGGGCTCGAGACAGAAAAGGCAGGGCGACCGCACTCGCGGCAACAGTAACCAAGCCAGCCAGCATGATACGGCGTGTAACTTTACGTTTCGACATAGGTCCGAAAGAATGTCAGTTCATGAATTTGCTGTAAGCACAGAATTTCGAATATTTTCTGAGTTACACTGGAATTGTCAATTTAACAATAACAAATAATTTTTTAATCATGCTTTAAGTATAACTCCAGAATTCCTGACCTAAACCAAGTAAACATGATTCATTCTAGCGATTTTCCGATCGGGTTCAGAGTCAAGAAAGCATGGCCTGACTGATAGATGTAATATTTAGGACTGCCTTCTTAACACGGAAAAAGGTTCAAGCACGTTCGTTGAGCCACTGACCAATTCTGATCGGAATATCCAGACCAGCTTTGCTGCTTACATAAATTCCGATGTGCCCCGTGTCATATACGATCTCCTCATAATCTTGAGAGCCGGTCAAATACTTCAGTGCTTGGGATGCTGCCGGCGGAACTAGATGATCCTGCTTGGCCATTAGATTCAATATCGGCAGTTTTAGGGTTCTTAGATCGACTTCCCGATTTCCAATTGTCAACCCGCCTTTTACCAGGCGATTATGATGAAAGAATTCTTTGATGAAAGTGCGGAACATCTCACCCGCCTGATCCGGGCTGTCGAATATCCATTTCTCCATGCGCATGAAGTTTTCAACTTTCTCTGGTTGGTCAATGATCTGAACAAAATCGAGATATTTTTCGATTCCAAGTCGAAATGGTTTGAGTGAAAGAAATATGCTGTTCAACACGGTGCCGGAAACGTTTCCCATCGTGTCAACCAGCAAGTCTACGTCAATTTCCTTAAACCAATGGGTGAGCAGATTATCTGGGGTGTGAAAGTCAACCGGCGTCACCATCGTCATCAAATTCTTCACTTTCTTGGGTTGGAGTGCTGCATAGCATAGACTCATGGTACCGCCTTGACAGATTCCCAAAATATTGACTTTGGAGGCGCCTGAGTGCTGCAGCGTCTCTTCAACGCAACGGTCCAGCATTTCGTCTATGTAATGAGAAAGATTGAGGTAGCGGTCACCGGGTCCTGGATATCCCCAATCGATAAGATAAACATCAATGTCCTGATTCAATAAACCTCTCACCAGCGAGCGTTGTTCATGGAGGTCGACAATGTATGGACGGTTCACGAGTGCATATACAATCAGAAGCGGCTCGGCAACTTTTTGTGTCTTGGTTAGCGGACGATATCGATATAGCCTCAATTCGTTTTGTTGGTGAATTTCATCCTTGGGTGTTGTCCCCACACGAATCTCGCCCAGTTTTCCAGCAACTTTGAATCCTTCGGTCAAGCGTGATTGAAATTCCGCGGATTCCTGAAGGAATATTTCTGCACTCTGCATCTGATTCACTTTTTCGAGCGTGGGGGTCGAGCTTTTACTGAACTCGAAGTGGATTTCCTCTTTCGCTGTGGTTTTGGCTTTTCCACCTGCTCAAGCCGTAGTTGCAGATTGCGAATCGTTTCATTCAGACGATCAATTTGTGAGTTCGATTGCGAGTTTTGCTGATGCAGTCTGTCAAGCTCACTTCGAGTCGGCTGTCCTTGCGATCTGGATGTCTTTTCCTGGACCTTGTTTTGGTGCTGCAGCAAGCGGATATAGGAATCGATCAGTTTGCCGAAACAAACCGCATACTCCGAAGTGAAGGCTACTTTCTCAAACTCGACTTCACAGCAATCAATCCACTTGCGATACATGTCTTCGAATCCGAGCTCTTCGTCAGTGTTCGATATTGATTGAATGAACTGTTCGCCGGCACTCCGTGTGAATCCCTGAAGAATATTTACATAGCCTTGAAGCGCTGAAGCATATTCCTGTTGAAACTTGAGTAGCAAAGTCCAATCTTCCTGAAATTCTCGACCGATGCCCAATGCCGGCATCTGAACCATGGAGGCATTCCACGCAGGGGTACTGCTGCCGGTAGGGAATGGATTCATCCAGGGACTGTTCTGAGTGGCAGTGGATGCAGGCAGTCCGGCAATGAAGGGGTTGAAAGTAAATGACTTGATCATTTCGTCCAATTGCTGTCTATTTACTGAAGATGCCCCCTGCGTTTGCATGGTGTCGTACATCGACCGAAACGTGTTTCCAAGTTCATATAGTTGCGAATAAATTGGCGATGCAGTTGGCGGTCCTGGAGCAAACGATCTGCTCCACATGGAAATCATATCCGTCGGATTGGAAATTCCCCAAGGATTAAACACGTCTGATTTCTAGGTTGGGATACACAGTAATTTTCTCAAAAGTCTCGAATTGTAAGTGTACCACGTTGACTTATCCATGCGAAACCATGCACTGAGGTAATTGAACTGAGTACAATGGCTTCCATCACAAATCAAATCATGGGGGTTAGCCAATGAAATCAAAAGTTGCTATAGTTACCGGCGGTACCAGAGGGATTGGAGAAGCCGTGTCAATAGCATTGAACGGAGCCGGATTCAAGGTTGCCGCAAATTATGCAGGAAACCATAATCGCGCGCAAGACTTCAATGCGCGAACCGGTATTTCAGTCTATCCGTTTGATGTAAGCGACTTTGAACAATGTAAGGCTGGGGTTGAAAAAATTACCAGCGAGCTCGGTGAAGTTGATGTTCTCGTGAACAATGCCGGAATTACCAGAGATCGGACGCTGCATTCAATGGATTTCGAGCAATGGAATAGTGTGTTGCAGACAAATCTGTCTTCATGTTTCAACATGTCTAGATGCGTAATTGAAGGTATGCGGGAAAGAGGTTTCGGGCGTATTGTGAATATTGGTTCGGTAAATGGACAAGCGGGCCAGTACGGTCAGGTAAATTATTCTGCCTCCAAATCCGGCATACATGGATTTACCAAAGCTTTGGCAAAGGAAGGGGCCGGTAAAGGAATCACGGTTAATGCAATCGCCCCCGGTTATGTGGATACCGACATGGTGCGTGCGGTTCCTGAAAAGGTGCTGGAGAAAATTATTCTCACGATTCCAGTCAGAAGACTGGGCCGAGCTGAAGATATTGCCAGAGGCGTGATGTTTCTAGTTGACGAGAATGCATCGTTCATCACCGGGTCAACGATTGACATCAACGGCGGTCAGCATATGTATTGATAGTCAGATGGACGAAGCACGAACCATAAAAAAATACTCGAACAGGCGTCTATACGACACGGTAGAGAGCAAATACATCACACTGTCCGAAGTTCGTCAACTGGTACTGGATGACGTAAATTTCGTCGTGGTGGATGTCTCAACTGGGGAAGACATATCCCGGCAGATTCTTCTCCAGGTTATTTCAGAGCAGGAGTTGGGCGGGCATCCCATGTTTACGAAAGAATTGCTGACACAAATGATTCGATTTTATGGCGGAGCGTTTCAAAGCGTGTTTACGGACTACTTGGGGAAAACTGTTGAAATGTTCGATGGCCAGCAACAAGCCTATCAGCAGCAATTGAACGATATGCTGAACACTGCAGGAATGTCGACGGTAAGCGAGATGACGCAGCAAAACCTAAAATTGTGGACTGATATGCAGCAACAGATGCTGAAAATGTATGGAATTCAATCTACGAAAGATGAATAGCGGTTGTTTGATTTACAAATAAGTCGCATTTGTCCGACCATAATTGAATCTGTTAATCAATCCCCGATTTTGACAATCTTGTGCCTGGAACGGTAATTGGGCGTCATGGACTACAAGGTGTACATGTGTGTAGTGTGCGGCTTCATTTATGAAGAAGAATATGGGTTACCTGAAGAGGGTATTCCTGCCGGGACACACTGGGAAGAAATCCCTGATACATGGATGTGCCCTGACTGTTCGGCGTTGAAAGATGATTTCGACATGCTCGAAATCTGAATAGTCTGCAATCTATGGCAATGCGAACTCCGATTCGTACATTTTTAGTTCTTCGGCACTAATCAGCAGCACCACCGACTCGCCGCTTCTCGAAGTCAGCCAGAGAAACGGAACATTCGGAAACTGCGCTTCAAGCTCATCCGCAGAGTTTCCAAGTTCCATCAGTAGCAATCCATGGTCAGTAAGGTGATTTCTGGATTGCGAAAGTATTCGCTGTGCAAAGTCCAGTCCGTCTTCACCCGCTTCAAATGCGTGGCGTGGTTCATGCTGATACTCTTTTGGGAGACTATCTATCCATGAGCTGTCGATATAGGGTGGATTGCTGACAATCAAGTCATATTGCTGAGTTGCAAGGTTGTCATAGAGATCACTTTGAACTACCCGAACTTGCTCATTGCATTGGAAGCGTTCGATATTGATTCGCGCTACCTCAAGTGCATCAGCGTCAATATCCGAAGCGTCTATCAAAGCTTTCGGAAAACACAACGCAAGAGAGACAGCAATACAGCCGCTTCCAGTGCACAGATCCAAAATACGGTGAATTTGGGCAGGATTTACCCACGGGCCAAAGCCATCTTGAATCAAGTCTCCAATGTGAGACCGGGGCACGATTGCCCTTTCATCGATATAGAATGCATAGCCAGCAAACCAGGATTCTCGAATCAGATAGGCAAGCGGTTTGCGAGTTTCGATTCTGCGTTCTACGAGTTCGCGAAGTGCTGAACTCTCAATTTCAGACAAGTTTTGATCATGAACATCTTCATATTCCTGATCAATCAGATTTGCTACGTGCAATGTCGCCCAGATTGACTCATCGCGTAGACTGGTGCATCCGTGACTGGAGTGAACTTTGGATTGTGTCAAACGTTGTTCAGCCCAATCAACATGGTCAGCAACCGTGACGGGTTGATTAGCGCGCATGGCGGCCCAATTGAATGGAATGGCAACGCGATATTCGCGTCGGTCCTGCAATTACATCGAATTGCAGGAATTGTGTGCTAGCTCTGAATTCCGTATTTTTCTTTGAATCTTCCGACGCGTCCAGCCGTGTCGACAATCTTTTGCTTGCCGGTAAAGAACGGGTGGCATACAGAGCAAATTTCGATGTTCAAATCTTCTTTCAGCGTTGAGCGGGTTTGAAAACTGTTGCCGCAGACGCACTTGACAGTTATGGTCGAATATTGTGGGTGAATTCCTTTTTTCATTTCTCGTATTTTGAATTTTGTTTGTTTATGATCCGAATCATCAGCAACTGGAGAGTTATTTCAAATTTCGAAGTTCCAATGACCAATTGCCTAATTTTCGACTCTCAGACATTTACTTTGCTAACCCTAATTATAAGAGCCCTACACGTTTCTACAAGGAGTGTAATGAATTTCGGTAGAAAAGATTTTGTATTAGAGAGTGGATTTGAGCGAACATTAATCGCTAGTTGGATGCGTAGCTACTTAGGAAGCTCGTTTCATGGAAGCGAAAAATTCGGCATTAGTTTTTGTCGCACGAAGCCGTTCCGACAGGAGTTCAATCGCATCAATATCATCATGTGAATGCAGAAGTTTGCGAATCGCCCAGATCATTTTTAGCTCCATGGGTTCGGTAAGCAATTCTTCCCGACGTGTTCCTGAGCGTCCGATGATGATGGATGGATACACCCTCTTCTCCGCAATACGGCGATCCAGGTGGATTTCCATGTTGCCAGTACCCTTGAACTCTTCGTAGATAACATCGTCCATTTTGGAACCGGTTTCGATCAGTGCAGTGGCAAGAATGGTAATGCTGCCGCCTTCTTCGATATTTCGGGCTGCGCCGAAAAACCGTTTGGGGCGCTGTAAAGCGTTTGAATCAACACCTCCGGTCAGCACTTTTCCAGATGCGGGTGCAACCGTATTGTATGCACGAGCTAGACGAGTAATTGAATCCAGCAAAATGACTACATCGCGCTTATGTTCGACTAGCCGTTTTGCTTTTTCGATAACCATCTCTGCCACCTGAATGTGTCGAGTTGCGGGTTCATCAAAGGTAGATGATACGACTTCTCCGCGCACGGACCTTTGCATCTCGGTAACTTCCTCTGGACGCTCGTCAATGAGCAGAACAATCAACTCGCATTCGGGAATGTTCGCAGTAATGGAGTGAGCGATCTGTTGCAGCATGACTGTTTTGCCGGTTTTCGGCGAAGATACGATCAGACCTCGCTGGCCTTTCCCGATTGGTGCTACCAGATCAATGATTCTTGCAGTCAGGTCTTCGGTGCTGCCATTACCTATTTCAAGTCGCATGCGTTGGTCCGGATGCAGCGGCGTCAGATTCTCGAACAGAACTTTGTCTTTCAAAGTGTCTAACTGCTCGTGGTTTATGTTTTCAACCTTGAGCAGCGCAAAGTATCGTTCGGAGTCTTTGGGAGGTCGCACTAGACCAGTTACTGTATCGCCGGTTCGAAGATTGAATCTTCGTATCTGACTGGGTGACACATAAATATCATCCGGCCCTGCCAGATAGGAGCTGTTTGGCGATCGAAGAAATCCAAAACCGTCCTGCAGCGTTTCCATCACACCCTCGCCCGTAATGTTTCCGCCATTTCTGGCTTCCGCCTTCAGAATGGCGAAAATTTGATCCTGCTTGCGCATTCCCGCTGCGCCGTTGATATTTGCATTGCGTGCAATGTCAGCTAATTCAGTTGGTGTTTTAGACTTTAGCTCAGTTAAGCTGATTCCCATGGATGTTGCCTCGGTTTCGGCGGTTGGTGGTACAGCGTCTTACGACACTGCTAATGTATGTATATGATCAGGTGCTGATATATGGAATTTAGGAAAGAAGAATTGATGTTCGTTCGAAAAGTTAACGAACCAAGTTTGAAAAATTATAACCTAAACGAATAAATTGTAATAACCTAAAGGGTTTCATCAATAAATGACGTTAGTTGAGATTCTGACACGGCACCGACTTTGGTAGCTTCAACCACGCCGTTCTTGAAAATCATCAGGGTTGGAATTCCGCGAATTCCATACTTGGGTGGCGTCAGTGGGTTGTCGTCTATATTCAATTTTGCAACTTTCAGCCTGCCTTCATAGTTCGTGGCAATGTTTTCTAGAAGGGGTGCGATCATTTTGCACGGGCCGCACCACTCCGCCCAGTAATCAACGATAACTGGAGTCGATGAATTGATGACTTCATCTTCGAACGAACTATCACTGATATGTGTAATTAAATCTGACATTATGGCCTTCATATGGTTTACAGAGAATGCAATCCCTACAGGTAAGTCCGAAGAGGTATTGCAAAGATTCGCTGACCTGCTCCCTTTAGTGGGATTTCTTAATAGCAGGGGGTATAGCATTATTTACTAAAATGCAAATAATGTAAAATTATTTTTTTACAAGTTTACTACTGCAAATTTATATACTTCTCGCCGAAAGCACAATCTGCTCATCTATCTTTTTGAATATAAATAATAAATATCTAGAAGATCGGATGTTTATTTACAATAAACTCAAAATCTTGCCCAATTAAGCTTGGCATTTTGGCAACATTTGAACAAGTTTCGCAATAAATGTTACATCAACTCAATGAAAATGGAATAAAAAATTCAATCTCTCCCTGCAAAAGTCTATGCACAGAATCTTTCATCCACTCTGAGATTGTAGCCTCAAAATTCGTAATTGACGTGCATGAATATCCGTCTACAGCGAATGGAAATTGTGTTCAGCAATATAATGACCGTGATATTTCATCTGTTATCGGCAACCAGCCAATGGACATAATCCAGCGTATTCAGTACGTTCTTGAATCCGAATCGAAAGCTATTCAGTCTATCGAAGTTACTTCAACTTTTGAAGATGTAGTAAATCTGTTGATGTCGTGCCGCTGCAAACTGCTGACGACAGGCATGGGCAAAGCTGGCATCATCGCAAATAAATTCGCTGTAACGCTTAGCTCGACAGGAACTCCAGCCATTTATGTTCACCCAGGTGAAGCAGCACATGGCGATCTCGGTGTAGTCTCGGAGGGTGACTGTCTAGTCGCTTTTTCTACCAGCGGTAAAACGCGAGAAGTCATCGAAATGCTGGAACTAGCTGAACACCTCGGACTCGGCAAGGTAGTAGGAATTACTTCTCATGCAGAATCCGAACTCAGGAAGCATTGCGACATTATTCTGGAAATGGGAGTGATTGAAGAACCTTGCCCTCTAGGTCTGACACCCTCTGCCAGTATTGCGGTTATGAATGCCATTGCAGACGCAATCACCCTGGCGTTGATGGAGCTTAAAGGCATCACCAAGCATCAGTATGGCTTACGTCATCACGGAGGCTACCTCGGGCGAGTTGCTCGTTTGGACAACGAATAACTGGATTGCTTCGAGCTCAGTCCAAAGTTTTGTTAATCGCTTTCCATATTCTTAACGGTGTAGCAGGACCGTCAAGTGCAACATATCTGTCTTCGCTCAGCATGTTGGAAACGGCATTCTGAATGGCGCCTGGTGCACCCAAACTCGCAACTTCGCCGACGCCCTTGACACCCATCGGGTTTGTCTTGCAGAGTGTTTCAAATTTTTCAAGTTTAAGAAACGGAATATCCGCAGCACGCGGCAGCTGATAATCCATCAGTGATCCGGTAAGTATTTGCCCAGATTCCTGTTCGTCAAATTGCACTGACTCCATTAACGACGTGCCTACGGACTGAGCCCAGGACCCGTGAAGCTGTCCGTCCACTATGGCTGGATACAGAATTCTGCCAATGTCGTCCACTCCAACCAACTGGAGGATCTCAATGGCGCCTGTGGCAGGATCACACTCGAGCTCGGCAACATAAGCTCCACAAGGGTGCGTGGTGTTAACCCCTTCAAATTCAGCATTGCCAATGCAGCCAGGATAATCCTGCGGCATATCACCCATTCGTGCAGCAATCTGTTCTAAACTGATGCGTTGATCGGTACCGGGCAGGTAGAAAGTACCGGCTTGATATTCAATATCAGCCTGTGAAACTTCAAGCAAGTGTGAGACGATTTCTCGGGCATTGTCCAACATGCGGCGTGCGGCTCTTTGTACTGTATTGCCGCTGATTGCTACTAAAGAAGAACCGCCGGTTCCGCCTCCCATACTTAGAGCATCCGTGTCTCCTTGCAGTACGATCACGCGTGAATGATCAATTTGCAGCACATTGGCGGCAATCGCTGCCAATGTAGTGAAATGGCTTTGTCCACCGGATTGCGTGCCAGTGAGGACTAGTATTGATCCGTCGTCACGGAGTTGAACTTCACAGACTTCAGTTGGCGAGCCGCCAGTTGAATGCATGTACATTCCAAGACCAATACCGCGTAATCGACCTTGCTTGAATGATTCATGACGACGCTCGGAAAACTTGCTCCACTGAGACTGTTCCAGTGCCAAATCCAGTATTGTTTCGAATTCGCCGCTGTCGATAACGTGTCCATTCGGCATTGAATAGGGCAGTTGTTCAGGCCGAACGAAATTCTTTCGGCGCAACTCTGTGCGATCGTATCCGAGTTCAATAGCCGCTTTGTCGATCAATTGTTCCAGTGTACAGACCGTTTCCGGTTTACCCGCTCCCCGATATGCATCAACCGGAGGTGCATTTGTGAATACACCTCTACAACGATATTGGATCAGCGGAATATTGTAGGTATGCCCAATCACCGAATAGGGGTATACCGCAGCAACTGATGGCCCGACGTAAGACAGATAGGCTCCAAGATCGGCAGTAGCATCAATTTGAAGTGCTGTAAAGCGTCCATTTTCGTCAAGCCCTAGCTGTGCGAAATCAATGCGCGCCCTGCCGTGAGAGTCGGAAACAAATGATTCTGCACGCGTTGCCGTCCACTTCACAGGCTTGCCAATTTTCTCAGATGCGATGAGGACGAGAGCATACTCAGGATAAGTGAAAATTTTCATGCCGAAGCTGCCTCCGACATCCTGTGTTATTACGCGCAGGTTTTCGAGAGGGATTTTTAAGACATCCTGTGCAAGTACCCTGCGCACCATATGTACGCCTTGTGTTTGGACGTTCAGCGTGTATTGCTGTGTTGCGGAATGATATTGTGCGATTGCCGCTCTAGGCTCAATGGGCGTTATCGCCATTCTCGGATGATGGACTTCAATCGAAACTACATGAGCTGCATCGTTCAGCGCTTCCGTCACGTTTGAATCATCACCGGAACTAGTGTGGAAACTTACGTTATCAGGCGCTTCATCCCATATTGGCGTTGAGCTGTGGATGGCTTTACTGGTGTTGCTCGCCGCATCAAGCTCCAAATAATCGATTTCAATCGCGTCAGCGGCCTCTATGGCGATATGTAGATTGTCGGCGACAACGAAAGCGACGGGTTCACCGACATAACGCACTCGATCCGCGGCAAGAATTGGACGGTCTGGTTTGAACATCGACGTTCCATCTTGGTTCGTCAAGTCCGAGGCACAGGGTAAGCCGCCGACTCCTTCGGCCTGCAGATGAGCGGCGATAAGAACCAGTTGTACACCAGGCATTGCACTGGCATATTCAATGTCTATTCGTTCAATGTCAGCATGTGAATATGGTGATCGAACCACATATCCGACGCAGGAATTGCTCAATTGCAGGTCGTCGACAAAATTGCCTCCACCTGTCAGAAAGCGATAATCCTCACGTCTTAAATTTGGTGTGGATGTGTTCAAGTATTTATAGCCTGAAGGAAAATTCTGAACGGATTTATACACCTGATTGAAGGTTTGTTAGTTGGGAATTACACATCCAGCTCAAAAGAAAGGAGTGAGGACTGAATGTGATATAGAGGCAAATTCAACAAAGTAAATCCTGAAACCAACCGGATTGCGGTGATTTGTGTCAGGTAGACTTTATCTTCAGCTGTCCTCCGTCACCGAATTGAGATGCAAGATCAGTTGCTGACACTGTGAATCCTCAAAACGGTTCTACAGTCTAGATGGTGTATAGTACTAATAACATTGAACATATCGATTCGAGTGCCGTCTCATATCCAGCCAAGGTAATCACAGCGTAATGAACCAGACTATGGAAATTTCATCGTGGTCGAAAGACCGGGTACAAGCGCTCTTTGACTTGCCGTTTAGCGATCTGCTGTATCAAGCTCAAACTATTCATCGTGCAAACTTTTCTCCAAATCAAGTGCAGAAAAGCAGGTTGGTAAACATCAAGACCGGTGGTTGTCCGGAGGACTGCAAGTACTGCAGCCAGTCAATTCGCTACAACACCGATGTCAAAGCGAGCAAGTTGATGAACGTCACAGATGTCATCGCAGATGCGAAACTTGCAAAGTCAGACGGCGCCACACGCTACTGTATGGGGGCAGCATGGCGTCGACCTCAGACGAGCCACATGGATAACCTTTGTACCATGGTACGAGAAGTAAAAGCGTTGGGTATGGAAACCTGCATGACGCTCGGTATGCTGAGCCGTGATCAGGCGATCATGCTAAAAGAAGCCGGTCTTGACTACTACAACCACAACATTGACACGTCACCGGAATACTACGAAAAGATCATCACTACTCGAACTTTCGAGGATCGACTGGAAACTATCGGTTACGTTCGCGAAGCAGGCATGAAAGTGTGTTGCGGCGGGATACTCGGCATGGGTGAAACACAGAATGATCGCGCCGGCATGTTGCGCTTGCTGGCAAATATGGACGAACCCCCGGAAAGTGTTCCGGTCAATTTGCTTGTTGCTATACCTGGTACGCCTCTTGAAGACGCAGAGCCGGTTGAGCCGATAGATTTTGTACGAACCATTGCTGTCGCGAGAATCATGCTGCCGAAATCCATGCTTCGGCTTTCTGCAGGTCGCCGAACAATGTCTGAAGAGCTTCAGGCGCTGTGTTTTTTTGCGGGAGCAAACTCCATTTTTGTTGGCGACCGACTGTTAACGACCGACAACGTGGAATACGATCATGACGCAGCACTATTCAGCAAGCTCGGACTGGAGGAAATGCCGCCGGAATCTGAAACGACTTCCACTTCAAATGTACTCGACTTGGCAAAGCATGTAGTCTCATGACAATCGCGATACCTTCTTTGATCAGCGAGTTCACCGACAACAATCAAGACTTGCAGGTGTGGACGAATTCAGTATTCATGCGCTTATGCGGCAGTTCAAAACACTCGTGGCTGTTCATGAATACACTTTCCTACATGGAGCATATTGGAAGTTACAAGATCATGGCGACACAGCGCGGCGGCGTGATTGACTATCCGACGCTAAAGCACCTGAATGAGGAGACCGGACACGCGGTACTGTTCAAGCGACACGCGGAGCGATTGCACGGAAGCGGTTTGGATTATTCGCCTGCAGCACTGATGGCGCCCGCGTCGGCAAGAGCGTACTTTGGCAGACTCGAAGCCTGCATGGTGCATTTGTTTGGCAGACAGTCGAACTACCGGACGATTTATTTGTACATGTCGTTGATCGTCGAATTTCGTGCAGTCTGGGCGTATGAAATTCTCCAGCAGTGTATTGAAGAAAACAGTATCGAAATTTCTCTTGATAAATTGCTTGCTGAAGAGCAAGGACATTTGTACAGCATGGTTCGACGGTTGGAGGCTGACAATAGTTTGAGCTTGCAGAATGTTCAGTTGCTTTGTGAGCGAGAAAAAACTCTGTATGTTCGACTACTGAGTGCTATCGAAATTCTGCTGGATGACACTCTGTCGAAAGTAGCGTGACTTCTACAGTTGCAGAATCACAAAGCTGATTTCCCGTAAATCATCGAGTCAGCTGTGTAACATTTTCCGATATGACGCCGTAGACCGTGTCTAGGTCCTCAGCTGTGACGCAGTAGGGCGGAAGTACATAAATCGTGTTTCCGAGCGGGCGTAGAAGCACTCCGCTTTTTTGAAATCGAAGATATAGTTCGGTGCCGATTTCAGATAGATATCCGCTATCTTTTACCTGAATGTCCATTGCGGCAATCGTTCCCGTTCGCCTCAAATTGGTCAATGCCTCAGACTGTGCCATTTCAGTGAGTTTTAGTTCCTGCATCTGAGCCACTTTCTGAACTTTGTTTAGAGTGTCGGGGTCGTTCCACATTTGCAGATTGGCTGCCGCAACTGCGCAAGCAATCGGATTGGCTGTGTAGGAACTGGAATGAAAAAAAGTCTTGCTCCGATCCTTTGAGTAATGCGCACCGAATATTCGTTCATGGCATAGGGTTACAGCGAGCGGCAGAAATCCTCCGGTTATGCCCTTGGAGTAACAGGCAATATCTGGTACAACCCCAGCCTGCTCGCAGGCAAACAGGGTTCCGGTACGCCCCCAGGCGGTCATTACTTCGTCCGCAATGAAGAGCACATCCCAGCGCTCGCAAATCTGTTTCATTGCCTGTAGCGTTTCGGCGTCGTACATCAACATTCCACCGGCGCCAAGCACCAGCGGTTCAACAATGAATGCTGCAACATTTTGATTTTCTTTGCACTTCGCATCCAGCGCATCCAGGGTTTCCTGTTCACTGCCAGCTGTCGGAAATGGAATTTTCTCGACTGAAAACAAGAGCGAGTCGTACGGCTGGTTGAACACACCGCGTTCGCCGACAGACATGGTGCCGATAGTGTCACCGTGATAACTGTTTTCAAGAACTACCACTCGCTGCCGGGGTACACCGAGATGATGCCAGTAGCCAAGTGCCATCTTTAGTCCTACTTCAACCGCGGTCGAGCCGCTATCGGAGAAAAATACATAGTCCAGACCATCAGGCGTCAGTTCAAGCAGCAACTGAGCTGTAGTCTCCGCGGGTTCGTGCGTATAACCGGCAAAAATTACTTGGTCCAGTCGATCGATCTGGTTGCGTGCGGCTGCTTGCAGATTTGGATGACAGTGTCCGTGCGTGATCACCCACCATGAAGCGATCGCGTCAATTATCCGTTGGCCTTCTGTGGTGTACAGATAAGCGCCTTGCGCGTGATCTATCTCAAGAAAGCTCGGGAATACTGCATGCTGAGTAAATGGGTGCCAGATTGGAGAGTTTTGTCGAGTCAACTAAATTGCTCCGGTAAATTGTTTAAGATTGAAGTTTTGTGCAAACACGTTTTGGAGTGAAGATTCGCTTAGCTCGTGCAAATAGGGAACGCGTCCAAGTCGAATCACATCGGATAATTTCGGTATGATCCTTTCATTTTCTGGGTTGGAATCCCCAACGAATATCAGTCCATGAATGGGAACCTCATACTTCTGGAGAGCGAGCACGGTGAGTAACGTATGGTTGATTGTTCCCAAAGACGTTCGTGTGCAGATGATTGCCGGCAACTGCCAGATGCGAAAGAGCTTGATGAGTAGACAATCCGGTGTGAGTGGTACCATTACACCTCCTGCGCCCTCAACTATGAGCGGTTTTGATGTTTTCGGTAGTTGACCCAATCGCTCGATGTCAACTTGAACGCCGTCGATTTCTGCGGCCAGATGTGGGGATGCTGGTGTGTTCAATCGGTAAACTTCATCAATGAAGTGACTATCTGCAAGGCCAGACAAGCGCTTGACAGTTTCGGTATCGGTTTCTTCTTCCAAACCCGCCTGTACCGGTTTGAAGTAAGCTGCATTCAGTGCACGTGCCAGCATTGCAGACACGACTGTCTTTCCGATTCCAGTGTCGGTTCCGGTTATTAGGAATCCGTGCGAAGTTTGTGGGGAAGGTGCGGACATGCTTCTAAATTATGAAATATCTGTGTCAGTGTTTGACACGATTGTGTAGAGTTCGTCGAACATGTCGCTGATATTCTTTTCTGTTGCGTGAAGCGTAATCGAGATTCTAAGGCGAGCTGTACCCGCTGGCACAGTGGGCGGACGAATTGCTCGAAGATCGAAGCCTGCTTGCTGCATCTCACTAGCGACACGCAGGGTAAGTTCTTCGTCACCAATCACAAAGGGGATAATTTGTGTTTGGCTGCCGATTTTTTCAAATTTTAGTTCCAATTCCCTATTGGCTTTTTTGATCAAACCCAACAAGTCAATTCTCCTGCGTGGCTCTTCATCAAGCAGTCGAAGAGCCGCCATAACCGCAACGGCATTAATCGGTGGCGGCGCGGTGGAGTAAATGAATGGTCTGCATTTGTTGATCATGAAATCGATTAGTTCCGATGATGTACAAACAAGTCCTCCCGCAGCTCCGAGCGCCTTCCCGCATGTATGAACTGCAACGAGATTGCGTCGTCCGTCAAACGGTTCAGTAAGTCCCCGACCATTTTCGCCCCAGACACCTGTAGCGTGGGCCTCATCCACGATCAGGATCGCACCATATCTTTCAGCAACTTCAACCAAATCGCTTAGTGGTGCGCAGTCACCGTCCATGCTGTACAGGCTTTCAACCATAATCCATGCCATGGAGGAGCCGGAAGCGCTGGTACGCCAATCAGCTAACACGTGTTCTATGGCATCGACATCGTTGTGAGGTGTTTTTACATTTTTTGCCAGCGAAGAGAATATCCCCTCTCGTATGCTTGCATGGGAAAACGCATCAAAAATCATCAAGTCATTTCGTCTTGGCAATGTGGTGAGTATGGCGAAATTGGCGGAATATCCATTTGCAAAATAGAGCGCTTTTTCGCTGCCGAAAGTCTCGGCCGCCATGGTTTCGAGTTCATCATGAATACGGTGATTGCCGCGCAGCAGCCGCGATCCACCGGAGCCGAGTGGCATGCCGTCTTCAAGTGCCGACTGCACGGCTTCGCGTATTTGCGGTGCGGTGCTGAAAGCCAGAAAATCATTCGACGTAAAATCGATTCCGTTGATTGGTTCAAGCCTTCGTCGCAGATGGCTGCGCGAAAGGTTTTCAAGATCGTTGGAATAGCGAGTCAGTCTGGCGGTCATCATATAGTGCTTTGGTGATGGAGTGGATACCGATATTTCATGGGTTTGTTATACGTAAATCCAATGGAAAGACATAATTGGAGTTAACAGGTGCTAGAATGTAAGCATTGGTCAACCGACAAACATGTATAGGTGAATTTCCAATCATGAGCATCAAGAAGAAATTTTCATTATTTGTATTGATTGCATTCGGACTTGCGACACCGACGTTGCATGCCGAATCAATGCCTTCGACAGTCTCTTCGCCTGAAGAGGCTGAGGCGACCTATGAAATGCGCAGCGAATTCATGAAAGGGATGGGGGGTAGCATGAAGGCGTTCTCCGACTTTCTGAAACGCGGTGAAGGCGAGCCCTTGGAATTGGCGTCCATGGCGACTGAAATCGCTGAAAACGCGTCGAATATTCCAGATTTGTTTCCGCAGGATACTGGATTGGCGCAGAATGAAGACAGTGAAGCAAAAGCGGAAATCTGGGAAAATTGGTCCGATTTTATAGCAGCTGCTGGAGGAATCGTCGAACCGGCAAAAGCGTTGGCAGCCGTTTTCGATTCCGGTGATCCAGGCGAGATTGGCGCAAAAGTCAAGGCGCTTGGCAGCGAAGGCTGTGGCGGATGCCATAAAAGGTTCCGTCAGAAAAAAGAGTGACAAGTCTATCCGTACTGCAGGAATACCCACAGCATGATGGCAGCCGTAATCAGCGCGATTACGGCGCCTCTCCATGCCGATGCCAGAGTCGGCGCGGTGTGAGCTAGGTTGCGCGGTATGGGTCGTGTACCGGTGATCATGGGTTTGATCAGGTTATCTTTTTTGTAAAAGTAATAGAACGCATTTGCTGCAAGATGCAGGATGACTAGCGCAAACAGCCATTTTTTGTGCGTCACATGGACGTCACTTGCCCAGCGGGTGAAATCGTAGCTGACGTAGTAGGCAAAAGGTCCTTCAACCAGTCCGTCCACATTGGTAGCGAACATGCCGGTAGTTGCCTGGACAATAACAGCCAGCAGTATTGCGATTACGGCCAGAGAGCCGATCGGGCTGTGTTCGACGCTATATCCTGGAGTGCGTTGCGGGAGCTTGGCGATGTAGTCAAAGTAATCTTTGGGCTTGAACACCAGGGACGAAAACCGAGCGTTTGAGCTGCCGAGAAATCCCCAAATGATTCTGGCGATCATGAGCATGACAATACATTTGCCAGCCAGAATATGTACGTCAAAATTCTCAAGTTTGGCACTTACAAACATGACGACAACAAGCACCGCCAACGCCCAGTGGAAAATTCGCAGTGTGATATCCCACACATTGACAATCACTTGATTGGAATCATCTAGAGCCATAGTTAATTAATTTTAGTCGTTAATCCTTGCTTTTTTTCGCCACGGACGCATATTCATCATATAATTTGTTATCCACCTTTTTATTTTATACTTTCGTTAGTTCCTTGTACGGACATACGGTTTTCAGGGGTAAAGAATGGCACGAATTACAGTAGAAGATTGTCTCGAAAGAGTCGAAAACAGATTTCAACTCGTTCTAATCGCGACGAAACGAGCGCGGCAACTCGCCGGTGGCGCTGCACCGCTGGTTGACAGAGACAATGACAAGAATACCGTAATTGCATTACGCGAGATTGCTGAGGGACATATTACTGCCAGCATTCTCGACGAAGATGATGATCCTATCATGTCAATACCTTTTGAATTTCAATCTGGCGATCTAGGACTGACGAGAGAAGAAGAACTTCAAGCAGCGAATGCAGAAAACCAACCCGCGGAACAAGTCGTCGAGCAGTAGAATTTCGGAAATCTATCGTCGGGTAGGACTTCCGGAGAGCGAAAAGCGACAGCTCGGTAAGCTCTGCGATTCGCTGAACGAGTATCTCAGCGAGAGCCAGATCAAAGAGGTCCGAAGGGCCTACAAAGTCAGCGCCAGCGCCCATGACGGCCAGCGCCGGCTAAAAGGCGAAAAATATATCCATCATCCTCTCATGGTAGCTCACATGCTTGCTGGGCTGCATCTTGACAGTCGTACTATCATTGCGGCAATTCTTCACGACACACTCGAAGACACCGAGCTTACTCTGGAGAAGTTGGAAAAAGAATTCGGAGAAGAAGTTGCGACTCTGGTCTTAGGGGTCAGTAAAGTGAGCAATCTGGAATTCGTGTCGAAAGAAAGAGAAAAAAACGCAAACCTGCGAAGCCTTTTTCTTGCTGTGTCGAATGATGTGAGGGTCATACTGATCAAACTGGCCGATAGAATTCACAATCTCAACACACTCGATGTACATCGCCTTGAAAAAAGAAAGAGAATTGCTCGGGAGACCTACGACATTTACATACCGATTGCCTATATGCTGGGCATGCACAGCTGGCGCCGCCAGATGGAAGATTTATGCTTCAAGGCAATCTACCCGAAAAGATATGAAACTATCAACAAGGCAGTGCGACGTGACATCAAGGGTGGTGTCAATCAGACCATTAAGAAACACATCAACTCGATTCAGGCGCTTTTGAAGGAGCGTGGCATCGTCGCAAGCGTGACAGGACGTTTCAAGAACGTTTCCGCGATTCACGAGAAAATGCGACGTAAGGGCAATTCACTAGAAGCAGTTCAAGACTTGTTTGCGTTTCGAGTGGTGGTGCAGGAAGTGGAGGACTGCTATCGGACACTGGGGCTAATTCACAATCGGTATAAACCGATTTCAGGTGAATTCAATGACTATATTGCGATTCCGAAGTTTAATGGATATCAATCCCTGCACACAACTGTTCACGCTGAATTCGGTCGCGCCATAGAGGTACAGATACGCACCGAGGATATGCATCGCATTGCTGAATCCGGAATCGCTTCCCACCTTGGTTACAAGACCGGAAATGCGTCAACAGAATTATCCAAAATTCCTAGCACTCAATTGTTGAATGAAGTAATTCATGGGCTGGAAGATCATACTGTTGCTGCTCCTGACGACTACTTTGACAATCTGAAGATCAGCTTGTTTTCCGAAAATGTGTATGTGTTCACGCCAAAAGGCGATGTGAGGCGTCTGAAAAAAGGGGCGACTGTGGTCGATTTTGCTTATTCGATTCATACAGAAGTGGGAGATGGCATCAAATCGGCGAAGATCAATGGGAAGCGTGCAGCGCTTCTTACGGTTCTTCAGAATGGAGACTCTGTTGAAGTCAAAAGCACCAAATATGGCAGACCGGATCCAGGATGGCTACAGTTTGCTGTTACAGGAAAAGCGCGAATGGCGATCCGACATGCTCTCAAGAATAAGTCAGATGTGGAATTTGAAAAGATGGGCAAGCGGCTTTTTCAGAATGCTTTGAAGACTTACAAAATAAAGCCGGCATCCATAACGCAGGAGATGAAAGACAGACTTGCCCAAGAGTTGAGTGTCAATAACTGGTCTGCGATTCTTCATGACATCGGTACTGGAAAACGCGTCGCAGGCATCATCGTCAATCAGATATTTCCTGATACCCTATCGAAAGTCGATCAACATGCGTCAAATGAGTTGTCTGTATCCATTCAGGGCACCGAGGGAGTGGTGGTTAAATATGCAAAGTGCTGTAACCCGATTCCGAATGATTCAATCGTCGGATTTTTTAGCTTGGGCAGGGGCATAGTCATTCACTGTGAAGATTGCCTGAATGTCCGTGACTCTAAATATCCTCCTGAACAATGGGGTAAATTTCACTGGGTCGACAAGCCTCGGGGTCCTTTCCGGGTTTCCATTCGGCTGCACACACAGGATAAAAAGGGAGTGTTAGCAGGGGTAACCGCCAGGATCGCGTCGGCAGGAGCCAATATCAGTACTGGAGAAATCAATACGCTTGAAAGCGGCTACGCGATGTTGGATTTTGACATTGATGTAACGGATCGGGAACACCTTGATCGAATCATGCGACTGGTCGAAAGTGATTCCACAGTACTTGATGTTAAGCGTAGCAAGTTGAAATGAGAGATGCAAGTCGCGTCAAATCAATCAAATACCTGGCAGCGAACCGTTAAGAATTAGATACGTCAGTTGCCGCTGGATATTTCTGTTTCTTTACCTCATCCCCATTTAACGCATCAAACATCTAGTTCGTTAAGGGCGATATAAGGACACGTGGCAAGATAAGTTGTTACGAAAATCTTAATCCTATCGATGATTAGTATCATGATTTTAATATCCGCGGTCTTTAGAATTCCGAAGAGGTAATTTACAACCAAATTACAAATTAGAACGCCGAAATATTACAACATTTGTATTATTGAACTTAACAACTTCTCTTTAAATTTCTGCAAGTTTTTGTTCCTTCCGTGATTAAGAATTTCTCATAGAACACGAAATTTAGGTTCGTAAGACTTTCGAGGATGCAGATTGATATCAAGGCTAGTTTTTACAGTCGACAATTTGTAATTTACCTTGGTGTGCGTTTGCTACCTGTCAAAGCAAACGGAGGATTTGAAACATCTGAATGATGAATAACTCAACAAACACCGCCCTCCAGCATGCGCAGAATATAATCCTCAAACTTGCAACTGGGCTTTACAAGCACTAGCGACTCGGAATGCGGTGCCGCAGCCATTATGAATTATTTAAACTACTAGGGAACGGCAGCATGACCAATAGACAAATTATCTCCACCGACAAAGCCCCCAGTGCAATCGGTGCTTATTCACAAGCAGTGCGATCCTCGGATACTGTCTATATATCTGGACAGATTCCATTGGACCCGACCACTCAGGAAGTGGTGGACGGCGATGCGAGAACACAAATTGACAGAGTATTTCAGAACGTGGCAGCGGTTGCGGCGGCAGCCGGTGGCAGCCTTTCGGATATCGTCAAACTCACTGTGTACCTTACTGATCTTGGAAATTTTCCTACTGTAAACGAGGTGATGGGTGAGTATTTCACTGAACCCTATCCCGCCCGCGCGGCAATTGGTGTGGCCTCGCTTCCCAAGGGTGTTTCGGTCGAAGTCGAAGCCATCATGGTTTTGTAGGGATAGGTGAACTCGGACCAGCCTCAATATGTAGAGGAATTGCCCGTTACGGAGCTTCACCGTGTCGGCTCAAAGCTTGCATCCCTGTTGGAAAAAATTGGGATTATTCAGGTCAAGGATCTTCTGTTCCATCTTCCTTATCGCTACCAAGATCGCACACGGACTGTTCCTCTTGACTCGCTGATCACCGGTCAAACCATGTTGGTATCCGGCCGAATCATCACCGTCCGGGTTCAATTTGGTCGCCGTCGCAGTTTAATCGTCAAAATTGACGATGGATCTGGAAACATGTGTATGCGACTCTTTCACTTCAGCAACAGACAAAAAGAGAATCTGGAAAGAGCTACATGGCTTCGCTGTTTCGGCGAAGTGCGTTGGATGCGTGCCAACTATGAAATGGTTCACCCCGAATATTCGGTTTTTGATCATTCGCCTGCTGCCGTACAAGGTGACAGTCTCACTCCAGTGTATCGGCTTACCGAAGGAGTTGGGCAAGCGTTGATGCGTGCCACTGTCAATTCCGCACTCAAACTCAGCAAGAATCAGGAAGTCCTCGAACTTCTACCGACGCAAGCGCTTGAAGCGCGTCAGCTTCCTGATCTTAAGGCCGCTCTGGAGTATGTGCATGCTCCACCTTCCGAAAAATTTAAACTCAGAGAAGAACAGCAAAAAGAGCCTGCCATGCAGAGACTCATTTTTGAGGAATTGGTGGCCTTTCAAATTGCACGTCGCCAGCACAAAAGACTACGACAGTCTGTCAAAGCTCCCAAAATGGAGCCGTCGGGGGAGTTGTCCAGACAACTGAAAGAATCACTGACTTTCAAGCCGACTGAATCCCAGCGAAAAGTCATTCACGAAATCCTTTCAGATTTGAAGCGGTCAATGCCGATGCTGCGTCTGGTGCAGGGAGACGTAGGTTCCGGCAAAACGCTGGTTGCCGCGGCAGCTGCGGCTTGGGTTGTAGAATCCGGGTTTCAGGTTGCGATCATGGCTCCGACAGAACTGCTCGCGGAACAGCACCTGAAGTCATTTGTTGACTGGTTTGCTCCGCTTGGAATCGACGTCCAGTTGCTGACTGGCAGATTGTCTGCAAAAGATCGTCGAAATGTCGAGTACGCCGTTCAATGGAGCGGTGCCAACATCGTCATCGGCACTCATGCCCTCTTCCAGGAAGGAGTCGATTTCAAAAACCTGGGATTGGTTGTAATTGACGAACAGCACCGTTTTGGCGTTGGCCAGCGCTACGCGTTTCGAAAAAAAGGCGTGAGGAAAGAACACGTGCCTCACCAGCTTGTAATGACCGCAACGCCAATTCCTCGAACACTCGCGATGACATTCTACGCTGATTTGGACGTGTCCAACATAACCGAGCTTCCTCCCGGCAGAATTCCGGTACGTACCGAGATCATCCCTTCATCGAAGCGCAGCCATGTAATCGGCATGGTCGAACATCTGTGTGCATCCGGTCAACAGGCATACTGGGTGTGTCCGATCATCGAAAAATCAGAAGTGTTGGATGCCGAGTCCGCCGAAGAGGCGGAGAAATTTGTGAAAGAATCACTGCCTGGACGCCGCGTTGCCTTGATCCATGGTCGCCTGAAGAGCGTGAAACGGGATCAGATCATGACGGATTTTCGGAAAGGCAAAGTTGACGTGTTGGTTGCAACTACGGTGATTGAGGTCGGAGTGGATGTGCCGAATGCGAGCTTGATGGTGATCGAAAGTTCCGAGAGACTGGGGCTTTCGCAATTGCATCAGTTGCGGGGTCGTGTCGGTCGCGGTTTGAAAGAGGCTCGGTGCGTACTTTTATTTAAAAAAGATTTATCAGAAATGGCTAATAAGCGATTGACTGTGATGCAGGAATCGAACGATGGCTTCAAAATTGCAGAAACTGATCTTAAGCTTCGCGGTGCCGGTGAACTGCTTGGTACGCGACAGACCGGAGCGCAGCTATTCCGTATTGCGGAACTGCCGAGGGACATGGAAATGATCACAGATGTCAATCAAGTTGCAGAATTGATTATGGACAAGCACCCCGACTACATACAACCATTGATCAGACGCTGGACTGTCCGGGAGGGTGGGTACAGTGCTGTTTGAACGACTCGGCGCCTATGCTCGTCTCATGCGGTTGGATAAGCCCATCGGCAGTTTGCTGTTGCTTTGGCCTACGTTGTGGGCGGCATGGCTTGCTGGAAAAGGCAACCCTGAACCCCTTATCGTACTAGTGTTGGTTATAGGCGTTTTTGTTATGCGTTCCGGTGGTTGCGTGATTAATGATTTTGCGGATCGAGATTTTGACCCACACGTCGAACGTACGCGCAGACGTCCACTTGCTACTGGCGAGGTATCGGTGCGTGAAGCATTGATTCTGTTCGTATGTTTGTGTCTGCTGGGTTTCATACTGGTATTGTTCCTAAACAGCCTTGCGCTGATTCTGGCGATTATCGGGGTGATCCTTGCAGCATCGTATCCGTTCTTGAAACGAGTCACGAGCCTGCCCCAGTTTTACTTGGGCATCGCATTTGGTTGGGGTATACCGATTGCGTTCGCAGCGCATCAAGATACGGTTCCGATGATAGGTTGGATTCTGCTGCTTGCCAACATCGCGTGGGCGGGAGCCTACGACACCTTTTATGCCATGGTTGATCGCGAGGATGATGTGCGCATCGGACTAAAATCGTTGGCGGTGCTTTCCGGCACCTTCGATCGGATTGTGATTGGCGTTTGCCAGGCGATTACGCTACTGCTACTTTGCCTTGTCGGCTTTATGGAAAATTTGAATGGATACTATTTTCTTGGCCTGTTCGGGGCTTTATTGGTGGCTGTGTGGCATCAATATTCGTGTAGAAATGACGATCGGGATCAGTTCTTTGCTGCTTTCCTTGGAAACAGTTGGTTCGGCGCTATGGTATTCGGTGGAATCGTACTAGCCTATCTATAAAAATTTGTTGGCACTGTGAGCGTGCAGCCTGTCAGCATCACCTCTCAAAGTCGTTAATGAATCTGACAGGAATCTTAGCAACTTTTTGGTAAATTCAAGTCATGACTCAACTTGATATCGGAATTCACATCGCAGGCGCCATATGTGCACTGTTGCTTGGCATTGTAGTTTTATCCATGCCGAAAGGAACTCCTCGTCACAAGCTGATAGGACGTACTTGGGTTGTCTTGATGACAATCGTTGCGCTCGGATCGTTCAGGCTTCACGGTATTAGTGCCGAAGGCGGATTCAGCGGGATTCATTTGCTCTCGACATTCACGCTTATTTCCATGGCATATGCGATCTTCATGATTCGGAGAGGGCATCGCCGGCGTCACTTCATGGCCATGATAGGATGCTTTGTCGGACTTATCCTTGCGGGAATATTTACCCTCGACACTGATCGAATTATTGGTAATTTTATCTTCGGAGGTTGATCCGTTCACTCAATTGAGTGTCTCAAATGCCTGATCCCTACCTTCGATGATGACTGGCACAGCTTCTGGTAAGCGGCACATTGGCGGTATCAGTCTGAGTACGTTCCTGTCAGGGCCTGCTTTGCTGGTGAGAAGTCCGATCTGACCGGAGCGCGGCTTTCGATTGGCCGGTTCCAGCACTTTCAGCCGTTTGGAGCTGGGTGTTGCGGAGCAAGTGCCCAATCTTCGTTACAAGAAAATCCTCGGCGATGAGTAATGGATGAAGCGGCTGATGGTGGATGTGTTTCAGGAATCGTATTCGCAATTTCCTGAAAAAATCTGGCTGGATCTGGCTGTCACCGACGATGAAATTCATGCTCAACAGGAGCTTCGGATTGGTATCAGGATACTTTTTCGAGGCTGTTCAGTATCCCAGCGAATTATCATGAGCCCAATTTGGATCATCAGGGCCGAGATCACCGATCGGAGCTGCAAATGCATCCGACACAAGATCGGGAACATTGCTCCCCGTCAAGGAGTTCAAAAACGCCTCAAGTTCAAGTTTTTCTTGCTCCGTTAATTTCAAAACGCCGATCAATGGAGAAAGCAATTCATTCGGGATACCGCCGCGATCATAGAAATCAATGACCTCACGCAGAGTCCGAAATGCCCCATTGTGCATGTAAGGAGCAGTCAGAGTAATGTTTCTTAAAGTCTGGGTTCTGAATTTCCATCGATCATTCGGATTTTCTGTTATTCGGTATAGACCAAGATCATTCGGAGGTTTCCTGCGAGAAATAGACTGGATGACATCCTGTGTCACATAGGTAAAAACTCCAGGTGCAAGCTGGACGCGAACCTTGTCGTTGGGCTGTGTATTCTGAAGATTGAAGGAAACGCGATAGCCAAGACCGGTGTTATGGAACTGCTGGTCCGTGAACAGCGCATAGTCAGATTGCACCGGATGGCAGACGATACACCGGCCCTTGCCCGAAAACACCTCAAACCCACGTTTGGCGGCATCACTGATGGCATCCTTCTGATTACCGTATCGCCAGCGATCGAACGGGGAATCTGCGGCCAGCAATGTTCGCTGATAGCTGGCAATCGCCTGCCCCACGGTTTGAATATCTGCACCGCGACCATCGAATGCTTCTTCAAACAGTCCGTCGTAGTCACGGATTCTTTTTATCTTGTTGATAACGTATCCGATGGATGGTGCGGCCATTTCACTATGCGCCGTAATTGGCTGCCAGACCTGGTTCTCAAGGCTGAATTCCCGTCCGTCCCAGAACAGGTGACGCATGTAAGCTATATTGTACAGAGTGGGAGCATTGCGCAGCACTGAGCGCCCTTCCACACCGACGGGTGTGGGCAGTTCGTTGTTGGTAAACCCCTGCTCGGGAATGTGACAAACTGCGCAAGACAGCGTATCGTTGATTGACAGGCGGCGATCAAAGAAAAGCCGTCTGCCAAGTTCAATCTTTTCCCGACTCAGGGGGTTGTCGGCCGGAATCGGAACCGGCGGTAAACCCAGGGGCAGCAACTCTTCGGCATAACGGATTAAATCCAGACTGCGACCGCGACGCTCCAACAGGCTGCGAGATTGGGTCGTGTAACTGGTGTCTTCGTAACCTTCCTTGACGTCTCCCGGGCCGTAACTCTGACTTACGTCAAAATCGCGATTTTCCGATAACTCCCCGCTTGTCTGAGCCCAGACCAACATTGTCGCCGCAATCGTAGCCACAAGGACAACGCCAAGCAGTGCAATGGCTCTACAGAGCGTCGTATACTTTATGAAACTCAACTGCTCGAAGACTCTAGTAACAACGTCTCCAGATCGTTCATCAGAATGTCGGGATGCAGGAACGACACGCTATAGATATTGCGAATCCTCAATTCCCGGTCAATCAGATATACGCGAAGCAAGTGCGTGAATCGATCAGTCGACTCCCCATGCGCATTGAACTCTCGAGCAACAAACTGGCCGTAGCCATTTAAAATCGGTTGCAGTTCACTCTGCCCGCGAGTGGTCAGAAACTCCCATTCGACTTTATCGTCGCGAACCCCTTCTTCGAGTCTGTGCGTGACCTCTACTGTGTCCACCTCAGGGTCAAATGAAATGGAAAGTAGACGCACGGCATCCATCAATTCAGAACGTTCGCGAAGTCGGGACTGCACCTTGTAAAGCACTGCATTGGCAAGCGGACATCCGTTCAGATCTGCGCAGCCCGTATAAATGAAACTCAGAATTACAAACCGGTCGCTCATAAGATCATGCAGACGGGCCAGAGAATTGTCGCTGCGCAAGACCATGCCGTCTGCAGCTTTCTTGATCGGCGGCAGTTCATAGCTACCGGCAGGGGGCGCTTCGTAAGGAAGCGCCCCCCATCCTGGAGCTCGAAACTCTATTTTTTCACTATTGCCATACGCTGCGATGCTGATTGCTGGCAGCATCAAAACCAACAAAATCCGCATGTTGGCACGTAAACGCATAAGCCCTGATTCTCAGGTGGAAGTCACTAGTTGACGGTGTGAGAAGCAGATGCCAGGAGGTTGGCGTCCGAGGGGCGCTGCTTGCCGTACATGGCATAGGAACCGAAGCGCATCTGATGCGCTCGACCAAGCCCCTGCTCATAGAAATCAACCGTCCATTTATGTTCCAGAGATTCACCGTTCCAGTGATAGAGTTTTACGTACTGTTCGTCGGCATCTCCTGTCTTGTCCCAGTTTCCGAGAAGCGAGCTGGAGAAATAAACACGCTTGCCGTCCCAGCTTTGAGAGACCATGTTTATCTGACTGCCGATTACCTTCTCGTACACCTGCTTGGGTGCGTGGGGATCGGAAATATCAAAGTAACGTGTTTTCCCCTCCAGGAAAGTGTCAACCCAGAGTCCCTGGTTATCTGCTGTAATCGATATGTCAACCGGTAGCGGTATATCTGCAGGGACGCCGATATCCGACACGGCCTTGGCTTGCCACTCACCGTTGTCGTCGGGATAAATCAGCCAAATCTGAGAAGTCAGCGCAGTACTGGTAAAGCAATAATTATTCCCTTCTCCCCAGGCGCAACGGATTTCCAGAGGCGCTCCAGGTACGTCAAGCACTTTCAAAGGCTTGCGTGCATGCATGTCCCAGACGACCATGGTGTTTCCGAAACGTTGCATGGCGTCGGGGGAACCTACCATCTGCCCGAAATCCATCATGTAATTGGACCAGCCGGTGAACGACGAGGTGAGCATGATGTTCTGGTCTGCTTTCACTCGGACATCATAACCATACCCGTCCGCAAGGTTGCCGGTCTTGGTCGCCCCGCGTAAATCGGAATCCGTCGGAATCCAGTGGGTAGTGATGTATTCGCCTTCGTTGTTGTATTCGGCCATTCCGGTTCGACCACCACCGTCCGCGTTATTTGAAAGCGCCGTAATCATCATTCGCCCCGGAAACGCGTAAAATGTGTGCGGCCCCACCAATCCGCCGCTGGCTTCTGTAAAATCGGTAATAATCTTGTGCATTCTGGGTTCGCGTGGATCACTGTGAATGTCGAATACAAATATCTTGTTGGTATCCAGTCCACCTGCCCACAGATACCTGCGGTCGTCTGAAAGTCCAGAATGATGCGCTTCATTACGCCCACCTACGGACAACGAATTGACGACTTTGCCGTAAGATTCGGATGACGGGTTGGTGTCAATGGTAACAAGTTTGTCCTGCTCGTCGCCTATGCCATCAACTCCGAGTGTCCACACATAAACATAATCTTCCTGACCCAGAATCTTCGCAATGTACGGCGACATACAGGTTTCATCTGCTTTTGCTGTAAATGAAAGTGCCATTGCAAACAGCATTGCAACTGTCGTTACGATACACTTACTCAATAAATTTCCACTCATTGTTACACTCTCCTTGCCTGAATTCTCTGTTGAATTTGCACCGCAGGGACACTTGAATGTCGTCCACGGTGTTCAGAACTATTTATACACCAAAGAACACCAATATAGGATTTAGGTATAAAAAAATTGACAAAATTCCGACTATGTTTACGCCTGATGAAAATTCTTTTGCCGGCATCGTAAAAAAAGTTAATGATGGCGGAGTTGGCTGACAAAGCTCACCACCTATTTTCAGTGATTTTCGCACTGTTTGATCTTGTTCTGTAATTATTTGGAACCCACTCTGGCGGCATGAACAAGTTCCCTAGAACTTCTGCAATACTGCGAGCAGACTTCAACTTTTCAGAGAGTCGTACAAGCCCATGGAACCACACTACAAAAGGATTTACTGAATTTATTGGGGTTGCGATTCCGTATTCGACAGTTTCCTGCTCTTCTTCAAAGGTGCCGAACAGCCGATCCCAGACAATGAATATTCCAGCATAGTTCTTGTCGCGATATTGCGGATTTCTGCCATGATGCACTCGGTGATGGGATGGTGTGTTGAACACCGCTTCAATTGGCTTTGGAAATTTGCCAATAGCTTGGGTGTGCAGAGGCGTTTGGTACAGCTGTACAAACGCTTCTGCAAAGAATATCAGAAACGGGTTGAAACCGGCAATTGCCAGAGGAATGCTGAAAAAGACTGGAAAGACTCCGTCCAGCGGTCCGAATCTGTAAGCGACCGAAATATTGAAGTAAGGCGAGCTGTGATGAACTGTGTGAGTTGCCCAGCCGATGGCCACCTTGTGTGTGAAACGGTGTTCCCAGTAGTAGACAAAGTCCGCCAGTATCACACAAATGGCAATTGACCAGAGAGTGGTTGGAATTGTGTTGATTCTGAAGTTGTCGAAGAAGTAGTAGTAAATTGCGACATAAGTTGAACCGAGTGCTACGTAATACAGCGCGTAAAAAGCAGCCGTCGTAAGAAAATTGGTAATTCCATCGCCAATGATGTTCCAGGTCAGAGACTTTTTGATCAGCAGTCGCAAAAGCTCTACCGCCAGAAATGCCAGCGAAGCTATGAATACCCAGTAGTCAAGCAGATTGTTCCAGTCATAGACCGCATATTCTGAGATTGTTGAAGTCAATAGTTCCATTATTTGATGTCTCCAAGTGAATTGACAAGCAGTTGTGCTGCATTTTTGGAAGCAGTCCACCACTCCTCCGGGGGGCCATGTAAAGCGAATGAATCGATGTTGAAGTAGATTCCGACGACACCAAAAGCGACACTGAAAATCAAATCAGCAGCAACATCCGGATATTCAAGTCGAAGTTCAGTTTCAACCATCTGGACAAATTGACTTGTCCAGTCGATAAGCATCGAATTGATGCCAGGATACTGTTCCGCGGTAGCAATCAGAGAATGCAAAATCAATATTGAATTTCTATCCACTGCGTAATTTTTGTCAAACAGAAATTCGAGCAATACGCTAACGCGTCGACTATGTGGCAGTGCGTTGACGAGTTCCTGAGTCTGTGTCTTCCAATCCTTCTCGACATGGTCGATTAGTGCGTCAATAATTTCTTCCCGATTGCCAAGATAGTGGCGTAAGATCGAGCGCTTGACGCCGGCCTGTTCCGCAATCCGTTCCTGTGTTGCGCTTTCAAATCCATAGCGAGCAATGCAGGTTACGTAGGCAGCGAGAATTTGTTCCGATCTGACTTCTTTTAAGCTTTTACGAGGCATGATGATTGCTCCAATTAGTTTGACTGGATTGAATGATTTGCATCATTCTATAATAGATTGTCATTAATGACAATCTATTAACTATTTATTTTCGACGAATTGAAGAGCTATGTGAAGATCAGATTTTTTGCAGAGCTGCTGACATTTTGAGACCAGTCTTGTGTGTGCTGCCGGAGAAATGCGAGTTTAAAAAGTGCCGTCGGTTGTCAGCTTGATCGGAGGGGTGGATTCCCCTCTTTTTTGGTATGTGATTTTACGGCCTGCTAGCCTGTTGGCTGCCGGCGATGTCTGGCTCAACAATGCTCACAACCTGTTGCTGATCGACTGTTTTAAATCGAATCAGTTAAACTGCAAAATATTCTGCTATTATTTGAAATTCGACCCCAACGCCAAAAAAATCTTATTTTGATTGTCGCTCCACAACAAAAAAAATCAGTCCGAATCAATGATTCTGTTCGTCCAGACTGGGTGTCTGGCGACATGTATCCGTTCGAGAGCAAGTTCTTCGCAACAGCATCAGGACATCGAATGCACTTCGTCGACGAGGGCGAAGGCGAGCCGCTCGTGTTCGTCCACGGCAACCCGACTTGGTCGTTCGAATTCCGTTATCCGATCCAGGTGCTTCGGTCGGAGTTCCGCTGCGTTGCGCCCGACCATATCGGTTTCGGCCTCTCGTCGCGCAGCGCCCGGTGCGAGGACCATCATCCGGAAAGTCACGCGCACCGGTTCGCCGCGTTTCTCGATTACCTCGACCTTCGTGACATCACCCTGTTCATGACGGATTGGGGCGGGCCGATCGGCCTCGACTTCGCGCGCAAGCATCCGGAGCGCGTCAAGCGTCTCGTCATCGCGAACACCTGGTGTTGGCCGGTCGGCGATGACTTCCATTTCAAGTCGTTCAGCTTCTTGATGTCGAGCTGGTTCGGCCAGTACCTTATCCGGCATCGCAACCTATTCGTGAACAAGGTGATGCCGAAGGCGGTCGGCGACCGGAGTGTCCTGACGCCGGAGATCATGGCGCATTACCGCAACGCGCAGCCGTCGCCCACCGCGCGCGAGGCAAACGCTGCGCTGCCGGGTTACATCGTCGGCGCGAGCGGCTGGTTGCGTTCGATCTGGGGTGACCGCGCGGCCTTTACGGACAAGCCAGCGCTCCTTCTCTGGGGGTTCAAGGATATCGCGTTCCGCAAGAAGGAACTCGAACGGTGGAAGTCCGCGCTGACGGACTTCGAACTGCACGAGTTCGAGGATTGCGGGCATTTTCTGGCGGAAGAAGCGCCCGACATGGTCGTGTCGACGCTCCGGGCCTTCATGAGACGCGCATAGTATCGTCCGGTTCCGGCCGCGGCGCCGCCAATGCCTGTTCAGATAACTGCACGGCGGGCGAGCAGATGCCAGAGCGAAATGCGGAGAGATCTGGTTGGAACGCACTGCTTCGGCTATCCACCCGGACTGGGTGTCAGACGGCCTCTATCCATTCGCGAGACGGTTCTTCGCCACGCCGCCCGATCAACGGATGCACTACATCGACCGCGCGCGTGAGCCAATCGTGTTCGTGCATGGCAACCCCGCCGGTCCCTCGCGCTCCGACAGCCGATCCGGGAGCTTCGGTCGGAGTTTCGCTGCATGTTACCTGACCATATCGGCTTCAGCCTCTCGTCGCTCAACACCCGGCGTGAAGAACATCACCCCGAGAGTCACGCGCACAGGTTCGCTGTATTGAAGAGCTGTGTGAAGATCAGATTTTTTGCAGAACTGCTGACATTTTGAGACCAGTCTTGTGAGTGCTACCGGAGAAATGTGAGTTAAAAAACAGTGCCATCAGTTGTCAGCTTAATCGGAGGGATAGATTTCCCTCTTTTTTGGTATGCGATTTTACGGCCTGCTGCCCAGGTACCGCCTTCAAGAACACTGCTCAGTGGCAAACCAACAGAGTCTTGATTGAGGATTTTTCTTACTCGCACGGCGATCTCATCCAGTAGGCTGACTGTCAATGCACGCCATTCGACTACAGCTTCCGAACTAATGGACAGCTCGTGCTTGAGAATGGCAGGATTCTTGGCCTGCAGTACTCCTGAGTCAATCAGCAGACCGCCATTGCGATATTCAGGAAGTCCAGTGAGGCCGTCAATATTGGTTACAGTCCATCCTCCCCACCGTAGCGGTTCAACCAGAGAATAACTGAGCCACTGAGAAAGTTTGTGAAATGGAATAAGCCTTCCTGCACTCCCGATTTTCGGAGCCAGCGAATGATATCCTGCATCTCCATAGCATTTCTGTTCGACCCAAATTCCGTTTGGCCAAACGGCATTGAATTTCGACAAAATCGTTTGTAGAATTTTGGCCAGGTCCAAGCTGCCAAGTTTTCGATCTAGAGCGAAAGATTTGACAATGTCAGAGGGACAGTTCATGTCTGTGGAATCTTGCAGCACTTGGCCGAGTTGATTCAGCAGTTTTACACGTCCTTCCACGCCAACTAGCCGATTATTGGCGGTAACCTGAAAGACAGTGCATAAATCTTTCGCGTTTGCACGAATCAAATCATTCGCGGTCGCAGATATCGATCCATCATTTTTGCGGGCTGCCAAGCCGTTAAAGAAATAATGGACCGATGCAGCGGCCAGTCCCTCGGAGCGAGATAGTCGGGTGCAGGAAACCGGTTCCAGATAACTCCACTCGTTACCGGCACCTGCATCCAGCAGCACGCTGATGAAAGTGAGATCGATAGCGCAACGCATTCTCTGATCGGCATTCAAAGCATTGATCCGATGCTTCTGAATGTAGTGCTGCCAAAGGTTGAATTTACCAATTTGAAAATGCCGCCAACGTGCGTGAAGCGGTATGTTCAGATCAGGGTAATTTTCCTCGCAGACCTCTGCAACAAAACGTGAGCAAGTTTCAATCGCCTTTTCATTGATTTCAAAATAGAGTCCTCTGCCTTCTCGAACTGCCTGCGTAATGGTGTTGCAACGCTGACGTACGCCAGCGGCTGTCAGTAGATTATCACAAGCATCAACTGAAACGCATTCGGGCATCAGTATTCTTCAAGCCCTCGCCCGTGGGCTTCGGCAAGTTCACTGGTACTCGGGGCTGTATCTTCAGAAAAATAACCAGCAGCAATTTTTGCATCCATTTCAACACGAGCATCATGCGGAATTCGATCCTCCGGTAACGAGATACGCTCAACAATTTCGATCCCTTGCTCGACTAGTGCATCGTATTTCATGTTGCTCATGGATACGAAGCGGTCGATTCGATTCACTCCTAGCCAGTTGAGTGCATCCGGCATCAGTTTTTGAAATCGCATGTCCTGTACGCCGGCGATGCATTCAGTTCTCTCAAAATAGTGTTCCGCTGAATCGCCGCCCTCTTGACGTTTGCGAGCGTTATAGACTAAGAATTTCGTGACTTCTCCGAGTGCACGACCTTCTTTTCGGTTGTAGACGACCAGTCCAACGCCATTTTCTTGTGCGGTTCGGATACTGTCTTCAATTCCGTGAATCAGATACGGTCGACAGGTACAAATATCCGAGCCGAATACATCCGAGCCATTGCATTCATCATGTACTCTGCATGAAAGCTTATGTTCATCGCTGGCAATCGCACTTGGCTCTCCAAAAATATACAGCGTGATTCCACCAATAGGAGGGAGAAATAGTTTTAGGTCTAGTCGCGTAACCAGTTCGGAAAACATATTTCCAGTCTGTTCGTAGAGCGCCCGACGCAAGTCGTGCTCCTCTACGCCAAAACGATTGGCGATGCCTGTAAGATACCAAACCGGTTCAATTGCAACTTTGGTAACATTCACCTCACCTGAATCCATCAGAATTTTCCCGTCTGGTTCGAGATCTGCTCCACTTGCTCCCGCCCTCAGTTCCGGCACTGTCAAACGCGCTCGGGTCACCGCGATCGTTGGCCGGATACTGTTCCCGCTTTTGATAAAGTCATCGAACACGTTACCCACCAGATGCCCCCAGGGATCAATCGAAACAATGCCATCCTGACTAAACCACTGCGGGTGCGGTCCGATGTTTACCGCCGGTGCAGTATTGGTCAGATCTGGCTTGTGAAACGGATCCAACGTACCAGTGGCCACGGCAAGCGCCCGATACACTGCATAAGATCCCGAGTGAGTGCCAATGGCGTTTCGATGTTTCGAGTCGCTTGGAAGCCCAACGACTGGGCCGCGCTTCTTTGCACTGGTTGCACCCCATACGATTGGCGCCGGCGTCATTTCCTTACCCGGGTGAGAGGTAAGCGAAATATGAGTTGAAACTCTTTGCTGGTTCATGTTTGATTCTCTTCTTAAGTGGTTTGAGGCGGCAATATATATGCGTTTTGTGGCTGCCAGCGTATCCACAGGTTCTGATCGCTATGCAATCGCAACTGCTCAATTTCGTGCTGCTGTTTTTGGATTTTCATTTCAACTCCGTTTCGAGTTTCTACGAGAAGTCCGATGATTGATCCGACGAATTCCTCGCTAATCAAGTTGCAGGGAAATTCATTGACGGCCCCCGTTGAATTTGAACTCAGTGAAATCAAATCTGCGCTAATGACAATTTCAGCATCTTCTGCGACCCTGAACTTTCGCTTTTCTGGAACTGTTGCCGTTACTTGGCCGATGTTTGTGTCAATAGTCAACAGGTCGTGCTCAATTTTTGTGATCTTGCCTGTCAGAATATTATTTGATCCGACGAACTTTGCAACAAAACGATTGGCTGGTCGTCGAAAAATTTCTTGTGCAGTCGCGATTTGTTCTATATGCCCTTTGCTCATAATGACCACGCGGTCGGTCATAGCGAACGCTTCAGATTGACTATGGGTGACATAAATAAAAGTGATGCCGAGTTCTTTCTGCAAGCGGGAGAGAACACCTTGCATTCGCACAACAAGGTTCGCATCCAGTGCGCTCAACGGTTCGTCAAGCAGCAAAACTGGCGGCTCTGTGACAAGTGCTCGAGCGAGCGCCACGCGCTGCTTCTGACCGCCGGACAATTGATCAATTCGCCGGTTTGCAAGTTCGGGAATTTCCATTCGTTCTAGCCATTGCATGGCTCTTCGTTTTCGTTCGGGTTCCCCGATGCCTCTGGTTTTCAGTCCGAACTCGACGTTTTGCTGTACCGATAGAAACGGGAAAAGTGCCAGTGTCTGCCACACCATGGGAGTCTCCCGTTCAGAAGGCTTCAGTTCATTGATTCGTTTGCCGTTCAATCGAATTTCGCCTTCCGTTGGCGTTTCGAGGCCAGCCAGCATGCGTAGAATGGTTGTTTTTCCACAACCGCTTGACCCCATTATTCCCAGAAACTCACCGGCGTGCACTGTTAGGTTTATGCGTTCAACCGCTAACACCTGGCCGAAATTCTTGACGACATTTTCGAATACGATCTGCGGTTCGCTCATTGTGTTTCGATCAGATATAGGTTTTTCTAGGAGAGCGCAATGTAAATACCAACTGTGCGATGATAACCAACGTCATGGAGGTAATAAATACAAAAGTGCCAATCGCGTTGATCTGCGGGTCCACATTGCCCTGTAAAATTTCGAGAATGATCACAGGGATTGTTTTGTTCAGCCCTGATACAAACCACGCCACAACAAACTCGTCAAAGGAAACCGCCATTGTCAGGCACAGTGCGGAAATGATGGCTGGCTTGGCGAATGGCACGACAACGTATCGCATTGTTGCCCATTCACTCGCACCTAAATTCCACGCCGCGGCTTCCAGATCGCGATCCATCTGCTGCAAGCGAAGTCGGATGACTGCCATTGCAAACGGAGAACACAAAACAGTGTGAGCGATAACGATAGACCAGAGTTGCCCGGAAGCTCCAATTTTAGAAAACCAGGCAAGCATCGCCAGTGCCATGATGATCAGCGGAATGGTTGGCGGAAGAAGTGCCAGAGCCAGATATCCGCTCTTGAATCTAAACGAATATCGGAAATCGGTGTAGGCAGTGCAGAAGCCAATGAATGTTGACAGCACGGAGACCAGAACTGCGACCGTCATGCTAGTTCTCGCAGCATCCCAAACATCTGGGTCGTTATAGGCAATTTCGTACCAGTGAAGGGTGAACGAACCAAGTGGTATGGATGCGAAGCGATCAGAATTAAAAGAGAAGATCATGCTGGTGATAATCGGAGTAAATATGAAAACAAAAACCGCAACAAGGTACGCCTTGAGCAACAGGTTGGTAATTTTATTGGCTTGCATTGTCATGATCTTCGGCGGTATGCAATCATGACTGCAGTAAAGGCCACGCTCATCAGCGTAACCATCATCATAACGGCGACAACAGCCGCTCTCGGCCATTGCTGGCCGGACTTCGTTGTATCGATGATCAAAATCGAAAGGGTCGGTGGCTTCGACCCTCCTAGGTAGTACGGCGCAACGAAATCTCCATATGAAAGAATAAAGCAAATGACTGCGCCAATGATCAGTCCAGTCTTTGCAAGCGGAACAATGACTGTAAAGACTGTACGAGCCCATCCTGCACCGAGATTCCATGCCGCTTCAATAAGGTCGCGATTGACGTTGGCCAGAGACAGTGTCTGAAGAACGACTACCAGAGGCAGTGCCAATGTCATATAGCCGACGATCGTTCCAAATGGTGTATTCAGCATAGTAAAGGGTCCAATTCCGAACCAACTGAAAACGGCATTCAATGCACCGGATTCCGCCAGAATCACATACCAGGAAAACGTTCTTACGAGATAGCTGGTGAAAAATGGGATGATTAGAAAGAATATCGCCCACCTACGCACCGTATCAGAAGTTTTGAATGCGAGCGCGTACGAAGCTGGAAATGCGAGGATGGTAGCAGTTGCGGTGGACAAGGTAGCGAGCCAAAATGTCAGGAAGTAAGAGTCCCAGAAATAACCGCGCGTCAACATCTTGATCCAGTTCTTCATCTCGAATGCTTCCGTCATGCGATAGTTTTTCACTAGAAAAAAAGTGATTGCAATCATGAATAGCAGTGGTCCGATAAAGAACAACGCCTGCCATATCAACATGGGAGAGCGCCACGTCAGTGCGTAAATGTCATATTTTTCGCGCATAGCCTACTTCAAATTGAACGATGACTGAACTAGCCCGAAATTGAGTGATTGATCGAACTCTTTCTGTGTGGGCAAGGCGAGAGATTCAGTGAATAGCTGCCGACGGCCTCCATCTGATTGATGCTGATGACTAACGGCGCTGGGAAAAATGAAAATATCACTTGCTACAGATTTTCAGCCCACCGCCGAATTAAAGCATACAGGCAGAGAAGCCGATGCTTCTCTGCCTGTTCATCATACATAGTCCAAATTGGATATCAAGCCGGTCAGTTAAGCATTTTTGTACTCTGACCAAAAATCATTCCAGTCCTCAAGAGACTGCTGGCGGGGAATGTCTCGGAAATGAATTCGTCTGTTTTCAATCAGTTTCAGCGGATTGTTCGGCGCACCCTCAATCTGTCCTGTACGTTCGGCTTCGGCCAGATTGACCTTGCGCAATTCTGCTGCGCCAGAGTGAGTTACGCAAAATCCTGGATAAGCCGCCATCTGAGCGGAGCGGGCCTGTCCGGTAGGACTCAGCATATACTGAATGAACTGTGTGACCAAGTCCACATGTTTCGATCCTTTGCCAATTGAATAAGACTCGGTCCATTGAATTCCGCCTTCTTCAGGTACTACTGACGCAACAGATGCACCGTCCTTTTGCAGAACACCCGTAATCCAGTCGCCGATTCCGCAGGTTGCCAGCATTTCTTCATTCTTTAGGGAATTGAAAGTACCGCCATAGTCGAAAAATCCACCTACCTGCGGACGCAGAGTGAGGGTAGTTTCCTGTACTTTGTCCCATGCATCACTGGAAATGTCGAACGGGCTCGGATTGTTGTTTCCGTTGTACAGGCTCATCATTCCCAAGCTGGGAAGATGCCAGTCGAAGTGTCCGACTTTTCCTTGCAGCTCTGGTTTCCAAAAACACTTGTAGCTCATTGCTTCTGCTTCGGTTACAGCCTTTGTGTTATATGAAACACCTAGGTGCCCGAAGCGAACCATGACTGAACTGAGTTTATCGCCGTCCCAGTGGCCAGGATACTTCCTGAAAGCATCAACAAGGAAGTCCTCGAACGGGTAGTCGGCGGGGTTGAGTTCGATAATGTAGCCTGCTGCGTTGAGTAGCTGTACAAATTCCGCATCTGACAGAATTACATCGTAAGTTCCCGGTGGTGATTGAGCAATCAGCGCGAGCATATTGTCGCCGCCAGCATAGTATTTGGCTTTGAATTTTACGTTGTGCAGCGCTTCAAACTCTTCGACCATGTCAGGTTCGCCGTGCCCGTACCACGCGAGCATATTCAGCTCAACTGTTTCAGCCCAAGATTTTCGGCTTGTAATCAGGAGAGGTGCTGCCAATGCTCCAGCTGCTGTTACCGATTTTTTCAGAAAATCCCTTCTCTGAGGTTGATGTTGTTTGTCCATTGAAATTCATCCTTCAGTTATATCAATAAGAAAATATTAGTTCGTTTTGACTATTTAGTTTAGTTCTTTTCGTCAGTATCCGGAAAACAACTTTCCGGGTTGAATTTTGCGAAACTGTTTAGAGTCTGTTGGTTGCACTGGCTCTGCAAATCGGAGTCCGGCAATACACAACTTGAAACCTTATATTTTTTTCGCATTTGATTTGTGAATGTGTTTTCCTCCACACAGATAACCGCAATTCCAGCCACCACACCCCCTTGTCGCTCAATCAGTCGCATCGCGGCATCCATTGTGCCGCCTGTTTCGATCCACTGGTCTACGAGAAGAACTTTGGTTCCAGATGAGAATGCGGGTTTTCTCATTTCCAATTCCTGAGTTTGGGCGGAGTAATTTACCATTGAAACCACGTCATAGGCCACCGGCACTTTACCGCCTTTGCGAAGTGTGAGCACACCTTTGTTCAATCGAACTGCCAAGGCTCCTGCCAAAACAAATCCAGCCGCGTCGATACCCGCTACGACATCGATGGAATCTACACAGAATGGCCTGACGAGATCATCAATAATTGCGTTGAACGAATGAGTATTGATGTAAGCTGAACTCGGATCTAGCCACGCATACCGTTTGCCGCGAGAACGCGGCGCCATAAGATCCATATACCATGCACCGAGTTCGCTTGCGACTTGGTTTCGGTGTGAATCTGACTTTGCTTCATCTAGCAGTCTTCGAAGTCTTGATGGATCGATGTTGTAGAAATCCCCTGGTACATTGATTCCAGTCGCTACCAGAACTGCATCAAGGAGGTTACCGTATTGGTGGAAGTTCTCTGGAGTTATTCCTGAAGCAACGGCGAGTGCCGCTTCTTTGCAACCTTGTCGAAAAGCTCTGATTTTTTCCAATGATGCAACAACTCCTGTTGCACTGCCGGATGTGACTGTTACATCGATACTATTTGCTGCGATTTGTGCGGCTCGCAAGAAATTGGCTGGGTCTACCGAGCGCTGTTTCTTGAATGCGACGCCGCCAAAGTAAAGTCCCTCCCATTCACTTTTGATCATGTTATCCTGCCAGAGTTTGACAGCAGGCTGGTCGGTTTCGCTCATGTTTTCGTTAATTTTGGCATCATCCGCCCAGTACGCATCAACTTCGCATCCATCTTCACACTGCAATTTTTCAAGAATCGGCAGCGCGTCTGAAATTCCGACGCCAAGAAAATTTACGCCGAACCATAGATTTGGAAGGTTTCTGCGTATTTTGCGAATAATTGGAAGAAACTCATCAATTCCAAAATCATGGTTGATGAGAAAAACGCCGGATGCACCCTCGTGGACGGCAATTTCCACATTACGGTGGGTTTGTTCAAAGTCAAGAACGTGAATGACCGGCAGGATGACCGTGCCGGAACACTTAAATATTCTTTTGAGACGAAAATTCTCCACAGGTCCGTTTGACCAAAATCTATGTAACCTAAGTATGACTGCGCCCGGCAATATCCTCGAACCACAGTTCGGGATATTTCCGGATAAATTGTGCCATCAAATTTTTGCAGGCCGGATCGTCTGCAAGTGCCACTTTAACACCGAAGTCCAGCAGGAGTTCGATATTGCCTGGAAAATTTATGTTTTCTCCGATAACCACGCGCTTGATCCCGAAGTGCAGAATCGCACCAGTGCACATCATGCAAGGACTCAGCGTTGTATACATTTCTGTGTCATTGTAGTCTTCCATTAGCCCGGCGTTTCTCAGACAATCGGTTTCGCCATGCATGACGGGATCATTTTCCTGCACCCGCTTGTTTCTTCCACGGGCGACAATCTGTCCACTACGTACCATGACCGCTCCAACCGGTACTCCGCCTTGATCAAATCCATGGCGCGCTTCCGTCAGTGCTTGTTTCAGAATAATCTTATCGGTGTCTGTCATGTCTGACAGACGTCTTGACCAGTTTGTCACTTCTCGATTCCTTCAACTCCTGGGATTTAAACGTTGTCGATCCATGTCAGCAGCACCGACTTAGATCGTAGTAACTCGATGGCACGGGAAGTGGTGTCTTCAGCTTCACCGACAATCAATGCACCAATACCGAATTGAATAACGACACCGGCGACCAGCAGATTTGGCGAATTTGTGCTGTAAATTGATAGTTCAGCGTGGTCGTTTCGCCGCCCTGCTGCTCGGATGCATTCAAATTCTGCCAGTGCGATTGGATCGTTCAGTTGAATAGTGCGGTCATACTCTGCCGCGAGAACTTCACCATCTTTAGCCAACACTGCACCGACAGCGTGCCCGCCTTCAGCTGCACCGAGTTTCGCTTGGTGTTGAGCGAGTTGTAGTAGTTCAAGATTATCCATATTCGATAATATGTCAAGCGGAACGATTTGCTGATTTTCCAATAGTACAATTAAGCAAGCAAGATTCTAACATTTTAGACTCGCAATGGGAATATTGAAAATTTTGGAAACGGCTGAATTGACGGTATTTTCAGCAACCAATAACGATCGAAATCATTCTTGTGCGTTACCGTAAGTAATATCTATTGAAAGGAGAAATGTTGTGACACTTCATGTCGTCGAACACCCGCTAATCGAACACAAGCTCAGTCTGATGCGGGACAAGAATACAAAAATGGAACTGTTTCGACAGTTGGTTGGTGAAGTTGCCATGCTACTCGCCTATGAAGTGACGCGTGATCTGCCTACGGAATTCCGTACCATTGAAACTCCGCTCGAAAGAATTGAGTCTTCTTTCATATCCGGCAAGAAACTTTGCTTCATTTCCATACTCCGTGCTGGCAACGGTCTTCTCGACGGGGTGTTGAACCTTATTCCGAGCGCTCGCGTGGGGCACGTAGGACTCTACCGTGATCCCGAGACGCTGATTGCAGTCGAGTATTACTACAAAGTGCCGCCTGACATTAGCGAACGGCTTGCAATCATTGTAGACCCTATGCTCGCCACAGCGAATACAGCTATCGCAGCAGCGGAGCGTTTAAAACAGTCTGGTGCAAAAAAAATTAAATTTCTGTGTCTGTTGGCAGCTCCAGAAGGTGTTGCAGCTTTTGAGCAAGTACATCCGGATGTTGAACTATATGCTGCTGCATTGGACCGAGAGTTGAACGATCACGGATATATCCTTCCTGGACTTGGAGACGCTGGGGACAGGCTATTCGGTACTCAGTAGTGTGGAGAGCGGAATTGTCTGACAATTGAGCGCGGAACATTGTCAGAAATGCAAATTGTTGCGAGGAAAGGGATTCCAAATTGCGGCATCGCGTCGGGTACAAATAGACATCCATAGATGAGTGACATTTTCGATTTCAAACCCAAGCGGCAGTTATACGCAGTTTTCGGGAATCCGATCTCACACAGTAAATCGCCTCTGGTACATACTCTCTTCGCCAAGCAGTTTGACATTGATCTTGAATATCGCGCGGTTCATGTAGAAATTGGCGGATTCGAGCAAGCAGTCAGTGGATTTGAAGCGAACGGCGGACAAGGTCTCAATGTAACCGTACCTTTCAAACTCAATGCGTGGAAGTTCGCCGATGTGTTGAGTGATCGAGCGAATTTGGCCGGTGCAGTGAATACGCTGTCCTTAGGAAAGACCGTCAAGGGTGACAATACCGATGGTATCGGGTTGGTAACCGACATTAAGACGAGACTGGGAGTCGATATCAGGGATGCCTACGTTTTGATAGTCGGCGCAGGAGGTGCAGTTCGCGGAGTTCTGGGACCAATCTTGGCGGAACAACCCGAACAAGTATTTGTCGCAAACCGAACAAAAGACAAAGCTGTTGCGCTGGCCGACGTGTTTGCGCAGTGCGGGAACATTATCGGTGGCGGCTTGGACGAAGATCGAGGCAGAACCTACGATATCGTGATTAATGCCACCTCAAGCGAATTAACTGGCAGCTTGCCGGAAATTCCTTCTGGAGTATTTCAGGATGTTCAATTGGCTTATAACATGATGTACGCAGCGCGACCAACCCAATTTCAATTGTTGGCAATCGAACATGGCGCCACTAATACTGCCGATGGACTCGGAATGCTGGTTGAGCAGGCTGCGGAATCATTCTTTCTCTGGCACGGCAAAAAGCCAGAAACTAATTCGGTGATTGATGCCGTCAGAAAGGTACTTTAATCAATCAGCCTGCAGTCACTACCCAGTCACTACCGCCTACGAAATAAGACGAATATGTTGAAATAGGTGGCTTTCACACCCTGCTACCGCATGGTCACAAATTCCTCTGCTACAGTTGGATGAATTGCAACTGTATTATCGAAATCGCGTTTGCATGCTGCCATCTTTACTGCGACTGAAAATCCCTGAATCATTTCGTCAGCAAAATCTCCGACGATATGACAGCCAACGATCTTTTCATTCTCACCCGTGGTAACAAGCTTCATTAGAGTAGGCGAACCTCGGTTCGTAACCTGATAGTACATATTCTGAAACTGGCTTGAATAGACCTTTACATCGTCTCCAAACTTAGCCCTTGCTGCGTCTTCACTCAACCCTACTGTGCCAATGGGTGGATGGCTGAAAATGACTGAAGGGATGTTCTCGTAGTCCAGATATGCGTCGCTTTGGCCACCGAACAACCGATCTGAAAGTTTACGACCTGCGGCAATGGCAACAGGCGTCAATGCGACGCGGCCGGTTACATCTCCGACTGCATAAACGCCTTTACAAGAGGTATTCTGAAATTTGTCTGCTTCAATGTAGCCTCGAGAATTGAGTTCTACGCCTGCACTTTCGAGATTAAGAGATTGAGAATTCGGTACGCGCCCGATTGCAAATATGAATTGGTCGATTTCATTTAGTGAAGTGCTATTGTCCAACTTGACTGAGAGCTTTGAATTCTTTCTTTTCAATTCGGTAACCGAGGTATTCAGTACGAATTCCACTCCAGTTCGCTGCATTTCGGACATAACTACTGAGGTAATGGAGGAATCGAATCCGCGCAATAGCTGATCTTTTCGCAGAATCATAGTCACCTGGCTTCCAAGTCCATGCAGCATACCGGCAAACTCGGTGGCAATGTAGCCAGCACCTGTTATTGCAACCTTTGCAGGAAGTTCCTCCATCTCGAAAAATCCGTCGCTGGATATGCCATATTCTGAGCCAGCGACGTTTGGAATAACAGGTCGGCTGCCGGTTGCTATCAGAATGTGGGCTGCTTCAAATTCGTCGTCATTTACTTGCAGGGTGTTGGGTGTGGTAAAGTGAGCTGTTCCTTCAATATGGGCGACATCGGAATTCTCAAGATTAACTGCGTAAATATCATTCAGACGGGCAATATACGCATCACGAGACTTCTTGATAATTGCCCAGTCGAATCCTTCGTTTTTGACTGAAAATCCATAATCGGCGGCATCGTGAAGGATTTCTGCTATTCGCGAAGTGGTCCACATTACTTTTTTGGGTACGCATCCGACATTAACACAAGTCCCCCCTAATTTGTGATTTTCAATCACTGCACACTTGGCTCCGTATTCGCTTGCTCGCCGTGCCGCCGCTATACCGCCGCTTCCACCGCCGATCACTATCATGTCGAATTGCTTTTTCATTAATTCTTCTCTTGGCTAATTGTTTTGAATTTGAATTCTACTGGTTTCGCTAAAAAATGATATGCCTTGACATATCGCAGAGCGATATAAAAGTCATGAGCAATTATCCAATAAATGAGAGTAGTTGGTTGGGCTAAAAGAATTGATTGTGCTCAATCGAATAGTGGAACTGACATATTGTAAATTCACGATCCGGATTCAATAAATAGTCTAGCGTTACCGCCCGCTGCAGTTGTGTCAATACACACTGATTTTTCTACGATGAAGAGCCAAGGCGCCCCCTGATCTGTAGTGAGTTGAATGATCGCGCCTTGTCTTGACACGAGTTCCGATCGAATTGCTCTCAACAACTCTTGTGGGTAGTCACCCACAGCGATTCCAACAAAGTCGCTAGATAACGTAATCGTCGCGGAGTCCGGCATCACTTGGCTTTGTAAAATCGGCGCGCCTGAAGATTGCAAGTTTGCAACAAGTTGACTTTCAATACCAACACCCAGCACTGCATTTCCGGTGGCCAGTGCCTGCAGGACATGTGTGTCTGATCCAATACAAATAAACACGCCCTTCGGGTGCAGGTAAATGCGGTTGCTTTCACCTGTAGGCCCCTCAAGATCGATAGGTGAAGGGACTAATTTGGCCGTCTGCGCCAATATCTCCAAGAGTTCAGATCGGTCCGCCACTGCTGACCTCAAAATGGATATTCGGTCCTCCTTACAAGCCCAATCCGATTGCAGTTTTACCAATCTGCGAAGTGGTTCACGAGTATCGCCTCTTGTTTCAGCAGGATACTCAAGATCAGCTGTTTGTTTGAATTTCCCAAATCGTCGAAGACGAGCAACATAGTAGGGTCCGCCAGCTTTGGGTCCAGTTCCGGACAGACCTCTTCCGCCGAAAGGCTGAGATCCTACTACTGCTCCAATCTGGTTGCGGTTTACATAAATGTTCCCGGCGTTCACGCTTTCAGACAGCTGTTGAACCCGCCGGTCAATTCGCGTATGAAGCCCGAACGTAAGCCCGTATCCGGTTTTGTTGATGCTTTCCACTACCTTGGAAATGTCTCGAGAATCATATGTAGCTACATGCAAAATGGGTCCGAAAATCTCACGCTCCAGTTCCTCAATTCCTGACACGCGAAATACACTCGGAGGTACAAAATAGCCGTCAAGATGAACAGAAAGTTCTCGCCGATATAGCCGGCGGTTTTCACTTTCCATCCTGTTGCAATAGTCCAGCAGGTCGCTTTGTGCGTGTTCGTCAATGATCGGTCCGACATCAGTTGAAATATCCCATGGGTCACCTACTCTCAATTGTTCTATGGCACCAAAAAGCATTTTGAGCAGCCGCGATTCCATTTCGTTCTGTACATACAGAATACGCAATGCAGAACACCTTTGTCCTGCGCTCTGAAATGCCGATGCGATAATATCTTTGACAGCCTGCTCCGGCAATGCAGTAGAGTCCACGATCATTGCGTTCAGCCCTCCTGTTTCAGCAATGAGAGGCGCCTCTATATCGCATGATTTCGCCATTGATCGGTAGATGGCTATAGCCGCATCGGTAGAGCCTGTGAAACAGATTCCGGAAATGCGTTCGTCCGCTGAAAGCATCGCTCCGACGGTTTCGCCGTAGCCAGGAAGAAACTGCACAACATCTTTCGGAATACCGACTTGGTGCATGAGCTCTACCGCTCTTGCACCGGTCAGCGACGACTGCTCAGCAGGTTTTCCAATAACCGAATTTCCAGCTGCAAGTGAGGCGGTAATCTGACCGGTAAAAATTGCGAGTGGGAAATTCCAAGGCGAGATGCAGGCAATGACTCCACGGGCACAGTGATCGGGCAAACATTCCAGCCGAATGGCTTCGTTTGCATAGAATCGACAGAAGTCCACTGCCTCTCTCACTTCGGAAATTGAATCGGCAATCGTCTTGCCAGTTTCCTGAATCATCAAGGCTATCAATTCTGGCGAGTGCTTTTCATAAGCGTCGGCGACGCGATTGAGTAATTCGGAACGAGTTGAAGCATTCGTGTTACTCCACTGTTTGAAACTCGACTGCGCGCGTTCAATGGTTTTGTTTACGTGTGCCGATTTTGATTGAACAACCGTGCCTACTTGGATTCGTGGGTGTGTAGGATTACATATGAATTCCGTCGGGTTGTTTGGATCAGAAACCAAATCGGACCGACCAGCATGCCATTCGCAGTTTCGGTATTGCTCCATCTCTCCGTACAGCGCTTTCATTGCATTGACATCCGCTAGATCGATGCCTTTGGAATTTGTTCTTGAATCGCCAAAGATATTGCTTGGCTTCCGTACCGACGGATTTGGTATTGAATGCCTCAGTTCTCGAACCTTCTCGATTGGGTCTGAAGCGACTTCTCCCACCGGAATGTCCGTGTCCACCAGTTGGTTCAGGAAAGAACTATTTGCCCCATTTTCCAGAATTCTCCGCACGAGATAAGCAAGAAGGTCTTCGCGGGCACCCACCGGAGCATAGATTCTGCAATGGTATCCAAATTTTTTTCTAGCCACCTCGTGAACTTCTTCTCCCATGCCGTGAAGTCTCTGAAACTCGAATCTGTGGTGGCTGTCTGTCATGGCCATCACCGCACAAATAGTGTGTGCATTATGAGTCGCAAACTGAGGATAAATTCGATCGTTCAAATCAAGTAAACGTCGGGCGCAGGCGAGGTAGGACAAATCGGTTGAACACTTTCTCGTGAACACAGGAAAGGAGGAAATCCCCAGCACTTGTGCGCGTTTGATTTCAGTATCCCAGTAAGCTCCCTTTACAAGTCGCAGCATGATTCTGCGATTAAACTTCTCGGCAAGACCATATAGGTAGTCGATGACAAAGCGTGCATTCGGACTGTATGCCTGAACAACAGCCCCAAATCCATGCCAGCCTTTCAGGGACGGATTGGATAGAGTCCTCTTGATGACTTCCAAAGACAGGTCCAGCGTGTCTGCCTCTTCCGCATCAATGTTGAATCCCATGTTCGCTTTCTTCGCAAGCTGTGCGAGCGACAGAACGGAGTCAACCAGCTCATCTAAATTAAATTCTCTTTGTGTTGACTGATATCGGGGGTGAAGTGCCGACAGCTTGACGGAAATTCCAGGATTCTCCCAGAAGTTGTCGGAGTTGCATTTACCCGCTATGAATTCAATGGCCTGAAAATAGGAGGACCAGTAATGCCTTGCATCATCGGCTGTGAGAGCCGACTCACCCAGCATGTCAAAAGAGTATCCATAGCCTTTGCGTACAAGTCCTTCGCCCCGTTCAGTCGCAGATTCGATCGTCGTTCCAAGGATGAATTGATCCGCAATCCTTCGGATTGCTTGTGCGACAACCACTCTGACCACGGGCTCTCCGAGTCTTTTTACGATGCGTCGAAGTGTGTCTGCGACATCGCCGACATCTGCTTCTTTCAGAATCTTGCCGGTCAGTAACAATGTCCACGTTGAGGCGTTGACTAAGGATGAGCTTGAATGCCCAAGATGCTTTCCCCAGTGTGCTGCAGAAATCTTGTCGCTGATCAGAGTGTCAATTGTGGTGGTGTCGGGCACTCGCAAAAGAGCCTCAGCCAGACACATCAGTGCAATTCCTTCTTGTGATGTCAAGCCATACTCGGAGAGAAACGATGACATGATTCGTGGGGAGCTGGAATCACGTACCGTTGTAACCAGTTCGGTTGCCCTTTGGCTAGCACTCAGACGTTGAATTTCAGTCAGCGGAGCTTGCTCGAGCAAGCTGTGCACGACGGTAGATTCATCTGCGAGATAAGCACTTCTGAAGGCTTTTAGCAGTACTTCAGGGTCCCAGGATTGTTGGATAGTTTCTGTCAAGAATTGAATCGAATCCGAATGATTTCTCCCTCCTTCAGTTCATATGATTTGCCTTCAATACGCACCCGACCAGCATCTTTCACCATTTGCTCAGTTCCGTAAGACAGGAGATCTTCGCTTGACATCACTTCCGCGCGAATGAATCCTTTTTCCATATCTGTGTGTATCATTCCGGCTGCCTGTTTCGCGGTCGTTCCTCTTGGAAATGCCCAGGCTCGAACCTCGGATTCGTTGAAAGTGAAAAATGTCTGTAATCCAAGTAGAGAGTAACCTGTACGCACTACATTATCTAGAGCGGAAACATCGACACCGAGTTCTGCACGAAATGAAATTTGTTCGCCCTCCGACAATTGTGCCAATTCGTATTCAATTTTCGCACAGATTGTTACCATGGGAGCCTTCAAATCATTTACTATAACACCATCAGAGAGTAGCAGCTGTTCTTCGCTGACATTCAATATGTAGAATTTGGGCTTGCTCGTCAATAGATGCAGGTTGCGGATGATCTCCTGTTCTTCCGCATCCTGTTCAACCCCACTGAACGGCTTTCCCTGTTCAAGCAATGATTCGACAGTTTTGAGCACAGCAGCAGCTTTCTGCTGTATTTTGTCTCCGATTCGGGCACGGCTGCATGCTTTTTCTGTCGCCTTGCGTACTGTTTCCAGGTCTGCCAAAATCAACTCCAGACTGACGATGTCGATTTCGTCTTTCAAATCGTTTTTTTCATCGAACCCACCGATCACATGAGCGATCAGGTCCATCTCGCGAATATGTCCTAGAAATCGATTTCCAAGTCCTTCACCACGTGATGCCCCTTCCACCAAGCCAGCGATATCTACAAATTGAATCACTGCCGGGACTTGCGTTTCAACGCCTGTGATTTTCGCAATATCTGGAAGCCGAGGTTCCGGAACGAATGCTACTCCGACATTCGATTCGATGGTACAGAACGGAAAGTTCTCCGCTGCTACTTGAGAGCCTGTCAGTGCATTATACAGAGTGGACTTGCCGACATTCGGCACGCCGATGATTCCGCACCGAAAACCCATATCGCCAGATTGTGCGGGTCAGGCACCCAGTGAGGATTCGGTTGCTTTGGGCCTGCTGTGCAGTGCTTTCATCGCTCGTTCCAGATTTCCCCTCAGAATTTCTGGAAGCGAATCCAATGCATCGGAAATTGCGTCGTCAATAAGATTCTGATCGTGCAATGACGGAGTACTCAGTACGTAGGGAATGGTGCCGAGCTTTGGATTGGGGCGGCCGATACCGATGCGTATCCGTAGAAAATCTGAGTTTCCGGTTCTGGAAATGATGTCGCTGAGACCATTGTGCCCGCCATGCCCTCCGGTCAATTTCAGCCGTACGACTCCCGCTGGAAGATCCAGGTCGTCATGCACTACGATGGCGTTTCCCGGATCGATGTCGTAGTAATTCGTGACTAACTGAAATGCGGTGCCGCTTCGGTTCATGTACGTGATTGGTTCTACCAGCCAAACCGGCACCTCAGAAACTGTCGTGCGAACTAGCTTCGCTTTCAAGCGAGGATTGAGCTTTAGCTGTAGTCGGCACTGTGCAGCTAAAGCGTCGATAAATCGAAAACCGCAATTATGACGGGTGTGTCGATATTGTTCACCAAGGTTACCAAGACCGATGATTGCGCGCGTCTGCGTCATAATTCACTGTACTATACTTGACGTGCGAGAAGCGCAGAGCCATGTCGATTTTCTTGGGATTGAGCCGGTGTAAACGAAAATCAAACAGCCCATCAATCCGATGATTCGACCTCCGGTGGCGCAACGGTAGCGAGCTCCAGCTCTTCTGCTTCTGCTTCTGCTTCCTCTTGATCAAAATCTGCCGAGATTTTGGACGGCGTGACGGAAGCAATCGCGTAGTCGTCGCTATCGTGATAGGCGGTAGTCAATTCGACGCCCTCTGGCAGAACAATGTCTGAAATATGCACCGCCTGGTTCAACTCAAGCTCACTTACATCGACCTCCAAAAATTCCGGAAGATTCTTCGGCAAACACTGGATTTCAACATCTACTATGAGCCGAGAAAATATACCTCCGGTGGTTTTCACTCCAGGTGCAATATCATCGCCAATGAAGTGGAGCGGAACCCGAAGCGAAATCGTCTCAGTCGCTTTCACACGTTGCAGGTCTACATGCATCACTTGCGATTTGTATGGGTGCATTTGAACTTCTCGAAGAATTGCTCCCTGTTTCTTACCGCTTTCCTTGACATCAATGATGGCAGAGTGAAATGCTTCGACTTCAAGGATGTGCACCAATGAATCATGCTCAGTCACATAATGGGCGTTTTTCTTGTCGGCGCCGTAAATTACGACAGGCACCATTCCCTCGCGTCGCAATCTGCGACTATTTGAAGAACCGAAATCTTCGCGCGGCGTTAATTCTATTGTGAAATTGGTACTCATTGGGTTATTTCCTTTTTAACCGTTTTACTTAGGGTTTGAATGTACTAGTCTACAAAGATTGAACTGACAGAGTCTCCGATAGAAATCCGACGAATTGCTTCTCCGATCAATTGCGATACATCGAGTTGACGAATTTTATTGCACTTTTGTGCTTTCTCGGAAAGATTTATTGAATTACACACCACAAGTTCATCCATAGTCGAGTCGCTTATGCGTTCTATGGCGTTTCCTGACAGAACTGGGTGCGTGCAATAGGCTTTCACTGCCAGCGCGCCTTTCTGGGAGAGCACTTGCGCAGCTTCGCACAGTGTGCTGGCAGTGTCCACGATATCGTCAATAAATACACAGGTGCGTCCTTCGACATCGCCGATGACATTCATGACTTCCGCTACATTGGGCCTAGGCCTTCGTTTGTCGACAATCGCAAACTGCGCTTCAAGCTGCTCTGCGATCGAACGAGCTCGAACCACCGCGCCGACGTCAGGCGAGACGATGGTAAGATTTTCTGGACGGTGTTTCCACAAGTCGCCGATGATAACTGGCCTTGCATATACGTTGTCGGTGGGAATATCAAAAAACCCCTGAATCTGATCGGCATGCAGGTCCATGGTGAGCACGCGGTCGGCACCGGCGGTGCCGATCAATGAAGCCACGAGCTTGGCGGTTATCGGTACGCGCGAATTACGCGGTCGGCGGTCTTGTCTTGCATATCCGAAATACGGAATAACCGAGGTGATACGGCCTGCCGAAGATCGTTTGGCGGCATCAATCATCACCAGCAGCTCCATAAGATTGTCGTTGGTCGGCGAACAGGTCGGCTGAATGATGAATACATCCATGTTTCGAATGTTTTCGCTGATTTCAACTGCGATTTCACCATCGCTGAAGCGTCCGACCGTCGCATTGCCTAGCGGTACAGCAAGGTACTCTGCAATCTGCTCAGCAAGCTGCCGATTGGCATTGCCAGTCAGAATCATCATGTTTTCGATCAACATGCCGACACCTCTCTATCCGATTCAGTCGAAGTTAAGAATTTCGATTGTGAGCGTTCTGGATTTAGCAAACTGATTGACTGGGGTGCCAGGATTCGAACCTGGGTATCCCGGAATCAAAATCCGGTGCCTTACCGCTTGGCTACACCCCAAAAGGTATTGGTTTGGTTTAGAAATTTGAAGTGAAATGTCTTCCAGGTGCAGTCCAAGACGCACCATTATGAATTACCGCGTAAAATTGTAATACGACAAGGCTGAAATGCCAACAGAAATTAACGTGAAGTTTTTCACCTCACAGATTGTGAA